>CAWIYW010000001.1:0-646845 GCA_963840405.1 uncultured Gammaproteobacteria bacterium
ACCAGATCGCCGGCCCTGGCCGGAGCGATCAGCACGCCGCCGGTCGCTCCCGTCGCGGAAATGCGATAGCGGCCGTCCCAGATCATGCCGTCGCGAACGGGCCGAGGCTCCGGCAGCCCGCGTTGCTCCCGGCAAAGCCAGATGCCGTCACGCCGGGCGGCGACCAGGGCCCGCGACATAGTGGCGCGACAGGGAGGGGCTGCAAGCCGCCGTGCAAGCGTCCTGCGTAGCGGGCTTCGTCCGGCGGATGCGGCGTGCCGCCGGTAACGGCGAGAAGAATGCGCAAGGCGTACGCGGCCGCGGCATGGTCATCGCCGCCGACAAGGGCGGGATCGATGCGGATCAGGCCGGGCTCGACCCGGCGGGCGTGGCGGCGAATAAGGCTCGCGGCGCGCTGGCCGATCTCCATGTCGCCGCGCCGCGGCCTGCCGCGCAAGATCAAGGAGGTTGGCGATGCTGTCGGGCGCCTCCCGGTCCTCGTTCAGTGCAAGCCTGGCGCGCACGCGTTCCGACTTCGGGTCGGCATTGCTCGGATCGTCGATCCAGCCGATGTTCCGTTTCTGTGAGGAAAGCGCGCAGATCCGCGCGGCGGGTCGCGAGCAGCGGCCGGACAATCCAGACCGTGCCCTCGAACAGCGTCGCCGGCGCCATGCCTGCGAGGCCCAGGCCCGTCGCCGCGCTGCCGGCGCATCAGAACTGTCTCGGCCTGGTCATCGGCCGTGTGGCCGGTCACTACGACATCGGTACCGGCTTCCGTCGCGGCCTTCGCGAGCAGCCTATAGCGCGCCTGGCGGGCGGCGGCGGCGATGCCCGACAATGGGCTTCTCGCCGGTCCAGGAAAGGATGCGATGATCGATACCATGGGCGGCGGCCAGCCGACCGACGGCTTCCGCCTCGGCCCTGGATTCGCGGCGCAGTTGATGATCGACCGTCACCGCGACGAGCTTCGTGGCCGCCGCAATGCGCGTGAGATGGTCTTTCAGCAGAAGCAGCAACGCCGTGGAATCGCTGCCCCCGGAAACCGCGACGACAATAGTCTGGCGCCGCTCGAACAGGCATTGCGCTATGGTGTCGGAAAGGGTGCCCAAAGGGCGGCTCAGCAGGCGGCCAGCGCCTGTTCCTGCTTCACGCGCTGCTTGAGGGCGGCGGAGGCACTAGGATAGCGTTTGCCGACTTCGCTGAAGGTCGCGCAGGCGACCTCGCGCTGGTTGAGGCCCGCCAGCGAGACGCCGAGCTTGAGCAGCATGTCGGGCGCCTTCTTGGACTTGGGGAACTGCTTGCTGGCTGCGAGGAAGGTCTCGGCGGCGTCGCGGTATTTCTTCTGGCCGAGCAACGCCTCACCGAGCCAGAAATGCGCATCGGCGACACGCTCGTCCTGCGGAAAGCGATCGATATGGTCGCGGAAACCCGTCTCGGCGGTTGCATAGTCGCCTGACAGGATGAATTGGTAGGAGGTACGGTAGAGTTCCTCGGGATCGTTGGTCGATGGCAATGCCGCTACGACAGCACCGCCAGAGGTGCTGCCCGCTTTTGCGCCGCCGGGCGCGGGCGCAGTGTGCCGGCAGCCGCCGTCTGACCGCCGTCCAAGGTTTTGACATTGCCGTCCTTGTCGACGGTGATTGTCCCGAAAGTCTTCTCCGGCGCGGCGAGGGCCGGCGTTCGGCGTATCGCCGGCGATGACCTGCTCGACGGTGCTTGCCGTCTGCTTCGCGTCGCCGGCCGCCGGCGCCGTTGCTCGTGTCGGCGGCGACGTTGCGGTTCGACTTTCCGGACCGCGCGTCGGACTTCTTCTCCAGTTCCTGGAAGCGGAACTCGTTGTCCTCCTGCAGCTTGCGGATCTGCTCCTGAAGCTGGAGGAGTTGGAAGTTGAGTTCCTCGACTGTCCCGTTGAGCGCGCGGATCTGCTCTTCGAGCGTCACGACCCGTGGGATCGGAGGCCTGCGCCACCTGGATGGTGCCGACATTCGACGACGAGCCGAAGACGCCGGGCAGTCCTTCGGCCAGCCGCTGCGCGCGCACGCCATGATCGGCGATGGCAGGGTGGCCGCGCTGTCGCGCGCCTGGACGGCGGCAACTGAAAGGAGCATCGCGGCAAGCGTGCCGCTCAGGATCGATCGAAAATACATTGGCGTCTCACGGAAAATGGACTTGCGGCGTCACGCAACGGTGGCAGCGGCCGATCGCGGCGCTCCTCGCCGAGGCGCTTGGCGGTTCCCTTATCAGGCCGGGAGACTTCGGCCAAATTTTGTTTGGCGGGCAAAATGCAGGCGGCGGCCCGAAGACCGCCGTCGCGAATTGCGAAAATCGCAACGGAAGATCAGCTCCCGGCGCCGCTCAGCGTGGTGACGGCGCGGCGGTTCTGCGACCAGCAGGAAATGTCGTCGCAGACCGCGACCGGACGTTCCTTGCCGTAGGAGATCGTCTTGATGCGATTTGCCGCAACGCCCCGCGCAGATCAGGAAGTCGCGCGTCGCGGCGGCGCGGCGGGCGCCGAGCGCCAGATTGTACTCGCGCGTGCCGCGCTCGTCGGCGTGGCCCTCGATGACGATCGCATAGTTGCGGTACTGGTTGAGCCACTGCGCCTGGCGCGTCAATGTCTGCTGGGCGTCGGCGCGGATCGCGGACGAATCCGTGTCGAAGAAGATGCGGTCGCCGACATTGACGGTGAAGTCCTGCGCCGAACCCGGCGTCGCGGCGCCGGCGCCACCGCCGCCCAGGCCGATGTCGGCCGGGCTGTTCAGCGACTTCTTCGAAGCGCAGCCGGCAAGCGCCAGGCCGCAGACGAGCGCCAGCATGACAGGATTCGTTGTGAGCTTTGCGATGCGGCGCATCCCGCCTCTCCTTAACTATTCACCGGGTTCGTTGAATGTTGAGTAACCACGTTTGGGTTAACCGTCTTTCAACGGACATGGTTAACATTGTGTTGCGGCGCGGCCGTCCACCGCCAGCGGGTCCCGTGCCTGAAGTTGCGCGCACCCTTGTCGGAAATGCGACGGAAACGGCGGCAAAGCCGTGAAACTTCGCCGCGTTTGAGGCAGGTGCCTGGCTCGCCGCATCACGGGCTGGTATTGAGTATGCTATTCGCATACCATAGGAGCCAACTCGAGCGGGGCTGCCATGTCGACCGTTGAAAAGATGACCATAGCACTTACCCCTGAAATGGCGCGGTTCGTGCGAAATGCCGTTGAGGCGGGACAATACGCCTCGACCAGCGAGGCAATTCGAGAGGCCGTGCGTGAATGGCAGGAGCGCCGCGACTTGCTTGGCTACACGGTGGACGAGTTGCGTGTCATGGTACAGGAAGGCATCGATAGCGGCCCCACTATCGATGCGGCCGATGTCTTTGCCGAGATTCGGGCCAGGATTCACCCCCGCCCGCCTGGGCATTCATGAGGCTGCGCCTTACGCCGCGGGCGGCTGCCGACATCGAGGGCATCGCGCTCTACATCGCGGCTGAAAGTCCGCGGGCGGCCCTTGCTGTCACTGATGCGATCGAGCGGCGCTTACAGCAACTCACCAGTCACCCGTATTCCGGAGTGCCGCGAGACGATATCGGAACAGGTGTTCGGCACCTGGCCGCTGGAAAATATCTCGCATTCTACCGGGTCAAGGCCGAGGATATCGAAGTCCTTCGCTTGATCCATGGAAAGCGGCGCGTAGAGCGTCAAATGGTGGACTGAAGCAGGCCGCCCGATTCCGGAATCGGGCGGCTGGCTGTGTTCAATCGAGCAGGGGCGACCAGGCCGGATCCGACGCGAAGTTCGAGGTCGGGATCGCCTGTTCGTTGCGGCCGGTGAGGTCGATCGAGTAGAGACGCGGACCGCCGGAGCCGGCGGCTTCCTTGAAGAACATCAGGTAGCGGCCGTTCGGCGCCCAGGTCGGGCCTTCCTGCTGGAATCCGGACGAAAGGATGCGCTCGCCCGAGCCGTCGGTGCGCATCACGCCGATCTGGAATTCGCCGCCAGTCTGTTTGGTGAAGGCGATGAGATCGCCGCGCGGCGACCAGACCGGCGTCGAATAGCTGCCGCCGCCGAACGAAATGCGGTTCTGGCCGGAGCCGTCCGCGCCCATCACGTAGATTTGCGGCTGTCCGCCCCGGTCGGACGTGAACACGATCTTCGAGCCGTCGGGCGAGTAGGAAGGCGATGTGTCGATCGCGGTGGAGTTGGTCAGCCGCGTCGTCGTGCGGCTGCGCAGGTCCATGGCGTAGATGTTGGAGTTGCCGTCGTCGCGCAGCAGGCTCATGATCACCTTCTGCCCGTCGGGCGAGAAGCGCGGCGCGAAGGTCATGCCCGGAAAGTCGCCGACGAGTTCGCGCTGGCCGGTCTCGATCTGCAGGAGATAGACCTTCGGCTGGCCGCTCTCATAGGACATGTAGGTGATTTCCTGCCGGGTCGGCGAGAAACGCGGCGTCAGCGCGAGAGCGCGTCCGTCCGACAGGTAGCGCACATTGGCGCCGTCCTGGTCCATGATGGCGAGCCGCTTCTTGCGGTCGTTCTTGGAACCCGATTCGTCGATGAACACGACGCGCGTGTCGAAATAGCCCTTTTCGCCGGTCAGCCGCTCATAGATGGCGTCGGCGATGATGTGGGCGACCCGGCGCATATTGCCCTTGGAGGAAAAGAACTGCTCGCCGATGAGCTGCTGGCCGGCGAAAGTGTCCCACAGGCGGAATTCAGCGCGCAGCCGCCCGTCGGCCTCTTCGCTGACGCGGCCCGTCACCAGAGCCTGGGCGTTGATCACCTTCCAGTCGTCGAAGCGCGGAGCGGCGTCGGGGTTGGAGATCTTTTCGATGAAGGCGCCCTTGTCGATCGGCGCGAACAGGCCGGAGCGCCGCAGGTCGGCGGCCACGATGGAGGAAATCTCGGCGCCTATGCCGTTGCCGGCCAGGAAGTCGGTAATGGCGATCGGCATGGGCTCGATGACGCCCTTGTTGACATCGATCTCGACAAGCGCCCGCGCCGGCATGGTCGCCATCGTGGCGAAACCGGCGGCGATTGCCGCGACGGTGAGAATGGATGTCAGAAATTTTTTCATTCGGTTCTACCTCGTACAAGCATCCGGGCGGATGTTCAGAACATCTCGCTGGGATCGAAATTCACGACGATCTCGGACCAGATTTCCGCCTTCTGGGCCGGCAGGTTGAGACCCTGGTGATCGCATTTGCGGACGGCGCGCAGCGCGCTTTCGTCGAATATGGTGTTGCCGCTCGACGAGTCGACCTTGGGCTGGCCCTCGACCTTGCCGGACGGATCGACATTGAAGCGCACGGAGACGCGCAGGCCCGAGCCGTCCTCGAATCCCGCCGGCAGGTTCCAGCAGCCGCTGAGCTGCTGTCTTCAGCGCGTCTTCCTCGCCCTGCGAGAGTTTGGCGGCGTTGGTCTTCTTGCCGCCGAGCGCCGCCTGCTGGGAGGAGCGTTTCGCGCCGCCGCCCTTGGACTTCTGCTTGTTCAGCAGTGCCGTGACCTGATCCTCGATCGAACCGGTGTCGTCGGATTGCGGCTTGGACGAGGCTTCCTTCACGGGTTTTTCCGATGCCTGGCGCTTCGGCGCCTTGGCGGTCTGCGCCTCGGCCGGGCGCGGGCGCGCCTGCGGCGCCGGCGCGGTGTCGGGAAGCCTGGCGCTTTCCTCGGCGGGCTTCTCCTGTTCGTCGGCAATGGTTTCGGCGATCGAGTCCGGCGTGGGGGGCGGCAATGCCGCCACCTTCTCCTCGTGCTCCACCGCCGGTTTCGGTTCGGGCTGCGTGACCGGTTCGGGCTTGGCTTCCGCCTCCTTCACCGGCTCCGGCTTCACCTCCTGCTTGGGTGCCGGCGTCGGCGCGATCTCCGTCGCGGGAACGGGCTTCGGCTCCTCCTTGGGCTTCGGCGTCTCTTCGAGCTTCGGCTTTTCGACCGGCTTCGGCGAGGGCGCGGTCGCCTCGGCGGTCTTCAGCGGGCTCGGCTTGTCGTCGGGCGTCGGCGGTTTGTCGGTGTCGATGTCGTTGTCGCCGATTTTTTGCGCGTCGGCGACCGCATCGGGCCGCTTGGTCGGCGTCGGCGCCGGCTTTTCGGCCATCGGCGCCTTCTTGTCGCCCTCCTGGATCCGCGTCATTTCCTCCATCGGAACGATGTCGACCGGCAGCGCCTCGACATCGCCGACGTCGAGCGGCGCAGGCGCCGACAGCGACAGCAGGCCGAAGCCCAGCAGCGCCGCGTGCATGACCACCGATGTTGCGAGACCGGCCTTCATTCCAGATCAGGTGCCTTGTTCGGGCAGGCTCACCAGCCCGATATTCCTGAAGCCCGCGGCGCTGATCTCGGCCATGACCTTCATAGAGATCCCATGCACGGGCTTCGCCATAACCATCGATCGCCACGAAGTGACGCTTCCCGGAAGAACCCGCCATGTCGCGAATGAACGCGTCCGCCGCCACCAAAAAGCGCGGCGCGCGGGTCTTCAGATCCCACCACGTGATCTGGCCATCGTCATCCGGTGCGATCATGGCGTCGGTCGCTGCATCGAACACGACACCCCCAAAAGCGCTGCTGTCGGGACCGAGTCTCCAGGGTTCGCCACTTTCCAGGCTCCACACCCGCGTTTCCGTGTTGGAACCGAAGGAGGCGAGCATCTTCTCCTGCGGGTCAAAGCGCGCGGCGTCCACGTTCTTGTCATGCACGAAGCGCTGGCGGCGTTGTCCGGTCGTCGACTCCCAGACGTCGATGCTGCCATCGACCGCCAAGCCCGCGAGCAACGCCGCGGAAGGTGAAAACCCCACCCAATACACCGGCGACCCTTGCGTCATGCACCGCTGCTTCTCGCCAGACGTCGCGTCCCAAATGCACACGGTGCCGCTCTCGTCGCTCGTTGCCAGCCGCTCGCCCCTGGCATCAAAGGCTGCGGCGGTTGCAAGCTCGGTCAAGGACAAGCGCAGGACTTCCTTTCCGGTGCGCGCCTCCCACACGCGCGCGGTGGTGTCCGGGCCCGCGGTTGCGATGACGTCGCGCGTTGGGCTGAAGTCGATGACCTGTCGCGACTTGCGTCCGCCTTGAAACTTTCCGCGCTTGTCCCGCCACTCGGTGCTGCCACCCGTACCTCCGTGGGGGATCCTCGCGACGACGGCGTCGCGATCGAGATCCCAAACAAGCGTGCCGCCCGCACCACTGCCGGCGGCCAGCAGGCGGCCGGCGGCATTGAAGGCGAGCGCTTCGGGCATGTCCTTGTCCTCGAGGGACAGCCGCTGGTCCGCCCCCGGCAGAATCACGAGCGCCTCGCGCAGTGCACGCTCCGCACGCTCGGTGGGCGCAATGCGGCGAGCCTCGATCGCCAGCAGTGCGCTCAACACGAGATTGTCGAAGCGAACGGGGTCCTCCAACAGGTTGGTCCACCAGATCTTCTTCTCCTGCTCAGGCGTGAGCGTCAGGACTTCCGCGCGCACCCTGTTCGATTCCCGCGCCACTTCATCGGCCTCGGCCGCCAGCTCGCGCTTTGTCTCGACCTGACGCCACAGCAGCACTCCCCCGGCGAGCAACAAGCCCACGGCAGCTGCGACCGCGATCCGGCGCAGCATTTTCCAGCGCAGGAAAGTGCGCCGGCGTCGTTCGCGTTCGGCGAGTTCCGCGCTGTCTACCGCACCGCCCTGGGCATGGATGCGCTGGATGTCCTCGATGAGCGCGAGCAAGGTCGCGTCACTCGATTGGCCGCGCCATTGCGACAGGTCTCGCGACTGCGTCTGGCGAAAGGGCATCGGCGGCTCGCTGACATCGAGCGTCACCGGAGCGAGTGCCTGCCGCTCCCAGCCCTCCGAGGCCTCGGCCACGACCCAGTTCGAATCGATGGAATGCCGCGACCACAGCACCACGACGCAGCGGCTGGCCGCCACGGCTTCCTGGATACGCTTGGGAAACTGCTCGCCGGTGCGCAGGCTCGTGTCCCACCACACCGACCAGCCGCGCGCGGCCAGCAACGCATCGGCGAGCTTGCGCGCGAGCGCGCGGTCTTCGCGTGCGTAGCTGATGAAGACGTCGTGCATGATCCTCTCGGGGTCAGAATTGAATTCTGACCCCACAGGAGTCAGCGATAGCGTGCGAGGATTTTCTGCAAGCCCTGGGAGCCCGGCGTCAGTTTCTCGTAGGGCACGCTGTTGAGCGGCGCGCCAGGCGTGTCGTTGAGATCGTGGAAATCCGTCTCCGCCGGCTCGACGTACAGGAGCCCGGTGAGGAATTCGCGCTCCGCGAGCTTGCGCTGGATGTGCTCGTAGGCGGCGGGGCGATCGATCGGGTTGTACTCGCGATCCACCTTGCGCAGCCGGATCTTCGTGCCGTCGTGCATGGTCACCGGCAATACCTCGCCCTCGGCGTATTCGGCGGTGATCTCCTGCATCGGTGCGATCAGGTCGGTGTGCACCGCCTCGATGTAGTGCTCGCGCGTGAAGGCGTAGCTCTTGGTCGAGCCTTCGTGATCGTTGAAGGTGACGCACGGCGAGAGCACGTCGATCAGGGCAAAACCCTTGTGCTTGATGCCCGCCTGGATGAGCGGCACCAGTTGCTCCTTGTCGCCGGAGAAGCTGCGCGCCACGAACGTCGCACCGAGGGTGAGCGCCAGCAGCACCGGGTCGATCGGCTGCTGCGTGTTGGCTTCGCCGCGCTTCGCCTTGCTGCCGACGTCCGCCGAGGCTGAGAACTGGCCCTTGGTCAGCCCGTACACGCCGTTGTTCTCGATGATGTACGCCATGTTGATGTTGCGGCGGATGGCGTGGCAGAACTGGCCGAGGCCGATCGAGAGCGTGTCGCCGTCGCCGGAAACGCCGATGTAGTGGAGCGCCCGGTTGGCGGCGTTCGCACCGGTGGCGATGGAGGGCATGCGCCCGTGCACCGCGTTGAAGCCGTGCCCGCCGGAAACGAAATAGGCGGTGGTCTTCGACGAACAGCCGATGCCGGAAAGCTTCACGATTTCATGCGGCTTGAGCGACATCTCCCAGCACGCCTCGGTGACCGCGGCGGTGATCGAGTCGTGGCCGCAGCCGGCGCACAGCGTCGACATCACGCCTTCGTAGTCGCGGCGCGTCAGCCCGAGCTCGTTCTTCGGCAGGCTCGGATGCGCAACTTTTGGTTTCAGCAGGTAGCTCATGTACCCTCACCCCAACCCTCTCCCGCAAGCGGGAGAGGGGAAAAGAAAACTCTCAGCTCACTGCGCCCATGGCGCGACCGCTGCCTTCTCCGACCTCGGCCATCACGCCGTTGACGATGCACTCGGATGAAATGGACAGGCCGCTGTAGTGCAGGATCGAGCGCAGCTTCGACTTGTCGACGCCGGTCTCGAGCGTCAGCAGGGAACGCAGCTGCGCGTCGCGATTCTGCTCGACCACGAACACGATCTCGTGCTGATCCAGGAAGTCCTCGACTTCGCGGCCGAACGGAAACGCGCGGATGCGCATGTAGTTCACGCCGACGCCGCGCGCCTGCAGGATATCGAGCGCCTCGTGTACTGCGCCGTCGGAGCTGCCGACGGCCACGATCGCCACCTCGAAGCGACCACGCTGCTCGATGACCGCTTTCGGCATGAGCTGCGCCGCGGTCGCGAATTTGCGCTTCAGCCGATCGAGCACGATCTGATACTCGGCGGAGTCCTCGGTGTAGCCGCCGTACTGCGTATGGCCGGATCCGCGCGTGAAATACGACGCCTTCGGATGCATGCCGGGAAGCGTGCGGTAGGTGATGCCGTCCTCATCGAGGTCGCGGTAGCGGAAGAACTTGTCGAGCTTGAGCACCTCTTCGAGGCTCAACATCTTGCCGCGGTCGGGACGGAAGCTGTCGTCCCACTTGAGGTCCGGGCACATCCAGTCGTTCATGCCGATATCGAGATCCGACAGCACCATCACGGGCGTCTGCAGGCGCTCGGCGAGATCGAACGCCATGATCGACTGGTAGAAGCACTCTTCCGGATTGGCCGGGAACAGCAGTACGTGGCGCGTATCGCCATGCGAGGCGTAAGCGCACAACAGGATGTCCGCCTGCTGCGTGCGCGTTGGCATGCCGGTCGAGGGCCCCACGCGCTGCACGTTGAAGATCACCGCCGGCACCTCCGCGTAGTACGCGAGGCCGAGGAACTCGTTCATCAGCGAGATGCCGGGTCCGCTGGTGGGCGTGAAGGC
Source organism: uncultured Gammaproteobacteria bacterium (assembly GCA_963840405.1). GTDB lineage: Bacteria > Pseudomonadota > Gammaproteobacteria > Steroidobacterales > Steroidobacteraceae > DATBVX01. The sequence goes on from CAWIYW010000001.1 coordinate 10,130, forward strand.
GCGGCAGCCGTTCCACATGGCGCCGAGCACGATGCCGATCGCGGCGAGCTCGTCCTCCGCCTGGATGATCATGAAGTTCTTTTTGCCGGTCTCGGGATCGACGCGCAGCTTCTGGCAGAAACTCTTGAAAGCGTCCATGAGCGATGTCGACGGCGTGATCGGATACCAGGCGCCGACGGTCGCGCCCGCGTATACGCAGCCGAGAGCGGCCGCCGTGTTGCCGTCGATCATGATGGTGCCCTTGGTCTTGTCCATGGCCTTGACCCGGAACGGCAACGGGCAGCTGAAATTCTCCTTGGTGTACTTGTAGCCGAGCTCGATGGCCTTGAGGTTCGCGGCCACCAGGGCGGCCTTGCTCGCGTAGGTTTCGTTCAAGAGCTCCTTGAGCTTCTCCAGGTCGATGTCGAGCAGCGCCGCGAGCACCCCGACGTAGGAAATGTTCTTCATCAGGATGCGCGAGCGCACGCCCTCGAAGCTCTCGTTGCAGAGCCTGGCGAGCGGCACGCCGATGATGGTGATGTCGTCGCGCTTGAGCAGCGCCGACCGCGGCCAGGTCGAGTCGTAGATCAGGTAGCCGCCCGCGTTCACTTCCTTGAGATCGCGCACGTAGGTTTCGGCATTCATCGCCACCATGATGTCCACGCGTCCCGAACGCGCCACGTAGCCGTCGCGAGTCACACGGATCTCGTACCACGTCGGCAGGCCCTGGATGTTGGACGGGAAGTAGTTCTTCCCCATCACGGGCACGCCCATGCGGAAGATCGACTTCATCAGGAGCGTATTCGCGCTCGCCGAGCCGGTGCCGTTCACCGTCCCGATCTTGACGACGAAATCGTTGAGATGGTCGCGCTCCTTCACCTTGCTCCTCTCTTTCGGGCTGTTGGGTTTCGCAGGCGTCATGCGCTCTTGCGCTCACCGTCCGCGGCCGCGCGATTCTCATCGCTCGCGAGCGGGATCAGGATGGTCGACTTCTGCATGTCCCAGGCCGCGGTCGGGCAGCGCTCGGCGCACAAGCCGCAGTGCACGCACAGGTCCTCGTCCTTCACCATGACACGCCCCGTCTGCGGAAGCGGTTCCGACACATACAACGCCTGCTGGAGATTGCGCGCCGGCGCTTTGAGGCGCTCGCGCAGCTCGGCTTCCTCGCCGTTGGCGGTGATGGTGAGGCAGTCGACCGGGCAGATATCGAGGCAGGCATCGCACTCGATGCAGAGCTTCGCCGCGAACACGGTCTGCACGTCGCAATTGAGGCAGCGCTGCACTTCTTCGGCCGTCTGCTCCGGCGTAAAACCCAGCTCCACTTCGATGTTGAGTTTCTTGAAGCGTTCCTTGAGGCTCACGTGCGGCATGAGGCGCCGCTCGACCGGCGTGTAGTCGTTCGCATACGACCACTCGTGCATGCCCATCTTGCGGCTCTGCAGGTTCACGCCGTTGGGCAGACGCTCGGTGAGCGACTGCTGCTGGCAGTGCTTGTGGATCGAGATCGCGGCCTGGTGGCCATGCTCGACCGCCCAGATGATGTTCTTCGGTCCGAACGCCGCATCGCCGCCGAAGAATACGCCGGGACGTGTGGACTGGAAGGTGACCTTGTCGACCGTGGGCACGTTCCACTTGTCGAACTCGATGCCGAGATCGCGCTCGATCCAGGGAAAGGCATTCTCCTGGCCGATCGCGAGGATGACGTCGTCGCACGGGAAGAACACCTCGCCGATGACGCGCTCCGCCTTGATGCGCCCGCCCTCGATGTCGTACTCCATCTTCTCGAAGGTCATGCCGGCCAGCTTGCCGTTCTTGATCACGAACTCCTTGGGCGAGTGATTGATGACGATCTCGACGCTTTCCTCCTCGGCGTCCTCGAGCTCCCAGTCGGAAGCCTTGAAGAAACCGCGCGGCTTGCGCGCCATCACCTTGACGCTCTTGGCGCCGAGGCGGAGCGACGTCCGGCAGCAATCCATGGCGGTGTTGCCGACACCGATGATGAGCACGCGCTCGCCGATCGAGTCGATGTGCCCGAAGGCGACCGATTCGAGCCACGAGATGCCGATGTGGATGCGATCGGTGTCGTGCCGGCCGGGGAGCTCGAGCTCCTTGCCCTTCGGCGCGCCGGAGCCGACGAACACCGCGTCGAACCCGCCCGAGTCGAGGAGCTTGCGCAGGCTCTCGATGCGCTGGCCGAGCCGCAGGTCGACACCCATGTCGATGATCATCGCGATTTCTTCGTCCATCACCGCGGCCGGCAGCCGGAACGACGGGATGTTGGTGCGCATCAGCCCGCCCGGCTGGTCGAAAGCCTCGAAGATCGTCACTTCATAGCCGAGTGGCATCAGGTCGTTCGCCACCGTGAGCGACGCGCAGCCAGCACCGATGCAGGCGATGCGCTTGCCGTTCTTGCGCTGTGGAATCTTCGGCAGGCGATCGCTGATGTCATCGCGCAGATCGGCCGCGACGCGTTTCAGGCGACAGATGGCGACCGGCTTCTTCTCCACGCGCCCGCGGCGGCACGCGGGCTCGCACGGCCGGTCGCAGACGCGGCCGAGGATCCCCGGAAACACGTTCGACTCGCGGTTCACCATGTACGCGTCGTCGAAGAGTCCCTGCGCGATCAGGCGGATGTATTCGGGCACGTCGGTGTGCGCGGGACACGCCCACTGGCAGTCGACGACGCGGTGGAAGTAGTCCGGATGCGAGGTATCGGTCGGTTTCATGCGGTGATCGATGTGCAAGCGGGAACCGGACAGACGACCTGTCCCCGCGGGTGTGTCAGTGGGGTTCGGCGCGCCGCCGCAGGGCGCACGCCGGCGCGACGCAGAGTGCGGTCAACTGTGGGGGCGGCTGAAGCGCAGGAATTGCGCTCCGTCCATGAGCCTTTCAAAGCTCTTCTCGCTGACATGCACGAGTTCTTCATGGTCTCCTGCTTCGAGATAGATATCGGACTGGTCGCGCAGCGACGAGTCCACCACGGTCGGAATGCCGTAGTCGGGTCCGAGCGGCGGTACCGCGCCGCGTTCGCAATCGCTGAACAATCCTGCCACGTCCGCCTCGCTCGCCAGGCCCAGGCGCCGGTGCAACGTCGAATTCAGCACGTCCGTCAACACCTGGTGTGTCGCCGGCAGCACCGCCAGCACGAATCCCAGTTCGTCCTTCAGCACGACCGCCTTGGCGACACAGCCGCCGGCGACGTGCGCCGCCTGCGCCACGCGCGAGCTCGACGCCGCGTGCGGATGACGCAGTACCTCGTGTTCGATCTCCTTCATCTTGAGGGCCTGGTGAATCGTCGGCGCCATCGTCATGGTTGGCTCCTACACCCGCAAGTTGAACGGCGAGGCGCAAGTATAGGCATGCGCCCGGAGTTGTCACGGCCCCGGAAAGTAGGGTTTTGCGGGCTGCGGTACCCGTCGGAACGGGGCGCCAGGCAGCGCACGCCTTGTTCCTTGTGCGATGCAGCAAGCAACGGCCGGGCGTCTGCGGGCGGCATGGCAATCGCGTGAGCCCAGGCCCGGGCATCAGCAATAATCCGCCTCGTGGACGAGCCCAAGCCGAGCGAGATCAAGTTGCGGCGCAAGTCGCGGGTGCTCGAGGTCAGCTTCGAGAGCGGCGAGCGCTTCGAGTTGCCGTTCGAGTACCTGCGCGTCTACTCGCCCTCCGCCGAGGTGAAGGGCCACGGCCCCGGCCAGGAGGTCTTGCAGTTCGGCAAGGAGAATGTCGAGGTCAAAATCGTAGAGCCGGTCGGTCACTACGCCGTGCGCCTGATCTTCGACGACGGCCACGACACCGGCCTCTACACCTGGAAGTACCTCTTCGAGCTCGGCAGCGAGCAGCCGGCCAAGTGGCAGCACTATCTCGACCGGCTCACCCAATACGGCTACACGCGCAAGCCCGGGGCGCCGGCGTGAAGCGGGAACCGGCCTCGTGCCGCGCAGTCGTAAACACGGCGCTCGCGTCTCGCATCCCGCCCGACGTGAAGTGGCGCGCTCAAGGACGAACGGCCCTCTAACCAGATGTCGACCCCTCGCGCGCTCCTCGCTGATCTCCAGCACAACCTCATCGGAGGTTTGCGACTGCTCGCTTTCCTGCCGGTCGATGAGCGGCACTTTGTGCCGTCGCTCCGCCAGGCCGTGTGGCTGGGTGCGCTGGCCGGCCTGGTGTGGCTCGGCTTCGATACGCTCACCTCGAGCGGTGACGTCAAGTTCGCGTGGAACAGCGTCGCGCAACTCTCCTGGCTCGCTGTCGTCGTCGTGTGCGCGCTCCTGATTCTTTCCCCGGCGGGTCGCAGCCCCGATAGTGCGGCGCTCGCGCTCACCGCCATCGCCGCAGCGTTGCCCGGCCTGTTCCTGGTGATCCTGCCGTTGCTGCATTTCTCCACCGCAACGCCGCTCGGGCGCTGGGCCGGATTCGTGGTCGCAGCGCTGTGTGCGATCTATCTCTATCGCGTGCTTCACCTGGTGCTGCGCGGTTTCGTGCCGGTAGCGGCTCTCACCGCGGTCGCGGTGGTGGGCTGCACGTTGCTGGTGTTCGAAAAAAGCGTGCATAGGCGCCCCGCGCTCTGGCGCGCCGTGGAAGATGTCGATGTCCATGCGCTCGACAAGGCGCGTGCGAACGAAGAGGCGATGTTCCGGCAGGCGGCGCTGGTCGACGCAGCTATCGCCCGCTTAGCGCCGCAGACGACTGGCAGGACGGATGTCTTTTTCGTCGGAGTGGCCGGGGACGGCGCACAAACCGTGTTCGCCAACGAGGTCGATTTCGCGCGCACGGCACTCGCAACCAAGTTCGACCTGAAGGATCGCTCGCTGGAACTCGTCAACTCCGAGCAGACGGATACCGATACGCCGCGCGCGAGCGGCGCGAGCATGCGTTATGCCCTGCAACAGGTCGGACAAAAGATGAATGTCGACGAGGACGTGCTGATCCTGTTCCTGACTTCACATGGCACCGAGTCCGGGAAGCTCGCCGTGCGCCAACCGGGCTGGCCGCTGGTGGATATTTCGCCGGACGCTCTCGCTGAAGCCTTGAGCGATGCCGGCATCAAATGGCGGATCGTGATCGTCTCGGCGTGCTACTCGGGCCACTTCGTCGACGCCCTAAGCAACGACCACTCGCTCATCGTCACCGCGGCGCGTGCCGATCGCATGTCGTTCGGCTGCCGCGACGATCGCGAGCTCACCTACTTCGGAGAGGCACTGTTTCGCGATGCGCTCCCGGAAAGCCGCTCGCTGGAGGAAGCCATCGAACGCGCACGCACGATCGTCACGACGCGCGAAACTGCAGAGGACATCACCCCGTCCGAGCCGCAGACGTTTCTCGGGGAAAAGATGCGCGGCAAGCTCGAGGAGCTGAGCTTTGACAGCACCCGCGCCACCCTGTCTGCAGGCCACTAGGGAACGCTACCGTACAGCGCGAACGTTCCCAGCCAATGGCTGCCGACGTAGTGCTCGCCCGTGACCGCGGCGAGCGATGCCGTCCGATGCGTGGCTGCCGCGGTTCGCAGCGCCGCAACACGACGATCATTTGCGGGCAGGCCGCGAGCGATTCCCTCCAGCATCCAGGCGCGACTCAGGTTGAGCCCGTCGAGATGCGCGAGCTTGGGATCCGTACGATCGGTCACTTCGGCGGGCGGCAGCCACGCGCTCGATCCGTCGCGCGGAATCTGCGGCAGGAACGCGCTCAACCATTTGGCAAACGCCTGCGGGTCGAGCACGCGGCGCATGAAATCCGCTTCCGCCATGCACGGCGAAAGGAAGTCCTGGCCCGAGGGCTCGTAGCGCAGCGGGCAATCCCGATCGCTGGCGTAGAACTGCTGCGCCTTGTCGCGCAACAGCTGCTGCATGCCGGCGTCGCCCGCGACCTGCGCCCAGTCCCAGATCAGGCCGAATGAGAAAGCGGTCTGATCGTGCTCGCCTTCGCGGATCGGGTAGCGCAGCTTCGGCAACCAGGCCTTGAGGCGCGCGGCTGCTTCGCTCTCGAGCGGCGCGAGCGTCGCGGACCACGCCAGCGCCTGCGGATCATTCCAGGCGCGCAGCTCCGCGGCGAGTTGCAGCAGCCATGCGAGACCGTACGGGCGCTCGAACGATGTGCGGCCATCGGTACGCAGGTATGCGACCTCCACGGTCACGTTGCCGGCCGTGAAGCTGCGTGCGAGTTCCACACGTGCCTGTTCCACGTAGGGCGCCTCCGGGAAGAGGCGGACCGCTCGCGCCAGCAGCCAATGACCGTGCACGGCAGAATGCCAGTCGTAGCAGCCATAGAACGCGGGCGTGAGCTCGCGCGGCGGCTTTGCATCGGCGTCGCTCGCGAGCACGTGCGCGATCTTGTTCGGATATTCGCGGTGCACGCAGTCGAGCGCGAGTTGCGCGAAGCGACTTGCCGCCGTCACATCTATCGCAGCCGGCGCTGGCGACGCGGCTTGCGCCAACGCGGCGTCTGCACCTGCGAGGTAGCTCAGCAGGACGATTTGGACAATTCGGCAACGAGGGTTCACGGATTTTCCTTCTTCGCGTTCGATCGGGCATTCCACTTCATGAACTTCCAGATCTCCTCAGATGCGTCGAGTTCTTGGCTAGTGCGTCCGACCAGCCGCTCGCTGGCATAGGGAACGCCCCCGGGCCACGTATGGCCGCCACCCTGGATCTCATAGAGGCGCACATCGATGTCGCCGGGGCACCGTGCACTGTGGACTATGACGACTGTCTCGTCGGCTGGATTGTTATCGGTTCGTGCGTCGCCCTTGGGTCCGCAACTGTTGAGTTCGAGCCAGCGCTTGAACGTCCGCTCGGCCGACCACACGGCCCCGCGCGAGACGCCGAGAACCTTCACCATGCCGCCAGTCCAGGGTACCAGCGGATCTTCCGTGCCATTGATGATCATGATAGCCACCGGCCGTGAGGGCGCACAGCGCGCGCCGAGTTTCTCGGATAGCACAGCCGTCACGGGCGCAACTGCGGCGAAAGTTTCCGCAGCGTCACACGCGAGCCGCATCGACATGAAGCCGCCGTTGGAGATGCCCGTCGAAAAAATGCGGCCGCGATCGAGCGAGTACTGCAGCGCGACTTCCTCGATGAGCGCCAGGATGAAGCCGACATCGTCGATGTTTTCGCGCGCAGCGGTCTCGGGCAAGTCGCGTCCGTCGTTCCAGTGGCGATCGACACCCTCCGGGTAGACGACGATCGCGCCTTCGCGATCGGCAATCCGATTGAACGCTCCGCGCGTGAGCAACTCCATGCTGGAGGCCGAGCCTCCGCCGCCGTGCAGGACGAAGATGAGTGGCGCGGCCACTGTGCGCCTGTACGCCGGATAGATCCGTATGGTGCGCTGGCGTCCGGCGTGCTCCATGGCGAAGCATGTCGCTTGCACGTCGCCGTTCATGCGGCCGCGGGAGCTGAGGCATTCGCCGCTGGGTGCGAGGGCGGCCAGCGCCAGCCCTGGTGAGCAAAGCGCAACGAGGGCGAGGACCGCCCGTGGCAGATGCCGATGACCACGCCCCGGCTGATTCATCCAGTACAATCTGCAGGCAATGAGCGCATCCCGCAACAGCGATTCCTCAGGCCGCACCGCCGATTTCGGCTTCGAGAAGGTCGATTGGGAGGAGAAGGCGCGCCGCGTCCGCGGCGTGTTCGACTCAGTGGCCGGTAAGTACGACCTCATGAACGACCTGATGTCGGGCGGCCTGCACCGGTTGTGGAAGCAGTTCGCTCTCTCTCTGACGGGGCTCAAGCCGGGCCAGGAGGCGCTCGACGTAGCCGGCGGCACCGGAGACCTGGGCGCAGGGCTTGCGCACCAGGTCGGACGCGGCGGCCACGTGGTGCTCTCGGACATCAACCTGGAGATGCTGACGCGCGGGCGCGAAAAGCTGATCGACGCCGGCATCGCGGGCAACGTCTCCTACTGCATCGCCAACGCGGAAAAGCTGCCGTTCGCCGACGAGCGCTTCGATTGCGTGACCATCGGTTTCGGGTTGCGCAACGTCACCGACAAGGCGGCGGCGCTCGCCTCGATGCGTCGCGTGCTGCGCCCGGGCGGCCAGCTCCTGGTCCTGGAGTTTTCGCGCCCGACCGCGCCTGGGCTCAAGCCGCTCTATGACGCGTACTCGTTTCGCGTGCTGCCGCTGCTGGGCAAGCTCGTCGCCAATGACCCGGACAGCTACCGCTACCTGGCCGAGTCCATCCGCATGCACCCGGACCAGGAGACGCTGCTCGGCATGATGCGCGAGGCCGGCCTCGAGGGATGCCGCTATCACAACCTGAGCGGTGGCATCGTCGCGGTACACCGCGGATACCGCTACTGAACCGCGCCGCGCGGTGGGTCGTTCACGCCGATGATCCTCGAACAGATCGCAAGCCTGCTGAATCGCAACATCGCGGCGTCCTCGCGCGCGCAAGACCTGTGTGAGCGCCTCGAAGGACGATCGCTCGGCGTGCAGGTCGAAGGGCTGCGCTGGTATGTCGTGGCGCGCATCGAGTCACAGCGGATCGTGCTCGCCCAGGAGGCGCAAAGCGAGCCTGACGCTACCGTGTCCGGAACTCCGTTGACACTGCTCTCCATGGTCGGTCCCGGTGCGCGAGGACGCCTGCGATCGGGCGCCGTCACGATCAGTGGCGATGCGGAGATCGCGCAGAGCTTCCAGGACCTGATGCGCGCGGCGCAGCCCGATTTCGAAGAGGAACTGTCGCGCCTGGTGGGCGACGTCACCGCGCACCAGATCGGCAACGTGGTCCGCGCAGCAAGCGGCTGGGGCCGGAAGGCGACCGCGACGCTGGCCGCCAACGTGAGCGAATATCTGCAGGAGGAGAGTCGCGACCTCGTGACGCGCACCGAGCTGGAGGAGTTTCTCGCCAGCGTGGATGAGCTGCGTGAGTCTGCCGACCGGTTGCAGGCGCGTTTGGGATTGTTGGGGGAGCGGGAGGAAAGAGCATGAAGGCGCGCGTCGCATGGCGCCTGCTTGATATTCAGCGCGTGCTGGTGCGGCACGGGCTCGACGATTTCATTGCCGCGACGCATCTCTTCCGCCCGCTGCGTTTCGCGCTCCGTCTGCTGCCCTGGAACTGGTTCCCGCGGGATCGCGGCGAGCCGCGCGGCGTGCGCCTGCGACTTGCGCTGGAGGAGCTCGGGCCGATCTTCGTGAAGTTCGGCCAGGCACTCTCGACCCGGCCAGATCTCCTGCCCGCCGACCTTGCCGTCGAGCTCGCCAAGCTCCAGGACCAGGTGCCGCCATTTCCGGGTGCGGAGGCGCGCGCCATCATCGACCGCGCCTACGGGCGCCCGCTCGATGAAGTGTTCGCGACCTTCGAAGAGAAGGCGCTGGCGGCCGCATCGATAGCCCAGGTCCACGCCGCGACCTTGCGCAGCGGCCAGGACGTCGTCGTCAAGGTGCTGCGACCCGACATGGCGCAGATCATCGGCCGCGATCTCGAAGTCCTGCACGCCCTCGCCGCGCTTGCGCAGCGTTACTGGATCGAAGGGCGGCGGCTGCGGCCCGTCGAAGTGGTGCGCGAGTACCAGAAGACGATCCTCGATGAGCTCGACCTGATGCGCGAAGCGGCCAACACCGCCCAGCTGAAGCGCAACTTCGCAGGCTCATCGCTCCTCTATGTGCCGGAGGTGTACTGGGACTTCTGCCGCCCCAACGTCATGGTCATGGAGCGCATCTACGGCATCCCCATCAGCGACGTGGCGCGGCTGAAGAGCCTGAAGACCAACATCGCGAGGCTGGCGGAGAACGGCGTGGAGATCTTTTTCACGCAGGTGTTCCGACACAACTTCTTCCACGCCGACATGCACCCCGGGAACATCTTCGTGCTCGTGGACGATCCGGAGCATCCCCGTTACGCAGCCGTGGACTTCGGAATCGTCGGCACGTTGAGCCCGCGCGACCAGTACTACCTCGCCGAGAATTTCCTGGCCTTCTTCGACCGTGACTACCACCGCGTCGCGAAGCTGCACGTCGATTCGGGATGGGTGCCGCCCGGAACGCGCATCGATGAGCTGGAATCCGCGGTACGCACGGTGTGCGAGCCCATCTTCAACAAGCCGCTCAAGGAAATCTCCTTCGGCCAGGTGCTGGTGCGCCTGTTCGAGACCGCGCGGCGCTTCAACATGGAGATCCAGCCGCAGCTCGTGCTGCTGCAGAAAACCCTGCTCAACATCGAGGGCCTGGGCCGGCAGCTCTATCCGGAGCTCGACCTGTGGAAGACAGCGCAGCCGATCCTGCGTGAATGGATGCGCGAGCGTGTGAGCGGGCGCGCCATCGTCGATCGGCTGCGAACGCAGCTGCCCGAGCTGGCGGAGGCCGTCAAGAGCCTGCCGCAACTGGTCCAGGGCATGATCCAGCAGGCCGCCGACGGACGCTTTCGCCTGCAGGTCGAATCGCCGGGGATCGAGGAGCTCAAGCGCACCGTGCGCGAGACCAACGCGCGACGCGACGCGATCACCGTGGCGGGCGTGCTGCTCCTCGGCGGAATCGTGTGGCTCGCCGTCGGGCACAACCCGCAGTGGCCCGGGTGGCTGCTCGCGGCCGCGGGCACGTTCTGGCTGTTCAACGTTTGGCGCAGGGAATAAGCCCTGCTACTCTCCGCGCGCCGACGGAATCCACCACGAAAAACTAGAAGGAGACCGGCATGAGCGCCATTCCCCCGCAGGCCATTTCCGATCACACGCTGGATGCCGGTGCGAGCGCCACGCCCGTACCGCGCATCGAACAGTTCGTGTTCACGGGCAAGGGCGGCGAGTACTTCCGCATCTGGATCGTGAACCTGTTCCTGAGCGTGCTGACGCTGGGAATCTATTCGGCGTGGGCCAAGGTGCGCCGGCTGCGGTACTTCTACGGCAGTACGCAGCTCGCTGGCACCGCCTTCGAGTACCACGGCAAGCCGCTGCAGATCCTCAAGGGCCGGCTGATCGCGGTGGGTGTGCTGGTCTTTTTCGTGCTTCTCACCTCGATCTGGCCGCTCACCAATTTCCTGTTCGTGATCGTGGTGCTGTTCGCGACGCCCTGGATCATCGTCAAGGCGCGCACCTTCCACATGCGCATGAGCTCGTATCGCAACATCCGCTTCAACTTCAGGCAGGAGTACGGCGAAGCGGCGCGCGTCTTCATCGGCCTGGCGATCCTGATCTCCCTCACGCTGGGATTGATCTACCCCTACTGGAGCTACCGCCGCTACCAGTTCGCCATCACGAACACCAGCTTCGGCACCACACCGCTCGGTCTCACCGCCAGGCCGGGCGAGTTCTACGTCATCTACTTCGTCGCCATGCTCTTCTGGATCCCGGTGCTCTGGGGCTTCTTCCTCCTGATCCGCTCCCTGCCCGGCGTCGATGACGCGGGCGTGCCCTTGCCAAGCGATCCGAGTGAATTCCTGCGCCTCCTGCCAGTGATGCTGCTCACCATCGTGGTGCCCTATTTCCTCGCGGTGACCTATCTGCACAAGTCGCTCGCCAACGCCTCGCTCGGCAAGACCCTGGTGGGCCCGCATCGGTTGCTGAGCGACATGCGCATGTGGCCGCTGCTCAAGGTCTACCTCGTCAACACGCTCCTCATCGCGCTCACGCTCGGGCTGTTCCTGCCATTCGCGCAGGTGCGCCTGGCCCGCTACCGGTTCGAAACGCTGTCGCTCGAGGTGCACGGCAGCCTCGATGCGTTCGTCGCCGACCAACAGGCGCAGGTGGAGGCGGCCGGGCAGGAGCTTGGCGACTTCCTGGACGTCGACCTCGGCCTATGACGGAGATTCGCGGCCAGTTCTACGATGGCCAGAACTCCGCCCGCCACGACGTCGAGGTGCGGATCGGCATCGACGGCGTCGTGCGGATCGCGGGCGGCGGGCAGACACGCGACTATCGACTCGCCGAGACAGACATCTCGGAGCGCATCGGCAACACCCCGCGTGTGCTGAGATTTGCCGACGGCAGCGCCTGTGAGATCGCAGACAACGACGCGGTCGATGCGGCGCTGGAACAGCTCCAGGCCACCAGCGCACAACACCGGGTGCATCGGCTCGAAAGCCGCTGGCACTACGCCATCGTCGCCGGGATCGCGCTGGTCGTGATCGCATGGGCCGCCATCCAGTTCGGCATCCCGGCAGCAGCCAAGCAGGTGGCGCTGGCCTTGCCCGCATCGACCGATCATGCGCTCGGCCGGGAGTCGCTCGAGCTGCTCGATCGGGCGATGTTCGAACCGAGCGAGCTCGCCCCCGAACGGCAGGCGGCGTTGCGCGGCCGCTTCGACGCGATCACCCAGGGCCTCGAAGACGGTCACGACTACCGGCTCGAATTCCGTCGCGGCAACGAAGTCGGCGCCAACGCCTTCGCGTTGCCTTCCGGGATCGTCGTGATGACCGATGAGCTGGTGGAGCTCGCCGAGTCGGACGACGAGCTCTCCGCGGTGCTGGCGCACGAGGTCGGTCATGTCGTGCATCGACATAGCCTGCGGATGCTGCTGCAGAACTCCGCCACTTCGATCCTGATGCTGACGCTGGTGGGTGACATCAGCTCAGCTTCCGTGCTGGTCGCAAGCGTGCCCACTGTGCTGGTGCAGGCGAAGCATTCCCGCCAGTTCGAAGCGGAGGCCGACGACTACGCCTACGCGTGGCTCGATCGCGCGGGTATATCGCGGCGGCATTTCGGGGCCCTCCTCGAGAGGCTGGAGAAGGAATACGGCGACGAGGACTTCCCCAGCTGGATCTCGAGCCATCCGCCGACCGCGCAACGGGTGCGCGAGTAGCTGATCGCCACCCCGATCTACGCTAGCCCGGCGGCGAGGCCACGGTCCCGGCCTCCATCACCATGCGCACGAGATGCGCCAGCGAATTCGCTCCCATCTTTTCCATGACGTGCGCGCGATGGATCTCCACCGTGCGCTGGCTTACCTGCAGATCGGCGGCGATGACCTTGTTGGCCTTGCCCTGCGTGACGAGCGCGAGCACTTCGCGTTCGCGAGGCGTGAGCTCGGCGACGCGCGCGCGGATGCGTTCCCGATTGCCGAGCAACTCTCGACCCGCCCGGTCCTTTTCCAGCGCCTTGTGGATGCGATCGATCAGGTCCTGGTCACGAAATGGCTTCTGCAGAAAGTCCATCGCGCCCTGCTGCATGGCCTCTACCGCCATCGGGACGTCACCATGCCCGGTGATGAAGATGACCGGCAGCAGCGCGCCGCGGGTGTTGAGCTCCTGCTGAAGTTCCAGGCCGCTCATTCCAGGCATGCGGATGTCGAGCACCAGGCAGCCCGGGCGTTGCGGGTCGAACGCCGCCAGGAACTCTTGCGCCGAGCCGTAGCTCTGCGTCGGCAGACCGAGGGTCTTGAGCAGCATCTTCAGCGAGCCGCGGACTGCCTCGTCGTCATCCACGACGCACACGGTCGGGGGCTCTTCTTTCACGACGACTCTCCCACCAGTGTTGGCAGCGCGAAATAGAAGCAGGCCCCCCCATCGGACGCCGGACGGTACGCGAGCTTGCCGCCGTGCGCGACCACGATCGTGCGGCTGATGGCAAGCCCGAGGCCGGTGCCGTGCGCCTTGGTGGTGAAGAACGGGTTGAAGAGGTTCGCGAGCGCGCCGGGCTCGACACCCGGTCCGTGGTCGCGCACGGAGAATTCGATGCCCTCTGCTACGCGCACCGCACGCACGAGAATTTCGCGCTGCGCAGTTCCGCTCTGCAGCGTGGCGTCGATCGCGTTGCGAATCAGGTTGATCAGTACCTGCTGCAGCTGGACCGGGTCCGCCTGCAGTGCGGGCAGTTGTTCCTCGACGTCGAACAGCAGGCGGATGTCATTCGCCCGCGAGTCCGGACGCGCGAGTAGCGCCAGGTCCTCGAGCAGGCGGTTGCAATCGACGCGCTCGTTGCGGACTTCGCGATTGCTCACGAAAGTACGCAGTCGGCGGATCACCTCGCCGGCGCGCAGCGCCTGCGTGCTGATCTGCGCCAGTGACTCGCGGATTTCCTCGTCATCCGCCGCCTTGCCCTGCGCGATCATGTACTGGCACGCCTGTGCGTAGGTCGCAATCGCTGCCAGGGGCTGGTTGATTTCGTGAGCCAGGCCGGCGGCCATTTCACCCATGGTGCTGAGTCGCGCCACATGCGTCAGCCGCTCGCGCGCTTGAATGACCTCGCGCTCCGCGGCGACGCGCGCCGACAGGTCGCGAATGAACCCGACGAAGCGCGGAGGATCAGCGCCTGCGACACGTCCCACGGACAACGACGCGGGAAAGACGCTGCCGTCCTGGCGACGCGCCTGCACCTCGCGACCAATGCCGATGATCCGAGCCTCACCCGTGCTCAGATACCGTCGCAAGTAACCGTCGTGCGCGCTGCGGTCGGGCTCCGGCATCAACATGCTGATGTTGTGACCCAGCACTTGCGCGGCGGAAAAACCGAAGAGTTTCTCGGCGGCGCGATTGAAAGTCTCGACGTATCCCAGTCCGTCGATGACGATCACCGCATCGACGGCCGCATCCAGCAACGCCCGCAGTTCCTGAGCGCTGCCTTCTCTGGGGTTGTTGACGGGCACGCATCGAGTGTAGGGCGCGAACCGTCGCTGCAGCAATGCGCCTACGTACTATCCGCAGTCGGCTGCGGCAAGTGAGGATTTCCATACGGGCGCTGCGCAGCCAGGATGCATGCAACACGAGAGGCCGCCGCAATGGACAGACCGCGCAGCATCCTGGTAATCATCGATCCCTCCACGACCCAGCACCCCGGTCTGAGGCGCGCCAGGGAGCTCGCGGCCGCTTTCGGAGCGCGCGTGGAGCTCTTCGTGTGCCGTACGCCCGCCGATGGCGAGCCGCGGGTTGACGAGCTGACGCTCGAGCGAATGGCGGCGGGCTTGCGCGAGGCGGGCATCGAGACTGCGACAGACATGGCTTTGGACACGGCGCTGCACGTCGGAATCGTGCGCAAGGTTCTGCGGTCGCGACCTTCGCTGGTGATCAAGGATACTCATCCGCACTCTCTGCTGCGGCGCTCTCTGGTCGCCAACACGGACTGGCAGCTCATCCGGCTGTGCCCGGCTCCGTTACTGTTCGTGCGCCCCAGCGTCTGGGGGCATCCGCCACGAATCGCGGCGGCCGTGGACGTGGCACGACCTGGAGAGAAGCCCGCGCAGCTGGACCGCGCGCTGCTCTCTGCCGCCGAATCGTTCGCACTTGCCACCAGCGGCCTTCTTCATGCGGTGCACGCCTATGCGCCCGTCACCGAACTGGCGGCGAATGCGACGCTGGCCGCCGTGCCGATGGCAGCCAGGATGAGCGCTGCGCAGGTGTTGAAGGGCAACGAGGACAGGGCGCGCAGCGAGTTCGATGCGCTGTTGTCCACTCATCGCCTGCCGCGCACGCGACGCAGCCTGGTCATCGGAACGCCCTCGGAGGCTCTGGTACGCTTCGTGCGTCAGCACGAGATCGACGTGCTGGTGATGGGCGCCTACGCGCGCGGCTGGATGTACAACGTGCTCGTCGGTAGCACAACCGAGCGCGTTCTGGACCTGCTGCCCTGCGACGTGCTGGTGATGAAGCCCGCGAGCTTCGAGTGCCCCATGCGCCACGCGTCCGACGATCAGCGCCCGGTCCACGTACCCAACGCCCGAATCACTGATCTGGCCGCGTCCCTCTAACTGCGAACTTCGATCCAGGTCGCGAGTGCGCGCGCGCACGGCTCGCCGTCGTCGTCATAGAGCGCGGTTCCGACGAAATGCTTGCGGCCTTCGCGGCCGAGCCTCCAGCCCACCACCACGCAGGATTCGGCGGCATGCACCCGCCGGTCGATGCGCGCCGCGATCTCGCCGAGCAGCATGCGGCGACCGTCGCTTGCCGCGGCGAAGTAGCCGGGACAATCGAGCGCTGCCCACATGAACTCCGAGCACACCTTGCCGTCCGCGCCACAGAGCGATTGGTCGGGCATCCACGGCGCGGCGACGCTGCCGTCACCACCCCAGGCGCCCGGGAAAATCCGCAGCCCGTCGCCCCGCGAACGCTGCGGCCCGCACACGAAGCAGCCGGGATACGGGTGATGCTTGAACCCGGAATAGCCGCGCGAGGCGTCGAGCGCGTCGACATAGGCGGGCGCCGGCGGGGCTCGCAACTCCACTTGATAGCGCTCGGCTTCAGCGATCAGCTCGTCATCGCGTTTCAGTTCGAGCCGCCCGTTGTCAAGCGTGTGCACGACCAGCGACGCGTTGAGAGGCGGCGGCTTGCGCAGCCGCACCCGCACCGGCGTGTCCGATTGGCCGGCCAGCATGCCGGCGGAATAGCCCCCGTTGCCCGATTCCGGCGGGCCGCAAAACCGCGCACCGATGGTGATGATCTGCAAGCCGCCTACTCAGCCCGGCGAGCCGCGAGCGAGCGCTCGTGCCCACAGCGCCAACAGGCCGTGAATTGCGCTTCGCTGTCTTCGCCGCACTCCGGGCAGGCCCATGCGGGTCCGCGCTGCACGCCGTTGAGCGCGCCTGCCACCAGCTGCTCGGCCTCGGCATGCTGTGCCTCATTCACCGCCCACAATTGCGGCCAGCACTCCACGAACGGGATCTCGCCGATCGCGCTCGCCAGGTGGTAGTTGCGCACCTCGCAGTGAATGCCGGCGCTCTCGAGCACGTTGCGCATGTGCGCGACGTTCACGACGGATTCGGCGCTGTAGACGAGCTTCATGCGGAGAAGTCCGTGGCGGGCGGTCGCTTCTGACCCTAGCGCCGCGGGCTGTCACGGTCAACCGGCGCGCCGAGGCAGCGGTTATCATGTGTGGGCTCCCTTCAACTGACGGGTTCGACGATGCCCATCGACGTGTCCGCGCGCGCGCGTCTCATCGCGCTCAGCCTGCTGATCGCCCTGCCCGGGACTGCGCCTGCCGCATCCCCGGACGCTGAAACCATCAGTACCCTGCTGGCCGAGCGCAGCAAACGGGATGCGCAGGTGGCCCGCCAGATCTGGGAATGGGCCGAGCTCGGCTACCAGGAAACGCGTAGCTCCGCACTGCTGCAGGAGGAGCTGAAGGCAGCGGGCTTCGAGATCGAGGCGGGCGTCGCCGGCATGCCGACGGCATTCGTCGCCACGGCGGGCAGCGGCAAGCCGGTGATCGGCGTCCTCGCCGAATTCGACGCACTCCCCGGCCTCTCGCAGGACGCCGTGCCGCAACGCGCGCCGATCGAGAGCGGTTCTCCTGGGCACGGTTGCGGCCACCACCTGTTCGGCACCGCCTCGACCTCCGCGGCGATCGCGGTGCGCGAGTGGTTGGCGAGCACGCGCACCGCCGGCACGATCCGCCTCTACGGAACGCCCGCGGAAGAGGGCGGCGCGGGCAAGGTGTACATGGTGCGCGCCGGACTTTTCGCCGACGTCGACGCCGTGCTGCACTGGCACCCGGACTCGGTCAACAGCGCGAGCCGTCGAGACCTCGAACGCGAACCGCTCCGCCAAGTTCCGCTTTCACGGCGCATCCAGTCATGCCGCCAGTTCGCCCGAGCGCGGACGCTCGGCGCTCGATGGCGTCGAGGCCATGAACAACATGGTCAACCTGCTGCGTGAGCACGTGCCGCAGGAGACCCGCATCCACTACGTGATTACCAACGGCGGGCTTGCTCCCAACGTCGTTCCGGACTTCGCGGAGGTGTATTACTACGTGCGCCATCCTGAACCGCGCACGCTCGAGGAAATCTGGGGACGCGTGCTCAAGGCAGCCGAGGGCGCTGCGCTCGGCACCGGGACGCGCGTCGAGCCCGAAGTCATCCATGCCGTCTACAGCCTGCTCGGCAACGAGACGCTCGCGAAGGTCATGGATGCCGAGCTGCGTGCGGTCGGCGGCGTGCAATACGATGCGCAGGAACGCGCGTTTGCGGAAAAACTCCAGGCCACCATGCCGCCGCCGGTACGCCCGCTCGGGGCGGAAGCCATGGTTCAGCCCTTCCGGCTGGAGCGCCGCTACGGCTCGACCGACGTCGGCGACGTGAGCTGGGTGGTGCCCACTACCAGTATTCGCACCGCGACGTTTGTGCCCGGCACGCCGGGGCACAGCTGGCAGGCCGTCGCAGCCGGCGGCATGAGCATCGGGTTCAAGGGCATGAACGTCGCCGCCCAGACGATCGCGCGCACGGCGGTTGCGCTGTATCGCGATCCGGTGATCCTGCAGGACGCGCGCCGCGAGTTCGAGGCGTCGCGCGGACCAAACTTCAAGTATCGATCGCTCGTGGGCGAGCGCCCGCCGCCGCTCAACTACCGTGATTGAGTCGCATCGCTTCTAGACCCAGAGCCCTGCGCTGAATTCGAGTGCCTCGCGCTCGCGCTGCCAGGTCACTCGCTCCTTCTTGACGGTCAGCAACCAGATCGCTTGCGCCGTGGGCCGCGTCGGCTTGAACACCTCCGGCCGCAACACCGCTACCGCACCACCGTGCTCGGGATCGCGGACCGAGGCGTAGCGAATCGCACCGGTGCCGGCTTCGCGCGCAACGCGCCCGAATTCCTGAGTGGCCGAGTAATCCGAACGATGGCCCCAGAGATCCTGGTCACGCTTGAACGGCGCGCGCGTCAGGTCCACCGCGCGCGTGTCCACCTGCGCCTGGAAGACCGTCTGCGGCGACGGACCCAATGATTCGAGCGCGCCGGAATCGGTGAGAAAGCGCCAGCGCCAGTACCCGAGTTCTGCGCAGGCGCTGCGCAGAGCCTCCGCGCCATACCAGACGCCGGGCTCGGTCGGTGCGCGAAAACGCGAGCCGAACGGCGACGGATAGCGAAACGGTGTCGACAGCAGGTAATGGAGCTTGGCGGTACCCGGCGGCAGCGGCGGCTTGCTCGCTTCCAGGACACGCTCGAGCGCGAGCTGCTCGTCCGCGCTCGCGACCAGGCGCAGCGTCGAGGCGATGTGCTGCGCCTCGACCGCGCGCCACAGCTTGCGCCGCAGGCGAAACGTCTCAGATGCGACTGCGCGCGGCGTCCAGGTAGTGGACGGCACGGACGAGGCCTTCGGCGCTGCGGATCAGGTTCACGGGCCGGTCGCCCAGGGCACGATTCTCGCCATTCAGCCAGGCGCGCGCCGCTTCGTCGTTGGAGCCCACCACGGAGTCGAGCGAGCGGAACAGGCGCACGAAGAGCGCCGCCATCTCCCATTCCTTGCGGGCGGCATCCAGCAGGTAGGTGCCGTTTGCCATGCGCGAAACCGTCGCCGGGCTCAGACCCAGGATTTCCGCGACCCGCACCTGGGTGAGCTCGAGCAACGCGGCGGCGCGCAGCACCGCTCCGGTCAGCACGCGGCCTGGCTCGGGCTTGCTGTGTTCGATCGGTCTCTGCATGGGTCTCTGGGCCGGGGCCACTTGTTTCTGTAGAAATAAATTGACAAACCGAATTCTACTGCAATTCAGAGTCAACGGCAAACCGGGGCCCCCGGGCCCGCCGCGGGGCGCCGGTCTCGGCGGCGATACGGTTCAGGGCTTGCGGCTCTCGCGCCAGAGCAATACGGCCAGGGTGCCGCCCACCAACGCCCCTACCCCGCTTGCCCACATGGGAACGAGCTCCTCGGCCACGGTCACCTGCCAGCCGTTCACGAGCCTCAGAACGTGTGCCACGGTGACCGCCATCAGGATGATGGCGACGGTGGTCGCTACGGGTTTCATGCCGTTCCTCGGGGCAAGCCTGCGCTGCGCTGCCCGTCCGGACCGGGCAGCGTGAACGTGAACGTGGCGCCGGCATCGGGATTGTTGCCGGCCCAGATTTTTCCGCCATGCAGCTCGACGATCGAGCGTGCGATCGACAGACCGAGGCCCATCCCGTGTTCCTTGGTCGTGAAGAAGGACTCGAACACCGTCCTCAACTTGTCGGCCGGTATGCCGTGGCCCGAGTCCATGACGGATACCTTCGCGCCATCTCCTTCGGTCTCGGTGCGCAACACGATCCGCCGCTCGAACTCCGGCGTGTCCGCCATCGCGTCCAGGCCATTGAGTATGAGGTTGAGCAGGACCTGCTGCAGATGCACCCGATCGCCTCGTACCGGGGGCACGTCGGGCGCGCACTGCCAGCTGAGCTCCACTTTGCGTAGCAGCACATCGCCCGCCACCAGGTGCACGACTTCGTCGGCCACCTCGTTGATGTCGAGCGGCAGCATCTGGGGCTCGCGCTTGCGCAGCAGGCCGCGAACACGGCGAATGACTTCGCTCGCGCGCAGATCGTCCTTGCGGATGTCGGCCAGGATGGTGCGCACTTCTTCCATCGGCGGTGTATCGGTCTCGAGCAACATCTCGGCCGCCTCGGCATTGCTCAGGATTGCGCCGAGCGGCTGATTGATCTCGTGTGCGATCGATCCTGTCAGCTCGCCGACCACCGCGAGCCGCGCGGCGTGCGCCAGGTTTTGCATCGCAGCCTCCGCGCGCTTGCGCTCTGTGATGTCGCGCCCGACGGCCTGGTAGTCGAGCAGGCGGCCGTGAGCGTCGAAGAAGCCGCGATCACGCCATTGCTGCCAGCGAATCTGGCCGTCCGGCGCCAGCACTTCGTGCTCGATGGTCGCCACCGGCTCGGCCGGTGTGATGCGCGCCAGGTGCGCGCGCGCGGGGGGCTGCCACTCGGGCGGAATGAAGGACCAGAATGTCTTTCCCAGCAACTCCTCCGCGGTGCGCTGGAAATAGCGGCAATACGCACCGTTGACGAACGTGTAGGTACCGTCGGGAAGGAAACGACAGATGAGCTCGGTCTGGTCCTCGACGATGCTGCGGTAGCGCGCCTCGCTTTGGCCCAGGGCGGCCACTCGCGCGCGGCGCTCTTCGACCAGCGAGGCCAGAACGAGCAGCGGTACATAGAGCGCCAGCAGGAAGATCTGCAGCCACAGGACGATATCGCCTGCGGATTGAGCGATCAGCGGTCCCTGCCCCGCGAGCGTGTAAAAGATCGCGATCAGGGCAAAGACCAGGAATGAGAACGACAGGCCGCCGGGACCAAACCGCACCGCTGCCCACAGCAGGAAGGGCAATGGCGTGTAAGCGAGGGCGGCGGGGTGCCCGGCCAGGCGCGCCTGCAACCCGAACACGCCCATGCCGCAGACCACGAGGCCGACGATGAGGAGCCCGAACTCTACGAATTGGGCGTGCGAGGTGCTGCGGATGATCTGCAAACCGCGGGTCAGCCCAATGACCAGGCACGGCGTCGCGATCAGGAAGGGCAGCACGTTCGAAAGACACACGAGTCCCCATTGAGACCAGATGTCGCCACCGATCCACAGCAAGACGATGAGCGGTGACCAGGTGAGAGACGCCAGCGCGGCGGCGCCCGTCACCACGGCAATGAAGAGGAGTGCCTGGCGAAAATCGGCGAGCTCGAGCCGATGCAAGCCGAAGTGGCGCAGGGTGCCGGCGGTGAAGGGCACCAGCACGCAGTCGAATGCGTAGTAGAGCGAGGCAATGAACGGGGTCACGCCCTGTTGCGCCTCGGCCAGCAGATGCACGGGAAAGACGATCAGCAGCAGCCATGGCCAATGGCGCGGCGGAGACAGCAGGAGTGCGACCAGCAGGAGCGTGTTCGGCGGCCACATCACCGAGATGTAGGAAGACGGGAACGTGAACAGGTAGCCGAGCATGCTGCCGGCGAAGTAGGCCACGCACAGCACGGCGCCGCGCACAAGCACCGCGACGCGCGAGGGCGCCTGCTCACTCTGCGAGTCGCGCGCGATCCCGCCCTGATGCAGAAGCAGCTGGCTCATCTGGATACCAGGTCCCGCACAGCCCTTATCGGGCGCGGCCCGCGCACTCGGTGCGCTTCATGGGGAAGTCGACACCCCGCTCTTCGCCCTTGAGAACACCCTCGATGCGTGCATGCAGAGCGTCGGGCTCGACCAATCGGTAGATGACCCGTTGCGGAAAGTCGTGCGCCGGATCTTCGAAGACGAGTTCCACCGGGCTCGAGCGCACCAGCGGAAAGGATGCTTGCTTCTGGCCGGAGGGATTGGCGACGAACGCGAGCTGACCGGGCGCGATCTCGCGGATCTGCATGAACTCGTATTCGACGGTCTTGCCGTCGCGCACGGTACGGCTGACACCCAGCATCGTTCCGCCGGCAGGCGCGGTCCACACTTCGCCGGTGCCGAACTCGCCGTCGACGCTCGCCCAGCAGCCTGCGAGCCATGCCAGGCCCGAGACGGAGGTTTCAGGGCTCGATCGGGCCGCGCCGGCGACGACCAGGCAGCCGAGCAGTGCGGCCCGCAGAAATCCTGGCATATGCGAGTTTCTCCCTGTCGGCCGACCGAACAGCGCCTGGGGTGGCGCGTTTTCGCCCTATCTTGCGCTGCGAAATGGCAATCAACAACTCACGGGCCCGAGCGCGGTCAGGCGGTGTGCTACTCGCGCAGGCCGCGCAGGAACCGCGCGGGATCGTCTCCGCGCTCGAGGCATTCGACCAGTGCGGATCCGACGATGACTCCGTCCACGTGGCCGCGCAGCCGCTCGACCTGCTCGCGGTGGCGAATACCAAAGCCTGCGCACACGGGCAGCGGGGACACCGCACGCACGCCGTCCAGATAGCGAATGACCTCCTCCGGCACCGCGGTGGCCTTGCCGGTCGTGCCCGTCATCGTCACCGCGTAGACGAAACCCTGGCTCGCCGCGCACAACCGGCGCTGGCGCTCCGGCGGTGTGACGGGCGTGACCATTTGCACGAGTGCCAGGCCGTGCTCGCTCAACGCGGCAGAAAGCTCCGCGCTCTCTTCGTGAGGCAGATCCGGAACGATGAATCCCGAGACGCCCGCGCGCGCCGCCGCCGCAGGCAGCTCGCTCAAGCCGAAGGCGAGTAACGGATTGAGATAGCTCATCAGGAGTCGTGGCGTAGCGGCTTGCGCATTCGATTCCGCGAGTTGCTTCAGAATCCACCGCAGTGTCACGCCGGCGCCCAGTGCTGCGTGGCTGGCGCGCTGGATCGTCATGCCGTCCGCCATCGGATCGGTGAACGGCACGCCGATCTCGACCAGGTCGGCAGCAGCGGCGATCGCCGCCAGGTGCGCAGCAAACAGCTCGCGCGATGGAAAGCCCGCCGTCAGGAAGGCGACCAGCGCGGGGCGGTTGCGCCCGGCGGCGTTGCGAATCGCAGCCGTGATGTCCGCGCCGCCGTTCGGCACTAGGTTTGTTCCTTGAGCAGAGTTCGCTGCAGCGTCGGCATGTCCTTGTCACCGCGTCCCGAGAGACACACCAGGATGCGCTTGCCGGAATGGGCAGCCGCCCAGCGGCGCGCACCTACGAGCGCGTGTGCGCTCTCGAGCGCCGCGAGAATTCCCTCGGCCGCGCAACATTCCGCCAGTGCGGCGAGCGCCTCGTCGTCGGATGCGTGCTCGTAACGCACCCGCCCGAGGTTCTTGAGCAGGCTGTGCTCGGGACCGACTCCCGGATAGTCGAGGCCCGCCGAGACGGAGTGCGTCTCCTGGATCTGGCCGTCCTCATCCTGCAGCAGGAGCGAGAAGCTTCCATGCAGCACACCGGCGCGCCCGAACGATAGCGTCGCAGAGTTTTCACCCAGGCCTGAACCGCGCCCGCCCGCCTCGATGCCGAGCAGCTCGACCGCCGCGTCAGCGATGAAGGGGTGAAACATGCCGATCGAATTCGATCCGCCACCGACGCAGGCGACGACCACGTCCGGCAGGCCGCCCGCGAGATCGAGCATCTGCGCGCGGGCCTCGCGCCCGATCACGGATTGCAGCTCGCGCACGAGGAGCGGATAGGGATGCGGGCCGACCGCTGAACCCAGCAGGTAGTAGGTGCCGTTGGGATCGGACACCCAGTCGCGCAGCGCCTCGTCGATCGCGGCGCGCAGCGTCCGGTCGCCACTCGTGACAGGAACCACCGTCGCGCCGAGGAGCTTCATGCGCCCGACATTCGGCGCCTGCCGCTCGATATCGATCTCGCCCATGTACACGGTGCACGGCAGGCCGAGACGCGCGCATGCGGCTGCGCTCGCGACGCCGTGCTGCCCGGCGCCCGTTTCCGCAACGATGCGCTGCGCGCCGAGCCGGCGCGCGAGCAACGCCTGGCCGATCGCGTTGTTGATCTTGTGCGCCCCGGTGTGCGCGAGATCTTCGCGCTTCAGCCACACGTCTGCGTCCCAGCGGCGACTCAGGGTCAGCGCGTGGGTGAGCGCGGTCGGCCGCCCGACCCAGCCACGCAACTCGCGTTCCAGCTCGGCGCGAAAGTCCGGCGCAGCGAGGTGGCGATGAACACCTTCTTCCAGCCGGGCCAGCGCCGGCATGAGGGTTTCCGGCACATAGCGCCCGCCGTACGGGCCGAAGCGCCCGCTGGCGTCGGGATAGTCGCCACGCAACGCCGCTGCGAGCGATACCTCAGTGCGAGTCGATGATTCGGTGATCTTCACGCCGGCATTCCTGCTGTCTGGACCGCATTCCGCACCGCGGTCACGAATTCCGCCATGCGCCGCGCGTCCTTGACGCCGGGCGCGCTCTCGACACCACTGCTGACGTCGACTCCGAACGGGCGCACTCGCCCGATCGCCTGCGCGACGTTGCCGGCGTGCAAACCTCCCGCGAGGATGAGCTCTGTCTGACCGGCCAGCGCGGCAGCGCTCTTCCAGTCGCTCGTTGCACCGCGCCCACTCTCGGGTCCCTCGAACAGCACGCGCGGCGGCAACGGAGCAGCCACCGTTCTGTCGGCGCGCAACACCGGCACGAGGCGCACGCTGGCGGGCACTTCCAGCGCGGCGAGATCCTCCAGGTCAGTCTGCAACCAATCGGGTTCCAGCCAGCGGCAGATCTCGTCGATCAGCTGCTGGTCTGGATGCTGCGTGACGGCGACGCGCAGCAGATCGGGCGGAGCCTGTCCGCTCAAGGCCGCCGCGCGCTGCGGCGTGAGCTGCCGCGGGCTCGGCGCAAACACGAATCCGACCGCATCGACGCCACACTCGACCGCTGCGACGACCGCCGACTCGCTCGTCATGCCGCAGATCTTGATGAACATGGAATCGGGCCAGCGCAGCGCGCAGTAAATTCCGCGCTCACGCTGCAGGAACGCGCGCGGCGCGACCCGCTTGCACCATCCGGCCGACCAGCGTATCCGGATGGTCGTCGGCCATCAGCGCGGCGCCCACCAGGACCACTTGATAGCCCGCCCGGGCGAGACGCGCGGCGTCTTCCGGTGTCGCGACGCCGCTCTCCGCCACCCGCGGCACCTCCGCCGGTAACTTCGCCACGAGTCCCTCGAACCGATCGGGCACCACCTGCAGCGTATCGAGATCGCGGCTGTTCACGCCCACCAGCAAGGTCTCGACGCGGCCGGCGCGCTCGGTGACGAGTTGCCGGCCGCACGCCAGATCGTCCTCGTCGAAGCCCTCGAGCAGCACGAACATTTTCAGCATCGCCGCGCAATCGAGCAGCTCCGTGATGCGCCCGTGATCGAGCATGCGCAGGATGACGAGCACGCCGCCGGCGCCGAGTGCGCGCGCTTCCATGACCTGGTAGGGCTCGATGATGAAGTCCTTGCGCATGGTCGGAATGCCGAGCGGCTCCAGCGTCTCTGAAGCGCGCGCCAGGTGCGCCATCGAGCCATCGAAGTGATAGGGCTCCGTCAGCACGGAGACCGCGGCCGCGCCGCCCTTTGCATACGAGCCGACGCGGGCTGCCAGGTCTTCGGTGGAGGAACGCAGCACTCCTTTCGCCGGAGAGCGCAACTTCAATTCCGCGATCACGTCGAAGCCCGCCGGGCTCAATTTCAGCGCCGGCGCGGGCGGCGTATCCGAGGCGCGCTGCCAGAGCTCCTTCTCCGTTTCCACCGCGCGCGCTTTCTTCAGCCGCTCGAGGCTGGAACGCGCCATTTCCCTGAGGATTCCGCTCATGAGGCTGGTGCTCCGAATCGCGAAAGTTTCTCCAGCAGCTCGCGCGCCCGTCCCGAGTCGATCGCCACCGCCGCCCTGACGGCGGCCGCGCGCGGGTCGTGCTCCCGCCCCACGAGCTCGAGTGCGAGCGCGGCGCCGATCAGCAGTGCATCGCGGTGTGCGCCCTTGTCGCGGCCCTCGAACACCGCGCGCAGCGCCGCCGCGTTGTGCGCGATATTGCCGCCCGCGAGATCCGCCGCGTGGCAGGGCTTGATGCCGAAATGCCCGGGCTCGCGCACCTCGCGTGCGACCCGGCCGGGCTGAACGTCGAACAGCGTGAACGGCCCCACCTGCGTCGGCTCATCCCATCCCGGTTCGCCGTGCACGACGAACGCACGCTCGATCGCCATGCCCGACAGGGTCTTCGCCATCAATTCCGCCGCCTCGAGGCTGAAAGCGCCGATCAGGTTGAACTGCGGCTCGGCCGGGTTGGCGAGCGGACCGAGGATGTTGAACACGGTGCGCACCCCGAGCGCGCCGCGCACCGGCGCCAGCACCTTGAGCGCCGGATGGTAGTGGGGCGCGAAGAGAAATGTGAAGCCGGTGGCATCGAGACAGCGCCCGGCGGCCGCCTCGTCCAGCGGGATGCTCATTCCCAGCGCTTCGAGGAGATCCGCGCTTCCGCAACGGCTCGACACTGCGCGATTGCCATGCTTCACGATGCGCAACCCGCAGGCTGCCGCGAGCAGTGCGGCGCCGGTGGATAGATTGAGGCTGCCTGAGCCATCGCCGCCCGTGCCGACGATATCGACGAGCGCCGCTCCCGGGGAGATCTGCGGGCGGCGCGCCAGGCGTCGCATCGCACCGGCGAAACCGCGCACTTCGTCCGCTGTGACTCCCTTCATGCGCAAGGCAGCCAGCAGCGCGCCGGCCATGGCGGGCGCGACCTCGGGTTCAGTGAGCGCGACCAGCAGCTCGCCCGCCTCCGACTCGCTGAGCGAGCGTTGGTCGAGCAGCTGCTCGAGCGTGTTGCGAAGCGGTTGCGGCATGTCAGTCCGTCGCCCCTGGCGAGGTGAGGCGCAGGAAGCTTTGCATGATTCTCGGCCCTTCGGGCGTAAGGATACTCTCCGGGTGAAATTGCACGCCCTCGACGCACAGGGTCCGATGACGCACCCCCATGATCTCGCCCTCGGCGGTGCGCGCCGACACTTCCAGCTGCGCCGGGAGCGCCGCAGGTTCGGCGATCAGCGAATGGTACCGGCCCGCCTCGAATGCCTGGCTCAGCCCGGCGTAGAGGGTGCGGCCGTCATGTATGACGGGCGAAGTCTTGCCATGCATGAGCCGCGCGGCGCGGCCCACCCGGCCGCCAAACGCCGCGACGATGGCCTGGTGGCCCAGGCACACGCCGAACACCGGGATGATCCCGGCAAAGGCCTCGATCATGCGCATCGAGATACCGGCTGCTTGCGGCGTTCCAGGGCCCGGCGAGATCACCAGGTGTGTAGGTTCGAGCGCGCGCGCCTGCTCGAGCGTGATGGCGTCGTTGCGATGCACCTCGACCTGCGCACCCAGCACGAGAAAAGCCTGCACCAGGTTGTAGGTGAAGGAGTCGTAGTTGTCGATGAGGAGGAGCCGCGCCGTCATAGCCCCTCCCGCGCCATCTCGAGCGCGCGCCGCAGCGCCGCGCTCTTGGCCAGCACTTCGGCATACTCCGCGGCGGGCGAGCTGTCGGCCACGATGCCGGCACCCGCCTGGTAGCTGTAGCGATCACCGTTGAACACCAGCGTGCGAATCGTGATCGCCTGGTCCATGTCGCCGCGCGCGCCGAAGTATCCGACCGTGCCGCCGTACAGACCCCGCCGCACCGGTTCCAGCTCGTCGATGATCTCCATCGCCCGGACTTTCGGCGCACCCACGAGCGTGCCGGCAGGAAACGCCGCGGCGAAGAGATCGAAGGCGTCGTACCGCGCATCGAGCGTGCCGTTGACGCCGCTCACTAAGTGCATCACGTGGCTGTAGCGCTCCACGGCCCGATACGGCTCGACGCGGATCGACCCTGCGCGAGCGACGCGGCCCAGGTCGTTGCGTGCCAGATCGACCAGCATCACGTGCTCGGCGTTCTCCTTGGCGTCACGCCGCAATTCCTGCTCGTGCCGCGCGTCCTCTTCGGCGCCGATCCCGCGTGGCCGCGTGCCCGCAATCGGCCGCAGCGACGCCTGTCGGCCATTCAACCGCACCAGCGCCTCGGGCGAGGAGCCGACCACGGTGAGAGCTCCGAGCTCGCAGAAGTACATGTAGGGCGAGGGGTTGATGAGCCGCAGCGCCCGGTACACCTCGAACGGCGTGAGCGAGTGCTCACCGGCGAAGCGAATCGACAAGACCAGCTGATAGACATCCCCCGCGGCGATGTACTCCTGCGCAGCACGAACGCGCTCGACGAACTCGGCTTCGCTCAGGCTCGCGGTAGGCGCCGCATATGCGGCGGAGTTGCGCGGCTCCGGCACGGCGCCGCGCAATGCGCGGATCACGTCGCGACGCAAGCTCTGGCGTTCGCTATCCGGGCCATCGTGCAACAACGCCACGCCACGGGTCAGGTGATCGAACACCAGCAGCGAGCGCGGCGCCACGAAGTGGGCTTCCGGCACTTCTTCGTCCCTCTCCCTCGCTGCGGGGGAGAGGGTTGGGGTTCTCTCTTTCAGCCGCTCGAAGTAGCGCACGATGTCGTAGCTCGCCGCGCCGACCAGGCCGCCCGCCAGCGGCACCGCCGGCAGATCGGGTTTCGGGACGGGCGCCTGCGCGAGTGCGCAGCGAAGTCCCGCGAGCAGCTCGGCGCGATCCCGCGGGCGCGCCACGCGCCGTCCACCGATCGCGAGTCCTTCGCGGTCGAGCCGGACCTCGAGCGCGTCGCCGAAACCGATGAAGGAGTAGCGTGCCAGCCGTTCACCGCCTTCGACGCTTTCGAGCAGAAAGCGCGGCTTGAACGGCCTCAGCTTGAGATAGGCCGAGACCGGCGTATCGAGGTCGGCTGCGATGTCGAAGGGCGGTTGCATGTGCTCCTCGTTTGCGGACATTCCCCGGGGAGCGGGCAACAAAAAACCCATCCCCGGTTGATCACGGAGATGGGTCCTGTGTGTGTTCTATGCGCTACGCGCGGGCGGCCCACTCCGTCAAGAGTGACGCCACCACCAGCCGGTCTTTGCCGAGCTCAATTGGACGCGCGTGTTCATGGCGGAGCAGTATCGCCGTGCTCCCGCAGAGCGTCAAGAAAGCCCCGTTTCCGGCGGTTGCCGACGCGGGGATTGCTTCGTTATAACCAGCAGCGAACTCCTGAAAGCGAGGCCTGTCGTGAATACCGTGCTCATCGAATACCTGGGCGTCGTGATCACCCCCTGGAAGCTGGTTGGCTACCTGGGGGTGGCGCTGTTTGCGGGACGCTGGTTCATCCAGCTCTACGCCTCGCGCCGCAAGGGGCGGCCCATGTTGCCGCGCACCTTCTGGTACATGAGCGCCGGTGGGAGCCTCCTGCTGCTCGGCTACTTCATCTTCGGCCGCAATGACTCGGTTGGAATTCTTTCAAACCTGTTCCCGCTGTTCGTGGCGCTCTACAACCTGCGCCTCGACTTCAGCTCGAACCACGACGCTACGGTAGGAGCTAGCGGGTCGCGTCCGTCTTGACGGCGGGCCCGCCGGCCGCAGCCTGTTCCATGAGCGCGGCGGTCGCCTGTGCGTCCTGCGAGTCGCTCGCGCGCAGCCCGCGGATCGCGCCCTCGACATTCCCCGGCGGGTGATTCTGGTTGAGCTTGTACTTGAGCTGCACTTCGTCGGCGCTCAGCTCGAAGCCCACGATCCCGCTCAACGCCGCCACGGTAGCGGGCTCCGCATCCGCAAGCCGCCAGGCATCACGCGCCTCACCCTCGTAGGTGGCGGCGAGCGTGGTCACGATGCGCTCCAGCGCGTCGCGTTCGTGGATCAACCGCAGCGTTCCGTACACATGCGCCACGGCATAGTTCCAGGTCGGAACGTTGCGCCTGGGTTCCACGTACCAGCGCGGCGAGATATACGCGTGCGGCCCGTGAAAGATGAACAGCACGCGCTGCCCTTCGATCGTGCGCCATTGTGGATTGGGCCGCGCCCAGTGACCGGTGAGCGTGACGCGCTCGCCGCTGCGGGCGTAGAGCACCGGCAGATGCGTCGCGAAAGGTACGCCCTCGACGCTCGAGATCAGCGTCCCGAAAGAGTCGTGCGCGGCGAGCCAGTCGAGACGTGCGAGATCGGTCTGATTGAAGTGCGCCGGAACGTACATCGATCGCGCGGGCGCCCTGCTTCAGCTGATGAGGCGCAGATTGAAGGGATACCGATACGCCACGCCCTCGCTCGCCTTGACCGCCGCGATGATGATGAGGACCAGGTCGACCAGCGCCAGGATCGCGAGCAGGACGAAGCCGATCAGGATCAGGCACAGGATGGCGGAGACGATGCCGGCCAGGAACACCGTGATCTGGAAGTTGAGCGCTTCCTTGGCCTGGTCGGCGGCGAAGCTCATGTCTTCCTTGCGGATGAGCCAGATGACGAGCGGCCCGATGATGCCGCCGACAACCGTGAAGAACGCGAGCAGCGCGCTCACGTGAGCAAGAGTCGCCCAATTACGCTCTTCCTTGCTGGGCGTGGCAGAAGAGGTGGAACTGACAGGTTGCTCCATGACGGGTCTCCCCAGTTGCGATGCGGGTTATTGTTTCGGCGGCATTAAGGTAGCACGGGACACATCGCCCCTCACCCCAGGCCTCTTTACGAGGGACGAGGGGGGAAATCGCCGCACGAGGCGCGGAGCATCTGCCCCCTCTCCCGCTTGCGGGAAAGGGCTGGGGTGAGGGTCGAGCTAGCGTGTGTCAGCCGGTGCCCGAGCGGCGCAACGGTTCGTCCGCAGCGGCGCCCGCGGGCGCGACGCCCAGGCGCCGATGCATGATCGGGCTGGTGGTCGTGTATTGCAGGTGCACCTTCTTGCCGGGTTGCAGATGCGCCTGTATCGCGAAGGCCGCCAGCGCCGTCTCGTGAAAGCCGCTGAGAATCAGCTTCTTCTTGCCGGGGTACTCATTGATATCACCGACCGCGAAGATCCCGGCCACGCTGGTTGCGAACTTCTCGGCATCGACGCGCACCGTTCGCCGGTTGAGTTCGAGCCCCCAGTCGGCAATCGGTCCGAGCTTCGGCTGCAGCCCGAAGAAGACCAGCAGCTGGCTCGCGCTGACACGGCGCGTCACGCCGTCGTTGCCGCGCACGGCCGCACCCACGAGCCGGCCATCGGATTCGGTGAGCGCCTGCACCTGGCCTTCCAGGTGATCGAGCCGGCCGGCGTCGCGCAAGCTCGAACATGCGCGCGACCGATGCGGGAGCGGCGCGAAACTCCGCCCGCCGATGCACCAGCACCACGGACCGCGCCCGTTCGACCAGCTCGAGCGTCCAGTCGAGCGCGGAATCGCCGCCGCCGAGGATCAGCAGGTCCTCGCCTGAGAAAGCGCCGGCGTCCCTGACGCGGTAGTGAATCGAGCGTCCCTCGTGGCGCTCGGCGCCCTCGACTGCGAGCCGTCGCGGCTGGAAGGAGCCGACACCGCCGGCAATCACGATCGCGCCGGCGCGAAAGTGTGTGCCGCGGCTCGTGGCGACATGAAAGCGTCCGTCCTCGCGGCGATGCACTTCGGTCACTTCCTGGCCGAGGTGAAATCCTGCCTCGAAGGGGCGGATCTGCTCGAGCAGCCGCTCGATGAGCTCGCGGCCGGTGCAGACGGGGATCGCCGGGATGTCGTAGATCGGCTTGTCCGGATAGAGCTCGATGCACTGCCCGCCCGCGAGTGCGAGCGAATCGACGACATGGGCCTTGAGCCCGAGGAGCCCGAGCTCGAACACCTGGAACAATCCCACCGGGACCGGCACCGACGATCACGACATCGGTGTCGATGGCCGGACCATCGATCAACGCGAGCTGGGTGTCACGCGACAAGGATGTTCCTCGGAGCCTGCATGAAGGACGCCGGCCGCCTGCGTGCGGACTCGAGCAGTCGCTTCTGCTCGAGCCAGGCGGGATTGAAGAGACGCGACAGGTACTTGGCGCCGCCGTCGCACAACACGGTCACGATGCGATGTCCGGGCCCGAGCGCGAGTGCGACCCGCACGGCGGCGGCGACGTTGATGCCGCTGGTGCTGCCGAGAAACAGGCCCTCCTCGTTGAGCAGCCGATAGACGAAGTGAACGGACTCCGCATCCTCGATGTACACAGCGTCATCCACGCTGGCGGTGGCGAAATTCTCCGTGACGCGACCGATGCCGATGCCCTCGGTGATGGAGCCGGTTCCAGTGGGCTTGAGCACGCCGTTGCGCACGTACTCATACAGGCTGCTGCCCGGCGGGTCAGCGAGGACGGTGCGGACAGCGGCGCGTTGCGACTTGAGATAGCGCGACACGCCGGCGAGTGTTCCGCCGGTTCCGCTCGCTGCGACGAATGCGTCGATGCGGCCTTGCGTCTGCGCCCAGATCTCGGGGCCTGTCGTCTCGAAGTGCGTGCGTGCGTTGGCGGTGTTGTCGAACTGGTTGGCCCAGATGGCACCTGGGATCTCGCCCGCGGTGCGCCCCGCGACTCTCTGGTAATGATTCGGGTCGCTGTAGGGCACGGCCTTGACCGAGCGCACCTCGGCGCCCAGCGCCTCGATGAGCTGGTACTTCTCGGGTGACTGGTTGTCGGGCATGACGATCACGCAGCGATAGCCGCGTGCGTTGCAGACGTGCGCCAGGCCGATGCCGGTATTGCCCGCCGTGCCCTCGACCACCGTGCCGCCGGGTTTCAGCGTCCCGCGACGCTCGGCATCCTCGATGATCGCGCGCGCCGCGCGATCCTTGACCGAGCCGCCGGGATTGAGGAACTCAGCCTTGCCCAGGATCTCGCAACCGGTGTCTGCGCTCAGGCTGTTTAGGCGGATGAGCGGCGTGTTGCCGATCGAGCCGCTGAAGCCGTCGAGAATCGTCACGCGCGCTGCACTCGCTGGTGGCGTCCCGGCCGCCGATGCAAGCTTGGCCAGGGCGGTACGCTTGCCAGAATCGCCCGCCACAGACTGGGCGTGCAGCGAGACAACCTCGCCGACGATCAGCAGGGCGGGTGATCGAACGGCTGCGCGCCGCGACGTCGCTCCGCGAGATCTCGCAGCGTTCCGCGATCACGCGCTGTTCGGGCAAGGTCGCGCGTTCGATGACCGCCGCCGGCAGGTCGGGCGCGGCACCTGCGGCCGTAACTCGGCAACAGATCGTGCCCAACTGGGTGAGCCCCATGTAGAACACGACCGTCTGGCCCGGGTCGCGCCAGCTCGCGCCAGTTGGGCGCCCCTGCGCCCTCGCGCGCATGACCCGTCACGAACGTCACGGCGTGCGCGTGATCGCGATGCGTGAGCGGTATGCCCGCGATACGCCGCGGCCCCGAGGGCGGCCGTGATACCGGGGACGACGGTTACCGGGACGTGATGCTGCGATCAGAGCCTCGAGTTCCTCGCCGCCGCGACCGAATACGAACGGATCGCCACCCTTCAGCCGGCAGACGCGCTTACCCTGCAGCGCGAGCTCGATCATGAGCCGCT
The DNA here is from genome assembly GCA_963840405.1 of uncultured Gammaproteobacteria bacterium. Lineage (GTDB taxonomy): Bacteria > Pseudomonadota > Gammaproteobacteria > Steroidobacterales > Steroidobacteraceae > DATBVX01. The sequence continues at coordinate 43,491 of CAWIYW010000001.1, forward strand.
TGCGTCTGTTCCTGGGTGACGTGATGCCGTCCGGATTCCTTGCCGACGTAGATGCGCTCGGCATCGCGCCGCGCGCGATCGAGAACCGCTTCCGAGATCAGCCGGTCGTAGAGCACGACATCCGCCTGTTGCAGCAGGCGAGCGGCCTTCAGGGTGAGCAGATCTGGATCGCCCGGTCCGGCGCCGACGATGTAGACCTCGCCGACGCTCGTGGCGCGCGCCGACGCGGCGCGCTTGAGCGCGCGGCGCAACTCGAACTCGGCCTGTGCGTCCTGGCCCGCAAAAGCCTGCGTCGCGACGGGCCCGGCGAACACGCGCTCCCAGAACCGCCGCCGCTCGAGCACCGTAGCCAGTGTCCTGGCGACACGCCGTCGCCAGCGCCCGGCGAGCGCCGCGAGCTTGCCGAGCTGCGGCGGCAGCAGCGCTTCGATGCGCTCGCGCACGTAGCGTGCGAGCACCGGCGCATTGCCACTGGTGCCCACGGCGACGATCACCGGGTCGCGATCGACGATCGCGGGCACGATGAAAGAGGACAGCTGCGAGGTCATCGACGACGTTGACCGGAATGTCGCGCGTTCGCGCGGCTTGCGCGACCGCTGCATTGACGACGGTTGATCGGTCGCGGCGATGACCACGGCGGCGCCATCGAGCGCGTCCGGCGCAAAGGCTGCAGCGCGATGCTCGACCTGGCCGGCTCGCGAGAGCGCGGCGAAGTCGGCGGTGAGCGCGGAGCGATGAGGCTGACCCGCGCACCACAACGCGCCAGCAACTCCGCCTTGCGCAGGGCGATCGGGCCGCCACCCACGACGACGGCGGTGCGAGCGCGAACATCGAGAAACAGGGGCAGAAAGTCCATCGCTCAGCCCGCTGCTGCGGCTGCCGCGGTGGCGACCACGCGGATGCGGGGATGCAGACCGCACTCGCGCGATTCCGGGTTCTCCCACCACCACCGGCCGGCGCGCGCATCCTGGCCGGGCTCGATCGCGCGCGTGCAGGGCGCGCAGCCGATGCTCGGGAACTGGCGATCGTGCAGTGCGTTGTACGGAATCTTCAGTGTGCGCACGTACTCCCACACCTCGCGCTCGCTCCAGTCGAGCAGCGGGCTCACCTTGTAGAGACCGTACTGGGTGTCCCACTCGACCGGCGTGCCCAGAGCGCGCGCCGCCGATTGCTCACGACGCACACCGGTCACCCAGGCCTTGTGTCCCGAGATGGCACGGCGGAACGGCTCGACCTTGCGGATCGAGCAGCAGCTCACGCGTTCCTCGAGCCCGTTGTAGAAACCGTTGATGCCGTGATGACCGACGTATTGTTCGAGACGCTGCGTGTCCGGATAGAACAGCTTGATCTGCCGGCCGTAGCGGCGCTGCACGCGATCGAGGAGCGAGTATGTCTCCTCGTGCAGCCGCCCGGTATCGATGCTGAAGATCTCGATCTCGGGCACGTGCGTCCAGATGATGTCGGCGAGCACCATGGCTTCGGCGCCGAGACTGCTCGCGTGCGTGACGCTGCCGAAGTCCGCGACGGCCTGGCTGAGAAGCTGGCGAACAGCCTCCGACTTGGCTACGAGTTCCGGGCTCAGGCTCTGCGACATGGAAGGCTCCGACGGAAAACCGGTGCCGTCGGACTCTAACAACGCGCCAGGTGGCTCAAAACGAATCTTTGATTCTTGAGCGATGCAGAGTGGTTATGGCCGAGTGCCGGTCTGCAGGCGGCGATAACTGCCGGGCATGAGCCCCGATGCATTGGTTATTTGGACGCCCGTCAACGGCCCGCTAACGTGTGTTTCCACCGCGTATCAGTGCGAGGCCGAGTGGATCTCGAACGCCTGCTGCTATATCACCGCGCCACGCCGCCTGCGCCGGGCGCGTCGCGCAGCTTGCCGGCACAGGGCTGATACGCCAGCCGCGTTCCGCATGAGCACCTGTCAGCGCGATATCGAGGTTCACTTCGCGACGCCGGAGACGCCGGCGAGCAATGCGTGCGGCGAAACGTATCGCGGCGTCGAGGCTTATCGGGCCCTGCTCGAGATCGCGACCGGCCTGCGCAGCGCGATTCCCGGTGAGACCAACGTCTTCGGGCAGCTGCGCGCTGCCTGGCGCGAATATCTGCGCGCCGCTCCGCAGCGGCTGAAGAGCCAATGCAGTGAGCTGATGGATACGCTGTTCACCGACACGCGTGCCATCCGCACGCGGTTCCTGCAGGACATCGGCGGGCATTCCTACGGGACGTTGACGCGCAAGCTGCTGCGCGGCCGCGCCCGGCGCGCGCGTGCTGATTGTCGGCAACGGCGAGCTGGCGCGCTCAATCGGACCGCTGCTGACGGGATTCGAAGTCGCCATCATCAACCGCCGCCGACCGGACGCCGTGCCTGAGCATGTGCGGCGCGTGTTCGATATCGAGGAAGCCCCGGCCGCGGTCACTTGGGCCGACCACGTCGTCATGTGCGTGCCTCGTCAACCTGAGCTCGACGCACGCTGGTTGCCGCTGCTCGCTTCCCGGGGAGCACTGCGCATCATCCATCTCGGCTGCCGTCGCGCCGATGCCGGCCCATGGGCAGAGCTGCGCGGCCTGCTCACCCTCGATGACCTCTTCGACCTGCGCCTCGCCCAGCAGGATCGGCGCTCGCGCCAGCTGGAGCTTGCCCGCGCCGCCTGCCGCACGCGCGCCCTGCTGCGCGCCGCCGAATCTCAGACAGCGCTTCAGTTGCCGCGAGGAATTGCATAGAGTCTGGGGCCCATGAAGCTCCATCAACTGCGCTACCTCGCGGCGGTCGCCCAGAACGGACTCAACATCACTGCCGCCGCGCAGAAGCTGCACACTTCCCAGCCGGGCGTCAGCAAGCAGCTCAAGCTGCTCGAGGACGAGCTCGGCTTTCAGATCTTTGCGCGCGACGGCCGCAACCTCACGCAGATCACTCCCGCCGGCGAGCAGGTCATCGAGCGGGCGCTCAGGATCCTGCGCGAAGTTCACAGCATCAAGAGCCTCTCGGAGGAGCTGCGCGACGAGACGCGCGGCGCGCTCTCGATCGGCACCACGCACACGCAGGCGCGTTACGTCCTGCCAGGCGTGATCAAGAGCTTTCGCGAGCGTTACCCGGAGATCCGCCTGCACCTGCACCAGGGGACTTCCGAGCAGATCGCCGAAATGGCGCAGCTCGAGCGCATCGACTTCGCGATCGCGACGGGCTCGCAGCAGCTGTTTGCCGACATGGTGCTGCTGCCCTGCTATCGGTGGCATCGCTGCGTGGTCGTGCCGCGCGGCCACAAGCTCGCCGGTACTGAGCGCCTGACGCTCAAGGACGTGGCCGAGCATCCGATCGTGACTTACGTATTCGGGTTCACCGGCCCGTCGTCCCTGCACGAAATCTTTGCGCGCGCCAACCTGGTGCCCGATGTGGTGCTGACCGCGCGCGACGCGGACGTCATCAAGACTTACGTGAGGCTCGGGCTGGGCGTGGGAATCGTCGCTAGCATGGCGATCGAGCAGGAGGAGGATCGCGACCTGGTGACGATCGACGCCTCGCACCTGTTTCCGGCGCACGTCACGTGGGTCGGGTTTCCGCGCGGGCTGCTGCTGCGCAAGTTCATGTACGAGTTCCTGCAGCTCTTCGCACCGCACCTGAACCGCCGCCTCGTGGATCGCGCGCAGTCCGCTTCCTGGCCACGAGGACGTGGAGAAGATGTTCGCGGACATCGAATTGCCGCTGCGCTAGCGAAAAAAAAACGTCGGCCACTGGTCTGGCCGACGTCCTGGAACGCCACGATTCGGCGTATCCCCCTGCAGGTGTCGCTATGGTCCCAGCCAGGTGTACCGCGGTATTTCCGTAATATCCGTGCCCACCTGGATAGTGATATGGCGAAGCGACGTCAACTCGATCGCCGTCCAGTCACCCGTGTTCTCGGTGGCCACACCGTTGTCCGTGACAAAGACCCTCACTGGCATGCCGGTCAGGTCCGCGACGTTCGTACTCGTCAGCGACTGGCCCCACGTCTGGAAGAGTTGTCCAAGCGTGAATGTTCCCGGGGCCGTCCCATGGACGTGGACCCGGCCGGACCAGTCATGCGTGTGCAGCGGGTAGTGACAGTCGTTCGCGGACGACGACCCGGTGACGAATCCAAGCTGGGCCGGGAGCGCGAGCTGTTGCCCGTTCAGGAAAATCGCGAGATGCGTGTGCACGTGGTAGGCAAGCGGTTGGGACGCCAGGCATTGATGGGTCCCGATCGGCTGCCCCTGTCCGCCAGTCGAAGTATTGCCGGCGGGCCAGCGCGCGTCGCCGATCGTGTGTGAGTCCTCGATATCGATGACGGTCGTGGACACCGGCGGGATGGTCGCTGGCGGCGGAGGAGGAGGCGGTGCGGGCGGCGCGGGCGTGTTATCGGACCCGCCACCGCCGCCGCCGCAGGCGGCGAGCGACGCTGCCAGCAGCACCAGCCAGAGTTGCGGGCGCAAACGTCGAAACAGCCCTTCCCTAGGCAATTCGCACAATGTCGTCATAGCGTTACTCCTTAGACCTTGCGCCCCGGATGCTGGCGCCGATTACGATCAGTTCCCGGACCAGGTGTAGTTGGGGATCTCGGTGATCGCGGTGCCAACCTGGATCGTGATCTCGCGATGCGTGGTCAACTCGATCGCAGACCAGTTGCCGGTGTTTTCCGTCACAGTGCCGTTGTCCGTGACGAACACCTTGACGGGCATGCCGGTCAGGCCGGCGACGTCAGTGCTCGAGAACGGCTGTCCCCACACAGCGAACGAACTGTCCGAGCGTGAATGTTCCCGCAGCCGCTCCTTCAATGTGGATCTTGCCCGTGTGTTCATGGGTATGAAGGGCATACGAGCATTCGGTCGTGGGCGACGTCTGGACGATTCCCGCACGCGCTGGAATCCTGAGCTGCTGCCCGTTCAAGAATATGGAGAGGTGACTATGAATGTGGAACGTCTGGGGCAGGCCGACTACGCAGTCGAGCCCCGAGACGGGCTGCCCCTGTCCGCCGGCCGAGGTGCTGCCGTCGCCCCAGTGCGACGCGCCGATAGCCTGACCGGCATCGAGCGAGATGACGGTCGTGGACAACGGCGGAACGCCCGAGCCGGGCGGTGGCGGCGGTGGCGGCGCCGGGGGTGCGGGGGTGTCGGATCCGCCTCCGCCTCCGCCTCCGCAGGCGGCCAGCCCAAGTCCAAGCAGTATCAACAACAGTTCAGGGCGGAACGGTCCCTGTACGCGCGGCCTGCGGTACGTGCTCATTGGGTCACTCCAGGTGCTTCTAGGTGTTCGATGCGATTGCGGTTGGTCGGTGCGCTAGCCCATGCAAGCGACAGGCCAGCGGTCTTTCACGCCGCCTTGGTACGCTGTGGCACATTGAAAGCGATGTGCAATTCGAGGCATGGAGCGCCACGACATCGCCAACGTCAGGACGTGGCGACAACGCCACCGCCCCGCAGGTGTAGGCCTTACAACTAGCGGATTCTTTGTTACACGGCGACCGCTAATGCAGACGCGCGCGTCCCGTCGCGCCATTCTGTGGGCGCGTTTCAGTACGTCCTAGACCGTGGGCTGCCTGCGCGACGCTAGCGGCTGTGCGCGTAAAAGCGCCGCTGCTCGCGTGTCGGCCTGGTGGCGGGCTGGTAAGACACGTCGAAATCGTCGAACGCGGTGAGCACCGACTGCGGATCCACGCCCGCCGAGAGCTCGAACGCATCGAATCCGCAGCGTGCGAGAAAGAACAGCTGATCGCGCTTCACGTAACCGACCGCGCGCAGCTCACCCGAGAAGCCAAGTCGATCGCGCAATATGCGGCCCTGGCTGTAGCCGCGGCCCTCCGAGGGCCCGGTGAATTCGATCGCAATCAGCGACAGGCGCGTGAGATCCGGTCGCAGCAGCTCGACGCGATCGGCCGGACCGATGCGTACGCCCAAGCGTCCGGCCCACAGCCACCACTGCGGGCGCTCCTCGTGCCAGCGCGCCAGCGGCAGGATCAGCGCGCGAGTCTCACCGCCGGTCGAATCCTCTTCCGGGTAGCGCCAATCGTCGACTACGACTTCACGCCGCCGAATGATGTGGCGCACGCGCGCGCTCTCCATACACCCTGACCTGGAATGGCTCGACGCCGATGCGGCGCACCGTGTCGATGAAGCGTTCCTCTTCTGCGCGCTCCTCGACGTAGACATCGACGAGTTTCTGGATGGTGTCGGCGACCGCGGCTTGCGGCACCGACGGGCCGATGACCTCGCCGAGCGCGGCGTCTTCGCGCGCCGATCCGCCGATCGTGATCTGGTACCACTCCTCGCCGTGCTTGTCGACGCCGAGGATGCCGATGTGGCCGACGTGGTGATGACCGCAGGCGTTCATGCAGCCGGACATCTTGATCTCGATGTGGCCCAGGTCGTAGAGGTAGTCGAGATCGTCGAAGTGCGCCTGGATCTGCTTCGCCACCGGGATCGAGCTCGCGTTGGCGAGCGAACAGAAATCGAGTCCCGGGCAGCAGATCATGTCGGTGAGCGTGCCGATGTTGGGCGTCGCGAGGCTGCTGCTGCGTCGAGCGCGCGCCACAGCTCGTGCAGATCGCTCTGGCGGACGTCGGCGAGCAGCAGGTTCTGATCGTGCGTGGCGCGCACGAAGCCGAAGCTGTAGCGGTCGGCGAGCTCGGCCACGCGCGTCCATCTGTTCGGAGGTCATGTCACCCGGCGCTTCGCCGTGCGCTTGAGCGACATGAACGCCACGCGATAGCCCGGCACCTTGTGCGCGCGGGTGTTGTAGCGGATACCAGGCCTTGAAGGCGTTCTCGCGCCCCGCCGTCACGTCGATATCGGCCAGCGTCTCGTAGCGCGGCGGCGTGAAGTGCGCGCGCATGCGATCGAGCTCGTCGACATCGAGCCTGCAGCGCGGTATCGCGCAGCGTGGCCCACTCCTCTTCGACGCGCTCGCGGAACTCCGCGACGCCGAGCGTCTTCACCACGATCTTGATGCGCGCCTTGTTGATGTTGTCGCGCCGGCCGATGCAGGTTGTAGATCCGCAGGATCGCTTCCAGGTACGACGAGCAGGTGCTCGCGCGGCAGGAACTCGCGGATCACGTGACCGATGATCGGCGTGCGGCCCAGGCCGCCGCCCACCAGCACTTCGAAGCCGATCTCGCCCGTCGGCACCACGCTTCAGGTGCAGGCCGATGTCGTGCACCTGCGAGGCGGCGCGATCCGCGGCGCGCCGGTGACGGCGATCTTGAACTTGCGCGGCAGGTAGGAGAATTCCGGATGCAGCGTCGACCACTGGCGGACGATCTCGCAGTACGGCCGCGGATCGTCGATCTCGTCCGGCGTGACACCCGCCAGGTGATCGGCGGTGACGTTGCGCACGCAGTTGCCGCTCGTCTGCATCGCGTGCATCTGCACCTGCGCGAGCTCCGCGAGAATGTCGGGCACGTCCTCGAGCTTCGGCCAGTTGAACTGCAGGTTCTGCCGCGTGGTGAAGTGACCGAAGCCGCGGTCGTAGCGGCGGCCGATGTGCGCGAGCGTGCGCAGCTGCCGCGAGCGACAGCAGCCCGTAGGGAATCGCGATGCGCAGCATCGGCGCGTGGCGCTGGATGTAGAGGCCGTTGCGCAGGCGCAGCGGCTTGAACTCGTCCTCGCTCAGCTCGCCCGCGAGGAAGCGCCGCGTCTGGTCGCGGAACTGCGCGACCCGCTCGTCCACGAGGGCCTGGTCGATGGCGTCGTAGCGGTACATCGCGCCGGACTATATTCAGGGTGGCAGCTCGCGGCGTAAATAGCGGGTGGTTATGGATGCCAAGCCCACGGCTATGGGCAAGGTGGCGCGCGTATAATCGCCGCCCATTCACGGCTTTGCACGGAGCTCCGAGCGTGTCATTCAGGAGCCTGCTGGACCGTTGGCAACAGCGCGCCGCGCCGACCGCTGACCGCGGCGGAGTACCCGGTGCGGCTTGCCGCTCGACGACGCGGCTCGCCTGCACGCGCTGGTCGAGCTGTTCCCGGCATTCACGAAGGAACAGATCGTGAGCGACCTGCTGTCGGCGGCACTCACCGAGCTGGCCGCATCGATGCCGTACGTGCGCGGCAACAAGGTGATTTCGAAGGATGAGCAGGGCGATCCGATCTACGAGGATGCGGGCTTCACGCCACGCTTCGTCGACCTGACCCGCAAGCATCGCCGAAGCTCGCCGGCGCGGCCAAGGATTGAGCGGCTTTCGCCCGGAGCTCGCGGCTAGTCGTCTTTTTTCTGAAGGTCGCGCTGGCGCTTGATCCATTCGCTCAGGCGCCGCAGATCGGTAGGCTTGCCGAGTTGTCGCCGCTCTTGGCGCCGACCCGGCGGTGTTGTACGGATCGCGACCCATATCTCTTGCCGGTGGCGGCGGGGCAACCCTTCACCGAATGCGTGTTGTAGGGGTCGAATCCAGGTCCGCGCTCGTCCGACCGAGGTACCAAAGGTCTTGGCCTTCTGTGGCGGGTCTTCCGCGATCCTGAGATCGGGCGCTTCCAGTTTCTTCAGTCGCTCGCTGTCGACGTCGCGTCCGAAGATCCCGGTGGACATCGACCATTCCCACACTGCATTGCCACGCGCGTCGAACGTCACCCGGCCCGAGTTTTCTCATCGGTGGGAGATTGGGGGCGTCGCTCTTGTCGTCCGGCGGCGGCTTGTCAGTGGTATTTGGCTTCGACCAGTCATCAATTGCTCCCGCCACCGCCGCGCGATGTCGCGGCGTGCAGTGGCGCTGTAGGATATTGATAATCCTGCTTGATCCGAAAGGCAATTCTGCAGTGCAACATGCCACTGATTTCGTCACCCAGTTCTCATCGCGGCCTCCTCGGTCTGCCTCGGCTGACCGGGCATCGTCCGGCATGAGGCGGCATCCACCCATGTCCGGACCTCTACTCCGACGAACACGCAGCCCGCGTTCGCCCGCGGCTTCTTCGGCGTGTTTCGCTACAGCCGCCGCGCGCTCGAGCTGGTGTGGACCACGAGCCGTCCGCTCACCGATCGCGCTCGCGGTGCTCACGCTCGCTGGCCGGCGCGTTGCCCGCCGGCGTCGCCTACGTCGGCGCGCTGATCGTCGACAGCGTGGTCGCCGCCATCCGCACCTATGCCGAGCCGGCGGCGCCGGTCTACCGGCCGGTGCTGCACTTCGTCGCGCTCGAGGCGCTGATCGTCGCCGGCCATCGCGGCCGCGCAGCGCGCGCATCTCGCTCTGCCAGTCGCTGCTGCGCGCGCAGCTCGGCCAGCGCGTCAACGTGATGATCCTCGAGAAGGCGCTCACGCTCGAGCTCCGACAGTTCGAGGACACCGAGTTCTACGACAAGCTGACGCGCGCGCGCCGCGAGGCGTCGAGCCGCCCGTTGAGCCTGGTCATGCGCACCTTCGGGCTGGCGCAGAACGCGGTGTCGCTCGTGAGCTACGCAGCGCTGCTGGTGCACTTCTCGCCCTGGGCGGTGGTGGTGCTGCTGCTGGCCGGCCTGCCCGGCGTTCATCGCCGAGGCGAAGTTTTCCGGCGATGCCTTCCGGCTGTTTCGCTGGCGCTCGCCCGGAAGCGCGCATGCAGATGTATCTCGAGACGGTGCTGGCGCGCGAGGATCACGCCAAGGAAGTGAAGCTGTTCGAGCTCGGGCCGCTGCTGCTCGATCGCTATCGCGACATCTTCCAGCGGCTGTACTCGGCGGATCGCGATCTCACGATCCGGCGCGACATCTGGGGCTTCGCGCTGGGCCTCGTCGGCACCGCCGCGCTCTACGGCGGCTACGCCTGGATCGCGGTCGAGACCGTGAAAGGCGCCATCACGCTCGGCCAGATGACGATGTACCTGATGCTGTTCCGGCAGGGACAGTCGGCTGTGTCGGCGAGCCTGTCGGCGATCGGCGGCATGTACGAGGACAACCTGTACCTGTCGACGCTCTACGAATACCTCGAGCAACCCGTCGCGCCGCCGGGCGGCGACGATCGCTGCGCGGCCCGGAGCCCGGCGACGGCATTCGCTTCGAGCACGTGACGCTTCACCTATCCGGGCGCCGAGAAGCCGGCGCTGCAGGACATCTCGCTGCACATCCGCCCGGGCGAGAGCCTGGCGCTCGTCGGCGAGAACGGCTCGGGCAAGACCACGCTCATCAAGCTGCTGACGCGGCTCTACCAGCCGAGCGTCGGGGCGGATCCTGCTCGACGGGCGCGATCTCGAACGACTGGGAGCAAGGACGCGCTGCGCCAGCGCATCGGCGTGATCTTCCAGGACTTCGCGCGCTATCAGCTGCTCGTCGGTGAGAACGTCGGCGCCGGCGACGTGCGCGAGTTCGACGACGAGGCGCGCTGGCGCGAAGCCGCCGACAAGGGCATGGCGACGCCGTTCGTGCGCGAACTGCCGGCGGGCTTCCACACGCAGCTCGGCAAGCTGGTTCAAGGACGGCCGCGAGCTCTCCGGCGGCCAGTGGCAGAAGATCGCGCTGTCGCGCGCCTTCATGCGCACGCAGGCCGACATCCTGGTGCTCGACGAGCCGACCGCCTCGATCGACGCCGCCGCGGAAGCCACCGTGTTCGAGCACTTCCGCTCGCTCACGCGCGACCGCATCGCCATCCTGATCTCGCATCGCTTCTCGACGGTGCGCATGGCGGACCAGATCGTGGTGCTCGAGGAAGGGCCGATCGTCGAGCACGGCAGCCACGCCGAACTGGTCGCGCTCGGCGGACGCTACGCGCAGGCTGTTCGAGCTGCAGGCGCGGGCTATCGCTAGGCGAGCAGCACCCATAGGCCGGCGAGCACGAGCAGTGCGCCACTCAATCGGCCGCCCTGGACGCCGAGCGGTGCGGCTTTTCGAGCAGGACGAACAGCGTGATCGCCGCGATCACCCACAGGTTCATTATGCCGCCGACGAACAAGCAGCAGCATCAGCGCCCAGCAGCATCCGAGACATTGGAATCCGTGCGCGATCCCCATGCGAAAGGCACCGCGCCTGCCGGCCTGCCAGTGGCGCGTGATGAATTGCGACCGGCGCAGCGGCAGGTGGCGAGGCACGCCCGCTTGAGCGGCGTGAATTGATAGGCACGCCGGCGAGCACGAGAAGTCCGCCGACGCCGCGCGGTTCTGCAACTCCATCATCGGCGACAGCACCAACGCCTCGCTCAGACGCGCTGCAGGAGCGTCGCCATCAGGCTGAAGAGTGTCCAGATCGCGAGGTAGCCGGCGGCAAATGCATAGACGCGCTGCGGCACCGAGCCGCCCACGCCGGTCTTGCGCACGACGGTGGCGTACAGCAGCAGCGTCGGAGCGGCGGACGGCAGCATCATGCCGACCATCATCACGTCCACATCGACGAACAGGAGCGCGACGTGCAGCGACGTCCCAGCGGTCGGTCATCATCCACGCTGCCGATCCGCGCATGGAGCCGTACATGTCGAGCGCCATCGGCACGATCCACGACCAGCTAGCCCTATCGCGAGCAGCAACGCGCCGGCCGTGAGCCAGCGGTCGTGCTTCAGCGCCGTTTCGAGGGCCGTGCCGTCGTTCACGCGGGCGATCGCGCCGTCAGGTCACGACGCCGTGCGTGTTCCAGTGAAAGCGTGCGAGGTGCGCGTGCGTACGATCGAAGTCGAGCGCGATCGCGGCCTGCGCCTGTGTTTTCGCCGTGGCGCTCGCGAACTCGGCCTCGTTGAATTCCATTCCGTTGGGCAACGTGACATGCACGAAGTGTGCGGCCCCCGTCACGGGATTGGTGATGGGTGCGATGCTTCCATCGAGGACACCTGGCACCAGTACCTTCGCGGTGCTGCTCTTCAGGTCGATGGTGAGATCGATCGGCTTGAAGAGCGTCGGCAGAACCTTGCTGACCATGGTCGCGAAGACCTGCCAGACGAGTTTGCCGGGTTCGGTCTCACGCCCGTGTGCGATGGCTTCGAGCGCCGCCCGCTGCCGTGCATCGGCGCGCTCATCGACGATCGCCTGGAGCATGCCGTTGCCCATGTGAATGGGCCCCGGCCAGGCCGCCAGGATTCCCCAGCGCAGCCCATCGAGCGGCACGTCGCCAAAGCGCCCCGTCTCGATCTGCGAGACGGCGTAGGCCCGGCAGTAGCCGGTGCTCGGAAGCGCGTTGAACTGGCACGGGCAGCCCCAGTGGCAACTGCAGCTGGTGATCTCAACGCCTTGCATGTTCCACTCGACGAAAGCCATGGCTGCGCCCCCGGAATCATTGATTCGGTACGGCGCTAGCCTAATCAAAAACCGGCCGCGGGGCGAAGCCCCAAAAGACAGAGCCGGACCGCTCGCGTGGAACGGCCCGGCTCTGCATTCGATCGTCGTGTCGTCAGGACCTGGACGGGGTGCTGTTCTCGGCGAGCACCAATTCACCGTCCTTCACCGCGATGCGATTGCCTGGATCGTGATCCATGCGCACCACGTCTTCCTTGTCGCCCAACCGGTAGCGCACGTCGTAACCCACGGTCTCTTTCTTCGAATCATAGACGGTGCGGCAGACGCGCTCGTGGTGGTGTACGTGTTGCCCTCCTGGATCTTCTCCTGCGCCTTGTTGCCGGCATAGCCGCCTGCCGCGGCACCTGCGACGGTTGCAGCATCTCTGCCTCGTCCGCCGCCGACCTGGTGGCCACTCACGCCACCGACCACGGCACCGATGACCGTACCGGTGACCTGGTGTTCATCCTTGACGGGCTTCTGGCGCGTGACGGCTTCGTCACCGCAGTCCTCGCGCGGCACCTGCACCGTGCTCGTGACGGGCGTAACGTCGATCACTTCGGCGGAACGCGGATTGCGCTCGAGCATGGCGATGGCACCACCTGCGGTCACGACCACTGCACCGAGCACTGCACCAATGACCATCGATTTGTTCATCTCGATACTCCTTTCTTGGTGTCTGTCGACCTGTGCGGCACGCCGACGCGTTCGACGCCGGGTCACGTCGCTTACTACCGCGAGCAGGGCGTTTGGTTCCTCCGCGAGCAGAGAATACGCAGAAATTACAAGGGCGCTGGACTGCGCCGGCGCCAGTGACTAGTGTCGCTAGGGCGGCGGAACAGCTGTCGTCGCCTCCAACAACAAGTCTTCACGGGCGAAACGATGGCGGACTTCGAAAAGCTGGGAGTGTTCTATCTCGGCCGCGAGTTCGATCCGGCCGCGAGCGACTCGCCGGCGCGAGCCTTGCTCTACGATTCGCGCGATCTCACTACCCACGCGGTGTGCGTCGGGATGACTGGCAGCGGCAAGACGGGTCTCTGCGTCGCGCTGCTCGAGGAAGCGGCCATCGATGGCATTCCTGCCATCGTCATCGATCCCAAGGGTGACCTGGGCAATCTCCTGCTGACTTTCCCCGAGCTCGCGCCCGCGGATTTTCGCCCGTGGGTCGACGCGGCCGACGCGCACGCAAGGGCATGGAGCGTCGATGAGTACTCCGCGAAGACCGCGACCACGTGGCGCGACGGGCTGGCGCAGTGGGGTCAGGAACCGGAGCGCATCGCTCGCTTCCGCGAGCCGTCGACATCGCGATCTACACGCCGGGCAGCGATGCCGGTCTCGTTGTCGGTGCTGCAGTCCTTCGCGCCTCCCACCGGCGCGGTCGCAACCGATACCGATCGCGCTGCGCGACCGCATCGGCTCGGCCGTCTCGGGTCTGCTCGGACTGATCGGCGTCGACGCCGACCCGCTCAAGAGTCGCGAGCACATTCTTCTCGCGACCATTTTCGATGACGCGTGGCGCGCCGGCCGCACGCTCGATCTGCGCCGCGATCATCACTGCCATTCAGAAGCCGCCGTTCGACAAGATCGGCGTGTTCGACCTCGAGAGCTTCTATCCCGCCCGTGATCGCGCGGCGCTCGCGATGGCTGTGAACAATCTGCTCGCCTCGCCCGGGTTCTCGGTGTGGATGAGCGGTGAGCCGCTCGACATCCAGCGGCTGCTGTTCACCGCGGAGGGCAAGCCGCGAGTCTCGGTCCTGTCCATCGCGCACCTCGACGATGCGGAGCGCATGTTCTTCGTGACTCTGCTGCTCAACGAGATCATCGGGTGGATGCGCAACCAGTCCGGCACTTCGAGCCTGCGCGCGCTGCTCTACATGGACGAGATCTTCGGCTATTTCCCGCCGACCGCGCAGCCGCCCTCCAAGACCCCGATGCTCACCCTGCTCAAGCAGGCGCGCGCTTTTGGCGTGGGCGTGGTGCTTGCGACGCAGAACCCGGTCGATCTCGACTACAAGGGACTCGCCAATGCGGGCACCTGGCTCATCGGCCGCCTGCAGACGGAGCGCGACAAGATGCGCGTGATCGAGGGTCTCGAAGGTGTATTGGCGGGCGGCGCTGACGGTCTCGATCGCGCCGCCATCGATGGTCTGCTCTCGAACCTGACGAGCCGCGTGTTCCTGATGCGCAATGTTCACGACGACCGGCCGGTGTTGTTCCAGAGTCGCTGGGCGCTCTCCTACCTGCGGGGACCGCTCACCCTCGCCGAAATCCGCACGCTCATGGCCGAACGGCGCAAGCCGGACAGTGCAGCCGCCGCACCGTCGACCGACGCCTGCGGCCGCCTCCGCGAGCTCCCGTCCGCCTATCGCCGGCGACGTCAGCGAACAGTTCCTCAAGCCCACGGTGCCGGCGCACAGCCCTCGGTGTATCAGCCCCGCATCGCAGGTCTCGTGCGTCTGCATTTGTCGACGCCAAGGCGGGGATCGATAGCTGGCACGAGACAGCCTATGTCGCGCCTCTTTCGCCGGACGGTAAGGACGCATTGTGGGAGGAATCGCAGCGCCGTCGATGACTTCAAGAATCGGTTCGATGCAACGCCCGCGCCCGGCGCCCTCTACGCAGAGCTGCCGGTGCCGGCGACCCGCGCTGCCAGCTACGGCGCGTGGGGAAAGTCCCTCGAGTCGCATCTCTACCAGCACGCCCGGCTCGACGTGTTGATCTGCAGCGAGCTCGGGCTCACCTCCAATGCGGGCGAGTCGGAAGGCGATTTCCGCGCGCGGCTCTCACAGGCCCTGCGCGAGAAGCGCGACGAGGCGATCACGCGGCTGCGCGCCAAGTACCAGCCGCGTCTCGCAGCTTTCCAGGACCGCATCCGTCGCGCCGAGGAGCGCGTGGCGCGCGAGCAGTCGCAGTACTCGCAGCAGAAGATGCAGAGCACGATCTCGATCGGCGCCACCATTCTCGGCGCGCTGCTCGGGTCGCGACGAATCAGCAGCGGCACGCTCGGCCGTGCGACCACCGCGGCACGCTCGGCCGGCAGAATGGGACGCGAGAACGAAGACGTCGCGCGCGCGGAGGAATGGGCGGAAGTCATGCAGCAACGTCTCGACGCTCTCGCGGCGGACTGCGAACAGGAAATCGCCGCGCTGCAGACGGAGCTCGATCCGCAGACGATCGGGATCCGCAAGGCCGCAGGTCGTCGCCCGCAAGTCCGACATCGACGGGTCAATCGCGCGTGATGCTCGCGTTGTGGGTGCCCGCGAATTCCTAGCAGCGAGGGACAATCGGAACGAGGGGGAATGAAGGAACTGATCCCAGCGCTGTCACAGCAACTGAAGGTCGACGAGCAACAGGCTCGCGGTGGCGCGGCATCCTGTTGAAGGCCGCCAAGGAAAAGCTGGGTGGCGCGGAGTTCAGCAAGTTGCTCGGTTCCGTGAGCGGGGTCGACGTCCTGGTCAAGCAGGCGCCGCAAGCGGGCGGCGGATTGCTGGGCGGTCTGGCTTCGCTAGCGGGTGGCAACGCGGCGCTGATCGCCACCATCGTCTCGGGTTTTTCCAGGCTCAATCTGTCGAGCGATCAGGCGCAGAAGTTCGTGCCGATCGTGCTCGACTACCTGCGCGGCAGGTCGGGCCTGAAATGGTCGAGCAAGCTCGAGAAAACGCTGCGCGCCTAGAGCGCCTGTCCTAGCGGACGCGGCCTTGCGCCGGGCGCGAGACTTGAGCTTTGCAATCGGCGTGACCGGCGCTGGCTTGCGCGCCAGCGGGCGGCGCAATCGCGGGTGTCGAGACGCCCGCACGGACGGGCTCGTTGGGCGTCGCTGCGACTTCCTGGGGCACCGGGAATGCCTTGGCAACCCTGTGCAGCCAGGCGAGGAAGGCCGCCATCTTCGGCATGCGACCGATAGCTCTTGGGGCAGACGAAGTAGTACGACCAGCGATAGGGCAACGCCACCGGGCTCGCGAGCCTGCAGCCGTCCCGGCCCGCAGCTCCTCCGCCGCCAGGCTCCAGCGCACCATCGCGATAACCGAGTCCCTGCTCGGCGGCGGCGATGACACTCACCGAATCGTCGAGCACCGAACCGCGCACCGCGGGCGGTGCGTTAGCCGCCGACTTCGAGCCAGTGAATCCAGGGTTCGTCGGCGCCGAGCTCCGTCCAACAGCATCGGGAAAGTTGTCCGAGATCGTGGACGCCCGTATCGGCCGTACTTGTCGTAGAGGGCCGGCGATGCCACCACGACCAGCCATTCGTCCATCATCTTCACGCTGTGCACGCCCTTGTACGCAGCCGGCGCCGAGACGGATCGCGGCATGAAAATCGCTGCGCGAGAAGTCGACATTGGCGCGATCGGTGTGTATGCGCAGTTCGACGTCCGGATGGCGCGCGTTGAGGTCGGGCAATCGCGGCAGCAGCCACTTCTGCAGGAACGACGCCAGCATGCTGATGTTGAGCTGCCCACCCTTGCGGTCCTTCCGCAGCTGGTTCATGCGCCGCTTCGAGCTCGTCCAGGCCGCGACGGATGCCCGGCAGCAATTCTTCGCCTTCGGCGGTCAATTCCACCTTGCGCCCGCTGCGTCGAAACAGCGGCACCTGCAGGTAATCCTCGAGCGTCTTGATCTGCATGCTCACCGCGGCGGGTGTGACGTGCAGCGCCTCGGCGGCGTCCGCGAAGCTCAAGTCGCGACGCCACCGCCTCGAACACGCGCAATGCGTTCAACGGCAGCCGATCGTAGGCAGAAGCCACTTCAGCTTCCCTTAATCCAGGTTCAAGGATTGCGTTTGATGGGGTTGCCAATCTAGCGGAAATTGCGTCCACGTCAAAAGCACCTTTGGTGCTCGATCTAGAGGCCGGGGAAACCGGTCGAGGAGCCGAACATGAGCGAACTGGAAAAAGCACGTGCAGGCGTCGTCCTGTCACTACTGACGCTCACGCTCACCTGGCTGCTGATGAGCAATGGTGATGACCACCAGTCGAACACCGCTGCGACCAATCCGGTCCTGCTCTGTGCCTCGACTCACGGCGCCCTCTGCGAAGCGCCGGTAGCGACGGACCAGCTGCCGCATCTCGGATCTATGGTGGTCAGCGCGCCGCGTCTGCCGGCTGACCTGGGTCACCTGGTCGTGATGGCTTCCCGGTTGTCGGACGATTCGCTGGCTCGGAATGCGCCTCGCGATCGCCGAAGGCGAACTCGAGGATCGCAAGAAACCACCGTCGTGCAGTAGCACGGCTCGAGCCGCGGCAGGCGCTGGGATTCCGCCCCTGCCGCGGTTCTTCTTGTTAGAGTCGCCATAGATGTCCAACCGCGCTTCACGCTCTACGACTACCTGCCTTCCGGTAACGGGTACAAGGTCCGGCTGGTGCTGAAGCAGCTCGGTATCCCGTACCGCATCGTGACGCTCGATATCACCAAGGGCGCAACGCGCACGCCGGAGTTCCTGACCAAGAACGCCAACGGACGCATTCCGCTGCTGGAGATCGACGGCCAGGGGTTTCTGCCGGAGAGCCACGCGATCATCTGGTATCTCGCCGAGGGCTCACGGCTGGTGCCCACCGATCGCCTGCACCGCGCGCGCGTGTGGCAGTGGCTGTGTTTCGAGCAATACAACCTCGAGCCCAATGTGGCGACTGTTCGCTTCTGGTTGCGTTCGCTCAAGAAGACCCCGACCGAGCTCGGCGACCGGCTCACCGAAAAGGTCGAGAAGGGTTACCAGGCGCTCGGCGTGCTGGATCAGGCGCTGACCAACAGCAAGTTCCTGGTCGGCGAGGCGTACTCGCTCGCGGATATCGGGCTCTATGCCTACACGCACGTGGCCGAGGAAGGCGGATTCTCGCTGGCAAAGTATCCGGGCATCCGCGCGTGGCTGGATCGCGTGGCATCGCAGCCCGGGCACGCACCGATCACCGAACCCTGATCGGATTCGAGGTTCCGACGCTTGAGCAACGCAGTGGCGCGGCGGTAGCCTTCGCCGTCCACGCCTCAAGCTATCCCGGTCAAAGGCTACATGCGACCGATACCCTGCCAGAGTTTCGTTTCTCCGCCATTCTCGTGCTGATTTCTGCTCTCATCGGTTTGCCGGCCGGTTGCAGCCAGCAAAAGATCGAGATCGGGACGTATCGCGCGGTGCTCACTCTGCCGGGCGGGGAGCTGCCCTTCGGTCTCGAGATCAAGGAAGAGTCCGGCGCAACGGTCGCATACCTCATCAATGGGCCGGAACGCGTCCGCGTACCGGAGGTGAAGCTCAAGGGTTCCCGCGTCGAGATGAAGATGCCCGGGATTTGGCAATCGGCTGACCGCGAAGCGCACCTCGAAGTGGCCTGCAGGGCGAAGTCGTGCTGGTCAAGCGTGACGGCAAGGAACAGAACATCCCGCTCGCCGCTGAATTGGGTGCCACGCATCGCTTCTTCAAAGAGCCCGCGACCGACAATGCGGATGTGTCGGGGCGCTGGGCGGTGACATTCACGGACAGCGACGGCAAGCGCACACCGGCGGTCGGCGAGTTCAAGCAGTCGTTTCACGAGGTGACCGGCACATTTCTGGTCTCACCGGAGACCATCGATTTCTTGCAGGTGAAGTGCGCGATGACGAGCTGTATCTATCCGCGTTCGACGGTCACACGCCTTTCTCTATCACGCCAAGGTAACGCCGACCGGTGAGCTCGAGGGCAAGTTCTGGTCGGGACTTGCGTGGACGGAGGACTGGATCGCGAAGCGCGATGAACAGGCAGCGCTCGCGATGCCGACAAGCACCACCAACATCCACGATGCCACGTGGAGCTTTCGGCTTCACGTTCCCGGATCCGGAGCGGCAAGCCAATATCGCTCGCCGACAGTCGTTTTCGCGACAAGGTCGTCATCGTGACGCTCGCCGGGAGCTGGTGCCCGAACTGTCACGACGAGACGGCGTTTCTGGCGCCCGTTCTACGACGAGTGCCGCGACCGCGGATTGGAGGTCGTAACGTCTCATGTTCGAGCACTTCGGCGATTTCGAGCGGGCGGCCGCGGCCGTGAACGAGTTCCGCGCCGCAAGTTCGGGATCGACTCTCCGACGCTGATTGCCGGGATTTCCGACAAAGACGACGCGGCGAGCCCGCACTCCCGCAGTTGAATGGTGTGTTTGCCTTTCCCACCACGACTCTTCGTCGACCGACACGGGCGGTGCGCCGCATCCACACCGGCTTCTCGGGTCCGGCTACCGGCTCGCACTACGAGGAGCTCATCGCGCAGCTTCACCGGGACGGTGCGAGACGCTGCTGGCGGAGGGCAGCGCCGTGAGCTGCGCTGTGATACCGTTGCGCACCCAGCGGGGAGCCACCATGTGGACCATCGCGGAAATCAAGACCACGCCCAGTCTCGAGCTCTTCAGCCAGCTCGTCGATCTGCTGCAGGATGCGGTGCAGAGCGGTGCATCGGTCGGCTTCCTGTCGCCGCTGTCGACGGCCGATGCGCGCAACTACTGGATGGCGTCACTCGCCGAGGTCGCCCGCGGCGATCGCGTCGTGTTGCTCGCGACCGATGGCACCCACGGTCATCGGTTGCGCCCAGTTGATGCTGACCTCGCGCATCAATGCGCGTCATCGCGCCGACGTGCAGAAGCTGCTGGTGCATAGCCAGGCGCAGGGCGGGCCTGGGTCGGGCGTTGCTGCAGGCGATCGAGAAAGTGGCGCAGCAGAAGGGTCGCACGCTGCTGCTCGCCGACGCGCGCGCGGAGGGTCGCGGCGAGAACCTGTTCCTGCGCGCCGGTTACACCAAGGTCGGCACCATTCCGCGTTTTCAGCGTGGCCCGGATGGGAATTTCGATTCGACCGCGATCTTCTTTCGCAACCTCGATGCCGCGCTCGTCGGAAATGTGCCGACCCGCTCGCACTCGACGCCTGCCGCCTGCATGCCTTCCTTCGACGTCGTCTCCGAGCTCGACCCGCACGAGCTGACCAACGCGGTCGACCAGGCGAATCGCGAGATCGCGCAGCGCTATCGACTTCAAGGGCACGGACGCGAAATTCGAGCTCGAGGAGTTCGTCGTCACCTTGCACGCGCAGGTCGATTTCCAGCTCAAGCAGATGCTCGAGATGCTGAAGCTGCGCATCTCCAAGCGCGGCATCGACGTCGCCTGCCTGCAGCCGGGCGAGCCGCAGATCGCGCTCAGCGCCGCGCGCCAGGAGGTCGGTCCTGCGCCATGGCATCGATACCGACACGGCGCGTCAGCTCGTGCAAGCTGGTCAAGGACTCCAAGCTCAAGGTGCAGGCCGCGATCCAGGGCGACAAGCTGCGCGTCACCGGCAAGCAGCGCGACGATCTGCAGGACGCGATCGCGCTGCTGCGCAAGGCGCACTCGGCGCTGCCGCTGCAGTTCGTCAACTTTCGCGAGTGATGCCTGCGGAGCCGGGGACGGGACTGGCTGGCTGCCGTTGGCCGGAGGGAGGTTGGCCTCAGGTGGCTGGCGGCCCGTTTTACTTGGTCAGGATCAGCTTGCCGCTCGAGGTCACCCGCAGTCGATACTGCTCGCCGCGGTGTTCGAGGATCACTTCGCGAGCGCCCGCCAGCAGCGCCTCGCTAGTCAACCGCCGCTACGGTGCGGGCGACCGAATTCGAGCGCTCCTCGGGGTTACCTGCAAGGTCTCGCGTGGTTTCACGGCGCAGGCTAGCGATGACTGTCTGTAGAAATATAACCAGTCATCACCCGCAAATGCAAATCATTCTCATTTGAAAGGCGCTCGGGGCGGCTTCAATTGGCCCTTAGCGACAATCGTCTTCGGACCCGTACTCGCGCCATCCCCGCGGGACGATGAGGCGCGCGCCGCGACCGAAGGTCAGTACGGACCACGCCCACTGGATCAGCACCGACAGGCGGTTGCGAAAGCCCGCTGAGGCGATAGATATGCACGATCAGCCAGAACCACCACGCGAAGCCGCCCGCCGAGCCGCAGCCGGCCGAACTCGCGCGATCGCGCGGCTGCGGCCGATCGTGGCCATCTGCCCGAGGTCGACATAGCGAAATGGGCGCGCGCGGCCGCGCCGCGCGCGCTCCTCCGGATCGACCTGGCGACGTAGATACCCTGCTGCATGGCTACGAGTCGCGACGCCCGGCAACGGTAGCACGCGCTCTGCGTCGATCGCATGCGCCAGGTCGCCGAGCACGAAGACGTCCGGATGGCCGGGGATGCTGAGATCGGGCCCGACGATGACGCGGCCCGCGGAATCCACCTCCACGCCGAGCGTGCGGCCGATCGTCCGCTCGCACGCACGCCGGCCGCCCACAGCACGGTGGCCGCGGACCTGCTCCGTCGCCGAGCTCGACGCCGTCCGTCGATGACCGTCGTCACCGCGCGACGACGTCCGCACCTGCACGCCGAGCGTTTCGAGATCGCGCGTCGCGCGCGCCGCGAGCTTGCTCGTCGAACGCCGGCAGGATTCGCGGGCCGGCTTCGATGAGAATCACGCGCGTGCTGCCGCGGATCGATGCTGCGGAAATCGCGCGCCAGCGTGTAGCGGCTCATCTCGCCGATCGCGCCGGCGAGCTCGACACCGGTCGGACCGCCGCCCACGACCACGAAAGTGAGCAGCCACTGCTGACGTGCGCGGTCGGTTTCGCGCTCGGCTGCCTCGAACGCGCTCAGCACGCGCCGGCGAATCTCGGTGGCCTGCGACAGCGTCTTGAGACCCGGGCGCGTGACACTCCCACTCTTCGTGCCCGAAGTACGCGTGCGTCGCTCCGCAGGCGAGCAGCAGGTAGTCGTATGCGAATTCGCCGCAATCGCACACCACCTTGCGAGCGGCGAAGGTCGACGGCTTCGCACTGCTCGCCTGCAGCACGCGCATGTTGCGATCGCGCGAGCAGGATGCTGCGAATCGGCGCGGCGATGTCCGCCGGACTGAGCGCCGCCATGGCGACCTGGTAGAGCAGCGGCTGGAACAGGTGATGGTTCACGCGGTCGAGCACCGTGATCTCGACACCCCGGCGGTCGCCGAGCGCCTTGGCGGCATTGAGCCCGGCGAATCCGGCCCCGACGATAACCACCTTCACGTCAGCTGGCACGACGGACATCTGCTCTCCAAGCGCGCATCGCTGGCAACCATTTCAAGATTAACCGATCGCGCCGATGTCGTGACCGGGTGAGCGCCGATCGGGTATAAGCGCTGACAGAGTCATGAAAGCGGTCTTCCTGGACTTTGCTACGGCGAGCTGCGGCGATCTCGACCTGTCGCGGCTGCGACGCTCGTTGCCCGAGCTCGAGCTCTTCGACGTGACACGCGCCGAGCAGATTGCCGAGCGCACCCGCGGCGCGGCCATCGTTCTCCTCAACAAACTGACGATGGATGCGGCTGCCATGACGGGTAATCCGGCATTGAAGCTCATCGTGCTGGCCGCGACCGGCACCAACAATGTCGATCTCGAAGCCGCCAGGCGTCTCGGCATCGGCGTTTGCAACATACGCGACTACTGCACGCCCTCGGTGGTCCAGCACGTGTTCGCCGTCCTGCTCTCACTCACTCATGGACTGCGCGAGTACGAGCGGCTCGCGCGCGAAGAGTGGGCGGCAAGCCCGCAATTCACGATGCTGCGTCAGCCGATCCGCGAGCTCAGCGGCCGCGTGCTCGGCATCGTGGGCTATGGTGTGCTCGGCCGGGCGGTGGCGCGCACGGCCGCGGCCTTCGGCTTGCAGGTCGAGATCGCGAATCGCCCGGGTGGCGAACGCCAGGCCGGACGCTTCGACCTGCACGAGCTGCTGCCGCGCGTCGACGTGCTGAGCCTGCATTGCCCGCTCACACCGGCGACCGCCGGCCTGATCGGCGCGCGCGAGCTCGCTCTCATGAAAAATGACGCCGTCATCATCAACACGGCGCGCGGCGCCCTGATCGACGTCGAAGCGCTGGCCCAAGCGCTGCGACAGAAGCGCATCGGCGGCGCCGCCATCGACGTGCTGCCGCAGGAACCGCCACGCGATGGCAGTCCCCTGCTCGCGGCGGATATTCCCAATCTGATTCTCACCCCGCACACCGCGTGGGCGGCGCGGGAATCGCGCCAGCGGGCGCTGGATGAAATGGCGGCCAATATCGAGGATTTTCTGCGCGGCGGCCGTCGCGGGCGCGTCGTCTGAGCCGGCGGTCCGGCTTACTTGCCGTCGTCCACCATTCCCAGGATGCGCTCATGCGCCGTCAGGCGTGTGCATTGCTCATCGATCCGGGCGTACTCCTCGGCGTTCGCCTTGCGGAAGGCCTCGTATCCGGCGCGCGTGCGCCACGAGTCGAGGGTCATGAATCTCGTCGGCGAGTCGAGGCTGCGGAAGAGCTCCGTGCTCACGTAGTCTTCGCTCTTGCGGAAGAAGTCCACCCACTTGCCCGACGCGCCATAGACGCGCTCGAACTCGCTCACCCGCTCGGGTGCTGCGTCATATTCCCAGACGATTCTGTACATGCAGTCGTCCCCCTTGCCGCGCAAGCGCGCAAGGCTACCGCGGACGAGGCGCAGTTGGTATCTCAGGAGGATGCTGCGTCGAACATGCGCAGCACACCGGCCGCCCACTGGAGCACGGGGTGAACACGTGCGGAGCAGAGGCGCATCGCCGTGGTGTAGTCCACCCAGCGATACTCGCTGTGCTCCGGGCGACCGATGTCGGGATTTACCGGCAGGCTGATCGACTCCGTCATGGTCTGCGCCAGGTAGTAACGCGCGACCTTGCCGCGGCTGTAGGGTCCGGTTTCCGCGTGCACGTCGCCCCACGGGAAGGTCAGGTCGCTGAGCGTGGTCTCTTCGCGGACCTCACGCAGCGCGGCGGCGATCGGATCTTCGCCGTTCTCGACCAGGCCCTTTGGAAAGTCCCAATGATTGAATGCGCGCAGTAGCAGGAAGCGCGGCCCATCCGGCGTCGGGCGCACAACCACAGCGCCCGACGAAAGGCGTTTGCTGGAACCGGGCATGCCCCGAGTATAGCCAAGCCACCCGGCACGCAAACTCGTGCCCAAGGACCTGTCGCAGAATGCAGACGTCACTCGTCGTTTCAGGCGGCCCGTGCAAACTCGAGCGTGCCCGCAACCGCGTGAATCGTCGAAGCGATGCGCACCGCGCTCTGGATTGCCTCACGGCTCGACGCCGTGCTCGCGCAGCTTCCGCTCGTGCGCGGTGATGCACAGCCCACAGCCGTTCACGGCCGAGACTGCGAGCGACAGCAGCTCGAAATCGTCCTGCGCGATACCGGGATTGCCGATGACGTTCATGCGCAGGCGTGCCGGCAACGTCTGGTACTCGCGATCCTCCACCAGGTGCAGGAAGCGGTAGTAGACGTTGTTCATGCCCATGATGGCGGCCGCGGCGCGCGCGGCATTGAGGTGCGCGCTGTCGAGTTTCTCGTGCGCCAGCGTTTCGATGCCGCGGGCGAACTCGACATTGCGCGCGGCGATCGCCGTCGCCAGCGCCACTGCCCAGACCTGGGTCTCGGTGAGGCCGGGAGAGCCCTGCACCGTGAGCACGCTGCCGAGATTGAGCTTCAGATCGCGTGCGTAATCGGGAATCGAATCCTTCAACGTGTCGAGGGTCATGGCGTACTCCAGTGGGTCGGCGCGCGGCCCGCACGATCGCCCGCGGGGGAGGCGGAACGATCGAACGGGCGCGAGCCGAAAGAACGCGGGCTCAGGCCGCCTTCAGTGTGTCCTCGCCCTTCTGCCAGTTGCAGGGGCAGAGCTCATCCGTCTGCAAGCCGTCGAGCACCCGCAACACCTCTTCGGGGCTGCGTCCGACGTTGAGATCGGTGACGTACACGAAGCGGATCACGCCCTCGGGGTCGACGATGTAGGTCGCCCGCTGGGCCACGCCGGCCTCCGGATCGAGGATGCCCGAGCGCGGTGGAGAGCTCGCGCTTGATGTCGGAGAGCATCGGGAACGGCAACGCGCGCAGTTCCTCCTTGTCGCGCCGCCAGGCGAGGTGCACGAACTCGGAGTCGGTGCTCACGCCCAACACCTGTGCGTCGCGCGCCGCGAATTCCTTGTTGAGCCTGCCGAACCCTGCGATCTCGGTCGGGCACACGAAAGTAAAGTCCTTCGGCCAGAAGAACACGACCCGCCACTTGCCCTTGAAACTCGCGGACGTGAGCGGCTTGAAGGCGCTCGCCAGGTCGTTCGAAACGACGCCCGTCAGCGAATACTCCGGAAACTTCTGTCCAATACCCAGCATGATCAACTCCTGTCGGCCCGCAGGCCTCAATCGTGGACGCCGCGCAGGATGCCAGCCGGGCATCAACTCATCCAATCAATTGTTTCGATACTTTCGATAGATGGCGTATATTGGATCGCCATGGCAGATCTCAAGCTCAAGGACCTGCGGTATCTCGTGGCGGTAGCGGACGAGCGGCATTTCGGCCGCGCGGCGCGCAAGTCCTTCGTCAGCCAGCCAACGCTGAGCGCGCAGCTGCGCAAGCTCGAGGACTACCTGGGCGTGCGTCTCATCGAGCGGCAGCCGCGACGTGTGTCGCTGACCGAAGCGGGTGAGAAAGTGGTCGCCAGGGCGCGGCGCATCCTGCAGGACAGCGACGAAATCGTTTCCATGGCCCGGCACTCGAGCGATCCCCTCTCCGGGACGCTGCGCAGGTCGCGTTCATCCCCACCATCGGTCCGTATCTGCTGCCGCGCGTGGCGCCACGTCTACGCAAGGCGTTGCCGCGTCTCAAGCTGCTGTTGTTCGAGCATCAGACGGCCGTGCTGCTCGAACGCCTGCAGGCCGGGGCGATCGACCTGGGAATACTCGCGTTGCCGGTGGAACTCGCCGGTCTCGAGTCGCGCGTGCTTTTCGATGAGCCGTTTTCTGTCGCTCTGCAATCCCGACAATCCGCTGGCGGGACACAAGGCCCTGAAGCCGGCCGATCTCGACGGCCAGACGTTGCTGCTGCTCGAAGACGGTCATTGCCTGCGCGACCAGGCGCTCGAAGTATGCGCACGCGTGCACGTGCAGGAATCGGGCGACTATCGCGCCACCAGCCTCGAGACGTTGCGTCAGATGGTCGCCGCGGGACACGGCATCACGTTGCTACCGGAGATGGCGTTGCATGGGCCGTACGGCGATGCGCGCAGCCTGGTGGTGCGTCCGTTTGCCAAACCGGTGCCCAAGCGACAGATCGGGGCGGTCTGGCGGCGCAGCAGCACTCGCATGCCCGCGATCCAGGCAGTGTGCGACACGATCGCGAATGTGCGGCGCTAGGCGCGCTCGTGGGCGCCGCGGTTACTTGGACGGTTCGCCTTCGGGCCCGGCGTCATCGTCGATGAAACGCCGGAGCGAGGCACTGGCCTCCTTCAGCGCGCGCTTCTGCTCGCTCGGGCAGATCACCGTCCCGTATGAACAGAACACGCAGCAATCTCCGAAGATCGGCTTGAGGACCTTGTTGCAGCCAGTGCACGTGTAGAAATACACGCACTGGTCTTCAGGCATCTGCTCGTCCTTGCGAAACCCGCACGATGGGCACGTCAGGCTGGTGACCGTTGTCACAGCCTTGGAGGGATCGAGTGCCAGCAACTCGAGAGTGTCGGCATCGTCCTCGATCGACGCATCGGGTTTGCCCGGATACCACGCAGGGGTGTGCGGCATGCGACGGGGAAAAAAGCTTAATAGTTGTTATAGGTAACCAAGAGATTAGCGATCCTGTCGAGATTAGAGAAGACAGCCGTCACATTGACGCCAAAGAAACGCGCAGGTTGGAGAAGTGTAAAAGTCAAAGTTCTGTAAAGTAGGGAAAACCCCTAAGACCGTGAGCCATACCGATCCTGCCCCGCTCGTCTCGACATCGCGTCGAGGATTTCAACCTGCCCGAAGACGAGCTGCGGGCGCGCCTGATCGCAGGCACCCATCGCCGGCAGCTGATCGCCTACCTGGGAGCGGGTCTTTATCGCGAGCTCCGGTCATTGGCGCTGCGGGCTTCGAAGGCGCGCCCGGTCTCGGGAAAGCGCGCCTACCTCTTGCCCGGAATCATGGGCTCGCGACTCGGCGTGCCGGCCCGCGGTCGTGCGCCCGAACAGGTCATCTGGATCGACCCACTCACCATCGAACGGGGCCGCCTCGCCGACCTGGCGTTGCCGGCGCGACGGCGTATGCAGCCGCTCGGCGTGCAGCTGTTCAAGTACCTCAAGCTCAAGCTCGCGCTCGAGATCGCTGGATACCGCGTCGACTTTCACGCCTTCGACTGGCGGCTGAGCATCGACGTCCTCGGTCGCCAGCTGCTCGCCCGCCTGAAGCGAGAGCGCGCCACATCGGTCGCCTTGATCGCGCATAGCATGGGCGGACTGGTCGCGCGTGCGGCGATGAAGGCGGATCGCCGGCGGCGCATCACCAGGCTGTTGATGCTGGCGACGCCCAACTACGGTTCCTATGCGCCCGTGCTTGCGCTCCGCGGTGCATATCCACCGGTGCGGCGCATCGCACAGCTCGATCATCTGCACGACGCGGAAACGCACGCGCAGCGTGTGTTCGCCACTTTCCCCGGTCTCTATCAGCTGCTGCCCGCCGCCGAGCGACTCGATTCCGTGGATCTGTACGACGTCGGCGTCTGGCCACGCGACGTCCGTGCCCCGCGCCGCGCGTTGCTCCAGCAGGCGCTCGGCATGCGCAAACAGTTCGCCGATGCCGACGAGCGCTGCACGCTGATCGCCGGGATCGATCAGCCGACGATCACCGGACTGCTCGAACGCGATGGCGAGTTCCTGTATCGCGTCACCAACGCGGGCGATGGCACGGTTCCGACCGAGTTTGCGCTGCTCGAGGGGATCGATGCGTACTTCGTGCGCGACGAGCACAGCGAGCTGCCGCACAACAGCGCGGTGGTTGCCGCAGTGGTGGACCTGCTCGAGCGCGGACGCACGCGGAGGCTCCCACGCCGCATCAGCCATGCGATGGCGGCGCCCCTCATCCTGACCGAACGTGAGTTTCGCGCCGGCGATTCCAGCAAGCACGACTGGCGGCGAATGACCCTAGCGGAGCGGCGCGGCCTTCTGGCGGGGGTGGTCTTTCCAATGTTCAGTTGACGGCGCGGCCACATCCTTCAGCGCGGCGACGAAACGTTGATGCCAGGCCCGCACATCGTTGCGACGGACCACTTCGAGCATCGAGGCATGGCGCTCGCGACGTTCGGCGAGCGGCATGGCGAGCGCGGCCTGAATTGCATGCCCCAGGCCCTTGGTGTCGTAGGGGTTCGCCTGGATCGCACCGGTGAGCTCGCGGGCAGCGCCCGCGAGCGGCGAAAGGATCAATACGCCAGGGTCTACGGGATCCTGCGCCGCGACGAATTCCTTGGCGACCAGGTTCATCCCGTCGCGCGCCGGTGTGACCAGCGCCACCTGGGCGGCGCGCAGGTAGCCCATCAGCGCGTTGTGCGGAATATTGCGGTTGAGATAGCGGATCGGCGTCCAGTCCGCATCCGCGAACCGGCCGTTGATGCGGCCCGCCGACTGCTCGAGCGTCTGGCGGATCTCCGCGTAGGCGCGCACGTCAGTGCGGCTCAGCGGCGCGATCTGCATGAAGGTGATCTTGCCGAGATTCTCCGGGTAGGACTCGAGGAAACTCTGGTACGCCGCAAAGCGCTCTATCAGTCCCTTGCTGTAGTCGAGGCGATCCACGCCGATCATGAGCTTGCGGCCCTGCAGGCTCGCAGTCATGCGGCTCACCGCCTCGCTCTGGCTAGCCTCCGCGGCTTGAGTCTCGATCGACGCCACATCGACCCCGATCGGGAAGACGCCGACCGCGAGCGAGCGTGATCCGATCGTGATCCGCCCATCCGCACCGATCACGTCGCGGCCCCAGACGTACTCGACGCCGGACAGGAATGCGCGCAGATCGCTTTCGGTCTGGAATCCCACCACGTCGTACGCCACGAGCTCGCGCAGCAGCTCCGCATAGGTCGGCAGGATCCGCAGCATCTCGATGTGCGGGAACGGGATGTGCAGGAAGAAGCCGACCGGTTGCGTCGCACCCAGCTCGCGCAGGCGCTCCGCGAGCGGTATCAGGTGATAGTCGTGAACCCAGACGAGATCTTCGCTCTGCAGGAGCGGCAACAGGCGCTGGGCCATTTGCCGATTGACGCGCTCGTACGCCTCGTGCTGCTCCTCGCTGTAGCGGAAGCTGCGCAGCAAGTAGTGACAGACGGGCCACAAAGTCGAATTGGCGTAGCCGTTGTAGTACCGGTCGAAGTCACGCCGTTGCACATCGACGGTTGCATAGGTGATGTTGTCGCGGGTCAGCAATTCAGGTTCGCCGGGCTCATCCTCGACGAGCTCGCCACCCCAGCCGAACCACATGCCACCGGTCTGCCGCAGCGCGCCGAGGACACCGACCGCCAGTCCTCCCGGCGCGCCGCCACGGCGCGGCACCGCGACGCGATTCGACACGCACACCAGGCGCGTCACAACGCATCCTCCCAGGGACGGCTGAGGCGCATCGCCGCGTTGACGATGCCGACGAGGCTGTACGTCTGCGGATAATTCCCCCACAGCTCGCCCGTCCGCGGGTCGAGATCCTCCGACAACAGGCCCTGCGGTGTGCGCCGGGCCAGCATGCGCTCGAACAGATCGCGAGCTTCGTCGCGACGCCCGGTAACGGCGAGCGCGTTGATGAACCAGAAGCTGCAGAAGTTGAACGCATTCTCGGGCGGGCCAAAGTCATCGGCGCCGTGGTAGCGCAACAGGCAATGCTCGCGCCGCAGCGATTTTTCGACCGCCTGCACCGTCGACAGGAAACGCGGGTCGTCCGCGCCCAGGAACCCGAGCTCCTGCAGCAGCAGCAAGCTCGCGTCGAGCTCGGGCCGCTCGAAGCTCTCGGTGAAGCTGCGCTGCTGCGGGTCCCACGCCAGCTTCGAGATGCGCTGGTGCATCGCATCCGCCCGCGCGCGCCAGAAAGTTGCCCGATCGGCGAGACCCACGGTGTGAGCAATGCGTGCCAGCCGGTCGCAACCGGCCCAGCACATCACGCTCGAGAAGGTGTGCACACGCGTGCGCCCGCGATACTCCCACAGGCCGGAGTCGGGCTTGTCGTAGAGCGTCGCCGCGCGCTCGCCCAGTTCTTCCAGCCGTTCGAAGAGCGCGTGATCGCCCGGATGCTCGAGCCGCTGGTCGTAGAACGCCTGCGTCGCGGCGAGGATCACGGCGCCATAGACATCGTGCTGCGCCTGCTCGAATGCCTGGTTGCCGACGCGTACCGGTCCCATCGAGCGATAGCCGGGGAGCGACTCGACGATGCGTTCCGCGAGCTGCGTTTCACCCGAGATGCCGTACAACGGCTGCAGTGCGCCCTGCTGCGCAGACTCGATAATGTTCATGATGTAGTGCAGGTACGCTTCCATGGTGCGCGTCGCACCCAGGCGATTCAGCGCCTGCACCGTGAAGTAACTGTCGCGCAGCCAACAATAGCGATAGTCCCAGTTGCGCCCGCTGCTGGCCGACTCGGGGATGGAGGTGGTGATCGCGGCGATCACGGCACCCGTGTCCTCGAAGGTGCAAAGCTTCAGCGTAATGGCGGCGCGGATGACCGCCTCCTGCCACTCGAACGGCACCGCCAGGCCACGTGCCCAGTCGAGCCAATAGCGTTGCGTGGACTCGAGCTCGGCGAGTGCGAATGCGCCGGGCGCTTGGGTCAAGGTCTCGTCCGGCCCCATCACCATGGCAATCGACGACGTCAGCGCAAACGGCCGTTCCTCGAGCAGCGTCGTCAGCGACGCGTCGGTCGTCAGGCGCAGCGTGACAGCGGGGGTCTGATAACGAATATGGTTGCTGCCCACCGTGACCGGCGGCTGGCTCGCGCCATAGCCGTAACGCGGCCGCACGCGCAGGCGCACGACCGGCCGACCGGCAATGGGCTCGATGATCCGGATCAGGGACATGGGTCGGTACATGCGGGCGAAGCGCCGATACCGCGGACAGAAGTCGATGATGCGCAGGGCACCGCCCGTGGAATCACGCAATACCGTCTCTATGATGGCCGTGTTGCGGCGGTATGCCTGCGTGCTCTGCGCGACATTCACCAACTGCACGTCGGCGTAGCCCTCGTCGCTGTTGCCGCCAAGCAGCGAGCAGAACGTCGGATCGCCGTCGTGCCGTGGCAGGCACATCCACACCACTCGCCCACCTTCGTCGATGAGCGCGGAAACCTGGCAATTGCCCGCGACCGCGAGATTGAGGTTGGGCTCGCTCAATGCGCCGCGCTCCGCGGCCCAACCGGTGCGAGCAGCAACGCACCCAGCCACTCATGGACGGCGGTCACGTTGGGCAACCGCCAGCGTGCGCGCGTCTTCGCGTTGCCGACGTGCACGCCGATGCCGCCGACACCCTCCACGTAGGTAAAGCCCGCTTCATCGGTATGGTCGTCACCGAGAAAGAGCGGCGTGCGCCCCTCGAATGGTTGCTCAGCGAGAAACGCCGCTATCGCGAGCGGTTTCGAGAAGCCGTCCGGCTTGAGCTCGAGCACCATCTTCCCCTCGAGCACACAGAACCCCTCGCCGGCGAGTTCCAGCGCACGTGTCGTCGCGGCGCGCGCGGCTCCCTCGAGCTCCGGCGCCAGCCGGTAGTGCAGCGCGAGCGTCATTTGCTTGTCCTCGAGCACGAGCCCGGCGTTTGCCCGGACCGTCGTCAGGAGAAACGCACGCGCGCGTTGCAGTGCGTCCGCGTCATGCGGCGGGCGATGTATCACGCCTTCGGCATCGCGTCGTTCCAACCCATGCAGGCCCGCGCAGGACAGCTTTAGCGGTGCAAACCACCGATCGAGTTGCGCGATGGGCCGGCCGCTCACCAATGCGAGCGCACCACCGGCGGCCTCGGCGAGGCTCGCGAGCAACGAGGTGAGGCGCTCTGGCACCTGCACCGAGTCGGGAGTGGGAGCGAGCTCGAGCAGCGTTCCATCGACATCGAGAAACAATGCCCAGCGAGTGCGCGGTACGGGTACTGCGGTCACCATGACCCTCTTGGCCCCTAAGGATCCCTGGACCGACAGCGCTCGGGGCGCCCTCGGCACCGGGTCCGACATTGCCTGCAGGGCGGAGTTCGGGCGCTTGCTTCCGCCTCCCGCCGCAGCGGGCCTACGATTTCGGCATCGCGTCGAACTCAGCCTTGCTCAGATAGCCGTCCTGATTCTTGTCAGCCGTCGAGAAGCGCGCCGCGACGTTCTTGTCGGCCTTCGATTCGATGACCGTGACCACGCCGTCCTTGTCGACGTCGAGTGACTCGAACGATGCCGGTCCGCGCGGCTCCGCCGCAACGCACACTCCGGTCAACAACACACCGGCGCACAGAGCGAGAATCCTGCCGATCATCCTTTCGTCTCCTCGATCGAAACCGCTGGGGCTTCAATCTTCGTTAATGCAACCTCAGGAGGTCTGAATGCATCTCACGTGCATGCAAGCCTACGCTGAGCCCCTGCCTCCGTACACGGCATCGCGGGGAAACCATGAGCCACGCACACTTCGCGCTTGACGGTCGCCGTTTCACCAGTGCGGTCTGCGTGCTGGCCCTGCATGTTGCGTTGCTCTACGTCCTCAATAACGGACTGACTCATTCCTGGGTGGCGTTCGACATCGGACCACTGCAGGCACAACTCATCGACGAGCCGCAGATCGAACCGACCGAACCGCCGCCGCCCGCGCCCCGCGTGCAGCCCGTGAGAGTCGACACCCTGCCGGTGCCCGAGATCCTCATCGATCTGCCGGCTGAGAACAGGGCCGCTATTTCCCTGCCGTTGCCCGCACCCGCCGTTGCGCCTGCGCCGGCTGGTGCGCCTGTACTCGAGCCGCCGCGACTCGACCGCAAGCGCTCAACCATCATACCTGCGTACCCACCCGTTTCCCGGCGCCTCGGCGAAGAAGGACGAGTGGTCGTCAACGTCCACGTGCTCGCTGACGGCCGGGTCGGCGACGTGCAGCTGCTCGAGAGCAGCGGCTATGAGCGCCTCGACGCGGCTGCGCTCGAGCATGTGCGGCGTAACTGGCACTTCGACCCCGCGCAACGAGACGGTGCAGCTGTCGCGACGTGGGGAGCGTTTGGCGTCACCTTTGAGATCACGCGTTGACCGATTGGGCCCTCAGCCCCGGCTGAGCGTCGCGAACTCCGACTTGTCGAGGAAACCATCCTTGTTGGTATCCGCGGCGTCGAATGCCGTCGTCACTGCCCAGTCCGCCTTGGCTTCGGCAGGCGACACGCGTGCGTCCTTGTCGATGTCGAGATAGCCGAAACTCGTCACCGGCTTCATTACAAGCGTCGGCTCGGCTAGCGCCGCCGCGCCCCAGCTCATGAACGCGATGAGCGTCAGCATCCTGTTCACGTCACTGCCCTTCATCGTAGCGGTCGCGCAAGGCGACCGGTTACCGCCTCGATACCTTTGTTGTTCTGCACGATGACGATAGCACCGGCTTGCAAGGCTCAGAAGAGCTTGCGTGTCGCGGGCGAGCGACGAGCGGGGAAAAATCAGTAGATGATCGGCGCGGTCAACTGAATGTCGGCATGCGCCCACGCCGTTGTCAGGCGTTGTCCTACAGCGGCGGCCTCCACTGTTCGATCCTGGGCAACGAGGCTCTGCTGCAGCCCGAAGAGCGACCAGCCGTTCTCGCGGTGTCGCGTGAGCTCGTCGCGATAACTGCGCTCCGCATCGTCAGCCTCGCCGGCAGCGAGCTGCACCGTGCCGAGAATCTGGCGCACCGGATAGTGCCAATCCTCGGGTTCGTTGTAGCCCAACGCATCCTCGCGCTTCACTGCGTCGGTGAGGCTCGCCATCGCACGCTCGTATTTCTTGTCACGAGCGTCGATGGTGCCGGTGAGCACGAGCCGCGCGATGGCGGCGAGCTGCTGCGCGTTGTTGCGCACCGAGACCATCACCCCGGGTAGTGCGGGATCGTCCACATGAGGCTGCATGGCCGCGAGCTCCTTGCGCGCCGCGGTCAAGTCTCCCTTGCCCGCGTAGGCCATGCCGCGCGCGTAGTGCCAGATGGCGCGTGGATACGGCAGATTCTCCGGCTCACTCGCGGCGAGTATCTGGTCCCATTCACCGAACCTCACCTGGTGATAGAGCGGCGTGAGCCAGAAGTGCTGGATGTACGGCCCGAACATGGGGTCGTCGTGTCGATGCGTTCCCATCAGCTCGCGCGTACGCAGAGCGCCGCGCTCCGCCCACTGCTTCTGGCCGGCGAACGTGGCCGATGCCCACAGGAAATGCCAGTTGTGCGGATGGTAGAGCAATGGATACACGCCCTGCGCCTGGCACTGAGCAATGTAGGAAGTGTCCGCCTCACCCGCCTTGATGTTGGCGACCGCTGCATCGTGATAGCGGCCGACCCGGATATAGACATGTGAGGGCATGTGCACCAGGTGCCCGGCACCCGGGGCCAGCGGGCCGAGCCGGTCGGCCGCAGCCTCGGCGCGCTGCGGACTCGAGGATGCCTCCACGACGTGGATGTAGAGGTGATTGGCGCCCGGGTGATTCGGTTTTGCCGCGAGCACGCGCTCGAGCACCGTGAGCATTTCGCGGGTCGCGGGTTTCGGCTCGCCATTCGCCATCCAGTAGTCCCAGGGGGAGAGGTCCATGAGCGACTCGGCAAGAAACGTCTGCGCTTCCGCATCGTCCGGGAATTGGCGCACCACCTCGCGCATCGCGTCGGAGAACGCGCGATCGAGTGCCGAGCGGTCCTTGACAGGTGGCGGCACGTACCGATTGGCGAGCGCGCGGATGAACGCCTGTTCGCGTGGCGTGTTCGGACCAGCGAGTCGCAGCGCCTTCTGCGAGGCCTCATAGGCGCCGGGGACCGCCTCATCGACCATCGGCATGTTGATATTCGGACCGAGCGCAAATGCGATACCCCAGTAGCACATGGCGCACGTGGGATCGAGACGCGCGGCTTCGCGGAATGAACGGATGGCCTCGGCGTGATTGAAGCCGAATGTCAGCGTCAGGCCCTGATCGAAGAAGCGTTGGGCCATCGGCTCGCGGGTCGTAATCGGCACGCTGTAGCTGCCAAGATCGCTGAACAGGGGTGCCTGCAGCTTGGGCGGCGGCGAGGCCGTCAGCGCCTCTGTTGCGGGCGGTTCGCTGGCGCACGAGCACATGGCGACCGCCAGAGTCGCAACGAGCGCGCGGGTATTGGAACGCGAAAACATGGCAAACTCCTTCCCCTTGGGCGTGGGCCGGTATCCTACGATCAGCGGTCGAAGAATCTGGACCGCCAAACGGTTGTACGACCAGCTTACAGAAGTCAGTTTACCGCCCGCGGGCGGGAGCCTTACAAGGAGTCGGCATGAGAGTCGAAGCGCGCGGACGGATCGTCGCAATACTAGTGGCCGCGGGCTTTCTCAGTCCCGGCCTCGCCGGCGCCGTCGAAGTCGAGATCTCGCCGCTGCTCGGCTACCGGTTCGGCGGCGAGTTCCACGAAGAGACCACGGACCAGGACGTCGATCTGGATCCGGCCGGCGCATTCGGCCTCGCGGTCGACGTCGAATACGCACCCGACAAGATGGTGGAGGTTTTCTATAGCCGGCAATCCACCAGCATCGAGGACACGAGTCTCGACGTCGATGTCGAGTATTTCCAGATCGGTGGCGTCGCGGAGTTCACGCAGGATAACTACACGCCCTACGCGGTCGGCACGATCGGTGCGACGCGTTTCAGCCCGGATGGCGACTTCGACTCGGAGACGCGCTTCTCCCTCACCATGGGAGGCGGCGTGAAGTGGTTCTTCAACGAGCATTGGGCCGCCCGGGTCGAGGGCCGCGCCTACTTCACCGTGTTCGACTCGGACGCCCAGGTGTTCTGCGTGAGCAGTGGCGGAGCGGCGTGCCTGTTCCGCGTATCGGGAAGCGTGGTGTGGCAGCTCGAGGCGCTGGCCGGCGTCACATTCCGGTTCTGACCGGCCTTATTTCGGCTTGTCCGACTTGACGTCGGATGGCTCGGGCATCGTAACCGCGGGCTCCGCCGTCTTTTTTCCCTTCTGCTTGCGACTTTCGATCAGTGCCTGCGCGTCTGCCTCCGCGATGCGCTGCACGCTGCGAACGCGGTAGCGTTCCGGTCCGCCCGGCTCTTGCACGACGACCGCGTCGCGGCCGTAGTCGCAGAACCGTCCGTCGTTGTCGCCGTCCTGGATACCGACGCTGAATTCCGACTTGAGACCGAAGACCGGCGTCCACAGCTTGACCAGATACGGGTCGCGGCGCGTCGCCCAGATGATCATGGTCTCGTTGTCGATCGACTCCCAGCCATTGATGGTGCGGGCGAACAAGCAGTCGCCGCCTTTCGCTTCGCCGGTCTTGCTGGCCTCTGCTGCGATCTCGGCGGCCTTATCTTCGTCCGCCAGCACCAGGCTGCATACCGCGAGCATTGCAGCAGCAATAACGGGGATGGAAGTCCTCATGGCTTTCTCCTGTCACGGGAATCGGCGCCCGAGAAGTGCTGCAAGACTGCAGCGGCGTGACGCGCGCCTTGATCGAGATCATACCCGGCGAGGCGTTCGAGACTCGTGGCGCCAGTGAGTTCCACGACCTGTCTTTAGCCATGTATACGGCCGACTCACCACGTATAGCGAACCCGGTACCGCACCACGGTTTCGCCATCCTTCGCCACTGTCACGGGGATGTGGATCGTGCGGGCATCCTCCTTGTCATAGCGATGCGTACTGGTCTTGATCTGCCACTTGCTCCACCGATAGAGGTTCTCCTTCACGATGACCTCCACCGGCTCGGTCTTGTGGTTGCGCACCTTCACTTCGACCTCTTCTTCCATCCAGCGCGCCTTGGTGTCGATGCTGAAGTCGACCTGGCGCCGCTCGCCAACCACGTCGAATGCGGAGCCGAGCTTCACCAGGACCGTCTCATCCTTCGGCGTGTGATCGATGACGTCCTCGCCGATGAACTCGAGGCTGCCATCGGCCTTGTCGAGCTGTGCAACCCGAATGCGCCCCGCGGGCAGCGGGAATTCCCAGGCCCACCTTTTCTTCGTTCTTGAACTCGAGGTACACGTCGACCTTGTGATTGGACTGGTCGCCGTAGTTGCGATCGATCACGGGGTCGGAATGCCAGTAGCCGATCGGTCCCTGTCCGTAGTACACGAGCGTCTTGCGCGTAGGCACGCGCCGCGCCGCGTCGAACAGCTCGATCTGCTTGGTCGAATTGTCGGGCAACGTGGTGCGGCGGCCGAGCGTGTAGAGATGGAATTCGAAGAAGGACTTCTCGTCGAAGCCGGCAACGGAGTCAGCCGCGGCCATCGCCTCCATGGCGCGTTTCTGCAGCATGGGCGAGGCCGGCGGTGGCGCGCGATGGACATCGCCAGCAATCAACTTGAGCCGCGCGTTCGGATAGCTTGCGCCGGACTGATTGATGATGCTCACCCACGCACCCACGTCGAGGAGGCCCGAGTTCGCATCGCTGCCTTCGCTGAAGATGAGGTTGTAGTCCGACCACCACGTCACACCGCTCGTCTGGTAGGCAACCCGCGTGCGATGCTCGCCAGCGCGTTTCGCGCTGATGTCCCATTCGAGCGTGGGTCGAGTGATGAGCCCGCCCGGCAGCTCCGGAAAGCGGATGTTGCTGTAGTCGCGCGCCGCGTAGATCTGGCCGTCTGCACCGCGCAGCACCAGTCCGTCTGCGGCGCTCAAGAGCGTGCCAGACAGCGTCTTGATGTCGTCACCGACGATGCGCTCGAGCGTGATCGGCTTGTCGATGAACTTGAGCAATAGTTTCTGGGTGCTGACCAGGTCGAATTGGAAATTCTGCTCGAGCACGCGCGTATTTTCCGCGTCGGTGAGCGAGGTGAACTGCACCGTCGTCGGATCGATGAGCGCCGCGACATCCGTGAACCGCACGGTGCTGCGACCATTGTTGAGACTGACGGGGCGTTCATGGCGCACGAGCGCATACCCGGGCACGCCCAGACCGTTTGGCATTCCCATTCCCTGGATGGGACGGTAGAGCTCCGGTGGCACGGCGCCTGGTTGGGCCGAGCTATAAATCGTGATCGAGGTATCGTCGCGCTCGGCAGCGGCGGCATTGGCACCGATCGCCAGCGACATCAGGCAACTCACCACTGCAACCGTGAGTCGATCCGGGGATCTGCTCACGCGTCTCGGCGTCCGCAACATGGGTTCCTCCAGGAAATTGTGCCCCGAGAATTGAACGCACTGCGCGGCCCGCGGGGTTAGCGCAAGATACTGGAATCCTCCGGAAAAGTATGAGCAAATGCCGGCGGCTTGAGGACCAGCGCGCGCACAGTGGTTCTCGCGAGGTGTTCAGCGGAAGTACATGCGACATTGCCCGGACCGGCACTCAGGGAGGTGCTGATGGATCGCGCGTTCATCGAGAAGCATCAGGTCGTCGAGCGTTACCTGGCGGGGAAGCTGCCTTTCCAGGCCGTCCAGGAGTTCGAACGTTTCTGCCGCGACAACCCCGAACTCCTCGATGAGATAGAGCTTCCCGAGCGACTCAATGCGGGCCTGCGTTTGCTCGAGGCGAGCGGGCGGCCCCCGGCACCTCCGGGACCGGAGGAGCAAGTACAACCGCGAGAGCAGTGGTGGCGCCGCATCGAAGTCACCGTCGGCCTCGCCGCCCTCAGCGCCATCCTGCTGATCTGCCTGTGGGTACTCGGCATCAAGTTCGCCGAGCGTGGCGACAAGGTCACGGTGCTTGAACAGCGTGTCGAAAGCGGTTCGCTGCAGGCCCCGACCCGCACGCGCACCATCAAGCTGACACCGAGTCGCGTACCGACGAATCGAATGGCATTGACGCTGCAGCTCAAGGAGACGTCCGAACTCGTAGAGCTCGTGCTCAACGTCTCCGCCATGCGTCAGAATGCATTTCGGCTGACCATCGAGAAGAAAGACCAGGCTCGTGCCGGCACGATCCACAACCTGCTGCGCGACTCGAACGGCAACCTGCGATTGTTCTTCAACAGCTCCGCGCTCCGGCCGGGCGACTACAAGGTGACGATCGAAGGGCTGCCGGGCCGCGGCTCCCCCGTGGCCGTGGGCTGGTTCAACGTACGCGTCGTGCAATAGCACGCCATTGCGCGCCCCGACGCTGGAAAAACTACTTTTTCTGGCGGCACCACGAAACTTTCCCGGATTTCGTGCGTATTAGTTAGCTGAGGCGTTCTGCATGCGGAGGAGCCCAAACAGCCCGCGCCAGAGTGGCTGGCGCGCGGATTGACTTGGGCGTCACCCTCGACCCTGACCTTTAGGGGTAGAAGGCACCCGCCGAGGACGGTGGTGCGGATGCTCTGCTTCGCACCAAATAGCGCTGCAGGTTCAGGAGGAAACCATGAACGGACAACGTCATTCGAGGGTAAGCACGGGTCGGGACGTCCTCGTCCTGCCACCGTCGGCGAAGACCGTGTCGCAGGAAGAGATTGAAGCGTTGGAAGCCAAGCGCATCCGGCGCCTGCGCGAGCTCGGCGATTGGCGGCCATCCAACGGCTGGCAGATCGAACCGGACTCTTTGTCGACGACCTGTCCTTGCTGATCACACGGGCCGCACGACGCGGACAACCGAGCCGAGCTAGTTCTGGCGCAGAGTAGCGATGGGCGGGTGGTTGACGACTGAGCGCGTCGCGAGTGTGCCGCTTACGCCGACGACCAGCACGCCAAAGACCAGCCCCACGCTCCACACCCACAGGTCGAGCGAATATTCGAGGTTGAAAAGGCGCGTCGCCATGAAATAGCCGGCGACCGTTGCGCCGAGCGCCCCGAGCACACCCGAAAGCACGCCGAGAGCGACGAATTCCGCGGCTACCCCCTGCAACACCGTGCGGCGCGTTGCACCGAGGGTGCGCAATATGGCGCTCTCGTAGCGGCGCTCATCACGCGTTGCCTGGATAGCCGCGAGCAGGACTGTAAGTCCCGCAAACATCGTGAACAGAAAGACGTACTGGACCGCCAGCGACGCCTTGTCCATGACGTCGCGCACCTGTTGCAGCAGCGCGTCGAGATCGAAAATCGACACGCTGGGAAACTGCCGCACCAGCTCGACGAGGGAGCGGCGCTGTTCGCCGTTCAGAAACACGCTCGTCATGTACGTGCCCGCGGCCTGATCGAGGAGACCGGGCGGAAAGACCAGGAAGAAATTGGGCTGGAAGCTGTCCCACTGCACCTCGCGGAAATTCCTGATCTCGACCTCGAGGGTCTCTCCGGCGATGTCGAACGTGAGCCGGTCGCCGAGCTTCAGTGCCAGCTCCTCCTGAAAGTCGGTGGCGACCGAAATCCAGGGCTTGCCCGCATCGGCAGCAGTCCACCATTTGCCCGCCACGATCTTGTTGTCGGTTTGTGGCTCGCTGGCCCAGCTGAGGTTCTGCTCGCGCTCGGCGAAGTTCTGCGCGCGCCCGGTTTCGAGCGACAGCTCGTTGGTGGACTTTGCGTTGATGGCGGTGAGGCGGGCCCGGATCATCGGGAACAGCTTCGGCTCCTCAACACCGCGCGTCACGAAGAACTGCTGCACGGCCTGGCGTTCATCGGGACGTATGTTGATCAGGAAATGATTGGGAATATTGTCGGGCAAGCTCGCCTTCCAATCCTCCAGCAGGTCCGTGCGCACGACCGCGAGCAGCAGCAGCACCATCAGGCCGAGGCCAAAGGCGACGATTTGCACGATGCTTTCGCGGCCGCGGCGCGCGATATTCGCCAGGCCGTAGCGCCAGGCCACTCCCACACCTCCGCGCAAACGCGACAGCAGCCGCACGAGAAGCCAGCCCGCGCCCATCAGTACCGCGAGCGTCCCCGCCATACCCGCTGCGACGCCGAACACGAGCCCGAGATCCCGGATGAGCCACAGCATCATGAGGAGAATCGCCGCGATCGCCAGGCCGTACGTGATCGTGTATGCGAGCGGCGGTGGGTCAATGTTGCGGCGAAGGACGCGCAGGGGCGGAACGTCGCCGAGCTGCAGCAGCGGGGGTAGCGCGAAACCCGTGAGTACCGAGACCGCCGTGAGCAGCCCGAGATACGCGGATCCTGGCGCAGGCGGCGGCAGGTCCCCGCGGATCAAGTCTCTCAGCAGCCAGGCGAGGCCTTCCTGGGCGATGAAGCCGAGCAACGTTCCCAGCAACGCGCCGATGAGCGCGAGCATCACGAGCTCCAGCACGCTGATCGCGAGGATGAAACGCTGCGAAGCGCCCAGGCATTTCATCAGCGCCACGTTGTCCAGGTGCCGGTACGCGTAACGACGCGCGGCCATTGCGACCGCGATCGCCGCCAGCAACACGCTGACGAGCCCAGCAAGATTGAGGAAGCGACTGGCGCGGTCCATGGAAGAGCGAATCTGCGGGCTCGCCTCCGCGATATCGAGCAAGCGCTCGCCGGGCTTTCGCGCCGCTTCCAGGTAGTCCTTGAATGCGGCAACCTGGTTCGGCCTCCCTGCAAAGAGCTCCAGGTAGGTGACCCGGCTGCCCGGCTGGACGAGCTGTGTCGCGGGAACATCGTCGATGTTCATGAGCATGTTGGGCGCCAGTTCGACGAACGTCGCGCCCTGGTCCGGCCGGTAGTCCAGTACGCGCGTCACCTTGAGCCTCGAAGCGCCGATGTTGAGCGATGCGCCAACAGGCGCATTGAGCGTCGCCAGGACGCGCGCATCGGCCCAGACCTCGCCGGGCGCAGGAATCTCGTCGATGGTGCGCGCGGTGGCGAAAGGCTGATCTGCGATTCGCACCTGGCCGCGCAATGGGTAACCGGCGCTGACGGGGCGCAGCGACGTCAACTGGCTGCGCTCGCCGTAGAACACGACACTCACCAGCGACATCGCGCGTGCCGTTTTCAGGTTCCTTCGCCGCGCCTCATCTGCGTAGGTGTCCGCGATCGGCTGGCTCGATTGCAGCCTCAGGTCCGCGGCCAATACTTCGGCGGCCTGCACTGCCACGGCCTGACCGACGCGGTTGGTAAAGAAACCCACCGCTGTCAGCGCCGCCACGGCCACCACCAGCGCCAGCATCAATACGCGCAGTTCGCCGGACTTCCAGTCTCGTGCAAGGGCCACCAGCGCAAAGCGGAAGGGGCGCATCTAGAGCATCCGGCCGGCGTCGAGATGAATGATGCGGCCGCAGCGCGCCGCGATCGCCTTGTCATGTGTGACGAGGACCAGCGTCGTACCCACCGCGGAGTTCAGCTCGAACAGCAGATCCATCACGCGTTCGCCCGTCGCGGTATCGAGGTTTCCAGTCGGCTCGTCCGCAAACAGCACCGCCGGACGCGTCACGAACGCGCGTGCGATCGCCACCCGCTGCTGCTCGCCGCCGGACAACTGGCGCGGATAATGACCCTTGCGCGCCACCAGGCCGACACTCCCGAGAACCTCGAGCGCCGCATTGCGGGCGTCGCGTCGCCCCGCGAGCTCGAGCGGCAGCATGACGTTTTCGAGCGCGGTCAGGGAGGGAACGAGATGGAACGACTGGAACACGAAGCCGACCTGCCGAGCGCGCAGGGCTGCGCGGCCGTCTTCGTCCAGCGTGTTGAGCTCGGCGCCGTTCAGCCACACGCGCCCGGAGCTGGGTTCATCGAGTCCTGCCAGCAGCGCAAGCAAAGTGGACTTGCCGGCTCCCGAAGCACCCACGACAGCGACCGATTCGCCGCGCGTGATAGTGAGATTGATGCCGCTCAGGATGGTAAGCGGTCCTTCCGGGCTGCTAACCTGCTTGCCTACTTCTTCGGTCTTGAGAACGGATTCGCTGTTCATGTTCGGTCAATGTCACCGCTTGCGGGGCCGCATCTGTGCCTTGCTGCTCGGGTTCCTCTGCCTGTCGACGCTGCACGCCGCGCCGCAGCCGACCATTCTCGTTTTCGGCGACAGCATCAGCGCCGCGTACGGCATCAGGGTCGAGGAAGGTTGGGTATCGCTGCTGCAGAAGAAGCTGGCATCGCAAGGGTACGGATACCGCGTAGTGAATGCCAGCGTCAGCGGTGAGACGACCGGAGGCGGCTTGGCTCGCCTGCCGCGCGCGCTCGACAGGCATCGGCCGGATATCCTCATCCTGGAACTGGGCGGCAACGACGCCTTGCGCGGCCTGCCGCTCGACAACGTTCGAACCAACCTCGACAACATGATTCGCAAGTCCGCGGCCGCCGGGGCGCGCGTGGTGCTCGCCGGAATGCGCATGCCGCCAAACTATGGTCCCCGGTATTCGCAAGAGTTCCAGACCATGTATGCGGATCTGTCTCGGCAGCACGGACTGCCCCTCATTCCGTTCATGCTGGAGGGCATCGCACTGGATGAGTCGCTGATGCAGCCGGACGGTCTGCACCCGAACGCGAAGGCACAGCCGATGTTGCTGGCAGGGATCTGGCCGCGACTCGAACCGCTGCTCGAGCGCGACTAGCATTGCCGCTCGTGCGAACCGGGTGCTATAAGCTCCGAGCGCACGCGGCTTACCTGTAGGTCATCGCGGACAATAAAGAGCAGCTGGAGCGGCCCGTGGACAAGATCTGGCTCAAAAATTATCCGACCGGTGTACCCGCCGAAATCGACCCGGGTCGATACGCTTCGCTCAAGCACCTGTTCGAAGACAGCTTCCAGAAGTTCCGGGAGCGCCCCGCGTACACGAACATGGACGTGACGCTGACCTATGGCGACCTTGACGAATTGAGTCGCCGCTTCGGCGCGTGGTTGCAGCACACTGCAGGTCTGCACAGGGGCGATCGCGTCGCCCTCATGATGCCCAACATCCTGCAGTACCCGGTGGCCATTCTCGGCGTGTTGCGTGCCGGGTTTACAGTGGTCAATACGAATCCGCTCTACACGGCGCGCGAGCTGGAGCACCAGCTCAAGGACTCTGGCGCGAAGGCGATCGTCATCCTCGAGAACTTCGCGCACGTGCTGCAGGAAGTCGTCGCACGTACCGACGTGAAGCACGTGATCGTCACGGGCGTGGGTGATCTGCTGGGATTCCCGAAATCAGCGCTCGTGAACTACGTCCTCCGGCATGTGCGCAAGCAGGTGCCGAAGTATGAGCTCCCCGGCGCACTGCGCCTCAACGACGTGCTGCGGGCCGGGCGCTCGCAGAAGCTGGACGCCGTCGATGTCGGCCACGAGGACATTGCTTTCCTGCAGTACACCGGAGGCACCACGGGTGTGTCCAAAGGAGCAATCCTCACCCATCGGAACATGGTCGCAAACGTGCTGCAGGCCGGATCATGGCTCGCCAAGGCCACCGACAAGAATCGCGACATCGTCATCACGGCGCTGCCGCTCTATCACATCTTCTCACTCACCGCGAACTGCCTGGTGTTCATGGAGTCGGGCGCGCAGAACATTCTGATCACCAACCCGCGCGACTTTCCCGCGTTCGTCAAGGAGCTGAAAAAGTACCGCTTCACCTATGTGAGCGGCGTCAACACCCTGTTCAACGCGCTGCTCAACACGCCCGGCTTCGACACCGTGGACTTCAGTGGCCTGTCGATCACGTTGGGAGGCGGCATGGCGGTGCAGCGGGCCGTGGCGGACCGGTGGAAGCAGGTGACCGGCAACGTGCTCACCCAGGCCTGGGGCCTGACCGAGACTTCGCCCGCGGCGTGCATCAACCCGTTCGAGATCCAGGAGTTCAACGGCTCGATCGGCCTGCCGATCTCCTCGACCGAAGTCTCTATCCGGGACGACGATGGACGCGACCTCGGCACC
Source organism: uncultured Gammaproteobacteria bacterium (assembly GCA_963840405.1). Classification (GTDB taxonomy): domain Bacteria; phylum Pseudomonadota; class Gammaproteobacteria; order Steroidobacterales; family Steroidobacteraceae; genus DATBVX01. Next base: position 88,242 of record CAWIYW010000001.1, read on the forward strand.
AATCAGGTCGGCGAGCTCTGCGTCCGCGGACCACAAGTCATGCGTGGGTACTGGAATCGGCCGGATGAGACCGAGAAGGTAATGTTCTCGGGCGGTTGGCTGCGCACCGGGGACGTCGGACGCCTGGATGACAATGGTTTCGTCTACATCGATGACCGCAAGAAGGACATGATCCTCGTCTCCGGCTTCAACGTGTATCCGAACGAAGTGGAAAGCGTCGCCGTCACGCATCCCGGCGTGCTCGAAGTGGCTGCCGTTGCCCAACCCGACGAGCGCGCCGGCGAAGTGGTGGCCCTGTTCGCGGTCAAGAAGGATCCGAGTCTCACGGCGGCACAAATCACCGAGCACTGCCGCAAGTCGCTCACCGGCTACAAAGTACCGAAGTACATCTACTTCCGCGACGAGCTGCCGAAGACGAACGTGGGAAAGATTCTGCGACGAGCTCTGCGGGATGAACTTCCAAGAAAATAGTCATCCGTGAGCCCTGCGTCGGCTAGTAGGGCCACGGTGGGCAAATACGGTGACGCTTAGCGTGTTAGAGCCACCGACGCTCGCGTCCCTTGAAGGGTCGCGGCGGGTGTCTGAATTGATCGTCGATTCGCGCCAGGAATTCTCGTCCTTGGATGTCGATCCGCTGTAACAACAGGTCGACGATTCTGGAATCGATTTCATACCCGGTAACGGTGCTCGCAAACAGCGGTGTCGTCGGGTTCTCAAGTTTGTGGATAAGGGTCTCCAGGAGAGCGCGTCCTTTGTTGCCCAGTGAGGCTATTCCTCGTAAGTCCATTGCTGAGACGTTTCTTCGGGCTACTACACTAACCCGCCCGTTCTTTTGTCTCTTAATGGCAGCCATTGCATGCAGCTCATCCAGCATAGCTCGAGGCGGGATGTCTCCACTGTAGCGTTTCACTAGGGCCTCAAATGATCTGTGACGGCCTTTCAAAGGAAGGTCTCGCGGGCGACCTTTCGCGGAGGCAAACTCTGGATCTGCGTGCCAACCATTCAACACTCGCCGCGCTCTATGGAGATGTGATCGCGGCGTGGCACCCGATTGAGGTCGCGCCCTCAAGAGCCTGGTCACCTCGGCGCGGGTGAGGCCTGTAACTATCGCTACACGCGATCGATTGAGACGCTTCGCCGACGTTGCCAGGCGCTCTGCAGCTGCTTGTACATACAGCTTTCTGACCGCATTGGTGAACTCAGGCGCACTGATTCCCAGCGCGATGAGAATTCGTGTTAGCGGGAGGACTATCTCCCCACACGCGGCGAGTGCCCGGGCGCGTGTGCGGCCTTCCATCAGACCCTCAGCGTAGGGCTTCGTTGATGACGTAGATTCCGACGCCGAGTCTCACCGGCTTGCTTCGTCGTGGTCCCTGCCTTCTGGGCTGATGTCGTATGAGCCATTCGTCCATTGCCTCCAAGAATGATTGGCCCTGCTCTCGCACGTATTGATTGAATAGCGGCGCCAAGTGCGCATCCGAATTCAGATTGTGTGCAATTCTTTGAAAAAGACCTCGCCCAGCGCGCGGATTCTTCAGAATGTTGAATTCGTGAGTTCGAAGAAAATCAACCAACATGGTTGTCCCAAGTTCGATATCTACGAAGCCCCCTAGACGAGTCGAATAGAAGTGCGAGAGCAGTTGTACTCGGCGATCGCTACCAACCTTTGCGACGCCAGCTCGCCGTAGTGAATCGAGTGCAAAGGACCATGACAAGCTCGGGGCAGCTGACTTTACCAAGCCTTGGAAGCTGGGTTGTCGCCCTCTAAGGCGAAGTCGCATGGGGATACCTTGATCCAAGTAGCTAGAATTGTTCACCCAACGGGCGACTAGCCGCTCGAGGGGAGCACAGTGTGGAAGTGACTTGAGTTGTGCAGGCATCGAGCGTTCGGGGAGCCGTTGCAGCATTCGTTCGCATAGCGCCATGAGTTCCTTTTTTTCGAGACCCGAAGCAAGCAATAGACGGAGGACAGGCCGAAGAATCTTTCGCGCACAAGCTTGTGCCTTTGGTGCCAAGGCTGCCGACGGATGGTGTCCTGGCTCTAGCTCTCGTAGTCGGCGGTTCATCTGGTTTGTTCTCCGCTCAACGCAGCACGAGCCAATCCGGCGAGACCCGCAAGGAGTCGGTGTGTCGCCGGGCCTGATCTTGTCAGCAGATGAGGACTTGCCTCAACCAGCTAACGTAACGCCGCAGTGGGCGCTCATGGACTGGGACATATTCATGCAAATGCATAGTTTGCCGGTGTGGCGACTAGGCATATGACAGGGACAAGGAGATGCGCTCCATTAGGCAAGCCTATGGAGCGCGGCTGCGCACGGACCGAAGGCGGGCTCTATCAGCCCCGTCGGACAGTCAATCGAGCCTTCGACGAGGGTTAGAAGTCAGAACCGGCGATTCCGGCGGCGTCACTGCCGGCGATGCCACGGCTCTGCAAGTCACTACCGGTGATGCCACGGGCCTGCACATCGCTGCCCGCGATGCCACGGCTCTGCAAGTCGCTACCGGTGATTCCACGGGCCTGCACGTCACTGCCTGCGATACCGCGGCTCTGCAAGTCACTACCGGTGATGCCACGGGCCTGCACATCGCTGCCCGCGATGCCACGGCTCTGCAAGTCACTACCGGTGATTCCACGGGCCTGCACATCACTGCCCGCGATGCCATGGCTCTGCAAGTCGCTACCGGTGATGCCACGGGCCTGCACGTCACTGCCTGTGATACCACGGCTCTGCAAATCGCTACCGGTGATGCCACGGGCCTGCACGTCACTGCCTGTGATTCCACGGCTCTGCAAGTCACTACCGGTGATGCCACGGGCCTGCACGTCACTGCCTGTGATACCACGGCTCTGCAAATCGCTACCGGTGATGCCACGGGCCTGCACGTCACTGCCCGCGATGCCGCTGGGGGCCGCTGCTGCTGAGAGCGCAAACACCGAACCATTCGGGACTGCCTGAATTCCGCTGACCGCGAACTCGGCACCCACGGTCACTGCGCTTGCGTCCAGAGAATGGAGCGCGCCGGTGTAATCAACGCGAAGATTGCCGACTGCAGCTGTTCCGGTGTCGGAGTTCAGTCCACTAACCACTCCCCTGAGGAAGAGCGGCTGCGCGCCTGCAACATACAGCAGAGAAACGATGGAAAGGGAGCTTGCTTCGATCTTCCCAGGGGCAAGAATTCGGCCGTGCACCACAACGACGTTTTCTGGCGCCACGCGTAGGAGCGCTCGCCGCACAGCGGGAGAGAGTTGGACAGTCTGTCCCAATATTTGAACTGTCGCTGCTTGATAGTCTACGGCTTCGACTGGCCCAACGAGCATTAGGTCCGACGCGACAAGTCCCTTGAATTCATCCGAGCCGGCAACCCCGAGCGAAGCAATCGAGTCCGCGGGTGCGGCAGTAGCCGTGTGGCAAAGCCAAAGACCCAAGAAGGCGCCGAAAAGATGTGTCGCGTGACCGCTGCGCCTAGCTAGCTTCTTCGTCTTCATTCAAGTCCCCTTCCTCAAGCATTCGTATGAGAGCCTTTTCGGCTTCTTCACTTCGGATGTAGTGGTACACGCCTACACCAGTGTGAACAGCTGCATCACCCTCTCTGGGCCTCGCTCGAGAGGCGAGCCAATCATCTAGCTCGATCAGCAGTTGTTGCCCTCGGTCTCGCAAGAAGGAATCAAACTCTTCGACGTCTTCTGGAGCGAGCCCTTCATCAGCAAACACAATTCGTTCGAATCTTCCCCTGCCGGGCGCGGCCTTTCGCATGTTGTAATCAAGTGTGTCGACAAAGCACCGAACCTGAGACCCAAAGTGCCTTACATTTTCGGGATCCAACTTTTCCGGAATGTAGGATCGGCTCAACACTCGAATCAGTCCCGATTCCCCTTCGATTCGCGCTGCTCCAACTCGAAGCAGTTCATCCAACATCGCGCGTGCCGGCATATCACCGCTGTACCTTCGAACAAGTTCTGAGAAGCTCCCCTTCCGTCCCGAGTCTTCGAACTGCAGATCCAGTGGCACACCGTAAGGACCGGTAAAATCTGGATCGGTGTACCAACCCTGCAGGACGCGAGTTACGCGGTTCAGAATTCCGCCGCCCAGTGCTTTCTTGTTTTTCCCCTCCCTTGCGAGCCTGGCCACTTCCTTCCGCGACAGGCCCGTCATGATTGCGATCCGCGACAACGAGATTTTTCTTTTAGGAAGAGAGAAATCCCGTCCCGCCACATCGACGAACACTTGCCGCGCAACCTCTGCGAACTCCAAATAAGAGATCCCGTTCCGCAGAAGAACGCGCACTAGCGGTGTCAACAAATGGCGGTAAGCCGCTAATAACGCTTGTTTTACATTGTACGGAGCCGACATGACTTAATCCACACGAAGTGTGAGATGCGTCACGGTCGATACTACGTGAATTGAGACGTAGTTCCCAAAAAGTGCTCAGATGGCAGATAGATCAAGACGTGAACATTCTGTCAAGTCGCTTTATTCTGATTTTTCACGCGAATCTGAAGTCGAAATTAACGCTTATCAATCAAACGTTTGCGAGTTCGCTTGGTCGACGGTCAACGTGGCACTTGGAGGCCGCTCACAGCGGTTCCAGGCCCCCTCGTTTGGGGGTCCGCAGTCAGTTATGACCTGTAACTAAGGCGTGGAGGCCTGCATTTTCAGGGTTTGCCCGAGGTTGCATTGCAATCTCGACGCCGTTTGCACCCTGCTTTTGCCCTGGCACTCCCCCGATTACGCCAACAGAACCGGTTCTGCAAACCGCGATCGAAAAGTGTTTGCACAAGCTGTCGTGCGAGCGGCGGCGAACACCGAGCGTCGAGCGTTGGCTACGAATTTTCGTAATTCACCCGCGAGCTGCGCGATACTTTCAATGCATTTCGCGCACGCACGCGCGAACATCCACAAGAAGCACGGAGCTGGAGCACGACGATGGAAGAAAAAGTCTCGACGGACAAATTGCTCGACGATCTCAAGGCCGTGGTCAACGATGCCGAGGCGCTCTTGAAAGCGACGGCAGGGCAAGCGGGCGAGAAGATGTCGGCCGCGCGCGCACGCGCGGAAGCTTCGGTGCGTGCGGCACGCGAGCGCATGAGCGAGATGCAGGACGACGTGCTTGCTCAGACCAAGGAGATCGCGGAGGAGGCGGATGCGTACGTGCGCAAGAATCCCTGGCAAGCGGTGGGTTTCGCCGCCGTGGCCGGCATCATCGTCGGACTCATGATCTCGCGCCGCTGAGCTATCCAACATGGACGACGTCGAAGATACCGCGCCGCCTGCTTCCGCTCGCGGACTGTTTCACTCGGTAAGTAGTCTGCTCGCGACGCTGATGGGCATCGCGCAGACAAGGTTCGAGCTGCTCACGACAGAGCTGCAGGAGGAGATTCAACACGCGGCCGGATTGCTGGTTTGGGGATTCGTCGCCTTGCTGGCGGCGGGTGTCGGCCTGGTGTTCATCGGCGTCACGGTGATCGTCATCTACTGGGATACCAACCGCGTGCTCGCCGCGATGTGGGTCACGGGCGGGTTCATCGCGCTTGCTGCCATCGCGGTGACGGTGCTCGTGGTGCGGGTCCGAGGCAAGCCGCGACTCCTGGATGCCACGCGCGCGGAGCTGGCAAAAGACCGTGAGGAACTGGAGTCGCGCCTGTGAGCGACCGGACAGCGCAGCTGGCGCAGCGTCGCAAGGGGTTGCAGAACCGCAGCGCGGCTCAGCGCGCCGAGCTGCGAGAGATACGCGGCGACCTGCAACACGGCTTACGCTTCGTCGATCGCGGCATCGAAGTAGCGCGACGCCTGACGTCCGCGCCGATGTTGCTGCTCGTTGGTCTGGCCGCGCTCGCCATCGTCGGGCCTCGCGGCGCAGTGCGGTGGATCAGCCGCGCCGCACTGGTCGCGACTTCGATCAGGCGCCTGACACTCGCCGGTTCGCGCGACGAAAGCTAGTTCAGCTCGAACGTCACCTCGAACGTGCCCCACGCCGCCATGGCTTCGCCGCTGCCGCTCTTGGCGGGCAGGAAGCGCCATGAGCGCTTGGCCTCGCGCATTGCCGAGGCGTCGAGTCGCGGGTAGCCGCTGCTGCGGCTCACTTTGACCTCCCCGACCTTGCCATCAGGCAAAACGTAGATCAGCAACAACACTCTGCCTTGTTCGTTGAGTCGGATCGAGGTGGCTGGATACTCCGGTCGAGTGAGTGCCTTCCTGGGATCGACCTGGAGCGGTGACGGCTCGCTGATCGAGGCGCCGGTCGACTCCGACGGCGGCGTCGCGACATCCATCGGAGGAAGCTCGATCACCGGTGCCGTTTCGAGCTCGAGCTCGACGACCGGCGGCACTACTGCAATCTCCGGCACGTCTGGAACGACCTGCTCAGGTTGCGGAAGCGGCTCGGGCTCCGGCTTGGTGGTCTCCACAAAGAAGACTTCGGTCTGCCGCTTGATCACGGGCTCGATACGAGCGACGAGGCCGCTCATCAAACCCAGAATGAGGACAGCGTGAATTGCAACGACGGCAAAGACACCGATGATCTGGCGCGAGGGCGCTTGGTCAACGTATGTCGTCATGTCGGGCTCCTGCAGCGCCCGCGGCATCATCGATCAGGAAGGCCAGTCACCGCGGACACGTTGCTGGCTCCCTCCCGGTAAACGCTGTTCGCGCTATTTTGGGTTGTGCGTGCACCAGCTACGCACACGACGCTCGCGCCGTCTGAGCGGCGCAATGCCATGCAAGCTCAGAAGGCTATGCGCAGGAAAAGTTCCGGCCCGGAGTGTCGCAAATCGAAGAGCCCTGAGTCTCCGGCTTCTGCGGAAATTGCTTCACGCTGTGTAAAAACGTAGGCGGCGCCAAGCGCGAGATTACGATTGAAGCGGTAGACGACAGAACCGCGCAGATCGAGCAGTGTGCCTTCGATGTCTTCGTAACTCACCGACAGATACTCGACGCGTGCCTCGAAGTGAAAGTGATCGCTGATGCGTATCAGTGTTCCCGCTCCGAGGGCTGGAATGGGAAAAGTCTGATTCTCTTCCTCGCGAATGTCCTCGGCATCCACTTCGCCGGCGGCGTTCACTTCCGCCAGATGCAGGCCGAATGTCCCGTAGATCTCGAACTTGGGCTGCCGCACGAAGGTGTACCCATAAGTGATGCTGAACTCGCGCCAATCGAGTCGGGACTCGACCTGGTCGCCGGCATCGAAGGTATCGTCGCCGAACACGATCTCGCGATCGATGATCTCGGACCCGCTGCGATCTATGCGGAAATAGTTGAACCGCAAGCGATGCCGCTCACGAATGCGCAACTCGAGCTCGACGTCGCCCATTTCACTCTGGTCGCGCAGGCCAAGGTCGTCCTCGCCGCTGACTACTGTGCCTTGGGTGCCGTCGTCCGCGTCGAGCCGCAACTCGGTCTCGGAGCTTGCCGACAGGAGTCCCGCGGTGAGCCGGAAGTAGTCATCCAGTGGACTGATGAGCGGTTCCTGCGCGCGCGCCCCCTGCGTTGCGAGCACGCCGATCAGCGCGCAACTCGCCAGCAACGCCGACCCATCCCGCATGTTGGCCTCCTGTTTCGAAACCGTTCGACTTCACCCGGCGGTGAGCAGACCACGGACGCCGAACGCGACAATCGCAACACCGCTGGCGAAATTTAGCATGGCGATGAAACGTGGATTTGCGAGCCACTTCCCGATTGATGCACCCAGAAGTGCGAGCGCGAGTTGAATGACCAGGCTCCCGAGAAATACGCAGAGCGAGTAGTACAGCGCGCCAAAACTGTCTCCGCCACGCGACAGTTGTCCGGCGAAGCCCAGGAAGAGCGCGAGCGTGAGCGGATTCGAAAGCGTCAGTCCGAGTGTCATCCAGAAGCCAGCAGGCGTACCGCGCGCCGGACCTTCACCAGCGGGCGTGCGCCGCCGCAGCGCTCGCCACGCCAGGTATGCGCCGATCGCTATCAACAACAGGGCGCTCACGCTGCGAATGAGTGCTGCGCGGGTATTGAGCGTCGACATGACTCCGCCGCCCACCGAGAAGGCGAGCAGCGCGTAGAAGAAGTCAGCGGTCGCCGCGCCCAGGGCACTGCGCACGGCGACACGCAGCCCGTGGTTCACTCCGTTGTGGACGATCAGCAAAGCGATCGGCCCAATGGCGATCGCGAGCGAGAGTCCGAAGGCAAATGCGTGCAATGCGTTCATTCAAAAAAAAAAATGCCCCGGTTGTTGGCCGGGGCATTCGGTGAAATCGAGAAATCGAATCGGTTATCAGCTCGACGGCGTCGGCGTCATGCCAAGCGCGTTCATCACCTCAGTGCCCTTGTCCTGCGCAGCTTGCGCCATGTCGACCGCTTCCTGCATGTTGTTGTTGGCGAACGCACCGAGCGCAGCTTGCCAATCCTTCGCCATCGTGTCAGCGGCCATCTTGATGTTTTCGAAGGATGCCGCGTCAACGCCTTCCGGGAACTTCTTCGTTTTCGCCAACGACGTGACGCGCGCGGTGACCGACTCCACCATCTCGGGGAGCTCTGTGCTCAGGGTGTTCCAGCGATCGGTGAGCTGCTGAGCGACAACGTCCGCGTTGGCCTTTTCGGCGGCGACGGTTTCATTGGTGGCGCCGATACTCTTGGTCAGCTCACGGGCCAGCTGCAGCACTGCAGGATAGTTCTGTTTCGCGAGGTTGTCCTTGAGCTGCGCCAGCTCCTCCTCGAGGCCCTTTAACTGATCTGGTGCGAACCGTGCCGCGTCCTCGCGCAGCGCTGAAATGGCTGCCTCGGCCTCTGCAACGGCTTTCTCGGCAGGCTCTTTCTGGCCGCCGCAGGCGACCAGCATCAGGCTGGCAAGCAGCAGGCCGGTCCAATTGAGGACCCTGGATGGGGCGGTCATTCGAAATCTCCCTTCTTAATGCGGCTGTTATGCGCGGCTCGCGGGCGGCGGAGAATACCACCGGTTGCCGGGCTGGGCGAGAGGCAGGACGGCCGCGAGGCGCCCCACGGGGGAAATGTATTTTCCCGATGCGGCGGCGGGCGCCAGCGCTATTCGACAGTGACTGATTTCGCCAGATTGCGCGGCTGATCGACGTCAGTTCCCTTGAGGATGGCCACGTGATAAGCGAGCAGCTGCAGGGGCACGGTATAGATCGCGGGCGCCTGGAAGTAGCTCACGTGCTTGGGCATCTGGATCACCGTAACTCCCTCGCTTTCCACAATGCCGGAATCCGGATCCGCAAAGACGATGAGCTCGCCGCCGCGGGCGCGCACTTCCATCAGGTTCGACTTGAGTTTCTCCAGCAAGTCGTTGTTGGGAGCCACCGTGATGACCGGCATGTCGGCATCTACCAGCGCGAGCGGGCCGTGCTTGAGCTCGCCGGCGGGATACGCCTCGGCGTGGATATAGGAAATCTCCTTGAGCTTGAGCGCGCCTTCCATCGCGATCGGATGCAGCGCCCCGCGCCCGAGGAACAGCGCGTGATGCTTGTCGGCGAAACGCTTGGCGAGTTCCTGGATCACGGCATCGAGGGTGAGGGTCTTTTCGATCAGGCCCGGAATCTCGATCAGACGCGTGACGAGTCCGCGCTCGCGCTCCGCATCGGCGCCATGATGCTTGGCGAGCGCCACGACCAGCATGCCGAGCGCCGCGAGCTGCGTCGTGAATGCCTTGGTGGATGCCACGCCGATCTCGGGCCCGGCGCGCGTCAACATCACGAGCTCGGACTCACGCACCAGGGAGCTTTCGGGAACGTTGCAGATCGACAGTGAAGAGAGATAGCCACCCTGCTTGGCGAGGCGCAGGGCGGCGAGAGTGTCCGCGGTTTCCCCCGACTGGGAAATGGTGACGAACAACGTGTTCTTCAGCACTACCGGGTTGCGATAGCGGTACTCGCTCGCGATCTCGACGTTGCACGGCAGCTTGCAGATCTGCTCGATGAAGTAGCGCGCCACGACACCGGCGTGAAAGCTCGTGCCACAGGCGACCAGGTGTACCGCCTCCGTGCGTTTGAACACTTCGGTGGCGGCGGGACCGAAGGCCGCTTCGAGAAGTTTGCCGCTCGCCACCCGTTCTTCGAGCGTCTGCGCGACGGCGCGCGGCTGCTCGTGAATCTCCTTGAGCATGTAGTGCCGGTACTGGCCCTTCTCGGCCGCCTCGGCGGAAAGCTCGCTCTCCCTGACCGGGCGATCGACAGAATTGCCGTCTTTGTCGAGCACCCTGACCGTGGTGCGGCGAATCTCGGCGACGTCCCCTTCCTCCAGGAAGATGAACCGGCGCGTCACTGGCAGCAACGCCGCGACGTCTGATGCGACGAAGTTCTCGTCGACGCCCAGGCCGATGACCACCGGGCAACCACAACGTGCCAACACGATGCAGTCGGGCTCCTTCTCGCTCACGACCGCGAGTGCGTAGGCGCCCTCGAGCTCGGCAACGGTCGCGCGCACGGCCCTGAACAGTTCGCGCTGCTTCTGCAGGTGATAGTGAATGCGGTGCGCGACCACCTCGGTATCGGTTTCGGAAGAGAACTGATAGCCCGCCTGCTTGAGATCCTCGCGCAGCTCCTCGTAGTTCTCGATGATGCCGTTGTGAACGATCGCGATTCCGTCCTTGGAAACGTGCGGGTGTGCATTGCGCTCGCTCGGCGCGCCGTGGGTCGCCCAGCGGGTGTGCGCGATGCCGAGATTGCCCAGCGTGCCATGCTCGTCGACCGCTTCTTCGAGCTTGCGCACCTTGCCCACGGTGCGCAGGCGGGCGAGTTGCTGCGAGCCGTTGAGCACCGCTACGCCTGCGGAATCGTAGCCACGATACTCGAGTCGCTTGAGTCCCTCGATCAGGATGGGGACGACGTTGCGCTCAGCGATTGCTCCGACTATTCCACACATGACTTGGGTCTACCGGAAATTGCTCGTTATGATCTTTTGTGGGCGGAATAGTTTGCTACACCGGCGCAACTCGCGCTCGCTGTGAGCCCGCCTGTTGTGAATCAGGTCTCAGGCTTCTTCTTCTTTGCGGGCCGTGTCCACCCCTCGACTGTCACCTGCCGGGTGCGCGCCACCGTGAGCTTGCCGGCAGGCGCCTCGCGTGAAATGGTCGAACCCGCCCCGATCGTCGCGTTGGCCCCGACATGCACCGGCGCCACCAGCATGGTGCCGGAACCGATGAATGCGCCGTCGTCGATGACCGTACTCGACTTGTTGGCGCCATCGTAGTTGCAGGTGACCGTGCCCGCGCCCACGTTGACTTTCTCGCCGACGACCGCATCGCCGAGGTAGGTGAGATGATTCGCCTTGCTGCCGGCGCCGATCTCGGTTTTCTTTACTTCCACGAAGTTGCCGATGTGCACGTCGCGATGGAGCCTGGTCTCGGGCCGCAGGCGCGCGAAGGGCCCGATGCGGCAGCCCGGGCCGATCACGGCGTTATCGATCACGCAGTTCGGAAAGACCTCGGTATCGTCGCCGATCTCGGCGTCACGGATGTAGCAGTTGGGACCGATCTTCACCCGGCTGCCGAGCTTGACCTTGCCCACCAGCACCACGTTGACGTCGAGGTACACGTCCGAGCCGACTGCCACAGTGCCCCGAACGTCGAGACGTGCCGGGTCAGCAACTGTCACGCCCGCGAGCATGAGTTCCTTCGCTTTCTCGCTCCGGTGGGCGGCTTCGACCTCGGCGAGCTGCACTTTGTCGTTGATACCGAGCACCTCGGACACGGTGGGTGCGATCACTGCATGAACCTTCAAGCCCTGCTTGACGGCAGCGACCACGACGTCCGTAAGGTAGTACTCGCCCTGGGCATTGTCATTACGCAACGCGCCAAGCCAGCGGCGCAGGTGACGCGCAGGCAGCGCCATCAGGCCGGTATTCACTTCCCTGATGGCGAGCTCCTTGCGGTTGGCATCCTTCTGCTCGACGATGCGTACGACGTTGCCCGCCGTGTCGCGAACGATGCGACCGTAGCCGGCCGGATCCTCGAGCATGACGCTGAGCACGGCGATCGCCCGGTCGCTTGCCTGCGCGATCAGCTTCCTGAGCGTCTCCGCGCGAATCAGTGGCACGTCCCCGTACAGCACGAGCACCAGGTCATCGTCCGGGATGTCCGGCATCGCCTGCAGGACTGCGTGACCCGTTCCGAGTTGCTCCGACTGCAGCACGCAGCTCACGGGCTGAGAGCTCAGGTGTGCGCGCACTTGCTCGCCGCCGTGCCCGTACACCACGTGAATGGCGCCGCGCATCGAGCGTGCCCGCGCAATCGATGACGTGATTGAGCATCGGCCGGCCGGCCAGCGGCTGCAGCACCTTGGGCAGGTCGGACTTCATCCGCTTGCCCTGCCCGGCGGCGAGAATGACGATGCTCAGTGCCATCGGAAAATCCGATGTATGACCCGCACGCTGAATTGTAACCGACGCTGACGCACCGCAGCTGGAACTGCCCGGGCACCGGCCCTACACTGCGCGCGCCAATTAGTGCGGCCGCTGTACCCGGAGGCCGCCACACACTCCAACAAGGGGGATTCCATGCTGACTCGAATGCGTATTGTCGCAGCCATTCTGCTGCTCGCCTTTGCCTCGAGCGGGTTCGCGCAGGACGATCACGCTTACACGGATGGGCCGGTGACCAACATTTCCTATGTCAAGGTCAAGCCAGGCATGTTCGACGCCTACCTGAGCTATCTGCAGAAGACCTACAAACAGGTCATGGAAGAACAGAAGAAGGCCGGGCTCGTGCTGAGCTACGGAATCTACGCCGCGACGGCACGCACTCCGCACGACGCGGATCTGTACCTGACGATCACGTACAAGAACTGGGCGGCATTCGACGGTCTGAACGAGAAGACGGATGTCATCAGCAAGAAGGTCTGGGGATCGCTGGCGAAGTCCGACGAGGCCGCGATCGATCGCGAGAAGATGCGCGAACTCCTCGGCAACGAGGTCGTGCAGGAGTTGATTCTGAAATAAGGACGAACGGAGGGTCCGCGCCCGCGGGCCCTCCGCTTCAATCCCGCCTCAGCGCTTGACGCCCTTGCGCAGGCGCTCGATCGCCTTGAGCTGAGCGGCGGCGCGCGCCAGTTCGGCGAGCGCCTCGGCCTGCGAGATCGGTCCCACCTTGTCCTTGCAGGGCTTCTTCGGCGCGCTGCTTGGCGGCGAGCGCCGCAGCCTCGTCGATGTCCTTGGCGCGCAATGCGGTGTCAGCCAGCACGGTGACGAGATGCGGTTGCACTTCGAGCGCCCCACCGCCGACATAGAAATACTGTTCGTTGCCGTCCGGTGTCTGCACGCGGACCTCGCCGGGCTTCAACGTCGTCAATAGAGGCGCGTGGCGCGGCGCGATGCCGATCTCGCCCATCGACGCGGGCGCAAACACCATCGTCGCGGCGCCCGAGAAGATCTCGCCTTCCGCGCTGACGATGTCGACTTGAATCGTATTAGCCACTAGACCCTCACCCTAACCCTATTGCAGCGTCTTGGCTTTGGCGGCCACTTCGTCGATCGAGCCCACCATGTAGAACGCCTGCTCCGGCAGTGCGTCGAATTCACCCGCAAGGATGCCCTTGAAGCCGCGAATCGTGTCCTTGAGCGACACGATCTTGCCGTCCTGGCCGGTGAACACCTTGGCCACGTTGAACGGCTGCGACAGGAAGCGCTGGATCTTGCGCGCGCGGAACACGGTCTGCTTGTCCTCTTCCGACAGCTCGTCCATGCCGAGAATCGCGATGATGTCCTGCAGCTCCTTATATCTCTGCAGCACCGCCTGCACGCCGCGCGCCGTGTTGTAGTGATCCTCGCCCACCACCAGCGGATCGAGCTGGCGGCTGGTGGAATCGAGCGGGTCCACCGCGGGATAGATGCCGAGCGCCGCGACCTGGCGCGACAGCACCACGGTCGCATCGAGATGCGCGAAGGTCGTCGCCGGCGACGGATCGGTCAGGTCGTCGGCAGGCACGTACACGGCCTGGATCGACGTGATCGATCCGGTCTTGGTCGAGGTGATGCGCTCCTGCAGGATGCCCATCTCTTCGGCGAGCGTCGGCTGATAGCCCACCGCCGATGGCATGCGGCCGAGCAACGCCGACACTTCGGTGCCGGCCAGCGTGTAGCGGTAGATGTTGTCGATGAAGAGCAGCACGTCGCGACCCTTGCCGCCCGTCTGCTTTTCGTCGCGGAAATATTCCGCCATCGTGAGTCCGGTGAGCGCGACGCGCAGGCGATTGCCCGGCGGCTCGTTCATCTGGCCGAACACCATCGCCACCTTGTCGAGAACGCCCGATTCCTTCATCTCGTGGTAGAAGTCGTTGCCTTCGCGAGTGCGCTCGCCGACGCCCGCGAACACCGACAGACCCGAGTGCGTCTTGGCGATGTTGTTGATGAGCTCGAGCATGTTCACGGTCTTGCCGACGCCCGCGCCGCCGAACAGCCCGATCTTTCCGCCCTTGGCGAAGGGAATCAGCAGGTCGATGACCTTGATGCCGGTCTCGAGCAGATCCTGGCCACCCGCCTGCTCGTCGTACGACGGTGCGGGACGGTGAATCGGCCAGCGCTCCTTGGTCTCGACCGGTCCGGCCTCGTCGATCGGCAAGCCGAGCACGTCCATGATGCGGCCGAGCGTGCCCGCACCCACCGGCACGGAGATCGGCGCGCCGGTATTCATGACGCTCATGCCGCGCTTGAGGCCTTCGGAACTGCCCATCGCGATGGTGCGCACCACGCCGTCGCCGAGCTGCTGCTGCACTTCGAGCGTGAGCTCACGCTCTTTGTCTTCCAGCTTCAGCGCCTGGTAGACCGTCGGGATGTGCTCGCGTGGAAATTCCACGTCGATGACGGCGCCGATGATCTGGACGATTTTTCCGCTGCTGCTCATAGACCTCACCCTGAAATCAAACCGCGGCCGCGCCGCCCACGATCTCCGACAGTTCCTTGGTAATCGCCGCCTGCCGCGCCTTGTTGTAGATCAACTGCAGCTCGTCGATGAGCTTGCCCGCGTTGTCGGATGCGCTCTTCATCGCGACCATGCGCGCGGCCATTTCGCAACCGACGTTTTCCACCGCGCCCTGGTAGACCTGCGATTCGACGTAACGCATGAGCACGTCGGGCAGGATCTCCGCTGCACCGGGCTCGTAGATGTAGTCCCAATGCTCCTGCAACTGGTCCTTGTCGAGCGTGACCACCGGCAATAGCTGTGTGATGCCGGCTCTCTGCGTCATGGTGTTGACGAAATTGTTGTGCACCAGGAACAGCCGGTCGATCTTGCCTTCGCTGTACGCGTCGAGCATCACCTTGACCGTGCCGATGAGATCCTTGACGTGCGGGCGGTCACCGAGATGCGTGACCTGCGCGAGGATCGGCAAACCCAGACGCCGGAAGAACGCCAGTCCCTTGGCGCCGATCAGGCACAGGCTCACGCTCGCGCCCTGCTGCTGCCACTCGCGAATTCCCGTGAGCGCGGCCTTGAACAGGTTGACGTTGAGCGAACCGCACAGACCGCGATCGGTGCTCACGACGATGAACCCCACCGACTTCACTTCGCGCTCGACCAGGAACGGATGGCGGTAGTCGGGATTGGCCTCGTTCAGGTGGCCGATCACCACGCGCATTTTCTGCGCGTACGGGCGAGAAGCGCGCATCCGGTCCTGCGCACGGCGCATCTTGCTCGCAGCCACCATTTCCATCGCCTTGGTGATCTTCTGCGTGTTCTTGATGCTGCCGATCTTCTGCCGAATTTCCTTTGCGCCTGCCATGGATCGGGTCTCAGTAGGCTCCCGTCGCCACAAAGTCCTCGACGATCTTCTTCAGCGTCGCCTCGTGCTCCTTGAGCACCGGCTTGTCGTTGATCGCCTTGAGCGCCGCGCCGTGGTTCGAGCGCGCGAAGCTCAGCAGCGCGGCCTCGAAGTCCACCACCTTCTTGCGATCCACCTTGTCCATGTAGCCGTTGTTGACGGCGTAAATCGACACGGCCATTTCCGCGACCGACAGCGGCGCGTACTGCTTCTGTTTCATCACCTCGGTGACACGCACGCCGCGATCGAGCTGCCGGCGCGTCGCCTCGTCGAGATCGGAAGCGAACTGTGAAAACGCCGCGAGTTCACGAAACTGCGCCAGCGCCAGTCGGATACCGCCGCCCAGGCGCTTGATGATGTCGGTCTGCGCTGCGCCGCCGACGCGCGACACGGAAATGCCGGCGTTCATCGCCGGGCGGATACCGGCGTTGAAGAGGTCGGTTTCGAGAAAGATCTGGCCGTCGGTGATCGAGATGACGTTGGTCGGCACGAAGGCAGTGACGTCGCCCGCCTGCGTCTCGATGATCGGCAGGCCCGTGAGCGAGCCGGTGCGTCCCTTGACGCGGCCCTCCGTGACCTTCTCGACATACTGCTCATTGACGCGCGCGGAACGTTCGAGCAAGCGCGAATGGAGATAGAACACGTCGCCGGGATACGCCTCGCGACCGGGCGGACGGCGCAAGAGCAATGAAATCTGCCGATACGCCCAGGCCTGCTTGGTCAGGTCGTCATAGATGATGAGTGCGTCTTCGCCGCGATCCATGAAGTATTCGCCCATGGTGCAGCCTGAGTAGGGCGCGATGTACTGCATGGCAGCCGGCGTCGAGGCCGATGCAGCCACGATGATGGTGTGGTCCATCGCACCGTGCTCTTCGAGCTTGCGCACCACGTTGGCGATCGAGGATTGCTTCTGGCCGACGGCCACGTAGATGCACTTAATCCCCGAGCTCTTCTGATTGATGATGGTGTCGATGGCGAGCGCGGACTTGCCCGTCTGGCGATCGCCGATGATGAGCTCGCGCTGGCCGCGGCCGATCGGCACCATCGAGTCGATGGCCTTGTAGCCCGTCTGCACCGGCTGGCCGACCGACTTGCGGAACATGACGCCCGGCGCGACGCGTTCGATCGGCGACGTGCGCGAGGCCTTGATCGGTCCCTTGCCGTCGATCGGCAGCCCGAGTGAATCGACGACGCGACCAAGCAGCTCAGGACCGACCGGCACTTCGAGAATGCGCCCGGTGGTCTTGACCGTGTCGCCTTCGCTGATGTGCTTGTACTCACCCAGCACCACCGCGCCCACCGAATCCTGTTCGAGATTGAGCGCGAGGCCGAAGGTATTGCCGGGAAATTCCAGCATCTCGCCGTAGCGCGCGTCCGCCAGGCCATGCAGGCGACAGATGCCGTCGGTGACCGTGATGACGGTGCCGACGTTGCGCGCGTCCGCAGCGGACTGGAATTTCTCGATGCGCGACTTGATGAGATCGCTGATCTCGGATGCCTTGATCGCCATGTTTAAGGTCCCTTCAGTTGTGCCTTCAGCTCGGCGTCCAGCCGCTCGAGGCGGCCGCGCAGCGAGCCATCTATCACCAGGTCGTCGGCACGCACGATCGCGCCGCCCAGCAGACTCGCGTCCGTCTCGCATTGCAGGCGCACGTCGCGCTTCAGGCGCGCACTCAGTGCGCGCCGCGAACTTGCGCTGCAGCGCTGCATCGAGCGCCACCGCCGAAGTCACCGTGACATCCACGGTGTTTTCTTCTTCAGCCTTGAGCTTCTCGTAGATCACGGCGATTTCGGGGAGGAAGCCGAGTCGCCGGTTCAATGCCAGGACGCGGATGAAGTTGCGCCCCGCTTCGTCGAGCTTGTTGCCCACCATGTCAATCAACAGATCTGCGAGCTGATCGGGCGTCACGTGCGGGCTCGTCAGGAGGCTGCGTACGCGCGCATCCCGCACGATAGCCGCTGCGAGCGCGAGTGCCTCGGACCAGGCGTCGAGCTTCTTCTGCTCGAGCGCGAGCTCGAACAGCGCTTTGGCGTAGGGGCGGGCGATGGTGTTGCGGTCGGCCATGAATCAGATCTGCCCCGCGAGCCTGTCGAGCAGGTCCTTGTGAGCCTTGGGATCGATCTCGCGCTCGAGCAGCTGCGCGGCTCCGCGCGACCGCGAGGCCGGCCACTTCCTTGCGCAGGTTTTCGCGCGCGCGATTCGACTCGAGCTGGATCTGCTGCTGGGCCGCGGCGATCGAGCCGCTCGCCCTCGGCGACGGCCGCTACCTTGGCCTGATCGATCAGCTCATTGGCACGATGCTGCGCCTGGTCGACGATCTGCACGGCCTTGGCGCGCGCCTCGCGGATGGCGTCGTCGGCGCGCGACTTGCGCCTGCGCCAGGTCCTTCTGACCTTTCTCCGCCGCGGCCAAGCCCGTCGGCGATGCGCTTGGCGCGCTCCTCCATCGCGCCGAGAATGATCGGCCACACGAATGTCATCGTGAACCAGATGAGCAGCGCAAACACCAGCATCTGGACGATGAGCGTGAGATTGATACTCACGACTCGTTCCCTCCGGCAGGAGAATGCGCCGCGATCAGCCGCCGCCCGCTGCCTGCTGCACCGCCGCGAGGAACGGATTCGCAAACGTAAAGAAGAGCGCGAAGCCGATGCCGATCATCGCCACCGCGTCCAGCAGACCCGCGACGATGAACATCTTCACCTGCAGCATCGGCACCATCTCGGGCTGCCGCGCGGCGCCTTCGAGGAACTTTCCGCCGAGCAGCCCGAACCCGATGGCGGTTCCGAGCGCACCCATGCCGAACACGATGCCGACGGCAAGCGCCGTCATGCCCTGGACATTAGCGATCAGACTGGCGATTTCCATGAACTTCTCCTCCAAGAAACCTGTTAGTGCGATAAACCTAGTGTTCTTCGTGCGCCATGCTCAGGTACACGATGGTGAGCATCATGAAGATGAACGCCTGCAGCGTGATGATCAGGATGTGGAAAATCGCCCACGCGAGCGCGAGGATCGACTGACCGACGAGGGACAAGATGCCTGCCGAAGGCTGCAGCAGTGCGTCGGCACCTATGCCGATGGTGAGCAGCGCGAGCAACAGAAAGATCATCTCGCCGGCGTACATGTTGCCGA
Source organism: uncultured Gammaproteobacteria bacterium (assembly GCA_963840405.1). GTDB lineage: Bacteria > Pseudomonadota > Gammaproteobacteria > Steroidobacterales > Steroidobacteraceae > DATBVX01. Next base: position 107,110 of record CAWIYW010000001.1, read on the forward strand.
ACAGTCGCAACCCGAGAGATACCGGGCGCGCGATGTGCTCGATCAGGTTGAGCACCAGATTGCCCGGCATGCCCCAGACGCCGAACGGCTGGAACAGCAGCTCCTTGGCAAAACCGCCCGCGCCCTTGATCTTGATGCTGTAGTAGATCACCAGCAGGAACACGGTGATCGACATGCCGAAGGTGATGTTGAGATCGGTGCTCGGCACCACCTTGAGGTTGTGCAGGCCCGCGTTGCCCGCGATCCACGGCAGCAGGTCGACGGGCAACAGGTCCATGAAGTTGAACAGGAACACCCAGCAGAAAATCGTGAGCGCGAGCGGCGCAATCAGGCGGCTGGTGCCGTGGAAGGTGTCCTTGACCTGGGTGTCGACGAACTCCACCAGCAGTTCCACGAAGTTCTGGAACTTGCCGGGGACGCCGGCGGTGGCGGTGCGCGCCGCGAGCCAGAAGCTGCCGCCGAACAAGAGCGCGAGCAGCACGGCGAAGAAGATGCTGTCGACGTGCAATCGTGTAGAAACCGCCTTCGCCCACCTTATGGGTGAGGTTCGTCAGGTGATGGACGATGTATTCGTTGACGCTTGCGGGTTGTTCAGCAGCCATGATGCTCGATTTTTCAGCCTGCAGGCGACTTCACCAGCGCTATCCAGTACACCAGGAACGTTGCGGCGTACGTTACGAAGAACGGCAACACCGCGAGCTCCACAAACTTCAACGCCGCGACGATCAGCAGCACGGTGATCCCGAGCTTCACCGCTTCGCCCCGGTAGGTGCTGCGCAGGATCCGCTTCGGATCCGCGCCCGCACCGCGGAACATGACGACCACCATCGCGAGACTCGCCGCTACGCCGATGCCGCCACCGATCAAGGCCGACATGGCAGCGCGGGCGTCCGATCCGATCAGAAACGTCACCGCTAAGATCAATGTGACGGCGAGCTGTCCAAGCACAAGCATCAACGCGGCGCGCCTGGCGCCGGTCACGTCGATGGTGCTCATCGCTGCCTCGCCGCGATCTGTTCGAGTTGGTCAGCAAAAACGCCACCGTGCTGGCCCTCAGGCGGCGACGAGTGGCGTTCTTGGGGCGTCGAGGATCAATCCCCCTTCGCAAAGGCCGCGCATTATAGGGGGTATCCTGCAGTGCTTCAACAGCGCAGGGGGCGTGAAATACGTCTCAAATCAAGGGGTAACGCGGCTGGACGGTCGGGGCGAGGGACCGATCTCCAACGCCCGCAAGCGAGCCGGGAAGCTAACGAATGCGCTCGAGAATGCCGTCGAACTCGTCGAGGCTGTGATAGCTCACGATCAGCTTGCCGTTGCCGCGCGCGTTGTGTTGCAGCGTGACCTTGGCACCGAGCCGATCGGTGAGGTCGTCCTGGAGCTTGCGGATGTTCGGATCGACAGCAGGGCGCTCCGTGCCCGATGTTGCGTCAGCGTGCTCGAGGAGGCGGCGCACGAGTGCCTCCGTTTCGCGCACCGACAAGCCCTTCTTCGCGACCAGCCGTCCTACTTCGGTCTGCTGCTTGCGGCCCGAAAGACCGAGGAGCGCGCGCGCGTGACCCATTTCGAGCTCACGTTTCTCGACCAGCTCCTTCACCTCATCGCCAAGCTCGAGCAGCCGCAGCAGGTTGCTGACGGCGACGCGTGACCGGCCCACGGCTTCGGCCGCGGCCTGGTGCGTCATCTGGAATTCGCCAACGAGGCGCTCGAGGGCGCGCGCTTCCTCGAGCGGGTTGAGGTTCTCGCGCTGGATATTCTCGATGAGCGACATCGCCACCGCGGACTCATCGTCCACGCGGCGGATGACAGCCGGGTATTTCTTCCAGTCCCGCCATCTGCGCTGCCCGCCAGCGCCGCTCGCCGGCGATGATCTCGTAGCGCTGCACGCTACCTGCACCGGGCGGGTCGAGCGGACGCACGACGATCGGCTGCACCACGCCCTGCGCCCTGATCGAATCGGCGAGCTCCTGGAGCGAGTCCGGCCGCATGTCGATGCGCGGCTGGTAACGACCGCGCTCGCAGCAGGTCGAGCGGGATCTTTGCGAGGTCGTCGTCCGCGGGCGGAGGCGGCACATAGACCGGCTCGGCCCGTATTGGCTGACCGAGCAGCGCGTCGAGGCCGCGGCCCAGTCCCGTCTTCTTAACTGCCATGGTCCTGGAGTTTAGCTTCTTCGTCCGGGCGCATCATATCGCCATCCTCTTCCTTGCGGGGCATGTCGCCACCCTCCGTGCGGGACATGTCACCGCCCTCGGCGCGGGGCATATCACCACCCTCCGTGCGGAGCATGTCGCCATCCTCCTTGCGCAGCATCTCGCCGGCGAGCGCCAGGTAGGCGAGCGCGCCGCGCGATTCCTTGTCGTGAAACATCACGGGCTTACCGAAGCTTGGCGCCTCGGCGAGACGCACGTTGCGCGGAATCACGGTGCGGAACACTTTCTCGCCGAAATGCTCGATGAGCTGCGCGGCGACTTCGTTCGAGAGGTTGTTGCGCGGGTCGAACATGGTGCGCAGGATCCCCTCGATCTCGAGGTTCGGGTTTATGCCGTCACGGATCTGGTCGATGGTGCCCACGAGCGCCGACAAGCCCTCGAGCGCGTAGTACTCGCACTGCATCGGCACGAGAACGCTATCGGCTGCCACCAGCGCATTGACAGTCAGCATGTTGAGCGCGGGCGGGCAGTCGATGAGGATGACATCGTAGAGGCTGCGTACCACCCGCAGCGCATTGCGGAGCCGAGCTCGCGCCCCGTCAGCACGGTGAGCAGGCGCACTTCGGCTGCCGTGAGCTCGTCGTTGCCGGGCATCAGCGTGAAACCGCCGGGATCGACGGGCACCAGGGTCGAGGTGGCGTCGCATTCGCCGAGCAAGCACGTTGGCCGACGTCCTGGTCACCGCGCGCTTGTCCACGCCCGCGCCCATGGTGGCGTTGCCCTGGGGGTCGAGATCGATCAGGAGCACACGGCGCTTCGTCGCGGCGAGCGAAGCCGCAAGATTCACGGCGGTGGTGGTCTTGCCCACGCCGCCCTTCTGATTGGCGATGGCGATGACGCGCTTCATGGTGAAGAGGCGAGACTACCGGCTGAGGCCGGTGAATGCTAACGGTGTCTGCGCGGCTTGTCGGCGCGGGCCAGCTCCACGAGGTGCCGCTCGGCTTCGAGACCCGGCACGTGCAGGCGTCGCAATGTGGCGACGCGCCAGCCCCGCGGCAGGCGGTCGATCTCGGCCTGCGGAGATTTGCCTTTCATTGCCAGGAGCTTGCCCTCCGGTGCGCACAGGTGGCCGGCCAGGCGCACAAATTCAGAGAGTTCGCCCAAGGCGCGCGCCACCACGGAGTCAAACCCGGTGCCTGCGGGGCGATAGCGCTCCGCGCGCGCATTCACGACGCTGACGTTCGCCGAGACCCAACCGCGCGACGACGTGTTCGAGGAACCGGACCTTCTTGGTCGTGGCCTCGATGAGGGTGAAGTTGCGATCCGGAGCGACGATCGCCAGCGGCAGCCCGGGAAAACCAGCGCCGGTGCCCACATCGGCGACCGCGGGGCCGTGCAGGTGCGGATGTACCGCGAGCGAGTCGAGCAGGTGCTTGGTCAACATGTCGGCGGGATTCCTGATCGCCGTCAGGTTGAAACGGCTGCTCCACTCCGCGAGTTCGGCCATCAGGATCAGTAACGCGTTCGCTTGCGCTTCCGGCAGCGCCAGGCCGAGATCACGTGCTCCAGCCGTGAGACTCTCGCGAAGCTCGCCCGGCTCCGTCACTTCAGTTCTTGACCATCAGGGCCATGAGCTCATTGACGGGCATGGCATCGAGCTTGCCCGCATCGGCGCAGGCCTGCCTGATGAGCGCGGTCTGCTTCGGCGCGAAGTGAGCCGCGACGCTCGCCGCGAATTTCTCCACCAGCACCGGCATCCCCTCGGCGCGGCGCTTGCGGTGCCCGATGGGGAAGTCGACCTGCACCCGCTCCGTGGCGGTGCCGTCCTTGAAGAACACCTGCACCGCATTGCCGATGTAGCGCTTGTCAGGAGCGTAATAGTCGCGCGTGAAGGCGGGGTTCTCGCCAACCGTCATACGCGAGCGCAAGGTGTCGACGCGCAAGTCGGCGGCGACCTCATCCTCGTAATCGCGCGCGGTCAGCCGGCCGAAGATGAGCGGAATGGCCACCATATATTGAATGCAATGATCGCGATCGGCCGGGTTGGCGAGCGGGCCGGTCTTGTCGATGATGCGCACACCGGGCTCCTGGGTCTCGATCGCGATTCTCTCGATGTCATCGATGCGATCGCGCACGTTCGGATGCAATCGCATCGCGCACTCGACCGCGGTTTGCGCGTGAAACTCGGCCGGGTATGAAATCTTGAAGAGCACGTTCTCCATCACGTAGCTGCCGTAGCCCTGCGGAAACGTGAAGGGCTTGCCCTTGAACAGCACGTCCGAGAATCCCCAGGTTCGCGCCGACAGCGCCGAGGGATAGCCCATCTCTCCGGTGAGCGCGATGAGCGCATGCCGCACGGCACGGCTGGTCGCATCGCCCGCCGCCCAGCTCTTGCGCGAGCCGGTGTTGGGAGCATGGCGATAGGTGCGCAGCGCACCGCCGTCGATCCAAGCGTTCGAGACCGCGTTGATGATCTGCTCGCGGCTGCCGCCGAGCATGTGAGTGACGACCGCAGTCGACGCCACGCGCACGAGCAGCACATGGTCGAGGCCCACGCGATTGAAGCTGTTCTCGAGCGCGAGCACGCCCTGGATCTCGTGCGCCTTGATCATCGCCGTGAGCAGGTCGCGCACGGTGAGCGGCTTGCGCCCCTCGCCCGCGGCCTTGCGGCTGAGATAGTCCGCGACCGCAAGAATGCCGCCAAGGTTGTCGGAAGGATGGCCCCACTCCGCGGCCAGCCAGGTGTCGTTGAAGTCGAGCCAGCGGATCATGGTGCCGATATTGAAAGCGGCCATCACCGGATCGAGCTCGTAGGATGTGCCGGGCACGCGCGCGCCACCCGGCATGGTTGCACCCGGCACGACGGGGCCGAGGAGCTTCGTGCAGGCCGGGTACTTGAGCGCCTGGAATCCGCAGGCGAGCGTGTCCATCAGGCAGTAGCGCGCCGTCTCGTAGGCGGCGTCGCTGCTTACGACGTAGTTACCGACATAGTCGGCGATGTCGGTCAGCACCGGGTCGGGATCCGGCCGCCGGGCCGACTTGTAATCGGACTCCGACATCGCGCTAACGCTCGTCGAGCGGCACGAACTTGCGCGGCGCCGGTCCGGTGTAGGTCGCGCTCGGCCGGATGATCTTGCCGTCGATGCGCTGCTCGATGACGTGCGCGCCCCAGCCGGTCGTGCGCGCGATCACGAACAGCGGCGTGAACATCGCGGTGGGCACACCCATCATGTGGTAGGACACCGCCGAGAACCAATCGAGGTTCGGGAACATCTTCTTGGCGTTGTCCATCGTCGACTCGATGCGCTCGGCGATCGAGAACATCTTCATGTCGCCCGCTTCGACCGCGAGGCGGCGCGCCACTTCCTTGATGACCTGGTTGCGCGGATCCGAGATGGTGTACACCGGATGGCCGAAACCGATGATGACTTCCCTGCTCTCGAGGCGCCGGCGAATATCGGCCTCCGCCTCGTCCGGCGTCTCGTAACGCTTCTGGATCTCGAACGCGGCCTCGTTCGCGCCGCCGTGCTTCGGACCGCGCAAGGCACCGATCGCGCCGGTGATGCACGAGTAGATATCCGCGCCGGTACCGGCGATGACGCGCGCGGCGAAGGTGGACGCGTTGAACTCGTGCTCGGCATAGAGATTGAGCGAGGTGTGCATGGCGCGCACCCACGAAGCCGGCGGTTCGGCGTCGTGCAGCAGGTGCAGGAAGTGCCCGCCGATCGAGTCGTCATCGGTTTCGACATCGATGCTGCGGCCGGAATGACTGAAGTGATACCAGTAACAGAGCATCGAGCCGAGCGAGGCGATCAGGCGATCCGTGATCGCGCGTGCGCCGACGACACTGTGGTCTTCCTTCTCGGGAAGCCCGCAGCCGAGCGCCGACACGCCGGTGCGCATCACGTCCATCGGGTGGCTCGCGGCCGGCAGTTGCTCGAGCGCGCCGCGCACGACCTGCGGCAGCCCACGAAAAGCCTTGAGGCGCGCGTGATAGGCGGCGAGCTCGGCGCGGTTCGGGAGCTTGCCGTGAATGAGGAGGTGCGCGATTTCCTCGAATTCCGCCGCCTCGGCGATTTCCAGGATGTCGTAGCCGCGATAGTGCAGGTCGTTGCCGGTCTGCCCCACGGTGCAGATCTCGGTGTTGCCCGCCGGCACTCCCGACAACGCCACGGACTTCTTCGGTTTGAGGGTCGTCACGGGCGCTTCAGCCATCGTCTTTCTCCGCTTCCTTCGCGAACAACTCGTCGAGCTTGCGCTCGTAGTCGTGATACCCGAGCACCTCGTAGAGCTCGGTCCGGGTCTGCATGGTGTCGACAGCGTCTTTCTGCGTGCCGCGCTCGCGCAACGTGCGATAGACATTGAGCGCCGCCTTGGCGCTCGCACGAAATGCGGACAGCGGATACAAGGCGAGCCGCACGCCGCGTCTCGCCCAGCTCACGCACCGTGAACAGCGGCGTCTTGCCGAACTCGGTGAGGTTGGCGAGCACCGGCACGGTGACGGCGCGCGTGAACTGGCGGTATTCGTCGAGCGAGGTGAGCGCCTCGGCAAAGATCATGTCCGCCCCTGCCTCGACATAGCGCTGTGCGCGCTGCAGTGCCGGTTCCTGGCCTTCCACCGCGTGGGCGTCGGTGCGCGCCATGACGACGAACTTCTCATCGAGCCGCGCATCGACGGCGGCCTTGAGGCGATCGCTCATTTCATCGGCGCTCACCAGCGCCTTCCCCGGCCGATGGCCGCAACGCTTGGTCTGCACCTGGTCCTCGATGTGCAAACCTGCCGCGCCCGCGCGGTAGAGGTCGCGCGTGGTGCGCGCGATATTGAAGGCGGCGCCCCAGCCGGTGTCGGCATCGACGAGCAGCGGCAGCTCGGTGGCGGAGGTGATGCGGCGTACGTCTTCGCAGACGTCATTGAGATTGGTCATGCCGAGGTCTGGAAGCCCGAAGGAGGCGTTGGCGACGCCAGCACCCGACAGGTAGATGGCGCGAAAGCCGCTCTTCTCGGCGAGCAGCGCGCTGAACGCATTCACGGCGCCGACGACCTGCAGCGGTCGTTCGGCCTCGAGCGCCGCCCAGAAGCGGGCGCCGGCGGAGCTGTGCTTGTTCGACATTCGGGCCAATCGCGTGGGCCGGGAAGACCGTCACGCGCCATCACGGGAACAGGATGGGCTCATTGTATCGGAAGCGCGCCGCCTCAGCCGATCCTGACGACGGTGCGGCCCGTCACCTGACCGTTGAGGTAATCGGCGAACGACGACGGCAGGTCCTCGAACTCGATGGTGCGCGTGACGATCAGGTTCAGATGGGCGGGCCGCAGATCGCTCGCGATCCGCTCCCACACCTTCACCCGGACGTCGCGCGGCGTAGCGGAGGAATTGATGCCGATGAGACTCACGCCGCGGAGGATGAAGGGCATGACGGTGGTCTTGAGCTCGGGGCTGCCAGCGAGACCGATGCTCGCGATGTTGCCCCAGAAATCGACCGTGCGCGTGAGCCAGGTGAGGACCTCGCCGCCCACGTTGTCGATCGCACCCGCCCAGCGCACCGCTTCGAGCGGACGCGTCCCGAGGTCGAGCTCCTGGCGGCGGAGCACCTGCTGTGCACCGAGCTTCTTCAGGTACTCGTCCGCCTCGGGCTTGCCGCTCACCGCGACCGCTTCGTATCCGCGCCCCGTGAGCATGTCGATGGCGATGCTGCCGACGCCGCCGGTGGCGCCGGTGACAGCGATCGGCCCCTTGCCGGGGCGTTGGCCGTTGTGCTCCATGCGATGAATGGCGAGCGCTGCCGTGAAACCGGCGGTGCCGAGCGCCATCACTTGAAACTCGTCGAGGCCCTCGGGAATCGGGATGACCCAGTCGCCTTTCACCCGTGCGTAGGCGGCATAACCACCGTCGTGCAGTTCACTCAGCGCGCAGCCGGTGACCAATACCTTGTCGCCGGCGCGATAGCGTCCATCCGTCGAGCTTATGACCTCGCCCGCGAGGTCGATGCCGCCGACCAGCGGGTACTTGCGCAGGATGCGTCCGGCGCCGGTTGCCGCCAGCGCGTCCTTGTAGTTGATGCTCGAGTAGCTGACCTTGACGACGACCTCGCCCGCGGCGAGGTCATCGAGCGTGATCTGCTCGAAGCGGGCGGCGATCCGGCCTTTCTCCTCGTGGATGCGAAACGCCCGGAACGGCGTGCGCGGCAACTCGGTACTCATGGACTCGTGCGAGCGGTGTGCGCTCGCCTACCGGCTCTTGGGTGGCCCGCGATCGAGCCACACCTCCAGGCCTTGTGAATTGAGCTCGACGTCGATGTCGAGCAGCTCGTGTCGGCGCGCCGCGTCGCCTTCGAAGCCGTGCTGCTCGAGGCGCCCGCTCAGGTAATCGAACATGCCCTGCCTGATGCGCGCGCTGCGGTCGGGTGTGTCGTCGTGCTTGCGGGCAAGCTCCACGAAGTCGTTTACGCACTCGTGCAGATCGGCCGCCAGTCTTTCGAGCTCCTCCACGCGACCGAAGTGCGTGAGGTACATCGCCTGCGGCTTGTAACTCATCAGGCGATGAATGGTCGCGTGCATGGCGTCGGGGTCGAAATGGATGGGGGTCGTGGTCGGATAGACGAACTCGCCCTGGCGCGTATCGAACTCACGCAGGGAGATTCCGAAGTTATCGCCCGGGAAAATCACCTGCGCGCTGCGATCGATCACCGAGTAGTGGTGCAGCGCGTGGCCGGGCGTGTGGATCAGCTCGAACTCGCGGCCGGGCAGCGAAACCTTGAGGCCGTCTTCGGCGACCAGCACGCGCTCCTCGGGGATCGGCACGACCTCGCCATAGAGCGCATGGAACTGCTCCTCGCCGTAGACCTCGAGGCTGCCGTCGATGAGCTTCGACGGGATCGACCATGTGGCGCGCACCGCGCGGATGGATGACCGCCCGTGCATTCGGAAGCGACTGCAGCAAGGTGCCCGCACCGCCCGCGTGATCCAGGTGCACGTGCGTGAGCAGCACGTAGTCGACTTGTTCGGGGGAAACGTCGAGCCGGTCGAGCGCGGCGAGCAATTGCGGCACGCCAGAGGCGGGCCCGGTATCAACGAACGCGGCGTGACCGTCCTGGATGATCAGGTGGCTCGCGTCCAGCCCGGGCCGGACGTAGAGCGTATCGATCGAATGAATACCCTTGTAAGACACGGGAAGTCACGCATGTGCAGCCGGAACCGCCGCAATCTACTTGTTATCGGACTCGTTTTCTTGCAGGAACCAGGTCGCATGCGTCGCGGGACGAGCGGCGGTTCCTGCTCGGCGTAGTAGTCGGCGAGCGCCTTGATGTCGGCATCGCTCAGGCCGGTCACGAAACCGCTCATGATCGGATTCTTGCGGCCACCGTCGCGGTAGTCCTTGAGCGCGCGCTCCAGGTAGTCGGCGTGCTGACCGGCGAGGCTGGGATACTGAGGCGTGATGCCGACGCCGTCGGCACCGTGACAGGTGACGCAGAGCTCCTTCGACCTTGGCGGGCGGCTCGCCCTGCGGAGGATTGCCCGCCTTAAGAGGTTTCCCAGCCAGGAACGCCGCGATGTCCTGCATGTCCTGATCGCTCAGCGTCGCGGCCTGCGAATGCATCGTCGCGTGCGAGCGCTCGCCGCTGCGGTAGGCCTCCAGCGCGATGACGATGTATTCCGGAAACTGGCCCTGCAGCTTCGGCACGCTGTAGGTCGGATAGACGTTCTTGTAGCTCGGGATGCCGTGGCAGCCGTAGCACGTATAGGTGAGCTGCCGGCCGCGTTCCGCATCGCCCTCGGCGTGCACCATGGCGGCAATGCCAGCGCAAGCAGGACGCTTGCGGCGCTCACGAAGCGCAGGGTCAGGACGCGGAATGCCATATCCTCTCCGACAATTGCGCTGAGGCAAGGCGCGCCATGGTAATGAGGCGTAAGCACAAGTTCCAGTTGGAGCCCTCATGAGACCTGTGCAGAGTTGCCCTCATGATCGCTCTCATCCAGCGCGTAACCCGGGCCGAGGTGAGCGTGGCCGGTGCGGCGGTCGGCCGATCGCCCGTGGCATCCTCGCGCTGATCGGCGTGCGCCAGGGCGACACGGAGGCCGCTGCGGATCGGTTGCTGGAGCGGATCGTCGGCTATCGCATCTTCCCGGACGCGCAGGGCCGCATGAACGTAAGCCTGCAAGGAGGTCGAACGGCGGGCTGCTGCTGGTATCCCAGTTCACGCTCGCGGCTGACACTCGCTCCGGCATGCGCGCGGGCTTCTCCACCGCCGCCGCACCGGATGAGGGCAAGCGCTTGTTCGACTACCTGGTTGAGCGCGCCCGCTCGTCGCTCGGCACCGTGTCGACCGGCGACTTTTGGCGCGCACATGCAGGTGAGTCTCGTCAATGACGGTCCTGTGACGTTCTGGCTCGAGACACCGCCGACGGGCGATCGTAGCAGGCGGGAACTGAATGATTTCGAGGGTCGCCATTACAGAGGGTTACGTCACACTTCTGCGCGTCGACGAACGGGTAATGCCTTTTGGCGTATCATCCCGAGCCGGTCGGAACCCGCGGAGATAGCGCGCATGATGCCTGGCTGGAAAGAGTTACTGATCATCCTGCTGGTGGTGCTCGTCGTGTTCGGCGCCAAGAAGCTGCAAGACGATCGGCTCCGATCTCGGCGCGGCGGTTCGTGGCTTCAAGAAGTCCATGAGCGACGGCGACACGGAAGAGCAGCAGAAGCAGCTCAAGCACGATGACGGCGATGCCGACTTCGAGTCGGGCGAGATCCTCCCAGCGCAATGCGGACGCCAAGACTGGCACCGACCGCAAGGCCTGAGCCTTCCGGTTCGAGGCTCCTGAATGTTCGAGGTGGGGTTCACCGAGATCGTGCTGATCTTCGGCCTGGCGCTGATCGTGCTCGGTCCGCAGAAGCTGCCCCGCCATTGCCGCACAGATCGGCCGCTGGGTCGGCCGCGCGCGTGCCATGGCGCGACAACTGCGGGATCAGCTCGACCAGGAAGTGAATTTCGACGACGCGCGTCCGACGAAAGCAACGCGCACGCCGGCGCCGACCGCCCGCCACCGAGCCATCCCCGGATCCGAAGCCCGACGATCAGCGCCCCATGAGCGACCGGAGCAGTGAGTCCGAGACGCTTGCCGAAGGCACGCTGATCTCGCACCTGCTGGAGTTGCGCAACCGCCTGCTGCGTGCGGTGGCAGCGGTCGCGGTCGTCGCGATCCCGTGCCTCATCTTCGCCAACGAGATCTTCGAATTCGTGGCGCGCCCGCTGATGGCCAAATTGCCGGTGGGCGGCTCGATGATCGCGACCAGCGTGATGGCGCCCTTCATGACGCCCATCAAGCTGGCGATCGTCGCCGCGCTTTTTGTCGCGATACCGTACGTGCTCTACCAGTCGTGGGCGTTCGTCGCGCCCGGGCTCTACCGTCACGAGAAGCGCTTCGCCATTCCGCTGCTGCTCTCGAGCATCGTGTTGTTCTACGTCGGTGTCGCTTTCGCCTACTACGTGGTCTTTCCGGTGATGTTCACGTTCTTCGCGGCCACGGCGCCGCAGGGCGTGACCATGATGACCGACATCAACAGCTACCTCGATTTCGTCCTGATGCTGTTCTTCGCCTTCGGCGTCGCCTTCGAGATTCCGGTCGCCACCGTGCTGCTGGTGCTCACCGGCATGGTGAAGGTCGAGAGCCTGAGCAAGCATCGCGGCTATGTCCTCATCGGCATCTTCATCGTCGCGGCGTTCCTGACGCCGCCCGACGCCATCTCCCAGTGCGCCATGGCGGTTCCGATGTACGTGCTCTACGAGTTCGGCATCGTGATGTCACGCGTCATGCTGAAGGCCAGGATCAAGCGCGAAGCGGAGCTGCATACAGAAGAGAAGGAAGCCGACGCCTGAGGGGCAACCCCGGGACCGGACATGGTGCAAACGTGCGGGCGGACGGTCCCCGGCGTGTTGCTGTTGCGAAGCAACATCAAGCACACTCGCGGCCCTGCACCGCAACGCCGTTTCTGACGGGACGAACAACAAATCATGACGCCCAGCGCTTCCGGCTCGACAGCAGCACCCCTTTCAACTGACGGTCCCCAGCTCCTCGGCCAGCCTCGTGGCCTCGCGACACTCTTCTTCACGGAGATGTGGGAGCGGTTCACCTACTACGGGATGCGCGCGATCCTCGTGCTGTTCCTGGTCGGTGCGGTCACGGAAGGCGGGCTCGGCCTCGATGACAAGACCGCCAATGCGATCTACGGCCTCTACATCTCCGGCACCTACCTGCTGTCGCTCTTTGGTGGCTGGATCGCCGACCGGCTGATCGGCCAGCAACGCTCGGTGTTCGCCGGGGGCGTGTTGATCATGCTCGGCAACGGCTGCCTGGCCGTGGGCGACCCGAGGCTCTTCTTCATCGGCCTCATCGTGATCGTGCTGGGCGTGGGATTGCTCAAGCCCAACATCAGCGCGATCGTCGCGCAGCTCTACCCCGAAGGCGGCTCGCGGCGCGATGCCGGCTTCTCAATCTTCTACATGGGCATCAACCTGGGGGCGACGCTCGGGTCGTTCTTCGTGCCCATCGTCGCGGATCGCTTTGGCTGGAACGCGGGCTTTGCACTGCCGGCGATCGGAATGTTGCTCGGTCTCGTGCAATTCAAGTTGACCAAGCGCTACCTGCACGGCGCCGGCGAGCAGGCACTCGGTGCGCGCGCGAGCTGGTGGCCGGTGATCATCTTCGTCGCCATCGTCGCCGCGGTGACGCTCTTCGCCATCACGGGACAGCTCAAGCTCGATCCGGTGGCGATCTCCAAGGGCGCGAACTGGGTGCTGGTGGCGCTGGCTGCGGCGTATTTCGCTTACCTGCTGCTGTTTGCGGGCCTCGATCACCAGGAACGCAACCGGGTGTGGGTGATGATCGCGCTCTTCATCGGCTGCGCCATGTTCTGGGCGGGCTTCGAGCAGGCCGGCGCGTCCTTCAACCTGTTCGCCGATCGCCATACCGACCGCATGGTCTTTGGCTGGGACATGCCGGCCGGCGTGCTGCAGGCGGTGAATCCGCTTTTCATCATCATCTTCGCCCCGGTGTTCGCGGCCATCTGGGTGACTCTCGGCCGGCGTAACCTCGACCCCTCGTCACCGGCGAAATTCGGGCTGGGCCTGATCCTGATGGGCGCCGGCTTCCTCGTCATGTACTGGGCCGCCGGTTACGTCGTGCAGGGCGAGAAGGTGCTCCCGACCTGGCTCCTTCTGACCTACCTGCTGCACACGTTCGGTGAGCTCTGCCTGAGTCCCGTGGGCTTGAGCTCGATGACCAAGCTCGCGCCCGCTCGCTTCGTGGGCCAGGTGATGGGCGTCTGGTTCCTGGCGACGGCGGTCGGCAACAACCTCGCCGGCCAGTTCGCCGGTGAAATCGATCCCGACAACCTGCCCGCCATGCCCGGCGAGTTCCTCGATCTCTTCTGGTGGGGAGCGATCGCAGGCGCCGTGATGCTCGCGCTGACGCCCTTCATCAAGCGGCTCATGGCGGGTGTGAAGTAAATGCTCCGGGCGGCGATCGGCGTCGCGCTGCTGGGTCTCGGTCTCGCGGGCTGCAACGCACGCGAGTCAGCTGATGCCCCGGTCGAGACCGCGGATGAGTTCGTCGCCCGGGTGAACCGGGAGATGGGCGAGCTCGCCAAGGAGAAGTCCGCCGCCGAATGGGTGCAGGCGACCTACATCACCACCGATACCCAGAGACTCACCGCCAAGGCCAACGAGCGCTACCTCGAATATTTCAGCCGCGCGGTCGAGCAATCCAAGCGCTACGCGGGTGAGCAGCTCAAGCCCGAGACCGCGCGGGCGATGGAGCTCCTGAAACTCGATGTGCCCGCCCCGGCACCCAACGACCCGGCCAAGCGAGCCGAGCTCACGCAGATCACCGCGCGCCTGGAAGCGACCTATGGCGAGGGCAAGTATTGCCCCAAGGGCCCGGAATCGTGCCGCAATCTCGATGACCTCGAAGAGGTGCTGGCGAAGAGCCGCGACTACGATGAGCTCACCGAGGCCTGGGCGGGCTGGCACACGATCTCGCGGCCGATGCGCGCGGATTACGTGCGTTTTGCCGAGCTCGCGAACGAAGGCGCGCGCGAGCTGGGCTACCAGGACCTCGGCGCCATGTGGCGCTCGAACTACGACATGCCACCCGACGCCTTCGCGAAGGAAAGCGAGCGCCTCTGGTCGCAGGTGAAACCTCTCTACGACGAGCTGCATTGCTACACGCGCGCCCGCCTCGCCAAAAAATACGGCGAGGAACGCGTGCCGGCGGGCAAACCGATTCCGGCGCATCTGCTCGGCAATATGTGGGCACAACAGTGGGGCAAGATTTTCGACCTGATCGAGCCCTACGCCGGGGTCGCCAACCTCAATGTCGACCAGGCGCTCGAGCGCCAGGGCTATGACGCGCGGCGCATGACCGAGTCCGCCGAGACGTTCTACAAGTCGCTCGGATTCCCGGCGCTGCCTGCCACTTTCTGGGAGCGCTCCATGCTCACCCGGCCGCGCGACCGCGAGGTGGTGTGTCACGCGAGCGCCTGGCACATGGACCTCGCGAACGACGTGCGCATCAAGCAATGCATACGCCCGACCGAGGAAGAGCTCGCGACCATTTACCACGAGCTCGGTCACGTCTATTACTTCCTGTGGTACCGGGACCAGCCGTTCCTGTTCCAGGACGGCGCCAACGACGGTTTCCACGAGGCCATCGGCGACACGGTCGTGCTGTCGATGACGCCGCAGTACCTGAGCACCATCAAGCTCGTCGGCAACATCAAGCCGAGCCGCGAATCACTCATCAACGAGCAGATGAAGCTCGCGCTCGACCGGATTGCTTTCCTGCCCTTTAGCGCGCTCGTCGACCAGTGGCGCTGGAAGGTATTTTCGGGCGAGGTCACGCCGGCGAATTACAACGAGGCGTGGTGGAAGCTGCGCGAGCAGGTGCAGGGCGTGACCCCACCCGTGCCGCGCAGCGAAGAGGACTTCGATCCGGGCGCGAAGTACCACATCCCGGCCAATACGCCGTACACCCGCTATTTCATGGCCTACGTACTGCAATTCCAGTTCCACCGGGCGCTGTGCGAGGCCGCCGGATTCAAGGGCCCGCTGCACGAGTGCTCCGTCTTCGGGAGCAAAGAGGCGGGCCGGCGCTTCGGCGAAATGCTGGCGCTCGGCCAGAGCCAGCCGTGGCAGGACACGCTCGAGAAGCTCACCGGCACGCGCGAGATGGACGCGAGCGCGATCAGCGACTACTTCGAACCCCTGATGGGGTGGCTGAAGGAGCGCAATCAAGGTCAGCAGTGCGGGTGGTCGCGGCCCGCAGGCGGCACCTGACTTCGTTTCCTATTGAAGCCGGATCAGCCGAGCATCCGGCACCACGTCGAGCCCGATCGGGGAGGAATCGATGAATTCCAGCGCCAACACACTTCCGCAGCTGACGTTTCGCGCCATCACGCTCTCCGTGATGCTCGCCGTGGTCCTGGCAGCGGCAAACACTTACCTCGGCCTCTTCGCGGGCCTCACCATCGCCTCGGCCATCCCTGCGGCGGTCGTCTCGATGGCGGTGCTCAAGCTGCTCGGCGGCGGGCACATCCTCGAGAACAACATCGTCCAGACGGGCGCGTCAGCGGCGGCCTCGATCGCAGCCGGCGTGATTTTCACGATCCCGGCGCTGGTGATCCTCGGTTACTGGACGGACTTCCAATACATGTGGGTGTTCGCCATCGCGGGGCTCGGCGGCATCCTGGGCGTCCTCTTCTCGGTGCCCCTGCGCCGCGCGCTCATCGTCGAGCAGAAACTGGTCTTCCCCGAGGGCAAAGCCGCGGCTGAAGTGCTCAAGACCGGGGAGAACCCGGAGCAGGGCGTCAGACTGCTGGCGTTCTCGGCGACGCTCGGTGGCATTGCGAAGCTCCTCGCGGCGAGCGGCGCGCGGCTCATTCCCGATTCGGCCGCCGCGGCGACCTACGTCGGCAAGGGCATCGCCTACTTCGGCACCAATCTCTCGCCGGCGCTTCTGGGTGTTGGCTATATCGTCGGCCTCAACATCGGCATCGTGGTGATGGCGGGAGGCCTGATCTCCTGGACCATCGCCATCCCGGTCTTCGCCGCGTACTTCCTGGATACCAACCCCGAGCTCGCGGCGCGCCTCGCCGGGCTGGATGCCGAGGCCGCGGCAGGGGCGATCTGGTCGGCTCAGATCCGCTACCTGGGTGTCGGCGCGATGCTGATGGGTGGCATCTGGACGCTCATCGCCATGCGCAAGTCGATCCTCTCCGGCGTGCGCAGCGGCCTGGCGGCCACGCGCGCCGGTGCGTCAAAGACCATCGCCCATACCGAGCAGGACATTCCGATGAAGCACGTGCTGATCGGGATCGTGCTCTTCACGCTGCCGCTATTCGGCCTCTACCAGGCGATCGTCGGCAGCATCGGCGTGAGCCTTCCGATGGCGATCATCATGATCGTCGCCGGCTTCCTCTTTTGCTCGGTGTCCGCCTACATGGCGGGCCTGGTCGGCTCCTCGAATAATCCGGTTTCTGGCATGACCATCTGCACCATCCTGTTCGCCTCGCTGGTGCTCATCGTGCTCATGGGGCGGGACGCTCCGCTCGGACCGGTCGCCGCCATCATGATCGGCGCGGTGGTGTGCTGCGCGGCCTCGGTCGCGGGCGACAACCTGCAGGACCTGAAGGCCGGTCAGATCGTCGGGGCCACGCCTTGGCGGCAGCAGGTGATGCTCGCGATCGGCGCGGTGTCCTGCGCGATGATCATGGCGCCCGTGCTCAACCTGCTCGAGAAGGCGTACGGCATCGGCGTACCGACGGACGCGCACCCGAACCCGCTGCTCGCGCCGCAGGCGACCCTCATGGCGTCGGTTGCAAAGGGGATGTTCGGCGGGAAGCTCCCCTGGGGGATGGTCTGGATCGGCGCGGCCATCGGCGCCGCGATCATCGCCGTCGACGAGCTCCTCAAGAAAAGCGGCAAGGGCTACCGGGCTCCGGTGCTGGCGGCGGCCGTCGGAATCTACCTGCCGTTGGAACTCACGGTCCCGATCTTCCTCGGCGGGTTGCTCACGTATGTGGTCGAGCGCGCCGTCGGGGTCGGCAACGATCCCGATGCCAAGGAGCGTCTGCATCGGCGCGGCGTGCTGTTCGCGGCGGGTCTGATCACCGGCGAAGCGTTGATGGGAATCTTCATCGCCATTCCGATCGTGAGCTCAGGCAAAGCGGATGTGCTGGCGCTCCCCGAGCGGTGGCAACCCGGTGCCTGGGGAGAGCTGCTCGGGCTCGCGGTCCTCGCCGTGATCGCCTGGTTTCTGTTCCGCGCAGCGATCTCACAAGTCCCGGCGGCGAAGGGAAAATAGGCCGATTTATCGCTCACTGCGTACAACAGTTTGAGCCAACAGGGGCTCACTGTTGTCGAAGATGTCAACAAACCACCCGGGACGCCGTTCGCCGCGTCCCCGTCCGCGACCCGTGTCGCCCGAGCGCACGCGCCACCTGAAGCTCATCGTGTTCGGCCGGGACCCGCTAGTCGCTGCGCTTTCCTGCGACTCAGTCGCTGCGCTTTCCTGCGACTTCGATCTTGCCCTTCGAGCCGATGAACCAGGAGCCGATCCAGCCGGTGAGGCCGACGATCAGGGCGGTCCAGAGGGCGGGCCAGAAACCCGCCAGGTTAAAGCCCGGCAGGAACCACGCGACCAGCCCCACCATGGCGGCATTCACCACCAGCAGGAACAGGCCGAGTGTCAGGAGCGTGATCGGGAAGGTCAGGATCACGGCGAGCGGGCGCACGATGGCGTTCACGACGCCCAGCAGGATGCCGGCGATGACGAGCGTGCCGGGACTATCGATGGAAACGCCATTGACCCATTCGGTGGCGAGCCACAGGCCCAGGGCCGCA
This sequence comes from uncultured Gammaproteobacteria bacterium, assembly GCA_963840405.1. Taxonomy (GTDB): domain Bacteria; phylum Pseudomonadota; class Gammaproteobacteria; order Steroidobacterales; family Steroidobacteraceae; genus DATBVX01. The sequence goes on from CAWIYW010000001.1 coordinate 125,158, forward strand.
ATCAGTGCACGCAGGATGAATCCGGTCATTTGTAGCGGATGCCTCGCTTGATGACGATATCCACGTCCCGCAGCACGTCTATGTGCCTCAGCACGTCGCCGCGAACGGCGATGATGTCGGCGTACTTGCCTGGAGAGATTGTGCCCACTTCCGCGTCGACTTTCATGGCTACGGAGGGCCAGTAGGTGGCGGCGCGGATCGCAGTCATGGGGTCGATACCGAACTCGTTGACCCAGGCATCGAGCTCCTGCCAGGTCGACTGCGAATGGAAATTGCCCGGTATGCCACTGTCCGTGCCGATGAGCAGCACTACACCCGAGTCGCGCAGTTCCTGGATCTTGGCCGCCAGCGTCGGGCGCCGGAGCGGGGTGATCTGGTAGTAGGGCAGGCGCTCGAAGTGCTCGAGCGACCGCTTGATGTCGGCCACGATCAGGGGTGGCACGCCCTCCTGCCAGCGCGGGTCATCGAGCGGCTCGGGGTTATCGCGCAACCGCTCGTAGTAGAGCAGGCCCGACACGGTCGGAGTCCAGAAGAGCGGACCGAGCGCCATCTGGGACGTGCGCTCGCGCAGCAGGAGCTTGATGTCCTCGGGATAACCGGGGGCGGTGGCGAGCCCGGTGTGCTCGAAGCAGTCGACGCCCACCTTGAGTCCGCGACGGATCTCTTCGGGTCGGTGCGAATGCCCAACGACGGGGCGCCCCGCCTTGTGCGCTTCATCCACCAGCGCGGCGAGCTCCTCGGTCGTCATCTGGTCCTGGTCGATCAGCTTGATGACATCGACGCCTGCCTTGACGAGCGTCTGCACCTTGGCACGCGCGTCTTTCGGTCCCTCGATGCCCCAGCGAAAGGCCTCGGTCCCCGGATACGGCTTGTGCTGCAGGAACGGGCCGCTCACGTAAAGAGTGGGGCCGGGGGTGCGCGACAAGCGAATCGCCTCTCGCACGTTGATGCTCGCCTCGAGCGGTGCCCCCAGGTCGCGCGCGCTCGTGACTCCCGCCATGAGCAACTGCTTCGCGGCCGCCGGCATGATCACGCGTTCGGCGAGCGACAGGTATGTCGCATCCCAATGCGCGTAATCCGCGTGTCCGAGGAGCATCAGGTGCACGTGCATGTCCCACAGACCGGGCAGCACGCTCATGCCCTCGGTCGAGATCACCTCGGCACCGGGTGGCACGGCGAGCGTGCCGACCTGGCCGATCGCGACGATCTTGGCGCCCTCGACCAGTACCACGCTGTTGCGGATCGGCGGTGCGCCGAAGCCGTCGATCAGCGTGCCGCCGACCAGCGCTTTCTGGGGCGCAACGCTCTGCGCCTCGGCCGCGAGCGCCGCGAGACCGAGCGTGGTGATGAGCAGGGTGCGCTGCAGGCGCCTGCGAAGGACGCGCGTGCGGTTGGGCGCTTCAGTCATCGGTCCGCGCGCCATGGCACTTCTTGTACTTCTTGCCGCTGCCGCAGGGACACGGATCGTTACGACCGAGCTTCGGCTCGTCGCGCCGATGAGGCTGCGCCGCGCGCTGCTCGTGGTCGTGGTCGTGCGCGCAGTCCGGCCCATGCACGTGAGCGGGTTCGGACGGCTTGTTCTTCGTCACAGGTGCGGGTGCCCACGTACCGGCGCTGAGCCGTTCGGGGAGTGGTGCGATCGGCGCTGGCCGGGCCGCAAGCAGAACGTCACTCGGCGGGTGCTTTGCTCTGCCGGATGATGCCTTCGCCCTTGAGCTTGCCAAGCGCGAGGCTCACTTCGCTGTCGCGCTCGAGGAGACTCGAGTTCGCGGACAGGTTTTCAACCGGATCCTGATCGCGCTCCACCACGATGTCGGGATCGATGCCCTTTTCGTGGATCGAGGCGCCTGAAGGCGTGAAGTAGCGCGAGGTGGTCAGCTTGATGGCGCGGCCGTCGGAGAGCGGCATCACGGTCTGCACCGAACCCTTGCCGAAGGTCGTGCGGCCGATGAGCATGGCGCGCCCGTGATCCTTCAGGGCTCCGGCCACAATCTCGGAGGCCGATGCGGAGCCACCGTTCACCAGCACCACCATGTCGGCGCCATCGAGCAGGTCGCCGGGTGTGGCATCCATTTCGAACTTGGACTCGGCCGCCCGGCCGCTTGCGCTCACGATTGCGCCGTCGTCGAGGAACGCATCGGACACGCTCACCGCCGCTTCCAGCACGCCACCGGGATTGTTGCGCAGGTCGAGGACCAGGCCCTTGAGCCGGCCCTGCGGGCTGATGCTCTTCAGCTCCGCGATCGCCTTGGTGAGATCGGACGGGGTGGTCTCGCTGAAGTGCGTGATGCGGACGTACCCGAAACCGGGCTCGAGCAGCTCCTGCTTGACGCTGTGTACCTGGACGTTGGAGCGCTCGAGCACGAACTCGAGCGGCTGCTCCACCAGCGCGCGCGTCACGCTCACCTTGACGCTGGTTCCGGGCTCGCCGCGCATGCGGTTGATGGCGTCGTTGAGCCCGGCGCTATCGACCGGCACGTTGTCGATGCTCACGATGACGTCGCCTGCCTTGATGCCCGCACGCGCGGCGGGCGTGCCCTCGATCGGCGCGACCACTTTCACGGCGCCATCTTCCAGCGTGACCTCGATGCCGACGCCGGAATAAGCACCCGTGGTGCTGATGCGGATCTCGTCGTACTCCTCGGTGTCGAGGAACGCCGAATGCGGATCGAGCGCTGACACCATGCCGCGGATGGCGTTTTCCATGAGCGCGTGATCATCGATGCTCTCGACGTAGTCCTGGCGCACGCGCTCGAGTACTTCGGCAAGCAGGCGCGCATCTTCCCAGGGCAACGTTTCGTCAGTGGTGGCTTCCTTGTCCGCGAGTACCCCCCTGCTGAGCGACAGCGAGAGTCCCATGGCGATGCCGGCAGCGAGTGCGAGGAGAGTGCGGACCTTGAGCGACATGCCGTGAAGCTCCGGGGGTGGGCCGATCGACTTCGCGTAAATACTACAGTGCTGTTACTACGCGACCAACCGGGCTGACCCCTAATTTCGGGCCACAGATGCCGGCAAGGTCCTATGTTGCACTGCAGCGTGTCAGTGCGTCAAGACCGCCAGCGTGCCCGAATCGCTCAGAGGATCGCGTCGCGGCGAGCGGGCGAACGCCTCGAACACGGGCAGTTCCTTGAGCACGTCGGCGACCGGCTGCGGTTTGCCCAGGCAGAAGCCCTGCCCATAGTCGACGCCCAGCGCGGTCACGCGACGGCGGATTTCATCGGTCTCTACGTATTCGGCCACGGTCTCCATGCACATGGTGCGGGCCAGCTGCGCGATCGCGCGCACCATCGACTGGGAGCGCGCATCGACCAGCACGTCACGCACGAAGCTGCCGTCGATCTTGAGCATGGTGACCGGCAGCGCCTTCAGGTAGGCGAGCGAGCTGAAACCGGTCCCGAAATCGTCGAGCGCGAACTGGCAGCCGAGCTCGCGCAGGCGGCGCATGAACACCTCGGCGCGCCCCATGTTGGCGACCGCGGCGGTCTCGGTGAGCTCGAAGCAGAACGAGTCGCTCGGCATGCCGCTCGAGCGCACCGCGTTCTCGACGAAATCCGCGAAGTCCGGCTGCGCCAGCGACGGCCCGGCGATGTTGATCGTGAAGCACGCGGAGTGTTGCCGCAGGAGTGCCGCGTGTTCGCACAGCAACGCGATCGAATGCTCGATGACCCAGCGATCGATCGCGGGCATGAGCTGGTAGCGCGCCGCGGCAGACAGGAACTTCTCCGGCGGGATGGTGTGCCCGTCGTCCCCCAGCATGCGCAGCAACAGCTCGAAGTGCGGATTCTTGTCGCCACCCTGCAGCGGCAGGATGGGCTGCAGATCGAGCCTGAATCGTCCCGTGCGCAAGGCCTCGCGCAGTTGCACCGCGACGTTGATGTCGGTGTGCCGACGGATAATGCTCGCGTCGGCCTCCTCGAACAGCTCGACGCGCCCGCGCCCGCGATCTTTCGCGGCCTTGCAGGCGACTTCGGCGGCGGCCAGCGCGTGCGAGAGCTTGCCTTCCTGGCCGCGTAGCGGCGCGACGCCGATGCTGAGCGACACTTCGGGTGCGTCCTCGCCCGGCTCGCTGCGCAGCCGCCGCGCGCCTTCGCACAGCGCGCGCGCAACTTCGGCGCCCTTGTCCATCTCGCAATCGGGCAGCAGCAGCGCAAAGCGGTCGCCGGAAATACGCGCACTGACGGCGCGCGTGTGGCCACTGCGGCGTGCCAGATCGGCAACGCGCGCGATGACCGCATCGCCCACGTGCATGCCGTAGTTCTCGTTGATTTCGTGCAGCTGGTCGATGTCGGCGTACACCACGCAGTGCGTCGCGCCGGTCGCGCGCTTGAGGGTCTTTTCAGAATGGCGCTCGAACGCTGCGCGCGTCAGGAGCCCCGTCGCGCCGTCGTAGTTCGCCTGCAGAACCGCACCGATCTTGCGGGCCAGGAGCCGCGCGATGCGGGTGTGGCGATGATCGAAATCTTCCAGGTTCTCGGTGCGAAACAACGCGAAGAACCCCACCACGCGGTTGGAGTTCTGCCGCACCGGGCAGCAGAGAATCTTGTAAGGCAGCGCGTCGGGGTGGCTGCTCGCCGCCACCTTGTTCACCACCAGCGTCTTGCCCTGCAGCTGCGCCCAGGTGAGGAGGTGGCGATGCGTGCGCGTCAGCACTTCGGTGCTTTGCGACGCCGGCGCTCCGGGTGCCGCGCGGCAGATCGCGATGCTCTTTTCCGGAATCACCAGGGCGCCGAACAGGCACCCCAGGTGGTCGATGCTCCGCTGCACGATCCAGCGGACTTCATCCGCCTCGTCCTCGACTTCCTCGCTCGTCTGCTGGCCCTCGGAGGTGATCGCCACCAGCAGGTCCAGGTCCTTGTCGCGCACTTCGAGATGGTGGCTCAGCTGCCCGATGCTCACCTCGGCACTCAGCTCACGCTGCAGGATCTCGAGCGCGGGTCGCAACAGGCTATGCACGAAGGACCATGGGCGGACGTCGTGATTGTCGTTGCGCGCGGTCACCGTCACGATCGCGACCACGTCGTTGGTCTCGTCACACAGGCGAAAGAGATAGACCGGCGTACCGTCATCGAGCTGACGGAAAAGTCCTTCCTGGGTGCCGCCCGAGCCGCGGCGCGCTTCAGCGACCAGCGGCACCAGGTCGCTGCTGTGCACGTCACTGCTCGACCAGCGGCGCTCGCCGTCCGCGTCGAACACGTCGACGCTGAGCGCGCGCGGCATCAGCATCTTCACGAGCTGACCGTAGGGCTCCAGCGACTTGCTGGGCGGCGGAATTATGTTGTTCGAGGACATGGCTCCCCATGATGTCGGCCGACAGCCCTGCGCTGCCGGCAACGACATGCGTCGCGCACCTTCTCAAAACGGGGCAAAAACGTTCCTTGACGGGGTTGGCGATTCGACAGATTCCCGCGCGTAAGTTGCGGAGAATGCGAGGCAATCGAGCCTCCGTCGCGCCTTGGCCGGGTGGAGATCTCAGCGCCGGGAAGCGGCGCGAATGCGACTTAACGGCGCCGCTCCCGCCAGACTGGGAGCGATATCACAGCCTTAGCCCCTGGGGAGCGCCTTCTTGATCCATTGATGGGGATTTAGGGGTGTGGCGCCCTTGCGGATCTCGAAGTAGAGCTCGGGTCGGCTGCGCCCGCCCGAGTCGCCTGCAGCTGCGATCACATCGCCCGGGCCGACCCAGTCGCCGACCGCTTTGAACAACTGCTGGTTGTGGCCATACAGGCTCAGGTAGCCGCCACTGTGTTCCAGGATCGTGAGCAGGCCCATGCCGGGTAGCCAATCCGCATAGATGACGCGTCCGAAATAGAGCGCACGTACCTGGCTGCCGCGATCCGTGGCGAGCAGCACGCCATTCCACTTGAGCCCGGGCGAACGCTTCTGGCCGAAGTCGGCCACCAATCGTCCGAGGACGGGCCAGGCGAGCTTCCCCTTGAGCTTTTCGAAGGGTTCCTCGCTGTTGACGGGGAACTCCTGCATCACACGCCGCAGGTCGGCCAGCAGGCCCTCGAGCGTCGCCTCCTCGCGTTTCAGACGCGCCAGCTGCGTGCGCCGATTCTTGAGTTCCCGGTCGAGCTCCTTGACCACCTGGGCGCGATCCTGGCGACCCCGTTGCAGGGTCTCGAGCTGCAGGCGCGCTTCGTCCTCCAACGCTGCCAGCTGCTCATCCTCGGCTGCGAGCTGCGCGTCGAGCTCGACCAGTTTCGCTAGTTGTCCATCGATGGAGGCGATGCGCGCCGCGCGGGCGCGTCCGAAGTAGCCGTAGTAGGCGAACATGCGGCCGAGCTGGGCGGCATCCTGCTGGTTGAGGAGGAGCTTGAGCTGCTCGTCACGCCCGATGGTGTAAGCGGCGCGCAGTTGCCCCGCGAGCGCTTCGCGCTCCCCGGCAAGGGTCTGTTCCACCGCCGTGCGCTCGCTCTGCAGTTGCGCGCGGTGCCGTGCGCTTTGCCGTCGTTGGGCGCGTATGCGGTCGAGCCGTTTCCGCGCGCCGGACGCGGTGAGCTCGGCATCGCGCAGGCGGGCCGCCAGGCTGTCGCGCTCGGTCGTCTCGGAGCGGATCGACTTCTGCAGCTCCTCGATGTCCTCCCGCACCTTGCTGAGGTCGGCTTCGGCCTTGCGCTCGTCCGCAGCATGCGCGAGGCCGCAGACCATCACGGCCGCCAGCAGCGTTGGCCTCCACCGCCAACGCAATACCGCCCGGAAACCGGGCGCACAGCGCCTTGCTATACTTCCCGGCCGTTTTTGCGGCACCCCGGATACCTTTGGCCGATGCAGCGACTGATCGAATTTGCCGGTAATCACCCGTACCTGGTCTCAGCGGCGGCGTTCATGTTCGTGCTCGTCATCGTGTCCGAGATCCGCGCACGGGTTCAAGGCTTTGCTGCGATCGCGCCCCAGGACGCGATCCGCCTGATGAACCAGGGGGCGCTCATCCTCGACGTTCGCGAGCGCGGCCCCTACGCCGCCGGCCATATCGGCGAGGCGCGCCACGTGCCGCTCAAGGATGTCGCGGGCAGCGCCGATTCGCTCAAGAAGTACAAGGAAAAACCCATCGTCACCTACTGCGACACGGGCAACGACGGTGGCGCGGCCGCGCGTGAGCTGCGCAAGCTCGGGTTCCTCAAGGCCTTCAATCTGCGCGGCGGTCTCAGCGCCTGGCTGCACGAGAACCTGCCCGTGGTGCGCACCAGCGAGACGCCCTCCGGAAAGTCGGCGGCGAAGAAGTGAGCGGTGCCGAGGTGGTGATGTACTCGACGGGCTGGTGCGGATTCTGCCAGCGCGCCCGCAACCTGCTCGGCAGCAAGGGCGTCGCATATCGCGAGATCGACGTCGACGATCCCGGGCTGCGCGCCGAGATGGTCACTCGTAGCGGGCAGCGCAGCGTCCCGCAGATCTTCATTGGCTCGCGGCACGTCGGTGGATTCGAAGAGCTCTACGCGCTCGTGCGTTCTGGCGAGCTGGACAGTTTGTTGAAGCAGGAGACCCCATGACCGAGAATACGCAAGACACCGCCGGCACGCCGCAGGCAGCCCCGACCGAGCTGATTCTGCAGCAGATCTACCTCAAGGACTGCTCTTACGAGGCGCCGAACGGACCCCGCATCTCCGCCGCGCAGTGGAGTCCCAAGTTCGCGCTCAACCTCAATACCACCAGCACCGAGCTCACCCCGGAGCTGCGCGAGGTGGTGTTGACGGTGACGGTGGAGGCCAAGGTCGGCGACAACGTCGCCTATATCGTGGAGCTCAAGCAGGCCGGTCTCTTCGTGATCCGCAACTGCTCGGCGGAAGACCTGAAGAAGGTCGTCGGCAGTGTCTGTCCGGGAGTGCTGTTCCCCTACGCGCGGGCCGCCTGCTCCGAGCTCATCACGCAGGGCGGATTCCCGCAGTTCCTGCTGCCTCCGGTCAATTTCGACGCATTGTTCGAGCGCGCGGTGCCGAGCCCGCAGTCGCCCACGAACTAAAGACTGCGCCCGCACCCGATTGGCGGCCCCGCACGAACCGGCGATGACTGCCAGCCCACAGGGCGCCACGAGCGCCGACGTGATGGTGGTGCTGGGCGCCGGCTCCTGGGGCACTGCGCTCGCGATTCAGTTTGCGCGCGCCGGAAGGCCCGTGCGGCTTTGGGGCCGCGATGGGGCGCAGCTCGCGGCACTGGAACGGGACCGTTGCAACCGGCGCTACCTGCCGGACGCCCGCTTTCCGGATTCGCTCCATACCGAGCCCGATCTGGCCGCGGCCATCGCCGACTCGCAGGACGTCCTGCTCGCCGTGCCGAGCCAGGCGTTGCGCCCGGTGCTCGAGCAGCTCAGGCCCTTGTTGCGGCGGGGCATGGGCATCGCCTGGGCCACCAAGGGCCTGGAACAGGAAAGCGGCCAGCTTCCGCACCAGGTGGTGCAGGAGGTGCTGGGCGAGGGCCTGGCCGATGGCGGTGCTCTCGGGTCCGACCTTCGCCAAGGAAGTGGGAGCCGGCTTGCCGACCGCGCTGACCGTCGCCTCTTCCGATGAAGCGTTTGCGCAGACCCTCGCGAAGCGGCTGTCGGGCCTCAACTTCCGCGCCTACACGACGACCGACATCATCGGCGTCGAGGTCGGCGGCGCGGTGAAGAATGTGCTGGCCATCGGCGCCGGCATTGCGGATGGCATGGGGTTCGGCGCCAACACGCGCATCGCGCTGATCACGCGCGGACTTGCCGAGATGACGCGGCTGGGCGAGGCGCTCGGCGCGCGGCGCGAAACTTTCATGGGGCTCGCCGGCCTTGGCGACCTGGTGCTGACCTGCACCGACGACCAGTCGCGCAATCGCCGCTTCGGGCTCGCGATTGCTTCCGGCCAGTCGGTGGAGCAGGCGCAACGGAAGATCCAGCAGGTGGTCGAGGGCCTGCACGGTGCGCGCGCCGTGCACCAGCTTGCCACGCGGCATCGGATCGACATGCCGATCTGTGAAGTGATCTACCGCGTGCTCTACGAGCGCCTGCCGGTCAAGGAAGCCGTGCAGGCGCTCATGGCACGCGAGCTGCGGCCTGAGAGCGACTGAGCAGACTCAGGCAGGTGCGGCGAAGCCGAGTTGCCGCCAGGCCTCGTACAGCACGAGCGCCACCGAGTTCGACAGGTTGAGGCTGCGATTGCCGTCCAGCATCGGAATCCGCAACACCTGCTCGCGCTCGAGCTTCCCGAGCACGTCGGGCGGCAAGCCACGGCTCTCGGGACCGAACAGCAGCGCATCGCCCGCCTGATAGCGAACCTCGCTGTACGGGCGCTCGCCGCCGCGTCTCGATCGCGAACACGCGTGCCCCGCCCAGCGCCGCGAGGCAGGCAGGCAGATCGTCGTGCACGCGCACAGTCGCCAGCTCGTGGTAGTCGAGCCCCGCGCGGCGCACGGAACGCACATCGAGCGCAAAACCCAGAGGTTTCACCAGATGCAGCGTCGCGCCGCTGTTGGCGCACAGGCGGATGACGTTGCCGGTGTTGGGCGGGATCTCCGGCTCGAATAGAATCACGTGGATCATGTCTGCGCAGCCCGCATCGGCTCACAACCCGCTCGCGCTCGATTTCCTGGGGCTCAGGTTCAGCTCGCCGATCGTGCTCCTGTCGGGCTGCGTCGGGTTTGGCGAGGAGTACACGCGCGTTGCCGGTTTTTCCAACCACGACGTCGGGGCAGTGGTTCTCAAGGGCACCACGCTCGCGCCACGACTCGGAAATCCACCGCATCGCCTGTGCGAAACCCCGATGGGCATGCTGAACGCCATCGGTCTGCAGAATCCGGGCGCCGAGCATGTCGTGCGCCGCATTCTGCCCACGCTCGATTTTGCGGAGACGCGCTTCATCGCCAATGTCTCGGGCTCCACGATCGAGGAATACGTCGAGGTGACCAGGCGCTTCGATGATTCGCCGATCGACGCGATCGAGATCAACATCTCCTGTCCGAACGTCAAGGAAGGCGGCGTGGCCTTCGGCAATTATCCTGACATGTCCGCGCGGGTGGTGGCCGCGTGTCGCGCGGTCACTCGCAAGCCCCTGATCACCAAGCTCTCGCCCAACCAGACCGATATTCGCGAGAACGCGCGCCGCTGCATCGAAGCCGGGCAGCGATGCGCTCGCCGTGATCAACACCATCATGGGCATGGCAATCGACGTGCGCACGCGCCGCCCGGTGATCGGCAATGTCCAGGGCGGGTTGTCCGGCCCGGCCATCAAGCCGATCGCGCTGCTCAAGGTGCACCAGGTGTACGAAGTCGCGGGGCCGCTGCGCGTCCCGATCATCGGCCAGGGCGGCATCACCACGGCCGATGACGCCATCGAGTTCATGGTGGCGGGCGCCACCGCGGTGGGCGTCGGTACGGCGCTGTTCTACGATCCCCTGGTTTGTCCGAAGATCAATGCGGGCATCGCGGACTACCTGCGCGAGCACGGCCTCAAGAGCGTCGGTGCCCTGGTCGGATCCCTGCACCTCGGCCGCGACACGCAGGACACTCCGCTGGCCGGTTGAGGCGCGCACGCCCGGAATTCCCGGCGGATTGCTGTCCTCCCGGAATGAATCTCTTGCCGGTGCAGCCCTCAAAGCTGGGGGTCGAAAGGCGCAGACTGGCGCCCGGATGACGGACGCGAATCCGACAGGAGACTCTCCAAGGAGCACCGATGAAACTGTATTACGCCCCCGGCGCCTGCTCGCTCTCCCCGCACATCGCACTGCGCGAGGCAGGCCTCAAGTTCGATCTCGAGAAGGTGGATATCCGCAGCAAGCGCCTGGCGGACGGCAGCGATTACACGCAGCTCAACGGCAAGGGATCAGTGCCGCTGCTCAGGCTCGACAATGGCCGCTACCTGACTGAAGGCCCCGCCATCGTGCAGTACATCGCCGACCTCAAGCCCGAATCAGGACTCGCGCCGCCCAACGGCACCTACGAGCGCTACCAGCTGCAGGAGTGGCTCAACTTCATCAGCACGGAACTGCACAAGCAGTATTCGCCGCTCTTCAACCCGGCGAACTCGGATGAAGTGAAAAAGCTCTCACGCGACAACATCGCCAGGCGGCTGGAATGGCTCGCGAAGCAACTCGAGGGCAAGAGTTTCCTCACCGGCGAGCGCTTCACGGTCGCGGATGGCTATCTCTTCGTGGTGCTCAACTGGTCGAGGGTGGTCGACGTCGACCTGACACCGTGGCCGGTGTTGGGCAAGTTCCAGGAACGCGTCGCGTCGCGTCCCACTGTGCAGGAAGCGCTCAAGGCCGAGGGACTGGCCAAGTAATCGCCGCGGCTAGGAACTGGAGGACGGCTCGTCCCCGTCCTCCTCTTCGGACGCAGTCGCCGCCTGTGTCAGCGTGATGGGCGTGCGGTAGGCGAGCTTGATCCCCTGCCGTTCGAACTGCTCCATGATGCTGAGATTGATTGCCTGCTGAATGTTGGCGTAGAGCAGGTAGTTCGAGTCGAGCACGAAGTAGACCGTTTCGAACTGCAAGGCCGACTCGCCATAGGTGAGGAAATGGCTGCGCTCGAAGCGCGTCTTCTCGTGCGCCCGCACGGCTGCCTCGAGGATTGCCGGGATGCGCAGCAATTTGTCGCGCGGGGTGTCGTAGACCACGCCGATCGTGAACAGCACGCGCCGCTCGTACATGCGGCCGAAGTTGTGCACGCGCGCTTTCTGCAGGTCGGTGTTCGAGATGACGAGCTGCTCGCCATTCAGGCTCCTGAGCCGCGTGTTGCTGATGCCGATTTTCTCGACCGTACCGGTGTCCTGATCGACCGTGATCGTGTCGCCCACGACGAACGGCTTGTCGAGCGCGATCGCCAGCGAGGCCAGCAGGTTCGAGAGCGTTGCCTGGATGGCGAGCGCCACCGCGATACCCCCGATACCGAGGCCCGCGACCAGCGCAGTGATGTTGACGCCGAGATTGTCGAGCGCGACCAGCGCCACCAGCGACCAGATGGCGATGGCCGCGACGAAGTGGACGATCCCGAGCGCTCCGGTGGGATCGGCTTCGAGCGTGGCGCCGCGCCGGTGATGCAGCCGGAAGGAGATGGCCGCAGACGCCCAGATGCCGATCTGGAGTGCGACCAGCACGAACATGATCCGGTTGAGAACGACGTCGAACTGCGGCGGAGTCTCGAGCGTGCGGGCCGCGAACCAGAACGCAACGGCCCACAGGAACCAGGGCTGCGTGCGCTGGGCGAGGAGCGAGGAGAGCTCGAGCGGAATGGCATGCCTGCTGCCGGCATGACGCTTGCGTAGTGTGGCGATGTAACCGCGGGCGAGCGGCAACATCAGGAACGTCACCAGGAACGCGAGCAGCGCAAGGCCCCAGCGCAGGAGCGAATTGTCCAGAAACTGGAGCTCGAGCAGCTTCGAGAGCTCGTCCATGGCGGGTCCTGGTATGCGAAGGCGGCGGAACGGCGATTATATAGCCGCTCCGATCGGGTCGGCCGGGCACGTCCCGGTGTCGCTTGCGAGTGACTAGAGCTTCTTCTCGAAGAAAAGGCTGGTCGGATCGTCCTGGTATTCGCCGTAGCGCTCGCGCCGCACGAACTGGTGACGCTCGTAGAGCGCCAGCGCTTCGGGCTGGTCGACGCCCGTCTCGAGCACCAGCAGCGCAACACCCTCAGCGCGCGCGTGTGCTTCGAGCGCCAGCAGCAGCGCGCGCCCGAGGCCCCGGCCGCGGAACCCGGGTCGCACGTACATGCGCTTGATCTCGGCCGACGCATCATCGAGTCGGCGCAGTGCGCCGCACGCCGCGATCTCGCCGTCACAACGCGCGATGAAGAAGGCCACCTCCGGAGCAGCCAGTGCCTCGATGTCCAGGAGGTAGTTGCGTTCGGCTGCGTACAAGCGGTTCAGATATTCGTCGAGCTCCGCGATCAGCTCGCGCGCCGCCATCAGCCGGGGCGACGCCCTCTCCACCACGACGCTGCGGCGCGGATCGGTCACGTGGGCCTGCATGCGCTATTCGCTCTCTTCGACCTTCAATTCGCGCATCTTGCGCGTGAGCGTATTGCGTCCCCAACCGAGCAGCTTGGCCGCGTCCTGGCGGCTGCCCTCGGAGCGCGCGAGCGCGGCGCGGATCAGCGTGCGCTCGAGCTCGGGCAGGGCCTCATCGAGCAGGCGGCTCGAGCCCCCCGCGAGCGCCTGCTCGGCCCAGTGCGCCAGCATCTGGGTCCAGTCGCTGCTCGCCGCGATCTGCGCCGGCGTGCCGCCCAGGTCCGCCGGTACGTCCGCCACCTTGATCTCGCGGCCAGGCGCCAGCACGGTGAGGCGTCGGCACGCATTCACGAGTTGCCGCACGTTGCCGGGCCAATCGCTCGCGACCAGCAATTGCTCCGCCGGCGCGGTCAGCACCTTGGGCTCGACGCCCAACTCGCGCGCGGCGACGCCGAGGTAGTGACGCAACAAGTCGGGAATATCCTCGCGACGTGTCCGCAGGGGCGGAATCTCGATGCGGATGACATTGAGCCGATGCAGCAGGTCCTCGCGGAAAGCGCCGCTCACGACGCGTGCCTCGAGGTCCTGGTGGGTCGCGGCGATGACGCGCACGTCCACCTTGATCGGCGTCTGACCGCCCACCCGGTAGAACTCGCCCTCGGCCAGCACGCGCAGCAGGCGCGTCTGCAGCGTCGCCGACATGTCGCCGATTTCGTCCAGGAAAAGCGTGCCGCCGTCCGCCTGCTCGAATCGACCACGGCGCAACGTGTCGGCGCCGGTGAATGCGCCCTTCTCATGGCCGAAGAGCTCGGATTCGAGCAGGTCCGCGGCGATGGCCGAAGTATTGAGCGCGATGAAGGGTCCCGTGGACCGCGGGCTGTGCCGATGCAGCGCGCGCGCCACCAGCTCCTTGCCCGTGCCCGACTCGCCGGTGATCAACACGGTCATGCTGGAGCGCGACAGCCGCCCGATGGCGCGAAACACCTGCTGCATGGCCGGCGCCTGCCCGAGGATTTCCGGCACCACGCGCGGCTCGGTGTCGGCGTCACTGCGCACGCTCGATTGCGTGGCGGCGCGACGCACCAGGTCGAGCGCGTGATCGATGTCGAACGGTTTCGGCAGGTATTCGAACGCGCCGCCGTGATAGGCGGCCACTGCGCTGTCCAGATCCGAGTACGCAGTCATCACGATGACCGGCAGCCGCGGCCGCGATTCGTGGATCTGCTTGAGCAGGTCGATGCCGCTGTGCCCCGGCATGCGGATGTCGGTGATCAGCACATCGGGCGATTCGGCGCGCAGCGCCTCGAGGGCGACGTTGGCCTGCTCGAAGGTGCGCGACAACATGCCGCTCTGCTTGAGCGCCCGCTCGAGCACCCAGCGGATCGAGGCATCGTCATCGACCAGCCAGACGTTCAGGGCCCTAGCGGTCATGACCATTCTCGATGGGCAGCAGGATCGTGAACTGCGTATGGCCCGGGTGGCTCTCGAATTCGATCAGGCCGCCGTGGCGGATCACGAGGTCTTGCGCGACCGCGAGGCCGAGACCCGTACCGTCCGGGCGTCCGGTCACGAGCGGGTAGAACAGCGTGTCGCGAATCTCCGGCGGCACCCCCGGACCGTCATCGTCGAACTGGATGCTCGCGACCAGGCGGTGGCGCACGGAACCGATGCTTTGATTGGTGAGCGCCCGCGTGCGCAGCACGATGCGGCCGCGCGCACCGACTGCCTGCAAGGCGTTGCGCCCGAGGTTGAGCATCGCCTGGATGACCTGGTGCCGGTCGAGCGCCGCGCCCGGCAGGCTTGGATCGTAGTCGCGCTCGATCAGCACGCTCGCGGGCGCTTCACTGCGCATCAGGTGATAGACGTGCTCGCAGAGCTCATGCACGTTGAGCGCCTCGCGCAGCGGCGGACGCCCCGGCCCGAGCATCGAATCGACCAGCGCAGCGAGACGGTCCGCTTCGCCGATGATGACCTCGGTGTACTCGCGCATCGATTCGCCTTTCAGCTGGCGCTCGAGCAGCTGCGCGGCGCCGCGCAACCCGCCGAGCGGATTCTTGATCTCGTGCGCGAGCTGACGAACCATGAGGCGACTGCCGCCGAGTTGCGCCAGCAACGCAGTTTCGCGGCTGATGCGCATGCGTTGCGTGGCATCGCTCACTTCCACCACCAGGCGGCGCGCCGGTTTCGCGGCATCGAAGGGCGTGACGCTCACATCGGCGACCCGCTCGCCGCCATTGCCGAGGAGCGGTTGCAGAATCACTTCGCGCTGCGCACAAGCCTCCGCATCGTCGAGCGCGCGCTGCAGCACGTTCCATAGCTCCGCAGGGGCGCCGAGCAGCTCCGCCAACCGGCGGCCGCGCGCCTGGTTGACGCTCACGCCGAGCAGGCTCTGCGCGGCGGAGTTCGCTTCCAGGACGCGCAGCTCCTCATCGAGCACCAGCACGCCGGCATTGAGCGCATCGAGCACTTCTTCGGCGTGATGACGATCCGCAAAGGGATAGCGACTGGGCTCGGTGGCCATGCCCATCACCGAGCGCCGGCCGCGCGCAGCGGCCGCAGGAAGATCAGCGGGGTGTCGGACGCGCCCGGTTGGGCGAGAGGAGCGACGGCTGGTGCAGGTGGAACGTGATGGCGGGACTGCTCGTGAGCGATGTGCCGTTGCGGTCGGCCACGACCACCGTCAGCGTGTGCGTGCCGCGAGCCACATTGGGCACTTCGAAGCTCGTGCCGCTCCCCGGCAAGCCATCGACGCGTTTCCCGTCCACGTAGATCCAGATCGCGTGGCCCTCCTGGAGATCGGGATCGAGCCGCAGGCGCACTGACACCACGTTGCCGGTGTTCTGAAAAGTCTCGTCGTTCTCCGGCTTCCAGACGTCGAGCTGGTAGTCCACGGAGTCGCTCGCGGCCTGCTGGTTGCGCGTAGACGGGCGCTGCGTGGGTGTCGGCGTATCGAACGTCTGTGCTCGCTGCAGCTCGACGATCTCTGCCCCAGGTTGCGGGCGATCGGAGTAGTGCGTGACGCCCTTGCTGTCCACCCACTTGTAGGTCGTGGCGGAGGCCGCGGCGGCGAGAAAAACACCGAGCAGAATCAGGGCGGTTCGCATGGTCCGAGAGCATAGCCCTAACTTCCGTGGCAGACAAAAGCGTGCCGGGCAAGGGGGTGACGGTGATCACACTCACCGCCACCGCCACTGTGTCGTCGTCCGCGGTCTCACACGCTGTAGTAGAGCTCCATCTCCACCGGGTGGGTGGTCATGCGCACGCGCGTGACCTCCTGCATCTTGAGCCCCGTGTATGCATCGATGAGGTCGTCCGTGAACACGCCGCCCGCTTTCAGGAACGCGCGATCCTTGTCGAGACACTCGAGCGCCTGCTCGAGCGAGTAGCACACCTCCGGGATGTGCTTGGCCTCCTCGGGCTCGAGATCATAGAGGTCCTTGTCGAGCGGCTCGCCCGGATGAATCTTGTTCAGGATGCCGTCGAGACCCGCCATCAGCATCGCCGCGAAGGCCAGGTACGGATTGGCGATCGAGTCCGGGAAGCGCACTTCGATGCGCCGGCCCTTCGGATTGGGGACCCAGGGGATACGGATAGACGCCGAGCGATTGCGCGCCGAATAGGCCAGCATCACCGGCGCTTCGAAACCCGGCACGAGGCGCTTGTAGCTGTTGGTGCCCGGATTGGTGAAGGCGTTGAGCGCCTTGGCGTGCTTGATGATGCCGCCGATGTAGTACAGCGCAACGTCCGACAGCCCACCGTACTTCTCCCCGGCGAAGATGTTCTTGCCGCCCTTGGCGAGCGACTGGTGTACGTGCATGCCGTTGCCGTTGTCACCGACCAGTGGCTTCGGCATGAAGGTAAGCGTCTTGCCGTAGCCCGCCGCCACGTTGTGCAGGCCGTATTTCAGGATCTGCACTTCGTCGGCTTTCTTGGTGAGCGTGTTGGCGGCGACGTTGATCTCACCCTGGCCGGCGGTCGCCACTTCGTGGTGGTGCACTTCCACCAGCAAACCTAGCTCTTCGAGCGCCATGCACATCGCCGAGCGAATGTCCTGCTGCGAGTCGACCGGCGGCACCGGGAAGTAACCGCCCTTTACGCCGGGACGGTGTCCCATGTTGCCCCCGTCGTAGGCGCGTCCCGAGCTCCATGCGGCTTCGACCGAGTCGACTTCGTAGAAGCAACCGCTCATGCCGGAGCCCATGCGGACGCTGTCGAAGATGAAGAATTCGTTCTCGGGCCCGAACAGCACCGTATCGGCGATGCCCGTGGACTTGAGGAACGCCTCGGCGCGCTTCGCGAGCGAGCGCGGATCGCGCTCGTAGCCCTGCATGGTCGTCGGTTCGACGACGTCGCAACGCAGGAGCACCGTCGTTTCTTCGAAGAACGGATCGATGACCGCGGTCGCGGGGTCGGGCATCAGGATCATGTCCGACTCGTTGATGCCCTTCCATCCGGCGATGGATGAGCCGTCGAACATTTTGCCGTCGGTGAAGAAATCCTCGTTGACCAGGCGCGCCGGCACACTGACGTGCTGCTCTTTGCCGCGCGTATCCGTGAAACGCAGGTCCGCAAACTTCACCTGCTTTTCCTTGATCAGGCTCAACACGTCGGCTGGCGTCATGCTCGGACTCCTCGGTAGGCAAATGTGGTGCGGTCGCCGGGCGCATCGGCGCCGGACGGGATCCGCCAGAGAGTGCCCCCTGGATTGCAGTTCCCATGCCACGTCAATGCCACGTGTGGGATCAGGGAGTTGCGGAGTGGCCCGCCACGCGCCGCTTGCGTGCCGCACTATTATAGAGCGTCAATCGTGGCCATGTGCACGATCTTGGGGCTGACTTCTGCAGTATTGCTGTTGAGCCGCACACACGCACTGATATGGAGCATCAGGCGCCTGTTCCTTCGCCGCGCTGGTATCGCGAAGCCAAGTCGCTATACTCGCGGCCTTTTGGATCAATGACCTGCCGCACCGAGGCGCTCTTCCCCAAATGCGCAAGCGACCCCCTGAAAGCCCGCAAACGCTCCAGCAATTGATTTTTGCGTTGCAGCGGTTCTGGTCCGATCAAGGCTGCGTGATCCTGCAGCCGTACGACATGGAGATGGGCGCGGGAACGTTCCACACCGGGACATTCCTGCGCGCGCTCGGTCCGGAGCCTTGGAGGGCGGCCTACGTGCAACCGAGCCGGCGCCCCACGGACGGGCGTTACGGCGACAATCCATTTCGTCTACAGCACTACTACCAGTTCCAGGTGGTGCTCAAACCTTCGCCACGCGACATCCTCGAGCGCTACATCGACTCGTTGCGCGCACTCGGCATCGATCCGCTGGTGCACG
This sequence comes from uncultured Gammaproteobacteria bacterium, assembly GCA_963840405.1. GTDB lineage: Bacteria > Pseudomonadota > Gammaproteobacteria > Steroidobacterales > Steroidobacteraceae > DATBVX01. The sequence continues at coordinate 143,397 of CAWIYW010000001.1, forward strand.
ACATCCGCTTCGTCGAGGACAACTGGGAATCGCCGACACTCGGCGCCTGGGGGCTCGGCTGGGAGGTGTGGCTCAACGGCATGGAGATCACGCAGTTCACGTACTTTCAGCAGGCCGGCGGACTCGACTGCAGGCCCGTGCTGGGTGAGATCACCTACGGGCTCGAGCGTCTCGCGATGTACCTGCAAGGGGTGGAAAGCATTTTCGACATCGTCTGGACCGACGCGGCCTCGGGCCGCGTGACCTACGGCGACGTGTTCCACCAGAACGAAGTCGAGCAGTCCGCTTACAACTTCGAGCGCGCCGACACGGCCTGGCTCAACCAGCAGTTCGATGCACACGAGCGCGCCTGCAAGGCGCTGCTGGAGGCCAAATTGCCGTTGCCGGCGTACGAGCAGGTACTCAAGGCCTCGCACACGTTCAATCTGCTGGACGCGCGGCGCGCGATCTCGGTCACCGAGCGACAACGCTACATCCTGCGCGTGCGCGCCCTCGCGCGCGGCGTGGCGGAGGCTTATTACGCCAGTCGCGAATCGCTCGGCTTTCCCTTGCTCAAGGGCGCGGCGCCCGCGGGTGCCGCGGCATGAGCCGACGCGATTTCCTGGTCGAGATCGGCACCGAGGAGCTGCCGCCGCTCGCGCTCAAGACTCTCTCGGAGAGCTTCGCCAGCGCGGTCGCCGCCTCGCTCGACACCGCTCACCTGCGCCACGGCCGTGTGCAGCGTTACGCCAGCCCGCGCCGCCTGGCAGTGCTGGTGAAGGGTCTTGCCGAGCAGCAGCCGGAGCAGGAATTGAAACGCCGCGGACCGCCGGTCAGCGCCGCGTTCGACGCCGCCGGAACGCCGACGCGTGCCGCGCTCGCGTTTGCGGAAGCCTGCGGGACCACCGTCGGCGCGCTGTCGCGCATCACCGAAGCGAAGGGCGAATTCCTGTTCTACAGCGCACGCGTGGCCGGCAAGACCGCGCACGAGCTCCTGCCCGGCATCGTGAGCGAGGCGCTCGAAGGTCTGCCGATCCCGAAGCGCATGCGCTGGGGGAGCGGGGACGCCGAGTTCGTACGCCCGGTGCAGTGGATCCTGCTGCTGTTCGGCAAGGAGTTGCTGCCGGCCCGCATTCTCGATACGCCCAGCGGGCAATTGACCTACGGGCATCGTTTCCATGCGCCCAAGGCTCTGCGCATCGCCACGCCGGGCGCGTACCTGCAAACGCTGCGCACGCGCGGCTACGTGCTCGCTGATTTCGAGGAGCGGCGCGAACGCATTCGCATCGGCGTGAACGAGTTGGCGCAAAGCCTCGGCGGCGTGCCGGTCACGAGCGATGCACTGCTCGATGAAGTGACCGCGCTGGTCGAATGGCCGGTGCCACTCGCGGGCGGGTTCGAAGAGCGGTTCCTGAAGCTGCCACGCGAAGTCCTGATCGCGACGCTGCAGGATCACCAGCGTTACTTCCCATTGGCCAGCGCCGACGGAAGCCTGCTGCCCGCGTTTGTCGCGGTCGCCAATCTCGAGAGCCGCGACCCGGCGCAGGTGCGGGCCGGCAACGAGCGCGTGGTGCGCCCGCGCCTGAGCGATGCCGCCTTTTTCTACGATACCGACCGCAAGCAACCGCTCGCGCAGCGGCGCGATAGCCTCGCGGGCGTCGTGTTCCAGAGCCAGCTGGGCACGCTCGCCGACAAGGTGCAGCGTGTGCGGATGCTCGCCAGCGAGATCGCCGGGCGGCTCGGCGCCGACCAGTCGCTCGCGGAACGGGCCGCGGAGCTCTGCAAGTGCGATCTGCTCACCGCGATGGTGGGCGAGTTTCCGGAGTTGCAGGGCACGATGGGCCGCTACTACGCCGAGCACGACGGCGAGAACCCGGCGGTGTCGGCCGCGATTGCCGAGCACTACCTGCCGCGCTTCGCGGGCGATGCGCTGCCGGCGAGCCCCATCGGCACCGCGCTCGCGATCGCCGACAAGCTGGACACCATTACCGGGATCTTCGCGATCGACCAGAAGCCCTCGGGCACGCGCGATCCGTTCGGCCTGCGGCGCTCGGCCCTGGGCATCGTGCGCATCATCATCGAGAAGCGCCTCGAGCTCGACCTGCGCGCACTGATTCGCCGCGCGGCCGGCTTGCTCGCGGAGCGTTCGGCCGGCGTCACGGCGCCCTCCGATGCCCTGCAGGAACAGGTGTACGACTACATCATGGAGCGCCTGCGGGCCTATTACCTGGAGGGTGCGGCCGGCGTCACGGTCACCACCGAGATGTTCGATGCGGTCCTGAGTAACCGGCCGCCCTCGCCCCTCGACTTCGACGCGCGCCTGCGCGCGGTCGAACAGTTCCTGAAGCTCGATGCCGCGGCGAGCCTGGCGGCCGCCAACAAGCGCATCGCCAATATCCTGCGCAAGGCCGACCGCCCCACCACCACGGACGTGCGGCCGGAGTTGTTACAGCTCGATGCCGAGCGCCGCCTGCACGGCGCGCTCCAGCAGTTGCGCCCGGAGGTCGAACCGCTGCTCGCCCGGCGCGACTACACCGAGGCGTTGCAGAGACTCGCGAGCCTGCGCGAACCCGTGGACGCGTTCTTCGATTCCGTGATGGTCATGGACGAGAACGCGGAGCTGCGGGGCAATCGCCTCGGCTTGCTGGCGGCGCTGCGGCAACTCTTCCTGCACACCGCCGACCTGTCGCGCCTGCCTGGCTGATATGCAGTTCCTCGGCTCGCTCGTCTTCACGATCTACCTGTTCGTGTCGACTCCGGTCTTCTCCGTGGCGGTGGTGCTGAGCGCGATCTTCCCCTATCCGGCGCGTCATGCGGTCGCTTCCAGCTGGGCGCGCAGCAACATCTGGGTGCTCAAGGTTTGCTGCCGTCTCGACTATCGCGTCGAAGGCCTGGAGAACATCCCGCCCGGTAATCACATCTCGATGTGGAAGCATTCCTCGTCCTGGGAAACGCTTTCCCAGATGATCATTTTTCCGCCACAGGCCTGGGTGCTGAAGCACGAGCTCACGTGGATCCCGATCCTCGGCTGGGCGATTCACGTCATGCGGCCCATCGCGATCGATCGCCGCAGCGGCCACGTGGCCGTGAACCAGGTGCTGGAGCAGGGCAAGCAGCGGCTCGAGTCCGGCATGTGGGTCCTGGTGTTTCCCGAGGGCACACGCATGGCCGTGGGAACGACGCGCAAGTACGGCATCAGCGGCGCCCTGCTCGCAACACAGACTGGCAGGCTCGTCGTGCCGGTGGCGCACAACGCGGGCTACTACTGGCCCCGGCGTGGACTGGTCAAGAAACGCGGCACGATCCGGGTCGTCATCGGCAAGCCCGTCGATCCTCGCGGCTTCGAGGCACGCGAGCTCAACGAGCACATTCAGGCCTGGGTGGAGTCGACAGTTGCCAGGCTCATGCCGAGTTGACTGTTGCCTGAATCTGCATCAGTAGCGCGGTAGGGTGCGGAATTGTTGCCGAAATACCCCGGTTTTTGGACCTACCGTGGCGTCCGCACGCACTCGTAGCGGCGAGTAGCCGCAGCTCCACCTGATCGGCGGGACCGGGGTTTCAGACGTCGAGATTGGCGACGGCCAGCGCGTTTTTCTCGATGAACTCGCGGCGCGGCTCGACCTGATCACCCATCAGCGTCGTGAAGATATCGTCGGCCGCAACGGCGTCCTCGATCTTCACCTGCATCAAGCGGCGCGATTCCGGATTGATGGTCGTATCCCAGAGCTGGCCGGGATTCATTTCGCCCAGGCCCTTGTAGCGCTGGATCGTCTGTCCCTTGCGCGCCTGCTCGGTGAGCCACGCCATCGCTTCCTTGAAGCTCGCGATCTCGTGCCGCTCATTGCCGCGGCTCACGTACGCGCCGGCACCGATCAGGTCTGCGAGCGTGCGGCCAAGATCGGAGATGCGGCGGTATTCGGCCGACTCGAAAAATTCGCGCTGTATGTGCTTCACCGTAGAAACGCCGTGCTCGGTGCGCTGCACGTCGATGCGCTGCGGCGTGCCGTCGCTGCCCGTGTGCACCGACACCTTGAAGGTGCGCGTGGCATCGTTGAGCGCATTCAGGCGTTGCTCGAGCTGGCGACACCAATCCTTGAGCCCGTCGCCGTTGTCGAACGCGGCCACTGTGAGCTCGGGCAGATACAGCATTTGCTCGAGTACGCGCTCGTCGTAGCGGCGCGACCAGCGCTTGATGATCGCCTGCACCTCCATGAAGCGGCGGGCGAGCGACTCGAGGCCGGGGCCGCTCAGCGGCGGAGCTTCCGCATTGACATGCAGCTCCGCGTCATCGATGGCGGCATTCAGAAGCAGCGAGTTGAGCTCCGTATCGTCCTTGACGTAGTGCTCCTGCTTGCCCTTCTTCACTTTGTAGAGCGGCGGCTGGGCGATATAGATATGCCCGCGCTCGATCAGCAGCGGCATCTGCCGGTAGAAGAAAGTCAGCAGCAGAGTACGGATGTGGGACCCGTCCACGTCCGCATCCGTCATGATGATGATTCGGTGATAGCGAAGTTTCTCGATATCGAAGTCATCTCGCCCGATCCCGCAGCCAAGTGCAGTGATCAGGGTGCCAACTTCCGCGGACGAGAGCATCTTGTCGAAGCGCGCCTTCTCGACGTTCAGGATCTTGCCCTTGAGCGGCAGGATGGCCTGGGTGCGCCGGTCGCGCCCCTGCTTGGCTGAGCCGCCGGCCGAGTCACCCTCGACCAGGAACATCTCGGAGAGCGCCGGATCCTTCTCCTGGCAGTCGGCAAGCTTTCCCGGGAGCCCCGCGAAATCGAGCGCGCCTTTGCGTCGTGTCATCTCGCGCGCCTTGCGTGCTGCTTCGCGCGCACGCGCCGCCTCGATGATTTTCGCGACGATCGCGCGCGCATCCTGCGGTCGCTCGAGCAGGTACTCCTCGAACCGCGCGCCGACCGCGGATTCGACGATCGCTTTCACTTCGGAGGAAACCAGCTTGTCCTTGGTCTGCGAGGAGAATTTCGGATCAGGCATTTTCACCGACAGAATCGCGGTCAGCCCTTCGCGCGCGTCGTCGCCGGTGGTGCCGATTTTTTCCTTCTTCGCGACCGCTTCTTTCTCGATGTAGTTGTTGAGCGTGCGCGTCAAAGCGCTGCGAAACCCGGCTAAATGCGTGCCGCCGTCTTTCTGCGGAATATTGTTGGTGTAGCAGAACATGCTCTCCTGGTAGGAGTCGTTCCACTGCATCGCCACTTCGACGACCGTGCCGTTCTGCTCGGTGCGAAACGCAAAAGCGTTCTCGTGGATCGGCGTGCGGCTGCGATTCAGGTATTTCACGAAGGCCTGGATGCCGCCCTGGTATTCGAACACGTCGCTCTTTTCTTCGCGCTCATCCACGAGCTCGATGCGCACGCCCGAGTTGAGGAACGACAACTCGCGCAGCCGCTTGGCGAGCAGCTCGTAGTTGAACTCGATGTTGGTGAAGATGGTGGCGCTCGGCTTGAAGCGGATGATGGTGCCGCGTTCAGTGGTCGTGCCGCTGGCGCCCAGGGGCGCCATGGGCTCACCGAGCCGGTACTCCTGGTGATACTCCTTGCCGTCCCGCCGGATCGTCAGCACCAGGTATTCGGAGAGGGCGTTGACGACGGACACGCCGACGCCGTGAAGCCCACCTGAGACCTTGTAGGAGCTGTCATCGAACTTCCCGCCAGAGTGCAGGACCGTCATGATGACCTCAGCCGCCGATCGACCTTCCTCCGGGTGGATATCTGCTGGGATCCCGCGCCCATTGTCGGCGACTGTGATGCTTTCGTCGGCGTGTATGGTGACAACGATCCGATTGCAGTAGCCCGCCAGGGCTTCGTCGATCGAGTTGTCGACTACCTCGAAAACCATGTGGTGGAGGCCGGTTCCATCGTCGGTATCGCCGATGTACATCCCCGGGCGCTTGCGCACCGCATCAAGCCCCTTCAAGACTTTGATTTTGCTTGAATCGTAGACGTCTTTGTCGGCCATATGAATCCCGGAGATGAGGCCCCGGATTATAGCATCCGGCTCACGCGGCCTTGTTCCACGTGAAACCAAATACCGGGCTTTCCGAGCGCCTCGAAGGCCGTCTGCTGAAGCGCTGTGACGATGAGTTGCGGATGTAACTCGGCGACAACTTCCAGCAACCGCCCCAGCCGCAGTGCGTCGAGCTCTGCGGCGGGATCGTCCAGAAGCAACGTCGGCCTCAGGTCGTATTCGCGCCGGTGGAAGTCGAGCTGGCCCAGTATCAGCGCGGCCGCCAGCAGTTTTTGCTGACCCCGGGAGACGGTGTCCTTCGCACGCTTCCCCGCCACTCGGATGTCCAAGTCTGCTCGATGCGGCCCGCTCGTCGTGGCACGCCGGGTCCGGTCCAGCGAGCGGCGCTCAACGAGCACCGCCGCCAATGGAGTCTCAAGAGGCCAGCCGGGCGAGTAGGCGATGCTCACCTCGGTGTCGAGCAAAGCTCGCGCCGTGGACTCGAGCGTTGCGCGGATCCTGGCGAAATAGCGGCTGCGGCACTCATGGACCTCGCCTCCGGTCTGCACAAGCTCCCTATCCCAGGCGTCCATCAGGTCATCTGGCGACTGCTGCCGGAGCGCCGCATTGCGCTGGCGCAAGGCCCGGTGAAATCGGTGCCAGGCCTGGAGGTAAGTCTGTTCCACGTGGAACACTCCCCAATCGAGGAAGCGCCGCCGGCGTGTCGGTCCTTCCTCGATGAGCTTGTGAACGCCAGGATCGATCGCCTGGACGGGCAGCGCCGTGCTGAGCTGCGCGAGTGAGTCGGCCGGTTCCCCCGCGATATGTGCCACGGTCTCGCCTTGCCCGGACTCAACGCCGACCACAAACCGCCGGCCAGCCTGTTCAACGGTGCCCACGATGCGCGTGCGTTTCTGGCCGTGCCGAACGGCAGTTTCCAGGCGTGCCGTACGGAACGAGCGCCCGCGCCCGAGCACATAGATGCCTTCGAGGAGCGTGGTCTTCCCCGAGCCGTTCGGGCCCGTAATCAGCGTGGTCTGGGAATCGAGCTCGAGCTCTGCGCGTTCAACGCACCGCAGCTGCTCGATCTGCGCGGAGAGCAGCGCCATCCAGCATCCGGCCTTACAGCCGCATCGGCATGACGACGTACTTGGTAGCTGTGGAACCGGGCGCCCGAATGAGCGCGCTGCTGTTCGCATCGGTCAGGCCAAACTCGATTTCCGAGCTGTCCACCGCCGCGAGTGCGTCCAGGAGGTAGTTGACGTTGAAGCCGACATCGAGCTCCTCGCCCTCGTAGGCGACCTCGATTTCCTCTTCGGCCTCTTCCTGCTCCGGGTTGTGGGCCTGAACGACGACCGCGTTCGCCTTCAGCGAAAGGCGAATGCCCCGGTACTTCTCGTTCGAGAGGATCGCGGTGCGCTGCAAGGCGTGACGCAAAACCTCTCGATCGGCCTTCATGACATGCACGGGCGCGGCCGGGATGACGCGGCTGTATTCCGGGAAACGTCCGTCAATGAGCTTCGAAGTGAAGCGAATATCGCCGATCTGGGCGCGAACGTGATTTGATGCCGATCGACAGTTCCACTTCGCCCTCGTTCGCCAGGATCCGCTGCAGTTCCAGCACGCCCTTGCGGGGCACTATGACCTGCTGGGCCGTCTTCGCTTTCGCCTCCAGCGTGAGCTCGCAGAGTGCCAGCCGATGACCATCCGTCGCGACTGCACGCAGCGTTGTGCCATCGGTCTCGAGCAGCATTCCGTTGAGGTAGTAGCGCACGTCTTGCTGCGCCATCGAGAAGTGCGTCTTGATCGAGCAGCCTGCGCAACTCTGCTTGCGGCGATGCGCAGCGACTGCTGCGAATTGATTTCATCGACCGTGGGAAATTCGCTCGCCGGCAAGCTCGACAAGCTGAAGCGACTGCGCCCCGCGCGCACTGTGACGCGCTCGCCTTCGACGACTCAGCGAGACCGAGACCTTTTCCGGCAACGCACGCCAGATATCGAGAAGTTTACGTCCGGGCACCGTGATGTCGCCCGGCCTGCTGCACGTTCACTTCCGCACTCGCGACCAGTTCCACTTCGAGATCGGTGGCCGTGATTGACAATTGTCCGTGGCGAGCCGACGAGCAAAACGTTGGCCAGAACCGGCATCGTTTGGCGTCGTTCGACCACGCCGATTACGGCCTGCAACGGTGCCAGAATTTCTCGCGTTCAGCGCTCAATTTCATCGCTATCTCCTGATCTTAGACTTCTGATCTTAATGATTATTATCGTTATGATTATAGAGCGGACAGATTTCTGTATAAGCCAAAATTCTACTTGATTATCAAAGCCTTGGACACTCGCTAACCTGTTGGCGGGCCCCTAGGCAAAGCCGCTTCGAGCTGTGCGCCCGCTGTGGGTAACTTTATCCACAGTTTCGCCCACAGGGAATCCACACTCAGCCGGCCAGGGTTCTCAACAGGTTCAAATAGTCCTCGCCGATGCGCCGTCTCCGACTCGCGCAGTTCCTTGATCCGCTTGCAGGCGTGCAGCACCGTCGTGTGATCGCGCCCGCCGAAGGCATCGCCGATTTCCGGCAGGCTGTGATTGGTCAGTTCCTTCGCCAGCGCCATCGCCACTTGGCGCGGCCGCGCGATCGAGCGGCTGCGCCGCTTCGACAGCAGATCGGCGATGCGAATCTTGTAGTACTCGGCGACGGTCTTCTGAATATTTTCGACCGTCACCAGCTTGTCCTGCAGCGCCAGCAGATCGCGCAGCGCTTCCTTGGCGAAATCGAGCGTGATCGGCCGGCCGGTGAAATGCGAATTCGCGACCACACGGCGCAACGCGCCTTCGAGCTCGCGCACGTTCGAGCGAATGCGCTTGGCGACGAAGAACGCGACTTCTTCGGGCAGCTCCACCTGCGGCGCTGCTCGCCTTGCTCATCAGGATGGCGACGCAGGTTTCGAGCTCCGGCGGCTCGATCGCCACCGTCAAGCCCCCAGCCGAAGCGCGACTTCAGCCGCTCCTCGAGACCGTCGACTTCCTTCGGGTAGCGATCGCAGGTCAGGATCACCTGCTGCTGGCCTTCGAGCAGCGCGTTGAAGGTGTGGAAGAACTCTTCCTGCGAGCGGTCCTTGCCGGCAAAAAACTGGATGTCGTCGATCAGCAGCGCATCGAGGGTGCGATAGGCGGTCTTGAACTCGTTGATGGTGTTGTGCTGCAGCGCCTTGCACCATGTCGCTGACGAATCGTTCGCAGTGCACGTAGGCGATCCGCGCCTCCGGGTTGCGTTGCTGCGCATCATGTTGGCCGACCGCGTGCATCAGGTGCGTCTTGCCCAGGCCGACGCCGCCGTAGATGAACAGCGGGTTGTAGGCGCGTCCGGGATTCTCGCGCGACCTGCATGCGCCGCCGCCTTGGCGAGCTGGTTGCTCTTGCCCTCGACGAAATTGTCGAAGGTAAAGTCGGGATTGAGGCGGCCGCCGATGACGATCGGTTCAGCGCGGCGCGCGCGCGCTCCGTTGACCAGCCACCGGCGCCGCCAGCGCGGCGTTGGCGCGCGAGCCGACATCGAGCAGGATCTGCGGCGCGCTCGTCTCCGCGACCGCGCCCATCAGCTCCTCGATGCGTGCGCGCAGATTCTGCGTCAGCCATTCGACGACATAACGATTGGGCGCCAGGAGCTTCAGCTCGCCTTTCCTCGACCGCCTGCAGCGGGCGCACCCACGTATTGAACTGTTGTTCGGGAATCTCGCGACTCGAGCAGTCGCAGACAACGATTCCACAGCGACGCTTCCAAGAGCGCGACTCCGTGAGTGGGCAGCGATACGGGTTCAGAAGGGGAGCGGAGTCTAATAACGGCGGATGAGTGTGCGCCACGGAAGAATCACGGCGCGCCGCAGCGAACGCGCATCGTATTGACACCCCTCAGGGTGCTGCGTACCCTTGCCGCCTTTCGCGTGCGCCCCGCCCGCTTCGAACACAAGAAACCGTTGACCGATGAAGCGTACCTACCAGCCCAGCAAAGTGCGTCGCAAGCGAACTCACGGGTTTCGCGCGCGAATGGCGACCAAGAAGGGCCGGCAGGTGTTGAGCCGCCGGCGCGCGAAGGGACGCAAGCGTCTCGCTCCGTAACGCGCGGCCGCGGAGTTCCGATCGGGTCGTTCACGTTCAGCGCCCGCCAGCGCCTCCGTAACCAGGCGGAGTTCGAGCATGTCTACAAGAGCGGGCAGCGACACAATCAGACGTACTTCCGGATCGTCGCCTGCGGCAACGCGCGGGGATTTCCACGCCTCGGGCTGTCCATCGCGGCACGCGTCATCGGTGACGCGGTGGCGCGCAACCGCATTCGACGCCTGGTCCGCGAATTCTTTCGTCTCGGCCAGCACGATCTGCCCGCGCTCGACATCATCGTGGCGGCGCGCGCCGCGGCCCGCACGGCCAGCGCTGCGGATCTGCGTGACGATCTCGCGCGCGCCCTGAGCGGCATCCGAATCAAGTGCGCGCCCTCCTCAAATCCCTCATCCACGCCTACCGCTGGCTGATCAGCCCACTGCTCGGGCCGCGTTGCCGCTTTTATCCGAGCTGCTCGGCCTATGCGCTCGAGGCCATCGAGCGCTTCGGCGCGCTGCGAGGCACATGGCTGAGCTTGCGCCGGCTGGGTCGCTGCCATCCGTGGCACCCGGGCGGCTTCGATCCGGTGCCGGCTCATGATTGCGCGTCGCTGAAGAACCTTTCGCATGGCTAATCAGCGAATTTTTCTCTGGGCGGCGCTCGCGCTGGTGCTGTGGTTCAACTACGACGCCTGGCAGCGTGACTATGCGCCGAAGCCAACGCCCGCTCCCGCTGCCGAGTCCAGCGAGGCCCACGGCGCCGTTCCCGCGACTGCCCCGCCCAAGTCGGCACTCGATGAAGTGCCGCAACCTGCGAGCACGGATGCAGCGCCGGCGCCAGTTGCGACGGAACCTGTCACGGCGACCGCCGCTGCCGAACCGACGGTCGACTCGGGCAATGACATCCGCGTTCTCACCGACGTGCTCGACCTGCGCATCGGCCTGCAGGGCGGGGAGCTGAAGCGCGCGGACCTGCTCGACTACCCCAAGGACAAGCACCATCCCGATGTCCTGGTGCGTCTCTTCAACGACGATCCCGCGCACCAGTTCGTGTTTCGCTCCGGACTGACGAGCGGTTCACCCGGCGCACAACCCGATCATCTCGCCACGTTCACCGCGCCCGCGAGCGAGTTCCGACTGGCCGAGGGTGCCGCCGAAATCAGGGTGCCGCTCACCTGGACGGATGGGCAGGGCCTCACCGTCACCAAGATCTACACCTTCAGACGCGGCCAGTACGCCATCGCCCTCGACTACGAGATCGACAACCAGAGCGGCGACGGAATGGAGCGCGGCTCCCTACGTGCAGTTCCTGCGCCGGCAGGCGGTCGTGAAGCGCTCGATGTTCGATGTCGAGAGCTATGCGTTCATGGGTCCGGCGATCTACGCACCGGACGGCGAGAAGTATCGCAAGCTCGAGCTCGACGACGATGAGGACAGCACGTTCTCCGCCAGCATCAAGAATGGCTGGCTCGCGGCCATGCAGCACCACTTCGTCGCGGCTGCGGTGCCGAACCCTGAGCAGCCGTATCAATACAACCTGCGCGTCGAGAACGGACAGTACCTGCTGGGCGCCGTTGGACCGTCGCTCACGGTGCCGACGGGTGCGCGTCAGGCGTTGGCGGAGAAGGTCTTCGTCGGCCCGAAGCTGCAGTCGCAGCTCGAAGCGACCGGCCCGGAGCTCGACCGCGTGGCCGACTACGGCATGCTCACGATCATCTCGCAGGCCGCTGTTCCAGCGCTGCAATGGGTGACGAATCTCACGGCAACTGGGGCTGGGCGATCGTGCTGGTCACCGTGCTGATCAAGCTGGTGTTCTATCCGTTGAGCGAGGCGAGCGGCCGCTCGATGGCCAAGATGCGCGCGCTCGCGCCGCGCATCAAGAATATCCAGGAGCGCTACAAGGACGATCGCGAGCAGCTCGGCCGCGCGATGATGGAGCTCTACAAGCGCGAGAAGATCAATCCGCTCGCCGGCTGCCTGCCGATCGTCGTGCAGATCCCGGTGTTCCTCGCGTTCTACTGGGTGTTGCTCGAGAGCGTGGAGATGCGCCAGGCGCCCTTCATGCTGTGGATCAACGATCTGTCCTCGCGCGATCCGTTCTTCGTCCTGCCGCTGCTGATGGGCGCGGCGATGTTCGGGCAGTACAAGCTCAACCCGCGCGCCGCCGGATCCCATGCAGGCCAAGGTCATTCATGTTCATGCCGATCATCATGACCGTCATGTTCGCGTGGTTCCCCGCCGGCCTGGTGCTCTACTGGCTGACCAACACCTGCTCTCGATCGCGCAGCAGTGGCGCATCAACCAGGTGGTCGAGGCGCAGACGAAGACGCGACCTAGCCCGCGTCGCGGTCACGGCGCTGGAAGCACTGATTTGCGGCGCTAGGCTTGGCCGTAACTTCCCGTTCGAGCATTCGCGATGGTCTTCAGCCGACACGATCGTCGCCGCTGCCACGCCGCCGGGACGCGGCGGGATCGGCATCGTGCGCGTCTCGGGTCCGCGGGTCCCGGACATCGCGCGCGCATTCGTCGGCGAGCTGCCGGCTGCCGCGCGTCGCGAGCCCGCGCGATTTTCGCGCCGCCAGCGGCGAGCTCCTCGATCAGCGGGCTGGCGCTGTATTTTCCTGCGCCACAATCCTTCACCGGCGAGCACGTGCTGGAGCTGCACGGTCACGGAGGACCGCTGGTCATGGATCAACTGGTGAAGCGCGCTCTGGAGCTCGGCGCGCGCACGGCGCAGCCGGGAGAATTCACGCAGCGGGCATTTCTCAACGACAAGCTCGACCTCACGCAGGCGGAAGCGATCGCCGATCTGATCGACAGCGGCTCGGCCGAGGCCGCGCGCGCGGCGCTGCGTTCGCTGCGGGGCGAATTCTCGGCGATGGTCCAGGGATTCGAACGAGGCGTTGACTCGATCTCAGGACCTATGTCGAAGCGGCGCTCGATTTTCCCGAAGAAGAGCTCGACTTTCTCGCCGATGCCGAGCTCACGCGCCGGCTGGAAACCGTGCTCGGTCATTTCGACGGCGGTCGACGCAGGCGGCGCGCCAGGGACAATTGCTGCGCGATGGCATCACCGTCGTGATCGCGGGCGCGCCGAATGCCGGAAAGTCGAGCCTGCTCAACCGGCTCGCCGGTTACGACGCGGCGATCGTGACCGAGATCCCCGGCACGACGCGCGACGTGCTGCGCGAACGCATCGCCATCGACGGGCTGCCGTTGCACGTGATCGACACGGCGGGATTGCGCGAGAGTGGCAACGTCGTCGAGACGGAGGGCGTGCGCCGCGCCCGGGCCGAGTTCGCGCGCGCGGATCGCATTCTGTTCGTCGTAGACGCGGACGCCGATCCGCAAGCGCATGCATTCGAACGCGAGCGGGAGTCGCTGCCGCAGGGACTTGCGGTGACGCTGGTCCTGAACAAGACCGACCTCGTCGGTCGCGAAGCCGTCACTCGACACTCACAGTGTGCCGCCACGCGTGTCGTTGTCGGCGCTCACCGGCCAAGGGCTCGAGCTGCTGCGCGGTCATCTCAAGGCCTGCGTGGGCTTCGCCGCTACTGAGGCCGGCAACGTTTCCGCGCGGCGGCGACATCTCGACGCGCTGGCGCGTGCACGCCGGCATATCGACCGGGTCGCGAGCAGTTGCAGACGCGTCGGGCGGGCGAGTTGCTGGCGGAAGAGCTGCGTCAGGCCCAGGCGGCGTTGGGCGAAATCACGGGTGAGTTCACCAGCGACGACCTGCTGGGGCGCATCTTTGCCACCTTCTGCATCGGCAAGTAGCCGGCTGGCGGATCTGCCAAATGCGAGCAGATGACGGACCCGCGAATCAGGCTCAGCGGAACGGAATGGCGGGCTGAGCGTAGGGGTCGGTCGCGTCGGGTTTCGCATCCAGTCCCTTGGTCTGATCCGGCGGAAGGGGCGCAAAAATTCGCCATGCCTGGGTGGGATGCAGCAACGCCCAGAACGGTGCCGCGACGGCGCGCCAGACGTAGGGGGTGACGGTGGGCGGCGGTTCGCGAGTGGTTTCCACTTCCACCGGCTCAGCGTCATCGCGTGCGCGCGCCAGCATCGCCTTGACCTGCTCGGGCGTGTAAAGCTTCGTGATGTCCGGTGCGCGCAGATCCAGCGGTTGCTTCTTTTCCTCGGCCGAATTGTCACCCGCTGCAGGTTCGGGCGGTTCTTCCGCGAAAATCGGGTTGCTCATCGCCAAGGCAACGAGGGTGAAAAGCGAAGCAGGGGACTTGAAGCTGCACATGCTGATGCAAAGACAGATCCGACGGCAGTATGTTGCACCCTCGACATGAGTTGAAGGGGAACGGAATGGAAGCAGACGAAGTGAGGATCGAGACCGCCCGCCTGATCCTGCGCCCGACGCGCCTGGAGGATTTCGAGGGGTGGGCTGAATTCATGGCCGACACCGAGACCATGCGCTACATGGGCGGCACGCAGCCGCGGTCGATGGCCTGGCGCGCGATGATGACGATGGCGGGGGCGTGGCACCTCAAGCACCCATCGATGTTCTCGGTGATCGAGAGAGCGACCGGTCGCTGGGTGGGACGACTCGGGCCGTGGATGCCCGACGGGTGGCCGGGCACCGAGGTTGGATGGGGCATCCTGCGCGAATACTGGGGGCGTGGTTATGCGGGGGAGGGGGCCGCGGCGGCGATCGACTGGGCGTTCGAGCACTTCGGCTGGACGGAAGTCATCCATGTGATCGGAACCGAGAATCGTTCTTCGCAGGCCGTGGCGCGCAAGCTCGGTTCGCGCAATCGCGGACCGGGTCGCCTGCCGGCGCCGCTCGAGAATGAGCCCGTCGAGATCTGGGGACAGACGCGCAGCGAGTGGCGTACGCGGCGCTGACCGATCCTTGGTCGAACCCGGCGAACCTGCCCTTGTGGGCAATGGCGTCACCGCCGGGAGGCTACTATCCTGCGCTCGGCACAGCTTCGCCGAATTTCATTCAGCAGTACAAAAAAGTAGGGAGAGCGTCATGCACCGAATCATTCAGCGTTCTTGCATCCTGCTGGTGCTGCTGTTGGCCGCAGCACCGCTCATGGCCGACGAGTACGACGATGCCATCAAGGTATTCAAAGACGCGGGCGAGAGCGGCAAGCTCTTCAAGAGCGCCTATGGGTACGCTGTCTTTCCGACGATCGGCAAGGGCGGCGTCGGCATCGGCGGCGCGCACGGCAGTGGCCGCGTCTACGCCCAGGGCAAGCACGTGGGTAACACGAAGATGACGCAACTTACCTACGGACTGCAGCTGGGTGGCCAGGCGTTCAGCCAGATCATTTTCTTCGAAGACAAGCACACCTTCGAGCAATTCACGAGTGGCAATTTCGAGTTCGGCGCGCAAGCAAGCGCAGTGGCGATCACGGCTGGCGCATCCGCCGGTACGTCCACGACGGGCAACACGGCAGGCGCGAGCGCCGGCCAGGATGACGCCACCACCTCGGGGAATTACAACAAGGGCATGGCGACCTTCACCGTGGCGAAGGGTGGCCTGATGTACGAGGCGACCCTCGGAGGCCAGAAGTTCAGCTACGAGCCTGTGTGAGGAACGGCCGGCCGGAATGCGCAGCAGGTGGCGCGCGGCGCTGACTAATCCTTGTCGTCGACGATCGCGATCACTTCGATCTCGATCTTGAGCTCCGGCACGAACAGCCGCTCGACGCCGATCCAGCTCGAGGCCGGAGTGTGTTCGCCGTAGAAGGCCCGCCGGGCATCGCGCGCCGCCTTGAGCGCTTCGATGTCCGTGGTGAAGATCGTCTCCTTCACGATGTCGTCGAATCCCGCACCGAATTTCTCGAGGGTGCGCCGAATGCGTTCATGCAACGCAGCCTGGGAGACCGGTTACAAGAGGCTTCTGAACGAGAGAACGGCGAAGAAGCAATAGAACGCGGACATGCAAACGAGCGCCACGCGCCGCCACATCGGTGGACGCAGCGCGCGCGGCAGGAGCCGCGTGTTGATGTAGAGCAGGTGCAGAGAGGCGATCGTGAGGATGATGCCGGCGATGTTGGCGCCGATCTGCAGCAACACGATCGGTGGCGCCAGGCGCAGGGCGAAGAGGCCCCACAGGACGATCAGCCCCAGCACCGAGTAGTAGATGGCGCAGATATCGCCGCCGCGCCAGGCGCGCACGCGCCGGCTGCCCGTCCAGAGCATGTCGCTGACCGAGCGCGCCATGCCGTCGAGACCGTCGAGCTGAGTCTTGAACAGGAGCCACGCGCCGAGGATCGCGATCACGACGCCGAGCAGCGGCGCCACGCCGGCGCCGACGCCCTGCGCGAGGGCGGCGCTGATGCCCAGCCCGCGAATATCGGTACCCGGCGGCAGAAACGTCACGTAAAGCAACGCCGGCAGGACCATGCCGAGCAGCGCGCCCGCGCAGAAGACGCCCCATTGATCGGCGCGCACAATCCGCCACCAGCCGCGCCAGCGGCTCATGGATTCGGCATCGTGAGTGAACGTGAAGCCATGGTGTGCGAGCTTCACGCTGTGCCGGTTCGCCGCGGTGGGAATGTAGCCCGCGTGCTTGCTCATGCCGTAGCCCTTGTCACGGGCCCAGTTGCCGAGCGCGATATTGCCCACGCCGCCGCAGCCGGAATAGGCGACCAGCGCTCCGAGCAGGAAGAAGTCGACGCCCTCCGGCACGAAATCGAAACGCGCGCTCGCGACGTCGTAGCCTGCGAAGCCGAGCGCCGCCGCAAGCCACGTGCCTGCCGGCACGAAGATGACGGCCAGCACCAGGAAGCTGCCGAGGATGGTCGCGACCAGGATCCAATTGAGGATTTCGAGTGTCCGCTCGATGCGCCGGCCGACGAGCAGCAACGCGACGCAGGCGACAAATGTCCCCACACCGATGTAGTACACGGCTGCGGCATCGAGCGGTCCCGGCAGGCGCGCGGCGAACAGGAAGAAGATCGCGCCCGCCGCCGTGGCGGCCCAGGCTGGCCAACCAAACTGCAGAAAGTAGAGCAGGGTGTAGAACCAGGCCCAGGCGGTCGAGGACGGAGGCGTGCGCATGAAGCCCGTGAACACCGGCTCGCCGGTCGCGAGCGTGTAACGCATGACTTCGGTGTTGAAGATGGTCTGGAAGACAATCGCGACTGCGGTCACCCACAGCAGGGTGAGCCCGTGCTTGACGAACATGGCGGGGCCGAGCAGGAACTCGCCACTGCCGATCGACAGCCCCAGCACGATGACGCCGGGCCCGACGACAGCGAGCCAGCCGAGCCCTTTCGGCATCGGCGGCGTCGGCAATTCTGCGCGAACCCAGGGATCGAGCCCGGAGCGTGCCTCTGCGGAGGGAGGCGCCCGTTCGTTCGTCGCCACCGAGCTCATACGTTCGGCAGGTTAGCAGAGATCCGGAATCGGCATACAGTGTGCGGATGAGCACCAGGACCGCCGTGAATGCCGAGCTCGGCGCCTTCGCGACCGAGCTGATCAATGCGTATGACACCGCCACGATGCTCGCGCCGCTGACGAAGCGGGCACGCGACTTCGACGTCACCGCCGCGTACGCGGTGCGCGGGGAGATCGACGCGCGTCGGCGCGCACAGGGCTGGCGCTCCGCCGGGCGCAAGATCGGTTTCACCAACCGCACGCTCTGGCCGCGCTACGACATCTGGGAGCCGTTGTGGGCGCACATGTGGGCGCACACGGTGCGCTTCGCGGGCGCCGAGCCGACGATCGAGCTCAAGTCGATGGTGCAGCCACGGATCGAACCGGAAGTGGTCTTCAGGCTGAAAGCACCGGTGCCGCCCTCGGCCGATACCCGGCAGGCGCTCGAGTGCATCGAGTGGATCGCGCCCGGCTTCGAGATCGTGCAAAGTCATTTCCCCGACTGGAAGTTCGCGGCGCCCGACTGCACGGCGGCGTTCGGTCTGCATGCAGCGTTGCTGGTCGGCAAGACCGTTGCCGTGACCGACGCCAATCGTGCCGCGCTGGCCGAGGCGCTGCCGCGCTTCGCACTGACCCTGTCGCGCGGCGCTGAGCTCATCGACCGCGGAACCGGTAGCGACGTGCTCGACAACCCCGCGCTCGCGCTCGTGCACCTGGCACGCGTGCTATCGGACCAGCCGCAGTTTGCGCCGCTCGCGGCCGGCGAAATCATCACGACCGGAAGCCTCACCGATGCCTGGCCCGTGCGCCGCGGCGAGACCTGGACGTCCGACTACGGTGCGCTGGGAATCGGGGGCCTGACGGCGACCTTCACCTGAGCGGCGGGCGCAATCGTGCTCAATCGGCAGACACATTCCGGGCGCGACGCCTTCGCGCGCCTGCCTGGCGCATTGCGCAGGGCGCTGGTGGAGCTGCTCGGCGAGGAAGCAACGGACGTCGAGCTCATCGAGCGCTCCTGGCGCGTGCGCTGGCATCCGCGCGCGCTCGCCACCACGCGTCGCAATCGCATCTACCTGCGCGGCAGCATCGAGGAATTCTCGCGCAACGCCGAGCTGGTCCTGCACGAGTACTTCCATGTGCTCGAGCAGTGGCGGTCCAGGCAGCTGACCCGGCGGCGCTATGTGTGGGAGTGGCTGCGGCGCGGCTATCGTGACAATCGCTTCGAGGTCGAGGCGCGCGCGTATGTCGACAGGAATCTGCGCTTGTTCCGGCAGCTGATCGCCCGCTCCAGGGGGTCAGAATTGAATTCTGACCCCGATCGACCCCAGCCGGATGAGCTAGCCGAGGATCGCTTCGCGCTGATAGAGCCGCCCCGCCAGCCAGGTCAGGAGCAGGCCCGCGGCCAGCGTCGTGACGATCGACACGAACACGTGCAATCCCTGCAACGGCTCGTCGCGCAACAGGTTGGTGATCAGCAGGTGCTGGCTCAGGCTCGGGATCGCCATGAGCCAGCTGCCGGGACGCAACGAATAGAGGCCCGCGAACAGGATCGGCAGCGTCGGCACCAGCAGCACGACGGTGAGATAGCTCTGCGCCTCGCGGTAACTGCGCGTGAAGGAGGCGACCACCGTCATGAGCGCCGCGCCCAGCAGCACGAAGGGCGCCGCGACCAGGAAGACCTTGGCCGCGACCGCGAGGTCGAAGTTGGCGGTCATGCCGAGCGCTTCGAGCGGCACCAGCGCCAGCGCGACGGTGAACGCGAGGAGCGCAATCGCGAGCGAGCCCAGCATGTAGCAGCAGGCGGCGAGCACCTTGCCGTAGATGAGGGTCTGCCGCGCGACCGGCACAGTCAGCAGCGGCTCGAGCGAGCCGCGCTCGCGCTCGCCCGCGGTCGCATCGATCGCGAGGTAAAGTCCGCCCATGAGCATGGCGAACAGGATGAAGTAGGTCATCATCCCGAGCAGCAGCAGCGCGCGTCCCGCCGGCGTCGACACGTCGATGTCGTCCACCACCACGGCCCTGATCACATCCGGGCTGACCCCGCGCGCGAGCAGGCGTGAGGAACCCAGCTGCGAGGCGTAGGCGTCGAGGAGCGCACGCACATGCGCGGCGTACTTGCCGGTCTGGTTATCGGAGGCATCCGAGATCAGCTTGAGCGGGGCGGGCAATCCGAGTTGCAGGCGCTCGGGATATTCCGGCGGCACCAACAGCACGATCTCGTGCGTCCCGCTGCGGGTTGCCTGGCGCGCGCCCGCCAGGTCGAGCTCCACGCGCAGCACGACGACGTTGTGTTCTTGCAGGAACCCGATGAGGTTGGGTGCGTGCGCGCTGCCCGCGACCGCGAGCTGCACCTTCTGATCGGCCTGCGTGACGGTCTTCTGCAACATCAGGTTGATCATGAGCGCCAGCAGGAACGGCCCGAACAGCGGGCCGAACAGGAGCGCCGAAAACAACGTGCGGCGATCGCGGAAATTCTCCGTGACCTCCTTGCGCCACACGGTGAGGAGCGGCGCGCTCACTGGAGCCCCTCGCCGCTGCCAATGGCCGCCACGAACGCATCTTCCAGGGTCGCGGCCGCACTGCTCTGCCGGATCTCTTCCGGAGTGCCGCGTGCCACCACCACGCCGTGCGCGATGATCACCAGCTCATCGCAGAGCGATGCGACCTCCTGCATCACGTGGCTGGAAAACAGCACGCAGTGGCCGGCATCACGCAGCTGCCGGATGAGGCTCCGCAGGCCGCGCGTCGCCATCACGTCGAGACCGTTGGTGGGCTCATCGAGCACCACGTTGCGCGGTGAGTGCACCAGCGCCCGCGCGATCGCCACCTTGATGCGCTGTCCGTGCGAAAACCCCTTGGCCCGGCGCGCGGCGAACTCGCGCATGTCGAGCAGCTCGATCAGCTCGTCGGTGCGCCGCTCGATTTCGGCCGGTGCCAGCCCATGCAGGCGCGCGAAGTACTCGATGTTCTCGCGGCCGCTGAGGTTGGGATAGACGCCGGCTGCGTGCGGCAGGACGCCGAGGCGGCGCCGCACCGCGAGCGGCTCGGTGAGGATGTCGTGATCGTCCACTCGTCCGCGTCCGGCATCCGGCTTGAGGAGGGTGGCGAGCGTGCGCAGCGTGGTGGACTTGCCCGCGCCATTCGGCCCGAGGAGGCCCGTGATGCGCCCGTCCTGCGCAGTGAACGACACGCCGCGCAGCGCCCGCACGCTGCCGAAGGACTTGTGCAGGTCGTCGATGACGATCATGGCGGCGGCCCGGAGAAGGACACGAAGAAGGGCGCCGGCACGATGGTGCGCGTGCAGCTCACGTCGAGATCGCGCGTCGCGCCGCGCTCCAGGAAGTCAGCGAGCAGTCGCGGCACGCACCCGGTACCGAGTTGCCCGTGCCCCTGGCCCTCGAGCACGAGGTGCAGGCTCTGCTTCAATCCGCTGCGCACGCGCTCGGCGTAGCTCGGCGGCGTCACGGGATCGCCCGTGCCGGAGAGAAGCAGCGTCGGCACGGCGGATTCGAGCAGCGCGTGAAAATCCTCGTCGATGATGCCGCGCGGCCAGATCCTGCAGATCTCGATCAGTCCATCGAGCTGCAGCGTGCCGAGATAGGTCCGGGCGAGCGCCGCGCGGTCGATGGTGGCAGGGCCGAGCAAGGGGGCGTCTTCGGTGCACACGACGGCGTTGTGCATGCCGTAGCTCAGCGCATCCGCATAGTGCGTCGTCAGCATGTCCGCCTGTGCGGCGAGCGGAGCGAGATTGTGGCGCACCGCCCCTTCATGCAGCAGCAGCGGCAGGAGCGCGGCGCGCTCGGGGGAATAGCTCAGGAACCGCGCGGCGGTCTGCAGGTGCACCGGCCGGATCGTTTCCGTGTGCAGCACACCGGTGAGGGGATCGGCCATGGTGACGGCGGCCGGCTGGCGCTCGAGCAGCGTGCGCAGCGTGGCGAAGTCCGCGGCCGGATCGGGAAACGCCTTGGCGCAGGCGGCTTCCGTGCGGCAACGCTCGAAGATGAGGTCGAGCGCCCGCTGTGCCTGCAGCGCCCCGTCAGCCACCAGCGCGAGGTCCGGGGGCACGACACCATCGAGCACCATGGCGCGCACGCGCTCGGGATACCGGCGCAGGTAGTGCTGCGCGACGCGCGTGCCGTAGGACACGCCGTAGAGATTGACGCGTTCGTAGCCGAGAGCGGCGCGTACCTCGTCGAGATCGCGCACCGCGACGCTGGTCGTGTAGAAGCGCGGATCCGCTGCCAGGGAGGCGAGGCAGGTCTCGGCAAGCCTGCGAATCTGCTGCGGCGTCAGGTCGGCGAGTTCGTCGTCCTCCGGAAACTCGCAGTCGAGCGCATTCGAGCCACCCGTGCCCCGTTGATCCACCAGCACGATGTCGCGCTCCCGGTGGACCCGCACGAAGGCTCCAGCCGCCGCCACGTAGAACTCGCTCGCCGCCTGCCCGGGCCCGCCGGTCAGCACGAAGAGTGGATCTGCCGGGCCGCGCAGGTTGAGTGCGGGCACGACTGCGACTTTGAGGCGAATGGGGCGCGATGCCGGCTGGGAAGGATCTTCCCGGACTTCGAGCTCGCCACAGCGCGCCGCAATGGACAGCGCGTGCTCCGGATGCTCCAGCCGGCAGTCCTTGAGCGCCAGGCCGGCCGCTTGCGCGGCATTGTCAAAGGCGGAGCTGGCGCAGAGACCGATGCAGGCGATGCCGGCCAGTCGCAGGGATGGGTTCAACGTGAAGCGCATCGACGCCTGGATCTCATGACGGCGGAATTCTGCGTGAGTAACTCCCCGGGGGCCAGCGAGAGTTGGACGAATTCTGGAATCGGGGCACGCGCGCGCTTAAGATACGCGCCCCTGCGCAAGTGCCTGACCGCATTCGTCCAATTCTCAAGATGCGTGATCCCCGGACATTCGACGTCATCGTGATCGGCGGCGGTCATGCGGGCACCGAGGCGGCGCTCGCCGCGGCGCGCATGGGCGCGAGCACCCTCCTGCTGACGCACAGCATCGAGACGCTGGGTGCGATGAGTTGCAACCCGGCGATCGGCGGCATCGGCAAGGGCCACCTGGTGCGCGAGATCGACGCCCTGGGCGGCGCCATGGCGTGCGCGACCGATCGCGCGGGCATCCAGTTTCGCACCCTCAATGCGAGCAAGGGCCCGGCGGTGCGCGCGACGCGTGCCCAGGCCGACCGGCAGCTCTACCGGCAGGCCATCCGCGCGCTGCTCGAAACGCAGCCGAACCTGGCGCTCTTTCAGCAGGAGGTCGCCGATCTCAGGATCGAGGGTGAGCGCGTCACCGGGGTCGTGACGCAGGCGGGCATCGTGTTCGAGGCGCGCGCGGTGGTGCTGACGGTGGGCACGTTCCTCGCCGGCAAGATTCACGTCGGTCTCGAGAGCCACAGTGGCGGCCGCGCGGGCGATCCGGCCTCGAACCGGCTCGCTGCACGCCTGCGCGAGCTTCCGTTTAGGGTCGGGCGGCTCAAGACCGGCACGCCGCCGCGCATCGATGGACGCAGCATCGACTACAGCGTGATGGCGGAGCAGCACAGCGACGATCCGCGCCCGGTCTTTTCGTACCTGGGCTCCCGCACCCTCCACCCGCGCCAGCTCCCGTGCCACATCACGGCGACGAATGAGCGCACGCACGACATCATTCGCCGGGCGAGCGACCGCTCGCCGATGTTCACCGGCCGCATCGAAGGCACGGGCCCACGCTATTGCCCGTCGGTGGAGGACAAGGTGTCCCGGTTCGCGGACCGCACCTCGCACCAGATCTTTGTCGAGCCCGAGGGCCTGACGACGCACGAAATCTATCCGAACGGCATTTCCACCAGCCTGCCGTTCGACGTGCAGTACGAGTTCGTGCGCACCATCCGCGGCTTCGAGAACGCCCACATCACGCGCCCGGGCTACGCGATCGAGTACGACTTCTTCGATCCGCGCGACCTCAAGCCGAGCCTCGAGACGAAATGCATCGCGGGACTCTTCTTCGCGGGCCAGATCAATGGCACCACCGGTTATGAAGAGGCGGCGGCGCAGGGGATCGTGGGCGGCATCAACGCGGCGCTTGGCGGTTCGCGGCGCCGAGGCGTGGTGCCCGCGGCGCAGCGAGGCCTACATCGGTGTGCTGATCGACGACCTGGTGACGCGCGGCACCGCGCGAGCCTTACCGCATGTTCACCAGCCGCGCGGAATACCGCCTGCTGCTGCGCGAGGACAATGCGGACCTGCGGCTCACGCCCAGGGGACGCGAGCTCGGCCTGATCGAGGACGCGCAATGGCAGTTCTTCGAGCGCAAGCGCGCTCACACGGCGCACGAGCTCGCGCGCCTCGGCGCGATTCGCATCCGCCCGCGGGATGTGAGCCAGGCACCGCGGCACGGGTCTTTGGCGGCGCACTGTCGCGCGAGCAGTCCGCGCTCGAGCTGCTGCGTCGTCCCGACGTGGCTTACGCCGCGCTCACCGGACTCGCGCAGATCGGGCCCCTGTCGATTGGCGAGGAAGCCGACGCGCAGCTGATCGAGCAGGTGCTGTTCCAGGTCGATGTGCAGGCCAAGTATGCGGGCTACATCGAGCGCCAGCAGGAAGAGATCGAGCGCCAGCGCCGCAACGAAGAAACGCGCCTGCCCGACACGCTTGACTACGGCGAGGTGCGCGGGCTCTCGACCGAGGCGCGGCAGCGCCTGCGCGAAGTGCGCCCGGCGACGCTCGGCCAGGCCGCGCGCGTGCCGGGTATCACCCCGGCCGCGATCTCGCTGTTGCTCGTGCATCTCAAGAAGCGCAGCCGCGCCGCGTGATTCCGCGCTTGCGCCGCGCGCTGACATTCCTCGCCTGCGCACTCGCGCTCGCAGCCTGTGGCGGACAGGAGCCCGCGAGCCCGCCCGCCGCCAGCACGGCACCGATCGTGCTCAATCGCGGCAACGGTCCCGGAGCCCGAGTCGCTCGATCCGCAACGCGCGCGCACCGACTCCGAGCTCTACGTCCTGCGCGACGTGTACGAGGGGCTCACCACGCTCGATGCCGACGCGCGTCCGGCGCCCGGTGCCGCGAGCCCGCTGGACCGTGAGCGCGGACGGTCGGGTGTATACGTTTAGCTGCGCGACGACCTGCGCTGGTCGAACGGCGAGCCCGTGGTGGCGGAGGACTTCGCGTTCGCGCTGCGCCGACTGGTGGATCCCGCAGACCGCGTCGCCCTACGCCGAGGTCGTCGACGTCATCGAGAATGCCGCCGACGTCACCGCCGGGCGCGCGCCGCCCGAATCGCTCGGGGTCGACAGCGCCGGATGCACGCACGCTGGTGATTCGTCTGCGTGCGCCCGCACCGTACCTGCCGGGCGTGCTCGCCCATCCCAGCACCTTCCCGGTGCACACGCGCGACGCTCGCGAAATGCGGCCGCGACTTCAGCGCCCGGGCAACGCCGTGTCGAACGGCGCGTTCGTGCTGGAGAGCTGGACGGTGGGTTCGCACATCAGCGCGCGCCGCAATCCGCATCTACTGGGACAACGCCACAACCACATCGATCGCATCAACTACCTGCAGATCGCCGACCAGGCCGCCGAGCTGCACGCGTTACCGGGCGGGCGAGCTCGACATCACCTACACGGTGCCGGCGGCGCAATTCAAATGGGTGCGCGAGAATCTCGGCGCCGAGCTGCAGGTGTCACCGCAGCTCAGCACCTACTACTACGGATTCAATCTCTATCGCGCGCCGTTCAAGGACAACCGCGACCTCCGGCTCGCGCTCTCCATGGTCATCGATCGCGAACGTCTCACCGAGTCCGTGACCGGGCGCGGCGAACTGGCCGCCTATGGCTGGGTGCCGGTGGGCGTGGCGGAGTACACCTCGCAGGTGCCAGCATGGGCGCGCCTGCCATTCGAGCAGCGCGTGGCGCAGGCGCGGCGTCTCTACGCGGCGGCGGGGTACTCGGCGGCGAAGCCCTTGAGGACCGAAATCCGCTACAACATGGACGAGAGCCACACGCGGCTCGCGGTGGCGATCGCGGCGATGTGGAAGGAGCACCTGGGCGTCGAAGCGAGCCTGGTCGGCGAGGAATTCAAGGTGCTGCTGCAGAACATCGACCGGCACGAAATCACGCAGGTCTTTCGCTCGAGCTGGGTCGGCGACTACAACGATGCATACACGTTCGCGCAGTATCTCAAGAGCGATTTCGGCCTGAACCTGCCGGGCTATCGCAATCCGCGCTACGACGCGTTGCTCACCGACGCGGCTGTGGAAACGGACCGCGCTCGACGTCGTCGAGCTTCTCGAGGAGGCGGAGCGCCTCATGCTCGAGGACCAGCCGTTGCTGCCGGTCTACTTTTACGTCAACAAGCACCTGGTGAAACCCTACGTGAAAGGGTGGCGCAACAACGTCATGAACGTGCAGTACAGCAAGAACCTGGCGATCGAGCGCTGAAGCGACTGTCCCGCGAGGAGGAACCCGTGAGCGACTTCTACGGCTTCAATGTGAACAGTATCGACGGATCGAAGGACCTGCTCGGGAAGCTGCGCGGCAAGGTGACGCTCGCGGTGAACGTCGCCAGCCGCTGCGGTCTCACGCCGCAGTACGCCGGGCTGGTGCGGCTCCATGAGGAACTGGCCGATGAGGAGTTCGCCGTCGTCGGTTTTCCATGCAACCAGTTCGGTGCACAGGAACCGGGGAGCGAAGAGCAGATTCGCGCGTTCTGCTCCACGAGCTATGGCGTGACCTTTCCGATGAGCAGCAAGATCGAGGTCAACGGCGCGCAGCGCCACCCGCTCTATGCGTGGCTCACCTCGGCGGACAACGGCTTTCCGGGTGACATCGAGTGGAACTTCGAGAAATTCCTGATCGGCCGGGATGGCCGCCTCCTCAAGCGCTATCCGCCGCCCACGAAGCCCGAGGACAAGGGCCTGCTTCAGGACATCGCGGATGCGCTCGATGAGGAGCTCGACGACGAAGTCGAGGAATAGTCAGTCGCAGGCCTGCGCACGCCTGGCGGCCGCGCCGTGCTCGCGCCAGTGCGCGGCGGCGAGCCGCTCCGCGTCCTGAAGCGCATGGGGTGAAATGCGGCTGCCGATTTCCTTGAGCGAGCGCAGGCTCTTGAGCGCGGCGTCCGGATAGGCCGCGGCACCATAGCAACCCGTGTCGTTGAGTCTCTGCAGGAAGACCTGCAAGCCGTAGAGCTCCTCGTCCGAAGGGGCCACTGCCTCGCCCTTGGAAACCGAGGCGAGCGCATCGAAGGCGGTCAGCTCTCCCAGGAGCGCCGCCTCGCGCAACAACGGCACTGCGCCTTCCGCATCGGGCGGCTGCGCATTGCAACCGTTGAGCGCGCATTCGCCCAGCTTTGCTTTCACTTGCGGTGAGTGCTTCGCCGCCGCCTGCAGCCAGAAGTTCATGCGTCCGCGGTTGCGGCGATCGCCCTGCAGGCTTTCCTCGAGCAGGCTCTCGGCGAGTGCGGCTTGCGCGGCGGGATAACCCAGCATGGCGGCCGACAGCCAATGACGTTCACGCAGCTCCGCATCGTCGAGGTAACGGCCCATCGCCCACAAGCTCGGTTCGTGCCCGCCTTGCGCGGCGCTGCGCACCCGTTGCTCGATCGCGAGCGCATTGAAGGGTGTGTCCGCACACGCGCGCTGCAGCTTCAGCCGTCGCGCGGTTTCCGTCTCGGTGCTCAGCTCGATGCGCCGGCGCAGATCGGCGGGTACCGGAGCGGCGCGAGCCAGCTCGCGTTCGAGTGAGCCTTCGGCCGGCTCGGGTGCTGCGCCCTTCGCTTCAGGCGATTCGCACAGCATCCTGACCTGCAGCAATACGACCGTGGCGTCGCGGTCGCCCGCGGTGGAGCGCGCATCGAGCAATCTCGCGGCATCTGCTATGCGCGCCGCGGCCACCAGTTCCGCAACCTCAGTCGTGTAGGGCGTGTCGCGCAGCAGACGGCGCGCTGCACTGCGCTCGAGCTGGGCGATGAACTGTGCGTCACCGGGCTCGACGGCCGCGGGCGCGGCCTGCTGGGCGGGTGGGCGTGGCTCTTCACGCCGCTCCCCGGCAGTGACCGGTGAGTCGCTTGCGTCCGAGGCGGCCCCGGTCGGTTCTGCGCCCTCATTGAGCCAGCGCATCAGCAGGAACAGCGCACCGATGGCGGCCACACCAGCCAGGACCTGCAGGGGCCAGCGTCGTGCGGCCGCTGGCCGCTCGCTGGCTGGCGGAATCGTGCGTTTTGGGCCCGCGCGCGGCATGCGCGGGCAGTGTAGCCGGACTTCCCCGGCGGGAGTCCCGGCGTAGAATGGGTCTTGGAGGATCTTGCAGTGCGCACGGAGAAGTCATGTTGACGGCGAGACATCTGCTCGATCGGAAGGGCGCCGAAGTCTATTCGATCGGCCCCGAGGAAGCGGTCCTGAAGGCCATCCAGCTCATGGCCGACCGGCACGTGGGCGCGCTGCTCGTCATGCGCGGAGCTGAGCTCGTGGGGATCGTTTCCGAGCGGGACTACGCGCGCAAAGTGATCCTGCTCGGCCGCTCATCGGCCGACACGCCGGTACGCCAGATCATGAGCTCGCCGGTCACCACCGTAACGCCGGCGGACAGCGTGGCCGACTGCATGAAGATCGTCACCGAGCAGCGCGTGCGCCACCTGCCTGTGCTCGAGCAAGGCCGCGTGGTGGGGGTCGTGTCGATCGGCGACCTGGTGAAAGCCGTCATCGAAGAACAGCAGCAGCAGATCGAGCAGCTCGAGCGCTACATCACGAGCTGAGCGGAGCGGCCCGAGAGCCGCGCGTCAACGAAGGGTCAACGTCAACGTTCGGCGGCGCCCCGCCGCTGTGCGTGTGACCCACTTCTCAATACGCAATATCACGCAGGCTGCCGCGATCACATATCCCTCCGGCCCGTGCCAGTAATGTGCTGGAAGTTTTTGTTGCCCGATCAGCATGTTGATGAGCGCCATGCCGTGTCCCCCTGGAACTCGCAAGTCAGCGCTGCGACGTCTTTACGTCAGCGTTGGGCGTTTGGGCCGTCGCCTGCTTGAGGCTCGCCCCAGCGCACAACGGGGCATGACATTGCTCGAGCTCATGCTGGCCC
Source organism: uncultured Gammaproteobacteria bacterium (assembly GCA_963840405.1). Classification (GTDB taxonomy): domain Bacteria; phylum Pseudomonadota; class Gammaproteobacteria; order Steroidobacterales; family Steroidobacteraceae; genus DATBVX01. The sequence continues at coordinate 171,827 of CAWIYW010000001.1, forward strand.
TGGTCGTGATCGGCCTTCTTGCGACGGTGGGCACGGCGGGGTACCGCCGCTACGTCGCGCGAGCACAGATTGCGCGCGCAGTTGCCGATATCAGCGAGATCCAGCTCGCGGTCGATAAGTTCGAGCTCAATAACCAGGGCACGCTGCCCGACTCGCTGGCGGACATCGGTTTAGGGGGTCAGCTCGATCCCTGGGGCAATCCCTATGAGTACCTGAACTTCGCCAACCCCATGGGGGGTACTCCGCGCAAGGACCGCAACCTCCACCCGCTCAATACGGACTTCGACCTCTACAGCATGGGGCCTGACGGCGACAGCCGCACACCCCTGACCGCCAGGCCCAGTCGGGACGACATGATCCGCGCCAACGATGGGCGTTTCATCGGCAAGGCCGAGGACTACTGACGCCGATGAAGATCGAGTCGCTCTCCCTGCGCACGCGGCTGGGCAGGCGCGTTTTCTTCCTGTTCGTTATCTGCGCGCTGTTGCCAATCGCCATTACCGCCACGCTGGCCGTCCTGCACCTGTCGAGCGTCTCACGCCAAAAACAGGCGGAACTGCTCAAGGACTTCAGCGAGACCTACGGGCTGGGCGTGCTGCAGCGCCTCGAGGCCGCTGACGTCGCCATCGGCCTGGTCGGGCGCGGTGGCAGCGCGGCGCTCGATGCGCTGCGCGAGGATCCTGAATTGGCGCCGTTCATTCTGACGATCGCCACGACGTCCGCAAACGGGGCCGTGATCACGGTACGCGGCGCAGTGAACGCGTTTCCCCAGCCACACGGCGCTGCCAAGGCTCAACTCGCCGAGGGACGTAGCTGGCTCGCGCTCGAGCCCAGCAACGTTAGCGGCCCTCCCGCGATTTTCATCGTCTCCTCCAGCGGGCGTGCGGATGGCGGCGCGCTGCAGTACTTCGTGCTCGACCCGGACTTCGTGTTCGGCGATTCGACGCACCTTCCCTATCAAATGCAACTGCGCGTGCACGCGCTCGACGGGCGAACGCTGCACTCGGTGCATCCCCTGACGTCGGCGGGAGAGGCGCCACAGGGTGCCCCGACGCGCGCAGTCGCCAACGATGAACCTGCGCTCGCGACCCAGGCGTGGGAGCTGTTCCTGTCCGCACGCTTTGCCTCGGAATCCTGGGTAATCGAGTCGAGTCAGCCCCGCCTGTCGCTCAGTGACGGCGACGCCGGGCTGAGTAACGTCATCCCTTGGGCGCTCGCTGCGGCTGTCATCCTGGTTCTGCTCGTCAGCTCGACGCAGATTCGGCGCAGCCTCGTTCCACTCGACGAACTGCTGAAAGGCACGCGGCGCATCGCGTCGCGCAATTTTGATACGCGGGTCAGCATCCGCAGCGCCGATGAGTTCGAAGAGCTCGCGACGTCCTTCAACGACATGTCGGACAGTCTGCGCTCGCAGTTCACGGCGCTCGACGCGTTGAGCGAGATCGATCGGCTCATCCTGTCCTCCCCCAGCATCGAGAGCATCCTCGAAACTCTTCTGGGCCATGTGCATCGCGTGGCCGGATGCGCCTGCGTCAGTGTCGCGCTGGTGGATCCGGACGAAAGCGCGCATGGCCGCGTGTATAGCCACGATGGCTCGAAAGCAGTGCGGCGCGACGTCCACCGCATCCTGCTGGGGCGCGACATTGAAGGCCTGGCCCTTGCCAATGAGGGCGTGATGCTCGACCTCACGTCACAGTCCCCTCCCACCTATGCCGCTGACGTCGCCGCGCGGGGCGCGCGCTGGGCATTGACGCAGCCGGTCAAGGGCCCCAAGGGACTCACCGCGATCCTCACACTTGGTTATGTGCAGGCGCCGGGCGCAGCGGGCATGGAGCGGGGATTCTCGCGCGACTTCGCCGATCGGCTCGCCGTGGCGCTCAACAACCTGGATCGCGAAGAGCGGCTCTATCGACAGGCGCACTACGACGAGCTCACAGAGCTTCCCAACCGCCAGCTCTTCAAGGATCGCCTGACCCGGGAAATCGCGCGCTCGGGCCGCGCCGGCGAATCGCTGGCGCTGCTCTACATCGATCTCGACAACTTCAAGCGTATCAACGACACGCTGGGACACGGTTCCGGCGACGAACTGCTGCGTGCCGTGGCCCGCCGACTCTCGGCTTGCGTGAAGCAGTCGGATACGGTCGCACGCCTGGGCGGCGACGAATTCCTCGTCATCGTGGGCTCGCTGCAGGGTCCGGCGGAGGCTTCCAAGGTCGCGGAGCGCATCCTGGCGGAGCTGGCCAAGCCGCTCGAGATCGGGGCGCGCGAATACCAGGCGCGCGCCAGCATCGGCATCGCACTCTATCCCGGTGACGGCACCACCCTCGAGGACCTGCTCAAGAACGCCGACACCGCCATGTACCGCGCGAAGGAAGACGGGCGTGGGCGTGCGACCTTCTTTGAAGCGCACATGAACGCGCGCGCGCTGGAGCGCTGGAGCCTGGAAACCGGCCTGCACCGCGCGCTGCAGGCACGCCAGTTCGTGCTCCACTACCAGCCGCAGTTTCACTTGGTGAGCGGTGCCATGAGCGGTGTCGAGGCGCTGATTCGCTGGGGGCAACGCTCGCCCGCCGAATTCATTCCGGTGGCCGAGGACTGCGGCCTGATCGTGGATATCGGAGCCTGGGTACTCGAGGAAGCGTGCGAGCAGTACCGGCGCTGGCAACGCGAGGGCGTCGAAGTGGCGCAGATCAGCGTCAACGTCAGCTCCGAACAGTTGCGGCGTGCGGAGTTCGTCGGCAGCGTTCGCGATGCGCTGCTGCGCAACGAGATGCCGCCCTGGGCGCTCGAGCTCGAGCTCACCGAATCGGTGCTGCTCAGCAATGACGAGCGAACTGCCAAGACGCTGGCCGACCTGGTCGAGCTCGGGGTTTCACTCGCCCTCGACGACTTCGGCACGGGTTACTCGTCGCTCAGCTACCTGCGCCGCTACCCGGTGCAGGTGATCAAGATCGATCGCTCGTTCGTGAGCGACATCCCGATGAATCCCGACGCTTCGGCCATTGCTGCCACGGTCGTCGCAATGGCACAGACACTCCGCAAGCGCACGGTCGCTGAAGGCATCGAGACCGACTGAGCAGCTCGAATACCTCAGGGAGCGCGGTTGCGATACAGGGCAGGGGTATCTCTTCTCGAAAGCGCTGCCCGCGGATGAGCTGGCGCGCTTTGTGAGGGAACAACGCCGACGCATCGAAGACACCATCCGCACGGCGCACCTGACCGACCGATCACACCGCGTGATGCCCGGCTGTGTAGCCGCGCTTCAACTCACGCCGTTGTGCAAATACGCCTGGATCTGGCGGCGATAGCTGCGTCCCGAGGTGAAGCGCTGGCCGTTCTTCAGCGTGATCACGTACTCGCCGTGAAACCAGCGCTCCATGTCGCGGATCTTGAGCGTATTGACGATGACGGAGCGGTGGATGCGCAGGAAGCAGCCGCGGTCGAGCATGGCCTGCGCCTGGTGCAGGGTGCTGCGCAGGCGATAGGCCTCGCGACCGACGCGGATCGCGATGTAGTTGCGGTTGGCCTCGACGCTGTCGATGTCCTGCGGGTCGATGAAGGTGAGCCGCTCGTCGCGCTCGGCGACGATGCGCCGCAGCGGACCCGGGTTCGCGGGCGGCGTCGCGTGCGCGAGCGCGCCTCGCACCACGTCCGCCAGTTCGCTGCGCAGCCGTGCGCTGTCGCTGTACTGCAGGCGGTGCCGCACGCGCGTCAGCGCCTGCTGGAAGCGGGTGCGATCGAAGGGCTTCAGCAGGTAGTCGACCGCGTCCACCTCGAAAGCGCTGAGCGCGTAGTCCTCGTACGCCGTGACGAACACGACCAGCGGCGGCGGGCCCTCCGCGAGCCGGCGCAACACCTCGAATCCGTTGGCGCCGCGCATCTGCACGTCGAGCAGCACCAGGTCAGGGCGCAGCTCCGTGATCATCTGCACCGCCTGCCCGCCGTGGTTGCACTCGCCGATGACCTCCATGTCCGGCTCCTCGGCAAGGAGCTCACGCAATCGCTGCCGCGCAAAGTACTCGTCGTCCACGATCAGGGTACGGATCCGCGCCAGCTGCGGCTCGGGATGGCGGGAGTCGGCTTGGGTGACACCGGTGTGTGAATCCATGGGCTGATCCTGTTTAGGCGGCTGCGGCCGCGTGCGGGCCGCGAGCGAACGGAATCCTGACCTGGGCGACGACGGCACCGTCGGGGCGGGCCCTGAGGACGAGCTGTTGCCGGTTACCGAACAGCGTCCGTAACCGCTCGCGTGTCGCGCCCAGCCCCACGCCGTCCACGCATGCCTCCACCAACGCTGCCGGTGCGGGCGCGTTCTCCACTTCAAGCACCAGCTCATCGCGCTCGCGGCGCGCGCTGACGCGCACGGCAATCCGCTCGCACTCGCCGTGCACGCTGTGCACTACCGCGTTCTCGGCCAGCGGCTGCAGCAGCAACCCCGGCACCAGCGCATCGGCGAGCTCACCCGGCACGCTCACCTCGAACGCCAGGCGCCCCGCGTGGCGCAGCGCCTGGATCTCCAGGTACTTGCGGGCAAACTCGGCCTCGTCCGCGAGCGCGACCTGCTCGACCTCGCCTTCGCGGAACGAACGGCGCAGCAGCTCCGCCAGGCGCACCAGCATTTGTTCCGCGACGCTCGGCTCGCTGCGCACGATCGCCACGGCGGCGTGCAGCGTGTTGAACACGAAGTGCGGGCTCAACTGGCGGCGCAGCGCCTGCAGCCGCGAATGCACGCACTCGCTTTGCAGCCGGGTGGCGCGCTGCTTCTCGTGCTTGAGCTCCCGGCAGCTGCGCACCCCGACCAGCAGCGCGAGGCCGAACCAGTACGACAAGAGGAAGTCCGCGGTGGAGGAGAGCCAGAGCTGCCTGAGGAGCTCGGCGTCCATCTGGGGCCGCACCAGCTCGATCAGCAAGGCCCAGCTGCCTTCCTCGAGAGCGGCGCAGGCCATCAGCGCCGGCCGGGCGGCCAACGCGAACACGAGCGAGAGCGCGAGGTGCTTAAAGAACGCCGCCGCGCGGTGTTGCTGCGGCCACCCGAGCCTTACGGCGCTGGCGTAGCAAATTAGCAACAAAGGCAGCAGCAGCAGGTGCTGGCCGATCCGGGCCTCGGGAGGAGCGATAGTGACGAGCGTACTGGCGGGGATCGCGAGCTGGAACAGCAGCAGCCGCTCGCACAGCATGAACAGCCAGAATGGCACTGCCACGGCCAGAATCAGCCGCCACGGCGCATCCTGCGCGTTGCGTGGCGCAGCGCTTTCCGGCAAAGGCACGGCGATAGCGGTGGCGGCCATAAGTACGAAAGATGCCGTAGGCATCATGCCACCTCTGTCGGCAGCCCGCAACACGAGGGTGGAGGCTGCTGCTGAGGCCAAATCGGCCCAAAGGTACCCGCTTCAGACCAACCTCTTGCAGGAGGACCAGAGCCGGCAACCTCCACCCCGGTGCCGCCGGGAGAAGCGCCTCGTGCGAGGCGCCCTCCCGGGGCGATAGAGATCGTCAGAACTTGATGCGCGTACCCATGTAGTACGAGCGGCCGAACACGTCGTAGAAGGCCGGAATCGTGTCGAGCGCCTGTGTTCCGGAGGTGCCCGATGCGAAGAACGGCGGCTCCTTGTCGAACAGGTTCGTCACGCCCGCGTAGACCTCGCTCCCCTCGCTACCGAACGAGAAGCCGAGGCGCACGTCGTGATAAACGTGCGAGCCGATCGTCGGGAACGCGGGTTCGAACGGCGTCATCTCGGTCGAGCCGATGTAACGCGTATGCCAGTTGGCATTGATGGGCCCGCGGTCATACGCCAGGTTGAGGATCGCCTGTTCCTCCAGGAAGCCCTGGTCGCTGGTCGAACCGCCGGCGAAGCCCAGCAGGTCCAGCGTTTCCGCGCCCGGACGCGTGATCGTCTCGGCCTCGTCGTAGAACGTCGCGAGCAGGCTCACGCCGAGCGAGCCGAGGTCGCTCTCCGTCCGGAACAGGCTGCCGAGCCCGAAGCTATAGCGCACTTCGAGGTCGTAGCCCGCGATGTCGTAGGCCGAGAGGTTCGCCACCGAGTCGTTGACCGCATTCAGCACGTAGTTGGCGCCCGGAACGACCGGGTTCGTGCCGCGCGTCGTCAGGTTGCAGAACTGGCGGTCCACCGTGTCGTAACAGGCATCCGCAATCGTCTGCCGGCCGACCGTGTTGACGAAGCCATCCACCTCGATCTCGAAACGATCGACCGCGACCTCCAGGTTCTGCACGAAGTTCGGCGTCCACACCAGGCCGTAGGTCAGGGTCGTGGCCTCTTCCGGCAGCAACGTCGGGCTGCCGACGATGAAGCCAGCCACACCCTGTTCGACCACGGTCGGTGGCGCATAGCCCGCCGCCACGCCGTCAGCCGCGCAGTTGGCCGTGCGCGTCGGATTGTTGGCCGCCGCGATGCGCGCCGCCGTGCACGGGTCGTTCACGACGCCAAACGTCTGTCCGCCACCACCGAGCTCGCCAGGCGTCGGCACGCGCACTGAGCGTGCTTTCATCGCCCGCAGCCTCAAGCCCTGGATCGGCGCCCATTCGCCGCCGAATTTCCAGGTGTCGTAGTCCTCATCCACCTCGAGATACTTCGAGTTCGACTTGCGGTATGCGCCTTCGAGGGACAGGGAGTATGCACCCGGCTTGTCACGCAGCACCGGGATCAGCGTTTCGATGTACGCCTCCTTGGTCAGGATCTCCGCGGACGGCGTATCGAGGATCTGGTTTCCGGATACCAGGCCCTGCGTGATGATCTCGTCGTAGTCGAGGTTGCCCGTGAACTCACGGCGCTCGAGGCCGATGGCGGCCTTCAGCGGGCCCGCCGGCAGCTCGAAGAGCGATCCCGACAACACCGCGAGCGAATCCTGCAGCTCGCTCTTGCCGCGCTGGCCCGCCGACACCGCGAGGTAGTCGACCATGGCCTGCGTGTAAGGAGCGAACGGATTCACCGGTACACAACCGGTCGCGCGCGCCGTCGCATCGATGCAGCGGAATGTGCCCGCAGGCGCATTCGGGTCCTGCTCGACGCGCAGGCTGTTGTAGAGCCTGTCGGTGCCGACGAATCCTTCGGTGCTGCTGTCGAGATTGTGGCGTCCGTACACGTGCGACAACTCCCAGTTCCAGGCCTCGCCGAATCCGAGTGATTCGAACTCACCCTTGAAGCCCAGCACTCCACGGATGCTTTCGCGGTCGTTGTCCGCGCCGCGCAATCCGAAGAAGTTGAAGCGCTGCCACCACGTGATCTGGTCGACCGCGGGATCACCCGTGATCGTCGCCGCGTTCAGGATCTCGGCGGGGATGAACGGGTTGGTCAACGGGATCGTCGCCTGCAGGCCGGCTACGCCCGGGCCACCGCCGACGAGACTGCCCGCCTGCTGTGACTGGAACGGGTGACCCTCGAAGGCCGAGTCCGTCTCCGATTGCCCGTAGTTGAACTCGACGAACATCGACGCGCCTGCGCCGAGCGCGTATTCACCCTCGGCCATCAGCAGGATGCGCTCGGTCGGGATCGCGATGTCGCGCGCCGCGTTGCGGTTGTAGCCGTCCACCGGTACGGAGAACTGGATCAGCTGCCCGTTGGCGTCCGTAAAGCCGCCGTCGCGTCGCGTGACGCTTCCGGCCACGCCCGGGACGAAGAAGCGCCCGTTGAGGCCCACGCCCGAGTAGGCGGGAGGCCCGCGCAGCGGATCGGCCGCCGGGTTGTTCCAGAAGAAATCTTCCTCGCACAGGAATCGATCGGCGCAGCTCACTTCGCCCTGCTTGTCGTATTGCACGGTCAGCAGGCCACGACCCTGCTCGGCGAAAGCACCACCGACCATCACGTAGGCGCTCGGATTCTCGTTGTCGCCTTCGTCAGCGGCGCCATACGAGGCACCGAGCTCGATGCCCTCGAAGTCCTTCTTGGTGATGATGTTGATGACACCAGCCACCGCGTCCGCACCGTAGACTGCTGCGGCGCCGCCGGTGAGCACCTCGATGCGCTCGATGTTCGCCGACGGGATCAGGTTGAAGTCGACGCTGGTGAACTGCGGCGAGCCTGCCGGAACGCGCCGGCCGTTGATGAGGGTGACGCTGCGCAGCGGGCCGAGATTGCGCAGGTTGGCCTGGTTGAGTCCCGAGGTCGCCGAGCCCGAGAACGTCGACTGCGTGCGCGAGGCGCCGAAGGCCGGCGAGAACTGCGGCAACGCCGATGCGAGATCGGCGATGTTCTCGTAGCCGAGCGCGTCAAACTCCGCGCGACCGATCGACAGAACCGGCGTCACCGATTCGAGATTGGATCGCGTGATGCGCGATCCGGTCACGACCACCGTACCGATGTCGGTGGTGTCGTCTTGCGCGAACGCCGGCAGCGCGCTGCTGAGCGCACTGCCCAGCAACGCGAGCGCGACCGCTCGCGGGATCGATTTCTGAGCGAACATGTCCCTGCCTCCTAAGGCGGCGGGGCGTTGAATCAGCGGGTCACACCCCGACGCAGATTTTGTGGTTTGAACGCGACCACGCTAGTGCCGCGATCCGGTGAGCCACCACTTCAATGGGACGAATTGCGCTGTTGCGGGACGTGCGGGCCATCTGCCGGGACGGAGCGGTGCGGCACATACGATACTTTTCGTTGACAAGGCGCTGCGTCGGGGCGACGCTCGTCGCGAAGCAGATCCACGCGCTGCGCTTCTTTCGCGCGCGCACCTGTTACGGCAGAGTAGTGAGCGATGCACGACTTGCCCGGTCAACCGCTCCTCGACAAGCACGCGCTGGTCGGCGGTTGCGTGCGCCTCCCGCTCACGGTCGATGCGGAGCGGCTGCGCACAGAAGTCGCGGCGCTTGCACCAGCGCTCTGGGGAACCACGGCCGGGCGCGTGGGCGTACACAATTCCGCCGAAGCATTGTTCCTGCGCGGCCACGCGCCGACGGAAGGCGACAAGCCGATCGAGGAGCGGCCGGCGCTGCGACTGTTGCCGTACGCGCGCAGCATCGTCGAAGAAGTGATCGCAGCTCCACCGCAGCGCTGCCTGCTGGCGCGCCTGCCCGCAGGCGCCGTGATCGCGCCGCACCGGGACGATCGCGCGCCCTACTTCGCGAAGACGCTGCGCATCCATGTGCCGGTCGAGACTCACGATGAATCGTGGATGTTCTGCGCGGGCTCGACCTACCTGATGAAGCCGGGAGAAGTCTGGTCGCTCAACAATCTCGCGGTGCACGCGGTCTGGAACGCGCACGCCACGCTGTCGCGCACGCACCTGATCTGCGATTTTCTGCCGACGCCCGCGCTGCTCGAGCTGCATGCACGCGGCGAGCGCGGCCTCGGGCGCCAGATGCCGGAAGTCGAGCAGCATCTCTGGGCGCAGGCCGAGAGGAACAGGGCGGCGCGCTCGAGAGCCATGCCCGCGGGATGATCGCGACCGGCCGATTCGTCTTCCTGCACCTGCACAAGTCCGGCGGCAGCTTCGTCAACGAGTGCCTGACGCGTCACCTGCCGGATGCGCGCCACCTCGGCTACCACTTGCCGCGCAGCATGATTCCGGCCGAGCTCGCGCATCTGCCGGTTCTCGGCCTGGTGCGCAATCCCTGGAGCTATTACGTGTCGTGGTACGCGTTCCAGTCGGCGCGCCAGCAACCAAACGCGCTGTACCGGATCCTGAGCGAGGAAGGGCGGCTCGACTTCGCCGGCACGATTCGCAACATGCTGAGCCTGGGCGTCGACGATGCACGCCTGCAGCTACTGATCGACGCGCTGCCGAGCGCCTACACCAACCACGGCCTGAATCTTCCGGGTTTTGCATTGCGCCCCCTGCGCGGGTCCGGCGTGGGCTTCTATACCTTCCTGAACCGCTATCTCTATGGCGATGGCCGGGTGCTGCTCGGTCGCATGGAGGAGTTGCGAGCCGAGCTCTTGTCGCTGCTGGCGCAGGTGGGACAACCGGTGAGCGAGGCGATGCGCGCACATGTCCTGCACGAGCGCCCGGTCAATGCGTCTGCGCACGGCGCCTATGCCGGTTACTACGACAAGCGGCTGCGGGACCTGGTCGCGGAGCGCGACGCCGAGGTCATCGCGCGGCACGGCTACAGCTTTGACAGCTTGGGGTCAGACCCCAAGTCCCCTCTTGGGGTCTGACCCCAAGCCGTAAGCGCCTGCAATCGCTGCCACGTGCCTTCGAGCTGCGGCAGCACCCGCAGGATGGCGTCCTCGTGTGCACGCCACTTCTCCTCGGAAGGCGGCGTATGCGTATAGCGGGACAGCGGCAGTGGCACGGAAGCGCGCTGCGCCAGTGCGGCATCGAACTTGATCCCGGCGAAATCGCACAGCCGCTCGATCGTTTCCCGCGGTTGCGAGACCAGGCCCGAATAGCGCAGCGACGTCCAGCGCCCGGGATCGAGCTGGCCGAGATCCTCGAGCACGATGCGGTTGGTGCAATCCCACTGGTACGCGGCAACTTCCTCGCGCGGCCGCCCACGAAGCGAGCGCCAGCCCGGTGGCAGCAGCAGTGACCACGGACCGTCCCATTCCGGCAATTGCGCATACGTCGTCCAGTTGCCCGAGGCCCAGGCCTCGATGATGCTCGCGAGGCTCTCGCGCGGATCGCGCCACAGGAAGATGAAGCGCGCGTCGGGGAAGATCGCGTTGAAGAACGGAACCCGCAGCGCGTTCTTGGGCGTCTTCTCCAGCAGGCGAATTTCTTCCAGCGCTACGCTCGCGGCCTGGCCCTGCGAGTCGCGGAGGTTGCAGAGCACGCCATCGAGGATTCTTTGCGCGACGCCCCCCTGCGTGTGCGCGGCCACCAGCCGATTCGAATCGATACCCGGCGCACCGGGGCGCAACTCCTCGATGCTCTCGACCAGCCAGTGCGCTTCGCCACCGAGCGTGTGCAACTGCGGCGTGGTGGCCAGCGTTTCGAACAACAGTGTGCTGCCGGAACGGGGCGCGGCCACTATGAAGAGTGGCCGCTCGAGCCGCGCCTGCGCGCCGCGCCTGGCAAAAAGCGATGCCGAGTCCTGTGCTGGAGCTGCGGCGCTGCCGGCCGGCAGATGCAGCAGGTGCCTGAGCAGACGGCCCTCGAGCACCTTGTGCGCGGCCACGCCGTTGGTGCGGACCACGAGGCCTTCTCCCTGCTGGCGCGAAGCCTGTCGCAAGGTGTCGAGCAGCGCGCTGAACTGCGGCCAGCCCGGCCTGCTGTCGCCGTGCAGCAGGTAGAGCTGCCGCCAGTCGCGGCAGAACGCGTCGAGCAAGCGGTGATAGCTCGTGAGCTGCGCACGCACGGCCGGCGTGTCCTCGCGCGCCGCCAGCTCGCCGCGCAGGTCGATGCAGAGCAGGTCCACTTCCGCGGGCGGCATGATGAGCGGCGGCGAAGTTCTCTCGGTGAGCGGTACGTCGTTGCGTGACGGGTCGAAGCGCAGCTCGCGCACGGTGACGTTCGCTGACTCGCTCTGGGCCACGTACTGCCAGAACGCGGCGCTGCCCGAAGTGTCGGCGACAAGGTGAATGCGGATCTCGTCGGTGGGATTCTCGACCCGGTGCAGGCGCCAGTTGTCGAAGAGCCACGCCTCGCCCGCCGCCATGTGGACCGTCTGGTCGCCGCAATGAAACTTCACTTCGGGACGCGTGAGCACGGGAATGTGCAGGCGTACGCGGCTGAACCAGTGGTGATTGATGTCCGCGTGCTCGGGCACGACCGCGCCCGGATCGAGGCGCATGAGCCGCGAGCGGCTCCAGACCACGCCAAAGCTCGCGAGGATCTGCCGCAGGTAGGGTGCCCGCTGCAGGTGCGGCGTCGGCGCCATCGCGCCATCGACATCGTCGTTCTCCGCGCCGCCGACGCTGATGAGCCGTACCGAGCTGTTGCCCTGGATTTCGTTCGGATGCTTCGCCCACGCGGCGTCAGGCAGCGCCGCCACCTCGGCGCGCATGCGCTCCACGTCGAAGCGCACGGGAAGACGGTAGAAGGGCTTGGGCAGCCTCATGCCTGCTCCATCTGCACGCGGAACTCTCCCAATGCCACCACCAGCTCGCTCACGGCGGCACGCTCCGGCTCGCTCAGCGCCGGGTGCCACAGGTCGAAGATCAGGATCACGCGCGTCAGGTCGCTGCGGTTCCAGGCCTCGTGCTCGTAGGTATCGTCGAAGACCACCACGCGCCCCTCCTGCCACTCATGCACCTCGCCGCCGACGCTGAGTGCGCAGTTCTCCGGCACGATCAGCGGCAGGTGTGCAACGAGGCGGGTATTGGTGACGCCGCGGTGCGCGAGCAGTTGCGTTCCGGGAGTGAACACGGAGAACAGCACTTCCGGCGCATGGGCGGGCACGCGTGCCAGCGGCAACGCCTCGAGCGCGACGATGGTGTGCGGACAACTGTTGCAATTGCTCGTCACGGCGCTCGCCATGACGATAGAAGTAGTAGCCATTCCAGCTGGGAGGCTGCGTCAGGCCGCGCAGGTTCTGCTGCTCGAGCTCATCGCTCGTGAATACGCGCTCGCGCCCGGCTTCCGAATCGAGCAGGCGCCGCAGTTCCTCGCGGATCAGGCCGGTCTGCGCCTCCAGGTCGGCAATCCAGGCGAAAAGCGCGCGGTCCAGGTAGGCCGAGGCGGAAAGCCCGGGGAAATAGAGGAACGACGGTTGTTGGCGCGGATCCGGATGTTCGGCCTGCTCCTCCAGCAGCTGAATGCGCAGGCAGCGCTCGACACGCGCTAGCGAATCGCGTCCATAGCGTTGCGCCAGGGGTTCGAGCAGCCCAAAGAACAGGTCGTGGCTTCCACAACGCACGGTGCGCGCCGCGTGCTCGACCAGCGGCCTCAGGCCTTGCGGTGTCGTCGCGGAATTGGTCCAGCGGCCTTGGTGCTGCGCTTCCTTGAGTGCGCGCGCGAAGTTCAGGAGCGCACCCCGCGTGTCGCCCGCACGTTCGAGCGCCGCACCCCGCTGCAGGCGCGCCAGGTGGAAATCGGGCTTGAGTCGCAGCGCGCATTCGTAAGCCGACAGCGCCGCTGCCAGGTTGCCGGAGGCTTCGTGCGCGCGCGCCAGGTGGTTGCGCGTCATGGCGTCCTGCGGATCGACCTTGACCGCGCGTTCGAGCAACTCGAGTGCCCGCTGCGGTCGTCCGCCGCGCAACGCCGCGAGCGCCACGATGTTGAGCGCCTGCAGATCGTTCGGTGACTGCTCCAGCAGGCGCTCGTAAGCGCGCGCCGCCTCTGCAAGGCGACCCTCCCGCAGCAGTTGTTGTGGCTCGGAGATCAAAGTCATGGCATGTTGGATCGTGCGGCAGGACCGCGCTGCTCAGTATGGATCTGCACCATTTCGTTCGCGTCTACGACGGCGACCTCGAGGCCGCCTTCTGCCAGCGCATGATCGAGTCGTTTCACGCGCTGGCGCGGTTTCACGTCCCCAATGGCGCCAGCGTGCGCGCCGGTCTCGAGGAGTCGGCCTGGACCGAGCTCAACGTCACGCGCCTCTCGGACGATGCCTTTCGCGGCTTCTTCCGCCACCAGATCGATCGTGCGCTCGAGCGCTACAACCGCGACATCAACCTGCAGATCCCGGTGCCGAACTCGCCTAAGACGGCCGACCTCATCCTCAAGCGCTATCGCGCGGGCACCCTCGAGCGTTTCCAGGTCCACTTCGATGCGGTTCATGAGGTGGCCAATCGCTACGTGGTGCTGATGTGGTATCTCAACGACGTCCAGGACGGCGGCGAGACGCGCTTTCCGCAGCTCGATCTCTCTGTCAGCGCGCGCACCGGGCGGCTCCTGATGTTCCCGCCTTACTGGATGTACCAGCACGCGGGACTGCCGTCGAAGTCCGGGGACAAGTACATCGTCTCGACCTACCTGCTCTTCTGAGTTCACAGCGCGTAGTCCCAGCGCTGCAGGTATGGCTCGATCAGCGGTATTACCTGCGCGAAGTGCTGCTGGTAGTGCTTCCAGCGTCCGACGGACTTGCTGTTCACCGGCTGGATGACCTGCGTGTAGCTCGGCGTGCTGATGAACCCCTTGGCGCGCGCGTGCTCGGCGGGCGCCAGCATCGCCGGGTTCCACTCCAGGTTCAGAAACCGGGCGACGCGTCGTACTTCAGTCTCGAAATCAGCGACGAACGTTTCATAGCGGAGCTCGACGACCTGGGCGCTCAGGAGCGCCTGCTGCTCGTACCAGAAATCGAGGGCGCGCCGCAGCCCGAGCGCGAGCGTCGGCAGGTCATGGCACATCAGCGCGAACTCCGGTGCGCGGAAGTGCTGCATGAAGCAGCTCAGGATGACGTCGCAGGGATGGCGGAACGCATGCACGATGGGCGAGTTCGGGAACATGCGCCGGATCGCCGGCAGACGCAGGATGTTCAAAGGGTTCTTGTCAAGCAGGCGCTGCCCTGGGGCGAGCTGCACCTTGCGGCGCGTGAGCTCCCGGTAACGGGCCCGCGCCTTGTCGAGTTGCGCCACGGAAGCCCCCGCCATCCGGCCCGGGTAGCCGATGCCCTCGGCCAGCAGCACGTCGATCGCATTCTGCAGGTAGGGCTGCTCGTCCATGCTCGCGAGCGCCGGGTGCGCGTCGAGCGTCTGCTCGAGGAGCGTCGTGCCCGAACGCGGGAAGGCGACGATGAAGACCGGGCTCTCGGGCGCAGAAGGTGCGTCCGATTCGTCCCATTGAGCGACATCATCGGCGTCACAACCGAAGCGTGTGATGTACATGGGTGGCTTGCGGCGCGCCGCAATCTCGGGTGCCGTGCGCTGCAACTGCGCCACTTGCGAGCGATGCGCGTCCACCAGCGTGGCGAAAGCCTCGTCGTAGCGCTGGAGGGAATCGAGCGATTTCGCGAGGTGAAACAGGTGGTAGTGCCGGCGGTGCGCCTCGGTGCAGGCCGCATCGATCTGGCGGAAGTGCTCGCAGGCGGCGGCGTGATCGCCGCTGCGTTGTGCGATCTGCGCGCGTGCGAGCGTCAGGTCCGAGCCGAGGGCGCTGGCGCGGGGGTCAGCCTGCAGGCCATCGAGCGCGTGCGCCGCTTCAGCCAGCTGGTTGGTGCGCTCCTGCACCTGCACCAGTGTCAGCAGGACTTGCGGTGACGGGTTGGGATCGGCCCGCGCCCGCAACGCCGCCTGCTCGGCACGCTTCGGCTCACCGAGATTGATCAGCAGCAACGCGATCCGGGCGATCAGCTCAGTCGTGAGACCACGCATCTGCGGCCACTGCTCGAGCGCCGCGAGCGCCTCGTCGTTGTGCACCGATTCATAGCAGCAATGCGCGTACTGATAACGGATCCCGGCATCTTGGGGCGCTCCTTTGACCGCACGCGCCAGCACCGCCCGGGCGGATTCGTAGTCACCGCGATCGATATGCAGGAGACCCACGTTGTAGGAGAAGTCGGCCGACGCTTCACCCAGCTGGGCCGCGCGCATGTAGGCCGTCAGCGCCTCGTCGTGCCGTCCCGCGGCACGCAGTGTCGTGCCGAGGTTAACCCAGTGCGAGCGCTCGAGTGGCGCGCGTTGTGTCAGCCCCGAGAAGGCCTGCACCGCTTCCGGATAGCGCGCCTGCGCTGTCAGCGTGAGCGCGAGCGCGTTGAGTGCCCCGAGGTGGCCTGGCTCCAGCGCCAGGGCCTGGCGGCTGCTGGTCTCAGCGGCCCCGTGCTGCTGGCGTTGCAGCATCGCCATGGCGGTGCGCGCCAGTAGGTCGGGGTTCTGCGTGGGGCTCGTCATGCCGGGACTTGCGAAAAAGAAAGGGTCGCGCGGCGTGGCCGCGCGACCCTGGAGTGTCGCAGTTTGCTCCTAGAATTTGTAGGTGAAACGTCCCCAGTAGAACCGGCCGATGGTGTCGTAGGTCTGCACGTCGGTGTTCGCGTTGATGACGTTGTTCTGGTAGAGGATCGGCGGCTCCTCGTCCGACACGTTCTCCGCGCCCAGCTGCAGCTCCATGCTCTTGCCGATGCTGTACCCGACCTGCAGGTCGAGATACGTCATCGACGGGATCTGCAGGTCAGGCGAAGGTCCCGGCGCCCCGTCCGGATCGTGCAGGACGATCGAGTCGATGTAGCGCGTCTTGGCCAGCGCGTTGAAGTTCTGGTACGCCCAGCCGATCCCGAAGATCGCGCGGTATTGTGCGTAGTTGCCGTACTGGCGGTCATACGTTCCCACCACCTCGATCGGCACCGAGCCCGGTATCGGCAGCGTGTTCTCATAGCTGTCGATATAGGTCGTGTCGAGGCGGAAGCGCCAGTCGCCGACCCCGGTGCCGCGCAGGTTGTACTGCACGCCGAGATCGACGCCGTTCGTTTCCAGCGTTCCGAGGTTGACCGTCGGTTGCAGGATGGTCTGGATTTCGCCGTCCGAGAACCGCGTCATCAGGTCGCAGAAGAACGCCGAACCCGTGGTTGCGCAACCCGTGGCGGTCGTGTTGACGTCGAGCGCCGTGATGACGTCGTCGATCTTGTAGTCCCACACGTCCACGGTCAGCGACAGGCCCTTCAGGTAGCTCGGCTCGTAGACGAAGCCATACGTGAACACGTCGCCCGTCTCGGGGTCGAGCTCGGTGTTGCCGGTGATGATGCCCGTGATCTGCGAGTTGGGTTGCTCGAAGCTGCCGTCGGTCGGCACGTTCTCGCAAGCCAGCGCCAGGTTCGGGTTCGCCGCCACCGCGGCAGCCGTCAAGCCCACGCAGGGATCATTGAACGTAGGCGCGTTGGCCGAAGGTGCGATGAACTGATCGAAAATCGTCGGGGCACGGAACACCTCCGAGTAAGACGCCCGCACCAACAGGTCCGCGACCGGCCGGTACTCGACCTTGATGACGCCGTTGGTGGTGTCGCCGAACGTCGAGTAGTCGGAGTAGCGCATGCCGAGGGTCAGATTCAGGGCGCGCGCCAGCGGCTTGTCCGCGATGATCGGCACGAACACCTCGGCGTAGCCTTCATACACGTCCTGCGATCCGGAGGAATCGCCGCTGCAGGCTTCCTGCGAAAGCAGGCAGTTGATGAAGAGCGGGGGCGCGGCCTCCGTGAGGAAGTCCGTGTCCCAGCGCCCGGTCTGCTCCAGGTAGTCCGCGCCGACCGCCAGCGCCACGGCGCCCGCGGGCAGCTCGAACAGATCACCCGTGGCGCTGATGTTGGCCTGCACGGTGTCGTACTTGAAGTTCTGGTTGTACTTGCCGGCGATGCTGTTGAGCGCAGCAACCTGGGTCGGATCCGAGAGGTTGAAGATGTTCACCGGCACGCAGCCCGAGATGGGTGCTGCCGGCGTGCCGCAGGTCGGCGTGCCATCAGCCGCAATGAAGGACGGGCCGAAGGCATTCGCCAGTGCCGGCTGGAACATGTAGCCGGACGCAGCACGCTCCTGGTCGATGCGGCTGTAGCCCGCAGAAGCGTCCCAACTCCAGGTCGACGCGCCGAGATTTCCTCTCGCACCCACAACCATGTGATCGGTGTTGGTATCGATGCCCGCCTGGCGGTTGCCGAGTGGCTCCATGCGCAGCGTGAAGTTGTCGTTGAGGACGCCGTTGCGTTCCTGGCCGCCCAGGTCCACGCCGAACGGGTTGTAGATGTTCTGCGCCGAGATCACCACGTCGTCGTTGCGCGAGTCGAACGGCAACGGCGCGATCTGCCAGCTGGAGGTGGTGTAGTTGTGCAGGTACTCGCCGTACACTTCGACGCCGCCGCCGATGTCGTAGCTCGCCAGCGTGAAGATGTTGCCGCGCTCCTGCGGAGTCATCACCAGGTTCAGCGGCTGGAAGTTGTAGAGGTCGTTGCCGGCGCCGGTCGTGACGAAGCAGCGATAGTCATCGACGCTGTCGCCCACGGCTCCGTCGATGCGCGTCACCGATGCGCAGCCGCCCGGTCCCGGGACGAATACCCGCCCCGTCGGCACGCGGCTCGAGCCACCCTCGAACACCGAGCCGTAGAAATAGATCGCGTTGCGCGAAAACTCACGGTCGTTGGCCGAAATCGCTTCCTGGTGGTTCCAGCTCGCGCCCAGCATGACGCTGCCGCGATCGCTCTTGGTGCCCCAGGAGATGTTGGCGGAAGTGCGCTCGCCGTCGTCCTCGCCGGAAACGCCGAAGTCGAGCCCGAGCTCGGCGCCTTCGTAATCCTTGCGCGTGATGAAGTTCACCACGCCCGCGATGGCATCGGAGCCGTAGATGGCGCCCGCGCCTTCCTTCAGGATCTCGACGCGCTCGATCATGTTGATCGGGATCACGTTGACGTCGACCGCGCCGTCCTCATAGGTGAGCGCGCCGAGGCGGCGCCCATTGAGGAGCACGAGCGTGCGTTCCGTGTCCAGGCCGCGCAGCTCGACGTGCGAAGCGCCGGTGCCGCCGCCGTTGTTGACCTGTGGATTGGTGGCTGCGCCCGCGACCGACGGCACTTCCTGCAGCAGCTCGCCGATGGTGGTGACGCCCGACTCATGAATGACGTCGCGGCCGAGCGTGTAGACCGGGCTCGCTGTCTCGGCGTCCACACGCCGGATGCGCGACCCGGTGACGGTGACGGTGCCGATGTCAGCCGCCGCCGCAGTGTCCTGGTCCTGCGCGACGGCGACCTGGCTCAAGGGCATCGCCACGCCCGCGTACAACGCGAGGTGCACGGCCCTGCGAAGAAATTGGTTGATGGCCTTTTGCTGGAGCATTTCCCCTGCCTCCTCTAGAACGCCGCGATGCACGGCCGGTCAGGCCGCGTCGCGACGGCGGATGTGGTTAGAACGCGACCACGCTAGAGGCAGGCCGCGATGAGCGACTACTCGCGCGGGACGAGGGGTACCGATGCAGGATGGAGCGGCCGCGGCCCGGGACGAACCGGCGGCGCGATATACGACAAACTTCGTGGTAAAGCGACGCGCCGCGGCTACTTGCGCCAGAACGCCGGCGTGAACAGCACCAGCACGCTGAAGATCTCGAGCCGGCCGAGAAACATGGCAGCGATGCAGACCCAGGTCTGGAAATCGCTCAGCGACTGATAGGTCGTCGATGGACCGACGCGGTTCAGTCCCGGCCCCATGTTGTTGATCGATGCGATGACAGCCGAGAGCGCCGACACGAAGTCGAGACCTGAGAGCAGCAACGCGAACGTCAGCACGACGACCGTCATGAAATAGAGAAAGATGAAGGCAAGCACGGCGTAGGCGATGCGGTTGGGCACCACCTGGGTGCCGATCCGCACCGGCTCGACGGCCTGCGGATGCACCATGAGCCTGCAGCTCGCGTACCGCCTGCCGCCACAGGAGCAGCGTGCGGAACATCTTGATGCCGCCGCCGGTCGAGCCGGTGTTGCAGCAAACGCAGCTCAGGAAGAGCAGCCAGAAGCCGGCGAAGGCCGGCCAGGTCTCGTAGTCCTCGGAAACGAAACCGCTCGTGGTGGCGATCGAGACCACGGCGAAAGCCGCGTGGCGCAGCGCCTCGAGGTCGTGGTCGTAGCTGCCTTCTAGCAGCAAGACCACGCTCACCAGCGCGACGCTCGTCGCTATCACCAGCAGCATGCGCCCGGGCCTCCGGATCGGCGCGATACGGCGCGAACGTCAGTTGCCGGACTGCGAGGAAGTGACGCGCGAAGTTCATGGCCGCGATGCAGCATGAAGGCGATGAGCACGAACTCCACTGCGCTCGAGTCGAAATGACCCACCGAGCTGTCGTAGGTCGAGAAGCCGCCGAGCGCGAGCGCCGAGAAGCCGTGACAGACGGCGTCGAACCAGCTCATGCCGCACAGCCGCAGCGCCACGATGCAGGCGACGGTCATGCCGGCGTAGATGAACCAGAGCGCCTTGGCGGTCTCGGTGATGCGCGGCGTGAGCTTCGTATCCTTCATCGGCCCGGGCGTTTCCGCCTTGTAGAGCTGCATGCCGCCGACGCCCAGCAGCGGCAGGATCGCGAGCGCCAGCACGATGATGCCCATGCCGCCGTACCAGTGCAGCGCGTGGCGCCACAGATTGATGGCGGGTGGCAGCCGTTCGAGCTCCGTGAGCACCGTCGAGCCGGTGGTCGTCAGTCCCGACGTCGTCTCGAAGAACGCATCGGTGAAGCTCAGGCCGGGCAGGGCAAAGAGCAGCGGAATGTCGCGGCCACCGCCATCAGCACCCAGGCGAGCGTCACCAGCAGGAAGCCGTCGCGCGACTTGAGCTCGCGCTTGTAGCGGCGCGTGCGGCCCAGATGGCGAGACCCGCGCCCGAGCAAATGATGCCGGCCACCACGAACGCCCACCAGGTGCCATCGCGCGAACAGGAGCGAGGTGATGATCGGCAGCAGATAGGTGAGCCCGAAGATCGTCAGCAGCTGCCCGAGAACATGGACGACGGCGAGCACGCGCGGCGCCTACATTGACTTGCCCGACTGGAACAGGCGCTCGACGCGCCTCGATGTGGCGCCGGTCGGTCACGAACAGGATCACGTGATCGTCCGGCTGCGATCCGGTGTCGTGGTGCGCGATGATCACGTCCTCGCCGCGCACGATCGCGCCGATGGTCGTGCCCTCCGGCAGGTCGATGTCCTCGATGCGCCGTCCGACGACGCGCGAGCTGCCCGGCTCGCCGTGCACGATGACCTCGATCGCTTCGGCCGCGCCGCGCCGCAGGCTGTGCACGCGCACCACGTCGCCGCGCCGCACGTGCGCGAGCAGCGATCCGATGGTCACGGTCTGCGGCGAAATGGCGATGTCGATCGGGCCGCTCTCGATCAGCTCGGCGTACGACGGCTTGTTGATCAGCGCCATCACCTTGTGCGCGCCCAGGCGCTTGGCGAGCATCGCCGAGAGGATGTTGGCTTCCTCGGAGTTGGTCAGCGCGGCGAACACGTCGGCGCTGTCGATGTTCTCCTCGACCAGCAACTCTTCGTCCGCCGCGTCGCCGTTCAGCACGATGGTGCTCTTGAGCTGCTCGGCGACACCGCCGCGCGCGCCGGCTGTCGCGCTCGATGAGCTTCACCTGGTTGGTGCGCTCGAGCGCCTGGCGAGCCGCAGCGCCGATATTGCCGCCGCCCGCGATGACCACGCGCCGCACCGGGTCTTCGGCCTTGCGCATCTCGTTCATGACCGCGCGGATGTCCTTGCGCGCGGCGAGGAAGAACACCTCATCGCCGTCCTCGATGACGGTGTCGCCCTCCGGCACGATGCTCTGGCCGTTGCGGTAGATCGCGGCGACGCGCGCTTCCGCATCGGGAATGTGTTCGCGCAGCGTGCGCAGCTCTCTGCCCCACCAGCGAGTCCGCCTCGCAGCGCGCGCACGCCCACCAGGCGCACCCGGCCGTCGGCGAAGTCGAGCACCTGCAGCGCGCCCGGGTAGCGGATCAGCCGCTCGATGTACTCGGTCACCAGCTGCTCGGGGCTGATCCACACGTCCACCGCGAGCGCCGCCTTCGCCGAACAGGCCTTCGCGCTGCGATGTAGTCGGCCGGCGCGGATGCGCGCGATCTTCGTCGGCGTGCGATACAGCGTGTACGCGATCTGGCACGCGACCATGTTGACTTCGTCGCTGTGGTGAGCGCGACGAGGATGTCGGCGTCGGCGGCGCCGGCGGCTTCGAGCACGCTCGGGCTGCGCGGCGTTGCCGTGCACGGTGCGGATGTCGAGCCGGTCCTGCAGATCGCGCAGCGTGTCCTCGTTGATGTCGACGACGGTGACTTCGTTGCGCTTCCTCGCGCGACAGGTGATAGGCGGCGGTGCGGCCGACCTGGCCGGCGCCGAGAATGATGATTTTCACAGTCGAGCTCCGAGGTTGCGCGTAAGCCGACCATCAGCCACTTGGTGCCCTGCTGCTCGAAGTTGACCTGCACGCGCGCATGCGGGCCCTGGCCCTCGAGATTGAGCACCACGCCGTCGCCGAACTTGCCGTGCCGCACGCGCTGCCCGAGGCGCATCCCGCTGGAGATCGCGACTCCGTCGAGCGACGCTGCGCCTGGAAACGCGTCGGGCGGGACACCTGCATGCGCGGCCGCACTTCCTCGATCAGCTCCGGCGGCAGCTCGCTCGATGAAGCGCGACACGCTGCGCCGTACTGTCGACGCCGTGCAGCCGGCGCTGCTCGGCGTAGGTCAGGATAGAGCTCGCGCATCGCGCGCGTCATGCCGACGTAGCAGAGGCGGCGCTCCTCCTCGAGGCCGGCCAGGTCGTTGATCGAGCGCTGATGCGGGAACAGGCCGTCTTCCATGCCGCACGAGGAACACCACCGGGAATTCGAGCCCCTTGGCCGAATGCAGCGTCATCATCTGCACGCAGTCCTCCCAGGCGCTCGGCCTGGCCCTCGCCCGACTTCGAGCACCGCGTGCGCGAGAAAGGCTTTGAGCGGCGTGAGCTCGGTGGCGCTCTCCGGCGCGAAGCCGCGCGCCGCGCTCACGAGCTCGAGCAGGTTCTCGACGCGCGCCTCGCCGCGCTCGCCCTTCTCCTTCTTGATAGTGCTCGATCAGTCCGCTCGCCTGGATGCACGTGATCGACCTGCTCGTGCAGCTCGAGGCCGTCGAGTCTGCGCGGCCAGTGTCTCGATCAGCTGCATGAAGCCATGCATGGCCACGCCGCGCCTTGGGGCCGAGGCGCCTCGCTGCAGGCAAGCGCCGCGCGGCGCGCCACATCGAGCAGGCATTCGCCTTGCGCGTACTCGCGCACGACTCGAGGCGTCTTGGCGCCGATGCCGCGCGCCGGCAGATTGACCACGCGCTCGAACGAGGCGTCGTCGTCGCGGTTCGCGATGAGCCGCAGGTAGGCGAGCGCGTCCTTGATCTCGGCGCGCTCGAAGAAGCGCAGGCCGCCGTAGACGCGGTACGGGATGCGGCGCTGAGGAACGCTTCTTCGAACACGCGCGACTGCGCGTTCGAGCGGTACAGCATCGCGATCTCGCGCCGCGCGCCGCCGCGCCTGCGTCCACTCGCGGATGCGATTCGACGACGAAGTCGGCCTCGTCGCGCTCGTTGAAGGCGGCATAGAGCTGGATCGGCTCGCCCTGCTCGCCGCTGGTCCACAGGTTCTTGCCGAGCCGCGCGGAGTTGTTGGCGATGAGCGCGTTGGCCGCCGCGAGAATGGTGCCGGTCGAGCGATAGTTCTGTTCCAGGCGGAACAGCTTGGTCGCCGGGAAGTCGCGCTGGAACTGCTGCAGGTTCTCGACGCGCGCGCCGCGCCAGCGATAGATCGACTGATCGTCGTCGCCGACGACGAACGGCATGCCGTCGCCGCCGGCGAGCAGCCTCAGCCACGCGTACTGGATCGCGTTGGTGTCCTGGAACTCGTCCACCAGCACGTGGCGGAAGCGCGCGCGGTAGTGCGCCAGCACTTCGCGGATGGTCGCGCCACAGCTCGAAGGCGCGCAGCAGCAGCTCGGCGAAGTCCACCACGCCGGCGCGCTCGCAGGCCTCCTCGTAGGCCTGGTAGATGCGGATGAATTCGCGCCGCGTCGGATCGCCGTTGTCCTTGACGTGCTTCGGCCGCACGCCCTCGTCCTTCTGCGCGTTGATGAACCAGGTGATCTCGCGCGGCACCCAGCGCGTCTCGTCGAGCTCGAGCGCCTTCAGCACCTTGCGCACCATGCGCAGCTGGTCCTCGGCATCGAGGATCTGGAAGGTCTGCGGCAGGCCCGCCTCGCGCCAGTGGATGCGCAGCAGCCGATGCGCGAGGCCGTGGAAGGTGCCGATCCACAGCGCCGCGGCGGGAATGCCCAGCAGCGTCTCGATGCGGCCGCGCATCTCGCCGGCGGCCTTGTTGGTGAAGGTCACCGCGAGCATGCTGTGCGGCGAGGCGCCCTCGACCTGGATCAGCCAGGCGACCCGATGCATGAGCACGCGCGTCTTGCCGCTGCCGGCGCCCGCGAGCACCAGCGTGGGCCCGAGCGGCGCGGTGACGGCCGCGCGCTGCGCGTCGTTCAGCGAGTCGAGGATGAAGGAGACGTCCATCGCGTATCCGGGTCAAGCCCGCCATTCTATCAAAGGCTTCCATCGCACCCGGTCAGGCAGCTGCCGGCGCGATTCTCTTCCGCCCACCGCACCAGCGCGATGGTGAGTGCGAGGATGACGGGACCCAGGAACATGCCGATCGGACCGAACGCCGCGAGGCCGCCGAGCACCCCGAGGAACGCCGCAAGCGTGGGCACCTCGGCACGCCCGAGATGATCAGCGGCTTGAGAAAGTTGTCGATCAGGCCGACGAGCAGCGACGCCCCACAGCAGCATGAAGAGCGCCGCGCCATAGCGACCCTGCACCACCAGGATGATCGCGGCCGGTCCCCAGATCAGCGCGGTGCCACCGATCGGCAGCAGTGACAGAACGGCCGCGCAATCACGCCAAAGACCACCGGGGACGGCAGGCCGATGATCGCGAAGCCGATGCCCTACCAGCGTGCCCTGCAACAGCGCCGTCAGGAGCGTTCCGAAGACGACGGCACGCGTGACCGTGCCGAGATATTGAAGCAGATCGTGCTTGCGCGCTTTCGGCATCGGGATGAGATTGCTCGCCGGCGCGTCATCGCTACGCCGTCGCGCAGGAAGAAGAACAGCAGGAACAGCATCAGCAGGAATCCGACGACGGTCCCCATGGCGCCGATGAACAGTGTGCCGCCCAGGCAGCCGAGGCGCTCGATCACCGTTCTCGCGGCCGTCAGCGCGCCGCTGCTCGTCTGCGCGCGCGTGAAGGGCGTCACCTCGAGCACCCAGCTGAGCGCACTGCCGACCAGCGGGACATTCTCCGAGCGAGCTCAACCCGGTGAACTTGAGCTCGCCGTAGCTCGACTGCAGGTTCTCGAGCAGGGAGGCGGCCTGGCGGGCAAAGGCCACGCCGAGCGCGGTGAGCGGACCGATGGAGATGACGAGTGTCGCGAGCGTCAGCAGGGTCGAGGACAACGCACGGCGATCACGCAGCCAGCGCGTCAGGCGCTGATGTGCGGGATGCAACAGGAAGGCGAGGAGCGCCGACCAGGCCAGGACGGTCAGGAAGGGTTGCAGGATCAGGAACAGCAGATAGCCGAGCAACGCCACCGTGACGATGGTGAAGATGCGCGGGTAAAGCCCCATGGCTGCGCGTTGTGATTGCCTGTTGTCGGCCATGTCCACATTATTGCATCAAATGGCAGTGCCGCTTACTTTGCCGGCGCAGACGCGATTGGCCTCGGTCGATGCACTGCGCGGCCTCACCGTCGCGGCGATGCTGATCGTGAACACCCCGGGCGACTGGAGTCACGTGTTTGCGCCGCTTCGCCACGCTGCGTGGCATGGCTGCACGCCGACCGACCTGATTTTTCCGTTCTTCCTCTTCGTCGCGGGCGTTTCGCTTACCCTGAGTCTCGCCCCGCGGTTGGCCGCCGGAGTGTCTCGAACCGAGCTCGCTCGCGCGCTCTCGTGGCGCGCGCTGCGCATCATCGCGCTCGGGCTCGCGCTGCACGCACTCGCCTGGTGGGCGTTGTCGGCGGAGCACTTTCGGCCAATGGGAGTGCTCCAGCGCATCGGCCTGTGTGTGCTGGTGAGTGGCTGTCTGCTGATTTACACGCGCTCGCGCACGCAATGGGTGATCGTGGCGACAGTGCTCGCAGGTTACTGGCTGCTGCTCGTCTCGGGCGGCACGCTCGAGCCGTGGACTAATCTCGCCAGTCGCATCGATGCTGCGGTGCTGGGCGAGCACGCCTATGCGTTCGACGTTGCGACCGGCCGCGCGCACGATCCCGAGGGACTTCTCAGCACGCTGCCCGCAATTGCGACGACACTGCTGGGTGTGCGCGCCGGCGAGTGGCTCAGGTCCGGCAACCTGCGCAACCTGCTTGTCCTGGGATTCGGCGGCGTCTTGGCGGGAATGGTGTGGTCGACGATGTTTCCGCTCAACAAGAACCTTTGGACTTCGTCGTACGTTCTGTGGACGGCGGGCTGGGCGTCGGTCGCGCTAGCGCTCTTTCATGAACTCATCGACCGGCGTGGCTGGCCCGCGCTGGGTCGCACTCTCGGCGTCAATGCGATTACGGTGTACGCCGGTTCCGCCGCGCTGATCTATGTGCTGATCGCGCTGGGCTGGCTCGATCCGCTGTACGAGGGACTGTTCGCGCGCTGGATGACGCCACGATTCGGCCTCTACGCCGCCTCGCTCGCCTGGGCGCTGGCATTCACGGGCTTCTGGTGGTTCGTCGCGTGGGGACTTGACCGCCGGCGCGTGTACTTGAAAATGTGATCGGCCTACGGCGCGGCGAAGCGCGCGTCGGCGAGAAATTCAGGGTCCGTGAGGCTCTCGAGAAAGGCGAGCAGGTCGTCGCGTTCCTCGCTCCCCAGGGTGAAGGGCCGCAGCCGCTCGTCCTGCGGCGCGTCTGCTTGTGTGGAGCTGGCAGGATGCCCACGGCCCGTCGTCGCGTAGCGATCGATGACCTCGGGTAGCGTGCGCACCGCGCCGTCGTGCATGTAAGGGGCCGTCACCGCGACGTTGCGCAGCGTCGGTACGCGGAAGCGGCCAGCGCCGGTATTCACGAACGCAGGATCCGCCTGCGGAATGCGCTCGTGCACGATGGGCCCAGAGAAGTTGATGCCGAAATGGCATTGCGCGCAGCCGATTCGCTCGGAATAGAAGAGTGCCATGCCACGCTTGGCCGCGGCGTCGAGTGCGCCACGCTCGTCGTCGTAGACGTAGCGGTCGAATGCCGAGCGTCCCGAGATCAGCGTGCGCTCGAAGCTCGCCAGCGCGCGCGCCACGTTGGCCATGGTGACGGGACCGCGCTCCTGCGGAAAGGCGCGCGCGAACGCCTCGCGATACTGCGCGTCGGACTCGAGCTCCGCGACAACGGTAGACTCGCGTCCGGCGAGTCCCATCTCGATGGGATGCTCGTTGAAGAGCGGCTGCGCCACCTGCGCCTCGAGCGATGCGAAGCCGGCATCGGTCCAGGTGTAGACCGGGTTGTAGGCGACGTTGGCGAGGCTCATGGCGCTGCGCGGGTGCGGCTCGCCGGTGGCGCCAACAGCGCGCCCGCGGCCATCCGTGAACGCGAGCGGCTGGGCATGACAGGTCGAGCAGGCGTGGCGGCCCGTGATCGAGAGCCGCGGCTCATAGAAGAGGAGTCGCCCGAGCGCGACCTTCTCTTCCGTCATCGGGTTGTCCGCAGGAACAAGCGGGGGCGGAAATCCGCGCGGCAGATTCCAGCCATACGGGCTCGGCGCGGGCGCCGGGTCGGCTGCGTGCGCGCTCCACGCTCCGGACGTCATCGAGAGGACGGCGAGCGTCGATCGCAGAACGCCCGCACGCCACATGATGCGGTGAATCGACGGCGCGGTCAGCGCCAGCTGGCTTGGCTGCCGGTGTCGAGCGATGCGGTCTGACGCGCGATTCCCGCCCGTTCATCGACCCAGCGCGCGAACTCGTCCAGTTGCTGGGCCGTCAAGCCGTTCGGTGTCTGGCGGCGCGCTGCCACGTATTTCTGCATGGCGGCGAGCAGCTCATCGGCGTGCTTGCGCGAGCCGGCGTAGAGGTCCATGTACGCCTTGCGCGCGTCATCGAGCCGGTCGAGACCGAGGTAAGCCTCGCCACGATACTCTAGAGCATCGGCGTATCCGGGCTTGAGCTTGAGCGCGCGGTCATAAGCCTCGAGTGCGGCGTCATGACGGCCGAGATGGCGCCGTGCGAAGCCGAGGTAGTTCCAGCCTTCATACAGCTCCGGGTTCTTGGATACCGCCCGCTCGAAGTTGCGCGCCGCTTTCTCGTAGGCGCCCTGCGCCTTCTTGAGCGCGCGCTCGCGCTTGCCTTCGTCGGTCGCGCTGGCCGCGTCCTGCTCGAGATCCTTCGCCTTCTCGATCTGCTTCACGCCGGCGTTGTATGCATTGCGCGCGTCCTCCTCTGGCGAGCGTGCCGACGACGTCGGTGTCTGCGGCAGGTCCATGGAACCACCACCCGCCGCCAGTGCGGCCGAATCCGGCAGCATGAAACAGGCGAGCAGGGCGGTGAGCAGCGCAATCAGCTTGACGAGATTCATGACGTACCTCCCCCAACGGCGGGACACCAGACTGAACGCGGCATTCGACGCAGGCTACCCCCAAAAGTTGCGACTTGTGCCAGCACTGGGGTCAGACCCCATTTCCCTGAATGTTCGAGGGCATGCCTTGGTTCCCGGGGCTTGGGGTCTGACCCCAAGGGAAGACTTGGGGTCTGACCCCGTCGATACCGGTCAGCGCCAATCGTCTCTATCATCGTGCACCCTTTCCTGGAGCCGCCATGAAGCCATTGAGCGCTCTCGCCGCTGCCGGCGCAGCCATCGTCCTGATCCTTGCCACGGAACGGGCCGGCCAGCCGCTCGCGCAAGACGCGGTTGCCGCGCCGCCACTCGAGCAGTGGCTGGGTGAATGGCGCGGGACCGGTACCACCAACAATGCGTCGGCGCGCCTCAACCTCAAATGGGAACGTGCGCTCGGCGGACGTTTCGTGCGCCTCACGCTGGTGAACGAGATCGGCGTGGAACCTGCATCACAGCGCTTCGAAGGACTGGCGCTTTACTGGTCCGGTGCATCGGCCGGACGCCTCAACGGGCGCTGGTTCGACTCTCAGGGCGCGACGCATCTGCTCGATGCGTTGCTCGAACCCCAGGCTCTGATCGCCGAATGGGGCGACGGCACGACGCCGCGCGGCCGTTCGACCTACCGCCTGCTCAGTGCCAACGCCATGGAAGTCATCGATGAGATCCGGCGCAAGGACGGCACGTGGCGTGAGTTCGGTCGTTTCCGCCTGGAGCGGGCACCGTCGGCCTGAGCCGCCACGCCGTTTTACTTCCAGCGCCGCTCGCGGCACTGTGCGCGCATGGCGCGCGCGAAATCACCCGGCACAAAAACCGCTTCGCGGACCGCGAAGAAACGAGCGCGCGGCCGGCTCGCACCGGGCAGGGAAGCGCGTGGCCTGACCGCGGCCGATATTCTCCTCAGTCTCGATCAGCCCGATGTCGCAGCGCTCACCGCGCTCGTGCAACAGGTGGGCGGCGCGCCCATCGGCGCCTATCGTGAACCGTTGAGCGGGCGTCCACTGCTGGTGGCCGCGCTGCCGCTCGCGGCCGTGCAGCCGACGCCTTTTCAACGCGACCTGTCGCCGACGCATGCACGGCGACTGGCGGATCGCATCGACGAGACGGGCGTATTCCTCGACCCGCTGATCGTGGTGCGCGGCGAGGATGGAAACCTCTGGACGCCGAACGGGCGTCATCGGCTCGCGGCCGCGAAGTTCCTCGGGTTGCGACAGATCACGGCGCTCATCTCTCCGGACGAATCGCTCGCCTACCGCATTCTCGCTCTCAACACCGAGAAGGCGCACAACCTCAAGGATCGCAGCCTCGAGGTGGTGCGCATGGCGCACAACCTCGTGAAGCGGGATGGACAGGCCAGGGAGTCGAAATTCTCGGCTGAGTTCGAGGCGCCCGAGCTCATCACCCTCGGGCTCGTGTACGAAAAGAACCTGCGCTTCGGCGGCGGCGCCTACAGCCCGTTGCTGAAGAAGGTCGATCGCTTCAGCGACCGCACGCTGGCGGCAAGTCTTCGCGAGCGCGAAGGGTACGCGTCGCGGCTCACGGAAATCGATGCCGCGGTCAAGCGCATCGTGAGCGAACTGCAGAAGCGCGGCTTCAAGTCACCGTACCTGCGCAGCTACGTGGTGGCGCGCATCAACCCGGTGCGGTTTCACAAGGTGAAAAAGGGCGATAAGAAGCCGGTGATGCCGATCGCCGCGGCGCTCACGCGCATGGCGGCGGCGGCCAGGAAGTTCAACTTCGGCTCGGTGAAGATGGGCGACCTGGCATTCGTAGCGGTGGGTGCCGAATCGCAGGAGTGACTTGCGCGGCCTGCTTCAGGCGCCCAGCCGCAGGTAGTGATCCACCAGCAGCAATGCGAACAGCATCATCAGGTAGTTCACGGAGTATCTGAAGGTGCGCATCGGCAGCTCGAGGCGGCTGCCTTTCCTGAGTGCCCACGCATAACGCAGGAAGATCACATCGAGGATGAGCGCGCCCACCAGATAGATCAGTCCGCTCATGCCGGTGAGAAAGGGCAGCAGCGTCACGAGCACGAGCAGGATGGTGTAGAGCAGGATGTGCAGGCGAGTGAACTCGATGCCGTGCGTGACGGGAAGCATCGGGATGCCGACCTTGGCGTAGTCGTCGCGGCGCGCGATCGCGAGCGCCCAGAAGTGCGGCGGCGTCCAGGTGAAAATGATCAGGAACAGCAGCAGCGCGTTCGCATCCACGCTGCCGGTCACCGCGGCCCATCCGAGCACCGGTGGCGCAGCGCCCGCGGCGCCGCCGATCACGATGTTCTGTGGCGTCGCGCGTTTGAGCCACATCGTGTAGATGACCGAGTAGCCGATGAGCGAGGCGAACGTGAGCAGCGCCGTGAGCGGATTCACGAGCAACGCCAGGATCAGCATGGCGGCGAGCCCCAGCGCGAAGGCGAACAGCAACGCCGCGACTTCGTTCACCTGTCCGCTCGGTATCGGCCGGCGCCGTGTGCGCACCATTTCCGCGTCGATGCGCCGGTCTAGCACGTGATTGATGGCGGCCGCCGAGGCCGCGGCGAGCCAGATGCCCACCGTCGCGAACAGCAACACGCGCGGCGGCGGAAGCCCGGGGGTCGCGAGCAGCATGCCGACGATCGCGGTGAAGACGATCAGCGCAACGACTTTTGGCTTGGTGAGCTGCCAGAACCCGCGCACACGCACGCCGGCGCTGACGGGCGCGGTCGTTGGCTCAATGTCCGCGTGTTGCTGCATGAGTCGGCCAAAGGTAGCGGATCACGGCGACCAGGCTGAGTAACAGGAGCGCCGCTCCGGCATTGTGCGCCGTCGCCCACGCCAGCGGAAAGCCCCGCAGCACGGTCGTGATCCCGATGGCGAGTTGCAGGGCGAGGGCGCCGAGCAACGCCATGCCGGCGAGTCGGAGCTGAGCCGCCCGCGCGCGCTGGATCGCCAGCAGCGCCAGCGTCGCCAGGACAACTGTGGTCACCAGCGCGCCCAACCGATGAGCGAAGTGCACGGCGACGCGCGCGGGATGATCCAGCACGCCGCCCTCGTAATCGATGCCGAGGCCGCGCCACAGGATGAACGCCTGGTCGAACTGCGCGTAAGGCCACCACGATCCCTGGCAGGTCGGAAAATCCGGGCACGCCACCGCCGCGTAGTTGCTGCTGGTCCAGCCACCCAGCGCGATCTGCAGCGCCAGCACCGCGATCGCGGCCACTGCGAGCGACCGCAGCTTGAGCTCATTGGCCTGCAACGGGACTTCGCGCGGCCGCAACCAGAGCCACCAGAGGAGCGCGAGCGTGGTCATTCCGCCCAGCAAATGCAGCGTCACGATCAAGGGCTTGAGCAGCCAGGTGACGGTGAGCATTCCCAGCATGCCCTGGACGACGATCGTGACGAGCAGGACCAGTGTGAGCCGCACGGGCAGGACGCCGTCGCGCCTCTGCTGCCACGCGAGCGCGCTCATCAGCACGACGATGAGTCCCAACGTGCTCGCCGCGTACCGATGCGTCATCTCGCGCAGTGCCTTGCCGTAGTGAAAAGGGCGTCCCGGGTAGGCCGCATCGACGACCTCCTGGTTTTCGAGCGCGCCGCCAGCGGTGACGTGTCCGTAGCACGTGGGCCAGTCGGGGCACCCGAGCCCGGCGTCGGTGAGACGCACATACGCACCGAGCACTACCACGATCGCGCACAGGATGAGCGCAGCGAGCGTGAGGGTGCGGAACCACGCGCGGGCAGTCATCGCATCAACCGATGTGTGACAACTTCAGGAGTTTCTTCAGGTCAGCGATCATGCCCCGCGGGTCGGCATCCGGCGCATAGCTCACTACGAGGTTGCCGAGCGGATCGGCAATCCAGATGCGTGCCTGCCCATCGCGCGCAGGAGCCGTCGCTTCGAGGACCGCGCGCAGCTCCTGCCCTGCGGCCGAGTCGAGATCGCGCGCAATCAGCCCGCGATGCTCGGCGGAGAAAAACGGCTCCTCGCAGCACTCGCCCTGGAACAGGAACACGCGCTGCACCCGATCCATGTTCTGGTTGAGTGCGAGTCGCACCTGGCGCGTGACGTAGAGCGCGTGGCGGCAATCCGCGTCGCAGCCGCCGTCATCCATATAAAGGAGTGACCACTTTCCCTGGAAAAGACCGGTCGACGATGCGCCGTCGGGCCCGGCCAACGACACCTCGGGCAGGGGCCGCGCTGGTGTGATCAGGTCGCCGTGGCTCACGTTGCCGCCGGTGCGCCAGCCGCCGTAGTAGAGGTAGAACGCGCCCGCGACGGGCGCGAGGAACAACACGGCGAGCAGGCCCAGCACCAGGCGCCGTCGTTTGCGCGGACTCCCGGAGTTCACGACGGCCCCGGTGCGCGGCGCAGATTGAGCATGATGAAGAGCACCACGACCGTGGCCGCGAGCGCGAACCAGGTGATCGCGTAACTCAAATGACGCTCGGGTGGAAACGGCGACGGCTGCCAGGCGCGCACATAGCCCTCGGGCTGTTGCGGATCGAGCAGGATGATCCGCTCCTGCAGCGGCCGCCCGAGCGCGCCCTGCAGATCGGCCATGCGCGGATAGCTCAGCACCCTCGGCCAACCGGCTGTCGCACCCGTCGATGGGAGCTCGATACCGGCGGCGGGGAGCTCGTCGAGCCGCCCGACGACACTGCGCGCATTTCCGGAAACGGCGATCTCCGGCAGGACATCGCGCGTCGCTCCGAGCGGTACCCAGCCACGATCGACCAGCACGCTCGCGCCGTCGCCCAGGTCCAGTGGCGTCAGCACGCGGTAGCCCGCGCGCCCGGCGTGGGTCATGTTGTCGAGCAGGAACTGATGCGCGGTGTCGTAGCGCCCGACGGCGACCACGCGCGTGTAGCGTTCGGTCTTCGCGGGCTCGATGTCGGATAAGCGCTCGAGTCGCTGGACGCCCGCGTCAAAGGCATCGAACAGCGCCTGCTTCTCGCGCATGCGCTCGAGCTGCCAGAAGCCGAGCGCGAGGAAGGACGCGAGCAGCGCGAGCGCCGCCAGGCTGATGAAGGGATTGGGCGCGAACACCCGTGAGCCGATTCGCAGCGCCATTCAGTCGCCCACCTTGCGTGGCCGTATACTGGCGCTCAGCCCGTTACGGTGCGCGCTCATGCCGATCTTCAAACTCCTGATAGTGCTGGTGCTGATCGCCATCGTGGTGAGCCTGGGAGCGGCGTTGTTCCAGCTCGCGCGCGGCACCGGCGACTCGCGCAAGATGCTGCGCGCGCTGACCTGGCGGATCGGGCTCTCGGTGGTGTTGTTCTTGCTGCTGCTGCTCGCGTATCGGGGTGGCCTGATCGCGCCTCACGCGGTGGCGCCGTAGCGGCGCCTCACAGCCAGTACACGAACAGGAACAGTCCCAGCCACACGACGTCGACGAAGTGCCAGTACCACGCCACCGCCTCGAAGGCGAAGTGGCGCTGCGGCGTGAAGTGACCCCTGAGGACGCGCAGCCAGATCACCGTCAGCATGATGGCGCCGACCGTCACGTGCAGGCCGTGAAAGCCCGTCAGCATGAAGAAGGTGGATCCGTACACGCCGGTCGAAAGCTTCAGGTTCAGGTGCTGATACGCCTCGCCGTATTCCATCGCCTGCAGCCCCACGAAGAGGAAGCCCAGCAGGAAAGTGGCGCCGAGAAAAATGACCAGCACCGCGCGGTTGCCGGCGCGCAGCGCGTGATGGGCGATCGTGACGGTGACGCCGCTCGAGAGCAGGATCGCGGTATTGAGCGCCGGCACGCCGAGTGCGGGAATGATCTCGAAATTCCCGCCCACGTTGGCGGGTCCATTGGTCGGCCACTCGTTGGCGTACCCCGGCCACAGCAGCAGGTTGCTGAAGATCTTGACGCCCTCGCCGCCCAGCCACGGCACGGAATACTCGCGCGCATAGAACAGTGCGCCGAAGAACGCCGCGAAGAACATCACTTCCGAGAAGATGAACCACATCATCCCCATGCGGAAGCTGCGATCCACCTGCGCGTTGAAGATGCCGCGCTCGCTCTCGTCGATGACCGTGCCGAACCAGAAGAAGAAGAGGAGTGCCAGCATCAGGAAGCCGGGCAGCAGCACCCACGCGCCGAGCGAGCCCGCCCAGTCGTTGAGGAAGGTGGCGGCGCCGAACATCAGCACGAACAGCGTCACCGAGCCGTAGAACGGCCAGGGACTGCCGTGCGGCACGTAGTACTTGTTGGGGTCGTGAGCTTCGTGGGCGTGAGCCATGAGGTGAGTTCCGTTTAGGCTGATCGGTGGTTCACTCGTCGACCCGCGAGAGCTGCGAGCGGCCGTAGAACACGTATGCGAGCGTGATGCGATCGACGTCGGCGGGCAGCTTCGGGTCGATGCTGAAGCGCACGGTCATGTCGCGGCCCTCGCCCTTGGCGAAGGACTGCGGCACGAAGCAGAAGCACTCGGTCTTGCGGAAGTAGGCGCTGGCGCGCCCCGGTGCGACGCTCGGCACGGCCTGGGCCACGGTATCGCGGCCGGTCAGGTTGCGCGCGTAGAAAGTGGTCTCGTAGAGCTGACCGGGATGCACTTGCATCTGTGCAAGCGCCGGGCGGAATTCAAAGCTGCCGTGGCTCGCCAGGTTCGCGACGAACTCCACGGTCACGCTGCGGCTCTCGTCCGGCACACCGATCACGGCGGCGGGTGTGCGCAGCGCATCGCGACTGCCGATGCCGGTGACGCTACAGAAGACGTCGTACAGTGGCACCAGCGCGAAGCCGAAGGCGAAGCTGCCGAGCGTCATGAGCGCGAGCCGCGTGACCAGCGAGCGATGCGGTCGTGGACGGCCGGGTGTCACGGTCGCGCTCATGAGCGGTAGACGCCCAGCAGGATGAAGCCCAGGTAGAAGGCCAGCGCGATGAGTGCCAGCACGATCGCCGTGCGGCGCACGCGGCGTCGGCGTTCCGGCTCTGAGTCCACCATCAACACCTGACTCTTGCCTTACTTCGCCTGTGCGGCGTGTGGATCGAACTCGCCCGGCTCAGCGCCGAACGTCACACGCGGCGGCGTCTCCCAGGTGTGGTATGGCGGCGGCGACGGCAGCAACCACTCGAGGCCGTGCGAGCCCTCCCACACGTCGCTGGTAGCCTTGACGCCGCCCTTGATGCACTTGTAGATGATGTACGGGAAGAGCAGCTGCGAAAGTCCGAACCCGAACGCGCCGATCGAGGACCACATGTTCCAGTCGGCGAACTGCGTGGCGTAGTCGGGAATGCGGCGTGGCATGCCCGCGAGGCCGAGGAAGTGCTGCGGGAAGAACAGCACGTTCACGAAGATCGCGGACAGCCAGAAGTGCCACGTGGCGAGCTTCATGTCGTACATGTGCCCGGTCCACTTCGGCAGCCAGTGGTAGACGCCCGCCATGATGCCGAAGATCGCGCCCGGCACCAGCACGTAGTGGAAATGCGCCACCACGAAGTAGGTGTCGTGATACTGGAAGTCCGCCGGCACGATCGCGAGCATCAGCCCCGAGAACCCGCCGATCGAGAACAGGAACAGGAACGCGAGCGCAAACAGCATCGGCGGCTCGAAGCTCAACGAGCCCTTCCACATGGTCGCGGTCCAGTTGAACACCTTCACGCCGGTCGGCACCGCGATCAGCATGGTGGAGAGCATGAAGAAGAGCTGCCCCGCGAGCGGCATGCCGACCGTGAACATGTGGTGCGCCCACACGATGAACGACAGGAACGCGATGCTCGCGGTGGCGTAGACCATCGCGTCGTAGCCGAAGAGCGGCTTGCGCGAGAAGGTCGGTATCACTTCGGAGACGATGCCGAAGGCGGGCAGGATGAGGATGTAGACCTCCGGGTGCCCGAAGAACCAGAAGATGTGCTGGAACATCACCGGGTCGCCGCCGCCCGCGGCGCTGAAGAAGCTGGTGCCGAAGAAGTGATCCGTCAGCAGCATCGTCACCGCGCCCGCCAGCACCGGCATCACCGCGATCAGGAGGTACGCCGTGATCAGCCACGTCCACACGAACAGCGGCATGTGCAGCAGCGACATTTCCTTCATGCGCAGGTTCATGATCGTCACGATGATGTTGATGGCGCCCATGATCGAGGAGGCGCCCATCAGGTGAATCGCGAAGATCGTGAGCGGCAGGCTGTTGCCCGCCTGCAGCGAGAGCGGCGGATATAGCGTCCAGCCACCCGCAGGTCCGCCGCCCGGCAGGAACAGCGTCATGAGCAGCAACGTGAAGGCGAACGGCAGGATCCAGAAGCTGTAATTGTTCATGCGCGGCAGCGCCATGTCGGGCGCGCCCACCTGCATCGGGATCATCCAGTTCGCGAGCCCGACCCAGCCCGGCATCACCGCGCCGAAGATCATGATCAGCGCGTGCATGGTGGTCATGGTGTTGAAGAACCCGGGGTCCACCACCTGCAGCCCCGGCTTGAAGAGCTCGGCGCGGATCACGAGCGCCATCGCGCCGCCGATGAAGAACATGATCCCGGAGAACACCAGGTACATCGTCCCGATGTCCTTGTGATTGGTGGTGAACAGCCACCGCTTGATGCCGGAGGGCTTCTCGTCGTGGTGCGCGCCCTCCGCGTGGGAGGCGGAGCCGTGCGCGTGGGAGTAACTGGCCATTGCTCTATGCTCTCCGCTGTGTCACTGGGTCTGCGCGACGTTGGTGGGGGCGACTGCATCGATCGCCGCCACCGGTTCCGCCGCGGCTGCTTCGGGCGTTCCTGCCTGCTTCGCGGCTTCCTGCTGGGCGCTCAGCCACGTCGCGAAATCCTCTTTCGACTTCACTTCGACCACGATCGGCATGAAGCCGTGGTCGCGCCCGCAGAGCTCCGCGCATTGCCCGCGGTAGGTGCCGGTCTTGTGCTCATCGACGGTGACCCAGATCTCGTTGACGAAGCCGGGGATCGCGTCCTTCTTCATGCCGAAATCGGGCACCCACCAGGCGTGGATCACGTCGTTTGCGGTGAGGAGCAGCCGCACCTTGGTGCCCGCGGGGATCACGAGCGGCTTGTCCACGTCGAGCAGGTAGTTGGGGACCGTCTTGGGGTCGATCCCGGAGCCGAGCTGACGCGCGGCGTCGCTCGAGCGCGCGAGCGCCGAGAAGAAGTTCACGCCGCGGTCGAGGTAGTCGTAGTGCCAGCGCCACTGGTAGCCCGTGACCTTGATCGAGATCTCCGAGCCGCGCGTGTCCTCGATCTCGATCAGCGTGCGCGCCGCCGGAATGGCCATGATCACCAGGATCGCGATCGGCACCAGCGTCCAGGCGATCTCGACCCGGGTGCTGTGCACGAGCTTGGTGTCGGCGACGGCGCCGGCGGATTTCCGGAACTTGACGATGGAGTAGATCATCACGCCGAACACCACGATCGCGATGGCGACGCACCACCAGAAGATCTCCATGTGCAGGTCGTAGATCTTGTGGCTGAGCTCCGTCACGCCGGCCGGCATGTTGAGCGCCTTGTCCGCGAGCGCGGGCGCAGCCCAGGCCGAGGCCGTCAGCGCCGCCGCGAACCGGACGATCGATGCGATGTGCGTGACCATTGAGTGACTTCTAACTCCCCACTAACGCGCCTGCGCCGCGGTCCGGCCTGCCAGGGGCGGCGTTTCGTTGATATTGCCGATCATCTGCTTGAGCCGCGCCGCGAGCCCGCGCCGCTCCTCCTCGGTCAGAAACCCGCCGATCTCCACGGCGCGACCGCGCGATTCGATCAGGAGTCGGCTCGGGTGCAGCGCAGTATGCGAAGCGCGCAGTGTAACCTTGGCCCAATGGCGGGGAAATACGAGATGTACCTCGCCGCGCTGGCTCACGCAGTCCACGCAAACGTTTTCGCGCGAGATCGCAAGTCGCTGGGCGACATGGGCATTCGCGAGGCTTACGCGCAGCGCCCAGCCGAGGAGCAGCATCTCGAGTCCCGCGAACGGCAGTACCGGCCAGAAGCCCTGGACGGCCATCAATGTGGCGATCCCGAAGGCGGTCAGGCACATGACCCCAAAGAAGAGGAGTGCCGTCCTCGGAGTGAGCGCGCAGTTGGGTCGCAGCTCCAGGCAGGTATCGTCAGAGGTCGTGTCCATGAGGCGCTCACCGGGTTCGCGGCGCGGGTAGGGTACTCAAGGACGAATCCTGTCGCAACTCAAGGAGTTACACGCTGGCCCGTGTGGCGCCGCACCGAGCGTCAGCGCACGCCCACGGCCTTCAAGATGCGCCCGAGGATACGCTGCACCGTTCCGACTGGAGTGACCACAAATTTATCCATCTTCACTTCCCTCGGCTTGTCTCCCGACTCATCCAGGCGCTCGTGCAGTTGCAGCAGATCATCAACGGAGAGCGCCAGGGGTGCCTCGTTGGGTTGGAAAGTGCTTCCTCGCGGGAAGAGCTCTCCGGTGGCCGACATCTCGATGTGTGTGCCCATGATCGCTGAGATCCGGTGGCTCCTCGAGAAGTCAACCAGTCGCCTGATGCTCGCTTTGTATTCGGCCCAGTCATTTACGTACAAGCGGCCCGGATAGAGCGTATCGCCAGTCAGGAGCCATCCTGTAGTTTCGTCGTATACAGCGAGGCTTTCATCCTGGTGCCCGGGCGTCGGCACGACGACAAGAGTGCGGCCGCCCAAATCAATGGTGACTCGCCCCTCGGGCCACTGCGCGAAACCAAAGTGCTCTCTTACAGCCTCCGCCGTGGGCTCAACCAAAGTGACGCGCGGTTGGCCGCGGAACTGCGCGTCCGCAGCCGTGTGGTCACCGTGGCTATGAGAATGCGTAATGAGAACGCGCAGTTCATTCGCAGTTGTCCCTTGCCGCTGAGCGACAAGGCCGAGAATGACGCTATAAAGCGGAAAGCGGTCTGCTTCAGCGGTCGCGCCAGTGTCCTGGACAAAAACGGTGTGAGCGCCGATGAGGACATAAATGAAGGGAGCCTCAAAGTGGATACATTTGTTCTGACGCAGCACATACGTCGTTGCGTCAAACGCAAAGACTTCGATTGGTGGATCGTGATTGGTGCGGCAGTCCTCAGAGCCATGAATCCAGACCTTCCCGCCAAGGTCGGGAGGCGCTGCGTAGGCTGGCACAGCTAGTACGGCGACAACGATCAGCCAGCTTTTCATGCTGATGTCCAACGTCCTTGGTTCCGCGGGCCGACGCGACAAGTGGATGCTGGCACTTTATCCTGCCAGTACCTTCGCTACGCTTACCCGACATGGGTGCAATCCTTGACAGCGCCGGGTTGTCGGCCGCTGAATAGCGGCCGCGCTCCATTCAACACCAATGCACCACGCGCGTTTCACGGCCTACCTCGACATCCCCGTGATGTCGAATGCTCCATCACCGTGCCCGTCCCAACGTGCTGCGGCGGCCCGCGCAGTCGTGTGCGCGGCCCTGAGTTGCACGCTCCTCTTGGGCCTGTTGATCGCGCGTCCCGGCCTTGCCGACACCGGCGCCCCCGGCAAGACACTGCTCGACCAATTGCCGCAAAGCTGGCTTGACGATCAGGGGCGCGACACCAGTCTCGCCGAGTTTCGCGGCCGGCGGATCGTTTTCACGATGGCCTACGCCTCGTGTCGACGTGTCTGTCCGATGACCATGGCGCATCTGCAGGAGTTGCAGAGCGCGGCCGACGCCGGCGGACAATCCGCCGAATTCGTGATCATTGGGTACGACCCCGTAGTCGATGATCCACAGGCCTGGCACCAATATCGACGCAGTCGCGGACTGCTCCGCGACAATTGGCATTTCCTCACGGGCACCCGCACGAGTACGGAGCAGCTCGCTCACCGGCTCGGATTCCCGTTCTGGAAGTACGACCGGCACGTGATGCACGAGTATCGCATCGTCGTCGTCGATGAGCAGGGAAAGCTCGCGGCAGAATACGGAACAGAAACCAAGCAGTCGCTGGGCGCGGCACCCGAGCGCCTCGGCTCTGCGGACACACAAGTGAGACAAAGCGAGAAATGAAGGAAACGCTCATGCTCAGTCTAAATTCCACTGCCAGATCACTGTGCTGTGTGGCGGTCCTCGCCAGCGCCTGTGCTCCATTTCGCGTTGCGCACGCCGCAGCAGATGCGGACCAGGTCGCTCAGCTTCAGAGTCAACTCGAACAGAGTCTGAAGGCGATCGATCAGCTCACTGCGCGGGTTCGCGAGCTCGAGTCGCGCATGGATGCGGTTCAGCCGGGCGAAGCGCCGAGCACCGCGCCCGCGACTGCTGCCGCGCCTGCGACCGCTGCGGTGCCCGCGACGCCCGCTACGAGTGCTCAGGACGAGCGGATCGCGTCCCTCGAGAGTGAGGTTGCCGAGATGACAGCGGCCAATGCGGCGCGCCACGACGATCTCGGCCTGCCCCTGCACGGGTTCGCGGATGTCGGCGGCGGCACGCACAGTCCGAACAATCCCGATCTGCATGGCGCCAACCTTGGATCCCTCGACTTCTATCTGACGCCGGAGCTTGGGGAGCGCACGCGGTCGCTCTTCGAGCTCAACTTCAAGATGAGCACCACCGGCGCGCTGGTGACCGCGCTGGAGCGCGTACAGCTCGGCTATCAACTCGCGGACGCGACGACGCTGTGGCTGGGCCGCTTCCATACTCCCTACGGTTACTACAACACCGCTTTCCACCACGGACAGCAGATTTCCACTTCACTGCGGCGACCGAAGCTGGTCGAGTTCGAGGCGAGCGGTGGCGTGATGCCGGCGCACACGATGGGTCTGTGGCTGGCGGGCGGCGACCGGTGGGACATGGGACGGATCACCTACGATCTCTATGTCGGCAACTCGCAGCGGATCGTTGCGGGCGTGATCGACACCAACAATGTCGGCGGCCCGCACGGAAATGCGATCTTCGGCGGCAACCTGGGATTCCTGCCTGAGGCCCTCGATGGATTCCGGGTCGGTGTGAGCGCTTTCACGACCAAGATCGAGGACGACCTGACTCCCCGCAACCTCACGCGCGTCAACAACTACGGCGTGTACGTCGTCTATGACACGGATCGCTGGGAGAACATGGCGGAGTATTACCACTTCGACAACGAGGATCTGTCGGGAACCACGGGCAAGCACCGCAGCGACATGGGTTACGTGCAGTTCGCCTACCGTACGGGCGCGTGGGTTCCATACGCCCGTTACGAGAACGCGGACTTCGACCAGACGGACAACTACTTCGCCGCGCAACGTTCCGGCGGCTCGTACTACCGTACGGCGCTGGGCCTGCGCTATGAGCTCGACTGGTCATCGGCGTTGAAGCTGGAGATCGCGGAGACCCATGAGACGGACCGCACCAACGACTCCTACGAAGAGGCCTTGATGCAATATGCGATACGCTTCTAGACCAGCACGCGCACGGTCCCTGCTGCGCCGAGCGGCTCTGCCGCTCCTGGCTACGCTGGCGCTCGCGAGCATTCCGGTCGCGAGCCGCGCAGAAGGCCTTTACGTCATTTGTCACCCGTCGGTAGCGATCTCAGCCTCCGATCTGCGGGATGTATTTCTCGGCGAGAAGCAGTTCGCGGGACCAGTCAGGCTGGTACCCGCCGACAACAGCTCCGCCCGGGAGACATTCCTGCAGAAGGTCCTGGGAATGGACTACGCGAAATACCTGACGGCCTGGACAAAGAAATCGTTCCGGGACGGGGTGAACCCGCCGACGGTGAGCAGCAGCGATGCCGAGGCGCTCGCGTACGTCAGGCGAGCACCAGGTCGCTGCAGCTACATCACGACAGCACCCGGCCCCGGGGTGCTGGTGGTGGCGACATACTGAGTCTCACCGGGACTCAGAGGCGCGGATCACGTTGTAGGTGGGGACCGGCTTGAGGAAGCCCTTGAGCTGAAGCTCACCGACGGGCACGACCTCCACCAGGTCCTCGACCGAGGCGAGCACTCGCTGTGAGATCAGCGTCTGACCGGGTTTCGCGTCGCCACAAAGGCGCGCGGCGAGATTCGTGACGGTGCCGATCGCGCCGTAATCCCAGCGTCCTTCGAATCCGATCGCGCCAATGGTCGCGTACCCCTGGGCGATCCCGGCGCTGAACTGCAGATCAAAGCCGCGCTTGCGCCAGGTCACGGCGAGCGGCGTCAGCTTCTCGTGCATCCTCAGCGCCATCCGCACCGCGCGCGCAGCCGGGTCGGGCACCGGCACCGGATCGTTGAAGAACACCATCATCCCATCGCCGGCGAAGCGCTCCAGCGTGCCTTCGTGAGCGACGATCACGCGCCCCATCTCGCCGTGATATTCCCGCAGCACACCCATGACTTCCTCGGGCTCCGCGGTCTCCGCAAACGCCGTGAAGCCACGCAGGTCGAGAAACACGACAGTGACCTCGCGGCGATGGCTCTTGAGCGGATCCTCGGCGCCACCTTCCACGATCATTTGCGCGAGCTGGGGCGAGAAGAAGCGCTTCAGTCGTCCGAGCTTCTCCAGTGCGGAAACCTGCGTAGCGACGCGCTCTTCAAGCGTCCGGTTCGACGCCTGGAGCTGCTCCGCCTGCTCCCGGACCGTATCCTGCAGCGCCTTGATCCGCAGCATCGACTTGACCCGGGCCACCAGCGCCGCTGTATCCACGGGCTTGGTCAGGTACTCGTCGCCACCCGCTTCGAGCGCCGTGACCAGGTCGCGCGGCTCCACCTTCGCCGTCAGGAGCACGATGGGGATGAACGGGATGGTCGAGTCGGCACGCAACCGGCGGCAGACCTCGATGCCATCGAGTCCAGGCATCATCACGTCGAGCAGGATGAGATCAGGCTGCTGCTCACGCACAGCGACCAGCGCTTCTGCGCCGCCGCTCGCCGTCACGACTTCATAGCCATTGGCAACGAGCCGCATCCGCAGGATATCCACGTTCGCCGGGACATCGTCGACGACGAGGATGCGCGCGGGAGTACGCATGGGCCGAGCCTAGCGCAGGTATTCCTTGATCTTCGCCAGCAGCATCTTGGGGCTGACGGGCTTCGTGAGGTAGCCATCGCAGCCGGCTTTGTAGGCCTTCTTGTCGTCTCCGCTCAGCGCATACGAAGTCACGGCGATGATCGGAATGTGATTCAACGCGGGGTTGCCCTTGATGCGGCGCGTGACCTCGTAACCGTCCATCTCCGGAAGCTGGATGTCCATCAGGATGAGATCGGGCTTCTCGCGCTCGGCGAGTGCCAGGCCTTCCTCGCCCGTGGTCGCTTCGAGGGACTTGAAGCCACTGGCTGACAGCACATCGTGCATGATCTTCCGGTTGTCCTCCTGGTCCTCGATGATCAAGATCCGCTTGCTCACGGCATATCCTCCTGTCGCTCGGTACGTACCGGGACGCTGAAGAAAAATGTCGAGCCTTTACCGAGGACGGACTCGACCCACAACCTTCCGCCATGCATCTCGACGATCCGCTTGGTGATGGCGAGGCCAAGCCCCGTGCCACCCTTGGAGCGCGTCGATGAACTGTCCACTTGCTGAAACTCCTCGAATATTCGCTGCTGGTCGGATTCCGCGATTCCTGGGCCCGTGTCAGCCACCGACACCAGGAACTCCCCATCGGCCCGGGTCGCCCCCACCTTCAGCTCGCCGGTGTCAGTGAACTTGATCGCGTTGCCCAACAGGTTCATCAGGACCTGCGCAATGCGCCTTTCGTCACCCAGTGCCACTGGCAGGTCCGCCTCGACCTCAACCTTGAGCAGCAGCCCCTTTTCAGCCGCCAGGGACTCCATTGCACTGATGACAGTATGGACCATGTCGCGGAAGGAGTAATCCGTGAGCGACAGTAACAACTGACCGGCTTCGATCTTGGACAGGTCGAGCACATCGTTGATGAGATCCAGCAGGTGGCGGCCGCTCTTCTGCACCCGTTCCAGCACGTCGCAGATCGTCTCGGGCACCTCCCCGTAGATCCGGTCGATGATGAGCTCCGTGTAGCCCAGGATCGCGTTCAGCGGGGTGCGCAATTCGTGGCTCATGTTGGCAAGGAATTGCGACTTGTGCTGGCTGGCCGTCTGCAGCTCGCGGCTCTTCTGCTCGATCTCGCGGAACAGGCGCGCATTCTGGATCGCCAGGGTCGACTGCTCGGCAACAGTCTGTAGCAGGTCGACGATTTCGGCGCGAAATCGCCCGGTACTGATGCGCGCCAGCGCGAGCGCCCCGAACACGCGCCCTTCGCGCAGCAGCGGCAGGGCCAGCACGGCACGCAAGCCTGCCTGGTCCAGCACGTCACGCAAAAGGCTCGGATACGGATCCTGCCGGTTGCGGATGTCGGCGATTGAGACCGGTGCCTGCGTCGAGGCGGCGAGCCCAGTGGCGCCTTCGCCCATGTGCACCGGCTGCGATCGCAGTGTCTCTACCAGGTCGGGCGGCAGTCCGGAGCTCGCGCGTAAGCGCAGGTCGCCCGCCGTTTCGTCGAGCTCATAGATGGCGCCAGCGTTCGACCCCGACAGCTGCACCGCACGCGCCACGATTGTTTCGAGCACCTCTTGCAGGTCGAGTGTGGAGTTGACTGCCTGGCTCACCTCGGCCAGCGCCTGGAGTCTCTGCACGGAATGGGCCAGTTCCTGTGTGCGCTCGGCGATCTTGCTTTCCAGGACACGCTCCTGGGTCTCCACCTGGCGTCGATACTCGTGCAGGCTGGCATTCATCCGCGCCAAGGAATGCAGCAAGTCGCCGATGTCATGCTCGGTTCGCACCTCGTCCGCTGCGACGATTTCGCCGCTCGCAATGCGGTTCGCGACGGCGGTCGCCTGAGCAAGCGGTCGCGTCAGGCCCAGGATCATGCTGCGGACAAAAATCACAGCGAGCACGACGCTGAGCAGAGTCGCACACAGGACGATCCAGTTCTGCCGGTTCGCGCCTTCGATTGCTCGAGCAACCGAGACCTCGTGCCTTTGCTGGTAGTAGAGCCGATTCTCATCGAGGTCGAGCCTCACCTGGCTCACGATGGGTTGCAATTTCAGGATCGAGGGTAAGGACGAATCCTTGCGCACGCTCTGCGAAATCTGACCCAGCAGCTGGACCGTGCTGTCGAGGCTGTGCCTGGGATCGATGCGTCGTTGCTCATCGAGTGCCTTGGCGACAACGGTGAGGGCATCAGCCCTGGCTCTGCTGAGCGTTCCCGTGTCCATCGCATCGATGACGCCCTCGATGAAACGGGCGTACGCATCCTTGGCCTCGAGGGAGAC
This sequence comes from uncultured Gammaproteobacteria bacterium, assembly GCA_963840405.1. Classification (GTDB taxonomy): domain Bacteria; phylum Pseudomonadota; class Gammaproteobacteria; order Steroidobacterales; family Steroidobacteraceae; genus DATBVX01. The sequence goes on from CAWIYW010000001.1 coordinate 216,808, forward strand.
CTCGCGCAACCGCAGTGAGTTCTCGAGTGCCGTCGCACGCTGCAGGTTGAACAGCGTAAGGCTCACCAGCACCGCAGCCAACGGCGCGAGGATGATCAGAAACTGCAGGATGATGCGGTTGCGCAGCGACTGGACTTTGATCATGCGCTGCCCCCGTCGTGCCGAGCGCTGTTATTGTGAATCGATCGCGTTCATCGCTGTGCAGCGAGTGGCGGCAGTATAAACGGGCTATTTGCGCGGACTCAAAGAGATGCGTGCAGCCGGTGGTCGAGCCGCATGCGGGGATCGTTGCCAGGCGGCTGACAACGCGCTTTCACGGCTTACGTTGCACGACAACGGACCTGGCCGAGCGCGTCTCGCCATGCCACACGGCCTCAACATTGTTGCCGTCGGGGTCCAGCACGAAAGCACTGTAATAGTTGGCGTGATAGGCCCTTGGTCCAGGAGCGCCGTTGTCCTTGCCGCCAGCCTGGAGACCCGCCTCGTAGAAACGCTTCACCGCGTCCTGATCACTTGCCTGGAACGCGAGATGCACCGACGACGGACTGCGATCAGAGACACCGACGTACAGCTCGTCAGCGAAGAAATAGCCCTGGCCCTCGCCAAACCCATCCAGTAGCCCAAGCGCATCCAGGACTGCTACATAGAAGCGCTTGCTCGCTTCCAGATCCGCGACGCGCAAAGCGAAGTGATCGATCAGGCGACCTTGCTGATGTGTGAGCGTCATGGTTCGCGCCTGGCGTCCGCCTCGAGCGACGCGCTGCTGTGTGGTGGCTGCTGGCACGTTATCCTCACGAGTTCGCTCCAACGCGTAGGAGGTGGATTCAAGCTCTCGTCGACTCACCGCGCGTTTGGCTTCAACGCGTTGTCAGGCACGGACAACAGCCGCCAGGTAGATCACCGGGGGCGTTTGAATGAAACGAAGTGTCCGCAAGAAAGGATCGGGAGCCGCTAAGCCGAATACGCCTTGTGCGGCAATCGCCAGACCGATGAACAGGGCTACTACCGCCACGATGCCTTCTCAGCGTCGCCTGGGCTTCGGGGCGCGCTTCGATTTCACCTTGCGCTTCGACTTCGCTTTAGCCTTCGGGTGGAGTCGTTCAGGCAACTCGGCCTTCCCCGCCGCGCGATTCCATTCCTCGAACGTCTCGGGCGAGATCTTGCCCTTGACCAACAACTCGGCAAACTTCCTGCGCTGCGCTTTGCTCTTGATTGGCATGGGAGATCCCCGGCTAACGCCCGCGTTGAGCCACGCACCGCTGTGCTATGGATGCTGGCACTTTATCCTTCTCGCGTTTGTTCCAACGTGTTGTTAAGCGCCATGTGCCCGGTCACCAAGGATACCGGCCACGATCTGATCGGCATCGCGTGCCAACTCCTGGTGTGACTGCCGTATAGCCGCAACCACGGACTCCAGGTGATTGTAGGCTGGAATGATGCGCTCGCGCTGTTCGTCCAACTCCTTACATAGAGCACTGCAACTGTCGACTGATCGAGGATTCCAAGTCGCGAGCATGTGGTGGATGAGTGCATTGCGCTCCTTAACGACGCGCCGCATCGCTCTACGCCAATCCGCTAACTGTGACCCTCCGTCCTTGAGAGAGAGCGAATGGGAGACCCAGATCTCAGCGATATCCGGTGGGGGCTTCGGGGGATCGGAATGAAGCTCCCGAGCAGCCTTCTTCACGAGGCGCCCCATTGCATGTTTTCGAGCGCGTTTTGCTCGGCCTTCAAGGTGAGATTGGATCTTTGTAATCGGCGCAGAGAAGTTGGCAACCGTCAGGACGAACTTGAGCATTGCCTCCATTTTTTGGAAGTTCACGACGTTGCGCCCGATCTTCTGCAGCGTCAGATCACGCGCGATCGTGACGTCCGATTCCGTCGACATGACGCCTAACGTCCGCGCTCACCCGCGCGGAGCGTAGCGAGGGAACCCCCGCGAAGCGGGGGCGGGAGACTTCCTACGAAAAAGTGGACACCGGTTGGTTAGTTGCACTGGCTTTCGAACTCCACCGGCGAACGGTATCCGAGAGCCGAGTGTAGTCGCACCCGATTGTAGAATTCCACGTACGAACGCAGCGCTGCGCGCAGATCTCGGTCGCTGCTGAAGCTCTGCCGGTGATAGAGGTCGGACTTCATCGACTTGAACCACGATTCCATGTGCGCGTTGTCGTTCATCCGCCGCGGCCGATTCATGCTTTGCACGAGCCCAGCTCGCTGCAGCGTCTGCTTCGTCGTATCGGCGAGGAACTCCACACCCCGATCGCTGTGCACGATCGTTCCCGTCGACGGCCGGCGGCAGCGAATGGCCTGCTGTAAGGCGCGACGCACGACCGCAGCACTCTTCTGGGCTGCCAACGCCCAGCCGAGCACTCGCCTGGTGTGTCGATCCATCACCGTGGCCAGGTACCGCCAGGCACCGTTGACCCTCAGGTACGTCACATCGCTCACCCACACTTGATCGGGCCGCGTCACCGTGAGCTCCTGCACCCGATTGCCAACACTGCTATAGAACCGGCCGAGGCCCGGTAGCCGTCGATACAACGACGCCGAGCAAGCTCTGATCCCGTGCTCCCGCATTAGTCGCTCAACGCGCCGCCGGCCAATCGACTCACCTTGGCGCTGTAGTGCTTCGTGCACGCGCGGGCTGCCGTAGGTCTCCCGGCTCCTCGTGTGTGTCGCTCGGATGCGCTCCACCAGCCGCTCGTCCTCGACGGCTCGCTCACTCACCGGGCGCGACCGCCAGGCGTAAAAACCGCTCGCGCTCACTTCGTATAGGGCGCACATCACTCGGATCGGGAACGCCTCCCGATGGGCTTCGATGAACTCGAAGACTTCGCTCTTCGTTCCGAAGTGAACGCGATGGCTTTTTTTAGGATTTCATGCTCGAGCTTCAACCGCTCGTACTTCTTCTTCAGCTGCCGTAGCTCCTTCAGCTCCGCAGCCACTTGCGCTTCAACCGGCGCACCCTTGCTCATGATCCGTCCCTCGCGCATCTGCTTGCGCCAACGAGACAGCATGAACGGATGAATGTAAAGAGACTCAGCGACCTCCTGCACCGCAACTCCCGGCAACTCGCTCAGCCGTACCGCCGTTGCTTTGAATCGATCGCTGTATTGGTTCGTGGTTCTCGGCCCTGGTCTTGGCATCTCACACTCCCGAACAGTTAGTTCAGGGTGTCCACCAAACCGTAGGAACTATCGCGTCCGGTGGAGCGCGTTGTTAGGCAACAAGCCGCGCCACTCCAAACGCACCAATGGAGACGAACACGAGTAATCCGTAGAAGCCGAGAATGTGCCGGCGGGTCTGCTTACGGATGATTGAGAGTAGGCGGGAAAGTGAGGGGTATCTAAGTTTGCGACCGAATCCATGGCTGTACCCACTGAGAATGTCAGGCGAGCTTGGTGCCGCCAAGTACTTGTCAATGCGCTGCGAGAGATCCGTAGTGTGGTCAATAGCAGCGTCTTGGAAGGATTTGTAGATGAGTTCCAAATAAAGGAATGCCAGAAGAAGGGCAACATTTGCCAGGACAATTACGTCTTGGTCTTGTGAAATGGAGAACGCAATAACGGCCGAAGACGTTACAACAGCCCAATTCTTGATCGTGAAGATGTGTTGATCGCACTTGTCAATAAAAGCAAGAGTTTGCTCGTGATCCTCTCGAAGCACATCGATTGGCTCCATTTTGTTGCCTAACGTCCCGGTTCAGCGGCCGGGCACTGATACTTGGATGCTGGCACTTTATCCCTCACGGACCGCTGCAACCGGTTGTTAGACGACATCTTAGTACGGGACCGGTCGTCCACAAGCTGAGCACACTGCAGCCTGCAATTCACCTGACTTGATAGGAAACGCATGGACTCGCTGATCGTCGTGGTGAAGAACGACCTTCACGGCATCCGTGGGCCCGACAAAGCGCCCGCCCTGTAGTGCGAAGCCCGTGTGACTCGAAGCAACCCAGACCACGTTCACCCGGTTCGCGTCAATTTGCACGTGACCGGACGCCACGGCGGTAACGAGGAAGTCGGCGTACGAACTCGAGCCTGGAGATGTAAAGATTGTTCGATAGTCTCCCGCCGATGTCGGAACGGTGTGCTTTAGGAACTTATCAAGCTGATATTGATTCGCGGTGAGGCTAGCCGGACTGTCAGGCCGCAGCACCCCCCGAGCAATTGCACAGTCATGACATACGTAGTGCATTTCGCCTAGAGGCTGTCGCCTAACGTCCGCGTTGAGCAACGCGCTGCTGTGTAATGGATGCTGGCACTTTATTTTTCCCGCGTTTGCTCCAACGCGTTGTTAGGCCTTGTCAATGGGGACGTTGCTTGGCCAGGAACTCTTTGACCACGTCGAGAAAATGGTCCGTTTGTTCGGTGTCATAGCCTGCCACGACAACACCCAAGTACATATGGATATCCTGCGCGGCGCTGCTCGCCTGACCACGAACGAATTGGTGCGGGTCGGTCAGCGCCGCCTCGACGATCGGTTGAACCAGATCGAGGTCCAAGTGGCGGCACACACGCGCAAGGTGACCAAACCCGAGAATGGCGTTGCCTCTCACATTGAAATGGGGATGCGCCGAAAGCCGCACACAGACATCCTGAGCCCATTCGCAGTCCGGTGGATACATTGAAACCGAAATTGGGACATGGAGGAGTTCATCGGGAACGTCGCGCCGGATAACCGCTTCGACGTCCTCCTTCGTCCACCCGTCGGGCAAAGGATCGCTGATCATGACAAGGCCTAACGTCCCGGTTCAGCGGGCCGACTACGACAATTGGATGCTGGCACTTTGTCCCTCACGGCCCGCTGCAACCGGTTGTTAGGCGTCACTCTCGCGGCATGAACCGTTGGTGGTGGAAACGCTTCGCCCCGGCGCCGACAAATCGCACTCAAGGTGCACTTTGGAGCGGGGATAGCCGACATGACTTTCCCTGTAACCCATAACCCACTCACCGTTGTAATTGACACAGACGCTCAAGTCGACGAGGCGATCTCCGGGCATAGACCACTCAAACGCCCGTGTACTCTCGATTGAGAAGACGCCGCTCGGGCTGGTTGTAGCCTCAAGCTTTGAGGCCGAGCAATCTTTGCTCTTGAGCCGATCGACTACGTACACCTTGGCCCCAGCGACCGGCGTGCCATTGAGCAAGATACGTCCTGAAACGGCGGGCGTGACAGTCGGCCGGCTGGGGAGACAGCCTGAGACACCGACTAGCGCTACAACGCCAAAGACAACGATCGTTTTCACGTGACGCCTAACTAGTAATTATGGGACTCATGTGTTGTCCAATAATGCACCTGATCTGTCCGATAATCTTCTGGTGCCCTTTCGAAGTGGCTGATTCACTTAATCTGTTGGCGCGGCTTGTTCCCTGAATGCGCTGGCGAGTTTTGCGACATGACACAGGGACGTAGCTGACGCGGATTGGAGCTCGCGCACGTTGTCGGAGACACGGTCGAAGCGGATCGCGGTTTGCCCAGGACGCCGTCAAACGGCCGGCAAGGCGTCAATGAACTCGATCATGCGCGCCCGCATCGCCTCATTCGGCAGGCGGCCCACGCCGCCGCCCACGTTGTCGACCATGTGCGCTGCCTTGCTGGTCGCGGGCGTCACGACGGTCACGGCCGGATGGCTGATAACGTACTTCATGAAGAACTGCGCCCAGGTGCCGGCATCGAAGTCCGCGGCCCAGGACGGGAGCGGACGGTCGCCAACGCGCTTGAAGAGACTAGTGCGTCCAAAGGGCACGTACACGAGCACGCCGATCTTGCGCTCGAGCGCGAGCGGCAGGATGGTCGCTTCGACATCGCGATTGTCGATCGCGTAATCGATCCCGATGAAGTCGAGCGGTTCTGCGCGCATCACTTGCTCGAGCTCGGCGTACTGGCGCGGGTTGGTCGTCGTCACGCCGATGTAGCGCGTGCGTTCCTCTTTCTTCAGGTCCTTCAGGATGTCGAGCTGCACCGGGATATCGCCCAGGTTGTGGACCAGGAAGAGGTCCATCTTGCGCACGCCGATCTTGCGGAAGGAATCCTCGATCTGGGCGCGGGCTGCGGCCGGGTCCGCCTTGCCGCCGTCGCGTCCCGCCACGTTGACCTTGGTGGCCCAGAAAATCTTGTCGGTGATGCCGAGCTCCCTGGCGAGTGCGCCCGCGACCTCTTCGGAGGCGCCGTAACTGGGCGCGGTGTCGAACACCTTGCCACCGCGCTCGACCAGGGTGCGCAGCACTTCCTTGAGCGCGCTCCGGTCATCGCCTTTCGCGACCTCCCGGAACGTGGCGGAACCCCCGAGGCCCACCACCGGCAGCTTCTCGCCGGTCGACGGTACGGCTCGTTCGATCAGCCGCGGATCGTCAGCCCACAGGAGGGGTGTCCTGAGCTGCAGCGCGGCGCCCGCGCCCAGTGCCAATCCGAGGTATCTGCGGCGAGTGATCATGACGGGTCCTCTGTACAAACCGACTTCACACGATAGCGTCGAGGTCGAGAAATTCGAGCGCGGTGGCGGCATCGGGCGAGCTGCGATGCGGGACGATGCCAAGGAGCGGTGCCTTCAGGCGTTCCTGCAGCGCACGCACGTTGTCCGAGGCGCGCTCGAACCGTGCGTCGATGCCGTTGCCGACCCAGCCCGCGAGCTTGAGCCCCGAATGACCGATCGCCTGCGCCGTGAGCAAGGCGTGGTTCAGGCAACCGAGCCGCAAGCCCACGACCAGGATCACGTCGGCCTTCACGCGTTTGACGAAGTCGGCGAGCGCGTGCTTTTCATCGAGCGGCGTGAGCCAGCCGCCCGCGCCCTCGATCACCACGATCTCGGCGAGGCCCGCGAGGATGCGATAGGCGCGCTCGAGCTCGCGCAGGTCGATGCGCGTCCCGGCCTCGACCGCCGCCACGTGCGGGGCGATCGCGGGCACGAAGGCGTAAGGATTCACGATGCGGTAGGGCGCTCGCTCGCTCATCTCCGCGATCAGCGCCAGCGCATCGTCGTTCACGATGCCCTCCGGCGTCTCGCGGCAGCCCGAGGCAATGGGCTTCATGCCGGTCACGCGCACACCGCGCTCTCGCAGGCCGCGCAACAGCGCGGCTGCGATCAGGGTCTTGCCGACGCCGGTGTCGGTGCCGGTGACGAACAGCGCACGTGTGCGACCTGGCATGCCTCGCCTATCTCCTGGTTCGAAGACCGATGGAATCCGCGGGGATCCGGATCTCTCCGGACGTCGCCCCGCCTTGCCGGGCAGCGCTTCCCCAAGCCTGACCATAAACCACTTCATAGGTGGCTGGCAGTTGGCCCGCGGAACGATAGCGCTCATAGGCCGCGCTCATCGCCTCGAGCCGGCCGCGGCCGGTCAGGCCGGGGGCCCGACCCGCCGAGGCATTGTGGGCGCCGATCGCCTTGAGGTCGCGCATCAGGCCGAAAGCGTCCTTATAAGTGAGCGTGAAGGGTTCGACGTCGAGTACCGGTTCCGACAGCCCTGTCCGCACCAGCGCATCGCCGATGTCGTGCATGTCGATGAAGCGGTGCACGTGGGTGTGATCATCCACGCTCGCCCACGCGGCGCGCAGCTCCTTCAGCGTGTCCGGACCGAAGGTGCTGAAGGTGAGGAGTCCGCCGGGCTTGAGCACGCGGGCGAACTCCGCGAAGACCGCGTCGAGATCGTCGCACCATTGCAGCATCAGGTTGCTGTACACCAGGTCGACGCTCCGGTCCGCGAATGGCATGCGCTGCGCATCGGCACACACGCGCTCGAAGCGGCGCAGCCATCCGCGCTGCCGGGCCGCGATGCGCAACATGCCGGGCGCGATGTCGAGCGCCACGACCAGGGCGCGAGGGAAAAGCCGCTTCAATTCACGGCTGGCGTGTCCGGTGCCGCAGCCTGCATCGACGACTACTTTCGGGGCGAGCTTGACGTACTCGAGCCGCGCGAGCAGGCGCTGGCGCACGTCCGATTGCAGCACGGCGGCGCGATCGTAGCCCGCGCTCGCGCGTTCGAAGCTGCGCCGCACCCGCTGGCGATCGAGCGCGAAGCGCTCCTCTTCACTCCCTCTCCCGCTTGCGGGAGAGGGTTGGGGTGAGGGCTGTCTTGAGCTTTGCTCACGAAGCGCTCCGCGCGGAACCGAGTTGCGCACGCGTGAGGAAGTTGCGGACCTCGGCGCAGAATTCATCGAGGTGCGACAGGAACGGGGCATGCGCGGCGCGCTCGATCAGGTGAGCGCGCGCCTGTGGCAGAGCGGTCGCGAGCGCGGCCGAGGCGGCGGCCGGCACCAGCGCATCGCGTTCGCCGGCGATCACCAGCGCTGGCGTGCGGATACGTGGCAGGTCGGCGCGCAAGTCGGTCTGTCGCAGGATTTCGAGACCGATGCGCAGCGCGGCGGTGTCAACCTCACCGGCTACGAGCACCCGTCGGCGCAGGATGCGTAGCGCCTCGTGCGCGCGTTCGTCGCCGCGCACCTGCAGCGTGAGGAACTCGCGCACGGTCGCGGGGTAGTCCTCGCGCAAGCGCGCCGCGAAGTGCTCGAGCACCGCGGGCTGCATCGCGCTCGGCCAGTCCGGGCTCGCGACGAATTTGGCCGTGCTGGCGACGAGCACCAGTTTTTCGATCCGTGCCGCATGCTCGATGGCGAGCCGCAGGGCCACGGTGCCGCCGAGCGACCAGCCGAGCAGGTGACACTGCGCGCCGAGATACGGGGCGACAGCATCCGCCAGTGTGTCGAGATCCGTGATCTGCGGCGCCCAGGCACTCGCGCCGTGGCCGGGCAGGTCGACGCACTCGAGCGTGAACTCGCTCGCGAGCCGCGGCACCACGTCGTCCCAGACATGTGAGTTGAGCGCCCAGCCGTGCAGCAGGACGAGCCGCGGTCCCTGGCCGTGCGTGCTGACGTGCAGGTTCATGGCAGTGACTTCAACACCGCGGCGAGCGTTTCGACCAGGCGCGCCACATCGCTTTCGGTGTGCGACGCAGAGAAGGTGATGCGCAGGCGTGCGCTGCCCTCAGGCACGGTCGGCGGACGAATCGCGGTGACCCAGATGCCTCGCTGCCACAACGCGTCGCTCGCGGCCAACGCGCGCGCCGAGCTGCCGAGGATGATCGGCTGAATCGGTGTGCGCGAGGTGCCGATCTCGAGTCCCGCACTCGTGGCCGCGTCGCGAAACCGCGCGACGTGCGCCAGTACGCGCTCGCGCCGCCAGCTTTCCTCGTCCACGAGTCGCAGCGCAGCGCGAGTGGCGGCGGCGACGGCTGGCGGCAGGGCAGTCGTATAGATATAGCGTGCGTGCCTTCTGCACGAGGTACTCGATGAGCTCGGTACTACCGGCGACGAAAGCGCCGAAGGTGCCGAAGCGCCTTGCCGAGTGTGCCCATGAGGATGGGAACCGCTGCCGCCGACAGTCCAAAGTGCTCGAGCGTGCCGCGGCCGGTCGCGCCCAGCACGCCGACGCCATGTGCATCGTCGACCATCAGCCACGCGCGCCCGCGGGCGCAGGACGCCGCGAGTGAGTCGAGGGGCGCGACATCACCGTCCATGCTGAAGACGCCATCCGTCACCACGATCCGCGTGCCTTCACCGGGGTCTGCGAGGCGCGGCATCCACCGCGGCGGCGTCCACGTGCGCATAGCGGCTGAAGCGCGCGCCGGACAGGAGCCCCGCATCGAGGAGCGAGGCATGGTTCAGGCGATCTTCGAGCACTTCGTCGCCGCGCCCGACGAGTGTCGCCACCACGCCCAGGTTGGCCATGTAACCCGTGGAGAAGAGCAGTGCGCGCTCGCGCCCGGTGAACGCCGCGAGCTCTTCTTCCAGTGCGTGATGTTCGACGCCATGACCGGTGACGAGGTGCGAGGCGCCGCTGCCGACGCCGAAGCGCGCCGCCGCCTCGCGAAACGCGTCGGTCACGCGCGGATGGTGGGCGAGGCCGAGGTAGTCGTTGCTGCAAAAGACCAGGCGTTCCTGGTCCTCGACGATGGCGAGCGCGCCGCCGCGCTCGAACGGCCAGTGCTGCACCGTGCGCCGGCGCCGATAGAGATCGCGTGCGCGCAGATCCTCGAGCGCGTCAGGCAGGTCGAGGCTCAGGTTCCACTCCCAGCCGGGCGAACAGCGACCGGTCGTGCGCCACGTCCGGATTACCGGTGGTGAGGAGCTTCTCGCCGTAGAAGATCGAGTTGGCGCCGGCGAGGAAGCACAACGCCTGCAGCTCGTCGCTCATCTCGGTGCGCCCGGCGGAGAGCCGCACATGCGCCCTCGGCATGAGGATCCGGGCCACCGCGATGGTGCGCACGAAGTCGAGCGGGTCGATGCGCGAGATGCCGTTGAGCGGCGTGCCCTCGACCTGCACCAGCTCGTTGATCGGCACGCTTTCCGGATGCTCTGGCAGTGTCGCGAGGGTGTGCAGGAGCTTGGCGCGATCGAGCTCGGTCTCGCCGAGCCCGAGGATTCCGCCGCAACAGACCTTCATGCCGGCAGCGCGCACCGCGGCCAGGGTGTCGAGACGATCCTGGTAGGTGCGCGTGGTGATGATTTTCTCGTAGTGCTCGGCGGAGGTGTCGAGGTTGTGGTTGTAGTAGTCGAGTCCCGCTTCCTTGAGCTCGAGCGCCTGCTCGGGCGTCAGCATGCCGAGCGTCGCGCAGGTTTCGAGGCCGAGCGCGCTCACCGCGCGCACCATCTCGGCGATCTGCGTGAGCTCGCGGTTCTTCGGGCTGCGATACGCGGCGCCCATGCAGAAACGCGTCGCGCCGGCATCCTTCGCCGCGCGCGCGCGCGCGACCACCGCCTCTGTGCTCATGAGCTCTTCGCGCTCCACGCCGGTGTGGTAGCGGATGCTCTGCGGGCAATAGGCGCAGTCCTCGGGGCAGCCGCCCGTCTTGATGCTGAGGAGCGTGCTCACCTGGACCTGGTTGGCGTCGTGATGCGCGCGATGCACCTGTTGCGCGGCGAACATGAGGTCCGCGAACGGTGCCGCGAACAGGGCGCGTACCTCGTCGAGCGTCCAGTCGGTGCGGATCGAGGCTTGCGTCATGCCATTTCTTCCTGCTTGCGCGTGATTTGGCCCGTGGCAGCGGTCCGGTCGGCGCGCAGTATTCGGGGGCACCCTCCGGACTGTCAACCTGCCATGGGGGCGTTGGTTAACGCTTGGTTAAAAAATGTACAGGCGGTCCTGATGCCGCCGCATTGCGTGCTGTGCGGCGGGGCGGGAGAGCGAGCGCCGCTCGACCTGTGTGCGCCCTGCGCCCTGGACCTGCCGCGCAACCTCGATGCCTGCGCACAGTGCGCGGCCGCCCTGCCGGCGGGCACACCGCCCGGCTTGATCTGCGGCGCGTGTCTGAAGCGGCCGCCGCGTTTCGATCGTGCGGTTGCGCCGTTTCGCTACGCGTATCCGCTCGATCACCTGGTGAGGAACTTCAAGTATCACGGACGGCTGGCGTATGGCCGGGTGTTGGGCACGTTGCTGGCTGAGCATCTGCAGCAGGCGCGGCTTATGCCGCTGCCCGAGCTCCTGGTTCCTGTGCCGCTGCATCCGGCGCGGCATCGCGAGCGCGGCTTCAATCAGTCGGGTGAGATCGCCCGGTGGGTCGCCGGGCATTTACGCATCGCGCTCGATGAGGAGTTGTGCCTGCGGGTGCGTCCAACCGAAGACCAGACATCGCTCGCCGCCAGGGCGCGGCGGCGCAACGTGCGTCGTGCTTTTGCGCTCGCACGCCGACCGCGTATCGGTCACATCGCGATCGTTGACGACGTGCTCACGACCGGCAGTACGGCGAACGAGCTCGCGCGCACGCTGAAGCGCGGCGGCGTGAGTGAGGTGAGTGTCTGGGCGATCGCGCGCGCGGCGCCGGCTCAGGCCGCGAACAGGTAGTGCAGCATGATGCCGAGGAACACCACCATGCCGAAATAGTGGTTGTTGTTGAAGGCCTGGAAGCAGCGCTCCGGCTCGCGCTTGCGGATCAGCCATTGCTGCCAGATAAAGAGGAGCCCGCCGAGGCCGAGCCCACCCCAATACCAGTGGCCGAACTCGAGGTCGCGACCGACGAGAAAGAGCGCGCCCAGCACCATCAGCTGCATGATGCCGACGATGAAGCGATCCGCATCGGCGAACAGGATCGCGGTCGACTTGATGCCGAGCTTGGCGTCGTCCTCGCGATCGACCATCGCGTAGAGCGTGTCGTAGACGCCGGCCCACACCACGGTCGCCAGGAACAGCACCCACCCGATTCGCGACACCTCGCCCGTTTGCGCCGCGAAGGCCATCGGCACCGCGATGCCGAACGCTGCCCCGAGATAGAACTGCGGCAGCGGAAAGACGCGCTTCATGAAGGGATACGTCACCGCGAGCAGCGCACCTGCCACCGCGAGCAGTTGCGCGAGCGAATTGAGCATGAACACCAGGCCGACCGCGACCAGCCCGACCGCCGCGAACAGCAGCAACGCTTCCGCAGGGCTGACACGCCGCGCCGCGAGCGGACGGTCCTTGGTGCGCTTCACGAACGGATCGAGATCGCGATCGGCGTAGTCGTTGATCACGCAGCCTGCCGAGCGCATCAGGACCGCGCCCAGCAGGAAGATGATCAGCAGCCGCTCATCCGGATGGCCGTTGCCGGCGATCCACAGCGCCCAGAGCATCGGCCACATCAGGAGCCAGATGCCGATCGGCCGGTGCAGCCGCATCAGCAGGGCGTACTGGTAGAGCGTCGAGCCGAGCCGCGGCAGCGCGACTGAAAAGAGCGGCAGGCCGAGGATGGCGGTGCGCAGACGTGTCCAGGGACGGACGTTGTCTTTCATGCGATCTGTCCGTAGGCCTCGCCGTGACCCACCCATCGTTCCAGCAACGGGGCTATGTTAGCCGCATGCTGCTCGAGCATCAGCTCCGCGACGCTCTGCACGCGCGGCAGCAGGTCGGCATCGCGCATCAGGTCGGCCACGCGCATCTGCACCAGACCCGTCTGCCGCGTGCCCAGCAACTCGCCCGGGCCGCGCAGCTCCAGGTCGCGCCGGGCGATCTCGAAGCCATCGTTGGTTTCGCGCAAGGTCCCCAGCCGCTCGCGCGCGAGCTCGCCGAGCGGCGGACGATAGAGCAGCACGCAGGTGCTCGCGTGCTCGCCGCGCCCGACACGACCGCGCAGCTGGTGCAGTTGCGCGAGACCCATGCGCTCTGCGTTCTCGATCACCATCAGGCTGGCGTTGGCGACATCCACGCCCACCTCGATCACGGTGGTCGCCACCAGCAGTTGCAGCTTGCCGGCCTTGAAGCGCTCCATGGCCGCATCCTTCTGCGCGGGCGTCATGCGCCCATGCACGATGCCGACGCGCACCTCGGGCAGCGCTGCCACGAGCGCCGCGGCGGTCTCCTCGACGGCCTGGTAGCGCAGCACATCGGATTCGTCGATCAGCGGGCAGACCCAGTACACCTGCCGGCCTTCAGCGCAGGCGTGACGGATGCGTTCGACCACCTCGTCACGGCGGTTGTCCGGCAACGCCACGGTCTGCACGGGACTGCGACCGGGCGGCAGCTCATCGATGATCGAGACGTCGAGATCGGCATACGCGGACATCGCGAGCGTGCGCGGGATGGGGGTGGCTGTCATGACGAGCTGATGCGGATGACGGCCCGCGCGCCGTCCCTTGTCACGGAGCTTCAGTCGCTGGTGCACGCCGAAGCGGTGCTGCTCGTCGACGATGGCGAGCGCGAGCTCCTTGAATTCAACGCCCTCCTGGAACAAGGCATGCGTGCCGACCACGACGCCGGTCTCGCCGGAGGCGATCGCGCGCAACGCACTCTCTCTCTCGCGTCCCTTCAACTTGCCCGACAACAACGTGACCGCGATGTCGAGCGGCGCGAGCCAGCGCTCGAAATTGCGCAGGTGCTGCTCGGCGAGCAATTCGGTCGGCGCCATCAAGGCCGCCTGGCTGCCCGCTTCCACGGCGCACGCCGCCGCCAGCGCCGCGACCACCGTCTTGCCGCAACCGACATCGCCCTGGATGAGCCGCAACGCAGGCCGCGGTTCCGCCAGATCGGCCGCCACCTCGCCGAAGGCGCGCTGCTGAGCCTTGGTCAGAGAGAAGGGCAGCCGCTCGCGCAGGCGTGTCGCGAGACGCGTCGAGCGCAGTGGCAAGGCGGGATCGCTGCGAATCTCGCGCCGCAGAAGCTTGAGGCTCAGCTGGTGCGCGAGCAGCTCTTCGAAGGCCAGGCGTCGCTGCGCCGGCGTACGGCGTGAAGTGAGCAGCGCGATGTTCGCTTCCGCGGGCGGGCGATGGGCGTAGATGAGCGCCTCGTCCAACGTGGGCCAGCTCAACTCGTCGAGCACCGCGCGCGGCAGCCACTCGGCGAGAGCGCCATCGCGCAGCGTCTCCAATGCGAGGTCGGTGAGTCTTCGCAGGCGTCCCTGCTGCACGCCCTCGGTCGCGGGATAGATCGGCGTGAGCGACTCGGCCAGCGTGCTCCGACTGAGCGGCATCGATCAGCCGGTACTCGGGATGCACGATCTCGAGGCCGAGCGGACCACGACGCACTTCGCCGAAGCAGCGCAGTCGCCGGCCGCGGGCGAGCGCTTCCTTCTGGCTCTGGTTGAAATGAAAGAACCTGAGAGTGAGGAATCCGGAGCCATCGGCGACGCGTGTCAGGAGCTGGCGCCGCCCGCGGAACACGATCTCCGTGAGCTCCACTTCCGCCTCGACCACTGCCGCGTCCCCCACGCGCAGCGTGCCGATCGGTACGACGCGGGTACGGTCCTCGTAGCGGTAGGGCAGGAGAAACAACAGGTCCTGGATCGTGAAGACGCCGAGCCGCGCCAGACGGGAGGCGAGCGCCTCGCCCACCCCGCGCAGCGCCGTCACCGGTTTACGCACGTCCACCAGCGACTCTTCTATTCTTCGGGGTCGGGCTCAGCCGAGATGCGCCACGCAGTCCATCTCTACCCGTGCGGCGCGCGGCAGCGCCGCCACGCCGACCGCGGCCCGCGCCGGATAGGGCTCGCTGAAGTACTGCGCCATCACCTGGTTGACGAGTGCGAAGTGCTTGAGATCCGTGAGATAGACGTTGAGCTTGACCACCTGCGAGAAATCCGCTCCCGCTGCTTCGAGGATCGCCTTCAGGTTCTCGAACACGCGCCGGATCTGCCCTTCCAGATCTCGGCTCACGAGCTCGCCGGTGGCGGGATCGAGCGGGATCTGGCCGGAGACATAGAGCGTGTCGCCGGCGCGCACCGCCTGCGAGTAGGTGCCGATGGCCTTGGGTGCCGCCGTCCGTGTTGATGATCTGGCGTGTCATGGTGCCCGTGATTGTAGCGGCATTGGGCCTGATCTACGCAGTGGTTCGATGCACCTTGAGCACGTCCGGCATCGCACGGATCGTGCGCATGACGCGCGCCAGGTGTTTGCGGTTGCGCACCTGCAGCTCGAAGATGAGGGTCGAAGTGTCCACGTCGCGCTCGACCAGCGACACGTGATCGATGTTGGTCTCGGTGCCGGCGATGCTCGCCGCGACCGCGGCCAGCACGCCCATCTTGTTGGCGACCTCGACGCGGATCTCGGAGCTGAAGAGCCGGTCGAGATTCTTCTGCCAGCTCACGGAAAGCCACTTGTCGGGCTGCTTGCGGAAGCCCGCGAGATTGCCGCAGGTCTCGCGGTGAATGACGACGCCGCGGCCGCTGCTGAGATACGCCATGATCGGGTCGCTCGGGATCGGGAAGCAGCAGCGGGCATAGGCGACCACCAGGCCCTCGGTGCCGGCGATCACGAGCGGCACCGCGGCGCCGCTCTGCATCGCCGTTTCATCCGCAGGCAGCAAGCGCCGTGCGATCAGCGGTGCCAGCCGCTCGCCCAGGCCGATCTTCTCGTACAGATCCTCGGCCGTCTTCATGCCGAGCTCGTTCAGCGTTGGCTGGATCTGCTCGTCCGGGATCTTCTTGAGCGTGAGCGAGAATTCGCCGAGCGCCTGGTTGAGCATGCGCTTGCCGAGGTCGATGGCCTCGGAGCGCTTGAGGTTCTTGAGATAGTGACGGATCGCGGCGCGCGCCTTGGCGCTCGCCACGAAGCCCATCCACGCCGGGTTGGGCGTCGCGCCCTTGGCCGTGATGATCTCGACCGTCTGGCCGTTGCGCAGTGCCGTGCGCAGCGGCACGAGCCGCCGGTCCACCTTCGCCGCCACGCAGCGGTTGCCGACGTCGGTGTGCACGGCATAGGCGAAGTCGACCGCAGTCGCGCCGCGCGGCAGTCGCAGGATCTCGCCCTTGGGCGTGAAGACGTAGACCTTGTCCGGAAACAGGTCGACCTTGACGCTCTCGAGGAACTCCTCCGAGTTGCCCCCTTCCTGCATCTGCATGAGCCCGTTGAGCCACTCGCGCGCGCGATCCTGCTGCGCGCTGCCGAGCTTCTCGCCGGTCTTGTACTTCCAGTGAGCGGCAATGCCGGACTCCGCCACGCGGTGCATGTCGACGGTGCGGATCTGCACTTCGAGGGGCACGCCGTTCGGGCCGAAGAGCGTCGTGTGCAGCGACTGGTAGCCGTTGCTCCGCGGGATGGCGACATAGTCCTTGAAGCGCCCCGGCATCGGCTTGTAGAGGCCGTGCACGGCGCCGAGTGCGCGATAGGCGGTGTCGACGGTGTCGACCACGATGCGAAATCCGTACACGTCGACGATCTCGCTCAGCGACACGCCTTTCGTGCGCATCTTGCGATAGACGCTGAAGAGATGCTTCTCGCGTCCCTCGACCTGCGCCTCGATGCCGCCCTTCTTGAGAGCCGACTGCAGGGCGGAGGCGATCTTGCCGACGAACTGCTTCTGGTTGCCGCGCGCGCGCTTGAGCTCTTTCTCGATGACGCGGTAGCGGTGCGGGTAGAGCGCCTTGAAGCCGAGCTCCTCGAGCTCGATCTTGATGCTGTAGAGGCCGAGACGATCCGCCACCGGCGCGTAGATCTCGAGCGTCTCGCGCGCGACCAGGCGCCGCTTGGGCAGCGGCATGGCATCGAGCGTGCGCATGTTGTGCGTGCGATCCGCGAGCTTGACCAGGATCACGCGGATGTCGCGCACCATCGCGAGCAGCATCTTGCGGAAGCTCTCGGCCTGCGCCTCTTCGCGGCTCTTGAACTTGATCTGGTCGAGCTTGGTGACCCCGTCGACGAGCTCCGCGACCTCGCGCCCGAACTGTTCCGCGATCTGCTCCTTGGCGGTGGGCGTGTCCTCGATCACGTCGTGCAGGATCGCGGCGATGATGGTCTCCGCATCGACGTGCAGGTCGGCGAGGATGTTGGCGGCCGCGATCGGGTGCGAGATGTAGGGCTCGCCCGAGAGGCGCTTCTGCCCCTTGTGGGCGGTGGCGCTGAATTCGTAGGCCGCCTGGACGCGCTCCACCTGGTCGGGCGGGAGATAGTTCTCCAGCTTCGAGACCAGCTGGTTGATGCCGAGTGAGCGCTTTCCGCCCGGCAGGAAGCTCAGGATGGAGGAGGCGTAGTCCATGAAAGGAACAGATTGGGGTCTGAATTCAATTCAGACCCCATTCTGTGTGGGAACGGGACAGACTTCAAAGCCTGCCCCGGAATGCGGATTGTCAGTCGCTCAGGCCCAATTGCGGCGCCCGGAATTCGGTCGGCAGCTCCATGTCGGGGACCGCGCTATCCGCCGGGATCTCCTGCTCCTCGAGCAGCTCGACGCCGATGTTGCCGGCCGCGACTTCCCGCAGGGCGACCACGGTCGGCTTGTCGTTCTCCCAGTCCACGGTCGGCTCGGCTCCATTGGCCAGGCGCCGCGCGCGCTTGGCTGCCACCAGCACGAGGTTGAACAGGTTGTCGATGTTCTGCAGGCAATCTTCGACGGTGATGCGGGCCATTGACGGTCCTCGAGGGGCTTGGGCTAGGAAGCCAAAAGGGGCGCGGAGTCTACAGCAAAATCAAGGGGTCACGCCAGCAGGAGGCGTGCGAGCTGCTCCACGTCCCGACGCCGCGCGCGCAGGGCCTCGCCACGGCCGGCGACGATCGTGCGCAGCTCCTCCACAGCTGCCTCGAAGTGCTCGTTGATGATGACGTAATCGAATTCCTGCCAATGCGACATGTCGGCCACCGCATCCCGCAGGCGCCGGGCGATGACTTCGTCGGTGTCGGTGCTGCGCTGGCGCAGCCGCTCCTCGAGCGCCGCGCGCGAGGGCGGCAGGATGAAGATCGTGATGGCCTCCGGCATCGCGGCCCGCACCTGCTGGGCGCCCTGCCAGTCGATCTCGAGGATGATGTCCTCACCCCGGGCGAGCGCTGCCTCGACCTGCCGCCGCGAGGTGGCGTACCAGTTGTCGAAGACCTGCGCGTGCTCGAGGAACTCACCGCCCGTCGCCATGTGTTGAAAGTCCTCGCGCGTGACGAAGAAGTAGTCGTGGCCGTGGATCTCGGCGGGCCGCTTGGGCCGCGTCGTGTAGGAGATGGAGAACTTGAGCGACGGCTCCTTTTCCATGAGGGCGCGCACCAGGCTGGTCTTGCCTGCGCCCGACGGCGCGGCAAAAACGAACAGCCGGCCGCGCTTTGGCGCAGCTTTGCGGGACGTCGACGTCATGCGGGTTCCTGCATGTCCTCGAGCGCCCGGCCGATGAACTTTGCCAGCTGCATCAATCCGTCCGGCTCATCGAGCGCCACGCCCTGGAAATTGCTCGCCTTCTGTGGCAACTGAAACAGTTTTGCGCCGTCCGACACGCAGGGAAAGAAGAACACTTTCTGGCTCTTTGTGGTCATCTCGTGCGCCATGTCAATTTCGTACTCGATCACCTTGCTGGCGGCGGCCAGGCTCCGGGGCGTCACGAGCAACACGAAAGCCGCCGAGTCATGCAGATTGTCGCTGAGATATTTGCGCAGATCGACCTCGTATTGGGCGATGCGCGGTAGCCACCGCTGTCCGACGCTGATGAGTGATTCCAGTGTTGCATAGCGATGCTCGGGCTCGGAGGTATTGAAGACTTCCACCTGCCAGCCGAGCTGCGCGAGGGCTTGCTCCAGTCCCGTGGCCAGCTCGGTGGCCTCGTGCGCATCGACGTCCCGAGTGACTCAGGAACACCTTCTTCTTCGACGTGAGACTGCATGCGGCTGATGCTTACCGGGCCCAGGCGCGCGACCTGCGAAATTCGCGCGGGCTTCTACTCGACGTTCTGAACCTGCTCGCGCATCTGCTCGATGATGACTTTCATGTCGACGGCCGCGCGCGTGGTCTCGGCGTCCTGCGACTTCGAGGACAGCGTGTTGGCCTCGCGGTTGAGCTCCTGCATCAGGAAGTCGAGCCGGCGGCCCGCGGGCTCGGAGCCGTCGAGCGCCTTGCGAATCTCGGCGACGTGCCCCTTGAGGCGCTCGAGCTCTTCGTCGACGTCCATGCGCTGCGCCAGGATCACGAGCTCCTGTTCGAGCCGCTCGGCATTCGGCTCGCCACCGAGCTGCGCGAGCTTCTCGAGCAGGCGCGTCCGCATGCGCGTGCGCACTTCGGGCAGGCGCGCGGTCACGGCATCGACGAGCGCGAGCAGCATCGTGCACCGCTGCTGCAGCAGGTCACGAGTGCGCTCGCCTTCGCGGGCCCGTGCTTCCGTGAGCGCCTTCAGTGCCTCCGCGAGGCCCGCATGTGCCGCGCGCGACGAGCGGTGTGGCATCGGCGTCGCGATCGCGCACCACGCCCGGCCAGCGCAGCAGCTCGAGCGGATCGATGGCCGAGGTCTGGCCCGCGAGCGAGGCGATATCGCGTGCGCGGTTGAGCAACTGGGCCACCAGCGCGGCGTCGATCTCGATCTCGCTCACGGTGCCGATCGCCGGCCGATAAACAAGCGTGCAATCGACTTTGCCGCGGCGAAGCGCGGTATGGATCGCCTGGCGGAAATCGCTCTCGGCGCTGCGCAGCTCTTCGGGCAGGCGGCAGCCGACTTCGAGGTAGCGGTGATTGACCGCGCGCAGCTCCCAGGTGAGCGTGCCCCAAGGTCCCGACTGCTCGCGCCGGGCGAAGCCCGTCATGCTGCGGATCATGTTGAATTGGTGCTATAAAGCCGCGCCAAAGTCTAACAGACCGGGGTGTGCGTTGCGGGTCGAGTACGCGGAGCTGAGCCTCGTTGGCCACCGCGAGGACAATCAGGACCGTGTTTCCGTGGCGATCGGCGAACACGCGGCCCTGTTGCTCGTGATCGACGGCATGGGCGGGCATGCGGAGGGCGCACGCGCCGCTGAAACCGCTCTCAAGTCGATGCTCGAGAGTTTCTGGCACACGCCCCATCCGATCTTCGATCCGCTCGGCTTCCTGCATCTCACGCTCGGCAAGGCGCATGACGACGTCGTCACGCTCGGCGGCTCGCTCGCGGTTGAGACACGGCCACGCGCCACCTGCGCCATCTGCCTGGTGCAACAGTCCGCGGCGTTCTGGGCGCACGTGGGCGACAGCCGCGTCTACCAGCTGCGCAACAACGCGGTGCGCGAGCGCACCCGCGATCACAGTCACGTCGAGCAGTTGCTGCGCGAGGGACTCATCACCGAGGCCGAGGTGCAGGGCCACCCGATGCGCAATTTCGTCGAGTGCTGTCTCGGCGGCGATGCGGTGTTGCCGGACATGACTTCGAGCCGCCGCCGGCAACTGGACGCGGGCGATGTCCTGCTGCTGTGCACCGATGGCCTTTGGGCCAACCTGAAGGACGAGGACATTGCGGGTTTCTATCGGCCCGGTAACGGCGATCTGCGCGGGGCCTTGCAAACACTCGGAGAACAGGCGGTGCAGGCCTCCTCTCCGTTCAGCGACAACACGACCGCCGCCGCCCTGCGCTGGCTGGGAGACTAAGTCCATGCGCCCGAGCGGCCGCGCACCCGACGAGCTCAGGCCCGTGCGTCTCGCCCGCCACTACACCCGCCATGCGGAAGGCTCGGTGCTGGTGGAGTTCGGCGATACGCGTGTGCTCTGTACGGCCAGCGTCGAGGAGGGCGTGCCGGCTTTCCTGCGCGGTTCCGGGCAAGGCTGGATCACGGCCGAGTACGGCATGCTGCCGCGCGCGACGCACACGCGCAGTGCGCCGCGAGGCGGCGCGCGGCAAGCAATCAGGCCGCACGCAGGAGATCCAGCGCCTCATCGGGCGGGCGCTGCGGGCCGTCACCGATCTGCGCGCGCTCGGCGATCGAACCATCACCCTGGACTGCGATGTGCTGCAGGCCGACGGCGGCACGCGCACGGCGGCGATCACAGGCGGTTACGTGGCGCTCGTCGATGCGATCGAAGCGCTGATTGCACGCCGTGCCATCCCCGCGAATCCGATCCATGCCCAGGTGGCCGCGGTCTCGGTCGGCATCTGCAAGGGCGTGCCGGTGCTCGATCTCGATTACGCGGAGGATTCCGAGGCCGAGACCGACATGAACGTCGTCATGAACAATGGCGGGGCGTTCATCGAGATCCAGGGCACGGCCGAGGGGCACGCGTTTCGCCGTCACGAGCTCGACGAGCTGCTGAACCTCGCGGCCCAGGGCATCGGATGGCTGCTGGGTCGGCAGCTCGAAGCGCTGGGGGACTGAGTGTTCATGCAGGTGGTGCTCGCCACCGCGAATCCCGGGAAGGTCGGCGAACTGCAGGCGCTGCTCGCGGACACGGGCATCGAATTGCTGCCGCAGGCGCAGTTCGGGATCGCGCCCGTGGACGAGACCGGCCGCACGTTCGTCGAGAATGCACTGCTCAAGGCGCGCCACGCCGCTGCCCGATCCGGACTGCCGGCGATCGCGGACGATTCCGGACTCGAGGTCGATGCGCTCGGTGGCCGCCCCGGAGTTCTGTCGGCGCGCTATGCCGGTGCGGAGGCGAATGCGACGGCCAACAACGCCAAGCTGCTCGCGGAACTGCAAGGCGTGCTTCCGCACGCCCGCAGTGCCCGCTTCCGCTGTGTGCTGGCGTGCGTGCGCGATGCCGGCGACATGACGCCGGTCATCTGTGAAGGCGTGTGGGAAGGGCGCATCGCCGAACAGCCTGCGGGCGAGCATGGATTCGGGTATGACCCGCTGTTCCTGGTGGGAGAGCTCGCGATTACCGCCGCACAGCTATCCCCCGAACTCAAGAACAGCCTCAGTCATCGCGGCCAGGCGCTTCGCCAGCTACTCGACAGGTGCCGCAGCTCGCCCGCCGCCGTATTCTCCGGGGCCTCGTAGCTTCGTTCGACCTTCGCCCCGTGATGCCGCGCCCGCCGCTTCCGCCGCTAGCTCTCTACATTCACCTTCCGTGGTGTGTGCGCAAGTGCCCGTACTGCGACTTCAATTCGCACGCCAGCGAGGGGCAACTGCCGGAGCAGCGCTACACCGCGGCGCTGCTCAAGGACCTCGACACCCAGGCCACCGCGTGTCGTGGGCCGCCCGGTACGCAGCATCTTCTTCGGCGGCGGGACGCCGAGCCTGTTCTCGGCCGAGGCGATCGACCGCATTCTCACGGGCGCCCGCAACACACTGAGCGTCGCTGGCAGCGCCGAGATTACGCTCGAAGCCAATCCAGGCACGGTGGAGCGCGGCCGGTTCGCCGAGTACGCCGCCGCGGGCGTGAATCGCATCTCTCTCGGCGGTCAGAGCTTCAACCCGCGGCACCTGGCCCGCCTGGGCCGCATTCACTCGGCAGACGAGACGCGCGCCGCGGCGGCGGAGCTGCATGCCGCAGGGATCGCGAACTTCAATATCGATCTCATGTACGGCCTGCCGGAGCAGACGGTCGCTGAATCGCAAGCCGACGTGAACGCAGCGCTCGCGCTGGAGCCCGCGCACCTCTCCCATTACCAGCTCACGCTCGAGCCGGGCACCGTGTTCTTTCATCGTCCGCCGCCGCTCCCGGATGAAGAAACGAGCTGGGAGATGCAGGTGAGCTGCCAGCAAGTCCTCGCTGCCCACGGGTTTCTGCAGTACGAGGTCTCGGCCTACGCGCGCGGCGGGCGCGAGTGCGCGCACAACCTCAACTATTGGGAGTTCGGCGACTACCTGGGAATTGGCGCCGGAGCACACGGCAAGCTCACCGAGCCACCTCACCAGGTGTCGCGCACCGTGCGCGTGCGTCAACCGCGCCAGTACCTCGAAGCGATGGAACGCGCCGCGATGCCCCCGGAGAGCCAGGTCGTCGCCGCCCGTGACCTGCCATTCGAATACATGCTGAATGCGTTGCGCCTGGTCGAGGGTTTTTCCGCGGGTGCGTTCGAGGAGCGAACGGGACTCACCCTTGAGGAAGTGAAAGAGAACATCGCCCAGCTCGCCGACCGCGGAATGCTCGAGCCGTCACCCGCGGGCGGCTGGCGCGCGACCGCTCTGGGGATGCGTTTCCTGAACGACGTCATCGCGGCCTTCCTGCCGGCGGCCGCGCACGTCGTTTCGGCCCCCGGACAAGCTGCAAATCCACTGTGATCAGGCACTTACTGTTATTCACAGCGCCCCCCGGAGTGAGACGCGGCGCCCGGTACGCCCTGCTGTAAACGCAGTGACATGCCAAGTAGCCCTCCTAACACGCTGTTTTTGTTTGGCAAAAACGCCTGATTACTTTTTGACCAAAGTAATCGCCCGCATCAGTTTTGGCCGTCGGCGATGACGGGATGCACGGTCGTCCACAGAGTTACCCACAGTTTTTGTGGAAAAAGCGGAAAAATTACAAGCGGCTGAGTGTTAGCGCTGTCTTGTTGAAGTACGGGGTCATTGGGCGCGCGTAAGTGACTTTGCCAGAAGCGTTTTCAGCTCAAGCTTCTTGCCGCGCCCTGCATCTTGTACGCCCGAGGGTCGACCGGTACACTGCGCGCCCCTTGTTTTTGGCGGGTTGGCGGGCGAGCAATGAAGGCCGAAATTCACCCTGCTTATAAAGAAATTACGGTGACCTGCAGCTGCGGGAATACCTTCAAGACCGGTTCGACCATGGGCACGGACCTGCAGGTCGAGGTGTGCTCCAACTGCCACCCCTTCTATACCGGCAAGCAGAAGATCGTCGATACCGGCGGGCGGGTCGACAAGTTCCGCAAGAAATATGGAATGGGCGCGCGTTAGGCATCCGCTGGATCCCTTGACGCGTACAGCCGGGGGCGCCGCGAGGCGCCTTCTGCGTTTGTAGGGCCGGCACTCCTCCCTTGCGTGGAACTACTCCTTGTCCACGACGTCGATCGTAGCTATAAACCGGCGCACACTCGAAGCGCACGAGTCCCCCGATGAAAATGACACACCCACTGCTGCTGACCGCACTCCTCGGCCTTGCCGTGCTCGGCGTCAGTTGCGCCAAGAACCCGGTGACGGGCAACAACGACGTCACGATGGTTTCCAAGAAGGGCGAAGTCGAGCAGGGGCGCAAGGCGCACGAGCAGGTCATTAAGTTCTACGGCATTTACGAAGACCAGGGGCTGCAGGATTACGTCACCCAGATCGGCACCAAGCTCGCGCAGGCGAGCGAGCGTCCCGAGCTCGAGTGGCACTTCACGGTCGTCGACGCCGATGACATCAATGCCTTCGCGCTGCCCGGCGGCTACATCTACATCACGCGCGGGATCATGGCGTATCTCAATTCCGAGGCCGAGCTCGCCGCCGTGCTCGGCCACGAGATCGGCCACGTCACTGCGCGCCACTCCGTGCGCCAGCAGACACAGAGCGCCCTCACCGGCATTCTCGCGACCGGCGCGGCCATCTTCACCGGCAATCGCGCCGTGGCGGATCTCGCCAACATCGGCGGGCAGGCGATGCTGAGCGGCTACGGCCGCGACATGGAGCTCGAGGCGGACCGGCTCGGCGCGCAAGTATCTCGCCAAGACGGGCTATGACACCGAAGGCGATGATCGGCGTGATCAGCGTCCTCAAGAACCAGGAGACCTTCGAGATCCAGCGGGCGCGCGAGGAAGGGCGCGAGCCACGCGTCTATCACGGCGTGTTCGCTTCACACCCGTCAGCTGATGACCGTCTGCAGCAGGCCGTCTCTGTTGCGAGACCTGCCGCAGGAGGCGCCGCGCGCGTCGGTGTCGAGGATTACCTGGGCCAGCTCCAGGGTGTGTCCTTCGCCAGCAGCCGCCAGCAGGGGATCGTGCGCGACAATCGGTTCTATCACGCGGGGCTCGGCATCACGATCGCGTTTCCCAAGGACTGGGTGGTGCTCAATCAGCGCAACCGGCTGCTCGCGCATACGCGCACCCAGGATGGGATCCTGCAGATCACGATCGACGGGCGTCCCGAGAACAGCTACGCCGCGCGAGTATCTGCAGAAGCAGCTCGGCGAACGCAGTCTCACCGCCGGCCAGGAGCTCAACTTCAACGGCATGGAAGGCTATTCGCTGATCGCGCGCTCCGGCTCACCGCTCGATGGCGGTCGACGGCCCGGTCCGCTATGCCGCGGTCTATCGCGACAAGCTGGTCTTCATCTTCGCGGCCTCCAGCCGCTCGAGCCAGGACTCGATTCCCGCACACGACCGCGTCTTCCTGTCGACGTTCCAGACGCTGCGTTCGCTCAAGCCCACCGAGTTCCCGCTCGCCGAGCCCTATCGCATCAACGTGGTGAAGGCGCAGACCGGGACCAAGATCGAAACGCTCGCCAAGGACTCGCCGATCAAGAAGTACCCGGTGCAGACGTTGCGGCTGATCAACGACCTCTATCCGAACAAAGAGCCCGCACCGGGTCAGCCTCGTCAAGGTCGTCGACTAATTCCGTTGCTTCGCCTGGCGCTCGCGCGCCTGCGCGAGGCGCGGCGTGCGCGCCTTGTCTGGTCGCGGCCACCGTGTCAGGCTGCATGCCATCTTTGGACCACGAGCCATGAGCGGCAAGAAATTCGAGCTCATCGATCCCGCGTCCGGCAAGAAATCGGAGCTGCCGGTGCTTTCCGGCACGCTGGGTCAGGACGTGGTGAGCATCGCGACGCTTCCCAAGGATCAGGACGTGTTCACGTTCGATCCGGGGTTCATGGCGACCGCGAGCTGCGAGAGCCGCATCACATTCATCGACGGCGAGCAGGGCGTGCTGCTGTATCGGGGCTACCCGGTCGAGCAGCTGGCCGAGCGCAGCAGCTTCATCGAGGTCGCCTACCTGCTGCTGAATGGCGATCTGCCCTCGCAGAAGCAGCTGACCGAGTTTACGCACTCGATCTGCTACCACACCATGATCAACGAGGCGCTGCTGCGCTTCTTCAACGGCTTTCAGTCCAACGCGCACCCGATGGCGATGGTGTCGGCGGTGGTGGCCTCGATGTCGGCGTTCTATCACGACTCGATGGACATCAATAACGCGCGCCACCGCGAGATCTTCGCGCACCGCATTATCGCCAAGATTCCGACCATCGCCGCCGCGGCCTACAAGCATTCGCTGGGGCAGCCTTTCATCTATCCGCGCAACGATCTCGACTACGGCGCGAACCTGCTTCACATGTTCTTCGCCGTGCCGTGCGAGGCCTACCGCATCGATCCGATCGCAGCGCAGGCGCTCGACCTGTTGTTCGTGCTGCACGCCGACCACGAGCAGAACGCCAGCACCTCGACGGTGCGGCTCGCCGGCAGCACCGGCGCCAATCCTTACGCGGCGATTTCCGCCGGCATCTCCGCGCTCTGGGGACCCGCCCATGGCGGCGCCAACGAAGCGGTGCTCGCGATGCTCGAGGAGATCGGCACCGCCGAGAACATCCCGAAGTTCGTGGCGCTCGCCAAGGACAAGTCGAGCAACTTCCGCCTGATGGGCTTCGGGCACCGGGTGTACAAGAACTTCGACCCGCGCGCCAAGATCATCCGCGCCATGTGCCACAAGCTGCTCGCGCAGATGGGCCGCTCCGACAACCCGCTGTTCGAGCTGGCGCTGCGGCTCGAGGAGATCGCGCTCAAGGACGAGTATTTCGTGTCGCGCAAGCTCTATCCGAACGTCGATTTCTATTCCGGGATCATCTACAGCGCGCTCGGCATACCGCGCTCCATGTTCACCGTGATGTTCGCGATCGCGCGCACTGTCGGCTGGGTAGCACACTGGCAGGAGATGATCTCGGATCCCACCATGCGCATCGGCCGGCCACGCCAGCTCTACACGGGTCCGACCCGGCGCGACTACGTCGAAATCAAGAAGCGCTGAAGCGCTCGCCTCCCCGGTTGCGCGACTGCTGCGATAACGGCACGCTGCCTGCCAATGCAGCCTAGTGCACCGCCGCGCTCGCCATCCATAGTCTCCCAGGCGCGACCCGAGCTCACACGCGGGCTCGGTCTCTACGCCGCCATCTCGGTGAACGTCGCCAACGTCATCGGCACGGGCATCTTCCTCAAGACACGCGTCATGACCTGCAATGTCGGTGACGCCGAAACGGTGCTGCTCGTGTGGCTGGCAGCGGGGCTGCTGACGCTGGCCGGCACCTTGTCCTATGCCGAAGTCGCCTCACTCCATCCGGAGGCGGGCGGGGAATACGTGTTCCTGCGCCGGGCGTATGGACGCTTCACAGGGTTTCTCTACGGCTGGACGTTCTTCACTGTGGCCCGCTGCGGATCGCAAGCGGCGCTCGCGGTCGGCTTTGCCATCTTCATGAACGTCGCGTTCGGCGGCGCGCTCGAGGCGTTGAGCCTCGAGTTCGATCTCATGGGCACGACCTGGCGGATCGGATCGCTCACGATCGTGGCGCTGGCCGCCATCTGGCTCATCACGATCCTGAACTGCATTTCGCTCGCGGTCGGCGGCAACGCTGCCGTGATCCTCACGGTCATCAAGCTGCTGATGGTGCTCGCCGTCGGCGCGGCCGCGCTGCTCCTTGGCCAGGGCGACTGGTCGCACCTGGGACTGAGCGCCCCGGGCGCCAGCTGCGATGGCGTCAGCGCGAGCGCGATGGGCGGCATCGCGGGATTCGGCGCGGCGATGCTCGGCGCACTGTGGGCTTATGACGGATGGAACAACGTGACCGCGATGAGCGGTGAGATCCGCGAGCCGAGCCGCAACATTCCGCGCGCCTTCTTCGCCGGAACGCTGATCGTCATCCTGCTGTACCTGTTGGCGAACGTCGGGTACTTCTTTGTGCTGACGCCGACACAGGTCGCGAGCGTTTCGCCCAACTCCTCGGTGGCGACGGAAGTCCTGAAGACTTTCATGGGTCCGGGGGCCGTTACGCTGATGGCGGTGGCGCTCGCGATCTCCACCATCGGCGCACTGCACGCCTCCGTACTGGCGAACTCACGCATACCGTTCGCCATGGCGCGCGACGGATTGTTCTTCCGCCGGCTGGCGCAGTTGTCACCGCGCTCGCACTTGCCGGTGAACGCGCTGCTGGTGCAGGCCGCCTGGGCCAGCGTGCTCGCGCTCTCCGGCACATTCGATACGCTCACCGACTCGGTCATCTTCGCGTCGTGGCTCTTCTATGGGCTGGCGACGGCAACCGTGTTTGTCTTCCGGCGCACCATGCCCGATGCGGAAAGACCCTATCGTGCCTGGGGATATCCCGTGGTTCCGCTGCTGTTCCTGGTGGTGACGGCGGCGATGCTGGTCAGCGCCCTGATCGCCACTCCGCGGCAGGCGTTGAACGGGCTGGTGATGATGGCGATCGGGTTGCCGTTCTATCTCTACTGGGCGCGGCGTGCACCCACCTGACAGCACGCGTCGCGGACGGCATGGGCATGTTGTGGGTCCGGCATCGGTCGGTATGGCGCTGCTCGTCTCTGCCGCATGGTGCGGAGCGCAGGCGGACGCTGAAGCGCCTGCGGGCAACAGCGATGCGGACGCAGGCTGGCAGGCCAAGTACGAGAGCAAGGGCCTCGAGATCACTTCACCCGGCGGCGGCTGGATCTTCGAGCCGGAGATTCGCCTGCAGTTCAGGTACAGCGATCCCTTCGATGAGCCGCTGAATGCGCAGGATGCCGAGGACCAGACGGAAAGCGACTTCGACCTCAATCGCTCGCGCTTCAAGATGGACGCGCAGCTCGGCTCCGAATCGCTGACGCTGTATACAGAAACCGAGCTCGACGGTCCGGTGCTGCTCGACCTGCGCGTGAGCTATGAGAGGAGCGATGCGCTCGGCTTCCGGGTGGGCCAATGGAAGCCGGAATACAACCGCGAACGACGCGACTCCTCAGGCACGCAGTCCTTCGTCGATCGCTCCATCGTGAACCGCGAGTTCACCATCGATCGTCAGCAGGGCGCCATGCTCTTCGGCCGGGCCCGGGGTGCTGCCTCAGCCGCAGATTTCAGCTGGTGGACCGGCGTGCTGGGCGGAAGCGGGCGCGGCAGCTGGAACGACGGCGGCGAATTGATGTACATGGCGCGGCTGCAGTGGAATCCGTTCGGCCGCGTCCTCGAGTTCTCCCAAAGCGATCTGAATCGTCGTCCAGAGCCCGCGGGATCGGTGGCGGTGGCCGCCTTGCGCAATCGCAGCCGCTATACGCGCTTTTCATCGGACGGCGGCGGCGAGCTCGCGGGGTTCGAGCCCGGTGAGGTCGATCAATACGAAATCGAGCAGTGGGTCGTCGAAACCGCCTTGCAATGGCGCGGCTTCGCCTGGCAGCAGGAGTGGCATCGCAAGGACATCGACGATCGCGTGGCCGGCGGCCAAACGCGGCTCGAGGGGTTCTATGCGCAGGCCAGCTATTTTCCGAGCGCCGCCTGGCCCAGCTGGCCCCAACCGCTCGAGCTGGGATTTCGCTACGCCCTCGTCGATCCTGACACTGATGAATCCAACGACCGGCGCGACGAATACACCGTAGCCGCGAACTGGTTCTTCAAGGGACACCGCAACAAGCTGACGGTGGACTACGCGCGGCTCGATTTCGACGAACCAGGCGGCGAGGAAACCACCTGGCGAACGCGAGTACAGTGGGATGTCTCGTTTTGACCGGGACAGGTCCGGGCTGCCCTGCGATCTCGAGCTAAGCCTCGCCTTCTTCGAGGAGTGACCGGAGCTCGGTCGCGCCCGCCCGCCGCATCGGGCGGCCATCCACCGGACTGAAGGGCGCCTGGCGAATGCCGTCGAGCGGAAACACCGTCGCGTCGATGACGTGCTGGCCGGCTTCGAAACGCACCGCGGGCATATTGATGGTGCGGTCGGTGAACATCTTGACGCGCCGTTCGGCGAGCTCGTGGCGGATGCCGGCATCCAGGAGCTTGATCATCACGGCCTCGGCGCGATCCGCGAACAGGTGCAGGTCGACATCCGCGTGCTCGGTGGCGGTGCCCGCGAGCACCGGGCCCACGAGTCGCGGCTCGAACTCCTGCAGCAGCTGCATGGCGGTGAGGGCGGCGAGACGTTGTTCACGCAACGAACGCAGGTGCGTGTCGGCCGCGAACAGCCGGTGATACTCGGCGAGCGCCGCCTCGATCTCGGTGTTCTTGGGAAGGAGCGAGGCATCGGTTGCGCCCAGGCGCTCCGCCGCCTTGCGCTTGGCGAGCAGGTAGTCGTCGATGCCATGCTCGCTCATGATGCGTGCGGCTTCCTGCGCGATCGCGCGCCGCAGTTCCTCGCCCCGACTGGTGGGTTTCATGCTGGAGTCCGGTCAGAAGAGCGGTTCATCGGTATCCGCGGATCGATCGCGACTCGCGTCCGTGCTACTGCCGAAGGGATCACCGGATTCCGGCAGGTGGCCCTCGATGAACGTTTCGAAGACGGCCGCCGGG
The DNA here is from genome assembly GCA_963840405.1 of uncultured Gammaproteobacteria bacterium. Lineage (GTDB taxonomy): Bacteria > Pseudomonadota > Gammaproteobacteria > Steroidobacterales > Steroidobacteraceae > DATBVX01. Next base: position 247,313 of record CAWIYW010000001.1, read on the forward strand.
TCATCGGCGCTGGCCAGCAAACCAGTGGCGGGCGAAATCTTCACCGTCACGAGTCCCTCGGGGGCTGTCACGGGCGCTTCGCTCGTGCCGCGCAGCGCCTCGCGCATGAAGTGTATCCAGATCGGCACAGCCGTGCGCCCGCCTTCCTCGCCCGCGCCGAGCGAGGCCTCCTGATCGAAGCCGACCCATGCCGCCGCCACCAAGCGGCTGTTGAAGCCGCAGAACCAGGCATCGTGATGATCGTTGCTGGTGCCCGTCTTGCCCGCGATGTCGTTACGCTTGAGCACCAGCGCACGCTTCGCGGTGCCGCGGCGGACCACGTCACCCATCATGTCGGCGAGCAAGTAGGCGTTCTGCTGGCTGATGGCGCGCGGCGCGACCTGGGCCGCGGGCAGGTAGCCGCGGCCGCCGCGCACGGCATCGAAGGCGGAGATCTGTGCATCCAGGTCGCCACCTAGCTCCGGCAGCCGCGCGCCGACGCCGAGCGTCTCGCAGTCGCCGCACACGATCGCGGGCTTGCTCTGATAGACGATGGTGCCGGCGGCGTCCTCGATGCGCTCGAGATAGTACGGTTGCACGCGAAAGCCGCCATTGGCGAACGTGGCGAACCCGGCGGCGAGCTCGGCCGGGGTGACCTGCAGGCTTCCGAGAGCGAGGGTCAGGTCATCCGGCAGATCGGCACGCTCGAAACCGAACCGGGTCAGGTAGTCGGTGGTGTACGCCGTGCCCATCGCGCGCATCAGGCGTACCGAAACCAGGTTGCGCGAGCGCACCAGCGCCTCGCGCAGGCGAGTCGGGCCATAGAACTGCCCGGTGGCGTTCTCCGGCCGCCAGGTGTCCTCGGTCGCGTCGTCCTCGAAGACCACCGGCGCATCGAGCACCACGCTCGCCGGCGTGAAGCCGTTTTCGAGCGCCGCCGAATACACGAACGGTTTGAACGCTGAGCCCGGCTGGCGACGCGCCTGGATCACGCGGTTGAACTTGCTGACGAAGAAATCGAATCCGCCGTTGAGCGCGGTGACCGCACCGTCCTCGGGATCGAGGGCGACGAGCGCGCCTTGCGCGACCGGAGGCTGGGCGAGCTGCGCGGTCGTGCCCGTGCGAATCACGTAGACCACATCACCGGGCTTCACCACGTCCGCGGCGCGCTTGGGTTCCGGGCCGACACTGTCTTCAAGCGCCCGCCGCGCCCACGAGAGCCCGGTCCAATCGAGCATCGTTGAGTTGCCGTCACGCAAGAGAACGGTCGCGGCTTTCTCAGCGACCTCGGTGACGAGAGCAGGCTCGAGCACGTTGATCGACGGTTGCTGTTCGAGCGCTGCGAGGAGTTCTGCCGGCGCTTGACCGGGTTGGATATCGATATGCGCGAGCGGGCCGCGATAGCCGTGGCGGCGGTCGTACTCCATCAGGCCGACCCGCAGCGCGCCGTTGGCCGCCTGCTGCAGGCGGCTGTCGATGGTCGTCACGACCTTGTAACCCGCCGTGTAGACCGTTTCACCGAAGCGCGTCATCGCGTCGCTGCGCGCCATCTCGCCGATGTAAGGCGCCTCCACTTCGACTCTCGGCCCGTGCAGGCGCGAGGCCATCGGTACGTCGAGGGCCTCCTTGAGCTCGGCGGCGTCGATCTGGTCGGTCTCGAGCATGCGGCGCAGCACGTAGGCGCGGCGCGCTTTCGCGCGCTCGGTGCTGGTGACGGGATTGTCGAGCGAAGGGGCGCGTGGCAGGCCCGCGATGGTCGCAGTCTCCGCGAGCGTGAGGTCGCCGAGCGTCTTGCCGAAGTAGACCTCGGCAGCGGCGCCCGCACCGTAGGCCCGCTGGCCCAGGAAAATCTTGTTGAGATAGAGCGTCAGGATCTCCTGCTTGCTGAATTCGCTCTCGATGCGGAACGACAGGAAGATTTCCTTCAGCTTGCGATCGAAGCGCCGTTCGGGCGTGAGAAACATGTTGCGCGCCAGCTGCATCGTGATGGTGCCGCCGCCCTGGCTCGGCTGCCCGGACACGAGGTTGATCATGGTGGCGCGCATCAGCCCGGCGTAGTCGACGCCGTGATGGCTGAAGAAGCGATCGTCCTCGGCGGCGAGGAACGCCTGCTGCAGGCGCTCGGGGATGTCCTCGTATGAAACCGGGATGCGGCGGTACTCGCCGATCTGGGCGATGACGCGACCGTCGCGGCTATAGACCCGCAAAGGCACCTGCAGGCGCATGTCGCGCAGCGTGTCGACGTCCGGCAAGGCCGGCGCCAGGTACACGTAGGTGCAGAGCGCGGCATAGCCGATCGCGCCTGCCAGCAAGAGCACGGAGACGAGGGTGAGAACGGCCGTTCTGACGTAACGTTGATTCACAGGAACAAACCCTAAGTTCTTGCTTCAGCGAAGTGGTTTATGCATATTAGCTGAGGGGTACAGGGCAAACTCACCGAAAGGTGGGGACGCAAAGCCTCCGGTCTAAGGGATGAAAGCCTATGACAGCGGGGTTGCCGGACGGAAACGTTAAAGCATTCTGCTGGGCAAGTTCAGCAGCGAGACGTTCCCTCCAGTAACAAGAATGCTGCTTGGGCTGTGCCTTCCTGATCCGCGAGCTGCGCGTCCTAACGGCGCCGAGGCTTATGTTGCATTTTTCCGCAGGGGGCAGTGGCTTCCCGTCGACCGGGTGGCGTCGCGGATTTGGTAACCAAGTCACGCTCGATTTAACACTTCACTGTTATAACTTGGCCCGCTTTTTTGGCGCGGATCTGCGTTTAGCCAGTTAAGTCGTTCATATCAAAGGGAAAAACTGTGCTCTTTGGTCCGAAATATCGCCCACTCCTGGGCCTAGACATAACGACCTCGTCGGTCAAGCTGATCGAGCTCAGCATGGCCGGCGGGCAATACCGGGTCGAGTCGTACGCGGCCGAGCCCACACCGCACAACGCGATCAACGAAAAGGCGATCGTCGATGCGGAAGCCGTTGGTGAGGCCATCCGCCGCGCCGTGAAGCGTTCCGGCGCCAAGAGCCGTGAAGCGGCGGTGGCGATCAGCGGCGATGCTGCGATCACCAAAGTGATCCAGATGCCGAAGAACCTCAACGAGACCGACCTCGAAGGCCAGGTTGAGCTGCAGGCCGACCAGTACATTCCATTTCCGATGGAGGAAGTGAGCTACGACTTCCAGCGCATCGGTCCGTCGGAGAAAGATCCCGAGATGATCGACGTTCTGCTGGTTGCGACGCGCACCGAGAACGTCGAGCAGCGCCAGGCAGCCGTGCAGGCCGCCGGGCTCGCCGCGCGGCTGGTCGACGTCGAGGCGTTCGCGCTCGAGAACGCCTGCAAGCTGCTCACCCACCAGATGCCCGACGGTGGCATCGACCGCACCATCGCGGTCATCGATTTCGGCGCGAGCAGCACCACCTTCAGCGTGCTCAAGGATCTCAAGGTCATCTACACGCGCGATTTCGCCTTCGGCGGCCAGCAGCTGACCGAGGAAATCATGCGCACCTACGGGCTGAGCATGGAGGAAGCGGGCCGCGCCAAGAAGGAAGGCGGCCTGCCGAGCAACTACCAGCCAGAGGTCCTGGATCCGTTCATCGACGACATGACCCAGCAGGTGAGCCGCTCGTTGCAGTTCTATCTCGCCTCGGGCAGCGGTCGCGAACAGCCGGAGAAGATCCTGGTGTGCGGCGGCTGCGCGAACATCGTGGGCGTCGATGACGTGATCGCCAGCCGCGTCGGCATTCCGGCGGAGCGCGGCGACCCGCTCGGACAGATGAAGTTGTCCTCGAGGGCCAAGGCGCAGGCGGTGAAGAAAGACGCCACCGCGCTGCTGACGGCCTGCGGCCTTGCATTGCGGAGCTTCGACTGATGCCAAGAATTAACCTGCTTCCGTGGCGTGCCGATCGCCGCAAGAAGAACCAGCGTGATTTCGCCGTCTGGGCCATGGGTGCGGTGGGCGCTGCGGTGGGCGTCATGCTCATCCTCAACCTGGTGATGAGCGGGCAGATTTCCGCGCAGAACCGCAAGAACGAGCTCCTGAAGACGGAGATCACCGGACTCGACAAGCAGATCACCGAGATCCTGGGCCTGGAGACGCAGCGCGAGCGCATGCGCGCCCGCATGGACATCATCCAGACGCTGCAGCGCTCGCGTCCCGAGGTGGTGCACCTCTTCGACCAGCTGGTGCGCACGCTTCCGGACGGAGTGTTTCTGACCCTGGTCAAGCAGAATGAAAAGCGCCTCGAGCTGAAGGGCATGGCGCAGTCGAGCACGCGCGTGTCCTCCTTCATGCGCAACATCGACTCCTCGGACTGGATGGACAATCCCGAGCTCGAGGTGGTCGAGACCAAGAAGGACTCGGTGCTCGGCAGTGAATTCACGTTGTTCGCCAACCAGGTCGGCGTCACGTTGCCCGGCGAGGAAGAGGTGCAGCCGTGACCTTCCTCGAACAACTGCGGACACTCGATCGTCGCGACGTCGGCCGCTGGCCGCTCGTGTTCCGCATGGGGCTGATCGCCATCATCTTCGTGATCGTGGCGGTGGGCGCGTCCTACTACTTCGTGTGGACGAGCAAGCGCCCGGTGCTGTTGCGCGCGCAACAGGAAGAGCAGGAGCTCAGGCAGACCTTCGAGCAGAAGCAGAAGAAGGCTGCCAACCTGGAGGCCTACAAGGAACAGTTGCGGGAAATGGAGCGCTCCTTCGGCGCGATGCTCAGGCAGTTGCCGGGCAAGACCGAGGTGCCGAGCCTGCTGGTCGACATCTCGCAGACCGGCCTGGCCGCGGGTCTCGAAGAGAAGCTGTTCCAGCCCGCCAACGAAGTGCGCCGCGAGTTCTACGCCGAGTTGCCGATCAAGATCCGTCTCACCGGCAGCTATCACGAGCTCGGTGGCTTTGTGAGCGGCATTGCAGCGCTGCCCCGGATCGTCACGCTGCACAACATCGAGATCAAGCCTCTGAACAAGGATGCGAACGGCCTCGACGAGCTGCAGCTCGACGTGACCGCCAAGACCTATCGCTATCTCGAAGAGGACGAGGACAAGGGCGATGCGGCTACCGGCCCGAAAGGCGCCAAGGAAAAGCCTGGTCCGAAACGGCCCAAGCCTCCCGCCAAGCCTGGACAGCGTGCATGAGCAACGAAACCGGAAGCACAGGCATGCGTGACTCGATCAGGATCATTGTGCTCGGAGCCCTGGGACTGCTTGGCATGGCGGCCCTGAGCGGCTGCTCGAGCGAACAGGACGATCTCGAGGAATGGATCGCTCAGGTCAAGAAGCGTCCCGGCGGACGTATCGAGCCGCTGCCCGAGGTGAAACCGTACGAGACGTTCGCCTATAACGCCGCCGAGCAGCGCTCGCCGTTCTCGATCATGTCGCCCGCGGGCCCGACCGGCGTGCGTCCCGACTCCAAGCGCAATCGCGAGTTCCTCGAGCAGTTTTCACTCGACACGCTGAGCATGGTGGGCACCCTCAAGCTCTCGGGCCGCGCGTACGGCCTCGTGCAGACGAAGGACGGACTGGTGCATCGCGTTCTGCCCGGCCAGTACATGGGTCAGAACGACGGCAAGATCACTGCGATCTCGGATTCCAAGATCACGTTGCTCGAGATCGTTCCGGACGGCATGGGTGGGTACATGGAGAGGCCCGCCGCTATCGGCCTGACAGATTGATCTCGATGGGAGAGCACAGAATGAATGGGATGAACGGTCTTTGGCTGGCATGGTGTGCGCGAATGCGAGTCGCCTCGCGCGCCGCGTGCCTGGTTCTACTGGCTGCAGCGCTGCCGGGTCTTGCGCCGGCACAGCCTGCCGAGGGCTTGAAGCTCGAGGCCATCGACGTGCAGACGCTGCCCGGGCAGCAACTGCAGTTGCGGCTGCGGCTCAACGGGCCGGCACCGGAGCCACTGAGCTTCACCATCGACCGGCCGGCGCGCATCGCGCTCGATCTGCCCAACACGGCGCTCGCGCTCGAATCCCGGCGCATCGACGTGAATTCCGGCGGTGTCGACACGATTCTCGCGGCAGAAGCCGGCGGGCGCACCCGGCTCGTCCTCAACCTCGACCAGTTGATGCCGTATCAGACACGCGTGGATGGCAACAGCATCCTGGTCAACATCGGCGGGACGCAGCAGGCGCAAGCGGGCACGACCGCGGCACCCTCCTCGGGCGCAGGCGCACCACGTGCCGCCGCGTCCAGCAGCGGTCCGCGTAGCGTCCGCTCGATTGATTTCCGCCGCGGCAGTGATGGCACGGGCCGCCTGATCGTCGAGCTGAGCGACCCGCGCACGCCGGTCAACCTGCGCCAGCAGGGCACCCAGGTGGTCGTGGACTTTGCCGGCGCAGACCTGCCGCGCGACCTGATGCGTCGCTACGACGTCACTGACTTTGCTACCCCGGTCTCAACGGTCGATGCGCTCAAGGTCGGTGACAGCACCCGCCTCGTCATCTCCGCGGGCGGGGATTTCGAGCAGCTTGCCTACCAGTCGGACAACACGTACGCGGTGGAGATAAAGCCGGTGGTCCGCTCCGCGGCCGCCCTCGACGACAAGAAGGAATACACCGGTGAGCGTCTGACGCTCAATTTCCAGGACATCGAGACACGCGCGGTCCTGCAGCTGCTTGCGGACACCAGCGGTCAGAACATCGTGGTGAGCGATTCCGTGCAGGGCAACGTGACGCTGCGTCTGCAGAACGTCCCGTGGGACCAGGCGCTCGACATCGTCCTGCGCACCAAGGGGCTCGACAAGCGTCGCCAGGACAACGTCATCATCGTCGCGCCCACCGAGGAGCTCGCGGCGCGCGAGAAGGCCGAGCTGGCCGCGCGCAAGGACATCCAGGAGCTCGCGCCGCTGCGCACGGAGTACCTGCAGGTCAACTACGCAAAAGCCTCCGACCTCGCGGGGCTTATCAAGTCCTCGGGCGAGAACTCACTCCTGTCGGCGCGTGGCAGCGTGACCATCGACGAGCGCACCAACACGCTGCTCATCCAGGACACGGCTGACCGGCTGCAGGACATTCGCCGCCTGGTCACGACGCTCGATATCCCGATCCGCCAGGTGCTCATCGAGGCGCGTATCGTCATCGTCAACGATGATTTCAGCCGCAACCTCGGCGTGCGCTTCGGCACCACCGTTGCGCTCGATACCGGCGGGTCGGATGGCGGCGGCATCCTCGGCGCTACTCCGTTCGTCCGCGAAGACGATGACGTGATCATCGTGCCGCCCAAGCCGCCGTTCCCGATCGAGGGCCCGGGCGTACCGGTACCGCCGGCCTTCGCGCTGCCGGATCCGAACGATCGCTACATGGTGAACCTCCCGATCGCGAATCCGGCCGGGCGCATCGCGATGACGCTGCTCGATTCGGATTACATCGTGGACCTGGAGCTGAGCGCTGCGCAGGCCGAAGGTCGCGGCGAGATCGTCTCGGCACCGCGCGTCGTCACCGCCAACCAGCGTGAAGCGGTGATCGAGCAGGGCGTGGAAATCCCATACCAGGAAGCCTCCTCGAGCGGTGCCACGACCATCCAGTTCAAGAAGGCGGTGCTCGCCTTGCGCGTGACGCCGCAGATCACGCCTGACAACCGCATCATCATGGATCTCACGGTCAACAAGGACAGCGTCGGTGCGGTCATCGTGACCTCGCTGGGCGTGAACGTGCCCTCCATCGACACGCGCGAGATCGTCACCCAGGTGCTCGTGAACGACGGGCAGACGGTCGTGCTGGGCGGCATCATGGAGACTGAGTACCGGGAGACCGAGACCAAGGTACCCTGGCTGGGCGACATCCCGGGCCTCGGGATCCTGTTCAAGAACAAGAGCAAGACCAACAACAAGGACGAGTTGTTGATCTTCATTACGCCCAGGATCCTGCGCGAGGGCGCCAACCTGTACTGAAGCCTCGGAAAGAGGTCTAATCCCACGCGGCCGCTTCATGCGGCCGCGTGCATTTCATGCTCTCGAAAGCCAACATCTTCCTGATCGGCCCGATGGGATCGGGCAAGACGGCTGTCGGCAAGCACCTCGCGCGTGCGCTCAAGCTCACGTTCTACGACAGCGACGCCGAGATCGAGACCCGCACCGGCGTCGACATCGCGTTCATCTTCGAGAAAGAGGGCGAGGCGGGCTTTCGCGTGCGCGAACGCGACGTCATCGAGCAGCTCACCCGCCTTGAGGACATGGTGCTTGCGACCGGCGGGGGTGCGGTGTTGCACCCCGACAACCGGCGGGTGCTCGCCGAGCGGGGCTGCGTCGTCTATCTCAAGACCTCGGTCTACCAACAGATGGAGCGCACGCGTCACAGCCGCCACCGGCCGCTCCTGCTCGACACCGATCCGCGCGACAAACTCGATGCCCTGATGCTCGAGCGCGAACCCCTGTACGCGGAGATCGCGGACCTGACGGTGTCGACCGACGGCCGCCGCGTGCAGGCCGTGGCCGAGGATGTCCATCGCCTGCTGCGCGAGCGCCAGGGTCCGCAACCCTGAGCCGTCACCGCTTATACTTCGCGCGGCCGTGCAGCAACTCAGCATCGAACTCGGTACGCGCAGTTACCCGATCTTCATCGGCGAAGGTCTGCTGGCGGAGCGTGAGCTGCTCTCGCGCCAGCTGGATGCCCGGCGGCTGCTGGTGGTCACCAACGCCACCGTCGCGGCGTTGCATCTCGAGACGTTGCGACGGGGGCTGACCGGCTCCCAGGTCGCCATCGAGACCCTGCCCGACGGCGAGCGGTTCAAGAGCCTTCCCACCTTCACCCGGCTCCTCGACGCGCTGGTCGCAGCGCGTATCGGCCGTGACGGCGCCATCCTCGCGCTGGGTGGCGGAGTCATCGGCGACATCGCCGGGTTTGCCGCGGCCTGCTATCAGCGCGGCATCGCCTACGTGCAGATGCCGACCACGCTGCTGGCCCAGGTGGACTCCGCAGTGGGTGGCAAGACAGGCGTGAACCACGAGGCAGGCAAGAACCTCATCGGTGCCTTCCATCAGCCGCGTTGCGTCATTTCCGATACGGCCACGCTGAGAACTCTGCCCGAGCGCGAGCTGCGCGCGGGGCTGGCCGAGGTGATCAAGTACGGGCTGATCAGCGATGTCAGCTTCCTGGAGTGGCTGGAAGCCCATCTCGATGCCCTGTTGCAGCGTGACCCGGCGGCGCTCGAGCACGCGATCCGGCGCTCGTGCGAGATCAAGGCCGGGATCGTGGCAAAAGACGAACGGGAGCAGGGACTGCGGGCGGTGCTCAATCTCGGCCATACCTTCGGTCACGCGATCGAAGCGGCGACCGGGTACGCAGAGTGGCTGCACGGCGAGGCTGTCGGAGCCGGCATGCTGGTCGCCGCCACCTTGTCGGCGAGGCTCGGGTGGCTGACAGCGGCGGATGTCGAGCGCATACGCACGCTGCTGCAACGCGCGGGACTGCCGCTCAAGCCGCCGGCGATCGGCAGTGCGCGGGCGCTTGAACACATGACGATGGACAAGAAGACCCGCGATGGACACATCCGCCTGGTGCTGCTGAAGCGCCTCGGGACGGCCGAGCTCACGGAGGATTACGATGCGGCCGCCCTGCAATCGGTGTTGAAGGAATCCTTCGGGCCATGAACGACGCGAGCAGCCCCGACGTCCTGGCGGTCTACGCCGCGCGCCCCGAACACTCGCGTGGCCGCGTGCACCAGGAAGCCGCACCGCGCTTCCGCAGCGAGTACCAGCGCGATCGCGATCGCATCGTGCATTCGAGCGCATTCCGGCGGCTGGTCTACAAGACCCAGGTGTTCGTCAATCACGAGGGCGATCTCTACCGCACGCGTATCACACACTCGCTCGAAGTGGCGCAGATCGCCCGCACCATTGCGTGCACGCTGCAGCTCAACGAAACGCTGACCGAGGCCATCTGTCTGGCGCACGATCTCGGGCACACGCCCTTCGGACACGCCGGGCAGGACGCGCTCAACGACTGCATGCGCGAGCACGGCGGCTTCGAGCACAACCTGCAGTCGCTGCGCGTGGTCGACGAGCTCGAGGAACGCTATGCGGATTTCCCCGGGCTCAACCTGACTTACGAGTGCCGCGAGGGCATTCTCAAGCACTGCTCCGTGAACAACGCGCGGCGGCTGGGACCGCTGGGGGAGCGCTTCATCAAGCGCGAGCAACCCGGACTCGAGGCGCAGCTCGCCAACCTCGCCGATGAAATCGCCTACAACAACCATGACGTCGACGACGGGCTGCGCGCCGGGCTCATCACGATCGACGAGCTGCGCGAGGCGCAGCTGTTCCGGCGCCAGTACGATCGGGTCAAGTCACAGCATCCGGATCTCGACGGCCGGCGCCTGGTGTACGAGGTCGTGCGGCACATGATCGACTTCGTCGTCACGGACCTGGTCACGACCACCGGCGCGGCTCTCGCCAAGGCCGCTCCCGCGAGCAGCGACGAGGTGCGCCGCCGATCCGCGCCGCTGGTGGGGTTCAGCGCGCAAGCTCTCGAGGAGCACCAGGAACTCAAGCGCTTCCTGCGCGCTCGCGTGTACCAGCACTACAAGGTGCAGCGCATGACCACCAAGGCGAAGCGGATGGTGCGCGAGCTCTTCGATGCGTTCATGGCCGACAGCAACCTGATGCCGCCCGAGCACAGTGCCACGGCGCTCAAGCTCGCCGGGGCTGATGGCGAGACGGGCAAGGCGCGCGCGGTGGCGGACTATATCGCCGGCATGACGGACCGCTTCGCGATACTCGAGCATCGGCGGCTCTTCGACGTTGCCGAGAGGACCTAGAACCGATGCGCCGCACCGCATCCCGAGATACCGGCAACCGAGCGGCTCATCTTTGCACTCGACGTGCCGGATGCCGCGCAACGCACGCGCGCTGGTCGAGCGGTTGGGCGATTCCGTGCGCTTCTACAAGATCGGTCTCGAGCTCTTCATGGCGGGCGAATATTTCGGACTGCTGGAGTGGCTGACCGGGCAGGGCAAGAAGATCTTCGTCGACCTCAAGTTCTTCGACATCCCCGCGACGGTCGCCGCCGCGGTCAAGGGCCTGCGCGGCCGCGGCGTCACGTTCACGACCGTGCACGGTTATCCGTCGATCATGGAAGCCGCCGCCCAGGTCAAGGGCGAGGTGAAGATCCTGGCGGTGACCGTGCTCACCAGTCTCGACCGCCGCGATCTCGACGAGCTGGACACCGGCGTCGATGTCGAAAGGCTCGTGATCACCCGCGCGCGGCGCTCGCTCGAGAGCGGATGTGACGGCGTCATCTGCTCGGGCCAGGAGGCCGCGCTGCTGCGGCAGCAGGTCGATCCGCGCCTGTTCATCGTCACACCCGGCATCCGGCCCGCCGGGAATCGCGCGGCGGACGATCAGAAACGCGTGGTGACCGTCGAGCAGGCTTTCAAGGATGGCGCGGACTACATCGTCGTCGGCCGGCCGATCCGCGATGCCGCTGATCCGCGTGCGGCGGCCGAGAACATTCAGCAAACGATCGCACAGCTGTTCTAGCAGCAGATCCTGCGGGCGCACCTAGTCAGTCGTGCTGGGCGGCGATCGACTCCGCCTCGAAGCGCCACACCTCGAGATCGGGTTCCCAGCCCGCGTCGGGCCAGCCGGCCTTGCGCCTGAGCTCCCGCACGAAGGCCGCGGCATCCGGTAAGCCTTCCCAGACGTGCGGGATGAAGGTGACGCGCTCGCCGCAGGATGCGAGCACGAGCCCGTGTTGTCCGGGAGTCAGCGCGGCGAGCAGCTCATCGGTCGAGTGCACGTCGAGCGGTTCGAGAGGCGTGAGCACGGAGATCTCGATCTGGAGCTGGCCGAGCTCGCCGGGCGCGACCGGGTCGAAACGCGGATCGTTGAAAGCGGCGGCGTAGGCGTTGTGCCAGACGTCCTGGATCAGCGGCCGTTCGGCTTCGAGGCGCCCGCAGCAGCCGCGCAGGCGCTCGCCGATCATCAGCGTCACGAAGCAGCTGCGCCACACCATGACCTCGGGTGGATAGGACGCTGCCGGAAACGGTGCCGCGGCGCGCCGGCGCACGCTCTCTTCCAACGAACTGCGCGCGGCTTCGAGGAGGGTGCGGCGTGCCGCCAGCTCAAACATCGTAGAGGGACCAGGCGCCGTAGCCCACGACGCGGTCAGGCTCGCCCGCCGTGTCAGCTGAATTGCGCAGGTCTTCCAGCTGGATGCGCATGCGCCGGCGTCGCGCCGCACTCAGCACGCCATTGAGCCCGATGCAACCGCAGGCCTGCTCGCCATCGAAATCGCTCGCGAGCTTCAGCACGGCTTCGTTGGTGGCGGCATCGATCGTGCGCGCACGCTCGTACGGGTGGTAGTGACTGAGATCGGTGCTCACCACGATGAGCGTCTCCGAACCGCCCCAGACGTGCTCGAGTGCGTCGGCCACCTCGGCTGGTGTCGCATCTCCCGCGGCGATCGGCAGCAGGTCGAACTCGCCGAGGGCCACCTGCAGGAAGGGCAACTCGACCTCCAGGCTGTGCTCCGCCGCATGCGGGGCATCCGCGATGCGCACATGAGCGAGGTCGAGCAGCGCCTCGCGGGCGAGGGCATCGACTCGCAAGCGGCCGAGCGGCGTCGCAAAGGCATCGACCGAGGGCACGGCGAGACCGCGGAAGGGCACGCGGTGGCTGGGGCCGATGAGGACGACTCGCCGGATGGCACCGGCCGCGTTCTCGATGAGCCGAAACGCCGCAGCGGCTGTAGGACCGGAGTACATGTAACCCGCGTGCGGCGCAATCAAGGCCTTGGGTCGTGCGCGCGGCTCCGCATCGTGACGCAAGAGCGAGCGCACGCACTCCTCGAGCTCGCGCGGCTCGCCAGGATAGAAGAGCCCCGAGACGGCCGCGGGCCGCACGCGTAAGCTTGAGCCGGCGGTGGCCATGGCCGGCGGAGTATCGAACCGCCCGCCCCGCCAGGCAAGCAATGGACCCGGTCCTCGACGAAGCGGCTGTCGATACGCGCTACTGGCATTGGGTGGATGACGAGCGCATCCAGTGCGATGTCTGCCCGCGTGCCTGCAAGCTGCGCGCCGGCCAGCGCGGATTGTGCTTCGTGCGCGGTCACCAGGATGGCCAGGTCAAGCTCCTGACCTACGGGCGCTCGAGCGGATTCTGCATCGACCCCATCGAGAAGAAACCGCTGAATCACTTCCTGCCCGGGAGCTCGGTGCTTTCCTTCGGCACAGCGGGCTGCAATCTCGCCTGCAAGTTCTGCCAGAACTGGGATATCAGCAAGTCCCGCGAGGTCGACACGCTTGCGGACCAGGCGAGCCCCGCGAAGCTCGCGCGCAGCGCGCAAGCGCTCGGTTGCCAGAGCATCGCCTACACGTACAACGATCCCGTGGTGTTCATGGAATACGCCATCGACGTCGCCCTGGCCTGTCGCGAGGTTGGCGTGCGCTCGGTGGCCGTCACTGCGGGCTACATGTGCGCTGAACCGCGCGTCGAGTTCTATCGCCACATGGATGCGGCGAACGTGGACCTGAAGGGCTTCACCGAGCGCTTCTATTACAAGGTCTGCGGTGGGGAGCTCCAGCCGGTGCTCGAGACGCTCGAGTACCTCAAGCGCGAGACGCAGGTGTGGTTCGAGATCACCACGCTCCTGATCCCCGGCGAGAACGACTCGGACGGCGAGCTCGAGGCACTCACGCAGTGGGTGATGGAGAAGCTGGGTCCGGAGGTGCCGCTGCACTTCACCGCGTTTCACCCCGACTGGAAGATGCTCGACAAGCCGCATACGCCGCCGGCGACGCTCACCCGCGCGCGCGAGATCGCGCTGCGCAACGGACTGCGCTATGTCTACACAGGCAACGTGCACGATCGCGATGGCGGCAGCACCTGGTGTCACAATTGCGGAGCGCTGCTGATCGAGCGCGACTGGTACGAGCTCGGCGACTGGCGCCTGGATGCGCAGGGCAAGTGCCTGGGCTGCGGTGAGCAGCTTCCCGGAGTGTTTGCCGGCGCGCCCGGCACGTGGGGACGGCGCCGTCAGCCGGTGCGCTTGTCGGTGCCGTAGCCGGTCAGCTTTCGTTCAGCACTCATGAGGGATTCTGTGGCCCGGCCCGCATGAAAGCATCCGCTGCACCCCTGATACCGTCCTGGAGCGTCGTATTGGCGACGTTCGCTCTGCTTGCCGGGGGTTGCAGCACGGAGCCCTATCGACCTCCTGCGAACACGCGCGTCCCCGTTACGTCGCAGCCACGAGCGCCCGCTCCAGCCTCCGAGCGCGGCGCAGAGATCGTGCGGGTCGCCAACGGACTGGTGGGCTCACCCTACCGCTATGGCGGCTCCGGCCCGCGCGAGTTCGATTGCAGCGGCCTGGTCTTCTTCGTGCACGAGCAACTCGGAATTCGCGTCCCACGCACCGCGGCTGAACAAGCGGCCGCCGCCTCGCCGGTGGACGCGCTGGCACTGACGCCCGGAGACCTGGTGTTCTTCACGGAGTCGGGCTCGCAGGTCACGCACGTCGGCATCTACGCGGGCAACGGCCAGTTCGTGCACGCGCCGAAAAGTGGCCGGCCCGTCGGCTACGGCTCGCTCTTCGACGACTATTACCTGCACACCTTCGCGGGCGCCGGGCGGTTCTATCCCGCGCCCTGAGCCGCGAAGTGCGCGCTAGCCCGCAGCGGAGCTGCGCAGCTGATCGCGGATCGGCAGATCGCGGATGCGCACGCCCGAAGCCGCGTAGATGGCGTTGGTGAGCGCCGGGATGGCGGTCGGCAAGCCCATTTCGCCGGCGCCGGATGGCTTGAAATCGGTGCGCAGGATTTCAACTTCGACGTCGGGCGCCTCCGCCATGCGCATGAGCGGGTAGTCGGCGAAGTTGCTCTGCACGATGCGCCCGGCCTCGACCGTGATGCCGAGATTGCAGCGCCGTCGACAAGCCATCGATGGTGCCCCCGGAAAGCTGCGCCTCGACGCCCGAGCGGATTGACGACCACGCCGACGTCCGAGACGCACACGCAGCGGCGGATTTCGAGCTCACCCGACGGTGACAGCGCGACTTCCATCGCATGCGCCGTGTAGCCGCCGAACACGAAGTGGCCCGCAATGCCGCGTCCGGATCCCTTGGGCAGCGTACCGACCCCAGCCGATGCGCTCGCCGCACGCCGCAAGCACCGCGGCGAGGCGGCCGGTGTGGAATTTCGGTCCGCCATGATCGCGATAGTCGAGCTCGCGCGACTCGCCGAGCAGCTTGAGCCGCAGGGCGAGCGGATCCTGGCCGCTCGCCAGCGCGACCTCGTCCATGAAGGATTCGATGGGAAATGTCACGAACGTCGGCAGCGGTGCGCGCCACCAACCGACGCGCCAGGCCGAACTCGACCGGCGAGAATTCACACGCAGTAGTTCGGGACGCTGCCGGCGGGAAAACCGTCGGGATCGGCGCAGCCGACCCAGGCCGAGGTCTTCCTCCATACCCGCGGTGCGGTACTTGCGCGGACGTTGCCGCGACCCGGTGCCGCCAGCCCGTGACGTTGCCCTGCGCATCGAGCGTCGCCGCGAACGCGTGCACGCCGAACGGCCGATAGAAGTCGTTGCGCAGGTCATCTTCGCGCGTCCAGAGGAGCTGCACCGGCGCTTTGACGACGCGCGCGACGTAGCACCGCCTCGGCCACGTAATCGTTCTCGAGCCGCCGGCCGAATCCGCCACCCGCAGCGCACCAGCCGGATTTCGATGTTGAGTCGCGGAATCCCCGTCAGCGAGTTGATCATGCGCGAGGCGCCGCCCGGACTCTGAATCGGCGCGATCAGCAGCGCGCGATCAGCCTTGAGATCGAGGAGAGCGTTCATCGGCTCGAGCGTCGCGTGCGCCAGGAACGGCTGCGTGTATTCGGCTTCGACGACCTTGGCGGCCGAGCTGCGCGCGCACGCTCGAAGTCGCCATCGGCACGCGCCACGAGTCCCGGGCCGTCGCGCCGCCTCGTGCGCACGCTGCGCGAGTTCGCTCGGTGGAGTCGCTCGCGATGCGGTCCCGGACGCCACTCGATCTTGAGCGCCTCGCGCCCCTTGCGCGCCGACCAGGTGTCGTCGGCAACCACCGCAATGCCTGCGGCGAGGGCGCGATTGACCGGCTGGTCCGCGCCCGGCCCGGGAATCACGACGATGTCGCGCACGCCGGAGACGCGCCGCGCGGCGGTCGCATCGAAGCGCGCGATGCTGCCGTCGAAGTACGGGGCAGCGCTCGATCATCGCGACGAGCGCGTTGGGCAGGCGCGCATCGATCCCGTACGGCGCGCGGCCCGTGACGATGTCGCGCGCGTCCGCCACGCGCGACCGGCTGACCGATGATGCGAAATTCCGTCGGCTTCTTGAGGGGCAGGGGATCGTTGGGCGCGTCGAGCTTCGCGAGGCCGCGGGCGCGAGCTCCGCATAGGTGAGCGAGCGTCCGTCCGGGTGCAGCACGCGAGCCGTCGCGCGTCGAGAGCTGGCTCGCGTCGGCGTCCCATTCTTGCGCGGCAGCGGCGACGAGCAGCCAGCGCGCCTGCGCGCCCGCCTGCCGCAGCGGCTCGAAGCCGTCGGGAATGCTGGTGCTGCCGCCCGCGCCCTGGGCCCGTACTTCGAGGCGATCCCCGGCGGTGCCGGACTCGCCATCAGGCCATAGGGCAGTTGTTCCACCTGGATCTGCGACCACGCGACGTCGAGCTCTTCCGCGATCAGCATCGGGCAGCGAGGTCTTGACGCCCTGTCCGATTTCGCAGCCGCGCGCGCCGATCACGATGCGTCCGTCCGGCTCCACGCGCACGAAGGCACCGAGCTCCACCGGACCGCGTGGCGCTCTGCGCACGCGCCGACCAATGCGCGCCGACCAGCAGGCCGCCGAGCGCGGTCGAAGAGATCTGCAGGAACGTGCGTCGCGACAGCACCGCGTTCATGACCGCGCCTCCTCTTTCATGAGCGTCGCGGCGCGCAGCGATCGCCTTGCGGATGCGCGGGTAGGTGCCGCAGCGGCAGAGATTGGTGATGGTGTTGATGTCCTCGACGCTCGGGTTCGGCGTGCGCTTGAGGAGATCGACCGCCGCCATGATCTGGCCCGCCTGGCAGTAGCCGCATTGAGGCACGTCCTCCTCGATCCAGGCGCGCTGCACCGGGTGCAGCGTTTCGCCCTGCGCCAGGCCCTCGATGGTGGTGATGCCTTGCCGGCGATCGCCGTCACCGGCGTGATGCAGGAGCGCATCGCGGCGCCGTCGACGTGCACGGTGCAGGCACCACAGGCGCCGATGCCGCAGCCGAACTTGGTGCCGGTGAGCTGCGCGTGATCGCGCAGGTACCAGAGAAGCGGCATCGTCGCATCGCCCGCAAAGCTCACGCGCCGCCCGTTGATCGTGAATTCGACCGCCATGTCGGCCTCCCCAACGCCCGTGATGATGCGACCGGCACCGTTGGTCTGCGGTGCTCGCCAGAAGTTCTCACGAGTCGCCGCCGCAAGCAATGAGCTTGCCGGGCGCAATCCGGCTGCCATTCCCGCACGCCCGGCGCGCCAAACGCGGCTCGGCCCGGCTTCGCGCACGCTCGACCCGCATCCCCTGTCATTGGTCCCGTCATAACGCCGTTGGCAGGCCGCATGCGCGTGTGCAGAATGCCGCGTAGTCAGCGCGAGGGTTGCCGTTCGCCATGAATCGGACACTGAGACTGCTGGGTTGGGGAACGCTGGCCGTGGCCGGCGCGGCGGCCCTGGGCGGCATCGCCCTCAATCGCGGCGAAAGCATCAATGCGCTGTGGTTCGTGGTCGCCGCGGCGTGCGTCTACCTGATCGCGTACCGGTTCTATTGCGGCTGGATCGCCGCGCGCGTGCTCATGCTCGATGCGACGCGGGCGACGCCCGCGGAGCGGCTCAACAACGGCCGCGATTTCGTGCCGACGCACCGCTGGATCGTCTTCGGACATCACTTCGCCGCCATCGCCGGCGCGGGGCCGCTGGTCGGGCCGACGCTCGCCGCACAATTCGGCTACCTGCCAGGCACGCTCTGGCTGCTGGTCGGCGCGGTGCTGGGCGGTTGCGTGCAGGACATGTTGATCATGTTCTTTTCCACGCGCCGCGATGGCCGCAGCCTCGGCCAGATGGCGCGCGATGAGCTCGGCCATATCGGCGGCACGGCGGCGCTCATCGGCACGCTCACGATCGCGGTCATCCTGATCGCGGTCCTCGGGCTCGTGGTCGTCAAGGCCATGACGAACAGTCCGTGGTCCACGTTCACGGTGTTCGCGACCATTCCGATCGCGCTCATCGTCGGCGTCTACCTGCGCACGATCCGTCCGGGGCGAGTGCTCGAAGGCACGGCGCTCGGTGTGACGTTGCTGCTGTTCGCCGTGGTGGCGGGTCGCTGGGTGGATGCCGACCCGGCCTGGCACGGCTGGTTCAACCTGGACGGCAAAGCGCTCACCGGCTTCGTCATCGCGTACGGACTCGTCGCCGCGATCCTGCCGGTGTGGCTGCTGCTTGCGCCGCGCGACTACCTGTCGACCTTCATCAAGCTCGGCACGGTCTTCCTGCTCGCCATCGCGATCTGTGTCCTGAGTCCCGAGGTGAAGATGCCGGCGTTCACACGCTTCATCGACGGCACGGGCCCGATCTTCAGCGGCAAGCTCTTTCCCTTCCTCTTCATCACGCTCGCCTGCGGGGCGGTGTCGGGCTTTCACTCGCTCGTGGCTTCGGGCACGACGCCCAAGCTCCTGGCGCGCGAGACCGACATTCCGCTGGTGGGCTACGGCTCGATGGCGCTCGAATCCTTCGTCGGCGTCATGGCGATGGTGGCAGCCTGCGTGCTCGATCCGGGCGTCTATTTCGCCATCAACACCGCGGCGGGTGTCGTGGGCGCGGATCCGCAGACCGCGGTCGCGACCATCAGCAGCTGGGGATTTCCGGTCACCGCGGAGCAGATGCACTCGCTCGCGGCCGCGATGGGCGAGCACACCTTGTTTGCACGCACCGGTGGCGCGCCGTCGCTCGCGGTCGGCATGGCGAGCATCTTCGGCTCGGCGTTCGGCCAGGGGCTGCTCGCGATGTGGTACCACTTCGCCATCATGTTCGAGGCGATCTTCATCCTCACGACGCTCGACGCCGGCACGCGCGTGGCGCGCTTCATCATGCAGGACCTGCTGGGCGCGGTGTGGGAGCCGTTGGGCCGGTGCTCGTGGTATCCGTCCGTGGTGCTGGCGAGCGCCCTGGTGGTCGCGGGCTGGGGCTATTTTCTCTATATCGGCGTCATCGATCCGAACGGCGGCATCAACATCCTCTGGCCGCTCTTCGGGATCGCGAATCAGCTGCTCGCAGCGATCGCGCTCTCGGTCGCCACCGCGATCCTGGTGCGCACCGGCCGTCTCAGGTACGCGTGGGTGAGCGGCGCACCGCTCGCCTGGCTGGTGATCGTCACGACCACCGCCGCCTGGCAGAAGATCGCGAGTGACGATCCGAAGATCGGGCTCTTTGCGGCCGCGCAGGACCTGGCGGCAAAGCTCGCCGCCGGCGCACTACCGCCCGAACGTGTCGCCGTAGCGCCGCAGCTCATTTTCAACCAGCAACTCGACGGCTGGCTCACCGCGTTCTTTCTCGCGCTGGTGTGGGTCATCGTGATCGACATGCTGCGCAGCTGCTCGCTGCACCTGAGTGGCCGGCGTCCCGCGGTCGCGACCGAGGTTCCGCACGTGCCCACGCGGCTGGCATAGGGAGCCGCAGCCATGACCAGGCTATCCGCCATCAGTCGACTGCTCTCGTGGCCCCGGCGCACCTGGCGCTTGGCGCGCGCGCTGAGTGGCGATGACGCCTACGACCGCTACCTGGCACACAGCCGCGCACACCATCCCGATGGCGCGACGCTCGATCGGCGCCAGTTCTATCTGCGCGAACAGGAGCGGCGCTACAGCGGCGGCCCGACCGGGTGCTGTTGAGGGCCTGCAACGAAATCGCGGGCTGGCGCATCCAGTTGCCCATGGATTTCCGCCGCGGCGGTGTTTCACTGGCGCTCACGGCCCTTTACCTGGCGTGGCTACTCGGCTGTGGCGGAGCGCCGCGCGAGCTCACGCTCGACCAGATTGTCGCCCGGCATGCCGAGGCACGCGGCGGCCGGGCTGCGCTCGATCGCGCACACAACATGGAAGCGAAGTTGCGGATCGTCGAGCCCACCTTCGCCGTGGAAGGCCACTATCGCGTCGAACGCGAGGGTCGCATGCGCATCGACATCTACGATCAGGGCAAGCGGGTCTTCAGCGAGGGCTTCGACGGTGCCAATGGCTGGCAGCAGGGCGCCGACGCCGAGCATGGGAGCGAGGCCAGCGCCGACGGCACGGCGGCGTTGCGGCACGGGCCACAGATGCCGGTGAACCTGCTCTCGCTCCACGACCTGCCGGCGCGTGGCCATCGCCTCGAGCTGCAGCCACGGCAGCGCGTCGATGCGATCGACTATTACGTGGTACGAGTGATCCTGGACGACGGGTTCTCCACCGACTACTACCTGCATCCGCAATCGTTCCTCATCGAACGTCATCGCGCCGTGACCGCGCTGCATCCCGATATCGATGCGACGCGCAAGAACTTCGAGACCTCATGGAGTGACTATCGCGAAGTGGCTGGAACGCTGCGTCCGTTTCGCAATCGGCAGGTCGACCTGGACACGGGCAAGGAAGTGCAGGTGGTCGAGATTGGCGATATCCGCCTCAATGCGGACATCGACGCAAGCCTCTTCAGGATGCCCTGATCAGAACTTGAAGCTCAGCTCGGCGAAGAGTGTGAGGTCGCGCTTGCCTTCGACGTCGGGATGCGTCAGCGGTCTCGCGACCTCGAGATAGCCGTTCAAGCGCGCGCCTTGCATGCCGATACCCGTGCCCGCTGTCGCGGCTGATTCGCGCCCCGGCACATCCTGCTTCCAGGCGGCGCCGATGTCGTAGAAACCGTAGACCGAGGTACGGCCGAAGAACGTGCCCGCGGGGGTGAGCTCGCGCCGCAGCTCGAGCTTCGCCCCTGCGCCCTGGTCACCGGCGATCTCCGCGACTTCGAAGCCGCGCCCGAGCCGGTCGCCGCCGATCTTGAAGCGCTCGCTGTCGGGGAGCACGTAACCGGTCTGCTGGAGGAAGGCATCGATGCGGAACGACCACGCCTCGTTCAGTCGCGTGAAGCTGCTTGCCTGCAGCTGGGCGAGCAGGAAGTCGCTGCGACGCCGGTCGTTCGCCAGGTCGGATGCCTGCAACCCGGCGCCCAGCGCGTCGAGGCCCTGGCGCAGCTCGAGCGTGGTCGCGAGCTGAGTCGCTTCACCCATGTGCCAGGAGAGACGCCCACCGGCTTCGAAGATGCGCAGCCGGTCGTCGCGAACCTGCAGACCCTCGCGGTCGATAGCGAGGTCCTCCGCCTCGAGCGCCGCGCTCAGGCCGAGACTCCATCCACC
Source organism: uncultured Gammaproteobacteria bacterium (assembly GCA_963840405.1). Lineage (GTDB taxonomy): Bacteria > Pseudomonadota > Gammaproteobacteria > Steroidobacterales > Steroidobacteraceae > DATBVX01. The sequence continues at coordinate 268,637 of CAWIYW010000001.1, forward strand.
TTCCCAGCGCAGCGGATGCGTGATTCGCACCACCGCCCGCTCGCGCGCGTACTCGTCCGTCAGGTTGACGGGCGACTCGTTGGGCGCGGACTCGGAAGCAAACAGCATCGTCATCAGGCGAGTGCCGCGCCCGTTGACCGCCGTGTCGAGAAACACGCCGCCACCCAGGTACTCGTCGACGTCGGCGGCCGCCGAAATGAACACGCCGAGCTTCTCTTCCCAGCCCAGCAGTCCATTGGCGACCACCTGGCCGAGCATGAATTCGCGCCCCACCTGCTCGGTGCCACGGTTGTTCATGCGCACCACACCCTCGAGCGGCGCGAAGTCCGCCTGCACGAGGAGCTCGTGTCCGTTGGGCGTCGTCTCGTCGCGTCGCGTGGTCGCCGTCAGCGTGATCCCGGGCAGCTCTCTCATCTGGCGCATGGCTTCCTGCACGGCGTCGCGGCGCAGGGGTTGCGACTCGCGCAGGCCCGCGCCAATGCGTTCGAGCTCTGCCGCGTGCCGCCCCACGGCGCCGGTGATCGTGACCCGCGTGATGCGCGGCTCGACCACGTTGATCCGCAGGATGCCGCGCGCGGTCAGTGAATCGTCCAGCCGCAGTTCGGGCCGCGCAAAGCCATCGCGGCGGTACTGCTCGGCGAGCGCCGCGAGGATCGCCTGCGCGCCCTCGCGCGTGATTGGCTGGCCCAGCTGGTCGCGATAAGTAGCGAACAGATCTGCCGGGGAATAGACCGTTGAGCCTTCGATAACGGTGGTGGTAAGCGCTGGCCTTTCCGCCGCGAGCACGCGCGCGCCCGGCGCGCTGACCGTCGCGATTATGACAAGCGCCGCAGCCAGCGTGTGAAGTGCCGCGTGCTCCGCCTTCGAGCGGGAACTGCGCGGTGAGGCGTTATGGAACATGCGTCGTGGTCTGATTTGGCCGGCGCACATTGTCAGCAAAGCCCTTAATGCATGTTGCGAGCGGCCTCACACCTTCGAAGGCTCCACAGTCAGTACGATTTGCACCTCCTGATTAATGGGGAGATCAGGGCATGGTTCCCCCGAACGACAACAGCTACGTGTTACTGACCTGGTTTCGAGTTCTCGCGCTGACGCTCTGCGTCGCGCTGGCGTTGCCCGTGGCTGCGGGCGAGTCGCCCGGCGCGGCGGATATCGTGATCGTGAGCCTGAGAGGCGACGTGCGTGTGTCGATGGGCGGCACACCCCGCACCGTGCAGGCGGGCTCCGTCGTGGAGCTGCCCGCTACGATTCGTACCGGGCGCGATGGCGCCATCGACCTGCGACAGGGAAACACCACGGTCTCGATCGCCGCCGATTCCGAGCTCCAGCTGCCCGCGAACAGCGGCGCCACCATCGACCGCCTGATACAGACGCGCGGCAACGCCTTCTACGACGTCGGCAAGCGCGAGGGCCACAAGCTCCGCGTCGAATCGCCTTACCTCGTGGCCGTGATCAAGGGCACGCAGTTCAACGTCGCGGTGCAGGAGGACAGCTCCACCATCTCGCTGTTCGAGGGACGCCTCGAAGTGCGTGCGCCGGACGACAGCGACGTCGTCGATCTGAATGCCGGCGAAATTGCGATCCGCCACGCCACCGACAAGGTGATCCGCGTGCTGCGCATGGACAATGGCAAGCCGGCGGCCACCACGTCCAATGACAGCGGCAGGCGTTCAGTGGCACCCGGCGGGCCCGACGACGGAACACAAACGCCGCGCGTGCCGCCTTCGATCGATAACCCCGGCGGTCTCGTCGTGGGCGATCCCACGATTCGCGTAATCGCCCCCGGCGGCGATGGGGCAGCCCAGGTCAATGTCCATACGAATGCGGCCAGCGCGGAAGTTTCGCTCGACACTGGCGACGGGGCCCTCGATGCGGGAGTCACCGCCACGGTGGGCAATTCCGTCGCTGCGCAGGTCGACGTTGGTGTAGGCCTTGCCGAGGGCGAGGTTGGTGTAGCTGCGGACGCCCAGGTCGATCTCGGTGCCGTTGCTGCCGACGTCGCGGTGGACGCGGCAGTGGATCTCGGCTCCGGTACCATCGATGTCGGCGCTGACGCGGGCGTCGATCTCGGTGGCGCGAGCTGTCGACGCCGGTGTCGATGCGGCAGTTGATCTCGGCTCTGGCACCGTGGACGTCGGCACCGATGCCGGCGTGGACCTCGGCGTCGCGAGCCTCGACAGCGGAGTGGACCTGGGCGCAGATCTCGGCACGGGCAGCGTCGATGCGGCCGTCGATGTCGGCGCCGATCTCGGCGCGGCTGCGGTGGATGCAGGGCTCGACGCCGGCCTCGATGTGCCGGCAGGAGCCGTGGATGTCGGCCTCGATACGAGTGTCGCCGGCGCTGACGTAGGAGTGGATCTCGGCGTCGATCTCGGCGGCGGCGGTCTTGGCCTCGACATCGACCTCGGAGGTCTCGATATCGGGCTCGGTGGCGCGGACGACACCACGCCGACGCAGCCTGCCGCGCCGGATAACGACGGCGGAGGATTGTTGGGCGGCCTGCTGGGTGGGCTCCGGCGAGGTAACTGATGCGTCTCGGACGCAGGCGCGGCTGGTGGATCATCGCGCTGGCCGTGTTCGCGCTCATCGCGCTGCTGCGCGCAGCGGGGCAACTCGCCTTCCTCGAAGTTTACGTCGCCGATGCACGGGCGCGTCTCCTGCGGCATGAAGTCGCCTCGGACATCGTCATCGTCGGTATCGATGCGCGCAGCCTCGCCGAGCTCAGCAACTGGCCGTGGCCGCGACGCCTGCATGCGCAAGTGATCGAGCAGCTCGCCCAGACCTCGCCGCGGCGCGTGTTCCTCGACATCGATTTCAGCTCGGTCTCCACTGCTGAAGACGACGCCCTTCTCGAGGCTGCACTCGGCGGCTGGCATGGCGAACCCATTCTTCTCCCCGCTTTCGTCCAATACGCCACCGCCGCGGACGACACGCTGGTCCTCACGCAGCCGCTCGCGCGGTTCGCTGCGCATGCGCAGCTCGTCTCGGTGAATCGGCAGCCGGGCGCCGACGGCCTCGAGCGCTCGTGGCGCAGTTCCTGGGAAGTCGACGGCCGACGCTTGCCGACCATCATCGACCCGCGCGCGGCCCTGCCGCCCGCCGCCGATGTGACGATCGACTACTCGATTTCACCCGCCTCGTTCGCCTACGTCTCCTACGTCGATCTGCTCCAGGGACGCGTGGCCGCGTCAGCCCTCGCGGACAAGATCGTGTACGTGGGCGGCACTGCGATCGAGCTGGGGGACATGGTGCCGGTCCCCATTCACACCTCCTTGCCGGGCGTTGTCGTGCAGGCGCTCGCGACCGAGTCCGTCACTGCCGGCGTCCTGCGCATGCCGCCCTCGTGGGTGTACTTTGCGGCGCTGGCCGGATGGACCGCACTCTGTGCCGCGCTCCTGCATGCGCATGCCTGGCGGCGGAATCTGCTACTCCTGGCGGGCGCGCTCGCGGGCCTCTTGGCCGCGTCGGTGTATGCGCATGCAGCGCACCGCTTCGTGCTCGAGATCATCCCGCTCGCGCTCGCGACCAGCTCGGTCTTCCTGGTGGTCACGCTCAAGTCGCTCGATGAGCAGACCTGGCGCGCGCTCGCCTATGCGATCGGCATGAGGCGCCGCGACGCGCTTCTCAAGAGCATCGTCCAGTCCTCCTCCGACTGCATCGTGTGTGTCGACGAGACCGGCCTCATCCGCACGGCCAACCCAGCGGCCGGCCGGCTGTTCGGCTGCGGCACGCAGGCCATGATCGGTGCGTCTCTCGCCCACTTCATTCCGCAACTGGCGAACGCCGCCGGCGAGCCGCCGCGTACGGTGGAGTCGCTCCTCGGCGTGGTCTTGGAGTGGGACGCCCGCCCGCTCGCGGGCGAGGCCTTTCCGGTCGAGGTCACGGTGAGCCGTGTGAGGCTTCAGACCGAGCGGCTCTACACCGCGATCGTGCGCGACATCAGCGAACGCAAGGCGCAGCAACGCAAGCTCGAATTCCAGGCGACACACGACTCGCTCACGTTGCTGCCGAATCGGGCCGCTCTGGCCACGCACCTCGAGGAGGCGCTCGCGGCGGAGGGCCCCTCGTCCTGCGTCGCCCTGCTGATGCTCGACCTGTCGCGCTTCAAGGAAGTCAACGACACGCTCGGTCACAACGTCGGCGACCAGGTGTTGCGGGAAGTGGCGCGCCGGTTCCGCGACGCGATCGGCGCGGGCGATTTCATCGCACGCATCGGCGGCGACGAGTTCACGGTCGTGCTGGGGCGTCGCGAGGAGATGAGCGCCATAGCGGAAGCCTGTCAGCGCCTGATCGACAGCCTGACGGCGCCGGTGGATATCGGCGCGCTCGCCATCGAAATCGGCGTGAGCATCGGCATCGCGCGCTTCCCGCAGGATGCGCAGGACGCGCAAACCCTCCTGCGGCATGCGGACGTCGCCATGTACGTCGCCAAGCGACGCGGCACGCACTACGAGTACTACGACCCGGCGCACGATGAGAACAGCGTGCGCAGGCTGGCGATGGTCGGCGAGCTGCGCGCGGCGATCGCGAGCAGCAGCACACGCCTGCATTACCAGCCACAAGTCAATCTGCGCGCCGGCACCGTGAGCAGCGTCGAGGCGCTGCTGCGCTGGCGGCATCCCACACTGGGCGAGATCAGTCCCGCGGAGTTCGTCACGCTCGCCGAGACCACCGACCTGATCCGCCCGCTCACGGAGTGGAGCCTCGCGGAGGCCCTGAGCCAGGGGCGGCGCTGGCGGCAGCAGGGCCTCAACGTGCGCATCGCCGTCAATCTCTCGGCACGCATTCTCCAGGACAGCGCATTCCCGCAACGGCTGCGGGCGCTGCTCGAGTCGAGCGGCGTCGACGCGGACGCCCTCGAGCTCGAGATCACCGAGAGCGCGATGATGCTCGACCCGGCGCGGGCGCTGCGCGTGGTGCAGGAGATCGACCTGCTCGGCGTGCAGATCGCGGTGGATGATTTCGGCACGGGCTTCTCATCGCTCGGCTATCTGCGCGATCTTCCGGTGCACTCGCTCAAGCTCGACAAGTCCTTCGTGAGCAACATGCGCACACGGGTCGACGACCGCGTGATCGTGCAGTCCACCGCGCAAATGGCGCGCGCGCTCCGCCTCGAGATCATCGCCGAGGGTGTCGAATCCGACTGGGACGTCGAGTTCCTGACGGCCGCGGGCTACGACTACGCGCAGGGTTTCCGCTACAGCCCCGCGTTGCCGGCGGAAGCGTGCGAGGCGTGGATTCGTGGCTTCAACGCACCGAGCGCGCGCCACGGCGCGCTCGAGTCAGGCGCGCGACTGCTCGCGGCGGCGGAACCGGTAGACAGTCGCCGGGGGCATGTTGAGCATGACGGTGCCGAGGCGCACTCCCTCGAGTCCCCATTCGCGCAGGCGCGCCGGCGTCACGGGTGAGACCGGCGCATAGGTGAACTGGTAGAAGCCGCGCGCCTGCGGCAGTTTCAGGTACCAGTCGCGCAGGATCCTCGCCTGCGCGTTCGGGCCCAACGCCGGCAATGGCAGGCCGCTGATAACTGCGGATATCTCAGCGGCGCAGGGCAAAGGATCACGCGCCAGCCGTTCCGCCTTGTCTGTCCGCACCAGCGCGCGCGGAAAGCGCCGCTTGAGCAGGCGCGCGAAACGCGGATTCGCCTCGACCACGAACACGCGCTCCTCCGCCACGCCGCGGGCGAGCAGTGCCTCGGTGATGCGGCCGGTGCCGGGGCCCAGCTCGACGACGACTCCCCGCAGCGGATCGATCTCCGCCACCATCAACGCGGCCAGCGCTTCGCTGCTGGGAGCGAGTGCGGCCGTTCGCAGCGGCGCACGCGCGAGCTCCTTGAGGAACATCAGGTATTCGGCCAGGGGCTTGTCCGGCGCCGATTCGGCTTCCAGCGTGGCCAGTCGTTCGAGGGGAACTTCGAGCTCGCGGAGCCGAGTGGCCGCGGCTCGAAAGTTGGGGCGCCAGTTCACGGTCCCCCTTATGCCGGTTCTCGCGTGCGCTGCCAAGTCCCAGGCGAGTCCACGCGCACGCTGGGTCGCTGCGCGCGAGGCCACGGCGGCGCTACCATGTGACGAACGGACGGTCGTGCACGAGGATTTCACATGGTGGATTCGCAACTCATCCGGGGCGCCTGTCTCTGCGGCGCGGTGACATTCGAAGTGACTCCGCCCACCAAGTGGTGCGCGCATTGTCACTGCACCATGTGCCGGCGCGCGCACGGCGCGGGCATGGTCACGTGGTTCGGCGCCCCCTCCGCGAGCTTCAGGCTCGTCACGGGCGATGACGAGCTCAGATGGCACCAATCCTCGGCGACGGCGCGTCGTGGCTTCTGCGGGCGTTGCGGAAGTCCGCTGTTTTTCGAGGGTGAACGCTGGCCCGGCGAGATCCACATTGCGCGCGCAAGTGTCGCAGGGCCCATCGATCGCGAACCGACCGCGCACGTGTTTTTCGACCTGCGCGTGGGCTGGCTGGACGTGCACGACGATCTGCGAAAGCTCGGTGGCCCGTCGGGCACGCAGCCACTACCCGGCTCATGAGCGTGCAGTGCATCGCCCCATCATGAATTCCGGTGACGTCCGCGCATGACGCTCGATGTCGCTTTGCTGCACGGGGGAGTGGCCGTCTTTGCGGTCACCGGCGTGCTCGCGGCGGCACGGCAGAACATGGACGTGATGAGTTTCGTGATCATCGGCGTGGTGACCGCGGTCGGCGGCGGAACGCTGCGGGACCTCATGCTCGATGAGCCGCTCTTCTGGCTCGAGGATTCGAGCTATCTCTACGTCGCCGCGCTCGCGGCGATGGCGACCTTCTTTTTCGAGCGGCGTTTTCGCGCGACCCTGCGCGCGTTCCTGTATCTCGACGCCATTGCAACCGCGCCCTTCACGGTGCTGGCAATCGACAAGACGCTGCGCCTGGGTTTCGAACCGGGTATCGCGGTGGTGATGGGTGTGATCACGGGAATCGGCGGCGGACTCATCCGCGACGTGCTGACCAGCCAGCCCACCATCCTGATGCGTCGCGAGCTCTACATGACCCCGATCCTGCTGGGCGGCGTGCTCTACGCCGGACTGCGGCACAGCACAGCGCTCGACCCAAACGCGATCGCGTGGCTCGCGATGCTCACGATCGTGACGGTACGGCTCGGCGCGATCCGCTTCGGCTGGGCGTTTCCCGACTGGCTCACGTACAAGCCGTTGCGGTAGCCCAGGTCAGAATTCGATGCGTGCCGCGGCCTCGCCCCGCCGGGTGTCGATCGACGCGACCGTGACGTCCATCCCTTCGAGCGCCTGCGCGATGGTCTCGGGGGCATGCTGCGGCGGCACGTGAATGAGCAGGGTTTGCTCGAAGCGCGCCGTGGGTGCCTGGAGGCGTTCACCGAGCGCGCCGCGCGTGCGGAGCTGGCTGCCGGTGTCGATGACCTGCACCCAGCCTCCGCGCGCTGCCACCCACCGCTCGAGCGCCTGGTTGCGCTGCTCGAGGCTGCGGCGCGCACTCACCGGCGTGAGCCAGTCGGTGCTGATCTGGGCGGTCAATTGCTGGTAAACGGCTGGTGCGTCGGCCCGCACGACGATCGAGTCGCTGTCGTCGGCGAAGAAACCCGCAGCGCCGGTGGCGAATGCGATGCTGAACGATGCCGCGATCGCCGCCGCTGCCATCAACTTGGTGTTCGTCCTCATGTCGCGCTCACTTCAGACCGATCGGTCTTTACAAAGGCAAAAAAAATTGCGTCAGTTGCGTATGCGCAGGTCGCGCTCGATGTATTCCATTAGGAACTGACCCATCTGTTTGAGATACCGACCTTCGTCATAGAAATGCCGTAACAAATGGCCGCCCTCGAGTCCGCAGATGACGCGCGTGGCGACTTCATCGGGATTGACGTCCGCGCGGATCTCGCCGGCCACGATACCCTTGGCGACCGTGTGTGTGAGGAGGCCGCGCCATTGTTCCAGCACCTTGGCGACCCGCGCGCGCAACGCCGGATTGGCGTCGTCACTCTCCACCATGCTATTAGCCATGGGGCAGCCGCCTTCCGTCTCGGTGCCGCCCGCGGAGATCAGCTGCACATGTGCGATCAACTGCGCGAGCGGTGACTCATGGCTGCGATGAACTTCCAGGACCTTGCGGTTGATGCGCTCCATCAGCAGATCGAAGGCCGCGAGCGCCAGCTCTTCCTTGCTCTCGAAGTGATTGTAGAGACCGCCCTTCTGCAGGCCCGTGACGCGCATGATTTCGGACACCGGGGCGCTGTGAAACCCATGGCGGTTGAGCAGCGGCGCGGCGCGCTCGAGGATGCGTTGACGGGTTTGTTCACCTTTGCTCATGGGCTCCATTTAAGACCAATCGGTCTGTTCTTGCAAGCCCTTTTTGGGCCGGTTCAAATAGGGGCCCGGACGCACGCCAGCCAGGTACTTCTATGTCATTGACTCGCCGTGATTTTATGGGTTCGCTAGGCGCCGGCGGAGGCACCGCGTTATGGCTCGCGCAAGCCGAGGCACAGGAATTTCCGACCTCCTCGCGAGAGTTGTGGCCCATGTTGCGTATCCAGCCGATGCTGGCGAACGGGCTCACCTGGCTCGACACGGCGAGCTACGGGCCGAGCTTGCGGGCCGTGCTCATCGAGGAATACCGCCAGCGCGAGGCGCTCAGCCTCGATCGCGAAGCGTATGTGCGTCAGCACTGCAGCGGCGAGGCCATGCGCCAGCTGCTCGGCGCGCTGGCACAATTTTTCGGCGTGGGTGTTGACGATCTCGCGCTCACCACCGGCGCCACGCAAGCGCTCAACATGGTCGCGGCCGGCCTCGACTTCACGCCCGGCGACGAGATCCTCACCACCGTGCACGATCACCCGGCGGCGGTTTATCCGTGGCTGCTGCAGGCGAAACGACGCGCGCTAAAGGTCAACCAGATTCCGCTGCCGAGCCCGCTGCCCGCGCCGGCGCAAGCGCTCGAGGCATTCAGCGCCGCCATCACGCCGCGCACCCGCCTAATGTGCTTCAGTCACGTGCAGCACACCGACGGCACCGTGTTGCCCGTGCGCGAGCTGTGTGCGCTGGCGCGCGAACGCAACGTGCTGACGCTGGTGGATGGCGCGCAGGCTGCGGGCATGCTGGCGGTGGATTTGCGGGCGCTGGGTTGCGACTTCTATGCGGCGAGCCTGCACAAGTGGATCAACGGGCCCGCGGCCACCGGCTTTCTCTACTTCGGAGATTCCGCGCGTTTCAGGCTGTGGCCTGCAGTAGTCGCCGACCCGCATGACTGGGACGCGGTCGATCGCTTCGGCGCCCCCGACACGCCGCTGCCCACGGACTATCGCTCGAGCTGGCCCGCGGCGTTGCGCAAGTTCAGCCGCGATGATCCCTACACTGTGCCGCTGTGGCACTCGCTCCTGCCGGCGATCGCGCTTCTGCAGGAGATCAGCCCGGCGCGCGCCGCCGCGCGAATCCGCGAGCTCGCCTGGTACCTGCGCATGGAGCTGCAACGTATCGAGGGTGTGCGCGTGTTGACTTCCACGCATCCCGAACTGTGGGCGGGCATCGTGTCGTTCGAAATCCCCGGCCTGGACCCGGGCGAGCTGGTCGCTGCGCTCGCAGAGGCGCGCATCATCGTACGGCGCGTGCAGCATGCGGGCGCCGCGTTCGACGCGGTGCGCGTGAGCCCGCACATCTACAACGACTTCGGCGACCTGGAACGCCTGGCGGCTGCGGTGCGCCGTCGCGTGCGCCGCTAGCGTCGGATCGTGACGAGCCGCGGAGCCGGCTGCTACCATCGCCCGCGTTCTCAAGGAGGGTGACCGATGACGCGTTTGATCGTCGAAGCCGTGTCGGGTGAGACGAAGTTCGTCGACCTGCGCAGCCGTCTCGAGCTATTCGTTTCCGTGGCGCTCGCCGTCGACGGTTCGCCCGTCACCGGGCTCAAGGCGCAGGACTTTCGCTTCTGCTCCCCGGCGGGCACGGTCTATGGCCTCACGCTCGAGGGCGGGCGCGAAGCGACCTGGGAGGGCACGGAATCCGAGGGCACCGGTTGCTATTCGCTCAGCATCGCCTTCAAGCCCGAGCCTTCCGGCAGGAACCCGGCGCGCGAATGGATGGAAGGCGAGTTCTATCCGTTCGGCATTCAGGTGCGCTTCACGGATTCGGCGGGTGAGGCGCATTTCGGGCAGACGGTAGTGCGCATTCAGAGCCTCGGGAAATGAGCGCATCCGTTTAGAATCGCGGCATGGAGTGGCTGCAACCGGTCGTCGATCTCGGTCTCTACCTCATCGATTTCATCCTGCACCTCGACCGGCACCTGGTCGAGCTGGTCGCGCGCTTCGACACCTGGGTCTACGCGATCCTGTTCCTGATCATTTTTGCCGAGACCGGCCTGGTGGTGACTCCGTTCCTGCCGGGTGACTCGCTGTTGTTCGCGGTGGGCGCACTCGCCGCCGTGGATACCAGCGGCACATTGCATCCGATGACGACCTGGTTGCTGCTGTCGGCGGCAGCGATCCTCGGCAACACCACCAACTACGCGATCGGCAGGCTCATCGGGCCGCGCGCTTTCAGCGGCAACGTGCGCTTCCTCAAGCTGCAGTATCTCAGGCGCACCGAGCAGTTCTTCGATCGCTACGGCGCCATGACGATCATCCTGTCGCGCTACGTGCCGATCGTGCGCACCTTCGCGCCGTTCGTCGCCGGCGTCGGCCACATGCGCTATGCGCGCTTCCAGCTCTACAACTGCGTCGGCGGCATCACCTGGGTGGCGGTGTTCGTGTGGGGCGGATATCTCTTCGGCAACATCCCGCTGGTCAAGAACAATTTCGGCGTCGTGACCATTCTCATCATCGTCGCCTCGTTGATCCCGGTGGCATTCGGATTGCTGCGTCGTCAGCCAGCGGCATGAGCCCGCGTACGATCTTCGGCTCCTTCCTCGGGCGCGCGCCCGCCTGGTACAAGCTCACGATCATCGCTCTCCTCGCCGTAAATCCGCTCATCCTGCTGGTGGCGGGCGAGGTAGTCACCAGCTGGCTGATTCTGTTCGAGTTCATCTTTGTCCTGGCTCTCACGCTCCAGTGTTATCCGCTGCAACCGGGCGGTCTGCTCGCGCTCGAGTCGATCCTGCTGGGGCTGACCGACACGCACCATGTGTACGAGGAGGTGGTCAAGGGATTCCCGGTGATCTTCCTGCTCATCTTCATGGTGGCGGGCGTGTATTTCCTGAAGGACCTGCTGCTGTTCGCGTTCACGCGCCTCCTGCTCGCGGTGCGCTCCAAGGCCTTCCTGTCACTGCTCTTTTGTTTCCTGGCCGCGCTGCTCTCTGCATTTCTGGACGCGCTCACGGTGGTGGCCGTGGTGATTGCGGTGGGTTCCGGGTTCTACGCCGTGTATCACCGTGTCGCCACCGGTCGCAGCGAGGAGGACGAACACGACGTCGCGGATGATTCGCACGTACACGGCGAGCACCAGAAAGACCTCGCGGGCTTCCGCGCCTTCCTGCGCAGCCTGATGATGCACGCGGCCATCGGTACCGCACTCGGAGGTGTGGCGACGCTCGTGGGCGAGCCCCAGAACCTGCTGGTGGGCGAACGGGCTGGATGGGACTTCGTCGAATTCTTCGTGCGAGTCGCCCCCGTTTCGCTGCCGGTGCTGGCCGCGGGCCTGGTGACTTGTGTGGCGCTCGAGAAGTTGCGCTGGTTCGGCTATGGGGCGGAGCTACCCGCCGGCGTGCGGCGTCATCTCGCGGCTTTTGATGAGCGGCAAAGCGAACGGCGCACCGACGCGCAACGCTGGACCCTTTGGGTACAGGCGGCAGTTGTGCTGATCCTGGTGGCGGCGCTCGGCTTCCACGTCGCCGCGGTGGGGCTGATCGGGCTGCTGATCATCGTGCTCGCCACCGCCTTCTCCGGCATCGTCGAGGAGCACCGGCTGGGCGAAGCGTTTCACGAAGCGCTGCCATTCACAGCGCTTCTGGTGGTGTTCTTCGTCATCGTCTCGTTCATCGGCGCGCAGGATCTGTTCGGCCCCGTCATGAATCGGGTCCTCGCCCTGCACGGTGAGACGCAAACCGCGATGTTCTATCTCGCGAACGGCGCTCTCTCGGCGATCAGCGACAACGTGTTCGTGGCCACCATCTTCATCGAGGAGATCGAGAGGCCACTGCGGGCGGGCCTGCTGACGCGCGAGCAGTTCGACGTCCTGGTGGTCGCCCTCAACACCGGCGTCAACATTCCAAGCGTGGCGACACCGAACGGCCAGGCCGCTTTCCTGTTTCTCCTGAGCTCCTCGCTCGCGCCGCTCATCCGCCTGTCCTACGTGCAGATGGTATGGATGGCCTTGCCTTACTTCGTGGTCATGACCGGCACCGGGCTGGTGGCGGTATTCAATCTTTGAGTGCATTCCCGGGGCGTTCGCTTTCAGCCGAGCCTGATCTTCTTCCAGGCTCCGGAACGCCAACGCAGAAATAGCACGGTGCCGAGCCCGAAGACGTAGAGGAGCGCCGCGAGCCAGCCGCCGACCGCGCCCAGGCCGAATTGCGGCAGGAAGTCCACATAGCCCTGCCCCGGCGCGAATGTGAGCGAGTGTGCCGCCGGCACGAACAGGAACCACGACAGCACGATCACCATGGCCGCCGGCACCGTCGCGTCGCCCGCGCCGCGCAAGGCGAGACCGCTGCCGAGATTGAGGCCGTCGAAGATCTGGTAACCCGCCGCGATCCAGACGAGCCAGCGTCCGAGCGCCACCACCTGGGCCCTCTGCGGATCCGCCGGATCGAGGAACAGGCCAATCAGCCACGGCCCGGCCAGCGCCAGGAACACCCCGATCAGCGCCATGTAGGCGACCGACAGCTTGATGGTGGCGTTGCCGATGCGCATTGCCCACTCGCGATCGCCCGCGCCGATCGATTGACCGACCAGCGTGGTGCCGGTCATCGCCATGCCGACCGCCGGCAGGTATGCAATGGAGGTGAGCATCATGACGATCTGGGTCGCCGCGCCGTCGACGCTGCTCAGGCGCACCGTCATGATCTGGAAGAGCGCGATGCCGAGCAGGTCGGCGGCGTACAGCAAGCCCATCGGAAATCCAAGCGCGACCTGCTTGAGGAGCTTGCCGAGCTTCAGCCGCCACATGAGGCGCGTGCGAAAGGTCGCATTGAGGCGCGGTGCGGTGAAGAGCAGGAGCGCGACCGCCCAGCCGGCGAGCTGCGCCGCGTTCGTGCCCCATGCCGAGCCCGCGATTCCCATGTCGAGCTCGAAGATGAAGAGCTGGTTGAACACCGCATTGAGCACGGCGACCAGCAAGGTGATCGCGAGCGTCACGCGCGGGCGCGCGATGCCGTTGAAGAAGCCGAGCAGCGCCCACAACGCGACGCCCACGGGCGCCATGGCCATGCGCGGGATCCAGAATTCGAGCGCCAGGCGTTCGACCTCGGGATCGAGCGCGAACGGCCGCAACAGCCACGGCCCGGCGAACGCTGCCGCCAGAAAGAGCGGCGCCGTCATCAGCGAGCCCCACTGCGCCGTCCATTCCGCCTGCGCGGCGCGCGCGCGGCGATGCGCGCCATGCGCCTGCGCCACGAGTGTCTGCACCGCGATGCCGACCCCGCCCAGCAGCAACACGAAGACGAGCACCAACCAGTACACGGCGCCCATCGCGGCGGTCGCCTGCGTCGAGATGTGGCCGATGAACCAGGTGTCGGTGAGGTTGAGGATCGCCTGCACGGAGCTGTTCAGCATGAACGGCCACGCGAGCGTCAGCACCGCGCGGTAGTCGACGTGCGCGCGGCCCTCGGCGTCGCGCCGCCGCGCGGGCAACAGGCGGATGACCCTCGGCCCGGTGGGAGCTGCGGTGTCCATGGCGGCGGATAACTGGGAGAGGGGCGTGAAAGAGCGCGCAGAATATCAGAAGCGCGACAGCGGCGTGCGTCGTCGGACAGAATGGCGCAACTCTCAGCGTGATCCGGATCCATGACGTTTCGACACGACGGCCGCTTTTCATTGATCGATCCCGGCACGCGACCGGCAGCCGTGATCCTGCGGCACGAGCCGGCGCGTACTGAGCAGAGAGTCGAGGTGGTGTTCGGACGCGTGACGCGCCATGAGCTGCCGGCCGTGCTCGAAGGCATTGTCATTCTCACCGGTGCGGCGGGCGATCGGGGACTGTTCGTGCTGAGCTCGGGCCCTCGTGACTATCGAGTCCACGCGCAGTCGCTCCGCATCCATGCCGGCGTGGCGCTCTACGGACGCGTGCTGCCGCAGGCCCGTTTCCCGCTCCGGCAACGACTGCTGTGGACTGTGCTCTTGTGGAGCGCGCGCTTCAGCTGGGGCCAGGCGCTGATCCGCCGCGCGCGTGGCGGATGACCGAATGCAGCTGCTGGCCGCAGTCGCGGCCATGCGTCATCATTGAGCCCTCACCCGCGCAGGAACCCCGTCTCATGCCCCACTTGCGTGCCGTCATACGGCTGGTAATGCTGCTGGCATTCCTCACCGCACTCAGCAGCGGTTGCTCCTCCACCAGGCAGAACTCGTCGATGAAACAAGCTTCCGCAACGCCCACGCCACCGGTCGCCGCAGTCGAGCACCGCCCGGTCATCGCGCCGGGCGGCACGCGCATCGATCCCTACTACTGGCTGCGCGATGACCTGCGGCTCGATGCGAAAGTGCTGGGCTACCTGAACGCCGAGAATGCGTACGCGAACGCCATGATGGCGCCGCTCGCGCCGCTGCAGTCGGCGTTGTACGAAGAGATCGTGAGCCGCATCCCGAAAGACGACGTCACTGTCCCGTTTCGCGAGCAGGGCTACTGGTATTACACGCGCTTCGAGTCGGGACGCGAGTACCCGATCTACGCGCGTCGCCGGGACGGAGCCGATGCCCCCGAAGAGATCCTGCTGGACGGCAATCTCATGGCCGAGGGCCACGACTATTTCGAGATCGGCGCCTGGCAGGTGAGCCCGGACAATGGGCTGGTGGCATTCGCGGAAGATACGGTTGGGCGGCGGCAATACACTCTGCGCATCAAGGATCTCGAGACCGGTGCGATCCTCGCCGACCGCATCGAGAACGTGGAGGCAGCCATCGCCTGGGCGGGTGATAGCCGCACGCTTCTTTACATCGAGAAGGATCCGGAGACGCTGCTCGGCTTTCGCGTGCGCAGGCACTCGCTCGGCGCGGACCCGGCCGGCGATTCGCTGGTCTGGGAGCAGACCGACAACACCTTCTACACGGACCTCGCAAAATCCAAGTCCGGGCGCTTCATCTTCATCGTCACCGAGAGCACGGTGTCAACCGAGTGGTGGTATGCCGAGGCGGACGATCCCGGTCTCGAGTTCAAGGTGGTGCTGCCGCGCGAACGCGACCATGAATACTCGGTCGACCACCTCGATGACCGCTTCGTGATCCGCACCAACTGGCAGGCGCCCAACTTCCGCATCATGGAGGCCCCGATCGCCGCCGCGGCGGACCGCTCGAAGTGGCGCGAGGTCCTGCCCCATCGCACGGACGCCTTCGTGCACGACTTCGAAGTCTTCCGCGATTTTCTCGCGGTGGCGGAACGCTCCAGCGGGCTGCGCAAGATTCGCATCAAGCCGTGGAAGGGCGGCGCTGACCGGCTGATCGCCGCGGAGGAGGCGGCATACACCGCGTTCTTCGGCGTCAACCGCGAGCTCGAGACGAACCTGCTGCGCTACACCTATTCCTCGATGACGACGCCCACCACGACCTACGACTACGACATGCACACCGGGACGCGCACGCAGCTGAAGCGTGAGCCGGTGCCGCCGCCATTCGATCCGCAGAACTACGTCACCGAGTACCTGCACGCGCCGGCGTCCGATGGCGCGCTCGTGCCGGTGTCGATCGTCTACCGCAAGGGTTTCAAGCGTGATGGCAGCGCGCCGCTCTACCAGCATGGCTATGGTTCGTACGGCACCTCGGTCGACCCGACGTTCTCCGCCAGCCGCCTGAGCCTCATCGACCGTGGCTTCGTGGTAGCGCTCGCCCACGTGCGCGGTGGCCAGGAGCTCGGCCGCGCGTGGTACGACGATGGCCGCCTGCTGCACAAGCAGAATACCTTTACGGATTTCATCGCCGTCACCGACTACCTCGTGCGCGAACGCTACGCGGCCGCGGATAAAGTCGTCGCGTACGGCGGCAGCGCCGGCGGGCTGCTGATGGGCGCGATCGCCAACATGGCGCCGCAGAAGTACCGCGTGATCCTGGCACAGGTGCCGTTCGTGGACGTGGTGACCACCATGCTCGACGAGACCATACCGCTCACCACCGGTGAATATGACGAATGGGGCGATCCGCGCCAGCAGGCGTTCTATGACTATATGCTGTCCTATTCGCCGTACGACCAGGTGAGCAACCAGGCCTACCCCGCGATGCTCGTGACGACCGGCCTGTGGGACAGTCAGGTGCAGTATTTCGAGCCCGCCAAGTGGGTGGCGAAGCTGCGCGCCATGAAGACCAACGACGAGCCGCTGCTCTTCCGCGTCAACATGGAGGCGGGTCACTCGGGCAAGTCCGGGCGCTTCCGCCGGCACCAGGAAACGGCCATGCAGTATGCGTTCGCGCTGGGGGAGATCGACGCCGAGAGCCCGACTGCCGCCGTACGAAAAGGGCGGTAAGATCGCCTGACGGCGCCCCACGGCGTATGCAAGGAGACGCAACATGCGCCTCACCACAACCTCGGGACTGACCGCGCTGCTGTTGCTCGCGAGCAGCCTGAGCTTCTCCCACGACGACCTGCTCGGCACACGTTATGTCGCAACGGACGGCGTGGACGAGGGTGACTGCGACCACGCGCACGAGCCCTGCAAGACCATCGCCTACGCGATCCTGCAGACGCCGCAGGGCGGGACCGTGAAGGTCGCCGAAGGACTGTTCTCGGTCGGCGGCCTGAGCACCGAGGACCTGCTGCACGGCAAGACCGGCGTCATGGGCGGATTCACCACCGCCGACGGATTCAAGCAGCAGGACGTGCAACGCTACATCACGACCATCTACGGCACCGGGCTCTCCCACACCGATCGCGAGCGGCTGCGGGCCCACGGACTGGTGCTCATCATCGACCAGGTCGTGGCGCTCGCCGGGTTCGTGGGCGGATCCGTGGCCGGCACCGACGCGGCTCCGCAGGCGGCGCGACAAGTCGCCGCGAACTGCGTGCAGGGCTTCGCGGCCGCGTTTCCCTGTAAGAATGTCGACCTGCTTTCGCAAGTGCGGCTCTCGGAGCTGTCGACACGCCCGGGGAGCATGAGCAACCTGTGGGGCTTCGTCGATCTCGACGACAACCGTGAGTACGCCGTGGTGGGTGTGTCGAATGCCACGGTGGTGGTCGACGTCACCGATCCGGTGAATCCGCGCGAAGTGGCCTCGGTGCCCAACAATCCCAGCATCTGGCACGAGGTGAAGGTCTATCAGGTCTTCGACGCCGCAGCGAACCAGCATCGCGCCTATGCCTACGTCACGACCGACCAGGCGCCGCAGAGCGGCCTGCAGGTCATCGATCTTTCCGGCCTGCCCAACAGCGTGACACTCGTCAATACCATCCGCGACTTTCAGACCTCGCACACGGTGCAACTCTCCAACGTGAACAATGCAAGCAATGTCGCGCTGCCAGGACGGCAAGCCTATCTCTACATCGCGGGCGCCAACATCAACGGCGGCTCGTTCCTGATCTACGACCTGAGCGATCCGGTGAACCCGCGTCTCGCCACGCAGGCGCCCGCGGGCACCGGGTACATGCACGATTCGGCCACGATGTTCATCACCGACAACCGCACCACGCAGTGCGACCAGGGGCACAACCCCTGCCAGGTGCTGATCGATTTCAACGAGAGCACGGTGGATCTCTGGGACGTGACCGACAAGGGCGCTCCCGTGCGCTTGAGCGTGACGGGATATCCCGAAGCTCGCTACACGCACTCCGGGTGGCCGAGCGAGGATCAGCGCTTCATTTTCGTGCATGACGAGCTCGATGAGCTGCGCATCGGTGGTTTCAACACTCATATCTACACGATGGACATCGGCGATCTGCGTGCGCCGCGCCTGGTGACTTCCTATCTCGGGCCGGACACGACCACGGATCACAACGGCTACGTCAGGGGCGATCGCTATTACGTCTCACACTATCGGCGCGGGCTGGTGGTGTTCGACATCACCGATCCTGAAGCGCTGGTCGAAGTCGGCCACCTGGACACGTTCCTGACGCCGGCCGACAACAGCGCACAGACTCAAGGGGCGTGGGGCGTCTATCCCTTCCTGCCCTCGGGCAACGTCCTGATCAGCGACATCGAGAATGGCTTCTTCGTCCTGCGTGACAACACGCGCAACCTGAATGGGAGCGCGGGGCTGCTGGGCTTCTTCGGCGGCAGCGCGGTGGTCGGCGAGTCGGCCGGCACACTGACGCTGTCCGTGCGCCGCAGTGCCGGAGTCCAGGGCACCGTGAGCGTCGACTACGCCACCGCCAATGGCTCCGCAACGGCCGGGAGCGACTACACCGCGACCAGCGGCACGCTGACCTGGCTGCAGGGCGATGCCGCTGACAAGTCCATCGCGATCCCGATCAGCGATGACGCCACGCAGGAAGCCGGCGAACAGTTCGGCATCGAGCTCAGCAATCTCGTCGGCGCCACTCTCGACGGCAGCGCACAATTCAACGTCACCATCAGCGCGAACGACGGGCCGGCGCCGTCGGGCGGCGGTGGCGGGGGTGGAGGCGGTATCGACCTCGCGTGGCTGTTGATGGCGCTGAGCGTGCTGGGCCGCGGCCTGCGCCGGCGAGTGGCGTGAGGGGTCGCGAGTCGAGCGGGCCCGGGAACGGTCCGCGTCAGCGGCACTCGAAACCCGCTCGGACCTAGCTGCCTTATCTGCAAGGAGCGCCCGATGAGTTACTCGCGACGTCAGTTCTGCCAGGCCTTGAGCGCGGGCGCCGCGATGGCCGCATGGACTCCTGCGAGCCAGCTACAAGCGGAGACCGCGATGCTCAAGCGCAAGATTCCATCCACCGGTGAAGAGCTGCCCGTAATCGGCCTGGGCACCTCGGGTGTGTTCGACGTTGGCGGCAGCAGCGCCGAACGCGCGCCGCTCACCGAGGTGCTGAAGATCCTCACGGACACGGGCGGATCGCTCCTCGACACCTCGCCGATGTACAACCGTGCGGAAGCCGTGTCCGGCGACCTGGTCGCCGCGCAGGACCTGCGCGATCGCATGTTCATCGCCACCAAGGTGTGGACGCGCGGCAAGGACGCCGGTCTGCAGCAGATCGAGACTTCGATGCGGCTGCTCAAGACGGCGAAGCTCGACCTGGTGCAGGTTCACAACCTCCTCGACCTGCAGACGCAGCTCACGAACGTGCGCGACCTCAAGAGCGCAGGCAAGGTCCGCTACACCGGCATCACGCATTACACCGTGGCTTCGCACACGGATCTCGAGAGCGTCATTCGCAGCGAGCCGGTCGACTTCGTGCAGCTCAACTATTCGATCGTGACTCGCCAGGCCGAGCAACGCCTGCTGCCGCTCGCCGCCGAGCGCAAGGTCGCGGTGCTGGTGAACCGGCCATTCGAGGATGGCGCGTTGTTCGCGCGCGTGCGCGGCAAGCCTCTCCCTGCCTGGGCCACGGAAATCGATTGCGAGAGCTGGGCGCAGTTCTTTCTCAAGTTCATCGTGAGCCACCCCGCGATCACGTGCGTCATTCCCGCCACGGCCAGGCCGGATCACATGGCGGACAACGTGCGTGCGGGTCTCGGCAAGATGCCGGACGACAAGATGCGTGAGCGCATGGCGGCGCATGTCGCGGCGCTCTGACGCGTGATCGAGCGCGTCTTGCAGCGCGTGGCGCGGGTCGAGGCGGACGAAGTCCGCCCGGTCGCGTTGGCGTTCCTCCTTTTCTTCTGCGTGCTGTGCGGCTACTTCATGCTGCGGCCGGTGCGCGAAACCATCGGCACGGTGCTGGGCGAAGCCGAGGTCGAGAACCTCTTCGCCATGACCTTCTTCGCTTCCATCGCCGTGATCCCGCTCTACGGCCTGGCCTGCGCCCGCCTGCCGCGGGCGGTCGTGCTCACGTCGGTCTATGCCCTGTTCGGCGTGTCGCTGCTGGTGCTGGCCGCGCTGATGAATGCGGATCCGGAAAACGTCTACGCCGCGCGCTTCTTCTACGTCTGGATCAGCGTGTTCAACCTGTTCGTGGTCTCGGTGTTCTGGACGCTGATGGTGGACCGCTCCACCTCGGAGCAGGCGAAGCGCCTGTTCGGCGTGATCGCCGCAGGCGGCACGATCGGCGGACTGGTGGCGCCGCTCGCCACGGACATGCTGATCGAGCCCGTCGGCAGGACTGGCGTGCTGGTCGTCTCCGCGAGCCTCTTTGGCGTGGCCATCGCCTGTCAGCTGGCCCTGCTGCGGAGCTGGCGGCGCCCCGGCAAGACCGTGGCAGATGAAACAGGGCGTGAGCGGCCGATCGGCGGCAATCCGTTCGCCGGCATCACGCAGGTGCTGCGCTCGCCGTACCTGCTGGCCTTCTGTGCGTTCGTGCTGCTGCTCGCGTCCGCCACGACTTTTCTCTACTTCGAGCAGCTGCGACTGGTGACGGAGGCATTTCCGGACGAGGACGACCGCACCCAGGTGTTCGCGCGCCTGGACTTCGTGGTGCAGGTGCTGACGCTCGTCACGCAGCTCTTTTTCACGGGGCGCATCGCAACGCGCCTCGGCGTCGTGGTGCTGCTGGTGTCGGTGCCGCTCGCGATGGTGGGCGGGTTCCTCACGCTCGCGCTCCTCGGCAACTTCTGGGTGCTGGCCGTCGTGATGGTGGTGCGGCGCGCGGGCGAATACGCGCTCACGCGGCCGGGCCGCGAGATCCTGTTCACCTCCGTCGACACGGAGACCAAGTACAAGGCCAAGAATCTCATCGACGTGGTGGTGTATCGCGGCGGGGACGCGCTGTCCGCGTGGCTGCGCAAGGGACTCAAGGCGAGCGGGATGAGCTTCTCGGCCATCGCGCTGGTAGGGGCGGGGCTCGCTCTCGCCTGGGCCGTGATCGGCTTCTGGCTCGCGAAGCGCCATGAAGCGCTTCCGGCGCCCGGGGCGCCATCGGCCCGCCAGGCCGCCTGACAGAAGCTCCGGCGGGCGCCGCACGCGCCGCGTGTATCAACTCGGTTTGCAACTGATCCTGACGCGGTAGCGATTCGTCTCGCATTCCGCGCTGCTCGTCCCGGGGCCGGAACTTTCGTCGCGCTCATTGCAACCAAACGAGCGCCCGTTGCATCCATTCAAAGTACTCAGAACGTGGGCGTCGCGGCGTCGGCAGGTCCTCCTGCAAGAGGTTGGCTGGAGCGGATACTCCGGGCAATCGGATTTACCGGCGTCGCGGCCCCCACTCATGCGAAAATGGAAAAAGAGGGTCAGATTTATTCAAAGCAAATCTGACCCTCTTTTTTCTCCATGAGTGCACATCCCAAGACAATCGCCGTCAGTGCACAACCGGCGCCGCAGGAAGCTGGCGTATCGGTGCTGCCCACGCTCGCGCGCCCGCCGGCAGTGCCGCTGACGCAGCGCTCGATCTGGCCCGTCATTCTCTGGGTGACGGTGCCGTTCTGGCTGCTGATGACCGCGACGCGCGTGTCGAGCTACATGGTGCGCGTCGCCGCGGTTCCCGACGTCAAGATCGCCGAGCCGTTCGAGCGGACGCTGCAGCACGTGATCCTGTTCGTCGTCCTCATCTTCTTCTACCGGCTCGCGTTCGCCATCGGCTGGCCGGAGAAACGGCGCGCGCTGGCGGCGCTCGGTCAACTCGCGCTCGCCCTCGTGTTCGCCTGCCTGGCCTCGCCGATCCTGACGCTCAGCATCGACATCATGAGCCCGGAGATGAAGTGGCTCTCGGAGATGGTGACGAGCGACGGCGCCATCGGCGAGCAGATCCGCGAGTGGGCGTCCTCCGGGATCCTCACCGTCAGCATTCCGGATTTCTTCCTGTCCTACTGGTTCGGCCTGCTGCTGGTGTTCGGGGCGCGCACCTATCTCGACCTGCGCGATCACAAGCTCAGGCTGGCGCAGCTCGAGGGCGAGACCGTGCGGGCGCGCCTGCAGGCGCTGCGCATGCAGCTGCATCCGCACTTCCTGTTCAACACGCTGCACTCGGTCAGCGGCCTGATCGATTCGCGGCCCACCGTCGCGCGCCAGATCATCGTGCGCCTCGGCGATCTGCTGCGCCGCAGCCTCCGTGACGGCGGCTCGGACCTGGTGCCGCTCGGGCGCGAGATCGACTTCGTGCGCAACTATCTCGAAATCCAGCAGCTCAGGTTTCCAGACCGGCTGCGTTTCACCATCCAGATCGAGCCGGCGGTGCAAGACGCCATGGTGCCCGGGCTGATCCTGCAACCGCTCGCCGAGAATGCCGTGGTGCATGGGGCCTCCGAGGAGGACGAGCGGGTACTGGTCACCATCGAAGGCCGCCAGGTCATCGATTCGGCGCGGCTCGAGCGCTGGCTCGAACTGAGCGTGCACAACACCGGCAACGCGCACGCCGAAGGCATGGGCTCCGGGGCGCACATCGGTATCGGCAACACGCGCGAGCGCCTGCGTGCGCTCTACGGCGAGCGCTGCACGGTCGAATTGTCGGAGCCGCCGCAGGGCGGCTTCCTCGCGCGGCTGCGCATTCCCCTGCGGGAGGGTGAGCAGTGAACACTGCAGTGCGGATCCGTACGCTGATCGTCGACGACGAACCGATCGCGCGCCAGACGCTGAAGGACTACTGCGCGCTCGAGAGCGATGTCGAGGTGGTGGGCGAATGCCGCTACGGGGCGGAAGCGGTCAAGCGCATCGCCGCGCTCAAGCCCGACCTGGTGTTTCTCGACGTGCAGATGCGGCGGGTCAACGGCCTCGAAGTGATCGAGAAAATCGGCCGCGAGTCGATGCCGCTGGTCATCTTCGTCACCGCTTACGATCAATACGCGGTCGACGCTTTCGAGCTCAACGCGGTCGATTATCTCCTCAAGCCCTTCGACCGCGAACGCTTCCGCGCCGCGCTCGAGCGGGCGCGCTCGCGCATCGCCAATCCCGGCGCCAACGACGTGCGCGCCCAGGTGCAGTCCGCCGTGCGCCAGATGCTCGGCAGTCTTTCCGGCGGGCTGCCCGGCAACGCGCCCAAGCGCATCGTGGCGGAAAAGAACGATCGCTACATCTTCGTCGATCCTGCCGATGTGCACGCCGTCGAGGCGAGCCGCAACTACATCACGCTGCACGTCGGCAACGAGCGCCTGCTGCTCCGCTGCGGCATGCAGCAGGCGGAATCCATGCTCGATCCGGCGATGTTCCTGCGCATTCATCGCTCGGTGATCGTCAACACGCGGCACATCAAGGAGATGGCGCGGCAGCTCTACGGCGACTACGAAGTCACCCTGAGCAACGGCACGAAATTCTCATCCGGCCGCGCCTACCGGCGCCGGGTGGTGAACTATTTGAACAGCGGTCGCTTCTAGGAGTGCGGCCGGGTCAGGGTTTCAAGAATCAATCGGGAGGGGTCGACATGGAACGCAGAGATCTGATCCGTTCGGCACTGGGGCTTGCCACACTGGGCGTTTTGCGGTCCGCGCAAGGCACCGGCGCCGCATCCAAACCTCATGGTTGTGATTCGGAGATGACGGCGCGCTCGGACAGCGCCATACGCGTCGCGTTCCTCATTTCCGACGACGCCAATGTCATCGATTTCTGCGGGCCCTGGGAGGTGTTCCAGGACGTGATGCTGCATGGCGCCGGCGACATGCATCATCCGTTCGAGCTCTACACGGTGGCGGAGACCCTCACGCCGCTGCGCGTCACCGGTGGCATGAGCATCACGCCGGCACATACCTTCGAGACCGCGCCTTCGCCACACGTGCTGGTAGTTCCGGCAATGCGCGGGACCGACAAGTCGCGAACGTGGATCCGCAAGGTGTCGGCCACCAACCAGCTGACCATGTCGGTGTGCACAGGCGCCTTCCAGCTCGCGCGGGCGGGTCTCCTCGACGGCCTGACCGCCACCACGCATCACGACTACCTCGAGGAATTCGCGCGCGAGTTTCCGCGCGTGAAGCTCGAGCGCGACGTGCGCTTCGTGGAGCACGAGCGCGTCGCCACCGCTGCCGGGCTCACCTCGGGCATCGACCTGGCCTTGCGCGTGGTGGAACGCTACTTCGATCGTGACGTGGCGCAGGCCACCGCGAACTATCTCGAGCACGAGAGCACTCGCTGGAAGGTCGCGCAGCGGCGCGGGCGCGGAGTGCATCTTGTCGCCTGAGGCGCTCGCCAGGCCGCGCGACGCACGCGCACTGAATCGCCGGGAATTCCTGCTGGTCTCGCTCGCTGCGGGCGGGGGCCTGCTGGTCACGCTCGCGGCGTCAACGGGCCGCGCGACGCCGGCCGGGACGGGCGCGCAGCTCGGCTATTTCGTGCGCATCGAGACCGATGGCCGCGTGACGCTTGGCGTGCCGAACCCCGACATGGGGCAGGGCGTGCGCACGTCGCTCCCCATGCTCATCGCGGAGGAGCTCGACGTCGACTGGGAGCGCGTGCAGGTGGAACAGATGCCGCTCGGCATCGTCCGCAACCCCGAAGGCGAGGGCTACACCTGGAAATATGGCATCGGCCAGGGCTCGGGCGGGAGCGACAGCGTGCGTGAATGCTGGCTGCCGCTGCGCCAGGTAGGGGCGCGCGCACGCGAGCTCCTGGTCATGGCTGCCGCGGAGCGCTGGCAGGTGCCGGCGGGCGAATGCAGCACGCAGTCGGGCGTCGTGACGCATGCGCTTTCAGGACGCTCGGCGCCATATGGTGAGCTGGCGGCGCACGCGGCGCGCCTGACCGCTCCGGAAGCCGAACCGAAGCTCAAGGACCCGAAGGCGTTTCGTGTCATCGGCGTACCCACGCGCAACGTGGATGCGCGGCGCATCGTCACCGGGACCTGCGAGTACGGCATCGATGCGCGTATGCCGGGAATGTTGCGCGCGGTCATCGCGCGCTGTCCGTACTTCGACGGCGGCATCGAGAGTTTCGATGCCACCAAGACTCTCCAGGTGCCCGGCGTAAAGCAGGTCGTGCGCGTCGACGCAGAGCCGACCGGCAAGTGGTACACGGTGCTCGCCACGGGAATCGCGGTGCTCGCCGATTCGACCTGGGCCGCGCTCAAGGGGCGCGAGCTCCTCGAAGTGAAATGGACGCGCGGTCCGTTCGCCGATGAGAGCACCGCAGGATTCGAACGCTCGTGCGCCCAGGCGCTCGACGGCAAGGGTCAGGTGGTGCGCAACGACGGCGACTTCGACGCCGGTGTCGCTTCCGCCCCGCACACGGTGGCCGCGCGTTACACGCTGCCTTACGTCAGTCACTGTCCCCTCGAGCCGCAGAATTGCATCGCCTGGGTGCGTCCCGAGCGCTGCGAGATCGTGGGACCGATCCAGCAGCCGGGCGGCGCCTCGCGCATGGCCGCGCAGCTCACCGGGCTCGATCGCCTCAACATCGATGTCCGCATGACCAACCTGGGCGGCGGCTTCGGCCGGCGGCTGACCGTCGATTACGTGGCCGAGGCGGTGATGCTGTCGAAAGCTGCGAAGGCGCCGGTGCAGGTCATGTGGACGCGCGAGGACGACCTGCGTCACGACTTCTACCGGCCCGCCGGCCTGCACGAGCTGCGCGCGGGCGTCGATGCGCAAGGGCGCCTCGTCGCCTGGACGCACCGCCTCGCGAGCGCCAGCAAGTACTACCGCCGCGATGCGGTGAAGCTCGAGGATTACTGGACTTCGGAACTCAATCCGGACGACTTTCCAGCGTACCTGGTCCCCAACTATCGCCTCGAGTATTTCTCGATGCGCTCCGGAGCCGCGCGCGGCTCGTGGCGCGCCCCGGCGCATACCGCGAATGCCTTCGTGGTGCAGTCCTTCCTCGACGAGCTCGCGCACGCGCTCAGGCGCGATCCGCTCGAATACCGGCTGG
The DNA here is from genome assembly GCA_963840405.1 of uncultured Gammaproteobacteria bacterium. Lineage (GTDB taxonomy): Bacteria > Pseudomonadota > Gammaproteobacteria > Steroidobacterales > Steroidobacteraceae > DATBVX01. The sequence goes on from CAWIYW010000001.1 coordinate 294,564, forward strand.
CGACGCTCGGGGAGCCGCGCGAGCTGAAGTACGACGGTCACGGCGGACCCGTGTTCGATACCGGCCGGCTGGCGGGCGTGCTCAAGCTCGCCGCACAGAAAGCGGGCTGGGGCAATGCGTTGCCAAAGGGCCGCGGACGCGGTCTGGCCGCTCACTTCACGTTCGGTGGCTACGTCGCACAGGTCATCGAGGTGGAGGTCACTCCGGGCGGCGGGCTACGCGTGCTCAAGGTGACGGGCGCCATCGATTGCGGGCGAGTGGTCAATCCGCTCGGCGTCGCCGCGCAGATGGAAGGCGGCGTGATCGACGGCCTCACGCATGCCCTGCACGCGGCGATCACGACGCGCGATGGGCGCGTCGAGCAGAGTAACTTCAACGACTATCGCTTGCTCACGCTGGCCGAAACACCCGCCGAGATCGCCGTGCACATCGTGCCAAGCGAACGCGACCCGGCCGGAGTCGGCGAGCCGCCGCTGCCACCGGTGGCACCGGCGCTCACCAATGCCATCTTCGCTGCGACCGGGGTGCGCATCCGGCGCTTGCCGATTGCCTCGCAACTCGCGAGCGCGCCCGGCGCGCGTACCTGACGGACTTACTGCTCGACGGCGAAGCGCATGCGCAGGCGCGCGCGCTGATCGACGGCACGGCCGTTGCGCTTCACCGGTACGTAGCGCCACTGCGATACGGACTTGACCGCCGCTTGCTCGAAGACACCGACGGGACTGGCAGCCCGCACGGTGACATCTCTCACCGAACCGTCGGCGGCGACGGTGAAGTCCATGTCCACCCAGCCTTCCTGGGCTTTGCGCAGCGCGGCCGTCGGGTAACGCGGCTCGACGTACTTCTCGCGCGCGAGCGTATTCGCGAGCACCACGTCGGCCTCGAAAACGGCCCGTTCCAGCGCCGCCGCAACCTGCGTTTCGAGCTGGGTGAGCTCGGGGGATGAATAGCCGAGCGCCTGCGCCTCACCGATGGTGGTGCGCGCGGCCACGTACTCGTTGCCGAGATACTGGACCTGCGCTTCTTGCGTGAGACGTGTGCCCAGGCTTTGCAGCGCGGGTTGCAGCTGCGCGTTCACGGGGTCCGCGCTCTTGAGCTGCAGCCAGTAGTACTTGGCGCTGTCCTCCGCGGGCTCGAGCAGCTTCGATTGCGTGATGCGCTCGTTCATGAGGGCGACGAGCTGCGTCTGCTGCTCGGTGCGTGCGCTCGAGCTGCGCGCCGTCTGCAGCTCCTTGCGCGCGGTGCGCACGTTGGCACCGAGCGATTCAGCGTGCTGCAACCAGGACTCGGCGCCCGTGAAGTCGCGCTTCGCTGTGGCTGCGCGCGCCTTGAGCAGTGTCTGGTCGGCGAGCGCGCGACGCAGCTGCAGCGCGGTGGCGTTCTTCGGATCAGCCGCGAGGGCCGCCAGCACGAACGACTTGGCGCTGTCGTTCTCGGGTTCGACGAGCTTCCCCTGCTTCATGCGCTCGCCCGCGGACTTGAGGAGCGAGTCGGCATTGCTGCCGACGCGATTCTGCTCGAGCTCGCGGCGCGCCTGCTGCAAGCCCGGTGACGCCGTCCTTTGGCCCTGCCCGGCACGGTCGAGGAGGGTGCGCGCCTTGGCGTGATTGCCGGCCGCGGTCGCGTCGCGCGCCAGCGAGATCAGCTGGCGCTCGCGTTCCTTGCCGAGCTGCGCGCTCAGGAAGGCGAGGCGCATGTTGTTGGGTCGCACCGTGCGTGCGGCTTCGATGTCGCGTGCGGCATCGTCCATGCGCTGCTCGAGGAGCGCGGCCTCGGCACTCGTGAGCAGGCTATCGGCGATGCCATCGAGTCCCGCCATCGCTTCGCGATCGTCCGGGTACTTGGCGAGCACGCGCTGGTAGTAGTCCGCTGCGCCTTCGCCGTCCTTGGCCGTCAAGTTGCCGGCGGCAATCGCCGCCTTTGCCATAGCCAGCCATTCCGCGCGCTCATCGCCTTCTTTGAGGTGCGTGGCGGCCACCGTTACGGCCGGCTCAGGTGCGGCGGCGGGCTGCAGCTGCGCGGGCTCAGTGGAGTCGCGCCCGCCGATCAGGAATGCGCCCGCGACGACCGCGACGATCAGGGCACCGGTCCCGAGTCCTGCATAGAGAGGCCAGCGTGTCGTGGGAGCCCGCGGCGCGGGCTCGGATGCGATCGTGCGGCCCTCGATGTGGTGGCGGATCGATGCATCGATCGCATGGCGCGCGCGCGGCGGCGACACCGGCTTGTGCAGGAAGCGATAAACGTCGCCGGCGGTGATGTGCTTGACGAGCTCGGTCTGGTCCTCGGTCGTGCCTGCGACGATGAGGATCAGGTCGGGAAACTGCCTGCGAAGCTGTTCGCAGTAGGCGGACAGATCGCCGTCGGTGGCGAGGCTGTCGATGACGACCACGCCCACCTGGCCCGACATGATGAGCTCGGCGGTCTGCTCGCGTGTCGCCGCATGCCAGATGCGTTGCTCGCGTCCCGCCGCTTCCCTCAGGATCGCGAGCAGGCTCGCGTCGGGCGTGAGCGCGAGCACTTCAACGGGCTGCACGCCGGCGATCTGCTTCGCGACCTGCGCGAGGCCAGCATCATCCGGCGTTTCGAGTGGCACCTCGGTCCTTCGCACGCGAAGCTCCGGTCGAGTCAATGCCGTGGTCGGGCCGATATACGATACGGAGTCAGGCGCTCCATAAGTAGTCTGCTGCGCTGCGTCAAAGCGATTCTGTGAGATAAGTCAGGCGGGGATGCTATCCGGATGAGCCGGCAGTTTGCCATCACTTCGCGCCTCGGCGCCGAGCATCGTGCAGCGCTCGAGGAACTGCTGTTCTTCAACCGCCTGCAGAACGCGGTCCGCACCCGCATCGTGGCGACCATCGAGCGCTACGGCATGCCCCAGGTGGTGGTTCGGGACGGGACGCTGCGCATCGAGCTGGCGGGCGTCGCCGAGGTGCAGAGCCTGTTCGCCGTGGCCCCGCCGGAGCCGATCGGCGTCGCGGTGTTCCTGCGCGAGAGCGAGGAGCGCTTCGTCATCGTGCACGTCGGCGTCGCCGAACAGTTCTCGGCCGCCGGCGGCCGCGCCAACGATCACGTATTTTTCCATCTCCTGAATGCCATCCGGGAAGCCGCACGCCGCACGCGCGGCGTGCGCAGCATCGACCTGTTCTACGGCCAGGGAGTGGTGCGGCACATTCCCGTTCAGGGACTGCCTACCGGCTCCTGAGCCGGTCGTCACGCACACGCCCGCATGTCGCTGCGTGGGCTGTTTGACGACCGCCGCACCGCCAACCTCGGGCGAGCAGCTCTGGTCTTGGCAGCGGCTGCGACCGTATTCGGCTTCGCCGGCGCTCTGTGGTGGCCCTTCGACCTGTTCGCGCACTTCCGGCCGCAATATCTGCTCGCCGCCTTGCTGCTCGCCGCCTTCTTCGCCTTCTCCAGGCTGCCGCTCTGGACAGCGGTAGCGCTCGCCGTTACAGCGGCGAACGCCGTCCCGATCGTGTCGCTCTACCTGCCATCCGCGCAGGCAGAACAGCCCTCGGCCGCTAGCCCGCTGCGGCTGATGTCGTTCAACGTGTTCGCCTTCAATCGCGACCACGAGCGCATGCTTCGTCATGTGCGCCGCGAGCTGCCGGACGTACTGGTGCTGATCGAGGTCACACCCGAGTGGGTGCCGGCGGTGCGCGAGCTGGCAGCGCAGTATCCGCATCGGTGGATCAACGTCGGCGACGCCGCGAGCGGCATCGCCATGATGAGCCGCGAGCAGCCGAGCGCCGCAGCGACGATCGATCTTGCCGGGCGCGGCGCGCCGTCGTACCTGCTGACTTTCGGACAAGGACCTACGGCACTTTCGGTGCTGGGCACACATTTCAGCTGGCCGCTCGGCCGGCGCGTTTCGGAGATCCGCAACGCGCAGCTCGAGGCGCTGGCGCGCCTCGCGCGGGCGCAGCCACATCCGCTCGTGGTCATGGGTGATCTCAACATCACACCGTTCTCGCCGCGATTCACGCGGATGCTGCGTGAGGGCGGACTGCGGCGTTGCGTGCCAGGAGCCGGCTTTACCCCGACCTGGCCGGCGCACTTCCCACCGTTCTACATCCAGATCGATCATTGCCTGGCGAGTGCGGGTGTGTACGCGCGGAACTTCAAGGTCGGCGACTACCTCGGCTCCGACCACTACCCGATTTCGGTGGAGGTGTCGCCGGCAGATTCCGGTCCCCCGATATCCCGCCCGTGAGCACCAGGCGCATGCCTTCTTCGACGCTCATGTCGAGCGGCTTCAGCCGCTCGCGCGGCATGTAGAGCGTGTAGCCGCCGATCTGGTAACTCATCGGGAAATAGACCGCGACCATGCCTTCCTCCGCGAACGCGAGCTCCGGTACCGACTCGCGCGTGACGAAGCCCATCACGTGTGCTTCGCCGAAGCTCGCGAGCACCACGCGCTGCAGGTCGCGGCGCTTGCCCTCACCGGGCAGGAACTTCATCAGGTCGCGCAACGCACCGTAGACCGTCTTGACGAACGGGATGCGCTCGAGGAACTGGTCCCATTGCAACAGGAACCAGCGCACCACGTAGGCGTTGACGATCAGCCCCGCGCCCACGAGCAGCACGAAGCCGATGAGGAGCCCGAGTCCCGGCCAGTAGTGACGCTGCGGCAGCACCAGCGTAATGAGGTCGCGCAACAGCGCTTCCAGCGAGGTGCCGAGCCAGATGACCACGTAGATCGTGACGCTGATGGGCAGGACGGCCGCGAGGCCCTTCAACACCAGGTTCCACAGCTGTTTCATGGTTGCACTCACGTCCGCGATGGGCGCGGATTGTACGCCGTGCAAAAATGGCGTCAGACCCCTATTTTCCGGTACACCGTCTGATCATGGAAAATGGGGTCTGACCCTATTCTGTCGCGGGCATCGTGGAGATCGACATGAATCACTGGCATCGACCCGTCAAGCTGTCGAACCGCGTTCTGTGCATGCTCGTGTGCGCGTTCGCCGCGTGTCCAGCGGCGACCTGGGCGAGCTCCGCGCAGGAAAAGCTCGCCACCGCGTACATCCAGGGGATGGCAAGTGGCGATCCCGCGGCAGTACAAGGGATGTTCCATCCCGACGAGCTGGTGCAGCTGCGCGCGCGCATCCTGAAAGTGCTCGAAGCCGAGGCCACGCAGGGCGGCAGCGCGATCCGCAACCGGCTGTTCGGGGCCGCGATGTCGATGGATGACGTACGCCGCCTCACGCACGAGAATTTCTTCGCCACGCTGTCGCGCTCTTTCGGCATGCCGGCGGAGCGCATCGAAGAGGTGAAGATCCTGGGCGTGATCGAGGAGAACTCGCAGCTCGTGCACGCGGTCGCGCGCATCGTGCCGCCCGAATCCGCGCAGACGCGCCCGCGAGTGACTGTGGTAAGCATGATCAAGTACGGTAAGGACTGGCGCGTGCAGTTGCCCGCGTTGCTGCAGGCGCGCGTGGATGCCGCCCTGGTCGTGGTCGGCGAGAGCGCGGCCGCGGCGCAGGATGCAGCCAAGGTGCCGACCAGTCCCGAGCTCATCAGCGCGCTCAAGTCGGGCTCCGAAACGCTGCGCCGGGGCGATTGCGCGGAGTTCTTCAACGAGCACATGAGCCCCACCTTTCGCAGCATCACCGCGCCCAAGGCCATGGCGACGCTCATCAAGCAGTGCCAGACGCGCGAAGACACGCGCGAGACCTACATCGCCGCACTCGACATCGCCCAGAGCCTCAACCCGCGCTACGAGGAGAACGGCGCGCGCGCCGTGTACGACATGCGCGGCCAGGGCCTGCCGTTCCAGCGCTTCGTGCTGGAGAAGGTCGAGAACCGCTGGTACGTGGCGGAGTGACCCCTACTCGGGGGGCGTGGTGCCGGCGCAGAAGCGCTCCAGGCTGCGGCGGTATTGCGCGAGCGGGGCGAGCTTGCGCTGCTCGGGATCCCACAGCAGGTAATCGGTCACCACGGCTTCGGCGTCGCGGCGCGTGAATTCGAGCAGCCGGCTGTCTTCGCGGAAGTCGAGCTCGCGCTCGGCGCGGCAGGGCAGGCTCCCGAGTCCCTGCGAGAGGGCGTCGGGAAGCGTGATCGCGCCGTTCGTTCGGTCGACGATGGCCACCCGCGTGCATTGATCGCCGCACACGACGCGCATCAGCGTGAAGCGGCCTGAGAAATTGCTGCCGGCGAGCGCGCCTTCCTCGAGTTGCGCGGCAAAGGGCGCCGCGCGCGGCTCGGAGGCCAGGTCGAGCGCCGTCGCTGGCAAGCCGGGACTGGGTGGCACGCGGTACTCGGAAAAGCGCGGCCGGCCGAGCTCCCCTCCGTCGAGCGCCGCGGGCGCCGCGCCGAGCAGGCCCTCGAGCTGCGCCGCAATCTCCTCGCTCAACATCCAGTCATCGATATCGACGCGCACAGCGTCGGTGCCCGCGGGCACTTCCACCACGGCCAGGCCATGATCGGCGCAAGCGGCCGCTTCGCCGCCCGCCGCGTCGCGGCTGCACAAGCTGAATTGCGTATGTGCGCCGTAGAGCTCCGCGAGCCCGGGCTCGTCGGGACGCGCGAAAATCCAGTAACGCCCCCCGGGCACCTCGATGCTGTATTCGGTTTCGCCGCGGCGCAGTGCCTGCTTGTGCAGGCTGAGGCCATCGAGTGCGCGCAGATATACGGTCGCCGCCGGTGGCGTGCGACCCGGAAATGAAATCCGGCCATCGACGGTGCCCGGCCAGCTCGTCGAGCTCACCAGGGTCGCCAACACGGCCACGGCCGTTTGCCACGCGAGCGTTGCTTGTGTTGTCATCGAGTGGACGCGACTACGACGCGCGGCTCCCATCCGCGCGAGCGCGATGTTAGCCGAATTCCTGAGGAGGGAAATGCCTTGAGGTCGATCAGCATCGTGCCGGCCATGCCCGCCGATGTTCCCACCGTGCTCGCGCTCATCCGCGAGCTGGCCGAATACGAAAAGCTGCTGCAGGAAGTGGTCGCCGACGAGGCGTTGGTGCACGAGGCGCTGTTCGGACCCAAGACCGTGGCGGAGTGCGTACTGGCCTGGGATGGCACGGCAGCCCTCGGCTTCGCGCTCTACTACTTCAACTTCTCCACGTTTCTCGCCCGCCCGGGTCTCTACCTCGAGGACCTGTACGTGCGCACCGAGCATCGCGGCCAGGGAGTAGGAGAGGCGCTGCTCAAGCATCTGGCGCAGATCGCGGTGCGCCGCGGCTGCGGGCGCATGGAGTGGGCGGTGCTCAACTGGAACCGGCGTGCGATCCAGTTCTACGAACGGATGGGTGCGGAGGGCGTGCTCGACTGGACGGTGTATCGCATGAGCGGCGAGCCGCTGCTCAGGTTGGGTTCCTGACCTTCGTTGACCAGCTGGTCACCCGCGAGCCGATAGCGCAGCACCACATCGAGCGTCGGACAGCAGAGCGGGTCGTTAGGACCGTGCTTGCGCAGCGCGACGCTCACGCTGCCATCCTCCGCGATACCGACCGAGCGGATCTGCACGCGATCACCCAGCGTGACGGGCGCCAGCGGCACGGGTTGGCCGCCGCGATTGAGGACGGGCGCGAGGTCGAAAAATACCCCGCTTCCCCCGGCATCGCTCTCGATCACGATCACGGCATCGGGCGCGCCGTCGCCGTCGAGATCGCCAAATGCATGCTGGGAGGTGGCGCGCACCATGATCTCGGCAACCGATCCCGGCGCCGCGGGCTCCGTGTAGATGCCATTCTTCAGGGGCGCCAGGCCCGATGCCGGCCATTGCGAGGGGTACTCGGCGTTGCGCAACTGCTCCAGCGTCAGCGGCTCAGGCGGCGCAGGTGTGACGGGAACCGGCGTTTCGGCACGTTCGCAGCCACCGATGAGCAGCAGCAGAGCGCCCCACGACCCCGACGCGCGGCGCAGCGGCAGCATCAACTACCCGTATTTTTCGCGTGGCTGCGCGATTCCAGGTCGACGATGCGCATCCTGAGCCTCCCGATCTCGAGCTCCAGACCGCTGATGCGGCGCTGATCGGTGTCGCTGGCGCGCTCCAGGCCGTTGAGCTGCGCCTCGAGCTGCTTGATGCGCAGCACGCGCTCATCGAGCTCGCGTTTCAGGCCATCCGCCTGCGCGCGCAGTATCGCCTGGCGCGCTTCGAAATGGCGTTCCGCGCGCGCCCGGCAGGCGAGCCAGCCAACGACCGCGCCGATCGCTACGGCGATGATGAGAATGAGCGGGTTGTCCATTCCTGCACTCCCTGCGGGGCCCGCCCGCCGAAGAATCCGGCCTCAAGGTCTCAATCTATAGAGTGAATGGCAGGCCTGTAAACTCCACGCGCAATGAGTGAAATCCTCAAGCCCGCCCGGCCGGTCGACATCGATGTCTTGCTGCCCTTCATGCGCGAATACTGTGAATTCGATCGTATCCAGTACGACGCCGGACGTGCCCGGCGCACCATGCTCGCCCTGCTCGAAGATCCGCGGCTCGGGCGCACGTGGTTCATCCAGGACGGGGACCAGACCTGCGGCTACCTGGCGCTTTGCTACGGTTACAGCCTCGAGCTCGGCGGGCGCGACGGCTATGTCGATGAGCTCTACCTCCGCGAGGCCTTCCGCGGCAGCGGACTCGGCACCCGGGCGCTCGAAGCGGCCTGCCAAGCGGCACAGGCCGAGGGGATATGCGCGCTCTACCTCGAAGTGCGGCAGGACAATGTGGAGGCGCAACGCTACTACGAACGGCTCGGGTTCGAGCGCCGCGACCGCTACTACCTGCTGGCCCGCCGCCTGGGGTCAGAATAAGTTCTAGAGGGGTCAGAATTAAATTCTGACCCCTAGACTTACCCCCTAGGCCGGCCGCAGCGCCTGCTCCAGGTCGGCGATGAGGTCTTGCGCGTTCTCGATCCCGATCGAGAGACGCAGGAGATTCACGGGCGTCGGCGTGTCGGGACCCTCGACCGAGGCGCGATGCTCGATCAGGCTCTCGACGCCGCCCAGGCTGGTCGCACGCAAAAACACCTTCGTGCGCGCGGCGACGGCGAGCGCTTCCGCAGCGCCTCCACGCACACACACTGAGACGACGGCGCCATAACCGCGCATCTGCCGCGTCGCGATCGCATGGCCGGGATCGTCCGCGAGACCCGGATAGAGGACGCGCTCGACACCAGCGTGGCGGCGCAGGTACTCGGCGATTTCCAGCGCGTTGGCGCACTGCGCGCGCACGCGCAGCGGCAGCGTCGCGAGGCTGCGCCGGATCAGCCAGCAATCGAAGGGTGACGGCACCGCGCCCGCCACGGACTGGTAGTTTCGAATCCGCTCGGAGATCGCGGAGCGCTCGCGCATCACCACAGCGCCACCCATCACGTCGCTGTGGCCGCCGAAGTACTTGGTCGAGCTGTGCATCACGAGATCGGCGCCGAGCTCGAGCGGACGCTGCACGATCGGCGTGGCAAAGGTGCTGTCGCACACGAGGAGCGCGCCGCACGCCCGGGCTCTTTCAGCGACTGCCGCAATGTCGGTGACGCGGACGGTCGGGTTGCAGGGCGTCTCGATCCAAATGAGTCGTGTCGCCGGCGTGAGTCGCGCATCGAGCTCCGGCAGGCGCGTCGGATCGACGAAATCCACCCGCACGCCCCAGCCGCTCACGATGTCGCGCAGCTGCTGGCGCGTGCCGTGGTAGGACTCGAGCGCTGCGATGACGTGATCGCCGGCCTTGAGCAGACTGAAGATCGCGAGCGTGGCGGCGGAGCCCGACGCGAAGCACACCGCTTCCGCGCCGCCCTCGAGCGCCGCGATGCAGCTCTCGAGTGCGTGACGCGCGGGATTGTCGGGTCGCGTGTACGAGTAGGAGCGGGCGTAGCCGCCATCGGCGTCGCGCTCGTAGGTCGTGCTCACGTGAATCGGCGGCGCGATCGCGCCGGTCGCCGCATCGATTTGCCGGCCCGCGTGCACCGCCAGTGTTTCGATTTTCATGGTGTTCACTCAATCGAGTTGTAACGTGCCTTCGCTCACCAGCACCGAGTTGCCGCCGACGCGCACTGCCGTGATGCGCCCGGCCTCCTTGTCGGTCTCGACATGCAGCAGGCTCGGCCGGCCCATCTCGAAGCCCTGCTCGACCACCCAGCGCAACGTGCCGTCGCTCTCCGGAGCGCGTGCGCCGAGGTAGCCGCCGAGCGCGGCAGCGGCGGAACCGGTCGCGGGATCCTCGGCGATGCCGAATTCGGGCGCGTACATGCGGGCGCGGATGTCCGAACCCTCGAGCTCGGGATCGCGGCAGAAGATGAAAACCTGCTGCGTCCAGTAGCTGCCGAGTGTCGCGCGCCATCGTTCGGCGTCGATAGCGGCGCGCGCCAGCACGCTGCGATCGCGTACCGGAACGAACAGGAACGGCAGCCCGCAGGACACGCCCTGTGCATCGTCGAGCAGGTCGTCCGCGCCCAGACGCAGCATCTTCGCAAGCTCCGCGCGTCCTGCCGGCGCATCGCGATACACAGGCAAGGAAGCGACTGAAAGCTGCACGAAGCCGGGCTCACCGCCGTGCGACTCGATGCTGATCGGGATGAGGCCGACCTCTTCCTCGAGCAGGATCGAGACGCGTCCGTCCTGCAGCGGAACTCGCCCGATGGCGGCCAGGAGAAAACCGGTTCCCACGGTCGGATGACCCGCGAAAGGAAGCTCGCGGGCAGGGGTGAAAATGCGCGCGCGGCACAAGGCACGTGAATCGCGCCGTGCCACCAGGAATACTGTCTCCGACAGGTTCATTTCGCGCGCGATCTGCTGCATGACCAGGTTCGGGAGATCCCCGGCGTCGGGAAATACGGCCAGCGGGTTGCCGCCAAAGCGCCGCTCCGTGAACACATCGAGCGTGTGAAACCGCAATGTCGTGCTGTTCATGTGCTGTCTCGCCTCTCCCTGGGGTGAGGGGTGAATTCTGAGCTGCCTGTCGACGGCGGCTCGTACTCCTGCAGTCCGACCACCAGCATGCCAGGACCGCCGTGCACGCCCAATGCGGTTCCCAGCGGCATCAGGTAACGCGCGTGGATGTTCTCGAGGCCCTCGCAGATCTCCTCGAGGAGCTGCCGGCCCTCGGCCTCGACATTGGCATGCCCGACGGCCACGCGATAGGTGGCGTGGTCCTTGATGCGTCGGCGCACCAGGCGCGCGAAGCGCGCACGCACATTCTGGCGTCCGAAGAGCAGCGTACCGGTGCTGACCCGGCCGTTACGGTGACTGATGAGGATGGGAGTGAGGTGCAGCCAGTCGGCCAGGACCTTGACGATGCGCGGCACACGGCCGCCGCGCACCGCGAAGTCGAGCCGCCCCAGCAGGCCAAAGGTATTGGTGCGGGTAAGGATTGCGCGCGTGGACGCGATCACCTGCTCCGCGCTCAAGCCCGCTTGCGCGCACTCGGCCGCATAGGTCGCGATCAGCCCTTCGCCGACCGAGGCATTGAGGCTATCGATGACGACCACGCGGCCGTGTCCCTGGATGCGTTGTGCGGCGGCTTCCGCCGCGGCGCGCGTGCCGCTCACGCGGCCGGTGACGCTCACCGAGATGACCGTGTCGTAATGGGAAGCGAGGAATTCGAACACGCGCCGGAAGTCTCCCGGCGGTGGTTGCGAAGTCTTCGGGTGAATGGGATTCGAGGCGAGCTCCCGGTAGAACTCCTCGGGCCCGAGCGACACCTTGTCGAGGTAGCTGCGTTCGCCGAAATGCACGCGCATCGGGATCACGTGGATCTCGAGCCGCTCGAGCTCCTCGTCCGGGATGTCGGCGGCGGAATCGACCACGACCGCGACGCCGCTGCGATGCCGGTGATGGGCAGCATCCTGCTGGCGCTGCATGTCATCCGCCTTCTGCGACGAGACCACGCCGTATTCCGCCGCGACCCTGAATACCGCGGCTGGATCCTTCACGTGCACGTGGACCTTGGCCTTGCGCTCGGTACCCGCGACCACCACGCCGCTGCCGAGCTCCGCCAGCCGTTCCCGCAGCCGGCGCCGGTCGATCCGCTCGCCGCTCACGATGCACTCGGTGCAGAACCGGTCGCTGAGATCGATCTCGGCGCCGGCGGCTTCCTCCTCGGTATGCAACACCTCGAGGGGCCCGTCGTCGCCCGGCGCTTCGCCGCGCTCGAAATAGGTCGACATGCCTTCGACGATGTCGACAAAACCGGCTGCACCGGCATCCACGACGTCCGCGCGGCGCAGCGCCTCGAGCTGGTTACGCGTGTTGTCGAGCGAAGCGCGCGTGCGCGGCAGCGCGCTCCGGAAGAGCGTGCCGAAATCGCTCATCGACCCGGAGCGTGTCAACGAGGCCGCTTCGGCGGCAAAGTCATTGAGCACCGTGAGAAGCGTGCCCTCGCGTGGCTCGCTCAGCGCCTCGCGCGCGTAGCGCGCACCGACTTCGACGCCCGCAGCAAAATCACGCGTGCTGAGCTCGCGGAGTGCCCCGAGCTGATCGCTCAACCCGACGAAGAACTGCGCGAGGATGGCGCCGCTGTTGCCGCGCGCACCATCGAGCGCCGCATCGGCCACCAGCATCAGTACCTTGCCTGCGTGCGCGTCCTCGGTCTGGCGTAGCGCGCTGAGTACGGCACCGAGCGTGAGCGCAAGATTGGTGCCGGTATCGCCGTCGGGCACGGGGAACACGTTGATCTTGTTGAGATGCTCCTGGTTCTGGAGCACCCGGCGGAAACCGGCCCGGAGCGCCGCGGAGAGCTGCCGCCCGTCGAGCAACGGGACTTCCGCAGCGGCAGCGTTCACTGGCGCGGCAGCAGGAAACGCACGCCGTGGTGGTTCAGGACCACGCCATCGCGCGTGATGCGTTCGACTTTCGTGCCTTCGGGAGTCTCGTCTCCCTCACGAAACTTGCGGTTGTTGAGGAACACGAAGCGATCCGCCGGCTGGGCGGCGTAGACGTGGATGTCGAGATGCAGCTGCGGCACGCTCGCCCCCTGCAGCGAGACGTCGTTGATGGTGGGAAGGCGCGCATCACTCTCGCCATCGCTCGATGCGGCCCGCGGTGGCGGTTGCAGCTCTGGCTCAGCCTGCTCGAAGGACTCGTCAGCACTCGCCACCGGGATGCGGTAGTCATCGCGCGTGGCGCGTGACGCCTCTTCGAGGTTGCGCGCCTCTTCGAGATCGAGCTCGGTCGGCATCTCGGTCCGCAACGGCGCCGGTGCCGCGATCGGTGCGCTGCCCGGGCTTACGGATTCAGAGGTCGCCGGGCTCGAGGCCGTCGCCGGCGGTGGGGAGTCGTCCCGGCGCAGCATGACGACCAGCAGCACCACCAGGTTGATGGCGAGCAGCACGCCGAGCGCCACCGCCCAGACCGGGAATCCGGTTCTGCCCATCGCGGGGCGCAGCTCCGCGAAGCCGGGGCCCGCCTGGCGTTGGCGCTCCTGCTCCGATTTGCGCAGCGCTTCGAGGATGAACGACATGGCTTTCAGCCCTCGGGAGCGCGTCCAGCTTGCAGGAACGGCGTCGACGGGTCGCGCAATGCGCTGTCGAGCGCGATCTGGGTCTGTACGCCGGCGATGCCGTCGACGGAGAGCCGATGCGTGCGTTGGAAGTCCTCGACCAGGCGCACCAGCTGGTCGTCGTAGACGTCGGGCGCGTCGGGCGCAGGTTCCACGCCGCGCATTTTCTCCAGGCTGTTCCTTAGCCAGCGGACGTCGTTGCCGCGCATGCCTGCGGAAAGCTGCCGCGCACGCGACACCTGTGGGCGCCACAGCGCAACGTAGTCCCCGTACCAGTACTTGGACAGATCGGCGACCCGTACGCGCTCGCGCGCGTTTCCAATATCGATGGCGGCGACCTCGTCCTCGAGCTGCGAGACCACGACTTGGTGCTCAAAGCCCTGGTCGTCGGTGAGGGTCAGGATCGCCGGGCGATTGAGCGCGCGCAGCTGCCCCCACGAACCCCGCTGCACGAGACATTCGAAACCCTGTTGCGCGGCTTGGACGCAGGCGCCAGCCTCACCTGGCCGGAAGCTGCCGCTCCACAGCGTGAATAGTCGGGCGAACGCGGTGTCGGCATCGGTCTCGTTGGCGTGAGCGCGCAGGACTTGGGCGACCGCAGGTGCCGACGCCGCAGCGGCTGCCGGCTGACTTGCGGGGCCCGGCTGCGCCGCTGGCTGGCTGGCGGGCATTTCGTTTTGCGCCGTGACCGCGGGCGCCGCCGAGCTTCCGGGCCGCAGGTATGTCCAGCCGCCGAAGACCAGGAGTGCCGCGCCGGCCGCGATCGAGCCCGCCGCGATCCAGCGACCCCACAGCGGGATCACGGGCCGTCCGTAGACTTCGCCCGCCGCCTGCCGCACGAGGAGCGCGCTGACCTTGTGCTCGTTCTGCGTATACGCACCGAGTAGCGCCCGATCGCAGAGCACGTTGATCACGCGTGGAATGCCGCGCGACAGGCGATGCAATTCGTTGAGTGCGCCGGGAGTGAAGAGATCCGCGGTTGCGCCCGCGACACCGAGGCGGTGACGCACGTAGCCCGCAGTCTCGGCCCTCGACAGGGGTGCCAGGTGGTAGCGGCCGGTGATGCGCTGCGCGAGCTGGCGCAGCTCCACGCGCTTCAGCAGGTCGCGCAGCTCCGGCTGGCCGATGAGGATGATCTGCAGGAGCTTCTGCGTCGGCGTCTCGAGATTGGTGAGGAGGCGCACCTGCTCGAGCACGTCCGGGCTCAGGTTCTGCGCCTCATCGACGATCACCACCACCCGCTGGCCGCGGGAGTGCGCATCGAGCAGGTGCCGGTTGAGCGTGTCGACCAGCTCCTTGACGCTGCCGCGGTCGGATTCGCGCACCGCGAGCCCGAGCTCCTCGCAGATCGTCAGCAGGAACTCCGCGGGGGTGACGTTCGGATTGAGGATCAGCGCAACGTGCGCTTCCTTGGGGATCTGCCCGAGGAGACTGCGGACCACGGTGGTCTTGCCGGTACCGACCTCACCCGTGAGCTGGATGAAGCCGCCGGCCTCGTTGATGCCATACAGGAGGTGCGCAAGCGCCTCCGCATGCCGCTCACTGAGGAACAGGTAGCGGGGGTCGGGCGTGATCGCAAAGGGCTTCTCGTGAAGCCCAAAAAAGCCAGTGTACATAGGGGCTTATCTGAAGCCACTCGTTCTAGTGGCTACCATGATGCACGCGCGTGCGATCCGAGTAAAACGCAGGTCCGGGGGAAAAGGGTCCCCGGCACCCAAGGGGCCGAGGGGGCATCATCAGGTTCTGATGTTCGCGAGACATTTCAGGATGGAGCCGCTTGCCGCCCGGCGCCGCAGAGCGGTGGCGCTCGTCGGGGCGTCGCTGGCGCTGCTCCTTCATGCGGCGGTCGCCCGGACCGACGACGCTGCACTGGAGCGCACGCCGGCGGAGCTGTACCCGGGACTCTTCGAGCGCGTGCAGCTCGAGCGCGTGTACGAGGACGGCAAGACGTTCGTCGATGCGCTGCCGCGCACGACGCCGCAGCAGGTGCTGAGCGATTACCAGCAGGCCAGGGACGAGCCGGCCTTCGATCTGCGCGCATTCGTCGACGCGCACTTCAGCGCTCCTGCGGTGAACGCGAGTGGCTACGAATCGCGCCGCGAGGCGAGCGTCGCGGCTCACATCGATGCGCTGTGGAGCGTCCTCGAGCGCCAGCCCGACGAGCCTCGCCCGTACTCTTCTCTCCTGCCCTTGCCCCACCGCTACATCGTTCCGGGCGGACGCTTTCGCGAGATCTACTACTGGGACTCCTACTTCACGATGCTCGGCCTCGAGCAGAGCGGCCGGCACGACATCGCGCTCGACATGGTGCGGAATTTCGCCTGGCTGATCGACCGCTACGGGCATATCCCCAACGGCAACCGCACCTACTACCTGAGCCGGTCCCAGCCGCCTTTCTTTGCCGCCATGGTGAATCTCATCGCGGCGCGCGAGGGCGATGCGGTCTATCGCCAGTATCTGCCACAGCTCGCGCGTGAATACGCTTTCTGGATGGAGGGCGAAGCGACGCTCGCGCGCGGCGCAGCGCACCGGCGCGTGGTGCGGCTGCACGACGGCACCGTTCTCAATCGCTACTGGGACGATCGGCAGACACCGCGCGAGGAGTCGTATCGGGAGGACGTCGAGACCGCGCGCGCCACGCAACGACCGTCGCACGAGGTCTATCGCAACCTGCGTGCGGCGGCCGAGAGCGGCTGGGATTTCAGCTCCCGCTGGCTCGCCGACGGGCGCACGCTCGCCACGATTCGTACGGTCGAGGTGGCGCCGATCGATCTGAACAGCCTGCTGTACGCTCTCGAGCAGACGCTCGCGCGCGCCTATCGACTGAGCGGCGACGCCGACAAGGCCGCCGGGATCAGCGCACGCGCCTGGCGCCGCCGTGAAGCCATTCACCGCTACCTGTGGGATCCGCAGCTGCGGGTCTTCGGAGACTACCTGTGGAGCGAGCGCCGGCTCACTGGGCAGCTGAGCGCCGGGACGCTCTATCCACTCTTCTTCGGCGTGGCGACGTCAAAGCAGGCCCAGGGTGTAGCCGCCGCGGTCCGCGAACAGCTCCTGCAACCCGACGGCCTCGGAACGACCCGAGCGCGAACCGGCCAGCAATGGGACGCACCCAATGGCTGGGCGCCGCTGCAATGGATCGCGATCGCGGGGCTCGAGAGCTACGGCCACGGCGAGCTTGCACGCGACATTGCGCAACGCTGGATCAGGGAGAACGTCGCTTTCTACCGCGCCACGGGCAGGCTGGTCGAGAAGTACGACCTCAGTGGTGACGCGGCGGCGCGCGGCGGGGAGTACCCGCTGCAGGATGGTTTCGGCTGGACCAACGGCGTGCTGCGCCGGCTTCTTGCCCTCTACCCGCTCTCGTCAGAATGATCGCGCCGCGGTCGAGGCGCGAGCGAGGATTTCCTGCGCGGCCCGCTCGCCGCTGCGAATGGCGCCGGTGACCGTCGCGGCTTCGCCCTCGAAGTCCGTGGCTTCTCCGGCGAAGAAGAGCGTGTCCTCAAGGGGCGCGGCAAGCTCGCGGTGTGCGCCGGCGCCACCGACCTTGACGTAGCTGTACGCCCCCCGTGCGAACGGGTCACCCTGCCAGTCGTGCCAGTAAGTGGCCTCGAGCAGGTGTTCCACGTTGCACTGCCGGCCGAACATCGCTTCCAGGCTCTGCAGCGCGGCGCGCGCCAGGTCCGAAGTCGATGCACCCGCGAGACGCGCCGCGCGGGGCCCGCCTACCCAGGCCACCAGCAATGGTGCGCGCGCGGGCAGCGCGGTCCAGAAGGTGGGGAAAGGCGCTTCGCGCAGGTGAAAGAACAGCGTGTCGCGAAACCGGCCGTTCTCCGTCTGTTCCCAGAAGGCGGACCGGAACCTGAGCACCAGCTTGATGACCGGTCCGAAGCCGAGCCGCTGCAGGGCGTCGCGCTTTTCGACGAGAGCCGGCGTGAATCTCACCGCCTCGTTGGCATCCTGCGCGAGCTGCAGGACACCGAGCGGCAATGCGACCACGGCGCGCGCTGCGCTGATCTCTACAGTCCGCCCGGCTGTGTCCGCCTGAATTTCGACGCTGCCGCGTGACCAATTGACCGCGCGGACGCAGGTTCGCAGTTGCACGCCGGAATCCCGGGTCAGCGAGGAGGCGAGTTGCGCGAGCAGCACGTCGTAGCCGCCCGCGGGGCGCGACTGCGGCTCGTCCGTCATCGCCTCGCTGGTCCATTCCTCCGCCAGCGCCCGCGCACTCGCCTGCGTGGGATCCGCGGCGTCGAATCCTTCGGCAAACATCCGGGCGTACGCGCGCGCTTCCGGTGAGAGCTCTTCTTTCAGCGCTTGATCCAGGAACTCATCGAGGGACATGTCGGCGTGGACGAGAACGGAACTGCGCCGGATCGCCTGCACGAGCTGCTGATACAACCTGCCTGAGGGCGGCGCGCCGGGTTGAAAGTTCCAGTGCGATTCCGGCACCTCGATGACGTCGGCGCGCCCGTTGGGCAGGTGAGCTACGGTCGCAGGGGAATCACCATGGATGAACTCCGCGCCGAGCTCGACCGGTGCAGCCAATCCCGCTTCGTGACGCGTCCAGATCCGTCCGCCGATGCGATCACGGGCTTCGAGCACCAGGACCGATCGACCGGCAGCGCTCAGCGCGGCAGCCGCGGCAAGCCCGGCGGCGCCGGCGCCGATGATCACGACGTCGTGCATTCCGGTCGCCATGATGCGGGCTCGCGTGAATCGGGGTCTGAATCGGGGTCAGAATTTAATTCTGACCCCATCAGCTCAACGTGCCGATGATGGCGTTGCGATAGAGCTGCTCGAACTTGCGGGCGTTGAGCTTCACCGGGTTGGTCGGCGTGCTCGGATCGGCCATTGCCATCTTCGCGAAGGGCGTCACATGCTCCTCCGTCACCCCCAACGCCGACAGGGCATGCGGGATGCCGATCGTCTGGCGAAGCTCGAGAATCCAGTCGAGCACTGCTGGGAAGGACGAGCGCCTGAGACCGATGTAGGCCGCGAGCCGCTTCATCTTGTCCTTGATCGCGCGGCGGTTGAACACCAGCACGTACGGCATCACGACGCCGTTGGTGAGGCCGTGGTGCGTGTTGAGATTGGCCGAGCAGGGATGACTCAGGCTGTGCATCGCGCCGAGGCCCTTCTGGAACGCGGTCGCACCCATCGTCGAGGCGATCAGCATGTGCGAGCGCGCCTCGATGTTCGCGCCATCCTGCACCGCGATCGGCAGCCACTGCCTGATCAGGCGGATGCCCTCGACCGCGACGCCGTCGGCAAGCGGGTGGAAAGGCGGAGAGCAGAGCGCTTCGAGATTGTGTGACAGCGCATCCATGCCCACCGCGGCAGTGATCTGCGCGGGAAGGCCTGTGTGCAGCTCCGGATCCTCGATCACGATCGCGGGCAGCAGCCGCGGATGAAAAATCAGCTTCTTGGTGTGATCGCGCAGGTCGGTGAGCACTGAGCACCGGCCCACTTCCGAGCCGGTGCCGGCGGTCGTCGGCACCGCCACGACCGGCGCCATGCCCGCGACGTTGACGCGCGTATACCAGTCCGCCTTGTCTTCGAAGTCCCAGATCGGGCGTGACTGTCCCACCATCAGCGCGATGGCCTTGGCGGCGTCGAGCCCGCTGCCGCCGCCGAAAGCGATCACGCCGTCATGTCCGCCGCTGCGATACGCATTGACACCCGCCGTCACGTTGTCTTCCACCGGGTTGGGCTGCACTTCGGAAAACACCGCGCAGCCGAGGCCATTCGTTTTGCAGAGCTCGACGGCATTGCGGACGATCGCGTGCTGGGCCAGGCCCGAATCGGTGACGAGCAACGCGTTGCTCATGCCGAGCTCGCGGCAAGCAGCGGGCAACTCGCTCACGCGTCCCGCGCCAAAGATGATCCGGGTCGGGTAGTTCCAGCGACCGGCGAGTTCTTGAAGGGTGGCGGCCATGCGGCGTCAGGTCCGGGTGCGAAGGTGGAAGGACTTGGGACGGGTGAGGTGCTCGTACCCCACGACCGACAGGGTACAGCCGCGGCCGGAATCCTTCACCCCCGTCCAGGCGAGCGCCGGGTCGAGATAGTCGCAGCGATTCATGAACCAGGTGCCCGTCTCGATGCGCTCACCGATCGAGATCGCGGCCTGCTCGTCGTCGGTCCACACCGATGCGGTGAGCCCGTAGCGGCTGTCGTTCATCTGGCGAATGGCCTCTTCATCCGATGCCACGCGCGCGATGCTGACGACGGGACCGAAAGTCTCCTCCTGCATGATCGGCATGTCCGGGCGCACGTCGACGAGCACCTGCGGCGCGAGATAAGGCGTCTCGGGCTTGCTCGCGGGGAAGCGTCGTTCGTCGATCACGGCGCGCGCGCCGGCCTGGATCGCTGCGGCGGTCGCGCGGCGGATGGATTCCGCAGCGTGGGTGCGCACGACCGGCCCGAGGTTGGTGTCGCGTTCCGTGGGATTGCCGAGCCGATAGCGGTGGGTGAGCTCGGCGAACGCCTCAACGAAGCGCGGATAGAGCGCCTCGTGTACGTAGATTCGTCCGATGCCACAGCAGGACTGGCCCGAATTGAAGAATGCGCCGTCGACGAGATTCTCGACTGCGTAATCGAGGTTAGCATCGGGGCGCACATACGCCGGATCGTTGCCGCCGAGCTCCAGTCCCGTGCCCACGAAGCGCTCGGACGCCGCGCGCTGAATCGCGTGACCGCCTTCGACCGAGCCCGTGAACGCCACGAAGTTGACGCGCGGATCGCGCACCAGCCGTTCGGTGTCGGCGTGCGTGAGGTGCAGGACCTGGAACAGGCCGGCGGGCAGACCCGCACGCTCGAAGCAGGCGGCGAATTGCTCGGCGCACAGGGGCGTCTGCGCGGAGTGCTTGAGGATCACCGCGTTGCCGGCCATGAGCGCAGGCACCACGCTGTTCACCGCGATGAGATAGGGGTAGTTCCACGCGGCGATGGTGAGCACGACACCCAGCGGCTCGCGGCGGATGAAGCGGGTGAAGCCGGCCTTCGGTCCCACATCGATATCGCGCAGCGCATTCTCCGCCGCGTCGATCATGAAGCGCGCGCGCTCGAGCGTGCCGCGGACTTCGCCGGGCGAAGCACTGATCGGCCGGCCCATTTGCCAGGTGAGCTCGAGTGCGAACTCCTCGCGCCGCTTCTCGAACTCATTGGCGAAGGCGTGCGCGATTCGGGCGCGTTCCGCGATGGCAGTCGTACGCCACGCGCGCTGCGCCTCGACTGCGCGGCTGAGGGCGCGATCGATGTCAGCGTGCGTCGCGTAGGGACGCTCGACGTAAACCCGGCCGTCGACCGGGGAAATGGTGCGCTGGGTGCTCATGCGATTAGGTCTTGGGGTCAGACCCCATTTTTTGGTCCGCGGAAAGTCTAGATCAACCGAAGATGGGGTCTGACCCCAAGACCTAGATGATCTCGAAGTAGCGCGCCAGTTCCCAGTCGGTGATGTGCTTGCGGAACTCGCGCTCTTCCCATTCGCGCGTTGCGGCGAAGTGATCCACGAACGCATCGCCGAACCAGTCGCGCGCGACCTTCGAGGCCTTGAGCCTTTGCGCCGCGTCCCACAGCGTCGCCGGCAGACTCATGTGCTTGGGAAACTTCTTGTCGTAGGCGTTGCCCTCGACGGGCTCGCCCGGCTCGATCTTCTGCTCCATGCCATGCAGGCCCGCTGCGAGCGCCGCCGCGAGCGCGATGTAGGGATTGGCATCGGCGGCGGCGATGCGGAATTCGACGCGCTGTGCCTTTTCGCTCCCCGGGATGACGCGTAGCGCGCAGGTGCGATTCTCGATTCCCCACGTGGCCTCGGTCGGCGCCCAGAAGCCCGGGATCAGCCGCGAGTAGGAATTCACGGTCGGCGCGATCATCGCGAGCAGCTCCGGCAGGAGCTTCTGCTGGCCGCCGACGAAGTGGCGCAGCGCCTGGCTCATCGTGTGCGGCTTGCGTGCGTCGTGGAAGACGCTCTTGTCCTTGGCCTTGAGCGAGATGTGGATATGACCGCTCTGCCCGGGCCAGTCCTTCGACCACTTCGCCATGAAGGTGATCATGCGGTTCTGACGCTCGGCCATGACCTTGCTGAAGGTCTTGAAGAGCGCAGCCTTGTCGGCCGCGGACTCCGCCTGGTCGACCGTGATGGCCGCTTCCATCACGCCGGCGCCGGTCTCCTCGTGCAGGCCCTCGATCCCGAAGTCCATCACTTCGCAGGTATCGAGGAGCTGCTGATAGAAAGTGCTGTGCACGCTGTTGCGCAGCACCGAGTAACCGAAGAAGCCGGGCGCGAGCGGCTGCAGGTCGCGGTAGTTCTTGGCGCGCACCGATTCCGGCGTCTCGTTGAAGACGAAGAACTCGTACTCGAAACCGACGTAGGCCTCGAAGCCGGATTCACGCGCCCGCTCGAGCACGCGACGCAGGACGCCCCGCGGACACAAGGCCTCCGCGGGCGGCACGAATTCGCACAGGAAGAAAAGTCCGTCGCCCTCCCAGGGCAGCGAGCGGCAGGTCGTCGGCAGCACGCGCACGTTGGCGTCCGGGTAACCCGTGTGCCAGCCCGTATAACTCACGTTGTCGTAGAGCTGGTCGTTCGAGTCCCACCCGAGCACGACGTCGCAGAAGCCGAAACCCTTCTCCAGCGCCGAGAGAAATTTCGCTTTCGAGATGTACTTGCCGCGCAGTATGCCGTCGACGTCGAACACGCCCACCTTGACGTGCGCGAGCTTGCGTTCCTCGACGATCGCGCGCGCGTCGCGCGCGTTACGGACCTGGCGTGGTTCCATGTGTCCTCACCCGGAACCCTCACCCCAACCCTCTCCCGCAGCGCGGGAGAGGGGGTGGAGTCGAGAGATGAAGTGGTCGGTGCTACAGCGTGGTCTTGCCGTAGCCCTCGGTCTCGGGATGGCCGTGCGCGCCCTTGGTGAGCGCGAACTCCTCTTCGGGCGAGAGCACCAGCTTGTGCCGACCCACCACCGCAAAGTAGAGGATGCCCGCGAAGTACCAGATGGCCGCGCCATAGACGCCGTTGCGGTACACGGGATCCTGCAGCTGGTAGTAGAGCGTCGCCAGCGCGATCACGATGGTCACGAACGCGCCCGCATTGCCGAGCGGGCTGCGATACGGCCGTGCGATGTGCGGCATCTTCACGCGCAGCAGGATGAATGACAGTCCCTGCAGGGCGTAGGACAGCATCGCGCCGAACACCGCCATGTTGAGCAGCGTTCCGCCGATGATGGCGCCGCCTTTCTCTTCGCCCTTCGCGAACCACACCACCATCATCACGGCGAAGCCCAGCACCGTGCCGGCGATCAGCGCGCGGTTGGGGGTCTTGTGGGCGCCGTGCGTGACGGAGAGCGCCTGCGGGAAGTAACCCGCGCGCGACAGCGAATAGATCTGCCGGCCATAGGCGTAAATGATGGTGTGGAAGCTCGCGATCAGGCCGACCACGGCGAGCAGCGCCAGGAGCTTGGCGATGTTGCCGCCGATGGTGACGCGAAAGCCGTCCAGCAGCGGCTCGGCCGAAGTCCCGAGACTGAATGCACCGTGCATCTGGCCTTCCGCGGTGCCGCCGACTCCCGAGTTCAGGAACATCGTCAGGAACGCCGAGACCACCAGCGTCGTCATGCCGAGAATGATGCCCTTCGGCATGTGTTCCTTCGGGTCGTGGGTTTCTTCGGCGGCCAGCGGCAGCTGCTCGATCGCGAGGAACAACCAGACCGCGAACGGCAACGCAGCGAACGCGCCGGCCCAGCCGAACGGCAGGAAGGCGCCGCCGCCCTCAGGCAGCTCCACTGCCGTGCCGTCAGGTCCAGCCGCGATGTTCAGCGCCCAGCGATCGAAGTCGAAGTACGGGATCGCGCTGATCCAGTACACCGCCAGCACTGCGAGTGCGCTCAGCGTCACGATCACCGATACCTTGAACGACAACTCCGCGCCGCGCAGATTGAGGGCGAGGAATACGAGGTAGCTGCCGAGCCACCACAACGGTTGGTACTGGGCCCCGGTTTCGAAGATCGCGGTCAGGTACGACCCGATGAAGAACACGATCACCGCGGGGGTGAGCACGTATTCGATGTTCTCGGCGAGACCGGTGATGAAACCGCCCCAGGGACCCATGGCGCTGCGTGCGAAGGAATAGGCCGCGCCTGTGTGCGGCAGCGCCGGCGACATCTCCGCGATGCTGAACACCAGGCCCCAGTACATGATCATGATCAGGATGCCGGCGACGAAGATGCCGCCGAATCCGCCGGGCCCGATGCCGAAGTTCCATCCCGAATAGTGGCCCGAGATCACGGCGCCGACGCCCAGCGCCCAGAGCGACCAGATGCGCGCGTAGCGCTTGAAGCCGCGCTGGGCGAAATAATCCTGCCCGGCCTGCGCATACGTCACGCTGCCGACCTGTTTCTTCTCAGCCATGCAAACCCCCTTGATTTCGGCCGTCGATCGATCGAGTGAAAGCGGCTGTTCTTGTTGTGGCGGGGCAGTATAGCCAGCCGCCCCCGCGAGGCGCCAAGCGAGCCCTTCTTGCAGTGCGAGATACCGCCGCGATCAACGCGCGGCGGGTGAATGTCGGACGCCCGGACGAAGCTTGCGGAACGGCAATTTCGCCGGATCGGCGGGACTCGGCCCGGGCGCCGTGACGATCAGGATTTCGCTCGCCAGGTCGCCGAAATCGGCGCGGAAGTGCACCGAGCTCTTGAGCACCAGGATGCGCTGACCGGCGGGCTCGAGGCCGAGGTGCCGGAACATCGCCTGGTCGGCCGCCTGCTGCTTGCGGCTCGCCACGACGATGCGCACGCCGCCGGTTCGCAGGCACGCCATCGGCCCGAGATTCATACGCGTGCCCAGGTAGAAGGGGCCGGTGCCCATGAAACGGCCATCTCCGAGCGACTCGACCACGAACTCCCGCTCGATCGGTGTTTCGCCGGGGAATCCGGACTTGGCGCCGACCGCAGCGCGCAGTCTCTGGCCAACACCCGCGACATGCGCCTGCCCGGCGGTCTCGGGATCGCAAATGAGACCCGCCACGACGCCCTCGGCCCCGGCGTCGATGAGCGCGCGGATGATGGAGGTGCTGTCGCCGTTGCCACCCGCGCCCGGGTTGTCCTGGGTGTCGACCAGGATCACCGGGCCGAGACCCAGGCGCGCGACTTCGAGTGCACGGCCCACAGCCTCGTCGACACCCCAGAAGCGCCCGGTCACCGTGGACTCGGCGCGCGCGACTTCGTCCGCCAGCGCGTCGACGACTGCCGCGATCGAATCGTCCTCGCCGTAACCGAACACGCACGGACCGCACTCGGGCACATCGGCGAGCGGGAAGCCGGGCGTGAAGTGCAGGCTCCGCACGGCATCGCGCTCGAGATCGGCAGCGCGCGTCATGAGGGAGCGCATCGGCTCGATCAAGGTGCATTGCGAGGTGAGCGGGATGAGAAAATCGAGATGCCGGAGCGCACGGCGCATGGGCGGTCTGCCGATCAGTTGTGCGCACAGCCGCGCGGCGCGTACGCCGGTCTCTGACATGTCCACATGCGGATAAGCGCGATACGCGAGCAGCACCGAGGCCTGCTCGAGCATGGTGCGCGAAACGTTGGCATGCAGATCGAGGCTCGCGAGGAGCGGCATGTGGGGACCCACGAGCGCGCGCACACGCCGCAGCAGCTCGCCGTCCGCATCGTCAAAGTGCTCGGCCACCATGGCTCCGTGCAGGTCGAGATACACGGCATCGACCGGCAGCGCCGCGGCCAGGTCCTCGAGCAGCATGGAGGCGATGCGCTCGAAGGCGTCGCGCGTCACCGGTCCCGAAGGTTGCGCCGAGCACCAGAGGAGCGATGCGAGCTCGTGACGATCGACCTCGGCCTGCGCGACGAATCCGGCGATGGGAAGATTGATGCCACGCACCGAGTCGAGCAGCGCTTCACCGCGCGCCAGCGCCGGCCACGCATCGGCGTGCAGGAATTCCTCGAACGTCGCGCGCGAGCTCGCAAAGGTATTGGTCTCATGCTGGACGCCGCCGATCGCAATTTTCATGATCGTCTCAGTCGGCTCTCACGAGGCCACGGCGTCGGCAACAGTCTCGCATGCCCTCGATAATGCTGCCTGGTCCCTTGCCCTTTGGCCCGCTGCATTGCCGGCCGAGAGGTGCCGGGTCAGCGCGACCCACTTTCCGGACGGGAGCGTGCGTTGACACCCTTCCACGGAAACGCCTCCGCGTGCACTCTCTCTCCCACTTGCGGGAGAGGGCCGGGTGAGGGCGTTCCTCTTCTCCCTCTCCCGCCTGCGGGAGACGGCGGGGTGAGGGCCGCGGATTTCTCCTTACCAATCCTGAGAATCACCCGCCGCTTCTTACGCTCTCCTTTTTCAAAGGCTGCGACTTCAACGGCGCCGAAGCAAGGCTGCATGCGTGGAATGGGTTGGTGACTCTGGAAATACCAGGACGCCGCTTTGTTGTTGTTGCCTGAGGTAGAAGCCTATCCCTTTGGGTCCTGTCGTACAAAGGGAACTGCCGCACGTAGAGCCGTTACTAAGAGTCCACCAAACTCTTGAGAATGGTGCATTGCATTTCTCGCTATTCCTTCAGATAGGGATACTAAAGAGTCAACTACCGGGCACTCATCCAGACAAGGAGAGCTGTCATGCGTACTTTCTCGACTGTCATTGTCACTCTGGCGTTAGTGGCGGCCGGCGGCGTTGGCCATGCGGGCGGCGCGGACGAACAAGCTCGTATTGCCGGTCGCCTTGGGTCCCAGCAGCTTGGGGTGCCAGTTCAGTTGGGCAATATTGAAGGCCTACGCCAACGTGTTGGCTTTCAGGTCTTGGACAAACAATATCAAGCGTTGGTGCGCATGCCGCGTGTCAACGTCGCATATGCGATTAATGGGACAGTGCGCGAGGTGCGGGGATCTACTGGGGTCTACTTCTCTGACGCCGGGCGCTCATTCGTGGTCGATACTTCAGCCCCGAAGGTGCTGGATGCGTTTGGGTCACTCGTCCTTGCGGCAGGCACCGAGGAACTGCGTGTCACAAAAGTTAACGATCCACAAGTGCGCACTAGCGACGGCATATCGTTTACGGCAAGGACCATAAAGTTCAAGCAATACATACGTGGACGGCCAGTTCTCTTGGGCTGGGCAAATATCGGGGTTAATGAAGACACGGGTGAAGTGACAGCTTTCGTTTCTCACTTCCTTCCGGACCGGGGACTTCCACGTGAGCCTAGGATAACCAGTGCGCGCGCCGCGGAGAGCTTGCTTACCGGAATGCGTGCAGATACTCGCGATGGGTCGCCACCAGAACTGAGCTTGTCCAATGCCTCGCCCACACTCGCGTATGCATTCAAGAACATTGGTGACCAGGGCGCGGACGCGGGAGACCTCGTGTGGGTCATAGACGTGACGCGTCGAGACTCGCGCGGGGTAGAGAGCTTGCAAGCCTCCGTCAGTGCCACGACGGGCGAAGTGTTTCGTTTCGAATCGCAGACCACGAGCTCGTTGGCCATCAGTCCTTACACCGCAGGGGGTCAGCCCTGGAATCCGTTTACCTTTCCACAAGGCATTACCCCGCTGCCAATACCTTTGACTGACACGCATGCGCTACAGGCCAGTGGCCATTTGGGCACAACGTATACCGCGTACCAGCAAACTGGGCTTCCCCTGTTTTCCCGGACACCGTCCTAAGCTGAGTTCCTGGAATTTTCGTATTCCACGGGACTCAGGTAATCGAGCGTCGAGTGTCGACGACGTGGATTGTAGAAGCGCTCCACGTAGTCGAACAGATCAGCCTTGGCTTGTTCGCGCGTGGCGTAGACGCGGCGACGCACGCGTTCCATCTTCAAACTCGAAAAGAAGCTCTCCATCGCCGAGTTGTCCCACACATCACCCTGCCGACTCATGCTGCAGGTGACGCCATGGGCTTGCAGGAGGCGCTGGAACTCCTCGCTCGTATATTGGCTCCCCTGGTCGGAGTGATGCAGCAGCTCCTCTGGACGTCCACGTCGCCAGATCGCCATGATCAATGCATCGGTGACGAGCTGCGCCGTCATCTCCGTGCTCATCGACCAACCGACTACGCGTCGCGAGAACAGATCGAGCACCACTGCAAAGAACAGCCAGCCCTCGTCGGTCCAGATGTAGGTAAAGTCTGCGACCCAGCGCTGATTGGGTGCCGCAGCCTCGAACTGTCGATCCAGCAGGTTCGGTGCAATCGCATGCTCAGCTCGAGTCCCGCCATCGTACGGCAAGCGCCGTCGCTTGCTGCGAGCCTGCAGGCCCGCCGCAAGCATCAGCCGCGCTACGCGATGCCGGCCACACGCCGTTCCCCAAGCACGTAGATCGCGCCACACCCGAGGGCTGCCATACGTGTGATCGCTCTGTTCGAAGCTCGTGCGGATCTGCACCAGGAGCTGCCGGTTGCGCTGAGCACGAGAGCTCTGCGGTCGCTCCAGCCACTCGTAGAATCCAGATCGCGATACGTCCAGTGCCTGACAGAGCTGGCGCGTCTGCCACGCTCCCCGATGCCCGGCTATGAATGCGAACCTCACCGCGGTTCCTTCGCGAAGAAGGCGATGGCTTTTTTTAAGATATCGCGCTCCGCCTTGGTCTTGGCGAGCTCCCGGCGCAGCCGCGCAACCTCCGCATCATCGGCACGCATGCGCCCGCGTCCCGGAAACGCCTGCTCGGGATCGGCCGCCAAATCGGCAATCCACTTGCGCAGCACGTTCACGTGAATGCCCAGATCTCGTGCCGCCTGGCTCTGCGAGACCCCGCGCTCCTTGACTAGCTTGACCGCTTCAAGCTTGAACTCTCGCGTAAAGCTGCGCCTTCCCATTCCACACCTCCGAGATCATCATCCCACCTAACCTCGGTGTCTGGAAAATCGGGGGAAGCCCACAACATCGTTGCGCGATCTAGACGTACCCCGCACATGAATGCGGGCCCACGCGGCATCCTTGCCTCCCGTGAGTACGAGATGCAGCGAGACTATCGTGCCGAGATTTCGTCACGAGCACGAGAAAACTGATCCGTTCACGCGAATACCGGAACCCTCGACCCAGAGCCTCATCCCTGTAAGCTCCGGCGAAAACATCCCTGTTTTCGACGGTCCTGAAAAGACCTCCCGGACACGGCGCCCTTGCCAACAGCGTTGACGCGCGTGCGGGACGCCATCTACACCGAGCGCAAGTTGTGCGCGCGAGTGAGCGACTGCTCGCCGAACTTTTCGTGAATCTGGTCGACGGCTGCGCCCAGGGCGTCGGGGGCGGCGTCCGCTGTGAACAGATCGAGCTGAAACGCCGGGCTGAGGCGCGACACACCGACGCCGAGCAGGCGGACAGCGACGCGCGGTTGCGCCTCGAGCCACGAGCGAGAAGCCCGCGCGCGATATCGAGGATCAGGTGACCGTCCTGCGTGGGGGGCGAGAAGCTGTGCTGGCGCGTGTACGTGGTGAAGTCGCGGCGGCGGATCTTGACCTGCACCTGGGACGACATGAGCTTGCTGGCGCGCAGACGCGCGCAGGTGCGGTCGGCCAGGTTCGGCGAGTTCGCGCTGCAGCGCCGCGCGGTTGCGGATGTCGTGCTCGAACGTCTCCTCGGCACTGATCGACTTCTCTTCCCAGTCGGCGACCACGGGCCGCTCGTCGATGCCGGCGGCGCGCTCGCGCATGCGCTGCGTGTAGCGGCCGAACAGCGGCCACAGCACCGAATCGGGCGCCAGCCTGAGCTGCCCGAGCATGTGGATGCCTTGCGCGTCGAGCCGCGCGGCGGTCTTCTTGCCGACGCCGTGCAGCCGCCCGATCGGCAGGGGATCGAGCACGGTCGCCACTTCCTCCGGGCGAATCCACACGAAGCCGTCGGGCTTGCGCAGGTCGGAAGCGATCTTGGCGAGCAGCTTGTTGGACGCGAGGCCGACCGAGGCTGTGAGCCCGGTGGTCTCGACAATCCGGCGCTTGATCGCGAGCGCGATCGTCTCGGCGCGTGCCCTTGAGCTTGAGGCTCGCGCTGATGTCGAGGAACGCTTCATCGAGCGACAGGCCTTCGACCACGGGCGTGAACTCGTGGAATACGGCGAAGACCTGCTTGGAGATCTCCTGGTACCGGCGCATGCGCGGCGGGATGCAGACGGCGTGCGGGCAACGGCGCAGTGCTTCGCTCATCGGCATCGCCGAGTGCACGCCGAAACGGCGCACTTCGTAGCTCGCGGCCGCCACGACGCCCCGGCCGCGCGTGCCGCCGACCATCACGGGCTTGCCCTTCAGCTCGGGATTGTCGTGCTGCTCGACGGATGCGTAGAACGCATCCATGTCGACGTGCAGGATGGCGCGTGCAGCTTCCATCGTCTCCCCGCCGGCGCGCTACGGCTTCACTTCGATGGTGATCTTCTTCGACATCACCGCGGGATCGTGCGGCACGTGCAGGTGATCGCCCAGCACCAGCTGCAGCGTATGTTTCCCGGGCGCAAGCTTGAGCTCCGTCTCGGTCTGGCCCTTGCCGAAATGCACGACCTGTTCCGACGTCGGCAGCGGCTGGGAAAGATCGGCCGGCGGGTCAGTGTCGATGAGCAGGTGGTGGTGGCCGCTGTTCTCGAACGTGATGCCGGCTGGGGCGATGCCCATGCCCTTGAGGCCGAACTGCACCTTGACCGGGCTCTTGACCACGGCGCCGTCAGCCGGACTGATGATGTAGACCATGGCGCCCGCGGGTGAGGGCGTGCGGTCGAGCGCCAGGGCCGAACCGAGGAGCAGAAGAGCCAGGACGGCAGCGAGAAGTGTGCGCATGGGAGATCTCCGGCGGGTCGAGCAGGCAGGTTAGGAGTGCGGCAGGCGCAAATCAACCTCGCGGATCGCCGCTCAGACCGTCATCGCTGTGTAGAGCATCGTTCCGAGGAGGGTCAGCAGGGAAAAGACCCCGTAGGCCATCAGCACCACCAGGTACTTGAGCGATGTCATCAGCCGGGATTGGCCATAGACAGTCCGCATCGCTTTGAAGAGCGCCACGAAGAGATAGACCACCGATGCGAATGTCACCAGTCCGCTGAGGAACGGCAGGCGCGCCCAGCCAAGAACCATGATCAGCAGCATTTGCAGGGTCAGCAGCAGGAACGCGAAGGCGTGAAAGTGCACGTAAAAGAGCAGGTGCTCGACATATTTGCGTCGCCGAAAGACGTAGAGCACCAGGTTGACCAGCGCCAGCAATGGCAGGAACAGGAACATCATTTTCGGTACGTTGCGGAAGAGCTCGCGACCGAACTGGCGTTTCGAGACCCCCTTCGTGCTCTCGCACAGGCTCCTGAGTCTCGGCTCGAACCACGCTTTTCCTGCGGCGTCCCAGTTCATGTCCTTGCAGTCGGCCCCCTCGAACAACCCCGAGTCGGGATCACCCGACACCTGGCTGAGGGCGGCTGCGGCCTTGTCTGCGGCCGCAGCCTTCTTTGGGTCAGCGGTCGACTCGGCCGCGAGCTCTTGTTTCAGCTCCTCCATGGCCTGGCGCATGGCTGCGGGATCGGCGCCGGTCACGACGCCGGACGGTTGGCCGGAGACATCGGTGTTGATCACCAGCGCCTCCTCCGAGGGTTTGCAGGACAGCACCACGAAGAACACCAGGCTCAGGACCAGGTACAGGCGAAATGGCGGCAGGTAACGCGTGCGGCGTCCGTGCACGAACTCGTTGGTCAGAAATCCCGGACGGAACAGCAGTGCGCGGAGCGTGAACCAGCCTCGCGAATCGAAGTGCGCCAGGTCGTGAATCGCGTCATGCGCCAGCGCGGGAAGCGACAGACTCCGCAACTGGGCACGCTGACCGCAGGCGATGCAGTACTTGCCTTCGAGCTCTGCGCCGCAGTCGAGACAGCGCTTCCGCGGTGTCGGTGGGACGCTCGGCACAACGACCGGCTGCGTAGTGGCGGCGGGAGGCGTGGGCGGTGGGGGTACCGAGACAGCCTGAGTCGCCGGTGGCGTCTCCGGGAGCGGTTGCGCTGCCGGCGTGGCTGTGCCGGCCTGCGGCTGCTCCGGCGGGGTCGCGGGTGCTTTGTCCGTTTCGCTCACGCGACCTGGGCGCTGCCGATCGTTGCCGGTTTCGGTTGCGCGGCGACGCCGAGCTCGTGCGGCGCGAAATCATCGACATTGATCAGGTCCATCACGCGGCGATCGTAGTCGCGCAGGAACGCGGCCTCGGTCTCGGTGATGATTCCCGCGGCCACCGACTGGCTGATCTGCCCGGGCAGATCGAGCGCTGTGACCTTGCCGGTCTTCGTGCCCTCGACGCGGATACGCTTTTCGATGGGCTCCGCCGTGAGCGACAGCGTGAGCGCTTCCTGCAGCAGGCCGAGCGGATTGGTCGGCTCGACCGTCTTGTAGATCCCGTGGCACAGCCGCTCGCGCGCCTCGGTGGGATTCATGATCAGGTCGACGATGCTGCGCGACAGCCGGTCGCTCGGCGCGAAGTAGGTCTGCCCGCGCGGAAAGATCAGCACGCGCATGAACACGGCCAGGAAGCGATTGGGGAAATTGCGCAGGAAGCTGTGCAGCTGCTCCTGCGCGAAGTAGAGCAGGTGGCGGCACGACCACTCGACGATCGGCAGGTCCTCCTCCGGACGGCCCTGGTTCTCGTGGTGCTTGAGCACCATGGAGGCGAGATACATGCTGCTCAGCACGTCGCCCAGCCGCGCCGACAGGTTTTCCTTCTTCTTGAGATAACCGCCCAGCGTCAGCATCGCCACGTCGACCGCGAACGCGAAGGAGGCGCTGAAGCGGTTCACGTGCTGGAAGTAGCGGCGCGTGGCGCCGGTGTCCGGCACGCGCGTGAAGCGCGCCAGCGTGAACGCCATGATGAGCGAGCGTGCGGCGTTGCTGATGGTGAAGCCGATGTGCCCGAACAGCGCCCGGTCGAAGTCCTCGAGACCGCGCTCGCGGTTGTGATCCCGCGACGCGGTCATCTCGCGCAGCACGAACGGATGGCAGCGGATCGCCCCCTGTCCGAAGATGATCAGCGAGCGGGTGAGGATATTGGCGCCCTCGACGGTGATCGCGACCGGCACCACCTGGTAGCCGCGGCCGAGGTAGTTCTTGGGTCCGAGCAGGATGCCCTTGCCGCCGTGCACGTCCATCGCATCGTTGGCGACGATGCGGCCCATCTCGGTGAGGTGGTACTTGAGAATCGCGGAGGGCACCGAAGGCCTTTCGCCGGCGTCGATCGCGCCCGCGGTCACCGAGCGCGCGGCGTCCATGATGTAGGTGCATCCGGCCATGCGCGCCAGCACCGTCTGCACGCCCTCGAAACGGCCGACGGGCATGTTGAACTGCCGCCGGATGCGCGTGTAGGCGCCCGATGCATACGTGCCCGCTTTCGCACCGCCCGTGGTGTTCGAGGGCAGCGAGATGCAGCGCCCGACCGATAACTGCTCGACCAGCATGCGCCAGCCCTGTCCCGCCATCGCGGTGCCGCCGATGATGACGTCGAGCGGCACGAACACGTCGCGCCCTGCGAGCGGGCCGTTCTGGAACGGCACGTTCAGGGGAAAGTGGCGGCGGCCGATCGTGACGCCCGCGGTGCCGCGCGGGATCAGCGCGCAGGTGATGCCGTAGTCGACCTTGTCGCCGATGAGCTTGTCCGGGTCGAACAGCCGAAACGCCAGGCCGATGACCGTCGCGATGGGCGCGAGCGTGATATAGCGCTTCGAGAAGTTGAGCTTGAGCCCGATGATCTCGCGCCCTTGGTAGACGCCCTTGCAGACCACGCCCGTGTCGGGGAGTGAAGCGGCATCCGAACCGGCGCGCGGACCGGTGAGCGCGAAGCACGGCACTTCCTCGCCGCGCGCGAGGCGTGGCAGGTAGTGGTTCTTCTGTTCTTCGGTGCCGTAGTGAAGCAGGAGCTCGCCCAGGGCCGAGCGAATTGGGTACCGCGATGGTGGAGGAAGCCGTGACGCTGCGGCTCGCCACCTTGATCAGCACGCAGGAGTGCGCGTAGGCCGAGAACTCGAGCCCGCCGTACTTCTTCGGGATGATCATCGCGAAGAAGCCCTGCGTCTTGATGAAGTCCCATACGTGCGGCGGCAAATCGCCGCGGCGATGCGTGATGTCGAACTCGTCGAGCATCCGGCAGAGCTCTTCGCAGGGACCGTCGAGGAACGCTTGCTCCTCAGCGCTCAGGCGCGGCGGCTGCGCCGAGATCAGCTTGTTCCACTGCGGCCCGCCGGTGAAGAGCTCGCCTTCCCACCACACGGTGCCCGCTTCCAGGGCCTCCTTTTCCGTGCTCGACATCGCCGGCAGCAGGCGCCGGTAGACGAGCAGGAAGGGCTTGGTGATGAAGGTCTGTCGCAGGGGCTTGATGTTGAGCAGCCACAGCGTGGCGAGCAGCGAGCCACAGCAATCCCTTCCACAGCGGCCCGGCGGCACCCCACACCGTGTAGGCCAGCAGCAGCACGGTGAAGGCGATGGTGCTGTTGAGCAGGCTGAAGCGCCGGTACGCCACGAAGAGGGCGACGGCAACGAACAGGACGAACCACAGGAAACTCAGCATGGCGAGGTCCTTGCCGGGGCAGTGCTGGCCGGGACCTGGGGATGCGCCGCGGCCTTTTGGCCACTATAACGGCGAGGCCGGGGGGAGGCCAGATCACGAAATCAGCTCTTGCACCCCCGCGCGTTCCTCGCGCAACTCCTGCTCGCTCGCCTCCATGCGTGCACGGCTGAAGGCGCTGATCTCGAGGCCCTGCACGATTTCGCAGGCGCCGTTGCGACAGGTCACCGGGTACGAATAGACGATCCCTTCCTTGATGCCGTAGCTGCCGTCCGAGGGAATGGCCATGCTGGTCCAGTCGCCCTGCGCCGTTCCAGCCACCCAATCGCGCACGTGATCGATGGCGGCGGACGCCGCGGAGGCCGCGGAAGAGGAACCGCGCGCCTTGATGATGGCCGCACCGCGTTGCTGCACGACCGGAATGAAGCTCGCGCTCACCCATTGCTCGTCCACGAGCGACGGCGCCGACTTGCCGTCGACGGTCGCGTGGTTCAAGTCCGGGTACTGCGTGGAGGAGTGATTGCCCCAGATGATCATGCGGCGAATGCGCGTCACGTGGCTCCCGGTCTTTTCGGCGAGCTGCGCCAGCGCGCGGTTGTGATCGAGGCGCGTCATGGCGGTGAAGTTGCGCGGATCGAGCCCGGGCGCATTGCGCTGGGCGATGAGCGCATTGGTGTTGGCGGGGTTGCCGACGACCAGCACCTTGATGCCGCGGTCCGCCACGGCATCGAGCGCCTTGCCCTGCGCGGAAAAGATCTGTGCGTTGGCGAGCAGCAGGTCCTTGCGCTCCATTCCCGGCCCGCGCGGGCGCGCGCCCACCAGCATCGCGACGTTGCAGTCGCGGAAGGCGACACGCGCATCGTCGCTCGCGATAGCCTTGTTGAGCGTGGGGAACGCACAGTCCTGCAGCTCCATCACGACGCCCTGCAGCGCAGGCAACGCCGGCGTGATTTCGAGCAGGTGCAGATTCGACGGGCTGGTCGGCGCCGAGCATCTGGCCGGAGGCGACGCGGAAGGCGAGCGCATAGCCGATCTGGCCGGCGGCGCCGGTGATGGCGACGGTGACGGGTTTCTTCATGAGCCGCTCCAGGATCTGCGGCGGCGCACGCGCCGCGAAAGGGCGCTGATTCTAGACCATTTCAGCGCGCCGGGCGGAGCGCGAGCGGCCGGGCGCTACTGCGGCTCCGGGCGTGCGGCTGAAGCTTCTCGAGGTATTCGGGATACACCTTGCGGAACCGCTCGAGCTCACGATCGGCAGCCTCGGTCTCGCCCGCGGCACGCAGGCGCGCGATTTCCTCGAGCCAGGCCTCGGGCGTCCGCGTGAAGTCCTCTTCGGCGAGCGCTGCCTGCTCACGCTCTGCGGAGCTTGCACCCAGCGCGTTCTCGGTCGGGCGACTCCGTGGCGACCGGCGCTTGCGATTTCTTCGCACGCGTCGCCTCGTGTCCCGCGGCAGCGCCGCTTGCGCGCTCCTGTCGCATCGTCTTTTGCAGGGGTGCCGATTCTTCCAGAGCGTCTCTCTGCGCGGGTGCCGCGGCGGGTACCGAGTAATCGGCGCTCGGCGTCACCGCTGTTGGCGGCACGGGTTCCGGCACCGCCGGTGCCTCCTCGGCTGCGGCGCGAATCTTCGACTCGATCGCGGGCCGTTGCTCCTCGATCGATGAAGGCGCGGGCGGCGCATCGAGCCGCGGCGGCGGGGCGTACTGAGCGGATGCATCGCTCTCTGCGCTCGACACGTCATCCGCAGCGGTCGTCGGTGCGGAGGTTGCAGCCGGCGTTGACGCCGAGTCCTGCGCTGGTGCAGCTGGCATCTGGGTATCGCGCTCGACGGCGAGCCGCATGACGAGTCCGAACGACAGCAACACAGTCGCGGCGAGAGCGGTGAGCGCAGTCCGGCGGCGTTGACGCGTAGCCGTGGTGCGCGGCGCGGACTGCAAGGCGTCCCGCGCACGCGCCAGCACCGCCTGGTCGAGCGCCGGAGAGGGTCGCTCGGACTTGAGCTCGGCGTAAGTGCGCGACAGCGCATCGTCGCGTTTCAGGTAACGCTCGATATCGCGATCGTCTGCGGTGCTCACTTCACGGTCCTCGCTTCCGCGCGACCCTCGTGGCGCACGTCCGCGACGGCGTCACGCACATCACCGAGGCTCTGGCGAAGCTTGGCGAGCGCATAGCGCAAGCGACTCTTGGCGGTTTCCATGCCGACGCCCGTCGATCTCACCGATCTCCTCGAGCCCGAATCCGCTTTCCTCGTGCAGCACGAACACCTCGCGCTGCTCGGCGGGCAAACGTTCGAGCGCCGCACGCAGCCGCGCCGCCAGTTTCGCGCACTCTCGGCCTGGCGCTCCGGGCCGCGATGCGCGGCGTCAGTCAGCGCAGGTCGCGTTTCGTCGTCGATGCGATTCGGCGCGCGCGGTGGGAGACGTGCCTGCGCGTCGGCAGTGATCGATGAAGCAGTTGTGCGCGATCGAGAACAGGAAGGTGGAAAATTTTGCGCGCGGCTTGATAGCGCTCGCGGCTCGCGATGACGCGGCTCCACACTTCCTGGAACAGGTCTTCGGTCACTGCATGGTCGCGCGTCTGTCGCAGCAGGTAGCGAAAGAGGCTGACCCTTGTGCCGCTCGTACAGGCGCGTGAAAGCGCTCAGGTCTCCCTGCGCATAACGCAGCATCAGTGCGCCATCGTCTTCGTGCGCCGGCATGCGGCGGACGATACTGGCGCCGAGCGGTATCGCAAACGTCTGCGGCGAGCACTCCGGCGTCAATCGAGACCTCCAGCGCGGGCTCGATTGGCGCTCGTCTGCGCACATTGGACCTGCTGTTGAACGCCGTGCGTGCCCACATCCGGGCAGGCTCCGTCGTAACTTATTGATTGTTATAGGTATGGTGGCAGCGCCTGTACGGGACGAGCCGAAATAGGGCTTGCAATAGAGTTAGTGTTGTAGTCAACTATAACACCAAGGCGCTAGGCGATCGGTAGACGAGCTGAGCGCCGAGGTGAGACAGACAGGAAATTCAGTAGGCTCCGAGGCAAGGGCCGAAGGAGCCGGAGGATGAGGAGATGACCACGCAGATTCGTAAGCCGGTGATCAACACAGCGCGGATCGCCGCCATCGGCCTCTCGTCGCTGATCGCATGGCACCTTCGCCGCAGAACGCCGACGCGGAGTCCGCACGCGCCCCGATGATGATGGGCCACATCGTAGTGACGGCGCCTGCCACGCAGCTCGCGTCAGGATCACGGTGCGCGAGATCGTGCAGAATGCTCGAGTCGCATGCGCGCTGATCGGCTCGATGACGGTGACCGCGACGGCGCCTGCCGACGCTGGTCGAGCGACAGCAGCCAGCCCGCGAGCGGCGGGTGAAGCCGCGGTGCGCAGCCGGTCGCCGCGAGCCGTTCTGGTACAGTAGTTCGCTAGTCGTCCGTCACAGCGTTCGCGAGGCGCAAGCATGGATCCGAACTGGAACGACAGTCAGCCGATCTACCGGCAGCTTCGGGATCGCGTCGTCGCGATGATTCTCGAAGGAGTGCTGAAGGACGGCGATCCGTTGCCCTCGGTGCGCAGCGTTGCCGCCGAGTACCAGCTCAATCCGCTGACGGTGCTCAAAGGCTATCAACAGCTGGTCGATGAGCAGCTCGTCGAAAAGCGTCGCGGTCGCGGCATGTACGTGACCGAAGGCGCCCGGCGTGCGCTCATGAAAGACGAACGCCAGAAATTCCTGGAGGATGAATGGCCGAACGTACTCGCGACCATCTCGCGTCTGGGTCTGAGCGCCGCCGAATTGCTCGAGCGCGCCGACTCCACGCCGGTTCCATCGAGTGTTGACGAAGTCGAAGGAGAAGGCCGATGACCGCAACGATTGAGATGCGCGGCGTCACCAAGGCCTTCAAGCAGACGAAGGCGCTCGACAACGTGAGCTTTACGCGCTCAGCCGGGACGCATCGTCGGCCTGATCGGGCCCAACGGCGCCGGCAAGACCACCGCGCTGCGCGCCATCCTCGGACTGACGACTTACGAGGGCGAGCTCAAGGTCCTGGGGCTCGATCCCTACACCCAGCGCGACCGCCTGATGCAGGAGGTCTGCTTCATCGCCGATGTGGCGGTCCTGCCGCGGCTGGCTGCGCGTCCACCAGGCGGTGCAGTTCGTCGCCGGGTGTGCACCCGCGATTCCGCGCCGCGCGCGCGGAAGAATTCCTGAGCCGCACGACCATCAAGCGCACCAGCCGCGTGCGCGAACTGTCGAAGGGCATGATCGCGCAGCTGCACCTGGCCCTGGTGATGGCGATCGACGCGCGCCTGCTGGTGCTCGACGAGCCGACGCTCGGCCTCGACATCATCTATCGCAAGCAGTTCTACGAGACGCTGCTGTCGGACTACTTCGACAACGAGCGCACCATCCTGCTCACCACGCACCAGGTCGAGGAGGTCGAGAACATCCTCACCGACCTGCTGTTCATCGATCGCGGCCGCATCGTGCTCGACACCACCATGGAGGACGTGGCGACCAACTTCGTGCAGCTCACGGTCAATCCGGACAAGCGTCGCCGCCGCCCGTGAACTCAGGCCGTTCTACGAGCGCGAAGTGTTCGGCCGCACCGTCATGTATTTCCAGAACGCCGCCGCCGAGGCGCTGCGCCGGCTGGGCGACGCCCGCACGCCGAGCGTCGCGGACCTGTTCGTGGCCAAGATCAAGGGAGCCGCCGCATGAACCACCTGGCCTTACTCGTGCGCCGCGAATTCTGGGAGCACCGGGCGTTCGTCATTGCACCGGCGGTCGTGGCCGCATTCCTGGTGTTGATCGCCCTGACGGGCGGGATCTTCGGACAGAGTCCACATCGGCGAGTTGCCCAAGGGGCTCATGTCCCATCCGGACCTCATCGAGAAGGCGCCGAAGGTCCTTGCGGTCGCTCCTCGGCACGCTCACGATGCCGTTCCTGATCGTCATGGGCGTGGTGACCGTGTTCTACCTGCTCGACAGCCTGTATGCCGATCGCCGCGACCGCACGGTCCTGTTCTGGAAGTCGCTGCCGGTATCGGACCAGGAGACCGTGCTGTCCAAGCTGGCGACCGCCTCGGTGGCCGTGCCGGTACTGATTTTCGCCGGCAGCGCTGATCACCAGCGTGCTGGTGGCCCTGATCGCCAGCGTGCGCCTGAGCCTGGAAGGCGGCGCGCAATCTGGCCCCTGGTGTGGAATGCCTCGGTCTGGTTCCCCGCGATGGCGATCTTCCTGTACATGCTCGTCGTCGCGGTGCTGTGGTACCTGCCGATTTTCGCCTGGCTGCTGCTGGTGTCGGCGTCGGCCGGACGGCGCCGTGATGTTGTGGGCCGTTCTTCCACCCCTCGGCCTGATGCTCGTCGAGAAGCTGGTCTTCCGCACCGACTACGTGGCCGACCTCCTGGCCGATCGCTTGGGGGGCTGGACCGCTCGCACTGAACATCAGCCACCGCAGCGAGCACGCGGTGGTCATCGACGGCGAACGGATTCCCTTCTCGGCCCACCTCGGCGAGGTGATCGATCCCGTGACCTTCCTGAGCAGTCCGGGCCTGTGGCTGGGACTGGTGGCGGCGGCCTGTCTGACCTATGCGGCCACGATCCTGGTTCGCCGGCACCGCAGCGACGTTTGACGTACTCCTGCCGGCGGGCGTCTGCAGCCGGGTCCGAATCGAGTCTGACCCCATCTGGAGACCCGACCTGCCTCACCTTCAGCCAAGCCTCAGAATGCTTGGCTGTCTTTTATGCACGAGAGTAAACTCGTGTCCAGGGAGATCGCGATGCCGAACGCCTACCGCCCAGCCCTGCTATCCTGCAGCGCCGCGCTCATCGCCGTGACGACTGCCGCCGGCCGGTTGCAGCGCACCGCGCCGCGTCGAAACCGAGATGGCGCCCGCTGCCGACTTCAGCAGCCGCCACACCGTTTGCCTGGCAGGAGTCGGCGGCTTCCTATCGATCCGCAACCGTTCGAGCGATCGGATGTCGAAGCGGTCAAGCGCACCATCCGCGACACCGTGGTCGAGCAGTTGTCTCTCAAGGGCTTCCGCGAAGTGCAGGGTGCGCCGCCCGACTTCCTGGTGAGCTTCCATCTCGTGGTCACGACGGTGATGACGGAGCCCGAGCTCTGCGTTCGCCGCCACGTCATCTTCGAGTACCCGGGGCGCACGCCGCCGCTGGAAGAAGTCGAGGTGTGCGAACGCCGATCCGATGGTCACGGCGCGCGCACGCTGCGGCAGGGGACACTGGTGGTCTTCGTCGTCGATCCGAGCACGCTCAACCTGCTGTGGCAGGGCGCCGTGGTCGGCGCTGCATGTCTCGCGGCGCGACAACGTCGCGTCGCTGCGCGCCGCCGTGGCGCAGATGCTGGCGGAGTTTCCGTTGGGCCCGGTGTGAACGTCACGATTGCCGCGCGTGCCGCGGCCGGCACGCTGCTCCTGACGTTGATTGCGCCGCTCGCCGCAGGCGCGCCGGGTTGCGATTCGCGACCAGAATCCGCTGATTCGCGGCTTGTACCTCCCGTGCCCGGCGTTGACCCGTGGCCGAGGTGGGCGGGTTTCCAGCAACGGTTCGTGCTCACGCTGAGCAACACCACCAATATCGAGACCGCGAGCGGCGAGCTGCTGTACGTCGACGGTGAATCGCTGGAGCTGCGCTGGCTGCTCGCGTGGCAGCCGCTCGAGCACGTGCGCGTGCGCCTCACCGTGCCGGTGGTGCACTACAGTGGCGGTGTCCTCGATGAAGTCGTCGACCAGTGGCACGACTTTCTGAACTTGCCCGGCGGCCCGCGACCGGGTGTTTCAGGGGCGCAACCAGGTGTACGGCTACCAGGATCCCGCCGGCATGGTTCTCGAAACGGATCAGCGGCACGGCGCTCGGTGACAGCGCGCTCGAGGCCGGATTCCAGTTGCGGACGACGCCGCGCACGCACTTGAGCGCGTGGCTGGGCGTCGAGGCGCCCACGGGCGACAGCGCACGGCTGAGCGGCAACGAGGCGTGGGACTACGGCTTGTGGTTCGAGGGCAGGGGTCGCCGAACGAACGTCTCAGCATCGAGGCGCGGCTCGGCGCGGTGAAGCCGGGCTCCGGCGCGCCCCTTTGGCTCGAGCCGCGCGACTGGGTTGCTTTCGCCAGCCTCGGCACGACCTGGGAGATCGCGCCGTCTTTCGAGCTGTGTGTGCAGCTCGATGCGCACGACGGCATGTTCGACGACACGGAGATGCGCTTTCTGGGAGACGCCCTGCTGTTGAGCGTCGGCGCCGAGTACCGCACAGCGGGTGGCTGGCACTGGCAGCTGGTGCTGGCCGAAGACCTGCGCGTCGAGGCGTCCCCCGACTTCGCGATTCAGCTCGGCCTGCAGATCGGCACCGGCGCGCGATAGCGGGGCTCGATCGGGCCCATCGAGACAAACAGTTGGCGCCCTGGCGGGCGCCGCGGACAATACCCGGACAGGAAGCGACTGCGTCGCGCAATATCCGAGGAGCCATCATGCACAAGACCCGAATCGACCTGGCGGAGAAAGCCCGCCGCAAGACGGCGGACCTGTTGAACGCGCGACTGGCCGACGCGATCGATCTGCAGACCCAGGCGAAACAGGCGCACTGGAACGTCAAGGGCCCGAGCTTCATCGCGCTGCACGAGCTGTTCGACGACATCGCCGAGAACATTGAGGAGCACGTCGACACCATCGCGGAACGCGTGACCGCGCTCGGCGCCGTGGCCGAAGGGGCGCTCGCCACCGTCGGCCAAGCGCACCTCGCTCGATCCGTATCCGGCTGATCTCAGTGATGGCCTGGCGCACGTCGATGCGCTCGCCAGCGCACTGGCCGATTTCGGCCGCAAGGTGCGCCGCGCGATCGACGAGAGCGCCAAGCTCAAGGACGCCGATACGTCCGACCTCTTCACCGGTGTCTCCCGCGACGTCGACAAGTATCTCTGGTTCCTGGAAGCGCACCTGCAGGATCGCACCTGAGCCGGCCTCGCTGGCCGGCGGCGTGCACGGCAGCGCTGCTGCTGGCGGTCGGTTGCGCTCAGTCCACTTCGGTTGCACCCGCCCAGGCGCTCGAAGCAGCGCAGGGCCTGGCTGCGCAGGGCGATCTGGAAGGGGCGATCGCACTGCTCGAGGAATCGCTCGCTGCCAACCCTGCGGACCATGACCTGCGGCTGCAGGCCGCGCGTCTCTACCTGCGTAAAGGCGATGCAGCCGCCAGCGAGGCGCTCCTGAATCAGCTGGCGAAACGCGGCGCTCCCGCGGAGCTCTGGCTCGAGGATCTCGGCGAGGCGCTGCTCGCGCAGAAGAAGTACTTCGAGGCGCTCGAGCTCTCAAAAACGGTCACGCCCGCTACACCCATCGCTCAAATGCAGCGCGACCTGCTCGCGCTGCGCGCGGAAATGGCGCTGCCCAGCCGGGACGAACGGCGCGTGGTGCGCTCCGTGGCGCAGCTCGCCCGCTCACGCGATACGGCGGCGGTGGGCGAGGGCAACACTGCGGAGCTCGCGCGCATCGATGCAAACCTGGCGGCCCTGCGGCAGTCCGAGCCGCTCGTTCGCGGTGGCCTGGAGCACTACGAGTGTGCGCGCGCCGCACCGGCCGCGGTCCCGGCCGCGATGACCGCTGACATGCCTGCCGCCAAGCGCGTCCTGCCGGTCGGCCCCGGCCAGCGCTACCGCACCATCGCGGCGGCGGCCGCGGCGGCTCGCGACGGCGACCTGGTCGAGATTGCCGCGGGCGACTATGTGGGCGACGTGGCTCACTGGACCCAAACGGATCTCACCCTGCGCGGCGTGGGCGGTCGGCCGCACCTGCAGGCGGCGGGTCGTCACAGCGAGGGCAAGGGGATCTGGGTGATCTCGGGCGACAACGTGCTGGTCGAGAACATCGAGTTCTCCGGCGCGCGCGTGCCGCACGAGAACGGCGCGGGCATCCGCTTCGAGGGTCGCCGGCTCACCGTGCGCAACAGCTTTTTCCACGACAACGAGAACGGCATCCTCACCAGCAATCGCGGCGACGGGGTCGTGGTGATCGAGTTTTCCGAGTTCGCGCGCAACGGCGCCGGCGACGGTTACACGCACAACATGTACATCGGCCATTCGGCCTCTTTCGTGCTGCGCGGATCCTATTCGCATGACGTGCGCGTCGGGCACCTGGTGAAGAGCCGCGCCGCGGTGAACCAGATTCTCTATAACCGCCTCACGGACGAGGAAACCGGCAGCTCGAGCTACAACGTGGATATGCC
Source organism: uncultured Gammaproteobacteria bacterium (assembly GCA_963840405.1). GTDB lineage: Bacteria > Pseudomonadota > Gammaproteobacteria > Steroidobacterales > Steroidobacteraceae > DATBVX01. Next base: position 337,706 of record CAWIYW010000001.1, read on the forward strand.
CGACGGCGGACGCGCGCTCGTGCTCGGCAACGTCATGCAGCAGGGCAGCCGCACCGAGAATCCCGCGATGGTCTCGTTTGCCGCCGAGAGCCCGGGTGGCGACAAGGACGCGCTCTACGTGGCGTTCAACACGTTCTACAACGGGTGGCTCGACGGTATCTTCGTGGACAACAAGAGCGCCGCCCCGGCGCTCGTGGTCGACAATATATACGCCGGCGCACCGGGCCAACTCCTCAGGGGCCCGGGCGAGACGCTCGGCTTCGTCGCGGCGGCGCGCGTTGCGCTCGCGGACCCGCGCACCGCGGCTTTTCAGCTCGGCTCCGACTCCTTCGCCATAGACGCGGCGGTCGATCCACCGAAGATCGCGGACTGGCAGCTGCTGCCCGAATACGAATACGTGCACCCGACGAGCCTGCGGCCGCGGCCGCAGATCCATCTGCGGGACCTGGGCGCGCTGGAATTCTGCGGCTGGTAGGGAGAATCGGGGTCAGAATCGGGGTCAGAATTGAATTCTGACCCCGATTCTGACCCCACCTACTGGCCGAGCATCTGGGCGAAGTACACGTTGACCATGCGGTCGTCCGGATCGAGGCGCTTGCGCAGCGCATTGAAGAGCTTGAGCCGCGCGCCGAACGCCAGCGACATCTGCTCCGGCGTGAGCGAGCGCGTCTGATTGAGCAGCGGCGTGCCGCCGCGCTGCGAGCAGAACTCGTTGAACTCGATCACGAAGTCCTCCCAGCCCTCGTCGCCGGTCGAGGACGGATCGAGCGTGATCACGGGCCCGGTCAGGCTCGGCGACAGCACCGAGGACGGATCCTTGTGCAGGCGGTGGCCGAGGTGCAGGAGGTTCGCGCGGTAGCGTTGCCGCTTGTAGTAGTCGCGGCAGAACTCGAAGTATTCCGCGATCAGCTCCGGGTAGCTCGGCCTGCGCGAATGCCCAGGTGCTGTAGGTGAAGCGCGTGCGCCCCGCGTCCTTCGGCAGCCGGCGCACCCATTCGATCGGATACACCGTGACGTTGCGCGCGGCGCGATCGAGCGTCGAGCGCATCACCGTGTTGAAGTGCTCGATGAGGAAGTAGCGCACCGACGGTATCGAGACCACGTTGCTCACGGTCGAGCCGAACGCCGGCAGCACGTTGGTGCATGACGGACTTGCGGATCGACCAGATGCCGGAGCGCGAGGTGAGCGGCTCGTCGTCGTAGCTGCGCAATCTCGACCGTGACGCGGTCACGGAACGGCAGCAGGTAGAACTTGAGACCGACGGGCAGCTCGCACAGCCCGGCGAATTCGCGCGCGAACGCCTCCAGCGTGTAGGTCTCGTAGTCGAGCCGCACCGCGCGCAGCGGCACCACCTTGAACGTGAGCTCGTGCGCGACGCCGACGAGGCCGTAGCTCGAGCGCACCAGCTTGAGCAGGTCGGGCTGGGACTCGTTGATCGTCATCGGCTTGCCGCTCGGCAGCACCAGCTTCACTTCCTTGAGATAGGACGAGAGCTGCCCGTAGCCGCCGGGCATGGACGAATCCTTGGTGCACGCGACCGCCGCCGCGCCCATGGTGAGGTTGCCGAGATCGGGATTCAGGGGCAGCTGCAGGCCGCGCGCCTCGAGCAGCCGCGGCGACATCGATCAAGGCTGCACCCGCCTGCACGCGCACCCAGTGGTCGTTGATCTCGAGCACGTGGTTCATCGCCGTCATGTCGATGATCGTGCCGCCATCGGCGACGCCGCAGCGCGTCTGCGAGTAGTTCGCGCCGATGGCGCGGACCGGTGACGGAAACGCCTTGACGTTCTCGAGGATGGTCAGGATGTCTTCGACGCGCTTGGGACGCACGATCACGCGGGGCGCGATGACGACCGTGCCTTCCCAGTTGCGAACGACCGCAACCTTTGGTGCCATTTGCTTTTCCCCCGGGCTCGCCACCCGCAAATGTGTGTCGCCGCGATCAGTGCGAACCGCGAACGGGTGAGCTGCGACGGAGGAGGTGGTCAGCACGAGCGGCGTCGGAGTGCGCTGTCCACTGGCAACCCCGCTATCGTAGGACCTCGAGTCCCGTAGACCGGTGGCTTTGCGTCCCCACCTTTCGGTGGGTTTGCCCTGATCAGCGGCGGGACTATGAGGCAGGCGCAGTGCGGGAGTAAAGAGGTCCCTGCAAGCCCATGGCCACAGTGGGTTTATTCACGATGCCGCCATGCAAAACAGCACCGGTGGCCCAGCCCGAACAGCGCCCGCAGATCGGCGTTAGGTGAAACCCGCCCGAGGCTGCGATCAGCCCGCCAGGAGTATCGCCTCGCCGTGTTCCAGGGCTTCGGGCGTTCCGAACAGGACCAGAACGTCGCCTTCTTCGAGCACGGTGTCGGGCGAGGGCTCGCGTCCCACGATGCCGGCGCGTCGGATCGCGCTCACGGTGACCTCCGCGCCCGCTCCTTGACCTGCGCGACGGTTCGTCCCACTGCCCATGCGCCCGGTGGCAGCACCAGCGTGTAGAGCTGCTCGCGCATGGACGTCGAGTTGCGGGAATAGCTCGTTGTCCTCCAGCCGGTAGAGGGTGCGCATCAGGTTGTAGCGGTTGCCGCGGATGTCACCGATGGTCTTCATGACGCGCGACACGGGCACCTGCAGCAGCAGCAGGACGTGCCACACGAGCATCAGCGCGGCCTCGAAGGTCTCCGGGACGACCGATGAAGCACCGGCCTTCTGCAGTTCCGCGAGGTGTGTGTCGTCCTGGGTGCGCACCAGGATCGGCACGTTCGGCCGCTCCTTGCGGATGGCATCGACGGCGTGCAGCGCGAGCGCCGGGTCGGCGAAGCTGATCACCACCACGCTCGCGCGGTCGAGGCCGACGAGCTCGAGCACTTCGGGATTTGCCGGCATCGCCATAGATGACCGGGTCGCCGGCCTGCGTGCGGCGCGCACGCGCCCGGGATCCATGTCCACCGCGATGTATTCGAAGCCGAGCTGCTCGAGCACGCGCGCTATGTTCTGGCCCACGCGCCCGAAACCGCAGATGAGCACGTGGTCGCGGCCCGCGACCGCGCGCGTGCTCGCCACTTCGCGTTCGAGCGCGGTTGCTCGGGCCGGCGCTCGCGCAGGATCCAGCGCGCGATGCTCTTGTTGTGCCGGATCAGGAAAGGACTCACTGACCATGCTGATCACGATCGCGGTCAGCAGGGGCTGCACGAAGGCGGGGTCGATCAGCCGCTCGCCCAGCAGGAGCGTCAGCAACGCGAACCCGAACTCGCCGCCGAGGCTCACGACCAGGCCGGTGCGCAGCGCCTTGAAAAGGCTGGGACCCGCGAACCGATACGCGAGCAGCGTCACGATGAGTGTCTTCCCGACCAGCAGCGCCAGCACGATGAGCGTCACCAGGAAGCTCTGGCGCGCGAGCAGGTCGATATCGAAGAGCATCCCGATCGTGATGAAGAAGATGCCGAGCAGGATGTCCCGGAAGGGCCGGATCACCGCCTCGACCTGCAACCGGTATTCGGTCTCGGCGAGCATCACGCCCGCGAGAAACGCACCGAGGGCCAGTGACAACCCGAAGCTCTCGGTCACGTACGCGGAGCCGAGCGCGAGCAGCAGCACGGCCAGCAAAAACAGCTCCGGCGTACGCGCGTGAGCGATCTCGTGAAACAGCGGCCTGATGAGCCAGCGCCCCGCGGCGAGCACGATCAGCAGCGCCGCGCCGCCTTCCAACACCGTGCGCAACAGTTCAGCGGGCGTGGATCCGGCTGTGATGGCCGAGACGATGGCGAGAAAGGGCGCAAAGGCGATGTCCTGGAACAATACGATCGCGACCGCCAACCGCCCGTGGGTGCGGTTGACTTCCGCCTGGTCGCGCAACTGCCGCACGACGATCGCGGTCGAGGACATCGCCACGGCGCCGCCCATGACGATCGCGACCGCGGGGTTGACGCCGAAATGCCAGGCGATCAGTCCCGCGACGCCGGCGGTGACGAAGACCTGTCCGCCGCCGAGTCCGAGCACCTCCCATTTCATCGCGATCAGGCGCGGCAACGAGAACTCGAGCCCGAGCGTGAACACCAGGAAGATGACCCCGAACTCGGCCAGGGCGCGCGTGACCGCATCGTCGGTCGCGAGTCCGAGAGCATGCGGGCCGAGCAGCATGCCGACGGCGAGATAGCCGAGGATCGGCGGCAGCCGCAGGCGCCGCACGCCGTAGAGCACCACGACCGCGGCGGCCAGCAAGACCAGGATCTGCGTCAGTGCGATGTGCGCCATCGGGCGGCGGTTGCCTGATTATTTTGGACAACTTAGCATCCTTTGGGCCGAGGTGCTGCAAGCCCGGCCGCGCTACTCATCCGAAGGAACGCAGAGCACACCGCACCCGATGTTCCTCGACTCCAATACCGACCGCGGCGGCCTCACGCTGCACGTCCGCGGCCGCTGGCTGCTCGAGAATCTGGCTGCCATCGAAGCGGAGCTCGCCGCGGTCGACGTCGCCCGGTCGCGCGCGGTCGCGGTGGATGTCTCGCGCCTGGAGGAGCTCGATCTCTCGGGCGCATGGGCACTCCATCACGGGGTGGAGCGGCTTCGCGAGCGCGGGATCGGTGTCGAATGGAAGCCTGACCTGCCCGCCCAGCTGCGGTTCATCGAGGAGTCGCTGGAGCGCGCGAAGGAGCAGGCGGCGCGCCCGCCCGAGGACGAAGGTCTCGACCTCGTGCAACCGGTGCGCGCAGTCGGACGCTGGGCGGTATGGACGGTCGCGTCGGTCAGGACCGGGCTGGGCTTCCTGGGCCACATATTCACGGTGCTGGGCAGCGCGCTCCTGAACTTCAGGCGTCTGCGTTTCGCGTCGCTGGCACGGCACGTCTACGAGACCGGCGTGAGCGCCATCCCGATCGTCTCGCTGATCGCGTTCCTGATCAGCGTCATCATCGCCTACATGGGCGCAAACGAGCTGCGCCGCTTCGGGGCCGAGATCTTCGTGGTCGACCTGGTGACGGTGGGCGTGCTGCGCGAGCTGGGCGTACTGCTCACCGCGATCATCGTCGCCGGCCGTTCGGGGAGCGCCTTCGCCGCGGAAATCGGCGTGATGAAGCTCGACGAGGAAGTCGATGCGCTGGTCGCGATGGGCACCGACCCAGTGGAAGTGCTGGTTGTGCCAAGGATCCTGGGTCTCGTCATCGCGCTGCCGCTGCTTACCGTAATCGCCGATGCCGTCGGACTCACGGGCGGCGGAATACTGTGCTACTTCCTCGTGGACATTCCGCCGGCCCAGTACATCGACCGCGTGCAGCAGGCCATCGCCCCTACCACCTTCTGGGTCGGCGTCATCAAGGCGCCCGTGTTCGCGTTCCTGATCGGCTTCATCGGCGCGGTGCGCGGCATGCAGGTGCGCCAGTCCTCGCGCGAGCTGGGTCGACTGACGACGGTCGCCGTGGTGCAGTCGATCTTCCTCGTCATCCTCGCCGATGCGCTGTTCGCGGTGGTGTTCCTGGAGCTCGACATATGAGCGACGCCGTCATCGAGGTGCGCGGCATCGTCAACCGCTTCGGCGCCCAGGTGGTGCACGACGGCCTCGACATGGACGTGCAGGAGGGCGAGGTCTTCGGCATCGTCGGCGGCTCGGGCAGCGGCAAATCGGTGCTGCTGCGTACCATCCTCGGCCTGCAACGGCCCGCGGCCGGCACGGTCAAGATTCACGGCCGCGATATCACCACGCTCAGCACCGAGCAGATGCGCGAGGTCAAGCGCGGCTATGGCGTCACGTTCCAGCACGGGGCGCTGTTCACTTCGCTCAACGTGCGCCAGAACGTGCAGCTGCCGATGGCGGAATTCTTCAAGCTCGAGGATGAGACGCTCGACGGGCTCGCCGACATGAAGCTGGTGATGGTGGGTCTCGGCGCAGAGGCCGGCGAGAAGTTCCCGGCGCAGCTCTCGGGCGGTATGATCAAGCGGGCGGCGCTGGCGCGCGCGCTCGCACTCGATCCGAAGCTGCTGTTTCTCGATGAGCCGACCGCGGGGCTCGACCCGATCGCGGCGGCGGCCTTCGACGAGTTGCTGATCGACCTGCAGCGCAACCTCGAGCTCACGGTGGTGATGGTCACGCACGATCTCGACACCATCTTCCGCACCTGCAATCGCGTCGGCGTCATAGTCGACCGGCGCATGATTGTCGATACGGTCGATGGCATCGTCTCCAACCAGCATCCCTGGATTCGCGAATATTTTCACGGACCACGTGCGCGCTCCGCCGCGCATGTGAAGGCGGGCAACAGTGGAGCGTGAGGCCAACTACATCACCGTCGGCGCCTTCGTGCTGCTGGTGATCGCGCTCGGCACCTGGTTCGTCCTCTGGTACACGGATGCGCAGGACCGGCGCGACTACGAGCGTTTCGAGATCTACTTCGAGGGCAGCGTCAGCGGCCTGAGCCGCGGCAGCCCGGTGCGCTATCTCGGAGTCGACGTCGGCCGCGTGGCCGACATGCGCATCGACCCGCGGGACGCCGACCGCGTGCAGGTCATCGCGGATATCGACGAGGACGCCCCCATTACCGAGGACACCGTCGCTTCCCTGGGTCTGCAAGGAGTCACCGGGCTCCTCTACATCGATCTCGAGCGCAACAGCGGCGACAAGAACGTCATGGCGCGCGTGCCGAGCGAACGCTATCCGGTGATCGGCACCATGCAATCAAACTTCGACCTGCTGATCAGCGGTCTTCCCGACGTCATGAGCGCGGCGGCGGATCTCGCGACAAAAATGAGCAAGGTATTTGACGATACGAACGTGGCCGCCATTTCCGCCACGCTCGCGAACGTGAAGCAGGCGAGTGACGATCTGCCGGTGATTCTCGACCAGGTGAAGACGCTGACCGCCGATCTCAAGCAGACCGCGACCGAGATCCAGGCGGCCGCGAGCGCCGTGCGTGACGTGACCGAGGGAGCGGGCCCCGATCTGAAGGCTGCGGTCGCACGGGTGAACACCGTGATGGACAACCTCGCCCGGACCTCGGCCCGCCTCGATACGTTCGTGGCCGAGAACCAGACCAACATCACGCGCTTCAGCGATCAGGGCCTGGCGGAGTTCCAGCAACTCATCCGCGAGAGCCGCCAGGCGGCCGACGAGTTTCGCAGCCTCGCGCGCACCCTGAGGCAGGAGCCATCCTCGTTGATCTACGAACCGCCGGCCTCGGGCGTGGAGATTTCACGATGAGCGCACGGCGCGACACCCCGGCCCGGTTCGCCGCCTTCCTGTGCAGCAGCGCGGCGGCCGTGGTGGCAACCGGATGTGCATCGGGCGCTTTCAACAGCGAGCGCCCGGTGTCGCAGGTGTACACGATCAGTGCGGCGGCGCCCGAATCGCCGGCGGCGACGGCGCTGCCGATCGATCTGGCGGTGGCGCGTCCGCTGCCGCGCGCGGGTCTCGACACCGAGCGCATCGCGGTCCGCTACGCCGACCGGCGCTTCGACTACTACGCCGCCACGCGCTGGAGCGCCGAGGCGGCTGACGTCGTGCAGGAGCTGCTGATCGATTCTTTGCGCGCTTCGGGCGGCTTGCGAACCGTGCACGGGCACCTGTCGACGTTCGCCTCGCAATACGTCCTCGAGACGGAGTTGCGCGATTTCCAGGCTGAGTATGCGCGCGAAGGCGACCGTCCGACCGTACGGGTGACCTTGGTGTGCACCGTGGGTCGCGTCCGGGACCGGACCGCGCTGGCCACTTTCACCGCGAGCGCCGCCGTACCGGTGCAGGACAACAACCAGCGTGGCGTGGTCGAGGCTTTCGAAAGCGCTCATCGCAAGGTGAGCGCCACAGTCGTCAACCAGACACTGGCCGCTCTCGCTGCCGTGCCGCCGCCCGAGCCGGCGCCCGCGCCGGCAACCGACGGCAGCTGAACCGGCCAGCTTCGTCAGCAGTCATCCCGTGCGCGATCCGACTTCGTTGCGCGCCCGGCGCTGGTGCGCCCTTGCAGGCTTGTTGTTGCTGCAGAGCGCGCTGGCGCGCGATGAGCTCACCGCCACCGCCGTGTACGTCTTCGACGGGGACAGTTTCGTCGCCCGGATCGGCAGTGGCGCTCGGGTCGAGGTACGGCTGGCCGGGATCGATGCGCCGGAGAAAGGCCAACCGTACGCGGACCAGGCACGCGCGGCGTTGCGATCCCTGATCCTTGGCCAAGAGCTGCGCATCGCCGTGACCGATATCGACAAGTACCAGCGCAAGGTTGCGCAGGTGTACCGCGCTTCGGACGGCCTGCACATCAACGCCGTGCAGGTGCGGGACGGCCGTGCGTGGGTTTATCGCCGCGTCGCCGCCGATCATCCGTTCCGCGAGCTGGAGCGCGCCGCACGCGAGTCAGGCGTCGGCCTGTGGGGGCTGCCCGAGACCGAGCGCGAACCGCCCTGGCGCTGGCGTGAGCAGCATCCCGGCACCCGGCCGCCGCGAACGGACGCGGCGCCGCCGGCGGCACCACCGCCTCAGAAGGTCGACAACCCCGTGGCCTCCATGAGCCGATAGCGCCAGTAGCGCGCGAAGGACTCGTCCTCGTAGGTCTGGAAGTCGGTGGTGAATTCCCGCACCGCCAGCGGATCGTTCTGCCACAGCGTTTCGAAATAATTGACCAGTTCCTGGGCAAGGGGCGTTTCGAGGCCGGTCTCGAGCGCGACATCGGCTTCCAGGTTGTAGTTCTCGAGGTTGCGCCGCGTGAAATTCGCGGAGCCGAGCAGCGCCCACAGCGAGTCCGCGTGCCGCACCATCGCGAGCTTGGTGTGGAACTGCTCGCCATGCGTGCGGTACCAGCGGATCTCGATCTGGCCGGCGCTGCGCCGACGCAGTTCCGCCGCCACGGGCCGGTTCGGAACGCCGTCCTTGATGCGGCCGAAGGCGTCCTTGTTGGGATCGAGTATCAGCCGCACGCGCACGCCGCGCGCGGCGGCCTCGACGAGCGCATCGACGATGTCGCGATCCGAGAGGTAGAACATCGCCATCTCGATCGATTCGCCGCTCGCGGCGGTGCGGATCTCGTTCTGCAAGGCGTGCTCGATCGCGCTCTCGGTGAGGAACTTCAGGCGTGCGACGCCCGCGACCTGCACCGCAGGTTCCGTCGCCAGCGACGGCCAGTCACCTTTCCATCCCGAGAAGCGCGCCACCGCCAGCTCGCTGTTCAACGCTGCCGCCGCGGCGGCGCCCGTGAACCGCAGGCCGACGTTGGAGTGCGCACTGCTTGCATCGTGCGGGTTCGCGGAACACACGATCGCAACCACCCCGCCCGCGCCGTCGTCGGCGACCATGAGCTTGCGATGGTTGGCCTTGAAGTTGAGAAGCCTCATCCACGCGCCCAGGCTGACGCGGGTGGGACCGGTATCCACCGGATTGGGCAGCAGGCCCTCGCCCGGGCCGTCGTCGGCCCACCACTTGATCGCGACGCGCCAGAGCGCGGAATAGAGCGGGTTCGAATCCCGCAAGCGGTCCAGGTCCGTGAGCACGACGTCGACGCCGGCCGCGCGCAGCGCCGCGATATTCGCGGACGGTACGCTGCCGTAGATGTCGTTGATCGGGTCCGTAATGAACAGCACTCGCAGGCCGGGCCTGGCCTCGCGGCGCGCGATGAGCCGGTTGGCCAGCTCGGCGCTGAGCGTGCGATGCACCTCTGGGGCGCTCGCAGCCGCAGGACCGCGATGTTCATTGAAGAGGAACCAGTCGAGCACGATGAACTCCTGCGCGGCATCGATGGTGCGCAGGACTTCATCGAAAATCTGCTGGCGGATGATCAGGCGCTCACGGCCGTCGGTCACGGTCACGTCGCTGAGCAACTTGATCGCGGCGAGTGGAGTGTCGACCCACGGACCCGCGACATCGGTGCCGGGCGGCATCGGCTTGTGCGTGTGCCACAGGGCGAGGGCGAGGCAGGCGAAGAGGAAGCCCAGGATGAAGCTGCGAACGATCCAGCGCCGTCGCCTGCGTCGCCGCTTCCGGGCGTCTGAGGCTTGCTGTCCTTCCGGGCTTCGGGACTGCGCCATTGGGGGCCGATTGTAGCGGTGCGCGCTGCAATCAGCTGCGTTCGGCTTCCTCCAGGGCTTCGCAGGCCGCGACCCAGCGCGATTCGGCCGCCGCCAGGTCGCGCGCGAGCTCCACGCGCCTGGCGAGCTGGCGCATGAGCTCATCGCGCATGTCGGGCACATAGAGAGCGGCCGTCGCGAGCGCCTGGTCGTTGGCGCCCCGTTCGCTTTCGAGTTGCGCTATCCGGGCCTCCAGCTCGCGCACGGCCGCACGCAGCGGGCTCAGCTGGTTGCGCCGCAGCGCTTCGGTGCGCTTGCGTGCGCGGCGTGCATCGCCCGGCCGCTCGGCATCCGGACCCGGCCGCAGCTCAGCGTCGGCGCCGGGCTGTGACAACAGGCGCGCGTAGTCATCGAGATCGCCGTCAAAGGGAGCGACGCGCCCGTCGGCCACCAGCCACAGGCTGTCGGCCACGCTGCGGATGAGATGACGGTCGTGCGCGACCACGATGAGCGCGCCGGAGTACTCCTGCAGCGCCATGCCGAGCGCGTGACGCATCTCGAGATCGAGGTGGTTGGTGGGCTCATCGAGCAGCAGCAGGTTCGGGCGCTGGGCCACCAGCAGCGCGAGGACGAGGCGCGCCCGCTCACCGCCCGAGAAGGGGCCGACCGGTTCGAACGCACGGTCGCCGCGAAATCCGAATCCGCCGAGGTGATCGCGCAGCACCTGCTCGGGCGCGGCCTCCATCACCGGCCCGCCGTGGCGGCGCAGATGCTCGAACGGAGTCGCGCCGTCCTCGAGCTGTTCGAGCTGATGCTGCGCAAAATACCCGACGCGCAGGTCCGCAGCCTGCTCGCGCCGGCCGTCGTGGGCGCTGATCGCGCCTGCCAGCAGCTTCATGAGAGTGGACTTGCCGGCGCCGTTGCGGCCCAGGGTCGCGATGCGATCGCCCGGCATGAGCACTACATCGACGTCCTCGAGGACACGACGTTCACCGAAGCTCACCGACTGGCCCTCGATGCGCAGCAGCGGGCGCGGCAGCTTCTCGGGCGGCAGGAAGGCGAACTCGAACGGGGTGTCGACGTGCGCGGGCGCGATGCGCTCCATCCGCTCGAGCAGCCGCAGGCGGCTCTGGGCCTGGCGCGCCTTGCTCTGCTTGGCGCGAAAGCGCTCGACGAACTGCATCACGTGGCGGATCTCGCGCTGCTGCTTCTCGTAGAGCGCCTGCGTCAATGCCAGGTCGGCGGCGCGCTGACTCTCGAACGCGGAATAGTTGCCGGCGTAGGCGCGCACCGCCTCGCGCTCGATGTGCACGATGCGCGACACGATACGATCCAGGAACTCGCGATCGTGGGCGATCAGCAGCAACGTGCCGCGGTAGGCGGCGAGCCAGGTCTCGAGCCAGATGACGGCGTCGAGGTCGAGGTGGTTGGTGGGCTCATCGAGCAGCAGCAGGTCCGAGCGGCGCATCAGGGCGCGCGCGAGGTTGAGGCGCATGCGCCAGCCGCCCGAAAAGGAAGCGACCGGGCGCTCGAGATCCGCGCTGGCGAAGCCGACGCCCGCCAGGAGCTGCCCGCCGCGGCTGCGAGCCGCGTAGCCATCGAGCGCTTCGTAGCGCGCGTGCAGCTCCGCAAGTGCCGTCCCGTCGTGAACGTCCGTGCTGGTGGCGATGGCGCGCTCCACCTCGCGCAGCTCGATATCGCCGTCCAGCACGTAGTCGAGCGCGCTTTGCGGCACCGCCGGCGTTTCCTGCGCAACCGAGGCGATCCTCAGCCCCGCCGGCCGGCTGAAGTCGCCGCTCTCCGCATGCAGCTCGCCGCTCACCAGCGCGAGCAGGCTGCTCTTGCCGCTGCCGTTGGCACCGGTGATGCCCACTTTCTCGCCGCGAAACAGGGTGAAGGTCGCGTGCTCGAACAACACGCGCGTTCCGCGGCGCAATTGCACGTCCTGGAAATTGAGCATGCGTTATGTCTGACCCGAACGGCCGGCGGCCGCGTTCTACAGGCAGCGCCGACAGTGTCACCGTTCGGCGGGAGGTACGGCAATGCGGGTCGCGAAGTTCGTTTCCACGGGCTGCCTCGGGTTACTGCTCATCACGCTCGCGTGCACCGCATACGCGGATGATCCGTGGAGCCGCGTGGATGTCGAGATCGTGTCCGAGCACGGCGAGGCGTTTCCCACCTATCCGCTGAGCCGCGGGTCAGGCCAGGACCTGAGGCGCGCCTACCTCGAGGCGCGCGACCAGGCGCGCTACCGCATCCGCGTGCACAACCGCGCCAGCCGGCGGGTCGGGCTGGTGATCGCGGTGGATGGGCGCAACATCATTTCGGGCGCGCGCTCCGAGCTCACGCGGGGCGAGCCCATGTACATCCTCGAGCCGGACGAAAGTGCCAGCTACGAGGGCTGGCGCACCAGCGAAACCGAGGTCCACGAGTTCTATTTCACCGACTGGAAGGACTCCTACGCGCAAGCCTTCGGTGACGATTCGGCGCGCGGCGTGATCGCCGTGGCTGTCTACCGGGAGCGAGTCCCGGCCCAGACGCTGCGCAAGAGCGAGTCCGCGGACGCGAAACGGGGCGCGTCGCAACCCGCCCCTGCAAGCAAGGCGCAGGAGGAATCCCGCAGCGACGTGGCGGGCACCGGTTTCGGCGGGGAGGTCTACTCGCCGGTGCGGCGCGTGGCCTTCGAGTCCGAGCGCAGCCCGGCGCGCAAGTACATCTTCAAGTACGAATGGCGGCAGACGCTGTGCGAGAAGGGCGTGATCGTGTGTCATGCGCCCGAGCGCAATCGCTTCTGGGACGAGGGCGAGCGGTTCGGCTTTGCGCCTTTTCCGCCGGGACGGGGCCGCTAGCCGAAGAGCCTGACGATGTTGCTGCTGCCCGCCTGCTGCGCGACCATGATGGCGAGGAACTCCTCCGCGCTCATCGCGTCCCCGAACAACCGCCCTTGGGCGAAATGGCAGTTGTGCTTGCGCAGGAACGCGAGCTGGTCTTCCGATTCCACGCCCTCGGCCACGACCTCCATCTCGAGGCTGCGGCCCATGTCGATGATCGTGCGCACGATGGTCGCGTTGTCGTTGTCGATCGTCGCGTCGCGTACGAACGACTGGTCGATCTTGAGCGTGCCGATCGGGAACTGTTGCAGGGCGCTCAGGCTCGAGTAGCCGGTGCCGAAATCGTCGATCGACAGGTGCAGCCCCATCGCGTAGAGCTCATCGAGCATCTTGACGGTGCGCTTGGTGTCCGCCATGAGCGTGGTCTCGGTGATTTCGAGCTCGAAGCAGGTGGGCGACACGCCGTGCTTCTTGAATACCGAGCGAAAGCGGGTGATGAAGCTCGCCTGGCGCAGCTGCTTGAGCGACAGGTTGATCGACAGGCGGCCGGGATCGGCGACCTGCTCGCGCCAGTGGCGATAGTCGCCGCACACGCGGTTGAGCACCCACTCGCCAATGTCGAGGATGAGGTTGGTCTCTTCCGCGAGCGGGATGAATTGCGCGGGCGGAATGTCGCCGTGGCCGGGCAGCCGCCAGCGCAGCAACGCCTCGGCGCCGACGATGTGGCCATTGCGCAGGTCGACCTTCGGCTGGTACTGGATCACGAGCTCTTCGCGCTCGAGCGCGCGCCGCAGCTTGCTCTTCAGCATCAGCCGCTCCACCGCCGCCGCGTTCATCTCCGGTGAATAGAACGCGAACGAGTTGCCGCCGTTCTGCTTGGCGTAGTACATGGCGGCGTCGGCGTTGCGGATCAGGTCGATGACGTTCTCGGCGTTGGTCGGGCAGAAGGCCACGCCGATGCTCGCGGTCAGGAACACTTCCTGCTCCTCGAGGTAGAAAGCCTTGCAGATCTCGCTGAGAACGATGCGCGCGAGGTTCGAGATGGCGCCGCGGTTGTCGGTCTCGGTCTCGCGCGACAGGTGCTCGATGAAGAGCGCGAATTCATCGCCCGCCAGCCGACCGAGCACGGTGTCCTTCGGCAGCGCGCGCGACAGCCGCTCCGTCAGGATCTCGAGCGTGCGATCGCCGGCGGCGTGGCCGAAGGTGTCGTTGACCTCTTTGAAGTGATCCATGTCGAGGTAGAGCAGCGCGACGCCCGTGCCGGCGCGCGCGGCGCGCGCGATCGACTGCTGCAGCAGGTGCTGGAACTGCATGCGGTTGGGGATCTTCGTGAGCGTGTCGTAGCGCGCGAGATAGCGGATGCGCCGCTCGGCGCGCTTGCGCTCCGTGATGTTGCGCGCGACGAAGATGTTGCCCTGGAACTGCGGATCCTCGGTGCTGATCTGCGCCCCCGACAGCGACACCGGGATCGTCTGGCCGTTGCGCGTGCACACCACCGTCTCGCGCGATTCCTGCGCCTGCGTGGTCGGGTCGATCGAGAAGTTGGCGCGCTCGTTCTCCGCGATGATGGAGAGGAGCGACTTGCCGATCAGCTCCTCCTCGCTGTAGCCGAGGAGCTTGCGGGCCGCGTCGTTGGCGCCCTTGATGGTGCCGTCGGGCGAGCTCACCAGCACCGCGTCGCTCATGCTGTTGAGCACGATGTTGAGATAGTTCTTGGTGATGGTGGTCTGGCGCAGCTTGACGCGCATGCGCTCGAGCGCCTGCTGCAGGTCACCGATCTCGTCGCGGCGCGCCACGCTGAAGGGCCGCGTGTAGTCGCCCTGGCCGATGCGATCCGCGCTGCGGATGAGCGCGTTGATGGGACGCTCGATGCGCCGCGCCAGGAACCACGCACCGATGAGTCCGAGCAGGATCAGGAGCCCGCAGCTCACCGCGATCACGGTCAGCAGGTTGTTGAAGTGGCGGCGCTGCGAGTCGGCGACATCGCTCTCGAGCTCGGCCAGCGCGTGGTCGATGAGGGCGGGCGACATCGATACCGTGAGAACGCCCAGGCGCTTTCCGGCACCTGGCTCATCCTCAGATTCCGGGGCACGGACCACCCGTGTAGCGACGATCGGTGCACGCAGGCTCGCAGCCTTCGCGGCCTTGGGTTTGCTCGGGCTGAAGACGGATTCACCAACGCTGCCCTGCACCTCGACGTTGGCGACGTCCCGGAGGCTGAGCAATTGATCTCGCGACGACATGCGCCAGCGTCCTTGGTGTCGTAGCGGCTGAGTGGCGCAATCAAGGCGCTCGCGCCGTCGTCCGCGATGGTCGAGCCGCGTTCTTCCAGTTCGCGGGTCAAGCGGTTCTCGACGGTCTGGTAGGCGAGTGCGTTGAGGCGCGCGGCGTCGTAGCGGTACTGCCAGAAGAGCGCACCCGCGAGCAACAGGGTGACGACGGCGCCGATCCCGAGCGCGCTCAGGGCGTATTTGGTCTTCAGGCTATGCGCGGTTACCACTGAGTCAACGGCCTGCGAGGTGCGTACACGCCAACGTACGGCGCGTCCTTGCCTCGTTCACTGGATGCCGGCTTTCGGGCCCCGTGGGCCCTTGGAGACCGGGGGTCTGGGCTTTTTCTAATCCCCTTCTAGCCCAGTTATTTATTGCGGGAATCATACTCTCAATCTGAGCTCTAGACGAAAAGCTCACTTCGCTGCAGTGCGGTACACCAGTCGTCTTTGGATGACGGCACTACAATTGCGTTCAGTCCCCAGGAGCCGGCGATGAAGGTCGAGATCTACTCCGATACGGTCTGCCCGTGGTGTTACATCGGCAAGCGGCGCTTCGAGCGGGCGCTCGGCATGCGCCCGGACATCGAATTCGACGTGCAATGGCTACCCTTCGAGCTCAACCCGGGTCTGCCCGAGTCGGGCGTGGAACGTGAGGCCTACCTCGCACGCAAGTTTGGCGACCGGCAGCGCGTGCAGGCCATGCAGGCGCAGCTGCGCGAGCTGGGCTCGAGCCTCGGGCTCGACTTTCACTTCGAGCGCGCGGTGCGCATGCCCAATACGCGCCTGTCGCACGAGCTCCTGCAGTTCGCGCTCGCCGCGGGCCGGCAGGACGAAGTGGGCGAGGCACTCTTCAAGGCGTACTTCGAGGACGGCGTCGACATCGGCGATCGTGCGCGCCTGGTGGAGATCGGCGCGGCAGCGCAACTCGATGCGAGGGATCTCGAGCACGCACTCACCTCGCGCCGGCACCTGAGCGAGGTCGAGGCGCTCGAACGCCAGGCGCACGAGTGGGGAATCAGCGGCGTGCCGACCTTCATCTTCGACCGTAACTACGCGATCTCGGGCGCGCAGGAGACCGACGTGTTCGTGCAGGTCTTCGACCGCCTGCGCCGCGTGGCGCGCGCTTCCTGAGGGACGCCATGGCGGACGCGGGCCTGGACGGCGGTTGTCACTGCGGTGCGCTCACGGTGCTGTTCCGCACGGAGCTGCCAATCGAACAGATCCCGGTGCGCGCCTGCCAGTGCACCTTCTGCCGTGCGCACGGTGCGCTCAGCGTGACGGACCCGCGCGGACAACTCACTTTTCGCGCCCACGACGCGAGCCGGCTGGTGCGCTACCAATTTGGGCTCAAGCTCGCGGATTTCCTGCTGTGCTCGCGCTGCGGCACCTATATCGGCGCATTCATGGAGGAGGGCGGGCGCGGCTACGGAGTCCTGAACGTCTGCGCGCTGCGCGAGCGGGACCGGTTCTGCCCGCCCACGCTGATGCGCTACGACGCGGAGACCCCGGAGCAGCGCATGCAGCGCCGCCGTGAGCGCTGGACACCGGCGCAGCTCGAGCGCGGATGAACGAGCTCGAGCTCACCGGGCGCGCGCGCACCCATATCGTCGACCTCGATGATCCGCGTTGCGCTCTGCATCGCGAGGCCGTGCAACCGTTTCTCGACATGCGCGGCGCCGCCACCGCAGCGGACATCGACCTGGTGCCGGTCAGCAGCTTTCGCGACTTCGCGGCGCAGCTCAGGATCTGGAACGAGAAGTATCGCGGCGAGCGCACCCTCTACGCCCGGGACGGGCGCCGCCTCGAGCACGCCGCGCTGGGCGAGCGCGAGCTGATCGACGCGATCCTGTGCTGGTCAGCCGTGCCCGGCGCGAGCCGTCATCACTGGGGAACGGAGATCGACGTCATCGATCGCCGTGCGCTGCCTCCGGGCGAGGGGGCAAAACTGCTGCCCATCGAGTTTGGCCCCACGGGCCCGTTCGCCCGGCTCAACGCCTGGCTCGATCAGCACATGCACGCGTACGGCTTCTTCCGGCCCTATCAGAACGACCGCGGCGGAGTGGCACCGGAGCCGTGGCACCTGAGCTATGCACCGGTCGCCGGGCGTGCGCTCGGGCAGCTGACGCCGGAGGTGCTGCGGGCCGCGCTCGATGAGCAGGACCTGGCGGGCAAGGCGCAATTGCTGCCCCGCCTCGCGGAAATCCATCGACGCTACGTCGCGAGCGTCGACGCTCCGGACTCGGCCTCACTCGCCTGAGCGCTGCGCGCGCCGTCGCTCCATCTCGGCCTCGAGCCGGGCGCGCAGCCGGGGAAAGGCGCGCAGGTAATGCAGCGGGAAGAAGCGCTTCCAGCGCCACAACGCCACATAGCGGCGTGGCAGCACGACATAGAAGCGGCCAGCCGCCGCGGCCGCCAGGATGTCCTCCGCCGCCTGCTGCAGCGTGTAGCCCGACTGCTCCATCAGGAGTCGCGCGGTCTGCATCTCGCGCTCCGGCGCGCGCGCCGTGGCGAGCAGGTTGGTGGGAAAGAAGCCCGGCATCGCCACCGTGAGTTGCACGCCCGAGTCGACGATTTCCTGCCGCAGCGTCTCGGTGAGCGAGATCACCCCTGCCTTGGAGGCGTTGTACGCGGAACTGCCCGGACCGGCAGCGAAGCCCGCGGCGCTCGCGACGTTGACAATCAACCCGGAGCGCGCGGCCAGCAGGTGAGGCAACGCAGCGCGGCAGCCGTGAACACAGCCGAGCAGATTGATCTCGAGCACCCAGCGCCAGTCCTCGGTCGGGGTCTCGAGCACGCTGCCCGCGGCCGCCACGCCCGCGTTGTTGATCATCACATCGAGGCCGCCCACCGCTTGTGCGAACCGGCTCACGGCTTGGGTCATGGCGGGAGCGTCGCGCACGTCGCCGTGAAAAGTGAGCACCGAGCCCTCGGTGCTGTCGATGGACTGGCGCGCCGTGGCCAGCGCGCCCGCATTCGCATCGAGCAGCCCGACGTTCCAGCCTCCCGCCGCGAGGCGGCGCGCCATCTCCAGTCCCAGGCCGCTCGCCGCGCCGGTGATGAACGCACGCCGCGCGGGGAATCGACGAGTGAGACGCTCGACCGCGTTGGCCATGCGCCAAGGGTATGATCCCGGGCGTCGCGGGGAAAGCCGACGCTTGTCGAAAATGAGCGCGCCGTTTCGTCTCCTTCTGGCGTAACGGAATCACTTCCGAGGAGAAGTCGATGCAATACATGCTGCTGATCTATGGAGACGAGAAGGGCTGGCAGGCCATGAGCGAAGCCGAGCAGGGCGCGATCTTCGGCGAGTACATGAAGTTCACCCAGGACATCGTCAAGAGCGGGCACTTCAAGGCGGGCGATCCGCTCGAGGACACCAACACCGCGACCACGGTGCGCATCCGCAACGGTAAGACGCTCACCACCGATGGCCCATTCGCGGAAACCAAGGAACAGCTCGGGGGGTACTACATCGTGGAAGCCGCCAACCTCGACGAGGCGCTGAAGCTCGCCGCGCGCATTCCGTCGGCGCGCTGGGGCTCGATCGAAGTGCGGCCGATCGCGAAGGTGCCGACCTGACCGGGCCGACCGGGAGATGGATACCGCACGCGGCCGCGCCGAGCGACTGTTCCGTGATGAGGCCGGCAGTATCCATGCGACGCTCATCCGCCTCCTGGGTGACTTCGATCTGGCGGGCGAAGTCATGCAGGAGGCGTTCGTCGCGGCGCTGACGGTGTGGGACGAGCGCGGGATGCCGGACAACCCGCGCGCCTGGCTCATCACCACGGCGCGCAATCGCGCGATCGACCAGCTGCGGCGGCGGCGCCGGTTCCTCGCGCCCGAGGACGCCGCGCGCGCGCTCGCCGATCTCGACGATGCGGGCGCACAGATCGATCGCGAGCTGATCGAGCCCATTGCGGACGATCAGCTGCGGCTGATCTTCACCTGCTGCCATCCCGCGCTCACGCTCGAAGCGCAGGTGGCGCTCACCCTGCACACGCTCTGTGGACTGTCGACCGAACAGGTGGCGCGCGCGTTCCTGGTGCCGCTGCCGACCCTGGCGCAGCGGCTGGTGCGCGCCAAGAAGAAGATCCGCGACGCGGCCATCCCGTACCGCGTGCCGCCGCCCGAGCTGCTGCCGGAGCGGCTCGCCGGCGTGCTCGCCGCGATCTACCTGGTATTCAACGAGGGATACCTCAGTGCGAGCGCTGACGGCCCGATCCGCGCAGAGCTGTGTCGTGAAGCGATTCGCCTCGCACGGCTGTTGACCGCCCTGCTGCCGGAGCAAACCGAGCCGCGGGCGCTGCTCGCGTTGCTCCTGTTGCAGGACTCGCGGCGTGCCGCGCGCATTTCGCCGGCAGGAGAGCTGGTGCTGCTGGAAGACCAGGATCGCGCTCTCTGGGACCGCGCGCAGATCGATGAAGCGCTAGCGATCGTCGAGGACGTGCTGCGCCGTGGCGGGCCGAAGCCGTTCGCGCTGCAGGCCGCCATCGCGGCGCTGCACGGGCAGGCGGCGCGCGCCAGCGAAACCGATTGGCGCCAGATCGCGGCGCTCTACGGTGTGCTGATGCGGGTGCAGCCGACGGCCGTGATCGAGCTCAACCGTGCGGCGGCCATCTCAATGGTGGACGGGCCGGAGGCCGCGCTGCGACTCATCGATGCGCTGGCGGCGCGTGGCGAGCTCGACCACTACTACCTGCTGCATGCGGCGCGCGCGGATTGCCTGAGGCGGGCGGGGCGCACCGGTGAGGCGCGTGCCGCCTACGAGCGCGCATTGCAAGGGTCGGTGTCCGAGGCGGAGCGGCGCTTCTTGTTGCGCCGGCTGGCGGAGCTGTCCTAGGCCCGCGACCAGACGTCCTTGAGGTGGCCGAGCATGAGCGCGCGAATGTTCTGCAGCGGCGCGTCGTGCGAGGTGAAGCACGGCGGATTGCGGCGCAGGAGCGGCCAGTTCTCGCTGCGCAGGATCTCGGCCAGGTACGCGAGATTCTGGTGGATAGCTTCCATGTACGGATTGCGGCCGCTGAACAGGGCTTCTGCGTAGCGATACGCGCGGCCGAACTCGCCGTCCAGGCGCTTGCTGCGCACGTCTTCGAAGAACTGCGGTGTCTGGCGCAGCAGGTCGAGACCGGAGCTGTAACGGATCTGCAAGCCTTCGGACTGCGCGTAGGGCGCGGCCACGCCGCCGAGGACGAACTCCGGGTACAACCGGTCACGGCATTTTTCGAGGTAACAGCGATCGGCCATCTGCGCGATCAGGTCGGCAGTGCCGAGAAGATGTCCGACCTTGCGATCGCGCGCATCGGACAGGTGAATCTGGTCGAACTGCACTTCGTAACCGGTGAAGTGCACGATCCGCGTGGCCACGGGCACCCAGTCCGCCATCCCGAGCGTCGGCAGGTAGCGCGCCAGGAAGCGGGCGCTGCGCGTGACGTGGCAGAGCGTGAACTCGGCGCCGTTGCGGTGCTCATGATCGGTGGTCTCGCGGATGTAACCCGCATCGTGAAACAGCGACGTCACCAGGCCCATGGTGGCGCGGTCGGCTTCGATCCGGCCTTCGCTCGCGTGCTCGTGCTCGTGACCCGCGAGCAGGCGAGCCATGGTGAGCGTCATGTCGAGCGAGTGCTGGCGGTCGTGATAGACCGTGTCGACGCCGTGGAATCCCGGCATGCGCCCCGAGAACAAGCGGTCGAAATCTTCGAAGGCCTGTGCTACGCGCTCGTAGGAGGCACCGGGCCAGGAGGCGTGGAAGAGCTGCTCGACGGCTTCGCAGACGGCGGGCGCGGAACTCACCTGCACGGTATTGCTGACGTCGTAGTCGTTGCGTCGCGCCCTTAGCATTTCAGCCCGCACACGCTGTGAGGCCCCCTGAATTGCCCCGCAGTCTAGGGACAATCGCCGGCAAAGACTATGACGGGGATTCCCTTACGCACTCACGGGATGCGACATAAGCGGCGGACGCGGCTCGAAAGTCGCCAGCACCGGAGCGTGATCCGTCGGGCGCTCCCAGCTGCGCGGTTCGCGATCGATGCTCGAGCCCGTGCAGCGCTGCGCCAGGGCGGCGCTCGCGAGCATGAGGTCGATGCGCAGCCCGCGATTGCGGCGAAAAGCGCCGGCCCGATAGTCCCACCAGCTGAACGTGGCGGGTGGCTGCTCGAAGCGACGAAACAGGTCCTCGAGACCGAGCGCCAGCAGGGCGCGCAGCGCCGCGCGCTCGGGCTCGCTCACGTGCACGGAGCCTTCCCAGAGCTTCGGGTCGTGCACGTCGCGGTCGTCCGGGGCGATGTTGTAGTCACCGAGCACGATCAACTCCCGGTGGACCTTGAGCTCCTCCGCGAGCCACTGCCGCAAAGCCTCGAGCCACTTCAGCTTGTAGAAGTACTTGTCGGAGCCGAGGCTTTGACCGTTGGGAACGTAGATGCCAATGACGCGCAGGTCTCCATAGGTCGCGGCCAGCACCCGCCGCTGCACGTCCTCGAAGCCGGGAATGTCGCGCACTACGTCGCGCGGCGCCGCCTCGCGCGACAGGATTGCCACGCCGTTGTAGGTCTTCTGGCCGTTGCAGAGTCCATGCCAGCCCGCGGCCTCGAGCTCCATCAGCGGGAACTCGTCATCGGTGAGCTTCAGTTCCTGCAGCGCGATGAGATCGAGGGGATTGCGCTCGAGCCAGTTCAGCAGCTGGGGCAGGCGCACGCGCAGACTGTTCACGTTCCACGTCGCGAGCCGCATTCGTCTCAATAAACCTTGAGTCCGCCGTACTTGCGGCGCACGCGCCGCTCGAGCGTGCTGTATCCCCACCAGAAGCCGAGACCGAGCGTCGCCGCGCCGCCGGCGATGATCGCAAGCGTCGTGTACAAGGGACCCCGAGCCGGCGGCCGCGCCACTTCCACCGGGATCTCGTCGTCCGGACGCGTCGCGGTCGGAGCCGCGGTCCGGGCCTGCACCGCATCGAGCTCGCGTTGCGCAGCCGTGAGCTCGGCCTGCAGCTGGGCGTTGCGATCCTTGAGTGTCTTGACCTCGGCACCGGCTGCCGCATCGGGACGCGGGGCCGCGCGCAGGCGCTCGTTCTCGGCGGTGAGCGCCTGCAGTTGCCGCACGGGCGGGATATCGACCACGAGATAGGATCCGGCGACCCAGCCCTCGCTCCCGTCCTCGAGGCGCACCAGCGCGTTGTCGCCCTCGCGCCGCACCAGCTCCACGGCATCGCCACTCTCGAGGAGGCGCACCCGATCGCCCTCGAGCGTGGGCTCCACGTAGACACCCACCTCGACCTTGTCGGTGACATAGAGCGTCTGTGCCTGCGCCGCGAAGGCGGCCAGCAGGAGCGATAGCGGTAGCAGGTGCTTCATGCCGCGATCCCGAACTGCCTCAGGAGCGGGGTAATGTCGGGCTTGCGGCCGCGAAAGTCGATGAACGCCTCGAGCGCGTCGCGGCTGCCCCCACGCGACAGGATCGCATCCAGGAAGCGCTGCGCGATCGCGGGATTGAAGACGCCGCCTTCCTGGAAGGCGGCAAAGGCGTCGGCCGCCAGCACCTCGGCCCACTTGTAGCTGTAATAGCCGGCCGCGTAGCCGCCGGCGAAGATGTGCCCGAAGCTCATGGCGAAGCGGTTGAACTCCGGCACCGGCACGACCGCGACCTGGGCGCGGACTTCCTGCAGGATCTGAGCGACGCGCGCGCCACTCTCCGGCTGGTATTCGCTGTGCAGCCGCAGATCGAAGAGCGCGAACTCGAGCTGCCGCACCGTTCGCAAGCCCGCGTGAAACGTACGCGTGCCGCGCAGGCGTTCACTCATGACGCGCGGCAGCTGCGCACCGCTGGTGACGTGGCCCGAGATCAGCTCCAGCACCTCGGGATTCCACGCGAAGTTCTCCATAAACTGGCTCGGCAGCTCCACCGCGTCCCACGGCACGCCGTTGATCCCGGCGACGCTCGGATAGCGCACGCGCGTGAGCAGGTGGTGCAGGCCATGACCGAACTCGTGGAAGAGGGTGACGACTTCCTCGTGGCTCAGGAGCGCCGGCTGTCCGCCCGTGGGCGGCAGGATGTTGCACACCAGGTATGCCACCGGGAGCACACGGACCTGCCCCAGCTCGAGCCGCCCGAGGCACTCGTCCATCCACGCGCCGCTGCGCTTGCCGGCGCGGGCGTACGGGTCGAGATAGAAACCACCGACGCGCTCGTCGCGGGCGTCGTGGATTTCGAAGTACCGCACCTCCGCGTCCCAGACCGGGATATCGCGCCGCTCGTGCATGCGGATGCCGTACAGACGGTTCGCCACCTGGAACAGTCCCTGCAGGACGCGGGCCAACGGGAAGTAGGGGCGTAGCTCCTCGTCGGAAATCGCGAAGCGCCGCTGCTGCAGGCGCTCGGCGTAGTAGGCAACGTCCCACGCCTCGAGCTTGCGCTCCGCGAACGTCTCGAGCTCGGTCAACTCGCGCCGCGCCACCGGCACGCAGCGTTCGGCGAGGCTTTCGAGAAACGCGCGCACCTCGGCGGCGGAGCGCGCCATCTTGGTGGCAAGCGAATAATCGGTGTAGTGCGCGAAATCGAGCAGGCGCGCGGCCTCGTGCCGCCAGCGCAGGATGTTCTCGATAACCGGTGCGTTGTCCCAGTTGCCGGGGCGCGGGAAACGGTCCGAGGCTCGCGTGTTCCACGCTTCGTAGAACTCGCGGCGCAGCTGCGCATCCTGCGCATGGGTGAGAACCGCCTGCAACGTCGGCTGATCGAGCGTGAGGAGCCAGCCCCCGGTCGAGCGTTCCTTCGCCAGCGCGGCCGCGCGGGCGATCACGGCCTGTGGCAGACCTGCGAGGAGATTCGCATCCGTGACGGTGCGCGACCACGCGGCCGCGGAGTCGAGCACGTGCTCTTCGAAGCGCGACTGCTCACTCGCGAGCTTCTGCATCAGGTCCTTGAAACGCTCTTTCCGCGGCCGGTCGAGCGCGACCCCCGCCAGGCGGAAGTCACGCAGCGCGTTCTCGAGCAGCTTGCGCTGCTCGGCATCGAGCGCACCCGCTTCACGGTCCAGGATCCCCTGGTATGCGCGTTGCAGGGTCTCGTTCTGTCCCAGCTCGGTCTGGTACTCGCTGATGAGCGGCAAGCAGGCGTTGTAGGCGCCTCGCAGGGCTTCGCTGTTCTTCACCGCGTTGAGGTGGCTCACGGGCGACCAGGTGCGATTCAGGCGGTGCTGTATGGTCTCGAACGGCTCGATCAGCCGGTCGAACGTCGGCTCCTCGATGGCGAGGAGCTCGCCCAGCCGCCGGCGGTTGTCCTCGAGGCGTGCGCGCAGGGCGGGCTCGGCGTCCCCCGGACCGAGGACGTCGAACGCCGGCAGACCCTCATCGGCAAGCAACGGGTTGCTCATGGCTTTGCGGCACGGGAGAAAGCTGCTGGAATTGTAACAGCACCTGCGTTCGCGCCACCGGATGAGCCGGTCGCCGGGCGAGGCATAGAGGCACTGCAGGATGACCGACTCATTCGATCTCATCGTCATCGGCGGCGGCAGCGGCGGGCTCGCCTGCGCCCAGCGCGCCGCCGAATACGGCGCACGCACCGCGGTGATCGAGTCGCACCGGCTCGGCGGCACCTGCGTCAACGTGGGCTGCATTCCGAAGAAGATCATGTGGAACGCCGCCTCCCTCGCCGAGGCTCTGCACGACGCGGCCGATTACGGCTTCGACGTCGAGCTCAAGGGACACGACTGGGGTGCGCTCAAGCGCCAGCGCGATGCCTACGTGCTCAAGCTCAACGGCATCTACGAGCGCAACCTGGAGAAGCGTGGCGTCACCCTGATCCGCGGCCGGGCGCGCTACAGCTCGCGCAACGAAATCGTGGTCGGCGAGCGGCGCTTGCACGCCGCGCGCAGCGTCATCGCGACCGGCGGGCGGCCGATGATGCCGGCCATTCCCGGTGCGGAGCGCGGCATCACCTCGGACGGTTTCTTCGAGCTCGAGTCCCGCCCCGGGCGCGTTGCTGTGGTGGGCAGCGGCTACATTTCCGCGGAGCTCTCCGGCGTCTTCAGTTCCATCGGCTCAGAGGTGACCGTAGTGTTGCGCCGCAGCCGGATGGTGCGCAGTTTCGACGCCATGCTGGGCGAGGCGCTCATGCGGGAAATGCGCGAGGCCGGCATCAGTATCGTGACCGAGGCCGCCCCCGCTGGGCCTCGAAGGTGACGGCCCGCTGGCGTTGCGGCTGAGTGACGGGCGCCGCGTCGGCGATTTCGACTGCGTGCTGTGGGCGGTCGGGCGCGAGGCCAATGTGGACCTCGGTCTCGAGCACTGCGGTGTCGAGCTGAACGACGCAGGGTTCATCGGCACCGACCGGCTGCAGAACACCAATGTCGAGGGCATCCATGCCATCGGCGATGTGACCGGCCGCGAGCAGCTCGACGCCTGTGGCCATTGCGGCGGGGCGGCGCCTGAGCGACCGGCTGTTCGGCGGCCAGCCCGAGCGTCACCTCGACTACCACCTGATCCCGACGGTGATCTTCAGTCATCCGCCGATCGGCACGGTCGGGCTCACCGAGGAGGAAGCCCGGGCGCGGTTCGGGACTGACGTCGAAGTGTTCACGTCCAGACTTCCTGCCGCTCTACCACGCCATGACGACCCGCAAGCCGCGCGTCGAGATGAAGCTGGTGACCTGCGGAGCGGAGCGCCGCATCGTCGGCCTGCACGTGATCGGTGCTCGGGGCCGATGAGATGCTGCAAGGGTTCGCGGTCGCAATCCGCATGGGCGCGACCAAGGCGGACTTCGACGACACCGTCGCGATCCATCCGACCAGCGCGGAAGAGTTCGTGACGATGCGCTAGAGTCGGGAGGAAAGCGTCGGCGGTCTAAGACGCGGCGAGGGCTTCCAGGATCGGGCGGGTGTCGGGACGCACGCCCCGCCACAGCTCGAACGATTCGGCCGCCTGCTCGACCAGCATGCCCCACCCCTTGTAGGCGCTGCGCGCGCGATGCTCGCGCGCCCAGCGTGTGAAGCTGGTGTCGCCCTTGCCGTAGGCCATGTCGTAGCAGACGGTGTGTCTCGCGATGATACGCGCCGGCACCAGCGGCACCTCGCCGTGCAAGCTCGCGGAAGTGGCGTTGATGATGAGATCGAAGGGCTCGGCCGCGAGCGAGTCGAAGCCACAGCCGTGGACGGAGCCCAGGCCGGTGAATTCCTCGGCGAGCTCCATGGCGCGGGCGGGAGTCCGGTTGGCGATCACCACGGTCGCAGGCGCCGCCTCGAGGAGCGGCGCCAGCACGCCGCGTGTGGCGCCGCCGGCGCCGAGGATCAGGATGCGGCGCGCGCGCAGCTCGATGCCGAGGTTGACCGTGAGGTCGGTCATGAGGCCGGCCCCGTCGGTGTTGTCCCCGAGCAGCTCGCTGCGGTCGTCGAACAGGATCGTATTGACTGCCCCTGCCTGCTCCGCGCGAGCGGTCAGGAGGTTGCACAGCTCGGCGGCCGCTCCCTTGTGCGGCACGGTGACGTTGAGTCCGCGCCCGCCATGAGTGAAGAACTCGAGCGCGGTCGAGCGGAACTTTTCGGGCGGGACGTCGAACAGACGGTAACTCAGGTTCTGGCCGGTCTGCTTGGCGAACAACCCATGGATGAACGGCGACCAGCTGTGGTCGATCGGATGTCCCATCACTCCATAACGGTCTGGCGCCGAGTTCGAGTCGCCCATGTATTACCGAGGCTCTGAGATCACATCCGGGCTGTTGGGGTAGATTGCGTGCGCTGTAATGGCGGCGTGTAGGTGCCGGTCTTTATACATGAATCGCTCGAGTGACGGGAGGGAGCGGCGGCAGCGCGAGTTCAGCGCCTGGTGCGAGGCGCTGCGCCCGCAGCTTTACCGCTTCGCCTTCTGGCTGAGCCGGGACCGTACGCTCGCGGAGGACATCGTGCAGGAGACCCTGTTGCGCGCCTGGCGCGCCCAGGACGAGCTGCGGGACGAGAAGGCGATGCGCGCGTGGCTGTGCACCATCGTGCGCCGCGAGCACGCCCGCCTGTACGAGCGCAAGCGCCTGGTGACGGTGGACGTCGATGGGCTGATTGCCCGCGAGGAGCCGGCGCTGGCAGCCGCGGACGATACGGAGCTCGAGGAGCTGCGGCGCGCGATTTTCAGGCTCGACGAGGACTACCGCGAGCCGTTGGTGCTGCAGGTGCTGTTGGGCTACACGACCGAAGAGATCGCGACGCATATGGGGCTGAGCGTGGGAGCGGTGCTGACGCGGCTGTTTCGCGCGCGCAATCGCCTGCGGAAGCTCCTCGCGCCCGAGCCGGGCAGCACGGCGGCCGCGTCGCAGGGTGGATCCAGATGAACTGTCTCGAGTTCAGGCGGGCCGTCGGTGCCGAGCCGGCGACCAGGAGCGTCGAGATCGACGAACACCTGCGCACCTGTGCGGCCTGCGCCGAGTTTGCCGAGCAGGTCCGGGTCCTCGATCGCCGCCTGTTCGAGGCGCTCAGCATCGCCGTGCCCGCCCGCAACCGCCGCAGTCCAATGCTCGCGCAGGCGTTTGCGCCGCAGCGGCGCTGGGCGCTGGCTGCCAGCGTGTTGCTGGCGGTCGGCGTGGCCTTCGGAGTGTGGCTCGCGTTTCCACGCAGCTCGCTCGCCGAGGACGTGATCAACCATGCCAGGCACGAGCCGCAGTCCTGGTCGGCGGAGGGTAAGCCCGTGTCGGCCGAAGAAGTGGCGCGGATCCTGCGCGCGGCGGGGCTGACGCAGACCCCGGACATCGGCCGCGTCGCCTATGCGCGCAGCTGCTGGTTCCGTGGCCACTTCGTGCCTCACCTGGTCGTGATGGACGAGTCCGGACCGATCATGCTGATGCTCCTGCCACAGGAATCGGTGAGCGAGGAGCTGCGCATCTCGGAGGACGGATACTCGGGCGTCATCCTGCCCGCCGCACGCGGCAGCGTCGCCGTGCTGGCCCAGACCGATGCCCGCCTCGACTCGGTGGCGGCGCGCGGGCTACAAGCGCTCGACTGAGCATTCTCGATCGACCGGGGGCAGGCGCATGGCGACCAGGAAAAGGAGTACTGCGAGCAAAGACCCGGCGCCCGGTCGCGCGAACGATGGCCGCACTCGTTGCCGGTGGGCGCTCGGCGGGAACGAGCTCTATCACGAATATCACGATCTGGAATGGGGTGTGCCGGTGCGCGAGGACCGGCGCCATTTCGAGTTCCTGATTCTCGAGGCCGCCCAGGCCGGCTTGAGCTGGTCCACCGTGCTCAACAAGCGCGACGGCTATCGGCGAGCATTCGCCGATTTCGACCCCGCGCGCGTCGCGCGCCTAAATGCGCGCAGCGTCGCGCGCCTGCTCACGAATCCGGCGATCATCCGCAACCGCCTCAAGATCGAATCCGCCATCCACAATGCCCGGCGCTTCCTCGAAGTGCAGGAGCAGTTCGGCAGCTTCGACAGCTACGTGTGGCGGTTCGTCGGTGGCGCGCCGATTCAGCACCGCTACCGGCGCATTCGACAGGTGCCCGCCACCACGCGCGAGTCCGATGCGCTGTCAAAGGACCTGAAGCAGCGCGGCTTCCGCTTCGTCGGTTCGACCGTCATTTACGCCCACATGCAGGCGGTCGGCATGGTGAACGATCACCTCGTCGACTGCTTCCGCTACCCGGAGTGCGCTGCGCTCAGCTGGTGAGCGTCATTCCGGCACTAGCCAGGAGCAACTGCCGCTCGTGCCCGGCCTGCCCCCGAGTGCTGAATGCAACGCCGGCAAGGCCTCGCGCAGCGCGCTCTCGAGCTGAAACGGCGGGTTGACGATGATCATGCCGCAGCCGTTCATGCTGACGCGCGAGTCCTGCGGATAGAGACTCAGCTCGGCGCACAGGATGCGGCGCACGCCGCTCGCTCGAAGGCGGGCGTGAAAGCTCTCCACCGGCGCGCGCCGCTTGATCGGGTACCAGATCGCATACACGCCCGTCGCCCAGCGCCGATGAGCCTCGGCCAGTGCGCGCTCCACGCAGTGCAAACTCTCCCTGCTGCGATTCATACGGCGGATCGATGAGCACCAGTCCACGGCGCGGAGTCGGGGGAAGCTCCGCGCGGATCGCCGCGTAGCCATCCGCGCGCACGATGCGAAAGCGCCTGTCCCGGCCGATGGCCGCGCGCAGCGCGGAGACCTCGGCACGCTCGATCTCGCACAGCACCGCGCGGTCCTGGGGACGCATGAGCAGCTGCGCCAGCCGGCCCGAACCCGGATAGGAGCGCAGCGTAGTCGCGGGGTCAGCGGCATTCGCGTGCGTGCGCACCAGTTGCAGATAGTCGGCGAGACTCTCCACAGGCGGGTTTACCGCGGACAACTGCAGGATGCCCGCCGCTGACTCGCTGCGCTCGCCGGCGCCCGCGCCGGCAAGCTCATACACGCCGCGCCCGGCGTGGGTATCGAGAAAATAGAACGCGCCTGGCTTGGCGGCGAGACGGCGCAAAATGCCGACCAGGACGACGTGCTTGAGCACGTCGCCCACGTTGCCCGCGTGATAGGAATGCCGATACTTCAAGTGCGTGCCCGCGGCGCCGGATCTGCCGCCATTCAAAGAAGCCCAGGGGCTCAATCATGTTCTCAGAATTAGCCCTGGGCGACTGCCGGGATGAGTGTGAACATGCCGCTGACCCGATGGCGCGCCAGCGACGTTCAACGCATAGTGATGGTCCTGATGATGCGCCGGCGCAGACACACTTCATCAACCCCGAACGGAGTCCTAGATGGAACGAGTGGCCTCTTGCCTGATCAGCCTGGTTCTCGCCAGCGCCGCCGCGTGCGCGGGCGTCGCTGAAGAGGGCGGCAGCAGCTCGCCACGCGAAGTGCCGGCGGCGAAGTCCGAGGCGACACCGTCGGAGCTCGAAACCCTGGCGGTCAAGACGCTGAGCGAGCGGCTGTCGGTCCCGATTGAGCAGATCGAAGTGGTGAGCCTCACGCCGATCGACTGGCCCGATTCGAGCATGGGCTGTCCCAAGCCCGACTTTTCCTATCTGCAGGTGATCACGCCCGGCCATGTTGCGGAGCTGCGCCATGCCGGCAAGCCCTACCAGGTACACATGGCGGGCGGCCGTGCGTTCGTTTGCGACCGCGCGGCCTCTGGCAAGCCGCGCGAAAAAGGTGTCGCTCCGCAACCCGCACTCTCGCCCGCGCAGGCGCAGACAGCCGCCCGGACGGATCTCGCACGCCGCCTGGGAGTACCTGTGGAGGAAATAAGCGTGACGAAAGCCGAGCAGGTGGTGTGGCAGGACAGCAGCCTTGGGTGTCCGCAGCCCGGACAGACCTACAAGGCCAACCCGACCAGAGGCTACCGGCTGAACCTCGCCTATCACGGCCGCGAGTACGCGTATCACGCGGATCGATATCGCATGCAGCCGTGTCCGCCCTTCGTGAAGGACTGATCTGAAAAAAAACCGCCCACGGACTCGATGTCCGTGGGCGGCCTGCGTCCGGAACCGGGCGCCTATTGCGTATTGATCAGGACTTCCGTCGTGCCGATGGTGCTCGTGCCGTCGGAGTGGCTCAGGACGCCGAGCGTCCGCGTATCAGCCGGCAAAGCACCCCAGTCGACGGTGACCGACTCGGTCGTACCGGTGACCGCGCCCGCAGGCAGCGTCAACGTCGCGTTGCCCGCGTTGGTCCCGTCCATGTTGTAGTTGAACACGGCCACGTCCGTCGGGCCCGGCGCGGTGGCGAAGTCGACCGCCAGCACCACGTAGATGCCCGGCACCGGGTTCGCGATGTTGACCTCTTCTTCCGAGGTGCCACCGGCGCTGAATCCCACGAACTGGAAGTTCGTGCCGTCGAAGAAATACACCTCCATGTCGATGTCATTCGTATCGCCGATGTCATCGTCGTACATGGCGAATCGCGCCAGGGTGGTGCCTGCCGGAACCTCGTAGTCGAGCTGCAGGAAGTCACCGTCCTCGACCGCATCCGCCAGCCGGGTGGCGGGCGTCAGGCCGTTGACGCCCACCTGGTAGGTGCCGGTGTAGCCAAACGACACATCGAAGCTCACCGAGCCGGGCGCGCCTTCGGCCCGCACTTCCGCCGGAGCCGAGAGCTGCACCGGCCGTACGGCGATGGGACTGCGCGCCGTGTCGTGATTGCTGCACCACTCCAGCGACCCGAACGCCCACTCGTTGAGCGCCGCGCGGCGCTTCGCGGTGAAGGTCACATCGTAGCTGGCGGATTCACCCGCTTTGAGGCGCAGCACTTGAGGCGACACTTTCACGTCGATGCCCGGCGGTCTCTTGACGGACACTTCGTAACGGGCCGTGTGCTTGCTGACGTTGGTGACCGTGCGGGTGATCGTCTCCACGCCCACCAGCTCGGCGATACCGATGGAGGGCAGGTTGAGCTCACTCGAGTCGAGCGGGAATCCTGCCTCCTCCAGGCTCGCGCAGAGCGCCGGCGAGAACACCTGCACCTGGTTCTCGGCGCCGCACAGGAATGCCGCGTAGTCGAAGATCCCGGCATCGTAGGCGAGGCCCGGGCTGAACGCTTCCTGCGGCACGATGAAGCCCGCGCCGATGTCGAACGGATCGGCACGGTCGTCGCCGAACGACTCCCTGATGTTCTGACGTGCGGTTGTCATCAGCGCAGAGCGCGCGATAGCGGGCGTCCAGTCGGGATGCTCCTGCTTGAGCAGCGCCATCACGCCGGCCACGTGCGGGCTGGACATCGATGTGCCGCTCAGGAACTGGAAGAACTGGCCACCGCCGTTGTTGACGTTGGGGAACAACGTCTCGCCGGCGATGATGCCGACGCCCGGTGCGGCGACGTCCGGCTTGATGATGTCGGGCGCTCCGCCGTTCGGTCCGCGGGAGGAGAAGCCGGTGATGCGGTTGACTCGCGGCACCTGGATATCGGGGCTCAACGTGCCGGTCACGGTGGCGCCGGCTGCCGTCGTGTTGATCAGGTCGCCGTCGAAGAAGCCGATCATCACGCCAGGAATGGTCACGCCCGGCGCGGCCATGGTGAAGGGATCGATGCGATCAGGCGTGGCGCCGTCGTTGTACACCACGATGGCGCGCGCGCCGGCCGCGGCTGCGTTGTTGTACTTGACGTCGAAGTTGCACACGCCGCGGATGATCAGTGCGATCTGGTTCGCGATCGCCGTCGGGTTGGTGATCGCGGTGCAGCCGTTGAGCGGAACCGCGGGCACGACGTTCGCAGTGATCGCGCCGGTGTCTTCGAGCGTCACCGGGCCCGCGCCCTCGATCGCCTCGTAGGTGGCGGCGATGCTGGCCGGCGCAGTGACCTGAACGCCGGTACCGAAGTTCTCGTTGTCCTCGACCGCAGCCACGGCCGTGACCCACGGTTCACCCGAGGGCGAGCCGATGGTCGCGGCGCCGGGGCCGTCGTTGCCGGCCGAGACCGACACGAACACGCCGGCGTCGGCGGCGAACAGGAACGCGATGTCGTCGGGACCCGTGAAACTGGTGGAGGCACCGCCGATCGAGAAGTTGATCACGTCCACGCCGTCCTCGACGGCCTGGTCGATGGCGGCCATGGAATCGGACGACGCGCAACCGCTGTCGTTCGGATCCGGCGCATCCCAGCACACTTTGTAGGTGGCGATGCGGGCGCGCGGCGCCATGCCGCTCACCTTGCCGACCGGCTCGCCGTCGATCTCGGCGGGAACTCCGTTGTTGCCGCCCGCGGTCGTGGAGGTGTGCGTGCCGTGTCCGTCGCTGTCACGCGCCGACAGGAACTCTCCATCCGCGAACGCTTCCTCGGGCGTCTGGGTGCCGAGGAATCCTTCCGAGAAGGACTGGGCCTTGAGCAGTTTCTTGTTGCAGGTGAACGGTGCGTCCAGCGGGTTGAACGCGGTGTTGCCGAAGTCGCAACCCGTGCCCGTCCAGCTCGCCGGTGGCGCGTCGTAAGGAATCTTGTGGCCCTTGTCGCCCTTCCTCGGCGTCGGAACGTCCGCGAGGCTCGGATGATCGGGCTGGATGCCGGAGTCGATCATGCCGATGATGATGTCCTCACCGACGATGCCATCCGCCCACGGACCGCCCTGTGCGCTCGTCAGTCTGAGGAACCTTGGCGTCGACTGGGTATGGGGCTGGAGCTTCTCGTCCTCCCAGACATTCATCACGCCGGGTTGCCCGCGCAGCATTTCAGCTTGCCCCGGGGTAAGCACCGCCGCGAAGCCGTTGAAGACCACGTTGTAGTCATAGACCTTGGCGCCGCCGCCGACGGCTGCGAGCGCCTGGTCGTGCAACGCCTGCAGATGCGCGGCGTAGTTCTTGAATGCCGCACTCTGTGGATCGACCTTCCGGCCCGTAGCGGGCTTGGTGGCAGCCAGCCCGCGAACCCCGCCCTTGTAGGAGGCGATCGGGTCAGCCGCCATCTGCACGATGTAGGTTTTCTGGCGCGATTTGGCGGCCGGTGCGGCCTGGCCATTTGCCGAGTCGACCCATCCTGCAGAAAAGACTGCCAGGCCGAGCAGCACGCCGATGGAGGTCGCCGCGTAGCCGGCTCTTCGCTGTGTCGCTTTCATGAACGAATCCCCTTGTTGATTTGTAAACGCAGACGCCCACGCGGCAGCGAGCCGCAACGTGCAAACGGGGTCGATGGTTTTAAGGAATCAGTCCCTGTTCGTGCGCTCTAGGCTTCCACGCTTGTTCTGCAGCCCAGCCCTCTTTGCGTTGCTGTCAGCGAAGAGCTGCGGCTTTGCGTCCCCGCCTCACGACGGGTTTGCCCTATCGTTGGTCCCAGCGCGGAAAACTACTCCTCGACTTCTGTGAATTCAATCCCACGAAGGAGTTTGTAGTTCGTCTGACGCGACATAATGACCGCGCCATGACAGTCGCGCGACGCACGCGCGACGCGCGCGAGAGTAAATTTTTCCAGGCTGCGTCAGTTCAGCGCGTGGAACGCGCGGCGGAATTGCGGCGCGGAGGCGGCTTTTGCGGCGCCGCCTTGCGCGCGCGCGCGGCCGGACGCGCTTTCGCGCGCGCCTTGTGCAACGTCTTTTTCTTTGCGGCGACGCGAGGTTGCACAGACGTGGCGGTCTCGCTCGCGACCGCCGCGGGGGGCGGTGCCGGTGATGCGGGAGCTGCCGCCGGCGCCGCGGCTTGCCGTCCGCGGCGGCCACGCCGCGCGGGCGCCTGCGCGAGCAACTCCTTGCATTCCTCGAGCGTCAGCGGCCTTGGGATCGCGGTCTTTCGGAATCTTGGCGTTGCGCGTCTTGTCGGTGATGTACGGACCGTAGCGGCCGTTGAGCACCTGGATCCCCGCATCGCTGAAGTCGTGGATGATGCGGTTGGCATCGGCCACCTTCTTCTGCTCGATGAGCTCGAGCGCGCGTGGCAGCTCGACCGTGTACGGATCGTCTTCCTTGAGCGAGACGTATTTCGCGCCGTACTTGATGTACGGACCGAAGCGGCCGACGTTCGTCAGCACCGGCTCGCCGTCGGCGGTCTGCCCGAGCGTGCGCGGCAGCTTGAACAGCTCCATCGCATCGGCGAGCGTGATGCGATCCATCTTCTGGCCGCGGCCGCAGCCCGGCGAAGCGTGGCTTTTCCTCGTCGTCCTTGGTGCCCATCTGCACGAACGGGCCGAAGCGGCCCATGCGCACGCTCACGGGCTTGCCGGTGGTGGGATCCTCGCCGAGGTCGCGCGCCTGCGCGACTTCTTCGCGCGTGACGTTCTTTTCGGTGTGTTGCACCTGCGCGATGAACGGCTTCCAGAACTGGTGCATCAGCGGCACCCATTCGTCCTCGCCGCGCGAGATCGCGTCGAGCGCGTCTTCCATGCGCGCCGTGAAGCCGTATTCGACGTAGCGGTGAAAGTTCTTGGTGAGGAAGCGGTTGACGATCTTGCCGATGTCGGTCGGCACGAAGCGGCGCGAATCCATCTCCACGTACTCGCGGTCCTTGAGCGTGGAGATGATGGAGGCGTAGGTCGACGGGCGGCCGATGCCGTGCTCCTCCAGCGCCTTCACGAGCGAGGCCTCGGAGTAGCGCGGCGGCGGTTCGGTGAAATGCTGCTCGGGATGAATGGCGAGCAGCTTCACGGCGTCGCCGACCTGCATCGCGGGCAGGACGCGGTCGCCTTCCTCCACCGCCGCATCGTCCAGGTCTTCGTGATACACCGCCATGAAGCCGGGCGTCACCAGCGTCGAGCCGTTGGCCCGCAGCACGTGGCGCGCGGCGCCGTCGGACCCGGCCAGCATGTCGACCGCCACCGTGTCGTAGAGCGCGTGGGCCATCTGGCAGGCGATCGCGCGCTTCCAGATGAGCGCATAGAGGCGGTGCTGGTCCGCGTCCATGCGCCCTTCGATATCGGCCGGAGCGCACCGAGGGCATGGTCGGTCGGATCGCCTCGTGCGCTTCCTGCGCGTTCTTCGATTTGGTCTTGTAGACGCGCAGCTCCTCGGCGACCGCCTCCTTGCCGTAGAGCTTGGCGATGCGTCGCGCGAATTTCCTGCACCGCTTCGTTCGCGAGATTGAGCGGAGTCGGTGCGCATGTAGGTGATGAGACCGACCGCGCCCTCGCCGGTATCGACACCCTCGTAGAGCTGTTGCGCGAGACGCATGGTGCGCTGGGCGCTGAAGCCCAGCTTGCGCGCCGCTTCCTGCTGCAGGGTCGAGGTGGTGAACGGCGGCGCGGGATTGCGCCGGCGCGGCTTGCGATCGATCTCGAGCACCTTCAGGTGACCGGCCGCGGCGGACTTCAGCGTCTGTTCGACGGCGTGCGCCTGCGCAGTGTTGGTGAAGGAGAATTGCTCGACCTTGCCACCTTCGAACTCGACCAGCTTGAGCGGGAATTGCTGCTCGCTGTGCTCGCCCTCGGCGTCGATGGTCCAGTATTCGCGCGGCTTGAAGGCTTCGATCTCTTCCTCGCGCTCGCAGATCATGCGCAGCGCCGGGCTCTGCACGCGTCCGGCCGAGAGCCCGCGCCGCACTTTCTTCCACAGGAGCGGCGAGAGATTGAAGCCCACCAGGTAGTCGAGCGCGCGCCGCGCCTGCTGCGCGTTGACCAGGTCCGATCGACAGTGCGCGTGGCTCGTTGACCGCCTGGCGGATGCCGTTGCGCGTGATCTCGTAGAAGGCCACGCGGTGCACTTCCTTGCCATCGAGGTCGCCGCGCTCGCTGCAGGATCTCGTGCAGGTGCCAGGCGATCGCTTCGCCCTCGCGGTCGGGGTCGGTCGCCAGATAGAGCGCACGGGCCTTCTTCAGTGCGCGCGCGATCGCCTGCACGTGCTTCTCGTTGCGTCTCGATGAGCTGGTACTGCATGCGGAAATCGTTTTCGGGATCGACCGCGCCTTCCTTCGGGACCAGATCGCGCACGTGCCCATAGGAGGCCAGCACCTCGAAATCCGTGCCGAGGTATTTCTTGATGGTTTTCGCTTTGGCCGGCGATTCGACGATGACCAGATTCACACTCATGCGTCGCCCGGATGAGCCGTACTCCCTGGATGGTCAGGCCGTGCGGCCCGTGGGCGGCGGCAGGCTGGCAGTGGTGGCGCCGGTGTCGGCAAGCAGGGCGTCGGTCAATGAAGAGCGTCGGCGCGCTCTTCGAACACCAGGTCCTCCATGCGCGCGAAGGCCTGTTCCTGCCCCGGCTGGACTGAACAGCGACCATCAGCACCACCCACTTCAGCTGCTCGATCTCGATGTCCTCGGCGTCGAGCTCCATCAGCCGGTCGATGACCAGCTCGCGCTGGGCGGGAGAGAGGATGCCGATGTTCTCGAGATGCAGCAGTAGCCGCGGCAGTCGGCGTCGAGCCGCGCCTGCTCGTTGCTGTTGAACACGCGCAGTGCGCGTGTCGCGGCACCCGGCGCGGAAGCCGCGAGGCGGGTCGCGCTGAGGCCGTCCATCCAGTGAAGCGCGCGCGTCACTTCGCTCTCTTCGAAGCCGGCGCGTTCCAGTTCCTCCTTGAGCAGCTCGCGGTTCGGCTGCGGATGATCCTCCGCCGCGTCCATGTAGTTCTCGAACAGGTAGATCAGGATATCGAGCACGCTTTCTTTCATTTCACCGCCTGAGGACTCCGGCAGTAGCGGCCGCCGGGACGGACTTCGACCAGACCCCGGAGCTCGAGGATGAGCAGCATGGAAGCGACCTCATCGGGCTTGAGGCCGCTGCGCTCGACGAGAGCGTCAACTCCCAGGGCGTCGAAGCCGAGCGCATCTAACAGGATTTCGTAATCCTTGTCCAATGGGTCGCCCGCCTGCACGGGGCGCGGCGCACGCGGCGCGTCGGGCGCGGCAGTGGCGGCAGCGAGCGGAATCCGGAGCTCGGAGAGAATGTCATCGGCCGTTTCGACCAGCTTCGCACCGTCGCGGATCAGGCGGTGACAGCCGCGCGAGAGCGGGTTGTGAATCGAGCCCGGGATCGCGAAGACTTCGCGTCCCTGCTCGCCGGCGCAGCGCGCGGTGATGAGCGAGCCGCTCTGGCGCGCCGCCTCCACCACCAGTGTGCCCAGGCTGAGCGCGCTGATGATGCGGTTGCGCCGGGGAAAGTGTTCCTTGCGCGGCGGGGTGCGCGGAGGAAATTCCGAGACCAGTGCCCCGGCGGCGGCGATGGCGTTCGCGAGCTCGGCGTGCTGCTCGGGGTACACACGTTCGAGACCCGTGCCGCACACTGCGATGGTCGCGCCGCCCGCGGCGAGCGCGCCACGATGGCTGGCGCCATCGATTCCCTCGGCGAGCCCGCTGGTGATGGCGAGGCCGCAGCGAGCCAGGTGGGCGGCGAATTGAAACGCCGTGTCGCGGCCGCTCGCGGTGGGATGACGGCTGCCGACGATGGCGAGTTGCGGTGTGCCGAGCACCTCGAGCGAGCCGCGCACGTAGAGCGCCGGCGGCGCGTCGGACGTGGCCGCGAGCAGCGGCGGATAGTGCGGGGAGGTGAGGGGTACCAGGTGGCGGTCGGGGCCGGCCAGCCACGCGAGGTCGGCATCGAGCGCCGCCAGGTCCGGTGAACGCAACGCGCTGGCGCGTGTTTTCCGCAAATCCCAGTTGCTCGAGCGAGCGCTCGGATGCGCGCACCAGCTCGGCGGCGCCCGCGACCGCGGTCAGGGCGCGCTCGAGCCGCTGGCGAGTGACCCCTGGAGTCCTGAGCAGCAACGCCCAGGCGCGTAGTTCGTCCCGGTCCGCTTCCATGCGCACATTCTCAACGGCGACGTCCTGTCGCCGGAAGCCCGATGAGGGCTACGGGTTTCTGACCGTATCCAGGGCGCGGATGGGGACCGTCGACTCCATGATCAGGCCGTAGCTGATGCGGTCGAAGGTCTTGAAGACCATGAACGTGCCGCCCCGCCAGTCCGGCAGCTTCACGTTGGTGCCGAACCCGCCGACGCGGCTGACTCCGCGCGAGCGCGGATCGGTCACTTCGGTGCCCGTCACGTAGATGCCGAGCACGTGTCCCGGCTCGATGCCGTGGCTCGTGCCGCGATTGATCACGAGGACCTGGTACTGCCCGGCCACATAGATGCCATTGATGATCGAGACGACGCGGCCTTCGATGGGCTGCGCGGGTGCATGCGGAACGTAGTCCATCGGCACATCGAAATTGCCCGGGAAGAGCAGGTCGCCGTCGAGCGTCTCGCGCACCGACTCCGTGATCTCGAGCGTCGACGGATCGCCGGTTTCGAGCAGGCGCGCCGTGCCGGTGTAGACGCCGTTGTAGCCGATCAGATCGTTGTCGTCGGGATCGCGCAGGGGATCGCCGACGTGCACGACGTTGAAGCGCGAGTGCAGATCGCCCGCCACGTCGCCGCGCGCATAGATCACGTTGCCGGTCGCCGCGACGAGGTGCTGCTCGCGGGTGGACACGACGTACGGACTGTCCTTGATCTGGTCCTTCTCGAGCACCGCGGGCTTCGAGAGGAAATGCGCCACGATCTCGTACGGGATCGCCCGGATGGCGCCATCGAGTGGCTCGCTGCGCATGCGCGGACTGAGGCGCGTCGCGCCGCCGCGCTCCAGCGTGACCTGGGGCGAGCCGTCAGCGCCGTAGGCGAGGGCCAGCACGTCGCCCGGGTAAATAAGGTGTGGATTCTCGACCTGCGGGTTGACGTGCCAGATTTCCGGCCAGTACCACGGATCGCGCAGGAAGGTCGATGGAGATGTCCCAGAGCGTGTCACCGGGCTTGACGGTGTAGCTCTGCGGCGCCGAGGGCGCGAGCACCGGGCCTGGCGCAGCACTCTGCGGTGCGGGTTGGGGCGCGGACATTGCCGAATCGACCGCCGAGGTTTGCATGGCGCTCTGCGCCGGCGCAGGTTCGGTGGCGGCTGGCGCCGCGGCTATGGGTGCGGCAGCCTGCTCTTCCCCTTTCTGGGGCCCGGAGCCGGAACACGCGGCGATCAGGCTGGTCAACAACGCGAGGCAAAACTTGCCTGAACGCGTGCTCCGAACGATCTGCGAAGGCGTAAGGACCATCCCAAGGCTCCTTTATAAGGGGGGCAGGCTGCGAGGCCCCCGCTGTTATAATCTCAGGGGACTAGCGTCGCAATCCTGAGAGATTGGTTTAAGAAGTGTGTCGCATTCTGTCGCATGCCCCGAGGCATGGGCGGCGGCTTCACCCTAACGCAGGGACGCGCGACCGGTTAGCATTGTTTGTCCACTAGATGCCCGAATTTACGGGCCCGCCATCGATGTCCAAGCTCACCATCCTCGAATATCCCGACGAACGCCTGCGTACCCAGGCCCAGCCCGTCACCCGGTTTGACGCTGCGCTGCAGCAACTGGCGGAGGACATGCTGGAGACGATGTACGCGGCGCCCGGCGTGGGCCTGGCCGCCACCCAGGTCAACGTCCACCAGCAGCTGCTCGTCGCGGACGTTTCCGAAGGTCACGATGACCCCCGGGTCTTCGTCAATCCGGAAATCCTCAGCCGCGAGGGGATCGCGGTACGCGAAGAGGGCTGCCTGTCGGTGCCCGGGATCTTCGAAGAGGTGGAGCGCGCCGCCCGCATCAAGGTGCGAGCGCTGGACGTGCGCGGTCAGGGGTTCGAGCTCGAGGCGGACGGGCTCCTGGCGGTTTGCATCCAGCACG
Organism: uncultured Gammaproteobacteria bacterium; assembly: GCA_963840405.1. Classification (GTDB taxonomy): domain Bacteria; phylum Pseudomonadota; class Gammaproteobacteria; order Steroidobacterales; family Steroidobacteraceae; genus DATBVX01. The sequence goes on from CAWIYW010000001.1 coordinate 377,751, forward strand.
AAATGGATCATCTCGGCGGCAAGCTCTTCGTCGACTACCTGTCCGAGCTCAAGCGCCAGCGCATCCGCAAGCGACTCGAAAAAGATCGCAAGCAACGCGATGCGGGTGGCGGTGCGGCGCGGCGCTCGACCGTGCCGGTGATCTAGGAAAGGCTCTGCACCTGTGCAGAGCCACTCCGAAGCGGCCACCTCGCCCGCGTGACAACGCTGCGCGTCGTCTTTGCGGGGACACCGGAATTCGCGGTTCCAGTCCTGCAGGCGCTGACCCGCTCACGCCATTCGGTCGTCGGGGTGCTCACACAGCCTGATCGGCCGTCCGGGCGTGGTCGCCGCGTGAGCGCGAGCGCGGTGAAGAAAATCGCTCTCGAGCTCGGCCTGCCGGTCGAGCAGCCGGCAACGCTGAATCACGCGGACGCGACGCGCACGCTCGCCGCGTGGCAGCCCGACGTGCTGATCGTAGTCGCCTACGGTCTGCTGCTGCCGGGCGCCATCCTCGAGCTACCGCCACACGGCTGCATCAATGTACATGCGTCGGTCCTGCCGCGATGGCGGGGCGCAGCTCCGATCGAGCGCGCGCTGCTGGCCGGCGATCGTGACACCGGCGTTTCCATCATGCGCATCGAAGCGGGGCTCGATACCGGGCCGGTCTACGCAACCCGCTCCATCCCGATTCGGGCCGACGACACGAGCGGGCGCCTGCGCGAACGACTGGCGACGCTCGGAGCACAGGCGCTCATGGACGTGCTCGATCAGGTTGCCGCCGGAACGGCGGAGGCGCAGCCCCAGGATGCCGCGCTCGCAACCTATGCGCGCAAGGTCGACAAGGCCGAGGCGCGCATCGACTGGCGGGCGGCGGCCGAGGACATCGAACGCCGGGTGCGCGCGTTCAATCCCTGGCCGATTGCGGAGACCCGCTGGCGCGATCAGCAACTGCGTATCTGGGCGGCGCACGTGGCCGAGCGCGAAGTCCCGGCGCGGCCCGGCGAGGTGGTGGAGCTGCGCGAAGCGCGGCTCGCCGTGGCCTGCGGCATCAATGCCCTCGCTCTCGATGTCGTGCAGCTGGCAGGCCGCAAGGCGATGCCGGCCGAGGACTTCCTGCGCGCGCACGCTCCCGCCGGAGCGGTTCTCGAATGAAACGCAGCGAATCCCGGCCCGCGCCGTCCGGCATCGCTTCGGGTCCGCGTCACAGCACGGCGCAACGGCTCGCGGCCGCCGCACGCATCGTCGCCGCCGTAATCGCGCAGGGTGCAGCGCTCGATGACGCCTTGGCGCAAGCGCCGCCACTGTCCACGCCGGATCGCGCGGCTCTGCAGGCGCTGACGTTCGGCACTGTCCGCTGGCATCTGCGCATCGCGCGTTGGCTCGAAGCCCTGCTGGAACGCCCCGCACAGCTTCGCCAGCCGCCGCTGCGTGGGTTGCTGGAGGTGGCGCTCCATCAACTCGGCTTCTCCTCGCACCCGCCGCACGCAGTCGTCAACGAAGCGGTGGAGGCCGCGCGCCAACTCGGCGAGACGCGCGCCACCGGCCTCGTGAATGCGCTGCTGCGCCGCTTTCTGCGCGAGCGCGAGGCCATCTGTGCACGGGCGCTCGAGGATGCCGAAGCGCGCCATGCGCATCCGGCATGGCTGATCGAGGCGATTGGCGCCGACTGGCCGATGGACGCCGAGCGCGTGCTGGCAGCCAACAATGAACCCGCCCCGCTGTGGCTGCGCGTGAACCGGCAGCGCAGCAGTGTCAGCGACTATCTCGCCGTCCTCGAGCAGCAAGGCATCGCCGCACGCGCTGAAGAAGTGGTCCCCGATGCGATCGCGCTCGCGACCCCGCTCGACGTGGCACAGCTTTCGGGATTTGCCTCCGGGCAGGTCTCCGTGCAGGACGCGGCCGCCCAGCTCGCCGCCCCGTTGCTGGCCGCCGCGCCTGGCATGCGCATTCTCGATGCCTGCGCAGCGCCCGGAGGTAAGACTTGCCACATCCTCGAGCGCACGCCCGCGGTGAGCGAGCTCATCGCGCTCGATCGTTCACGCGAGCGGCTGCAGTTGATCGGGGAAAGTTTGCAGCGGCTCGGTCTCGCGGCGACGCTTGTAAGCGGCGATGCGAGCCGGCCGCGGGAATGGTGGGATGGCGCGGGCTTTCAGCGCATCCTGCTCGATGCGCCCTGCTCGGCGACCGGCGTGATCCGCCGCCACCCGGACATCAAGGTCCTGCGCCGCGCCACCGACATCGAGCGCATGAGCCGCGAGCAGGCCGGGATGCTGCGCGCGTTGTGGCCGCTCCTGGAGCCCGGCGGGCGGCTGGTGTACTCGACCTGCTCGGTCTTGCGCGCTGAGAATCACGCCGTGATCGCCGCGTTCCTGGCGAGCGAACCCACCGCCGTCGCGCTGCCGCCGCCACCAGGGTTGGAGACGATCGCAGTCCAGTCCACGGACTCGCCCGGCATGCAGATTCTGCCCGGAGCGGCAGGCATGGACGGCTTCTATTATGCTTGCCTCGAAAGGCGCCGAGCGTGAGTCGGCAACGCGACGCGACTCGACCCACGAAGTAGAACCATGCGTTTTGCGCGCTCCTTCAATTCCGTTTGCACGCGACTCGCGCTGATCTGCGCGCTGGCGCTGCCGCAGCTCATCAGCGCTCTCGCCGCTGCCGAGACCGACCCGCCATTCGGCATCCGCACGGCGTACGTGCAGCTGGTCGACGACGTCTACCTGTTGAGCGCGCGGCTGCACCTGCCGCTCACCGAGCGCCTGCGCGAGGCGCTCAAGGACGGCGTGTCGCTCAGGATCGAGCTCGAGCTCGAGGTAGACGGGTCGCGCCGCTTCTGGCTGAACGAGGGGGTCGCGTCCCTGCGCCAGCTCTACCAGCTGCAATACGATGCCGTGAGCGATCGCTACCTGGTGCGCAATCTCAACAGTGGCGAGCAGACTACCTTTCCGACGCTCGACGACGCGGTCGGGCAGCTCACCCAGATCAGCGGGCTGCCGGTGCTCGATCGCGCGCTGATCGAGAGCGGCCGGCGCTACGAGTTCAACCTGCGCGTGACCCGCGACCTGGGCGACATCCCGGACACGTTGCGCGTGCTGATCTTCTGGACCGATGAGTGGCATCGGGTCAGCGAGTGGTACACATGGCCTTTGCTGCAATAAGACGCTTTGGCGGCTATGTCCTGATCGCGGCGGGCGCGGGGCTGTGGCTGGCAGCACTGCTGCTGCTGGCGAAGACCGCGCAGAATTCCGCGGAGTTCGGCCAGCTCCATCCGTGGATCCTGCTCATCAACGTGGTCGGCGTGGTGGCGCTGATCGTGATGCTGGCCGTCAAGCTCACGCAGCTGGTGCGCGATTACCGGCGGCACGTCATCGGCTCGCGGCTCAAGGCGCGCACGCTCGCGATATTCGGCGCACTGGTCATCGCGCCGCTCCTGGTCGTCTATTACTTCGCGCTCGAGTTTCTCAACGTCGGCATCGACAGCTGGTTCGACGTCGAAGTGCGGCAGGAGCTCAGCGCCGCCCTGCAGCAGAGCCGTGCGGTGCTGGATCTCAACCGCCGGGAGTCGCTGGTGCGGACCGAGGACCTCGCGCAGGCGCTGGGCGAGATCGATGACCGCACCGCCATCGAGTTGCTCGCCGCCGAACGCCGGCAGGGCGGGGCCATCGAGCTCACCCTGATCGGCTCGAATGGCCGCATCATCGCGATGAGCTCCGAACGCCTGGTCGACACGCTGCCGCAACGCCCCCTCGAGGAGGCGATGCTGCAGGTCCGCCAGGGGCGTCCGTTCGTGAGCCTGGAACCCGTGGCGGGGAGCGGTTACGTGATTCGCACTGCGGTGCCGGTGCCGCGCCCTGCGATCGCGAACGAGCAGCGGGTGCTGCTGGCGGTCTACCCGGTCTCCGATCGGCTCTCTGCGCTCGCCAACACTGTGCAGCGTGCGCACACGCAGTACGGCGAGCTCTCGTACCTGCGCGAGCCGCTCAAGCTGAGCTTTGTCCTCACCCTCACGCTGGTGTTGCTGCTGTCTCTCCTTGCGGCGGTATACGGCGCGTTCTTTTCAGCGCAGCGCCTGGTGCAGCCGATTCAGGACCTTGCGGCCGGCACGCGCGCCGTGGGCAAGGGCGACTTCGATACGCGGCTGCCACTCTCGACTCGCGATGAAATGGGCTTCCTGGTGCACTCGTTCAACGACATGACCAAGCGGCTGGCACGCGCGCGCGAGGAAACGCGGCGCAGCCAGCAGGCGGTCGAGAAGGAACGCGCCAACCTGGCGGTGATCCTGGCGCGCCTGTCCACCGGTGTGCTGTCGCTCGAACCGGATCTCAAGTTCCGCGTCGGCAACCAGGCGGCGGCCGACATCCTGGGGGCGGACCTGGAGTCTGCCTATGGCAAGACGCTCGAGGACGTGGCGGCCGCGGGCGGTATGCTCGGCCAGTTCGTCGAGACGCTGCGTGGACATTTCAGCGCCGGACAGACGGAGTGGCGCGAGCAGCTCGAGCTGCGCGGCGAGGGCGGTCGTCGCGTGCTGATGTGCGCCTGCACCAGCCTGCCGGGAGAACATGGGCAGCCGGGCGGCTTCGTCATCGTGTTCGACGACATTACGGTCATGCTGCAGGCGCAGCGCGACGCCGCCTGGGGCGAAGTCGCGCGCCGGCTGGCGCACGAGATCAAGAACCCCCTCACGCCCATCCAGCTGGCCGCCGAGCGCATGCGGCGGCGCTATCTCGGCAACATGAACGACGAGGATGCCCAGGTGCTCGAGCGCGCCACTCACACCATTGTGCAGCAGGTCGAGGCCATGAAGCAGATGGTGAACGCGTTCAGCGAGTACGCCCGCGCCCCGGACATGACGCTCACGCCCTTCGACCTCAATCTGCTGGTCACGGAGGTCGCGGACCTGTATCGCTCGCAGGATAGCCGCGTGCAGGTCAAACTCGAGCTCGATTCCAGTCTGACCGAGCTCGAGGCCGATCGGGGACGCGTGCGCCAGATCCTGAACAACCTGATGACCAACTCCATGGAAGCGCTCGAGGGCCGCAGCGACGCCCAGGTGCAGATCGCGACCCGGCTCGACCAGCAGGCGGGCCGGCCGCTCGCCGAGATCACGGTGGCGGATAATGGCCCGGGCTTCGCCAGCGATATCATCAGCCAGGTGTTCGATCCGTACGTGACCAGCAAACCGAAGGGAACCGGCCTAGGGCTCGCCATCGTCAAGAAGATCGTGGAAGAGCACGGTGGCTGGATCGAAGCCGAGAACCGGCGCACCGGCGGTGCCCGCGTGCGGGTCACGCTGCCGCTGAATGAGCGCACGCGCATCCACCAGGCGCCGCGCGATCCGCGCAAGAACGAACTGAGGAGAGAGCGCGCATGAGCTCACCCCGCATTCTCATCGTCGATGACGAAGCCGACATCAGGAGCCTGCTGCGCGAGATCCTCTCGGAGGAGGGCTACGAAGTGGACGTGGCCGCCGACGCGCAGCAGGCGCGCGCTTCGCGCGCACGTCAGAGCCCGGACCTGGTGCTGCTCGACATCTGGATGCCAGACACCGACGGCATCACGCTGCTGCGCGAGTGGTCGCACACGCCCAACGCCGACTGCCCGGTCGTGATGATGTCGGGTCACGGCACCGTGGAGACAGCGGTCGAGGCCACGCGCCTCGGTGCCTTCGACTTCGTCGAGAAGCCACTGTCGCTCGCGAAACTCCTGCGCACGGTGGAGCGCGCGCTCGATGCCGGCCGTCAGAAGCGCCAGAGCGTGCGCTCGCTCCTGCCGCCGCCCATCGCACCGGTCGGACGCAGCCGCGCCATGCAGTTGATCCGTGAGCAGGTGCAGCAGGTCGCACCGCACGAGGCGCCGATCCTGTTTCTCGGCGAGTCGGGTACCGGCCGCGAAGCGTTCGCGCGTTACCTGCACAGCCTGAGCGCACGCGCGGCGAAGCCGTTCGTGGTCGCCGTTGCGGGCAGCCTTGCGGACGAGGACGCCGCGGCGCGCCTGCGCGGCGCCGAATCGGGCGGCAGCGTGCGCCACGGGCTGTACGAGGAGGCGGAGGGCGGGAGCCTGTTCCTCAACGCCATGGAGGACCTGTCGCCGTCGGTGCAGCGCATGCTCCTCGCGCGATATGGAGAACGGGCATTTCACGCGCGTCGGCGGTACGCAGAGCGTGCCTCTCAACGTGCGCTTCCTGAGCTCGGCGCAGCCGGGGTTCGAGACCCGTGCGGGTGCGGAGCCGTTCCGCCGTGACCTGTTGTCGCAGCTCAACGTGATCACGTTGCGCGTGCCGCCGCTGCGCGAGTACGCCGAGGACGTACCGGAGCTGCTGCGCTACTACGTCGATCGGCTGGTGGACGATGCCGGGTTGCCGTTTCGCCGTTTCAGCGTCGCCGCGCAGAACCGCCTGCGCAATTACCCGTGGCCGGGCAACATCCACGAGCTCAAGAACCTGGTGCACCGCCTGCTCATCCTGCAGGGCGGCGAGGAGATCGGCCTCGACGAGATCGAGCGCGAGCTCACCACTCAACAGCCCGGCAACGAGCCGCTGGTCAAGCAGGACCTGCTGGCCTTGCCGCTGCGCGAGGCGCGCGAGCAGTTCGAACGCGCCTACCTGCAGCAGCAGCTGCTGATCTGCAACGGCAAGGTCGGACAGCTCGCCAAGCGGGTCGGCATGGAGCGCACGCACCTCTATCGCAAGCTGCGTTCCCTGGGCGTCGATTTCCGCAATATCACCGATGACTAGACCGGCGAGTGAGGCCGCGGTCGAGATCACGGCGCTCCACAGCTATCCCGTCAAGTCCTGCCGGGGCTTGAGTCACGACGCGAGCGTGCTGCGGGCAACCGGGTTCGAGTGGGACCGGCACTGGATGTTCGTCACCGACGCCGATCGCTTCATCACGCAACGCGAGTGCGGCGGCCTGGCGCGCGTCGAGGCCAACGTCACCGGCGACAGTCTGATCTTGCGCGCGGCAGGGTCTCCCGAGTTGCGCTGCCCGCTCGAGGCGCGCGGCGCCCCGCGGCGCGTACGTATCTGGAACGACGAGTGCGACGCGCACGCCGTCGGTGTCGATACGCGTGACTGGTTGCAGGCCGCCGCCGGCATCCGTGGGCAGCTCGTGCGCCTCACGCCCGGCCAGGAACGGGTGAGCCTGGCGCGGTTCACCGGCGACGACGAGTCGCGCTACTACTTCGCCGATGCGTTCGCCCTGCTGATCACCAGCGAGACCTCGCTCGCCGATCTCAATGAACGCCTGCCGCAGCCGATTCCGATGGCGCGTTTTCGCCCCAACATCGTGGTCCGCGGCCTGGAACCGTACGCCGAGGATGACATCGAGCGCCTGGTCATCGGTGAGGTAGAGCTCAGGTGCGTCAAGCCTTGCATACGCTGTATCACCACCACGACCGACCAGCAGACCGGCGAGCGTGCCGGCGATGAGCCGCTGCGCACGCTGCGCGACTATCGCCGCCTGGCTTCGCTCGGGGGCGTGGCCTTCGGCATGAACGCGATCATCGTGCGCGGCGCGGGCACGCGGCTCGCCGTCGGCGATCGCGGCGTGGTCAGCTGGCGCACGCCCGGCGCGGCGCGCCCCTGGTAACAGGGAGAATATAAAAGGAGTGAATGAGGAAGCCTTCCGTTGCGAGCTGCGCGTGGGCTGGGGCCAGGTGGACTTCAACCAGCACATGGGCAACACCGCGTACCTGGAACTCGCAGTCGATACGCGCTTCCTGTACTTCGCCTCGCGCGGCGTGCCGGCGAGCGAGTTCGTGCGCCTGCGTATCGGTCCCGTGGTGGTGCGCGACGAGCTCGAATACTTCAGCGAGCTGCGCCTGCTGGATCCGGTGACCGTGACGCTCGAGCTCGATGGCCTGAGCGCGGACGGCGCCCAGATGCGCCTGCGCAACGAGTTCTTCCGCAGCGACGGCCGGCGCGCCGCACGCGTGACGAGCCAGGGCTTGTGGATGGACCTGGCAGCCCGCCGGCCGATCGTGCCACCCGACAGCATCATCGCGGCGCTGCGCGCTCTTGCACGGACCTCAGACTATCGCGAGCTCCCGCCGCGCGAAGGACGCACCACCGCGTCGCCGTCGACCTCCGCCTGAGTCGCGACCTCAGGGCACCGTCGTTCCCGCTTCCGCGCGCTGCGTCTGCTGCGTGACGAGCGCCTGGTTCTCCGCCAGCCAGCGCATCGCCATCTCGACGCGGCGCTTCCCGCTCGGATGGTCATAGAAGATGACCTCCTCGAGCGGCCCGGGCTCGAGCTTGCGGTACGCGCCGAGCCGCATCGCGACCGATGCAAACCCGTGGGGTTCGCGCGCGGCGTTGAGCCCGTAGAGATCGGCTTCGACCTCGGCTACGTAGATGTTGCGATTGGCGATCGGCGAGGTCACGAAGAAGTACGCGCCCAGGATGGCCAACGCGAGCGGCAGACCCGCGGGATCCGCGCGCTCCCGCACGCCCCAGCGGCCGCCCCAGCGCGCCAGCGCCCGGTGATGCAACTTCTCGAGGAGCACGAAGCCGACGCCGAACAGCAGGGTGTAGAAGAGCGCGTGGCGCAGCCCGTGGTGCAGCACGTAGTGGCCCATCTCGTGGCCCATCACCGCCTTGATCTCGGGGAGCGAGGTGCGCTTGAGCAGGTTGTCGTTGAGGCTCACGCGGGTGGTACCGAAGAGTCCCGAGACGTTGGCGCTGATGCGCTTGGTCTGCTTGGAGGCGTCGAACCATTTCACGTTGTCGGCGGGGACCTCGTTGGCGCGTGCCAGCGACAGCACGGTATCGCGTACCGCACCGTCCTCGAGCGTCTGATATTTGTTGAACAGGGGGCTGACGAACACGGGCGTGATCATGAAGACGAACAGCATGAAGGCGAACGTGAAACCGGTCGCGTGCAGCCACCAGCGTCCACCCGTGCGGCGCACGAAGCCGTAGATCGCCACCACCACGATGCCAAACAGTACGGTCGACAACAGCATTCCCTTGAACTCGTCCCACAGCCAGGCGCCGAAATCCTGGTTCGAGAGGCCGTAGCTGTGCTCGCGCAAGAAATCTGCGTACCAGGTGAACGGCAGCGACAGCGCCCACAGGAGCGGCGTGAACATCAGTGCGAACAGCAGGGTTTGCACCCAGCGCGGGGCGGCGACGCGTTCTGCGCGTTCGCGCAGGCGTACCGACCAGCCGAGCGACAAGAGGGCGAACAACACGACCAGGCCGTACAGGAATTCCCACAGCGCCACCCAGTAGCCGCCCTCGAAATACGCATCCGATCGTGCCCGCTGCTCGGGCGTCAGGAGCGCCAGGTAGGCCTGCGTGGCCCGCTCCGCGTCGAATTCCGATCCGGGCTGGGCGGCCTCTGGAAGCTGCAATCCCGGCGGCAGGTCCACCGCCAGCTCTGCGGCGAGAGTGGAGCCGCAGATCGTGAGCCCGATCGTGGCCAGCAGGATCAGCAAGTGAAATTGCCTCGCCATGTCATCCCCCGACGCCGCAGCGCGCAATGATTCACGGCAGTATGCCCGAGGCGCTTGCGTGCATCGCGGCCCGGGCCTCGTGCGGCGCAAGAAACGGATGTGCAACAATTCCCGCCATGGGCCGGTCTACTGGCGGGGCGAAATGCGGCGCGCCGGTGCTGCAAGCCCTTGCCAAAGCTTTTCAACCACGGGGGTTCAACATGACGAATCGAAGATTGTCGAGCGTGGCACTCGCCACCGCAGCGGCGCTGGCTTTCTCGACGGTGGCCGTGACCAGCGCGTTCGCGGCAGATGAGGCCAAGGTGAAGTGCGAAGGCGTCAATGGCTGCAAGGGCACTTCGGCCTGCGCAACCGCGTCCAGTGCGTGCGCCGGGCAGAACTCGTGCAAGGGCCACGGCTTTCTCGAGCTGACCAAGGCCGAGTGCGATGCGGCCAAGGCCAAGATGGAGAAGGAAAAGGGCTGATCCCGCAGCTGGATCAGGGGCCGGGTGCCGCGAGGTGCCCGGCCTCTTCGTCTGCCATGGACCACCGTACGCATTCCTCCCTCGGATTCGGTCTCGGCCTGCGCCCGGACCACTACGAGGCTGTGCTCAACGAGGCGCCGCCGGTCGATTGGTTCGAGATCCTGACCGAGAACTACCTCGTCCCCGGCGGCAAGCCGCTGCACTATCTCACTCGTGTCCGCGAACGCTTCCCGCTCGCGATGCACGGCGTGTCGCTGTCGATCGGCAGCAGCGCGCCGCTCGATTTCGACTACTTGCGGCAGGCTGAAGGCGCTGGCGCAGCGGATCGAACCCGAATGGATCTCCGATCACCTGTGCTGGACGGGAATCGCCGGCGCCAACCTGCACGACCTGCTGCCGTTGCCGCACACCGAGGAGGCCTTGCGCCACGTGATCACGCGCGTGCAGCGGGTGCAGGAGTTTCTCGGCCGGCGCCTGCTGCTCGAGAACGTCTCGAGCTACGTCAGCTTTTGCGATTCGACGCTCACCGAGTGGGAATTTCTCGGCGCGGTCGCTGAAAGCGCCGACTGCCTGATCCTGCTCGACATCAACAACGTTTACGTGAGCAGCGTCAATCATGGATTCGATGCGTATACCTACCTGCGCAGGCATCCCGCGCGAGCGCGTACGGCAGTTCCATCTCGCCGGGCACCAGGACGCGGGGCGCCTATCTGGTCGATACGCACGATCACCCGGTGCCGGATCCCGTGTGGGAGTTGTACCGCGCGGCGGTGCGCCGTTTCGGCGAGGTGTCCACGATGATCGAGCGCGACGCAAACATTCCGCCGCTGCCAGAGCTCATCGATGAGCTCAATGTGGCGAGGAAACTCGCGGCGCGGGAACGGGCGGTTGCCGCATGAGCCTGGCCGCCATCCAGGCCCTGCTGCAGGCGCACGTGCTCGAGGGCGAGCGTGCGATCGAGCCCCACGTGATAGGCACTTCGCTGCAGGATGTGGCCGCGCGGCTCGAGATCTACAGCAGCGCCTATCGTGCGCGTCTGACCGAGGCGCTCGCGAGCAACTATCCGGCGTTGGCGAAGCTGCTCGGCACCCACGACTTCGGCACTCTGGCGGATATCTACATCGCTGCGCATGTCTCGCGCCGGCCCTCGATACGCTACTACGGCGATGCGTTGCCGGAGTTCCTGGCCACGCACAGCCGCTATCGCGACGTGCCGCTGCTCGTCGAGCTCGCGAGCTGGGAGTGGTCGATGACGGAAGTGTTCGATGCCGCCGATGCGTCCGCGATCGGCATCGAGACGCTGGCGCGCGTGCCGCCCGGGGAATGGGCGGAGTTGCGCTTCACGTTTCACCCGGCTGTTCGCCAGCTGGATCTCAGCTGGAACGTCCCACCGCTGTGGAAGGCGCTGACGAGTGACCAGCCGCGCCCGGCGCCCGAGCTCGCGCCCGAGCCACGCGCATGGTTGCAATGGCGCGGGGGGGTGCAGGTCCTGTTTCGTTCGCTCGACGCGGTCGAAGCGCTGGCGCTGCGCGCCGTGATTGGCGGGCGAAGCTTTGGCGAGATGTGTACGGGAATCTGCGATCTCATCGGCGAGACCGAAGCGCCGGTACGCGCGGCCGCTCACCTGCGCGGATGGGTGGACGCCGGCCTGATCACCGGCATTCACGCTCACTGACCGCGTTATCGCGTCGCAGGCTGGCGACAGATCGCGAAGTGTGACGATCGTCATACCGGGCGGGCCGCGGCTCAGCAACTCTTACGCACTTTCGTGAGGGTCCCGCGTTGAATCACCCGCTCCGCTACTGGCTCGCGGCCGCATTGGCCATCGTTTCGATGCCGCTGGTCGCTGCCGAATACAACGGCACGTTCCCCGACCACGCGCAGGCGGGCGCTGCGGGCGATCGCATCCTGGTCAAGTGGCGCGCGACCGCCGAGGCGAACACCGCGGCGACCCCAGGCAACGATCGGCTGACGAAGCTCGGCGCAGCGACCGGGCTCAGGTTGCAGCGCATGCGTGAGCTCGCGCCGCGGCTCGAGCTGCTGCGTCTCGAGCAGACGCTCTCCGCTGCGGCGCTCGAGCGCGTCCTCGAACAAGTGGCGCAGGATCCGCGAGTCGAGTACGCCGTGGCCGATCAGCGCCGCTGGCCGCACCGCGTGCCGAGCGATTCGCTCTTCAACGCGCAGTGGTACCTGCAGTCGGCGCAGCCCTCCGCGATCCGCGCGACGCTCGCGTGGGACACGACCATCGGCAGCGCCGGCACGGTGGTGGCAGTACTCGACACCGGCGTCCGTTTCGACCACCCGGATCTGCAGCGCGCCGATGCGGGCGGAAAGCTTCTGCCCAGTTTCGACTTCATTGCCGATCCCGCCGGCAATTTCGCGGTCGCCAATGACGGCAATGGGCGCGACGCAGATGCCACCGATCCGGGCGACTGGATCGATTCGAATGACATCCAGCAACCCGAATTCACCGACTGCGCGCTCGCTCCCAGTTCCTGGCATGGCACGCGCGTGTCCGGAATCATCGCGGCGCGCAGCGACAACGGCGTCGGCGTCAGCGGCGAATCGTGGAGCACCTGGCTCCTGCCAGTGCGCGTGCTCGGCAAGTGCGGCGGCTTCGACTCCGACATCATCGCTGCGCTGCGCTGGGCGGGTGGACTGGGCGTGCCCGGCGTAGCTGCCAATCCCTATCCCGCGGACATCATCAACATGAGCCTGGGCGCCCCGGGCAGCTGCCCGGCGAGCTACCGCGATGTGGTCAGCGAGTTGCGCGACAACGGCGTGCTAGTGGTGGCCTCGGCCGGCAACGAGGGTACCGTCGTGAGCTCGCCGGCCAATTGCGCCGGCGTCCTGGCGGTAGCGGCGATCCGCCACGTCGGCACCAAGGTGGGCTTCAGCAACCTCGGAGCCGCGATCGCCCTCAGCGCGCCGGGCGGGAATTGTGTGAATGTCGGAGCGGGACAGCCGTGCCTGTTCTCGATCGACACCACCATCGACGTCGGCACCTCCATACCCGCGGGCGCTTCCTACAGCGACCAGTTCAACTTCAACGTCGGCACGAGCTTCTCCGCGCCGATCGTCGCGGGAGCGGCCGCGCTGATGCATTCCGTGAATGCGCGCCTCGGACCCGCGCTGCTGACGGCGCGTCTCAAGGCGTCCACGACGCCGTTCCCCGTCCCCGGCACGCCACCGCCGGGCGGAACCTGTCATGTACCGGTGGGGCCGACGGACATCCAGACTGCAGAATGTGTCTGCACAACGAGCACGTGTGGCACCGGGATGCTCGATACCGCAGCCGCGGTGGCGGAAGCCTTGCGACCCATCGTCGGCATCCAGCTGCCGGCCACGGTGACGGCGGGACCCGTGTCGCTCGACGGCTCGCTGAGCGCCGCGGCCTGCAATCGGACCGTGAGCACATTTGCCTGGAGCGTCGCACCCGGGAGTCCCATGTCGCCCGCGATCACCGGCGCCGACCAGGCGGTCGCGACCGTGCAGGCGCCCACGAGCGGCAGTTTCACCCTGCGCCTGACGATCACGGACAGCATGGGCGCGCAGGATGTCGCCGATGTCACGGTGACCCCGACGAGTTCCTCGACCACAGCCATTGCGCCGCTGGCGGGCAATGCTTGTCCCACGGTGATCACCGTACCGCAGGCTCCGCCCCCGCCGCCCGGCGGTGGCGGTGGTGGTGGCGGCGGCGGTGGGGGTGGCGGTGCGCTGGCGCTCGAGTTGCTCGCACTCGCCGCGCTGCTCGCGAGGCGTCGCTCGCAGCGACGCGTCAGGGCGGGGTGAAGCTGCCGTCTTCGGCGAATACGAGCTCGCCGGCTCCAAACGCGTCTGCGGTCAGCGTTCGCATCATGTGAAATGCGCCGAGCGCCGGATCAGGCTGTGGACCGCCGGGGCGCACCTGCACTGTCGATTCGATCTTGCCGCGGATGAACCGGCCGCTGCCGTCAAGCTGCGCGACCAGGATCGGCGCAAGCCCCTTGGTCCCCTCGACGCTGATGCCGTAGTAAGTCGCGAAGTTTCCCAGGCTGTAGGCGATCAGCCGTTCACGGTAGTACTCGAGGGCCCGCGGGACATGTGGTCCGTGGCCGAGCACCAGGTCCGCGCCCGCATCGATCACCGCGTGCGCGAAGGTGACCACGTTGCCGCGCGCCTCGCCGTGATAGGTCTCCTCGGCGAACGGCAAGATTGCCGCATCCACTCCTTCCGCGCCCCCGTGGAATGACACGAATACCAGCTCGTGACGGCTCGCCAGCTCCGCGACCAGCTCCGCGGCGCGCGCGTAGTCGTTGAGCGCGTGCGCACCGATGTTGGGTGCGAACGCGATGAGTGCGACGCGCAAGCCCGAGACTTCCCAGCTCGCGACATCGCCCTCACGCCCCGAATGGCGGATTCCGACCGCATCGAGCGCCAGCATGCCGGAGCTGCGCCCCTCTTCGCCGAAGTCGTGCGCGTGATTGTTGGCGAGGCTCATCACGTCGAAGCCCGCCGCCGCCAGGTGCTGCGCATAACGGGTCGGGCTGCGGAACAGATGGCAGACGCTCACGTCCTTGCATTGCTTCACCGGCTCGCCCCCGTCCATGAGGACCTCTTCGAGGTTGCCGAAGGCAATGTCTGCGGCAGTGAGGATCGGCGTGACCGCGGCGAGAAACCCCACGCCGTCGTCGTCGGGCAGGATGTTCTTCGGAAAATCCGTGCCCAGCATGATGTCGCCCACCGCCGCGACGGTGAATGTGGGGAAGTCCGCTCCAAAATAGACGGTAGGCGTGGCGGACTCGGCCGGTGGCGATTCGGGTGACGTTTCTGGAGCGGGCTCGGCCGCAGGCGGTGGAGGCGACGGGGCCGGCGGTGTCGCGCTGCACGCGGCCAACCCCAGCAGCGCCGCGATGATCAGGAGGCGCGTTGTCATGACGCGGTTATTCGCCGACCTTGATCACCAGTGCCTCGATGTCCGCCTCGCGCAGCCGCGCACGCGTCCGGTTGAGCTCGGCGAGGTCGCTGATCGGTTCGGTGCGCACGCGATGCCAGGTATCGTTATCGATCGACACGCGCTGGATCTTCGATTCGATGCCCTGCAGCGCGAGTTGCGCGCGCACGCGATCGGCATCGGCGAAGTTGCGATAGGAGCCCGCCTGCAGCACGTAGGCGCCCGGCCGCTCGATCGGCGCGGGGCGCGCGCCGGCGCCCTCGGCCTTTTCGCGCTCGGGCACCACGACTTCGAACTTGGGCAGCATCTCGTAGAAGTCGAACTGCCGGCCGCTGTCCTCGCCCGACTCTTCCTCGGCCGAAGGCGCGGGCGTTGCCGCCTCGGGCTTCGCGACTTGCCCCGCGGTGGGGCGACGGTCGTAGATGTAGATGGCGGCCGCGACGCCCAGGCCGACCGCGAGGCCCACCAGGAAGCTCGCGCTTCCCGACATGCCGGCGCCGGCACGCCGGCCGCGTGTGTTCTTGTAGTCACGTGACATGGTTTTACATCGACTCCGGCGCGGAAGCGCCCAGGAGTTCGAGGCCGTTGCGCACCACTTGTTGCAGCCCCAGCACCAGCATCAGGCGCGCGTTGCGCAGCCCCGCGTCATCGACGATGAACTGGTGAGCGTTGTAGTAGCTGTGGAAGTCGTTCGCGAGGTCGCGCAGGTAATGCACCAGGAGATGCGGCCCACGGTTCGCGGCGGCGTTCTGCAGTACCTCCGGATATCGGCTCAGGCTCCGGAGGAGCGCAGTCTCCTGTTCTGCGACCAGGAGCCCCAGGTGTGTGCGCGCTGACGCCGCGTCGTACTCGAGACCGCGGTCGCGCAATTGCTTCATGACACTCGCCACACGGGCGTGCGCGTACTGGATGTAGTACACCGGGTTGTCATTGGAGCGCGACTTGGCGAGCTCGAGGTCGAAATCGAGGTGCTGGTCGTTGCTGCGCATGAGATAGAACAGGCGACAGGCGTCGTTGCCGACCTCGGTGCGCAGCTGGCGCAAGGTCACGAACTGGCCCTCGCGCTTGCCCATGGCCAGCTTTTCCTCGCCGCGATAGAGACTCACCAGCTGCATCAGCAGGACCTCCAGGCAATCCGCCGGCTGTCCCATCGCCACCAGGCCTGCGCGCACGCGCGCTACGTAGCCGTGATGGTCCGCGCCGAGCACGTCGATCAGCTGCTCGAAGCCGCGCGCCCGCTTGTCGAAGTGGTAGGCGATATCGGAGGCGAAGTAGGTCTTCGCGCCGTTCTCGCGCACCACCACGCGATCTTCGTCGTCGCCGAAGGCGCTGGCACGAAACCAGAGCGCGCCGTCCTTCTCGTACACGTGTCCCGCGGCGCGCAGCTCCCCGAGCACCCGATCGATGGCACCGCTCGCAACGAACGAGCGTTCGGAATACCAGTTCTCGAACTCGACGCCGAACTCGCGCAGGTCGGCGCGAATCTCGGCCAGCATGCGCTGCAACGAGAGCGCAAGCACGCGCTCGAACGCTTCCGGGCCAAGGAGCTCCCGGGCGCGCTCGATGAGCGCATCGACGTGGGCTTCCTTGTCGCCCGCGGGCGCATCGGCAGGCAGGTTGCTGAAGACCAGCGGGGCCGCGCGATGGAAGCGGCGTTGTTCGTCCTCGAACAACTCCTGCGCGATCGGACGCAGGTAGTCGCCGCGATAGCCGTTGCTCGGGAACGCGACCGTCTCACCGCAGAGCTCGAGATATCTCAGCCATACGCTCACCGCGAGGATGTCCACCTGGCGCCCTGCGTCATTCACGTAGTATTCGCGCTCGACTGCAAAACCCATCGCGCTCAGCAGGCTCGCGAGCGTCGCGCCGTAGGCCGCGAGCCGGCCGTGACCGACGTGCAGCGGCCCGGTGGGATTGGCGGACACGAACTCCACCAGCACTCGCCGACCGCCGCCCACATTGGAACGCCCGTAGGCTTCTCCGAGGGTCACTATCCTTTCGAGCTCATTGGCGTAGGCCGTGGGCGCCAGGTGGAAATTGATGAATCCCGCGCCCGCCACCTCGGCGCGCGTGATGAGTGGCGAGGCGGGCAGTGCCGCAAGGATGCTCTGCGCCAACTCACGCGGGTTGCGGCGGGCGGCCTTGGCGAGCTTGAGCGCGATGCTCGAGGCGAAGTCGCCGTGCGCGGCGTCGCGCGTGCGTTCGATCTCGATAGGCGGCAGTGGCTCGGGCAGCGTGCCGGCCGGGAGCGCGGCGAGGCCGCGCCGGATCAGTTCGACGATCTGCTCTTTCAAGTGCTGCCGCCCGACGGAATCAAGGCGCGCCAGTCTACCTGAAGCGCGTCGGCGGCTTTACATGAGGTCCTGCGGATCGACGTCGAGTGACCAGTGCAGGCCATGGCGCGCCTGGATGGCCTCGACCGCCGGGACCCACCGGGTGAGGAAGCGCTGCAATACTCCGCGCGAGGCGCTCTGCACCAGCAGTTGCGCGTGATGGCGGCCGGCGCGGCGCGGCATGGACGCGAGCAACGGCCCGAACAGCTGCACTGTGTCGCGATGTGCAGCGGCGCGCGCCTGCTCGAGAAACTCGAGCGCGGCGTTGGGATCGCGCGCATCGGCGCGCATCAGCGCGAGCCGCGAGTAGGGTGGCCAATGCGCCTGCGCGCGCTCCTCGAGCGCCGCCGGCGCAAAGCCGTCGTAGCCCTTCTCGAGCAGGCTTCGCAGCAGCGGATGCTGCGGAAATTCCGTCTGCACCAGCACTTCACCCGGGCGCGACGCCCGGCCTGCGCGCCCGGCCACCTGGACGATGGTCTGCGCGAGGCGCTCGCTGGCGCGGAAATCCGCGCTGAACAATCCCTGGTCCGCGTTCACGATCACGACCAGCGTGACATCGGGAAAGTCGTGCCCCTTGGCGAGCATCTGCGTCCCGAGCAGGATGCGCGCCGTGCCACTGGTGACGCGCGCCAGCAGCGCTTGCATTTCACCGCGGCGGCGCACGGCGTCACGGTCGATGCGTACCAGCTCCACGTCGGGGAAGCGATCATGGAGCAGGTCCTCGATGCGCTCCGTTCCCTGGCCCAGCGGCTTCACCTCGTGACCGCATTGCGGGCAGGCGAGCGGCATGGGCTCGTGCGCGCCGCAGTGATGGCAGCGCAGCCGCTGCGAGCGCAGGTGTACGGTGAGGCGCGCGTCGCACGCGCGGCAGGGCGCGATCCAGCCGCAGCCCGGACAGAAGAGCGTCGGGGCGTAACCGCGCCGGTTGAGATAAACCAGCACCTGGCCATCCGCTTGCAGGTGGCGCGTGATGGCTTCGAGGCTCGGCGTGGCGAGTCCCGAAGTGGCCGCGTGGTGACGCAGGTCGATCACGCGGATGCGGGGATGCTTGGCCACACCGGGGCGCTCGGGCAGCTCGAGCCGGGTGTAGCGACCGGCGCGTGCATTCTCGAGCGACTCGAGTGAGGGCGTCGCCGATCCCAGGATGACAGGCACGCCGAGGCGCTGCGCGCGCACCACCGCGAGATCGCGCGCCGAATAGCGAAATCCCTCCTGCTGCTTGTACGAGGCGTCGTGCTCCTCGTCGACGACGATGAGGCCGGGGCGAGCGAGCGGTGCAAACACCGCGGAACGCGTGCCGATGACGATGGCGGCCTCGCCGCTGTGCGCGCGCCGCCAGGCGGCCAGGCGCTCGCCCTCGCTCAAGCCCGAATGCAGGACTGCCATCGGGACGGAGAAACGCTCGCTGAATCGGCCGACGAGCTGCGGCGTGAGCGCGATCTCCGGCACGAGCACCAGCGCCTGCCGGTCGTCGCGCAGCATCTCCTCGACGAAGCGCAAGTACACCTCCGTCTTGCCGCTGCCGGTCACGCCGTGCAGCAGCCATGCCGCGAAGTGACCACGCGCCTGGTTTAGCGCCGCGAGTACCGCTGTCTGCGCGTCGGTGAGCGAGGGCCCGTTCGCGACGGTGATCGCTGCAGGCGCGGAAATCGCGGCAGGCAGGGTCACCGACTCCACCCAGCCCCGCGTGCGGACCTGGCGCAGCGCGTCGCGCCAGTGCGCACCCAGGCTCGCAAGTTCCGCTTCGGGGACGGAGCCACCATGCAGCCGTTCGATCAGCGCCAGTTGCCGGGGCGCGCGCCGCCCGAGAACCGCGCGCGCTTCTTCCATTCCCGCATGTGTGAGCTGCCAACGGACCATGAGCTCCGCCGCCGCCGCGCCGCCGCGCAGCGCCACGGGCAGTGCCGCCGCGAGCACTTCGCCGAGCGGATGGTGGTAGTAATCGGCCGCCCAGCGCAGAAACCCCAGTAGCTCTGTATCGAGCACCGGCTTGTGATCGAGGATCTCGAGCGCGCGCTTGAGCTTTGCGGCGGGCAGCTGAGAGTGCGCGGCCACTTCGACGAGCACGCCGATCAGTCGCCTGCGACCGAAGGGAACGCGTACCCGCACGCCCGGCGTGAGCGTCGCGGATTCCACGTCGACCGGCGCCAGGAATTCGAACGCCCGGCGCAGCGGCATGTCGAGCGCGACGTGAAGGATCGGCGGCATCTCGCCCCTCACCCCGACCCTCTCCCGGCTGTCCACAGAACCTGTGAGTAACTCTGTGGAGGAGTTGGGGCGAAAAGGGCTAAGTGAGCGTCCAGCATCGGCCTCGCGTTCCTTTGGCGATTTTTTGAGCGCGCACCAATTGCGGCTGCGGGATCAAGGCGTTAAGGACCCCATCCGGCGACCCGCCCAGAGCGGTCACGAAAATGTCATACGGTGTCACCGGAGGTGTGCGTAAGCCGATGATTCGGGTGACTTTGTGTTGTGCGCCGCGGCGTCAACCGTTACCGCGCCGCGACGTTATAACTGGCAGGACGCGCCGCGTCGATGGCGCCGCGCGCGCGTCAGTCGCTGGTACCCGGGAGGTCCTGTTGCGCATGTCCGCCTCTGCTACGCTGCCCGCCGCTCTGGCGATGCTGCTCGCCGAGGAACCGGCACGAAGCCCCGAGGAGGCGGCCCTGGATCATTCGCGCGAGCTGGATCGATTCCTGGCGAGCGTCGAACGACGCGCGTTCAAGATCGCCCAGATCGCGATCCGCGATATCGACGAGGCGCTCGACATCGTCCAGGACGCGATGCTGCAACTGGCGCGCCGCTATGCGGCGCGGCCAAGCGAGGAATGGCGGCCGCTGTTCTACCGGATCCTCAACAACCGGATCCGGGACTGCCAGCGGCGCCGCGTGGTGCGATCACGCTTCATGGTGTGGTGGCCGGCACGCCTCGCCGACGATGAGGAGGCCGCCGATCCGATCGAATCGGCTGCGGGCGAGGGGCTGACGCCCGCCGATCGCGCCCAGGTCGACGAGACGATGCAGGCGCTCGAGCGGGCGCTCGGCGAACTGCCGCAGCGACAGCAGCAGGCGTTCCTGCTGCGTACGCTCGAAGGACTCGACGTCGCGGACACCGCCGCCGCGATGGGCTGCTCGCAGGGCAGCGTGAAGACACATTATTTTCGCGCGCTGCAGACGCTGCGCGAACGCTTGGGAGAGTTCTGGACATGAGTACACAGGATCACGGGCCCGGTTCGCTGGAGCGACGCGCACAGGAGCTGCTGCGGGCGAGCGCCGATGGGCTCGACGGCCACATCCGATCGCGTCTCACGCAGGCGCGCAGCGCCGCCATCGACGAGGCGCGCAAGTCGCGCGCGCCATTCTTCTGGCGCACGCTGGTGCCGGCAGGCGCGTTGGCCGGTGCCGCCGCGCTCGCCTTCATGCTGTGGATCGGCGCTTCGCCGGGGCCCGGTCCGGCGGCGCTGCATCCGGCGCTCGACGACATCGATCTCATGGTGACGAGCGAGAGCTTCGAATTGCTCGAGGACCTGGAGTTCTATGAATGGGTGGCGGCGACCGACACGGATGCCGCGAGCATCGGTTGATGAGCCTGCGCGCATGGCTGCGGATCGGCCCGTTATGCGCGACGCTGCTCGCGGGCACGGGTCATGCGCGGGCCGAGGAGCCGGCTGCGCCCGAGGAGGACTTTCTCGAATTCCTCGGCAGCCTCGACAGTGACGACGAGGCCTGGGGCGAGTTGCTCGAGACCGCGCGGGAGCGCGACGCGATGAAATCCGAGACAGAGGAGACGACACCGTCGAAGCAGGTGGACCCATGAGCGGCAAAGTGCAAACGCTGGTGCTCGCGCTGCTGTTGTTGCTGGCGGCGCCGCTGACGACCTCCGCGGCGGACGCGCCGGCCGTGCGGGACTGGTCATCGCTCTCCGACGAGCAGCAGAAACTCCTCGAGCGTTTCAAGGACGACTGGGGCAGCCTGCCGGCCGAGAAACAACAAGCGCTGGCGCGGGGCAGCGAGCGCTGGCTCGAGATGACGCCGGAGCAGCGCGCCGGGGCGCGCGAGCGATTCCAGAACTGGCGGGGCCTGAGCGACGAGCAGCGCACGCGGATTCGCGAGCGGTGGCAGCAGTTCCAGGAGCTGCCGCCCGAGGACCAGGAGCGCATCCGCAAGAACTTCAAGCGCTTTCGCGACATGCCGCCGGAACGCCGGCAGGAGTTACGCCGGCGCTGGCAGGAGCTGAGCCCCGAGCAGCGTCAGCAATTGCGCGAGCGTTTCCGCAACCAGCGGCCGAACCGCCCCGAAAAG
This sequence comes from uncultured Gammaproteobacteria bacterium, assembly GCA_963840405.1. GTDB lineage: Bacteria > Pseudomonadota > Gammaproteobacteria > Steroidobacterales > Steroidobacteraceae > DATBVX01. The sequence goes on from CAWIYW010000001.1 coordinate 399,213, forward strand.
CCACCGGGTCGCTAGTCTCGAGGACGCGGCAGCGAGGGGCGCCGTGTCCGGCAGGTCCGTAAGCACGTCCTTGTAGGGCTGCGACGAAAACGTTCCTGTTCTCGTTGCGGTTGAACGACCTCCCGAACGCGACGCCCGGAACCCGGACGCGCGGCCTGATCAGCCCGCTGGCGGTTGCTGCATTCCCAGGAGAGCCAGGACCTCGGTTCCCTTCTGTTTCGCGCTCTTGACCTTGGCGACCGCCTGCTCGACGTCGCCGGCTGCGGAAGCCTGCGTCGCGGCGGTCCAGTCCTGCTTGATGGTCTCGAGTCCCGACTTGGCCGCGTCGAAGCTCGCCTGGTCGACGTTCTTCGGCAGCTTGCGGCTCTTCGAGAGCATGTCCACCCGGCTCTGGATCGCCTCGACCATCTGTGGCACGTCAGCGCTCAGCGCGTTCCACTCGTCCTTCATTTGCGCCAGCGTTGCGTCCTTGGCGGCGCTGACCGTGGCGCTGAGCTCGGTCACTTTTGCGGGCAGATCACGCGCGGCTGCCAGGGCGGCCTTGTGATCGCCCTTGTCGAAGCTCGCCTTGGCGGAGGCGAGCTGGTCGGCAACGGCCTGATACTGGTCCGGCGCGTACTTCTGCGCGTCGGCCGCGATGCTCTGCAACCCGGCCTCCGCTTCGCTGATGGCGGCCTGCGCGGGCTCCTTGTAGTTGGCGCACGCAGTCGCGAGCAGCAAGGCGATCGTCAGCGTGACGGCGTTTTGAAGAAACTTCCGCTGCATGGTCGGCTCCTCGTTGATCTAGGGTATGCGCAGCTTTTGACCGGGGCGGATCTTGTCCGGATCCGTCAGGATGTCGCGATTGGCGTCGAAGATCTGCGGATAGAGCTTGGCATCGCCGTAGTATTCCTGGGCGATCTTCGACAGCGTGTCGCCTTTCTGGACGACGTGATACTGAGCGTACGGATTGTCGGTGGCGCTCTCGGCTTTCGGCGGTTCCTTCTCTGGCATGGGGCGTCCCTCGCGAAGTGACCGGGGGTTGGAGCCTACTCGCGCCCCCGCGTTCCGCGCGACGTCCCTAGGGGCAGCTCTGAATTGAGCTCGCCTGGGTTTAGATCGCTTCCACGATGCGCCGCAGCGCCGAGCGGGGATCGCTCAGCACTTCACTGTCCCAGAGCCGGAGCACGCGAAAACCCAGTGACTCCAGGAAAAATTTACGCTGCGTGTCGGCGGGCAGGCCGAGCGCGTGCTGATGATTGACCAGCTCGATGATGAGCGCGTGCTCGATGCAGATGAAGTCGACGATGAAGGGGCCGACGACGTGCTGGCGGCGGAAGCGGTAGCTCTTGAGAGGCCGCGAGCGGAGCAGGCCGGAGAGCTTGAGCTCCGCATTGTGGCGGCGGATGTGACGCGCTCGGTCCGTGAGCAGCTGCAGTCCCATGGCGCACGCAGCCTAGCGCGTTCGCCCAGCGCGCCGCTGCTGTCAAAACATTCGGGATAGTCGAGAAAGACCGCCGTCAGGGCACGGTCGGCTCAACGTAGGCGATGCACTCGACTTCGACGCGTGCGCCCAAAGCGAGCCCGCTGGCACCGAGCGCGCTGCGTGCGGGGTAGGGCGGTTGGAAGAATTCCTTGTACACCTCGTTGAAGCTCGCCCACTCGGCGATGTCCGCGAGAAACACGGTGCACTTGATCACGTCAGCAAGCGCAGCGCCGTTGCGCTCGAGGATCGACTTGATATGCGTGAGCGCCTGGCGCGCCTCGGGCTTGATGCCACCGGCCGCCGGCTTGCCCGTGGCCGGATCGTCGCCGATCTGTCCCGCGAGAAAGATGAACCCGCCGATACGCACCGCTTCCGAGAATGGCCGGCCGCTCTGGAGCGCCGCGGGCGAGTTGAGAAATTCCGGCTTCGCCGGTGCCGATCGTGTCGGCGGCTGCGAGCAGGCCACCAGCAACACGAGGCCCGGCACCAGGACAGCGCAGCGCAAATTCATATCCGTGACACCTCGTCGTGGCCTGCGTTGCTACTCGATCGCCTTGATCGCCTGGATCAGCTGGCTTACCGCGGCCTGGCCGTCGCCGTAGAGCATGCGCGTCTGGTCGAGATAGAAGAGCGCATTCTCGATCCCGGAGAATCCCTGCCCCTGGCCGCGCTTGATCACCACCACGTTCTTGGCCTTGTCCGCATTCAGGATCGGCATGCCATAGATCGGGCTCGAGCGGTCGTTGCGCGCCACCGGGTTCACGACGTCGTTGGCGCCGATGATGAGCGCCACGTCGGCATTCTCGAATTCCGCGTTGATCTCTTCGAGATCCGCGATCAGGTCGTAGGGCACGCCGGCCTCGGCGAGCAGCACGTTCATGTGACCCGGCATGCGCCCCGCCACCGGATGGATCGCGAAACGCACGGTGACACCGCGCTCGATGAGCAGCTGACACAGCTCCCAGACCTTGTGCTGCGCTTGCGCGACCGCCATGCCGTAGCCCGGAATGATGATGACCTTGTGCGCGAACGCCATCATCACGCCGACATCCGGCCGCTTCGATCGGCTTGAGGCTCCCGCTCACTTCGCCACCGGTTGCCGCGGCGCTCTCGCCGAAGCCGCTGAAGAGCACGTTGCCGAGTGAGCGGTTCATCGCTTTCGCCATCAACTGCGTGAGCAGCGTGCCCGCGGAACCGACCACGGTGCCGGCGATGATCATCGCGGCGTTGTTGAGCACGAAGCCCTCGAAGGCGACCGCGAGACCGGTGAGGGCGTTGTAGAGCGAGATCACGACCGGCATGTCGGCGCCGCCGATGGGGAGCGTCATCGTGATGCCGAGGATCAGCGCCAGCACGAAGAACACGATGATGACGTTCGCCGTGGCATTGAAGTCGAGCGCGATCAGTGCGCCGGCGAGCAACGCGCCGGCGAGGATCAGGACATTCAGCACCTGCTGGCCGCGGAAGCGGAGGCTGCGCTTGATCAGGCCCTGGAGCTTGCCGAACGCGATGAGGCTGCCGCTGAATGAAACGGCGCCGATGATGCCGCCCAGCACCGCCAGGCTCACGGTCGTGAGCGCGTGCGTTTCGCCGCGGAACAGTTCGACCGCCGCGATCGCCGCCGCCGCGCCGCCGCCCATGCCGTTGTAGAGCGCGATCATCTGCGGCATGTCGGTCATCGCGACGCGCTTGCCGGTCCACCACGCCGCCCCGCCGCCGATCAGGATGGCGGTGACGATCAGCAGGTAGTTGCCGGCGATCTGCGGCGCGAGGAACGTGACGAGCGTCGCCACCAGCATGCCCCAGCCGGCCCAGATCACGCCGCTGCGCGCCGTGACCGGCGAGCTCATGCGCTTCAGGCCCATGATGAACAGGAACGCGGTCAGCAGGTAGCTCGCGTTCACGAGCCCTGCGGCCAGCTGCGGCGTGAGCCATGCGCTCATCGCCTTTTCTCCCCGCTCGCCTTGAACATCTCGAGCATCCGCTCCGTGACCACGTAGCCGCCGACCGCGTTGCCCGCGGCGAGCACCACGCCGATGAAGCCGATCACGATGCCGAGCGTCGACTCGGCCTGGCCGAGCGCGACCATGGCGCCCACCAGCACGATGCCGTGCACGAAGTTCGATCCCGACATCAGCGGCGTGTGCAGGATCACGGGCACGCGCGCGATCACCTCGTACCCGGTGAATGCGGCCAGCATGAAGATGTAGAGCGCCAGGATGCCGTCGATCATGCGATGAGCTTCCGCGTGGGTTCGTGCCGGATGGCGCCCTCGTGCGTGAGGCACGATTGCGCGAAGACCTCGTCGTTCCAGTCGATCTTCAGCTCGCCCTTGTCGATGGCGGGCTTGAGAAAGTTGAAGAGATTGCGCGCGTACATCTCGCTCGCGTGATAGGCGAGCTGCGCCGGCAGGTTGACGGGGCCGACGATACGCACGCCGCCGTGCTGGACGGTTTCGCCGGCGCGCGTGAGCTCGCAGTTGCCGCCGGACTCTGCCGCGATGTCTACGATCACCGCGCCCGCCTTCATGCGCTCGACCGCCGCGCGCGAGATGATGCGCGGCGCCGCCCGGCCGGGGATCGCCGCCGTGGTGATCACGACATCCGCCACGGCGATGCGGGCATCGAGCACTTCCTGCTGCTTACGCTTCTCCTCCTCCGTGAGCTCGCGCGCATAACCGCCGGCGCCCTCGGCGCTCACGCCCTGTATCCACGTACTTCGCGCCGAGCGACTTGATCTGGTCCCTGGTCGCACTGCGCACGTCATACGCTTCGACGACAGCGCCCAGGCGGCGCGCGGTCGCAATCGCCTGTAGCCCCGCGACGCCCGCGCCGATGACGAGCACCTGTGCGGGGCGGATCGTGCCCGCGGCGGTCGTGAGCATGGGAAAGAACTTGTCGAGCGTACTCGCACCGATCAGCACCGACTTGTAGCCGGCGATCGCGGCCTGCGAGGACAGGGCATCCATCGACTGCGCGCGCGAGATGCGCGGCACCAGCTCCATGGCGAAGCTCGTGATGCCGCGATCACGCAGTGCGCGGACCTCGGCAATGCGCTGATGGGGCTGCATGAAACCGATGACGATGGCGCCTTGCTTGAGCGTTGACGTTTCCTCGACGGTCGGTGGCTGCACCTTGAGGAGGACGTCGACGCTTCCGAGGAGCGACTGCGCAGACTCCGCGAGCTCGACTTTCGAGTAGGCGCTGTCCGGAAACTGCGCCGCGGCGCCCGCTCCGCGTTCCATCGCGACCCGGGCGCCCAGCGCGCTCAACTTGCCTGCGACCTCGGGAACCAGAGCCACGCGAGTCTCGTTTGGCGCGATCTCGCGGAGCGCGCCAATGACCACTGGCATGTCATCTCCTCAGAAAACGGGACATCCGTCACAGCAGTTGTGGTCGACGCGCCACGACTGCAAAATTTTGTCTTTAACTTTGAATGGCTTGCGCCGTTGAATTATTGCATACACCTGCCTTATCTTACACGGCGCTGTTGAAGCGGAATCGCAATGGGCAAAGCGGTAACACAGAAGACGGTGACACGCGCTCGGGACGATGACTTCCTGGTCGTCGCGCCCGCGGGTCTGCGTGCGCTCTCGCAGCAGGTGCTGCGCACGGATGTCGCCGGCATGCCGCTCGAGTGGATCGACTATCGCGAGGCCGCGCGGCTCTATCACATGGACCAGGTGGCCTACTGCGCGGGGAGTCTTCTCTATCGCCTTTATGGCGGCACCAATGCGCGCAGCGGCCGTCGCACGATCGTCGACGTCAACTCGATCATCGCGACCGTCGGCCACACGCACAACCCGGGCAATCTGCGCGGGGACTACACGCCGCCGCTCAACAACCAGACCTTGTTCCGCCGCGACGGCCACATCTGCATGTATTGCGGCATGCGTTTCCCGGCGTCGCAACTGTCGCGCGATCACATCAGGCCTTTCAGCCAGGGCGGCGGCGATACCTGGACCAACGTCGTGGCTGCCTGCCGCCGCTGCAACAACGCCAAGGCCTCGCGCACGCCCGAGCAGGCGAAGATGCAGCTGATCGCGGTGCCCTTCACTCCGACCTACGCGGAGTACATCTTCCTCAAGGGCCGGCGCGTGCTCGTCGACCAGATGGAATACCTGCTGGCGCATTTCCCGCGCTCGAGCCCGCTGCACGATCGGCTGCAGCGCTGGCTGGCATAAGACCCTCACCCCAATCCTCTCCCGCAAGCGGGAGAGGGAGACCATGTCCGACGTCGAAGGCAACCAGTGGACCGCTCTCGCGGACGCGTTGAAGCGCTCGCTCGGCGCACGCGTGGAGGCACCGACCCGCGGCGCGCGTGCACGGCGGCTGCATCAACGAGAGTTACCGCTGGGAAGGCCCGCACGGGCCCTTGTTCGTGAAAGTCGCCAGTGATGCGCAACTCCCCATGCTCGAGGCCGAGGCGGCGGGACTCGCGGAGCTCAAGCAAGCGAATGCGATACGCGTACCCGGCGTGCGCACTGTCGGCACGACCGGCAGGCAGGCCTTCCTGGCGCTCGAATGGATCGAGTTTGGCGCAGCGACGACGGCCTGCGAGGCGCGTCTCGGCGAGCAGCTCGCGTGGCAGCATCGGCTGAACGGCCAGCGGTTCGGCTGGCATCGCGACAACACCATCGGCAGCACGTCCCAGCCGAATGCCTGGAGCGATGACTGGGTGACGTTCTTTCGCGAGCGTCGGCTGGCGTACCAGCTCGATCTCGCGCGGCGCAATGGCCACGAAGGTGCGCTCACGCAGCGCGGCAGCGAGTTGCTCGAGCTGATGGGCGCGTTCTTCGCGAGCCATCGCCCGGTGCCCTCGCTCCTGCACGGCGACCTGTGGGGCGGCAACTGGGCCGCTGACGCCGCGGGCCAGCCCGTGGTGTTCGATCCGGCGGTGTACTTCGGCGACCGCGAGGCGGATGTCGCGATGACGCGGCTATTCGGCGGCTTCGGTAACGCCTTCTACACGGCGTATCACGCGACCTGGCCGCTGGACCAGGCGGCGGGCACGCGGCGCGCGCTTTACAACCTCTACCATGTGCTGAATCACCTGAACCTGTTCGGCGGCAGCTATCGGGAGCAGGCGCAGTCGATGATCGACCGGTTGCTGGCGGAGCTGGGGCACTAGCTTATAGCCAGTAGGCGACCAGGCCGCTGAAGAATTCCTTCATGCGCTCCGAGGTGGGGCGCTCCTTCCAGGTCTGCGGATCGATGCGCTGCGAGTTCTCGAGGTCGGAGCGGAACATCTTCTGCATCGCACGCGCGAACTCGCCGTCCACCACCACGGCGTTGAGCTCGTTGTTGTGGATGAAGCTGCGCGTATCGATGTTGCAGGAGCCGACCGTCGACCAGACGCCGTCGATGACCGCGGTTTTCGCATGCATGAGCGAGTCGTTGTGCTCGAAGATCTGCACGCCGGCCTCGAGCAATTCGCCGTAGGTGGCGCGCGAGGCGTGATAGATCGGCACCGAGTCCGTGAACCCGGGAACGATGATGCGCACGTCGACGCCGCGGGTGGGCGCGGCGGCGAGCGCCTCGCGCAACTCGCGGTTCGGCGCGAAGTAGGCCATCGAGATCCAGATCCGGTCGCGCGCCTTGCGGATCGCGGTGAGGTAGGCGTCGTAGATGCGAAATTCGCTGGAGTCTCCGCCCTCGCTGGACACCACCTGCACCAGGTCATCCCCCGCTTCGACCAGTGGCGGATAGAAGTCGGACGCCGCGGGGGCGGCCCGCTGCCCGAGGCGCGTCCACGTCTCGAGGAAGACCGCCTGCAATTGCTTTACGGCGGGCCCGCGGATCTCCACGTGCGTGTCGCGCCAGCCTTCCTTCACGCCTGCGTCCGGTCCCGGACGGCTGGTCGAGGCGCTCGCGTAGGTGCTGCTGATATTGAGGCCGCCGGTGAAGGCGACGCTGCCATCGACGATGATGAGCTTGCGGTGATCGCGGTTGTTGACGCGCCAGAGCTTGGACGGCTCGAGCGGGCGGAAAGCGACCGTCTCGATCCCGCGCTGCGCCAGCTTCTCGAAGAAGGTGTCGCTGCTGTTCACGCTGCCGATGGCGTCATAGATGATGCGCACCTCGACGCCCTCTTCGCGCTTGCGGATCAGCGCGTCGGAAAAGCGCTCGCCCACGTCGTCGTCGGCGAAGATATAGGTTTCGATGTGGATGTGATCACGCGCCTCTCCGATCGCTGCGAGCACGGCATCGTAGGTGCGCGGCCCGTCGATCAGGAGCTTTACCCGGTTGCCCGCGACCAGCGGGGTGCGCGTCACGGACTGAACCGCAGCCACGAGCTCCTCCGCCTGCTCCCGGTCGCGCGCCGACTGGGTTGCATCGGTGACCAGTTCCTGCGCTTCGCGCAAGGACACCTGGCCGTTGGTGTCGAGGACGACGGGTGTGGCTGCGGGACTCTCGGGTGTTTCGCGTGCCGGGCCGGTCCAGACGCAGCTGCCCAGGAGCCAGCCCTGGCAGAGCAACACAGCGCCGATCAGGATCGTGGGACGCAGCTTCATGGACGGCGAGCCTCGCGCAGCCCGCCCGGAAGCGGCGGTGTACGAAGGCAAGCTGCAATCGGCGTGCCAGGCCGGAGCCCAAAGGCGCCCGGTCGGTCAGGGACTTGGGGGAAGGGAGGCGTGCAGCGCGCCTCGCCGCTGAAAAATTTACTGGCGCTCGGGCGGGATGGACACGGGGCCTTTGACTTCCGCCACGTGCACTTCACCGCTCCCTTTGCCGCCGAGCGTGAACGAGCCGGCGACGTCGCGCACATTGACGTCGCCCGAACCGTCGCTGTCGATGCGCGCGTTGCCCTTCACGTTCGCGATGCGGATGTCACCCGAGCCGTCGCGCTCGATGGTGACGCTGCCCACGCGCTCGAACTCCAGTGAGCCGGAGCCATCGGCTGTCACCGCGACGTCGCCCTGTACGTCCTCTACATTGACATCCCCTGAGCTGTCCTCGAGCTGCAGGTTCTTGCTCACGTCGTCGACCCACAGGTCGCCGGAGCTATCGCGGATGTCGACGTCGCCGGCGACGCGGCTGATGCGCAGATCGCCGGAGCTGTCGGTCAGGGCAAGCGAAGCGATCCCGTCGATTTCGGTGTCGCCGCTCGAGTCAGTGAGCTGCAGGGGCAGGTTATCCGGCACGTCTACGACCAGGTCGAGGCTGGCCCGGGCGTTGTCCGGGGCGTCGTCCGCGCCGATGTCCGGCATCAGTGCGTTGAGGCGCAGGACCTCCCCGTCGAGGCGCAGCTCGATGCGGATCAGGTCGAGCAAGCGCTGGTCCGAAGCGCAGGCCGTGCCCCGCGCGCTGACCTGGTTCGCGTCCTTGCGCCCCCTGATCTTCAGATCGCCGGCACGCGCCGTGATCGCGATGCGCTTGGCGCCAGCCACGGCGAGCTGGCCGGTGCGCTCGGCGGTGACCTTGCAATCGTCGGCAATGCTCACGTGACAGCCCGTAAGAAACAGGCTGACGGCCAGAAGCCTTTGCAGCGCCTTCGCCATGGGTACTCCCTCTCCGGATGTGGTGCCTGAGACTCGTGTGATGCCAGCAGGGTCGAAAAGGTTTACCGGCCAGATTATCCTCGACCGCCGGGTCCCAAGACCCGATTCGGGGGCATGGTCAGACCATGGCGCAGAAGAACATCGAGTCGGTCCTGCACGAGAATCGCCGCTTCGAGCCCGGCACGGAGTTTCGCGCCCGCGCCCGCCTCAAGCCGAGCGACTACGAAGCGCTGCTGCGCAGCGCCGCGCAGGACTATGTCGGCTTCTGGGCCGACCTGGCGCGCCGCGAGCTCCACTGGCATCGCCCCTTCAGCATCGCCTTCGACGACCACCACGCCCCGAACTACCGCTGGTTCATCGACGGCGATCTGAACGTCTCCTACAACGTCCTCGACGTCAACCTCGAGGAACGCGGCCACAAGACCGCCATCATCTTCGAGGGAGAACCGGGCGACACGCGCCGGCTGAGCTATCGCGAGCTGCACGCCGAGGTGTGCCGGTTCGCCAATGCGCTCAAGTCGTTAGGGATCCACAAGGGTGATCGCGTCGTCATCTACATGCCCCTGGTGCCCGAGATCGTGGTGGCGATGCATGCCTGCGCCCGCATCGGCGCCGTGCACTCGGTGGTGTTCGGGGGCTTCTCGGCCCTCTCGCTCAAGGATCGCATCGAGGACGCCGGCGCCCGTCTCCTGATCACTGCCGATGGCGGCCATCGCGGCGGGCACATCATTCCGCTCAAGGCCACGACCGACAAGGCGCTCGCGGGCGGCTGCCCGAGCATTGAGAACGTCATCGTGTATCGACGCACCGGCGAAAACGTGCCGATGCAGGCGGGCCGCGACCAGTGGTGGCACGACGTCGTCGCCGGGCAATCGCCCGTGTGCGAACCCGAGTTCGTCAACGCCGAGCATCCGCTCTTCCTGCTCTACACCTCCGGCTCCACCGGCAAGCCCAAGGGTATTCAGCACTCGAGCGCGGGTTATCTCCTGGGCGTCAAGGTGACGAGCCAGTGGGTGTTCGATCTCAACGACTCGGACATCTTCTGGTGCACGGCCGACGTGGGCTGGGTCACGGGCCACAGCTACGTGGCCTACGGCCCCCTCGCGAACGGCGCGACCGTGGTCATGTACGAGGGCGCGCCGCACATTCCCGACGGCGGGCGTTTCTGGAAGATCTGCCAGACGCACGGCGTCACTGTGTTCTACACCGCGCCCACCGCGATTCGCGCCCTGATGAAATTGGGAGATGAGATTCCGGCGCGCTATGACTTAAGCCGCCTGCGGCTGCTCGGCTCGGTGGGCGAGCCGATCAACCCGGAAGCGTGGATGTGGTATCAGCGCGTGATCGGCCAGCGCCGCTGCCCGATCGTCGATACCTGGTGGCAGACCGAGACCGGCAACATCATGATTTCGCCGCTGCCCGGCGTGACGGCCACCAAGCCCGGATCCTGCACGCGCCCGCTGCCCGGCATCGTGGCAGACATCGTGGATGAGGACGGCAATGCGGTGACCGAGCCGGGGCAGGGCGGTTTCCTCGTCATCCGCAAGCCCTGGCCGGGGATGCTGCGCACCATCTGGGGCGACAATCAGCGCTACATCTCGACCTACTGGGAGCGCTTCCAGCGGCGCTACTACGTGGCGGGCGACAGCGCGCAGCGCGACCAGGACGGCTACTTCTGGATCATGGGCCGCATCGACGACGTGCTGAACGTCGCCGGTCATCGCCTCGGCACGATGGAGATCGAGTCCGCGCTGGTCGCGCACACGCGCGTCGCCGAGGCCGCAGTCGTCGGGCGGCCGCACGAGATCAAGGGTGAGTCCGTGTTCGCCTATGTGGTCTGCAGGGGGACGCGGCCGAGCGGCGATACGTCGGCGTTCGTGAAGGAGCTGCGCGACTGGGTGGGCGAGCAACTCGGCGCAATCGCCAAGCCCGACGACATCCGCTTTGCCGACAACCTGCCGAAGACGCGCTCCGGCAAGATCATGCGCCGGCTGTTGCGGGCCATCGCGCGCGACGAGGAGATCACGCAGGACGTGTCGACCCTCGAGAACCCGGCGATCATCGACCAGTTGCGCGGCGTGGATCAGGCACCGGCCACTTCATCGGTGCCCCGCAAGTCGCGGCCGAAGCGCGCCGCCGCCAGGAAAGCCCCAGCCCGCAAGAAGCGTCCGCTTCGTACGAAGAAGCGCGGCAAGTCGAGCAAGACCCGACCCGCCAAACGGCGCGCAAAATTGCGCCGAGCCCCGAAGCGCCGGCCCGCAAGACCCAAGTAAGCGTCCGGACTGCGCGCGAGCCACGGTCCGACAGTGGGGCGGGCCTAACACTTCTGTGCTTTCCACGCAACACAGAAGGGTGTCGCATGCGATGCCACTTCTCCCATCGAATGTTTCGCGGGATACTCCCGCGTCATCGAAATGCAACAGCCGCACCGCGCGGCCCAATGAATGAGGGGAAGCGATATGAGACACGTTCCAATCCTCGCAGCGTTGATCATCGCCACCGGGTTACCGATTACCGCCAGCGCGCAGGACGACGAGGAGCGCATCGGCGAAGTCGTCGTAACCGGCACGCGCAAGGCCGGTGTGTCACCCACTGAAACGCTGTCGCCCGTCGACGAGATCGACGGCAGCCTGATCAGCAACCAGGCCGCCTTCGACCTGACCGATTCGTTGACGCAAGGTCATCGCTTCGCTCAACACGCAGCGCTTCCCCATCGCGGACGGCACGGCGTTCGTGCGCCCGGTAAGCCTGCGGAATCTCTCGCCCGATCACACGCTCGTGCTGGTGAACGGCGGACGTCAGCATCGGTCCGCGTTGGTCAATCTGCAGCTCGCGCCTCTGGGCACTGTCAACCAGGGCGCACAGGGCGTCGACTGGTCGACCTTCCCCTCCGCCGCCATCGAGCGCGTGGAAGTCCTGCGCGACGGCGCCTCCGCGCAATACGGCTCGGACGCGATCGCGGGCGTGGTGAACGTGATCCTGAAGGACGCCAGTGACGGCGGCTCGCTCTCGGCGCAGTACGGCGAGTATTCCGAGTCTGACGGCGAGCGCTTCTCCGTCAGCGGCAACATCGGCCTGCCACTGGCAACCGACGGCTTCATCAACCTTTCGGCCGAATACTCCGAAGCCGACATCACCTCGCGAGGCGAGGCGCGACCGGACGCCGCCGCCGTGGGCGCGATCGTGGGTGTGGGCGCGGTTCCCGAGGACGGCCTGGGCCAGCGCTGGGGCGATCCCGACGTCGAGGCCATCAAGTTCATGGTGAACGCAGGCATGCCGATCAGCGACCGGCTCGAGTTCTACGGCAATGCCAACTACATGGACAACACCACGCTGTCGGACTTTTTCTACCGCGCACCGGTCATCGGTCCGCCTGGCGCACCGCAGGCCGCGGGGATAGGTGCGCGTACCACGCTGATGATCGACACCGACGCAAACGGCCTGCCGGATCCCGCGCCGCAGACACTCGTCGATGACATCAATGGCGCAGGGCTCGATCCGAATGACTACCTCACGGCCGATGGCACCAGCGCCAGCGGCTTCTCGCTGCTCAACCCGATCCACACGCTGTTCCCGGGCGGCTACAACCCGGACTTCGGCGCGGATCTCACCGACTTCAACATCGCCGTGGGATTGCGTGGGGATGTGACGGACACGCTGCGCTGGGATGCGCGCGTGCGCTACGGCGAGAACGAGGTCGACTACAAGATGTCGGAGTCGATCAATCCGAGCCTCGGGCGCCTGTCGCCCACCTCATTCAAGCCCGGCACGCTGACGCAGGAGGAAAGCGGGCTCAATCTCGATTTCGTCAAGACTTTCGCCAACTCGCCTCTCAACCTCGCCTTCGGTGCGGAGTACCGCAACGAGACCTACGAGATCGGTGTGGGTGACGAGGGTTCCATCGCGGTCGGACCCACGTTTGTGCAGTTCGGCTTCGGGTCGGACGGTTTCCAGGGTTTCTCGCCGGAATCGGTCGGTAGCTTCGAGAGCGACAGCTATGCGGTCTATGGCGACGTCGAGACCGATCTCACCGAGCGATTGTCGGCCGCGGTCGCGGCCCGCTACGAGGATTACGATGAGTTCGGCGACACCTTCGACTGGAAGGTCTCGGCGCGCTTCGAGATCACGGACGCCTTTGCGGTGCGCGCGACGGCGAACACCGGGTTCCGCGCGCCGACACCGGGCCAGGTCAACACGTTGAACGTGACGACCACGTCAGATTCCACTGGCAACCTGATCCCGAACGGTACGTTCCCGGTGAATCACCCGGTCTCGGTGGCGCTCGGCGCGGAGCCGCTCGACCCGGAGGAATCGGAAAGCTACACGGCCGGAGTCGTGTGGACGCCGACCGACAACATGAGCATTACGGCCGACTACTACCACATCGAGATCGACGAGCGCATGGCGCTGCTGAGCAACACCATCGATGCGGCTGACGTGGCGACGCTGACGGCCGCCGGCATTCCGAATGCAGCCCTGCTGCTCGGCGCGAACGTCAACTTCTTCGTGAACGGCTTCGACTCAGAGGTCGAGGGCATCGACCTGGCCTTCACCACTAACTTCCAGATCGGCCCGGGCGACCTGCTCATCGCTCTGCAGCACAACTACAACCAGCAGACGGTCTCCGATGTCGCCGGTTCGGTCAGCGCGGCGCGGGTCTACGACCTGGAGAACCAGATTCCCGAAAACGAAACCGTGTTGACGTTCGACTACTCGGGCGGCGGCATGTTTTCGGGCCTGGTGCGTTTCAATTACTACGGTGACTGGAGCACGACGGCAGGTCTGTTCGACGACCCGAGCGACGACCCTGCCTTCGACGCGTTCGACTATGGTGAAGAGATCCTGGTAGACCTCGAAGCGCGGCTCACTTTTGCCGAGCGCTTTACCTTCACGGTCGGCGGCGAGAACGTCTTCGACACGGCACCGGACGATGAGCTGGACGGCACGCTGAATTTCCTGGGAGTGCGCCAGGCCTTGACCTCGCCGTTCGGTTTCAACGGCGCGTTCTACTACGCGCGGCTGAGCGCGAGTTTCTAGAGGGGGGAAGGACGGCGCCGCGAGGGCTGATCCCACGCGATACACGCGCCGCACAGTGCTGGGAGGGATTGCACGGGGCCTCGCGGCCCTGGCGGCAATCGGCACACAGGCCGCCGCGCGCGCAAACGCGGCGGCCTTTTCTTTCTCGGTGAGGGCGCCAGAGGGGGTCACCAGCGTGAGCACGCAGCGATGGGACACGATCGTCGTGGGCGCCGGCGTACTGGGCGCCTGGACGGCGTGGCACCTGCGCCGCAGTGGCGAGCGCGTGCTGCTGCTCGACGCGTGGGGCCCGGCGCATGCGCGGGCCTCATCGGGCGGCGAGTCGCGAATCACGCGCACCGCGTATGGCCGCGACGAGATCTACACGCGCATGGCGTGGGAGTCGCTCGAGCAGTGGCGCTGGCTCTCCGGACGCGCGGGGCTGCCCGTCTTCCATCCGCTCGGCGTGCTGTTTTTCTTCCAGCGGCTCGAGCCCTACGTCACGCAGACGCTCGAGGTTCATCGCCGCCTTGGCCTGCCGACCGAGACGTTCGACCGGGCCGAGCTCGCCAGGCGCTTTCCCCAGGTGAACTGGGAAGGTGTCGAGATCGGCATCTATGAGCGTGAGCTCGGCGCGCTCATGGCACGGCGCGCGGTGCAGACCCTGGTGGCGGAGTTCGTGAGCGCCGGCGGCGAATACGCAACCGCGGCCATCCTGCCGCCGCCGCCGGCGTCGCCGCCTGCAGGCAATCGTCGCTGCCGACGGGGAGTCACGCACTGCCGCGAAGTTCGTGTTTGCGTGCGGGCCCTGGTTGCCCAAGCTCTTTCCAGATCTCCTCGGCGCGCGCATCTTCCCGACGCGCCAGGAAGTGTTCTTCTTTGCGCCCGAGGCGGGCGATCGGCGGTTCTCTCCGGATGCGCTGCCGGTCTGGGCGGACTTCAACGAGGGCGACATCTACTACGGCATGCCGGACCTGGAAGCGCGCGGTTTCAAGATCGCGCATGACAAGCACGGCGTGCGGATCGATCCCGACCAGGGAGATCGCGTCGCTTCGGCGGAGGGTCTTGCCGACGTGCGCCGGTACTTGCAGCGCAGGTTCCCGGCGCTCGCCGCGCGTCCGCTGGTCGAGGCGCGCGTGTGCCAGTACGAGAACAGCTCCAATGGCGACCTGCTGATCGACCGGCACCCGGCCTGGAGCAACGTCTGGCTGGTCGGCGCGGGATCCGGCCACGCGTTCAAGCATGGACCGGCTGTCGGTGGCCTGGTCGCGAGCCTGGTGACGGGCGCGACGAGCGCTGTTGAGCCGCGTTTTTCGCTTGCGAGCAAGGCGACGGTGCAGGAGCGCGCCGTCCACTAGGAATCGAGGTCAGACCCCAAGGTTCTGTCCCTTGGGGTCAGACCCCAATTTCCCTGGGGTCTGACCCCATTTCCTCGTGGTTCAGGCCCGGCAGCGCGTGGACTTACCGCATCCGTCCTTGCTACCCGACCGGGTTGATGACTGCCTCGTCACTGCGGCCTGAAGCTGCGGCTGGCCGGCCATGGGGGGTGGGTGGAGCCGCCGAGCGCCAGCAAGGGTGCACACTGATGATGAAGGAGACATGGCGGCGCGGTGACCGAGCTGTGACTTGGGGTCAGAGTCGGGGTCAGAATTCAATTCTGACCCCGACTCTGACCCCGCAGCGCGGCCCGCAACTCGTTCGCGAGCAACCGCTGCATCACGTGTTCCCCTGCCGAACGCGGACGATCGAGCTTCATGCGCTGCAAGTACGGCTGCAGCTCCGCGGAGTCGGCGCCACGAACCACGGCGGCTGCCAACGCCCCGAGCTTGCCGCGCGGCGTGCCGGTGCGTTCCTTGAGGCGCTTGAGCGCACGCGCCAGCACGATCTCCTCGGACGTGAAGTCGGTGCCGAACGGAAACTCCGAGAAGAGGCCCGCGCGCCGATGAGCGGAGAGTGCCGCCTCGAGCGCCGCCGGCGTGTTGTGGCAATGCTGGTCCGGAATGCGGTAGTCGCTGGAAATCTTGCCGGCTGCCTGCGCCTCGCGCAGCAGATGCGCCTGGAAGCGCGAGTCGGTGATGTTGAGGAGCGCTGCGATCGTCGCGCTGTCCGACTTGCCGCGCAGCTGAGCGATGCCGTACTCGGTCACCACGACGTCGCGCAGATGCCGCGGTATGGTGGTGGCGCCGTATTCGAAGAGCAGGTTCGATGACGTGCGTCCCGCCTTGGTGCGCGTGCTGCGCAGGCACAGGATCGAATGCGCGCCGGGCAGCGCGTGGGCCATCGCCACGAAATTGTACTGACCGCCGACACCGCTCACGACCTGGCCTCCCGTGAGCCCGTCGGAAACCGCCGCGCCGAGCGCGGTCATCATCATCGTGCTGTTGATGAAGCGGCCGTGCCGGCGCTGCTCGATGCGCAGCTCCTGGTCGGCGCCGTAGAGCTGGTTGACGTAGCCGACGCCCGACATGAGGAATTGCCGGCGCTCCGCTTCCGGCATCTCGCGCAGCGCCGCGTAGAAGCCCTTGGGACCGACGAAGAAGGCCGCGTGCAGCAGCGCTCCCTCGGTCAGCTGCGCGCCGAGACCATCGTCCGTGAGCGCGGCGCGCGTTTCCGGCGCAGAGAGATCCGCCACCACCCAGCGCCCGCTTGGCGTGCGAATGCGACCCCGCTCGAAACGGCAGGCGTCGTGCAGGACGCCGCACCGTTGCAGTGCCGTGAAGTCCGCTTCCGAGAGCTGTGCAGGTGCGCCCGCCTCGAGCAGCGCCGCGAGCGTAGCCGCGGTGACCTTCTCGCCGATGCGGCCTTCGTTGAGGAGCCGCTGCACCAGCACGTGCGGATAGACGCGGCGCTTGAGAATGCCCGAGCGGTAGAGATCGAGAAAACCGTCCACGAACATCTCGCTGCAGCCGTAAAGCCCCTTCTCGAACACGCCCTGGCCACCGAGCGTCTCGATGTCGGCGCCAAACCGTGCGTTCCCTTGCGCATCCTCGAGCACGCGGCGCCAGGCGGCGTTTTGCTGGTGGCGCAGCTGCAGGCAGTACACGATCGCATCGCCGAGCTCGCCGATGCCGAGCTGCAGGGTCCCGCCATCGCGCACCGTCGCACTCGCATACACGCCGATCAGGTAGTCGACCGTGCCGAGCGCGAGATTGGGCGGGCAGTAGAGATCGAACTCGTAGCGTGGGTGCTCCACCAAGTAGTCGAAAGCACTCTCCGGGACCTGCGCCGCGCCGAACATGAAGGGCAGCTGCCGGTTGAGCTCGCCGATCACGAGGATGTCGCGACCGTTGCGCCGCTCACGCTCGAACTCCGGCAAGAGGTCCGCGGTGAGGTCGGGATTGCAGCTCAGGCTGAACTCTGCCTGCCCGTCCACCATGCGCCGGGCGATCAGCTGCGCCAGCACGTTCACGCCGCGAGCCAGCACTTCGCGCGCCACGTGCGTGTAATTCGCGCTCAGGTAATGCTGTTGTGCGTAGTGCGAACCAAGATAGGCGCCGGGCTCGAGGTAGAACTCCGTCACCTGGACGTTGCGGGGCAGCCGGCTGGTGCGCACCGCCTCGACATAACCGAGCTCCGGGTAGTTGCCGAACACGCGCGCGACGAAGGGCTCGAGAAAACGTCGCTCGAGCTCGCTCGTGCCGGATGGCTTGCGCAGGCTGAGAGCGGTCAGGATCTGCAGGTCGATCGAGGGGTCGCAGCAGGCGCGGTGATAGAACTCGTTGGCGAGCGGCACGGGCTTGCCGAGCGCGAGCGGCAGGGCGAGCACGATGCGCTTGCCCAGGCGCCGCAGAGCGGATTCGACACACTCGCCAACGTCGTCGAAGTGCTGCGGCATGAGGCATCGCGAAGCTGCGGACCCGCGCGATTGTGGCACAGTGCACGCGGGCGAAAGTCGCCACCACGCCGCGCGGGTTGCAGTATCAGCGACTAGGTGGCGGCTTTCGGCGGGACCGGCTTGTCCGCCGCGGCCGCGGCGCCCGGCGTCAGCCGCAGGTCGAACTTCACTCGCACCTCGTTCCCGACCATGCTCGTGTCCTTCCAGTCGCCCTGGCCCACGCCATAGTCCAGGCGCTTGAGCGTCACGCCGCCCTTGAGCATGGCCACGGGCTTGCCGCCCTCGTTGAGCGTGGCGAAGGTAAAGGGCAGGACGATGTCGCGCGTGACGTCGCGAATCGTGAGTTTCCCGGCCGCTTCATACTGGCCAGCGGCCTTGCGCGTGAAGCGCGTCGCGACGAAATGCGCCTGCGGATACTTCTCTACGTGGAACAGGTCCTCGCTCTTGAGCGCCCCGTCGCGTTCGTCATCCTGCGTGTTCACCGAGCCGAGGTCGACCTCGACGTCGAAGCGGCTGCCGGCGAGATCGGCGTCAGCGAATACGATGGTCGCGGTGAACCGTTCGAAGCGGCCGTCGATATCGCCGCCGCTCTGGATAGCGGTGAAGCCCAACTGGCTGTGGCTGGCATCGACCGCATAGGGAGTGGCCGCCACACCGAGGGTCGCGTGGGCAAGCAGTACCGTGGCAGCGAGCAGGCGCATGGCGGGCTTCAACGCAGGTCACCGAACGGCAGCATGCGCTTGAGGACGTCGTCCTTGAGGCGGAAGTGGTGCCAGAGCGCTGCGAAGATGTGCAGGATCGCGACGCACACGATGCCGCGGAACAGCCAGTGATGGACCTCCTCCATGAACTTGGCGAACTGCTTGTCCGGCTGCACCAGGTCGGGCAGCGTGAACCAGCCGAAATAGCTCACGGGAAAATCGGCGGCCGAAGACATGATCCAGCCGGTGATGGGTTGCGCGAACAGCAGCGCGTAGAGCGCGAAGTGCGTACCGTGCGCGAGCCAGCGCTCGTAGGGCTTGAGCGTCGTGGGCAGCTCGGGCGTGGGATTCGCCCACCGCCACAAGAGCCGCAGCAGGGCAAGGACCAGGATGGTGATGCCGATCGATTTGTGGCGCGCCAGCGTCGTAAATTTTTCAAGCCCGTTCGGCAGGTCGTGTGCGGCCGCCGCGAGCACCCACTGCGTGATGACCAGCACCACGATCGTCCAGTGGAAGAACTTCGATAGCGCGCCCCAACGGATCGTCGTATTGCGAATCTGCATATGGGAAACGCTCCTTGCGGGCCGCTTCCCGGCAGGGAAGGGTGTTTGTCACCTTAGCGAAGCCGCGCTGCCGGCTCAACCAGCTGCGCCCCGTCGTACGTCCGGGATTCGTCCTGACTTCAGTCAGGCGGCCCGGCCCGCGCCTTCGCTAGAATCTGCAGGCCCCGACCTGAACGGACAGTGAATCATGCCTCGCGAGCTGCGTGTTCTGCTGCTGGTTGCGATCGCCTCGTGCTTGGTCGCGTGCCCCACGCGCAGCGCCCCGAGCCCGCCAAGCCGACGCCCGACCGAACCCGCACGGCCGGCGCGCGACTACACGAACGCGCGGGTTTACCAGGTCGTGCCGGAGGAATCGCTGGTGCGCATCCTGGTATACCGCGCCGGGACGCTCGCCAGCGCCGGCCACAACCACCTGATCGCCTCGCACCAAGTGAACGGCAAGGTTTATCTGCATCAGGAAATCACACGCAGCGGCTTCGACCTGGTGATGCCGGTCGATTCGCTCGAGATCGATCCAGCCGAACTGCGACGCGAGGAAGGACCCGACTTTCCACCGGATGTGCCCGAGTCGGCGAAGCAGGGCACGCGCAAGAACATGTTGAGCGCCACGTTGCTCGAGGCCGAACGCTACCCCGACGTGAAGCTGAGTACGGCCGCCGTCGAGGGCAGCTCGCTGGATGCGCTCACGGTGACCGCGCTCGTCGGTGTCAAAGACCAGCAGCACGAGGTCCGCATTCCGGTGGCCGCGATGCTCGACGGCGAACAGCTGACCGCGACCGGCGAGTTCAAGGTGAAGCAGACTGACCTGGGCCTCACACCCTTCAGCGCGCTGATGGGCGCCCTGCAGGTCCAGGACGAGCTCACCGTGAAATTCAAGCTGGTCGCCCGGCGCTGACTGCCCTCACCCCAGCCCTCTCCCGCACGCGGGAGAGGGAGTGCACGGCGCTATCTGCCGCCGATCTCGCGCACCAGCGCATCGGCGCGGTACACCTTGGTGAGACCCTCGCGGATGATCGCCGGGTGCACAGCGATGGCGCGATTCTTCTCGGGATCGAACCAGTAGCCGCCCGAGATCGAGTGGATGTTGCCGTCGAACATGAGCCCCACGAGCTCGCCCTTGGCATTGATCAGGGGGCTGCCGGAGTTGCCGCCGGTGATGTCATTGTTGGTCGAGATGTTGAAACGGGTGTCGAGATCGAGCTGGGGCTTGGCCTGCATCCAGCTCGGGGGTATGCGGAACGGGTCCTGGCCGGTCGCGCGCTCGAACGCCACCTTGAGCGTCGTGAACGGCTTCACCGGCTCACCCTTCTCGATCCAGGCCTGCACGCTGCCGAAGTTGAGCCGCAGCGTGAAAGTCGCATCGGGGTAAGTGCTGGTGCCCAATGCCTTGAAGCGGGCCGCTGCGATCTTTTCGCTCGCGCTGTCCCTGGGCGCCTCGACCTCGTCCTCGTAGCGCTTGCGGATCGCCCGCGCTTCGGGATCGACCTGGCGCGCGAGGCGGATCATCGGGTCGTTGGAAGCCTCGATGGCTGCCACCCCGCCCTCCCACAAGGCTGCGCGCACCTTGGGATCGGCGAGTTGCGAGCCCTCGATCAGCTTGGCCGCGAGCGAATCCGGTGATTCGGTGGCGAGCAATGCCCTGACCAGGCTGGCGTCGGGCCCCAGCCACTCGCGCATGCGTTCGAGCGAGTACGACAGCGTGACGCTTTTCCAGCGACGGATACACCGGAGTGGCGGCCTTGATCTGCTGCTCGAGCTGCGGCAGCGCTGAGTCGGTGTACTCGCGCAGGCGCTCTTCGTTGGGCTTGGCGCGCTCGGCGGCTGCGCGCACGAGGCGGCGGGCGAAACGGTACAGGTCGCTGTTGAAGCCCGCGCCACTCTCGATGAAGGCGTACGGCACGTACTGGTTGCGATACGCCTGCTGACTCTTCGCCATGTCATCCCAGGCGCTGCCCGCGACACTCGCGAGCTCCGCATCCGCCGCAACTTTGCCGCGCAGCGCCTGCTCGTCGCGGCGCTTGCTCGCCATCAGGTTGTCGTCGAGCAGCGCATCGAGCTCCTTGCGCCGCACCTTGATCGAGTTCTCGATGCTGTTGAGCGGATCCTGCACGATGCGCAGCGATTCGGCGTCGACCTTGCCGAACTGGATCAGGCGCCCGCGCAGTTCCGAATTGCGCAGCAGCCAGATGGGCAGCAAGACGTTGCGTTGTGAGACCAGCTCCTCGACCGTCAGCAGCCGATCGGTCGAGCCCGGATGACCGGAGACGAACACCGGCTCATTTTCCTGCGGCCCGGCGAAGTTGATCTGCAGGTGACTCGGCGGCTTGAGCGGCTTGCCGTCCTGGTAGACCCGCATGATCGACATGTCGAGGCAATAGCGCGGGAACTGGAAGTTGTCGGGGTCACCGCCGAAGGCGGCGATGTCGGACTCCGGCGCAAACACCATGCGCAGGTCGTCGTAGCGCTTGTACTTGTAGAGGAAGTACTGACCGCCGTTGTAGAGCGACACGGATTCGCACGACAGCGCCCCGACGCGCCGATCGCGCTTGGAAGCTTCCTCGCAGGCCTGTTCGAGCCTGGTGAGCTCTTTCTTGCGCGCCTCGTTGGCCGCCTTGTCCGACAGGCCCTTGGTCACGCCCGCAACCTTGGAGGTGATGTCCTCCGTCGCCGTGAGCACGGAGGCCTGCTCGGTGGGGCAACGCTTTTCCTGCTCGCGCGAGCCGGCGAGAAAGCCGTTGGCGAGCAGATCGCTTTCGGCGGTGGACAGCTGCGCCAGGCATTCGCTCGCACAATGGTGGTTGGTCAACATCAGGCCATCGGCCGATATGAAGGAGCCGGTGCATCCGGACTCGAGCCGCGTGGTGGCGAGTCGCACCTTGTCGAGCCACGCATCCGTCACCTCGACGCCGAGCTTCTCGCGCGCCAGCTGCTTGGGAAAGTTGTCGAACGTCCACATGCCTTCATCGGCGAAGGCGGTACTGCTCAGCGAGAGCAGCATCACGGTGCAAGCCAGAGCTTTCATCCGGTCCTCCGAAAAAAAAAGTGGTGGGCGGCGCGATCGAGTTGTTCGCGTTTCGCTCCCGCCCGCATCAAAGGCGCACAGGATAATCGTTCCGTGGGGGCCGCGCGCGTTCCAGGGACCAACGACTCGATCATGGCCGCCAGGCGCCTCAGGCCGGTGCCGGAATTCGTAGCGGCAAAACAACGCGCGGGCCTCGTTCCCGCGGCACAGCAGGCAGCGTGCGGCTATCATCGCGCGCTCGGTCGTCCCTGCAGGATCCCCGTGTGACCGATACCTCGAGCACGCAGCGCCTCTTCTTCATCTGGCTCGCGCCCGGGATCACTCGCCGCAATGCGCTGGCGTACCTGTTCGCCGCCGTTTTCAGCGTGTGCCTGCTGGCGTTTCTCAGTTTCATCCAGCCCTACACGCTCAACGTCAATCTCGGCATCCCGGCGGACCAGCAGGGCCGGGCGACGCTCGTGCTCGGCGTGCTCAACGAAGTCATCACGCTGCTGCTCGTCGGCCCGTGCGGTGCGCTCTCCGACAAGATCGGGCGCCGGCCGGTGTTCGTGCTCGGCTTCCTCTGGCTCGGTGCGGGTTTCGCGCTCATCCCGCTCTCGCACAGCTTTGCGCAGCTGGTGATGACGACCATGTTCTGGGCGGTCGGTGCTTCCGCGGTGGGCGCGATGCTCGCGACGGTGCTGGCCGATACGCCCCAGGAACGCTCGCGCGGCGCGCTCGTCGGGCTGAGCGGCATTTTCCAGGGCGTTGGCGTGCTCATCACTGTGTTGCTGCTGTCAAGGCTGCCGCAGGTGTATTCGCAGCTGGGATCGGATGCGTTGAGCGCCGGGCGGTTGACCTACTGGACCGCGACGGCGTTGTGCCTGCTGACGGCTGCCGTTTGTTTCGCGGGCCTAAAGCGCCAGCCGCTCGCAGCCACCGGTGCGCACGAAACGCTGCGGCACCTGTTGCGCGAGGGCGGGGCGGCGGCGAGCTCGAATCGACGCATCCTGCTTGGTTACCTCGTTACCTTCGTCGCACGCGCCAATGTCGTCGTCATCGGCACGTATTTCAGCTTGCGCATCACGCAGGCGGGCCTGGACCGTGGCCACGCCGCCGCCGAGGCCATCGCACGAGCCGGCAGCATTGCGGGCGTCGCCCAGCTATCCGCGCTGCTGTGGGCGCTGGTCTTCATGGGCCTCGCCGATCGGATGAATCGCGTGTCGGTAGTGGTCGCGGCAATGGCGGTGGCCTTCGTCGGCTACACCTGGGTGGGACTCACCGCTGATCCGCTTTCGCCGATGATCTACGCGGCGGCGATCGTAATGGGCGTCGGCGAGATGAGCGCGATCCTCTCGGGGCAGGTGCTGCTCGGCCAGGAGGCGCCGCTGCGGATTCGCGGCTCGGTGTTCGGGCTCGCGGGCATCTTCGGCTCGATCGGGATCCTCACCGCCAACCTGCTGGGCGGGTGGCTCTACGACGTGTGGACCCAGGCGGCGCCGTTCTTCGTCATCGGCGCATGCAACCTGCTGATACTCGGATTCGCGGTCTACGTGCGGCTCGGGGATCGAAGAGGGGTCAGAGTAATCGGGGTCAGACCCCAATTTCCGCTCCGCTTTCCGGAAATTGAGGTCTGACCCCAATTTTCACGGACTCGTCGGTCATCAGCAGCAGTGTCGTGCCTTCCGGGGCAACGAGCATCGCCGTAGTGTCCGGATCGAAGACTCGCGGCAGCCGCGGCGAGGGTTCCAGGTCCAGCTTCCTGATCTGTTCGATACGCGCCGACATCTCTGCGTCGCTGAACGTGAGCACTGGCCGCCGCAGGTCGCGCGTCGCGTACAAGCCGAGATCGAGGTGATCGCTGGTGAGCGAAATGCGCCGGAACGGCTGGCCGTTCTCCGCCGCCGCGACGAACCCCAACTGCTCCCAGAACTGCTTGCCGCGCTCCGCGTCGCGCGTCGGGATGCCGAGCTCGGTGAAATAGCCGCACCAGGACGTCTCCGCAATCCCGCGCGTGGGCGGTGAGAACGTGCGCGCCTCGATCAGGGTCACCAGCAATCCGTCCGGGTCGCGGAAGGTCGCCTCGTTGAAGACATCCTCGCCGAGCCGGCGGGACTCGAACTCGATGCCGAGCGCCTCGAGCTCCTCGAGATGACGCCAGAGATCGGGCTTGACGAAGGTGAGCGAGGGAGAATCGATCTCGTGCTGATGCAAGCCGATGAAGAGCCGGCCGTCGGTCACCACGGCGTAAGGATACGTCCGCGAATCGCCCGCTTCGGCCTGCGTGAAGCCGAGCTTCTGATAGAACTCCAGGGATTCCAGCACGCTGGGCGTTTGAATGCTGATTTCCAGGAAGCGGCCAAGCATCGAGGTCCCTCATCCCCGCGACGCAGCCATCGTGCCAGAATGCGTCGGCGCCCGGTAATTGTCCCGAGGTGCCGCCGACCGACGGTGGTCGTGATCCGACGGACGGATGTCTTGTACGCCCCGCGAGTCGAGCGCCATCGCCGGTACCCCGAGAAAAAAGGTGGGACGACCATGACGCGAGGCTTGCGAATCGATCATTGCGTCTTTCCGGCCTACGACGTGCCGGGGACGCTGCGCTTCTACGGCGAGGTGCTGGGCTTTCCGCTCGTCGCAGCGTTCTCCGGCGACGACTGGGGAGGCAAGCCCTGGCTGATGATGCTGTTCGAAGTCGGTGACGGCCGGCAGATCGTGTTGTGTGCGCTCGAGGGCGCGCGGCGACCGAAGGATGACGGTCTCCCTGCGGACCTCCGTCACTATGCATTCGCGGCGGGCACGCTCCGCGAGCTCGACACCTGGCGCAAGCGCTTGCGCCTCGCGGGCGTGAAGATGACCGAAGAGGATCACGGCGAGCAGCAGTCGCTCTACTTCTCCGATCCGAACGGGGTAGTGCTGGAGATCACTGCGCCACCCAGCGAGAAGGCATTGGAGCGTGACCCGGATGCCCGCGCCGAAGTCGCGCGCTGGCTGAAGCAACATTCGGCCTAGGCGCGCAGCCCCGTGGCCTTTTGCAGCTCGACGTCCTCGGCGGGCGCGCCGGCCCAGCCCGCGCAATGACGCATGATAAGCGTGGCGAGGAAGCGGACGTGTGCTTCGCGGTCATTGAGCGCGGCGATGTAGCTCAATGACTCTCCTCCGTGGGCCAGGAACGTCGCGCGCGCCGCGATCTCGATCTCCTCGAGCGACTCCAGGCAGTCCACTGCAAATCCGGGACAGATGACCGTGAGTTTCTTCGGGCCGGTCGCGGCGTAGCGGCGCACGACATCGGCCGTGTACGGTTGCAGCCACTCCTGCCAGCCGAATCGCGACTGGAAGGTGATGCTCCATTCGCCGTCCTTCAGGTCGAGTGCGCGCGCGAGCAGGCACGCCGTTTCCTCGCAATTGGACTTGTACGGGTCGCCATTTTCTACGCAGCGCGCCGGCATGCTGTGAAATGACATCAGGAGGTGCGTGCGACCGTTGCTGCGCCAGTGCTCCAGCACGCTTTGCCGCAAGGACTCGATGTACCGCGGTTCAGCGTGATAGCCGTTGACGAAACGTATCTCAGGCACGCAGCGCCAGCGCTGCAGCTCGGCGGAGACGCGATCGAAGGCGGAAGCAGTCGTAACGCCTGCGTACTGCGGAAAGAGCGGCAGCACGAGGATCCGCGCGGCGCCGGCAGCGCGCAGCGAGGCGAGCGCGGTGGGAATGGATGGCTCGCCGTAACACATCCCGACCTGCACC
Organism: uncultured Gammaproteobacteria bacterium; assembly: GCA_963840405.1. Taxonomy (GTDB): domain Bacteria; phylum Pseudomonadota; class Gammaproteobacteria; order Steroidobacterales; family Steroidobacteraceae; genus DATBVX01. The sequence continues at coordinate 425,042 of CAWIYW010000001.1, forward strand.
GGGACCGGTGCGGCGCTGTCTCCCTCCAGCAGCGCGGCCAGCTTGCGGGCGAGCCGGCGCATGATCACGAGTTGCGGCGACCCTTCGCTGGTCCAGATCTTGCGATACGCATGCGCGCTGCGACGCGGGCGAATGAGCAGGACGATGCCGTGCAGGATCGGCAGCCACAGCGCGCGCGGCAGCTCGACCAGGCGCGGATCGGAGAGCATGTCGGCGAGAAAACGCCGCACGCCGCGCGGGGTCGGCGCATCCGGCGTGCCCGTGTTGACGAGCAGCACGCCAACGCGCGTGCGCGCGGCGTCTCGCAGGAGCGGTGTGTCGAGATAGCTCGTCACTCAGATGTCCAGGCGCCGATCGGGAAAGGCTTGGCACCATACCGAAAAGGTTCGGGGCTGGCCATGCGTGGGTGCTCACGGGGCGGGATGACACTGCGGTGACAGTGCGTGACGCTGGAACGCAGCGCTCGCAGCTATTTCCTGGTGGCGGCGAGCTCTGTCGCCTTTTCCGGCCGCAGGATCCGCAGCGCGACCAGCGCAGCCAGCGAGGCGGCGGCACAGAAGATCAGCATCGGAAACGGAGTGTCGACGGGAAAGCTGCCAATCCACTGGATGCACCCGGCGCCGATGAGCTGCTGCCCAAACCCCACCAGGCTCGAGGCCATCCCCGCATGCTCCGGCGCGAGAGTCACGGCGCTCGCCGTAACGTTGGGCAGCGCCATTCCCTGGCCATATCCCATCACTGCGATCGGCACGAAGAGCCACAGCGGATGCACGAGGCCGGCAGCGGCAAAGCCGAGTGCGATGCAGGTCGCTACGGCGGCGACGATCACGCCGATCTGCATCAGGGCCTGCGTTCCCATATGTGCGGCGAGCCGCGTGACGCTCCAGTTGCCGAGAAAGTAGCCGCCGGCGAGCAGCAGAAAGTAGGTGCCGTACTCGGTCGCCGGCCGGCCGAGGCCGGTCACCATCACGTGCGGCGCCGTCGAGATGAAGACCAGGTACACGGAAAAGATCACCGCGCCCTGCAACAGGTAGCCGACGAACGCCGGCCGCCGCAGCAGTGACGCCGCGACCGACACGATCGACTTTCCCGGTGCACGCCGGCGTTCGAGCGCGCGCGTCTCGGGCAGCAGGCGCCACGCGGTCAGCAGGATGAGCAACGCCCGCGGCGGCCATGAAGAGGAAGAGACTGTGCCACCCGAACGTCACCGCGAGCAGTCCGCCCAGCAGGGGCGACAACGTCGGCGCGATGACCATCACCATGGTGAGATAGGCGATCATGCGCACCATCTTCTCGCGCGGATAGAGATCGCTCACGATCGCGCGGGACACGATCAGCCCGGCGGAGCTGCCAAAAGCCTGGATCGCGCGGCCCACGATCAGCCATTCGAGCGTCGGGGCGGCGAAACAGACGAGCGAGCCGATGGTGAAGACGGCGACGCCGACCAGGATCGCGGGCTTGCGCCCGAAGCGGTCGGAGAGCGGTCCGTACACCAGCAGGCCGATCGCGAAGGCGAGAAAGGCCACGCTTAGCGTGAGCTGGACGCGCGGCACCGTGGCGTCGAATGCATCCTCGACAGCGGGCAGGGCCGGCAGGTAGATGTTGAGCGCGATCGGACCGCAGGCGCTGATGATGGCGAGCAGCGCCACCACGGTCCGATCGGAGAGCGGAAGGTCTGGTCGTTCGCTCGGCGGTTGCGCCGTGGTGTGCTCGGCGGCTGCGCTCACGCCGTGACGCCACCTACGCACACGTACTTGAGCTCGGTGTAATCGAGGATGCCGTACTTCGATCCCTCGCGCCCGATACCGGACTCCTTCATGCCGCCGAACGGCGCGACCTCGGTGGAGATGATGCCGGTGTTGACTCCGACGATGCCGTATTCGAGCGCCTCGGAGACGCGCCAGGAGCGCGCCAGGTCGCGCGTGTAGAAATAGGCGGCGAGGCCGAACTCGGTGTCGTTCGCCATGCGGATCGCATCCGCCTCGCTCTTGAAGCGGAAGAGCGGCGCGACCGGTCCGAACGTTTCCTCACGCGCAACCATCATGTCGGTCTTGACGTTGGTGAGCACGGTGGGCTGGAAGAAGCTTCCGCCGAGCGCGTGCCGTTTGCCGCCCGCCGCCACCGCGGCGCCCTTGGCGAGCGCATCCGCGATGTGCTCCTCGACCTTGGCGACTGCTTTCATGTCGATGAGCGGGCCCTGGTCGGTGACGCCCTTGAGGCCATCGCCGATCTTGAGGAGCGCGACCGCATCGACGAGCTTGCCGGCGAATGCTTCGTACACGCCGTCCTGCACCAGCAAGCGGTTGGCGCACACGCAGGTCTGCCCGGTGTTGCGGTACTTGCTCGCGATCGCGCCCTGCACCGCGGCGTCGAGATCGGCATCGTCGAACACGATGAACGGCGCGTTGCCGCCGAGCTCGAGCGAGACTTTCTTGATCGTGCCGGCGCACTGCTCCATCAGGCGCTTGCCGACCGCTGTCGATCCGGTGAAGGTCAACTTGCGGACGATGGGGTTCGAGGTCATCTCGCCGCCGATCTCATCCGCTGCGCCGGTGATGACGTTCAAGATCCCCTTCGGCACGCCCGCGCGATCGGCGAGCTCCGCCATGGCGAGCGCGGAGTAGGGCGTCTGCGTGGCGGGCTTGCACACCACGGCGCAACCCGCGGCGAGCGCGGGTCCGGCCTTGCGAGTGATCATCGCCGACGGAAAGTTCCAGGGCGTGATCGCGGCGACCACGCCGATCGGCTGACGCAGCACGAGGATGCGCTTGTCGGGCTGGTGACCGGGGATGATGTCGCCGTAGAGGCGCTTGCCTTCCTCCGCAAACCATTCGATGAAAGAAGCGGCGTACGCGATCTCGCCCTTGGCCTCGGCGAGCGGCTTGCCCTGCTCGGCGGTCATGAGGACGCCGAGGTCGTCCTGGTTCGCCATCATCAGGTCGTGCCAGCGGCGCAGGATCACGGCGCGTTCCTTCGCGGTGCGGCGCGCCCACGCGGGCCAGGCCTTGTTCGCGGCCTCGATCGCGGCGCGCGTCTCGGTGGCGCCCATGCGCGGCACGGTGCCGATCTTCTGCTGCGAGGCCGGGTTGATCACGTCGATGGTCTTGCCGCTCGCGGCGTCGCGCCATTCGCCGTCGATGAAGCACTTCTGCCGCAGGAGCTTGCTGTCTTTCAGTTCCATGTCGTCACCCGATGTGCCGTGCCAGGAATTCGCGGGTCCGTTCGAACGCGAGCGTGGCGCTCGCGGCGTCGTAGTCGGCGCGTTCCGTGCAGTTGAAGCCGTGACCGGCGGGATAGAGGTGGTAGATGCCCTCGGGATGCGCGGCGCGAATCTGTTCCACCGCGGTGAGGGGAATGTTCCGGTCCATTTCGCCAAAATGGTACATCACGGGGCAACGCGGCTTGCGGTCCAGGTATTGAGTGATGCGCCCGCCGTAATAGGACACGGCCGCGGCGATCGGGCATTCGCACGCCGCCAGGTACGCGATCGTGCCACCCCAGCAGAAGCCCACGACGCCGCTCTTTCCAACCGCGGCGACCGACTCGAGCGCAGCGTTGAGATCGAGCAGCGTCTGCTCGAGCTTCAGCGCGCCGGCATACTCGCGTCCGCGTGCAATCTCGGTGTAGGGAAGCTCGATGCCGGGCTCGACGCGGTCGAATACCGCCGGCACGACGCTCAGGTAGCCCAACGCGGCGTATTGATCAGCGACATCGCGCATGTGACCCGTCACACCGAAGATCTCCTGCAGGATGACCAGGCCGCCAAGCGGCGTCCCCGCCGGCGCGGCGCGATACGCAGCGAAACGATGGCCATCGCCGGCCGTCAGGTGCACGGTCTGTCCCATGAAGCTCTCCGCGAGGGTGCGGCTAGTTTGCGCGTACGGTCGGAGGAAGGCTAGGAGAGGCAGCCCGCTGCCGCAGGAGCGACTACGCCTTCACGACTTTCTGGTCGATGGCGCCGAAGAGACTCTGTCCGTTCGCGTCGAGCATCTCGATGCGGACGCGATCGCCGAACTTGAGGAATGGCGTTTGCGGCTTGCCGCCGGCGATCTGTTCGAGCGAGCGCTTTTCCGCGAGGCAGCTCGAGCCGACGCTGCGATCGGTGTTCGATACTGTGCCGGAGCCGATGATCGAGCCCGCGCGCAGACGGCGCGTGAGCGCGGCGTGCGCGATGAGCCGCGGAAAGTCGAACGTCATATCGACGCCCGCGTTCGGCCGGCCGAGAAGCTCGCCATTGATGTAACTCGACAACGGCAGGTTCACCTTGCCACCGTCCCAGGCATTGCCCAGCTCATCGGGCGTCAGCGCGATGGGCGAAAACGCAGTGGCGGGCTTCGACTGGAAGAAACCGAAGCCCTTTGCGAGCTCAGCAGGCACGAGGTTTCGCAGCGACCAGTCGTTCACCAGCATCAGCAGCTTGATGTGCTCGCGCGCCTGCTCAGGGGCGATACCGATCGGCACGTCATCCGTGATGACCGCGACCTCGGCTTCCAGATCGATGCCGAAGTCCTCGCTGGCGAACGCCACCTCCTCCATTGGGCCGAGGAGATCATCCGAACCGCCCTGGTACATGAGCGGCTCGGTCCAGAAGGACGGCGGCATCTCCGCGCCGCGCGCCTTGCGAACCAGCTCCATGTGATTCACATAGGAGCTACCGTCCGCCCATTGATACGCGCGCGGCAGGGGTGCAGCGACCTTGCGAGGCTCGAACGGGAAGGTCGAGCGGTTGTTGCCGCGCTCGAGCTGCTCGAAAGCCTCGCCCAGGCGCGGCGCGGCCCGCTCCCAGTCATCGAGCGCTTGCTGCAACGTGGTCGCAATGTGTGGCACGTGAGCCGCACGCTTGAGATCGCGGCTCACGACGATGAGGCGGCCATCGCGCGTCCCGTCCTTGAGGGTGGCGAGCTTGATGTCAGGTCCCCTGGGCGCCCTTCCAGCTCTCGACGTAACCGGCCCATTCCACCGACTTGGCGGCGTTGCCGATCTCGAGGGCATCGCGCGCATCGACCATCACCGCGACCTCGTTAGTCGCGCTCTTGGTCTGCTTGAGCACGTTCTTCAGCGCTTTCGGGTGCGGCCCATGCGTGAAGCCCGCCGGGTGCAGCGTCATCATGCCGGGATGGATGTTGTCGCGGCTGAAGAAATCGCCCGCGTGATAGAAGATCATCTCGTCATAGTCGTCGTTGTTGTGGAAGAAAGGCACCTTGATGGCGCCCGGATCGCTTTCGAAAGGGCGCGGCACGAACGTACAGACGACAAAGCGGGTGCCGACAAAGGTCGTGTGAGCCGACGGCGGCAAGTGGTAGCGATGGCTCATCAGCGGGCGAATGTCGCGCACGTTTAGGCGCGCCACGCTCAGGTCGCCGTGCCAGCCCACCGCGTCCAGCGGGTTGAACGGATATGTCACGGTGGATAGCTGTCCGCTGCGCTTGATCCTGACCGTCCAGCGCTCGGCATCGCTCTGCTGGGCGCGGAACGCGTCGTCAATGCGCGGCACATCGAGCATCGCCGGATCGAAAATGGCATGCGGGCCGACCAGCCCCTTCTCCGGCAACGAGTAACTCGCGTTGGTCGCCTCGATCAGAAGCGCGCACAGCGGCTCGTCGCACTCCAGCCGCCACATCGTTCCGCGCGGCAGCACGATGTAGTCGCCGATTCCGAACGACAGGTGGCCGTAGTCGCAAAAGAGCTCGCCCTTGCCCTGGTGCACGAACATGAGCTCATCGCCGTCGGCGTTGCGCGCCAGGTGATCCATGGCGCCCGTCGCTCTCCAGAACCGCACGCGCACCGCTGCGTTGTGAACGATTTCGGCAGCGTCCCACGGAGAAGCGCCCGCCTCACCGAGCTTGATGAGGTCGAAGGCGTGCGGCCGCAGCGGTCCCTCGAAGTCCACCCAGCCGGTCGGGGGGTGGCGGTGATAGAGATGCGCGGCCGGCCCGAAGAAGCCTTCCTTGCTGATCTCGCGCTCGTAGGTGCCCTCGGGCAGGTCGGCATGCGCCTGGCGCGAGGCCTGGCCCTCGACGCGCGGGAAGGAGATGTAGCGCTTCATGCAAGCTACCGGTGACGCTCGGGTCGGGTGGCTAATTTAGTTTCAAGTGAAACTATAGGCAAATCTGGTGAGGCCTCAGCGCTCGAGGATCGCGGTGACTCCCATGCCGCCCGCGGTGCACACCGAGATGAGGCCACGGCGCGCGTTCTTCTGCTCGAGGATCTTGGCGAGCGTCGCCACGATGCGCGTGCCGGTGGCGGCGAAGGGATGACCGATGGCGACGCTGCCGCCCATCACGTTCAGGCGCGAACGATCGATGCTGCCGAGCGGCTTCGCCAGCCCCAGCCGGTCACGGCAGAACTCCGCCGACTCCCAGGCCTTGAGCGTGCACAGTACCTGGGCGGCGAAAGCTTCGTGGATCTCGTAATAATCGAAGTCCTGCAACGTCAGGCGAGCATCGGCGAGCATGCGCGGCACCGCGAAGGCGGGCGCCATCAGCAAGCCGTCCTTGTTGACGAAGTCCACCGCCGCGACTTTCCCGAAGGTCAGATACGCCTGCACCGGGAGCTTGCGAGCCCGAGCCCACTCTTCGCGCGCCAATAACACGGCGGACGCGCCGTCGGTCAGCGGGCTGGCGTTGCCCGCGGTGATGGAACCCGCGCCGCTGAAGTCGAAGGAGGGTTTGAGCTTGGCGAGCTTATCGAGCGAGCTGTCACGGCGCACGTTGTTGTCGGTCTTGAGTCCCTGGTATTCCAACACCAGGTCGTTGTAGAAGCCCGCGTCCCAGGCCGCCGTGCCACGCCGGTGACTCTCGAGCGCGAGCTGGTCCTGCTCCTCGCGCGTCACCTTCCACTGCTTGACCATGAGCTCGCAGCTTTGGCCCATGCTCAGGCCCGTGCGCGGCTCGACCACGGTCGGCAGCACCGGCTTGAAGTGACGCGGACGCACGCCGAAGAACGGCTTCAGTTTCTCCATGAAACTGCGCCCGCGGAAGCTGCGCAGGAGGAGTTGCTGGTAATCGCGTGAGAACACGACCGGTGGATCGCTCACCGTGTCGACGCCGCCCGCCATGCCGCTCTCGATCATGCCGAGCTCGATCTTCATGCCGATGAGAATGGCGGCCTCGAGACTCGTGCCGCAGGCGCGCTGCAGGTCGAAGCCGGGCGTCTCGGGTGCCAGCCCGCAGCCCAGCACGCACTCGCGCACCAGGTTCCAGTCACGGGAATGCTTCATCACCGCGCCCCCGGCGACGTCGTCGAGGCGCTCCCCGCGCAGGCCGAACTTGTCCACCACGCCCTTGAAGGCGGCGGTGAGCATGTCCTGGTTGCTCACGTTGGCATACGCGCCGTGTGCGCGTGCGAAGGGAATGCGCGTGCCGCCGATGATGGCGACACGCCGGGTCTGTGAGCCAACGAGCATGTGGATCGTCCTCCGGGGATGCGGCTCGCGTAGAATGCCACCCAATCCCGGCTCCTGCTAATCGACCGGTGGAACACCGGCAAGCTTTCCGTGCCCGCGCCGCCAACATCCGCGACCTTCCGCCAACGTTTCGCCACGGACGCCCGCTCCATCCTGCGGCTGGCGGGACCGCTCATGGTCAACAACGTCGCGGTGGCGGGCATGAGCTTCACGGACACCCTGATGGCCGGGCGATTGAGCGCGGGCGACCTGGCAGCGGTCGCTGTCGGCAGCGCCTTCCACATCTTCTTCTACCTGACGGGGCTCGGCGTGCTGATGGCCATGAGCCCGCTGGTCGCGCACGCCTATGGTGCCGGCCGGAACCAGGCCGTCGGCCACCTCACGCGCCAGGCGTTGTGGTTGAGCCAGTTGATCGCGCTCGCGCTGGTCCTACCCATGCTCGGGGTCGAGTCGATCCTGCATCTCATCGGCATCGATCCCGCGATCGTGCCCAAGGCGAGCGGATTCGTGTACGCGATCTGCTGCGGCGTCCCGGCCGTCATGGCGTTTCTCGCGCTGCGCTTCGTGAGCGAGGGCATTGGCTGGACCAAGCCGATCATGTACACGGCGCTCATTGCACTGGTGGCAAATGTCTTCGGCTGCTACGTTTTCATGTACGGCAAGCTCGGATTCCCGGCGCTGGGCGCGGTCGGCACCGGCGTGTCGAGCGCGCTGGTGATGTGGATCATGCTGGCAGTGATGGTGAGCTACGTTCGCCGCCATCGCGTGTACCGGCCCTACGAGCTGTTCAAGCACTTCGAGCTACCAAACTGGCGCACCCTGCGCGAAATTCTCGCGCTCGGCCTGCCCATCTCCGGTGCGGTCATATCCGAGGGCGCGCTGTTCGTGGCCGCTGCGCTGATCATGGGCACGATGGGCGCGGCGGTCGTGGCGGCTCACCAGATCGCGATCAACTACGCGGCGCTGATGTTCATGATCCCGCTCTCCATCCATTCGGCCACCACCATCCACGTCGGACACGCGCTCGGCGCGGGCCGGTTCGCCGCGGGCCGCTGGGGCGGATTCGTCGGGATTGCGCTCTGTGGAATGTTCATGGCGTGCTCGGCGCTCGTGATCGCCTTTGTTGGTGAGCACATTGCGGCGCTTTATACACATGACGAGGCGGTTCGTACCGTCGCGGCGGGCCTGCTGCTGATGGCTGCTATCTTTCAGATCTCGGACGGCCTGCAGATTGGCAGCGCCGGCGCGCTGCGTGGCTTCAAGGATGCACGTGTGCCGATGCTGTTGAACTTCCTGGCCTACTGGGCGATCGGCTTTCCGCTCGCCTATGGCCTGGGAGTTGCGCAAGGCCTCGGACCGACCTACGTCTGGGTGGGTCTCATCGCGGGCCTGACCGCGTCCGCGGCGCTGCTCGGCACGCGCTTTCACTTGATTTCGAGTCGTGCAGTGCGCGCCGCCCGTCCTGCCTCACTCGCGGCACAGACTAACGAGTAGGGAGAACAATTGAGTACCGCTAATCGATCGAGCTTCGTAGCCGCTGTGGCCTGCCTCCTCTATGCGACCGTGTCGCTCGCCGCGCCGTCGACCGCCGAGCAACGCCTCGATGAGCTGTTCGAGAAGTACTTCGAGGAGTACCTCGCGCTGGTCCCGGTCTTTGCCACGCAGACTGGTGATCATCGCTACGACGACCAGTACCCGAACGACATCGGAGTCGCGTGGCGCGAGCAGGCGCTTGCCACCGAGCGGCGCTATCTCGCGGCGCTCGAAGGCATCGATGCGAGCGCGCTCTCACCCGAGGCGCGCCTGAGCTATGACGTCTTCAAGTCGCGCCGCCAGATCGTCATCGAGAGCTTCGATTTTCCGAGCGAGCTGCTGCCGATCGACCAGTTCAACAATCCGGCCGCCGATCTCGCCGTGCTGGGTTCCGGGAGCGGCGCTCACCCGTTCGCGACGCTCAAGGACTACGAGAACTTCCTGAGTCGCATGCAGGCCTTCCAGGCGTGGATCGAGCAGGCGATCACCAACATGCGTGCCGGGGTTGCTGCTGGCATCACGCAGCCACGGCCGCTGGTCGAGAAAGTGCTGCCGCAACTCGAGGCGCTGACCGTCGCCAAGCCCGAGGACAGCGTCTTCTACCAGCCGCTGCGCACGCTCCCGGACAGTCTGGACGCCGAGACGCGTGCACGCCTGACCGCGGACTATCGCGCCGGCATCACACGCACGCTCGCTTCATACCAGCGCCTGGAAGACTTCATGCGCAGTGAATACCTGCCCCGGGCGCGCACCTCGGTGGGCTGGTCCGCGCTGCCCGGCGGTAAGGAGTGGTACGGGTTCCTGGCAGCCGTGTACACCACCACGCGCATGGCGCCCGACGAGATTCACGAGCTCGGGATCAGGGAAGTCGCGCGCATCGAGACCGAGATGGACGGCGTGCGCCGGCAAGTGGGGTTTGACGGGGATCTCAAGGCGTTCTTTCGATTCCTGAAGGAGGATCCGCGTTTCTATTTCACGAGCGAGGCCGACGTGCTGGCGGGCTACCGCGATCTGAAGACCCGCATCAACGCGCTCCTGCCGAAGATGTTCGCCGATTTTCCCAAGGCGGATTACGAGGTGCGTGCGGTCGAGCCCTTCCGCGCCCAATCCGCCGCCGGCGCCTTTTACGAACGGCCCGCGGCCGACGGTTCCCGGCCGGGGATCTTCTACGTCAACACCTTCGACCTGAAAGGTCAGCCGAAGTACGGCATGGAGACGCTTTCGCTGCACGAGGCCTCACCCGGACACCACTTCCAGCTTTCGATCCAGCAGGAGCTCACCGACCTGCCGCGATTCCGCCGCTTCGACTTCTATGTCGCATACACCGAGGGCTGGGCGCTCTATTGCGAATCGATCGGCAGGGAGCTCGGGCTCTTCACCGATCCGTACCAGTACTACGGACGACTGAACGACGAGATGCTGCGCGCCATGCGCCTGGTCGTGGACACGGGGCTGCATGCGAAGGGCTGGTCGCGCGAGCAAGCCATCCGCTACATGGTCGAGCACTCGACCCTGGCCGAAAGCGACGCGGTGGCTGAAGTCGAGCGCTACATCGCCTTTCCGGGCCAGGCGCTCGGTTACAAGATCGGGCAGCTGCGCATCAGCGCGATGCGCGCCAAGGCACAAGCGGCGCTCGGGACGAAATTCGACGTCAGGGCTTTTCACAGCGTGGTGCTGCGTGACGGTTCGCTGCCGATCGAGGTGCTGGAAGCCAAAGTGGATCGCTGGATCGAGCAAACGGGGGGCGTGAAGTGATGCATCTGGTTCGAATCGTGGGAGTTTCCTTGTTGGCGGCGCTCGCCGCCTGTTCGCGTGATGCCGGCGCGCCTGGCGCGCCGCAGGGCGAAGAAGCGCAGGCCGCCGAGCAGCAGCTGACCGCGCTGGTCGAGGATTACTGGGAGAAATTCCTCTACCTCAACCCGCTGAATGCCACCGTGGTCGGCGACAATCGTTACAACGATCGCATCGAGATCAGCGTCAGTCCGCAATACATGGCGGACTCACTGGCGCTGGAGCGCGAGTATCAGAAGCAGCTCGAGGCCATCGACCCCGCCGGGCTCTCCGGCCAGGCGCGGCTCACGTACGACATTTTCAAGCTCGATCGCGCGCTGGCGATCGAGGGCTTCCGCTTTCCGGCGGAGCTGATTCCCATCAATCAGTCCTTCAGCCTGCCGTCGCTGTTCGCACAGATGGGGGCTGGTGGCAGCCTGCAGCCGTTCGCGACGGTCAAGGACTACGACGACTGGCTGAAGCGCACCAACGACTTCGTCACTTGGGTGGACCAGGCGATCGTCAACATGCGCGCCGGCGTGGCGAAGGGCGTGGTGCAGCCGCGCATCGTCATGGAGAAAGTGCTGCCGCAGCTCGAGCCGATGTTCAACAGCGATCCGGCGCAGAGCATTTTCTACCGTCCGGTCAAGAGTCTCCCGGAGAGCTTCACGCCCGTGGAGCGCGAGCGCTTGTCGGCGGCATACAAGGCCGCGATCGAGACGCAGATCGTGCCGGCCTATCGGCGCCTGCACGCATTCATTCGCGACGAATACCTGCCGAAGACGCGCCCGACAGTCGGCATCACGAGCTTGCCGGACGGTCCTGAGTGGTACGCCTACCTGGTGAAATTGCAGACCACGACCAACCTCACCCCGGAACAGATCCACGAGATCGGCCTGAAGGAAGTCGCGCGAATCCGCGGCGAGATGGAACGCGTGATCACGCAGGTGGGATTCAAGGGCGACTTGCCCGCTTTTTTTGCCTACGTGCGCAGTGATCCCCGTTTCTACTACACCGAGGCAGAGGAGCTGCTGAATGGCTATCGCTCGCTGAAGAGCAAGGCAGCGGAGGCCGCGCCGCGCCTGTTCGACGTGGCGCCGAAGGCGGATTTCGAGATCCGCGCGGTCGAGGAGTTCAGGGCGCGCTCGGCTGCCTCCGCCTCGTACCGCTCGGCGACGCCGGATGGCTCCCGTCCCGGCGTGTTCTACGTCAACACCTACGATCTGAAATCACGGCCGCGCTACACGATGCAGGCGATCTATCTGCACGAGGCCGTGCCGGGCCACCACTTCCAGTTTTCGATCCAGCAGGAGCTGGAAAACCTGCCGCGCTTTCGCCGTTTCGGCGGCTACACGGCCTACAGCGAGGGCTGGGGTCTGTACGCAGAGTCACTCGGCAAGGAGCTCGGTTTCTATTCGGACCCGTATGACTATTTCGGCGCGTTGGGCACCGAGGTATTCCGGGCCGTACGCCTGGTAGTCGATACCGGTCTGCATGCGAAGGGCTGGTCGCGCGAGCAGGCGATCGAGTACATGAGTGCCAACGCGCCGGTGGGGCCGTCCGATGCCGTTTCAGAGATCGAGCGCTACATCGCCAATCCCGGCCAGGCGCTCGCCTACAAGGTGGGCGAGCTCAAGCTGAAGGAGCTGCGCGCGCGCGCCATGGGCAAGCTCGGCGAGCGCTTCGATCTGAAGGAGTTTCACACCCAGGTGCTGACGGACGGCGCACTGCCGCTCGACGTGCTCGAGGCGAAGATCGATCGCTGGATTGCCAAGCCGAGGGTCGCGTCGAACCAGTTCTAGGAGGTCGCCGCGGTCTCAGCTCTTGATGTAGCCGTAGCCGAGCGTTTCGATGTTGACCAGCTCGCCATCTTCGAAACGCAGGCGGCGCATCAGCTTGTGCGGACCGAAGTTGTAGGTCCAGATCTCGACGGTGACTTCAATGAGCGAGCCGGGTGCCGCCAGCACCGGCCGGCCGTGGTGCCAGACGACGGGTTGGCGCAGGATGGAACGCGTCTCGATGTCGGCCGGCTCGCCACACTTGGCCCGCACGTCGTAACGGCTGTCACCCTCGTGGATCAGCCTCACACCACAATGGAAGGCAGCCGCGGGCAAGGCGGTCAGCAACAGAAGCGTCGCAAGGACAAACCGGGCCATGAGGCACTGTAGCCCAATCTGTATGAACAGGCGATAAATGGGGCAGGCTGCGAAGGGCGAAAACCCCTCCGCAGCCCATTGCTCAATCCCTCGACCATCCTTGGGGTCGGGCGTCCTGCCCGGTAATCGCAGCCCTCATAGGGAATAGCGTAAAAACCCTCATGCGATTCTCAGCCAATGTGAGAAATTGTGCGGCGGCGCACACGAAATCCGTCCATGGGTTGGCGGGCCGGTTGCGCCGAGGCTGCCTTATGTCACCGGCACAGGGACTTGCACCGGGTATACGAAGAGATTCGTTAGGACATATAATGCTGCGGGCCTGTCGGGGGAGCCACTTATGAAGAGAAAGAACGAGCTGCGTACGGTTCGTCCCACCAACGCCGAGCTCAACATCCTGCGAGTGCTATGGAGGCTCGGCCCGAGCACGGTCCGCAGCGTGCACGAGGAACTTTCACGGGTTGACCGCAATCTGGGTTACACGACCGTGCTCAAGTTCCTGCAGATCATGCTGGATAAGGGCCTGGTCAAACGGGAGGACTCACAGAGAGCGCATGTGTATCGCCCGGCCGTGAGCCGGGAGCAGACGCAGCGCCAGCTCACTCGACAGCTGATCGACGGCGCTTTCGATGGATCTCGCTCGCAACTCGTGCTGCAGGCACTGAGCGGTGCCGACGTCGTACGGCCCGAGGAGCTGGCAGAAATCCGCGCGCTGCTGGATCGCCTGCAGGGTGCACAGAATAACTGACGGGACGCACGCGACGGTTGCAGCCGCCGCGGGTGAGAACGGAGGTACCCCATGATCGAGCTCGACTCGCCGGCACTTCAGGGGTTGGTCGCGACGCTCGGCTGGACGCTGTTGCATTTCCTCTGGCAGGGCGCCGTCGCCGGCGTCGTGTTCGGAGTCTCGCTGGCCGCCGCCGGCAATGCCTCGTCTCAGACGCGCTACCGGCTTGCCTTTTCCTTCCTGGTGCTACTGGCCGCCGCGCCGGTGACAACCTTCTTCTTGCTCAGCCCGAACGATGCTGCAACGGCACTTGTCGCGGAGTCGATCGCGGCATCCGCCCCGACGCTCACGGTCACGCTCGGTGCACCCGTGCTGGATTTGCAGTCATTCATCCATCCCTGGCTCCCCTGGGCGGTGCTCGTCTGGGCGGTCGGGGTGACGTTCATGACGGGACGCCTGTTGATCGAGTGGCGCAATGTTCGCCTGCTCACGCGCGTCGACGTCTCACCGCTCACGCCCGCCTGGCAGCACCGCGTGCAGCGGCTCATCGTCACGCTCGGCGTGGGCAGTGCGGTCCGCGCGGTGCAATCCGCGCGCGTGCACGTGCCCATGGTGGTGGGCTGGCTGAGACCGGTGATCCTGGTGCCGGTGAGCGCCATTTCCGGTCTGACCACGTGGCAACTCGAGCTCATCCTGATGCACGAGCTGGCCCACGTGCGCCGCTACGATCACCTCGTCAACCTGCTGCAGGTCGTGATCGAAACCCTCCTTTTCTATCACCCCGTTGTGCGCTGGGTATCGCGCGTCATGCGCGAGGAGCGCGAGCACTGCTGCGACGACCTGGTAGTGGCCCGTTCCGGTGATGCGCTGGCGTACGCGCGCGCGCTCACGGAGCTCGCGGGCGTGCAGAGCCTGAGCCTGCAAACGAGCGTCGCGAGCGATGGCGGTCAGCTGCTCACACGCATCCGCAGGCTCGTGGGGGTGCGCCGGCAGCCGCGCGTCGCCGCGCACTGGAGCATCGGCGTGATGCTCGCCACGGTCGCGGTGAGCGTCAGTGGCCTGCTGCAACCGATTGGCAGCAGCAGTCGCGAAGCGGAAGAGTCGCTGTCGGCGCCGCTAGACGAGAGTGTCGAGCCGGGCGCTGTCGACGCTGCCATGTTTGGATTCTCGCAATCCCAGGTGCTCATTCCCGAGCCGCCCGTTCCGGTGTCCGTTGCGCCTGACGAGCGAGCCCCGACTGAAAAGAGCGGTGGCGCACCTGCGTTGGCTGCAACGGTCAGTTCGCCTGACGCCCGGGCGGACGCGGCTGTAACCCACGAGACGGTTACGCAGAATCGCGGCGCAGCGAGTTCCACCGCACCGGACATGCGAGTGGCGGCCGTAGCCGCCGAGTCGCCTGGAGCGGGCGCGGCGACTCCCGCGCCGGCCGAGACGAGCGAGCGGCCCGCCGGGAACTCCGACGAGCCATCGCCGACCGAATCGCTGCTGGTCACCGCGCCTGCTGCGGCGGCTGGCAGCGTGGTCGATCGCGCGCGCATGGCGGCAGTCGACCGTGTCGCGCAGGAGAACGGTGTCAAGCTCGTGTGGCTCAACCCGCCGGTTATCGACGGCGCGAGCGGCGCGGCACCTCAGATCGGTGTGCCCGATGCCAGCCTGGCTGCGACAAGCCCTGATTCGCAGGCCCGGGCCATTGCTATCCTGCAGGCGCAGCCAGAATTTCCCGACCGCGCCCGTCTCGACAGCATCGAAGGCTGGGTAACCGTGAGCTACGTGATTGGGCGCGACGGACGTGTCTCCAATGTCTCGATCGTCGCCGCTCAGCCGCGCAACGTATTCGAAGGCGCCGTTCGCAAGGCGGTGCGTTCCTGGCGCTTCGAGCCGGTCACGGTCGATGGACAACACGTCGAGCAGAAGAAGACGCAAACCATCCGGTTCTCACTCAGCGACGTGCAGCCGTTGAACGAAGACATGTGCATGGAGAGCACCGGCTCCCGCATCTGCCGCCCCCCCGGGCATTGATCGACAGCTCGAGGCAGCGAACCCGGCATCCGCGACGGCCCAACCCTGGGCCGTCGAACTCACGCGCGCTACTGCAGTAGAGGTAATATCGCCCACGCTGAAGCGTTGAACCGCGTGCCCGAGGGCCGTGCGATGAGCGACGAAGTCAGCAATTGCGTGGAGAGGGCGCGCCGCAACCAGACTCCTCGCCGACGGACCGGTGTGATGCGGCCGCGCGCATGACCGTTCCCTACGAGATCAGCATCGTCATTCCGACGCTGGATGAGGATGCTGCGCTCGCTGCTCTGCTCAAGCGTATTCGTACGTGGCCTCGCAAACCGCGCGAAGTCATCGTGGTCGACGGCGACTCGAGGGCCGAGACCCGTTCAATGTGCGAGCGGCAGCAGGCGACGTGGCTGCCTTCGGTGCACGGCCGCGGCGTGCAATTGATGAAGGGCGCGGCGCAGGCCAAGGGCAGCACGCTCTGGTTCCTGCGCGCCGATTCCGAGCCGCATCCGGAATCACTCGGCGCCATCGCCGTGGCGATCGACTCAGGCGCGGTCGGCGGCTACTTCCGTTTCCGCTTCCTTGGTCCGCGTCGCTGGTACAAGCCGGTGCTCGAAAACGCCATCCGCCTGCGCAGCCGCTGGGGCGTGCCTTATGGCGATCAGGGCATCTTCGCGACGCGCGAGTTCTTCGACGTCTGCGGTGGATTCGCCGCCACGCCAATGTTCGAAGAAGTGCCGCTGGTGAAGGCGTTGCGACGGCAAGGTCGCTTCGACGCGTTGCCGCTTCCCATCGGCGTCTCCGAGCAACGCTGGGAGCGCGACGGGTGGTCGCGGCGGCTCCTCGGGAACCGCCTGTTGGCCATCGGCTACCTGCTGGGCGTGTCGCCGGCGCGGCTGGCGCGCTGGGCGGCGGCGGTGAAGAGAACGGCGGACGAGCCGCGCGATCCCGAGGATTGACCCGGCGCTATCGGCACCAGGGGCGGACTTGCGCCGCCACGTCGCTCAATGCCTCGACGTCGTAATTCCCGGCATCGGCAAAGCGGAACGCGGTCATGCCATTCGGCAGCAGCAAGACGAAGTTGCCGCCGTAACCGTCCATATACGGCAGCTGCTCGACGCAACGTCCCAGCCGATGGGGCAGGGACCAGAACGACATGCTGTAGAGCTGGGGCCCCGCGGCGCTCAGCTCGCCGGTGGGAAGCCCATGCCCGCTGCGGAAGAGGGCCGTATCGAGTCCGCGCGCGCTGAGCAGCTGCAGGCCCGCGTGACGGCCGCTGTTCTGCAGCAGCATCGCGATCTTGGCGACATCGTCTACCGTCGGGTACAGGCCGATACCCATCAACGGCACGCCGGGCGCGGCGCCCGCCTCGATCGTGTGCATCATCGGAAAGTGACGGATGCCGATGGGCTCGAAGACCTCGCGCAGCATCACGTCCCAAAGGCGCGTGCCCGGACCCTCCCGGCGCGTGACCAGCTCCTGCATCGCTACCGCCAGGACGAAGGTCTGCGTGGTGTTGTAACGGAATACCTCGCCGGGTCCCCACGCGTAGTCCTGCTGCTGGAAGACGGCATCGAGCTTGGAATCCTCGCTCGCGACGCTCGACCACGCGCCCAGGGTCACCGCGTTCTCATCGGCGAAAGGGTCGATCGCGTCGCGGTCCGGGTTCGCTCCGCCCACGCCGCTCGCCATATCGATGACGTCGATGAACCGCACGCCTTCCCAGCCCGGATGCTGCGCGGTGATCGCGACGTAGTCGCGGATGGGCAGTTCCAGCACTCCGTCGCCGTACTTCTCGGCGAGTCGCAGCAGGGTGAGCGCTGCGCCCATCGACTTGGTCACCGAGAAGGCACCGTGCCGCATGAACGCACAGTAAGGATACGGCCCGAGCCGCGTGGCGCAGGGCTGCATGTAGATGACGCCGTCGCTCACGATGCCGCTTGCGCTGACATCGTCCGAATCGAGTCCGCGCGTGAACGTATTCCACAGGACCGCGTCGTGCCCAGTGCCAAGTTGCGACCAGTCGCGAATCGGCGTGAGGGCGGCGATTTCGGCCTCGAACTCGACCTGGCGCATCGCCTCGTCCGCGATGGGGCCCGGCACGTAGCCGAGCGGGAGCCGGCCCCAGAAATCATTGCGGTTCCAGGAGGCGGTCTCCTGCACGATCTGAAACTGCAGCTCCGAGGTGCGCGTGTCGTCGTAGAGGAAAGTGGCCAGGCCGTTGTGCGCCTCGTTGGTGTCGTCGCTTACGAGCACGAACGGGAACGAAGCCCGTGACCAGCCGGCATCGCCCGTTTCGGACCACACCCTGCCGGGCGACAGGATGACCCGCCAATGGCTGCGGGTGCCAGCGCGCTCGAGGATGCCGCGCTCCACGGGAACGAGATACTCGCCGGCGATGAAGAACTCCGCGGTAAACCCTGGAAACCAGCGCAGGCCGGTCTGCCCGAAGTTGCTGTCGGCCGTGGTGCCCTGCATCGGGCCCTCGGCCACCGTCAGCCGGCCGCGCAAGCGATGCAAGGCCGGTAGCGTGGCACCCACGGGCATGTAGAAGTGATTCTCGACGGGGCTGGTTGCAGCTGCGCCCACCTGCAGCAGGTTGGCGGCACCGAGCTCACCCCGCGAATCGCTCGACGGCGGTGCGCCCGGTGGCGGTTGCGTGTCGTCCTGTCCGCCGCCGCCGCCACAGGCGCTCGTCACTATGGCGAGCGCGAGGAGCAGGAGAAGCAGGCGCAAACGCCACGCCGCGCCGATCCCTCCCGGGAGAACGCGAGCGGCCAGTGTCTTCTTGTTCTTGCCGGCCGGCACGCGACCTGTATGCCTAGAACTGGGTGGCGCCGCAAGCCTTATCGCTGCGGCCGTCCGGTTCGAGCCATGCCGGTGTTTCACCCGTCCTGGAGATGTCCGTGAAGAGCACGGTAGCGCTGACCCAGCCCGGATCGGCTCCGCCGCCCGCGTCCATGGTGGCCAGGTGCCGCAAGCGATGCCGGCGAATGACGCGGCGGCGTTCAGCGTGGGTTCTGAGTCGGGGTTTCATCGCAAATCCTCCCTGTCGAGACCGTCAATCAACCTTCGGCGCGCAGCTTCTCGGGCTCCACAGCCTCGGGCTCCGCGACGCTCGTGCCGAGCACGCCGATCGGCGGATGCGCCTCGACGCGATTGCGTCCGTTGCCTTTCGCGCGGTAGAGCGCGGTATCCGCGGCGTGAATCAATTCCTCGATCACGTAAATCCGTTCCGGCATGGCGGTGGCCACGCCCGCGCTGATCGTGACCCGGTCCGCGACCGGTGAAACCGCGTTCGGAATGGTCAGGCGCCAGATGTTCCGGCGCAGGCGATCCGCGAACAGCCAGGCGCGACGCGCCTCGATGCCCGGCAACACGATGGCGAACTCTTCGCCACCGTAGCGGGCAGCCAGGTCGCCCGCGCGGCGGAAGGTTTTTTCCACCGCCTGGGCGACGCGCTTGAGTGTGTCGTCCCCGCGCGCATGGCCGTAGGTGTCGTTGTAGCGCTTGAACCCGTCGATGTCGCACAGGATCAGCGACAGCGGCTGACGCTCCCGCAGGCAGCGCCGGGTTTCGCGCGCCAGCACCTCGTCGAAATGGCGGCGATTGGCGATGCTGGTGAGACCGTCGATGCTCACGAGCTTGAGTAGCTGGGAGTTGGCATCCTGCAGCTGGATGCGGGTGGCGTTGAGCTCCTTGTTGCGCGCCTCGAGGATCGCGGTGCGCTCGCGCACCCGCTCTTCTAGCTGTTCGCGCGCGTAGTTCAAGGCGGCTTCCATGCGGCGGCGCTCGGCCAGCTCGCGCTTCAGGTCGGTGGTGCGCTTTTCCACCTGGCTGCGGAGCGCGCGATTCCAGAAATACAGCACGCCGACGGCGAGCACGACGCTGGTGAGACCGGCGGCGGATCCGATCCAGACCGCGGCATGAGGACCGAATGCCTCACGCAGCGCCCCGGCCAATGCCGATGTCGGGAGAGCTGCGATCAACGCTGCCGCGGTCAGTGACGCGGCCGCCCATTGCAAACGCCTCGTCAAGGTGAGCGATCCCCTTTGCTTGTACTTCGCGGATCCGACCTAACGTGCGCGAGCATAGCGATCGCGAAAAAAAACGATTGCGCGCGCCATCACAGATCGCTCTCGGTGTGAACTGGTCGAAGCCTATATGTCAAAGTAAAAACGGCCCGTTGGGACTATGGTCCCAACTCCTTTCCTTGACGCCCGTCCTACCGCTCACCGACACTGCAGGCATCCGCGGATGAAGGGATAAAACGATGACGGCCACGAGCGGCGGGCCGGCCCCGCAACCATTCGCCCATTTCCGCGATTTCTATCCGTTCTATCTGTCCGAGCACAGCGACCGGCGCTCTCGCCGCCTCCATGTGTTCGGGACCGGGCTCGTCATCCTGACGATCCTCGGCGCGCTCGTGACCCGCCGGTTCGTTTGGCTGTGGATGGTGCCGGTGGTCGGTTACGGATTTGCATGGGCCGGCCATTTTTTCTTCGAGAAGAACCGTCCGGCGACTTTCAGGCACCCGTTCTACAGCCTGGCCGGCGATTTCGTGATGTTCAAAGACGTGCTCACCGGGCGGATCCGGTGGTGACCGGCGGGCCGCGGGGCGGTTACGAGGTACGCCGGGAATGAATCGCGCCAGCGTCGATCGCCCGTTCGAGCGCCGGCTCGCGGGGCTTCTCAACAGTGGCCAGCGCGACGTCCTCCAGGGCGGGCGCAAGGGGGTCGAGCGCGAATCCCTGCGAGTGACCCCGGACGGCCGCCTCTCGCGGCGGCCACACCCGCGGGCACTCGGCTCGCCCCTCACGAGCGAGCACATCACCACCGATTATTCCGAGGCGTTGATCGAGCTGGTCACGCCCGCGTTCACGCACACCTGGGAGCTCCTGCAGTACCTGTGCGACATCCACCAGTTCGTCTACCGGCACCTGGAAGATGAGTTGCTGTGGGCGACCAGCATGCCCTGCGCCATCGAGGACGACGCCGGCATCCCCATCGCCCAGTACGGCCGCTCCAACATCGGGCGCATGAAGACCGTCTATCGCGAAGGGCTCGGCTGGCGTTATGGCCGCATGATGCAGGCGATCTCGGGCGTGCACTTCAACTACTCCTTCCCGGAGCAGTTCTGGCCGGTGCTCGCCGACGTGCTCGAATCCAGGGGCCACGGCCGCGAGTTCATCTCCGAGGCGTACTTTGGGCTGCTCCGCAACTATCGCCGTCACGGCTGGATCGTGCTGTATCTCTTCGGCGTGTCGCCGGCAGTGTGCAAGTCGTTCATCAAGGGTCGCGATCTGTCGTTGTCACAGCTCGACCCGGGCACGTTCTACGAGCCGTACGCGACGTCGCTGCGCATGAGCGATCTCGGCTATCGCAACAAGAGCCAGGCGGGGGTCGATATCTCAGTGAACAGCCTCGCCGAGTACGTTCGCGACCTGGCGCGCGCGATCGGCACACCGCATCCGGAATACGAGCGCATCGGCGTCAAGGTCGACGGCGAATACCGCCAGCTCAACGCCAACCTGCTGCAGATCGAGAACGAGTACTACAGTTTCATCCGGCCCAAGCGCGTGGCGCACTCGGGCGAGCGACCCACCAAGGCGCTCAGGCGCGCGGGGGTGGAGTACGTGGAAGTGCGCGCTCTCGACGTGAGCGCTTTCGATCCGGTGGGCGTCAATCAGCACAAGATGCGCTTCCTCGAGGCGTTCCTCGCGCTCTGCGTGCTCAAGGAGAGCCCGCCCCTCGGGCACGATGCCCAGGCCGAGCTCGATGCCAATCACCTGACCGTGGCCCGTCGCGGCCGTGAACCGGGTCTGCAGCTCAAGCGCGACGGCCGCGCCATTCCCCTGCTGACCTGGGCGCAGGAGCTGCTCGACCAGATGCAAGGTGTGTGCGAGCTGCTCGATCACGGCTTGGCCAACAAGCCCTATACGACCGCGCTTTCGATCCAGGCCGCCAAAGTGCAGGACGTCGCGCTGACGCCGGCCGCGCGGCTGCTGGAGGAAATGCGCACGACCGGCGAATCGTTCTTTCAGCTGGCGTTGCGCATGTCGAACGCTCACAAGGGCTATTTCCTGGAGCTGCACCCGCCCAACGAGCAGCGCCTCGCCGAGTTTCGTGCCGAGGCCGAGGAATCGCTGCGCGCGCAGGAGCAGATCGAGGCGTCCGACAAGCTGCCCTTCGATGAGTACCTGGCACGCTATCTCGCCGATTGACCGATCGCGATGAACGCCTCGCTCGAGCTCAAGCGCCACGTGGTTGAAACCGCGGACTTCCCGCGCCCGGGTATCCTGTTTCGCGACATCAGTCCGCTGCTGCGCCACCACCTGCGCGCCACGCTCGATGCGCTGGAAGGGCTGCTCGCCGCAGCCGAATGGGACGCCATCGATGTGCTTGGCGGAATCGAATCGCGCGGATTCATCCTCGGCGCGGCGCTGGCGGAACGCCGGCGCAAGGGTTTCATCCCGATCCGCAAGCAGGGGAAATTACCGCCACCTGTGGTCGACGTGGCGTATCAGCTCGAATATGGCACTGGCGTCCTCGAGATGCAGCGTGGGAGCGGGCGCCTGCTGCTCATCGATGACGTGCTGGCGACCGGCGGCACCCTGCGCGCGGCCGCGGAGCTGAGTCGCACGGCCGGTTACGACGTGCGGGCGCTGGTGGTGCTCATCGATCTCGGGCTGGCCGCCGATTTCCGCTGGGGAGAGCTGCGCGCACGTTCTGTAATCCAGTATGGCTGAGGCGTGGTCGGACCCGTTGGTCGTAATGGCGCTTGCGGTCGAGAGCCAGGGAGAGTTCGAGCGGGCTGGCGTTCCCGTGCTCTACACGGGTGTGGGCAAGATCAACGCCACGTTCGCCCTGACGCGCCGCCTGGCCGAGTATCTCTGCGCGGGACGAGCGCTCCCTCGGGTCATCAACTTCGGCACTGCCGGCAGCCGGCGCTTTGAAACCGGAACGCTCGTCGGTTGCCACGCCTTCGTGCAAAGGGACATGGACGTGAGCGCCATGGGGTTCGCGCCGGGGAACGCACCCGTCGAGGAGCGGCCTGCGCGCCTCGAGTTTCCGGTGGCATTCGCCCAGCTGCCGGCCGCGGTCTGCAGCAGTGGTGACTCATTCGAGACGGGCCAGCCGGCCGCGCGCTGCGATGTCATCGACATGGAGGCCTATGCGCTCGCCACGGTGTGCTGGCGCGAGCAAGTCGCATTCGCCTGCGCCAAGTTCATCACCGACGGCGCCGATCACGCGGCCCCCTCGACGTGGCAGCGCAATCTGCCTTGGGCCGCAGCCAGCTTTCTCGAGCTCTATCGGTCCCGGCTCAATCCGGCGCGTTAGTCGCCGGCTGTCCGCCGCGGTGTCCGGTGTCCGCTGCGCGGACATTTCCGCCTGCCTCGCTTCCTTTCCGCAAAGCGCGCTTCGTGATTGAAATCAAGCGCTTATCCCTGCTCGCAGGATCGTGGCACGGCGAGTGCAACCCTATGGGCCAGATCGAGCATCGAACACGCTGCACATGGTCATCGCCACTTCAATCAAAGCGCTCCTCATCACGGCCGTGGCCGCGTTGTCGCTGTGGCGGGTGGGGACGGCCGGCGACGGGGCCGCGATGTTCGCGCTCAGGGCCAACGTCATCGGATCGGAACTGGTGCTGACACTCACCCTGCCTGCAATCTGCCTGCGCCTGACGACGCACCTGGCAGACGAGCTCATGAACCTGACCGCGTTCGCCGCATGCGAGCGCTGCGCGCCCTCTGCGTACGGGCGGTCCTGGTCATGAAGGGGGCGAACATCGCACGCTTGCGCATGGGCGGATCGAGCGGCATTCGCGACACCTCCGCACAGGACACGGCGATCGATCCGGCGCCGGCTCGCCGCCGTCGCCTGCGCATCCTCATCGCGAGCGCCGTGGGTGCGCTGCTGCTGATTGCGCTCGCAATACCGGCATTCATGCGGTGGATGGACGCCGAGATCAGCGTGCCGCGCGAGCGCGTGCGCATCGCCGAAGTGACGCGCGGTCCGTTCGTTCGCGATATCTCGGCGCAGGGCATGGTCGTCGCGGCGGTCAGCCCGACGCTGTTTTCGCCCGCACCGGGCACCGTGCACTTACATCGTGCAGGCCGGCGACATCGTGAAAAGGGCCAGGTGCTCGCGCACGCTGTCGACAGCCCGCGAGCTGCGCAACGAGCTGGCGCGCGAGCAGTCGACGGGCGAGAGCCTCGAAGTCGCCGTGCAGCGGCAGGCGCATCGAGACGCGCCGGAAGCTGCTCAGCCAATCAGCAGACGACGGACCTCGCCGAAGTCGCATCCAGGCGGCCGAGCGCGAGCTGCGCGCGCCGAAGGACTCGTGGGCAAACGCGTGCCATCAGCGAGCGCGACTTACGAGAAGGCGCGCGATGACGCTGACCACCGCGCGCGTCAATCACAAGCACGCGATCGAGACTGCCGGGCTGCAGAAGGAAAGCCTCGAGTTCGAGCTCAAGACGCGCCGGCTCGAGCGCGATCGGCAGCGGTTGGTCGTGCAGGATCTCGAACGCCGCGTCGGTGAGCTCACGCTGAAGTCGCCCGTCGACGGCAGTCGTCGGCACGCTCGCGGTCGCCAGAAGCGCGCAGTCGCGCAGAACGCGCCGCTCATCACGGTCGTCGACCTGACCGCGTTCGAGATCGAGTTCCAGGTGCCGGAGAGCTACGCGGACGACCTCGGGCTCGGGATGGACGCGGAAGTGACCTACGGGCACGAAAGAGTACCCGGCCAAGGTGAGCGCGATGTCGCCCGAGGTGAAGCAGAGCCAGGTGACCGGGCGCCTGCGCTTCGCCGGCGAGGTGCCGCAGGGCCTGCGCCAGAACCAGCGCGTCTCGACGCGCATCGTGCTCGAGTCGCGCGACGACGTGCTCAAGGTGCAGCGCGGCTCGTTCCTCGACAGCGGCGGCGGGCGCGTCGCCTACGTCGTGCGAGGACGACGTCGCCGCGCGCACGCCGATCACGCACCGGCGCCACCAGCATCGGCGCCAGTCGAGATTCCTCGAGGCCTCGAGCCCGGCGACGAGATCATCATTTCAGACCTTGACGAGTTCGAGCGCGCCGAAACCGTGCGGCTGACCGACTGAACGCCAAGATTCACTCGCGAAAGGAACACTCCATGTTCTACATGCACAACATCAGCAAGGTCTATCGCACGGACCTCGATCGAGACGCACGCGCTGCGCGACTTCAGCCTCGAGGTCGAGCGAGGGCGAGTTCGTCGCCGTGACCGGCCCGTCCGGCTCGGGCAAGACGACGTTCCTCAACATCGCGGGCCTGCTCGAGACCTTCGACACCGGCACCTACCGCTCGACGGCGCAGACGTCAGCGAGCCTCGGCGACGACGAGCGCTCGCGCATCCGCAACCAGAAGATCGGCTTCATCTTCCAGAGCTTCAACCTGATTCCGGATCTCGACGTGTTCGACAACGTCGACGTGCCGCTGCGTTATCGCGGCATCAACGCGGCGGAGCGCAAGCAGCGCATCAGCGAGGCGCTCGAGCTGGTCGGCCTCGCCTCGCGCATGAAGCACATTCCCGCGCAGCTCTCGGGCGGCCAGCAGCAGCGCGTCGCGATCGCGCGCGCGCTCGCCGGCGACGCCGCGCTTCCTGCTCGCGGACGAGCCGACCGGCAATCTCGATTCGCTGATGGCGCGCCAGGTGGTCGATCTGCTCGAGGACATCAACCGCCGCGGCACGACGATCATCATGGTGACGCACGACTCCGGAGCTGGCGCGGCGCGCGCATCGCAACGTGCACGTGATGGACGGCCAGGTCACCGACCTGCAGCCGTTCGCGCCGCGGCCGCTGGTCGGCGCGGGTGGCGAGCGCGCACTCGCCTGAGGGTGGCGTGAGGGGGAACTGATGCTCGCCTATCACTTCCGCCTCGCACTCAAGAGCCTGCGGCGCAACCCGGTGCTGACCGCGCTGATGATCGGCGCCATCGCGCTCGGCGTCGGCGTGTGCATCACGACGCTCACCGTGTATCGCGCTGATGTCCGGCAATCCGCTCGCGCATCGCAACGACGTGCTGTACGCGGTGCACGCTCGACAGCTGGGATCCGAAGGAGCCGTGGAACGACGAACAGCCGGAGCGTGCCGCCGCTCGGAGCTGACGTATCGCGACGCGAAGGCGCTGCTCGCCTCGGACATTCCCGATCGCACGGTGATCATGCGCAAGGCGCGCGTGGTCATGAGCCCGCCGGACGGCGTGAAGTCGGAGACCGCCAAGCCGTTCCTCGTCGAGGTGCGCACTGACGACAAGGACTTCTTCGCGATGTTCGACGTGCCGTTCAAGTACGGCGCGGCTGGGACGCGGACGCCGATACCGCTGCCGACGCGGTGGTCGTGCTGCAGCAAGGAGACGAACGAGAAGGCGTTCGGCGGCGAGAACAGCGTCGGGCGGACGGTGCGGCTCGACGGCCGCGACTACAAGGTGGTCGGCGTGCTCGACGAATGGACGCCGGACGCCGAAGTTCTACGACCTGAACAACGGCGCCTTCGACGAGCCCGAGGAGCTCTTCGTGCCCTTCGAGCGTCGGCCAGCATGCTCGAGATGCAGCTCGGCCGGCAACATCAATTGCTGGACGACCAGGAGATCGACGAATTCTTCCAGGACTTCCTCAACAGCGACTGCGTGTGGATCCAGATCTGGGTCGAGCTGCGCGACGCCGGCCAAGGTCGAAGCGTTCCAGGCATTTCATCGACAACTACGTGCGCGAGCAGAAGAAGCTCGGCCGCTTCGAGCGCCCGCTCAACAACCAGCTGCAGCAACCGTGACGAGTGGCTGCAAGGTCAACGAGGTGGTGCGAGGACGACAACCGCGTGCTGGTCGGCTTGTCGTTCATGTTCCTGGCGGTGTGCCTGCTCAACATGATCGGCCTGCTGCTCGCCAAGTTCCTCGGCGCGGCGCCGGTGGTCGGCCTGCGTCGTGCGCTCGGCGCGAGCCGCAAGCTGCGATCTTCCGGCAGCATCTCGTCGAGGTCGGCGTGATCGGCGTCGCTGGCGGGGTGCTCGGCATCGGCCTCGGCTGGCTGCTGCTGCTCGCGCTGCGCCACCTCTACGACAACTACGAAGCCGTCACGCATCTCGACTGGACGATCGGGCTGATAGCGCTCGCGCTGTCGCTCCTCGCGGGCGTGCTCGCGGGCCTGTATCCGACCTGGCGCGTCTGCCGGGTGCAGCCGGCGCCATACCTGAAGACGCAGTGAGGGGTCAGAATTCAATTCTGACCCCAGCGAGAGTAGCCGATCATGGAACTTCGTCCCATCCTGAGCGCGATGCTCCGCAACAAGACCGGCGCGATCCTGGTCGGCGCTGCAGATCGCGCTCACGCTCGCGGTCGTCGCCAATGCGGTCTTCATCATCAACCAGCGCGTGGAGAAGATCGGCCGGCCGCAGGGCATGGACACGGACAACATCTTCTTCGTCCAGAGCTACGGCTTTGCCGCCACCTACAACCACGGCGAGACGATGCAGGAGGACCTGGAGCTGATCCGCGGCACACCGGGTGTCATCGCGGCCTCGACCACCAACGGCATTCCGCTGTGTGGCGGCGGAGCTCCACGACCTACAAGGTGGACACGGCGGAGTCCACGGCGGACGTGCCGGGCAACTACTACGAGGTCGACGAGCAGGGCCTCGAGGCGCTCGGCGTGAAGCTGGTCGAGGGCCGCAGCTTCTCGCAGCGAGATCCTGCGCTACGACACGGCGCAGCCCACTTCCGATTTCGTGCCGGAGGTCGTGATGACGCGCGACATGGCCAAGGCCATGTTCGGCACCGACGAAGGCGCGGTCGGCAAACGCGTCTTCGACAGCCTCGGCCAGTCGGCGACCATCGTCGGCGTCATCGATCACATGCTCGGCGCGTGGGTCGAGCTGGGACAAGCTATCGCAGGTGATCTTCCACCCGGTGGTGCCGGGACCGCCGCTGGCGCGCTACGTCGTGCGCGCGGAGCCCGGTCAGCGCGATGCGCTGATGACGGAGCTCGAGAAGAAGCTCGGCGAGTCGAATCCGACGCGCGTAATCTCCTGGGTGCGCACGCATGACTACTACATCGAACGCAGCTACAAGTCCGACATGCGCATGGCGGTGCTGCTCGGCGTGACCATCTTCATGCTGATCTCGGTGACGGCGCTCGGCATCGTCGGTCTCGCGAGCTTCAGCGTGAATGCGCGCGTCAAGCAGATCGGCACGCGTCGCGCGGTGGGCGCGCGCAAGCTCGACATCATTCGTTACTTCATGCTGGAGAACTGGCTGCTGACGACGGGCGGCGTCATCGTCGGTTCCGGCCTCGCCTTCGGCTTCGGCTAGTGGCTGAGCTCCGCGTACTCGCTGCCCAAGCTCGGCATCGGGTACGTGATTGGCGGTGTCTTCTGCTGTGGGTCCTCGGCCAGCTCGCGGTGTTCGTGCCCGCGCGCCGTGCCGCGGCGATCCCGCCGGCGGTCGCGACCCGAACCGTATAGAACTAAGCTCAAACCCGGCCGGCCCGGCCGGCATCCAATCGGGAGGTTCGATGATTCGCGCCAGGGGCTCGTGTCGCCATCGTATTTTCCGACATCGTCCAGGAACGGGCCTGCGCCACCGAACGGCAGTGCCCGCCGGTTATCTGCGTCCCGCATGCCCACCATCCTCATCATCGACGACAACGACGCCGTGCGCACGGCGCTCGAAGTGCTGCTGTCGCTGCAGGGACTCGCGTCCTGCCGGCCGAGCACGCCGGACGAGGGGCTCGCGCTCGCTGCGAGCGTGGCGAAGTCGATCTCGTCATCCAGGACATGAACTTCTCGCAAGGAGGCGACCTCGGGCGAGGAGGGCGTCGCGCTCTTCCACCGCATCCGCGAACGCCAACCGGAGCTGCCGATCGTGCTGCTCACTGCGTGGACGCACCTGGAGACCGCGGTCGACCTCGTCAAGGCAGGCGCCGCGGACTATCTCGCCAAGCCGTGGGACGACGCGCGTCTGCTGACCACGGTCCGCAATCTGCTGGAGCTGCGCTCGGCTGTCGGTCGAGAAGCAGGGCCGCACGCCGCCGCCGCGCCGCGCGCCGCGCTCGCGCGAGAAGTTCGATCTGTGCGGACTCGTGTTCGAGAGCGAGCGATGCATGAGCTGCTCGTGACGGCGACGCACATCGCGCCCGCGGACGTGCCGGTGCTCATCACCGGGCCCGAACGGCGTCGGGCAAGGAAGTGCTCGCCGCGATCATCCAGGCGAATTCCGCGTGCGCGGACGGTCCATTCGTCAAGGTCAACGTCGGCGCGCTGCCGAAGGAGCTGATGGAGAGCGAGCTGTTCGGCGCCGAGGCCGGCGCGTACACGGGCGCGACCAAGGTGCGCCAGGGTCGCTTCGAGGCCGCCGACGGCGGCACGCTGTTCCTCGACGAGATCGGCAATCTCTCGCTCGACGGCCAGGCGAAGCTGCTGCGCGTGCTGCAGACCGGCGAGTTCGAGCGACTCGGCAGGAGCGTCGACGCGTCGTGTGAAGGTGCGCGTACTGAGCGCGACCAACTGCGGACCTGCCCGCGGCGATCGCGAGGGACGCTTCCGCGAGGATCTCTACTACCGGCTGAACGTGATCGAGCTGAAGGTTCCCCGCTCTCGGCAGCGCCCGACGACATCCTGCCGCTCGCGCGGCACTTCCTCGATCCCGGCTTCTCGCTGGATGATTCCGCGGAGCGCGCGCTGCTCGCGCATCCCTGGCCGGGCAACATTCGCGAGCTGATGAACACGATCCGCCGCGCCTCCCTGCTCGCGACCGACACGGAGATCCGCGCCGCGGACCTCGGCCTCGCGCGGCGTCGAACGCTGGACGATGCGCAGCCCGAGCGCGAGCCCGACGCGCCGGAAATCGAGCACGCGCTCGAGCGCGCGCGCGGCATCATCGCGCACGCGGCCCGCGAGCTGGGCCTGAGCCGGCAGGCGCTGTACCGGCGCATGGAGAAGCTCGGCATCCGCGACAAGAGCGGCTGAATCGCTCGGCGGCAGCCGCTCGCGAGGCGGGGTGAATTTCCGCCGTGCTAGATTGCGCTCCCATGCGTTTCTCCCTCGAAGGCAAGCTCGCGCTGCTCACCGCGGCGTGCGCGAGCATTGCGGTCGCGCATCGCGCTCGCTCCTGCACCACGCTCATCGGCAACTTCTGGATCAGCGTTTTCCTGCGCTGGCCACGGTGCTTCCCGGCGCGATCCTCGTGGCCGGCGCTTCGCGCGGCGCATCCGCCGCACGCTGAGCGCGGTCGGCGACGGCATCGCGAGCCTGCGCGACCGCGACTTCAGCGTGAGCATCGCCGGCGAGCGAGCCGACGAGCTCGGCGACGCTGGTGCGATGGCTACAACGGCCTCGGCGAGGTGCTGCGCGACGAGCGCCAGTCGCTGCTCCAGCGCGAGCTGCTGCTCGACACCGTGATTCCAGGCGACGCCGCTCGCGATGGTGCTCACCAACGCGAGGCCGGCGCGTCGTCTACAGCAACGTCGCCGCCCGCCAGACTCTTCTGGCGGACGCAAGCTCGAGGGACTGCGTTCGCCGAGCTGCTCGTCGGCGCGCCCGAGCCGCTGCGCGATGCGTTCGCCGCCGAAGCGCGATACGCTGTTCACGATCGAATCGGCGGACGAGTCGGAGATCTATCATCTCTCGCAGCGCGGTTTCGTGCTCAACAGCGCAGCCGCACCGGTTGTACCTGCTGAAGCAGCTCACGCGCGAGCTCGACGCGCAGGAAGTCGAGACGTGGAAGAAGGTGATCCGCGTGATCGCGCACGAGCTCAACAACTCGCTCGCGCCGATCTCCTCGCTGGCGCATTCCGGCCGCCAGACTCGCTGCCTCGCCCGACGCCGACGCAGCTGGAGCGGATCTTCCGCACGATCGAGGATCGCGCGGCGCACCTGCAGACCTTCATCGACGGCTATGCGCGCTTCGCGAAGCTGCCGCGACCGCGCCCGGAGCCGATCGACTGGGGCTCGTTCCTCGCGCGCTCGCAGGCGCGCGCCGTTCAGGCTCGAGAGCGAGCCACCCACGGGCCGGCGCAGTTCGATCCCGCGCAGATCGAGCAGGTGCTCATCAACCTGGTGAAGAACGCGCACGAAGCGGGCTCGGCCGCAGAGGAGGTGCGGATCGCGATCGAATCGGGGCCCGCCGCCTGGCAGCTGCAGCGTGCTCGACCGCGGTGCGGCATGGTCGGACGACGTCCTGCGCAACGCGCTGCTGCCGTTCTATTCGACCAAGCCGACGGGCAGTGGGCTCGGGTTGACGCTGTGCCGCGAGGTCATCGAGGCGCACGGCGGCCGGATTTCGCTCGCGAACCGCGAGGGGGGCGGGATGATCGTGACCTTGTGGATACCGAAGCCGCCGGACGCATCGCAGCAGCCGCGGGCTGAGCCTTGAGGGAGGTTACGCGCTTAACATATTGCTTGCCCGGCCAAATAGTCTTCGCGGATTCACCGACCGTTCACCGGTATTTCACTGGATTTTCACAGCCAGACGCCTAGAATCCCCGCTCACAATAAGAGTGAGAAAAGGGTGCCGTTCCATGAGAACCAAAACAAACGGCGGGCTCGTCCAGATCGTAAATGTCGGGAGCGACGCGGCTAACGAGGAACCAGCCGCCGAGCGAGTCGTCCCGGTCGACAAGAAGCGCGAGGACAGCACCGCTGGCTGGAATCCCTACGAGGTGTGGCGCACGCGCGTGAAGGAACCACGCGTGACGCGCGGCGAATCGCCGGTCGGGAAGCCACACGGTCGCGGCTGAGGCACAACTTCGCTCGCTGGCCCGCCCTGACTCCGGGACATAACGGAGCTTTTCCCCTGCGCTTGTCGGCAACGCGGTGAAGCCGCTACCGTAGCGGCCCCTTAGGGGCCAATGGAGCGGTGATGCGCTTTACCCTGGTGCCGAGCGATGCCCACGATACGCCCGCTGCCCGGCAACTTGCCCACGGCTTCGCGCAACTCGAGTTCGCCGAGCCCCTCGAGTCGGAATTCCGCAAGATCTATCGCCTGAAGGTGTTGCCGTGGATTCGGGCCGGGTTCGCCACGCTCGCCGTGCTGGCATTGCTGCTGTGGATTGCCGACCAGTTGCAGCTCGATCCCTCGCTGATGCACTTCTCGGCGCTGCTGCGCCTCGGCGTGATGCTGCCGCTCGCGCTCCTGGGCCTGGCGCTCACCTTCCTCGCTGGCGCGCGGTCATGCGTTGCCCGCCCGCCTGACCTCCGTGCTGCTCGTCGGCATCGCGCTGGCGGCGGTCGTGATCGACTGGTACGTCGCGCGCGCCGGCGGCGTCTTCGTTTTCTCGGGGCTCGCCGCGGTGCTGATGGTCGGCTTCATCGCCATGGGACTGCGCTTCTGGCCCGCGCTCGACACCGCCGGGGCGCTCGCCCTGACGGGCATCGCGGCCGTGGCTTTCGCCGGCTGGCCCGCGAACCACGTCATCGCCTACTCGCTGGTGCTCACGACCGTGGTCGCGGGCGGTGGGGCGGCGGCCTACGCCATCGAGCACGCCATCCGTGTGGCCTGGCTCGAGGCGCTGGTGATCGGGCATCTCGGCGAGCGCGATGGTCTGACGGGGCTTTTCAACCGGCGCATGTTCGACGGCTTCATCGGCCGCGTCTGGGAGCAGGCGATCGAGGACAAGTCGCTCATCGTCCTGATGCTGATCGACGTCGACAACTTCCGCAGCTACAACGACCGCTTCGGCCTGCAGGCCGGGGATGAGTGCATCCGCAGGGTGGCGGGTGCGATCTCGGCGTGCGCCTTGCGCCCGCTCGATTTCTGCGCCCGCTATTCGGGTATCCAGTTCGCGATCGTGCTCGCCAACCCCGACCGCTTGTACGCCGAAGAAGTGCCGCGGCGCGTGCGCGAGGCCGTCGCCGCGCTCGAAATCCCGCATCCGCAGTCGCCGAATGGCCGCGATGTCACGGTGAGTGTCGGCGTGGCGCTCACCGTGCCGCGCGCCATCGACAGTCTCGAGACCTACATCGAGCTCGCCCAGGCCGCCCTGCGCGAGGCGCATGAACACGGAGGCGACCGCGTCATCGCCCGCGAGTCGGAGTTCTCCCTGGTGCAGAGCGGAATGTTCCGGGCGGAAGTCGCGCTGGCCGCCGCGGGCGAGGGGTGATTTCCCGGTGAGTCGCGAAACGCGCCAAACGCCCGAGCGGCTGACCGAATCCGCCACAGCACGGCAGCTGCGCGTGGGGTTCAAGCGGCTGCGCTTCGAGCCGCCGCTCGAGGCCGAGTTCCGCATCGTCCGGCTCGAAGCCACGCGCCGCCAGATCCGCTACAACCTGCTGCTCGCGCTGGTGCTCATCGCGGCATTTGCGGTGATGGATCGGTGGCTGCTCGGGTCTGCGACGCAGCTGGTGCCGGATGTGCTGCGGTTCGGCGTCATCGTGCCGCTGATCGCGATCGCGCTCGCGAGCACCTATTCGCATGCGTACGTGCGCGTGTACCCGGTGCTGATGCAATGCGTGGCGCCGGTCGCCGGCGTGTGCGTGGTGCTGATCGAGACCCGCGCGGCGCGCGCCGGTGTGCAGCTCGTGTTCGCGACGCTGGTCATCACCACCATCTATCTGTACTTCCTCGTCGGCATGCTGTTTCACGCCGCGCTGCGCTCGAACCTCCTGGTGCTCGGGGCCTACGTGGCGATCGCCTGGGCGGCCAATCTGCAGGGTCAGCAGCTCGCCTACAGCGCCATGGTGCTGGCTCTCGCCAACATGGTCGGCGCGGTGGTGTGCTTCAGCCTGGAGAAGGCCAATCGCGTGAGCTTTCTCGAGGCGCGGCTGCTGGGCGAGATGGTGGCGCGCGACGGGCTCACGGGCATCTACAACCGCCGCATGTTCGACGAACGCGTCGCGGAGCTGTGGGACCAGGCGGTGCGCGAACAGGTGCCGCTCGCGATGCTGCTCGTCGACATCGACTGCTTCAAGCCATTCAACGACCACTACGGGCACCAGGCCGGGGACGAGACGCTGCGGCGCGTGGCCGCGGCGCTCGATCGCTTTGCACGCCGGCCGCTCGATTTCACCGCGCGCTACGGCGGCGAGGAGTTTGCGACGCTGCTGTACGACGTCGATCGCGCGTTCGTCAACGACGTGGCGCAGCGCATGCGTTCCGAGATCGAAGCGCTGGCCATTCCCCACGAACGTTCGAGCGCCGCGCCCTCGCTCACCGTCAGCGTCGGCGCGCGCCTGCGTGCGGCCGGTGACGGGCCGGCATCGCGAAGGACTGATTCAGCTCGCGGACGAGGCGCTCTATGCCGCCAAGAACCAGGGCCGCAACCGCGTGGTGGTCATGGAGGCGGAGTACCGCAACCTGAAGACCGGCGAATTCCGCCGGCCGAAGAAGGCCTAGTAGATCGCAATCTCTTGCCGCCCGCCGGAGTCGCGCGCGCCGCGGAACATGCCCTCGCTGTTGAAGCTCATGCTGATGCGGCCGTCGGAATCGATCGCGATCACGCCGCCTTCCGCTTTCATCACCTTGAGCTTGCGCTGCACGACTTCGGTGACCGCCTGCTCGAGCGTCATGCCCTTGTAGTCCATCAGGGCGTGGATGTCGTAGGCCACCACGGAGCGGATGAAGAATTCGCCGTGCCCGGTCGCGGAAACCGCGCAGGTCTCGTTGTTGGCGTAGGTGCCGGCGCCGATGTGCGGCGAATCGCCGACACGCCCGGGAATCTTCCCGGTCATGCCGCCGGTCGACGTCGCGGCAAAGAGATTTCCCTGCTGGTCGCGCGTGACCGCGCCCACCGTGCCGAAGTAATTGAGCTTGATGGCCGCCATCCGGTCGCCCTTGAGCGCACGTTCGAGCTGCTCACGCCGGCGTTCCGTATGGAAGTAGCTGTTCGGCACCAGGGTCATGCCCTGGTCGAGGGCGAATTCCTCCGCGCCCGGCCCGATGATCATCACGTGCGGGGATTTCTCCATCACCAGGCGCGCCAGCTCGATGGGGTTCTTGATGTGCTTGAGACCTGCCACCGAACCGGCGCGGCGGCTCGCGCCATCCATGACGGCGGCGTCGAGCTCGACTTCGCCGTCGCGGTTGAACACCGCTCCCCGCCCGGCATTGAAGAGCGGTGAGTCCTCGAGGATCTTCACGGCCGCGATCGCCCCGTCCTGGCTGCTGCCACCGCTTTCGAGCACGCGGTAGCCCGCGTCGAGCGCCCGGGCGAGGTCGGCGCGGTACTGCGCCTCCAGATCGGGCGTGATTTCTGCGCGCGGCATCGTCCCGGCGCCACCGTGGATGGCGATACCAAACATGAGCTTTTCTCCCGATGCGACGCTCCAGGCCGCCAGCAGGCACAACCCGATCGCGACGTTGATCTTCGACTTCATGGGAAACCCCGCGCTCGGGCGGCTGGTGTGATGCGCGCCCGGATGGCTATTATTCGCCGGGGCCCCCCTGACCACGCAACCTGAGTTCCGTCGCATCCGCGATGACTCGCCCGTCGCGGGCGGGAATCGCTCGGTTCATCCATGACCCGCACCACGCGCATCAAGACCCTGCTGATCGCAAATCGCGGCGAGATCGCCATTCGCGTCATGCGCGCCGCCAACGAGCTCGGCATCCGCACGATTGGTGTCTACTCGCAGGAGGATCGCTTTTCGCTGCACCGGATGAAGGCCGATGAGAGCTACCTGGTCGGCGAAGGCAAGGGGCCGGTCGAGGCCTACCTCGATATCGACGACGTGCTGCGTATCGCGCGCGAAGTCGAGGCCCATGCCGTGCATCCGGGTTACGGCTTCCTCGCCGAGAATCCCGAGTTCGCCGAGCGCACCGCTGCGGCTGGGTTGCTGTTCGTAGGACCGACGCCCGAGATCATGCGCCGCCTGGGCAACAAGGTACAGGCGCGGGCGCTTGCGACCAGCGCGGGCGTACCGGTGATGCCCGCAACGGAGGCGCTGCCAGCGGATCCACGCGCAGCCGCGTCGCTTGCGGCCGGGATCGGTTTTCCGCTGATGCTCAAGGCGAGCTGGGGCGGTGGCGGCCGGGGCATGCGTGTGGTCGAGAACGAAGCGCAGCTCGCCGAGGCCCTGCCGGTGGCGCGGCGCGAAGCGGCCGCCGCGTTCGGCAACGACGAGATGTATCTCGAGAAGCTGGTGCGCCGTGCGCGCCACGTCGAAGTGCAGATCCTCGGCGATGCGCACGGCAACCTGGTGCACCTCTACGAGCGCGACTGCACCGTGCAGCGGCGCAATCAGAAAGTCATCGAGCGCGCGCCCGCAGTGTTCCTCTCCGACGAGCAACGGGCATCTCTGTGCGAGGCGGCGCTCAAGATCGGCCGCGCGGTTCGCTACCTCAACGCCGGCACCGTCGAGTTCCTGCAGGACGCCGCGACCGGCGAGTTCTATTTCATCGAGGTGAATCCACGCATCCAGGTCGAGCACACGGTGACGGAATGCGTCACGGGCATCGACCTGGTGAAGGCACAGATCTGCATCGCCGACGGCGCGCGCATCGGCACGCCCGATAGTGGCGTGCCGCAGCAGGCGGACATCCGCGTGTCCGCCCATGCGCTGCAATGTCGCATCACCTCCGAGGACCCGGAGAACAACTTTGTGCCCGACTACGGGCGCATCACTGCCTACCGCAGCCCCGCTGGATTCGGCGTCCGGCTGGACGCGGGCACGGCATATGCGGGCGCGAACATCACGCGCTCCTACGATTCGCTGCTGGTCAAGGTGACGGCCTGGTCGCCCACAGCGGAGGAAACCATTGCACGCATGCACCGCGCGTTGTGGGAATTCCGCGTGCGTGGCGTGGTGACCAACCTGCGCTTCCTCGACCAGCTCATCACGCATCCCCGCTTCGCAGCCGGCGACTACACCACGCGTTTCATCGACGAGTCGCCGGAGCTGTTCCAGTTTCCGCGCCGGCGCGACCGCGCAACGCGGCTGCTCAATTTCATCGGCGAAACCATCGTGAACGGCAGCGCCGAGGTGCGCAGCCGGCCGCGACCGGCGCGACTCGTCGTGCCGCGCGCGCCGCGTCTGCCGCCCGAGTCGCCGCGTCCCGGCAGCAAGCAGAGACTCGAGGAGCTCGGGCCGGAGAAGTTTGCCGCCTGGATGCAGCAGCAGAAGCGCGTGCTGCTCACCGACACCACCATGCGCGATGCGCACCAGTCACTGCTGGCGACGCGCGTGCGCACCACCGACCTGGTCGCGGCGGCCCCGGCCTACGCGCGACTGCTGCCGGAGCTCTTTTCGCTGGAATGCTGGGGCGGGGCCACGTTCGACGTCGCGCTGCGTTTCTTGAAAGAGGATCCATGGGAACGGCTGGTGGCGTTGCGCGAGCGCGTCCCGAACCTCCTGTTGCAGATGCTGTTGCGCTCGGCCAATGCGGTCGGTTATGCGAACTATCCCGACAACGTGGTGCGCTTTTTCGTCCAGCAGGCAGCGGCCGCGGGCATCGATGTCTTCCGCATCTTCGACTCGCTCAACTGGGTGGACAACATGCGGGTCGCGATCGATGCGGTGCGCGCGAGCGGCAAGCTCTGCGAGGCGGCGATCTGCTACACCGGCAATCTTCTCGATCCGGCCAACACCAAGTACGACCTGCGCTACTACGTGAAGCTCGCGAAGTCGTTGCAGGCGGCCGGCACGCACATCCTCGGCATCAAGGACATGGCGGGCCTGTGCCAGCCGCGGGCGGCTCACCTGCTGGTGAAGACGCTCAAGGAGGAGGTCGACCTGCCGGTGCACTTCCACACGCATGACACGAGCGGGATCGCAGCCGCGAGCGTGCTGGCCGCGGCGGATGCGGGAGCCGACGCGGTGGACGGCGCGATCGACTCGTTGAGCGGGCTCACCTCGCAGCCGAACCTGGGCTCGATCGTCGAGGCGCTGCGCTTCGGTCCGCGCGACACGGGCGTCGATCCCGACAAGCTGCGGCTGATCTCCGCGTATTGGGAGCAGGTGCGCCAGGTCTATTCCGCATTTGAAAGTGATATCCGCGCCGGCGCCTCCGAGGTGTACGTGCATGGCATGCCGGGCGGTCAATACACCAACCTGCGCGAGCAGGCGCGCGCGCTCGGCATCGACGGGCATCGCTGGCCGGAAGTGGCCCGTGCCTATTCACAGGTCAACGAAATGCTGGGTGACGTCATCAAGGTGACTCCCACCTCGAAAGTCGTCGGGGATCTCGCGTTGATGATGGTGACCAGCGGCTTGACGCGCGAGGCCGTGCTCGATCCGGCCACCGAGATCGCCTTCCCGGAGTCGCTGGTGCAGTTCTTCCGTGGCGATCTCGGCCAGCCGTATGGCGGGTTCCCGCAGGAGTTGCAACGCAAGGTTCTCAAGGGCGACGCGCCACTCACCGTGCGACCCGGTGAAGTGCTGGCGAGCGCAGATCTCGCCGCCGAGCGGCGCGTGGTGGAAGAGCGCCGCGGCCGCGCCGTCACGGACTTCGAGCTGGCCTCACACCTGATGTATCCCCGCGTGTATGCCGAATACGCGGAGGCCCGCGCGCGCTTCGGCGATGTGAGCGCGCTGCCGAGTGCCGTCTTTTTCTACGGGCTCGAACCTGGCCAGGAGATCAGCGTCGACCTGGAGAAGGGCAAGACGCTGATCGTGCGCTTCGTGGCGGTGAGCGAGGTGCACGAGGACGGTGCGCGCACGGTGTTCTTCGAGCTCAATGGACTGCCGCGTTCGGTGCGGGTCGAGGATCGCAGCCAGGTGCCGAAGCGCCCCGCGCGACGCAAGATTGATCCGGGCAATCCTGGCCACATCGGCGCGCCGATGCCGGGCACGGTCGTGACCGTGACCGCCGTTGCCGGCAAGCCCGTGCGGCGGGGCGATTCACTCGCCACGCTCGAGGCCATGAAGATGGAGACGACGGTGCGCGCCGAGATCGACGGCACGCTCAACGAAGTATTGATGCGCCCGGGAATGCAGGTCGACGCGAAAGACCTGCTCGCGGTGATCGGTTGACGCGTCGCAGGCCGGCGAGCAGCAATCCGAGCAACGCGGACCACCCGAGGGCTCCGCCGCCACCACCGCCATCGTTTGCCGGCGGCGGAGGAGGCGTCTGACCGATCGCCAGGGACACGTTCACGGCGTTGTTCTGCGCGTTGGCGTCGTTGCTCGCCGCGAGCGTGACCGCCGCAACGAAGTTGCCGCTCTGAGTGCCACGCACCGTCATGTCGATGCGCCGCGAGGTTCCGCCCGCAACTGAACCCAGGTCGCAGGTCACCGCCCCCGCGCCCGTCGAGCAGGTTCCCGCCGTGGGCACGGCGCTGTCGACGGTGATGGCCGCCGGGATGTTGATCGTCACCACTGTGCCGTCGAGCGCGAGCGCGCCCACCGAGCCCATCGTGATCGCAAAGCTCGCCGCCTGGTCGACCGCCACGCTGATTGAGCCAGGCGTGGCGCTCAATTGTCCGTCACCGAAGGCGATCGAGGTGATGCACGCTGCCGCTTCGACCTCGGGTTGAATCTGCATCAGGCTGCATGACGAGAACGTGCTGCTGCCGTTGATCTGCGGTTCCATGAGGAATCCCGCCGGCGCGTTTACACAGGCGGAACCGGCCTCCGTGTCGTGCGGGGCGCCGAAGTTGTGCCCGATCTCGTGCGCGGCGACCAGCACTGAGCTCATGGAGCCGATTTCTACCCCTCCCATGCTCAGCGACGCGCCGAAGTTGGCGCTGCAGATCGAGCTGGTGAAGGCGATGCCCACCGTCGATCCATTGAGATTGCGCCCCGTCATCAGGTGCGCCACGCCGGTGGCGCGAATGCCGTTGGCGGAGTTCGCCTTGTAGTCGCCGACCTCGTCCAGCAGCGTGTTAGAGACGGTGGTCGAAGTGAACGGATCCATGGCGGTCGGGAACATGCGCACCGTGGAGGCCGTGAGGCGCACACCCACCTGGTCGCTGAAGATGCCGTCGACGTTGTTCATGCGCGCGAGCGCGACCGCTTCGGCATCGCCGGGATGGTCCGAGGTGAACTCGAAGTCGCCGAGGAGGGCCACCTGCATCTCGCCGGTCGGCACGGCGGCGAGTGCGGCTTCCTGCCGGAGCTCGTTCACGAGCGACCGATAGGTGGTGAGGGGCGTGGACTTGCCTTCGGGGACGACGACCTTGCAGAACCCGGGTCCGAGATCGGACTGCGTATCGGAGAAGCGATAAATGGCCGTCCCGGCGCCCCCGAGCTGCGCGGGCGCGATCATGAAGCGCTGCGCGATTTGCCTGGGCTCGATGATGTAGAGCTCGGC
The DNA here is from genome assembly GCA_963840405.1 of uncultured Gammaproteobacteria bacterium. Taxonomy (GTDB): domain Bacteria; phylum Pseudomonadota; class Gammaproteobacteria; order Steroidobacterales; family Steroidobacteraceae; genus DATBVX01. The sequence goes on from CAWIYW010000001.1 coordinate 464,839, forward strand.
GCCATCCCAGATCATGCCGTGGACGTCGCCACCGATGCGGGTCAAGCGCACCCAGGAATCCGCCACACCCGCCAGTCGTCCGCGATACAGCGGATAGCGCGACAGCGCCGCCTTTTCGGCAGACGGTAGGTTCTTCAGAAGGCGCTCATTCGGCTCGAGCTCGAGATCGAACTGCCGGCCGTAGGCCTGGAACGACAGCTCCGTCGCCGGTTTCGCGCGCGGTGCGAACGGGTTCACCAGCTGATCGGCCGCAACGTCGATCGACTCGGCGTGCAGGATGCGGAAATCGGCTGCGCCCGCGCTGGCGCCGCTGGCGAGAAGCACTACCAGCGCCCACATTCCGTTCGAGCATCGATTGGCCATGCGCCACCTCCGTGGCAGGGCATCGATCGCAATCTGTATAGCAGCGACTCGAGGGACCGCGCGTGAAATCTTTCACAGCGCTGATGTCGCCCTTTGCCGACAGCGGGCCGGCATCGAGGCGGGCCAAGTCCTGTGATCGACGAGGTTTTCTGACCGCGATCGCGCGCGGAAGTGCTTCGGGGAAAATGGGGTCAGACCCCATGTGTCGACTCAATGCCGGCCTAAAGGACTAATGGGGTCTGACCCCATTTTCCCGAAGCTTCGCTAGACGCAGTCCTTCAACGCGATGGCGGGATCGGCCACGCGGACCGGATCGAGGCGCGCGCGCTCGGCGATGAGCTTGCGCGCCGCCATGTAGTCCTTGGGACTGTTGATCGCATCGAGCGCGAGCAGCTCGCCTTCGCGCAGGTAACACGCGCTGAAGCTGCGCGCCGCGGGATCGCCCCGCAACACGCAGCGATCGTAGCCGTGCGACAGGCCGACGATGAGAAGCTTGAGGTCGTATTGCTCGGACCAGAACCACGGCACCTTGTCGTGCACGACATCATTGTCCAGCATGTTGGCCGCGGCGCTGCGCGCCTGTTCGAACGCGTTGTCCACCGACTCGAGCCGCACACGCCGCCCGTAGCGCGGGCTTGGATGATTGGTGCAGTCGCCGGCCGCGTACACGTCTGCTGCGCTGGTGCGGCAGTGTTCGTCGACCACGATGCCGTTGTCGCAGGCGATGCCGGCGTCGGCCGCGATCCCGGTCACCGGCACGATGCCGGCGCCGACCACGACCAGCTCGGCGGCGAACCGCCGGCCATCCGCGCACACGACCTCGCGGACCGCCGCGTCGCCTTCGAACGCCGCGACGCCCGTGTTGCAGTGGAGCTTCACGCCCTGCGCCACGTGCTCGGCGGCGAAGAACGCCGAGACCTCGGGTGCCACCACGCGATTCATCACGCGTTCGAGCATCTCGAGCACGGTGACATCGAGGCCGAGCTTGGCGCAGGTGGCCGCGATCTCGAGGCCGATGTATCCGCCGCCGACCACCACCAGCTGCGCGCCGGGCTTGAAGCGCGCGCGGATGGCCACGACGTCATCGATGGTACGCAGGTAATGCACGCCCTCAAGGCTGGCGCCCGGCACGTTGAGACGGCGCGCCTCGCTGCCTAGGCACAGCAACAGCCGGCGATACTCGAGCGTCTCGCCGTCGCTCAAGGCAATGCGATGCTGCGAGCAGTCGATGCCGCTCACGGTCCGGCCCGCGAGGAGCTCGATATTGGCCTGGGTGTAGTAGGGCGCGGACTTGATCAGCGCGCGTTCGAACGGCAGCTCTCCTGCCAGCAGCTTCTTGGAGAGCGGCGGACGCTGATACGGCAGGTGCGGCTCGGCGCCCACGAGCACGAGGCGTCCGGCATGACCTTCGCGGCGCAACGACTCGGCGGCCTGCGCGCCGGCGTGACCGGATCCTACGATCGCGATTGTGTCGGACAATCCGTGTGCTCCGGTCGAATGGCGCCGCGCAAGCGACAGATCATAGACTACCGGTCCGGGAACGCCCGCCGATGCACCAACCGCAGGCATGCGGCGGCTGGACATGCGCTACAGTAGTGCACGGCGGTGTCGCCACAACAGCGCGGCTGCGCTCAAGTGGCTGTTTGAAGGGGACGGTGCGGCAGGCACGAAAGCTGCACCGAAACGGCCAGCAACGCAGGCGAGGTCCGAGCTGATGAAACTGATCACAGCGATCATCAAGCCGTTCAAGCTCGACGACGTGCGCGCGGCGCTTTCCGAACTGGGGATCTCCGGCATGACCGTCACCGAGGTGAAAGGCTTCGGTCGTCAACGCGGCCATACCGAGCTCTATCGCGGCGCGGAGTACGTGGTCGACTTCGTCCCGAAGACGCGCATCGAGGTCGCGGTACGCGACGACCTGGTCGACCAGGTCATCGAGGCCGTCAGCGCTGCGGCCAAGACCGGCAAGGTCGGGGACGGCAAGATTTTCGTCGCCGATATCGAGCGGGCCTTGCGAATCAGGACCGGGGAAAACGACGACGCGGCCCTGTAGAACGGGGTTGCACCGAAGAGGGGGGTTCATGAACAGCCGACATCGAGCTGCGCCCGTCGCCTGGGCCGCAGCGGCACTCGCGTGGGTGAGCGGTTTCGCGCATGCCGACACGGCGGCCACGGTGAATACCGGCGACACCGCCTGGCTCATCACCGCGACGGCGCTGGTGCTCTTCATGACGCTCCCCGGGCTCGCGCTCTTCTACGCAGGCCTGGTGCGCACCAAGAACGTGCTGTCGATCCTCATGCAGTGCTTCGGCATCACCTGCGTGGTGTCGGTGCTGTGGCTCATCGCGGCCTATGGACTCACTTTCGGCGACGGCGGCGGCGCGCAAGCCTGGATCGGCAGCCTCGACAAGGCGTTTCTCAAGGGTGTGGGACGCGATGCCCTCACGGGCAGCATTCCCGAGACCGTGTTCGTAATGTTCCAGCTCACCTTCGCGATCATCACGCCCGCGCTCGTCATCGGCGGCTTTGCCGAGCGCATGCGCTTCAGCGCGGTCCTGTGGTTCGCGGTCCTGTGGCTCATGCTGGTGTACGTGCCCGTGGCGCACTGGGTATGGGGCGGCGGGTGGCTCGCCAAGCGTGGCGTGCTCGATTTCGCAGGCGGAATCGTCGTGCACCTGAACGCGGGCGTGGCCGCACTCGTTTGCGCGCTCGTGCTGGGCAAGCGGCGCGGATTTCCGACCACACCCATGGCGCCTCACAGCCTGCCGCTCGCGGTTGCGGGCGCCGGCATGCTGTGGGTGGGCTGGTTCGGATTCAACGCTGGCAGCGCACTCGCGGCCAACGGGTCCGCGGGCATGGCGATGCTGGTGACGCACATCGGCGCCTCCGCTGGCGCGCTGGCGTGGATGCTGGTCGAGTGGTGGCGCTACGGTAAGCCGAGCGTGCTCGGCATCGTCACCGGCATGGTCGCGGGGCTCGGCACGATCACTCCCGCTTCCGGGTTCGTCGGGCCCGCGGGAGCGCTGGTCATCGGTGCGGTCGCCGGCGCACTGTGCTTCTTCGCGACGCAATTCCTCAAGCGCCGGCTCGGCATCGACGATTCGCTCGACGTCTCCCCGGTGCACGGCGTGGGCGGCCTGATTGGCACGCTCCTCACCGGGGTTTTCGTGAGCGCTTCGCTCGGCGGCGCGGGACTCGCCGAAGGCGTGAGCATCGGCGACCAGGTCCTGACGCAGCTCATCGGCATCGTGGCCACCATCCTGTGGTGCGGCGGGATCACCTACGTGATCCTGAAGGTCATCGATGTGATCGTCGGGCTGCGTGTGCCCGATGACCAGGAAACGGAAGGCCTCGACCTGGCCCAGCACGGTGAGCGCGGCTACAGCCCCTGAACGTAGGGCAGAGTTGCCCTAGAATCGGCAGCTGATGGCCGACCCTCAGCTCGAAGCTGCCGCCAAGATCCATCTCGGCACCTGCCGCCGACATATCTTCTTGTGTGTCGGTGGCAAGTGCGCCCCGCGTGAACAACAGGATGAGTCCTGGGACTTCCTGAAACGGCGCCTGCGCGAGCTCGGGCTGTCGGACGTCGCAGGCGGCGTCCTGCGCACCAAGGCCGATTGCCTGCGAATCTGCACCGGCGGTCCGATCGCGGTGGTCTATCCCGAGGGCACCTGGTATCGCGAGTGCACGCCGGCCAATCTCGAGACCATCATCCAGCAGCACCTGGTCGGCGGCCGTCCGGTGACCGCGCTCGCATTCGCACACAATCCGCTCTGAGTCCTGGCCTGACAAGAAAAAGGGGGTCACGTGTCAGACATCAACCTGGTCGCCGTCGCCGTCTCCGCGCTCGCTACCTTCGTGGTCGGCGGCCCGTGGTATTCGCGGCGCGTGTTCGGTGACGTTTGGAAGCGTGCGATCGGCGAGACCCATCCGCCGGGACACCCGGCCAGGGTCTTCGGGCTCGCCTATGTTTTCAGCCTGGTCTCCGCGGGGCTGCTCGCGGCGTATCTCGGTCCCGGGGCCGGAGCGCTGGCGGGCGCGAAGTGCGGCGCGCTCGTCGGCGCATGCTTCGTGGCGGCGAGCTTCGGCGTCAATTACCTGTTCGCGAATCGCAGTTTCGTTGCACTCGCCATCGACGGGGGTTTCCATATCGTGCAGTTCGCCGCGTTCGGACTGATTCTCGGCGTGTGGCCCTGAGAAAGGCCGCTGACGATGCCCAAGGCCATTCGTCTGCACGAGCTCGGCGGCCCCGAGGTCATGCGCTGGGAGGAATTTGATCCCGGCTCGCCCGGTCCCGGTGAAGCGCGCGTGCGCCACACCGCGATCGGGGTCAATTTCATCGACGTGTACGATCGCACCGGCCTCTACCCGACGACGCTGCCGACGGGGCTTGGACGCGAGGCGGCGGGTGTCGTGGAAAAGCTCGGCAGCAAGGCGCGCGGATTGAAAGTCGGCGATCGTGTCGCCTATACGCTCTCCACGCCGGGCTCGTATGCCGAAGTGCGCAACGTGGCGGTGGATCGGCTGGTGAAGATCCCGCGCGGGATCTCCGACAGCCAGGCCGCGGCGATGATGCTCAAGGGACTCACCGCGCAATATCTCCTGCGCCAGACCCGCCGCGTGAAGCGCGGCGACACCGTGCTGATTCACGCCGCCGCTGGTGGTGTGGGCCTGATCGCCTGCCAGTGGGCGCATCATCTCGGCGCGCACGTCATCGGCATCGTGGGGAGCGATGACAAGGCGAAGCTCGCCAGGCGCCACGGTTGCCGGCACGTGATCGTCGGTGGCGGCGCGGATATTCCGGCCGCGGTGCGCAAGATCACGCGCGAGGCCGGTGTCGACGTCGTCTACGACGGCGTTGGCAAGGACACTTTTTTCGCCTCGCTCGACTGCCTCAAGCCTCTCGGGCTCATGGTGAGCTACGGCAATGCCTCAGGGCCAGTGCCCCCGATCGCCCCTCTCGAGCTGAGCCGGCGCGGTTCGCTCTTCCTGACGCGCCCGACGCTGTTTCACTACGTCGCCACGCGGGCGGCACTCGAACGCGCGGCGCGCGACCTGTTCGGCGTCGTGAAAGGCGGTGCCGTGACTATCCGCGTAGGACAGAGCTATCCGCTGCGCGATGCCGCGACGGCGCACCGGGATCTCGAATCGAGGCGCACCACGGGATCCACGATCCTGCTGCCCTAGCTTTCCGGTGCGCCTTTTTTCAAACGCAGCAAAACGTACACGGACGGCCCCTTCCCGCTGCAGGAAACGCGACGTATTCCACGGAATCTTCACCCGTCGCACCGTGTCGGACAGACAACGATACCCTTGTGCATGGGCTGGGTGATCTGATCGGGGCATGACAATCGCCAGGGTCTTCTGCGAGCGGCGGGCCACGTGGACTGCACTGATGTGCTGGGCCGTGCTGCTTTCGGGGCCCGGCGCCGCGCGGGCGCAGGCAGAGACACCAGCACAACCGGAACCACAGGCAGAGCCGCAACCGGAACCACAAGCAGAGCCACAAGCAGAGCCACAAGCAGAAGCGCCAACAGAAGTACCAACAGAGGCGCAAGCGCAGGCGCCGCCACCCGAGTCGGCGCGGCCGCAGATGCCGAGCGACGCCGAGCTGGAGGAGCGAGGCGCGGTCATCGGCGAAATCCATTTCAATATCGCCGACATTTTCAACGAGCTCGATCCGCGCGAGAACAAGGCGCTCTATCGTCTCGCCAACCGTCTGCACATCAAGACGCGCGAGTCGGCCATCCGCGCACAAATGCTGTTCAAAACCGGCGATCGCTATTCGGCACGCCTGATTGCGGAGACCGAGCGGGCGCTGCGTCGGCTCGACTTCCTGCACGACGCGACCATTCACGTGATCGCCTACGACGGCCAGCGCGTCGACCTGCTGGTGCAGACCCGCGACGTGTGGACGCTGCAGCCGGGCTTCTCCTTCGAGCGCAAGGGCGGAGAGAACGAAACCAGCGTCGAGCTCGAGGAGGAGAACCTGCTGGGCTATGGCAAGGGCGTCAACGTGGAGTGGAGCAAGGATGTCCAGCGCACGGCGGTACTGTTGCAGTATCGCGATCCCAACGTGCTCTGGAGTCACTGGGGCGCGCAGCTCTCGTATTCGATCAATGACGATGGCAGGCTGCGCCACATCAACCTCGAGCGGCCTTTCGTTTCGCTCGACAGCCGCTGGAGCGCCGGTGGCACGGCGTTCGACTTTTCGCGCGTCGATCCGCGCTATGACCTGGGTGACATCGTCGATGAGTTCCGCCACGACGAATCCTTCGCGGAAATTCGCGGCGGTATTTCGAACGGCCTGGAGGACGGCTGGACGCGGCGCTGGCTCGCGGGGTTCCGCTACGACGACAACCGCTTCGCTATCGAGCCGGGGCGTACGCCACCCGCCGTGCTGCCGCCGGACCGCAAGCTCGTCTATCCCTGGGTCGGGATCGCGCTGATCGAAGATGAGTACCGCACCACGCAGAATCTCGACCAGATCGGCCGCCTCGAGGATCTCTACTTCGGCACGTCGTTCTCCCTGCAGCTCGGCCTGGCATCGCAGTCACTAGGTTCCGATCGCGACGCCGCCATCGTGACGGCGGGCGCACGCACGGCGCTGCCGTTCAACGACAAGCACCTGATGTTCGTCGACGCCGCGATCGACGGGCGACTGGAGTCGGGAGACATTGCGGACGGCACCGTGCGCGGCGCCGCGCGCTACTACTGGCGCTGGCATCAGAAGGGCGCTTTTTTTGCGCTGGTGAGCGGCGAGGCGAGCGAGGCGCTCGATCCCGAGGACCAGATCCAGTTGGGCGGCGACACCGGGCTGCGCGGCTACCCCTTGCGCTACCAGACGGGCACCAGTCGCGCGCTGCTCACGGTCGAGCAGCGGCTCTACACCGAGTGGTTTCCGTTCCGGCTCTTCTATGTGGGCGGAGCGGTGTTCTTCGACGTCGGTCGCACCTGGGGCCGCGGTGAGGTGGGCGAGGAGAGCCGCGGCTGGCTCAAGGATGCAGGGCTCGGGCTGCGCCTCGGCAATGCGCGCGGCGCATTCGGCAGCGTGCTGCATTTCGACGTGGCGTTCCCGCTCGACCGGACGCCGGACATCGATTCGATTCAGTTCATCGTCGAGACCAAGCAGACTTTCTAGTTCTCGAGCGCCGCTGCCTGCAACGCCTGCGCGCCGCGCTTGACGCCGAGCGCGCCGCTGCGCACCACCTCGAGGATTTCGCCACAGCGCGCCGCAGCCGCGATGAACGCGGTGATCTGCGCTTCGCTGTGAGTGAGCTCGACGATTTGACACTCCGCCGTCTCCGACAACATCTTGCCACCGGCCTCGGCTACGAGCTCGCGCAGCGCCGCGTGCTGCGCCGGCGCGCCGCGCAACTTGATGATGAGGAGCTCGCGCTCGACGTGCTCACCGCGGGTCATGTCCTCCACGCTCACCACGTCGACCAGCTTGAGCAGCTGGTTCGCGATCTGCTGGATCACCGCGTCGGATCCCTTGGTGACCAGCGTGAGTCGCGACACCAGCGGGTCCTCGGTCGGCGCGACGTTGAGCGACTCGATGTTGTAGCCGCGGCTGGAAAAGAGACCCGCGACACGCGTGAGGGCGCCGGCCTCGTTCTGCAGCAGGATCGCGATGATGTGGCGCATGTGATCGTCAGTGTCCGACAGACCGGCAGGTGTTGCGCTCGCTCCCCAAGTCGCGACGAGCATAGCAAAACTTGCCCGTCCTCCAATTGCTGCTAGGCTGTCCGCGAACGCAATAATTTCCGGCGCCGGGCGCATCCGCAGTGAAAGAACAGCACCAGGTCCACGGGCTCAGCGCCCATCCGCTCGCCGGGCGCACGCTCACCGGCGCCGAAATGATCATCCAGGTGCTGGCGGACGAAGGCGTCGACGCGATCTTCGGCTACTCGGGCGGCGCGATCCTGCCGACTTACGATGCGGTGTTCGTCTACAACCAGGAGCACCCCGGTCGTGGAGCGGGCGGCATTCCCCTGATCGTGCCGGCGAACGAGCAGGGCGCGGGCTTCATGGCCGCGGGCTACGCGCGCGCGAGCGGCAAGGTCGGCGTGTGCATGGTCACGTCGGGACCCGGAGCCACCAACACCGTGACGCCGGTGCGCGATTCGATGGCGGACTCCGTGCCGATGGTGGTGATCTGCGGCCAGGTGCCCACCGCGGCGATCGGCACGGATGCGTTTCAGGAAGCGCCGGTGCCGAGCATCATGGGCGCGGTCGCGAAACATGTGTTCCTGGTCACCGATCCCACGCGGCTCGAGGCGACGGTGCGCACCGCATTCGAGATCGCGCGCACCGGCCGGCCCGGCCCGGTGGTGCTCGACGTGCCGAAGGATGTGCAGAACTGGAAGGGTGTCTTCAAGGGCTCGGGGCGGCTGCCGGTTCCCGGCTTTCGCCAGCGCATGAACCAGCTCGCGAGCAGCACGCTCTCCGATGCTTCTTGTGCCGATTTCTTCGGCATGCTCGGCGAATCGAAGCGCCCGCTCATCTACGCCGGCGGCGGCGTCATCAACGGCGGTGCGGCTTATTGCCTGCGCGAGCTCGCCAGCGCTTTCGGCCTCCCGGTGGTGACGACGTTGATGGGCATCGGCGCATTCGATACCACCGAAGCGCTTTCGATGCGGATGCTCGGTATGCACGGCACGGCGTTCGCCAACTATGCCGTGGACGATTGTGATTTCCTCATCGCGCTCGGCTCGCGCTTCGACGATCGTGTGGCGGGCGTGCCGCTCAAGTTTGCCAGGAACGCCAAGCGCATCGCGCACATCGACATCGACGCCTCCGAGATCAACAAGGTCAAACGCGTCAGCTGGAGCCACGTCGGCGTGCTCGCCGATGCGCTGGTGGCGCTGCTCGAGCATGGCCAACGGGCGGCGTTCAAGCGCGATTTCAGCCCCTGGCATGCTCACCTCGCGCAGCTGCGGCAACGTCACGCGATGAACTACGACCGCGCGAGCACGCTCATACAGCCGTACTACCTGATCGAGGAGATCAACCGCATCACGCAAGGGCGAGGCGATCATCTCGACCGGTGTCGGGCAGCACCAGATGTGGGCGGCGCAGTACTTCGATTTCCGTCATCCGCGCCTGTGGCTCACCTCGGGCAGCATGGGCACGATGGGATTCGGGTTGCCAGCGGCGATCGGTGCGCAGGTCGCGCAGCGCGACCGGCTGGTGATCGACATCGACGGCGATGCCAGCATCCGCATGAACATCGGCGAGCTCGAGACCGTCACGACCTACGATCTGCCGGTGAAGATCGTGGTGCTCAACAACTTCGGCGACGGCATGGTCAAGCAGTGGCAGAAGCTCTTCTTCAAGGGGCGCCTGAGCGCGAGCGACAAGTCGCTGCACAAGAAGGACTTCGTCAAGGCGGCGCAGGCGGATGGCTTCCGCTTCGCGCGCCGGCTCGATCGCAAGGAAGACGTGCCGCGCGTGGTCGATGAGTTCATTCATTTCCAGGGGCCTGCATTTCTCGAAGTGATGATCGATCCGGACGCGGGCGTGTATCCCATGGTCGGTCCCGGCCAGTGCTACGAGGAGATGATCACCGGCGATCACATTCCCTCGCGCCACAAGACAGACATCAAGGCGCCGGGCGAATCCGAAATGTTCTAGAGGACGATGCGATGAAGTACCTGCACACGATGGTGAGGGTGAGCGACCTCGAGCGCGCGCTCGATTTCTACTGCAAGCAGCTTGGGCTGAAGGAGCTCAAGCGCAAGGAGAGCGAGCAGGGGCGTTTCACGCTGGTGTTCCTGGCGGCGCCCGGTGACGAGGAGGCGCAGGTCGAACTCACCCACAACTGGGACCCGGAAACCTATACGGGCGGGCGCAACTTCGGCCATCTCGCTTACGAGGTGGACGATATCTACGCGCTCTGCCAGCGCCTGATGGACGCGGGCGTCACCATCAACCGCCCGCCACGCGACGGGCACATGGCGTTCGTGCGTTCACCCGACGGAATCTCGATCGAGCTGCTGCAGAAAGGTGGAGCGCTCGCGCCACGCGAGCCATGGGCCTCGATGAAGAGCCAGGGAACGTGGTGAGCCATGGCGGACGGAAGACCGAATCTCTACCTGGTGCGCGCCGCGGATATCGCGACGCACGCGCAGACGTTTTCACATCCCTGGAACCCGCGCTCGCAGATCACCGGGGCGATGCTCGGACGCATGGCGGGGCTCAAGCGCACGGGCGTGAGCTTCGCGCGCATACCACCGGGCAAGGAATCGTTCGTCTATCACTCGCACTTCTTTGAAGAGGAGTGGCTCTATATCCTCTCGGGCCGCGGGCGCGCGCGCATCGACGGCGAGGAGTACGACGTAGGCGCGGGGGACTTCATGGGTTTTCCCACGCCTTCAGTGGCACATCACCTCGTGAACAGCGGGAGTGAGGACCTCGTCTACCTCATGGGCGGCGAGTCGCGCGAGCTCGAAATTTCGGAGTTTCCGGACCTCGGGCGCGTCATGGTGAGGCGCGGGGAGCAGATCGACACTTTCGATAAGAAGGACGCCAAGCCGTTTGGTTGAGTAGTCATGGCGCCGTCGCCACCTCGTACTCCGCCGAGGTAGACAGCGCGGTGTCCAGGAGGGAGAGTCATGCGCTTTCCTGGCCGACGATGGTGGGTCCTCTGTTTCGCGCTCGTCGCGTCGGCGCTGCTCGGCCTGTGGATGATGCGGCCGGAAGTTGCAGTGCGGGCGCCCACCACTCCTCCACCAACCACCGCAGAGTCCGCTACGGCCACGGTGCCTGCTGCTTTGGTCGCAAAGACGAGTGCCGTCGCTCCGGCACCGAGATCCGTCGAGAGCGAGAGCGCGGCGCACGTTGTTGTGCCGCCGCGTGGCGCGCCGGGGGTGCGCGGTCGCATCTTTGACGAAGACTCCGGTGCTCCGATCGGCGGGGCGCAAGTCAACGTCTTGACAGACGATGGTGGCAACAGGCTGACAGTGGCTTCGGCAGACGATGGAACGTTTGCACTTGAGAACCTGGCTCCGGGGCGGATCCTCGTGTACGTCCATGCTCAGGGATACGGGCAGGGGCGCTCCGAAGGCGTGGTTCGTGACAACACCGAGCCCCTTGAGATTGCTCTTTCCTTGGAAGCAAGTATCAGCGGGCATATCGTGGCTGCCGATGGCACCACACCAGTGGCGGGAAAAACGAGCTTGCTCGATCTCGCTCGACATTCCGGAACGAGCGGTAACACAACTCCCGCCGGGGCGTTCGACTACCAGCAGCTAAATCCCGGCCGCTACCAACTGAGCGCCCATACCGCAGAAGGCATGGCGACGCGCGAGATCGTACTGGCCAAGGGCCAGCGCATCAGCGGGATCGTCCTTGCACTGACCGCGGAACACAGCATTCGCGGCGGGATCACCGGTCTGCGACCGGAGCAACTGAGCGAGGTCAGTGTCGGGCAATACCGCGAGGGCGGCGGGACGCGAGGTCTAACTGGTCGCGTGGATGGCAGCGGCGCCTACGTCATCCAGGGTGTACCGCCAGGGCGCTTTCTCGTGATCGCCGAGGCGAGCGTGCGCCTGATAGCAAAGACAGTCGACATGCCGGCAGATTCCGACTTCACCGTGAATTTTGATTTTCCGCGTGGTGCGCGTCTCTCCGGCCGGATCACCCGCAGTGGCGAGCCGATGTCGGGCGTGCCGATTGTTCCTGCGCCGCCACCAGGCGTGCGGTACTCGGTGAACTTTAATGAAACAACGACAGCCGCGGACGGCACCTACGTCATCGAAGACGTGCCGCCGGGCGACTACGTCCTGATCATCTCTCTCTTTGCCAGCCCCTGGCTGACGGTCTCAGGCGACACCGTGTTCGACTACGACGTGCCAGAGGGGCAGCTGTCCGGGCGGGTGCTCGGATCACAGGGCGGCGAGCCCATCGAGGGTGCAGTGGTGAACATCTGGCCGGCAGAAGCGGTTGAAGCGCAGCGGCCAATGCCCAGCGGCTCCGATGCGCTTGGCCGGTTCACCCTGGTCGGCCTGGCACCGGGGAAGTTCCTGCTGACCGTGTACAAACCGGGATACGAGATGGTCCGCAAGCACATTTCCTTTGTCACGAATTCGGCAGACCTCGAGCTCGTGCTGCACGAGGAGCGTGGTGTGGAAGTTACGGCGCGTGAAGCCGTGAGCGGCACGCCAGTCAGGGCCATCGAGGTCATTGACGATGGCCGCGGCAGTCTCCTGACATTGTATTTGGACAAGGATGGCGTCGGTTACCTGCCGGGTGCGCTCGCAGGCAGTACTCTGAGGTTCATGGCCCACGGTTTGGAACCGACCGTGATTGATCACTGGAACGGCAGCAGAATCGACTTGCTGTTTGAACGGGCACGGATGCGATGACTTAGTAGACCTGCGTTTCGGCATGAACGTCTTCGCTCGTCACCGCGTGCTGATCGGCCTCTTGCTGGTTGTCGGCGCGGTGCTGCTCGGCCGCTGGGCGATGCATGAGCTGAGTAGGTCTGAGACACCTGCGGCGATCGGACCGCCGGCATCCATCGATGACAGTGCTCCGAAGCCCGAGCAGCCTGCTGCGAGCGCCTCGGTCAACAACACCCCAGCCGCCAAGCCGTCATCCGCCTTCGGCACTCTCCGCGGTCGTGTCATCGACGCCGCCACACGCAAGCCGGTGCGCGAGTTCGAAGTGCAGTTTCATGGCACCCGGCCGACCAAGGCCGGCGAAGAGGCTCCGGGCGCGCGCACGTTCCAGAGCGTCGACGGCCGTTTCGAGTGGGACTACCTGCCGCCGGGCGAGTGGGCCGTGACCGCGGTCGCTGCCGGGTATCAACGCTTCGAGCTCCTTGGCATCCAAGTGCCCAAGGGCGCTGCGACACCGGAAATCGTCCTGCCGCTGCGTGCCGGCAAGCGACTGCGCGGCAGGGTCTACGACGAGGACACCGGCGTCGGCATCGCGTCCGCAACTGTCAGCTTTCGCGAGTCCGATACCAAGCGCTTCGGCGCAAACTTCCGCATCCGCCCTCGATTCAATTCAGGGAGCGACGGCACGTTCGTGCTCGACGGTCTACCGGCCGGCCGCATCACGCTGAGCGTCTATGCCGCCGATTACGGCGGTCGGGAACTCGATGTCCTCGTCGACAAGCAGACAGAGCCGGTCGAGATCGGCCTTTCGGTCGGGGGCACGATCGCCGGCCGTCTCACCGCCCCCGATGGTGTCACGCCCGTGAAAGGATCCGCGGGTGTGTTCGACATCGCTGAGGGGTTCGGCGGCACACGGCGAACGGGCGAAGCGGGCGAGTTCTCGTTTCCTCACTTGCCTCCTGGCCGTTACCGGCTGACAGGTCAGGCCGACAGCGGCAGCGCCTCACGCGAGATCGTGTTGGCCAGGAACCAGCGCGTCGAAGGCATCGTGCTGGCGCTGAGCGCGGGTAGCACGATTCGCGGCGTGGTCACTGGCTTGCGAGGCGATGGTCTCAGGCACGTCAGCATTTCACTGCGCCGGGATGGCGATTCCGGCAATCCGTATGCGGATGTTCGCGTCGACGAAGGTGGCGCCTTTGTCCTGAAGGGCGTGCAGCCAGGCCGCGTGCAGTTGGTCGCCGATGTCAGCATGCGCCGGCAACTATCGAAGACCGTGGAGGTGCCCGCGGACTCGGACCTCACGGTCAATCTCGATTTTCCGCGCGGTGCACGCTTGTCCGGCCGCGTGACCCGTGGTGGAAAACCGTTGGCTGAGGTGTGGCTGGAGCCGCGACCGGCGGTGGAACAACCCGTGTACATCTATGGAACGTCCACTTCAAAGGACGGTGAATACGTGATCGAAGACCTGGCCGCGGGTGAATACGCAGTCTTTGTCGACGACTACAAGAGCAAGCCGGTCCGCATTGCAGGCGACACCATCTTCGACATCGAGGTACCACTCACGCAGCTCTCGGGTCGCGTGCTCGAGGAAGGGGGCAAGGTTCCGGTGGTCGGAGCGGGCGTCGAGATCTGGTCCGCGGAGCCGGCTTCAGCGCGGATACGGCTGCACGACAGTTCCGATCATTTCGGACAATTCGCGCTCGCCGGGCTCGAGCCGGGCGACTTCCTGCTGACGGTCTACAAGCCGGGATACGAAATGATTCGCGAGCGAATCGCATACGAGGCGCCCGCCGCCGGCATGACTCTGCGGCTGCGGCGGGAAGCGGGTGTTGAACATCCGCGTGCGGGAGGCGGGCAGTGGCAAACCCATGACGCAGATCTACCTGATCGAACTGATCGGCGATCACAATGGCATCAGGCTGCCGCTTCGTCTCAACGATGAGGGTGCGGGTCACATTCCTGGTGCGCTCGCCGGCAGCACGCTGTCGTTTCTCACCTCCGGGTACGTTCCCGCCGTGGTTCGCTCGTGGAACGGCCAGGCGCTTGACCTGCAGCTTGAACGGCAGCCGCTTGCCCAGTGATCTGACAGACGCGCTTCGCGGCAGCAGCAGTCTGCTACCGAGTGGGCAGGTCAGAAACGTGCGCTAGTCGATCACCACCGCCGTCCCGCTCGCGCTCACCATGAGCATGCTGCCGTTCGAGCCCAGCACTTCGTAGTCGAGGTCGATGCCGACGACCGCGTTGCCGCCGAGCTTGCGCGCTTCCACGCCGAGCTCCTCGAGGGCCGTGTCGCGCGCGTCCTTGAGCACCTTCTCGTAGGCGCCGGCGCGCCCGCCGACGAGATCGCGGACCCCCGCCAGGAAATCGCGGAATATGTTGGCGCCCAGGATCGCTTCGCCGGTGACCACACCCTTGTATTCCCGGATCTTGCGACCCTCGATCGTCGGAGTCGTCGATAGCAGCATGGGACCTCCTCAGAATCTCACGCGCCGTGAGGCCGAGCTGGCGCAGGCGCGGATGCGACACACTTTAGCGGAACGGGCCGGGCGGCGTCGCCGTGCCCAACGAATCCATCGGTGCACCTTCGAATCAGAACCGGCCGCCGTCGGTGGGTGTGCTGGCAGCGCCTTCCTCTTTCTTATCCGCCGCCGCATGCCAGGCGGCGAGCACTTCCTTTTCGCGCTCGGGCGTGATGCCAGCCTTCAGCTTGGCCTGTTGTTCCGCCGGCCGCGCGAGATGCCACGCGAGCGTGTCGCGCACCGTATCGGCGAGCGGGCGGACCTGCATTCCTGCCGCCAGCGCACGCTCGGCGCTCGTCAAGGCGAACCCCGCCTCATCGCCCACGGCATCGACCCACACCGGCATGTCGCTCCAGCCCTCGACCTTGTGTTCGGCGAGAAACTTCGCCGGCACCCAGGTCACTGTGGCAGCCGATTTCGCGGCCGCGACGCACGAGTCGAGGAGTGCGCCCATGGTGAAGGTGTGCACCGGTGAAACCAGGTTGAAGGTGCCCAGGGTGCGCTGCTCGATGCAGCGGAGCGTGAACGCCGCGAGATCGCGCACGTCGATCACCTGGAACGCATCGGCGCGCGTCCCCGGCGCCATGAATTCGCCGCCGCGCGCCACGCGCGCCGGCCAGTAGGTGAAGCGATCGGTGTTGTCGTCCGGGCCGACGATGAGGCCCGGCCGGATGATGGTGGTGCGGCCGGGCATCAGGCGCTCGGCGGCCTGCTCGCACAGCGCCTTCAGCGGCCCGTAGGTGTTCGCCGTCCACCTTCTCGACGGTTTCATCGGCGAGTCTTGCCCACCGGCGAGGATCTCGTCGCGCGGCACGGCTGAAGTCGCGGATACACGGAGATGCGACGACACGAACACGTAGTGCGACACCTTCGGCGCGAGCAGCTCCGCCGAAAGCCGCACGATGGCGCGGCACGTAGCCGGAGTTGTCGATGACCACATCCCACTCCCGATCCTTCGAGCCCGTCGATCTGGCCGTTGCGATCGCCCTTGATGCGCTTCGACTTCTGGTGACGCGATCGGTCTTGGTCTTGCCGCGATTGAAGAACGTGAGCGTGTGGCCGCGCGCCAGCGCCAGTGCTCGACGATGTGCAGGCCGATGAAGCGCGTGCCGCCGAGCACCAGGATCTCAGCGGTTTCGCGGTTTCCTGCGGCCGAGCACGCGGGAGAGGGGAAGCCCGGTGGCGAGCGCCAGCGCGAGCAGTGCGCGTCGTTTCATGGGATCGACGCTCGATCATTACGATGCCAGGCTCCGCGTAGGTTGCCACCCAGTCGCGGTCGTCTGGTACCAGAACAGCGAATTCTGCGGCTTGAGCACCCAGTGATTCTCGTCCGGGAAATACACCAGCTTGCGACGGCACGCCGCGCTTCTGCAGCGTGTTGAAGAGCTCGATGCCGTGGTTCACCGGCACGCGCAGGTCGAGCTGGCCGTGGATCACCAGCGTCGGCGTGTTGAAGTTGCTCGCCGCGGCGTGCGGCGAATAGCGCGCGAACTCCTCTGGCTTGTCCCAGAAATCGAAGAAGCGCGCCTTTTCGGCGCCGATAGTCCGAGCCGTACTGCGTGAACCTGTCGTACACGGCGGCGTGCGCGACCAGCGCCTTGAACGGATGCGGCCGTCCGAGCAAGGTCGAGGCGAGGAATCCGCCGTAGCTGCCGCCGGCCGCCACCATGCGGTTCGCAGTCGACGAAGGGCTTCGCCATCAGCCATTCCGCGGCCTTGATCGTGTCCTCGTACGGCAGCGTGATCCAGTCCGGGTTGATGGAGTCGGTGAAGTCCTTGCCGAAGCCGCTCGAGCCGTGAAAGTTGTGCCAGGTCACGACGTAGCCCCAGCCCGCGAACACCTGCGCGTTCCAGCGCCATTGCACGCCGTCGGTCATGGCGTTGTGCGGCCCGCCGTGCAGCAGCATGTAGCACCGGATATTTCTTCGCGGCGTCGAAGCCGGGCGGATAGATCACCCACATCTGGATGTCGTCATCGCGCGCGCCCTTGTACGTGACGCTTTCGACCTTGCCCGGAGTCGCAGCCGCGCCAGCGCCGCGTCGTTGAAGGTGGAGAGCCTGCGTGGCCGCGCCGTTGCGCGGGTCGATCGCACACCAGCGTCGGGCGGCTCCGAGAAGCTCTGGCGGATCGCGACCAGGCTCGAGCCCGCGCTCGCCAGCCCCGAGAAGCTCGCCTCGGCAGTGACGGGCTTGGGCTTGCCGCTCGCCACATCGATCCTGTACACGCGTCGTACCGCTGCATCGTCGATCGAGCCGAACAGCGCGCGGGAATCGGTCCAGACCACACCAGTCCATCTGCGGACCGGTCCCAGTCTTCCGTGAGGTTGCGCGTGGTGCCGGCGCGCCGGTCGAAGATCATCAGCCGTTCCTGGTCGGCGTAGAAGCCCTTGATCTTCTGTCGTGAGTACGCGAGCCAGCGACCGTCGCGGCTGTAGAGCGGCGAGTAGTCGTCGCAGGCGTTGTCCGTGGTCAGATTGCGCGCTTCGCCGCCGGCGGCAGGCACCACGAAGATGTCGAAGTTGGAGTCGATGCCGGTGCGATCGATGTCGGCGGCGAACGCGACCTCCAGGCCGTCGGGCGAGATGTCGTAGTCGTCCGCGCTCGGCTCCCGGACCGACAGGGAATAGCCTGTGCCCACGCGTGAGCGGACTCGGCATCGCCGCCGTCGAGTGCGATCGAAAACAGGTGCGGCACGCGGTCGTCGAGGAAGTGATCGAAGTGGCAGAACGGCGCTTTCGTCCCACACCTTCGCGCTGACATCTTCGAGTCGACACGCTCTTGCATGCGCTTGTCGATGTCCTCCCAGCGCACAGATCGGGCCACACCGCGCTCACGAAGGCGATGCGCTTCTGAATCCGGAAACCACTTCGGCGAGCTCGCACCAGTCGGCACGTTGGTGACGCGCCGCGCTTCGCCGCCCTCGATCGCGATCACATAGATCTGGTTCTGCTTGTCCTCGTCGCGCTTCGAGACGAACGCGATCCACTGGCCGTCCGGGCTGAAGCGGGGGTCGCGTGTCGGGCGCCGCGTCGCTCGTGAGCTGGCGCGCGGCGCCGCCCGCAGTGGGAATCAGCCACAGATCCGTTAGCCCTCGTTCTTCTCCACGTCGTACGCGGTCACGGGCACCACCGCGAGCTTGCCGTCGGGGGAGATCGCCGGATCGCCCAGCCGCTTGAGCTGCCACATGGCCTCCGCGCTGAGTGCCGGAAGATCTGGCGAGCCCTGCGAGCGCACGGGCGCGGTGGCACCGCACAGGAGGATGACCGCGCAGGAAACAACAAGCCGACGCATGCAGGAACTCCCCGGTTCGAATAGTGGGCGCGCATTCTGCCGGGACCGTGCAGCGTTGCGCAAACCGCCGCACCAGCCGCGCGAACGGAGCGACCAGCCGCGCGGATCCGGGGACAGGAGTAAATGGTTGGCGGGGCGCCGGGCGCCGGATCACGCCCGGATCAGGGCCCGGCCGAAGCTCTCGCCGCGCATCAGCCGGCACAGCTGCGCCGCGGCATTCTGCAATCCCTGCACGACGTCTTCCCGGTAACGCAGGTGGCCCTCGGCGAACCAGGTGATCGCGTCCCTGAGGAACACCTCGCGCCGATGCTCGTGTTCGCCGACCGCGATGGGGAGCACCTGCGCGTTCTCGTCCCGGATGGCACGGGACATCGGGGCGCAGACCACTACGCGGCCATTGGGCGCGATGTGCGCTCCCTGCGTCACGACGTTGAAGGTCTCGCCACCGGCCGAATCGAAGAACACATCGACACCCTTGGGTGCGAGCTTGCGCAGGCGCGCATCGAGCGACTCGCTGAGCGGGTTGATGCAGGCGCTGAAGTGAGCTTCCTTGAGGCACCACTCGCATTGCTCGCGGCCGGCGGCGATGCCGATGACCTTGCAGCCCTTGATGCGCGCGATCTGGCCAACCATCGAGCCCACCGGGCCGGCGGCGGCCGACACGAGCACGGTCTCGCCGGCGCGCACGCGCGCGAGGTCGAGCAGGCCGCAGTACGCGGTCAGCCCGGGCTCACCCATGATGCCGAGCGCCGCAGAGAGTGGCGCGCTGCCGGTGCGTACCCGGTGCACGTGCACGCCATCGGAAACGTGATAGCTCTGCAGGCCCGTCTCCATGACAACCACGTCGCCGGCGTTGAAGACTTCGTTGCGCGATTCGAGCACTTCGCAGATCGCCTGCGCGGGCAGCACCTCGCCCGGACGCGCGTCGCGGGCATTGCAGCCGCTCAGCGGATCGACGGACAGCCAACGGGTTCTGCACAGCATCTGGCCCTTGCCAGTGGCCGGCAGGTCGGTTTCGACCAGCGCCAGGTCTTCCGGGACGGGGATGCTGCCGGGATGATTCCTGAGGCGGATTTGCAGGTTCTTCATTGGGCGAGCCGCCAGCGCGTCGACGCGAAAGCGCGAGGCGTTGATCGCAGGCTACGCCCGGCAAGCCGAAAGGGCAAAAAAAAACAGCGAGCGCACCACGGTGCGCCCGCTGCTTTTGTTCAGCAGATTACTTGCTGAGACGCGTGCGCGCCTCGGCGTATTCCTTGCTGCTCAGCTTGCCGTTCTTGTCGGCATCAACGTCGGCCCACACCGCCGTCAGGTCGGCCTGGCCCTTCGCCTCGTCCGAGCTGATCGCGCCGTCCGCGTTCACGTCGAGCGTGCTGAATTCGGGCAAGCTCTTCGCCATCGCGTCGGCCGGTTGCGCCGGGTCGCCCGCGTAGGCAGCGGAGCAGCTCAGCAGCGCGGCAATGGCCGCGATCTTGATACGCTTATCCATGAAAACACCTCTTAACTGGTTGCAGATGATGCGCCCTGGGGAGACCCCAACGAGCGACGGGGCGGAGATGAAGCATCATGCGTGCCAACGTTGCGTTCGCGTTAGTGTTCAAGTAGTTATGCCGTCAGCAGCCGCGTGTGACCCGGCACCGCTCCTCCGGAGTGTTGTCGGATGACAACGCCGCTGGCGGCCGGGCCGGCTCGAACGAGCGTTTTCCCCGGGAAATAAAGGCTTTCGTACAGTGTCACCAAATGCGTACACCTCCCGCACCGTGGAGTGCGGCGCTTGAGCCGCCGGTTTTTCAGGCCGCGCTCGATCGTGCGGCTCGTGCTGCTCGGGTTCGCCGCGGTCGCGATCCCGTTGATGGCGGCGGTCATCACGGCGGTGGTGCAGGTGGACCGGCTGGCGCAGCGCAATCGCCAGGCCGTGCTCGATGCCGAAACCGCCACGCACGAGAGCCGTGCCCTCATCGAGCATCTAACCGGCATGGAGCGCAGCTTCGGCCAGTACCAGGTGTTGGGCGATCGAGACTTCTACCTGAACTACATCTCCTCGCGCACGGGCTTCGACTCCGCCGCGCGCCACCTCATGAGCCTGGATCTCGGCGAGGCGCTCAAGGAGGAGCTGCGCAAGCTCATTGCGACCGAAGACGCCCTGAACCACATGCTGGTCGCGCCCGGCGGAATGGCGGCGGCGAGCGTGAGCCTGCCACGCACCGCAGATCAGTGGGCGCTGCTGCATGGCCAGGCGCGCGCGATCCTCGCGGAGAGCAGCGAGCTCATCGCGCGTCACGCCAACAAGGCGCGCGACGAGTCGGCGACCTTGCAGCGAACGCTGGTGTTGCAGGCGGCGGCCGCGGTACCGGTCGCGGTGCTGCTCGGACTGGTATTCGCCGTACTGATTGCGCGGCCGCTGCGCCAACTCGACGCACAGATCCGGCGGCTGGGGGCGGGCAGATTCGCCGAAGAGGTGCAGGTGAGCGGGCCGCAGGACGTCGAGGAACTTGGCCGCAGCCTGGATCAGCTGCGGCGGCGCATTCTCGAACTCGAGGAGCAGAAAGCGCTCTTCCTGCGGCGTATCTCGCACGAGCTCAAGACGCCCCTCACTACGATCCGCGAAGGCTCCGAGCTGCTGCTCGACGAGGACGCGGCACACCTCAATCACGAGCAGCGTGAAATCGCGCAGATCATGCGCGAGAGCGGCCAGCACCTGCAGCGACTGATCGAAGACCTGCTGCAGTTCGGCAAGAACCAGAATCGGCCACCCGAGCCGCCGCGCGTGGCCCGCGTCGCGCTCGATGACCTCGTGCGCAGCGCGATCGACCAGCACAGCCTGGGTCGCACCGCGAAGGATCTGCGTGTCGATGCGCGTCTGGTCCCCGCCAGCGTGTCGGGAGATGTCAACCAATTGAGAACCGTGGTCGACAATCTGCTCTCCAATGCCATCAAGTACACTCCGCAGCACGGCACGATCGCCGTGTCGCTCGCGGCGGAGGGCGACCAGGTCACGCTCGAGGTGGCTGACGACGGACCCGGCATCGACCCCGACGAACGGACCAGTGTCTTTGAACCTTTTTACCAGGGGCGCGCTCCGTACGTGGGACACGTGCAGGGGACCGGCCTTGGGCTCACCATCGCAAAACAGTATGTGGAAGCACACGATGGACGGATCGAAATCTGCGATTCGCCGCTCGGCCGCGGCGCCTGTGTGCGCGTGCGGTTCCCGCAATCCCAGGCGGCCTGACGTGCGCGCGACGGCGTGCTGGCTGGTGACCGGTGCGGCGCTCGCCCTGATCGGTGCCTGCCGATCCGCGCCCCACGAGCCGGACTCGCAACCCGCGGCCGCGCAGTGCCGCGAGCCCCAGCTCGAATCGCTGGCCACGTACGCGGTGATGCTGCGGCAGGCGGACGTGGCAACGCTGCTGGCCGAGAAAGGCGCGCTGGAAAGCGCGCCACCCTCGGGCGAGCGCGACTTGCGCCTGGCATTGCTGCTCGCGCAATACAACTCCCCGGTCTACGATCCCGAAGGCGCAGCGCGCCTGCTGGCGCAGTTGAGTTCGAGTACTCCGGCGGATCCCTCCAGCAAGGCCCTCGCCGAGGTGTTATCTGCGAACCTTGCCGGCGCAGCGCGCAACTGCACTGACACCGAGGAATTCCGGGACCTCACCTGGCAACTCGGCGCCGAGCAGCAGAAGCGCCAGGAGATCGCGGGGCGCCTGGAGAGTACGCGCCAGGAGCTGGACGCCGAGCGCGCACAACGCGCCAAGCTCGAGCAGCAGCTCGATGCCCTCAAGTCACTCGAGGAGCAGATCAAGAACCGGGACAACGGGCCCGGGCGGTGAACGCAGTGCGCGAGTCGGCCCGTATTCTCATTGTCGACGATGACGTGAAGCTGCTGAGGCTGCTCGCCATCCGGCTGCAGCGCGCGGGTTGGCTCACCGAGACCGCGGAAAGCGGCCGCCAGGCGCTCTCGGCCGTGCCGCGCTTTCGTCCGCACGCCGTCATCACCGACGTGCGCATGAGCGGCATGGACGGCATGGCGCTGTTCGATGCGATCCACAGCCAGCACCCGACGCTGCCGGTGATCATCCTCACCGCGCACGGCACCATTCCGGACGCCGTGGGCGCCGCGCAGCGCGGCGTGTTCGCCTACCTCACCAAGCCCTTCGACAGCGAGCAGCTCACGGCGACGATCCAGAAGGCGCTGCGCGCCTCGGGCAGCATGGGCGCGGAGAGCAGCGACGATGACGCCTGGCGCGCCGAGATCATCACGCGCAGTCCGCTGATGGAATCGCTCCTCGGCTCGGCGCGCAAGGTCGCGCAGACCGACTCGAGCCTCCTGATCCAGGGCGAGAGCGGCACCGGCAAGGAGCTGCTCGCGCGCGCCGTGCATCGCGCCAGCCGTCGCAACACGCAGCCATTCGTCGCGGTGAACTGCACCGCCATCCCGGAAGCGCTGTTCGAGTCTGAGTTCTTCGGTCACCGCAAGGGTGCGTTTACGGGTGCGAACGACAGCCGCGTCGGGCTGATCCAGTCCGCGCATGGCGGGACGCTCCTGCTCGACGAGATCGGCGACATGCCGCTCGCATTCCAGGCGAAGCTGCTGCGCGTGTTGCAGGAGCGCGAGGTACGGCCGGTGGGCGCCACCGAGCCGGTGAGCGTGGACGTGCGCGTGATCGCGTCCAGCCACCAGAATCTCGAGCTCGCCGTCAGCGAGCGGCGCTTCCGCGAGGATCTCTATTACCGGGTGAACGTGGTCGCGCTGGAAATTCCGGCCCTGGCGGCGCGCCGCGAAGACATCCCGCTGCTGGCCGTGCATTTCCTCAGCGCGGTGCGCGCCAAGCTTTCGGACGCCGCCGTCGCGGTCACGGGTTTCTCGGCCGAGGCAGTGGAGCTGCTGGTGTCCGCGCCCTGGCCGGGCAACATCCGGCAGCTGCGCAACGTGGTAGAGCAATGCGTGGTGCTCGCGAACACGCCGCTCCTCCCGGCGACCCTGGTGCAGGCGGCGCTACGCAGCAAGCCGCGCGAGTTCCTGCCGTTTGCGCAGGCGCGCGATCATTTCGAATTCGAGTACCTGGTGAATCTGCTGCAGATGACGCAGGGGAACGTGGCGCAGGCGGCGCGCCTCGCCGAGCGCAATCGCTCGGAGTTCTACAAGCTGCTACGCAAGCACGAGCTCAACCCGCAGGCGTTTCGCGACGCCTGAGCGCATTTCAGTCGATCCGGTCGCGCAGACCCTCGACGCCCGCTTCGCGCGCGCAATGCGCGCAGCAGTAGAAGTTTCCGGCGGACTCGAGCGCATGGCCCGAGATGCGGCAGCCACAGCGCGAGCAGTTGAGTGCCAGCCGATGCAGCGCGCACTCAAAGCTGTCGAAGGTGTGAGTCTTGCCGTTCATCACTACCTGGAACGACTTGTCATAGTCGTTGCCGCAGACTTCACATTGCGCCATGGGGCTCAGGCTCCGTACGGGGTCTTGGGCACCCAGTCTTCTTCGGTTTCGCCGTCCTCCGGAGTGCGGGACTTGTCCGGCCGCTCCGGGACGTCGCGCCGGCGCTTCTCTTCGTCCTCGCGCTCGCGCTTGGTTCTCGGGTAAGGGTCAACGGGATTGGGCGTGGACATTTCGCACTCCTGTTTGCAGAGGGGGAATTCCATTCCGCGGCCGCCGGCGTCTCTGTCTCGGCGCCCGCGGATCTGTCCAGGTGTCGCTCTGTGCGACCAGTCGGGCGCAGGCCACCCGCGTCAGCAGCACGGCCGCCGCGAGCGCTACCACGCATGCGGCGAACAGCAGCTTGACGGCGACGAACATCGATTCCTGAAACATCTAGCCTTCCATTACCGCTCTCTTGCGCAGAAATATTGCGCGCGCCGTGCCAGCCTTGATGGCGTATCTGCGGGTCCGAATCAGCAGCTTGCGCGCGCCGCGGACGGCGTGTTGGCAGAAACTGCCTGCCGTTTGGAAGTCAATGCAATTCGTCGGAGTACTCCTACGCGGAGACGGGAACCCTTGAGTGGGTGCGCGCTGTCTCATTCACGGAGCCTCAGGTGTAGTCATGCGGAGGAGTTCGTATGTCGATGAGATGGATCGTGAAAGCCGGCATCTGCGCGCTCTTCGCCGTCAGCGCCGGTTGCAGCACGGTGCAGACCACGGCGCCCGGTGCGGTCGGTGTGGATCGCAAGCAGCAGATGCTGCTCTCCAGCGAGCAGATCGATCAGGCCGCGGCGCAGGCGTATGCGCAGGAGCTCGCCAAGGCGCGTGAAAAGGGCGTGCTCAACAAGGACCCGAAACAGGTCGAGCGCGTGCGCCGCATCGCCAACCGCCTGATCCCGCAGACGCGCGTTTTCCGTCCCGACGCCGTCAACTGGAATTGGGAAGTGAACGTGCAGTCCACCAAGGATCTCAACGCGTACTGCATGCCGGGCGGCAAGATCATGGTGTACACCGGTCTCATCGAGCGGCTCGACCTGAACGACGACGAGCTGTCCGCGGTCATCGGGCACGAGATGGCGCATGCACTGCGCGAGCACAGCCGCGAACGGGCCTCGCGCGCCTACGCGCAGCAGATCGCGCTCACGGGCGCGGCGGCGGTGGCCGGGGTCGGGCAGGGCACGCTCGATCTCGCCAACATGGTCGCCACGGTGACCTTCCAGCTGCCGCACAGCCGCGAACAGGAAGCCGAGGCCGATCGCATCGGGCTCGAGCTGATGGCACGATCGAAGCTACGATCCGCGCGCCGCGATCGAAGTGTGGCGCAAGATGGAGCGGGTCGCTTCCAGCGGAGGCACACCGGAATTCCTGAGCACTCACCCGTCGGGTCAGTCCCGCATCAAGGATCTCGAGGCCCTGCTGCCACGCGTGCAGCCGTTGTACCTGGCGGCGGGCGGCCGCTGAGCAAGGGCGCGCCCGTGCCCGACGGCGGCATTACCGTCAAGAGCCTGCTGCGACCGGGCGAAAACTGCTGGCGCGCGGCGCATGCCGAGCGCGTGGCGCTGCTGGTGGATGGCGAGGAATACTTCAACGCCTTCGCCGCGGCCGCCGAGCGCGCTCGTCACTCGATCCTGATCCTGGCGTGGGACTTCAACAGCCGCACGCGGTCTCAGCTTCGACGAGCACCAGGGCGAGTGGCTCCGCCTGGGAGATTTTCTGAATGGACTGGTGCGCCGCCGTCGCAGCCTGGACGTGCGCGTGCTCATCTGGGACTACCCGATGATCTTCGGGACCGATCGCGAGTTTCCGCCGGTGTACGGCCTCGGCTGGAAACCGCATCGGCGAGTGCGCATCCGCTACGACAACACTCACCCCGTCGCCGCCTGCCATCACCAGAAGGTGATCGTGATCGACGATCGCGTCGCCTTTTGTGGCGGTCTCGATCTCACGGCGCGGCGCTGGGACACCTGCGCGCACTGCGCCACCGAGGAACGGCGCAAGGCGGATGATGCGCCTTATCCACCGTTTCACGACGTGATGATGATGGTCGACGGCGCCGCGGCGCGTGTGCTCGGTGAGCTCGCGCGTGAGCGCTGGCGGCTGGCGACGGGCCGGGCCTTGTCCGCGCCGCGCAGGCCGGCCGATCCGTGGCCGTCCGCGATCGAGCCACAGGCGACCGATGCCGCGATCGCGATCTCGCGCACGCTGCCCGCGGGCGACCCGCAGCCGGCGGTGCGCGAGGTCGAGGCGTTGTATCTCGATATGATCGCGGCCGCGCAGCGCTACATCTTCATCGAGAACCAGTATTTCACCGCCCACGCGCTCGGCGAGGCGCTCGTGGCGCGGTTGGCCGAGCCCGCCGGCCCCGAAATCGTGGTGGTGCTGCGGCTCCTGAGCCATGGCTGGCTCGAAGAGCTGACCATGCAGAACCTGCGGCGCAACCTGATCGACCGGCTGCAGCAGGCGGATCGCCACGGCCGGCTCCACGTCTACTACCCCTTCATCGACGGTCTCGCGGACGGCACCTGCATCGACGTCCACTCCAAGGTCATGATCGTCGATGACGAGTGGCTGCGCGTCGGCTCGGCCAATTTCAGCAACCGCTCGATGGGTCTCGACAGCGAGTGCGATCTCACGCTCGAGGCGCGTGGCCGTCCCGACCTGGTCGAGGCGATTCACGGCTTTCGCGACCGGCTGCTCGCCGAGCACGTCGGTGTCACGCCGCAGGAGATGTCGCGTGAGATCGCTGCGCAGGGGTCGATCGGTGCCGCGATCGATCGCCTCGGCACACCGGCGCGCGCGCTCAAGTCGCTCGAAAATTCCACCGTACCGGAAGCGCTGGTGAGCCTCGCCAGCATCGCCGATCCCGAACAACCGGTGAGCCTCGAGAAGCTGATCGGGCAGTTCGCGCCGCGCTCGCCGGCACGCCTGCATGGCATGCGCTGGCTCAAGCTCGCGACCACGGTACTCATCGTCGCCGCATTGACGGGCATCTGGCATTTCACGCCGGCGGGCGAGGATCGCGCGCCGATCGCGTGACGCAATGGGCGCGCGCTTTCGGCGATACCGCCTGGGCGCCGTTGCTCGTGCTCATCGCGTTCACACCTGCCGCACTGGTCATGTTTCCGCGCCCCATCATCACGCTGTTCGCGGTGGTCGCCTTCGGTCCCTGGCTCGGCTTCGCGTACTCGATGGCCGGGCATCCTGATCTCCGCCCTCTTCACCTACTGGCTCGGCACGCGCATGGATCGCAGCACGGTGCGCCGGCTGGCGGGGCCCAAACTCGAGCCGCATCCTCGATGTGTTGCGCCGGCGCGGTGTCGTGGCGATGACGCGCCTTGCGCCTCGTGCCGCTGGCGCCGTTCACGATCGAGGGCATCGTGGCGGGCGCCATCCGCATCCCGCTGCTCGACTTCACGATCGGCACGGCGCTCGGCATGCTGCCCGGAACGCTCGCGGCCACGGTGTTCGGCGATCAGCTGCAGATCGCATTGCGCGATCCGAGCCAGGTCAACTTCTGGATCGTGGGCGCCGTGGTCGTCGCGCTCGTCACGGCCACGCTGCTCGTGCGCCGCTGGCTGCAGCGCGCAATCGAACGCATGCATCCGCCCGCGCCTGACTCGCCCCCCGACCCTGGCCGCCTGCAACTTCTGCGGATCGGCTCTTACAACATCCACCGCTGCGTCGGCGGCGACGGGCGCTGCGATCCAGGACGCGTCGCACGCGTGATCGGCGAGCTCGATTGCGATCCCGTCGGCCTGCAGGAAGTCGACAACAGCCCGGGGCCGAGTCCCGCTTCGCTGCAGCTCGATTACCTGGCGCGCTCCACCGGCATGGCGGCGATCGCCGGCTTGCGCATCGTGCGCCACATGGGTCACTACGGGAACGCGCTTCTGACGCGCCATCGCGTGCTCACGGTGCGGCGTCACGATCTGAGCTTCTCGTGGCGGGAGCCGCGCGGGGCGCTCGACGTCGAGCTCGACATCAAAGGCGTCACGACTCGTGTCATCGTCACGCATCTCGGTCTCACGCCGGGCGAGCGGCGTCACCAGATGCGGCGCATCCTCAGTATCGTGGCGCAAGGCGCGCCGGGGCAGCCGGTTTTCCTGCTGGGTGACATCAACGAATGGCTGCCGCTCGGCCGGCCGCTGCGCTGGCTGCACGCGTGCTTCGGCCGTCCGCCGGCAGTGCGCTCCTTTCCTGCGCTCGCGCCGTTCCTGGCGCTCGACCGCATCTGGGTGCGCCCACGCAACGCGCTGCTCACGGTGCGCGCACATCGCTCGGCGGCGGCGCGCCTGGCTTCCGATCATCTGCCGGTGACGGCTGAGCTGCAGCTCGCAACTTTGCACGGCTCTCCGCGAACCACAGACCACGTAGCACCAGCAGGATCAGCAGCGTGACGCTCACGGCCAGCACGTAACGGCGCGCTCCCACCGCGATGCCGACCGTGGCGCAGATGAGGAGCGAGGCGGCGGTGGTCAGTCCTTCCACCTGGCTGGTGCCGCCGCGCCGGAAGATCGTGCCGGCACCGAGGAAGCTCACACCGGTCACCACCGCCTCGACGATACGCAGCGGATCGAGGGTCAGATGGGCGTTGCCTGCGTGCCGGCGGCCGAGATCGAGCAGCGGCTCCGTGAGTCCGACCAGCATCGCGGCCATCGCGCAGACCAGCATGTGGGTGCGAAAGCCGGCGGGTCGATTGGCTGCTTCGCGCTCGATGCCGATGATGCCGCCCAGCAACATGGCGAGTGCAATCCGTGCGATGACGGCGATTTCGGCGTTCCAGTCCATGGACATTGGTGACGGCTCGCGGTGCGCGTCGGCGTTGTGACTGCGTGGCCGCGGACCGGTTCCTGTTCGTTAGGCGTGCGCGGAGCAGCCACGCTGGAGGTGAGAGAAGGATTTACAGAGCGCGACTGCTCTTTGTACAGCGCACGCCGCGCGCGCTGTTGTTTTCCTGCACCACGAGCGGCCCGCAGGCGCGCCGGGGCGGTCCTGGCGCGCCTCGCGGCGCGCTGAAGCTGGCATGAAACGTGCTCCTTTTCGAGGGCCACTCCAGGAGACGTTTTATGACTCCGCTAAGCTCGCGCACTCGACTCGCCCAGATCACCTCGATGACAGGCGCCATCGCATTGCTTCTCGGCATGGTGGCCGGCTTGCACGCAGTCGCAGGCGATGACGCGGCGACGTTGTCGCCGGACGACAAGACGTTCATCGAAACGGCGCTCAAGGGCGGCATCGCGGAAGTGCAGGAAGTCGGGCTGGCGCAGAAGAAGGCCGCCAACCCGCAGCTGCGCACCGCCGCCGCGCAGCTCGAGAAGGAGCACCAGTCGCTCAACGCCGAGCTGAGCCGCATCGGCACGCAGTACGGAGTCGCGCTGCCCAAGGAGCCGAGCCCGGAGCGCAAGGAGCTGTACGGCAAGCTGCAGAAGCTCGAGGGCGAGCAGTTCGACGCGCAATTCCTCAAGGCCGGCAGCGAAGCGCATCAGAAGACCATTGCGCTCTTCGAGCGAACCCAGGCGAGCAGCGCAAACCCGGAAATCAAGGCGCTGGCCGGCGACACGCTGCCGACGCTCAAGAAGCATCTGTCGATGCTGAAAGACCTGCAGGATCACGGCAGCGCCGCGCACAGCAGCGGGTCCTGAGTTCCCGCCGCGCAACACTCCTCGTCGCGCCATGTCGCGCGCATCTGGAAGGGCGCGATCAGCTTCTGATGGCGTTGTTGCGCGAGAGCCTCGACGAGAAACATCGCGGCGGCCGGGCCATCGCACCGCGCCGTGCACGCCACCAACGCCTGCGTGCTTCGCGCACGCGCGTCCGGCCTGTCGCTCGCAGGGCCTAGCCGCGCGTTGCCACGCGCGCCAGGCGCTTCAAGCGCTTCAAGGGGAAAAAGCGCACGCGGCACGGATCGCGTGCCGCGTGCCTGGGAGCGGGATCTACCGCGCGCTACCGCGGCGAATCAGGTTCACGACCGCGAGCAGGATCACGGCCCCGAGGAACGAGACCAGCAGCCCGCTCAGGCTGAAGTCGCCCTGATTGATCGTCGCAGTCCCGAACAGCGGGCTCAGCAGCCAGCCGCCCAGCAGGGCGCCGATGATGCCGACCACGATGTTAAGGATTACGCCTTGCTGGGCATCGGTCTTCATCACGACGCTGGCGAGCCAGCCGACCAGACCGCCAATGACCAGCCAAATGATAAAACTCATGGAACACCTCCGATGGTGGAGTGGGAACTACGTTGGAACCCTAAAAAGCGATCCTGCAGGTCGACCGCGCTTCTGTTTCTATATCCCCTTCGGCCTCGAGCGGCCGGCACTCGCCGGTGTCAGGCTCGAGCAGCTGCACGCTAAACCCCCATTGCTCGTTAGTCCATTGCTCTCTTGGGTTGAGCCCCGCGGCCCGACCCATCGCCGTGAACTGCTCCGCCAAGTACTTGTGGCAATACTCGGTGACGAGCTCTTCGTTCCTGCCGAAGGAGATTTCCTGCCCCTGCAAGTGCACCGCCTGTTCGCACAGGCTGCGCAGACGCATTTCGATGCGCTGCTCGGAATCAACCCACACGGCGCGATGCACGAAGCGGCGCACGTCGAAGTCGGTGCCGAGGCGGTTATTCATGTGTGTGAGCGCGTTGCGGTTGAACTCCGCGGTCACGCCGGCGGAGTCGTTGTAGGCGCGCTCCATGACAGCCGGAGATTTCGCGAGATCGACTCCCACCAGCACGGCGCCCTGCGGGCCCGCCAGCTCGCGCATGAGGCCGAGGACCTCTACCGCCTTGTCGTGACGAAAATTGCCGAGCGTGGAGCCTGCGAAATAGACCACGCGACGCCTGACGTCGGCGAGCTCTTCGGGCAAGGCGACGGGCCGGGTGAAATCCGCGCACACCGGCAGCACCGCGATGTCGGGGAAGCGCGCCGCGAGGGCGCGTGATGCGGCCACCAGGGGCGTGCGTGCAACGTCGACCGGCATGTAGGCCACGGGGGATTCCAGCTCGTCGAGCAGCACGCGGGTCTTCACGCTCGTGCCGCTGCCGAACTCGATCAGCGCCGCGACCGGCCCGATGAGCGCAGCGATGTCCGACGCGTGCGCATCCATGAGGGCGAGCTCGGCGCGCGTCAGGTAGTACTCCGGCAGCGCGCACAGGCGATCGAAGAGCGCCGCGCCGCGCTCGTCGTAGAACCATACGGGATCGATGCGCTTCGGCGATTCCGCCAGGCCCGCGAGTACTTGCGCGGCGAGTTGCGCGTCATCGCAGCGCGTGGTTTCGATCGGTGCCGGGACAGCAAGGAAGGCCGAAGCCGGGCTCGCCATGATTTCTCCTCCGCTGCAACAGGTGCGCGTCAGCCTGTCGTCCGACTGGACCATGAGCATCACGAGAGCCGCGCAGCAGGCTCGAGTCTTCATCCGACTGTCACCTTCCAGTTTTTTCCCGGCCCTTCCTGTTCCTCTCCGGAATGGTCAGTTGCAATCGCTGTGCCACGCCCGAAAAGGCGGCAATGACCGTCGTCTGCGGTGCAGGAGCGCGCCCGCGCGCAAGGTTTGCGAGCGATCCGGCAATTTCTGCAAGCACGCGGTGAATAAGGCGCCGTGTGCGAGCGACAGCGCCGGTGCGGCGTGGCATGGCGATTGCACACTTCCTGATGTGATGGATATCGACAAATACATCGTCGACGGACGGGCCAATGGACTCGGAAGCGCTGTTCGGAATCCATGTGCCGATCGCCGAAATCATCCTGCGCGGATCGGCCGTCTACTGGTTCCTGTTCCTGATCTTTCGCTTGGTCCTGCGCCGCGACGTGGGCGCGGTCGGCATCGCGGATGTGCTGCTGCTGGTGCTCATCGCGGACGCTTCGCAAAACGCAATGGCCGCCGAGTACCGCTCGATTACCGAGGGATTGATCCTCGTGTCGACGATCGTCGGCTGGAACTGGCTGCTCGACTGGCTGTCGTCGAAATCGCCGCGCGTCGCGCGGCTGGTGGCGCCGCAAGCCCTGGTCCTGATCCGCAACGGGCGCGTGGACGTGAGAACCTGCGGCGCGAGATGCTCACGCTGGAGGATCTGAAGAGCCGGTTGCGTCTGCAGGGCGTGGAGCGCATCGTGGACGTGAAGGTCGCGCATTTGGAAGAGGATGGACAGATCAGCGTGATCCGTCGCCGAGTGCGGGAGGATCGATCGTCGCCCGATCGCTCCCGGCCCTGAAGTCAGTGGCGACCCCGGAAAAACGGAGACGACATGCAACCTCAAGTCAACCAGGATGGCCAGTCACACAAGACCGTGCTCACCGTGAAGCACTCGATGCAGGGACGCTGGGAGGTCTGCGATGCGGCGCTCGAGAAGCCGCTCGCCGACTTCGAGACCCGCGACGATGCGCTGGAATACGCGCGCGGCATTGCCACCACCAAGAGCGAGGCCAGCGTGCAGACCTTCGATCAATGGGGTGAGCCGGAGCCGCTCGAAGCCTACGTGCTGGGCAAATCCGGGCACACCACTCTCGCGAGCTGACACTCGCGCACTGCGGCGGCGGCCGGACGTGCGCTCAGCCGCCGTCGGCAGGTTTCTTGCGACCCGCTTCGCCGAGGACCGTGCGCACGTCTTCCAGCATGCTGCGCAGCTCCTCGGCGTGCTCTTCCTCCTTGGCGAGGATCTCCTCCAGCATGCGGCGCGAGGTCGAATCCTTCTGGCCCAGGAACAGGATCATTTCCCGATACGATTCGATCGCAATGCGCTCCGCGATCAGGTCCGCCTCCATCATCTCGACCAGCGACTTGCCCACGCGATATTCGGCGTGACTGCGC
This sequence comes from uncultured Gammaproteobacteria bacterium, assembly GCA_963840405.1. GTDB lineage: Bacteria > Pseudomonadota > Gammaproteobacteria > Steroidobacterales > Steroidobacteraceae > DATBVX01. The sequence continues at coordinate 497,560 of CAWIYW010000001.1, forward strand.
GCCGTCAGGGTCTGCGGGTCGAAGTCCGGCTCGCCGCCCAGCTGCGTGATGCGCTCGGCGATCTGGTCCGCGTGCGCCTGCTCTTCCAGGGCATGCTGCAGGAATTCCTTCTTGATGGATTCCGCGAGCACGCCGCCCGCCATGAAGTAGTGAGCGCGGTAGCGCAGTGTGCAGACGATCTCGGTGGCGAGTGCTTCGTTCAGCAGCTTGAGCACTTGCGGCAGATCGGCGTCGTAGCTCGGCGTCACGGCGCCGGACTCGAGGCGGGCGCGGGCGCGGCGCCGGATGTCGTCGACGGCGCTCAATGCGCCGTCCGGTTTGGTTTCAGCATGCATGTCGTGTCCTCCGAGGATGGTCGTCAGGTTCGGCGCACAGCTGACAATTGTCAGCGCAGGTAGCGCAGCAAGGTCTGTGCCGCGGGCATCCAGCGCAGTACGCGCAGTCCTGCCTGCGGACGGAAGGCGAGCAGCGCGGCGGTCGCGAGCGTGAGCCCGACCTTTCCGCGGCCGGCGAGCAACACGCGCATGGTGCGGCTGCGCGGGAAAGCGCGCTGCTGCACGAGCAGGGATTCGATCAGGGCGCGGTCGCGCTCCAGCCTGGCCTCCGCGCTCAACCGCTCAGGCGGCGCGCTCACGGACCGGGCCCAGCGGCGCGATCGCGCGCTCGAGAAGCGCGCGATCCTTGACGATTTCGGCACGCACGCCCGCGAGCAGCGTCGGATTTCCCGCCCGGTGCCGCCTTGCCGCGATCCTGCTCCATGCGGCCACTGCCGCAAACACGGTCGCGAGTGCGACCGGGACCAGGACGCGGTAGGGTCCGTCCCACGTGACTGCAATGATCCCTATGCAGGCCATCAACACCGAGACGAGCGCCGCCGCGAAGGCAATCATTGTCAACGCGGCACGCCTGGCCAGAGCCGATAGCGCTTCCTGCGCATCCTTTTCGGCGATCTCGGTGTAGGCATCCAGATGCCGCAATACAAACGGCACCAGACGGGAAAGCGACGTGATCGAGGTCACGCGGTCAACGCGGCGTCAGCGCCGCGAAGCAATGAATCCAATCAACACGCCGACGGCGGCGGCGAGGCCGACCGCGGTCCAGGGGCTCTCGCGCACATAATCCTCCGTGGCCGTGGAGGCATCCTGCGCGTACACGCGCGCGCGGCGTGCGCCGGCGGCAGCGGAACTCTTGGCGCTCGCCAGCGTCTTCTGCAGCCGGTCGCGCACCTGGGCGATTTCAGCATCGCCCACGTTGGCGACCTTTTTCAGCAGGTCTTCGACATCGGCGACCAGATCACGCCATTCCGAGGTGGTGGCAGCCTGTCTGCGCGTGGCGCGCGCGGCGCGCGCGGTCTCGGCATTGTTGCCGTTGTCGCGGGGATGTTCTGCCGTTTTCTCGAAGGTGGTTTCCATGACGTGCTCCCGGGAAGTAGTGCAGGCGCTGGGCCCGCGTGGCTCAGGCTCTTCGTGCCATGCTCATCACGAACGCCACGACGGCGCCGATGAGGAACAGGATGAAGAGGATCTTGGCGATGCCCGCCGCGCCGGCGGCGATGCCGCCGAAGCCGAACAGTGCCGCGATCAGCGCGATGATGAAGAACACGACTGCGTAATGAAGCATGAACTTCTCCAGCTCGGGATGACTGCACCGGCGGAACGTACGCGGCAAGATGCGGCAAGGCATACAGTGACGCCGTCGGCCCTGCGCGGGAGTCCATGTAGGACTATGCTCACAGCCTCACTTTCGGAATCCGCCTGACATGTTCGCCCGCGATACCCGCAAAGTGCTGGTCCCGATGCTCCTGCTCGCCGCGGTGTTGACGGGCCTGGTGGTGCTGTTCGAGGGTCGCTACGAGCACCTGACCGACCTGAGTGTGCGCATCACCCGCACGCAGGACCGGCAGAAGTCACTGATGGAATTCAGGCGCCTGATGAGCGAAGCGGAGGGGAGCCAGCGCGGCTTCCTGTTGTCGGAGGATCCCGCTCAGCTCGAGCTGCTGCGCAGCGCCTTGCCGCGCATCGGCGCGGTACTGCGCGAGCTCTCCAGGAGCTACGCCCGCGATGGAGTCGCCGGCGGCGCCGCCTCGGTGGCACTGCTCGACAAGCTGGCCGTCGAGCGCCTCAGCGCAGCTCAAGCACGGACTGGAGCTCTACGGCTCTCAGGGCATGGCTGCTGCAGCCGTGTACATCCGCAACGGAACCGGGCTCAGGACTTCGAACGCCCTGCGCGATGCCGTGCGCAAGCTCGACGTCGCGGAATCGGAGCGCCTGATCATCACGCTCACGCGCTGGCTCGAGGACTTGCGCACCACGCGCTGGGCGATGGCGGGCGCGGCGCTTCTCAATGTGGTGCTGCTGGTGTGGCTCGGCATGTTCCTGTTCCGCGAGATGCGGCGGCGCAGCCGCGAGGCATCGGAGTTGCAACAGCTGGTCGAAGCGCGCACGACCGAGCTCGCAACACTGTCGAGCTACCTGCAGAACGTGGCGGAGCGCGAGAAGCAGGCGCTGGCGCGCGAGCTGCACGATTCGCTGGGCGGCTTGCTGGTGGCGACCAAGATGGATGTCGCGTGGTTGCGGCGGCGCCTGCGCGCTGCCGACCCGGAGCTCGAGCTGCGCTTCGAGCGCATCCAGGAGGCCCTCGATCGCGGCGTCGACCTCAAGCGCCGGATCGTCGAGAGCCTGCGCCCGACGCTGCTCGACAGCATGGGGCTGTTCTCCGCGCTGCGCTGGCAATTCGAGGAGACCTGCCTGCGTGCGGGACTCACCTGCACGGACAACCTGCCCGCGGAAGAGCTGCAGCTGCAGAGCGAAGCCTCCATCGCGCTGTTCCGCGTCGCGCAGGAGTCCTTCACCAACATCCTCAAGCATTCCCAGGCGACCGCCGCCGAGCTCGAGGTCAGCATGCAGAACGACCTGTTCATTCTCAGCATTCGCGATAACGGGAGTGGGTTGCCACAGGACGAGAAGCTGCTGGGCTTCAGCCACGGCTTGTCGGGAATGCGTCAGCGCGCGCAGGCGCTCGGCGGACGCTGGCAGGCGCTCGCGCGCGAGCACGGCGGAACGGAGATACGGGTGGAAGTGCCGCTCGCGAGTGTGCTCGCCGAGCAGTCCGGCGCCGGCGGGTCGGGAGAGACCCCGCGCGGCGCCGTGGGTGCCACGGGTTAGCTGCGCCGGGTGGGCTCGGTGCGAGCCCCGGAGCGCGTGTCGGCCTCGACGTCCGTGTCGACAAACGAGCGTTCCCAGTCGCGGATCTGGCGATCCACTTCGTCCTTGCTGAGCCCGTAGGCTTCCTGCAGCTTCCCGGCGAGAATGTCGCGCTGGCCGTTGATGACGGCGAGCTGATCATCGGTGAGCTTGCCCCAGCGCTGCTTCACCTTGCCCTTGGCCTGCTGCCAGTTGCCTTCGATTCGATCCCAGTTCATGTGTTACCTCCAGGGCTTGAAATGGCATGACACCGGTTGGCGGCATGCGTGTGAGGAAGAGAGCAACTCGTATGCCACGCGCGTTCGCGACGAGCGTTCAGTCACTTGTGAGCGCGATCTCCACTTCTTACGCAGTTGCATGCTGTAAGCCTTGCGCGGCAACGGAAGTAGTTGCCGGACAGAGACACCGATCAGGCGATGAGGAACTCCGGAGATGAACGCATGGATTGGTCGCGCTGATGCGCGGCGCTCCGTTGAGAACACAATCGTCGGGGTTGACGGCCGCGTGACCTGGACAGGTCACGCGACTCGCAGGTCTCTCACCTCAGGGGTGAGCGTGCATCAATTGATCAAGCCGTTGCGCAGGGCGTAGGAGGTGAGGTCGGCGTTGGTCTGGAAGTTCATCTTCTCGAGGATGCGGCTGCGATAGGTGCTCACGGTCTTGACGCTGAGACACAGCTCGCCCGCGATCTGCGACACCGCACGTCCGGCCGCCAGCTTGCAGAACACCTGGAACTCGCGCTCGGAGAGCCGCGAGTGCGGTGGCTTGTCGCTGTCGCTGTCGAGCTCGCCCACCAGCTGTTCGGCGAGTGTCGCGCTCACGTAGCGCCGCCCATGCAACACCGCGCGCACCGCGCGCAGCATTTCCTCCGGCGGGCTGGTCTTCTCGATGAAGCCGCTCGCGCCGGCGCGCAGCACGTTGAGCGCGTACTGTCGTTCCGGGAATCCGCTCAGCACCAGCACGCGGGTGCGATCGTGCACCGCGCGGATCTGCTGCAGGATGTCGATGCCGCTGCGGTCGGGCATGCCGATGTCCAGGATCACGAGGTCCCAGTCTTCGCTGCGCAACTTTTCCAGCGTCTCGCGGCCGGTGGCTGCTTCGCCCACGGCCGTGATGCTGCGGTCCTCGACCAGGAATTGCTTCAGACCGGCCCGCACCAGCGCGTGGTCGTCTGCAATCAACACTCGCGCCATGCCATGTCATTCCTCACCCCTTCAAGGGGGCGCCGGCGCGCTCTCGCGCGCGTACCGGTGCAGCTTGTTATACAGGGTTTTCAGACTACAACCGAGAACTTCCGCGGTGCGCCGCTTATTGCCGTCGAAATGCTCGAGCGTCGCCTCGATCAGGGAGCGCTCGGCCTCGTCGAGCCGTGAGCCCACCGCGAGCAGCACGCCTTCGCTGTCGGTTTCGCCGGATCCCGGGGAATCTAGCCGCGGGAGGATGTTCGGCGCAAGGTCCACCACTTCGTCCGAAAGGATGAAGGCCCGTTCGACGGCATTCTTGAGTTCCCGGACGTTGCCCGGCCAGCTATGCCGACGCAGCGCGTCCACGGAGCCGGCCGAGAGTTGCTTGGCGGTGCTGGTCCGCCCGTTCAGCGCCGCCAGGAAGTAACGCGCCAGCAGCAGGGTGTCCTCGCCGCGATCGCGCAGGGCGGGCACGCGGATCGGAAATACTGCGAGCCGGTACATGACGTCCTCACGCAGGCGCCGCTCACGCACCGCCTCGATGATTTCGCGGTTGGTCGCGGCGATGACACGGAAGTTCGTCGTGATCTCCTGCGTGCCGCCGACGCGATAGAACCTGCCGATCTCGAGGACGCGCAGCAGCCGGGTCTGCATCTCGAGCGGCATCTCCGTGATCTCGTCGAGAAACAGCGTACCGCCATGAGCGCGCTCGAACACGCCCGCGTGCGATCGCGAGGCACCGGTGAAGCTGCCCTTCTCGTAGCCGAACAGCTCCGCCTCGATCAGGCTCGCGGGGATCGAACCGCAGTTGATGGCGATCAACGGACCGGTGGCGCGCCGGCTGAGCTTGTGGATGGTCTCGGCCACCAGCTCCTTGCCTACACCGCTCTCACCGATCAGCAGTACCGTGGCCTCAGTCGGCGAGCCGCGCTCGATGAGCTCGAACATCGCCTGCATCGCAGGCGACACTCCCAGCACCGGCCCCAGGCCCTCCGGATGGCGCATCGAGGTAGGGTTTTCCATCGTGTCTGGCAAGTTTTTTCTCCAGGCTGCGGCCAATGAAATTTGTGCAGCCCTCCAAGGGGATGTTTTGTAACTTGGTAGCGTTACCGACTGGAGCAGCGTCCACTGATCTGCGCCTAGGATTACGGGCCCATTCCTGTCGGCGTTCGTCTGACAGCACGGCCTAATGTGCTGATTCGGCACCGATGTCAGGCACTCTGCCGCGACTACATCGCCGCCCCGCTGAAACACCGCACCAGCCAACGGAACGCGTGGCATACGCCTTGCACTTCTCCGGGCGACGGCGCTCGCACGGGTGCGGCGCGCTCGGGTAGCAATCTTTCCAATCAGATCGAGGAACGACTGATGAACATCAAGTTAATGCTGAGCGCTGCGGTCATCTCCCTGTTCGCATTGACGGGCTGCAATCGCGGCGAGACGCCGCAGGAAACGCAGCAAGACGTGGCTGAGGCGCAGAACGACGCCAACCAGCAGGTCGCCGAGGCGAGCCAGGACGCGACCGACGAAGTCCAGGACGCGAAAGAGGAAGTGCGCGACGAGCAGCGTGACGCCGCCGGCGCAGGCGCCGACGCGCAGTACGACCTCGCCGTGACCAAGGCCGAGGGCGAGCACAAGGTCGCCATCGAGAAGTGCGAGGCGTCGAGCGGTGCCGAGCGCGAGGCGTGCAAGGACAGCGCGGACGCGGCGCTCGAGCAGGCCAAGTCGCAGGCGCGCGAGGCGCGCGACATCACCAAGCCCTGAACTGATCAACACACAACTACGCAGGAGTAGTACTTCATGAAACACACCATTCGCTCTCCGCTGCTGGCGTTAGTGCTCGGCGCGGCCTTCGCGCTCGGCGGCTGCGCCGCCACCGACACGCAACGCGCCGCCGGTGAGACCATCGACGACAGCGTCATCACGGGCAAGGTCAAGGCCGCGCTCATCGACAACGACATCGTCGAGGCGGGCGAGGTCAACGTGACCACCTACCGCGGCGTCGTGCAGCTGAGCGGCTTCGTCGACACGAACGAAGAGAAGACGCAGGCCACTGCGGCCGCGAAATCGGTTGGCGGCGTGAAGGAAGTCCGCAACGATCTCAAGGTGCAGGGCCAGGGCACGCAGGTTGCCGACCGCTCCGCGGGTGCAGTCGTGGACGACTCGGCGCTTACCGCCAGCGTGAAGACCGCGCTCCTCGGCGACGCGACCACCAAGGGTACGCAGATCAACGTCGAGACGCGCGACGGCGTCGTGCAGCTCGCGGGCTTCGTGAACACCGACGCGGAGCGAGACCGCGCCGGGCAGGTCGCGCGCTCGGTTTCGGGCGTGAAGGACGTGCGCAACGACCTCGAGCTCAAGCCGAAGCAATAAGGCGTTTCAAAGCCGGCAACCCCCACGGCCCCGGGACGACTCGCGTCGCCCCGGGGCCGGCCGGCACCTACCGCAGCCCCGACCCCTTAGCGATCCGCAACAACTCCGGCCCGGTGCCATGACGCACAGCGTTGCGCGCCGCGAGGAGTCCCGGTCGCCAGTCGACACCACGCTGGCTGCAACAGCGATCACTGACACAATCCCCCATGTGATTGCGGACGGCCCCCTGCGCGGCCGCCGCGTGCTGATCATCGTCGAGAATCTGCCGTGCCCATTCGATCGGCGCGTGTGGCAGGAAGCGCGCACGCTGGCGCGCGCCGGCATGCAGGTGTCCATCATCTGCCCGAAGGGGCGCGGCTACGAAAAGGGTCGCGAAGAGATCGAGGGCATCGCTATCTATCGCCACGCCATGCCGGTGGAGGCCGCGGGCGCATTCGGCTACGCGATGGAATACGCGTGGGCACTGCTCGCGCAGTTTGTGCTGTCCCTGCGCGTGTGGCGCGAGCACGGGTTCGATGCGATCCATGCCTGCAACCCGCCCGACACCATTTTCCTGATCGGGCGCTTCTACAAGATCTTCGGCAAGAAATTCCTGTTCGATCATCACGACATCAATCCCGAGCTCTACGAGGCCAAGTTCGGGCGGCGCGATTCCTTCCATCGGCTGTTGTGCTTCCTGGAGCGCGCCACGTTTCGCACTGCCGACGTCGCGATCGCCACCAACGAGTCCTACCGGCGCATCGCGATCGAGCGTGGCGGGCGATCGCCGCAGCGCGTGTTCGTGGTTCGCAGCGGGCCGGACCTGACGCGCCTGCGCATCCTGCCGGCGAACGCTGCGCTCAAGCGCGGGCGCCGCTACCTGGTCGGCTACGTGGGCGTGATGGGCAAGCAGGAAGGCATCGACCTGCTACTCGCCGCCGCGCGCCACATCGTGCACGCGCGCGGACGCACCGATATCCACTTCGGGCTCGTCGGCGGCGGCACGGAGCTCGAGGCGCTGCGCGCCCTGGCGCGCGCGCTCGCGGTGGACGACTACGTGACCTTCACCGGGCGCGTTCCGGACAATGAGCTTCTCGAGATGCTCAACACGGCAGACCTGTGCGTGAACCCGGATGTCGCCAACGAAATGAACGACAAGTCGACCATGAACAAGATCATGGAGTACATGGCGCTCGGCAAGCCGATCGTCCAGTTCGACCTCACGGAAGGGCGCGTGTCGGCCGGTGAGGCTTCGTGGTACGCGCGCCGCAACGACCCAGTCGATCTCGCTGACAAGATCGTCGCGCTGCTCGACGACGAAGCGGCGCGGCGCCGCATGGGTCAGGTGGGGCGTGAGCGCGTGAAGAGCGAGCTTGCCTGGGAGCACGAGGCGCCGCGGCTGCTGGCGGCTTATGCAGCGCTGTTCGGCGCGGCTGCGGACAACTACCAGCAGATGCCGCGGTAGCGGCCGCGCAGTCCTGCCCGCTCGGGCATGTTCACCAGGTCGAGGATCAGCTGCTCGGCGCGCGTGAACTGGCGCAGCTGCGCGAGCACCTCGCCATCCGCGAGACCGACGATCACGATGTCCGAGGGCGTCACGACTTCGTCGAGGTCGTCGCGCATGAGAGAGCCGATGTGCGGAATGCTCTCCTCGATGTAACGCCGGTTGGCCCCTACGAGCCGCGACAGGCTGACGTGCGGATCGTAGATGCGCAGGTTGAGCCCCTTGCCGATGAAGCGCTCGGCGAGCATGACCATGGGGCTTTCACGCAGGTCGTCCGTTCCGGGCTTGAAGCTCAAGCCGAGCATGCCGACGGCGCGGCCACCGTCCGCGAGCACGGCTTCCACCGCGCGCTCGATCTGGACGCGATTGCTCGGCATCAGGCTCGCGAGCATGGGCGTGTCGACGTCGCGCCGCTTGGCGACGTCGAGGAGCGCGCGCAGATCCTTCGGCAGGCACGAGCCGCCAAAGGCGAAGCCCGGCCGCAGGTAGGCGCTCGAGATGTTGAGCTGCGCATCGAGGCACAGCAGGCGCATGACCTCGTGGGGATCGACCTCGCAGGCCTGCGCCAGGCGCCCGATCTCGTTCGCGAAGGTGATCTTGAGCGCGTGGAACGCATTGCTCGCGTACTTGAGACACTCCGCCGTGCCGATGCGCGTCACGAGGAATTCGCAGGGCAGGTGGCCGAACACTTCCCAGAGCGTCGCCGCGGCGGCTTCCGAGTTCGTACCGATGACGGTGTAGGGCGGGTGGTCGTAGTCGCGGATGGCGCTGCCCTCGCGCAGGAATTCCGGCTGGAAACACAGCCCGAAGTCCGGCCCCACGCGCTTGCCGCTGCGCTTCTCGAGGAGCGGCACCACCTGGCCCTCGATCGTGCCCGGCTGAACCGTCGAGCGCACCACCACCACGTGATAGCGGCGCTGCAGCCGCAAGGCGGTGCCGATGTCTTCGACGAGCCGCAGCAGCGCGCGCAGGTCCTGGCTGCCGTTGGCATTGCTGGGGGTGCCCACGCACACGAACGAGACGTCGGAGCGCGTGATCGCCTGGCGCGCATCGGGCATGACGCTGATCTTGCCGCGCGCGACGCCGTCGCTCATCAGCTCCTGCACGCCCACTTCCACGATCGGCGAGCGGCCGCTGCGAATCATGTCCAGCTTGCCGGCATCGACGTCGACGCCAATGACGTCGTGGCCGTCGCGCGCGAGGCAGGCGAGCGTGGCCGCACCGACATAGCCGAGACCAAAGACGCTGACCTTCAAGTGCGGGCTCCGTGACCGGTGTTGGCTCTTCAAGCACGGCGCATGCCAAGTGCGCGCTTGGCCGTCGCAACGACGTCGCGCGCGGGTCGCTCGCAGCGTTTGTAGCTTTTTCAGGTGCGCGGGCGCCGTCTTTTCAACTTTACGCGCGGCGCGCGTGCGCGCCGCTTGCATAGCTCTGTGTGCGTACAGCGACGAGCGGCCCGCAAACAGTTGATTCCGCGGCATCACGCAAGCCGTTGCGCAGCGCGCCGTACGGATGGCACGGGGGCTGCAACGCCCCGCACACGGTGGCAGGGCCGGGCGCGCCCATCGAGGAACCATGCAAGCAAGCACACACACCCGTAGGTCGCGGCGCATGACGCTGTGGTGGAGCGCGATCGCGCTGCTGTCAGTGAACGGCGCCGCGCTGGCGCAGGATCCGAACTACACGGTGAAACCGGGCGATGTCCTGTCCGTCTCGGTCTGGAAGGAGCCCGACCTGCAGCGTCCGGCGCTGGTCCGTCCCGATGGCTCGTTCTCGTTCCCGCTGGTGGGCGAAGTCAACGCACGCGGCAAGACGGTCGCCGATCTCAACAAGATCATCAGCGAGCGTCTCGCGCGCTACATCGCCGATGCCGTCGTGACGGTGTCCGTGCAGGAGATCAAGGGCAACAAGGTCTACGTGATCGGCCAGGTGAACAAGCCGGGCGAATTCATCGTCAATCCGAGCGTCGACGTCATGCAGGCGCTCAGCATGGCGGGCGGCACCACGCCGTTTGCCGCGCTCGGCGACATCATCATCCTGCGCCGCACCGACAAGGGGAAGACGGCGCTGCCCTTCAAGTACAACGACGTGGTGCGCGGCAAGCGGCTCGAGCAGAACATCGACCTGCTGAGCGGAGACGTAGTTGTCGTACCGTGACGGCACGCGCGCGGGCGCGGTAGCGGCCGCCGTGGCATTGGCAGTCGGGGCCGCTCCGGTCGGCGCGGCCGACTGGGAGATGAACCCGACGCTCGAGCTCGGCTACCTCTACGACAACAACTACCGGCTGACCCCGCCCGACCTCGAGGACGAGGTGCAGGGTGGAGTGCTCGATGCGCAGATCGAGTTCCGGGCCAGCGGGCCGCTCACGCAATTCAGCCTGGTGCCCCGGATTCGTGCCAGCTACTTTCCCGACGATCGCGAAGATGACTCCGACGACTACTTCGCTCGCATGAACTGGGAGCATCGCACCCAGGTCATGCGAGCGCTGGTGCGCGCCGACTATTCGCAGGAGAGCGTCATCAGCAGCGAGCAGCCCTACTCCGACATCGACTCGGGCCTCGGCGAGACCGACGGCGCGGATGCGGGCATCGTCGTCATTCAGAACCGGCGCGACCTGGCGCGCCTGCAGCCGTCGCTCTCCTACGACTTTTCACCAGCGCCACCGGCTCGAAGTCGGCGCCGACGCGCTCGATGTGACTTTCGAGCGGAAAATTCCGGGCATTCAGACGGACTACCGCGCCTATGGCCTCAATACCGGGTTCGCTTTCACCCACTCGCAGCGTTCGGCGGTGACCGTGCGTGCGCTGGCGTCGCGCTACGACATCGACATCGAGGGCAACAGCGCCGATGCCTACGGTCTCGAGGTGGAATGGTCGACGGACGCCACGGAGACGGTCCGGGCGTTCTGTGCGCGGCGGCGCCCAGCAGACGATATTCGAGGACAATCAGCTGACGGGTACGCCGGGTGAGGAGGTCACGACCTGGCTGGCCGGCGCCGGCCTGCAGCGTTCGGTGAAGCTCACCGAGCTCTTTCTCGACGCCATGCACAGCGTCGTCCCGAACTCTGCCGGCCTCGTCCTGCAGCGCGACCAGCTGCGCTTCCGGCTGACGCACCTGTTCACTCCGCGCGTTTCCATGTTCACGGGCGTGCGGGCTACGCGCGACGACCCGGTCGCAAGCGACTCGCAGCGGCCGACGCGCAACTACGCCACCGGCGACCTGGGATTCGAATGGCGGGTGCTGCAGCAACTTTCGCTCGTCACATCGATCAACTACACCTGGCAGGAATTCGAGACGGACGACACGTCCGGGTCGGAGTCGGCCAGCGCGATGCTGTCATTCGTCTACGAGCCACGCAGGCGCGACTGAACGGGGAAACGATGACCGAACAAGCGACCGGACTATCCGAATACATGACGGTGCTCGAGCGCCGCCGCGGCCTGCTGATCGGCATCGCGCTGCCGATCGTCGCGCTCGCGCTGCTGCTCGCGGTCGCGCTTCCGGACATCTACCGCTCCTCGGCGCTGATCGAGGTGGACGTCGAGGGGGATTCCCACCACGGAACGAGCGCCGTGGTGAGTGCGCCCGGCGAGCCAAGCTATGTGGATCAGTATGTCACCAGCCTCAAGGGCGGGGTGCTGGGCGATGACAACCTGCGGCCGCTCCTCAGCCGCTATCAGCTGTATCCGAAAATCGACGACGAGGGCCTGGCGCTGCGCAAGCTCCGCCGCGACATCGGCGTCGAGATCGTCACCGAGCCGATTCTCGATCCGCGTACCGGGCGCGAGCGCGAGATCGTCACCGCCTTCACGGTTGCGTACGACAGCCGCTCGCCGGAGAAGGCGCAGCAGGTGGCGCGCTGGCTGGCCGACGAGTTCCTGGCGGCGAACCGCCAGCACCGCCAGCGCCGCGCCGCCAGCGCCGCGGACTTCTTTGCCGCCGAGTCGGAACGCCTGCGCGACCAGGTCGCGCAGCTGGAGTCCAGGCTGGCGGATTTCAAGAACAAGAACATCGGGCGGCTCCCCGAGCTCACGCAGCTCAACATGACGATGATGGATCGCGTCGAGCGCGATCTCGAGCAGATGCAGATGCAGATGCGCACGCTGCAGCAGGAACGCGTGTTCCTCGTCGCGCAGCTCGAGCAGGCGAACAGCGCCAACCCGGACGATGGCAGCATTCGACAGCTCGAGGGGGAGTACCAGCGCAAGTCGACGACGTATGACGAGAGTCATCCGGACATGGTCTCGCTCAGGCGCCAGATCGATATCCTGCGGGCGGGCGGGTCGGCGGGTGCCGGTGCGTCGCTGCAGTCGCAGCTCGATGCGCAGCGTTCGGTCCTGGCGGAAACGCGCCAGCGTTACAGCGCGGATCATCCGGACGTGAAGCGCCTGAACCGCAGCATCGAGGCGCTGCAGGCGCGCATCGCCGCGGGCGAAGACAGCACGACCAGTAGCGCATCGCGCACGCCGGTGGCGATGCAGTTGCAGACGCAGGTGAACGCCATCGATACGCAGATCGCGGGCCTGCAGGCACGCAGCGCCGAGCTGCGCGGCAAGCTGGGCGGTATCGAGCAGCAGCATCGTCGCGACACCGCAGGTGGAGCGCGAGTACCAGACCGTCACGCGCGATCTCACCATCGCACGCACCAAGTACGAGGAGCTGCTCAACCGGCAGATGGACGCGGAGGTCAACGAGGCAGCGATCGCCGGCGGCCGCGCGGACGAGTTCCGACTGGTGCAGCAGCCGCTCCTGCCCACCGAGCCCGCGCAACCGCAGCGCGCGGTGATCGCGGTCGTGGGCCTGATCCTGGCATTGATCATCGGCCTGACCGGTACGGTGGCGCGCGAAGCCCTCGATCAGACCGTGCGCGGCGGGCGCGACGTGCGCGACCTGCTGGCGGTGGCGCCCCTGGTCGCCGTCCCGAGCATTCGCAATTCCGTGGCGCTGCGCCGCCGCACGTGGCGGTTCGTCACAGTGACCGCGTGCGTGGTGGCGGGAATCTGGGCGGCTTTCCAGGGTCTGCAGTGGTGGTTGTAACGCGAGCGCTGCTCGCCAACAGGCGGAGTCCTTTCGAACCATGAGCATCATCGAAGACGCGATGCGCAGAGCCACGGACATCGGCGGCGCCCGTCACGCCCTCGACGGTGGCATGACGCGGATGCGCATCCGCCGGCCAGCCGCGGTACCGGTGGATGTGGCCTCGGTGCGCCGCTATCCGTACGTCACGCCCGATGCGCGACGCATGGAGCGGCACTGCATCCTGCCCATGGTGTCGGACAAGGCGGCGCTGCGCGCCTTCAAGATCCTGCGCACGCGCGTGTTGCGGCGCCTGGAGTACAACAAGTGGCATTCGCTCGCCGTGTCGGGCGTGTCGGTGGGCGAGGGCAAGACGCTCACGGCGATCAATCTCGCCATGGCGCTGGCGCAGGATGTGAACACCTGGGTGTACCTGATCGACCTGGATCTGCAACGCCCGCAGGTGAGCAGCTACCTGGGGCTCGATGTCGAGCGCGGCCTGAGCGAATATCTGACCGGCGAGGCCAGTTTCGACAACATCATCTATGACATCGGCATGGAGCGGCTCGCGGTTATCCCCACCACCCGGCCTTTCCAGCAGTCCTCCGAATACCTCACCTCGCCGCGCATGAACGAGCTGCTGCATTCGCTCGAGCGGGAGACGCCGCGACGCATTCTCGTGTTCGACATGCCGCCGCTGCTCGCCTCCGACGACGTGCTCGCCTTCGCGCCGCAGATCGACGCAATGCTGCTGGTGGTCTCGGAGGGCGTCACCGGCCGCAACCTCCTGCGCGGTGCGCAGGAAATCCTCTCAGAGATGAATCTCCTCGGGGTGGTGCTCAACCGCTCCCGCGAGCGTAACGACAGCGCTTACTATTGAAACGCGGCGCTCAGTCGTCGTCGCGGATCGTGGCCTGTGCGCTTGCCGTGGGGTGGATGCGCGTGCCGTCGCCGTTCTCGTACAGCTCGACCGTGAAGGTCTCATCGCGCTCCGCGAGCCGGTCGTTGAGCAGCGGAATGTAGATCGCGCGCGTCGACTGGCCGTCGGCGAATTCGGCCGTACCCGAGGTCGGCGCGAAATCCTTTCCCGGCTGCGCGGTGCCTGGCTGCGTGCGCCATTTCACCTGCACGCGGCCGTCGAGCTGCTGGCGGCGATCGAGGCGCAGCACCGCAGCGACCGCGCCTTCGCTCACGAGCACCTGCGGTGCATCGAGCGAAATGAGCGCCGGCAGGCGGCCTTCGGAGCGATCAGGGGTATTCGGGGCACTGGCACGCGCCGCTGGCGGAGCGGCCTCGCGCACGGTCGTCGCGGACACCGGCACCACGGCTGCGGTGCGGATGACTTTCGCCGCCGGCAGTGGCTCGGGAATCGGCGCCACCGCGGCGATCGCGTCGGCACTCGCAGTACTCGCAGCAATCGCCTGGTCCTGGTCGAGCTGCGCGTACGCGATCACGAGCCCGATCACTGCAAGCACCGCCAGTGCAAGCACGCCCGCGATGGGAGCCAGTGCGGGCGCGCGAAAGGTCCGCGCTTCCAGGCTGATCTCGGGTATGACCAGCGGCGCCGGCACTTCGGACGAGGTGAGCTCCGTGAGGAGCACCCGCAGCGTGGCGGGGCGTTGTTCGGGCTCCCAGGAGAGCGCTCCCTCGAGCGCGTGCCATTGCCGCGGCGACAGATTCCAGGGGCGCGCGATCTCGACGTTGTCGGTGCAGGCTTCGAGCGAAGAGCGGTGTCCGAACGGATGCCGCCCGTTCAGCAGCTCGTAGGCCACGCAGGCGAAGCTGAAAACGTCGTCGCGCCGTTCCGGCCGCTCCCCCGTCAGCACCTGCGGGCTGGCGTAGCGCGGCGTGACGGCCGATACGCGCAGATCACGCGCTTGCCAGGAGGCGGCAGCGGCGCCGAAGTCGAGCACGCGCACCTGTCCGTTGCGCGCGATCAGGACATTGCCGGGCTTGAAATCGCCGTGCACCACGCCGCGATCGTGCGCGAACGCCAGCGCCTCGCCGCAGGCACGCAGGATGTCGAGCGCCCGGCGTGTGGTCAGTGGCTCGCCGGGCTGCTTGAGAAGCGCCGCCAGGGATTCCCCTTCGAGCAGCTCCACGGTGAGAAACCACACACCCGATTCGCAATCGAGGTCGAAGACGCGCGCGATGTTGGGGTGCGAGAGCGTCTGCGCGAGCTGGAATTCGCGGCGCAGGCTCTCGATGGCCTGTGGCCGGCGGCGCTTCTCCGGACGCAGGACCTTGACGGCGATCAGTCCGCCGCCGCTAGCAGCCGCGTCACGCCGCAGATCGCGCGCGCGATACACGATGGCCGTGCCGCCGGCGGCGATGGGCTCTTCGAGCACGTAACGCTCACGCAGCACCACGCCGGGCGCGGGCTCGAAGCTCGTCGGGACTGTGAGCGCTGAGGGAGCAGGCCGAGCGCGAACGGGCTCAGGCGCGCTTGACACATCGGGAGCAGCGGACTCGGACGCGCCGGTGAACAACTCTGCGGTCGGATCATCCTCGAGTGCCGCGCTGAGCAGCTCCGCGTTCGCATCCATGTTGTGCACCTCCTCAAACGCCGCGCGTGATTTTCCGACACTGCGTGCATGAAGAAGTTGCAACGGTCGCGCGCGCAGCGCGCTCACGTCCTGTCGACGGATAGCGACAGCACCGCGCTCTGGCGTGCGACCAGAGCCGATCGGCGGCGCCGTGTAAGTTCTTCCACCCCCCGTTGTAACTGCTTGGGCAGCGGACGCCTGCGGGCGCGTGGCCGTGCACTGACGCATGCATGGGACCCGTAGCCACAATGCCCTGCAGGTGCTTCGCGGCGGCGAGGCGGATGGTACGCATCTTGCTCAATCTGCTGTGTTGACACCGCGTGCGCCCGGCATGCACGCCGGGTCTCAGAAGCAGAAGCAGGAGGCGGGCCATGGATCCCGGCGCAGGCGGCTACCACATCAGTGAGCCGATCGTCTTCAGGCAGCACCAGTCGGTGACGCCCGCGGTGCTGTGGCTGCAGCACGCCGTGCCGCCGCTGGTCGCCGGGGCGACGCTCTATCCGCTGGCCCAGATCTTCGACGTGGAGTACGACAAGGCCTTCCTCGTGCTCAGCATCCTGGTGACCGCGCTCGCCCTGGTACTGATGCCGACGCGCAACGCCAGCCTGCAATTGCTGGTGGGGCGGCTGCCCCTGGTGGTCGGCGTGATCACCCGCTGGGCGATGCTGCTCGGCATCCTGCTCGCGCTCGCCTACGTGACCAAGATCTCCGCCGAGTTCTCCCGCCGCGTGATCGTGACCTGGGCGCTGCTCACCCCGATGCTGCTGGTCGCCGTGACGCTGGCTCTGCAGGAGTTCGCCCGCCGGTTGCTGGCCGAGCCCGCCAATTCACGCCGTGCCATCTTCGTGGGCTGCAATGAGACGAGCGTGTGCCTCGCGGCGCGCCTGGCGCGACACTCCGAGTTCGGCATGTCGGTGGCCGGGTTCTTCGACGACCGCAGCCCTGGACGCCTCGGCACGGATGCCGACCTGCGCGTGCTCGGCCAGTTCGCGGAGGTGGTCGAGTACGTCAAGGCCCGCGGCATCGACGTGATCTTCGTCGCCATGCCGCTGCGCCACGATACGCGGGTGCGCCGCCTCCTGGACGACCTCGGCGACACGACGGCATCGATCTACTACGTGCCGGACGTCTTCGTGTTCGACCTGATCCAGGCGCGCACCAGCGAGATCCTCGGCGTGCCGGTGGTCGCCATGTGCGAGACGCCGTTCTACGGCTATCGCGGCGTGGTCAAGCGGCTCATGGACATTGTCATCGCGAGCGCCGTGCTCATCGTCGCGCGCGCCGGTGATGATCGCCATCGCGATCGCGCTCAAGCTGCACCACGCCCGGCTCGGTGATCTTCCAGCAGCGCCGCTACGGTCTCGATGGCCGGGAGATCAGCGTCTACAAGTTCCGCACCATGACAGTGCCGAGGACCGGCGACTTCCGCCAGGCGACGCGCAACGACACCCGCGTGACGCCGCTCGGGCGCATCCTCAGGCGCTATTCGCTCGATGAGCTGCCGCAGCTGATCAACGTCCTGCAGGGACGCATGAGCCTGGTGGGTCCGCGGCCGCACGCCGTCGCACACAACGAGGAGTACCGCAAGCTGATCAAGCGCTACATGGTGCGCCACAAGGTGCTGCCCGGCATCACCGGCCTGGCGCAGGTGAGCGGCTGCCGCGGCGAAACGGCGCTGCTGGAGGAGATGGAGGCGCGCGTCAGTCTCGACCTCGAGTATCTGCGCAACTGGTCGCCGCTCCTCGATCTGCAGATCCTGCTGCTGACGGCGTATGAGGTCATTCGCAGCCATAAGGCTTACTGAGGGGTGCGGATGCCGGTGGCCGCAGTTGATTATCCGGAGGTAGGTTCGGTCGCGGGGCTCGCGCGCCGCGCCGGCATCATTGCCCTCGCGCGCTTCGCCAATCAGGCGATCGTCATCGTTAGCCCCATCATCCTCGTGCGGCTGCTGAGCGTCGCTGAGTTCGGCCTGTACCGCGAGTTCCTCCTGTACGTGGGCCTGCTCACATCGATCGCCGGGTTCGGCATCAACAGCAGTCTGCTGTACTTCGTGCCGGCGAATCGCGACGGCGCGTGGCGCTACGTGCGCCAGGCCGTCCTTCTCACGGCGTTCAACAGCATCGCCGGCGCCGTGCTCCTCGTGGCGCTCAATGCGCTGCTCGATGGCGCGTTGGTGGGCGACCTCGCGGTGCCGGTAGCGTTGTACGTGCTGCTGTTCGCGAACGTCGACTTCTGGGAATTCCTGTGGCTCGCCAAGCGGCGGCCGGGCGCCTGGTTTGCGTACACCAGCGGCAGGCTGGTCGCCCGCATGACGGTCGTGATCGTCGCCGCGGCACTCACGGGCGACGTCGATACGATCATCTGGTCCCTCATCGGTCTCGAGGCGGTGCGTCTCGTCATTTCCACCGTGGGCTGGCGCAGGCAGGTCTCGGGCCCCGAAGCAGCGACGGCGGAGAGCTGGCGCGAGCAGTTGCGTTACTGCATGCCCTTCGGCGCCGCGATGATCCTCGTCACGCTCAACCAGTCACTCGGCAGCCTCTTCGTCACCAAGCTCATGGGCCCGGTGGCGCTGGCGCACTACACCATCGGCACCTACGTGCAGCCGATCGTCAACATCCTGCGCAACTCGCTCTCCGACGTGCTGCTGCCGGAGATGGCCGCGCAGCGCGCCGCCATGAGCGCGGACCCGCTCGAGCTCTGGCGCCGCACCACCATCGTCGCGGCGATTCTGCTGCTCCCTGCCGGCCTGGTGCTCGCGACCTTCGCCGAGCCGGTCGTGGTCACGCTGTTCTCCGAGCAATACCGCGCCGCAGTGCCGGTCTTCCAGGTATATCTGCTGCTGCTCATCCGCGAATGCTTCGACTTTGGTGTGCCGTTGCGGACGCTCAATCGCACCGGCCCGATCGCGCACAGCAATCTGATGGCGATGCTCTTGAATGTGGCGCTGCTGGTGGTCTTGCTGCCAGGCGCGGGACTGGTGGGCGCGGTGGCGGCGTTCGTCGCGTCGCGCTTTGCGGAGGGTCTGTACCTGGGCTGGCGCACGATGCGCCTGTACGGCATCGGTGTGCGTGACCTCGCGAGCTGGGGTGACCTGGCACGCGTGCTGGCGGCGCTCGCCGCCGCTTCGGCCGTGCTGCTGATTCCCGAATGGACGGCGCTGTTCGGGATCGCCGGCGTCGGACTCGCCGCGATCGGCTGCCTGGTCACGTTCCTCGCCGGGCTGCTCGTGTTTCGTCTGCCAGAAGCGGTGCGCGCCATGCGCCACCTCCGCCGGCCGATCGGTGCGGAGTCCTGAGTCATGCGCTACGTGCTGGCCGGTTGGCTGCTCTTCATGATGGTTGCGGAGGTGTTTCAGTGGGACGTCAGCATGGGGCCGGGCCTGAGCGTCAAGAACGCCGTCCTGTACCTGATCGCGATGTTCCTCATGTTCCGGATCGTGGTGGTGCACAACCACAAGCTCGAAGCCGGACCGATCCACGTGTGTTTCGCCGTGCTCATCGTGTACGCGATCGCCACCTGGCTGATCGCAGGGCTGATCGTGGAGTACCCGCGCTACGACCTGATCAACGAGCGCCATCCACCTGAAGAGCGGCCTGATCGATTACTTCATCTTCTTCCTGGTTTTCTACCACGGCACGAGCTCGCAGACGCGACGCGACGACGGTCATGACGGCGCTGCTGCTCGCGGCTCTGTTCGCCAACGCGATGACCGTGGCCGACGTGACCGGCTTCATCGATCTCGGATTCGAAGAACGCGAATCCGGCCGCATCGAAGGAGCGCTCGGCGAGCCCAACCAGTACGGGGCCTTCATCATCCTGTTCGTGCCCGGGATGGTCGCGGCCATGATGTTGGCGCGAGGCGTGTGGCGCGCCTTCTGGCTGGGCGCCGTGATGGTGTCGGTCGTGTCGCTCCTCATGACGGTGTCGCGCGGCGCGTTCCTCGGCCTGCTGGTCGCGGGCATGTGGGGGGCCTGGCTCTACCGGCACCGTCTTTCGGTCGGCACGGTCGGAGCCTGGATCCTGGCGGCCACCATCCTGGTGACCGTGGCCGTGATTCTTTCGCAGTACAGCGCGCTGCTCGGTGAGCGGCTGTTCGCGCAATCGGGATCGATCGACCTGGGCGAAGTGTCCTCGGGTCGCGACGACATCTGGACGGGTGCGATCGTGCGCATGCTCGAATCGCCACTGACGTTCCTCACCGGCTTTGGCTGGGACGTCTACTGGACGATGCCGTTTCGCTACTCGCCGCACAACTACTACCTCAACTCTGGTTCAACCTCGGCATCCCGGGCGTGTTGTGCGGCGTGGCAGCGCTGGCGAGCGCCGTGCGACGCGCCAGGCGCGCCAGTGAGGCCGCCGAGCCAGCAGTGCGCAGACTCCTGATCGGTTTCGTGATCGGCGCGCTTGGCTTGTGCGTGGCGACTTTCTTCGTCGACCTGTACGCGCCGTGGCTGTACTTCTGGGCGTACGCGGGCGTCGCGATGCGCCTCGCCGTGAGCGTTGAGAGCGAGGTGCGCGCCCCGGCCAGCGTTGCCAGCACCAGCCCGGCGCCTGTCGGTGAGGTGCGGCCGGCGCTGGCGACCGATTCCTACGGGTGGAGTGCGCGTCCGGCGCTTCGCAACCTCGGCTTGAAGGGCGAACAGCCGATGAGCGTACCGCTGCATCAACTCGATACCCCGTCCGCCGCCGCGGTCGAGCGGCCTGCGCCGTTGCCCGGCGAAACGCTCGACGTCCTGTTCGTGCTCAACAGCCTCGCAATCGGCGGTTCGGAACGCAAGATCGTGCGCGTCGCCAATCAACTGCGCGCGCGTGGCGTGAAAGCGGGTATCGCGAGTCTCAGCGAGCCGCATACGCTCGCCCGCTTCCTGGATAACGACGTGCCCTGGTGGCGCCTGGCACGCCGCGGAAAATTTTCCTTCGCCGCGGTGCGGCGACTGCTCGGGGTGGTCAAGCAGCGACGGCCACACGCGCTCATAGCGGTGAACCTGTATCCGGCGCTGTACGTGCTCGCGACGGCGGCGCTGGTGCGTTCCGCTCGACCGTACACCGTCTGCCTCCTCAACACTTCCGTGGTTCGCTCAACCGGCGTGCCGTGGCGCGTGTGGCTCTATCGGCGCCTGTTGCCGTTGTTCGACCGCACCGTGCACGGTTGCGACGCGCAGCGGGTGCAGTGGCTGCGCCGCGGCAGCCCGGCGTGGCAACGCTCGCAGGTGATCTACAACGGCGTCGATCTCAGCGAGTTTCGCAGCGACGCGCTGCCGGCGCCGGTGGCCCAGCTGCGAGCCGGGCTCGGAATCCCGTCCAGGCCGATTCGTGTTCGGCAGCATCGGGCGCCTCGCGCCGGAGAAGAACCAGGCGGTGCTCGTCACCGCGCTCGCGCGGCTGCGGGCCGCGGGTCTAGAGGCGCACCTCGTCGTGGCGGGCGAAGGGCCCGAGCGGCGCGCACTCGAAGAACAGGCCACTCGGCTGGGGGTGCGCGGGCGCATGTCACTCCCGGGCGCGCTGCCGGATGTACGCAGCGTGCTCGCGACGCTCGACGTCTTCGTACTGCCCTCGACGGCGATCGAGTCCTTCTCCAACGCCGCACTCGAAGCCATGGCGATGGGCAAGCCCGTGATTCTGAGCGCGCTCGGCGGCGCCGCCGAGATGGTGCGCAATGGCGACGATGGTTTCGTCATCCCGCTGCCGGAGCTTGACGCGCGCCTGCCGCCGTTGCTCGCGGCGCTCTGCGCCGACCCGCCGCGACGCGCCCGACTGGGCGCCGCGGCGCGTACACGCGTCGCAGAGAAATTCACGCTGGCAGGCATGTTGGATCATTACCAGGCGCTCGCCGATGACGCGGCGCTAAGGACGTAGACATGGATACGCACGAGCGTCTCAAGGTGAACGTGTTGCAGCTTGGGCCCAGCCTCGCGGTGCGCGGCGGCATCTCCGCCGTGGAGCGGCTCATCGTCGACGAGCTCGCCGGCCGCATCGCCTTGCGCCACGTGCGCGACCATGGAAGAAGGATCCGATGCTGCGCGAGGCGGTGGTATTCGCGCGCGCGCTGTTCGCGCTGCAACGCGCGGTTCGCGCCGCGGCCCCAATTCCGGTGGTGGTGCACATCCATTTCGCATCGCGCGGCAGCACGCTGCGCAAGCTCATTCTCGCCTGGATGACGCTGCATGCCGGGCGACCCCTGATCCTGCACGCGCACGGCGGCGGCTTCGACTCGTTCTATCGCAGATTGCCTGTACCGATCAGGCGCATGGTGAGCGAGGTGTTCCAACGGGCCGACCGCTTCGTGGTGTTGTCGCATCGCTGGAAATCCTTCTACGTCGAGGAGTGCGAGCTCTCGCCGTCGCAGATCGTCGTGTTGCCGAACCCGACGCGCCTGCCCGCCGAGGTGCCGGACCGGCGCGAGCGCACGCACGTGCAGTTCCTGTACCTCGGGACGGATCTGCGAGTCGAAGGGAGCATTCGACCTCATCCGCGCATTCGCAGCGCTTGGCGAGAGCGAGCGTGTGCGTGCGCGGCTGGTGCTTGCGGGCAACGGCGAGTCTGCAGGCGGCGCGCAGGCTCGCCGCCGAACGCGGTGTGCAGGTCACCGTGTTGCCGTGGCTCGATGCGCGGCGCCGCGATGCGCTGCTCGCGGCGAGCGACGTCTTCGTGCTGCCCTCGCATCGTGAAGGTATGCCCGATGGCGATGCTCGAAGCGATGGCGAGCGGGCTGCCGCTGATCGTCACCGCGGTCGGCGGAATTCCCGACGTGGTGACCGATGGCGTGGAAGGCCGGCTCATTGCCCCGGCGGATGTGCCGGCGCTCGCGCTGGCGCTGAGCTCCATGATCAACGATCCCGCGCGGCGCTGGGAGTTCGGTCAGCGCGCGCGCGGAGCGCGCCGCGCACTACGACGTGGGCGCCTACGCGACCAGCCTCCTCGGTCTGTACCGCCGGCTGTCCCCGGTGATGCCATGATTACCATGAGCGACACGATATCGCGACCGCCCATCAGCGCACCGCAGGGCATCTCAAGCGCCACGTGATCGGAGAGCTGATCCGGCGCAGTCCGTTCTACTACAGCGCTGCGCGGCGGCAGCTCGCCACGCTCGAGGTGTCCGGCTTCGAAGAGCGGCGCGCCTGGACCAACGACCGGCTGCGGCAGATGCTGCACCTGGCGCGTCACTCGCGTTACGGCCGCGAAGTCGGTGGCACGCTCGAGCCGGAAAGCTGGCCGCTGCTCGAGCAAGGAACGCTGCGCGACCGTCCGAGGCGTTCCTCACGCGACGCGACTGGCTGTGCGGCGCCGGCGAGCACCGGCGGCACCACCGGCATTCCGCTCAAGCTGGTGCGTTCGCTCGATGGCGTCACCTTCGAGCAGGCATGTCAGGACCGCGTCATCGAGCAGCTGGGCGCCGACCCGCGCCGCGACAAGGTCGCGATCCTGCGCGGCGATAACATCAAGGACATTTCCGATCTGAAGCCACCGCACTGGCGCATCACCAATGCCGGGCGCTGCATCATCTTTTCCTCGAACGTGCTGATGAAGGAGACCATCAACGACTACGCCGATGCACTCGAGGAGTTCGCGCCGAAGCTGCTGTGTGCCTATCCCACCTCGCTCGAATGCCTGTGCCGGCTGCTCAACGCCGCGGGCCGGCGCATCAGTATCCCGGCAGTGCTGACATCCTCCGAGGTCCTCAAGCGGGAAGCATGGAAGCTCGCGCGCGACACGCTCGGTTGCGAGATGGCGGACTACTACGGCCAGGCGGAGCGCGTGGGATTCGCCTGTGCATTCGAGCCGCGCACCTATCGGTTCCTGCCGGGCTACGCGTACATCGAGCTGGTCCCGTTCGGCAACGATCTGGCCGCCGGCACCGGCAGCACGCTCTACGAAATCGTCGGCACCTCGTTCTGGAATCGCACCATGCCGCTGGTGCGCTATCGCACCGGGGACCTGGTGCGACTGCCCGCGACCTGGGGCCGGCGCGAGCGCGAAGAGGTGACGCTCGGGCTGCGCTCGTTCACGGGCGTACTCGGCCGCGAGCAGGAAATCCTCGTCTGCCCGCGCGGGGTGCGGCTCACCGGCATCGATCACATTCCACGCGACGTGCGCAACGTGCTGCGAATCCAGGTGGTACAGGAGAGCCTGGAGCATGTGCGCATCCTGGTGCTTCCTGGCCCGGGATTCTCGGCGCGCGATGCCGATCAGCTCCTGTACAACGCGCGCTCCAAAGGTGCCCGGACTCGATGACCGTGGCGGTAGAGACAGCCGAGTGGCTCGAGCGCACGCCGCGCGGCAAGACACCACTGGTCATTCATCGCGCCCCGGTGGAAAACCTGCTGCGCAACGCAGGGATCGAGCCTTCCCTCACCCGTTGAGGGTGTGGCGCCCGCGACCGATGCAGAGCCCTGACCTGGTACCGTCACAGGCTGCGGCCACATGTCGGGCGCCGAGCTCGCGCATCGCGCTGCGCGGCGCGCTGCGCGCCGCCGGCGAGTGGCTCGTTGCGCCGCGCGAGGCACCGGCGCCGGTGCCAGCCGCGCGGCAACCGGCGAACGACGTTTCATGCATGTGCCCACCGAGCTCGATCCTGCTCCCTACGTGCAGCAGGCGGAGCGCCTCCTGGCGGGCCGCCACTGCGGTATTCCATCTCGGCGAGCTGCGACCTCGGCAATCCTCCGGAATGGAACCGCGACCCGCTCACCGGACGCCTGGCGCCGCTGCGCCCGGCACGCTCCATCGACTACCGCGACGAGCGGCGCGTCGGCAACATCAAGTACCTGTGGGAGCCCAACCGGCACCTGCACCTGGTGACGCTCGCGCAGGCGTACGCGTTGAGCGGCGACCTGCGCTACGCGCACGCTGTGAGACAACACATCGAATCGTGGATCGAGCAGTGTCCGGTCGGGCGCGGCCCGAACTGGGCGAGCCCGCTGGAAGTCGCGATCCGGTTGATCAACTGGAGCATCGCGTGGCAGCTGCTGGGCGGCGAGCGGGCGGGGCTGCTCGCCGGATCGGACGGGCGGCAGTTTCGCGAGCGCTGGCTGCGCTGCATTTACCTGCACGTCGAGACCATCATCGACAACCTGTCGCGGTTCTCGTCGGCGAACAACCATCTCATCGGTGAGGCCGCCGGTGTGTGGATCGCTTCGGTGACGTGGCCCTACTGGCCACGAATGCACGAATGGGGAGCGCGCGCACGCAGCATTCTCGAGCGGGAGAGCCTCGCACAGAACGCGCCCGACGGCGGCAATCGCGAGCAGGCGATCAGCTACCAGCAGTTCGTGCTCGATTTCCTGCTGCTCGCGGGGCTGGCGGCGCGCGCCGCCGGCGAGGACTTCGGGCCCACCTACTGGCAGCGCCTCGAACACATGATCCAGTTCCTCGCCTCCATGATGGATGTCTCCGGCAACGTACCGATGATCGGCGATGCCGACGATGGTTACGTCGTGCAACTCGCGCCCGCGGAGTCCCGCAACCCCTACCGCTCGCTGATCGCCACGGGCGCGTTGCTCTTCGGCCGGCCCGACCTCGCGCTCAAGGCGCGCGAGCTCGATGCCAAGAGTCGCTGGCTGCAGAGCGATGCCGAGGCGCGCTTCCAGACGCTGCTGCGCGCGCGCGCCCGCGCGCTTCGAGCCGACGCGCTCGTTCTCGCAGTCGGGCTATTACCTGCTGGGCCGCGACCTCGAGTCTCCCGACGAGATCCGCCTGCTCATCGACGCCGGACCGCTCGGCTATCTCAGTCTCGCCGCCCATGGCCACGCCGATGCGCTCGGAATCCTCCTGAATGCCGGCGGCCGCGAGATCCTGGTCGACCCGGGAACCTACGCCTACCACACCGAGCCCGCCTGGCGGCATTACTTTCGCAGCACGCGCGCGCACAACTGCGTGGTGATCGATGGGCAGGATCAGTCGGTGCAGAGCGGCAACTTCATGTGGTCCCGGCACGCGCGAGCGCGCTGCCATGAGTTCGCTGCCGCAGACGGCCGGCAGGATTTCAGCGGTGAGCACGACGGTTACACGCGTTTGCGCGACCCCGTCCTGCATCGGCGCGCCGTGCTCTTCGATGAAGCGAGCGGCTCGTTCGAGATCGTCGATACGTTTCAGTGCAAGGGCACCCATCGCGTGTCGCGTCGCTGGCATTTCGCCGAGGCGCTCGAAGTCACCGCGGCGAATGGCGAGCTTCAGCGCGGAGGCCGGGCGTTATCGCGTGACGCTGGCGCCGCTCGAGCCGCTGGCGGAGTCGCAGCTCATCCGCGGCGGCACGCCGGAGCAGGGTGGGTGGATCTCGCGCGGCTTCGGCCGCAAGCAACCCTGCTCGACGCTGCGCTGGGTCTCGCAGATCACCGGACCCACCACGCTGCGCACACGCATCGTGTGCGTGCCGCGCAACTGAGCGGCTTTGCCAGAATGGAGTTGAGGGGAGTAACGTGCATCGGGAACCGCCGCGGACGCAGGCGGGACAGCAAGGGCCGATCGTCAGGCAGCCAGGAAGCCGGCGTCGGGGTACGCCGCGCCGCCACCAGGGCTGGGGCGGATGGCGTGCAGAATAGCGGGGCAACAGTGACCGGGGCGACTTCAGATCAGCCACAACGCTGGCTAGACGGCGCGCTCGCGACCGATTCAGCCGGCATCATCGTCCTGACGACAGCGGGCGCCGTTACGGCGAGCAATGCGCAGGCGCTGGAGCTCTTTGCGTGCGCAACCACGGACGAGCTGCGTGCATTATGTCAGCCCATCCTGAAGCGGCTGACTTCCGGCCTGCCGCATGCTGAATCACCCCCGGCGCAGCAATTCGAGCTGCAGGTCGGGCGTCCGCAGCCGCGCAAGATCGTGGTCAATGCGCATCCGCTCGGCACCGGGCCGATGCACTGGCTGCTGCTGACGCGGACCGACGACGCCACGCGGCGCTTCGATGGCACGCTGGAGCATGCGGCGCGCAACCAGCTGCTGCAGCGCCTGTACGGCACGATGCGCCACGATCTGCACTCGCCGATCCAGGCGGTGCTGTGGACCTTCGATCTCCTGCAGCGCGCCGCCCAGCAGGCCCAGGTGAGCCCCGAACAGCGCGCGCAGCTCGAGGAATCGGCCGCGCTCGGGCGCAAGGAGCTCGAGCGCCTGAAGGCCTCGGTGCGCCGCTTCCTGTCATTCGCGATCCCTTCGAGCCCGGATCGCGAGCGCATCGACGTCGCCGAGCTCGCGCAGGCCGTGCAGCAAGTGATTTCTGCTGAAGCGTCGCTGTTCGACGTCAGGATGAACGTGCAACTGCCGCAGCAGCCACTCACCGTGGACGGCGTGCGCGGCAATCTCGAACAGGCGCTCGCGACGCTGATGCTGAATGCTGTCGATGCCATTCCCGCGGGCGGTACGGTCAACACGGTGATCCGTGAGCACGACGGCAAGGTGGAGATCGTCGTAAGCAGCAGCCGTTCGCAGGCCGACGCTGCCGTCCAGCCGGTGCGCCACGCCGAAACCCTGCCACGCGCGGCCGTCGGCCTGAATGCGGCCCGCGCGGTGATCGTGTCGCACGGCGGCGACTTGAGTGAGCTGCCGGGAAACGGCACGCCAACCCTGCGCATGCGCTTGCCAATCGCGCGTCCGCGCAGCACGGGCGTGTAAATTTTTCAAGCTGTATTCAGCAACAACTCTCGGGGTAGACTTTTTTTGTCGGTAACAGAGTTTGTCTTCCGGGGCCCGCGTGGCGTTGCGCTTGAGCACGAACGCGGCGTTGTTGTACTGCGAGCCGCCGAGCGGAGGGTGACGAGCGACGTGATGCGCAGGTGACGCATTGCGCCTCTTCCGCAGGTGAGGAGCGAGGGTGGGCGTGCAAAGAGTCTCAAAAGAAGAAGTGGCTACGGGCGTGCATGCGCTCGATGCTGAATCCACGGTCGACCCGCGCAAACTCCTGAGCGCGCTGCGCGCGGTGCGCGACGGCGATTTCTCTGCGGAGCTGCCGACCGACTGGACCGGTCTTGCCGGCAAGATCGCCGATACATTCAACGACATCGTCGCCTCCAACCGCAATCTCTCGGCCGAGCTCGCGCGCGTCGGCGTCGCGGTCGGCCGCAAGGGCGGCACGCGCCAGCGCATCGCGGCGGACCGCCGCGGCGGCGCGTGGGGCGAGATGGAATCCTCCGTCAACACGCTCATCGACGACCTGCTGTGGCCGACGGCCGAGGTCACACGCTCCATCGCCGCGGTCGCCAAGGGCGACCTCACGCAGACGATGCGTCTCGAGGTGGAGGGCCGGCCGCTCGAAGGCGAGTTCCTGCGTTCCGCCACCATCGTCAACCGCATGATCGAGCAGTTGAGCGTGTTCTCTTCCGAAGTGACGCGCGTGGCGCGTGAAGTGGGCACCGAAGGCAAGCTCGGCGGCCAGGCGCACGTGCGCGGCGTGAGCGGTGTGTGGAAGGACCTCACCGACAACGTCAACTTCATGGCCAACAACCTCACCGCCCAGGTGCGCAACATCGCCGAGGTGACTATCGCGGTGGCGAGCGGCGACCTGTCGCGCAAGATCACGGTGGACGTGCGCGGCGAGATCCTGCAGCTGAAGGAAGCCATCAACACGATGGTGGACCAGCTGCGTTCGTTCGCCTCCGAAGTGACGCGCGTGGCGCGCGAAGTGGGCACCGAGGGCAAGCTGGGTGGCCAGGCGATCGTGCCGGGCGTCGCGGGCACGTGGAAGGATCTGACCGACTCCGTGAACGCGATGGCGACCAACCTCACCGGCCAGGTGCGCAACATCGCGGAAGTGACCACCGCCGTGGCGCGCGGCGACCTGTCGCGCAAGATCACGGTGGAATTGCGCGGCGAGCTGCTCGAGCTCAAGAACACCATCAACACGATGGTGGACCAGCTGAATTCATTCGCGGCGGAAGTGACGCGCGTGGCGCGCGAAGTGGGCACCGAAGGCAAGCTCGGCGGCCAGGCGCAGGTGCCAGGTGTCGCGGGCACCTGGAAGGATCTCACCGACAACGTCAACTCGATGGCGAGCAACCTGACCGGCCAGGTGCGCAACATCGCCGAGGTCGCGACCGCGATCGCGAACGGCGATCTGTCGCGCAAGATCACGGTGGACGTGCGCGGCGAGATCCTGCAGCTCAAGGAAACGCTCAACACCATGGTCGAGCAGCTGCGTTCGTTCGCCGCCGAAGTGACGCGCGTGGCGCGCGAAGTGGGCACCGAGGGCAGCCTCGGCGGCCAGGCGCACGTGCCCGACGTCGCCGGCACCTGGAAGATTCTCACCGACTCCGTGAACGCGATGGCGAGCAACCTGACTCGCCAGGTGCGCAACATCGCCGAAGTGACCACGGCGGTCGCGCGCGGCGACCTGTCGCGCAAGATCACGGTGGACGTGAAGGGCGAGATCCTCGAGCTCAAGAACACCATCAACACGATGGTGGACCAGCTGAATTCCTTCGCCTCCGAAGTGACGCGCGTGGCGCGCGAAGTGGGCACCGAGGGGCGTCTCGGCGGCCAGGCGCGCGTGCCGGACGTCGCGGGCACGTGGAAGGATCTCACCGATTCCGTGAACGCCATGGCGACCAATCTCACCGGCCAGGTGCGCAACATCGCCGAAGTGACCACCGCGGTGGCGAGCGGCGACCTGTCGCGCAAGATCACGGTGGACGTGAAGGGCGAAATTCTCGAGCTCAAGAACACCATCAACACGATGGTGGACCAGCTGAATTCCTTCGCCTCCGAAGTGACGCGCGTGGCGCGCGAAGTGGGTACCGAGGGCAAGCTCGGCGGCCAGGCGCGCGTGCCGGGCGTCGCCGGCACCTGGAAAGGACTCACCGACAACGTCAACTCGATGGCGAGCAACCTGACCGGCCAGGTGCGCAACATCGCCGAGGTCGCGACCGCGGTGGCGCGCGGCGACCTGTCGCGCAAGATCACCGTGGACGTGAAGGGCGAGATCCTGCAGCTCAAGGAAACGCTCAACACGATGGTGGACCAGCTGAACGCCTTCGCCGTCCGAAGTGACGCGCGTGGCGCGCGAAGTGGGCACCGACGGCAAGCTCGGCGGCCAGGCGGGCGTGCCGGGCGTGGCGGGCACGTGGAAGGACCTCACCGAGAACGTGAACCTGCTCGCCGCCAACCTCACCACCCAGGTGCGCTCGATCGCGGAGGTGGCGACCGCGGTGACCAAGGGCGACCTCACGCGCTCGATCCAGGTGGACGCGCGCGGCGAAGTCGCCGACCTGAAGGACTACATCAACGCCATGATCGGCAACCTGCGCGCCACCACGGCGCGCAACACCGAGCAGGACTGGCTCAAGACCAACCTGGCCAAGTTCAGCGGCATGATGCAGGGCCAACGCGACCTGCTGACGCTCGCCCAGACGCTGCTGTCCGAGCTCGCGCCGCTCGTGAACGCGCAGCAGGGCGTGATGTACCTGGTGGACAGCGCCGACGGCAAGCTCTGCCTGCGCCAGCTCGTGGGCTACGCCGACCGCACCGGCTCGGGCGCGCCACGCCAGTACGCGATGGGCGAAGGCCTGGTCGGGCAATGTGCGCTCCAGCGCCAGCGGATCCTGCTCACCGATGTGCCGGCCGACTCGATCCAGGTGAGCTCGGGGTTGCTGAGCGCGCACCCGCGCAATGTCATCGTGCTGCCGGTGCTGTTCGAGGGGCAGATCAAGGCCGTCATCGAGCTCGCGTCGCTCACCGAATTCACCGCCTCGCACGTCGTCTTCCTCGAGCAGCTCACGGGCAGCATCGGCATCGTGCTCAATACCATCGAGGCGTCGATGCGCACCGAGGGCCTCCTCACGCAGTCGCAGCAGCTGGCCGCCGAGTTGCAGGCGCAGCAGAGAGAGCTCCAGCAGACCAACGAAGAGCTGGCGCAGAAAGCGCGCCTGCTGGCGGCGCAGAACGTCGAGGTCGAGCGCAAGAACCGCGAGATCGAGCAGGCGCGCGCCGCGCTGGAAGAGAAGGCCGCCGAGCTCGCGCTCACGTCGCGCTACAAGTCGGAATTTCTCGCCAACATGTCGCACGAGCTGCGCACGCCCTTGAACAGCATCCTGATCCTCGGCCAGCAGCTCTCCGAGAACGCCGAGGGCAATCTCTCGCCGCGGCAGGTGGAGTTCGCGGGCACCATCCTGGGCGCCGGCACCGATCTCCTCAACCTCATCAGCGACATCCTCGACCTTTCCAAGATCGAGTCGGGCACGGTCACGGTGGAGTCGGTGGAGCTGCCGCTCTCGAGCCTGCGCGAGACCATCGAGCGCAACTTCCGCCACGTCGCGGAGGCTCGCAAGCTCTCCTTCACGCAGGAGTTCGACGCCACGCTCGACGAGCCGATCCGCACCGATCCGAAACGCCTGCTGCAGGTGCTCACCAACCTGCTGTCGAACGCCTTCAAGTTCACCGACCAGGGGAGCGTGCGTTTCGAGATGGGCATCGCGAAGGAGGGCTGGAGCTCCGATCATCCGGTGCTGACACAAGTGCCGACGGTGCTGCAGTTCAGCGTGCACGATTCGGGCATCGGTATTCCGCTCGAGAAGCAGAAGATCATCTTCGAGGCCTTCCAGCAGGCCGACGCGGGCACGGCGCGCCGTTTCGGCGGCACCGGCCTCGGGCTCGCGATCAGCCGCGAGCTGGCGCACCTGCTCGGCGGCGAGATTCGCCTGCACAGCGTTCCGGGGACCGGCAGCGTCTTCACACTTTATCTGCCGCTCAGCTACGTGGGGCCGGCGTACAGCAAGCTCACCGTGCAGGGGCGCAGCGGCGAGCGGTTGCCGGAACGCCCGCCCCCGGGACTGCCAGCCGCCGCTGCCGCCGCGCCGGTCGAGATCAATGACGATCGCGAGAACCTGCAGCCGGGCGACTCGGCGCTCCTGATCGTCGAAGACGATCCGCATTACGCGCGCGTGCTGCTCAATGCCGCGCGCGACCACGGCTTCAAGGCCCTGGTCGCCAATCGCGGCGTGGAAGCGATCGCGCTGGCGCGCCAGCACCTGCCAACCGCGATCTCGCTCGACATCTTCCTGCCGGACATGCTGGGCTGGACCGTGCTGACACAGCTCAAGCAGGACTTCTCCACGCGCCACATCCCGGTGCAGATCCTGAGCATCGAGGAGGAACGCCAGCGCGGCCTGGAGCATGGCGCCTTCGCGCACCTGAGCAAGCCGCTGAGCACCACCGGTCTCGACGAGGCCTTCGAACGCATCAAGGGATTTGCCCGGCCGCGCACCAAGCGACTGCTCGTGGTCGAGGACAGTCCCGCCGAGCGGATGTCGATCGAGCAGCTGATCGGCCACGACGACCTCGAGATCACCGCCGTCGGCACCGGCAATGAGGCGCTCAACGAGTTGCGCGCCAACGGCTACGACTGCGTCGTGCTCGACCTGCGGCTACCCGACATGTCGGGGTTCGACCTGCTCGCCGAGGTGCAGCAGGACGCGCACCTGCGCGACGTGCCCATCGTGGTGTTCACCGGACGCGAGCTCTCCGTCGACGAGGAGGAGCGGCTGCGGCGCATGGCGAAGAGCATCGTGCTCAAGGGCGTGCAATCGCCCGAGCGCCTGCTCGATGAAACGGCACTGTTCCTGCATCGTGTCGTGGCCGAACTTCCGGAGACGAAGCGGCGGATGCTCGAGCATTTGCACCAGACTTCCGAGGCCCTGGCGGGACGCAAGGTCCTGGTGGTGGACGATGACGTGCGCAACATCTTCGCGTTGAGCAGCGTGCTGGAGCGCCACGGCATGCACGTTGTGATAGCGACCACCGGGCAGGAGGGCATCAACGTCCTCGAACAGACGCCTGACGTGTCGCTAGCGCTCATGGACATCATGATGCCGGGCATGGACGGCTACGAGACCATGCGCCGCATCCGGCAGATGTCCCGCTTCCGCCGGCTGCCGATCATCGCGCTCACCGCCAAGGCGATGAAGGGCGACCGCGAGAAGTGCCTCGAGGCGGGCGCGTCGGACTACGTGGCGAAACCGGTCGACACCGGGCAACTGGTGTCGTTGCTCAGGACCTGGCTGCATCGGTGAACCGCAATGAGTGAAACCGACAAGGTCAATATCCTTCTGGTCGACGATCAGCCCGCGCGGCTGTACACCTACGAGGCGATCCTGGGGGATCTCGGCGAGAACCTCGTCACGGCGCAATCCGGACGCGAGGCGCTGCAGCTGCTGATGGAAAGGGAGTTCGCGGCGATCCTCCTCGACGTCAGCATGCCGGGGATGGACGGCTTCGAGACCGCGGCGCTGATCCACCAGCACCCGCGCTACGAGAAGACGCCGATCATCTTCGTCACCGCGGTGCACGTGACCGATCTCGACCGCCTGCAGGGCTACAAGCTGGGCGCGGTCGACTATGTCTACGTGCCGGTGGTGCCGGAGATCCTGCGCGGCAAGGTGCAGGTGCTGGCCGAGCTCTATCGCAAGCGGCGGGAGCTGCAGCGGCTCAACCGCGAGCTCGCGATCGCCAACAGCACGCTGCAGGCCGAGAAGGCCCGCGAGCTCGAGCGTCTCAACGAGAGCCTGGCGCTGGCCAACCGCGAGCTGGCGAACGCCAACAACACCCTGCAGGCCGAGGTCGGCGAGCGCCAGCGGGCACAGAACCTGTTGCAGGATGCGGACCAGCGCAAGGACGAATTCCTGGCGATGCTCTCGCACGAGCTGCGCAATCCATTGGCCGCGATCGATGGCGCGGTCAAGCTCATGCAGCACAAGAACCTGTTCGATCCGCAGCTCGCGTGGGCGCGCGATGTCCTCGGGCGCCAGCTCGAGCACCTCGGCCGGCTCATCGACGATCTGCTCGACATCTCGCGCATCAGCCGCGGCAAGATCACGCTGCGCCGCGAACCGGTCGACCTGGTGACCGTGGTCGCGCGCGCCGTGGAGACGGCACGACCGCTGATCGAGGCGCGCCGCCACGAGTTGCGCGTGCAGATGCCGGACCGGCCGGTGCGTCTGCACGGCGATCTCGTGCGCCTGACCCAGGTGGTGTCGAACCTGCTGAGCAATTCCGCCAAGTACAGCGATGACGGCGGCCAGATCGAATTGCTGGTGGGCCATGGCCCCGGCGCCGAGGGCAACGAAGTGGAGATCCGCGTCGTGGATTCGGGAATCGGCATCGCACCCGATCAGCTCGGGCAGGTGTTCGAACTCTTCCGGCAGCTCGAGAATCCTCTGGCGCGCAAGGAGGGCGGCCTCGGCGTCGGGCTCGCGCTGGCGCGCGGGCTGGTGGAAATGCACGGCGGCCGGATCGAGGCTCACAGCGCCGGAGTCGGGCGCGGCAGCGAGTTCATCGTGCATCTGCCGCAACTGGCCACCGCTCTTGCGCAACCGCAGCGGGCGGATGCCGCTCAAGGAGGCTACATGACTACCAAGCTGAAACTGCTGCTGGTCGACGACAACGTCGATTCCGCGCGCACGCTCGCCATGCTGCTCGAGCTCTCGGGCCACGAAGTGGAAGTGGCGCACTCGGGGCCGGACGCGCTCGAGACCGTGAGCCGCTCGCAGCCCGCATGCGTGTTCCTCGATATCGGCATGCCGGACATGAATGGCTATGAAGTGGCGCGCCGCATCCGCAGTGAGCCGCGCTTCGACTGCATGCACCTGGTGGCCCTGACGGGCTACGGGCGCGAGTACGACCGCCAACAGGCCGAGGCCGCTGGCTTCGACCAGTTCCTCATCAAGCCGGTGGCATTCGAGAAGCTGCAGGAGCTGCTCGGGGGATTCGCTACGCCCCGCCGCGCGGTGGCGCCATCGGCCGAAGCGCGCGCACACGCCTGATGAGCGCGGCGCCACGTGGAAATTTTTCCACCCATTTCGGCAAATTGGATGCATGTGCGCCAGCCGATGCGCGCCCGGCCGGCTGCAAGTCGGCGGATATGCTCGATTACTGGCCGTTGTGCGCGTGGCACAGCGTTTGCACTTTACGTTTCCGGGTCCAGGACGTAGCTGCCCGATAACCGATCAGTCCCGCTCCGCCCTGCCGTATGCCCCGGAAGACGGTAGTGCCGGCGACCCGATTGAGATCCGAGCCGAGTACACCGGCCCAGCCCGGATCATGTCGACACAGTGCGCCCTGGACCCACCATCATCCCGCCGCTCAGCGGCAGCGCTTCTCGATCACCTGCCAGTCCGTCTGGGTCAACATCAGATCGATGTAGTCGGCGCGCTGCCCGGGCTCGAAATCGCCGATCCAGGCGTGCTCCCACAAGTCGATTGCCAGGATGGGATCAGTGTGGGCGGGCAGACCCAGCTCGTGCAGGTCGATCCAGACGTTGAACACGCGCCGCGTGGAGCGATCGAGCGCGCACAGCGCCCAGCCGGGACGCGGCGTGTCGGCGAGCTCGCGCATATCTTTCTTCCACGCTTCCACCGTGCCGAAGGAGCGTTCCGCCGCACGCGCGAAAGCGCCATCCGGCGGCGGATACGTTCCCAGTGCGGTAGTGAGGCCCTCGAAGAAGAGCTCGTGCAGCACCATGCCGTTGTACTCGAACGAAAAGTCGTTCGGTTGCGGGCCCGACGGTTCGCCGTTGCGCTTGCCGTTGCCGTGCCCGGCAGCCTTCGCTGCCAGCAGCCGATTGACGCTGTCGACGTGGCTGCGATAGAGATCGAGATGCAGGTCGATGGTGCGGCTCGAGAAACCCTCGAGCTCGTATAGCGAGTACCCGCGCGCCTGGTAGTACTTCAGCTCCTCCCTTATTTCCGGCGGCGGCGCCGTTGTGCGGAGCTGGACCAACGATCATTCCTTGCGAGGTGGGCGGCTCAGTCCCGGCAGCAGCTGGTCCGGGTTGTGGCGTTGAAACACGGCGCGCGTGCGGCGTTCGCACATCGCCAGGGGACGGCGGCGATCGCGCCAGGTGCTGGTCAGGCCACAATCCGCATGATGACGGAAGCGGCGCTGACAAAAGGGATCATCGCGATAGACGGGCATCTTGGGGCTACAACTGGAACGCCGCTTTCTGCGCGGCCGGCCTAACGTGCCCGAGTGCCTGCGCCGACTCCGTCAGCTTCGGTCAGATGCGGCTGTAGGATGAAACCCACAGCGTCCTACTGCATCGTCGGGGGCGGACCGCCCTGCCGCTCTTCGCGGATCGTCTGCAGCAGTTGCGGAATGCGCTCGAAGTCCTGCGCCTTGTCGAGAAAGTGATCGGCGCCGAGCGCCATCGCCTGGCGGCGATACTCGGGCAGGTCATAGCTCGTGAAGATGATGATCACCGGGCGGGGTCGCTCGAGCCGCGGCAACGCCCGCAGCACGCCGAAACCGGTCCCGCGGTTGAGGTGCAGGTCGAGGATGACGACGTCGATCCCGCCGCGCGCCAGCGTGTCGACCGCGGCGGATTCGCGGTCGAGCGTATCGACCACGCAGACGCCGGGAATTTCCCGGATCGATTCCTTCACCCGCTCGGCGACAATGGGCGAGTCTTCGACCAGTAGGACCTTGACCGCCTCTGTCTGCTGAGATTTCAAGCTGCCACGCCGTCCGTGATCTGTGTCCTGTGAGTATTCGTACATAGTCGCTCAGTCAGCGCCGGTGTTCGTTTCCATGATCACGCCGGCACTGAGGTTTGGCGCGAGTATGTGTTGAGCTTGTTATACAACGTCTTCAGGCTGCATCCCAGTGTTTCCGCAGTCTGACGCTTGTTGCCCTCGAAGTATTCGAGCGTCGCCTCGATGAGCGAGCGCTCCGCTTGGTCGAGGCGTGACCCCAGGGGGATGTGGATGCCGCGCTCGAGCGCCGCGTCCTCGTCACCGTTACCCATGCCCTGCTGCGTGCTCATGATCGCGCTGGCGAGCTCGAGCGTGTCGTCGGCCATGATGTAAGCGCGCTCGATCGCGTTCTTGAGCTCACGCACATTGCCCGGCCAGCGGTGGTTCCACAGGGCGGCGACCGATTCCGCGGACAGGTGCTTTGCCTTGCCATCCTGCGCGTTGAGGCGATTCAGGAAAGTCTCGGCGAGCAGCACGCGATCGTCCTGACGGTCGCGCAGCGGCGGGATGCGGATCGGGAAAACCGCCAGCCGGTACATGATGTCCTCGCGGAGCTTGCGCGCGCGCACCGCGTGCGCGATGTCGCGATTGGTGGCGGCAATCACGCGGATGTCGGTACTGATCTCCTGCGTGCCGCCGACCCGGTAGAAGCGCCCCGTCTCGAGCACGCGCAGCAGCCGCGTCTGCATTTCGAGCGGCATCTCCGTGATCTCGTCGAGCAGCAGCGTGCCGCCGCTGGAGCGCTCAAACACGCCCGCATGCGAACGGGAAGCGCCCGTGAAGCTGCCCTTCTCATAGCCGAAGAGCTCCGCCTCGATGAGGGTCTCGGGGATCGAGCCGCAATTGACGGCGACCATTGGTCCCTTGGCGCGGGTGCTGAGCTCATGGATGCACTCGGCGACCAGCTCCTTGCCCACGCCGCTCTCGCCGGTGATGAGCACGGTGGCTTCTGTCGGAGCCACCCGCGTGATCAGCCCGAAAAGATGACGCATCGGTGCCGAGCGGCCCAGTACGTTGCCCATTCCGCTGGCATCCTTGCCGGTGAACATCCCTTCCAGTACCTGTCCCATGTGTCGCAAGCCTCCAGCGGAAGTAACGGGGAACTTGTGTGCAATTTCTACGACTGCGTGGTGACGTTGTACGGAATTGCAGCCGTAGCCTGCAGCGGCGCGTACTGATATCGCCCTAGGACGCCGGGCCCGCCCCTTGTCGGTGTTTGTCCTACAGCGACTCTCAAGTCGCTGGAATCGCTCGATCGTGCGTTGTCGCGGCTTTCCGGCCTGCGTAGGTGCGAGCGGCTGGCATGGTGATTGCACCTCTCCGGGCAGGATCAGCGCAGCGGAGACTCACGTGAATCGCACCATCGTTTACGCCATTTTCGTGCTCGCGCTGCTCGGTACGGTCAGCGCCGGTGCGGCCACCACGCAGGATGCCGAGCGGGATACGCAGAAGCGCCTGGAAGACAGCCTCCTCACCGCGCGCGTCAAGGGCGCGCTGGTCAGTGACGAGGTCACCAAGGCTCACCGCATCAACATCGAGACTTACCAGGGGATCATCCAGCTGAGCGGCTTCGTCAGTTCCGAAACGGAAAAGACGCGCGCCGGAGAAGTGGCGGCCGCCGTTCCGGGCGTGGTGGAAGTGCGCAACGCGATCGAAGTGCGCCAGACGCTCGCCAATCGCGACACCGGCCAGGTGATCGACGACGTGACAATCACCGCACGGGTGAAAGCTGCCCTGGTCGCCGATACGGACACCACTGCGCGCGACATCAACGTCGAAAGCTACCAGGGCGTGGTGCAGCTCAGCGGCTTCGTGGACACGAGCTCCGAGCGACGCCACGCGAGCCGCGTGGCGCGCGCAGTGACGGGCGTGGAACAGGTCAGGAACGACCTGCAAATCGCGCGCTGACGCGCGATCTACCTACCTACGCGCATGCCGCTCACGGGGAGTGACGGGAGCCAGGACGCGGACGCCAACACCAGTCGGCGCGAGCTGCGCTTCATCAGGATTTCACTGTTCACGCTCGCCACGCTGGCGGTCTTCGCGATTCTCTATTTCACCCACGCACTGCTCATGCCGGTGGTGCTGGCACTGTTCTTCGCCATGGTGCTGTCGCCAGCGGTCGAAATGCTGCGGCGCTGGATGCCGGGCATCGTCGCTGCGGCGCTGGTCATGCTGCTGCTCGCCGGCGCGATCACCTCACTGGTGAATGCGACCATGGAGCCCGCGCGCGAGTGGGTGGAGCGCGCACCGCGCCTGCTCTTGGATGTCGATCGCAAAGTGCGCCCCTTGCGGCGTTTCGCGGTGAAGATCGACGAAGTGGCCGCCCAGGCCGGGCGCGTAACGGGTGGGCCGACAGCCGCTTCCGAACCTGCACCGGCACCGCCATCGCGCGGTCTGCTCTGGAAGACGCCCACGGTGGTCATTCCGGTGGTGGGCGTGTTCTTCCTGACCTTCTTCTTCCTGTCCTCCGGACCCGCTCTGCTCGTCAAGCTGGCCGAGAGCCGGCGCACAACCACCTCCGCGCGCCAGTTGATCACGGTCGCCGAGCACGTTCGGCGCCAGACCGCGCGCTACCTGTCAACCATCGCCAGCATCAACGTCGCATTAGGTGTGGCGACCGCGGCGCTCGCCTGGGCGTTCGATCTGCCGACGCCCGTGCTGTGGGGCGTGATGGCGGGCCTGTTCAACTTCATTCCCTACGCCGGATCCGCAACCACCCTGGTGGTGCTCGCCATCGTCGCGATCGTGACCCACGACAGCCTCGGCCCGGCCTTCGCCGTGGCCGCGTCGTTCCTCGGGCTCGCGACGCTCGAAGGCCAGGTGATACAGCCGCTCGCGCTCGGCCGGCGGCTCGCGCTCAGTCCGCTGATCGTGTTCCTCGGCCTGTGGTTGTGGGGATGGCTCTGGGGCGTGGCGGGGATGTTCCTCGCGACGCCGATACTGCTCACGGTCAAGGCGATCAGCTGCGAGCTGAAAAGCTGGAGTGTTCTCGCCGAGTTCCTGGGGCCAGCCCGTGCCCCGCCGATTACCGCGCGCGCGCGCGAATGGCGCCGCTTGCGCCGGCGGCTGCGCGCGCCGATGCGCATCGAACCGGTGACCGACCGCAACGCGACGGGCTGACGAGCTTATTTGCCAGCCGCGGCGACCCTGTAGTCGACGCCTTCCCGAACAGAGCGATCTTCTAGCGCTTGGATTGCGAGTGCTCGCCACCGGGCGTGGAAACGCCGCGCAAGGCTTCATCGGTGGAGAGATTCGAGCGCACGGCGAGATCGCCGAGCGACAGGATGCCGACCAGGCGCTTGTCGCGATTCACGACCGGCAGCCGGCGCACCTGTATGTCCGCCATGTTGCGCGCGACATCCTCGACCGACTCGTCGTCGAAGCAGTACTTGACGTCGGCACTCATGATGTCCCGCACCGGCGTGTCAGGGCCGAGTCCCTTCGCCACGGCGCGTACCGCGATGTCGCGATCCGTCAGCATGCCGACCAGCTTGTTGTCCTTGCCGACCGGCACGGTACCGGCGTCGATCCGCGACATCAGCTGAGCGGCGTCGCGAATGCTCTGCTCGGGCGTGGCCACCTGTACGTCTCGGGTCATCACTTCGCTCACGTTCATGTCGTTCTCCTCGGCTGTGCGAACTCTAGGTCCATGCATGCGCAGCAAGATCCATGCCTCGCCGGTCTGGCATGGAATGTGGAAACAACTCGCTGGCAGCACAGCAAGCGGAGGACCGCGGCATGGCGAAATACGGAAAGACGGCGCAGCGCAAGGTCAAGAAAGCGATGCACGAGCGCAAACGCGGCACGCTGCGCAGCGGACGCTCGGGTAAGCGCGTCACGAGCCGCAAGCAGGCGATCGCGATTGGCTTGTCGGAAGCGCGCCGCGCGGGCGGCAAGGTGCCGAGGCGCAGACGAAAGAAGATATAGACAGCCGGAACATTTTTCCGCCCGACAGCAAATCTTCCCGCCGCTCCCGGTAATTCCGACGCGCCCGGGAGGCGTTCGCGCGCACGAGCGCGTTGTGGCGCGTGGCATGGTTGTTGCTCCCCTGTCAGTGACAGGCACGTGCCGAACTGCGGCACGTGGCGCTGGAATTCCTGGAACTCGATTCGTTGATGGAGGCCCAGAATGGCACAGCGACAGCAGCACGATCCGGGAACCCGCCGCGGCGAGCGCAAGGGTGACCAGAGCAAGCGCCTACCGACGGGCAGCGATCCGTCCAAGGAGCGCGGCGCAGAGCGGGACAGCGGGCGTTCGTGGGTGCATGACGAACCGCCGCCGAAGCAAGGGGACGATCCGCCGCTCAGGCAACAGGACGAGCCGCAGCATTCCGGTTACAGCGATCGCGAGACACCCGAAGCAACCGATCGGGGCGCACGGCCCGGCAGGCGGAGCGAGCGCCCGCGCAACGAGCGCTAGCCGACGCGGCAGTTTCGACGAGGGTGCGCCCTCCTGCGCTGAAGGACGGCGCCTACGCCCGTTGCGCAGTCGATCCGACGGACACCCCTGCACCCCGCAGCGACACTTCACGCAGGTACCACGAGGTGCATGGCATGCAATACAAAGTGCGCGAGTCTGTGCAGACCGGTCTCTCGAAACTGCAGTACGAACCGCGTGAGTTCGAGTTCTCGAAGGTCAAGGGCATCTCGCGCGAGGCGCTCGATGACCATCTGCACCTCTACCAAGGCTACGTCGAGAACACCAACAAGCTGTTGAAAGAGGCGCTCGCCGCCAAGGCGAGCCAAGGCAAGCAGCCCGATCCGGAAGGCTGGGTGCATCGGCTCGGCTTCGAGTTCAACGGCATGGTGCTGCACGAGCTGTTCTTCGACCAGTTGCGCGGCCCAAGCGGCGCTCTGCCCTCCGACGGCGTGCTGGCCGAAGCCGCCGATATTTCCTTTGGCAGCGTCAAGGGCTGGCGCGATCACCTCATGACGGTGGCGCGCACGCGCGGCACGGGCTGGGTGATGAGCGCGCGCGACTGGACCAGCAACCGGCTGCTGACCTTCTGGATCGAGCAGCACCACGTCGGCATCCCCGCGGGTCTCGAGCCGGTCTTCGTCCTCGATCTGTGGGAACACGCGTACCTGCGAGATTTCGGCGTGCGCGGCCGCGAGCAGTGGGTCGAGACCGTGCTCGACAATACCGGCTGGAAAGTGATCGAGGAACGCTGCGGCTAGAACGGCGCGCCCAGCACCAGGCGCCACACGTCGAGGTCCTTGCCGAAGCGATAGCCGATTCCGAGGCGCGGCACCGGGATGCGCC
This sequence comes from uncultured Gammaproteobacteria bacterium, assembly GCA_963840405.1. Lineage (GTDB taxonomy): Bacteria > Pseudomonadota > Gammaproteobacteria > Steroidobacterales > Steroidobacteraceae > DATBVX01. The sequence continues at coordinate 539,074 of CAWIYW010000001.1, forward strand.
ACACCGTCGCTTTCGAACGCGTGCCGAGCGTCACGCCGATCTCAAACTGGTAGCGATCAGCTTGCGCGGGCGCGCGATCGAGCGGTGAATCGGCGCGGTCGAGGAAGGACTGGCCGAGCACGTACAGGCCCCAGTCGAGCGGATGGTCGGCGACCGTCAGCGCGAGCGCGTGTCGTCCCTCCACGCCGATCTCGACCAGCAGCAGGTCGTCCTTGCGCAGCGGCGCATCCGGCTCGACGGCCGTGTACGTCGCGCCAATATCGAAGCGCAAATCGATCCACTCCTCGCTCCACAGGGCGGCCGCGTGCGCGCCCAGGGAGTAGACGATGGCGTCGGCATCGTCGCCGAGCTCCCAGCTGTGCCCGAACTCTGCGAATGGCAGCAAGTGCCAGTGCGGGCTCAGCTCGAAGTCGAGCTCGATGCCCGGCACGAAACTCACGGTGTCGAGGGATTCGGGCAGGCCGGTGTCCAGCACGTCGCGCGGCTCGAAGTCCACCAGCCCCAGCGTCAGCGGCAGCGTGAGCCGCACGCCCGTTCGATCGGCCGAAGGCGGCAAGACTGTATAGCTGAAGGGAATGCGGTAGATCTGCAGCGTGCGACCGGACACGTCGTAGACGCCGGACCCGAGTTGCGTGGCGAAGGAGTAGTTCACCAGCTGTTCTTCGCCGGCGCTCAGCGGCGTTTGTGCGCGAGCACCAGGCGCTGCGAGCATCGCGATCACGAACGCCAGGTGAACTCTGAGTGGCATCTGGATTATAAGAGTGTGCCTCAAGCGCGCGGATGCGTCATGATCGGCCTGCTGTCCTGAACTGACCATGCCCACCAAGATCAGATCGCGCCCCGTGGCCGCGGATGAGGAAGTCCGCGTCCGCCGTGCTTACTTCGAATGCCGCTTCGGGCAGCTGCACGTGCGCACGGCGTTCCCGACCAGCGGCGGTTTCGACGAGCACACCACCTTGCTGTGCCTGCACGCGAGCCCGCGCTCGGGCCGGGTGTTCGAAAAGTTTCTGCCGGCGATTGCGCGCGATCGCTCGGTGTACGCTCCCGACATGCCGGGTCACGGCGAATCGGACCCGCCACCGCACAAGCCTGCCATCGCGGACTACGCAGCTGCGATCGCGGACTTCGTCGATGCCATGCGCTTCCGCCAGATCGATCTGCTGGGTCATCAGAGCGGCGCCCTGATCGCGGCCGAGCTCGCCATTCTGCGTCCCGAGCAGGTGCGGCGCGTAGTCCTGGTGTCGGTGCCGGTGTTCAGCACCGAGGAGCGCGAGGCCTTCAACAGTAAGCCGTGGCAAGCGCCGCCCGCCGAGGACGGCGCACACCTGCTACGGGAGTGGCAGCGCCAGGTGCAGAGTCGCGGTGGCGGCGTGACGCTGGAGGAGTGCACGCAGGCACTTGCGGAGCGCCTGCAGAGCGGGCCGGGCGCCGCGTGGGGTGCGAGCGCTGCGCACAACTATCCCGCCAATGAGCGCTTGCCGCTGCTGCGCCAGTCGGTGCTGATCATCCGGCCGAAGGACGAGCTGTGGGACGCGGGGCAGCGCGCGCGCCAGCTGGTGCGCGGGGCACGTATCGTCGATCTCGCCGAGCACGGGTCCGGTGTGTTCAGCGCCGCGCCCGACCTCGTGGCCCGGCACGCTCGCGAGTTCCTCAACGTCGCCTAGCTGGCGGTGCGCGTCACCGCGCCGGCATCGCGCCGGTGCAGGGCGAGCAGGCCGATCGCCATCAGCAGAAGCAGCGGGATGCCGGCGAGGTTGAGCGCCTTCCAGCCGAGATGCTGAATGGCGGGTCCCGCGAGCACGGACGCTACCGCCTGCGAGCCGAACACCGCGAACTCGTTCACCGCCTGGGCCCGGAAGCGCTCTGAGGCGCGGTAGGTCGTGGTGAGCAGTGTCGTGCCCGCCACGAACAGCAGGTTCCAGCCCGCGCCGAGCAGCACCAGCCCCCACCAGTAGTGCATCAGCTGGTGCGAGCCGAGCGCCGAGATGCCGATGCAGACGCTCATCAGCACGACGCCCACGCCCATCATCGGCTTCACGCCGAGCCGCGCGATCAGCCAGCCGCTCGCGAGCGACGGCAGGAACATCGCCAGCAGGTGACTCTGGATCACCCACTTCGTGTCCGTGACACTCAGTCCGTCCACGACGTGCATGCTGAGCGGTGTCGCCGTCATGATGAAGCTCATCACCGCATAGCCGGAGATGCCGGCGAGTACAGCGACCACGAACGCCGGCTGACGCGCCAGCTCGGCGAGCGGGCGCGCCGGCTCGTTGCTGTGAGCCGGCCGCTGCGCCGGCGGCTCGATGCGCGACAACAGCACGATGGCGAGGACGAACAGCAGCGCCACGGCGACGAACGAGCCCGCGTACTCCGTACGCGAGATCCAGTGGCGCGCGGCGAGCGCGAGCTGCGGTCCCGCGAACGCCGCGAACAGCATGCCGCACATCACCACCGACACCGCGACGCTGGCCCGCTCCGCTGCGACGTATTCCACCGCGGCGAAGCGGTATTGCTGCACGCACGCCATGTTGGCGCCCATGACGAAGATGGTGGCGCAGAAGAGCGCGAAGTTCTGTTGTTCCACCGCCCACGCGACACCCAGCGCCGACAGGCACGCGAGCGCCGCGCCGAGGATGAAGGTGCGCTTGCGCCCGATCGCCTGCATCAGCATGGCGGCTGGAATGGTGGCCGCGGCGACGCCGAGGACGCCCATCGACACCGGCAGCGTCGCCCATTCGGGCCGCGGCGCGAGCTCGGCGCCGAGAATTCCTCCCAGCAGCACCACCACGAAGATGCCCGAGGCGGCGAGGGCCTGGGCGGCGGCGAGTAGATACACGTTGCGCATCGTTAGCGGCGAATCCCGGTTTCGGACGGGTGGTCGGCCTCGGCTTGGGGCGCTGGCCGCCCGGTCGCGGCCCACCCCGGAGCTGACTCCTCTTATAACGAGCCATACCGAGCCTTGGTCGCGCACAGGGCGGGTCGGCGGGAGCGAGGGCGGCCGGGAGAATAGCACCCGGCTGTAGGAGTCCTACAAAGGGTCTTTTGCGTCGCGCCATGACGATTTGCACGGGGCCGACTCTTATGTTTACTCTCCTCTTGCCTTTCGGAGTCGCTTGCGACCCACTGTGCGACGGAGCCACCCAACTACTAGAAGACGGCTCCTCCAAGGGATCGACGCACGTTGACGGGGAAGATCATTCCATGAACACCAGAGCTGACCGGACCACTGGTCACGAAACGGACCTTGATCGCACTGACGAATTGCCGGTGCTCGACGTCGAGGCCTACGAGGCGTCGCAGAACGTCACCGTGGCGCGCGCCGCTGTTACCGCTATCGCGAGTCCCCCGGCCGCGTCGCGCAGCACCGACCTCGCCGGCGTTTTCGACACGATCCGTTCGCTCGAAGCGAACCTGCGCGCCAAGTCCGAGCACACCGCGAGTCTCGAGCAGCAGATCGCGCGGCTCGAGCGGCAGTTGCGCAGCCAGGAGAAGGAACGGGCCGACCTGCACTCCCAGATCTCGGACCTGGGCGAGGCGCGCGACGGCCTGACGGCTGACCTGGACGCACGCGGCGCCACCATCGCGCGTCTCAAGACCGACCTCGGGGTGCGCGCCGAGCAGATTCGCTCGCTCGAGCAGCAGCGCGACACGGTCGAGATCGACAAGGTGGCGCTCGAGGACGTCATCCGCGCGCGTGAAGCGCGCATCGCGGCCCTCGAAAACGAGTCGGCCGGCCACGTCGAGCGGCTGAACGAGCTCGAGGGCCTGGCGATGAGCCACGATCAGGCGGGCCGGCACCTGAAGAGCTCCATCGGGGATCTCGAGGCGCAGGTGCAATCGCGCCTGTCCGACATCGCGGCACGCGACCAGCGCATCGCTGAGCTCGCGACGCAGATCGAACAGAAGGAGGTGGCGCGCGGCGACATGGCGCGGGCGCTCGAGCGGCAGTCGCGCAAGCTCGCGGAACTCGACGGCGAAGTGACGAAGGCGCACCGGCAGGCCGCGCGCAGCCTCGAAGCGTTGCAAAGCCTCGAAACGCGCCGGCGTTTCCACGACGATGCCCTGTTCGCCTTCGAGCAGGAGATCGACATTCATCTCCAGCAGGTCGCGCAGCTCGAAGCCGAGCTCAACCAGCGCGCCGGCGAAATCGCCGGCCTGCAGGGCGGCGAGCGCGAGCGCGACTCCGTCATCAACGAGCTCAAGACCGAGCTGCAGAGCCGCGACCTGGCGCTCAACGAGCGCGCCGCCGAGCTCGGCCGGCTGCGTGCCATCACGCAGGACTCGGGCGGCATCATCGCCGATCTCGAGCGCCGCCTGAAACTGCAGGCCGCCGATTGCACGCGCCAGCAGATCGAGCTCGCGGAACGCGATGCGCGCCTGCTCGCGATGCAGGAGGAGGTGCGGGCCGCCGCGGCCAGGATGCACGAGCGTGACGAAGAGCACGCCGCGTCCCGCGTATCGCAGGAAGGGCTGAGGCAGCAGCTCAACCGGCGCGTCGAAGAGATCACAGGCCTGATCACCTCCGTGCAGAACGAGAAGGGCCGGGCAGCGGGTCTCGAGGCCGAGCTGGGCGCGCGCATACGTGCGGCGGCCGAGCTCGAATCGCGGCAACGTGTTCACGACGAGATCTCAGAGTCGCAGGCGCGCGAGCTCGACAACTGGAAGGAAAAATGGTCCGAGGTGGCCGCGGCAATGGGCGAGCGGGAAGCGCGGCTGGCCCACCTGGAAAGCGACGTGCGCGTGGGCGCTGCGGAGCTCACGGTGCGGGCCGAGCGCATCAACACGCTGCAGAAGACGATCGAAGACCAGGCCGATACGCTCACCGCCCTGGAACGCGAGTTGCGTGACAAGGCCGAGAGCCTGGCCCGCTACGAAGGCGACCTGCGCGTGGCCGAGGACTCGATGCTCAGGCTCGAGTCGCAGCTCAGGCAGAAGACCGATCAGCAGTCGGGCGTGCAGCGCACGCTCGATGAGCAGCGCGGCCAGATCCGCCACCTGCAGGACACCCTCGCGACGCGCGACGCGGCCGTGACGCGGCTCGAGAGCGAGCTCAAGGGCAGCAACGAGATCATCGGCAACATCCAGCGCGACATTCGCCGCTTGAGCGGCGAGGAGCAGGCCCCCCGGGCTGTAGCGCCCAGGATCGAGCCACCGCCGCCCCCGGCTCCCGCGACGGCGCCCGAGCCGGAACTGGCCACGCGCCTGTTCATACGACATGGACTCGGAAACCGAGGTGGTGCACGTCATCAATCGCAAGGTCACCAACATCGGGCGCACCGACGACAACGATATCGCGATCGACACGCGCTATATCAGCCGCCATCACGCCAAGATCCTGGCTGGTCCCAACGCCACCATTATCGAAGACCTCGGCAGCACCAACGGCATCTACGTGAACGACCACCGCGTCAAGAGTCGCCAGGCGCTGAACGACGGGGACATCGTGATGGTGGGCAAGACCCGCTTCCGCTTCGCCGTCAAGGGCACGGAGCGCTAGGCCGCAGGAGAGCCGCCGCCTTTTGATCGCACGCTGACGCCGTTTCTTGCTAACGTAGCCGTTGTTTTGTCCACCGGATCGGCGGTGCCGTGCAGAACAACTACGTCGAGAGCATCCTCAAGGCGCGCGTCTATGACGTGGCGATCGAGTCGCCGCTCGAGTTCGCCCCGCGGCTGTCACGGCGTCTCGGCAACAACGTGCTGTTCAAGCGCGAGGACCTGCAGCCAGTCTTCTCGTTCAAGCTGCGCGGCGCCTACAACAAGATCGCGCACTTGTCGCAGACCGCGGCGCAGCGGGGCGTGATCTGCGCCTCCGCCGGCAACCACGCGCAGGGCGTGGCGCTCGCAGCGCGGCAGCGTTCCATCGCCGCCGTCGTCGTGATGCCGCAGACCACGCCGCACATCAAGGTGCAGGCGGTGATGGACCTGGGCGCCGAGGTGGTGCTGCACGGCGACGACTACGACCAGGCGCACGAGCGCGCGCTGGCGCTCGAGCGGCAACGCAACCTGATCTTCATCCATCCGTTCGACGATCCCGACGTCATCGCAGGCCAGGGCACCATCGGCATGGAGATCCTGCGCCAGCGCCCGGGCGACATCGACGCGATCTTCGTGCCGGTGGGCGGCGGCGGCCTGATCGCGGGTATCGGCGTCTATGTGAAATCGCTCTACCCGCGCATCAAGATCATCGGTGTCGAGCCCGAGGACGCGCCGACCATGCACGAGTCGCTGAAGCGCAAGGAGCGCGTGACGCTCGAGCGCGTCGGCATCTTCGCGGATGGCGTGGCGGTGCGCCGCGTGGGCGAGGAGACTTTTCGGCTCGCGCGCCAGTACGTGGACGAGGTCATCCTGGTGAGCACCGACCAGATCTGCGCCGCGATCCAGGACATCTTCGAGGATACGCGCGCCATCGCCGAGCCGGCGGGAGCGCTGGCGGTGGCGGGCATCAAGAGCTACGTGGGGCGCGAGAACCTGCGCGACGCCACGCTGATCGCGCTGCAAAGCGGCGCCAACATGAACTTCGACCGGCTGCGGCACATCGCCGAGCGCGGCGATCTCGGCGCGCAGCGCGAAGCGCTGATGGCGGTGGAGGTTCCGGAGGAGCCGGGCAGCTTTCTCAAGTTCTGCGAAGTGCTCGGTTCACGCAACGTCACCGAGTTCAACTATCGCTACGAGAGCGCGGCGCGCGCCCAGGTCTTCGTCGGCGTGGCGCTCTCCCAGGGCAGGGAAGAGCGGGAGGCGGTCGTGCGCAGCATCGCGGACGCGGGCTACGCCGTGATCGACATGACCGACAACGAGATAGCGAAGCTGCACGTGCGCTATATGGTCGGCGGCCATGCGCGCGGCATCGCCAACGAGTTGTTGCTGCGGTTCGAATTCCCGGAGCGGCCGGGCGCGCTGCTCAAGTTCCTGCGCGCCATCGGCTCGCGCTGGAATATCAGCCTGTTTCACTATCGCAATGACGGCTCCGATTACGGCCGGGTGCTGGCGGGTATCCAGGTGGGTGCGCAGGAGCGCCCCGAGTTCGTCTCTCACCTCGATGAGCTGCGCTACGCGTACGTCGACGAGACCGCCAATCCCGCGTATCGGATGTTCCTGGGAGCGTAGCCGAGGGTGAGGGGTCTTATCCCTTCACGCACACCACCTGCTTGAGCGTGTGGACGACTTCGACCAGGTCGCTCTGGTTCGCCATCACTGCGTCGATGTCCTTGTAGGCTGCCGGGATCTCGTCGAGCACGGCCGAGTCCTTGCGGCACTCGACGCCCGCGGTCTGCTGTTCGAGGTCCGCGCGCTTGAAGCGCCTGCGGGCCTGCGCGCGACTCATGCGCCGCCCGGCGCCGTGCGCGCACGAGTGCAGCGATTCCGGATTGCCCTTGCCGCGCACGATGAAGGACTTCGCGCCCATGCTGCCCGGGATGATGCCGAGCTCGCCGGCGCGCGCGCTGATGGCGCCCTTGCGCGTGACATGCACCTGTGCACCGAAATGCTCTTCGAGCGCCACGTAGTTGTGATGACAGTTGATCGCCTCGTCCGTGACGTCGAAGGGCGGCAACTCCCGGCGCAGCGCCTCGAGGACCAGGCGCATGAGCTCCTGGCGGTTGCGGAAGGCGTAATCCTGGGCCCAGTTCACGGCCGTCAGGTATTCCTCGAAATGCTGTGCGCCCTCCTCGAAGTAGGCGAGATCGCGATGCGGCAGCTGGGCCATGTGCCGCTGCATGTCGCGGCGCGCGAGCTCGATGAAGTAGGTGCCGAGTGCATTGCCGATGCCGCGGCTGCCGGAGTGCAGCATGATCCAGACGCGATCGTCTTCATCGAGACTGAGCTCGATGAAATGGTTGCCGCCCCCGAGCGAGCCGAGCTGTCGCGCCCAGGTCTCGCGCGGCTTCTTGAGCCGCTTCTCGAGCTCCGGGTGCGCGTCGAGGATGCGCCCGAGCCGCGGTTCGAGCTGGCGCAGGACCCGCTTGTCGGCGCTGGCGGTGTCGTGCATCTCGAACCCGACCGGCACGCGCGATTCGATCGCCGCACGCACGTAGCGCAGGGTGTCGGGCAGATCGCCGGCGTCGAGCGTGAGTCTCAGGGCGTTCATCCCGCAACCGATGTCGACGCCCACGGCTGCCGGGATGATCGCGCCGCGCGTCGGGATCACCGTGCCCACCGCCGCGCCGATGCCGTAATGGACGTCCGGCATTGCGGCGATGTGACCGTGAATGAACGGCAGCTGGGCGACCTGCTCGAGCTGGCGCAGCGCCTCGCTCTCGACTTCGTCGGTGAAAATCCTGACCGGCACGCTGCCGCCGGCGATCTCGCGACGCACCGGCATGGAAGCTACGCGATCGGCTCGCGATAACGAGCCGCGGCCTCGGGCTTGCCCCATTCCTCGTAGAGCGTGACGAGCCACACTCGCACGCGCCGCGCATCGGCGCTGCCCGCGCCGCGTTGTTTTTCCAGAATGGCGTAGTTGTCGAGCAGGTTGCGCTCGGCTTGCGCGTACTTGTGTTGCCGCAGCAGGCACAGCCCCATGGCAGATTGGGCATTCGCGATCCACCAGTGGCCGGCGGGCAGCTCGCGGCGCCAGATGCTCACGGCGCGCCCGACCAATGCATCGACGCGCGGCTCATCGCCGCGCTCCGCGAATACGCGCGCGAGCCCGGTGAGCGATGCGGCCACGTACTGGTGATCGGGTCCCAGCGTCCGCTCGAAATTCGCAACCGCCTCGCCGTAGAGTCTTTCCGCCTCGTCGAGCCGCACGCGCTCGTACAACACGTTGGCCAAGCTCGACTTGTCGTAGCCGACCAGCGCGTGGTCTTCGCCGAGGGTGCGCTGACGCAGCGCCAGCACCTCGCGCAACACGCGTTCCGCCTCGGCGAGCTCGCCTTTGAGCTGCAGGAACCAGCCATAGTTGCCCAGTATCGCGATGGTGTTGGGGTGCTCGGCGCCGTTCACGCGACGCAGGATCTCGATCGACTCGACGTAGAGCGGCTCGGCGGCCGCGAGTTTTCCCTGCATCTGCATCGCGGTGGCGAGGTTGGCCATTTCGACGGCGACGTCGGGATGACTCGCGCCGCGCAGCTCCCGGTCGATGTCGAGCGCGCGGCGATACAGATCTTCCGCGGCAGCGTGATCGCCCCTGGAGGTAAGCACATTGGCGAGCGCGTTCATGACTTCGGTCGCGCCCGGCTGGCGCTCGTCGCCCTGTTCGACGTAGATCGCTAGGCTCTGGCGATAGATCTTCTCCGCTGCATCCCACGCGCCACGATCCGTCAGGACGTCGGCAAGACTCGTCAGGGTGTTGGCCACCGTCTCGTTGTCGGCGCCGAGCTTCTGCTGCTGGATGCGCAAGGCTTCCCTGAGAAGCTTCTCTGCTTGCGCGTAGTCACCCTTCTCGCGCAGCGCGCGAGCCAGGCTCTGCATGCTGCTCGCTGTCATCACGTGCTCGGGGCCGAAGAGTGTGCGCCGCAGCTCGAGAGAGCGTTGGAGCAGTGGCAGGGCATTGTCAGTCTTGCCGGCGGAGAGGTACACGCGGCCGATCGCTTCCATCATGTTGGATTGGGTTTCCGGGTCCTGCTTGAGCTCGACGTCGAGCCTCTGCGCGCCGCGCTCGAGGAGCTCGTCGGCGGTCAACTTCTCGCCCAGATGCTGCGTCGGGTCCGCGTGGCGCCAGATATCGACGAGGAAATTCGAAACCTGGGTGGCGCGCTTGCCCTCGGCTTCGGCCCGCGCGCGCTGGGCGTTGGCCTCGTCACGTTGCTCCCGGATGCGATCCGCCTGCACGTACATGGCGACGGCAAAGGCCGCGAGCAGCATCACGAACCCACCGGCGAGCGCGACGCCGAGCGTATGGCGAGTCACGAACTTGCGCGCGCGATATCCCCACGTGTCCTTGCGTGCGATCACGGGCATGCCGCGCGCGTGGTTGGCGATATCAGCCGACAGGAGCTCGACCGAGCCGTAACGGCGCTCGGGCTCCTTGCGCATCGCCATCATGACGACGTTGTCGAGATCCCCGGCAAGCTGCCGCCGCAGGCGCGCGACGGTGGTGCGCCGCTGCGCGGCCCGGCGTTCCAGCTCGCCGCCGCCCGCCTGCGCGGCGCTCAGCGTCTGGCTCGGCACGGGCGGCTGTTGCTCGCAGATCACGCGTTCGATGTCGATCAGCCGCAGGCCCTCGACACGGAACGGACGGCAGCCGGCGAGCAATTCATAGAGCAGCACGCCGAGAACGTAGACGTCGCTCGCGGTGGTGATGTGCTGCCCGCGGATCTGCTCCGGGCTCGCGTGGTCGGGCGTCAGGATGCGGATGTCGGCCTGCGTCATGGCGACGGTGTGCGCGGTCTGGCGCACGTCGAGCAGCTTCGCGATGCCGAAGTCGAGGAGCTTCGGCGTGCCGTCCGCGGTCACCAGGATGTTGCTCGGCTTCAGGTCGCGGTGCACGATCAGGTTGCGGTGCGCAGCCTGCACCGCCGAGCACACCACCTGGAAGAGCTGCAGGCGTTCGGCCAGGGGCAGCTCACGGCGGTCGCAGAACTCATCGATCGGCTCGCCGTCGACATACTCCATGACGAGATACGGCACGCCCTCGTCGGTGGTGCCGCCGTCGAGCAGGCGCGCGATGTTCGGGTGATCGAGGGTCGCCAGGATCTGGCGCTCGGTGCGCAGGCGCGTCTGTACCTGCCGCGAAATCAGCCCGCGGCTCACCAGCTTGATGGCCACCTGCTTGCGGTACTGATCATCGGCGCGCTCGCACAGATAGACCTCGCCCATGCCGCCCTGGCCGAGTACCCGCAGGATGCGATAGGGGCCGATCAGCTCGCCGGCGCTGCGGCTCTCGCCCAGTGCCAGCGCGAGGTCCTCGCGCGCGGGCGTATCGCCGTTGAGATCGCTCATCCAGGAGGAGGAAACGCGCTCGATCACCGCCTCGTAAAGCGCGGTGTCGCCGCCGCACGCATTGCGCACGAAAGCGAGCCGCTCGTGCGGACCCACGCCCGCGGCCCGATTGATGATGTCCTCGACACTACGGAGCGGTTGGGCGGGCATTGGTCGAATGCGCGGTCCTTGCGGAGAGCGCGACCATACTAGATTCGGACGCACCCGGCGGCAATTGTGGGACAGGCGGTCGCGACGGACGCATCCTGCAGCCTCAGGTAAAATGCCGGCCGTCACGCAGGCGGGCTGTTTGCGTGGCGACAACTCGAATCAAGGGAGGCTGTCATGAGCAATGGAAGAAATGACGATTCCGACAACGGCAAGGATCCGGATCCGAAGGTGGAGAGCGACCCGGTGCAGCCTCCACATTTACTCTGGGCAGCGGCCGCAGGCGGCCTGATCGGCGGTTTGATCGGTGCGCTCATCGGCACCGGCTTGGGTTAGCGAGCACCACAGGACGGCAACATGGCAAGAGCAAAAACCAGGCGGAAAAAGCCCAAGAAAACCACGGCGCGCCGCAAGCCGCCCAAGCGCCAGCGAATGACGCGCTCGCGACCCGGCGAAGCCACCGCACAATTGACCGTCGCGGCGGCTGCCGGAAGATCCGCTTGCCCGATCGGGAGAGCCGCCTGCGTGCGGCTCGCCCTTTTCGGAACAGGCTGCGCGATGCGTTGCGGATGAGTGCCTCGATCTATCAGCCGCGCCGCAACCCCCGGCACGAATCGCGCGTGATTCGCGGCCTGCGTCATCATTTCACGTGCTGGGGCGCGCCGGACGCCGCGCCGGTGCTGTTGCTGCACGGCTGGCTCGATGCCGGAGCGACGTTTCAGTTTCTCGTCGACGAGATGTCCGAGCGCTGGTCTTTCGTGGCGCCCGACTGGAGAGGTTTCGGGCGCAGCGAGTGGGAGCCCGAGGGATACTGGTTCCCGAACTACCTGGCGGACCTCGATGCGATGCTCGAGATCTTCTCGCCCGGCGCACCCGCGACGCTGGTGGGTCACAGTATGGGCGGCAACGTTGCCTCGTTGTACGCCGGCGTCCGCCCGGAGCGCGTCAGCCGGCTGGTCAACATCGAGGGCCTGGGACTGCCGCGCACCTCGCCCGACCAGGCGCCCGCGCGCTATCGGCGCTGGCTCGAGGAAGTGCGCGGCACGCCGGAGTTCTCCAGCTACGCTTCCACGGAGCAGTTTGCGAGTTTCCTGGCCGGGCGCAACGCGCGGCTCGATCCGGCGCGCGCACGGTTCATCGCCGCAGCGTGGGCCGAGAGTGGCGCGGACGGGAAGGTCACGATCCGCTCGGACCCGCGGCACAAGCTGGTCAATCCCGTGCTGTACCGGCGCGAGGAGGCGGAAGCCTGCTGGGGCAACATCACGGCACCCGTGCTGCTGCTGCTCGGCGGACTCTCCGAGTTCCGCGGCCGTCTGGGCGAGGACTCCAGGGGCGAGCGGCTGCAGCAGTTGTTCAGGGACGTGCGCATGGCGACCGTGGCGGACGCCGGTCATATGATGCATCACGAGCGGCCCGCGGAGGTCGCGCGCCTCATCGAATCCTTTCTCCTTGCAGGTCAGGAAGGCACATGAACGCAAGCCATTCGCCGACGCGCTTCAGGTTGCCGCTCGCACTGACGGCCATTGTCGCCGTGGCGCTCGCGATTTCCGCGATCGGGCCCACCGATCGCCTCACGTGGTGGCTGGAGGTGGCGCCGGTACTGATCGCGGCGCCGGTACTGTTCGCCACCGCGCGCCGCTTTCCGCTGACCCAGCTCGTGTACGTGCTGATCGCGATCCACGCGCTGATCCTGATCCTGGGCGGGCACTACACCTACGCACAGGTGCCGCTTGGTTACTGGTTGCAGGATGTTTTCGAGATGGCGCGCAATCCCTACGACCGTATCGGTCATTTCGCGCAGGGATTCGTGCCGGCGATGATCGCGCGCGAAATCCTGCTCCGGGTGACGCCCCTCAAGCGCGGCGGCTGGCTCTTCTTCATCGTGTGCTCCATCTGCCTTGCGATCAGCGCCTGTTACGAGTTCATCGAGTGGTGGGCGGCGCTGCTCGGCGGCGGCTCGGCCGAGGCGTTTCTCGGCATGCAGGGCGACGTCTGGGACACGCAGTGGGACATGTTCCTGGCGCTGTGCGGCTCGATCGCCGCGCAACTCCTCCTGTCACGTACCCACGATCGCGCGCTCGCGCGCCTGAATTGACAGTAAACTGTGTCGATGCCGACGCTGGAAGACCTGCATGCATCGCCGTGGCTCAGGCGGCTGATCGTCGTGATGCTGCTCGGCGGCCTGGTGCTGCTGAGCTACGTGGTGTTGCGGCCGTTCCTGGTGCCGGTGATCTGGGCGCTGATCCTCGCCTACGTCACCTGGCCGCTGTTCGTGCGCCTGCGCAAGCTCATGCGCAACCAGGCGACGCTCGCCTCGATCATCATGACACTGCTGCTCGCGACAGCCTTCATCGTGCCCGTCGTCTGGCTCGCGAGCATGCTGCGCGGCGAGCTCACCAATGCCTACGAAGTGCTGGCGAATTTCCTGGCGCGGCGCCCGCAGCTGCCGGAGTCGATCACCAACGTCCCGTGGCTCGGGGAGTGGTTGCAGCAGCTGATCGATCGCGTCAGCCGCGATCCGTCGAGCCTGCCCGCGGAGCTCGGCACGCTGGCTGACCAATCGCTGGGGGAGATCCGCACCGTCATCGGTGGCGTCGGCCGCAACCTCGCCAAGACTTTTTTCGCGCTGCTCACCGCGTTCTTCATGTACCGCAACGGCGAGCAGTTCGCCCGCCAGGTGCGCGAGGTCATGCATCAGCTCCTGGGCGAGCGGGTCGACGGTTACATCGTCGCGATCGGCGACACCACGCGCGCTGTGGTGTACGGCATCGTGCTCGCGGCGCTCGCGCAGGGCGTGCTCGCGGGCCTCGGCTACTGGATTTTCGGCCTGCAGGCGCCGGCGCTGCTCGGTGCGATCACGGCGCTGATTGCACTGGTGCCCTTCGGCGCGCCGCTCATCTGGGTGAGCGCAGGCGTGTGGCTCATCATCACCGATCGTACCGGCGCCGGTGTCGGGTTGCTGCTGTGGGGTGCACTGGTGGTGAGCTGGGTGGACAACCTGATTCGCCCGCTGGTCATCGCGAATGCGACACGTATTCCGTTCCTGCTGGTCCTGTTCGGCGTACTCGGCGGCATCGCTGCGTTCGGTCTCGTCGGCCTGTTCCTGGGCCCGGTGATCCTCGCGGTGCTCATGGCCGTGTGGCGCGAATACCTCGGTATCCCGCATCCACAGCCGCACGTGCACCGGCCACCGCCGTCCGCCTAGCGGCCGCCGTCGGGATCCATCGATCAGGGTTCTACGTCGTCCAGGTCTGGACGAACGCGCGCCATTTTTCCTTCCATGTCACTCGCTCATCCGAAAGCGCATCGAGGAAGTCGGCCAGACGTTTCGACTTCACAATGGTGACGATCGTCACGGCGGCCGTGGCGAGCAGGATCAGCACGAATGCGAATATCCGCCAGCCGAGCGGCCGCTCGGCCTCGGCGATGAGATTCATGCCGAGGAAGCCGGTCGCCACCGTGCCGATCAGGCCGAAGATCGTCACCACGGTGAGCCGCAGCAGCGTGTTCGCCTGGCGGCGCACGCTGTCGGTGTCGAGGTACTCGTTCATGTCCTCGACTTCCGTGCGCACCTCCTCGTAAACCGCCTCGGTGCCGAGCTGCTCGGTCAGGCGCCGATAGATGCTGCGCGCGATGGCCTGGTTCGACACTTCGTGGAACCAGTAGCGATGCGTGAAGCGCAGGAAGATTTCCATCGGCTGCACGGATCGAGCGCTTGAACGTTCGCACCGATTCGGTGTCGCCGACTTCGAGGCGGTTCATCGCGACGGCCAGCTCATCCGACATCGACAGGAGCGCCGCCTTGTGGAAATGCGCGATCAGGAACAGCAGGAAGTACTGGTGGCGGAACTGCCCCAGCATTCCGGTCTCGCGCCCGGAGAAGAAATAGTCGCCATGCCGGCCGACCACCGCGAGCACCTGTCCGGTGCACAACAGGCGCGTGTCGCCCGAGAAGGACTCGCCCGAGCGGTCCCAGAAGCGGTCGTCGCAGTATTCCGCTTCGAAGCCCTGCAGCGAGCGGGCGGAATAGGGCAGCACCTCGCGCTCGCCGGGACGCGTCACCAGCGCAAGGCGCACGAAATCGGCGCGCGTCAGCTGCAGCGGATCATCGACCGCGAGATAGGCCATGAAGGGCATGCGGTAGTACTCGAGCTGGCGGTAGCGCAGCGGTCCGGTCTGGCCTGGATACTCGAGCACCAGCGGCTTCAGCAGATACTCCCAGTGCGCGGCGATGCAGGGCGCGCGGTAGCGCGCGACGTGCATCGAGATACTTCTGCTTGTGATCGTAGTCCGAGGTCGCGAGCACCCGGTCGTCTTTCGCCAGCCATTCGACGCAGGCGCGCGCAGTTGCCGCCGTGGCCGTTGCGGTCCCAGTACGCGGGGTAGGCGCGGCCGAAGCGGAACAGCGTGTCCTGGACGCGATCGAGCGGGACGTCGCTCGCGTAGAGCTCGACCGCGAGGATGGCGATGTCGGCGTCGAGGAAGAAATACAGGTCGACGTGCGCGACCTCGAACACGAGTGCAGCGCCGTCGTCATACGTGAGGCGCACGCGCGCCACGTCGGTACGGCGGAACACGCGCAGGCTCGGCTCGCCATGCCGTTGCGAAGCTTCCTGTCCGACGTTCGAGCCGTAGAGGAAGCGCTGCACGTAGGGCAGGAAGGTGATGAATTCCTTGTAGTGGCGCTCCTGGAAATCGGCCGGGTCGCAGAAGAACTCGTCGATCACTTCGGACCAGGGACTCTCCGGGCCCAGGGTCTCGAGCGCCTCCCAATGCCGCTGCACCTGCACGCCCGGCTTGAGCGGCATGAGCTGCAGCGGCCAGAGCACGGTCTGGCGGAACTGACGCACGGTCACGGGCGTGATCTGCGCCGTGCCCGTCGCTTCGGTGAGGTCGGTTTCGCGATCCATGGGCGGGTACTCGTGCGCCTAAAGTAGTGCATGCGGCAATCTGCGACAATTGCCCGCGATGCGTTCCGTCGAAAGTAATCCATGAGCGATGCGCGCGCGCGGACGCCGAGCGCGCTCCGCTACCCGGACTTCACACGCTTCCTGGTCGCCCGCTTCCTGTCGACATTCGCGGTGCAGATGCAGAGCGTCGCGATCGGCTGGCAGGTGTACGCGCTCACGCGCGACCCGCTCGATCTCGGCCTGATCGGGCTGGCGCAGTTCCTGCCGTTCCTGGCGGTGGTGCTGCCAGCGGGACAGGTTGCCGACCGCCACGATCGCCGCGCCATCCTCGCCGCCTGCTTTGCGACGGAGCTCCTGTGCGCGCTGCTGCTGCTGGCGTTCACCCTGCAGGGGCTGACCGTCGTCTGGCCGGTGTTTGCGGTGCTGGTGCTGTTCGGCACCGCGCGTGCCTTCAGCATGCCGACCTCGCAGGCCATCACGCCGAACCTGGTTCCGATCGAGAGTTTCGGCAACGCCGTGGCGCTGAATTCCTCGAGCTTCCAGATCGCCACGATCGCCGGGCCCACGCTGGGCGGCGTGCTCTACCTCGCGGGACCTCAGACCGTTTACTCGACGGTGGCCGTGCTGCTGGCGATTTCCGTGGCGCTCATGTTCGCGGTGCGCGTGCCGCGCACGCTCGCGAGCGACGAGCCGGTGAGCTGGCATTCGTTGCTGGAGGGCTTGCGCTTCGTCTGGCGGCGGCGCGTCGTGTTCGGCGCGATCTCGCTCGACCTGTTCGCGGTGCTGCTCGGCGGCGCCACGGCGCTGCTGCCCATCTATGCGAGCGATATTCTGCACGTCGGCCCCACCGGCCTGGGCGTGCTGCGCACTGCGCCAGGCGTGGGCGCCGCGCTCACTGCACTCCTGCTGGTCTACAGCTCGCTGACGCGCAACGTCGGGCGCTGGATGTTCGCGGGCGTCGCGCTCTTCGGCCTGATGACGGTGGTGTTCGGGCTATCGACGCACTTCTACCTGTCGCTGGTGGCGCTGTTCCTGCTCGGCGCGGGCGACATGGTGAGCGTGTACATCCGCCACATGCTCATTCAGCTCGAGACGCCGGATGCCATTCGCGGCCGCGTGAGCGCCGTGAGCGCGGTGTTCATAGGCGCGTCCAATGAGCTGGGCGAGTTTCGCGCCGGCGTGGCCGCGGCGTGGTCGGGTGCCAAGTCCGCCGTCGTGGTCGGCGGCGTCGCGACACTCGTGATCGCAGGTCTCTGGGCGAAACTGTTTCCGCAGTTGCGCACCATCGATCGCTTCCCCGGCGATCCGGCGCGGCAGGAAGAAGAGGGCTACGGCGCCGCCGCCTCGCGTTGACGGCTTGCCGGCATCGGCGTGCCGGGTATACTACCTGTATATCCGTACAGGCACCCCATGTCGCAGCCTCTGCTTCCCGGGACCGGCCGCGGCGCTCTGTCCAATCCGGAGGGCCGCTTTGAATCGCGTCGCGTCGCGGCCGTGGACGACGGTTGGCCGAAGGATCCGGAGGCCGAGGAGCTACCACCCCTCGAAACCACGGTCGCCGCTGAGCATGCCAAGCGAATCATCACTCGCAACGATTCCCCGGATATCTCGTTCGAGCAATCCATCAATCCCTATCGCGGCTGCGAGCATGGTTGCGTCTACTGCTACGCCCGACCCTCTCATTCCTATGTCAACTTGTCGCCGGGCCTCGATTTCGAAACCAAGCTCTTCTACAAGGCGCACGCCGCACAGCTCCTCGAGACCGAGCTGAGCCGCCCGGGCTACGTGTGCAAGCCGATCAATCTCGGCGCGAACACGGATCCCTACCAGCCGATCGAACGCAAGCTGCGGGTGACGCGCTCGATTCTCGAGGTGCTGCAGCGGCACCGTCATCCGGTCACGATCGTGACCAAGTCATCCCTGATCGAGCGCGACCTCGACATTCTCACGGACCTGGCACGCGATGACCTGGTGAGCGCGTTCGTCAGCATCACCACGCTCGATGCGGCGCTCAAGCGCAAGCTCGAGCCACGCGCACCGTCACCTGCCGCGCGCTTGCATGCCGTGCGTGCATTGAAAGCAGCAGGCGTGCCGGTGGGCGTGTTCGTCGCGCCGGTCATTCCGGCCGTCACCGATCACGAAATGGAGCGGATTCTCGAAGCGGCCGCGCAGGCGGGCGCTCTGACCGCAGGTTATGTCCTGATCCGGCTGCCCTACGAAGTGAAGACGCTCTTTCGTGAGTGGCTCGATGCCCACGTGCCGGCGCGAGCTGAACACGTTATGTCGCTGATTCGCGCCACCCGCGGCGGCCGGGAGAACGATCCGCGCTTCGGCTCGCGTATGCGCGGCGAAGGCGCCTACGCCGAGCTCATCGGTCGCCGCTTCGAGACCGCCTGCCGCCGCCTGGGGCTCCTGCGCCACCGCGGCAGCCGGCTGTCAACCCAGCACTTTCGTCCCTATCTTTCCGCCGGCGACCAGCTCACCCTGCTGTAGGACCGGAACCGCACTGCGCGGGAAGGGTCTCAACGACGACGAAGGATCACGTATATACTGGGGACGAAACCGGCCCGTCTTTTCAGGCGAATCTTCGAGTGACGCACCAGCGATCCGAGGGCCACATGACCCGCCATGCCCCGATGAGCAGCCTCCTGCTCGTCAACCCGCGCACAGGTATTGCCGTTCTATTGCTGTTGACCCTCGCTGCGAGTGGTTGCATGCGCGCCCAGATCGTGGAAAGCCGCGAGTTCGCCACCGGTATCCGCAGCGGCGAGGCAGTCGTGCTGCTCGCGAAGCCGCACGTCGAGGGCACCGGGACCGAGGACGATTTCACCGATTGCGTGGGTGATGACCTCGCGGGCGGCAAGACACCGTTCAAGGTGCAGAACAACGACGAGTTCGTCGATCAGCTGTTCCCGTGGTTCGAGCCCTCCACTGCGCCGACGCGCCCGGAGGGACTGGCCGCCCTGATCAGCAAGCCGCGGGTCGCCGAGCAGATCGCCCGAACCGGTGTGCGCTATGTGGTGTGGTTCGATGGCGTGACCCGCAAGACCGACGGCGGTGGCAGCATCGCCTGCGGAGCCGGTCCCGGCGGCGCTGGATGCATCGGCTTCGGGTGGTGGGAAAAGGAGTCGGACTACGTCGCCACGGTCTGGGACCTCCTGGAGACCCGCTCGGCGGGCACGGTGAGCACGAACGTCACGGGAACGTCAGCTCTGGTGGGCGCGGTGGTACCGTTGCCGTTCATCGCGCGCGTGCAGGGAACCGCTTGCAACCGCATGGCGTCCCAGTTGCGATCATTCCTGCGCGGCGACGATATGGCCGCGGCTGCTGCGCAGTGAGGACGAGGAACAGCTGATGAAACTGAAACCGATCATTTCTCTGATGGCCGTGGCGATCCTGCTGGCAACGGGCTGCGCTACTCAGGGTGGCGGGCGGCGGATCGGGCGGATCGAGCGGCGGCTCGAGTGGCTCCAGTGGGGGCTCGAGCGGCGGCGGCAGCAGCATGCCCGGTGGCGATTCGGGCGGCACATCGGGTGGCTTGCCCGGCGGCGATTCAGGTGGCACATCGGGCGGCTTGCCCTCGGGCGAACCGGCTGGCACCAGCGGCACGCCATCTTTGCCCGGCACAACCTCTGGTGGTGGTGGCTCGGATGATGCTTCATCGGGCAGCGAATCCTCGTCATCCAGCGCGGGCGGATCGGAAGCCGGGTCGGACTCTTCCAGTTCGAGCGGCGCAGCGGGCACGCGCACCGCGGCCGCCGGCGGCGCCGCCGGTGCGGCGCAGGGCGGGACCACGTCTGCGGCCGGAGCCGGTGGCGGCCCGAAGCTGCCCGCAGCGGCTCAGACCGATGCGGAGCGGCGTGCCGCGACGAACCGGCGCATGGATGAGTCGCTCGGCACCTTCGACGAGCAGATCCGCAAGGAGCGCGAACGCCTGGCGCGGGAACGTGACGAGCAGGCGAGCGGCGACGGCGGTGCTGCGGAAGGCGGCGCCGAAGGCGGCGATGGCAGCGGCGAGCCAGGCGGTGGCGGACCCGAGGCCGGCGATGTGTCCTCGGATCAGGGCGAGGCCAGCGGCCAGCAGGGCGAATCCGAAGGCGGCATGAAGTCCGACGGCAGCAGCAGCGATGGCTCGGGCGGTGGCGGCGCCGGCGGTGCGGGCAGCAAGGGACAGGGCTCGAGCACCGCGCCCAACAACATTCCCGACGGGCGCGACGATGACGTGATCGCGCGCCAGATCCGCGAGGCGGCGGAGAAGGAGACGGACCCGGAGCTCAGAGACAAGCTCTGGAAGGAATACATCGAATACAAGAAGAATACCCAGGGCAGGTAGACGAGCTCGAGGCCGGTTTCCATGAGTAACTTGACTGCGAATATTAATCGCCGCGATGCGCGCATCGCATTGCTCGGCGTGCTGTTGTCCCTGGCGCTGGGTGGCTGCGTAGTTTCGGAGACGCGCCCGCAGCCCAAGATCCATCCGGTCCAGGCGAGCGTCGAAATACCGGAAGGCGAGCTGCTCGACGTGGGCGTGCGCCTTTTCGACCCCGGCATACCGCCCGAGATCGAGAGCAACGCGGAGTTGCAGCAGAAGAAGGGCATTTATCCGGACGTGCGCCGCGCAGAAGCACGCTACATGGCAATGCTCCTCAGGAATACGCTCGAAAGTCTCCGCGCAATGGGGCGCGGTGCGCGTGATCCCTGCCACGGCCGAGTTCGTCGATGTCGTCGTCACCGGCCAGATCGTCAGGTCGACGGGCAAGGAGATGGAAATCCTGGTGACCGTGCGGGACTCCACCGGTCGCACCTGGTTCAAGGATGCGAAATACCAGTCCGAAGCCGACATCGGCTCTTACCTGAGCGACGCTGCGCTCAAGGCGCGCGATCCGTTCCAGAACGTCTATTCGACGATCGCCAACGACATGCTGGAGTTTCGCAAGACGCTCACCGCGGAGGATCTGCGCCAGGCGCGCGTGGTGACGGAGCTGCGCTTTGCGCAGGATCTCGCGCCGACCGCGTTTTCCGGGTATGTCGCGCAGAATGCGGAAGGCCGCTACGTCGTCGAGCGCTTGCCGGCCGATGGCGACCCGCTGTACGAGAGCGTCACCCGTATCCGCGCGCGCGACGGCGACCTGATCGACACGGTGAGCGATTACTACGGCAGCTTCTCGGAGGCGGTCAAGGAGCCCTACGGCGACTGGCGCCGTTACAGCTTCGACGAGATCGTCAAGGAAGAGAAACTCAAGAACCAGGCGCGCACCCGCATGCTCATGGGCGCCGCGGCGGTGCTCGGCAGCATCCTGGTTTCATCGCAGTGCTCCGGCGGCAACTACGACTGCGCGCGCATCGAGGACGCGGTGCGCACCGCGGCGACCGTCGGTGGCATCGCGGGCATCGTCAGCGGTCTCAAGAAAGGCGCCGATGCGAAGATCCACACCGCCGCGATCCGCGAGCTTGCCACGTCCTTCAACGCCGACGTCGCCACGCAGGTGGTCGAGGTCGAGGGACGCACTCTCAAGCTGACGGGCAGTGCCGAAGACCTGTATCGCGAGTGGCGTGAGCTTCTCAAGCAGATGTACCTTGAGGAGACCGGTGGCGCCGCCAATACGTCGGTCGCCGCGGAGTCGACGACCGACACGGTGACACCGCGTTAAGAGCCGCCGCGTGCCCGATTCATCCTGATCGAGGCTCCTACATTGCATGTTGGCTCCTAGCAGCGGACAGCAACTGTCTGCACGGTATACCTTGCGTGAGCGCCTGAGCAGCGGCGCGTCGGGCGAAACCTGGCGCGCGCGCGACGCCGCCCGCGATCGCGACGTCATCGTCAAGTTCCTGCCACAGCCGCTCGCCGCGGAGGACTCAGTGCTGCACAGCCTGCGGCTCGAGCTCGAGGCGGCGCGCTCGCTCGATCCGCGCATGGTGGCCGCAGCCGAGACGCTCGAGCGCGAGGGCGGCCACGCCTACCTGCTGCGCGAGTACGTGCCGGGGCGTGACCTGTCGGTGTTGCGCGGAGAGTCCTGGCGCAGAATCGTCCCGGTGGTGGCCGAGGTTGCGGACGCGCTGGCCGCGCTGCACGAACGCGCCATCGTCCATCGCGACGTCAAGGCGAGCAACGTGGTGTTGCGCCCGGACGGCAGCGCGACGCTCATCGATCTCGGCGCCGCGGCCTTCGCGGGATCCGAGCTGGCGAATGCGCCGCTGTCGCGCTACGGCGCAAGCCCGCAGCAAATGGCGGGCGAGCCACCTGCGCCCGCCGACGACATCTATGGTCTGGGCGCACTGCTCTACGAGCTGTTGAGCGGCTACCCGCCTTTCTATCCGAACTTCAGCCGTGAGCGCGTATTGCGCGAGCCCGTCGCGCCTCTCAAGACCGCGCAGGCCGCGCCACCGGAACTGACCGAGCTGGTGATGAAGCTGCTCGCGAAGTCCCCGGCGGAGCGGCCCGCGGACGTGCTGCAGGTGGCGACGAGCCTCCGCGAACTCGAGCGCACAACGGATGCCGCGGCGCCCGAGGACGTCGTTCAAGCCGCAACGGCTCCCGTCGCGACCATCGTGCGCCCGATCGTGCGTGCGGCAACGCCGACCGCGCTCGACGCCAGATCATCCGGCGACCGGCGTCGCGTGTGGCTCATCGGTGGCGGTTTCGCAGCGCTCGTCCTGATTGCAGTGGCGGTCCTGCTGTTGCTGCCCCGCCTCGCCTACAAGCCCGCACCGGTCACGAATCAGGCGCCCGGCCCGGGTGCCGCGCAGCGCTCACCGCAGGCCGAGGCCGAGATCGACCTCAAGCTCCTCGCCGAGCAGATGCAGGAAGCGGAGCGCATACGCGATGCCTACGATGCGCTCTATCCCTCCCTGGTGAAGCGCGCCGCTGCCAAGTGGGCGGCGCAGCCCTTCGCAGCGGCGCGTGAGTTTGGCGAGCAGGCGCGGCGGCATTTCGCGGCGCGAGAATTCCTGCAAGCACGCGATGCCTACACGGCGGGCCTCGACGAGCTGCAGAAAATCAACGATCTCGTGCAGCCCACGCTGGCCGAGCAACTCCGCCAGGGCGAACAAGCGCTGGTCGCGGGTCAGTCGAGCGTGGCGGAAGCGGCCTTTGCGCTCGCTCTCGAGATCGACGCCGGCAACGCGGCGGCGACCAAGGGACGCAAGCGCGCTCAGACACTCGATCCGGTGAACGCGCTGGTCGCACAGGCGATCAACGCGGAGCGCGCCGGGGACCTGCCGCTTGCCGTGCAGCGCTTCGAGGAGGCGCTCAAGCTCGATCCGGATACGCAAGCGGCGAACGAGGGACTGACGCGGGTGCGCGGGCGCATCGCAACCGATGAGTTCGCGGCTGCGATGTCCCTTGGCCTGCGGGAGCTCGAAGCCGGACGACTCGCCGAGGCGCGCAGCGCGTTCGAGCGCGCCGGCCGGCTGCGGCCCGGAGCGCGCGAAGTCAACGACGCGCTCGCGCGCGTGAGCGAGACCGGCAGGCTGCGCGCCATCGCGGCGCATCGCGCCCAGGGCGAACGCCTGGAACGCGAGGACCGGTGGGTCGATGCGCTCGCGGAGTACGAGGCTGCTCTCAAGCTCGATCCGAAGCTCGAGTTCGCCACCGCCGGCCGGGAGCGGCTGGCGCCGCGCGTGGAGTTGCTGCGCCAGATCGATACGATGCTGGCGAGCCAGGATCGCCTGATGAGCGCTGCGGTGCGCGAGCAGGCGCAGGCGCTGGTGGCGGAAGCGGAAAAACTCTCGGCGTCGAGCGCGACCTTGCGGCAGAAATCGCAGGCTCTGGCGACGCGGCTGTCGCAGTACGAGGCCCCGGTGCGGGTGGCGCTCGTTTCCAACAGCCAGACCGAAGTGGTCGTGTACAAGGTCGGGCGCATCGGCGCCTTTGACCGCCGGGAGATCGAGCTGCTGCCGGGCACATACACAGTGGTCGGCACGCGCAGCGGCTTCCGCGATGTGCGCCGTGAGCTCACCGTGCAGCCGGGGCAGAATTCGCCCACGCTCGATATCCGTTGCGAGGATCCCATTTGAGCCTCGTGCTGCGAGTGCGGGAACCGCTGGGCGAACGGGCCGCCCGCGCCAACGAGCTGCCGCTGGCCGTGGGCGGCGAGGGCATAGCCGTCGCCGTGCCGGGAATCAAGGAAGGCGTGGTGGCAGCGCGCATCGGGACCGATGAGCACGGCCTGTACGTCGAAGCGCCGGAAGAAGCGGTGGGACTGGCCGCGGTCGACGGTCGCACGGTCCGCGAACGCGGCCGCCTCGCGCACGGCGACGTCATCACGGTAGGCGGTGCGCGCATTCACTGCCGCGTGGACGGCACCGAAGCGCTACTCGATGTCGTGCACCTCGAGGGCAACGCGACCGCGCCGCCGATCTTCGATTCCACCGAGCGCGACGAGGATGCGCAGCAGAGCGCCGATCCGCAGGCGATCCAACGCGTGCCCTTCAAGCCCGCGACGGTGAGCCGGCGTGAAGCGCGGGCCCGGCCCCGGCCGCAACGCTGGGCGCTCGCCGGAGTGCTCATCGTCCTCGGCCTGGCGCTCGGGTACCTGATCGCGGCCACGCCGGTGCGCGTGGTGGTCGAGCCCGCCGCCGCCGATATCGATTTCAAGGGTGGCTGGCCCGAGATCGGCTTTGGCGGCACGTACCTGCTGCGCCCTGGCAAGTACAACGTGGTCGCCGCGCACAAGGGCTATGAGACCTCGACCACCGCAGTGCAGGTGGGCACCACGCGCAACCAGCTGATCCGCATCGCGCTCGCGAAGCTTCCCGGTCGCGTGCAGGTCGACACGCAAGGCGTCGCCGCGACGCTCACGATCGATGGCAAGGTCATCGGGCCCGTGCCGGGTGAATATCCCGTGGCCGCCGGAACACGCACGTTCGAGTTGAGCGCGCCGCGCTACCTGGATTTCAACGAAACGGTCGAGGTCAAGGGCGAGGGCGAGAGCCAGACTTTCACAGCGAAGCTGCTGCCATCGTTCAGCCCGGTCACGATCGAATCGAAACCCGCCGGCGCGCGCGTTGCGGTCAATGGCAAGGATGTCGGCGCGACCCCGCTCACCACCGAGCTCGATGCCGGCAGCCACACGGTGAGCCTCACCGCAACGGGGCTTCAGGCCGCTGGGAAACCACCATCCAGGTGCAGGCCAACCAGCCGCAGAAGATCGGCCCGGTTCAGCTCGGCTTACCCGACGGCACGCTGACGATTCGCTCGGCGCCGAGCGGGCGGACGTCGCGATCGCCGGGCGCTATCGCGGACGCACGCCGCTCACTGTGCCGCTCGCCCCGGGCATGCAGCATGAGCTCATGGTGACGCGCGCGGGCTACGAGCCGGCGAGCCGCGTGGTACCGATCAAGGCAGGCGAGCGCTCGGGCATCGACATGACGCTCAAGCCGATCCTGGGCGAGGTGACGGTGCGCGGGGAACCGGCCGATGCGCGCCTGTTCGTCGATGGCGAAGCGCGCGGGTCGGCCAACCAGACGCTGTCGCTGCCTTCGGCGGAGCTCACCATCGAGGTGCGGCGCGAAGGATTCGATACGTTCTCGACCAAGGTGACGCCACAGCCGGGCATCGCGCGCGTGGTCGAGTACCGCCTGCAGACACCCGACCAGACGCGCGCCGCGCGTGTGCCGGCCGTCATCCGCGCACATACCGGCATGGAAATGCGGCGCATGCCGACCGGAAAATTCACCATGGGCAGTGCGCGTCGCGAGCCCGGGCGTCGCGCCAACGAGGTGCCGCGCGAGGTGGTCCTGAGCCGGCCCTACTACCTCGGAGTGCGCGAGGTCACCAACGGCGAGTACCGCCAGTTCCGCACCGAGCACCTGTCGGGGGTCATCCGCGACCGCTCGCTCGACCAGGACAACCATCCGGTGGTCAGCGTCTCGTGGCAGGAGGCCGCGGAGTTCTGCAATTGGCTGAGCGCCCAGGACGGCCTGCCCGCGGCCTACGCGGCCCAGGGCGAAAACCTGGTGCCGGTCGTACCCGCCACGACGGGCTATCGGCTGCCGACCGAGGCCGAATGGGAATGGGCGGCCCGCTATGACGGGTCCCGGGCTACGCGCCGTTACCCCTGGGGGTCGTCGCTGCCGATCGCCCCCAAAGCCGGGAACTTTGCCGACAAGTCCAGCCTCGCAGTCCTCGAAACGGCGCTCAACGATTACGATGACGGTGTGCCAACCACCGCGCCGGTCGGGAGTTTCCCAGCCAACACGCTGTCCCTGTACGACCTGGGCGGAAACGTGACCGAATGGGTGCAGGATTTCTACACTGTGTCGCCCGACCTGGGCGGGGCGCCGACGACCGACCCGACCGATCCGACCGGCCCTGCGACGGGCACGCGCCACGTGGTGCGAGGGTCGAACTGGCGCTCCGCTAGCATCCCCGAGCTGCGGCTGGCGTGGCGGGATTACGCTGAAGGCAAGGCACAACACATCGGGTTCCGGATCGCGAGGTATGCAGAGTGAAGCCGGCAACACGACGCTATGAAAGGACGGGCGGCGCGAAGGCGCTGTGCGCGGTTGCGGCAGCGGTCCTGCTCGTGGCGAGCACGGCCAGCTGGTCGCAGGAACCGGCCAAACCCGCGGCGGAGCCCCCGCCCGCGGCCGCGGAAGAACAGAAACCAGATTCGTCACAGCCCGCCGAGCAGGCACCGGCACCGGCCGCGACTCCCACACCGGCAGGCACCCCGACCGAGTCGGCGGACAAGACGGCAGAGGAGAGTACCGAGGCGCCGGAGCGCTTCATCCCGAAGGAAAAGTCCTCCGCCGACAACAGCGCCACATTTCCCATCGATATCTGAAGCAGGAGCCCCTTGAAAATCCAAATTCAGCAATCGAACGACTTCCTGTTCAGCACCTTCGCGCTGATCGTCAGCGCCATCCTGGTGCACGCGGTGTACGTGGTGCAGATCCGGCCACGCGCGGAGGCCATCCTCGCCGAGCAGTACGCGAAGTCGCGCGTCGATCCCAATTTCGTCGCGGAGCGCTCGGTCTTCGTGATGCTCAAGGAATACGAGCCGGAAGTCTGCGTCATCCTGATGATCTGGTCGCTCGCCTTGCTGGTGTATCGCGCCCTGGCGAACACGAAGCAACGGAAATTGCTGGCGCAGGGCCTGCTGAGCGTGCCGCCGGGCATGCGGATCCTGCCGAAGGACACGCGCGAGTACGCGCGGCAGCTCGAATCGCTCTCCGCCTCGGTGCGCCAGCTCCTCCTGCCGCGCGCGTCGGTCGCCGCGCTCGAGCGCTTCGGCACCACCGCCAATATTCACGATGCCGCCGAGGCGGGCCGCGCGGTGTGCGAGTCCGAAGCCGAGCGGCTCGATTCCGAGCTTTCGATGGTGCGCTACACGGTGTGGGCCATCCCGGCGATCGGATTCGTCGGCACGGTGCGCGGCATCGGCGAGGCGCTGCAGTACGCCCACCAGGCCGTGTCAGGAAACATCAGCGGCGTCACCGAGAGTCTCGGCATCACCTTCAACGCCACCTTCGTGGCGCTGACCTCGAGCATCATCGTCATGTTCTTCCTGCACCAGCTGCAACTCGCCCAGGAACGCATGGTGCTCGATACGGAAACCTACCTCGACCAGCACCTGCTGCGGCATATGCGGTCGGGCTGACCAGGAACGAGCGGGCATGACAGTCGCGGCCATAGAGATCAACGACGCAGCGCTGCTTGGCGCGGTCGACGGCGTCCTGCAGCAGCCGAGTCCCGGCTACGCGCTGCTGAGTGTGGAGCCGCCCGCCGTGGGCGATGCGGCGCTGCGTGTTTCGCGCGCCGAGCCCCTCAGTGTCCACAATCACTTCTGGGACGAGCTCGACGAGCGCCCGATGATCGGGCGCCTCGCCGGCGGACGCTCGCATGCGGATCTCGCCTACCTGCACCTCGCGCAGGTGTGGAGCGGGATGCGCGAGGGTGCACCCGCCGTGCGCTGCGTGGTGCCGCCGACGCTTCGAACGGCGCAGCTCGCGTTGCTTCTCGGCATGGCGCGCGAGGCGGGCATGCCGGTCGAGGGCTTCATCGACACGGCCGTGGCCGCCGCGGCCACGCTGGCCGGGGAACGGGCGCTTCCTGCACGTCGACCTGCATCTGCACAGGGCGGTCATCACCGCGGTCGCGGTGGGCGACGGCGTGCGCCGCGAGCGCTCGGAAGTCGTCGCGGGTGTCGGCTGGGTCGGATTTCTCGAGGCCTGGCTGCGCCTGATCGCTCAGGAATTCATCACCGAGACCCGCTTCGATCCGCTGCACCAGGCGGACACGGAACAGCAGCTGTTCGAGCGCCTGCCGAGCCTGCTCGAACACCTCGGACGGAATGATTTCATCGAGGTGGAGGTGACGTTCGGCGCGGAGACGCACACGCTCAAGCTGGCGCGCGAGCATTTCGTGCATCACGCAGATCCGCTCTACAGCGACCTGCTGATGCGCGTGCATCGGCTGCGCACCGCCGGGCACCAGACCATCATCGCGCTCACGGAGCGTGCGGCGCTCCTGCCGGGGTTGATCGCGCGGCTCACAGAGTTCAATGACTGCACCATCGTGCGCAGCGCTCCCGGCGTGAGCGTGCGTACCGCGTGTGCATTCGGCCCGCTGTGGCAGGGAAACGAGGATTCCGTGCAGCTGCTGACCGCTGCGCCGCGGATTGAAGCCGCCGCTGCCGGCGTGGAGTGGACTGTGCTGCAACAAGCGCAGCGCTCGGAAGAGGTCGCGCCGCCGACCCACGTCCTGTATCGCGGCCAGGCGATCGCGCTCGGCAGCGAGCCGCTCGTGATCGGGCTCGCACCCACCGGCGCGCAGCGCACGCTGCAGGTCCTGGGCGCCGCCGCCGGCGTCTCGCGCGTGCATTGCTCGCTCATGCGCACCGCGCACGGCGTCACCGTCGTCGACCACAGTCGTTACGGCACGTGGCTCAACGACGAAGCCGTGATCGGCCGCGCGCCCTTGCGCGCCGGTGATCGTCTGCGTCTCGGCCGTCCGGGGGTCACGCTCGAGCTCATCGCTTCGGAGTGAACGCCGTCGGAATCCAGCCCATCGGAATACAGTAATGAGTCGCAGCCGCCGCACCACGCAAGTGTTCACGATGTCCTTCCTCGACTGCATCTGCTGCGGCTTCGGGGCAGTGGTGCTGATCTACACCATCATGGCCGCCGAAGCCGGCGTCACCGAGATCAGACGTCACGACGACATGCAGGGCGAAGTCAACAAGCTCGAGGAGGAGGTGCTGGAGGGCTACAAGAATCTCGTGGTCCTGCGCAATACGCTCGAGAAAACCACCGACCAGACTGCCCGCGCGTCGGGGCGCATGTCGCGCGTGCTCGAGGAGCTCGAGAAGACGCGCCTCGAGCTCTCGCGCTACACGGGCGACAGCATGGCGACACGCGAGCACGTCAACCAGCTCAAGGCCGACATCCGTTCGCTGGAGGAAGGCACCAAGCGACTCGCCGCGGGCACCACGTCGAAGGGGGATGAGGGCGAGAACCTGCGGAGTTTTCGCGGCACCGGTGATCGACAGTACCTCACGGGCATCCGCGTCGAACGGCAAGCGCGTACTGGTGCTGGTGGATCGATCGGCGAGCATGCTCGATGAGACACTGGTGAACATCCTGCGCATGCGCAATCTTCCGCAGGTGCAGCAGATGCTCGCGCCCGAAGTGGCAGCGCGCCGTCGCGACGGTGGACTGGATCACGACACAGATCCCGCCAGACAGCGAGTTCCAGATCTTCATGTTCAACACGCAGGCCACGCCGGCGTCGCAAGGCAGCGACGGCAAGTGGCTCAAGGCCAGCGACCGCGACGTCGCTCGACTCCGCGGTCCAGGCGTTGCGGCGCACCGCGCCCAAGGACGGCACCAGCCTCATCAACGCCTTCAATGCCGCCAAGCAGTTCTCGCCGTTGCCCGACGAAATCATCCTGGTCACCGATGGCCTGCCGACGCAGGGCGCCACGGCGCCGGCGCTGCGCAAGGCGGTCGACGTGGAACAACGCGTCAAGCTTTTCGACCAGGCGCTCGCGGCGCTGCCCGCCAACGTTCCGGTGAGCACCATCCTGCTGCCGATGGAGGGCGACATCCCCGCGCCGGCCAAGCTCTGGCGCCTGGCGCGCGAGACCGGCGGCGTCTTCATGATGCCGTCGAGGGACTGGCCATGAAGCTCAAGCGCCACGAAATCGAAGTGTTCAGCATGTCGTTCCTCGACTGCATCTGCTGCGGCTTCGGGGCGATGATCCTGATCATGGTGATCACGCAGACCGGCGCAGCCGGTCGTGCTCGAGCGGACGCGCGTCGACAGCAAGGGGCAGGTGCTCAAGCTCCAGGAGGAATTGAACGAGATCCGCGGCGAGACCGACGTCCTCAATCGCGAGATGAAGGGCCGCGTCGAGCAGCTGTCGACCGAGACGCAACAAGCTCGCGCGGCTGCAGGGCGATCTGACCAAGATCAAGGGCGAGTACGCGGCGAGCCAGAAGCGACGCGGAGTTCCAGAACGTCGATGGAGTCGGAGCTGGTGGCCGCCTACCAGAAGCTCACCGCCGAGATGGAGCGCCTGCTCCAGGCGGGCTACCGCCGGCCGAAGAACGCCGCGGTCGGCGGCATCCCGGTCGACAGCGAGTACATCATCTTCGTGGTCGACACCTCGGGCAGCATGCAGGAATACAACTGGCGCGCGGCCGCACAGATGCTCGACGAGATTCTCGAGCATGTACCCGCAAGGTCAAGGGCATCCAGGTCATGGACGACGAAGGGGCGTACATGTTCGACGGCTATCGCGGCCAGTGGATCGCCGACACGCCGGCGCGCCGCAAGGCCATCCGTGGATCGCTTCAGCACCTGGACCTCGTTCAGCAACTCGAACCCCGTGGAGGGGATACTGGCGGCGATCCGCACCTACTGGTCCACCGACAAGAAGATCAGCATCTACCTGTTCGGCGATGACTTCACCGGCGAATCGATCCAGGGCGCCCTCGATGCCGTGGACCGCGCCAATCGTGTCGCGGGCGGAGAGCGGCGCGTACGCATCCACGCCATCGGCTTCGCGATGCCGTCGCGCGTGCCGCAATTCGGCAACCAGCGGTTTTCGGCGCTGATGCGCGCCATGTGTGAACGCAACGGCGGGACCTTCGTCGGACTGCAGGAGCAGCGCAAGACATGAAAACGACCAGCCGCATCGCGCTTGCGGTGCTTTCGCTCGCGGCGCTGGCGGCGCTCGCGGGCTGCGGCGACGTGAATGTCGCCGCCGAATCGCAGATGCCGCCGCCGCTCATCGATCCATTGCCGATCACGGTGGGCATTCACTACAGCGAGGACTACAGCAAGTACGCGCACGCCGAGGAACGCTGGGGCGTGAAATGGCGGGCCGAGCTCGGTCCTTATCACGTGCGCATGGCGGAGCGCTTGTTCAGTGCCGCCTTCCGCGAGACCGTTCCCGTAAAGGACCTCAAGGCCCTGCCCGCCAATCCGCCCTACGTAGCGATCATCGAGCCGCGCATCGAGCAGTATTCGTTCATTACGCCCAAGGACACGGGTGCGAACTACTACGCGGTGACCATCAAGTACCGGCTCAATGTGCTCGCGCCGAGCGGTCAAACGGTTGACTCGCTCACGTTCACCGGCTACGGCAGCTTCAAGTCGGGCGGGGTGAGCACCACCTCGCCGATGGTGAGCGCCACCAAGGCGGCGATGCGCGATGCGGCCGCGAAGTTCCTGGTGCAGTTCCCGGAACAGGACGTGGCGAAGAAGCTGGTGGCCGGCACGCCGTTGATCGAGCCGGCGGCGCCCGCCGCTGCGAGCGCGACGCCCGGTGCGCCGGTGGCCCCGGATGACCTGGTGATTCAGACGGTGCCGATCATCGATGTGCCGCCGCCCACCGACGCGAACGCCGCGCCCAAGCCGCCCGACGGGAGCACGCCACAGACTGCGCCCGATGCGACACAAACGGCGCCGTCTGCTACGCCGATGCCTGAACCCCCGGCGCAAACGCCTGGTGAGGACGCAACGTCGCGGTCGGGCGACGACGCGTCGCAAGCCCCCGAGCCCGATTCACCCGCAAGCGAACCGCCGCAGCCGAACCCGGGTGAGTAGTCCGGCGGATGGCCGGCAGATGGCCGGCAGATGGCAATAGGGATTCGAGCGTGCGTCAGGCAGAGGACTTGGCGCGTACGAAGACCGCCTGGCGGTAGCGCACGCCACTCGTCAGCACCGGAGCGCCGTCGACGAAGCGCGGCCGATAACGTGCGCGCCTGATCGCCGTCATCACCGACTTGCTGACCGATTCCGTGACGTCGCTGGTGGCGATGCTCGGATCCTTGACGCGCCCTTCCGGTGTGACCACGAACTGCACTTCGACGAAGCCCTCGGTGTACTCCTCCGGATCGACCGTCGGATTGCGCCGGGAGCTCGACGGCGGGCGATAGATGATCTGGGCGGGCGCGTCCAGGGAGGCCGTTCCCTTGGCGCCCGGCGCGCTGAGCGCGCTCCACGCTTCCTTGTACGCGCGCATGGCATCGCGCGGCTTCGCGGCCACCATGTACCAGTCTCCGAGATCGACCAGTGTGTCGCCGCGCTCTGAGACGGCAATGTCGGGGTGCGCATCCAGCACCGCGAGCGCGAGTTTGAGCGCTTCTTCGCCCGCGTCATTGAGCATCCCCGGCGCGGGCGCCGTCACCGGAGCGGTGGTCGCGCCGTACACGGAGCCCGAGGCCTGCGGGCTGTTCACGGGTACCGGCGGACCGACCGGCTCCACGCCGTACACATACTCCATGCGATACATGCGCGAGATGCCGCGCAGCGGCGTGATCATGCGCGGATCCTTGTCGCCACCCGCCTTGCGCGCGATCTCGAGTGCCCGTGCGTAGGTCTGGCGCGCCGTGATGAAGCGGCCCGACCTTTCCAGCCACGCCGCACCACGCTCGAGTATCGGAATCAGGCGCGGGTCGTACCGGCCATACGCGGTCTCGGCGAGCCGCAGGAGATATTGCTGCTCACGTTCGGCGTCTTCGTATTGATTGAGCCCGACGTAACTCATCACCAGCGCCTCTACGAGCGCCAGCTGCTCGACGTTGAACAGGCCGTCGAGCTTGCGGCTCACGTCCACGGCGCGGCGCAGCGATTGGGTCGCAGTGTCATAGTCGCCCGCCGCGGCATAGGTGATCCCCAGGCCGAACAGCGGCGCGATGACGTCGCGCGAGAAACCCCCATGGTGCGCCTCGACGATTTTCAGGGCGCGCTTGAACTGCTGGGCCGCACTGTTCGCATCGCTGAGCCGCAGCTGGGTCGTGGCCAGGTTGCTCAGCGGAGGGACGAGCTCGATGGCGTTTGGCCCGAAGCGCGCTTCGGTGAGGTCAACCAGCTGCTGCGCGGCTGGCAGCGCCTCGGCAAAGCGCCGCGCCTCGAAATGCTCGCGGAAGGTCTGATACACCGCGGCACGATCGGTGGTCTCGGGTGGGGCTGGCACCGCGGGAACGGTGGCGTCGGGCGATTCCTTTTGCGGTGCTTCGACCGGCGGAGTTTGCGGCGCTTCAACCGGCGGAGTCGCGGCCGGCGGCGTTTCGGCCTGCGCGGCGGCGCGCTCCGGCGCGACACTCAACGACAGGCCCGCGAGCGCCAGGGCCGCGAGCGCCGGACGCACCGGCGTCACGGTCTTTCGAACTGATAGTGCGACACCTGCCATTCGCGGCCTCCGCGACAGCCCCAGGTTTCGGCGCATGCCCTCGAGGGATATGTGCCCAGTATACCGACCCTTTGCGCGCCCGCTCCGCACTCTCTGCCCGGCATGTTCGCTGTGCGCGCTAAGGCGGTGAAACCGTTTTCTGGGCGGGCCGGTTGGACACTGGTGCAATCGGGGAGTTCGCATTGCGACTACAATGGGTTGCACCGACGGGACCCACCATCATGTCTGCCGCAGATGTGCCCAAACTCACGGCCCTGGTCGCGGGCGGCAGCGGCCTGGTCGGCGCGCACTTGCTCGAGCAGCTCGCGGCGCAACCGGATTTCGGGCGCGTGATCGCCGTGACGCGCCGGCCGCTGCAATCGGACCTGCCGCGACTGGCCAACCGGATCGTGCGCTTCGAGGCGCTCGAGGAATCGCTCAAGGGCACGCGTGCCGAGGTGGCCTTCTGTGCGATCGGTACGACGCTGCGCACGGCCGGATCGCGCGAGGCCTTTCGCCGCGTCGACTTCGACGTCACCCTCGCGTTCGCACGCGCGGCGCACGCAGCGGGCGCACAGCGCTTCGTGCTCGTGTCCTCGGTCGGCGCCAGTCCCGCCGCCAACAATTTCTATCTGCGCGTCAAGGGCGAAACCGAGGCGGCGGTGAGCGCGGTCGGGTTCGCGAGCCTCGACATCCTGCAGCCCGGCCTGCTGCTCGGCCCGCGCGCCGAGATGAGGCCGCTCGAGCTTGCCGCACGCATCGTGATGCCAGTGCTGAACGTCTTGTTGCACGGTCCCGTCGAAAAGTACCGCGCGGTGTCCGCGAGCCTGGTGGCGGCCGCCATGGCGGGTGCGGCGCGCAGCGGCCGCAAGGGCGTCCACCGCTACACCGGTCGCGAAATGCGCGAGCTGGCGACCCGCGCGACGCGCCGCCAGGTGTCAGCGATGTGACGGCAGCCGGATCGAGTTGTCGGAGTGGGTGCCGAGCAGCGCGAGCAGCACGCCTGCGATGACGGCGAGCAGCGGATCGGTGATTTCCGCGGAGCGTTCCGGAAGCCAGAGCTGAGCCACCTCGATCGCTCCCAGGAGCAGCGCCGTGACGAACGCTGCGCCCGCGACGCCCAGGCCACGGCGCGTGAGCAGCCACACCAGCGAGAAATACCAGAAGCACTTCTCCAGCAGGACGGAATAGTTCACTTCGAGACTGTCGCTCAAGGAGTTCTTGAATGGCACCCAGCTGAAGGGCTGCGGGTCGGCCAGCAGCTGAAACGGCTTCAGTCCCTGCAGCACGATCGTGGCCGTGAGCAGCACGACCAGCAGCGTCGCGCGTTGCCGGTCGGGGATCGAAACGAACAGCGCCGCGAGCGGCATGCAGATGAGCAACGCGAGGACCTCCGCAGGCACCAGCACCTTGCCGACGACGATCACGCGTCCCGCGAGCACGATGAGGACGATCACGAACAGCGCGAGCAGCGCGTATTCGCGCCGCCAGAGCTGCCGCACGGTGTAGCCGACGACGAGCCACCCCACGAGGTAACGAAATGTGTCGAGCACTGCGAGCTCAGGCGCGAGCAGCGGCTTGATCGCGTCCTTGTACTTCTGCCAGTCGATGGTGGGCACGAAGGGCGCGAGGCGAAAGGCGAGCCACAGCAGCAGCACGCCGAGCGGCACCGGGTCGGGTCTCCCGGCCACCACACCTGGAATCCTGAGAGTGGTGCCGAGCTCGAGATAGACGATCGCGATCAGGCCGCCGGCGAGCGTGCCGATCGC
This sequence comes from uncultured Gammaproteobacteria bacterium, assembly GCA_963840405.1. GTDB lineage: Bacteria > Pseudomonadota > Gammaproteobacteria > Steroidobacterales > Steroidobacteraceae > DATBVX01. Next base: position 574,402 of record CAWIYW010000001.1, read on the forward strand.
ATTGATGATGACGTCGGTGAGACTCGAGACACGCGAGGGGGCGTACACCTGCAGTAGCTCCACCGCGACCGACAGGAGTGTTCCCACGATGACCGTGGCCGCGAGCGCGGTGAAACGGCGCCACTGCGCAGGCCACGCGAGCACCAGGCACAGTCCGAACGGCATGTAGAGGAGCAGGTTCGCCACCAGGTCGCCGCGCGAGGTGGGCTGGAAGCGCAGGCTTTCGAGCACGGCCGCAAACCCGCGTTCTCCCAGCGCGGAGAACTGGAACGGGAAGAGCGAGCCGTAGAGGATCAGGAGCGCGGTGGCGAGCACCAGCCAGCGGGCGATCGGCTGAACGCGATGACGGACCGCCGTGGCGGTGCGGACCTGCGGGGTCATCGGTCCACTCGCGGTGCGGTCAGGGGCCTCACGGCCGTCAACATAGTCAATATCGGGCGCGCGCAAAAGCCCGGCGTGCTTTGCCAATCGCGGCCGCACCGGCTAACGTGGCCGCCGGCTCCACCGCCGATCGGGAACATGAGGCCGAGATGCACCACGGGCAAGGATCATTCGCGGCGCGAGCCGCATACGGGGGCATCGCGCGCACGCTGGCGGGATTGCTATGCACGCTGACGCTCGCCGCGTGCAGTCACTGGTCGTGGAATCCCGCCACCTGGTTCAGCAAGAAGCCCGAGGCGCCGCCGCCCGTTGTCGAGATGCTCAGTATCGAGTCGCGTTCGACGAACCCCGCCGGCGATCGGTTCACGCAGAGCTGGGAGGGCGTGCGGCTAGTGGTGGATATCTACAGTGAGACCGGCATCGGGCGCGCGGTGCTCAGGCCGCGCAATCAGGGTTGGCCGCTGCGACTCGCCTTCCGGCTGCATCTCAGCGCGGTCGAAGGTTTCGAAGTGCGCGGCGCCCAGAATCTGCGCTGGAGCCTGGGCCACGATCCGCTCACCGAGCCTGCGATGATCGATCTGCCCGCGGGCGCTTACGCCAAGGACTCGCCCGAGATCGAGGTCCAGTGGGTCGATCACTACCGCTAGGGGGGTCCTAGCGGTCGCGCCGTGCGAGTTGCCGCTTCAGCTGGGCAACGTGGGCTCGCAACTGCGTGTTCTCGGCGCTCGAGTCGCTCCACCGTTTGCCGAGAAACGCGGCAACCGCCATGAGGAATGCCACAAGCATCATTGTCATAACGCTACCTTCGTAACCTGGTGACCGGTCGCCCACGACCGACGGGCGAGGAAGTGTCCGGATCGGTGGCACTGTCGGCAAACGCCCGCAGGCATTCCCGGGAGCAGATGACGACTGCCGGCTCCTGATCATCGATTGCGCCGGGATTCGGATGACGGCTCACACGGAAGTGCGCGAGCGGGCGGCGTCCATCTTCATTGCCGATGTCACGCTCGCACACATCGCACGTCAGGACGAGGATTTCCTCCGCTGCGTGGAAGGCCCCGGTCTTGCGCCATGCCATGATTGTCAATCAGGCGGGGCGGCCATCCCGGCCGCCCCGCCCGCTTGGATCCAGCAGGATCAGTAGCGGCGCTGCCCGCCGCGGTCTCCACCACCGCCCGAGCGGTCGCGTTCCTGCGCCTCGTTGACCTTGAGCGTGCGGCCTTCATAGTCCTTGCCGTTCAGGGCCTGAATGGCGCGCGCAGCATCCGCGTTCGACATCTCGACGAAGCCGAAGCCGCGGGGGCGACCTGTGTCGCGATCGTTGATGAGGGACACCTTTTCGACGGTTCCGTGCGCTGAGAACAGCGTGCGCACGCCCTCGTCGGTAGCCGTGAAGGGAAGATTTCCAACATAGAGCTTAGTCATTGCAGAATCACTCACTAATTGAGAGCAAAGAAACACTGGCAGGATGCCCCTGCCTCCTGGTTCGAGGCTTTCTGGGGGTGGCGGACTTTGCCCGGAAAGCGCGCCACAGGAACGCTAAGGAGGGCCAAGGCAGACAAACCGAAAGGTCACGAGCCGCGCGAAAGGCTACAGGAATCAGGTGTTTCATGCTGGTATTTCGCACCAATGGGGCCTGCGCCGGGCGTTGCGACGGCCAAATAGAACGTACAATGTCAGCTGCCGGCGCGTTCAGCGCCGGTTGCTGCGGAGCGAGGAGCACGAAATGCACGATGCGAATCTGAGCCTGGTCGATGCGTTCGGGAGATTCGGGGCGAAACCGGCCACCCGGATGCGCGGCCTCTCCGCCATCGCGGCCGATGGGGCGATGGTGATCAACTGCTCACCGCCGTACTTTGGACACCCCGCACGGGGCGTGTTGCGGTACGAGGACAGACTCTCCCGGGATTCGGACGATCTCAAGGGCACCGCGCTTCTCGGTGAGCACCTCGCGCTCGCGCGGGATGGCGAGTTGCCGATTCGCATGGTCGTGAGAACGCCCGTGGACGCGGGCAGCAACAAGCGCGGCACGAGCTTTCATGTGCGCCGCGATCTCATCGGCAAGCTGGTCAAGTTCGACGGCGATCAATTCATCGTCGATTTCACGCGGGTGGCGCAGACCGCGATCCGCCGCAAGTAGGGGTTGGGCGGGAGTCTCACTTCCCGCTCTCAGGATTTCCGTTCAAAGGACTTTCGCTGGCGGGACCTGCATCAGGTGCGTCCCCCGCCTCGGCTCGCGCCGCCTTGCGCTGGCGCTTCGCCTGCTGCCGCGTCTTTCTGGCAAGCTCCTTCTGTCGTCTGGCGTGATGGTAGTTCGGCTTGGCCACGGGTTCCTCCAGGGATTGGGTGTCAGCGTCGGCAGACGTTGCAGGGAGCATCACGATACCCGCTAACGGCGCGCGATGTGCGAGCAGAAGGCCATCGGACTCGAATTGCCTCGCTTTGTGGCCACTCGCCTGCGTGCCGCGGGGTTGAGCGAGCTCGATTCACTGCTTATGGCAACTGATCTGCCCATCAGCGGAATCCTGCCAGGACTCAGGCAGGCGCTGCGCACTCAACGCAATGTCGTGTTGCAAGCGCCGCCCGGCGCGGGCAAGAGCACTGGTGTGCCGCCGGCGCTGCTCGCCGAGCCATGGATGTCCGGCAAGCGGCTGATCATGCTCGAGCCGCGACGACTTGCCACGCGTGCGGTCAGCGCGCGCATGGCGCAGATGCTCGGTGAGCCGCTCGGGCGCACGATCGGCTACCGCATGCGGCTCGACAGCAATGTGAGCGCGGCGACCCGCATCGAAGTGGTGACCGAGGGCGTGCTGGCGGCGCTGATGCAGGACGACCCCGCCCTCGAGGGCGTCGCGTGCGTGATCTTCGACGAGTTTCACGAGCGCAGCCTCCAGGCCGATCTCGGCCTCGCGCTTTGCCTCGACGTACAGGCCCACCTCAACGAAGAGCTGCGCCTGCTGGTGATGTCGGCCACGCTCGCAGCCGAACCGGTCGCGCGACTGCTCGCAGATGCACCGATCGTTCGGGCGGAGGGCCGCAGCCATCCCGTCGAGACTCGCCATCTCTCGCCGGCGACAGCGGGTACGCGCGCGCGCATGCCGGGTGCGGACGCCGAGACGCTCACGAAACGCACCACGGCGGCGGTCCTGCGCGCGCTGCGCGAGGAGCCGGGGGACATTCTCGTTTTCCTGCCGGGCGCCGCGGAGATTCGCCGCGTCGAAGCCGACTTGCGCGCCTCCGAGCTCGAGACAACGACCAGTGTCCTGCCGCTGATGGGAGAGCTGACCCAGGATGAACAGCACCGCGCGCTTCGTCCGAGCGCGGCGGGTGAGCGCAAAGTGGTGCTCGCCACCAACATCGCGGAAACCGGCCTCACCATCGAGGGCGTGCGCGTGGTGATCGATTCGGGATTCGCGCGCCGTGCACGCTTCGATCCGGTGAGCGGGATGAGCAGCCTGGAAACGCTGCGCATTTCGCGGGCATCAGCCGACCAGCGACGCGGACGCGCCGGGCGCACTCAACCCGGCGTGTGCTATCGGTTGTGGAGCGAAGGCACCGATCAATCCTTGGAGGCCCATACTCCCGCCGAAATCCTGGAAGCGGACCTGGCGCCGCTCGCGCTCGAGCTCGCGGGCTGGAACCTGCCGGGCCCGGAGGCTTTGAAGTGGCTCGACTCGCCGCCAGCGGCGGCCTATGCGCAGGCGCGCGACCTGCTGAGCAGGCTCGGGGCGCTCGATCGCGCCGGGCGGGTTACGGCGCATGGCCGCGAGATGCTCCGGCTGCGGATCCACCCACGCCTCGCGCACATGCTGCTCAAGGGACGCGCATTGGGTCTCACTGAGGCCGCCTGCGATCTGGCGGCGCTGCTGGGTGAACGCGACCTTCTGCGGCGTGGCGAAGCGGGGCGCGATGCGGATGTGCGGACCCGGCTCGAGATCCTGAACGGTCAGCACACCACATCGCAGCACGCAGATCGCGCGACGCTCGAGCGCACGCGCCGCATGGCCGGGCAACTGCGCCGACAACTCGGTGGTGCACAACGCAAGCGGCGCGCGTTCATCGACGATTCCGACCAGGCCGGAGTACTGCTCGCGCTCGCCTATCCCGACCGGATCGGCCGTCAACGCGCCGATACCTCGGGCCGGTACCTGCTGAGCAACGGCAAGGGCGCGCGTCTCGAAGGTGCGCAGTCGCTCGCGCGCAGCGAGTTTCTCGCCATCGCGCAACTCGATGGCGCGGAACGCGAAGCACGCATCTTTCTCGCGGCACCGCTGAGCCGCGCGGCTCTCGAGGAAACGTTCGCCGACGATATCGTGAGCCGCGAGCGCGTCTCCTGGGACTCGCGGGAGCGCGCGGTGGCCGCCGTACAGGAACGGCTGCTCGGGGCGCTGCTGCTCGAGGAGCGCAAGCTCGCACGGCCGGACGCGGACTTGACCGCACGCGCACTGCTCGAAGGGATCCGCGAGCTCGGACTGGAGGTTCTTCCCTGGGAGCGCGAGTCGCGGATTCTGCAGGCACGCGTTCGGTTCGCCGCCGCCTTGCCGCAGGAAAGCTCCGCTGGTTGGCCCGATCTCGCCGACGAGGCCCTGCTCGCGAGAGCCGAGCAATGGCTGCTCCCACGCCTCGAGGGCATGACGCGCATCGCACACCTGTCGCGGCTCGACCTGCGCGCTGCGCTCGAGGGCGAGCTCGATTTCCGGCAGCGCCGGCGCCTGGAGGAGCTCGCGCCCCCGCACGTCGTGGTGCCGAGCGGATCGCGTATCCGGATCGATTACCTGGAAGACGACGCGCCGTCGTTGTCGGCGAAGGTGCAGGAGCTGTTCGGGATGGGTGCGACCCCGCGCATCGGCGGCGGCGAGGTGGCGTTGCTGATCAAGCTCCTGTCACCGGCCAGCCGCCCGGTGCAGGTGACGCGCGATCTCGCGAGCTTCTGGAACAGCGGTTATGCGCAGGTGCGCAGAGAGCTCAAAGGCCGCTATCCGCGGCACGACTGGCCGGAGAATCCATTGACGGCGCGACCGTCGCGCGGCGTGCGCCGCTGAGGGTCGCGTACGGGACTACTACTGCATCGCGAAGCGCATGCGCAGCGCGAGACGGTGGCTCACCGGTTCCCCGTCGATGATCAGTGGCTTGAATTTCCACTTCTTGACGGCGCGGATGGCGGCATCGTCGAACGTGTCGACGGGCTCCGCCTTCACCACCGTTGCGTCGATGACCTCGCCGGTCGCGTTGACGGTGAAGTGCAGGTCGACATACCCCTCGAGCTGGCGGCGCTGCGCCTTCGCCGGGTACTCCGGCGTCACCGACTTGACCACCATGTCATCGCGCACGGCCTGGGGCGTCGCCAGCACTTCGGCCTTGCGGCGCGCACTGGTCACGGCCGCCGTGGCAGCCTCGAGTCCCGCTCCGCTTGCGCCCATGGCGCGCGCTTCATCCAGCATCTTCTGCGCCACCGACACGTCCTTGCGGCGCGCAGCCTCTTCGGCGCCGGTTAGGAGTTGCGCGCGCAGCGAATCGATGACCGGGGCGAGCCCGGTATAGGACGGGTACTGCGACTTGAGCGCCTGCGCGTAGAACAACGCGCTGTCCGCTTCCGGGGTCAGGAGCTGCCCGGAGGCGAGCCGCTCGCGCGCCAGCCCGGCCAGCCGGTCTGCCTCGCCACTCTTCGCGCGCTGCGCCGCTTTCAGATCGCGTTCGGCCTTGGAGAAATCGACGCCACTCACGCCAAGCTGCTTCGCCTGGGTCAGCCACTGCTCGGCCTCGACGAGGTCGCCTCGCGTGGCAGCCTGGCTGGTCTTCTGCAGCATCTTGCCGGCCAGTGAGCGCAGGCCCTGCTGCGGCAGAGCGCTCGCTCCGTCGAGCTCACGGGCGGTGGTGAAGTAGTAACGTGCGCTGTCGCCGGTCGGCTCGACCAGCCGATCCTGGCCCAGGCGGTCGTTGCCGAGCTTGATCAGGCTCGCGAGTTTCTGGCCGGCCGCGTCCGCTTTTGCCTGCTCCTGCACGCTCTGCGTGCGGTCGAGCTCCTTGGTGATCTGCGCTTCGAGCAGTGCGATGCGCGGATGGCCGGGCTCGACGGATTTGGCGAGCTTGATCGCGGCCCCGGCGTCGCGCATGCGCTGGTCGAGGATCGCCGCTTCGGCGCGCGCCAGCATCACTTCCGCGACCCGGTGCACGCCATCGCGCGCTTCCGCGTTGCCGGGCTCGGCCGCGAGCGCCGCCTTGTAATGGTCGAGCGCGCCGCCGCCCTTGGGATCGATGTAGCGACCGGCCTCGAAGGCCTCGCGCGCTTTCTGCAATTCAATTTCCACGGCAGCCGCAGCGTCGAGCTTGGTGCCGGTCGCGGTGCTTGCATCTGCCGGGTTGGCGTCCTCCGACGGGGCGCGCGTCAGCAACCAACCCGCGAGAACAGCGACGACCACGACCGCGCTCGCGATGGCCGCCAGCAGCGGGCCGCGCCCGGATTTGGATCCGGATGCACTCGCCTCGGTGACCGACTTGAGCTCGAGATGGCGGTTGATGCCGGCCTCGAGTACCGGCGCGAGCTTCTCGGCGACATCCGCCTTGGCGATGAAGCCCTGCAGGTCGCCACTGTGGAGGAAGCGTGTGAGCCGGGTCTGCTCCTCGGGTTCGCCAGCGGCCACGAAGCCGAGGTCCGGAAACTGCTGGCGCAGCCGTGTCATCACCGCCTCGAGCTGCGACTGCACCAGCGCCAGGTCGATCAGCGCCACGGCGCAGGGCGAAGAGAGCAGCATCTCGGCTGCCTGGGCCTCGCTGGTCGCATGCCATACGCGATTCGGTAGCGTCACCACGCGGCGTACCGCCAACAGGAAGAAATCGTCCTCGGTCACCACGAGAACGTCGATGCCAGCGCCCGAGGGCGCCGGTGCGACGGTGGTCACCTGGGTCGAGCGCAAAGCCCGTGCAGCGCTGTGTTTCACGAGTGGACTCCCGCCGTGGCTAATCGAGGCACACCACCAGCTGCGCCGAATGGCTGCGCCAGTTGATGGGAATGACGAAGGATCGGATGTTGGACGGCGTCACTGCGTGCTGGGGCTGCCCCGAGATCACGCGCGGCACCGAGATCATGAACTCGTTACCGAAATCGCGGCGCGCGTTGCCCGAGATCTGGTTGGCCACCTCGCCGACGAGGTCGCACATGTTCTCGTGCGTCATCTCGGTCTCGCCGAGGCGCATGAGCAGCACGGTGAGCAGGGGGCGCGAGGCCGTGAAGTACACGATGCCCTTGCGCTTGCCGGCGATGGTGATGATGCCGGTGTATTCCTGGATGCCGGGCGCGCCTTCGTTGACCAGATAGGGCGAGCCGACCGACGCCGGCTGGTTGGCCGCGGTCTGGAAGTAATGGGTGGTGCCCTCGACGAAGGTTTCGAGCTCGACCTTGGTCATCAGAGCGCTCCCCGCAGGAGCTCATCGAGCGCATCAGTCAGCTGGCGGTCCGTGAACGGCTTGCACAGGAATCCGTTCGCGCCCTTCTTCATGGCTTCGATGGCGGTCGCCTTGTCCGCGAGCGCGCTGATCACCAGGATCAGGACGTCCGGGTTCATGGCGACCAGCTGCTCCACGCACTCGATGCCGTCCATCTCCGGCATCGTGATGTCCATCGTGACCACGTCAGGCCCGGTGCGGCGAAAAAGTTCTACCGCCTGCTTGCCGTTGCCCGCGGAACCCACGAATTGCAGGCGCGCGCACTGATGCGAGCGCTCGATTTTGCGGCGCATGACGTTCGAGTCGTCCACGATCATCAGCTTCAGTGGCGCGGCGGCACTCACTCACTGGCTCCTTGTTGGGTTGCCTTCACCGGTCATTCGCTCAGGCGGCCTGCGACGCCTTCGAGGCGGTCGGCAGCCAGATGCGGAAGCGCGCGAAACGGCCTGCCGTGGTGGACACACCGACCTTGCCGCCGAGCTCCTGGATCAGGTTGCGCACGATGTCCATGCCGACGCCGCGGCCGGCATCCTTGGTGACCTCGGTCTGCGTGCTGAAGCCCGCCATGAAGATGAGCGAGAGCGCGCGCCGGTCGTCGAGCTGCGCCGCCTGTTCCACCGTCAACAAACCGCGCTTGACGGCCGTCTCCTTCAGCTTCTCGGCGGACAGCCCGCGACCGTCGTCCTGGCAGATGAACTCGAAGCCCTCGGCGCCGCGATCCTCGAACTTGATCGTGATCAGCCCGGTCGCGCCCTTGCCCGCGCCGCGCCGCTCGTCCGGCGACTCGATGCCGTGCGCGACACTGTTGCGCACCATCTGGATGGCGATGTCCTTGATCGGACGGCGGTAGTCTTTCGGCACGTGCTCGAGGCCCTGGCAGGAGACCTTCACCTGCTTGGCCATCTCGCGCGCGACGCGCTCGGCCAGGGACTTGAGATTCGATTCGAGCGTGTGCGCGGCCTCGGCGCCCTCGGCCATGCGCTGCAGCGCCGCCGATGGCGGCTGCACCATCGTTCCGGCGGGTCCGGTGATGCCGGTGTCGCGGTCTTCCAGGAGTTGTCGCGCGTCGCCCTCGTGCGTCATCGCGACGCGCAGATCGGCGAGGCGGCCCACCATCTCGCGCACCTGCGCCAGGTGGCCGAAGAGGTCGTCCAGTCTCACGACCAGCGGCAGGAAGTCGTTGCCGCTCAGGGCGGCGCGCTTGCGCAGGTCGGCGAGCATTTCCTCGAAGGCGTGCGCGCGCGATTCCACGGTCTTGAGACCGAGCGCCGCCGCTTCACCCTTGACGCCGTGAATCTGGCGGAAGATGCCGTCGAGCTTGGCGCGGAAGGCCGTCTCTTCGCGCGCCGGTTCCTTGAGGATCGAGTTCACCATCTTCATGGCGACTTCGCTTTCCTCGAGGAAGCTGGTGAGCTGGCGCGGCTCGACGTGCAGGATGTGCAGCAGCAGGTCGAGTTGGGCCTGGGCCTTCTCCTGCGATTCCTGCAGTTCGCGGGCGAGCTCCACGCGGCGCGTGACGTCGATGACCGTCACCAGCAGGCGCGACATCTGGCCGTCGGCGCGCACGCGGTTGAAGTCGAACTCGAGGAACTGCGTGTCCAGCGGACCTGAGCCCGAATCGAAGCTCACCTCGACCTCGCCCAGCGGGTTGATGGTCTTGATGAGCTTCTCGTTGACGCGCTCGCCCCACATGAGCTTGACGTACTCGATCGCCGTCTCGAGCGTCTTCTCCGGAACGATGCCGCGCAGCAGGCTCTCGAAGGTATGCCGCTCGAAGTCCTTGCGATGGAAGATGCGCTCGAGCGCCTCGGAGCGCTCCGAGCCGATCTTGAGATCCTTGTCGAGCAGGAAGAGGCCCTGGTTGACCGTGCGCAGGATGTCGTCGGTTTCCTTCTTGGCGCGTAGCGTCGCGAGCTCGCGTCGATTCGCCTGGCCGATCAGGAACAGTGCGACGACGAGCAGCACCGCGCTGCTTGCCAGTCCGCCGAAGAGGAGCGTGCGCAGCTGCGCGGAGCGTGCCTGGGTGTCGGCCTCGACGGCCGCCGCCAGCTCCCCGATCAGGCGCGACATCTGTTCGTGGCGCGCGAGTCCGAAGCGTGCCGCCTCGTTCAACTCGCGATTGAGTTGCAGGCCCGCGCTGCTGAGCTGCGTGCCGCGCTGGGCGGTCTCGACGTAGGGGTTGGCCTCGAAGGTCATGATGGGCTTCAGCAGCTGGTGATACTCGCCCCAGACCTGCCGGAGGTTCTGCAGCCGGCGCTGATTGCTGGCAGTGGCGAGCGGCGCGAAGCCCTGCAGGCCGGTCTCGGCGGTAGCGTGCCGGTCGAGCTTGCTCAAGGCGGCGTCGAAGCTCTTTACCGCGGCTTGCAGTTCACTCAACCCGCGGCCGAGATAACGGCGCGCGACGAGATCGGTACGCACGAGTTGTGCGCCCGCGGCGATGACGCGCGGCTGCAGTCGCTGCTCGCTGGCGTCGCGCAGCGCAGCCATGCTCTGCGCGGTGCGCGCGGCGAACAGATAGTTGATGGCGAGCACGGTCCCGGTGGCGGCGAGGAACAGCACCAGCACCGCGACCAGGCCCTTGTATTTCCCGAGTTTGAAAATAGCCATCTAACCAGTCACCTCGAGTCGTTGATCCCCGTTCTGCACGTCAGGTCCACGCACCGCCGGCGGACAAATTTGCCGGCTGCGCGCAGCCGCCCGTCCCGGGCCCTTTCGGGCCACAGAAAGCGAGCTAAACGGCCGCTATCTTTGACAATAGTCGGCTGGGGGGATGTGGACGCAGGTCAGATTTCCAGGGGCGGAAAGTCGAAGCAGTTCATAGTTCCGGCAGGTCGCCGGCAGGGGGGATTACTTGGGCCGCAGGGCGAGCAGGAAGTCGCTGGCGCTCTGGAACCGTTCTGCCGGGCGCTTGGCCAGGAGGCGGTCCAGTTGCGGCTGGTGGCGGGCCAGCGCGCCGTTCAGTCGCGGCACCGGCGCATGCTGATGTTGCGCCAGGATGTCGAACACCGTGCGTCCCTGGAACGGCTTCTGACCCGTCAGCAGCTCGAAGAAGATGACGCCCATGCTGTAGAGGTCGGAACGTTCATCGGCGGCGCGTCCCTCGCCCTGTTCTGGGCTCATGTAGTAGGGCGAACCGCGGATCTCGCCCGCGCCGGTGAGCGCCTTGTCACCGGTGATTTCCTTGGCGAGGCCGAAGTCGATGAGCACCAGCGTGTTGTCGGCGCGCAGCATCACGTTGGCCGGTTTCAGGTCGCGATGCAGAATCCCCGCGACGTGAATGACGCGCAGCGCCTCGGCGATCTGGCGCACATAGCCGAGCGCCTCTTCCTCGTTCATCGGGTTCTGCATGCGCGTCTTGAGATCGCCCGCGGGGAAATATTCGGTCGCGATGTAACTCAGCTTGCCGGTGGAACCGAAGTCGTACACCTCGACGATCGCCGGGTTCTTCATCTGCGAGATGATCTTGTACTCGCGTGCGAAGCGTTCGACATCGGCGCGAGTGGCAGCGCTCTCGGCGGCGCGCCTCAGCACCTTGAGTGCGACGTTGCCGCCGATCTCCTGGCTGGAGGCGAGATACACCGCCGAACGGTCCGACTCGGCGAGCGTCTGCAGAACGCGATAGCCGGTAATCTCGGCGGGCAACTCGCTGGGTGCCGCTGAGCGGCGCGTCTGCGCGCGGCGCCGCTCGACGCCCGGCGCACCGCGCGCCTGCAAGGCGGCGCGCACGCGCGCCGCAAGCAGCTGCGGCGAAACCAATCGCACCGGAATGTAGTCGGCCGCGCCGGCCCGCACGGCATCGACGGCGGTCATCTCGTTACCGCCGCGCGCGAGCAGCAGCAGCGGCGCGCCACAACCGCGCAGTGAGCTCACCAGCGCTTCGGGTCCGCGCTCGCGGTTGTCGCTCGAGCGATCGTGCTCGTAGCCGACGAGCAGTGCGCTGTACGCCGCGAACGTGGTGACGGTGGCCGGGTCCTTCGGCAGAGGGGTGGTTTCGATCTCGGCGTCGGCGAACGCGATCTGCAGATCGCCCTGGACCTGGCGACGCAGCGCCTCTTCGAGGCCGAGAATGAGAAAGCGCTGAGTCATCCGTTGCCTGCGCCCACCGATGGCGCGCCATCATCGCACAGCACGCACCGCCATGGGCGTGAGGCCGCGCACGCCGCTCAGGGAAGACGGATCACGATCTTGCCGAAGTGACTGCCGGATTCCATGTAGGCGTAAGCGGCGGCCGCGTCGGCGAAGGTGAAGACCTTATCGATGACGGGCTTGAGACGGTGACGCGACAGGAACGTGTTCAGCGCTTCGAAATCGGCGCGCGACCCGACATAGATACCGCTCACCTGCGCGTTACGAAACGGCAGTACGGCGGCCGGAATCTGCGCGCCCCAGCCGCTCAGTCCGCCGATGTACGCCACGTGGGCATCGTAGCCCAGGCTCGCGAGCGCCTTCGGCAACGTGCTCTCGCCGCCCACCTCGAGCACGTGATCGACGCCGCGACCCTCTGTGAGTTGCATTACCGTCTTGTCCCAGTCCGGTGTGGTGCGATAGTTCACCGTCTGCCATGCGCCCAATTGCTTCGCGCGCTCGAGCTTGGCGTCGCTGCTGCTGGTGATGATCGCTTTCGCGCCCGCGGCCACGGCGAATTGCAGGCCAAAGACCGAGACGCCGCCGGTGCCTTCGAGTAACACGATCTCGCCGGGCTGCAGATCACCGCGCGTGAACAGCCCATTCCACGCCGTGACACCTGCGCAAGGGAGCGTCGCCGCCTCCTCGAAGCTCAAGTAGTCCGGGAAGCGCACCACGCCGTTCTCGTTCAGGACGACGTATTGCGAGAGCATGCCGTCGATCGAGCCGCCGAGCGCCGTCGCGAGCGCGCGTGCGTCGGCCTTGCCGGACAGCCAGCTCTGGAAAAAGATCGCCGCCACGCGGTCGCCCGCCTTGACCCGCGTGACGCCAGAGCCGATCGCCGCCACTTCGCCGGCGCCATCCGACAACGGGATGATCCCGTTCATGTCGGCGCCAGGGCCGTACTGCGCCTCGAGCACCAGCAGATCGCGTCGGTTCAGGGAGGTCGCACGAACGCGCACCAGCACTTCGTTCGCACCTGGTGCGGGCACGGCTGTCTCGCGCAGCGCCAGTCGATAACCCTGGTCGGCTTTCTCGAGCCGGTACTGCTGCATGCGGGTCGGCTCCGCGGCCGCTCGCGCGATGCACGTGATTCCCAGAATTCCGAGCATCAACGACGACAGTGCCGCGAGGGTCAGCCACTTTTTCATGTTCGTTGCTCCACGCGAGGATGACGCATGGGTAGTGGACCACGCGCGTATTGAATTTTCTACAAGGAATCCATGTGCCTGATGACGCCTCATTCGCGCGGGTCCAGAATGCCGCCAGCACTCTTGAACGGCGACGTGCGTGCCGTTGTTGGCTTCCGGCGGGAAATACTTTGAACGACGAACAACCCAAGAAGAAACCAGAATCTGTCCTGACCGGAGTCGTTGGCCTCGATGATGTGCTGCAGGGCGGCCTGCCGCGCGGCCGCCTGTACCTGATCGAGGGCGATCCCGGCTCAGGCAAGACCACCGTCGGAATGCAGTTCTTGATGCAGGGCGCACGAGCGGGTGAGCGCTGCCTCTTCGTCACCCTCTCGGAGAGCGAAGAGGATCTGCGCGAGGCGGGCGCTTCGCACGGCTGGAACCTTGAAGGGATCGAATTCATCGAGCTCATCCCCCCGGAGGAGAGCCTCGGCTCGGCTGCCAGCTACCGGATGTTTCATCCCTCAGAAGTGGAGCTGGGAGAAACCATCAAGACCGTGCTCAACGAAGCGGAGCGCATCCGGCCGCAGCGCGTGGTCATCGATTCGGTGTCGGAATTGCGGTTGCTGGCCGCCAACCCGCTGCGGTATCGGCGGCAGATCCTCGCCCTCAAACGCTACTTCGCGCGCCAGGAAACCACCGTGGTGTTCACGGATGACCAGATCGGCGCGGATCAGGACGTGCACCTGCACAGCATGGCCCATGGCGTCATCACGCTCGAGCGCGTGATCCCGGACTACGGGACGATGCGCCGCCGGTTGCAGGTCGGAAAGATGCGCGGTCGCGCGTTCCGCGAGGGCTACCACGATTTCACGATCCGGCACGGCGGAGTGGTGGTGTTTCCACGGCTCATCGCCGCTGAACACCGCGGCACGCACCTGCGGGAGGTCCTCAGCAGTGGGCTGGAATCGCTCGATGCGCTCCTGGGAGGCGGACTGGCGAAGGGCAGCAGCACCCTGATCATGGGTGCCGCGGGCACCGGCAAGTCTTCTCTTGCGACTCAGTTTGCGCTGGCGGCGGCCCGGCGGGGCGAGCACGTGGCGCTGTTCGTGTTCGACGAATCCATCGCGACGTTCCTGGAGCGCTCCGCAGGCCTGGGAATGGAAGTCTCGCCCGAGATCGAAGCGGGCCGCATGACCGTGCGGCAGGTCGATCCGGCGGAGTTGTCACCGGGCGAATTCACGTACCACGTGCGTGCGGCCGCGGAAGCCAACTGCAGCCTCGTAGTGATCGACAGTCTCAATGGCTACCTGAATGCGATGCCGAGCGAGCAGTACCTTACGTTGCACCTGCACGAGCTCCTGACCTATCTCGGTCAGCAGGGCGTCACGACACTGCTGCTGATGACGCAGCACGGAATCATCTCCGACCAGACGGCGGCCCCGGTGGACGCAAGCTACCTGGCGGATACGGTGATGCTGATGCGCTATTTCGAAGCCGCCGGCGAAGTCCGGCAGGCGATTTCCGTCATCAAGAAGCGGACCGGTAAACATGAGCGCACGATCCGCGAGCTGACCTTCGGCAAGGGCATCGTGGTGGGCGCACCGCTGCGCAATTTCCAGGGCGTCCTCACCGGCACACCGCAGATCATTGGCAAGACCAGCGACCATGGCGCATGACGACGTGTCGATAGCTGACGCCGAGCGTGTGCTGGTGCTCGCGCCGACGCCGGCGGATGCGACGCTCACCCGCTCGATCCTCGCCGAGGCGCGCCTGAGCTCGCATGTGTGCGCCGACCTTGAGGAGCTAAGCCGCGAGATGGCGAAGGCGGCCGGTGTGATCCTGGTGACGGAGGAGGTCCTTACGCGCGGCGATGCGCAGTGCCTGATCGAGGCGCTGCAACGCGAACCTGCCTGGTCGGATCCGCCGATCCTGCTGTTGTCCTCCTCCGGCGCGGACTCGAGCACAGCAGCCTGGGGAATGGAGGTGCTGGGCAACGTTACGGTCCTCGAGCGTCCCGTGCGCGTGACGACGTTGGTCAGCGCCCTGCGGGCGGCCCTGCGGGCCCGACGCCGTCAATACCAGTTGCGCGACCAGATGGAGCCGCAGGCGCTGCTCGCGGCGGTCGTGGCCTCTTCCGCGGATGCCATCATCAGCAAGACGCTCGAAGGCGTCATCACTTCCTGGAACACGGGCGCCGAGAAGGTGTTCGGCTACTCGGCCGCCGAAGCGATCGGCGAGTCGATCACGCTCATCATTCCACAGGACAGGTGGGAGGAGGAGCGGGGCATCCTCGCGCGCCTGGCGCGTGGCGAACGCATCGAGCACTTTGAAACCATCCGGCGTTCCAAGGCCGGCGACCTGATCGACATCTCGCTGACGGTTTCCCCGATTCGCGATGCTACCGGCAAGATTGTCGGCGCCTCGAAAGTTGCACGCGACATCAGCCAGCGCAAGCGTGCGGCCGAGCGGTTGCGCGAAAGTGAGTCGCGCTTTCGCTTCCTTTCGGAGACGATTCCCTCGATCGTGTGGACCGCGGCTCCCGATGGAAAGATTACCTATGTCAATCGCCGCTGGCTCGAGTACTGCGGCATCACCGAGGAGCAGAACGCGCGCGACTGGCCGGACATTGCCTTGCATCCGGCCGATCGGGAACGATGCGTGGCCGAGTGGCAGCGCCACCTGGTCGAGGAAAGCGACTACGAAATTGAATTGCGCCACCGTCGCTACGACGGCGCATACCGCTGGTTCGTCACGCGCGCGGTTCCCTTCAAGGACACGAACAGAAACATCGTCTCGTGGTTCGGCATCACCACCGATATTCACGAGCAGAAGGAGATGCAGGAGGCGCTCAAGCAGGCCGACCGCCGCAAGGACGAGTTTCTCGCGACGTTGGCGCACGAGCTGCGCAATCCCCTGGCGCCCATTCGCAACGCCCTGCACATCATGAGGCTGAAGGCCAACGACCCGGCGACGATGGAGCAGGCGCGCCTGATCATGGAGCGGCAACTGGGACAGATGGTGCGCCTGGTGGATGATCTGCTCGACGTGGGTCGGATCACACGCGGCCGGCTCGAGCTGCGCAAGGAGCGCGTGGACCTGGCGGGCATCGTCAAGAACGCCGTGGACGCGACCTTCCCACTGATCGAAGCGGCCGGACACGAGCTTACCGTCGCGCTGCCGCCGCAGCCGGTCTACCTCGACGCGGACCCGGTACGGCTGGCGCAGGTGCTGTCGAACCTGCTGAACAATGCGGCCAAGTACATGGAACGCGGCGGCCGCATCTGGTTGAGCGCCGCACGCAGCGATAGTGAGCTCGTCGTGACCGTCCGCGATACAGGCATCGGCATACCCGCCGAGGCGCTGCCCGCGGTGTTCGATATGTTCACTCAGGTCGAAGGATCATTGGAAAAGTCTCGCGGCGGTCTGGGTATCGGTCTGACGCTCGCCAGGCAGCTGGTCGAGTTGCACGGCGGCACCATCGAGGCGCGGAGCGACGGTTCCGGCAAGGGCTCCGAATTCACGGTGCGCATGCCGGTAGTCCCGATGCTGGCCGGGGTGGTGACCTCGCGCGACGACGAAGCCCGGCAGGACATCCCCATCAGGTTTCGCATTCTGGTCGCGGACGACAACATCGATGCCGCCGAGAGCATGGGGATGATGTTGCGACTGATGGGCAACGACGTGCGCACCGTGCGCGATGGCTTGCAGGCGGTTGAAGAAGCCGCGGCGTTCCGACCCGATGTGGCATTGCTGGACATCGGCATGCCCGGGCTCAACGGTTATGAATCCGCGCGCCGCATCCGCGAGCAACGCTGGGGCAAGGAAATAGTTCTGGTCGCGCTGACCGGTTGGGGACAAGAGGAAGACAAGCGTCGAGCAGCCGAGGCGGGCTTCGATCGGCACTTCACCAAGCCGGTCAGTCCGGCCGAGCTCGCGCAGCTCATGGCGCGGCTGTACGCCGACAGCGACCCGGCAGGATAAAAGCGCCGCGGCGCGCTAGAAACGGTGATCCGGCGGTGTGACGGCTAGTCGCCCTTGACCGCGTCGCGGGCGTCCTCGGTGGCTTCCTCCACCGCTTCGCCAGCCTGTTTCATCTCCTTGTCCATCTCCTTGGCGGCGTCCTGCACTTCTTCCTTCGCGTCCTCGATCCCTTCCTGCGCGGCTTCCATGCCTTCCTTCACCTGCTCCATCGCCGCATCGATCTGTTCGCCGGCGCGCTCGGCGGCGCCCTTTTTCTCGCAACCCGTGGCGCACAAGGCCAGGATTCCCAGTGACACTGAAACCAGCACGAGACGCATGGTCGTCCTCCCGTTTTGATGGCCATCAGGGCGATTGTGCATAGCCGGTGAGCTCGACGTAACCCCGGCCTGAAATTCGCTGCTCGCCGCGCCGGCCTTTCACATCGACGGCGCCCTCCCAATAGCGCGGCGTGGTGCCGAGCTCCTGGTCCGCCAGCACCGGTTCGAGCTCCAGGTCGAGCTCGAGGACGGGCAACCGCAACCGCCAGCGGGCCGGATACGACCCACCGCGCGGGCTCTTCCAATGATCGAGCACCTCGATCGCCACATCGGCGCTCGTGAGCGGGCGCGCTGCGCCGTTCGCATCGACCCACGTGCCGGCGCTGAAGGGATCGCGCGTGCCATCGCGCTTGCGCAGTGCGTAGAACATCAGCGCGCTGCCGTCTTCCAGTTGCAATGCAAACCAGTCCCAGCCCTGCTGATCAGGCGCCAGCGCGCCGCTGCCCCATTCGCGATCCAGCCAGGCCGTGCCGCGGACTTCCAGCCGTTGCGTGCCACGCGAGAGCGCGCCGCGCGCCGTGAGCACCGGGACCGAATAGTAGTAACTCGCGGCGCCGCGCTCGGCCGACTTGCGGCTGAGACCCGCCTCGCCGTTGAGAACCGGCGCACCGGCGGGAACGAGCGTCAGCTGCAACCTGTAGGCAGCATCGCCGGCCGAGAGCCGCCATTGCGAGCCATCGGATTCGAGCGTCCAGTCCTGCAACCACACGCGCAGTGGTTCGGTTCGCGCTCCCGCGAGTTGCAACGCGTCGCGCTCGCGACGCTCGGCGAAGTAGAACTGCCCGCGGCTCACGTCGGTGATCGCAAAGTGCGCGACATACACTTGGTTCGCGCGCCACTGCGAGGCCTCGGCGGCGGGTTGCGATGGCGGCGCCAGCGCATAGCGGAAGAACGTGAGCTCGAACCCGAAACGCTCGCTGTCGGCCGCGTCGAGATGGCCCGTGAGATACCACCATTCATGGCGGAAGCCAGGATGCGCACCATGATCGCGCGGAAACTCGAACCCGCGCGGAGCGAGCGCGAACGCGAATCCGTTTCTGTCGGCAGGCTCGAGCAAGGTCTCCAGCCGAGTGCCGGGCGAGCCTGACGAGTCTGTCGAGGTCGCGCGGGGCGGCGCGCGATCGCATGCAGCGAGCGCCAGGCATGCCATCACCCAGGTCAACGAGCGCACCAGTCCACCACGTTGCGTCGGGCAGCTCATTCCTCGCGCATGCTCGCGGCGATCGCGACCCGCGAGCTGCGCCACGCGGGATAGAGGCCCGCGAGCAGGGCCGCGCCGACCGCCAGCGCCACCGTTTGCAACAGCTCGCCTGCGCCCCAGTGAAAATCGATGTGCCATCCGAAGGCACGCCGGTTGATCACTTCGATGAGGACCAGCGCCGCCAGCAACCCGGTGGGAATTGCCGCGACCGCCGCTGCGAGACCGAGGAACGCCGTCTGCGCCTCCACCAGCAGGGCGATGCCCGCCGGCGTCACACCGAGCGCCCGCAGCAGCGCGAGCTCGCGCGTGCGCTCCAGCTCATAGGCGAGCAGCGCGCTCAGCAGTCCCACCGCCGCTACGGCCGCGGCCAGCCAATAGAGCACGTGCGTGATGGCGAAGGTGCGTTCGAAGATCTGCATCGACAGCGCGCGCAGATCGCTGTTGGAGCGCATGAAAAGCGCCTGGCGCTGGCTGGTCGCGCCTCGCAGCATTTCGATGACGTGATCCGCCCGCGCGCCCGGGACCAGGTACAAGCCGAGCGAAGTGATGCCGTCATCGGCCCAGGCATCGCGATACACGGCACGGTGAATCAGCACCGCACCCCGATCACTGCTGTAGTCGCGATAGACACCGGCGATGCGGAAGCGGCGCGGGCCGCTCGTGCTCACGAGCTCGAGGGCCTCGCCCACCGCGAGCCGGTGGCGGAACGCGAAAGACTCGGACAGCAGCACGGCGCCACGCGCGAACGCGGGCCAGGCGTCGGCCGGGTTACCGGCGATCAAGGCGATGCCCGCGTAGCTGGCCGTGGCGGGTTGCAGGGCATCGAGCAGGACGACGCCCACGGATGACTCGACCGCGACGCGCCGTATGACGCTTGCCTCGCGCACCGCGCTCGAATCGAGCAGCGTACGGACCACGTCAGGCTCGATCAGGCGCTCGGGGCGACTGAAGCCCGGGCCGGGGGCAGTGACATAGATGTCCGCCCGCAACGTGCGTGCGAGCCAGTCGGCAAGCGATTCGCGAAAGCTCGCCACCATGAGTGCGACACCGATGGCCGCCGCAATCGCGATGCTCAGCGCGCCGACCGCGACACCGGTGCGGCTCAAGGACGCCGCGACATCGCCGAACGCGAGGCGCGCACTCACACTCACCCGTCCAGCGACCCGTGCAGACAGCCGCGCGACTGCGCGCAGCGCCGCGGGCGTCAGGAAGGCCGCGGAAAGCAGCAGCACCAGCAACGCGAGAAAACCGGCCGCCAGGCTCCGATCGGAGAGTCCGACGAGCAGTCCGGCGACTGCCACGAGCAGCAACCCGACCAGCGCCAGGCGGCGCGCGGTGAGTAACGAGCGCTGTTCGAGAGCCGAGCGGCGCAGTGCGAGCTGCGGGGCCGTGCGAGCGGCCTCGAGCGCCGGGACCAGGGTTGCGAGCAGCGCCACTCCGATGCCGAGCCCGACGGCGATCAGGAGCGTCGCGGGTTGTGCCTCGATCTCATTCACGGAGACCACGAAATAGAGATCGTTGATGGTGCGTGTGACCGATTCGAGCAATTGCCGCGCCAGCCAGAAACCTGCCGCCGCGCCCACAAGTGCGCCGATCACGCCGAGCACCGCCGCTTCGATCAACACCAGGCTCAGCACTTCTCTTTGCGTCACGCCGAGCGCTCTCAGCACACCGATGGTCCGGCGGCGCAACAACAGCGCGAACCCCATGCTATTGAAGATCAGGAATGCGCCCACCAGGAGCGCCAGCAGGCTCATCGCCCGCAGGTTCGTCATGAAGGCGCGCGTGAGCTCCTGCGTGTCCTGGCTGCGTCGCGCGGTCTCGGTGAGGGTCACGCCGCCCGGCAGGCCGGCGCGCAGTTCCGCCAGGCGTCGCGCGCCTTGCGCGCCGGCTTGCACGCGCACGTCGATACGCGAGAGGCGCCCACCCATGCCGAGCCATTCCTGGGCCTGCGCTATATCCGTGAGCAACACGTTGTCGAGCCCGGCGCGGCTCTCCTGGATCACGCCCGCGAGATGTGCTGGGTAGGTGCGCCCGGCGATGTCGAGCTGGAACGGCGCATGTTGCTGCAAACCGAGTCCCTGCGCCGCGTGCGCCGACATCATCACGGTGCCCGGCTCCGTCAGCCAACGGCGCAGCAGGTCGAGTCCGCCGCTGTCCCGCAGCGCGCTGAAGTCCCTGAAGTCCGGATCCGCGAACGGATCGATGCCGAGGAGCAGGACCGTCCGGCCCGCCGTCACAGCGTAGCCCTCCACGACGGGTGCCACCTCGATCAAGGCCTGCCGGCGCAGCTCGACGTAAAACGATTCCGGAATGCCGAGCGGTCCCGCCGTGATCTGGTGCGTCGCCGAGCCATTGACGGCGTCAAGAGACAGCTCGAAGGCACGGCGGGCCGTGGCGGTGGTCAGGCCGACCGAGGTGATGGTGGCGACACCGAGCGCCAGCCCGAGGATGGCGAGCGCGAGCTGGGCCGGATGACGCAGCAGGTGGCGCGCGCTCGCGGACCGGAGCGCGCTCATGCCACGGGGCCGGAGCGCAGCCGGCCGTCCACCAGCTCGAACACGCGGTCTGCCCCGTTCGCCACAGAACGCGCATGAGTGGCGATCAACAGCGTGCCGCCGCGCGCCGTCACCAGGGAGTGCAGCAGGGTCATCACCAGGCGCGCGGATTCGTCGTCGAGATTGCCGGTGGGCTCATCGGCCAGTACCAGGTGTGGCTCGTGCACCAGGGCGCGCGCGATCGCCACGCGTTGTTGCTCCCCGCCAGAAAGCGCATCCGGTGCGCTCTGCAGCCGATCGCCGAGCCCGACCTCGCCGAGCATGGCCCGGCTACGCGTCCTGGCGTGGGCCCCCCGCACGCCATTCAGCTCGAGGGGAAGCCGCACGTTTTCCTCGACGTCGAGCGTCGGAATCAGGTTGAAGAACTGGTAGACGAAGCCGAGATTGCGCCGCCGGAAGAGCGTCCGTTGCCGCTCGGGAAGCGCCGTAAGGCGTTCGCCGTCGATGTCGATCGTGCCGCTGTCGGGCTGGTCGATCCCGCAGATCAGGTTGAGGAGCGTGGATTTGCCCGAGCCGCTGCGCCCCATGATGGCCACGGTTTCGCCGCGCGCGAAATCGGCGTCCAGGCCATCGAGCACGCGGTGGTGCCGCTCTCCCTCGCGGAAGCTGCGGCTGAGCGCCCGAATGGCCAGCACGGCGGTCTCAGATACCGGCTTTGGCGAGCGCGTCGATGAGCTGGCGCATCGCGCCGGCGACCGCCGGATGGTCCGCTTCGTAGCGCACCACCAGCTCGTCCAGCCGGCCGCTCACAGGTTCGTCCGCAACCCCGGCGGGCTGTTGCAGCACGCGCTCAATGTCCCCCATCACCGTGCCGAGCAGGTGACGCGATTCCTCGTCCACGGCGCGCTCGCCGCCGAGCGCGTGATGCAGCTGCTTCAGCAGGTCTCGAAGGGCGTCACGATCCATGGCCATAAGATCGCACCCCGCGGGTCCGGGGAAAAGGCACCGAGCAAGCCGTCCCGCAGGGCCGAAATCGACACTGTCTTGCTCGACGGTGGGCCGAGCACCGAGCGTATTTCGGCGGCCCGGGCGATGGGCTGACCATTCCATTGTTTTCTGCTGCGTTGCGTCAGCGTGCCCGTGATCTCGGCCTGCATAAGCACTGCTTCAGGCAACAATAGACGTACCAGATGTGGTATTGATGACTAAAAGGTCACCAATAGGCCGTATCCCAAGGCCTGGCTGGGCTCCAGCACCGCTCCTGCAGCCCGGCGCTGATTCGATTCAGGAGCCGAACGTGTCGCAGGCTTCGAGCGACCCGGTCCGCAGCCCGGTGTCGAACCACCGCTTGCGCTGATCGGCCGAGCCGTGGGTGAAGGATTCAGGCACCACGTGGCCGCGTGACCGCCGCTGGATCGTGTCGTCGCCCACGGCGGCGGCGGCTCCCAACGCCTCCTCCACGTCGCCTGTCTCGAGGATCTGGCGCGACCGGTCGGCGTGGTGCGCCCAGATCCCGGCATAGCAATCGGCCTGCAGCTCGACACGCACGGAGAGCGCGTTGGCGTCGGCCTCGGAGCTGCGCTGACGCAGGTCATGCACCTTCTGGGAAGTGCCCGACAGGTTCTGGACGTGGTGGCCGACCTCATGCGCGAGCACGTAGGCCTGGGCGAAGTCCCCGGGTGCCTGGAACTGCTCTTTGAGCTCGCGATAGAAGGTCAGATCGATGTAGACCTTGCTGTCGAGCGGACAATAGAACGGGCCCACGGCGGATCCCGCCTGCCCGCACTTCGTCACCGCCACGTCATCGAACAGCACCAGCGTGGGTGGCACGTACTGCGCGCCGCGCTCGGCGAACAGGGCGGTCCAGGTGTCCTCGGTATCGGCCAGCACCACCGACATGAACTCGGCGACCGCGTCGCTCGCGTCGCCGGTCTGCTGCACCCCGCCGGGGGGGGCGGCTCGACCTGGGTGGTCTGGACGCCCTCCATCACCCCGAAAAGCAGGCGTGGATCGATGCCGAAGAACCAGCCGACCAATGCCACGACCACGGCGGCACCGCCGAGCTTGAGCCCCGCACCGCCCATGCTCCGTCCCCGGTAGTCCTCGACGTTCGAACTGCGTCGTCCGCCAGTCCAGCGCATGGCAACTCCTTTTTGATCCGCGGAGAAGAGAGGCCGATGCTAACTACGACGGCGGCGCGGAACTATCGTTCGAAAGGGCGGGGCTGAGCGTCTTGAGCGGCACCCAGCCCTCGCGCCGCGCGGCGTTCTTCACCCAGGCCCATCCGAGCATCTCGAAGATCACGCGCACCACTTCGCCGACCTCGGTGTCGAGTTCGGTCGCTTCGTAGTCGGAGCGAGCCACCGCGACGGTTCCGGACACGGCGAGCAGTTCCTCGGGTGCCCAACCGCTTTTTCCCGAGGCCGCGGTGCTCCAGATCCAGCCCGGCCACTCGGGGTCGCGCTTACCGACGGTGACTTTGTCGCCCGCCCTGAGGCGCAGTGGATCGGGATAATGCGCGCGGTGCGCGGCGACCACGATGGCGTCGTAGACCATCAGGGGCTCTCCTGGACGAGTTCGAATAGCACAATCGGGATTGTGAACCTCGGCATGACAGTTTGAGCAAAGCAGGATGCACTTCGAGGCCTCGCCGAGCACCATGCTCCACTGCCGATTCGAGAGCGAACGCAAGTCAAGCGCAAAGGCCTTGGTCGCCGGATCGGGATGATGAAACTCCAGCGCCGCAAGGTTGCGGAAATATCCGCATCGCGAGCAGCAACCACCCCTGCTCCTGATGAGCTCGAGCTTCTTGAGTCGCCCGCGCGCCTGCTGTGCGACATAGGATTGATGATGATGATTGGTGTCGCGGTTCTTGCACGATCGGCCACAGTATTTTGTCTGGCGGCGCCTCAGGGAGGCACCACAAATTACGCACGTCACGCGCTATATGCTCACCATCCCAATATGCGGACTCGAGTGTGTAAGCTGCACAGTCCCATGCGATGCCTTGATACAATTTCTGGCGATATGGGCCTGTAGCACAGCGGTTAGTGCAGGGGACTCATCGAAAAGGTGCCTTCGTACCGGAAGGTGCGAAGTGGACGGGATGAATTCAGGGAAACCTTACCAGTACGGCTGATGGCAACCCTGAGCCAAGCCGGCGGTACACCGCCGGAAGGTGCAGAGACTACCTGGGGGCTCGAGTGCCCTTAATGACAGGCTGGGAGCGTCCCGCACCCTAACGAGCGCGCTCGCGGGTGAAGAGATAGTCCACTCCGGGCGGAAACGCCTGGGCTGAAGTGAATCCCTTGGTCGCAGGTTCGAATCCTGCCGGGCCCATTCCGTATCCGCTCACGCCCGTCGCGCGGTGAAGGTGAGCGGCGGGCTGTCTGTGAAACCACCGGTCGATTGCATGCGCACGTGCAGCATGTCGTTCTCGATGCGCACGCGATAGCGATGCGTGATGCGGCGCGTCTCATCACCCTGCACGGTCTCACTGTGAAGCACGAAGCGTGCCCCGTCGGGCAGGAGCTCTGTGTCCTCCAACGGGTGCTCGCCGCTCAGGAATGTGCCCGAGCCATAGAGCTCGTCGCCGTCCACTTCGAATTTGAAACGCTCCGTGGCGCGCACACCCCAGCTGTACTCGACATCGGCCACCCATGCACCTCGCAACTCGGGCATTGGCGTCGCAGGCGACGGCAGTTGCGCGAGCAGAGCATTCAGATCGTCTTCGAAACGCGCATCGCGCAACTCCCACGCCTGGAGTCGACTCAACGTGGCGAGCTCGGTCGGTAGGTCGGCATCAGCCGGCATCTTCGCGCCACCGATGAGCACGGGGATCACCTTCTTCCCCGCGGCGAGCGCCGCCAGCAGTTCGCGACGCACGAAGTCGTCGGCCTGAGCGAGTCGCTGCCGGCCTTGCACGTCGCGCGCATCGACCCAACGCGGACCGATCATCGCGAGCAGGACGTCGGCACGCTCGAGATTGGCTTCGATCGCCTTCGGGAAATCCTCCCCTGGGGCGAGATCGTAATGATCGATGAAGACACGGTCGGCGCCGAAGCGCGTGCTGAGGCGATCGTAGAGGCGACCCGCATGGCCTGCCGCATCGTCGCGCCGATAGCTGATGAACACACTTGTCATGAGCGCAACCGCTGCGCGCAGTATAAATAACCCGACGCCGCGCCGGTCTCGGCTCCCGGTTGGACAGCGCTGTCAACGCTGTGTGATGCTCGCGCGATCGTCGGAACGACTACCGCGGGAGGGGCGATGAGCGGACGGCGTCGAGGCGTGGCCAGCTGCATCAGTGCGCATCTGCTCGTCGCGTCGTGCCTCAGCCTCGCGGGTTGTCAATCGGACTCGCAGACCGGATCGCGCAACACGGACGCCCCGGAGCCAGTCCCCGGCACAGTCGATCCGGCCACCTGGCCTGAAGTGGCGCCGCCGCTGCCGGCCGATGCGGCGCTCGAAGCGCGCATCGATCGCCTCATGAGCACGATGTCGCTGCAGGACAAGGTAGGGCAGGTGATCCAGGCGGACAGCAGCAGCGTGACGCCAGAGGACGTGCGGAGCTTCCGGCTCGGCTCGATCCTGAGTGGCGGCAACTCGGGGCCGACGGGCAGCAACGATCTCGCGCCCGCGTCGGAATGGCTCGCGGCAGCCGATGCCTACTATCTCGCCTCCGTCGACAAAAGCGGCGGCGCACCCGGCATTCCGGCGCTCTGGGGCGTCGATGCCGTGCACGGCCACAACAACATCATCGGTGCGACGATTTTCCCGCACAACATCGGCCTCGGCGCGGCGCGCAATCCGCAGCTCATCCGCCGCATCGGCGAGATCACCGCGCGGGAGATTCGCGTCACCGGGCAGGACTGGACTTTCGCTCCGGCGCTCGCCGTGGCGCGCGATGACCGCTGGGGTCGCACGTACGAGTCGTACTCGGAAGATCCCGAGATCGTGTCCCTCTACGCCGCCGCCATCGTGACGGGCCTGCAAGGACAAGCGGGCAGCGCGGAGTTCCTCGATGCCGCGCACGTGATCGCCACCGCCAAGCATTTTCTCGGCGACGGCGGCACCGCCGATGGCCGCGACCAGGGCGACAACCGCAGCAGCGAGGCCGAGCTGCGCGACCTCCACGGCGCCGGCTATCCCGCGGCGATCTCCGCGGGTGTGCAATCCACCATGGCGTCTTTCTCGAGCTGGCAGGGCATCAAGCTGCACGGCCACGAAGGGTTGCTCAGCGGCGTGCTCAAGGGCCGCATGCATTTCGATGGCCTGCTGGTCGGCGACTGGAATGCGCATGGCCAGGTGCCCGGCTGCAGCAATGTGAGCTGCGCGCGCGCGCTCGCCGCGGGGCTCGACATGTACATGGCGCCGGACAGCTGGCGCGACCTTCACGCCCAGACACTCGCGCAGGCGCAGTCGGGCGCGATTGCGACGCAGCGGCTCGATGACGCCGTGCGGCGCATCCTGCGCGTAAAACTGCGTGCAGGCCTGTTCGAAAGAGGCAAGCCCTCCACGCGGCCGCTCGCAGGCCAGTTCGATCTGCTGGGAGCGCCCGAGCATCGCGCGGTGGCGCGCCAGGCGGTGCGCGAATCGCTCGTGCTCCTCAAGAATTCCGCGAAGCTGCTGCCGCTGCGCGTGCAGCAACGCATCCTGGTGGCGGGCGACGGCGCGGACAACATTTCCAAGCAGTGTGGCGGCTGGACGCTCACGTGGCAGGGCACCAGCCTCAGCAACGCGCAATTTCCGCATGCGGAGTCCATCTATGCGGGTATCCGCAGGGCGGTCACGGCGGCCGGCGGCTCGGCGCAGCTCAGCGTCACCGGTACGTTCAGCGTTCGACCCGACGTGGCGATCGTCGTGTTCGGTGAGAATCCCTACGCCGAGTTTGAGGGCGACGTCGCGAGCGTCGAGTATTCGGCCAGCGACAAGCGCGACCTCGAGCTGTTGCGGCGGTTGAAGGCCGCAGGGATCCCGGTCGTGGCGGTGCTGCTCTCGGGCCGCCCGCTGTGGGTGAACCCGGAGATCAACGCCGCCGAGGCCTTCGTCGCCGCCTGGCTGCCGGGCTCCGAGGGCGGCGGCATCGCCGATGTCCTGTTCCGCAAGGCGGACGGATCGATCCATCACGACTTCACGGGGAAGCTCTCGTTCTCGTGGCCGGCGACTCCTGCACAGAGCGCCGTCAATCGGGGCGACCGAGCGTCACCGCTGTTCGCCTACGGTCACGGCCTTACGTATGCGGATGCGGGCGACTTGCCGGCGTTGCCGACACTCCTTGATCCCTGAGCGGGCTCGAAGTCGGCGCTGAACCCCGCCCAGGTCGAGGGGTCGAACGGATTCGACGCCGGCGGCCCGATGCCGGAGAATATCCACATGCCCCTCGATCATTTCCACCCGGCGGTCGCCGCCTGGTTCGGCCGCACTTTCAGTGCACCGACGGAGCCACAGCGTTTCGCCTGGCCGGCGATCGCCAGCGGCCAGCACGCGCTCATCGCCGCGCCCACCGGCTCGGGCAAGACGCTCGCCGCCTTCCTGGCCGCGATCGATGCGCTCGTGCGGCGCGGAATTTCCGGGCAGCTCGAGGACGCGACGCAGGTCGTGTACGTGTCGCCGCTCAAGGCGCTGTCGAACGACATCCAGCGCAATCTGGAGCAACCGCTGCGCGGCATCGCCGCAGGAACTCGCGCGGCTCGGCCTGCCGCTCTCGAGATCCGTGCACAGGTCCGTACCGGCGACACGACGCAGGCCGATCGCACCGCGATGCGCAAGCGTCCGCCGCATATCCTGGTGACGACGCCCGAGTCGCTCTACCTGCTGCTGACCAGCGAGTCCGGCCGCACGATGCTGGCGAGCGACGCGCACGGTGATCGTCGACGAAATCCACGCCGTCGCGGGCAGCAAGCGCGGCTCTCACCTGGCGCTGTCGCTCGAGCGCCTGCAGGCGCTGTGCGCGCCGACGCTTGCAACGCATCGGGCTTTCCGCCACGCAGAAGCCCATCGAAGAGGTCGCGCGGTTTCTCGTGACCGGCGTCGACGCCGGCGCCGACGACTGCGTGATCGTCGACAGCGGTCATCGCGCGTGGCGCGCGATCTGGCGCTGGTGCTGCCGGATTCGCCGCTCGAGGCGGTGATGTCGAACTGAGGTCTGGCAGAACGCTGTACGACCAGATCGCGGCGCTGATCGCGAGCATCACACGACGCTCATCTTCGCCAACACGCGGCGCATGGTGGAACGCGTCACCCGTCACCTGAGCGAGCGGCTCGGTGAGCGCGAACGTCGCTGCCCATCACGGCAGTCTGCCGCGCGAACAGCGGCTCGATGCCGAGCAGCGTCTCAAGGCAGGGCCAGCTGCAAGGCGCTGGTCGCCACGGCTTCGCTCGAACTCGGCATCGACATCGGTGATGTCGAGCTGGTCTGCCAGCTCGGCGACCCCGCGCTCGATCTCCACCTTTCTGCAGCGCGTCGGCCGCGCGAATCATGCCGTGGGCGGCGTGCCCAAGGGGCGGCTCTTTCCGTTGAGCCGCGACGAGCTGGTCGAGTGCGCCGCGCTGCTCGATGCCGTGCGCGCCGGCGAACTCGACCGCCTGCATATCCCGCGACAAGCCACTCGATGTACTCGCGCAGCAGATCGTCGCCGAAGTCACCGCGCGCGACTACGGCGAGGACGAGCTCTTCGAGCTGGTGCGCCGCGCCTGGCCGTATCGCGAGCTCGCAGCGCGCCGAGTACGACGACGTGGTGCGCATGCTCGCGGAGGGCTTCAGCACGCGACGCGGCCGCCGCAGCGCCTACCTGCACCGGGATGCGGTCAATCACCGCTTGCGCGCCCGACGCGGCGCACGACTCACTGCCATCACCTGTGGCGGAGCGATTCCCGACAACGCCGATTACCAGGTGGTGCTCGAGCCGGCCGGGCATCTTCGTCGGCACGTTGAACGAGGACTTTGCCGTCGAGAGCCTGGCCGGCGACATCTTCCAGCTGGGCAACAGCTCGTACCGGATCCTGCGCGTCGAGGGCGGGCGCGTGCGCGTCGAGGACGCGCACGGGCAGCCGCCCGACCATTCCGTTCTGGCTGGGCGAAGCACCGGCGCGCAGCCGCGGAGCTGTCGCTGCCGCTGTCGGCGTCTGCGCGCGGAGATCGATGCGGCGCTGCCGGTCGTCGATCCGGCGAGCCGTCGCAGGCTGCATCGACGTCACGATGCAGACGCACGGCCTGAGCCGAGTCCGCCGCCCGAACAGATCGTCGAATACCTGGCCGCGGCCAAGGCGATGCTGGGCAGCCTGCCGACGCAGCAGCACGCTCGTGATCGAGCGCTTCTTCGATGAGGCGGGCGGCATGCAGCTGGTGCATGCACGCGCCCTTCGGCGCGCGCATCAACCGCGCCTTCGGTCTCGCGCTGCGCAAGCGCTTCTGCCGACCTTCAATTTCGAGCTGCAGGCGGCGGCGACCGAGGACGCGATCGTGCTGTCGCTCGGCGAGACGCACAGCTTTGCGCTCGAGGAGGTGACGCGTTACCTCAACAGCCGCACGGTCGAAGCGGTGCTGACGCAGGCGGTGCTCGACGCGCCGCTGTTTCACGACGCGCTGGCGCTGGAACGCGAGCATGTCGCTCGCGGTGCAGGACGTCGCGCAGGCCGGCAAGAAAGTGCCGGCACCGCTGCAACGCATGGCGGCGGAGGATCTCCTCGTCGGTGCTGTTCCCCGACCAGCTCGCCTGTGCCGAGAACCTGCGCGGCGAGCGCGAGGTGCCCGATCATCCGCTGGTGCGGCAGACGCTGCACGATTGCCTGCACGAAGCGATGGACGTCGACGGACTGATCGCACTGCTGCAGGCCATCGAAGCCGGGCGAGAGGCGGTGCTCACGCGCGATCTGCCGCACCCTTCGCCCCTGGCGCAGGAGATACTCGGATGCGCGTCCCTACGCGTATCTCGACGACGCGCCGCTCGAGGAGCGCCGCACGCAGGCGGTGGCTGCACGCCGCTGGCTCGATCCGCAGACCGCGGCCGAGTTCGGGACGGCTCGACCCGCAGGCGATCGCGACAGGTGCGCGAGGAGGCCTGGCCCGTCGGTCGAGAATGCCGATGAGCTGCACGATGCGCTGATGCTGCTGGGCGTCGTGACGGAAGAGCGAGGGCACGCGTGCCGGCTGGCAGCCGCGGTTCGAGGCTCTGCATCGGGGCCGGAGCGCGCCACTCGCTGGTACGCCGATCAGTCGAGCTTCTGGGTCGCGGTCGAGCAGCTGCCGCTGCTGGGCGCGCTGTATCGATCGCGGGCGCATGAATCCGCCGCTGCAGCGCGTCCCGCCGAATATGCGGCGCGCAGTGGACGCCCGAGGCCGCCTGCATCGAGACTCGTGCGCGGCCGGCTGCAGGCGATGGGTCCGATCACCGCGGCGGGACTCGCGCCGACCCTGCGGTTGCCGGTAGCAGAAAATCGTCCAGGCGCTGACCGCGCTCGAGACCGAAGGGTTCGTGCTGCGGGGACAGTTCAGCGCGCCGAGGCCACCGACGACGGAATGGTGCGAGCGGCGGCTGCTGGCGCGCATCCATCGCTACACGATCCGCACGCTGCGCGCCGAGATCGAGCCCGTGACGAGCGCGGACTTCATGCGCTTTCTGCTCGACTGGCAGGGCATCACCGCGATCCGCGGCCGGAGGGCGTTGCAAGCCTCGCGGCCGTCATCGAGCAGCTCGAGGGTTTCGAAGTTCCCGCTGTCGGCCTGGGAATCCGATGTGCTGCCGCAGCGCGCCTGCGCGATTACGATCCGACCTGGCTCGACAGCCTGTGCCTCGCCGGTCGGACGCTGTGGGCTCGGCTTACTCCGCCGCAAGGCCGCCACCGGAGGCCCGGTGCGCGCCACGCCCATCGCACTGCTGCGCGCAAGAATTGGCCGCTGTGGCGGACGCTGTCGCAACCCGCTCCCGAGCACGCGCAGCTCTCGCACGGCGCGCAACTATGGCCGAATACCTGCAGGCGCACGGCGCTTCATTCTTCGACGAGATCGCTCGGCGGCACACGGATTGCTGCGAGTCGCAGGCGGAAGACGGGATTGGGCGAACTGGTGGCAGCCGGCCTCGTGAGCGCCGACAGCTTCGGCGGGCTGCGCGCGCTGCTCATGCCGTCCGATCGCAAGCGCAGGCTGGCGACCCGCGGCAGACGCGTGGCGCTGTTCGGTCTCGAGGATGCGGGCCGCTGGAGCCTGGTGCGTCGCCAGCCCGCGGCTGCAGCTCGAACGAAGACAACCTCGAGACCGCTTGCCTGGCTCCTGCTGCGCCGCTATGGCGTCGTGTTCCGCACGCGTGCTGGCGCGCGAACCGGAATGGCTGCCGCCCTGGCATGCGTTGCTGCGCGTGCTCCGGCGACTCGAGGCGCAGGGCCATCTTCGCGGCGGGCGTTTCGTCGCCAGCATCAGCGGGCGAGCAGTACGCATTGCCGGATGCAGTGGCGGCACTGCGCGCCGTGCGCAGCGCGCCGCCCGATGAGAAAGCTCGTTTCGCTGAGCGCGGCGGACCCGTTGAACCTGCTCGGCTTGGTGACAGGCGATGCGCGCGTGCCTGCGCTTGCGGGCAATCGCTTGCTACTGCGAGACGGGGTACCGGTGGCGGTTCACGCCGGTGGCGAGACTCAGTTCCTGATCGAATTGCCGCCCGGAGCGGAGTGGGCGGCGCGCAATGCACTCCTGCACGGCCGGCTCGCGCAGCCGGCGGCGCGCGTGAACTAGAACATCGGACGCCAACACGTCTGTTCACGTTTTGGGTCGCAACTTCTCCCGAAGGCGATGCCGGCCAAGGGAATCGATCGTCATGGCGGAGGCGCTCAATGAAGAATGAATACCTGCAGCGTGCGCGTGACATTGCCCGGCCCTACCGGATCAGCAATGGCAGCCGCTTTCGGCTCGCGGACTTCGATCCCGCGGATACCGGCGATTTCGACGCCGACGACAAGCCGCAAATCAAGGAGGCCTTCCAGAAGGCCATCGAATTGCTCGCCGACCTGCAGGCGATGCTCTATGCGCAGGATCGCTGGTCGGTGCTGCTGCTCTTCCAGGCGATGGATGCAGCGGGCAAGGACGGCGCCATCAAGCACGTCATGTCGGGCGTGAATCCCATGGGCTTCCAGGTGGCTTCGTTCAAGGCGCCCTCCGCCGAAGAGCTGGATCACGATTACCTGTGGCGCTGCGTTAGACACCTGCCGGAGCGCGGACGCATCGGCATCTTCAACCGCTCCTGGTACGAGGAAGTGCTGATCGTGCGCGTGCATCGCGGGATCCTCGAGGCGCAGAAGCTGCCGCCGGAGCTTCTGCACAAGGGGATCTGGAAGGAGCGGCTGAAGGACATCGGCAACTTCGAGAATTACCTGGCGCACAACGGCGTGGTAATCCGCAAGTTCTTCCTGCACGTTTCGAAGGCTGAGCAGAAGAAGCGCTTTCTCGAGCGGCTCGACGTGCCCGAGAAGAACTGGAAGTTCGCTGCCGCCGACGTGCATGAGCGGGCGTACTGGAAGCAGTACATGAACGCGTATGAAGACATGATCCGGCGGACCGCGACGCAGACGGCGCCGTGGTACGTCGTGCCAGCCGACAACAAGTGGTACACGCGCGCAGTCGTGGCCGCCGTGGTGATCGAAGCGCTCGCCTCGCTCGATCTGCACTATCCCCGCATCGCACCGTCCAAGCGGGGCGAGCTCGCCCGGGCGCGGCGCGAGCTGTTGCGCGAGCGCTAGACTAGACCTGAGCCACCCGAACGGAACGGGAGAATTCAGATGGCCGACAAGACCGAGGAGTATCGCAGCGAGCGCGTGACGGTGCGCTTCGATTCCGGCAAGTGCATCCACTCGCGCAACTGCGTGCTGGGTGATCCGCGCGTGTTCGTTCCCAACGCGCCCGGGCCGTGGATTCATCCCGAGGCTGCGCCGGTGGAACGCGTCGCCGAGCTGGCGCACGCCTGCCCGTCCGGCGCGATTACCTACGAGCGCACCGATGGGGCAGCGGGTGAGCAGCCGCCGCCAGTCAACACGGTTCGCGTGCTCGAAAATGGTCCCCTGGCCTTTCGCGCCGAAATGCGTTTCGAGGGTGGCGGCAGTGCGCTGCGCGCGACACTGTGCCGCTGTGGCGTCTCGAAGCAGAAGCCCTTCTGCGACAACAGCCACAAGGCCATCGGGTTCACTGCGACCGGGGAGCCTGCGACGCAGGAGTCGCAAGCACTGGGTCAGCGTGCGGGTGTCCTCGAGGTGATACCGGTTCTCGATGGTCCGTTGCACGTGAAGGGAAGCATCGAAGTGGTGTCCGGTACCGGCCGCACCATCAACCGCGCGGTGCAGTTCTGGTTCTGTCGCTGCGGCGG
Organism: uncultured Gammaproteobacteria bacterium; assembly: GCA_963840405.1. GTDB lineage: Bacteria > Pseudomonadota > Gammaproteobacteria > Steroidobacterales > Steroidobacteraceae > DATBVX01. The sequence goes on from CAWIYW010000001.1 coordinate 607,828, forward strand.
ATCAGCGAACAAGCCCTTCTGCGATGGCAGCCACAAGAGAAACGGATTCAAGGCAGAGGGGCGCGCACCGGTGCGCAAATGAGGAGCGGGCGCGGCGCGGAAAGACTTACGCGCCTCGGCAATCATTACTTGTGAATTATTACCGGCCGCTCCGCGGTGGCAGCCGAACCCCCGGAGAAACACGGCGATAGCCCCGGCGCGGCGGTGGCACGCCGATTGCGTCTCTCACGTGGGCGAGCCCGACCTGCGGCTCACAATCACCCTCTCATGAAGGAGTCCCATCAGTGAAACTGACCGCCATCATCAGCGCTGCGCTCCTGCCGCTCCTGGCGCTCGCGGGCTGCGACAAGTCGGAACCTCCCGACGTGACACCGGCTGCCGCTCCCGAGCAACCGTACCAGGCTCCGCAGGACCAGGCTCCCGCAACTTCGCCGGAAACCATGCCCGGCCAGGAAACCATGCCCGAGTCGACGGACACGATGCCCGCCCCGGACGAGGGGTCGCCGGCGTTCGGTGAGCCGACGCCCAGCGACTCGCCCTCCGAGCCCCCGCCCAAGACGCCGTCCGGCTGAACCACATTGAACGCAGTGATGCGCGCTCCATGCGCTCACTGCGTTTTGAACGGCGCCGCTGACCCGCGAGACTCTCGCTGGCGGGCGGTTGCTTGCGCCTCGCTGCCTGGAGCGAACCGCGGCTTGCGCCTTGTATGATATCGACCGATGCGCGCGATCCTCATCGTCCTGCTCGTGATGTTTTGTGGTGCGGCGACTGCCGCGCCAGGGGAGGAGGGTTCCAGCGCTTCCCCGGAGCACACGGCGGCGATCATGAAATGGCGCGAGCAGCGGCTCGCACGGCTCACGGCCGAGAACGGCTGGCTCACGCTCGTCGGGCTCTTCTGGCTCAAACCCGGCGAAAACATTTTTGGCCGGGCGCCTGGCAACGCGATCGTTCTCGATCATCCGCAACTGCCCGCCAGCGCCGGCACGTTCCTGCTCGAGGAGGCGCGCGTGCGATTCGACGCGGCCGCGGCAGCGGACATCACGCTCGAGGGCAAGCCGGTCGATTCGCTCGTCATGAATCCGGACTCGAGCGGCGCCGCCACCGTCCTTGCCAGCGGGACGTTGCGTTTCTTCATCATCGAACGGGGTGGGCGACTCGGCGTGCGCATCCGTGATGTCGCGCATCCCTTGCGCACCCACTTTGCCGGTCTCGAGTATTTCGAGATCGATGACGCGTGGGCGATGCGGGCCCGTTTTCACCCGTACGTGCCGGCCAAGCGCATTCCGATCGCGAACGTGCTCGGCATGGTCGAGGACATGGAATCCCCGGGCTACCTGACGTTCGACGCGGACGGACAGGAATGGCGCCTCGATGCGCTGCTCGAAGAGAAGGGAGCGAAGAGTCTCTTCTTGATGTTCGCCGACGCCACCAGTGGCCGCGAGACCTACGGCGCCGGGCGTTTCATGTACGTGCCGCTACCGGTGAACGGCGAAGTGCCGCTGGATTTCAACCTGGCGTACAACCCGCCGTGCGTGTTCAACGAGTTCGCGACCTGCCCGCTGCCGCCACGGCAGAACCGGTTGAAGCTCAAGGTGGATGCGGGCGAGCGCACCTACCAGGGCGCGCACTGAGCGAAGGCTTGGGGTCAGACCCCGTACCTGCTGCACCGGTAATGGTTACGCCGAAGGTTTTTGGGGTCTGACCCGAGCCTCAGTCGTCCATCAGGAAGGAGCGCAGCTGCTCGCTGCGACTCGGGTGACGAAGCTTGCGCAGCGCCTTCGCTTCGATCTGCCGGATGCGCTCGCGCGTGACGTCGAACTGCTTGCCGACTTCTTCGAGCGTGTGGTCGGTGTTCATGTCGATGCCGAAGCGCATGCGCAGCACCTTGGCTTCGCGCGGCGTGAGGCCCGCGAGCACCGCGTGCGTGGTTTCGCGCAGGCTCTCCATCGTGGCCGCATCGATCGGCGAATCGACCGAGGTGTCCTCGATGAAATCCCCGAGATGCGAATCCTCGTCATCGCCGATCGGCGTCTCCATCGAGATCGGCTCTTTGGCGATCTTGAGAACCTTGCGCACCTTGTCCTCGGGCATCTCCATGCGCACCGCGAGCTCTTCCGGCGTCGGCTCCCGGCCCATTTCCTGCAGCATCTGCCGCGAGATGCGATTCAGCTTGTTGATGGTCTCGATCATGTGCACGGGGATGCGGATGGTGCGCGCCTGGTCGGCGATCGAGCGCGTGATGGCCTGGCGGATCCACCACGTGGCGTAGGTCGAAAACTTGTAGCCGCGGCGGTATTCGAACTTGTCGACCGCCTTCATCAGGCCGATGTTGCCTTCCTGGATCAGGTCCAGGAACTGCAGGCCGCGGTTGGTGTACTTCTTGGCGATCGAGATCACGAGACGCAGGTTCGCCTCGACCATCTCTTTCTTGGCACGGCGCGCCTTGGCCTCGCCGATCGACACCTCGCGGTTGATCTCCTTGATGTCGTTGATCGAGAGATGCCGCACGACCTCGAGCTGCTGCAGCTTCTTCTGGCGCTTCTCGATCTCCTCCTTGAGACGCATGAGCGCGGAAGAATGCTTCTTCTTGGCCTTGAGGTGCTTGTGCAGCCAGCGCAGGTTGGTTTCGTTCTTGGGGAACGTGGAGATGAAATCCTTGCGCGGCATGCCGGCCTGCTTGACGCAGACCATCATGATTTCCTTCTCGAGCAGGCGGACCTCGGCGACGTGATCGCGCAGGTTGTCGATCAGGAGCTCGAACATCTTGGGCGCGAGCTTCAGTTCCATGAACTCGGCGGCGAGCTTCTTGCGCAGCTTCTGCGTCTTCGGGTCCTTCACGCCCTTGCCCGCGAGCGCGTTGAGGACCTGGTTGTACAGGCGCGCGAGCGTCGCGAAGCGGCGGGCAGCTTCCTCCGGATCCGGTCCGGTTTCGAGCGCCTCTTCCTCCTCGGCTTCCTCGTCGGTCTCTTCCGCTTCGGTGGCCGCAGCGGCTTCGCGCGCCAGCTCGAGGCGCGCGTTCTGCGGCTGGGCAATCTCATCCGGCGCGTTCGGATCGACGAAGCCGACGATGATGTCGATGAGGCGGTTCTGGCCCGTCTTCACCGGCTCGTACTGCTTGAGCAGCAGGTCATAGGTGGCGGGGTACATCGCGAGCGCGCTGCGCACCGCGTCGAGGCCTTCCTCGATGCGCTTGGCGATGCGGATCTCGCCCTCGCGCGTGAGCAGCTCCACCGTGCCCATCTCGCGCATGTACATCCGCACCGGGTCGGTCGTGCGACCGAACTCAGCATCCACTGCGACCAGCGCGGCGGCCGCTTCCTCTACTGCCTCTTCGTCCGGCGTGCTCGCCGTATCCGCCAGGAGCATCGACTCGGCATCCGGCGCCTTCTCGTACACCGGGATGCCCATGTCGTTGATCATGTTGACGATGTCTTCGATCTGCTCGGGATCGACGATCTCGCTCGGCAGGTGGTCATTAACCTCGGCGTAGGTGAGGTAGCCCTGTTCCTTGCCGCGCGCAATCAGGAGCTTCAGCTGCGACTGACGTTCGTCAGCGATGTGCGGCGCCTTCTTTTCGCTCAAGGTCGCAGGCCTCCGGAAGCGGTGGGGGGGGTGGGGGGGTCCAAAAGAACGCGCGAGTATACTTGGACCGGTCAAGGGCGGCTAGATTCAGTCCTGACCGGCCGTTTTCAAGGTCCCCTGGGACCCGCCCGGGAGCCCTGCCGGGCGTTCAGAAGCTCCTGAAGCTCAAGCTTTTCTTTCGCGCTCAGGCCGGTCAGCTCGGCCTTCTTCAGGAGCGCGTCGGTGCGTTCTTCCGGCCCGGTCGCCTCCAGCAACCGGTCCACCGCCATCTGCAGCTCGCGTCCCGCGGCCTTGGCATCGGTGACCAGGCTCTCGATAGCGGCCAGTTTCATGAGGTGCAGGCCCTCGGGACGCTCGCGCCAGCGCTCCACGACCGCCGCCTTGTGCGGGGCCGGCTGACTCTTGAGGTCGGCTATGAGCTCAGCGAGCAACGACACGCCCGGTTGACTCAAACCGGCGAGGCCCTCGGATTTGCTGATCTCGCCGGCCGCTTCGGGGAAATTGAGCAGCAACACGATGGCCTGCCGAACCACGCTGCCACGGCCCGCGCTCATGCCGGCGGACGCCCGGGTCGATACCTTGCTTCGAGCCGGGGCAGCGGGCGCCTCGGAGGCCTCGAGCAGCAGGCCCGCGAGCTTGGGCGAGGGCATGCGCACCGCTTCGGCGAGCCGATCGAGGAGCAGCTCGCGATACACGCCCGCCGGGATTTTTTGCAGCAGCGGTTTCGCGAGCTCCGCGAGCCGGGCGCGACCGTCGACATGCTCGAGGTCGATCTCCGAGGCGAGATGCTCGACCAGGTATTCCGACAACGGCAGCGCACCGCCCATCCGTGCTTCAAACGCCTCTTTGCCTTCCGCGCCCACCAGTGAATCCGGATCCTGCCCCTCGGGCAGGAACATGAATTTGAGCTGACGCCCTTCGCGCGCCTGGGGCAGGGCGTTTTCCAGGGCGCGCCACGCGGCGGCGCGACCGGCGCGGTCGCCGTCGAAGCAGAAGACGACTTCGGAACCCAGGCGGAACACGCGATTCAGGTGCTCGGCGGTGGTGGCGGTGCCGAGCGTGGCCAGCGCATACGTGACACCCGACTGATGCAGTCGCACGACATCCATATAGCCTTCAACGATCAGCAGGCGGTTCAGGGGCTGGCGTGTCTGGCGCGCCTCGTACAGGCCATACAGCTCGCGTCCCTTGTGGAACAGCGACGTCTCGGGAGAGTTGAGATATTTGGGCTCGCCCTGGTCGATGATCCGGCCGCCGAAGGCGATCACGCGGCCGCGCGCGTCGCGGATGGGGAACATGATGCGATCGCGGAAGCGATCGTAGAAGCCGCCGTCCGCATCGCGTCCCGGGCCGCTGCGCTCGATGATCAGCCCCGCCGCGGAGAGCTTGCGCCGGCCGGCCTCGGTTTCGCCGAAGCGCTTGAGCAGCGCGTTCCAGGAATCCGGTGCGTAACCGATGGCGAAGCGGGCCGCCGTTTCGCCGCTCAGGCCGCGCCCCTTGAGATAGTCGACCGCGCAGGCGTTGTCCTTGAGACTGTCGCGATAGAACTGCGCCACCCCGCCCATCAGTTCGTGCAGGTCTTCCGAGCTCGACTCGCGCGGGCCCGCGCCTGCCTCGCGCGGCACGTCGAGTCCGAGCCGCGAGGCCAGCTCCTCCACGGCTTCCACGAAGCTGAGGCGATCGAACTCCATGAGAAAGCCGAGCGCGGTGCCATGCGCGCCGCAGCCGAAGCAGTGATAGAACTGCTTGGTCTGGCTGACCGTGAACGAGGCTGTTTTCTCGCCGTGAAAGGGACAGCAGGCCTTGAACTCGCGGCCGGCTTTCTTGAGCGGCACGCGGGCGCTGATCACTTCCACGATGTCGGCGCGGGCGATCAGCTCATCGATGAAGTGCTGCGGGATGCGGGACACGGGGAACCGGCGTCCGCCACTCGATCAGCCGCTCAACTTGGCTTTCACCTTCGACCCCACCACGGCCATGTCGGCCTTGCCCTGCGCTTGCGTCTTGATCACGGCCATGACCTTGCCCATGTCCTTGACCGAGGTGGCGCCGGTGGCGGCGATCGCATCGGCGATGAGCTGATCGATCTCGGCGTCAGAGAGTTGCGCCGGGAGGTAAGTCTGCAGGAGAGCGATCTCGGCGGTTTCCCGCGCGACCAGGTCGGCGCGCCCGCCGGCCTCGAACTGCACCACGGATTCCTTGCGGCTCTTGATCATCTTCTCGAGCACGCTCATCACCTGGGCATCGTCGAGCTGGATGCGCTCGTCGACTTCGCGCTGCTTGATGCCGGCGAGGAGCATGCGGATGGTGATCAGACGCTCTTTCTCGCCCGATCGCAGGGCGGCTTTCATGTCTTCCTGGATCCGCTCCTTGAGGGCCATGGCCGTGGAGCGAGGACTATCGAGGGGCCCGCATCCCGTCGCGCGACAGGCGCTTCATGTGGCGCTTGATGGCCGCGGCTTTCTTGCGTTTCCGTTCCTGAGTGGGCTTCTCGTAGAATTCGCGCCGCCGGAGCTCGGTCAGAATGCCGGCCTTCTCGCAGGCGCGCTTGAAGCGCCGCAGGGCGGCATCGAAGTACTCGTTCTCACGGACACGGACGCTCGGCATCGAAACCTCAACTCGCTACTGGATACGGGGCCGGTGGGCGAAGGGGCGCGATTCTAAAGATGTGTGATTCAAAAGGCAAAAACCGCCAAAAATGCGTGTTCTGAGCATCGAATCCTCCTGTGACGAGAGCGCCGTGGCCGTCCTCGACGAGCACGCCGGGCTGCTCGCGCACAGCCTTTACAGCCAGAACGCGCTGCATGATCAATATGGCGGCGTGGTGCCCGAGCTCGCCTCGCGCGATCACGTTCTCAGGCTCCTGCCGCTGGTCAAACAGGCCCTCGCCGCGAGTGGCAGCACGCCTGCCGAGATCGACGGCGTGGCCTATACCGCGGGTCCCGGCCTGGTCGGCGCCCTGCTCACGGGGGCCGCACTCGCCCGCAGTCTCGCCTATGCCTGGCAGGTACCGGCCATCGCCGTTCACCACCTCGAGGGACATCTGCTGGCACCCCTGCTCGAGGACCCCGCCCCCGAGTTCCCGTTCCTGGCGTTACTGGTGTCGGGCGGGCACACGATGCTGGTGGACGTGGAGGAGCTGGGCCACTACCGGATCCTCGGAGAAACGCTCGACGATGCGGCGGGCGAGGCATTCGACAAGACTGCCAAGCTCCTCGGTCTCTCCTATCCCGGCGGTGCCGAGCTCTCGGTGCTGGCCCAGGGTGGTCAGCCCGGCGCCTTCGTGCTGCCGCGGCCCATGCTCGATCGCGCCGGTCACGATTTCAGCTTCAGCGGCCTCAAGACGGCGGCACAACTCGCCTTGCGGGGAGTGACGCCGAGCGAGCAGGCACGCGCGGATCTCGCCCTCGCCTTCGAGAGCGCAATCGTCGACACGCTGCTCGCGAAGACGCAGCGCGCACTCGAGGAAACGGCGCGCGAGCGGCTGGTGGTCGCAGGTGGCGTGGGCGCCAATCGCCGCTTGCGCGAGCGCCTGCGCGGCATGGCGGAACGGCTCGGAGTCGCGCTCTACTTTCCCCGCGTCGAGTTCTGCACCGACAATGCGGCCATGATCGCGCTCGCCGGCTTGTGGCGCCTGAAGAAAGGGCAGCGGGAAGGCCTCGCGATCCGCGCGCGCGCGCGCTGGCCGCTCGATGGCATCGACTCTGCGCAGGCCGGGTGGACCAAGTGACTGCGGACCGGGTATTCCTGCGCGAGCTGACCACCGAGGCGATCATCGGCATCTACGACTGGGAGCGCCGGGTCAAGCAGACCATTGCCATTGACCTGGAATTTCCCTGCGACGTGCGCCGCGCGGCGGCCGCGGACTCGATCGAGGCCACGCTCAACTACAAGAAGGTCGCAAAGCGCATCCTCGAGTTCGTCGGTAATTCCGCCTTCCACCTCATCGAGACGCTCGCCGAGCGCACCGCGCTCATGCTGCTCGAGGAATTCAAGCTCGAATGGGTGAAGCTCACGCTCAGCAAGCCGGGCGCCGTGCGCGGCTCGCGCGACGTGGGCGTCACGATCGAGCGCAGCGCGCAGGACCTGCAACGGTGAGCAGTGATGTGCCCGTCTACGTCGCGGCGGGCAGCAACGTCGAGGCGCAGCGGCATCTCGCTGTCGCCATCGAAGCGCTGCGCCGTGAGTTCGGCCCCCTGACATTGTCGCCTGCGTATCGCAACGCCGCGGTCGGATTCGACGGGCCGGATTTCGTGAACCTGGTGGCGGGCTTTCGTACCGGTCTCAACCTCGACCAGGTCGTCGAGCGGCTGCGCGCGATAGAACGGCTCTGTGGGCGGCCCGCGGACGCTCCGAAGTGGGCGCCCCGCACGATGGACCTGGACATTCTTCTCTATGGAGACCTGGTCATCGATGAGCCCGGGCGCAGGATTCCACGGCCGGACCTCGCGCGGCGCGCCTACATGCTGGGACCGCTGGCGGAGATCGCGCCCGGCCTGATGCATCCCACCGCGAAGAAAACCATCGGCGAGCTCTGGTCCGCGTTCAACCGCGCGGCGCATCCGCTGCACGTCGTGGACCTCGGTCTCGACGCGCGCGACGGCGTCTCACACGCCCGCAGTTGACCAGCCGATGCTGCGTCCGCCGTCGACCGCCAGGATCTGACCCGTTACGTAGGGCGCGTCCTTGGCGAAGAATGCCACCGCGCGCGCAACATCTTCTGGCGAACCCGCCCGTCCCAGCGCGGTGCGCGCGATGATCTCTTCCTGCAACCCCGGATCGATGCCGTCTTCGGGCCACAGCACCGGTCCTGGCGCGACGCCGTTGACGCGGATCTCGGGTGCGAGCTCGCGCGCCAGCGCACGCGTGAGCATGGCGAGTCCCGCCTTGGTGATCGAGTACACTGTGTGGCGCTTGAGCGGGCGCAGCGCGTGGATATCGACGATGTTGACGATCAGGCCCTGCGTGCGGCGCAGCTCCGGCGCCGCGCTCTGGCACAGGAAAAGGGGCGCCTTCAGGTTGCTGCCGACGAGATCGTCCCACGCGGCTTCCGTGATCTCATCGACCGGCGTCGGATAGAAGGCAGACGCATTGTTCACCAGGATGTCCAGCCGTCCAAACGCCTGCACGGTGTTCGCGATGAGGCCGGCGAGTGCTGCCGTTTCACGCAGCTCCGCCTGCGCAAGTGCTGCCGAGCCCTTGCGTACGCGGTTGAGCGCCGCCGCCAGGTCGCGCGCCTCTGCTGCGGAGGCACGATGATGAATGAGCACATTGGCGCCGTGCGCGTGCAGCTCGCGCGCAATCGCGGCGCCGACGCGGCGCGCCGCGCCGGTGACGAGCACCGACTTTCCGGCGAGTTGTGATTGTTCGTTCATGATCGAAGCGCTGGCGCGATCGACTGCCAAACATACCGGAGTCATTCGCCAGTGTCGCGCATGACTGCCGAACCACTGCCGCCGCTCACGCCGCAGGAGAGCACGCACAGCGAAGCGCTGCTCGCGCGGATTCGCCAGGAAATCGGCGAGCACGAGGGCTGGATCAGCTTCGCGCGCTTCATGGAGATGGCGCTCTATGAACCGGGCCTCGGTTACTACAGCGCCGGAGCGGCCAAGTTCGGCGGCGCCGGCGATTTCGTCACGGCGCCGGAAATCTCGCCACTCTTCAGCCGCTGTATGGCCTCGCAGTGCGCGGAGGTGCTCGCGACGCTTGGGGGCGGTGACATTCTCGAGCTCGGCGCCGGTTCGGGTGTGATGGCGGCCGACGTGCTGAGCGAGCTCGAGGCGCTCGGGCAATTGCCGCGACGCTACCTGATCCTGGAGCTGAGCGCCGATCTGCGGCAGCGGCAGCGTGCGCTGCTCGCGGAACGTGCCGCGCGGCACATGGACCGGATTGCGTGGCTCGAAGAATTGCCGGCAGGCCTGACCGGCCTGATCGTCTCCAACGAAGTGCTCGACGCGATCCCGGTCGAGCGCTTCCGGGTGCACAGCGGGCGGGTGAATGCGCTCGGAGTGACGTGGCACGGTCACGGCCTGCGCTGGTCGGAGGTGCGTGCGCGGCGCGAGCTCGCGATGAACGTGCGGGGCATCGAGCGCTACGTGGGCGAGAAATTTCCCGCGGGTTACACCTCGGAGCTCAACCTGCGCTTCGACGCGTTGCTCGCCGCTTTGGCCGGGGCTTTAGCTCGCGGCGTGATGCTGTTCGTCGATTACGGCCTGCCGCGCCGCCAGTATTACCGCCCCGAACGTCATGACGGCACGCTCCTCTGTCACTTCAGGCATCGCTTCCACGACGACCCGTTCGCGCACGTAGGCCTCCAGGACATCGGCGCATGGGTCGATTTCACCCGCGTGGCGGAAGCTGGCACGCAGGCCGGGCTCGAGCTCGCCGGCTTCAGCACGCAGGCGCACTTCCTGATGGGATCGGGGATCGAGCGCTACCTCGCCGCGGTCACGCACGCGCAGGTTGCGGAGCGCGTCAATATTGCGCGGCAGGCGATGCTGCTCACATTGCCGGGAGAAATGGGTGAAAGGTTCAAGGTCATGGCTCTGAGCCGCGGTTACGACTCGCCCCTGAGCGGCTTCTCGGTTCGCGACCTGGCAGCGAGCCTCTAGGATGTCTTGATGGACGCAGTGCACGTCATCGTTCTCGCCATCATCCAGGGCATCACGGAATTTCTGCCGATCTCGAGCTCCGGCCACCTGATCCTGGTGCCGCATTTCCTGCACTGGCCGGACCAGGGCCTGGCTTTCGACGCCGCGATCCACATCGGGACGCTCGCTGCCGTCATCCTCTATTTCCGCGTGCAGCTCACCCACATGACGACCGCGTGGCTCGGCTCGCTCCGGACGTTCGAGCTCACACCCGATGCCCGCCTCGGCTGGGCAGTCCTCCTCGGGACGATACCGGTGGGTCTCGTCGGGCTCCTCTTCAGCGACTACATCGAGAAGAATTTCCGCAGCCCGTTGCTCGTCGCCACGACGCTGAGCGCCTACGGGATACTCCTGTGGCTTGCCGACTGGCGCGGACGGCGCGTGCGCAACGAGTACAGTCTCAACTGGCGCGACGTCGCGGTGATCGGCATTGCCCAGGCGCTGGCGCTCGTGCCAGGCACTTCGCGCTCCGGAGTCACGATGACGGCGGGCCTCACGCTGGGCCTCACTCGCGAGGCAGCCGCGCGCTTCTCGTTTCTGCTCGCGGTTCCAGGCACCGCGCTCGCCGCATTGCTCGAATGCTGGAAGATGTCGCAGGCGGCCGAGGCGGTCGACTGGCAGGCGGTGATCCTCGGCATCCTGGTGGCGGGCGCGAGCGGCTTCTTCTGCATCCACGTGTTGCTGCGCTTCATCCAGCGGATCGGCATGTGGCCGTTCACGATCTATCGCCTGGCGCTCGCGGCCCTCATTGTCTATGTGTTCGCCTGAGCATTACGTGCGGCGTGCCGTGGGCGCGCTGTTCCTGCTGTGTCTGAGTGCGCCGGTCCTGGCGCAGCCCTCTGCCGATGCGTGGCTCCTCTCGGTCGGCGCGGAGTTCGATGACGAGGACGGGTATCGCATCGACCTGGGAGCCACGTGGGCGCCGACGCACGCCACGTCCGTCACCGCATACGCGGGTACGGCTGATACGTCCACCGACTTCAATGCCTTCACTTCGCGCATGGCGAGCCTCGGCATCGACCATGCCTTCGAGCACGTGGGCTTCAACCTGGACCTGCGCTGGTGGGGCGATTCGGAGCTGTTCGAGTCGCAAACGCTCGCGGGCGGGCTCTACTTCAAGCACGACGGCTGGCGCCTCGGGCTGCGCGGAGAGCTGCGCGAATCGGACTTCGAGCCCTTCAGTTTCGATGTCACCATCCCGATCCGCGGCCTGCTGGTGCCGGTGGCGGGCAGCGCGCAATGCGGGCTCGACAACTCAGGCTACGGCGCCTCCCTGAGTCACTACGGCAAGTCCTGGAGCATGCTGCTCGCGGGCACGCAGTACGACTACTCGTCCACCGACTGCGCTCTCACCGACATCAGCGTTCCACCGCAGGCGGGCAACCTGCCGCCGATCACGCGCGAAATCTTCCGCCGCATCGCCAACGCGGTGCTGGCACGCGGCGCCGAGCTGCTGGGCTCCGCGCTCACTCGCGAGAATGGCTTCCTCGACTATTCGCTGTGGGGATCGGTCGCGTTTCGATCCGGGCTGACTTCGTTCGGCCTCGATTATTTCCACGACCGCGAGGAGTTCGATGGCTTCATCGCCGATACGCTGATCGGTTCGGTCACGTTCCCGGTGAGCAATCGCTTCGACCTCGAGCTGCGTGTCGGCGCCACCGACAGCGAGCTATCCGGAACGATCGCTTTCGCGGGCGTAACGCTGCTCGCCTTTCTGGGGAAGTGAGGCGCTCACTCTGATGGCGCGGCGGCGTGCAGCGCGGTGAGCGCCTGGAGCCGCCGGCTGCGCAAACGCGCCGCGATCTCTACCCCGGGTAGCGTCGCGGTCTCTTCGGCAGTCGGCGCGCAATCGCGCACCGCGGCAAGAGCCGCGCGCAGGTGATCAGCCTGACGGTACGCGCGCTCCTGCAGGCCGGTGCGCCCACGGGCATCGGCTTCGCATGCCAGCAGGAACGCCTCGAAGCGCTCCGGCCGGCGCAGCGCGTCGGTGTTCTCGAGCAACTCCAGAACCGTCCCGGGGCGCAACTCGAAGGCGCGATGCACGACGCCGTGATGGCGCGCCACGAGCACGGCCAGCTCGCGATACTCGTTGGGGACGCGCAGCCGCGCGCACAGCTCGTTGACCAGGCGCACGCTTCCCACCTCGTGGCCCGGATGCCGCGGCCACTTTTCGCGGGGCGTCAGCGCCTTGCCGAGATCATGCGTGAGCGCCGCAAAGCGTACCGTCGCAAGTGGCGAGAGACGCGCCGCCATGTCGATCACCATGAGCGTGTGCACGCCGGTGTCGATCTCCGGATGCCATTGCGCGGGTTGCGGAACACCGAACAGGGCCTCGACCTCGGGGAAAATCTGCGCCAGCGCGTCGCAGGCGCGCAGCACCTCGAAGAACGCCACCGGCTGTGCTTCGCCCAGTGCGCGCTCGGTTTCCTGCCACACACGCTCCGGCACCAGCGCCGCGACTTCGCCACTACGCACCATCGAGCGCATGAGCTCGAGCGTCTCCTCCGCCACCCTGAAGCCCAGCGGGGCGAAGCGCGCGGCAAAGCGGGCGATCCTGAGGATACGTACCGGGTCCTCGACGAAAGCCTCGGAGACGTGACGCAGCAGCCGCGACTCGAGATCGCGCTGCCCGCCGTGTGGATCGATCAGCGCGCCATCGGCGGTGCGCGCCATCGCATTGATCGTGAGATCACGCCGCTTGAGATCCTCTTCGAGCGTCACCGTCGGCGCGGCGTCGGTGATGAAGCCGCGGTAGCCCGTTCCCGACTTGCGCTCGCGGCGCGCGAGCGCGTGCTCCTCGTGTGTCTGCGGATGCAGGAACACCGGGAACTCACGCCCCACCTGCCGGAACCCCTGGCGCAGCATTTCCTCGGGCGTGGCGCCCACCACGACCCAGTCGCGCTCAGCCACCTTGCGACCGAGCAACTCGTCCCGAACGGCACCGCCTACCAGATACACTTGCATGGAAGAATATTAGGGCAACTGCGCACAGGTATCATGCGCCGCATGACACGTGTGCAGCGTTGCCGCCCGCTTTGCAGCGGATGAATCACGCGCACGACGAGCCTCGCCCGGTGCAAGGCGTCCGCCTGTTCGCTGCTCTGCTCGCTTGTGCGCTGCTGGTGGGTTGCTACGTGCTGCAAGCCGCACGCGGGCAGTGGGACGTGATGGGGCGCCGCGAGCCGATCGCCACCGTGGTGGCGGACCCGTCCACCCCGCCCGCCCTCAAGTCGCGACTCGAGAGCGTGATCGCGATCCGTGAGTTCTCCGTGAGCGCGCTGGCGCTTCCCGACAACGACAGTTATCGCAGCTACGCCGACGTCGAGCGCCAGTTCGTCGTCTGGAATGTGTTTGCCGCCGAGGAATTCTCGGTCGAGCCACGCCGTTGGTGCTTTCCGGTTTCCGGCTGCGTGCCGTATCGCGGCTACTTCAGCGAGAGCAAGGCGCGCGAGTTCGCCGCCAGGCTCGCCGGGCGCGGCTATGACGTGTACGTGGGCGGAGTGCCGGCCTATTCGACCCTGGGGCATTTCGACGATCCTGTGCTCAACACCATGATGAAGTGGAGCGACGTGCAGCTCGCCGCGATTATCTTCCACGAGCTGGCGCACCAGGTGCTCTACGTGCAGGGCGATTCCTCGTTCAACGAGGGGTTCGCCTCAGTCGTAGAGGACGAAGGCATGCGCCGCTGGCTCGAGCGCGCCGGGCGCCCGCAAGACCTCGAAGCTTTCCGCCGGCAGCGCGCGGACTACCTGCAGATCGCCCGCCTCTTCGAGGCGACGCGTGCGCGCCTGCGTGCGCTGTATCGGCGCGAGCTGGCGCCGGCAGACATGCGAGCCGCCAAGCAGGCGGAGTTCGCCGACTTGCGTCGTGCGTACGAAGCTCGCAACCGGCCACCCACCTCCGGGCGCTCGGGCTTCGACGCCTGGTTCGAGAGCGGCCCCAACAATGCACATCTCGTCTCGGTGGCGACCTACCAGGACTGCGTGCCGGGATTGCGCCGCTTGCTGGCGGAATCGAACGATGACCTGCCCACCTTCTACGCGCGCGCGAGCGAGCTGGCGGATCGAAAAGGAGAATCGCGGCGGGCCGAGCTGTGCAGGCGAAAGAGCTGAGTAAACCTCAGCTGCGGCGGGCGCTCTCGCGGAAATCGTCGAGCAGCCCGCTGCTCGATTTCGCGCCGAGGTACTGGTGCACGATTCCCGGCATCGACTGTGGCTCGATGCCGAGCAGCGCGAAGCCGTTCTCCGAGCACACGCTGTCGACGGTGAGCGAACGGAAGTTGTCGAGCGAAAAGGGCTTGCCGGGCAGCCAGCCGAGCAGAAGACCCTGCGCGCGGCCCAGGAGGTCGGACAGGCCGAATATCCAGCGGCGCAGGCGCAGCGTCTGCGCAGTGAATGCGACGATCTCACGGAGCGTGAACACGTTCGGTCCACAAAGCTGCAGGCTCCGTCCGCTCGCGACGCCACCGGGCAGGCAGCGCAATAGGGCTTCGACCACGTCGCCCACGTAGACGGGAGCGAACCGGGCCGAGGCCCGGGCGAGCGGGAAAGCCAGTGGCAGCAGGCGCAGCAGATGTGCGAAGCGGTTGATGAACGAGTCGCCCGGCCCGAAGATCACGGAAGGCTGGAAGATGACCAGATCGACCGAGTCGCCACACTCCGCGCGCACGATCTGCTCGGCCTCCCCCTTGGTCCGCAGGTAATGACTCGGGCCCGCCTGCGCATCCGCAGCGAGCGAGCTCATGTGAAGCAGGCGCGTCACCCCAGCCGAACGACAGGTGCCTGCCACCTTGCGCGCCAGCTCGGCGTGCACGGCGCGAAAGCCCGAGCCGCCGTGGCCTCTTTCATTGAGGATTCCCACCAGGTTGATCACGACCTGCGCGGAGCTGAACTGCACCGCGAGCTCGCCCGCGTCGTGCACGTTGGCGTTCACGAGGTTGAGTTCGGGCAGCACCAGCAGGTGGCGATGCCGCTCGCGATTGCGCGTGAGCACCTTGACGCGATGCCCGGCTGCGACGAGGCGCGTCACCAGCCGGCTGCCGACGAATCCAGTACCGCCCAGAACGCAGATCGAAAGAGCGTTCATTGCCGTGGATTATAGGAGCATGCCGGCCGGATTCGGCCGCTGAAAAAGACCAAGCCCCTCGCACGGGGCCCCGCACTGTGACTGATTTCCGCTGCGCTCAGCGCACCAGCAGACCCAGCTCGTTGTTGCCGCGGCGGATGTTGAGCAGCAGGGATTGCTTTCCCTGGGCCGCTTCCTTGAGCCCTTCCATGTCCCTTATCCGCACGCGATTGACGCCGACGATGACGTCATTCGGTCGCAGCCCCGACTGTGCCGCCGGGCTGCCGGCTTCGACGTCGCGCACGATGACACCGCCCTCGTCGGTGTCTTCGAGGCTCGCGCCGTCGAGGTTCGGATGAAAATCGGCGGCGACCGGGTTGATGTCGGCTCGCTCACCGATGACGGCGGTGACTTTGCGGGGCTTGCCGTCACGCAGCAGCCCGACCTCGACCTTGTCGCCGACGCGCAAGAGGCCGATGGAGTTGCGCAGCTCGCCGCCGCTCTTGACCGTGTGGCCGTTCACCGAGGTCAGGACGTCATTGATCTTGATGCCGGCCTTCTCCGCAGAGGAGCCCTTCGTCACCTGCGTGACGAGTGCGCCCTGGGTATTGGCCGGCACGCCCACCGCGTCGGTCACATCGGACGTGAGCGTCTGGATGCCCACGCCCAGAAGTCCGCGCTTGACCTCGCCGTACTGGATGAGCTCACCCATCACGTTCTTGACGAGGTTGACCGGGACCGCGAAGCCGATGCCGATGTTGCCGCCGGTGGCCGAGAAAATCGCCGAATTGATCCCGACGAGCTCACCCTTCAGATTGACCAGTGCGCCGCCGGAATTGCCGGGGTTGATCGAGGCGTCCGTCTGGATGAAGTCCTCGTACCCGTCCGGATTGATGCCCGAGCGTCCGAGCGCGCTGATGATGCCGGAAGTGACGGTGTGCTCGAGACCGAAGGGATTGCCGATCGCCACCACGAAGTCGCCGACCTCGGCCGTACCCGAATCGCCGAGCGTGATCGCGGGCAGTTTCGCCTGCTCGTTGAGCTTGATCACTGCGACATCGGTGCCGGGATCCGAGCCCACGACCTTGGCGGTCAGGTTGGCACCCTCCTGGGTCGTCACCGTGATCTCGGTGCTGTTTTCCACCACGTGAGCATTGGTGATGATGTAGCCGTTCTTCTCATCGACCACGACGCCAGACCCGGCGGCCTGGAACGGGCGCGGGCCCTGCCGGGGCAACTGGTCGCCGAAGAAGCGCCGGAAAAACGGATCGTCCAGCAGCGGATTGTTGGCGCGCGGATTCTCGAGCGTGCCGCGCGTGCGGATACTGACGACGCTCGGCGAGACCTTCTTGATCATCGGCGCGAGCGTCGGCATCGGAGCCTCGCCCACCTGCGTGGGCAGAGCGGCGTGCACTTGCGTGGCGCCGCCCATGAGCGACGCGCAGTAGGCCAGCGCCACCAGGAGCTGAGTACGCTTCATGAAGGTGAGTTCCTCGCGTAGGGTGTGGAGCGGATTCTACAGTTCCGCCCGGACAGGGCCTACATGACCCGAAAAACGGGCGGAAAGTTCCGCCCGTTCCGGGCCCTGAAACGCTCCGGGCGTGCGTCAGTGGCTGTCGACGTTGATCCGGCGGGGCAGCACGTGCGGCTGCTTCGGAATCACGACTTCCAGGACGCCGTTCACGTACTTCGCCTTGACCGCCTGCGAGTCCGCAGTGTCGGGCAGGCTGAAGCGGCGGTAAAACTCTCCCGCGACCCGCTCGACGCGCCGATACCCATCCTTCTCTTCACGCGACTCGCTCGCGCGGCGACCGCGAAGCGTGAGCACGCCCTTCTCGAGCGTCACCTCGATGTTCTTCGCATCGACGCCCGGCAGATCGGCATGCAGCACGAACTGCTTGTCCTCTTCCCGGATGTCCACTGCCGGAACCCAATCGACCACGGAACTGCGCGAATCATCGCCAGACTCGTACGGCGCGTTGAACAAGCGCTCGAGATCCCGGCTCAGACGATTCATGAGCACCCACGGCTCGTATCTCACGATGTTCATTTCGACTTCCTCCATCCATTCACTGACAAGTGCGCCACTGCGCGCTCGCTGCCGCGATTTAAGGATGCGCGCGCACATTTCAACTCGCGCCAGGAGGCTCACGGAGCGACCGCGGCCGCGTTTGGTGGATAACTTGTGGGCTGCCTGTGACTCTCCGGTGGACACAACATATAGATTTTCAAGTCCTTCGCCGGCGTGTGGATGGCCGTCAAGCCCTTCGGGAGGTACGGTTAGTAAGTCTATGATTTATAAGATGTTTAACACCCTTGTTTTTGCAGCAGAAAAATCTTGACGAGTCCTCCGGCAAGAGAATAGGCTTGCGCCCCTGACACAAGATGTTGTGTCCGCCGCCGAGGTGGTCACGCAGCTCGATCAGAAAGAACTCGCCTAGCACCCGCATTGACGAAGCGTGGGGAGCGCCAGTCAAAAACCCATGAACACGGTCGTGAAGATCGATCCTCAAGATCTGGACAGCATTCCCTTCCAGGAAGCTTCACTCGATATCTGGGACAAGAAATATCGGCTGACCGCGAAAGACGGCACGCCCATCGACAAGAGCATGGACGACACGTACAAGCGTGTCGCGCGCGCGCTCGCGGAAGTGGAGCGCGAGGAAATCCGCGAGCAGTGGTACGAGCGCTTCCTGTGGGCGTTGCGCAAGGGCGCGGTGGCGGCCGGACGTGTGACCTCGAATGCGGGCGCGCTCGATCACAAGCCCGCCACTTCCACGATCAACTGCACCGTCTCGGGCACCATCCGCGATTCGATGGATGACATCCTGAGCCGCGTGCACGAGGCGGGGCTCACGCTCAAGGCCGGCTGCGGCATTGGCTACGAATTCTCGACGCTGCGGCCGCGCGGCGCCTACGTGACCGGCGCCGGCTCCTACACGTCCGGGCCGCTCTCGTTCATGGATATCTACGACAAGATGTGCTTCACGGTGTCCTCCGCCGGCGGCCGGCGCGGCGCACAGATGGGCACCTTCGACATCGGACATCCCGATGCCATGGAGTTCATCCGCGTCAAGCGCGAAGCGGGGCGGCTGCGCCAATTCAACCTGTCGCTGCTGGTCACCGACGAATTCATGCACGCGGTGAAAGCCGATGCGGAGTGGAAGCTCGCGTTTCCGCTCGGGCGCAAGGAATACGAAGTCGAGCAGCCCGACCTGAACGACGCGAACTGCTACGTCTGGCGCGAATGGCCGGTGCAGGACGACTACATCGTCAACGAACAGGGCCTGGTCGCCTGCAAGGTCTACAAGACGCTGCCCGCGCGGCGCATGTGGGACGTGATCATGTCCTCGACCTACGATTTCGCCGAGCCGGGATTCGTGCTGATCGACCGCGTCAACGAGATGAACAACAACTGGTTCTGCGAGAACATCCGCGCGACCAATCCCTGCGGCGAGCAACCGCTGCCGCCCTACGGCTCGTGCCTGCTCGGCTCGATCAATCTCACGCGTTTCGTGCGCCATCCGTTCACGGGCGGATGCGGACTTCGACTGGGAGGAGTTCCGCCGCGTCGTGAAAGTGTTCACGCGCATGCTCGACAACGTGGTGGAGGTCAATGGCCTGCCGCTCGAGCGGCAGCGCGAGGAAATCCGGCGCAAGCGCCGCCACGGCATGGGCTTCCTGGGTCTCGGCTCGGCGATCACGATGCTCGGCATGAAGTACGGCGCCAAGCCCTCGGTGATCTTCACCGAAAGGGTGGCGCGCGAGCTGGCCCTCGCAGGCTGGGAAGCGGCGCTCGACCTGGCGCGCGAGAAGGGACCGGCGCCGATCATGACGGAGGAATTCACGGTCACGCGCCGAGATGCTGCGCAAGCGTCCCGAGATGGTGGCGGATGGCTGGCGCGTCGGCGCGAAGATCCCGGGCCGCATCCTGCACGCGCGCTACAGCCGCTACATGCAGCGCGTCGCGCAGCGTGGCGCCCGAGCTGGTCGATGAGCTCGCCGAGGTCGGCGCGCGCTTCACGCATCACAGTTCGATCGCGCCCACCGGCACCATCTCGCTGTCGCTCGCCAACAACGCCAGCAACGGCATCGAGCCCTCCTTCGCCCATCACTACTTCCGCAACGTGATTCGCGAGGGACGCAAGACCAAGGAGAAGGTCGACGTATTCTCCTTCGAGCTGCTGGCCTACCGGGAGCTGGTGAATCCGCGTGCCATGCCGGGATCGAACAATCCGGCGAGAGAAGCTGCCGGATTACTTCACCACGGCGGAGACCGTGACGCCCACGGAGCACGTCGACATCCAGGCCGCCGCGCAGACTGTGGGTCGATTCATCGATCTCGAAGACCGCGAACGTGCCGACCGACTACAAGTACGAGCAGTTCAAGGACATCTACCTGTACGCCCACGAGCAGGGTCTCAAGGGCTGCACCACCTTCCGCTTCAACCCGGAAGCGTTCCAGGGCGTGCTGGTCAAGGAAGAAGACCTGAAGAACACCACCTACGTGTTCACGCTCGAGGACGGCACCGAGATCCAGGCGAAGGGCGACGAGGAGATCGAGTACGACGGCGAGAAGCACAGCGCCGCGAATCTCTTCGACGCGTTGAAAGAAGGCTATTACGGCAAGTTCTGAAGAACACGAATCACGGCAGGTAACGCGCATGAGCGCCATACGCATCGACAGGAAGATCACCAAGTACCGGGTGCAGAAGCCCGAGGACAAGGCGCGCGAGGCGCACAGGGACAAGGACCGCGACCCCGAGGTCGTGCGCACGCGCGACGGGCGCGAGGCCAAGGTCATCCGGATGCACGAGAAGCTCGAGCGTCCGGAAATGCTGATCGGCTCGACCTACAAGATCAAGACGCCGGTGTCCGATCACGCCATGTACGTGACCATCAACGACATCGTGCTGAACGAGGGCACCGAGTACCAGCAGCGCCGGCCGTTCGAGGTCTTCATCAACTCCAAGAACCTCGATCACTACCAGTGGATCGTGGCGCTGACGCGCATCATCTCGGCGGTGTTCCGCAAGGGCGGCGACGTCACGTTCCTGGTCGATGAGCTCAAGGCCGTGTTCGATCCGCGCGGCGGCTACTGGCAGGCGGGCGGCAAGTTCATGCCCTCGATCATCGCCGAGCTCGGCTACGTCATCGAACGGCACCTGCAGTCGATCGGCCTGATGGCGAAGCCGCAGATCGACGAGCACCGCCAGAAGCTCATCGACGAGAAGCGCGCCGAGTTCGAAGCGCAGCGCAAGCAGCAGGACGCGTTCGCGAAGTCGCACTACCCCGAGGGCGCGCAGCTGTGCGCCAAGTGCAGCACCGCCGCCGTCGTGATGATGGACGGCTGCATGACGTGTCTCGCCTGTGGTGATTCCAAATGCGGATGAGGGGGGCGACTCCCCCGTAAAGCCAATCGCCAATCGCCAGTCGGTTTACCGGCACGTCGGATCCGGGTTCCCCGCCCGGTGAACTCCCCCGCCAGGGAGGTGATGTGCCTCTTTTCAAGGCAGCCTTCGGGCTGCCTTGTTTTTGGCGCATGCCGCTGGCGTGGCTCTTTTCGTCAATGCGTCACGCAGTGGCGGCGCGCGACGCCGGTAGAATCCGCCGCCGATATGTTGAAGCCGTGTCGCCGCCGCCGCCCTGGGAGCAACGCCCTGAGAGTCCTGCAGACAGTCCTGGCACTCGCACTCATCGCCGGCAGCGGCGCAACCGCAGGCGCCGCCAGCCCATTCGTGCGGCCGCCGGAGATCGAACCGGACGTGCGCTTCTGGACGCGCGTGTACACAGAGGTCACGACCAACGGCGGGTTCGTGCACGACGATCGCCATCTCGGCGTGGTGTACGAAGTCATCACCTTTCCAGAAAACCTCGCGCCAGGCGAACGCTCCAGGCGCGTAGAGCGCGCCAAGGACAAGTACCGCGCCGTGCTCAAACGGCTCGCGCACGGTGGGCCGAGCCCCGACCCTGATCTCGACAACCGGGTGCGCGCGCTCTGGCCGGAGAGCACGAGTGCGCGCGCCCTCGAGGAAGCCGCCGAAGCCGTTCGTTTTCAACTCGGCCAGGCGGATCGCTTTCGCGAAGGCCTGATCCGCGCGGGCGCTTACGAGGCGCACATCGCCGAGACTTTTGCGAATCGTGGCCTGCCGGCGGAGCTGGCGGCGCTGCCGCACGTCGAATCGTCATTCAATCCCGACGCCTATTCGAAGGTGGGCGCCGCGGGCCTGTGGCAGTTCATGCGCTCGACGGGCCGGCGTTACATGCGGATCGATGCGGTCGTGGATGAGCGCATGGACCCCTATCGCGCCACCGTCGCTGCCGCACAGCTGCTCGAGTTCAACTACAACCTGCTCGGGACCTGGCCGCTGGCGCTCACCGCCTACAACCACGGTGCCTCGGGCATGCGGCGCGCCAAGGAAAAGCAGCGCACCGATGACATCGTCGTCATCATCCGCAAGCACAAGAGCCGCACTTTCGGTTTCGCTTCGCGCAACTACTATGTGGCGTTCCTGGCGGCGCTCGAGGTCGACCGTGACGCCGAGAAATACTTCGGCCCGCTCGCGCGTCACGTCGAAGTGAAGGCGCGCATGGTCGCCGTGCCTGCGTACGTACCGGTCAATGCGCTGGAGCGGGTATTCACCATCGACCGCGACCGGCTTCGCTCCCTCAATCCCGCGCTGACCAGCGCGGTGTGGGAGGGCGATCGCTACGTGCCCAAGGGCTACCTGTTGCGCCTGCCCGATGGTCTGGTCGCCGCCTCCGACCCCGCGACGCATTTCGCGGCGCTCGATCCGACCGAACGCTTCGACGGCCAGAAGGCGGCCAAGCTCTATCGGGTGCGCGGCGGCGACACGCTGTCGGGAATCGCGGCCGCGCATGGCACATCTGTCTCGACACTCATGCGGCTCAATAGCATGAGCCGGGCCAATCAATTGCGTCGCGGGCAACTCCTGCAGTTGCCGGGTTCCGAGCCGCGGCCGGTGGCCGTCGCCGCGGCGCAGCCGCAGCCGCAGCCGCAGCCGCAGCCGCCGACGCCGGGACAGGCTCCGGCCGTCGGGGCGACGCCGACCACGCGTGAAACGGCGGCGGTGTACGTAGTGAAACCGGGTGACTCGCTGTCCGAAATCGCGCGCCGCGTGGGGACCTCGGAGGCGGAACTTCTTAGTCTCAACCGGCTCAGTGACCGGAACTTCATCTATGAAGGCCAGGAACTGAAGGTGGTGGCGAGTGCGGCCGCGGTCGCGCAGCTGCCGGCCGGCACGGTGACGATCACCGAGGTCGCGCCGCAGTCGTACATCATCGTGGATGCCGAGGCGCAGCCGGAAGAGGCCAGGGTCAATGAGCGCGAGATCGCGCAGGCGCAGGCCGCCGAGCCGGTTTCCGCGGCGCAGGCCGACGCCCTCGGCCCGACACTCGTGACCGGCGGGCAGACGGTCGCCATGGCCGCGGACCCGAGTGACTACACCGTCGCCGATGACAACACCATCGAGGTGCAGGCAGCTGAAACGCTCGGACACTACGCCGACTGGCTCGGCTTGCGCGCCGCGCAGCTGCGCGAGCTCAACAACATGCGCTACGGCACGCCGGTCGTGATCGGGCGGCGCTTCAGGCTCGACCTGACACAGGTGAACGGCGAGACCTTCGAGCAACGGCGGCGTGACTATCACCAGCGGCTGCAGGAGGACTTCTTTGCGGCCAACCGCATCGTGGGCACGGAGGTGCACGTCGTGAGGCGCGGCGAATCGCTCTGGACGATCGCGCAGAAATATCAGAATGTGCCCATCTGGCTGCTGCGTCAGTACAACCCGGACGTGGATTTCGGCGACGTGCGTCCGCGCACCGAGCTCGTGATGCCGCGGATCGTGGCGGCCGCCTCGCCCCAGTCGAACGGCGCCAGCGCATCATGAAGCCCCTGCGAATCGCTGCGCTCCTGCTCCTGACGCTGCTGCCAGTGGCGTGCGCGACGTACCAGGCCTATGACGGGCCGCAGCGGCCGGCCGGAGAGCTCGCGATCGTGAGTGGCTCGCCCAAGTTCAGCGCAACGACGCCGCTCGCCCTGATCATCCGTGCCGTGGACGAGCGCACGGTGGACGCGCGCTACAGCAGCGTGGCGCTCACACCGGGCCGGCACACGCTGCTCATCGATTGCCAGCTCGATACCCAGTCCGGCGCCGTGAGCCGGCACACCCTCGACGTTGATGTGGGGGCGGGCGATCGCTATCGGTTGAGCGCCGACATGCAGCCGGGTAACCGCTCGTGCGCGAGCGTCGCTCTCGAACCGCGCTGATGCCTAGGGATTCTCGGAGCCGATCCGCTCGGAGAATGTCCGCAAGCCTTCGAGCCCCATCTCCGACAGTTCATAAGTGCGCGCCTCTTCGCCGGCAGCGCTGAGTTGCAACACCAGTGCGCTGGCCGCGGCCAGCCGCGCGATTTCCTGCGGCGTGACCGCGTAATAAGCCTCACCGACCCAGTCAGCGGGCCGTTCATAGACCGGCAACCCCATCCCGAGCTCGCGCGCGTTCGCGCTCACGAAGGCGGGCTCGAGGGCCTCGCCTTCGAGCGTGATCCGCAGACCCGGTGGCCCGGAAGCCGCTGGGGCGGACTCGTCGCTATCGTCGTCATCACCGCGTAACACGCTGAGCCACAGGTACGTATCGCGCTTGCCCATGCGATTGACTTCGAGCGGCGCCAGGTACGCGAAGCTCGCGGCCTGCAGGCCGCGTTCCGGTCGCGGGGAATAGAACTCGAGTGGGACTTGCATACTGGTGACGGTCACGCCGGTGCGCTCGTCGAGGATTTCGCGCACACCCGTCTGAGGGGTTGTCGCGCAGGCGGCGAGCACGAACCCCAGTATCCCGGCCAACGGTGAACGACTTCGCATGGCTCACCCCTTCACGATGCCGCGTGCGTCGATGACGGCCCTGCGGCGCCGGTTCGACTGTCCCAACACGAAGCATAATGGCAAAGTGCGGGCTCGCGTGAGGGTTGACCGGACTCGAAGGATCGTGCGCACCGTTGTCTTCGTCGTGCCGTTTTTCATGGAGGCGACACTGCGCTTCGTCTCCGGAACCGCGCGCCTGCCCGATATCCGCCTGGGCCTGGTCAGCCAGGATCCGCTCGAACGGCTTCCCGAGGAGCTGCGCGCCCGCATCGCCGCGCATTGGCGCGTCGGCAACGCGCTCGACGCGCAGCAGCTCGCCGATGCCGTGGCCGGCCTGGCACGGCAGATCGGGCCAGCCGAGCGGATCATCGGCTCGCTCGAGCAGCTCCAGGTACCGCTTGCGCAGGTGCGCGAGCATCTCGGCTTGCCGGGATTGTCGGTGCAGACGGCCGAGAACTTCCGCGACAAGTCCACGATGAAGCGCGTGTTCGAGCGCGCCGGAGTTCCCTGCGCGCGCCATCGGCTGGTGGCCGCATCCGCCGAGGCGGCCGACTTCGTGCGCCGCGTGGGATTCCCGGTGGTGGTGAAGCCGCCCGCCGGAGCGGGTGCCATCAACACGTTCCGCCTCGAGAACGTGGCGCAACTCGAGGAGTATCTCGCGCGACATCCCCCGGATCCCGCGCGTCCCACCCTGTTCGAGGAGTTCCTGCAGGGCGAGGAGCACTCCTTCGACAGCGTGTGCATCGGCGGCCGGCTGGTGTGGTACTCGATCTCGCGCTACCTGCCGGCACCGCTCACGGTGCTCGAGAATCCCTGGATCCAATGGTGCGTGCTGCTGCCGCGTGAGGTGGAGGGTCCCGAGTACGCCGACATTCGCGCCGTGGCGCATCCGGCGTTGCAGGCACTCGGTCTCGACACCGGCATGACGCACATGGAGTGGTTTCGACGTCCCGCCGGAGAGCTCGCTATCTCCGAAGTCGCGGCGCGTCCACCGGGCGCGCAATTCACCTCGTTGATCTCGTACGCCTGTGACTGCGACTTCTACCGCGCATGGCCGCGGCTCATGGTCTACGAGGAGTTCACGCCGCCGCGTCGCGACTATGCCGCGGGCGCCGCTTACCTGCGCGGCATGGGGCAGGGTCGCATCGCCGCCGTGCATGGCCTCACGCAGGCGCAGCGCGAGCTCGGCGGCCTCGTGGTCGAGGCGCGGCTGCCGCAGCTCGGGCAGGCGCAGCCCAGCGGCTACGAGGGCGCGGGATACCTGATCGTGCGACATCCCGAGACACGCGTGGTGGAACAGGCATTGCGCCGCGCCGTCGAACTCATTCGCGTCGAACTCGCGTGATGCGGAGGGCAACTCCTGACACCCAGGCAGAGTTGCCCGAGTCGACAACTCGCGACGGTGGCAATCGCCGCGCAGCGTCGTTGTGACGTGCTTCCGGTCCCGACGCTCTGCGACGGCCCCTATAATCCGCCGCGTTGACGTTGGCAGTCGAGACGGGAAACGGCGCATGCGCAAGCTGATGATGCTGATGCTCGCAGCGGCAATCCTCGCGGTTCCGGCAGGACACGCCGTGCCCGCGGCCTCGTTCGAGCCCGCTGACCTGATCGTCGTGCACAAGTCCAAGCGCAGCCTCATCCTGTTTCGCGACGGCGCCATCATGCGTGAGTACCGGGTTGCGCTTGGTCTCGATCCCAATGGGCCGAAGCAGCGCGAGGGCGATTTCCGCACGCCCGAGGGTCGTTACCGGCTCATCCGGCGCAACCCGAACAGCGATTTCTTTCTCTCGATCCAGATCTCCTATCCGAGCGAGCGCGATGTCGCGCGTGCGCGCCAGCAGGGATGGCACGCCGGCGGGCAGATCATGATCCACGGCATGCCCAATCGACTGAAGCATCCGCCGGGGTATTATGAGAAGCGCGACTGGACGGACGGCTGCATCGCCGTGTCGAACGCCGACATGGTCGAGATCTGGCTGTTGACCGGCCACGACACGCCGATCGAGATCTATCCCTAAAGAACAAGCGCTGCCCGCGCCTGGGTTCGAGCCGAACAATTTCAGTGCAAACCATCATCGACAGTCCCGAGGTCGTCGACGCCCGCGTCACGCCCAAGGGCAGCCTCGACAATCTGTCGCAGGCGGAAATGGCCAAGCTGCTCGACAGCCGCGGCCCCATTTTCGAGGTGTTCCGCAAGTGCGCGCTGGCGGTGCTCAACTCGGGCAGCGAGATCGACAACGCCAAGGCGGTGTTCGAACGCTATCGCGACTTCGACATCCGCATCATCCGCCAGGCCTGGGGTATCAAGCTCGAGATCCACAACGCGCCGGGAAGCGCCTTCGTCGACGGCGAGATGATCCGCGGCATCAAGGAGCACCTGTTCTCGGTGCTGCGCGACGTGGTCTACATTGCCAACGAGGTGCTCGAGGGCGACCAGTTCGATCTGCAGGATCCCGCGAGCATCACGGATGCGGTGTTTCACATCCTGCGCAACGCGCGCGTCCTCGACATCAAGGGACGCCCCAATCTCGTGGTCTGCTGGGGCGGGCACTCGATCAGCCGCGAGGAGTACGACTACACCAAGAAGGTCGGCTACGAGCTTGGGCTGCGCGGCCTGGATGTCTGCACCGGCTGCGGACCCGGAGCGATGAAAGGGCCCATGAAGGGCGCGACCATCGGTCATCAGAAGCAACGCATCGCCAACGGTCGTTACCTCGGTATCACGGAGCCCGGCATCATTGCGGCCGAGCCGCCCAACCCGATCGTGAGCCACCTGGTGATCATGCCGGACATCGAGAAGCGCCTCGAAGCCTTCGTGCGCCTGGGTCACGGGATCGTGGTGTTTCCGGGCGGAGCCGGCACCACCGAGGAGATTCTCTACCTGCTCGGCGTGCTCCTCGATCCGCGCAACGCCGAGCAACCACTGCCGCTGATCCTCACCGGCCCGGCCGAGAGCAGCGCCTATTTCGAGGAGCTGCAGCAATTCATCGGCGCCACGCTCGGCCCCGCGGCCCTGAAGCGCTATCGCATCATCGTGGCGGACCCGCCGGCAGTCGCTCGCGAGCTGGTGCGGTCACTCGACCAGGTGCGTGCGTGGCGCAAGCGCACCAGCGATTCGTACAACTTCAACTGGCTGCTGCACGTGCCGCCGGAGCTGCAGAAGCCCTTCGAAGTCAATCACGAGACCATGCGCTCGCTGGTGCTCAACGCCGACCAGCCCGTGCACCTGCTGGCCGCCAATCTGCGCCGCCTGTTCTCGGGAATCGTCGCCGGCAACGTCAAGGAATACGGCATCCGCGCCATCGAGCGCCACGGGCCGTTCGAGGTGCGCGGCGATCGCGCCATCGTCGGCGCCCTCGACAAGCTGCTCGCTTCATTCGTCGCCGCACATCGCATGCAGATCGCGGGCGGGGAGTACCGCCCGTGCTACCGCCTGGTCGCCTGAGGCTAGCCGAGCCCCCGAGTAGCTCCGCACGTCTCCAGGGGTCATCATGGCGGCATGACGCAGGTGCGCATCCGTTACCGTTTCGTGCTGCCCGACGGCCGGCGTGAATCCTTCGACCTGTTCTTCGACCCGCACGACTTCCGCCTGCTCAATCCGCACCCGCCGGAGCTGCCCTTCTGGACGGCGCTCGACTGCAAGCAGTGCGAGAACTGCCCGCTGAAGATCGATGCACACCCCCATTGCCCGGTCGCGGTGCACCTGGTGGGTATCATCGAACGACTCGAGAAGCTGGTGTCCTACGACCAGGTGCGCATCGACGTGCAGACCGCCGAACGCACCGTGACCCACGAAACCACGGCGCAGCAGGCTCTGAGCTCGCTCCTCGGACTGATCATCGCAACCAGCGGTTGCCCGCGAACCGAGTTCCTGCGCCCCATGGCGCGCTTTCACCTGCCGTTCGCGAGCGAAGCGGAAACGCTGTATCGCTCGGTCACCATGTACGCGCTGGCGGAGTTGATCAAGGCCGGCAACGGCGCGGCTCCGGACACCGCGCTGGAAGGCCTGAAAAGCGCCTACGCGCAATTGCACCGCGTGAATCGCGGGCTCTCGCGTCGCATCGGCGCGGCCACCGGTGGTGATCCGGCGCGTAACGCGGTCGCGCTCCTCGATGCGTACACGACGTTGCTGCCGAACGCGATCGAGCAGGCGCTCGCCGACATGCGGCCACTCTTCGGCGCGTTGCTGGGCGGCGAACGCTGAGCGCGTGCGCCGTCTCACACTCGTCCCGCCACTGGCATAACGCGAGCGTTCGCGCGACCTCAGTCGCACTCGGACAGTGCCTGCGTCGCGGGCATCGGCAACGGCTGGGGTGCTGTGAACCAGTTCCTGTCGCCCTCTACGGTCGGGCAGTAGTGTCCCGCGGAATCGTGAGATCCAGGCAATGAGCGACAGCAAGACCTACAAAGTGGAAGCGACAGCTTCGCGGCGCGGTGCCGCGGGTGACGCTTCGGTGTCGCGCGGCAAGTCCGAAAGCTGGGAAGCGTACTCGACCTGGCTCAATCGCTCGCAGAAGGGCGGCGGCCGCCACTCGGCCATCACCCGCAACCTCAACAGCTGGACCAACTACAAGAACTGGGCGGACAAGATCCGCAATTCCTGGGACGACGAGAAGTAGCGCTACAGGCTGCCGCTTCCGGGCACGGGCTCCGGAGCCAGCTCCTCGGCGGCCACTGCTGTTTCCTCCACTGCCGTACCTGCCGTTGCCGCGACTGGCGTCGCCGTAACGGACGCTGCCGCACTTCCCGCCGCTTCTTGCCCGGCTGTTTCCGGCAAAGGTTGGGCCTGCATCTGCGGCGAGCGCGACTCCAGCCACTCGACCAGCGGATTCCATTGCTCCAGGTCCTGGCGGACCAGGTAGGACTTCATCTCGTGGATGCCGACCCCGAGCTCGGCGCCGCGGATGTAGTTCTGCGAGTCGCGGAAGGTCGCCACGATCGGGATCTGCAACGTCGCGAGGAAGCGCATCAGCGACTGGTAGATGAGCGTGTGCTTGCGAACGCGGTTGGCGATGACGCCGATGCGATTGTCGTTGCGTCGCACTTTGGCGACCAGCAGCAGGTCGGCGATGCATTTCGAACAGGCGTGAATATCGATATCGGACGGCAACACGGGCACGAGCACCGCGTCTGCGCCACGCGTGAGCTCCGGCATCTCGTGCGGCGACAGCGCGGCGGGCGTATCGATCACCAGGCGTTGCGCCTCGGCCGGCAGACGCAGATGGAAGCTCCTGGTGGTGCGACTGTTGCGCTCGTAGGCCGCGATGCCGTGGATCTGCGGCTGCTGCGGCGTGCGCTTCTTGAGCCAGCGGATGCCCGAGCCCTGGGGGTCATAATCCATGAGAACTGGACGCAGATCACGAACCGCGTAATAGCTGGCGAGATTGATGGCGATGGTGGTCTTGCCAGATCCGCCTTTCGGGTTGAGAACGACGACTCGGTACATGGATTGTGCGCGCTGGCTCACGCGAAGGGGCGTGTTCAAGACTACGCACGGTGTTATGACGGCGCAAGCACGGCGACCGGCCGTGCACGGGTCAGCGTGTCGGGCTTGTGATCGTGCTCACGCCCGCGCGTCGCAGTGGCTGCCTATAGTCGCGCACCATTCGCGCCCCGAGACCGAAATGGAAGTGCTGCTGCTGGCATGGGACGAGATCGATGACCTGATTGGCTGCATCCGCAAGGTGTGGCTCGGGGTGCGCATCGACATTTCCGCCGGACGTTCCGTCAAGTACTGAGCCTTCCCCGGGCTCGCCGCGCGCGCCTCCCGCGATTCTCTGCCGCCGCCTTCGCACCGGACTCCGTTTGCGAGGGTCGCCGGCGCGCGCGCTCCACAGAGCTTGATTTCGCCGCCAGCGCCCGCAAAATTCGCGTCCGTCCCCGCACCGTTTCCGTCAGGCCCGGTCCGGCGGACGACCGGGCGTGTGCCGCAGCGAGAATCACATGAACACCGTCGTCGATCGCGAGACCCGCGGCTTCCAGGCCGAGGTCAAACAGCTCCTCAAGCTGATGGTTCATTCTCTCTACAGCCATCGCGAGATTTTTCTCCGCGAGCTGATCTCCAATGCTGCGGACGCGGCCGACAAACTGCGCTTCGAAGCGCTCGCGCGGCCCGACCTCCTGGCCGAGGACCCGGAGCTCGCGATCAGCGTGGACTACGATGCGAAGCAGGGCACGCTCACCGTCACCGACAATGGCATCGGCATGTCGCGTGCGGAGATCGTCGAGCAGCTGGGCACCATCGCCAAGTCCGGAACGGGCGAGTTCTTCAGCCGCCTCACGGGTGAGCAGCAGCAGGATTCGCAACTCATCGGGCAATTCGGCGTCGGTTTCTACTCGGCCTTCATAGTCGCCGAGCGCGTCGAGGTGGCCTCGCGCAAGGCGGGCGCGGCGCCCGAAGAGGGCGTGCGCTGGGAGTCGAACGGCGAGGGCGAGTTCAGCGTCGAGACCCTCGAGCGTGCGCGGCGCGGCACCAGCGTCACGTTGCATCTCAAGCCCGACGCGCGGGAATTCGCCGATGGATTGCGCCTGCGCTCACTCGTGCGGCGCTACTCGGACCACATCGCCATACCGGTGCGCATGCCCAAAGAGGGCGTCGCAGCGCTCGACTACGAAACGGTCAATCATGCGCAGGCTCTCTGGACGCGATCGCGCAGCGAAGTGAGCGACGAGGAATACCGCGAGTTCTACCGCCACGTCTCGCACGATCACGCCGACCCGCTGGCGTGGAGCCACAACAAGGTCGAAGGCAAGCGCGAGTACACCAGTCTTCTCTACGTCCCGGCGCATGCGCCCTTCGATCTGTGGCAGCGCGAGGGCCGGCGCGGCGTCAAGCTGTACGTGCGGCGCGTGTTCATCATGGACGATGCCGAGCAGCTCCTGCCGCTCTACCTGCGCTTCATCAAGGGCGTAGTGGACTCGGGCGATCTGCCGCTCAACGTCTCGCGCGAGCTCCTGCAGCAGGTGCCCGAGATCGAGAGCATGCGCGGTGCGCTGACGCGGCGGATGCTCGATCTCCTGGCGCGGCTCGCGAGCGAGGAGGCGGAGAAGTACCAGGCCTTCTGGAACGAGTTCGGGCGTGTCCTGAAGGAAGGTCTCGCCGAGGACCCCGCCAACCAGGAGCGCATCGCGAAGCTGCTGCGCTTTGCCACCACGCACACCGATCGCGAACAGCAGGATCAGTCACTCGAGGACTACCGCAAGCGCATGCAGTCCGGCCAGGAGCGTATTTTCTACCTCGTCGCCGATGACTTTGCGGCGGCACGCTCCAGCCCGCACCTGGAGGTCTACCGTCGCAAGGGCATCGAAGTGCTGCTGCTCGGCGAGCGACTCGACGAGTGGCTGGTCGGTCATCTGCCGGAGTTCGACGGCAAGCGACTCCACGACGTGACGCGCGGGGATCTTGCGCTCGGCGGTCTTCTCACGGAGACGGATCAGAAGGTACGCGAAGCGGACCTGAAGGAGAGCAAGAACCTGCTGCGTCGGGTGAAGGAAGCGCTCGGCGAACGCGTGAGTGAGGTGCGGGTGAGCGGCAGGCTGACGGAGTCACCGGCCTGCCTGGTGCTGGGTGAGCATGACCTCAGCCGGCAGATGCAGAGGATGCTGGAGGCGACCGGCCAGAAGCCGCCCGCGAGCAAGCCCGCGCTCGAGCTCAACGTGCAACACGCGCTCGTCAGGCATCTCGACGCCCTGCAGGATCCGGAGCGGTTTCGCGAGCTCGCGCTGGTGTTGTTCGACCAGGCGCTGCTCGCTGACGGCGCCCGCCTCGACGAACCGGCCGAGTTCGTGCGCCGCCTGAACCGGTTGCTGCTCTCTTTCGGGGACGCGCACCCCGAGAATCCTCCGAGCAAGACCTGAACCCCGGCCGCGTCGCGCATGGCGCGCGTGCTCTGCCATAATCGCAGCGCTGCGCGGCGGACCGCGCCGCGCAGACCCTTTAAGGAGTTCATCATGGCTGCCCCCGACAAGCCCGAGGATGCCGAGCTGCGCGCGCGCCTCACGCGCGAGCAGTACCACGTCACGCAGGAGAAGGGCACGGAGCGCGCCTTCAGCGGCCGCTACGCGCTGCACAAGGACAAGGGCGTCTACACCTGTGTCGTGTGCGGCAACGAGCTCTTCCGGTCCGATGAGAAGTACGAGTCGGGCTCCGGATGGCCGAGCTTCTGGCTGCCGCTGGCGGGTGACCGCGTGCGCACCGAGACCGACCGCAGCCATGGCATGGTCCGCACCGAAGTGCAGTGCGCGAAGTGTGGCTCGCATCTTGGCCACGTGTTCGACGACGGTCCGCAGCCGAGCGGCCTGCGCTACTGCATCAACTCGGCGGCGCTCGATTTCGCTCCCAGGACGACCAAGTAACCTTCACTGCAGGTACACCTCATGAAGACGATTGCCTCGCGGCTCCTGTGGCCGCTGCTGCTGGCGCTGTGTGTTGCGTGCAACGCGGGGGAGAAGCCCGCGCCCGAAGCTGCGCCTCCGACAACGACCACTCCGGAGGGACTCGCCATCACCGAGCTCGCTGCGGGCTCAGGCGATGCGATCAGCCCGGGCTCGATCGCCGTGGTGCACTACACCGGCTGGCTGTACGAGAGTGGCGCTGCGGACCACAAGGGCAGTAAGTTCGACAGCTCGGTCGATCGCGGCGAGCCTTTCCGTTTCACGCTCGGTCAGGGCGAGGTGATCCAGGGCTGGGATCAGGGCGTCGCGGGGATGAAGGTCGGCGGCAAGCGTCGCCTGGTGATTCCAGCGGCGCTCGGCTACGGCGAGAGCGGCGCCGGCGGTGTGATTCCGCCAGGCGCGACCCTGGTGTTCGATGTCGAGCTCCTCGGCATCGAGCCCGCTACCCCGGCGCCACAGTAAGGGAGACACACCTTGTCGCGTCACGCCCTGCTGATCCTGCTGTTCGGGTGCTTGTCGGGTGTGGCGTCTGACGCCGCGACGCTCCTGCACGCGGGAAAACTGATCGACGGCGTTTCGAAGCAACCGCGCGAGCGGGTCACGGTGGTGGTGGAAGGCAACCGGATCGTGGGCGTCGAATCCGGCTTCCGTACGGCGACTCCACAGGACCGTGTCATCGATCTCGAGCAAGCCACGCTTCTACCCGGGTTGATGGACATGCACGTGCATCTCACGGAGGAGAACGTGCCCGGCTTCGAGCTGGCGCGATTCAAGCGGCCTGCCGCGGACTACGCGTTCGACGGCGCCGTGTACGCCGAGCGCACCCTCAAGGCCGGGTTCACTACGGTGCGCGACACGGGCGACGTGCTCTACAACGTTTCGCTAAGCCTGCGCAACGCCATCAACGCCGGCAAGGTCCTCGGGCCGCGCATCTTCGCCGCCGGCAAGATCATCGCCACCACCGGTGGGCACGGCGATTTCACCAACGGCTGGGGCCCGCACCTGCTGGCCATTCCCGGTCTCGAAGACAACATCGTCGATGGGCCGGCGGAGGCGATGCGTGCGGTGCGGCAGCACTACAAGGACGGCACCGATGTCATCAAGATCACCGTGACCGGCGGCGTGCTCAGCATCGCCAAGAGCGGCATGGCGCCGCAATTCAGCGTCGAGGAACTGCAGGCCCTGGTTTCGACCGCTCACGACTATGGAATGACCGTAGCCGCGCACGCTCACGGACTCGAAGGCATGACTCGGGCAGTCAACGCGGGCGTCGATTCGATCGAGCACGGCACGTTCATGGATCGCGATCTCATGGCGCTCATGAAGAAATCCGGCACGCACTACGTGCCCACCATATCGGCCGGCCGCTGGGTCTATCAGCAGGCGCAGAAGCCCGGCACGTACCCCGACGTGGTGCGTGACAAGGCGCTCATGATCGGTCCGCAGATTCAGGAGACTTTCGGCGCCGCCTATCGGGCCGGCGTGCGCGTCATGTTCGGCACGGACGCGGGGGTGTTTCCGCATGGCCAGAATGCGCGCGAGTTCCAGTACATGGTGGAGGCGGGCATGCCCGCGATGGAAGCAATCCAGTCGGCCACCATCGTGCCCGCGCGATTCCTCAAGGTCGACGATCGCCTCGGCAGCGTCGAGAGCGGCAAGACGGCGGACCTCATCGCCGTGCCCGGCGACCCGCTCACCGACATCACGGCGCTGCAGCGCGTGTCGTTCGTCATGAAGAACGGCGTCATCTACACCGAAACCGCGGCGCAGCGCTGAACGCTCAGCAGGCCGCGCCAGCGGAGGGCAATCGTGTCATTTCGCCCGCCCAAGCCCGAGAAAATCGTGATCCCCGGCCCGGCGGGCCCGCTCGAGGCGGTTATCGAGGAGCCGGCGGACCGGCAGGGTCGTGCGTTTCGGCGTGGTTTGCCATCCGCACCCGCTCGGCGGCGGGACGCTCGACAACAAGGTCGTGCACACGGTGGCGCGGACGATGCAGGAGCTCGGCCTGCCTGCTCTGCGTTTCAACTTCAGGGGCGTGGGCGCAAGCGCGGGTACCTTCGATGATGGGATCGGCGAGACAGACGACGCACAGGCCGTGATCGACTGGGGCCGCGAACGCTGGCCCCAGGCAGCGCTCTGGCTGGCCGGGTTTTCCTTCGGCGCCTACGTGGCGTTGCGGGTGAGCGAGCGACGCAGACCGCAGCGACTCATCACAGTGGCGCCACCCGTGCAGCGCTTTCAGCTTGCCGCGCTGCGTGTGCCCGATTGCCCGTGGCTCATCGTGCAGGGAGACGCGGACGAGATCGTGGATTGCGGGGCGGTGTGCAGTGGGCGCGATCGCTGTCACCGCCACCGCAGGTGGCGATCCTGCGCGGCGCGGGACATTTTTTTCACGGTCGGCTGCAGGATCTGAAGGATGCGATCGAGGAACACGTCAGGGTGAGTTGACACGCCTGACCTAGGTGCTGCTGCAAGGTGGCTGCAGACGCCGCCTGGCAGGCTCGAGAAGCGCGTGATTCAGGGAAAAACCAGCTCCCGGAGCGGCGACGCCGCTCCGGGCAGCTTCACGCAATTCTTCAGTTGACGAAGGACTTGAGGTTCTTGAGGGCCATCACGCGGACCTTGCGGCTCGCGGGCTTCGCCTTGAACATCATTTTCTGGCCGGTGAAGGGATTGACTCCCTCGCGAGCCTTCGTAGCCGGTCTCTTGACGACCTTCATCTTGAGCAGGCCCGGCATGGTGAACAGCCCGTTGCCGCGCAGGCTCTTCTTGATCACTCCGCCGAGCGAATCAAACACGGCACCGACTTGCTTCTTCGAGAGATCGGTCTCCTTGGCAATCGTGGTGAGAACCTCGGACTTGGTCGGTGCAGCATTCTTTTTCGCCATCGTTGCAGTCTCCTGTGGTTTCTTTGACTGTGGGCGGGACGCCCCTATGGAAAAACGCGCGGCAAAATAGCACAAGAAAACGCCTCGGTTAAGCGCTCACGCAAAATATTTTCCGTGCCACCGATGCTGGAAACCCTAGTTTTGCAGCCTCGCGCGCACGGCCGGGTAGCGCACACTGTCGCGGAACGCGGACGCATGCGCGCGCCGCGCGCTTCGATTCTTGCTTCACACATCGGCGTAAGCCCGCGATTTCCTCGCGTGGCGCGCCTCATGAGACCTTGTGCAGAGTTGCCCTAGCGCAGCAGGATCAGCAGCGCCTGCAGCCCGATGAGCACGAACAACGCCGACAGGTCGAGACCGCCGATGGGCGGGATGACGCGGCGGACCGGGGCCAGGAGGGGTTCGCAGATGCTGGCGAGCAACGCGCCGGCCGGGCTGTAGGTGCCCGGCGCGACCCAGCTCAGGAGCACGTAGATGATGAGGGCGACCAGGTAGAACTGCAGGACCTTCTGCAGGAGGTCGAAGAGCGCGAAGCGCGTCAGCACCTGTACGTCGAGTGCGATGCCCCCGAGAGAGAGCAGGATCGCGGCCGCCGCCAGCTCCACCAGCAGCAGCGCCACGAACGAGGCGGTGTCGAACCTGCCGATGGGCGGGATGACGCGACGCAATGGCAGCACCAGCGGATTGGTGATGCGCACGATCGCCTGGGCGATCGCGTTGCGAAAGTCCGCGCGCACCAGCTGCAGGATGACACGCATGAGGAAGGCGAAGACCGCCAGCCACAGCAGCGCGCCGACGATATAGCGAATGGCATCCACGGGTTCAGTCGGAGTTCCGATCTGTTCGGCCATTTCTTTTGCACGCCGCGCGGCGGCCGCCACGGCGCGGCTCACGATACCACGCAGGTCCGCTCTCTCAAGTTCCCGCAGGGCGGCCTCTGTGGTGCCTCCCTTGGACGTCACCTGGGGCGCAGCTCCGCGGCGAGCATCACGCCGCTTCGCGAGGCAGCCCGGCGCCGTGAGCGGTCTCGATGCTGAGGGTGCGCGCGACCTCGGCGGTGAGCCCCGTTCACGCGCCGCCGCCTCGAGCACTTCGATCAGCAGGAAGAAGTAGGCGGGACCGCTGCCCGAGACCGCCGTGACAGCGTTGAGCTGTGCTTCCGGTTCCAGCCATACGACGGCGCCCACGGTGCCGAGCAGCACCCGCGCCAGCGCGCGATCCGCCTCTCCCACCGGCGGCTCCGC
The DNA here is from genome assembly GCA_963840405.1 of uncultured Gammaproteobacteria bacterium. GTDB lineage: Bacteria > Pseudomonadota > Gammaproteobacteria > Steroidobacterales > Steroidobacteraceae > DATBVX01. The sequence goes on from CAWIYW010000001.1 coordinate 644,534, forward strand.
GTACAGCGCCGTCACGCCACAGCCGATCAGGGCGGGTCGATTGGGCATGCAGCGCACCATGCGCGCGTGGCCGTCGAGCCAGCCGCGGATGGCGGCCAGCGGAATTCCGGCCGCGACCGAGATGACGAGCGGGCGTTGCCGGATGCGACCACGAGCGCCGTCGACCACCGTGCGCATCACTTGGGGCTTGACCGCGCAATGCACTACCTGCATCGCGCTCGACCGCGACCGCTTGTCCGTCGTGACCTCGATGCCGAATTGGTCGCGGACGGCGTCGAGCGCGGCCGTCCACGGGATCGGCGACGCTGAATTGCGTGCGGTCGGCGCCGCTCGCAATCAGGCCGCCGAGCAGCGCGCGCGCCATGTGGCCGCGCGCCTATGAACGCGATCCGGGGTGACTTGCATTGCTTGCCTCGCTCTCTGTGTCGGTCGCGGGACGCCGCCGAAGATGGCCGTACCTATTCTGACGTGCGTGGCGCCTTCGCGCACCGCCGCCTCGTAGTCACCGCTCATGCCCATCGACAGCACATCGAGCGCGTGGCCGGCGCGGTTCAGCGTCGACTGGAGCTCGCGCAGCTGTGCGAACCAGCGACGCTGTCGGGTGACGTCGTCACTCGGCGGCGGTATGCACATCAGGCCTCGCAACCGCAGTCGCTCGAGCGAGGCGACTTCGTCGGCCAGCGGCTTGAGGTCCTCGGGCGCGACACGCCGGCCTTGGCGGGTTCATCGACCGAGCTTCACCTGCAGGCACACGTTGAGTGGCGGTGCGTGGAATGGCCGTTGCGCACTCGAGGCGGCGCGCGATCTGCAGCCGGTCGAGACTGTGCAGCCACGCGAAGTGCTCGGCGATCGTGCGCGTCTTGTTCGCCTGGACGTGCCCGATGAAGTGCCAGCGCACCGACGGATCGTCGAGCGCCTCGATTTTCGCAGCGCTTCCTGCGGGTAGTTCTCGCCGAAATCCATCACACCGAGTGCGTGCACCGCGCGGATCGCTTCCGAGCGGCTGCGCCTTGCTGACCGCCACGATTGTGATCTGCGTCGGATCGCGCCCCGAGGCCGTGGCCGCATTGTTTATGTGCGAGCGCACGCGAATGAGGTTTTCGGGCCAATTCTGCGGAACAATTAACATATTGGGTGCGTTAAGGCTCCGCTATACTCACGTCGCTTTTTTGGGCCGAAATCCGCCTCGCACAGGGCGCGGATAGCCGGTGCCCGGAGCCGTTGCCCTCCAAGGAGATCGAATGGCCGTCGACATCGCCCAATTGCTGGCGTTCGCCGTCAAGAACAACGCCTCGGACCTGCACCTGTCCGCGGGCGTGCCGCCCATGATCCGCGTGGACGGCGACATGAAGCGCATCAATATGCCGGCGCTGACGCACAAGGAAGTGCACAGCATGGTGTACGACATCATGAATGACAAGCAACGGAAGGCCTACGAAGAGTTCTTCGAGACCGACTTTTCATTCGAGATTCCGAAGCTGGCGCGCTTCCGCGTCAACGCGTTCAACCAGAACCGCGGCGCGGGTGCCGTGTTCCGCAACATTCCTTCGCAGATCCTCACGCTCGACGACCTGGCCGCGCCAAAGATCTTCAAGGACCTGTGCATGCTGCCGCGCGGCCTGGTGCTGGTCACCGGCCCGACGGGCTCGGGCAAGTCGACGACGCTCGCCGGCATGGTCAACCACTGTAACGACAACCGCCCGGATCACATCATCACCATCGAGGACCCGATCGAGTTCGTGCACGAGAGCAAGCGCTGCCTGATCAACCAGCGCGAAGTGCACCGCGATACGCTCGGGTTCAGCGAGGCGCTGCGTTCGGCACTGCGCGAAGACCCGGACGTGATCCTGGTCGGCGAAATGCGCGACCTGGAGACCATCCGGCTGGCGCTGACCGCCGCAGAGACCGGCCACCTGGTGTTCGGCACCTTGCACACCAGCTCCGCGGCCAAGACCATCGACCGCATCGTCGACGTGTTCCCCGCGGCCGAAAAGGAAATGGTGCGCGCCATGCTGTCCGAATCGCTGCGCGCGGTGATCTCGCAGACGCTGCTGAAGCGCGTTGGCGGCGGCCGCGTCGCGGCGCACGAGATCATGATCGGCACGCCGGCGATCCGCAACCTGATCCGCGAAGGCAAGATCGCGCAGATGTATTCCTCGATCCAGACTGGCCAGGCACAGGGCATGCAGACTCTCGATCAGTGCCTGCAGGAGCTCACCACCAAGGGTGTAGTCAGCAAGGAAGAGGCGCGCTACAAGGCGCAGCACAAGGACAGCATCTAGGTCCGGCGCCCGGTCCCTCCGACGCGGTAG
>CAWIYW010000002.1:0-103935 GCA_963840405.1 uncultured Gammaproteobacteria bacterium
CGTGGGTCGTTCAGCGCTTCGAGCGCGGCCTGGTGGCGGAGCAGCAGGGTGACGATGTCCTGGAAGGCCCCGAGCGGTATCAGGGAATAGGCCTGCACCAGGGCGAGCTGGAGGTTCTTCCCGCCGGTCCTGCTCGGCCGGCGGCGGCGTAGCCGATCGACGTGCGCGCGCGCCTCCTCCAGGATCCGGACGGCCTCCGCATGACGTGGGCATCGACGGCCTTCGTGGCGAGCCGTTCGAGATACAGGACCGCCTTGGCCGCCTCCTCCGTCCGCCCGTAGTGATAGGCGAGGCGATCGTAGACCTCGCCCAGCCGGTCGACGGTAGACGGCCTCGAGGGCCCGGGCGATCGCGCCGTGGAGCGCGCGGCGGCGGGCGGAGGGCGAAGCTCTCGTAGGCCACGTCGCGCGTCAGGCTGTGGGTGAAGGCGTACAGCGGCTCGCCGCCTCCGGACTTCGCGTGCAGGAACTCGAGGCGCATGAAGCTCCCGGAGGTGGGCGTCGAGCTCTCCCTCCCACACGGCATGGAGCAGTGCGAGCGGCACCTCCTGTCCGACCACGGCCGCCGTCTGGAGCAGGCGGCGCGGCTGGTCCGGCAGGCGGTCGATGCGGGCGAGCAGGACCTCCTGGATGGTGTCCGGCACCGCGAGGCCCGGGGCGGACTCCCCGGCGCCGCCCTCGACCACCCGCGAGAGCTCCTCCAGAAAGAACGGGTTCCCCTCCGCTTTCCCGAGGATGACCTCGGCGACCCGGTCGGACACCGCGTCGGCGCGTCGCACCGACCGCACGACCCGCAGGCTGTCCTCCCGCGAGAGGGGCGGGAGCGCGACCTGGGTGACGTAGGAGCGGTCCATCCAGGGCGCCCGGTAGCCCGGCCGGTAGGTGACGATGCCCATCGCCGGCAGCCCCGCCGCGCTGTCCATCAAGGTGGTGAAGCACCTGCTCCGACGTCGAGTCGATCCAGTGGAGGTCCTCGACGACGAAGATGATCGGCCGCTCGGCGCGCGCCGCTCAGGATGAGGTGGCGCAGCGCCTCGAAGGTCCGGGCCTTGACGGCTGAGGTCGTGAGCGTGGCGAGCGCCTCCGCGCCCTCCGGGATGCCGAACAGCCGAAGGACGTACGGGATCGCCCCGGCCGCTCGATCCCGACCTCCTGGACTCCCGCGCGGATCTTGGCGGCGATGACGTCCGGGCTCTCGCCCTCGGCGATCGGAAGTTGGATCGGAGGACGTCGAGAATCGGGAAGTAGGGGATGGCGCTGGCGTACGACTGGCACCGCCCTTCCAGGAACGTCACCCGCCGCTCGGGCTCGCCGAGGAGGCGCTCGCGAAACTCGTGGAGCAGGCGCGACTTTCCGATGCCGGCTTCGCCGAGCAGGCCCACGACCTGACCGTGGCCTCGGAGCGCGTCGTCGAGGCGGCTCCAGAGGAGTCCGATGTCCGGCCGCGACCCACGAACGTCGGGGGGCGCCGGCCGCGCCCCACGCCGGGCCGCTCGGCCGCGACCAGCCGGTGCACGGGCCCCGCGGTGTCGGCGCCGTGGACCGGGGCGAGGTCGAAGTGGCGCGCGAGGAAGACCGCCGCCGCCTCCTCGACGAGGATCGCGCCGGGCTCGGCCAGTCTCAGGAGCGTGTCGAGCGCCGTCCACGCCTCACGCTTGCCGTCGAGGTCGACCTGGGTGCGCCGCGGGAGGACCCGACCAGCACCCGGCGGACGGCGATCCCCGAGTGGACCCGGATGCCTTCCCCGTCGCCGCCGGCCCGCTCCGCGGCCTTGTGGACGGCCGTCGCCGCCAGCGCGGCGCGTTGCGGAGCGTCCTCGATCGGCTCCAGCCCGAACGCCGCGACGATGCCCGTCCGGGCTCATTTCCTCGATGCGGCCGCCGAACGTCTGGATCTTCTCGACCAGGGTTTCGAGCCCGCGCGGCTCGGGCTGAACCCGGGATCGTTGTCGGCCGGCAGGACGAGGGCGCTTCGGAGGAACGCGAGCCGCCGGCCCTCCCATCGGACCGCCAGCGGCGCGCCGGTCTCGACCGGGGCGGCCGCCGGTCCCGGCTCCCGAGACGCGGCGGCTTCGCGCGGGGTCGACTCGCCGGGCGGGGTGGGCTGGTCGGGCCGGCTCGTGCGGGCTCGTGCGGGCCGGGCCGGTTCCTCGCGTACCAGGTCGTGCTTCACCATGCGGTACCGGAGGGTGTCCCGCGAGATGCCGAAGCGCGCGGCTGCCCGCGCGTGACGTTGCCCGCCGTCTGGCGCAAGGCTTCGACGAGATGCTCCCGCTCCACGCTGCCCAGCGCCTCCGCCAGCGCGGGCGACTCCGGCCCCTTCGGCCTGGCCCCGGTGTCCGCGGCCGCGGTCGCCGCCGGCACGGCGGGCAACCCGAGTAGCTGCGGGCGCTCACGACCGGCGCCTCGGAGAGGAGCGCGACGCGCTCCATCACGTTCGCCAGCTCCCGCACGTTCCCGGGCCACGGATAGGCGAGGAGCGCCGTCGCGCGTCCGGCGCGAAGCTCCGCGGGGGAAGCCGGTACTCCGCGCACGCCCGCCCGAGGAAGTGCTCCGCCAGGAGGAGCACGTCCTCGCCCGGCGAGCAACGGCGGAATGGTCAGCGTCACGACGGCGAGTCGGTGGTAGAGGTCCTCGCGGAATCGCCGCGCCCGCGCCGCGATCGCGAGGTTCTCGTTGCTGGCCGTGACGATCCAGACGTCGACGGGCTCACTCCGGGTGCTGCCGAGCCGCCGGACGGCGCGGTCCTCCAGCGCCTTGAGGAGCTTGGCCTGGAGCGCTTCCGGCAGGAGGCCGACTTCGTCCAGGAAGATCGTGCCGTGGTTGGCGGTCTGGAAGAGCCCGGCCTTCGCGTGGCGCGCGTCCGTGAAGGCGCCGCGCTCGTAGCCGAAGAGCTCGGCCTCGAGCAGCGTCTCGGGAATGGCCGCGCAGTTGACGTCGACGAAGGGCCCGGACGCGCGGGGCCCGGCGCGGTGGAGCGACCGCGCGAGCAACCCCTTGCCCACCCCCGTCTCGCCCTGGTCAGGACGGGCGGCAACCGTCCGCGCTCGGACTGCCGCTGGAGGAGCCGGGCCGCCGTCTCGCGGACGGCCACCATCCCGGGGCTCTGCCCGAGCAACTCCGACAGGAGCGATCGGGGCCATCGGGGCGCTCATCCTACTCCGGTCGACCGACCTAGCTCAACAGGCACCCTGACTCCCGGAACCACGCCTCCCCGTGGGTGCCGGGTGACGGAGTTTCCCCCACTCCCCGCCGAGTCACCCACCCGGCCGCCCCATGGCCCACCGGAGGTCAGATCGATAGATAGCTGCCATACCTGACGTTTCTATCGTGGCACTAAGGTTGCCCCACTCAGGGCGAGCAGCGACGGCCCGAGCGCGCTGCCGGGGAGGGCAGGGATGACCGAAGGCGGGGTGGCAGTCATGGATAGGCCCGGGCTGGAGTCACCGATGCCGAGCCTGTCGTCGGGGAAGCTCCTGCTGGGCGGGCTCGCGTTCCTGGGCTGGCAGTGGGCGTGTTCGGCTGGCTGTTCGCCCGGGTCCCCGGCAGCCACGCGGCGCCGGCGCTCGGCGATCTGCGCTGGGGCTACTTGATCCTGCTGCTCCTCGCCCTGCCGGTCGAGAGCGTGACGTCGGCCGCGCGCATCTGGCTCATCTGCCGCGTGCTCCACCCGGGCGTCTCGTTCTGGGCGTGCTGACTCCAGTCCGAATTCGCCGACATCGCGGTCTCGATCCTCACGCCGTCCCAGTCCGGCGGCGGCGCGGGCCAGGTCTACATGCTGAGCCGTAACGGCGTGAGCGTCGGCACCGGGCTCACCGCGACGCTCCTCTCCTTCATGGGCACCATGGTGGGACTCCTCCTGATCGGCCTCTACTCGCTCCTGGTCTCCGGAGTGGGGGCCGGCGGGTTCTCTTCCTCGCCCCGGTGTGGGCGTTGACGGGAATTGCCGCGCTGCTCCTCCTCGGCGCCCGCTGGCCCGATCTCTGCCGCGCCGCGCTGGCCGCGCTCTCGCGGACCGTCTGGCGGGTGCTGCGCCGGCCCGGCGCGTCGTCGACTGGCGCCCCCCGGGTGCGCCCCGCTCAGCTCCGGCGCTCGACCGGATGGACGCCACCACGGCCCGGCTGGTGGACCTGCTCTACACGTACCGCGAGGACGTCGGGCGCTTCCTCCGACACGGCAAGGCGTGCTTCGTGGCGGTCTGCCTGCTCAGCGTGAGCTTCCTCCTCGCGCGGGCGCTGATGCCGTACCTCTGCGCGCGGTTCCTCGGTATCGAGGGCGGGTCGCTCCGCCAGATCGTGGAGGCGCAGATCGCCCTCATCTTCCTGGTCTTCTTCGCGCCGACGCCGGGGGGCGCGGGCATCGCCGAGGGCGCGTCCCTCTCGATCATGGCGGACATCGTGCCGCCCGGGATCGCGCGGCTTTACAACCTCCTCTGGCGGCTGTCGACGACGCCTACCTCGCCGCCCTGGCGGATTCGTGTGTGCTGGGCCGGGCCCTCGCCCGGAACGTGTGCGCATCCCGTCCCGTCAACCCGAGCCGCGGTGACGCCGCGCGTGAAATGGAGAGGTGGAGCCATGACCATCGCCGATTTCGCCGTGCACCTGGTCCTGGGCACGATCCTCATCGTCGGGGGCTACCAGTTCTACTTCTGGTGCCAGCGGAACCCGCTCCGGCCGACCCGGGAGCTCCGGCTGGCCCTCGACGACCGCATTCCCTACTGGCCGGCCTGGGTGTGGATCTACAGCTTCCTCTATTACCCGGTCATCCTCTACACGACATGGGTGGTCGATTCGTCCCGCGAGTTCGTCTATCTCGCGGTGAGCTTCCTGGGGCTTCTCGCCATGCAGATGGCCTTCTTTGTCCTGTTCCCGGTCGAGACCCCCGCGAATCCTGGCGCGCCATCAACCGCCGCCGGACGTGGTCGGAGCGGTTCCGTCGCGTCGTCCAGCGGTTCGACGCGCGGTCGAACAGCTTCCCCAGCATGCACACGTCGGTGGCGATGCTGACGGCGCTCTACCTCCAGGATCCCTCCTCCGGCACCACCCACCGACTTCGAGCAACCGTTTCGTAGTCGGCGATGCATCCGCTTTCGAATCACTACGCGGCAGCTCGACTCATTCTTATTATTTGCGCAATCCGATGAGCTCGCGTTTCACGGAAGTGTCGGACGATTCTGCCGCGCGGGGGCGCAGCGACGCGCGCGCACTGCCGTCGCGCTTGTACGCGCCGCGCTTCTGGGCGACATGGATCGGCCTCGGCCTGGTCCGTCTCCTCGGCCTCTTGCCGTACCGGCTGCAGATGGCGATCGGTGCGAGCCTCGGCCGCATCGCCTACTGCTTCAGCCGGCGCGACCGCCGCATCGCCGATCGTCAACGTCCGCCTGTGCCTGCCGAGCTCGACGAGCGCGGGCGCGACGCCTGGTCAAGCACCACTTCGAGTCGCTCGGCTGCGCGCTGCTGGAAACCGGGCTGGTCTGGTGGGCGAGCGAGGAGCGCCTGCGCAGATTCGTCGCGTTCGAGGGTCTCGAGCATCTGCAGCGCAGTCGCGGAGCGGCCGCGGCGCACTGCTGCTGAGCGCGCATTTCACGACGCTCGAGATGGGCGCGCGCGCGCTCATGCTTGCACGGCCGACGAGCGATCATGTATCAGACGCCGCAGCAACGCGCTGATCGCCGAGCTGTCCCGCCGCGGCCGCGCCCGGCACACCGCACGCGCGATCTCCAGCGACAGCGTGCGCGACCTGCTGCAGAGCCTCAAGAGCAACCTGCCCGGTCTGGTATGCGCCGGATCAGCGCTACACGGGGAAGAACAGCGAGTTCGTGCCGTTCTTCGGGCATCCCGCCGCTCGAACGTCGCGACCTCCCGCCTCGCGAGGATCTCCGGCGCGCCGGTGCTGCCGTACTTTCCGGAACGGCGTCCGCGCTGACGACCGGGCTACTGATGCACATCCACGCCGCCGCTCGACAACTTCCCGTCCGACGATCCGGTGGCCGACACGCGCCGCTTCCACGAGCTGATCGAGGCGCACGTCGCGATCATCCGGCGCAGTACCTCTGGACCTACAAGCGCTTCAAGCGGCCGGGACCGGACGGCGACCCGTACCGCGCATGACGCGATGCTGCATCCGCGCTACTGGCCGACGCTGGCTCGCGCTCTGGGACTCGTGCTGCGAGCGTCTTCGAGCCGCTGCCGTTCCGGTTGCTCGTCTGGCTCGGCCGCGCGTCGGCGCGGGTCGCGGCGCGGCTGCCGCTCGCCGTTCGTGCGCATCGCGCGCCGCAATCTCGAGCTGTGCCTGCCGGAGCTGCCGGTCGAGGCGAGCGCGAGCGCATGCTGCTCGAGCACTTCCGCAGCCTCGGCATCGGCGTTTCGAGACCGCGATCAGCTGGTGGAGCTCCGAGCGCGCATCGCCGCTCTGACCGAGCTCGAAGGCGAGGAGCATCTGGAGCGAGGCGCTGCGCGGAGGCCGCGGCGCGATCCTGCTCAGCGCGCACTTCACCACGCTCGAGATCGGCGCACGCGCGCTGTGCGCCCGCATGCGGACGAGCATCATGTATCGGCCGACAAGCAACGTCGTGCTCGAGCGCTTCCTGATGCGCAACCGCGGCCGCGGGCGAAGCGCGCGATACCGCGCGACGACATCCGCACGTTGATCCCGCGCTGAAGAGCAACGAGCCCGTGTGGTACGCGCCGGATCAGAGCTATCGCAAGAAGGGCGCGGAGATGGTGCCGTTCTTCGGCATTCCCGCCGCCACGAACACTGCGACGTCGCGGCTCGCGCGCATGACGGGCGCGGCAGTGCTGCCCTATTTCCCGGAACGCCTGCCCGGCTCGCAGCGGCTATCGCATGGTCATCCAGCCGATGCTCGAGATTTTCCGACGGACGATCCGCGCGGCGGACGCCGCGCGCTTCAACGCAGCTGATCGAAGCACAGGTGCGGCGCGTGCCCGCGCAGTACCTGTGGATCCATCGGCGCTTCAAGGGCCTGACGCCGACTATCCCGATTACTACGCACCGGTACAATGAGGTCGATGGTGACCGAACGCGCAGACAATGCGGCGACAGAGGGGGCGGAAAGCGAGGCGGGCGAGGCGCACCCGGTTCCGCCCGCCGCGGTTGCAGATCGCCCAAAGCGGCGCGGTAGCCGTTCCAAACGGCGAATGACGAGGGGACGGCGGCTGCTGTATCGGATTGCCGTGCCGATCGGCATGTTGATCATCCAGATATTCTGGAAGACGTGCCGCATCGTGCGTGTCGAGGGAGCGGCGCGTATCGAAAGCCGGTTGCTCGGCGGCGAGCCGACCGTGATCTGCTACTGGCACCGACACCAGCTCCTCTGCTGGAGCTATCTGCGCAAGCTGATCGATCGCGGTGCCCGCATCGGGTGGCTGATCAGCGCGTCGGTCGATGGCGAGGCCATTAGCGACATCGCGCGCCTCATGGGCGGCGGAATCGTTTTTCGCGGCTCCAGCACGAGCAAGGGGGCGGAGGCGTTGCGCACCATGAGCAAGGCGATCGCGCGCGACGGAATCTCGCCCGCGACCACACCGGATGGGCCGTACGGCCCGCGCTCGGTATTCAAGCCCGGGATCGTCAAGATCGCGCAACTGTCCGGGGTGCCTCTGCTGCCGATCGCCTACTGCGCGAGCCACGCCTGGGTGCTCAAGACCTGGGATCGGTTCGTGATACCGCGGCCGTTCTGTCGCGCCGTCATCGCGGTGGGCGAGCCGGTGTTCGTGCCGCGCCGGCTCGACGATGCCGCCGTGGAGCAGATTCAACGACACATGGAGCGCTCGCTGGAGGAGCTGTTTCAGCAGGCACGCGCGGCGCTCGGCCCGGCGTAGTCGGAGTCAGCGCGCGCCCCAGCGTTGCACGCGCTCATCGGGCAGTACGGCGTGGTCGGGATCGGCGCAATCTGCCGGCTCGAGCTGGATGGTGGAGTGCTCGAGTGCATAGCGCCGCGCCAGGAATACCTTGATCTCCTGCAACACCAGCTGCGGCGACGCCTGGGCCTCGACGCGTGCGTGCAGCGTGACGACCGGATGGTGCGAGGTGAGCGACCAGACGTGCACGTGGTGCACGTCGATCACGCCCGCGACCGCGCCCTTGATCTCCCGCTCGAGCTCTTCGATGTCGACCCACTCCGGAGTGCCTTCGAGCAGGATGTGAGCGGACTTGCGCAACAGGCTCCCGGCCGCGACCACGATAAGCAGAGCGACCACCAGGGCCAGCAGCGGGTCGATGCGCACCCAGCCCGTGAGCGTAACCACCACCGCCGCCGAGATGGCGAGGAGTGACCCGAGCAGGTCGCTCAACACGTGCAGGTAGGCCGCGCGCATGTTGAGGTTGTGCGTATCGCCGCGGTGCAGAAGGATCAGCGCCACGACGTTGACCACCAAGCCGGCGGCGGCGACGCCCAGCATGAGAGGTCCGGCGACGGGGGCGGGCTCGCGCAGACGCTGCACGGCTTCGTAGCCGATCCACAGAACAGCCGCCAGCAGGATGAGGCTATTCACGAAGGCGGCCAGCACCTGCAGGCGGTGATAGCCGTAGGTGCGCTTGCGATCGGAGGGCATGCCCGCGAAGCGCAGGGCGAGCCAAGCCAGCGCGAGCGAGGCGGAGTCGGTGAACATGTGGCCCGCGTCCGCCATGAGCGTAAGCGATTGTGCGAGCCAGCCGCCGGCGAGCTCCACGAACGCGAAACCGCCGGTCAGGATCAGCGCCCAGTACAAGCGCCGGCCGTCTTGCGCCGGTGCGTGGGCGTGCGCGTGGGAGTGAGGTTTCCCGGCACCAGACGTCGAGGGGCCCATGCGGCGAGCATAGCGGAAAACGCCCGCTGCGCTGAGGGCCGCTATGATCCATGATCCGCGACTGATTCCCAGGCAGTCACCGTCCAACCTCCAAATGAGCCCGGAAGTTTCGGTCGTCGTTCCGGTCTGCGACGAAGCGGACAACGTGATCCCGCTGGCACAGGAGATCGCTACCGTGCTGCGGGAGCGCGTCTCCTTCGAAATGATCTTCGTCGATGACGGCAGCACCGACGGCACCGCGGAGCGCTTGCGCGAGGCGCGGGCGCGGGGGCTGTCCGAATTGCGGCTGCTGCGGCACTCGGCGCGCAGCGGCCAGAGCACGGCGATTCAATCCGGCGTGCGCGCGGCGCGTCGCCGCGTGGGTCGCCACGCTCGATGGCGACGGGCAGAACGATCCGGCGGATCTGCCGAAGCTGCTCGCCGCCCGCAGCGATCCCGCGAACTCCGATGTGCTGCTCATCATGGGAAATCGCGTCACGCGTCGTGACACCTGGCTCAGGCGCTTGTCGTCGCGCATCGCCAACGGCGTGCGCGGCGGTTTGCTCGGCGATGCGGCACCCCGATACCGGGTGCGGCATCAAGCTGTTTTCATCGCGAGACGTTCTTGTCGCTGCCGGTCTTCGATCACATGCACCGGTTTCTGCCGGCCTTGTTCCAGCGCGCCGGCAGCCGGGTGGTTTCGGTGCCGGTGAATCATCGCGCGCGCACGCGCGGGCGCTCCAAGTACGGCGTGCACAATCGCCTGTGGGTGGGAATCGTCGATCTGTTCGGCGTGATGTGGCTCAAGGCCCGCGCCCGGCCCGGTGTCGGCGTCGTGGAAGAGTAGTTCGCGCGCGTGATCACTCGTGATCTCGCCGTACTGCTCGGGCTCGGCCTGCTGCTGCTGGCGACCGGTATCGGCTTGCGCGATCCCTGGCCCGCGGACGAGCCACGCTTCGCCCTCATTGCGCGCGACATGGTGGCCGGTGGCGACTGGCTCTTCCCGCACGTCGGCGGCGATCTCTACCAGGACAAGCCGCCGCTCTTCTTCTGGCTGCTCGCCGCCACCTACGCGCTCACGGATTCGCTGCAGGCTGAGCTTTCTCTTGCCGTCGCTCCTCGCCGGTCTCGGCACGCTGGTTCTCGTCTACGACCTGACGCGACGGCTGTGGAATCGCGAGGCGGGCTTGTGGGCGGGGTTGGTGCTGCTTTTTACGCTGCAATTCGTGCTGCAGGCGCGCGCCGGCCAGATCGATGCCACGCTGTGCTTCTTCACGACGCTCTCTCTGTACGCGCTGCTGCGTCACTTGCTCCTCGGCCATGGCTGGTCGTGGTACGTGCTCGGCGGCTTCGCGGCGGGACTCGGCGTGATCACCAAGGGCGTGGGATTCCTGCCCCTGCTGGTCCTGCTGCCCTATGTTTACGCCCGCCGGCGCAAGTGGCACTTGCCCAACGTGACGGGGACGCCGTTGCAATGGAGCGGCGCCCCGCTGGCGTTTGCAGGCGCCGTGGCTCTATGGCTCGTGCCGATGTTGTGGGCGGTGGCCGCGAGTGGCGATCCGGCGCTCGAGTCCTACCGCGACGAGATCCTCTTTCAACAGACCGTGTCGCGCTACGTCACCGCGTGGCATCACCAGAGGCCGTTCTACTACTACTTCGGCGTGATGCTGAGTCTGTGGCTGCCGTTGGTGTTCCTGTTGCCGTGGCTGGTGCCGCGCTGGATTGCGAAGCTGCGCGAACACGACGCGCGCGTGTTGTTGTTGCTCGGCTGGGCGGTCCTGGTGCTGATCTTCTTCAACCTGAGCCCGGGCAAGCGCGGTGTATACATTTTGCCGGCCCTGCCGGCGTTGGCGGTCGCCTCCGGCGAGTGGCTGCGCGGACTGTGGCAGCGCCCCGATGTGCAAAGAGCAGGCGCGGCGCTGGGTCTGTTCGTGGTGCTGATCTGCGCGGCGGCATTCGTCTACCTCTCCTGGATTGCGCCGGAACGCATGGACGCGCTGCGCGAGCAGTACGGGCTCAAGTACCTCGCGCCCCTGGCCGTCGCGGTGGTGTTCGGCAGCGTGGCGTTGATTGCCTGCGGCGTGCGCCGTGGAATGCTGGCTTGCGCCTGGGTGCTCGGCCTCGGCTGGCTGCTCGCCAGCCTGACGGTCTATCCGCAGATCAACACCGCGCGCTCAGGAGCGAATTTCGTGGCACGGCTGGAGGAGGTCGCCGATCCCGCGCGTGAGCTCGGACTGCTCGCCTACCGGGAGCAGTTCCTGTTGTATCTCGGTCGGCCGAGCGTCAATTTCGGGCATCGCCGCTGGCCCGAGGGACCGCTCGAGAGCTATGACGCCGCGCGCTGGCTGGGTGAGGACCGCAACCGCCAACTACTCGTCCCCGATGCCCTGCTGGCGCCTTGCTTCTTAGACGCACGCGAGCGCGTCGACCTGGGCGTCAGCGCAGACAGGCGCTGGTTCCTGGTGAGTGGCCCAGTGAGCGCGGACTGCGCCAGCAGTGGCAACTCCGGGCACGTCATACACTACGGCCCAAAATGAGAGAGCCCGCGTCGAGTGACGCGGGCTCTTGTCCCAGACATCAGTTGCTGCGGGTGAGGCTCACGCTGACGTAGTTGGCCGTGAGCGTGGTGCTGCCGGCATCGAAGCGGCCATGAGCGGTCATCGCCAGTGCCTTCTGGCCGCCCGCGAGCTTCTCGCCCAACGCTTCCGTGAAGCGCGCAAACTCGCTGAACACCTCGATGCGTCGCGGCTCGCCGATGGCGTAGAGGGTGCGGCCGTCGGCCGGCACGACGGTCGGCGGGCTGGCCAACGCCGTAATGTCGATGAGGTGCGGACCGATGACGATGAAGTGCCGCGCGCCGATATCGGCATTGGCATTGTCGATCACGAGGCCGTCCGCGCCGATGCTGAGGAAGGGCGCGCTGGTACCGTTCAGGCCCCAGCCGAGCGCGAGATGCGCCGCCACACCCTGGAAGTCGACGACGGTGCGTCCCTCGAAATCGGGCGGGGCCGCCCCGAACGGCGTGACGAAGCCGAACACGCGTGCGGGCGAGCCGTTCATCAGCGCGCCGAGGTTGAGCGCACCCGTCGCGATCTCGTAGTTCTCGGGATCGGCGTCGCTTGCGGGGGCCGTGCCGGTGCCGCTGAAGTCGAAGATGGCCGGCCGCCGGCCGTCGATGCTGAAGAGATCGAGTGCCAGCGTGCCCGGATTTGCGCTCACTACCGTGCCTGACAAGTGAGTCAGGTGCAGTCGCACCCGGCCAGCGGTGGCGTCGACCGTCAGCTCGCCATTGCTCCCGCTCACCTCGCCGAAGGCGTGGATGCGCTGCCCGACCGAGATCGCGTCCTCGGTCAGCCTGGAGTCGCGTTGCCCGTCACGCATCACCAGCGTATCGGGCCCGACCAGGAGCGTGATGTCGTCGCGCACGAAGGCGGCGCTTCCGGAGCGGCGGATAAGCGTGCCGCCGCGGACGGTGAGCGTGTCGCCGTCGCGGGCAATCACGTTGCCCCACAGCACATCGAAGCGCGGACCCGGAACACTGGTGCCGGCATGCACGCGCTCGGCGGTGAAGTCGCGCGTCGCCAGGGCGAGCGTGCCGAACGCCACGGTGGGCGTACCGGCGGGCGACTGAGCCAGCACCGCGAGGCCGTCGGCGCCCGTATAGGCCGTGCCGTCGATCTCGAAGGCGGTATCCGCGGTGGTCTTGACCGTGAGCTGGCCGAGACGCGCGCTCATGTGATGGAAGGGTCGCACGTCGATCACGTAGTTGCTCGCCGACGTGTCGACGCGCACCAGCGGTCCACGGACGCGCAACTCCTTCTCGTCGATGGGCTCGACGCTCGCCACGATGAATGGCTCGGCCACCGCAGTGACCGGCGTGGTGGCGATGTCGACCGTGTGCGAGGCGGCGAGGTCGAAATCGAGCTGGAGGAACGCAGGGCGTCCGGGCGCGATCACGACGTGATTGCGGTTGTCGAGGCGGATGTCGAGATCGACGAGGCCGAGGGGTTGGCCGTTCGCATCCACGACACTCGCGGCGCGCGACTCACCCGCCACCTCGACGGTCACTTCCGCATTGCTGTAATCCAGGCGAACCCGGCCCTCTACGTAGGCGCCGTTGGGAATCGTGGCTGCCGTGACGAACTCGGAAAGGTCGACCAGCTGCGCAAAGTCGACGCGCGTCGCGACCGGCAAGGTCTCGACGACTGCGCCGTTCGCCTTGGTCAGCGTGAGCGAGACGACGTCGACGGTGTAGCTCAGGAAATCGCCGTCCGCATCGGTCAGCCCGACGTACACGGTGCCGCAATTCGCGGCATCACAGGCCTGCGATGTGTTGTTGGCTTCGTTGGCAGCACCGCCGCCGCCACCGCAGCCCGCGACTGCGACGCACAGCGCGGCGAGGGGCGACCAGAGCCACTTGCGAAGCGCGGCCATCGAGCCGCCGACGTCCGCGGACGCGTGGGTGAAAGAGAACATGATTCAGCCTCCCGCTGGATGATCCTGTCGGGAAGAACGGCGCATGGGACGAGCCGTTGACGACGGTGCCCTCGAACGCTGTAACTCGCTCCGACTCGCTTTCTTTTTCAGTCGCTTAGCTTGTTTTCTTAGGAGGTTGTGACAGAATGCGTGCGCAACCGACTGCCACCATAGCGAGACAAACTGTGTGACACGTCCGACCCACGATGCATCGGAACTGAGAGACTCCAAGGCCATTTCGGGGGGATATGTTCAAGGCCATGGGAACAGCGCCGACCAATCCCGTCAGTGACCTGACCGCATCGGACGTTCTCTCCAGCCCTTCGTGGCTGCGGCGCAGCCCGCGACCCGTCCTCGGCCTCGACGTCACCTGCACCAAGATCGCGGTTGATTTCCAGAGCATGATCGAGACCAGCGCGGATGCCACCATCCGCCAGAATCTCGAGGCGCTGCGCGAGTCGACCGCCACCGACGCCACCTTCATCGCACTCTTCGACGCAGATTCCACCAGCATCGAATCGGTTTCCTCGTCGAAGAACATGTTCGCCCAGTGCACACCCGAGGTGCTCAAGGGCGAGCCTCTCGAAGGCCTGCCCTGGCTGCGCACTCGTCTCGAGCACATGCGCATCCTCGAAATCCGCGACACCGCCAACGCGCGCCGCGAACACGCCGCGGAAGCCGCGCGTCTGCGGCAACTGAACATCGGCTCGCTCCTGCTGATCGGCTTCGCCATCCAGGGCAAGGTCAGCGGTTTCCTGGGCTTGTGCGGCGTACAGCCGCGCGAGTCCTGGGACGTCAACCTGCACCTGCTGCTCAAGCTCATCGGCACCAGCTTCGCCTCGGGTCTCGAGCGCATGCGGGTGCAGAAGCACCTGAAGAGCCTGCAGGAGCGCAACGACCTCGCGATGGACACCGGCAACGACGGCCTGTGGGATTTCGACGCCGAGAACAACCGCGTCTATTTCTCGCCACGCTGGAAAGCGATGCTCGGCTACGCCGAGGACGAGATGAACAATTCGCCCGACTGGCGCCAGCTGGTGCATCCCGACGACATGCCGCGCGTGCAGGCCGCCATTCGCGATCACGTGGCGGGAAAGAGCCGCATCTTCGAGAGCATTCACCGCATGCGTCACCGCAGCGGCGAGTGGCGCTGGGTGGTGAGCCGCGCCAAGGCGCGCGTCGATGCCGGCGGGCGGCTGCTGCGGCTGGTCGGCACGGAGCTCGACATCACCGAGCGCAGGTTGTACGAGGACGCGCTGTTCCGCGAGAAGGAGAGCGCGCAGATCACCCTGCAGTCGATCGGCGACGGGGTGATCACGACCGATCAGCATTCGAACGTCGAGTACATCAATCCGGTCGCCTCCGAGCTCACTGGCTGGGCCCTCGAGGATGCGCAGGGCCGCTCGATCGACGAGATCTTCCGCGCCTTTCACGAGGAGACCTGCGAGCCGCTCGAGAACCCGATGACGGTCGCGATCCGCCGCTCGCGCTCGATCAAGTCAGTGCGCCCCATGCTGCTCATCCGCCGCGACGGTAACGAGCTGTACGTGGAAAGCACCGCGGCGCCCATTCGCGACGGCGTCGGCGGCGTGTGCGGCGGCGTGCTGGTGTTTCACGACGTGAGCGAGTCGCGCGAGCTGAACCGGCGCCTGAGTTATCACGCGAGCCACGACGTGCTCACGGGCCTGGTCAACCGGCGCGAGTTCGAGAGCCGCCTGGAGCGGGCGCTCAAGAGCGCCAAGGCGCGCGAGACTTCCTACGCCGTGTGCTGCATCGACCTCGACCAGTTCAAGATCATCAACGACACCTGCGGTCACAGCGCGGGTGACGCATTGCTCGGCCAGGTCGGCGCGCTGCTCAAGTCCAAGATCCGCTGGCGCGACACCCTCGCACGCCTCGGTGGCGACGAATTCGGTCTGCTGCTCGAGAGCTGCTCGCTGGATGAGGCGCTGCGTACCGCCGAGCAATTGCGCGAGGCAGTGCGGAATTTCCGTTTCGTCTGGGAGGAGCGCACGTTCCGCCTCGGTGCGAGCATCGGCGTGGTGCCGATCACCGCCGACAACGAGGACGTCGCCTCGATCCTGAGCGCGGCGGACAGTGCCTGCGGCGCCGCCAAGGAGGCGGGGCGCAACCGCGTGCACAGCTTCGAGGAGAACGACCTCGATCTCATGCGCCGGCGGCGCGAGATGCAGTGGGCCGCACGCATCAACAACGCGCTCGAGGAGTCGCGCTTCGAGCTCTTCCGCCAGACCATACTGCCGCTGCAGCGCCAGGATCCCGGCTTGCACTACGAGCTCCTGCTCAGGATGCGCGACGAAAACGGCAAGATCGTTTCCCCCGACAACTTCATCGCCGCCGCCGAGCGCTATGGCATCACGCCCAACATCGATCGCTGGGTGATCGAGAATGCGTTTCGCTGGCTGGTATCGGAGGCGGACGAGCGCGAGAAGCTGGTGCTGTGCTCGATCAACCTGTCGGGTCAGTCACTCGGCGACGACAAGTTCCTGCCGTTCGTCATCGACCAGTTCCATCGCAGCGGCATCGATGCGACGCGGATCTGTTTCGAGATCACCGAGACCGCGGCGGTCGCGAGTTTCTCGCAGGCGAATCGCTTCATCCAGGCGCTCAAGGAACTGGGCTGCAAGTTCGCGCTGGACGATTTCGGCACGGGCCTGTCGTCGTTCGGCTACCTCAAGCACTTCCCGGTCGATTTCCTCAAGATCGACGGCAGCTTCGTGAAGGAAATCCTGCACGACCCGATCGATCGCGAGATGGTTCGTTCGATCAACGAGATCGGGCACCTCACCGGCAAGCAGACCATCGCGGAGTTCGCCGAGAACACCGAGATCATCCAGATGCTGCGCAGTCTCGGTGTCGACTACGCGCAGGGCTACGGCGTTTCGCAGCCGCAGCGCGTCCTCAAGGCCGTCAACAGCTGAGTCGGATTCGCCAGGCCGATCGGCGCCCGCAGCAAGTCCAGGTTCATAAATGGGTGTCGCCTCAGCTCGTGCGCCGTTAGAGACGGTGTTGATCACGGGCGCGAGCCAGGGCATCGGGCTCGAGTTCGCGAAGCAATACGCTGCCCGGGGCTGCACGGTTATCGCTACTCATCGTCGTACCTCCGCGCCCACTGAACTGGCGAAGCTTGCGGCGGAGTATCCGCAGGTCCGCATCGAGCGCATGGACGTGACCGATGCCGCGCAGATCGAAACGCTCGGCGCAAAACTCGCGGGAGTGCCCATCGACATCCTGCTGCACAACGCCGCTCTCGTCAGGACCGACCCGCTGGACCAGCCGGGCGGCAATGCGAACCAGATCTTCGGCACCCTCGACTACCGGCTGCTGGATGACTTCATCCGCACCAATGTCGCCGCTCCGCTGAAGGTTACGGAAACCTTCATCGCGAACGTCAAGTCCAGTCGGCAGAAGAAGATCATCGCGATCAGCTCGGCGGCGGGCTCCGTTTCCGTGCCGCCGTTCATGCCCAACGGCGCGCCGCTTCCCGACCACTATTGGTATCGCATCAGCAAGGCCGCGTTGAACAGCGCGATGCGCCTGCTGAGCGCGCACTTCAAGGACGACGGGGTCACCGTCGTGATGTTTCATCCGGGCGGGGTCCAGGTGGAGAGCTTTGGCGACGTGAAGATACCGGGCCTGGTATCGCCACGAGAAGCGATCGGCAACATGATCAGGACGATCGACGGCCTGAGCAGCAAGGACAGCGGCCGCTTCATCGACAACGACGGTGCGGACCATGCCTGGTAGCGGGGTGATTCCGGGTCAGGTGGCCTCGAACCGCATCGACAGGTCGATCGCGCGCAGGTGCTTCGTGATCGAGCCGACCGAAATGAAATCGACGCCGGTGAGGGCGATCTCCCGCACGTTGTCGAGCTGAATGCCGCCGGAAGCCTCGAGCTTCGCCGGCCGGCCATGGGCGCGATTGAGCGCCACGGACGCGCGCAGATCCTCGAGACTGAAGTCATCGAGCAGCACCATGTCGGGCCGCGCCGCGAGTGCTTCCGCGAGCTCCGCGAGATTCTCCACTTCCACCTCGACCGTGACCCTTGACAGCGCGCGTGCGGCGCGGATTGCTGCGCTGATCGAGCCCGCTGCGGCGATGTGATTTTCCTTGATCAGCACGGCGTCGAACAGGCCGGTCCGATGATTGCGCGCACCGCCGACGCGGGTCGCGTATTTCTGCGCCGTGCGCAAGCCAGGGAGTGTCTTGCGCGTGTCCAGGATCTGGCAGCTGGTGCCGGCGATGGCCTCGACGAAACGGCGTGCCGCGGTCGCGGTGGCCGACAGCGTCTGCAGGAAGTTGAGCGCGGTGCGCTCGCCCGTGAGGATCGGGCGCGCGGGGCCGGCGACGTGGCACAACACTTCTTCGGCCATGACGCTCGCGCCCTCGTCGCTGCGCCACTCGATGCGGACGTCGCGGCTGAGCTGCTTGAACGTCGCATCGAACCACGGCCGTCCACACAGCACGGCCGGCTCGCGCGTCACCACGGTTGCCTGCGCGATGCGCTCCGCTGGTACCAGCGCGGCGGTGAGATCGCCGCTGCCGATGTCCTCTTCGAGGGCGCGCGTAACCTGAGTCGCGAGATCGGAGGGGAGTTCGAGTTTCATGACCCTCAAGACGGGAAACCCGGCGCTGGGGCCGGGTTTCAGTGTAAGTGAAAGATCCGGAAGCTAGAACGGCAATCCGTGAGTGGCGGACCCCATGCACAGGAGCATCGGAACCGACAGGATGAAGTTCGTGCGCGAGGCATAGAGCGCGGTCTTGCGCGCCTGTGCCTTCTGTTCATCCGTGGCAGGCACGATGCCGAGAATCTTCTTCTGATTGGGCCAGATCAGCACCCAGACGTTGAACAGCATGATCGTGCCGAGCCAGGCACCGATACCGATCACCCTCGATCCTTCGCGCAGCATGAAAGCGTCATCGAAGGTCGCGGAGCGTCCCAGGTACCACGCTCCGGTGAGCCACGTGGCGACCGCCGCCCAGCGGAACCAGAAGAGCGCGCGCGGAGCCACGTACTTGGTGATGCCCGCGCCGCCCGGACCGCCCTTGTCGGCCGCGGCCGCAGCGAGAGCCGGGATCTGCGCCACGTTGAAGTAATACAGCAATCCGATCCACATGACGCCCGACAGGATGTGCAGCCAGCGGGCGAGTGAGAGCTCGTTGAAGGCGTAGCCGGGAATCACGACGAGAACGATGATGGCGAGCACGACACCGGTGACGATGGCGGCCGGCACCGAGTTGAGTGGGTTCATAAGCGAGCCTCCCCCTGTTGTTATCGCGGTAACCCCCTGAGCGATTTGAAGAATAGGCGACGACCCCACATAATTCAACGTGCAACTCATGACCGATCCCGGGCCCTCGTCACCCTGCATCAAACTCTGTACGCTCGATCGCGCGGGTGTCTGCGTCGGCTGCTATCGCAGCCTCGACGAGATCGCGCGCTGGACCACGATGTCGGCGACGGAACGACGCAGCGTTCTCGAAGCCGCAGAGCGTCGCCGGCTGCTCCAGGGCGGCTCGGCCGCAAGGGCGAACGATTGAGGCCGGTTCGGCGTCCAATCGGTAGATTTAGACTGTCACGCGCAGTTGGAGGAATCAGGTGTCAGCAGACGTTGTCGAGAGAATCAAGCAGCAGATCACGGCGCATCCGGTGGTGCTCTTCATGAAGGGCACGCCCGACTTCCCGCAGTGCGGTTTTTCCGCCCAGACGGTCGCGGCGCTGCGCGCGTGCGGCGCGGACTTCGCGCACGTCAATATTTTCGAGGACCCGGAGCTGCGCGAGGCGCTCAAGAGCTTCTCCAAGTGGCCCACCTATCCGCAGCTGTACGTCAACGGCGAGTTGCTGGGGGGCTGCGACATCGCGCTCGAGATGTACCGCAGCGGTGAGCTGCAGAAGCTGCTGCAGGAAGCGGGCGCGAGCGCCTGACGCGGACTAGGGCAACTCTGCACAGGTCTCATGAGGCGCAACCCGGACGGGACGCGGCCTCGGCGAGCTGCTGGCGTCGTTGCGAATCTTGTTGATATCGAGATATCAACTGCGTCTCGCGCCTAGCCAGAAGCTCGCGGAGACCGGTCGCGCCCATGATACCTGTGCAGAGTTGCCCTAGGGCTCGCCCGAGCCCGAGCCTGTCTCGAAGGGCGGTCCGCCCTCGATCTCCGCGAAATTGATGTTGAGATCGGCGATGCGCCGCGCGGCGACGTCGTAGATCGGCTTGAACTGATTGCAGATGTAGCAGAAGAGGTCCGCCGTCCGCTCGGCATCGTAGGCGGCGGAATGCGCCGACGCCGCATCCCATTCGAGACCTGCCGCAGCCAGCGCACGCGCCAGCACCGTCTGCCCGAGTGCAATACCCGCGAGCGTCGCCGTGTCGAAGCTCGAGAACGGGTGAAACGGGTTGCGCTTGATGTCGGTGCGCGCCACGGCGGCGTTCAGGAAGCTGAGATCAAAAAACGAGTTGTGACCCACGAGGATCGCCCGCCGGCAGCCGTTGTCGCCCACCGCGTGGCGGACTTCGCGAAAGATGCGTTGCAGCGCGTCTTTCTCCGGGATCGCCGGGCGCAACGGGTGGTAGGGATTGATGCCGGTTACCTCGAGCGACGCCGGTTCCATGCGCGAGCCCTCGAAGGGAATCACGTGGTAACGGTAGGTTTCGCCGCGCTTGAACGAGCCATCACCCTGGATCTCGATCAGCACGGCGGCGATCTCGAGCAGCGCATCGGTCGCCGCGTTGAAGCCGCCGCTCTCGATATCGATCACGACGGGCAGGAAGCCGCGGAAGCGGCTGGCCATCGACGGGGTGAAGAGATCGGCGGCCATGGATCAGCGCGCGTCCGGGGCTAGGCGCCAGGGGATCGGCTCGCCGGCGCGGAATGGAACCAGCGTGTCCGATCCGAATGCGTAATGCGGTGGCGGCTGCCAGCTCTCCTTCACCAGCGTGAGGTGTCCGTTGTTGCGCGGCAATCCATAGAAGTCCGCCCCGTACTCGCTCGCAAATCCCTGCAGCCGCTCGAGCGCCCCGGCTGACTCGAAAGCTTCGGCGTAGAGTTCGACGGCGGCGTGCGCGGAAAATACGCCAGCGCACCCGCACGAGCTCTCTTTCGCGGCCCGGGCGTGCGGCGCGCTGTCGGTGCCGAGGAAAAATTTCGGGTTGCCGCTGATCGCAGCCGCCACCAGCGCCTGGCGATCGTGCTCCTCCTTGAGCACCGGCAGGCAGTAGTGATGCGGTCGCAGGCCGCCGCTGAACAACGCATTGCGATTGAGCAGCAGATGCTGCGGCGTGATCGTGGCGGCGACTCCGGCGCGAGCGGCTGCCACGAATTCGGCCCCGGCGCGTGTGGTGATGTGCTCGAGCACGATCTTGAGCCCGGCAAAGCGCGTGACCAGCGGAGCGAGCACTTCTTCGATGAAGCGCGCTTCGCGCTGGAAGACATCAACCGCGGGGTCGGTGACCTCGCCGTGAATCAACAGCGGCACGCCGCGCTCCTCCATGCGCTCCAGCACGGTCGCGACCCGCGCCATCGAGCGCACGCCGGCGTCCGAGTGCGTGGTGGCACCGGCAGGGTAGAGTTTCACGCCCGCGACAAAGCCGCTCGCGCGTGCCTCGTCGATGTCGCCGAGCGTGGTGTCCTCCGTGAGATACAGGGTCATCAGCGGCTCGAACGCGTGCCGCGCCGGGAGCGCCGCGCGGATGCGCTCCCGATAGGCGCGCGCATACGCAACCGTCGTCACCGGGGGTTTGAGGTTGGGCATGACGATGGCGCGTGCGAAGCGCTGCGCGCTGAACCCGATCACCGCGCGCATCTCATGCTCGTCGCGCAGGTGCAGGTGCCAGTCGTCGGGTCGCGGCAGGGTGAGCGTGCCGGCGGTCATCGGCTCGCGCGCGCCACGGCACGCTCCAGGATCTTCTGCGAGGTCAGCAGATTGACCGTGTAGCGCACTCCGAATCCGGTGATGTCGGTCGGGATGTGAGCGAGCCCCGTGGTGCGCTGGCCGGCCGCGAGGTCGAGATGCACCCAGGGAATATCGGTGGCGACGAAACGGCTCAGAAAGCGCGCCGCGAGGATGTGATCGCCCTTGTTGTCGGGCGTGCACTGCATGACATCCGCGATGGTGCTCTCGAGATCGGTGTCGAAGTCCTCATCCATCGGAAACGGCCAGACCCGTTCACCGCTCGCTGCGCCGGCGCGCTCGAGCAGCGCGTGCCAGGCGGGCCGGTTGGTGAAGAGGCCGGTGTAGCGTTCCGTGAGCGCGTTGACGCACGCGCCGGTCAGCGTGGCGAAATCGACAATGAGCGCCGGCCGCTCGCGCGAGGCGAGCGCGAGGGTGTCGGCCAGCACCATGCGGCCCTCGGCGTCGGTGTGGATCACCTGGATGCTGACGCCGTTGCTCGCGGTGACGACGTCCTGGGGCTTGTAGGCCCTGGGACCGATGCGATTCTCGGTGATAGCGAGCCAGCAATCGATCGCGTAGGGAGCCTCGAGCCGGGTGAGCGCCAGCAGCGTTCCCAGCGCGACCGCGCTGCCCTCCATGTCGGTGTGCATGTCGAGCATGCCGCGATGCGCCTTGAGGTTGGTGCCTCCGGTGTCGAAGCAGATTCCCTTGCCGACGAGTGCCAGCGAGCGGTTGCTCTTGCGTCGCGGCTGGTAGCGCAGGTGGATGATGCCGGCGTCGTCGTCGGCATTGCCCTGGGCCACCGCCAGGAAGGCACCCGCGCCGAGTCGCTTGAGCGCGCGGCTGTCGAGGAAGCGCATGCGCCAGCCCTCGCGTCGCGCCAGCTGCGCGACACGCTTGCGATAGGAGCCGGCTGTGAGCTCGTTGCCCGGCAAGGCGGTGAGCCAGCGAGCGAGATTGTTGCCTTCGCTCGTGGCTGCGGTCACCTTGAGGGCGCCCGGTGCGCGCACCGAGAAGAGTGTGAGCTCCTCGAGTGCGCTGCAGCGCTCGTCGCGGCTCTTGTACGAAGGCAGGTCGAACGCCGCGGCGTATGTGGCCGCGGTTACCGCCTCGAGACTCTCCTGTGCGGCAGCTGCCGACAGGCCGAGGGTCGAAACACCCAGCCGACGCGCGCAGCTGGCCCTGGCTTCCTTGAGGAGGCGGCCCGCGAGTTGCAGGGTCTCGAACACGGACGCGCGGCGCTTGCGGATGCCCGCAATGAGCAGTGTCTGGGCGTCGTTGTCGAGGCGCGCGCTGAGCACCGCGCCGCTGCGCAGTTTCCGCCGCGCACACTCCGCGCGCAGCCACTCGCCGCGCGGCACTGCGCGCCACGCCGCTTCATCGAGATCCTCCGCGATGACGACGAGCCACGCATCGAGCTGGGCGAGATCCTCCGGGCGTGCGTTGCGCGGGAGCGCGCGAGTGCGCGCGAGTGCGTGGTCTGGCAGCAGCTTCGGCAACTCGTCACCTTGACCCAAAAAAACCAAACCCGGATCATACCCGCCCCGAACGCAGACAAGCACGCATGGCGCAAGAGCCGAAGCCCGACGACATCGATCCGGTCGAAACTCAGGAATGGCTCGAGTCAATCGACTCGGTGCTGCGGGTCGAAGGGCCCGAACGGGCGCACTTCCTGCTCGAGCGACTCATCGACCACACGCGCCGTTCCGGCGTCTACCTGCCGTTCAAGCCCAACACCGCGTACGTCAATACGATCTCCACGGGCCAGGAGCCCGAGTACCCCGGCGATCGTGCGCTCGAACGGCGCCTCGAGGCGTACATCCGCTGGAACGCGATGGCGATGGTGGTGCAGGCGAATCGCCGCAGCAGCGAGTACGGCGGGCACCTCTCGACCTATGCCTCCTCCGCCACGCTCTACGAAGTGGGCTTCAATCACTACTGGCGCGCGCCGTCCGAGCGGCATCCCGGCGACATGGTCTTCATCCAGGGGCATTCGAGCCCGGGCATCTACGCGCGCGCCTATCTCGAGGGACGGCTGAGCGAAGAGCAGCTGCGCCACTTCCGGCAGGAGGTGAGCGGCAAGGGCCTGACCTCGTACCCGCATCCGTGGCTCATGCCGCAGTTCTGGCAGTTCCCCACGGTGTCGATGGGTCTCGGCGCGATGATGGCGATCTTCCAGGCCCGCTTCATCCGCTACCTCGAGCATCGCGGCATCGTGCCGTCTTCCGATCGCAAGGTGTGGTGCTTCCTCGGCGACGGTGAGATGGACGAGCCCGAGTCGATGGGCGCGATCACCATGCCGGTGCGCGAGAAGCTCGACAACCTCGTCTTCGTTATCAATTGCAACCTGCAACGCCTCGACGGGCCGGTGCGCGGCAACGGCAAGATCATCCAGGAGCTCGAGGCCGCCTTCATGGGCGCGGGCTGGAACGTGATCAAGGTGCTGTGGGGCTCGCGCTGGGACCCGCTGCTCGCGAAGGATCACAAGGGACTGCTTCGCCGCGTGATGGAGGAGTGCGTCGACGGCGAGTACCAGAACTTCAAGGCAAAGGGGGCGCCTATACCCGTGAGCATTTCTTCGGCAAGTTCCCCGAGCTCAAGGCGATGGTCGCCAACATGTCGGACGAGGAGATCTGGCGCCTGAATCGCGGCGGGCACGATCCGCGCAAAGTGAACGCGGCCTACGCCGCGGCCATGGCGCACAAGGGGCAACCGACGGTCATTCTCGCCAAGACGGTGAAGGGCTATGGCCTGGGCAAGGTGGCCGAGGGCCAGATGGTCACGCACCAGGCGAAGAAGCTCGACGACGAGGCGCTCAAGACGTTTCGCGACCGCTTCAATATCCCGGTGTCCGATGCCGACATCGCTGAAGTGCCTTACGCGCGCCCGGCCGATGACAGCCAGGAGATCCGCTATCTGCGCGCGCATCGCACCAGCCTCGGCGGTCATCTGCCGCAACGGCGCACCGAGGCGCCGCCGCTGGTGGCGCCCGCGCTCGAGGCCTTCGAGGCGACTGCTCGAGGGCTCGGGCGAGCGCGAAATGTCGACCACCATGGCGCTGGTGCGCATCCTGAGCACGCTGGTCAAGGACAAGAACATCGGCAAACACATCGTGCCGATCGTCCCCGACGAGGCGCGCACCTTCGGCATGGAAGGGATGTTCCGCCAGGTGGGCATTTACTCCTCGGTCGGCCAGCTCTACACGCCGCAGGACGCCGAAACCCTGGCGTATTACAAGGAGGACAAGAAGGGGCAGATCCTGGAGGAGGGCATCAACGAGGCGGGCTCGTTGTGTTCTTGGATGGCGGCGGGTACAGCGTACGCCAACCACGGCGTCAACATGGTGCCGTTCTATATCTTCTATTCGATGTTCGGCTTCCAGCGCGTCGGCGACTTCGCGTGGGCGGCGGGCGACATGCAGGCGCGCGGCTTCCTGATCGGCGGCACCGCGGGACGCACGACGCTGGCAGGAGAGGGACTGCAGCACCAGGACGGACACAGCCACCTGCTCGCGAGCACCATCCCGAATTGCGTCGCTTATGATCCGACGTTCGCCTACGAGCTCGCGGTGATCGTGCAGGACGGACTGCGGCGCATGTTCGCCGAGCAGGAAAAGGTCTTCTACTACATCACCTGCATGAACGAGAACTACACGCAGCCCGCGATGCCACCCGGCGTGCAGCAGGGGATCCTGAAGGGAATGTATCTGCTGCAGATCGGCGGCCGCGGCAAAGTGCGCGTCAATCTCATGGGCTCCGGTACGATCCTGCGCGAAGTGCTGGCGGCGTCCGAGATTCTGGAGAAGGAATACGGCGTGCCCGCGGACGTGTTCTCGGTCACGAGCTTCAACGAACTGCGACGCGACGCGCTCGACGCCGAGCGCTGGAACATGCTCAATCCCGCCAAGCCGGCCCGCACCAGCTACCTGCGGGAGTGCCTCGGCGAGCGCAAGGGGCCCTTCATCGCCGCAACCGATTACATGAGGACGGTTCCCGACCAGGTCCGGCAGTGGATCCCGGGACGCTATGCGGTTCTCGGCACCGATGGCTACGGGCGCAGCGATTCGCGCGCGGCGCTGCGGCGATTCTTCGAGGTCGACCGGCACTACATCACTGTAGCGGCGCTCAAGGCGCTCTCCGACGAAGGCAAGCTGGACGTCGCGACCGTCACGGGCGCCATGAAGGCATTCGGCATCGATCCGAAAAAGCCGAACCCGCTCACCGTCTAGGCCATGGCTAATCTCACGGAAGTTCGCGTCCCCGATCTAGGCGACTTCAAGGACGTCCCCGTCATCGACGTGCTGGTGAAGGAGGGCGACACCATCGAGGTGGATACGCCCCTGGTGACGCTCGAAACCGAGAAAGCCACCATGGATGTGCCCTCGAGCGCCGCGGGTCGCGTGGCCGCGCTCAAGGTCCGCAAGGGCGGCAAGGTGTCACAGGGCAGCGTCATCGCCATCGTCGAGGCCGCGGAAGGGCAGGTCGGTTCGGCGAAACGCCCGCCTGCGCCGGCCACGAGCGACGTCGAAGAAACCGTGCGGCAGCCGCCGTTCACGCCCGAGGTGACCGTGCCGCGCATGCCCGCAACGGCGCCGGTAACGACCTCGACACGGCCCGCGGCCGAGGCCGTTCCCACGCAGCTCGCGGACCTTTCGCGCGCCCATGCAAGTCCCTCGGTGCGGATGTTCGCGCGCGAGCTGGGTGTCGACCTGGCGCGCGTGCCGGGCAGCGGCGTGAAAGGCCGCATCACGCATGCCGACGTCAAGGCCTTCATCAAGCGCGTCATGACCGAAGGCGCACCAGCCACGGCCGCGGGACTGCCGCGCGTGCCGCCGGTCGACTTCGCGAAGTTCGGGCCGATCGAGACACGGCCGCTCAATCGCGTCCAGCGGATCGCGGGCCCGCGACTGCATGCGAGCTGGGTCAACATCCCGCACGTGACGCAGTTCGACGAAGCGGATATCACCGAGCTGGAAGGCGTGCGCGCGCAGCTCAAGACCAAGGCTGTGCAGGAGGGCATCAAGCTCACGCCGCTGGCCTTCGTCATCAAGGCCTGCGTGCGCGCGCTGCACGAATACCCGCAGTTCAACGCCTCGCTCGACGAGCGCGGTGAGAACCTCATCCTCAAGAAATATGTGCACATCGGCTTCGCCGCAGACACACCCAATGGATTGATGGTGCCGGTGATCCGCGATGCCGATCGCAAGGACATCTATGAGCTCGCGCGCGCGCTCGGCGAACTGAGCGCCAAGGCGCGCGATGGCAAGCTCGGCCCCACCGAGATGCAGGGCGGCTGCTTTACGGTGTCGAGCCTGGGCTCGATCGGCGGCACCGCCTTCACGCCCATCATCAACGCGCCGGAAGTCGCCATCCTGGGCGTGTCGCGCTCGGAATATCGGCCCGTGTATCGCAACGGCTCGTTCGTACCGCGGCTCATCCTGCCCTTGTCCCTTTCCTACGATCATCGCGTCATCGACGGCGCGCTGGCCGTGCGCTTCACGAGCTTTCTCGCGCGCACGCTTGCCGAGGTCCGCAGCCTCGTGGAGGCCATCCCGTGAGACGACTCGACCTGCTGGTGCCCGATCTTGGTGACTTCAAGGACGTCGAGGTCATCGACGTGCTGGTCAAGCCCGGTGCGCGCGTCAAAGTGGACGATGCGCTGATCACACTCGAGACCGACAAGGCGACCATGGATGTGCCCGCGACATCGGCGGGCGTGGTCGAACAGGTGCTCGTCAAGAAGGGCGACAGGGTTTCCAAGGGTTCGCGGATCGTGAGCCTGCGCGCCGAGGACGTCGAAGGCACCACCGTCGTCGCCTCATCCGACCATGAGCAACCGTATGTCGAGACGGTGACACTCGATGAGCCGACGATCACCGAGGTGACGCGCGAGCTCGCCAAGGCGGCCCCGGCGAAGGCGGCGCCGCCGACGCAAAAGCCCGCGGACAAGCCCACTCCCGCGGCGCGCACGGCGCCCCCGGTCGCTGCAGGCGGAGCCGGCTCGCGCCTCGTCGTGATCGGCGCGGGACCGGGCGGCTACACGGCCGCATTCCGCGCCGCGGACCTCGGGCTCAAGGTCACCCTGATCGAGCGTTCTCCGACACTGGGCGGCGTGTGCCTCAACGTCGGCTGCATTCCCTCGAAGGCCCTGCTGCACGCCGCGCGGGTCATCGAGGAAGCGCACTCGATGAAGGAGCACGGCATCGCGTTCGGCGTACCCAAGATCGATCGCGACCGCTTGCGCGCCTGGAAGGACCAGGTCATCGGCCGATTGACCGGCGGGCTTGCGGCGCTCGCCAAGCAACGCAAGGTCGAGGTCCTGACCGGGGCGGCGCGTTTCGTCGATGCGCACCACGTGACGGTGGGCGATGACAAGGCGCGGCGCACGCTGGAGTTCGACCAGTGCATCATCGCCGCGGGCTCGGAATCGGCGCGGCTGCCGGGACTGCCCGACGATCCGCGCATCATGGATTCCGGCGGTGCGCTCGAGCTGCCGGAGAAGGTCAAGCGGCTGCTCGTGGTCGGCGGCGGCATCATCGGTCTCGAGTTGGCGTGCGTGTACGACGCGCTCGGCGCACGCGTTTCGGTGGTCGAGCTCACCGACGGGCTCCTGCCGGGTTGCGACCGCGATCTGGTGCGACCGCTCGAGAAACGCATCCAGAAGCGCTACGAGCAGATCATCCTCGGCGCGCGCGTCGAGAAGATTGAGTCGCTGTCGAACGGGCTGCGCGTGAGTTTCGCGGGGAAGAACGCGCCGGAACCACACCTCTACGATCGGGTGCTGGTGGCGGTGGGCAGGACGCCGAACGGCAAGACGCTCAAGGCGGAGGCCGCTGGCATCGCGGTGGATGAGCGCGGATTCATCCGCGTCGACAAGCAGCAACGCACCAACGTTGCACACATCTTTGCGATCGGCGACATCGTCGGCCCGCCGATGCTGGCGCACAAGGCTTCGCACGAAGGCAAAGTGGCCGCCGAAGTGGCGGCCGGCCTGAAACGCGCGTTCGACGCACGGGTGATTCCGTCCGTCGCCTATACCGATCCGGAAGTGGCGTGGGTGGGGCTGACGGAGATCGAGGCCAAAAAGCAGGGCATCGACTTCGGCCGTGGCGTATTCCCGTGGGTCGCGAGCGGGCGCGCTCTCTCCCTCAACCGCGACGAGGGCCTCACGCGCATCCTGTTCGACAGCGCCACCGACCGCATCATCGGCGCGGGCATCGTGGGAACGAACGCGGGCGACCTGATCTCGGAGATCGCGCTGGCAATGGAGATGGGATGCGACGCGGCGGACGTCGGTCTCACGGTGCACCCGCACCCGACGCTCTCCGAGACGATCGCCTTCGCCGCGGATGCCTACGAGGGTACGCTCACGGACCTGTACATGCCGAAGGTCGCGAAGGCCGGCAATCACTGAGGAAGCGGATATGGACAAGCGCTTGCTGGATATCCTCGTCTGCCCCGTGACCAAGGCGCCGCTCTTTTTCAACGAAGCGACGCAGGAGCTCGTCTGCAAGGCGAGCAGGCTGGCGTACCCGGTGCGCGATGGCATCCCGGTGCTGCTCGAGGAAGAGGCGCGCCAGCTCGCTTCCGACGATCCACTGGTGACCCGCTGAGCACGCAGGCCAGCCGCCGCCGCGTGCGTAGTTCATCCGGTTCGAGGCGCTCATGTTCCGCGTAGTGATTCCGGCGCGTTATGCCTCGACCCGGCTGCCGGGGAAGCCGCTGCGCGTGATCGCCGGGCGCACGCTGCTCGAGCACGTTCATCGGCGCGCGCTCGCTAGCGGCGCGGACGATGTCCGGATCGCCACGGACGACGAGCGCGTCGTCGCGGCCTGTCTCCAGTTCGGCGCGCGCGCCGAAATGACTTCGGCGTCGCATGGGAGCGGCACCGATCGCATCGCCGAGGTGGCTGCGCGCGAGGGCTGGGACGAGTCGGAAATCGTCGTGAACGTGCAGGGTGATGAACCGCTGCTGCCGCCTGCCCTGATCCGCCAGGTGGCCGAGCTGCTCGAGGCGCGACCCACGGCCGGCGTGGCGACGCTCGCCACGCCGATCGAATCACTCGCAGAGTTTCTCGATCCCAACGTGGTCAAGGTCGCGGTCGCGCGCACCGGGCTGGCGCTGTACTTTTCCCGCGCGCCCATTCCGTGGCCGCGAGACGGCGCGCCGCGCGGGCTCGCGAGCCAGACGCAATTCGGCGGAGCGCTCCGGCACCTGGGCTTGTATGCCTATCGCGTCGGCGCGCTCAAGCGCCTGACCGCCATGCCGCCCAGTGCGCTCGAACAGAGCGAAAAGCTCGAGCAACTGCGTGCGCTCGACAACGATATCGCGATCGCGGTCGGCCTGGCGCGCGAGCGGCCCGGGCCAGGCGTCGATACAGAAGAGGATCTGGCCGCGGTCGCGCGTCTGCTCGGCTGAGGCCGGTTGCCCTCAGGTACAACCGCGCAGGGCGAACAGCAGCAGTAGGATTGGAATCGGTACGCCCAGTAGCCAGAGCAGGATCCATCCGACCTTGCCCCGCTGAGCGCTCGGTATGTGGGAATGTTTCATCGCATCAACCCGGTCAAGTACGTTGCAGCTACGGTAGGCGTGTGAATTCCCGGGAACGGCCAGCAGAGGCCGCGCGCTCGCGTAGCCTGCGTCCTACAGAAGGCAATGCGCTCACCTCAGTATCTGCGGTCGACGCCCTGGTAAGTAGCGAGTCCAAAAATTGCGAATCCTCTTCGTCTGCCTAGGGAATATTTGCCGCAGTCCGACGGCGGAGGCGGTTTTTCGGCACCTGCTCGCGCAGTCGGCGACAGGGTTCGAAGTCGAAGTCGATTCGGCGGGCATCGGCGATTGGCACATCGGCGAGCCGCCCGACGAGCGCACGCAGGCTGCCGCGCGCCGACGCGGTCTGGACATGAGCCGACTGCGCGCGCGCCAGATCGTGCACGAGGACTTCGCACTCTTTGACCTGATTGTCGCGATGGATCGCCAGAATCTGGCCGAGCTCAGGCGTAGGGCACCGGCGCAGTACCGGGAGCGTGTGAGGTTGTTCCTGGAGTTCGCTCCAGAGCTCGAGAGGCACGACGTTCCCGACCCGTATTACGGCGGGGCAGCCGGCTTCGAGGAAGTCCTCGACCTGGCCGAGCAGGCCGCGCGCGGCCTGCTCGGCCACCTGCGGGGTCAGAATCAGGGTCAGAATTGAATTCTGACCCTGATTCTGACCCCACTCCTAGTCGTCGCGCCCCGGGCCGTGCGGACTACTGTCCGACGGCGATGAGGTCCACACCACGAACTTGTCGGATTGCGATTCGGGCCTTGGCGCTTCAGTCGGTGCGGGACGTTCCGGCTCCGGGCGTCGCGCCTCTCCGGAGAATGGCAGTTCGGGAGCGCGAGTGGATTCCGTCGACGGTTCAGAGCGCGGCTCGCGGGGAGCATCCATAGCGCTGCTGGTCGTGGGAGCGCCGCCTTCGCGTGCGTTGTCCTGACCGGCGGAGGCCGGTGGAGCTTGCTCGCGTCCGTCACCACCCTCGCGGCCGCCTCGGCGCCGGCGCCGTCCGCGCCGGCCACGACCGCCGCGTTCGCCGCGTTCGCCTCGCTCGTTGCGATCTGAACGCTCACCGCCGGGCCGATCGCTCCGTTCGGGGCGCGTCGCCTCGGGTCGCGGGGCCTCGCCACCTGGAGTCTCGCGAGGCGGTTGTCCTTCAGCCCGGGGGGCCGGCGGCGCGGAGCCAGAGTGCGCGTCGCGACGCGCGGGTGCGTGCTCCTGTCGCCGTGCGCCACCGTCGTGCCCGTGACGCGGATGTCCGCGTCCGTGCGAGCTCCGGTGTTCGCGCCGGCCATCGCGATCACGCCGCTGGTGGCGGTCCTCGGGCCGGCGCCGATGACGGTCCTCGCGATCACGATCGCGGCGCGGTTCCTGTGGCCGCTCCACTGCGGGCGCGCCACCGCCGAAGAGCCAGCGCCACAGACGCACGAATATTCCCGGCCCGGCCGCGACCGCGCGCACGGGCGGAGCGGCGCTGATGGGCGCCGGCGTTGTCGGCAGGATGGTTGGCACCGCGGGTGCTTCCGGCGTGGTCTTCTTGTCGCGCGCGCCGGCCGTCTCCGGCAGCAGCTCCTCCTGCTCCACCATCTGGTAGCTGACCGCGGTGTTCTCCGGCAACTGCGCCTCGTCGTCGCGAACGCGGCGGATGGAGTAGGTCGGGGTCTGCAGGTTGGGGTTCGGGATCACGATTACGTTGACGTCGTTGCGTTCGCTGATCGTGTTGAGCCATTCGCGCTTCTCGTTCATGAGGTAGGTGCCGACATCGACCGGCACCTGCACGAAGATGCGCGAGGAGCGCTCCTTGCGCGATTCCTCACCGATCAGGCGCAGGATCGCGAGCGCGAGCGACTCCACGCCGCGGATCGTGCCCATGCCGGTGCAGCGCGGGCACACCAGGTGCGTGGACTCGCCCAGGCTCGGCCGTAGCCGCTGGCGCGAGAGCTCCAGGAGCCCGAAGCGCGAGATGCGCCCGATCTGGATGCGCGCCTTGTCCTGGCGGACGGCGCTGCGCAGGCGGTCCTCCACGTCGCGCTGATTCTTCGGCGACTCCATATCGATGAAATCGATGACGATCAGCCCGCCGATGTCGCGTAGCCGCAGCTGCCGCGCGATTTCCTCGGCGGCCTCGAGATTGGTGTTGCAAGCCGTGGTCTCGATGTCGGAGCCGCGCGTCGAGCGCGCCGAGTTGATGTCGATCGACACCAGCGCCTCGGTGTGATCGATCACGAGGCTGCCGCCCGAGGGCAGCGTCACCTTGTGCGAGTAGGCGGACTCGATCTGGCTTTCGATCTGGAAGCGCGTGAACAGCGGCACTTCGTCCTGGTAGAGCTTGAGCTTGCGCTGGCTCTCGGGCGGCATGAAGCGCTGCATGTACTCCTGCGCCTTCTGGAACGCACCCGCGTCGTCGATCAGGATTTCGCCGATGTCATCAGAGAGGTAGTCGCGCAGCGAGCGCGTGACCGCATCGCCTTCCTGGTACACCAGGAACGGGGCGGGGCGGCCCTGCACGGCGGCGGAGATCTGCTCCCAGGCGCTGCGCAGGTTATCGAGATCCCACTGCAACTCCTCGGCGGTGCGCCCCACGCCGGCGGTGCGGATGATCGCGCCCATCCCATCGGGGATCTTGAGATCGTTCATCGCCTCGCGCAGCTGGTCGCGGTCTTCGCCCTCGATGCGCCGCGACACACCCCCGGCCCGCGGGTTGTTGGGCATGAGCACGAGGAATCTGCCCGCCAGGGAGATGAACGTGGTGAGGGCCGCCCCCTTGGTGCCGCGCTCTTCCTTCTCGACCTGGACCACCAGCTCCTGGCCTTCCTGCAGCAGCTCCTTGATGTTCATGCGGCCGCTGGGCGCACCGCTGCGGAAGAACTCGCGGGAGACTTCCTTCAGTGGCAGGAAGCCGTGGCGCTGGGCGCCGTAATCGACGAACGCCGCCTCGAGGCTTGGCTCGACGCGGGTGATGCGACCTTTGTAGACGTTGGCTTTTTTCTGCTCGCGGGAGGCGATCTCAATCGACAGGTCGTAAAGTTTCTGTCCATCCACCAAAGCGACGCGCAACTCTTCGTTCTGAGTTGCATTGACAAGCATTCTCTTCATTTGCCCCTGCTGGAGTGTAATGAGGGGCCATTGAGCGGCGAGTGCGGTGAGCCGGTGAGACTACGGGTATGAGGTCGTGTGTGGTCATTGCCATTCGTGAGCGGCGAGTGCCCCGGCACTCGCATACGCTATTCAAACCCGCCTCGATCGTCCGACCGTCCGGGAGCATTCGCCTCCTCTGAGGCGGTCAGACTTCCCGAGACGCGTGGCTAACTGCCGAGCGCCCTGCGCTCTGCTCAAGGCCCAAGCGATGGTCTGGGTATCCAGAACCAACTAAACTGCGGCGCAAAATGCCTGTAGGCCCCTGCGCCTCTTGGTGCGTGCGGTCCGCCGAACTCGGCATCGCCGTATGGCGGGACCGGCACGAGCGGCGCGGACTATATCAAATACATCACCGATAAATCAATGCGTTACGAGAGACGCAGCCCACCCCGCACGCAAGGTCCGGCGGAGCCTGAGATTGTGTCCGGCGTTCGCCAGGTGGAGGTGGGCGCCGAGGGTGCCGGCCAGAGGATCGATAACTTCCTCCTGCGGCACTTCAAGTCGGTGCCGCGCAGCCGCGTCTATCGGCTGCTGCGACGGGGCGAAGTGCGCGTGAATGGCCGCCGGGCCAAGCCCGATTACCGGCTCGTCGAGGGCGATCGCCTGCGCCTGCCACCTGTGCGCACAGGTGCGCCCCGCTCGGAAGGGCGCGTTCCCGACGCCTTGATTGCGCAGATCAACCGCGCCGTCGTGCACGAGGATGCCGATCTGCTCGTGATCAACAAGCCCGCGGGAATGGCGGTGCACGGCGGCAGTGGCTTGAGCTTTGGCGTCATCGAGGCATTGCGGGCCGCGAGGCCTGACGAGTCGCTCGAGCTGGTTCACCGGCTCGACCGGGAGACCAGCGGCTGCCTGCTCGTCGCCCGACGGCGCCCCGCGCTGCGCTCGCTCCACGCCCTGTTGCGCGAGGGGGCGGTCGAGAAGCGCTATCTCGCGCTCGTTGCCGGGCATTGGCAGCTCGGCCGCAAACGCATCGACGTGCCCCTGAAGACACGCCAGCTACAGGGCGGCGAGCGGGTGGTCAAGGCACAAGCCGGGGGTAAGAGCTCGGCGACGGAATTTCGACCCGTACAATTTTTCGGCAAGCGCGCCACGCTCATGGAGGCCAGCCTCGAAACCGGGCGCACGCACCAGATCCGCGTGCATGCCGCCTATGCGGGGCATCCGGTCGCGGGCGATGACAAGTACGGCGATCGTGATTCCAACGAGTCGCTGCGAACGCTCGGCCTCGCACGCATGTTTCTGCACGCGCAAACGGTGAGTTTCACCTGGCCCGATACAGGGCGTGAATTCATCGCGAGCGTTCCCCTCGACGACGAGCTGAAGGCTGTGCTCGACCGGCTAGGCGGATAGCGCAGTGAGATGCGCGCGGCTGAGGGCTTGCGCCAGCCAGATGAGCGGCAGGCCGATGAGCGCAGTGGGATCGGTGGATTCGATCCGCTCGAGCAGTGCGATGCCGAGTCCCTCGGACTTGAATCCCCCGGCGCAGTCAAAGGGCTGCTCGAGCTCCACGTAGCACGCGATTTCGGCGTCGGCGAGCTTACGAAAGCGCACCCGGGTCTCATCGACGTGCTGGGTACGCTCGGCGGGTTCATGTCGCATGAGGCAAACGGCCGTAAAAAAGGTCACTGTCTGACCGCTCGCAGATTGCAGCTGGCCGATTGTGGCGGAGCCGCTGCCTGGCTTGCCGAGGATACGCCCGGCAATCACCGCTACCTGGTCCGCGCCAATGATCCAGCTCCCCGGATGTCGCCGCGCGATCGCGTCGGCTTTTGTCTGCGCCAGCCGCGCGGCAAGCAGCGCCGGATTCTCACCCGGCCGCGGCGCCTCATCGACATCCGCCGCTTCGACGCGGAAGGGCAGATGCAGCCGTGCGAGGAGCTCGCGCCGGTAGCGCGAGCCGGAAGCCAGGATCAGGTCCGCAGGCATCTGTTTACTGCTGAAAAAACAAGGATTTGCGGCGTAGAAAGCTTTGACAGGCCGGGATGCGGTCTCTATGATAGCGCGCCCATGTCGCGGGACCCGGCAGAGCTGCTCGACCTGGCAGCGCTCGTCGCGCTGGGCTCCGAGCTCGAGATCGACTGTGAACTGGAATCCCTCGCGCGCCTGGCGCCGCTGCTCAGGGATCACGGCGGTGCGGCGCACGGAAGGTTTCGGTTTCATCGCGTGGCGGGCGCCGCAGCGGCCGAAGGGCGCGTGACCGCCACATTGCACGTGACGTGTCAGCGTTGCATGAACGAGCTCGCGGTGGCGGTCGATTCCGCCTGCCGGCTCGTGTTTGCCGATACGGATGACGTGCAGGTTCCGGGTGACGACGAGTTGGTCGTGACACGCGGCGGGCGAATATCGCTCTCCGAGCTGGTGGAAGAAGAGCTGCTGCTCGCGTTGCCCCTGGCGCCCATGCACGGCGAAGGGCAGGGTTGCTCGATCAAGCCCGCGGCGGATGCCAGGCCAGCCAGCGAACCGAAGCAGCGCCCGTTCGCCGGCCTGCGCGAACTGATGAAAGATTGAAATTGACTGGAGAAGATCATGGCGGTTCAGAAAAGCAGAAAGACTCCTTCGAAGCGTGGGATGCATCGCTCGCACGACAAGCTGCAGCGCCCGGCGCTGTCGGTCGATCCCAAGTCGGGCGAAACCCACCTGCGTCATCGCATCACGCCCGATGGCTACTATCGCGGCCGCAAGGTGATCGACGTTCCCTCGGGTGAAGACCAGGAATGATCCGCGCCGGGTAACCGGTCGCGACTAGCGCCAGGCACCGCTTGGCCACTCACTGCACCATTGCCGTCGACGTGATGAGCGGCGACCGCGGACCGGGCACTTGTGTGCCGGCGGCGGTCGGGCTGCTGCGCGATCGTTCCGATCTCGCACTGATCCTGGTCGGCGCGCCTGAGGTCGTCGAGCCGCTCCTGCGCCAGGCGGGCGGGCGCGTGGGAGAGCGGTTGACCGTGCATCCGGCGACCCAGGTCGTGAGCATGGACGAACCGCCGCGCGAGGCCGTGCGGCGCAAGAAGGATTCGTCGATGCGGCGCGCGATCGATCTCGTCAAGACGGGAGTCGCGCAGGCCTGCGTGAGTGCGGGCAATACCGGCGCTCTCATGGCGACAGCGCACTTTGTGCTCAGGTCGCTGCCCGGCGTCGATCGGCCGGCGATCATGTCGGCGATACCAGCGATCTCGGGACAGACGCACATGCTCGATCTCGGCGCCAACGCCGCATGCACGGCCGAGCAGCTTTACCAGTTTGGCGTCATGGGGTCGGTGGTCGCGGCCGATCTCAATCCGAACGGGCGGCCGCGCGTGGGCCTGCTCAACATCGGCGAGGAGGACATCAAGGGCCACGCGGTGGTGCAGGAGGCGCACCGGCTGCTGAGCGCGAGCGGAGTGAACTACGTGGGATTCGTCGAGGGCGACGACATCTTCACGGGCGAAGTCGATGTCGTGGTGACCGACGGTTTCACAGGCAACGTGGCACTCAAGACCATGGAGGGGCTGGCGCGCATGATCGGCAGCTCGGCGCGCGAAGAATTCTCGCGCACCCTCCTGCGCAAGCTCATGGCCGCGGCGGCCTGGCCGGCGATCGGCGCCCTGCGCGCGCGGCTCGATCCGCGCCGCTACAATGGCGCCAGCATGGTCGGGCTCAACGGCATCGTCATCAAGAGTCACGGCGGCGCGGATGAGTTCGCCTTCCGGCACGCGATCCTGACTGCCGTCACCGAAGCCGAGCGCGGCGTTCCTTCGCAGATCGCAGCCCAGCTGGCGGCGGCGCATTGATGGTGCGCTCGCGGATCGCCGGCACCGGCCGCTACCTTCCCCAGAAGGTGCTCACGAATTTCGACCTCGAGAAGATGGTCGACACCACCGATGAGTGGATCCGCAGCCGCACCGGCATCGAGAAGCGCCACATTGCGGCCGACGGCGAGACCACGGTGGACCTGGCCGAGCCGGCCGCGCGCGCCGCCATGCACGCGGCGGGCGTCACGCCCGGGGATATCGACTTCATTGCCTTCGGCACCACCACGCCGGACCTGATATTCCCGAATTGCGGTGTCTTGCTGCAGGCACGCCTGGGTATCCACGACTGCGCTGCCTTCAGTGTCGAGGCCGCCTGCAGCGGCTTCATCTATGCGCTCTCGATCGCCGACAAGTACGTGCGATGCGGCGAAGCGAAATGCGCGTTGGTGATCGGCGCGGAAACGCTCACGCGCATGGTGGACTGGAAAGAGCGGCACACGTGCGTGCTGTTCGGCGACGGCGCGGGCGCCGTGGTGCTGCAGCCGACCGAGGAGGCCGGCATCATCTCCACGCACATACACGCGGACGGTCAATATCAGGACCTGCTCTATTACCCGGGCGGCATTTCAAAGGGCTGGCAGCATCCCTCGACCGGTGGGCTCGGCATCCAGATGAAGGGCAACGAGGTATTCAAGGTCGCCGTGAATACGCTCGGTCGCATCGTCGAGGAAACGCTCGACGCCAATCAGCTCGACAAGGCCAAGATCGATTGGCTGGTGCCGCACCAGGCCAACATGCGCATCATCCAGGCCACCGCGAAGAAGCTCGAGATGCCCCTGGATCGGGTGATCGTCACGGTTCGGGAGCACGGCAATACTTCGGCCGCGTCGGTGCCGATGGCGCTCGACGTCGGCATACGCGACGGGCGCATCAAGCGCGGGGATCTGCTGCTGCTGGAGGCTTTCGGCGGCGGCTTTACCTGGGGCGCCGCCCTGGTCCGGTACTAGCGCCGGTCCGGATACGAGGTGCTAGCTGCCGTGCTTGTGCGGGTTGAGGAGCGCGAGCGGTCGTTCCGAGCTGACCACGGTGCGTCCTGCCGGCGCTTTCGAACGCGGCTTGTGGACGCGCTCGCGCCAAACGGTGAACGGATCCCAACCCGAGGAAGTCGGGCTCTCTGTCGTCGGGGTCTTGGGCTTCAGCGAGTCTGTGCTCATCGGCTGCTCGTTGTTATTGGGCGCGACTCTAGGGGAAATACCCAAACTGCTGGTGTGAACTCCCTCACAGTCCAGCCGGCTGACTTGGCCCGGACCGGGTCGCCTGTACCTGGGAACACTGTTCCGGCGGCCCGGCAGGCTCCTAGAATAAGGCTGGAATGAAGCCAGCGATCCGGATCCTCTGTTGTTGCGCCCTTGCGGCATGTGCGCCGTCGCGCGCCGATATCTACCTGATTCCGCCGACCGGCGAGGACCTCATTGGCGAGGAAGGCAGCACAGTCTCGGAGTACGAGGACACGATGCCGGATATCGCCCGGCGCAACGGGCTGGGTTACGAAGAGATTCTGAGTGCCAATCCCGGCGCCGACCCATGGCTCCCCGGCGAGGGCCGCGAGATTGCGCTGCCAACCCGGCACATCCTTCCGCCGGTGCCTCACGAGGGCGTGACGGTCAATCTGCCCGAGCATCGCCTGTACTACTTTCCGAAGCCCCGGGAAGGTCAGCAGCCGCAAGTCATATCGCATCCGATCAGCGTCGGGCAGATGGACTGGGAGACGCCTCTCGGCGTGACCAAGATTGTCGCCAAGACGCGCAAGCCCACCTGGTATCCGCCGGCATCCATCCGCGCGCAGCACGAGAAGGACGGCAATCCGATCCCCGCCGCGGTGCCGCCAGGACCGGACAATCCACTCGGTGACTATGCGATGCGGCTCGGTATTCCCGGGGGCGCGTACCTGATACATGGGACCAATCGGCCGGTGGGCGTGGGCATGCAGATCACGCACGGCTGCATCCGCATGTATCCCGAGGACATCGAGTCGCTTTTTCGCCTGGTGAACGTGGGCACCGCGGTGCGCATCATCAACCAGCCGGTCAAGACGGGCTGGATGGGTGACGTGCTCTATCTCGAGGTGCATCCGCCGCTGGAGAAGACTGCGGTGCAACCCATCAGTCTGACCGAGCTCACGCGCCTCCTGGTCGCCGCCACTGGAGAGCGGCCGGTGCGCATCAACTGGCCGCTGGCGGAGCGTGTGCTCGCGGACGCGCGCGGCATGCCGGTAGCGGTTTCACTGCCGCAAATCACCGCGGCCGCCGATCCCGACCTGGATTAGCAGCGCACAAAAAAAAGCGCCGCGAGTGATTCGCGGCGCCTGATGGATCAGCGTAAGCCGACTTACTTGGACATCGACTTCTTGAACATGCGATCGATCTTCTCGTTGGTCGCGTCGCAGCACGACTGGCTGGCCTGGGCCGCAGACAGCGCCTGATTCGCGGTGCTCTGCGCACCGCTCGCCGCCGACTGCGCCGCCGAAGCTGCGCTCGACGCCGAGCTCGCCGCGTCACGCGCAGCGGCCGCATCCGAAGACACCTTCGAGACCTGCGCCTTCAATTCGTCGATCTGCGCCTGAATCGGCTTAAGGTCCGTGCACGCGGACATCAGACCGAGACACAGAAGCGCCGTGGAGGCCTTCAGCATCATTGCACTCTTCATAGGAAATTCCCCTTTTCGTTGAGATTCTCGGGTCGCCCGAAGTACAACACTTCAGCTCAAACCACGGGCCGTGGCCCACGCGCGAGCCGAAACGGAACGGCGCATAAATGAACAGATTTGCGCGCGGGATGCAATAGACGAAGGTGCCTTGTCGTTCGCAGGCGACAGGTTGCCGGCGCAGTTGACAGCAACCTTTACAACCAGTAGCCGCGCGCCGCGTTTTTTCGATGCGGCGCGCTCATGAGCGACACAATTGCGTCGAACGCGCGGTGTCGCGCGCGTTGCAGGAGGCGCGTCGAGAACGCGGATCAACAGCGCGCGAGGAAGCACAAGCGGGCGCTGGTGACCCGCATGCGACCCACTCGGTGACGCAACGCGAAGGAGCGTCGCTTCATCGCGTCGCGATCACCGCGACACAAGTCGCCATGAGCGCGAGGGTGATCCGGTGACGAGCCCATGCCTTGGCCCGGTGCGCGGCCGTCCTGCGGGGCGCCTCATGCACGAAATACCCGCACGACTTGCCAGTGCAGCCTGACTGTATATAATTACAGTCATGAAACCGCCGCAAGACCTGCCATGTCCGACCTGACGCCTCGCCAGACGCAGGTCCTGCGCCTGATCCAATCGCATCTGTCGGAGTCGGGTATGCCGCCGACGCGCGCCGAGATCGCGCGTGAGCTCGGTTTCAGGTCGGCCAACGCCGCGGAAGAGCATCTGCGCGCGCTGCAACGCAAGGGTGTCATCGACCTCATCCCCGGCGCGTCGCGCGGTATCCAGCTCAAGGATACGTTGCGCGAGCAACTCGGCCTGCCACTGGTTGGACGCGTCGCCGCCGGTCGGCCGATCCTGGCCGAGGAGCATGTCGAGGGGCGCTATCAGATAGATCCCGAGCTGTTTCAACCGCGCCCGCACTACCTGCTCAAGGTGAGCGGCATGAGCATGCGTGACGCTGGCATCCTCGACGGGGATTTCGTGGCCGTGCACCGCACCCCCGAGGTGCGCAACCGGCAGATCGTGGTCGCGCGCCTCGAAAACGAAGTGACGGTCAAGCGTTACCGGCAGGAAGGCACGATCGTGTGGCTGCTGCCCGAGAACAGCGATTTCACTCCGATCCGCGTCGACCTGAAGACCGAGTCGCTGATCATCGAGGGCGTGGTGGTGGGAGTTGTGCGGCGGGGCGACGGCAGCGCGCGCGTCGCCGCTCGTCACGACCGGCGCAGCTGAGCCGGCACGCCGATCACTCCTTGGTCAAGCGGCGCAAGCGCTCCAGATAAGCCGACTCATCAGGCGCCCTTCCTGCTCGGGCCGCTTCCCACAGCGTCTCGCCCAGCACCTCGAACATCCGGTGCTCCGCTTCGTGGGGCGATCCGAGGCTTGCGCTCAGGAGCGCGTGAACGTGCGCGATGCCCGCGGGCCGATCGGTGCTCACCTGCTCGCGCAGGGCGAGGTGCATCCCGAGATGCAGAAAAGGATTCTCGCCGTCCGACTCGGGCAGAAACTGCGCAGCGAGCCATTCGTCCGGCCCCTCGAGCACCGCCTGGTACTCGGGGTGCTCCGCCACGACATGCGCGATCTGCGCTTCGAGTGGCGTGAGCGTGTCGCCCGCTTGCGCCTTGCGCCATGCGGAGACGTACGCCTTGCGCAATTCCTGGCGGCTCTGCGTATGAAAGAGCGGCATCTCACTTCCCGCGCGCCGGCGCACGCCGGGTTCGAGCCTGTTTTAGGCTGGGCGCCGCGCGGGCGCGGCTGCGCGCAGGCGGTGCGCCAGGAGCGGGCGTTTTCTCGCGAAACTCGCACAGATCAATGAGCCGGCATTCGGGGCAACCGGGTACGCGCGCCGTGCAGACGTAACGGCCGTGAAGGATGAGCCAGTGGTGGGCGTGCTGGCGGTAGGGCTCGGGCACGACTTCGAGCAGGCGTTCCTCGACTTCAAGCGGCGTTCGGCCTGGCGCGAGGCCCAGGCGGTTGGCCACGCGGAAAATGTGCGTGTCGACCGCGATCGTCGGCTCGCCGAACGCGACATTGAGCACCACGTTCGCCGTCTTGCGGCCCACACCGGGAAGCGACTCCAGCGATTCGCGATCGCGCGGGTACTTCGCCGCCGAAGCGTTCGACGAGGATGCGGCAGGTCTCGATGACGTTGCGCGCCTTGGTGTTGTACAGGCCGATCGACTGGATGTAGCGCGACAACCCGCCGACGCCGAGTGCGAGCATCGCCGCGGGCGTAGGCGCGTCGCGAAACAGGCTGGCGGTGGCGCGATTCACGCTCTTGTCGGTCGCCTGTGCGGAGAGAATCACGGCGACCAGCAGCTGGAACGGCGTCGCGTAGTCGAGCTCGGTGCGCGGCGTCGGGTCGGCTGCCTGGAGCCGGGCGAAAATCTCGCGCCGCGCCGCGGGCGTCATTGGGCAGTGAGATTCTTTGGCCGGGCGCCGGCCAGCCGTTTCTTATGGGCGAGCATCTCTTGCCGCTCGGCTTGCCGTGCTGCCAGGCGCGAAAGGTGCGCCTCGTAACGCCGGCGATGCTCGGCTGCCTCAACCTGCAGTTGCGGGAAACCGCTGACCGGGAGCGGTTCACCGTGCGCATCGATGAGCGGGCGCATGTCGATGCAATCGACCGGGCACGGCGGCAGGCACAGCTCACAGCCGTTGCACTGTGCACTCAGCACCGTGTGCATGAACCTCTGAGCGCCGACGATCGCGTCGACCGGGCAGGCCGGAAGGCACTTGGCGCAGCCGATGCAGCGCTCTTCATCGATCACGGCGACCCGCGGGCCCTGCTCGATGCCGTTGGCCGGGTCGAGGGCGCGATACTCGCGACCCAGTCGCGCGGCGAGCGCACGAATCGTGGCGTCGCCGCCCGGCGGGCACTGGTTGATCCCGGCCTGGCCGCTCGCCACCGCCTCCGCGTACGGACGGCAGCCTGCATAGCCGCAGCGCGTGCACTGCGTCTGCGGCAGCAATGCATCGATGGCGTCGATGAGGTCGCAGTCGTTCTCGGCGGTCACTTCACTTTCATGCCGGGTTGCGCCCCGACATCCGGCGCCAGGAGAAAAACGCCGGCCCCTTCGGCACTGGCCGCGAGCACCATGCCCTC
Source organism: uncultured Gammaproteobacteria bacterium (assembly GCA_963840405.1). GTDB lineage: Bacteria > Pseudomonadota > Gammaproteobacteria > Steroidobacterales > Steroidobacteraceae > DATBVX01. The sequence goes on from CAWIYW010000002.1 coordinate 42,375, forward strand.
GGAAACTCCAAAGCGCATCTTGCGCGGCTCGAGGTTCGCGACCACCACGGCCAAGCGACCCTCGAGCTGCGCCGGGTCGTAGGCGCCGCGAATGCCGGCGAACACGCTCTTTTTCTCGCCACCGAGATCGAGCGTGAGTTTCAGGAGCTTGTCCGCGCCTTCGACGGCCTCCGCGCGCTCGATCCGGGCGACGCGCAGGTCGAGCTTGTTGAAATCCTCGATCGAAACCTTCGGTGGCCCGGCGGAAGCTGCTTTTGCGCCTTCCTCCGCGCTCTCGAACAACGCGTCAATCTGCTTCGGGTCGACTCTCTGCATGAGGTGCTCGTAGGGTTTGATGGTGGGCGGCGCAGCCTCGCGCAACTGCGCCCAGCGCAGCGGCAACTCGAGCCCCAGCATGGCGGCGGCGCGTTCCGCGGTGGCGGGCAGGATCGGCGCGAGGAAGAGCGTAAGCCTGCGGAAAGCGTCCATGCAATCGGAGCACACCTCCCACAGCCGCCGCTCCTGCGCGGGATCCTTGGCGAGTACCCACGGCTGTTCCTCGTTGATCGCTTCGTTCATGCGATCGGCGAGTTCCATGACTTCGCGCGTGACCTTGCCGAACTCGCGTTCTTCGTAGTGACGCCGGATCCCCGGTTCGGCCTCGATCGCGAGCCGCGCCCACTTTGAAGTTGCCACGGGCCGCGCGCCGTCGACCGGCAGGAGCTTGCCGCCGAAGCGCTTGCTGATGAAACCGGCGGTGCGGCTCGCGATGTTGACGTACTTGCCGACCAGGTCGCTGTTGACGCGCGCCACGAAGTCTTCGGCGGTGAAGTCGATGTCCTCGACGTTGGCGTTGAGCTTGGCGGCGATGTAGTAGCGCAGCCACTCCGGGTTCATGCCGACCTCGAGGTAGCGCAGCGGGCTCAGGCCGGTGCCGCGCGACTTCGACATCTTCGCGCCGGAGAGGTGATGAAGCCGTGCACGTACACGTGGTCGGGCACCTTGGCGGCCCGCGAACTTGAGCATCGCCGGCCAGAACAGCGTGTGAAAGTAGATGATGTCCTTGCCGATGAAGTGGATCTGCTCGGTGTCGCGGTCGCGGCGAGGAATTCCTCGAAGCTGCGCGCTCGCCATTGCGCGCGCCTTGCCGCTGTCGAAGTAGTTCTTGAGCGCACGCGAGATAGCCGATCGGCGCGTCGAGCCACACGTAGAAATACTTGCCGGGCGCGTCCGGGATCGGGATGCCGAAGTAGGGCGCGTCGCGCGAGATGTCCCAGTCGCCGAGCTCCTGCTCGCCCTGCCGCTCGAACCATTCGCGCGCCTTGTTGCGCGACCTGCGGCTGCAGCCGGCCCGGCGCGCTCGAGCCAGCCCTTCAGGAACTCGACGCACTTCGGATCGGAGAGCCGGAAGAAGTAGTGCTCGGAGCTCTTGCGCACCGGCGCGGCGCCCGACAGCGTCGAGTACGGATTGATCAGGTCGGTCGGCGCGTAGACGGAGCTGCAGTTCTCGCAGGCATCGCCGTACTGATCCTTCGAATGGCAGACCGGGCATTCGCCCTTGATGTAGCGATCCGGCAGGAACATCTGCTTCACCGGGTCGTAGAACTGCTCGACCGGCTTGCGGTAGATCAGGCCCGCCGCCTTGAGCTTGCGGTAGATGTCGCTGCGACAGCTCGACGTTCTCCGGCGAGTGCGTCGAGTGCCAGTGGTCGAAGCTGAGGTGAAAGCCCTCGAGGTACTGCGGCCGCTCGGCGGCGATGCGCGCGATCAGCTCCTCGGGCGTGATGCCTTCGGCCTCCGCCTTGATCATGATCGGCGCGCCGTGCGTGTCGTCGGCGCACGACGAAGTGCACCTCGTGACCCTGCATGCGCTGGAAGCGCACCCAGATGTCGGCCTGGATGTACTCGATGATGTGGCCGATGTGGAACGGGCCGTTGGCGTACGGCAGCGCGCTCGTGACGAAGATCTTGCGGGGCACGGGCAGCCGCTGGCGGAGGGACGGCTGCATTGCCGCGGAATGATCGTAGCGAAAGCGGTGCCGGCTATTCCGTGCGCGAGCCCGGGCACGGTAGCGGCTTCGGCGCGCTCAGCTCGCTGTCCTTCACGGGCTCGAACTTCGCCTTGTTGATGCCCTTCTTGTAGGCCTCTTTGCCGGTGATCATGCGCCTGGTCGAGCAGCTCCTGGATGGCGTTGTCCATGGTGCGCATGCCGTGCTGCGCGCCGCTCTGCATGGTGTTCTCGAGCTGGTCGAGCTTGCCCTGGCGGATCAGGTTCGAGACCGCCGGCGTGTTCACCAGGATCTCGAGCGCCGCGACGCGGCCGGGCTTGTCGGCCTTCTGCAGCAGCTGCTGCGAGATCACGCCGCGCAGCGAGGTCGAAAGCATGGTGCGCACGTGCTGCTGCTTGTCGGCCGGGAAGACGTTGACCATGCGATCGACGGTCGGCGCGGCGCCGTTGGTGTGCAGCGTGCCCATCACGAGGATGCCCATCTCGGCCGCGGTGACCGCGATGCTCATGGTCTCGTAGTCGCGCAACTCGCCGACCAGCATCACGTCGGGATCTTCGCGCAAGGCCGACTGCAGCGCCGCGGCGAAGCGCCGGGCTGTGCACGCCGACCTCGCGCTGGCTGATCAGGCAGTTCTTGCGCGGGTGCACGAACTCGATCGGATCTTCGATCGTGAGGATGTGACCCTTCATGCGCGAGTTGATGTCGTCGATCATCGCGGCGAGCGTGGTCGACTTGCCGGAGCCGGTCTTGCCGGTGACCAGGATCAGGCCGTTGTTGACGCGGCACAGGTTGCGCACCGCGTCGCGGCATGTTGAGCTGCTCGAGCGTCAGCGCCTTGGACGGAATGGCGCGCACACCGCGCCCATGCCGTTCAGCTGCCGCATCACGTTGACGCGGAAGCGGCCGACTCCCGCATGATGTAGGCGAAGTCGGCGCCGTCCTTCTCCTCGAAGCGCTGCGCGCGGCCTTGCGCGGCATGATCTCGTAGCAGCGTCTCTCGCACGAACTCGGCGTCGAGACGCTCCGGGCGCAGCGGCTGCAGGTCGCCGTACAGGCGGATGCGCGGCGGATCGCCGGCGATGAAGTGCAGGTCCGAGCCCTTGCGGCTCAGCACTTCCTTCAGGTATTCGTCGATGCGCCGCGGCACGTACGGCTGCTGTGCCGCCGCTCCGCTGGCCGTGTGTCAGGCCCGTGGCGAGATCGAGCTTCGGCAGAACGCTCGTGTCGGTGACGTAGCGCTGGAACAGGCGCTTGTCGCTCGCGTAGGCGACCGCGTCGTCCGGATCGATTTCCTTGGCCTGCAGATCGCCGAGCAGCGCCTGGTCGAGCAGCTGCATGCCGAGGTCCTTGCCGGTCTGCATCTGGTTCGGAATCTGGTGCGTCTGGTCGGTCATGATGAGCTTGGCGATCGCGCGCGTCATGCACCATGATTTCGCAGATGGCCTTGCGGCCGCGCTGGTCGGCGGTCTTCACCAGGATCTGCGTGATCACGGCGATCAGGCTCTGCGACAGGAAGCTCTTGGTCTGCTCGCGCTCGTCCGATCGGCAGCGCGTCGATGATGCGGTCGATGGTCTTGACCGCGCCGGTGGTGTGCAGCGTGCCGAGCACCAGGTGGCCGGTTTCGGCGGCGGTCATCGCCATCGAAATCGTTTCGGCGTCGCGCAACTCGCCGACCAGGATGACGTCGGGGTCCTCGCGCATGGCGGCGCGCACGCCTTCGGCGAACGACGGAGATGTGCGTGCCGAGCTCGCGCTGGATGACCTGGCTCTGCTTGCTGCGGTGGACGAACTCGATCGGATCTTCGAGGCTGATGATGTTGAGGCGGCGCGTCGTGTTCAGGTGATCGATCATCGCCGCGAGCGTGGTCGACTTGCCGGTGCCGGTCGCGCCGGTCACCAGGATCATGCCCTGGTGGTAGTCGCAGAGCTTCTTGACGATCGGCGGCAGCGCGAGCCGGTCGATGCTCGGGATGTCGCTGCGGAATCGCGCGGAACGTCGCGCCGACGCCGGTCTCCTTGCGGAACACGTTGACGCGGAAGCGCCCGCCGTCCGCCGACACGTAGGAGAAGTCGAGGTCGTTGCCCTTGCGCGAAGCGTTCGTGCTGCGTCTTGGTGAAGATCTCGGTGAGGTAGCTCTCGAGCTCCGCGTCGCCGACGTCGCGGAACTTGATCGGCATGAGGTCGCCGTTCATGCGCAGCATCGGCGGCACGCCGACGGCCAGGTGCACGTCGGAGCAGCCCTGGTGCGATGCCGAGCTTCAGGAATGCGTCGATGCGTGGCCATTCGAGTCAGCTCGCCAAGCAGTACGGGGCGTCACTGTAGTCGGTGGCGGCTCAACGAAGCAATCGCCAGGGGATGGTTAGTGCCCGTCGGTTGTGCGGCGGGTCACAGGAACTTCTCGAGCGCGAGCCGCAGTTCGTCCATGGTCTGGTGAAGCGCTTCTTCTTGTCGACCGACATGGCCTGCATGATGAGCTTCGGGCAGCGCCGGCGGCAGCGCCGGGTTGATCTCGTGCGGCGGGCGCGCCTTGCCCTGCACGTGCTGGTACATGACCGACATGTGATCGCCGCGGCGTAGGGCGGCACGCCGGTCATCATTTCGTACAGGATCACGCCGAGCGCTGTAGACGTCGGCGCGCTGGTCGACTTTCTTGCCGAGGATCTGCTCCGGCGCCATGTACTTCGGCGAGCCGATGACGTAGCCGGTCTTGGTGAGCTGCGTGTCGCCTTCGCGCTGCGCGGCGGCGACGCCGAAGTCCACGATCTTGAGCAGGCCTTCGTTGTTGATCAGCACGTTCGCGGGCTTCAGGTCGCGATGCACGATGCCGACCTGGTGCGCGACCGCCATGCCGGTGCAGATGTCGATGCCGAAGCTGGAGCGCGCGCGTGCAGCGGCATGCGGCTTCTCGTTGACGATCTCGCTGCCGAGCGTGTGCGAGGGGAAGTACTCCATCGAGATGGCGTAGTTGCCGCGGATGTACAGGAAGTCGTAGATGCGGATGACGTTGCTGGTGCGTGATCTTGCGCGAGTAGCGCAGCTCATGCACGAAGCGCTTCATCATCTCTTCGTCCTCCGAGACGTTCGGGTTCAGGAACTTGAGGATCAGCCGCTCGTCGACGACGGTGTCTTCCATCAGCAGCACCGTGCCGAACGCGCCCTTGCCGATCTTCTCGATGAACTTGTAGCGGCCCTCGATGATGTCGCCGGGCTTGAGCGTCGTGATGTCGAGCTTCTGCGGCCGTCGCCTCGGCTTCTCGCGCCTTCTTGACGACCGCTTCGACGCTCGCGCTTGTCTCGATCAGCAGCGTGCTTGGCGGGCTCGGCGCATCTTCGCCGCCTTCACGTTGGCTGCTGCGCGCGCGACGCGACCGCCGTGCTCGAGTAGCGGTTGTCGATCTCCGTCGCAGCGCGCGCATCGCGGCCTGCTGGATCGGCGTCGTCCGGTCGTTGGTCTGCTGCGCCTGCAGCTGGATGTAGCGCGCACGCTGTCGGCCGGCGCTCGTCGGCGAGCTTGGCGAGCGCGCTGATCGCCTCGACGCTGGATCTCCTTCTCCGGCCGGTCGAGCAGTCGGCAGCACCGGCTCGATGACCTTGCGGTCGCCGAGCTTGCCGAGCGCGCGCACGACCATCGGCAGCGACTGCGCGCGTTCTCCGGCTGCAGCATCTCGATGCAGCCGCGGCACCGCCTTCTTGCTGCCGATTTCGGCCAGCGCGTCGACGGCGCGCTCGCTGACCCACCAGTCCTTGTCCTTGGTGGCCTCGATCAGGTGGTTGACGGCGCGATCGTCCTTGGTCTGGTTGAGGATCTCGATCGCGGCGCGACGGATGTCCTCGTCCTCGTCGCCGACCAGCTGCGAGCACGGCTTCGACGACCTTCGGCCCGCCGATCTTGCCGAGCGCGTCGGCGGCGCGGCTGCGCACCCACCAGTCGTCGTCCGCGATCGACTTCCAGCAGGTGCTTGACCGACTTCGGCGTGCCGATCTCGTTGAGCACTTCGACCGCGGCGCGGCGCGCGTATTCGTTCTCGTCCTTGAGCACCGTCGATCAGGTACTTGCATCGTGTCCGGATCGTTGGCGCGGATCACGACGTCGATGGCCTTGTTCTGCACGTCGATTTCCGGGTCGCGCAGCAGCTCGCAGACCAGCTCGATGTCGATCGGGCCGTCCATCTTGCGCGAGCGCGGCGAGGGCGGCCTGGCGGATCAGCTTGTTGGGGTCCTTGAGCTGCTGTCTGCAGCGCCGCTGAGACCTCCGGTCGGTGAAGCGCGACAGGATGTTGATGATGTGCAGCGCGCGCGACCGGGTCCTTGCCCTCGAGGCGGCTGATCAGCTCCGGCGATCGACTGCTCGTCGGCGAGCTCGCCGAGGATGCGGAACAGCGCCGCCTTTTCGTTGGCTTCCTGCTTGTAGGCCGCCGTGCAGCAGTTCGCGCACCGAGAAGCGCGCCTTCGTGCGCGGTGATGACGTCGAGCACCGCCGGCTTGGCGACGCCTTCGGTGAGCCAGGAGCGTCGAGCAGCATGGTCGGCGGATAGTCGTGGCTGCTCGACAGCGCCCAGGCGACGCCGGCGACCACGCGCGGGCTGCCGTCGACCAGGCCGGCTCGATGAACTTCGGAAAGGTCTTCTGGTCGACGAGCGCGGTCAGCACCTCGACGTAGGCCAGCTGTCGCGTTCTTGTCGGCGATCGGCCAGCGCGTCGATGACGGGTTCGATGGCGCCGGGCCGAGCTCGCGCAGCTTCGGCGATGGCCTTCTGGCGTTGCGGAGCGGCGGCGTCGCCGCTCGCCTTGATGCTCCGTGATCAACCGCTCAGCCCGCATGTTGGTGAAAAAACTCATGCGTCCAGTCATGATTCGCTGCGGCCGCGACGATTATGCCACGAAGGCGCGTGCGCGACCTCGAGCAAGCCTGCCGTCACTCGTATCCGGCGAACCGTGCTACAAAAATTATGCCACATGTCCGTCGCTACAGCCGATCCGGACCATCAGCGCACGGCTGTTCGCTACAATGCCGCGCCCTCCTGTCCCGGCTGACCGTGCGCACCATGACTGATGAACTCAGCGCTGCCGCCGAATTTCGCGCACTGGTCGAAGACGTATCCGTGATCCCTATCTCGGACAGACCCTGGGCGAGCGCGCAGCGCCGTCGCGCTCGGCGCGAGCTCGACGGTGATCGGGCTCGACGTTCGCGTCGCTCTGGGCTTTCCGGCGGCGGACTATCGGCGACGAGCTCGCGCGCGGCGCTCGGCCGGCCCATGTCGCCGCCGGCTCGGCGGGCGCCGCAGCTCGACATCGAGGTCGACTCGAGCGAGATCACTCGCGCATGCCGTGCAGCGCCAATCTGCGCCGCTCCAGGGGATCCGCAACATCGTCGCGGTCGCCTCCGGCAAGGGCGGCGTCGGCAAGTCCACGATTGCGGCGAATCTGGCGCTCGCGCTGGGCCGCGCAGGGCGCGCGGGTCGGCACTGCTCGACGCCGACATCTACGGTCCGAGCCAGCCGCATCATGCTGGGCCTGCGCGGGCCAGCGCCCGGCTCAGCCGCGACGGCAAGACGCATCGAGCCGCTGCGCGGCTCACGGCGTCGAGGCGATGTCGATCGGCTTCCTGATCGACGCCGAGCAGCCGATGGTCTGGCGCGGGCCGATGGTGACCCAGGCGCTGACGCAGCTGCTCGGCGACACGCACTGGGGCGAGCTCGACTACCTGGTCGTCGACATGCCGCCCGGCACCGGCGACATCCAGCTCACGCTGTCGCAGCGCGTGCCGGTGAGCGGCGCCGTCATCGTCACGACGCCGCAGGACATCGCGCTCGCTCGACGCCCGCAAGGGTCTCAAGATGTTCGAGAAGGTCAACGTGCCGGTGCTCGGCATCGTCGAGAACATGAGCACGCACGTGTGCAGCAACTGCGGCCACGAGGAGCACATGTTCGGCGCCGGCGGCGGCGCGCGCATGGCCGCGCAATACGGCGTCGAGCTGCTGGGCGAGCTGCCGCTCGACATCCGCATCCGCGAGCAGGCGGACGGCGGCGCGCCGACGGTCGTCGCCGCGCCGGACAGCGCCGCACGCGCGCGCCTTACTTCGACATGGCGCGCCGCACCGCGGCGCGCTCGCGCGCCGCGCGCAAGGACCGCTCGACGCCTGTTCCCCAAGATCGTCGTCGAAGAAAGCTAGAGGATCTGCGATGAGCATCAAGTCCGACCACTGGATCCGCCGCATGGCGGCGAGCAGCGAGATGATCGAGCCGTTCGCGCGCGGAGCAGGTGCGCGAGCGCCGACGGCCAGCAAGATCGTCTCCTACGGCACCTCGAGCTACGGCTACGACGTGCGCTGCGCGCGACGAATTCAAGATCTTCACCAACATCAATTCGACCATCGTCGATCCGAAGAACTTCGACGAGAAGAGCTTCGTCGACGTGCACGGCGGACGTGTGCATCATTCCGCCGAATTCCTTCGCGCTGGCGCGCACCGTCGAGTACTTCCGCATCCCGCGCAACGTGCTGACGATCTGCCTCGGCAAGTCGACCTACGCGCGCTGCGGCATCATCGTCAACGTGACGCCGCTCGAGCCGGAGTGGGAAGGGCACGTGACGCTCGAGTTCTCCAACACCACGCCGCTGCCCGCGAAGATCTACGCCAACGAGGGCGTGGCGCAGATGCTGTTCTTCGAGTCCGACGAGGTCTGCGAGACCTCGTACAAGGACCGCGGCGGCAAGTACCAGGGCCAGACGCGGCGTGACGCTGCCGAAGACGTAGGAGTGCTGCGCTCATACCGCGATCGAGCGCGTGCTCGGATGTCCATCAGCGTCGAACTCGACACTTGCCTTGCCGCGTGACGCTGTTCGGCCGCGACGCCGGCAGATAGCCCAGCGCCGGCGCCACCCAGGTGCGCGTCAGGCGTCTCGAGCCGGCGCGCCTGCTGGTGATAGATCACGGTGTCGAGCTCGCCGAGCGCGGTTTCGATGCGCGCGTTGCCTTCGACGTGTAGCTCGTAGTCCTTGATCTTGTCGGCGTCGATCGAGCCAGCACGGTGCTCTCCGGGCTTGCGCCGCGCAGCAGGTCGCGCAGCGAGCGCGATCTGCATCGACATCGCGTCCTGCGCGCCCGCTCGGGCAGCTCGAGGTCGACCGTCTCGTCCTTGGCCACGCCGGTGACGCGCTTGCGCTGCCAGTCGAAATCGAGGCTGATGTCGCGCTCTTGTCGCTCGAGCCATCGTCCGCGCGAACGCGCATCGGCACGCACGCGCCCGTCGATGACGTCGAACGCTGCTGGTCTGCGTGATCGCATCGCGGAACACGGCATGCGAAACATGCCGCGCGCGTTGCCACGCGAGGCATAGATGTAACTGGCCGTCGGAGCCGCGCGTCGAGCTCGAGCGTCGGTGGTGCCGGCGGTGATGCCCTTTCCATACGACGGCGTAGCGTGGCGCGAAACGGCTTCAGCGACGCGACGGCGTCGGCCGCGATCGCGCCGCGCGGTCGAGCGACAGCAGCAGGGCCAGTAGCAGCGATCTTCAGGCAGCCGCATCGCTTTCCTCGATGCAGCGGTCGGCGCCAGCAGCGGCTGCGCCGTCGAAGCACACGCGGCCGTTGCGCCATTCGACACGCCGGCGGCGATGCAGTACCAGCAATGACATGCGGATAGATGATGTGTTCCTAGCGCATGAACGCGCGCTGAAAGCGTCGCCTGCGTGTCCGCCGGCACGGACCGGAACCCGCCCCTGCATGACCACCGGCCCGCCGTCGAGCTCGGCGGTGACGAAATGCACGCTGGCGCCGTGCTCGCGAATCGCCCGCCGCGAGCACGCGCGCGTGCGTATCCAGGCCCTTGTACTTCGGCAGCAGCGAGGGATGGATGTTGAGCAGCCGGCCCGCGAAACGCGTGCACGAATTCGCGCCGACAGGATGCGCATGAAGCCGGCCAGCGCCACGAGCCCGGCGCCGCTGGCGTCGAGCTCGGCGCGCGAGCGCCGCGATCGAAGTGGCGCGATCGGCGAACTCGCTCGACCGGCACGACGGCGGTCGGAATGCCGAGCGCCGCGGCGCGCGCCAGGCCGCCGGCGCGTCGGCGATCGGCGATCACCACGTAACTACGCGATACGGCGAGCTGGCCGCTGCGCGCGGCGCGCGCGATGGCTTCCATGTTGCTGCCGCGGCCGGAAATGAGGACGGCGACGGCAGCGGCACGCGCCGCGCCGGTCATTCCTCGATGACCACGCCGCGCGTGCCGCGCGCGGACCTCGCCGATGACGCTGGCGGTTTCGCCGGCTGCCGTCAGAGCTGGCGAGCGCCGCGTCGACGTCGCGCGGCGGCGACCACGACGATCATGCCGATGCCGCAGTTGAAGGTGCGGTACATCTCCGCGTCGGCGATCTTGCCGGTCGCTGCGCAGCCAGTCGAACACCGGATCGCGCGCCCAGCTGCGGCGCTGCAGCACGCACTTCGAGGCCGTCGGGCAGCACGCGCGGAATGTTGTCGGTGAGGCCGCCGCCGGTGATGTGCGCGAAGCCCTGCACGTGGACCTTCTGCGCGCAGCGCCAGCATCGACTTCACGTAGATGCGCGTCGGCGTGAGCAGGCGGTCGAACAGCGACTCGCCGTCGAGCTGCGTGTCGTGTCGTCGGCACCGGCGACCGCGATCAGCTTGCGGATCAGCGAATAGCCGTTCGAGTGCGGGCCGGAGGAGGCGCAGGCCGATGACCACGTCGCCCGGCGCGCGTGCGGCGTGCCGTCGATGATGCGCGTCCTTCTCGACGACGCCGACGCAGAAGCCGGCGAGGTCGTAGTCGTCGCCGTGATACATGCCGGGCATCTCGGCGGTCTCGCCGCCGACCAGCGCGGCGCCGGCCAGCTCGCAGCCTTCGGCGATGCCGCGGATCACCGCCTCGGCGACGTCGACGCGCAGCTTGCCGGTGGCGTAGTAGTCGAGGAAGAACAGCGGCTCGGCGCCCGACACGACGATGTCGTTGGCGCACATGGCGACCAGGTCGATGCCGATCTTGTCGTGCCGGCCGGTGTCGATGGCCAGCCGCAGCTTGGTGCCGACGCCGTCGGTGCCGGACACCAGCACCGGCTGGCGATAGCGATCGAGCGGCACTTCGACCAGCGCGCCGAAGCCGCCGATGCCGCCGAGCACTTCCTGGCGCATGGTGCGCTTGACGACGGGCTTGATGCGTTCGACGAGTTCGTCGCCCGCGTCGATGTCGACGCCGGCGTCGCGATAGGTGATAGGAACGCGGGCAGTCATTTCGCGGTGTGCGCAACTCGTTGGAGGAATCCGGTGAAAGCTCGCTCCGGGGAGCCTGTGGTATTTTACACGAATGCTGTTCAACGCCTGTCTGCGCCAGCTGCTCGCGCGCAGTACTTGCACTGTGTTCCTGGTCGTGTCGGCGGGTCTCGGCTTCTGCGGAGCCGCCGGCGCGGCGACGGTCACGCACCTGTTCGAGGCCACGGTGCCGCTCGCCGACCGCTCCGAGGCTGGCCAGGCGGCGGCATTGCAGGAGGCGATGCGCCAGGTGCTGGTGCGCGTCACGGGTCAGCGCGACGCCGCCTCCGAGCCGGCGCTTGCGTCCCTGGTCAACGATGCGCGCCGCTACGTGCAGCAGTTTCGCGTCGTGGGCAGCAACCAGTTTTTCGTGGGCTTCGACGGCGTCCGGCTCGAGCGCTCGATCGCCGCGACCGGTCAGCCGCTTTGGGGTCACGAGCGTCCCGGTACTCTCGTGTGGTTGGCAGCCGAGGACGGCGCGCGTCGCTCGCTCATCGATGGACAGACGGACTCGGAGCCCAGGCGTGCGCTCGAGCGCAGCGCGGCGCTGCGGGGGCTGCCGCTGATCTGGCCCGGGAGCAGTGGTGGCCTGGCTTTCGCCGACGTCTGGAGTGGGTCTACCGAGACCCTGCGCGCCACGGGCGCGGAGCATGGCGCGGACGCAGTGCTCGTCGGTCGGGCGAACCGCTCGTCGGCCGGTGGCTGGCAGGTGCGCTGGACATTGCTCTACGGCGAGCGAGAGCAGCGAATGGCGCGGCTCGCTCGAGGAGGGTCCGCAGGGCGCCGCGGACAAGTTCGCGGGCGTGTTCGCGGCGGGTGGCGCGCAGGGCGACACGCCGGTACTCATCAGCGTGAGCGGAATCGGCGGGCTCGCCGCCTATGCGCAGGTGACCAGCTATCTCGAGTCCCTGACGCTGATTCGCTCGCTGAGCGTCGATGAGCTCGCCGGCGATACCGTGGTCTATCGTGCGCAGGTGCGTGGCGATGCGGCGCGTCTCGCACGCGCGATCGAACTGGGTGCGCGGCTCGCGTCCACACAGGACGGTGCGGATCCCACGCTCGGCGCGGCGTTGAGCTACCGCTACCGGCCGTGAGCCTGCGCCAGCTGCCAAATGCGATCTGCGTGGCGCGCATCGTGCTCGTGGTGCCGGTCGCGATCACGCTGCTCGAAGGCAACTTCATCGCCACCCTCTGGCTGTTCGCGCTGGCGGCGTTCTCGGACGCGCTCGACGGCTACCTGGCCAAGCGTTTCGGATGGACGACCGAGCTCGGAAAATTCCTCGACCCCCTGGCGGACAAGCTGCTGCTGGTCACGGTATTCATCGCGCTCGCGGTCGCGGGGCACACGCCGGTGTGGCTGGCGGTCATCGTGGTCGCGCGCGACGTGGTGATCGGTACCGGTGCCGCGGTCTATTCGCGCGTCTTCGGCCCGCTGCACGGCCAGGCGACGATCGTGAGCAAGATCAATACCGGGGTACAGATCGTGTACGTGCTGGCACTCGTGGCGAGCCTGGGACTCGGGTGGCCGCCGCCGTCCGCAGTCGTGACGCTGGCGGCCGCGGTATTCGTAACGACGATGGTGAGCGGCGTCGACTATGTGATCACCTACATCCGGCGCGCAGCCGGCGTGGCGCGCGCCCGCCGCACCTGACCTGCCATGAAGCAGCTGCCGTTGGGCGTGCGCTGGCCCGACCTTTCGACCTTCGCCAATTTCCTCGCCGGGCCGAACCGGCTGGTGGTGGAAGAGCTGCGCTCGCTGCCTGAGCGTGCGCGGGTCGTCTGGGTCTGGGGGCCGCCGACGAGCGGCAAGACTCACCTGCTGCAGGCCGTGTGCAACGCGGGCGGAGGGTCGGGGCGCCGGGCGGGCTATTTCCCGCTTGATCCGCGCGCCGGATTGGTGCCCGCAGCCATCGCCGGGTGTGAGCAGCTCGACGTGGTGTGCTTCGACGATGTCGATCATGCGGCGGGTGAGCCCGCGTGGGAGGCCGCGTTGTTCACTCTTTACAATGCGGCGCTCGAACAGCAGCACAGCCTCCTGCTCGCCGGTACAACGCCACCCGTCGCCCTGGGGTGGCGGCTGCCCGATCTCGCCTCCCGCATGAATGCTGCCCTGGTCCTGGGCCTGCGACCGCTGAGCGAGCGCGAGCAACTCGCAGCACTCGCCCTGCACGCCAGCGCGCGCGGCCTGGAGCTCCCCGAAGAGACCGCGAATTACCTGATGACCCGTTTCCCGCGGGATCTGCGCAGCCTGTGCGGGTTGCTCGACACGCTCGACATCGCCTCACTCGCCGCCCAGAGACGTCTCACCGTGCCCTTCATCAAGCAGGTGATCGACCAACTGGCCCTGTCGCGCTAGCGGTCTGACCGGACCTCCCTCAAGCCTCTCCCTCGGTTCCGAGGCGCAGTGCCAGGCCAGCCACGCGCCGCCCCAGCACCTGGGCCAGCGACTTCTCTTCTTCCGTCAGACGGACCTCCGGTTCGTCGCCGGCGACGTGACTCGCCCCGTAGGGGCTGCCACCCGTGCGCGTACTGAGTAGCGCGGGCTCGGTGTAGGGGATCCCGACGATGTACATGCCGTGATGGAGCAGGGGCAGCATCATCGACACCAGCGTCGTCTCCTGCCCGCCATGCATCGACTGCGTAGAGGTGAAGACACCGGCGGGCTTCCCCGCCAGCACTCCGCTCAGCCACAGGGAGCCCGTACCGTCGAGAAAGTGCTTGAGCGGCGCCGCCATGTTGCCGAACCGGGTGGGGCCACCGAGGACCAGGCCGGCGCAGGCTTCCAGGTCGGCGTGCGTGGCGTACGGCGCACCCTGATCGGGCACCGGGGGTGAGAGGCGCTCGGTCACCGACGCAACCGCTGGCACCGTGCGCAACCGGGCGCGTGCGCCCGCGCCCTCGATGCCTCGGCACACCTGGCGTGCCAGCTCGGCGGTCGCGCCTTTGCGCGAATAATACAGAACGAGTATGTCGCTCAAGTCGATCTCCCTGGGTCGCAGCGTCCTTACAACACTCGCCGCGCGGCGTCCTGTCCCGCAGCGGTTGCCACCGCTTGAAACCTGCTCGCGGGGGCGGCACGTGCATTCAACAGAATTCTGAAGGGGTGCGCGCGGCTTGACGCGTGCGTCCCCTGCTTGTTAGCGTCGATTGTCGCATCCCTCTATAACTACAAGCATGCGCAGGTCTCTTGCAGGACACGGCGCCGCCCTGATCGCGACGGCGCTCATGATGGCACTCACAGCCTGTGCGGGCGCTCCCGTGCAGGAAATGAGCGATGCGCGCCAGGCCATCAGCGCGGCGCGCGCCGCGGGCGCGGCCGAGAGTGCACCGGAACCTCTCCAGCTGGCGACCGAGCTGCTGTCCAGCGCCGAGCAGGCGCTGCAACGGCATGACTATGGCACGGCGCGCCGCCAGGCCGAGAAAGCGCGCGCACAGGCTGTCACCGCACTCAACCTGGCTTCAAAAGCCACGTCCCCTTGATCGCAACGCGCGTCTGCAGGCGCTGCCTGGTGTCGGGCCGCGTGCAAGGTGTCTTCTACCGTGCCACCGTCGCGCGGCGGGCGCGCGAGCTCGGCATCGACGGCTATGCGCTCAATCTTCCCGACGGTCGCGTGGAAGTGCTGGCGTGCGGTCCGCCGGCGGCGATCGAATCGTTCCTGGCGGCGTTGTGGAAGGGTTCGAGCGCCTCCCACGTCACCGACGTCGGCGCCGAGGCGGTGGACGAGCCGAACGATGCGATGCGCGGATTCGCGACGCGCTAGCGGCGCTGCGCCTCAGCTGCGCCAGCGCGAGGTCCAGCGCGAGATCACCAGGTCCGGGTACTCGCGGCGTCCCACGCTGCCGTTGTAGCGCGCCAGCGCCTTGCGCACATCGCGCTTCTCACGATCGTAGTAGTACTTGAGGATGGCGCAGCCCATGCGGATGTTGGGCTGCACCTGCATGAGCTGATAGCGCTTCATGCCGAGCTGTTCCGGCCAGAAGGGCATCACCTGCATCAGGCCCTGGGCGCCCGCGGAGGAGACCGCCCAGGTGTTGAAGCTGCTCTCGACATCCATGACCGCCAGCACCAGCTCGGCCGGAAGCTCGACACGGCGCGACTCGCAGTAGGTGTGCTTGAGGATATCGACCCGCTCGGTGTGATCCTTCACATAGCGGCGCAGCCGCGGCTCCATCAGCTTGTACCAGACCTCCGCATCGTACTTGTCGGTAAAGCACTCGCCGGACTTGATCGCCGCCGACACCACTGCCTTGAGCTCTGGATCGAGCTGACGATCGGCAAGGGCCGCGGGACAGGCGAGCACCACCAGCGACAGCACGGTGCGCAGGAGCAGCCGCGGCTCAATCGGTCTTGATGCGCTCACGCAGGAAAGCCAAAGCATCGCCGAGCGGGAAATTGCTTGAGTCCGCGTCACGCCGCCCGCGGTACTCGAGCTGGCCGGACTCGAGCCCGCGTTCGGCCACGACCACGCGGTGCGGGATGCCGAGGAGCTCCGCGTCGGCAAACTTCACGCCGGGGCGGGCATCGCGGTCGTCGTAGAGCACTTCGAAGCCCGCCGCGTTGAGTTCTGTGTAGAGGCGCTCGCCGGCCTCGCGCACGCGCGCCGATTTCTGCAGGTTGAGCGGCACCACCACCACCTGGAAAGGAGCGATCGGCTCCGGCCAGATGATGCCGCGCTCGTCATGGTTCTGCTCGATGGCCGCGGCCACGACCCGCGTGACGCCGATGCCATAGCAGCCCATCGCCATGGCGATCTCGCGACCCTGCTCATCGAGCACGCGTGCATTCATGGCTTCACTGTACTTGCGGCCGAGCTGAAAGATGTGACCGACTTCTATGCCGCGCGCGATGGCAAGCGTGCCGCGGCCGCTCGGGCTCGGATCGCCGGCCACCACGTTGCGCAGGTCGACTGCTTCCGGATCGGGCAGGTCGCGTCCCCAGTTGACGCCCGCGAGGTGCGCATCGCGCTCGTTGGCGCCGCACACGAAGTCCGCCAGCCGCGCGGCACTGTGGTCCGCATAGATGCGGACCTTGAGACCGACCGGCCCCACGAATCCGGGCTCACAACCACTCGCCTGCGCGACACGCTCGGCGGAGGCCATGCGCAAGGGGCTCGCGATGCCGGCGAGCTTCTGTGCCTTTACCGCGTTGAGCTCGTGGTCACCGCGCACCACGCAGGCGACCACGTCGCCCTCGCTCCCCTCGACCAGCAGCGTCTTCACGCACTGGCTCGGCGCGACCTTCAGGAACGAGCTCACTTCCGCCATGGTGCGCGCGCCCGGCGTCGACACGCGCTTGAGAGACTGGGTGGCACCCGGGCGCGGCGCCGCGGGGGGAGGGCCGCCGCCATCTCGAGGTTGGCGGCGTACTCATCGGCATCCGAGAACACGATCGCATCCTCGCCCGAGTCCGCCAGCACATGGAACTCCTGCGAGGTGCTGCCGCCGATGCTGCCGGGATCGGCCTGCACCGCGCGGAACTTGAGCTTCATGCGCGTAAAGATGCGCGAGTAGGCGTCGTACATCGCGCGGTAGCCTTCGGCGAGCGAGGCATCATCGAGATGAAACGAGTACGCGTCCTTCATCAGGAACTCGCGCGCGCGCATCACGCCGAAGCGCGGCCGGATCTCGTCGCGAAACTTCACCTGGATCTGGTAGAAGTTGACCGGGAGCTGGCGGTAGCTCTTCAGTTCGCGGCGCGCGATGTCCGTGATCACCTCTTCGTGAGTCGGCCCGTAGCAGTAGGAACGCTGATGGCGATCCTCGAAACGCAGCAGCTCCGGTCCGAAGCGGTCCCAGCGCCCTGACTCCTGCCACAGCTCCGCCGGCTGGACGGTCGGCATCCACGTCTCGAACGCGCCCGCGCGATCCATCTCCTCGCGGATGATGCGTTCCACCTTGCGCAGCACCTTGAGACCGACCGGCATCCACGTGTAGAGGCCCGCCGCGAGCCGGCGGATGAGACCCGCGCGCAGCATGAGCTGGTGGCTCACGATCTCCGCGTCGGCGGGAACCTCCTTGAGCGTGTTGATCGGAAACTGTGACAGTCGCATTGCTGAAACGCTCGGGCGCCGTACGCGGCGCGGGCCCAGGGAGGCACTTATCTTACCCGTTATTGTGCCGTCCTCCCCGGGGGACCTATGATCGCGCGCCTATGGAAGAGCCCGTTTCACGAGCGCCGGTTCGTCGCGGCATCTACCTGGTGCCCAACCTGATCACCACCGGCGCGCTGTTCGCCGGTTTCTACGCCATCGTGGCGGCGATCGACGGCAACTTCGAGCGCGCTGGCGTCGCGGTGTTCGTGGCCATGGTGTTCGACGGGCTCGATGGCCGCGTCGCGCGCTGGACCAGCACCGAGAGCGCATTCGGCAAGGAGTACGACAGCCTGTCCGACATGGTCTCTTTCGGCCTGGCGCCCGCCATCGTCACCTACCAGTGGGGAGTGGCGCGGATCACCGAGTATGGCGTGGTGTGGGGACGCACTGGGTGGCTCGCGGCGTTTTTCTTCGCGGTCGCGGCGGGTCTGCGGCTCGCGCGCTTCAACACGCGCGACGCGATCGACAAGCGCTTCTTCGAAGGTCTGCCGAGCCCCTCGGCCGCGGCGATCGTCGCGGCGTTCGTGTGGTTCTCGAGCGAGTGGCGCGAGCCGGGCCTGGTCGGCCTGGTTGTCGCCTTCTCGGTCACGGTGCTCGCGGGCGCTCTCATGGTGAGCCGCTTCAGTTACTACAGTTTCAAGGACATCAACCTGGGCGGGCGGATCCCCTTCGGCTACATCGTGCTGGTGCCGCTCACCTTCATGCTGATCGCAATCAAGCCGCCCGTGGTGCTCCTAATACTTTTCGGTCTTTACGCGCTGTCAGGGCCGGTGTGGTGGATGATCAGGGGCGGGCGGCGCGCGGAACGCAGCACCGTCACGGGCCATGACGAGACGAATGGTGTCGACACGGAGCCGGGGCCGTGAGTTCGCGCCACGCCGACCACCTCACGCAGCTTGAAGTGCAGCGCTACGCCCTGCGCGACCCGGCGGTTGCGGATGCGAGCAACGCCGACGTTGCCGTGATGACGCCCGGCAAGGCTGACGTGACCGAGGTCGCTCTCATGGATTGGGCGACGCTGCGTCAGCAGGTCGCGGGATGCACGCTGTGCGGATTGCAGAAGACCCGGACTCAGACCGTATTCGGGGTCGGTGACCCGCAGGCCGAGTGGATGGTGATCGGCGAAGCGCCGGGCGCCGACGAGGACGCGCAGGGAGAGCCCTTCGTCGGCCGCGCCGGGCAGCTCCTCACCAGCATGTTGAAGGCGATCGGCCTGGAGCGCTCGCAGGTCTACATCGCCAACATTCTCAAGTGCCGGCCGCCGAACAACCGCGACCCCAGGCCGGAGGAGGCGGCCCATTGCACGCCGTACCTCGAGCGCCAGATCGAGCTCATCTCGCCACGCCTCATCCTGGTCGTGGGGCGCATCGCTGCGCAGAACCTGCTGCAGACCGATACGCCGATCGGACGCATGCGCGGCCGCCTCTATCACTTCGGGCCACGCGCGATACCCGTGGTCGTGACTTATCATCCGGCCTACCTGCTGCGCTCTCCCGGCGAAAAGCGCAAGGCATGGGCGGATCTGCTGTTTGCCAAGGACGTCCTCGCGCGTGGCCACGGCTAGAAATGAAATCCCGCTGCCGGAGATCGCCATCCGGCCGATGCTCGAGGCCGACGTCACGACGGTGGTCGCGCTCGAGCGCGAGGCGTACCTGTTCCCGTGGAGCGAGGGCATCTTCCGCGACTGCCTGCGCGTCGGCTATCTGTGCCGCGTAATCGATCTCGCTGGCACCGTGGTCGGCTTCGGCATCATGTCGGCGGGAGCGGGCGAGGCGCACGTGCTCAACATCTGCGTGCGCTCCGACCTGCGGTGCCGCGGCATCGGCGCGCGCATGCTCGCTTATCTCCTCGACCGCGCGTACGCCGCGGGCATGCTGGAAGCGTTCCTGGAAGTGCGTCCCTCGAATCTCGCGGCGATCCGGCTGTACCAGGCCGCGGGCTTCGAGCAGGTGGGGACGCGGCGTGGTTACTACCAGGCGGTCGGAGGCCGGGAAGATGCCGCCGTGCTGCGTCTCGACCTGGCCTCGCGCGCCAGCGCCGCGACGCGCCAACGATGACGATGCGCTGATACAATGCGCGCCCTTTTCCGGCCGGCGTTTCCGCATCATGTCCGAGCTTCCCGCTGACGTCGCGCGGCGACGCACCTTCGCGATCATTTCGCATCCCGACGCCGGCAAGACCACGCTCACCGAGAAGCTGCTGCTCTTCGGCGGCGCCATCCAGATGGCGGGTACGGTGAAGGGGCGCAAGGCCTCGCGTCACGCCACCTCGGACTGGATGCGCCTCGAACAGCAGCGCGGCATCTCCGTGACCTCATCGGTCATGCAGTTCCCGTATCGCGAGCGGATCGTCAACCTGCTCGACACGCCGGGCCATGAGGATTTCTCCGAGGACACCTACCGCACGCTCTCGGCGGTGGACTCGGCGCTCATGGTGATCGACTGCGCCAAGGGCGTGGAGGAGCGCACCATCAAGCTGATGGAGGTGTGCCGCCTGCGCGACACGCCGATCATGACCTTCATCAACAAGCTCGACCGCGACGGGCGCGAACCGATCGGCCTTCTGGATGAGATCGAGCGGGTGCTCAAGATCACTTGCGCGCCGGTGACGTGGCCGATCGGGATGGGCCGCGACCTCAAGGGTATCTACCACTTCCTGGAAGATCGCATCTACGTGTACACGGCCGCCGAGCGTGGGCGCGCCGGCAGCAATCTCGTCATCGAGCAGCTCGCGAGCCCCGCTGCACAGGAGTTCCTCGGCGACGCGGCGCGTGCCCTGCACGAGGAGATCGAGCTGGTGCGCGGCGCCACGCATCGCTTCGACGCCGAAGCGTACCTCGCGGGCCGGCAGACGCCGGTGTTCTTCGGCTCCGCCATCAACAATTTCGGCGTGGAGGAGTTGCTGTCGTCCTTCGTCGAGCAGGCGCCGGGACCCCGGGCGCGTGAGACCAGCGAGCGTCGCGTGGAGCCGGGAGAATCCAAGCTCACGGGGTTCGTGTTCAAGATCCAGGCGAACATGGACCCGGGACACCGCGACCGCATCGCCTTCGTGCGGCTGTGCTCGGGGCGCTACCAGCGCGGCATGCGCCTGCATCACGTGCGACTCGACAAGCAGATCAAGGTGAGCGATGCGCTCACGTTCATGGCAGCGGATCGCACGCAGGCGGAGGAAGCCTGCGCGGGCGACATCCTCGGCCTGCACAACCACGGCACCATCAACATCGGCGACACCTTCACCGAGGGCGAGAGGCTCACCTTCACCGGCATTCCCAACTTCGCGCCGGAGCTCTTCCGCCGCGCGGTGCTGAAGGATCCGCTGCGGATGAAGGCGCTGCAAAAGGGACTCTCGCAGCTGTGCGAGGAGGGCGCGACGCAGCTCTTCAAGCCCCTGCGCAACAACGATCTGATTCTGGGCGCGGTCGGGCCGCTGCAGTTCGAGGTGGTGGCGTTCCGCTTGCAGGATGAGTATGGCGTCGAGTGCGTGTTCGACAACATCAACGTCGTCACCGCGCGCTGGATCGACTGTCCGAACCCCGCCAAGCTCGAGGAGTTCAAGGCGAGAGCGCACGACAACCTGGCGTTGGATCACGCGGGCGCGCTGGTCTACCTTGCCCCGACGCGTGTGAATCTGCAGCTCACCCTAGAGCGCTGGCCGGACGTCCGCTTCCGCACCACGCGCGAGCACCTGGCGACGGCCGCGTGAGCTCGCCCTTTCTGCGCCGCCCGGTGTTGTCGTGGGCCCTCTACGACTGGGCCAACTCGGCGTTTGCGACCACCGTGATGGCGGGATTCTTCCCGCTGTTCTTCAAGCAATACTGGGCCGAGGGCTTGCAACCCACCGTAAGCACAGCCTGGCTGGGATTCGGTAATGGCATCGCGAGCGGGGCGGTTGCGCTGCTTGCGCCGCTTCTCGGTGCCGTCGCAGACCGCGGTGGCACGCGCGTGAAGATGCTCCTCTTCTTTACCGTCATCGGCGTGGCGATGACCGCGGGCCTCTACTGGGTCGAGCGCGGTGACTGGCCGCTGGCGTTGCTTTTCTATGCAGTGGCAGTCGTCGGCTTTTCGGGCGGCACGACGTTCTGTGACTCGCTCCTGCTCGACGTGGCGGAGGAGCGCGAGTTCGACCGGGTCTCGGCGTACGGTTACGCGCTCGGTTATCTCGGTGGCGGGCTGCTCTTTCTCGTCAATGTCGTGATGTTCACCAAGCCCGCGCTCTTCGGCCTGGCGGACGGAGCGCATGCCGTGCGTGCGTCCTTCGTGACGGTGGCGATCTGGTGGACCGTATTCACGATCCCGACGATGCTGTTCGTGCGCGAGCGCGGTCCGGCGGTGGCGTTGCCGCCCATCGCCGCGATGCGCGCCGGTTGGCGCGAACTGTGGAGCACCATCGGGCACCTGCGCAGTTACCGCGAGCTGGTGTGGTTCCTGGTCGCCTACTGGCTCTACATCGACGGCGTGAATACCGTGATCAAGATGGCAGTCGACTATGGTCTCGCGCTCGGCTTCGAAGCGCAGAGCCTGATCACCGCGCTCCTCATCACGCAGTTCGTCGGTTTTCCCTCGGCGCTCGTCTTTGGCTGGCTGGGCGATCGACTCGGGGCGCGTACCGGGATTCTCATCGCGATCGCGGTGTATCTCGCGACGACGGTGTGGGGGTACTTTCTCGATAACGTCGGCGAGTTCTATGCGATGGCGATCGTCATCGGGCTGGTGCAGGGCGGCATCCAGAGCCTGAGCCGATCCTTCTACGGCCGGCTGGTCCCGCGCGAGAAATCAGGCGAGTTCTTCGGGTTCTTCAACATGATGGGGAAATTCGCCGCCGTGCTCGGACCGGTGCTCATGGGTTGGGTAGCGCTCGTGACCGGGAGCTCGCGTGCGGCGATTCTCTCGCTCGCGGTGCTGTTCGCGGCGGGTGGCGCGCTCCTCTGGCTGGTCAAGGACCCGGCGAGGCCTGCTGCCAGGTCGCCGGGTCGAGGCGATAGTAGCGCCTGAGCTCCTCGTAGAGCGCCGGGTGCTGGTCGCGCAGTTCGCCGGGCAGTTCGAAGAACGCCTCGGTCGCGACCGCGAAGAACTCCGCCGGATTCTCCGCGCCATACGGATCGATCAGCGTCGGCTCGTCGCGTGCCGCCGCCGCGCGCAACTTCTCGAACTCCGCTGTCATGACGTTCGACCAGCTTTCGTAATGCCGCGCGTCACCGAGCCACGGCGCGCCGTTCACTCGTCCGTCCTCCGCATCGAGGTAGTGCGCGAACTCGTGGTAGACGACGTTGAAGCCTTCGCTGCGCTGCGCGCTCGCCTGCACGTCATCCCAGGAGAGGATCACCCGATGCGTATCCCAGGTCTGGCCGGAGAGCACCTGTTCGTGGTGGTGCACGACCCCTGCTTCGTCGTGATGCTCGTCCGGCGCGATGAAGGCCGCCGGGTAGATCAGCACCGAGTACAGGTCGTCGTACAGGCGCGCTGCGCGGTTGGCGACGAGCAGGCAGGCCTGCGCCGCGATGGTGAGCTTCATCTCGAGACTGACGTCGAGTCCCTGGCAGCCGACGAACTCCTTTTCGGCGACGAACTGTTGCACCAGTCCGTCGAGTCGCACGCGCAGATCTTCCGGCAGGGTTCGATAGAAGGGCAGGGCGCGATCCAGGTGCTTGCGCCAGGCGTCGGGGAGCGGGCGCGAGCGCAGCTGCCGGCGCTGATGCGCCTGCCACAGCGGACGGCCGAGCAGCACGGCGATCACGCCCATCGCGAGCGCGAATACGATGGCTACGGTCACGGATGATTCGCTGGGGGCAGCGGCGCGGCTGCGATGACTAGGTCTTCTTGAGTTTCTCGACGACGGCCACGTACGCCTGCATGGCCTTGTCCGCGGCCGTACCTTTTTTTGCCGCCCACGCGTCGTACTTCGCGCGCCCGGTGAGATCGAGGAATCCGGGGCGGCTGCCCTTCACGTCGCCCTCGCTCGCCTGCTTGTAGAGCGCATAGAGCTCGAGCAATTGATCATTCGAGGGACGTGACTTGAGCTTCTGCACTTCCTGCGCCGCGGTTGCGAACTGGGTCTTGAGATCGGCCATGGGCGCCTCCTGCCAAGGGCAGAGAAGTATGCCACAGCCCTGGACAAGCTAGGCCGGGCGGCTGGCGGGACGGAAGGCGCGCACGCGATGGATGAGCTCGTCCAATGCGCTCGGTGTTGCGCCCTTGCCGTAACGCAACTCCAGGTAGATGCGAGTGATGACTTCGGCCTCGCTGGCAAGATCGGGTCGGGTGGTGCGCACTCGCGCAGCGAAGTCGCTCGGCCCCTCGTGCGGGAGTCGCCCAAGGCCGCGCCGCTCGAGGCGCCGGCAGTATCTCGCATACGCACGCTGCACCTGGTCCGCCTCGCGCACCTGCAGCTCGCGGCCGAGCTGCGCCGCGATGGCGCCGAGCACCAGGACGACGCCGATGGTGAGCAGTATGCCCAGCGCCCGCCAGTCCGGTTGCTCGAAGCCGAGCCACTCGAGCAGGCGTGCCTGGGAGCGCTGGTTGAACTCCACCACGCGCTCGCGCCAGAGCGTGTTCACGGCGTCCCACGCGAAGCGCAGATCGCGCAGCAACGCAAACTCGCGCAGCAAGCGGTCCGCAACGGCCTCATCCGCCCCGAGCGAACCGGCGAGCCCACGCTCGATGCGCTCGGGTGCAACGGCTGCGGTGGGGTCGACGCGCACCCAGCCACGCCCCTCCAGCCAGATCTCGCTCCACGCATGGGCATCCGACTGGCGCACGATGTAGTAGTCCATCAAACGGTTGAGCTCTCCGCCCTGGTAACCGGTGACGACACGCGCCGGTATGCCGGCCGCGCGCATCAGCATGGTGAAGGCGGAAGCGAAATGCCCGCAGAAGCCGCTGCGCGTGTTGAACAGGAAATCATCCACCGAGTTGTAGTTGAGCAGCGGCGGCGTGAGCGTGTAAATGAACGCCTGCTCGCGAAACATCTGCAGCACTGAGTTCACATAGGCGAGTTCGTCCGCGGCGCGCGCACGCATCTCGATTGCCAGTGCCTGCGAACGCTCGTTGACGTCGGGAGGCAGCCGCAGGTCGCGTCGACGCATGGTGATCCAGAGTTGTTGCGGGCCTGCCGTGTACTGCGTGCGTGAGCGCAGCTGCAGCGTGACGGGCTCATCGAGGGGCTCGGCGGCGAGCAGTTGGTAGTCGTAGGTCTGCAGGTAGCGCCGCGCGGGCCATGTCTCTGGCAGGTCGAGCGCGAACACCCAGCGCCGACCCGTGGGCTCGAGAATCAGCGTGTAATCGTAGGCGCCGCCGCGCCACTCGACCGGTTGCTGCGGATGGATGACGTTGCGCTGGCGCCGCCAGGTGGAACCGTCGAAATCATGCAACACCGGGCCACGCCAGTAGCGCTGCGCCGGCGGCGGCGGCTCGCCGGCGAAGCGAACGCGAAAGGCCACGTCGCTCGACACGCTGAGCTCGGAGATGTCTCCGGGAGACATCTCCTCGCCGAGGCCCGTCACTGCGCGCTCGGTACCGCTCAACGCCCAGAACGGTCCGGGGATGCGCGGGAAGAGCAGGAACAGGAGCAGCATGAGCGGCGTCGCCAGCAGCAGCACGCGCGCGCTGAGTTGCATCGCGGCCCGCGGTGCGAGCGACTGAGGCTCTCCCGCCTTCAGCAGCGCGGCGGTGATGAACCACACGACGAGTGCGGCCAGCGGCACCCGCCACAGGTTCTGACCGTATAAGAAGGAGGCCAGCACCAGGAAGTACGCGGTCAGCAGCAGCAGGCGGTGATCGCGCGGGCCGCGCGTTTCCAGGAGCTTGAGCCCGGCCATCAATGTCAGGAGCGCGGTGCCCGCGTCGGCGCCGTTGAACGTGCGGAAACTCATGGCCACCGCGAGAACCACGACGATGACCGCCCCGGTGCGCAGTGTCCGCGAGGGCGCGGGCAGGCGCCGCCGGCTGATCATGAGCCGCCACAACGCGAGCAGGCTGAACGCTGCCAGCACCCAGAGCGGTAGCTGAAGCGCGTGCAAACCGACAGCGAGCGCCACGCTGGTGAGCGTCCAGGGGAGTGGCGCAAGCCACGCCGACGGGGTGCTAGGGGATTGCACCGGAGTCCGCCTGATCGAAGAGCGCGAGGGCAGTCAGGCAGCGGCGGCGTTGCAGCGCGCCCGTCGCCGGCGTGATGCCGCTGCCGGGCAGCTTGAGGCCGAACGCCCGCGCGCGCTGCTCGGCCTCGAGGATCCAGCGGACGATCTGCGAAATGCGCCGCTCCAGGTCCCGGTCCGCGACCTGCTCGAGCTCGAAGACCACGGGAGTGCCGCTCGAGCCGGCGTGATCCTTCACCAGGAGCGGAGCGCCGCGCGCCAGCGCTTTCCACGCGATGTGACGCGGCGAGTCACCCGGGTGATAGCTGCGGAAGCCGCGGAAATCCTCGTCGCCCCGCTGCAGCAGGTCGAGGCCTGCGTGATCCGGCCCGCGACTCGCCGGGGGCTGCTGCTCGCCCGCGGCACGCGGATACACGACCGCCTCGAGCGGCAGGTGCAGCCAGCTCCAGGCACGAAACAGCCCGAACGGAAAGCGCGTGCTCACTCCGACGCGTGAGGGCCGCAGCAGGCCGCGCGCCTGCGTCGGCAATTGCAGCGTTACCAGACCGCGGCCGCGCGCCTCGAGCATTTCGACCGTGCCATCCGCCGCATCGCAGGAGAAGCGCAGCGCGAGGCGCGCGACTGCCGTCGGGTTCTCGCACCCGATGGTGAGCGCGAGCGGCTGGCCCGCAAAAGCCTCGCCCGCCTGTATGCCGGAAATCACCAGGCCATTGAGGTTGCGATGACACAGATGCATCGCGGCGAGGGCGATGCCCACCAGCAGGAATGTGAGTGCGAGGCCCAGGCTGTTGTTGTAATTCATCGCCCCGAGCAGCATCACGAACACGAACAAGGCGTACAGGAAGCCGAACGCGGTCGGCAGGATGTAGACGCGGCGCTTTTCGAGCGTGAGCGGCACGCTGTCCATGCCTTGCCGGCGGCGCGCCCAGCGCCGGACACGGTCCTCGAGCGCGGCTCGGAGTCGTGCGAGGGCCATCAGGGAATGGGCACGCTCTCGATGATGCGCCGGCCGGTGGCGAGGCTCGAAGCAGGGCTTGCCTCGCCCGCGATGCGCAGCCGATGGCCGACGAGGGCGGGCAGTACGGCCTGCACGTCCTCCGGCAACACGCTCGAGCGCCCCTCGATCAGCGCCCAGCTCTGGCTGGCGTGCAGCAGGCCGATCGCGGCGCGCGGCGAGAGACCGCAGACGAAGCGCCCGCTGGCGCGCGTGAATGACACGAGCGCCTGCACGTAATCGAGCAGCGCCGGCGCCACGTGCACCTGTGCCACGGCGTTCTGCAGTTTCGCGAGATCGGCGGGCTCGAGTATCGCGCCCAGTGTCGCGAGCAGGTCGCGCCGGTCCTGCCCCATGAGCAACTGGCGTTCGTGTGCGGCGTCGGGGTAGCCGAGCTCGATACGCATCAGGAAGCGGTCGAGCTGCGATTCCGGCAACGGGAAGGTGCCGACCTGGTCGATCGGGTTTTGCGTCGCTACCACGAAGAAGGGCTCCGGCAGCGCATAGCTGCGCCCGTCCACCGTGACCTGGTGCTCCTCCATCGCCTCGAGCAGCGCGCTCTGCGCCTTGGGCGTGGCGCGATTGACTTCATCGGCCAGCACCAGCTGCGCAAAGATCGGTCCGTGTTGAAACTCGAAGCGGTTGGCGGCGCGATCGAAGATCGACACGCCGATGATGTCGGCCGGCAGCAGGTCGCTGGTGAACTGCACGCGCTGATAGGAAAGGCCGAGCGTCTGCGCGAGTGCGTGAGCGAGCGTGGTCTTGCCGACGCCCGGGATGTCCTCGATCAGCAGGTGCCCGCGCGCCAGCAGGCAGGCGAGACACAGGCGGATCTCGGCTTCCTTCCCGAGGATCACCTGATTGAGCTGGCCGAGCGCCTCGGCCAGCCGCACCCGCAGGCTCGGAGCCGGTTCCTCGTTCAGCGGCGAGACCTTCACCATGGCGATACCTGCCCGGAGCACACCGGCTCCATCACTTGAGCTTCTCGAGCCTGGCGAGCTGCCCGCTCAGTTGCTCGAGCTCACGCTTCAACGTCACTACCCGTTCGCGCATCCGCTCCGCGATCTCCGCCGGCGCATTGCGCAGGAACTCCTCGTTGCCGAGGCGGCCTTCGGCGCCCGCGAGGTCCTTCTGCGCCTTTTCCCGCAACTTGGCGAGCCGCGCGCGCTCGGCGCCCAGGTCCTCCTTGAGCCCGCGCAGCGGCACGTATATCGCGATGTTGTCGAGCGTTGCTGTGGCTGAAGTCTCAACGTCGCATTGAGCGTCGAACGGCACCACTGTCGCATTGGCGAGACGCTCGAAGTGCAGCGCATTGGCGGCGATGCTTGCGAGCTGCGCTGCGGAGGCATTCTGGAGATACACGTGCGCGAGCCGTTTCGATGCGGCGATGTCGTTCTCGCCGCGGATATTGCGCAGCCGGATGATGAGCCCGCGGACCAGTTCGATCTCCCGCTCGCTCGCCGCATCGACCGCAAAGTCCGCGGCACGCGGGAAGGGCTGCAGCATGATCGTGTCGCCGCGGCATCCGGCGAGCCCCGCCACCTTGACCCAGATCTCTTCCGTGATGAAGGGCATGAGCGGATGCAGGAGCCGCAGCAGCGCTTCGAGTACTTCGAGGAGCGTGCGGCGCGTGCCGCGCAGCTGCGCGTCGGTCGCGGTGGGCGCCTGCAGGACCGGCTTGCTCAACTCCAGGTACCAGTCGCAAAACTCGTACCAG
Source organism: uncultured Gammaproteobacteria bacterium (assembly GCA_963840405.1). Lineage (GTDB taxonomy): Bacteria > Pseudomonadota > Gammaproteobacteria > Steroidobacterales > Steroidobacteraceae > DATBVX01. The sequence goes on from CAWIYW010000002.1 coordinate 70,522, forward strand.
GTGAATTCGTAGACCGCCGCAGCCGCCAGGTCGAACCGGTAGGACGCGAGCGCGCTGCGGTAGGCGGCGATGGCGTGGTGCAGGCGCGCGCGGATCCAGCGGTCCGCGGCGTTGTAGTCGGCGGTCTGATCGCGCGCGCAATCCTTGCCCTCGGTCGCCATCACGACGTAGCGTGCCGCGTTCCAGATCTTGTTGCAGAAGTTGCGATACCCCTCGACGCGCCCGAGGTCGAAGCGGATGTCGCGGCCGAGCGTGGCGAGCGCGGCGAAGGTGAAGCGCACCGCGTCGGTGCCGTAGGAGGGAATGCCCTTCGGGAACTGGCGGCGGGTGTTCTTCTCGATGGCCGCGCGCATGTGCGGTTGCATGAGCCCGGCGGTGCGCTTGGCGACCAGCGCGTCGAGGCCGATGCCGTCGACCAGGTCGATCGGGTCCAGGATGTTGCCTTTCGACTTCGACATCTTGTCGCCGTGCTCGTCGCGGATGAGGCCGGTGATGTAGACATCGCGAAACGGCACGTCGCCCGCGAACTCGAGCCCCATCATGATCATGCGGGCCACCCAGAAGAAAATGATGTCGAAGCCCGTGACCAGCACCGAGGTCGGATAGAAAGTCCCGAGCTCCGGTGTACGGCGGGGCCAGCCGAGTGTCGAGAAGGGCCAGAGCGCGGACGAGAACCACGTGTCGAGCACGTCCTCGTCCTGGGCAAGCTCGACCTCGCGTCCGCGCGCCTTGCGCGCCTGCGCCATGGCGTCTTCACGCGAGCGCGCCACATAGACATTCGCCTGCTCGTCGTACCACGCCGGGATGCGATGGCCCCACCACAATTGGCGGCTGATGCACCAGTCCTGGATGTTGCTCATCCACTGCGAGTAGGTCTTTTCCCAGTTGTCCGGCACGAAGCGTACGCGCGCTTCCGCCACGGCGCGGATCGCGGCGGCAGCGAGTGGTTCGATCTTCACGTACCACTGGTCCGTGAGCCACGGTTCCAGCACCGCGTCGCTGCGGTCGCCGCGCGGCACGGGCAGCGAGTGCGGCTCGATCTTCTCGACGAGACCCTGTGTCTCGAGGAGCGCGACCACGCGCTCGCGCGCCGTGAAGCGATCGAGGCCCTGCAGGGATGCGGGGATCGCGGCAAGCGCGGCAGCGGCCGGGTCGCTCACGATCCTGGCGTCGCGATCGAAGATATTGAGCAGCGCCAGCCCGTGACGCTTGCCGATCTCGTAGTCGTTGAAGTCGTGTCCCGGCGTGATCTTGACGCAACCGGAACCGAATTCGGGATCGACGAACGCGTCGGCGATGATCGGCACCAGGCGATTGGTGATCGGCAGGCGCACCTGGCGGCCGACCAGGTGGCGATAACGCTCGTCCTCGGGATGCACCGCCACACCCGTGTCACCGAGCATCGTCTCCGGTCGCGTGGTGGCGACCACCAGCTGGCCGCTGCCGTCGGCGAGCGGATAGCGCAGATGCCACAGGTGTCCCGGCTCGGGTTCGGCCAGCACCTCGAGATCGGACAGCGCCGTATGCAGCACCGGATCCCAGTTCACCAGGCGCTGGCCGCGGTAGATGAGTCCCTTCTCATGCAGCCGCACGAACACTTCGATGACGGCCGCCGAGAGCTCCGGGTCCATCGTGAACCGCTCGCGGCTCCAGTCGACGGACACGCCGAGGCGGCGCATCTGGCGCGAGATGGTGTCCCCGGATTGCGCCTTCCACTGCCACACGCGCTCGAGAAAGGCTTCACGTCCCAACGCGGTACGTGACGTGCCCTCGGCATCGAGCTGGCGCTCGACCACCATCTGCGTCGCGATGCCCGCGTGATCGGTTCCCGGCTGCCACAGGGTGTTGTCGCCCTCCATGCGATGGAAACGCGTCAGCGCGTCCATCAGCGTGTGCTGGAACGCATGGCCCATGTGCAGCGTCCCGGTCACGTTGGGTGGCGGAATGACGATGGAGAAGGGCGCGCCGCGCCCCGCGGGGGAGAAGTACCCGGACCGTTCCCAGCGCTCGTAGAGACGCTGCTCGATCTCGTGTGGCGAGTAGACCTTGTCCATCAGGCGCAGAAGTATAACGAAGCGCCCCGATGGGCCTCGCCAGACGGTGTCAGGTATGCGAGCTGCGCTCGCGCAGGGCGGCGTCGATGAGCTCGGGAAGGCGCGCGCGCAGCCGATCGCAGACGCGCTCGAACAAGGTGGTCTCGATCTGCTGACTGGCCTCGTGCAGCAGTTCCTCGGCGAGCCTCACCACCCGTTCGGTGATGTCCGCCTCGAGTGCCGCACGCTCCTCGGGCGAGAGCGTGGTGGTCCCCAGCTCCACGACATCGGTCAGCGTCGGGATCGCATCCTCGTGCGCGCGGGAACGATCAGAGCTCATTGTGGTGCTGGATGGTATGCGAGTCCGGTGTGACGCCGCGCTCGCGATAGAAGCGGAAGCGGTCGCGCCCCGCCTGGCGGCGGGCCGGATCGCCATCGACCGGTTCCACGATGCGCGCGAAACGCTCGAAGTCCGCGGGCACGCCGTCGCAGAGGTTGATCAGCACGTCGGCTTCAGCGGGCAGGGCGCTGCCGTCGCTGATGAGCACGCTGGTGCGCGGGGCATGATCCGGTGAAAAGATCTCGTGCGGCACGAAGCTGCGGTCGCGAAAGGTCCACAACAGGTCATCGAGCGTGCGCGCGTCATCGGCGCCCGGGGCGAGCAGCAGGACTTTCTGTGCCTGCAGCCAGGCCTTTTCCGCCAGCCGGCACGCGAGCCGCATCCGCGCCTGGTTGTCGGCTTGCTCGAGGACGTAGAAGTCGACACGCGCCATGCGCGCGCTCATTCGCGAGCCTGCCGCGCCCGCTGCAGGAGGAAGTCCACCAGCAACGGTACGGGCCGCCCGGTGCTGCTCTTCTGCGCACCCGTGAGCCAGGCGACGCCGGCGATGTCCATGTGCGCCCAACGCAGGCCCTGGGCGAACTTGGAGAGAAAGACGGCGGCGGTGATCGCCCCACCTTCGCGGCCGCCGGTGTTGGCGAAGTCGGCGAAGTTGCTCTTCAGCTGATCGCCGTACTCCTCCGCGAGGGGCATGCGCCAGGTGCGGTCATCCGCACGCTCACCCGCGCTCAGCAGCTCACGCGCGAGCTCATCGTCGCCCGACATGAGACCGCTGTAGTGAGCGCCGAGGGCGATGACGCAGGCACCGGTGAGCGTGGCGATGTCGATGACCGCCGTGGGCTTGAAGCGACGCACGAAAGTCAGCGCATCGGCGAGGATCAGGCGGCCCTCGGCATCGGTGTTCAACACCTCGATGGTCTGCCCCGACATGCTGCGCACGATGTCGCCGGGCTTGGTGGCGCGCCCGCTTGGCAGGTTTTCGCACGCCGGGATCACGCCCACCAGGTTGAGCGGGATCTTGAGCGCCGCGGCCGCTGCGAACGTGCCGATGACGCTCGCCGCGCCGCTCATGTCGAATTTCATCTCGTCCATGCCGGCCGGGTCCTTGAGCGAGATGCCGCCGCTGTCGAAGGTGATGCCCTTGCCGACGAGCGCCACCGGCGCCACACCGCGCGCGCCGCCGCGATACTCGAGGACGATGAGCTGGGGCGGTTCGTCCGCGCCCGCGGTCACCGACAGGAACGAGCCCATGCCCAGTTTCGCGATCGCCGGTCGGCTGAGGACGCGCACCTTGATGGCGCGCTGGCGCCGCGCGAGACCGCGGGCGGCCTGCGCGAGGTAACGGGGCGTGCAGACATTCGCGGGCAGATTGCCCAGGTCGCGCGTGAGCTGCAGACCCGCGGCGATTCCCTTGCCGTCATCGAGGCCGCGCTGCGCTTCGCGGCGGGCCTTGTCATTGGCGACGCCGACGGACACGCGGCGCAGAGCCGGCGGGGGCGGCTTGGTGCCGGTCTTGAGATCCGGTATGCGGTAGAGCACCTGAGCCACGGCCTCAGCGGCGATGCGCCCCGCGTAATAGGGGTCGACGCCGCTCACCGGCTCATGTGCGAGCCAGGACACCGCATGCCGTGCGGACGTGCGCGTGAGCGCGAGTCCGGCGGCCACCGAGGCGCGGCGGTAACTCCTGCGGTCGTAGCTCTTGCGGGCGCCGAGACCGACCAGCAGGAGACGCGGCGCCGGCGCGTTGGGCAGCTCCGCCAGCAGTTGCGTTTCGCCGAGCTTGGCGGCGAAGTCACCGCGGCGGATCAGGTTGCTCAAGCGCTTGCCGAGGCGCCGATCGAGTTGCCTGGCAGCATCGCTCAGCTCGCCCGACTCGTAGATGCCGACCAGCACGCAGTCGCTGCGCAACTCGCCAGCCGAACCGCTTACCGCCTTCAACTCCATACGGACTGACCTCGGAACGCCCGGCGCGTGTGGACACAGCGCCCGCACGCGCATTGAGACGCACGCACGAGTGGTTTAACGTGGGTGCCGGCGCGGCTCGTTGAACTTCGGTTCACCGCAGGTCGCTGCGGAAGGGCGCGGCAGACATGGCGCCGTAGTTTACTCAAATTTGGCCTAGCGGCCACGGCCAGGGCAGCCGGTGGCCGCAGGAGCCCGGTCCGAGCAATCATGAATCTACTGCGGCTATGACGAACCGGACGACTCGGCCAGGCTCCTAGTGCTCCGCATCCTCGACCGCTACATCCTGCGCGAAGTGACCCTGACGTGGTTGGCCGTCACCGGCGTGCTGCTCGTCATCCTGGTCACCAACCAGCTGGCGCGCGTACTGGAGCGGGCGGCCGAGAGCCGCTTTCCGCGCGAGGTGGTACTGGCGCTGATCGGCTTCACCTCGCTCGAGAACCTCACGGTGCTCATCCCCGTCGGGCTGCTGCTCGCGATCGTGCTGGCCTTCGGGCGCCTCTACCACGAGAGTGAAATGGCGGCGGTGCACGCCTGTGGGGTGGGGGTGCTGCGGCTCTACCTGCCGGTGTTGTCGCTCACACTGGTGCTCGCGGCGGTGCTGACCTGGCTCGCGCTCGTGCAGGGCCCGCGCGCGGCGGTGCGCGTGCACGAGCTGCGCGGTGAGGCGCTGCGGGACGCGCAGTTCGGGGACCTCGAGCCGGGGCGCTTTCGCACGGTGGGCGGCGGCGGCGCGGTCTTCTACGCGGCAGCCGTTGATCGCGATGGAACGCTGCGCGACGTGTTCGTGAAGCGCAGCCAGGGCGCGCGCATCGAGATCGCGGTCGCGCAGCGCGCGCGACATCACGTCAGCGAGAACGGACAGTTGCACACGCTGGTGCTCGAACGGGGCCGGCGCTACGAGGGAATCCCCGGCGCGCGCGACTTTCGCATCACCGAGTTCGAGGAGCACGGCATCCCCGTGCGCCTGCCGGAAGCGGAGAGCGCCGCTTCGGACGTCGAGCTCAAGCCGACGCGCGCGCTGTTTGCTTCGTCCGATCCGGAGGATCGCGCCGAGCTGCAATGGCGCCTGTCGATGCCCCTCATGGCCTTTGTGCTGACGCTGCTCGCGGTGCCGCTCGCGCGCTTGCGCCCACGCCAGGGCCGCTATGCGCGTATCGGCCTTGCGATCCTCCTCTACTTCATTTACTCGAACCTGCTGGCCGCGGCAAAGGTCTGGGTCGCGAAGGGCGTGGTGCCCCCATCGCTCGGCCTGTGGTGGGTGCACGCGCTGCTGGTGACGCTCGCCCTGGGTACGCTTTTCCGGCGCGAGATCTGGCTCTTGCTGAGGCGGCGCACGGCGCGGGCGGCATAAGTGAAGATCCTCGGGCGCTACCTGGTCGGCACCGTGTTGCTTTACAGCTTCATGGCGCTCGGGGTGTTCCTCACGCTCGGCGGGTTGCTGACGTTCATCGGGCAGCAGGACGACATCGGGATCGGCGACTACGGCGCGGCGGACGCGCTCCTGTACTCGCTCCTCAACGTGCCGCAGCAGGCCTTCGAGGTCATGCCGATCGCAGTGCTCATCGGGGCGATACTCGGCCTCGGTGCGCTGGCGCGGGGCAGCGAGCTGGTGGTGATCCGCGCGGCCGGTGTGTCCGTGCGTCGGGTGGCGCTCTGGGTGGGCGCGGGCGGCCTGATCCTGACGCTGCTCGCCGCAGCGCTGGGAGAATACGTCGCGCCGCCCTTGCAGAAGTTCGCGCGTCAGCAGCGGGCTTTCAGCAAGTTCGCCGACGTGAGCTTCGCGAGCTCGGGCAGCGCCTGGGTGAAGGATGGCAACATGATGATCAGCGTCGAGGAGCAGACCGGCGAGGGGCTCTTCGGCGGGCTGTTCGTATTTCGCTTCGATGACCCGCAACGCCTCGGGAGCGTGGCGCAGGCGGCGCGCGCCACGGTCGCGGCTGACGGGCGCCAATGGCAGCTGGAGGGTTATCGCGAGACGCGCTTCGAGGACGGACGTGTAGAGGCGACCAGAACGGCGCGTACCATGCTCACGACCCGCGCCGACCCAGGCTTTCTCGGGCTCGCGGCCAGCGAGCCACGCCAGTTGCCGTCACTGGCGCTCTTCCGGCTGATCAGCCACCTGCGGGCCAACGATCTCGAAACGCGCACGTATGAATTCGCGCTCTGGTCGCGTATCGCGCGCCTGTGCTCGATCGTGCTGGTGGCGATGTTCGCGTTGCCGTTCGCCTTCGGCCCGTTGCGCACGTCCGGTGCGGGCGCGCGGCTGGTGATCGGAGTGCTGATCGGCGTCGCGTTCTTCCTGATGCAGCGAACGCTCGAAAGCGGCGCCATTGTGTTCGACGTAGACCCGATCGTGCTGGCGTGGATTCCCACCGCCACGCTCGCCCTGCTGACCGGGGTGGTGCTCGCGCGCACGCGCTGAACGCGCAACCCTTCAGCCGCGCAGCCGCGTCGTATTGACGACGCGAGTCCCGCTCAGCCGGTCATGCCAGGTGAGCTTGTCGCGATCGACGAGCAGCCACAGGTAACCGAGTCCCGCCGCCAGCCACGAGAGGAGCGCGGCCGCGAGTCGCAGCGCGGCGTCGCGCCAGCGCAGCCGCGCGCCATTCGCGCGTACCACGCGGATGCGCCACGCGAGCATGCCGAGCGTCTGCCCGCCGCGGGTCCAGCAGAATCCGAAGTAGGCCACCAGCACCGCGAGCAGCAGGCCGCGGTAGGCGAGCATCCACCACGCCGGCGACTCGGCCGCAATGGCCCGGCCACCGGTCAGCGGCAGCAGCAGCCAGGTGACGAGCATCAGCAAGGCGGTGATCAGGAGCGTGTCGTAGAAGATCGCCGCGAGCCGGCGCAGGAGACCCGCTGAGGCCGGCGACGCCGCGTCGACCTGCGATGCACCGGCCGTGTCCGGCATGGTGGGCGTTACCGCGGCGGCTCAGGGTTTCTGAATGAGCTCATCGAGCGGCCGGAAGAGGCTCTCGTACTTGTAGCCCGGGATCTCGTAGTCCCAGCCCGAAAAGCGGCTCGCCCATTGCTCGGCCTCGGCGCGCACCTCGTCCGCCTTGCGCTCGGGCGTAGCCGGTGGGGCTGGCGGCGCGGCCTTGGCGTCCGGCGCGGCCTTGGCGTCGGCGTGGCCTTCGCATCCGGCCGGCCTTCGCATCCGGCTCGGCCTTCGCATCCGGCGTGGCACTCGCAGGCGGTGGTGCAGCGACCGCGAACGCCTGCTGCTGCGCCTCGTCGTAGCGGGTCCGCAGCTGGATCCAGCGGTGGTCGCCTTCCTTCATGCCGGTGATGTCGATGATCGTGCCATCGAACAGGCGAAACTCCGCGCGCACCGTGCCCTTCGATGACGCCGGCGGCGATGCTGTCGAACGGACGTCGTCGAACGTGAACCCGGCGAGCGCGGTGGCGACCGGGTTCGCGGCGGTCGGGCCGATGAGCTTGCGGCCTTTCGGCAGGCCGGACACGGTGAAGTCGGTCTGTTCGTGCGACTCCCGCCGCACGACATAGCTGCGCGCGCTCTCGTCGGTGATGCGCACCTCCTGGACGCGCGCCGCCGGGATGTCGAGCAGCGCACGGTCGAGCCAGTTCCTGGGCTCGGTGTCGAGTGTGAGCGCGGGCGCGATCGCAAGGCTCTGCTCGGACTGAGCGAGACGCGCGTAACTCGAGCGCGAGCCCGCGCTCTTGCCGACGATGAGACCTGCGGGTTGCGGCAAACCCGCCAGGTCGACGCGCACACCGGTGGCGCCGGGGGCCTTCAGGTCCTCGACCCCGAGCACGGCATAGTTGGCGGGATTGGCCGTCTTCTGCTCGACCACCTTCAGTTCGGAAAGGTCGATGAGGAGCTTGCCCACCTTGGAGCGGTCGGCCGGATACCCGGCGCGCTCCGCCACCAGCCAGTTCGCATCGGCGCGCTTGAGTGTCACGGCCGACTGCTCGCCGGCCTTCACCAGTCGCACTTCGCTCACGTCGTTGAGCGCCTTGGCCAGGTCCGGAAGCACGCGCGTGCCCGCGCCATCGTCACGGCGCAGCTCACGCTGTTGGCTGAGCCAGACGGCGCCCGCCACCACCAGCAGCGCCAGGACGAGCAGGACAACGAATCGTTGCCGGGTCATGTCGGCGTTCGCGCCCGCCGGCGGCGCCAGATGAATGCCGCCAGCCCGAGGATCGTGAGCAGCAACGGAACCAGCGCGATGTTGATGACGTCGAGCACGTTACCGAGACGCTTGATGTCGCGATCGAGCCCATGGCGCACTTCCCGCAGGTCCTTGCGGATGCGGGCCTTCTGCTGCTGGAAACGCTCGACCTCCTGCTCCTGCTCCGGCGTCAGGATGAGCGAGGACTGGTCGTTGCGGCTGGTCTGCAGCGCCGTGAGCTTCTGCTCGGTCGCGCGCAGCTCCTCTTCGAGCTCGCGCTCCTTGCTGCGGAAGCGATCCTCGGCGTCGCGGCGCAGCGCATCGACCCGCTCGAAGGGGCGCACGAAAGTGGCGCGGCCACGGATGCTGATGAGATCGCTGTTGCCGGTGAGATTGTCGACCGCATTGAGCACCAGGTCGCCGTTATTGGCGAAGGCCTGCGCGAAGCGTTGCCCGAAGAAACTCTCGCGCTGCACCCACATCATGTCCGTCAACAGGTCGGTGTCGGCGACGAGCACCAGGTTCACGGGCTGCGCCGACTCCTTGAGCGCCGCCGGTGCGCCCGGAACCGAGGCCGGCTCTGCGGCGGGCTTGCCGTCGGGATACGCCGTCTTGAGCTTGCCGGTGGCACGCACCGCGATCGCGTAGCGCTCGCCCGTCGGCTGGAAGCCTTCGAGCAGCGTCGCGGGCTCGAGCAACATCGCGAACCGTTCGAGCGGCAGCAGACCCGCGACTTCGCTCGACTGCAGTAGCGGCTCGAACGTGAGGGGCGAATTCTCGGCGCGCTTGAAGCGGCCCGCGGTGGCGACGTTGACGTTGTCGAGGGATGCAGTGATGACATCCTTGGAGTCGAGGTTCGAGGCGTCGAGACCGAGGAAGGCGAGATGCCGCTGCGGCTCGCCGGTGCGCCCGCCGAGCATGAGCGCCTGCTTGCCGTCGCCCACCACCTCGCGCGGATTGAATTCCACGCCCCAGGCCTTGAACAGCGGCTCGAGCGTGGAGCTGCGATTGGCGCCCATCGCCGCGTACGGATTGCCGGGTTGCTGACCCGCTGGGTCGGCCTCCGACTGCGGGTCGACGAAGATCAGCGCGCGTCCACCGCGCAGCACGAATTGGTCGATGGCGAAGAGCGTGGCCGGCGACAACGCCTTGGGATGCACCAGCATGAGCACGTCGACGTCGGCGTCGATGCTCGCCACGTCCGCACTGAGAGTACGCACCGTGAACAGCTGCTCGAGCTGCGACATGACCGCCCACGGCTCGCTCGCCTGGCCCGTCATGGGATTGAAATCGCTCCCCATGGGCAGCGTCGAGAGCACGCCGATCACCGGCTTCTTCGGGCGCGCCAGCTCCACGATCACCTTCGCGATGTCGTATTCGAGGAACTCTTCCTGGCGCGGGTTGAAGAGATCGATGGTGGCGCGGCCATCGGTCGAATTGGTGCCGGCCAGACCGAAATAGAACGACTCGCCTTCGCTGCCCGTCGGAATCGCGCGCAGGCCGAACTCCGCGGCGCGGTCCTCGTCCTCGGAGAACGGTTCCGGGTCGATGCTCTGCAGGCGGATCTTGCCCTTGGAGCGCGCCGCCATCTCCTCGAGCACTTCGCGCACGCGATCGCCGTAGGTCTTGATGTCGGTGGCGCGCTCGCCGGCGGTTTGCCGCGAGAAGTAGTAGTACAGGTTGATGGGCTCATCGAGCGCATCGATGATGTGGCGGGTCCCCGGAGAGAGCGTGTACAGGCGATTCTCGGTCAGATCGAGACGCCAGCCGCGCAGGCCGTAGTTGCTCAGGATCAGGAGCCCGATGAAGAGAACGGCGAGCACTGCGAGCGTCAGCGCGCCGCTGCCGCGATGCCCCTGCAGGGTCTTGCGCAGATCGAATGTCATGCTAGTTGGCTTTCTTCATGTCGAGGACGATGCCCGTGGCCGCCAGCCAGAAGCCGATCAGCAGCGCGAAGAACACGAGGTCGCGCAGATCGATCACGCCCTTCGAGATCGACTGGAAGTGGGTGTAGAAGCTGAGCGAGGCGATCGCATCGACGAGCGTGGCGGGCGCCCAGCCGCCGAGCAGCTCGAGGAACTGCGGGAAGCCGGCGATCACGAACACGAAGCACACGGCCACCGTGAACACGAACGCGATCACCTGGTTGCGCGTTGCCGCTGACAGGCACGCACCAATCGCGAGAAATCCTCCCGCCATGAGGAAGCTGCCGACGTAGCCGGTGAAGATCGCGCCGTTGTCGGGGTCGCCCAGGTAGTTCACGGTGAGCCAGATGGGGAAGGTGAGCGCGAGCGCGATACCGGCGAAACACCAGGCCGCCAGGAACTTGCCGAGCACCGCCTGGGGGAGGGTGACCGGCAGCGTCATCAGCAGCTCGATGCTGCCGCTCTTGCGGTCCTCGGCCCACATGCGCATCGCGATGGCCGGGATCAGGAACAGGTAGAGCCACGGGTGAAAGGTGAAGAACGAATCGAGATCGGCCTGGCCGCGCTCGTAGAAATGGCCGAACTTGGCGGTGAAGAAGCCCGTGAGCAGCAGGAACATCACGATGAAGACGTAGGCGAGTGGCGTGGCAAAGTAGCCGGCGAGCTCGCGGCGGAAAATGATGCCGACGTTGCGCATCACGCGCCCTCCGTGATGCTGCGGAACACTTCATCCAGGCGCCCGGATTCCAGGTGCAGCTCGCTCACGCCCCACTGCTCGCGCCTCGCGAGGTCGCTGACGACGGGGAGAATGAGCTTGCCCGACTTCGGCAGGGCCGTGAGCCGGCCTTCTTTCTCGCGCAGCTCGACCGCGGCGACATCGGGCAACGCCGCCAGCGTCGCGCGTGCGCGCTCCAGGTGCGCGCCGCTGGTGAAGCCCACCGTGACGGCATTGTGGTAACGCGAACGGGCCGCCATCGCCTGCGGCTTCTCGTCGGCGACCACGCGGCCCTTGGAGATGATCACCACGCGATTGCAGACCGAGTCCACCTCCTCGAGGATGTGAGTCGAGATCACGATGATCTTGTCGGCCGCCATCGCATTGATGAGCGCCCGCACCTCGTGCTTCTGATTGGGATCGAGGCCATCGGTGGGCTCATCGAGAATGAGCACCTGCGGGTCGTGCAGGATGGCCTGCGCAAGACCGACGCGGCGTCGAAAGCCCTTCGAGAGGGTATCGATCGACTGACCCAGCACCGTGCCGAGCTGCAGGCGCTCGACCACATCGTCGAGCCGCTGCTTGCGGCGCTCGCCGCTGAGCGCGCGCACGTCGGCGATGAACTGCAGGAAACCGCGCACGCTCATCTCGCCATAGCTGGGTGCGCCTTCGGGGAGGTAGCCCATGCAAGACTTGGCGGCGAGCGGCTCCTGTTCCACGTCGTGACCGCACACGGACGCGCGCCCCGACGTCGGAGCGATGAAGCCGGCGATCATCCGCATCGTGGTGGTCTTGCCGGCGCCGTTCGGTCCGAGAAAGCCGAGTACCTCGCCCGGGCCGACGCGAAAGCTCACATCGTCGACGGCTGTCAGGGCGCCGTAGCGCTTGGTCAGGTTGGCGATCTCGATCATTGGGACCCTTGAGACTTCAGCGTCACGCTGCGGTTCCCGCCGCGTCGGGCTGGCTCTTGTTCTGGGGCGGCGATTGTGTCGAGCGGATGGCGAAAATTCAAGCCGTCGACGCTGCTAGAATCGCGCGCCACCGCGAGGCGAAACGCAACCCATGTCCGCGCGCGATTCGATGCCGCCCGGCCGGCTGATCTGGGATCTTCCCGTGCGCATCTTTCACTGGACGCTCGCGCTCGCCGTGCTCGGTTCCTGGATCACATACCGGATCGAGGCTTTCAACTGGCACGTGTGGTTCGGCTACACGGTGCTGGTGCTCACTGCATGGCGCATCGCCTGGGGCTTCGTCGGCCCGCGCCACGCCCGCTTCGCGAGCTTCGTGCGATCGCCGGTGGCGATCGCGGGCTATGCGCGTTCACTGCTGCGGTCCGGATCTGCGCAGCACTTCGCCGGTCACAATCCGCTGGGCGCGCTCATGGTGCTGGCGCTGCTCGCGCTGTTGCTGCTGCAGGCCTGCGCCGGGTTGTTCGCGAACGACGATATCGCCAACACGGGACCTTTGTACGGGCACGTGAGCGACACCACCAGCGACGCGCTCGCGCGCGTGCACAAGCTGCTCGCCAAGCTCATCTGGGTAGCGGTGTGGATACACGTTGGCGCCGTGCTCGCGTACGCGCTGCTGCGCCGGACCAACCTGATCGGTCCGATGTTCACCGGGCGCAAGCTCGATGCGTGGCTGACGACCGGCGACGAGATCGCGGCATCGCAGCTGTGGCGGGCGCTGCTGACTGCCGCCGTGTGCGCCGGAATCCTCTACTGCGTGATCGCGACCGCGCCTGAGCCTTCGCTCATTCTCTTCTAGTCGGTGCGATACTTTTCGTGACAGGCCTTGCAGGCGCCCGCGGCCTCGCCGAAGGCGGCCTTCGATTTCTCGAGATCGCCCTCCTTGGCGACCGTGGCGAGCGCGGCCGTCTTGCTCTCCATGTCGTGCATGAGCTTGGTGAAATCCGCCATGTTCTCCCAGATCTCGGGACGCGCGCGCGTCTTGACACCGCTGGCCGTCGCCGAGCCCTCGGGATAGCCCTCGAGCAGCATCGGCGCCATCGTCGCCACCCGCTCGGCGCGGCGCGCGAATTCCGCGGCATCGTACGGGATCTTGCCCTGCGCCATGCCGGCCACGGGACCGAAGTTCCACAGGATCACCTTGTAAACCGACTGGCGGTACTTGATGGCCTGCTCGGCCTTGGAGGGCGGTTGCTCCTGCGCAAGGGCGCCCGCCACCAGGCCGGTGAGTAACGCGACTCCAATGGCAATTGCTCGCGCAGGATTCGACGGTGAGCGGTGATGCATGCCAGCACTCCTTGTCAGGACTTCAGTTGCTTCTCGATGGCCGCCTTGTGGTCGCGCAGGATGCGCCGGATATCCGCACTCGGGGGCCGATCCGCCATGCGGCCGATGAGATCGGGCAGCTCATGCCACTCGCGCCCCCAGCCGAGCAAACGGACGGCATCGGCGACCACTGTCTTTTCCTTTTCCGGGCTCACGCGCGCGCGCGTCGCCGCGCCGTGTTTGCCGTCCTTGCGCGCAGCCTTGCGCGAATCCGCGCGGGGGTGCGCGTGGCGCCCGGAGTCCTTGGTCGTCGCGCGCGCCACCGGAGCGGGGCGGGCAGGCTCGGGCGGATCCACGCGCGGCATCTCGCGCGTGACGTCGGTGCGGCTGCGAATGGTTTCCCGCGGTTGCGTCACGACGGCGCTCTCGCGTGTCGGCTCTGCCCCCACGGGCGCACTCGGCATGGACTGAGTTTGCGACACGGCCCGCAGGTCAACCTCGTTCTGTGCCTCGGCGAGCGGGATGAAACGCTCGATGTGCTGCGACCCGACGAGATTGGTGAGGAAGGCCATCAGCTCGAGCGCGTCGCCGAACTTGGCGTCTCCCATCGCGGCGCGCGAATCGAGCTGTTCCTTGAGTTGCAGCGCCTTCTGCTTGGCGAGCTCGATGATCCAGCGCGACGGGCGATCGTGCTTGACCCACGGCTGCACCTTCCAATAGCTCGCCTCGTCGAGCGTGGAGTACTTCAGGTGCAACTCGAGGCTCGAGAGCCACTTGTCGAGGAGCTCTGTCAGGCGCTTATCGGCTGGATTCACCGTTTTCCGGACTCCGCGAGGCGTGCGCGTAAGCTAAACCATGTCCGGCGTGCGTGGCCAGCCTTGATGGGGAAGTGCTCCCTGGCCGACGCCCCGCCGCCCAGCTACGTGAAACAAACCACTCGGAACGAATTACCGCGGGCGTTTTCTAAGCGACGGTCTGTGTCGGTGCATGCCCCGCAACGCCGGCGCCACGGAAGGTTAACGAAGCACTCAAGAGGCCAGCCATGTACCGAGCCATGCGATCAATTGCAGCAGCGCTTCCGATTGCGACTCTCCTGTTGGCATTTTCCGCGGCGACGTCGGCCGAAACATCAGATGACGGCGAGGTCAAGTTCAATAACCACTGCCGGACCTGTCATTCGCTCAAGAAGGACGACAACCGGTTGGGACCCAACCTTCACCAGATCATTGGGAAAAAGGCCGGAACGGCGCCCGGGTACGCCACGTATTCGCAGGGGCTCAAGAGTTCGGGGATCGTCTGGGACGAGAAGACGCTCGACCAGTTCATCGCCAATCCCGACAGCGTCATTCCCAGCAACAACATGAAGCCGTACAAGGGCATCACCGACCCGGCGTTACGCGCCGCGATCGTGAGCTTCCTCAAGTCAGGCGGGACGTGAGCGCGCGTACTCGGCGACCCCAGTAAGACTTTGTTTTAACTGGCGCTCCCAGAGGGATTCGAACCCTCGTACCAGCCTTGAGAGGGCTGTGTCCTGGGCCTCTAGACGATGGGAGCGCGGCTGGAATGCCTGTGAGGTCCGCTCAAGCGGCGCGGTATTATACGGGCCGCTTCCTGCTGCTCAAGCGGACAGAATTTGAACCTCGCACCCGCCGGCTCGCAACCCAACATCGTCTCGCGCTCCGACCACCCGATTTCGCGCGCCGCGATTTCCGCCAATGCGTTGCGGGTCCTCTATCGCCTGAAGGACGGCGGTTACCAGGCGTTCCTCGTGGGCGGGAGCGTGCGCGACCTGCTGCTGGGCTTGCGGCCGAAGGACTTCGACATCGCCACCAACGCGTTGCCCGAGGAAGTGAAGGCGCTGTTTCGCAACTCCCGTCTCATCGGCCGGCGCTTCCGGCTCGCGCACGTGTACTTCGGTCCCGAAATCATCGAGGTGGCGACGTTCCGCGCGGCGCACGAGTGGCAGCCCGAAGAGCGTGACGAGGATGAATGGCCCGCCGGTGACGCCGCCAAGCGCCTGCTCGACGCGCGCGGTCGCATCCTGCGCGACAACGTGTACGGCACCATCGAAGAGGATGTCTGGCGGCGCGATTTCACGGCCAATGCGCTCTACTACAACATCGAGGATTTCTCGGTGTGGGATTTCGTGGGTGGCGTCGAGGACGTGCGTGCGCGGCGCCTGCGTCTCATCGGCGACCCCGTCACCCGCTATCACGAGGACCCGGTGCGCATGCTGCGTGCCGTGCGTTTCGCCGCCAAGCTTGGTTTCACGCTCGATCCCGCGACGGAGCGGCCGGTGCGCGAGCTCGCCTACCTGCTCACGCACGTGCCACCGGCACGCCTGTTCGATGAAATTCTGAAGTTGTTCCTGAGCGGCTTCGGTGCTGGTTCGTTTCGCCTGCTGCGCGAATACGATCTGCTCGGGCCGCTGTTTGGCACAACCGCGGCGGAGCTCGCGCGCGATCCGGGCGGCGTATCCGAGCGCTTGCTGTTGAAAGGCCTCGAGGACACCGACAAGCGTGTGGCCGCGAACAAGCCCGTTACGCCCACGTTCCTGTTCGCGATTCTCTTTCATGGCCCCGTGATGGAGCGCGCTGCACAGTTGCAGGCGGACGGTCAGCCGGAAGGGCACGCGCTCCTCAATGCCTGCGAAGACGTGGTGCGCGAGCAGCAGTCGCGCGTATCGATTCCGCGGCGCTTCACGCTGCCGATGCGCGAGATGTTCATGTTGCAGCCTCGCTTTCGGCGCCGCGAAGGCAAGAAGGCGCTGGCGCTCCTGAGCCATCCACGTTTTCGCGCCGCCTACGATCTGCTGCTGCTGCGCGTGGAAGTCGGAGCAGAGGACCCCGAGCTCGGGCAGTGGTGGACGCAAGTCCAGGTCGCGCCCGCCCAGCAGCGCGAAACGATGGTCAAGCAGAGCACGACTGAATCCACTGGCGGGCATACCCGGCGTCCGCGCCGCCGCCGTCGTGGCCGGCGCCGGGCCGCGCCCCCCGCCTGAACCCAGCGATGCGCTGGACCCCGGCTTACGTTGCCCTCGGCAGCAACCTCGCCGAGCCGCGCGCGCAGGTCGAGCGCGCTTTCGCGCGCCTCGCGCAAGTCCGCGATACGCGTCTCGTGAGCCGCTCGCGGCTGTACGCTTCACGCCCCATGGGGCCGCTGGACCAGGCGGAATTCGTCAACGCGGCGGCCGGATTGTTGACGCACCTGCCGGCGTCCGAATTGCTGGCGGAGTTGCAGAACATCGAGACCTCGATGGGTCGCGTCCCGCCGCCCGTCCGCTGGGGGCCACGCCTCATCGATCTCGACCTGTTGATGCACGGACAAACGCTGAGCGGAGGGCCGCAGCTGGTGTTGCCGCATCCCGGTATTCATGAGCGCAACTTCGTCCTGTATCCTCTCGCGGACATCGCGCCGGCGCTGCTCGTTCCAGGTCATGCCTCGGTCGCCGAGCTGGCACGCCAGCGGGGTGACGACGGATTGCGTGTCCTCGCTCCAGCCGCGAATCCCGGCTGACGGCCGCGCCCCTTCACACGAGCGACCAGGAGCTGCATGTCGACGCCGCCGGTGCACCGCTACATCGTCGTCGAGGGTCCGATCGGCGTCGGCAAGACCAGCCTCGCGCGGCGTCTCGCGCAGAGCTTCGGCAGCGAGCTCCTGCTCGAGCAGAGCGAGGAGAACCCGTTCCTCGAGCGCTTCTATCGCAACCCGCGCGCCGCGGCGTTCCCCACGCAGCTCTACTTCCTGTTCCAGCGCGCGCGCCAGCTGCAGCAGCTGCGCCAGCACGACCTGTTCGATCCCGTGCGGGTTGCGGACTTCATGCTGGAGAAGGACTGGTTGTTCGCACGCGTGACGCTCGATGACGAGGAGTACGCGCTCTACGAGCAGGTGTACGCCAAGCTCGCCATCGATGCGCCGACGCCGGACCTGGTGGTGTACCTGCAGGCGCCGGTGGATGTGCTGATGGAGCGCATCGCGCGCCGCGGCATCGCCTACGAGCGGCTCATCGAGCGCGGCTACCTCGAGCGCCTGGCGGATGCCTACTCGCGCTTCTTCCTGCACTACGACGATGCGCCCCTGCTGATCGTGAATGCCGCGCTCATCGATCCGGTCGCCAACGAGGCGGACTACGAGCTGCTTGCTGCGCGAAATCCGCAAACAGCACCGCGGCCGACAGTACTTCAACGCGGCGCCGAGCGCGCTTTGACCGGCGGGGCGCGACCTGCCATTCTTCCGTTCCCCGCATGTACACCCACCTGCAATTGCGTGGCGCCGCGCGCCCGCCGGTGAACGTCTCGACCCTGCAGAAGATGAAGGCCGACGGCGAGAAGATCGCCTGCCTCACCTGCTATGACGCGAGCTTCGCGGTGCTGCTGGACGATGCGGAAGTCGACGTCGTGCTGGTCGGCGATTCGCTCGGCATGGTGATCCAGGGTCACGACACCACCGTGCCCGTCACCATGGACCACATCGTGTATCACAGCACGGTGGTGGCGCGCGGGCTGTACCGGCCGTTCCTGATCGCGGACATGCCCTTCATGAGCTACTCCTCCAAGGAGCAGGCGCTGCAGAACGCCGTGCGGCTCATGCAGGAAGGCGGCGCCAAGATGGTGAAGCTCGAAGGCGGCGCCGGGCAGCTCGACATCGTCGAATTCCTGGCGAGCCACGACATCGCCGTGTGCGCGCACCTGGGATTGAAGCCGCAGTCGGTGCACAAGATCGGCGGCTTTCACGTGCAGGGACGCGAGGAAGCGGCCGCCGAGCAGATGCTCAACGACGCGCGCGTCGCTCGAGTCCGCCGGCGCCGACATCGTGTTGCTCGAATGCATTCCCTCGAAGCTCGGCGCCACCATCACGAGCGAGATCCAGGTGCCGGTGATCGGCATCGGCGCCGGTCCCGATGTCGACGGCCAGATCCTGGTGCTGTACGACATCCTCGACATCACCGCGGGACGCAAGCCGCGCTTCACGCGCAATTTCATGGCAGGGGCCGACAGCCCGCTGCACGCGGTCAAGGGCTACGTGCAGGCCGTCAAGGACCGCAGCTACCCCGCGCCCGAACACTGCTTCTAGAATGGAAACGGTGACGCGCATTCATCCGCTGCGCGAACGCGTGTCGCGCGCTGGCGCCAGCTCGGCCTCACGGTCGGCTTCGTGCCGACCATGGGAAATCTTCACCAGGGCCACATCAGCCTGCGTCGACCGAGCGCGGCAGCGCAGCCGACCGCGTCATCGTCAGCATCTTCGTGAATCCGATCGCAGTTCGGTCCGAACGAGGACTACGCGCTGTACCCGCGTACGCTCCGAGGACGACAGCGAATTGCTCGACAAGGCGGTGGTCGATCTGCTGTTCCATCCCGACGTCGCCGAGATGTATCCGGGCGGACATCGAGCGTGGCACGGTCGTCGACGTGCCGCAGCTCTCGCGGGATCCTGTGCGGCGCCTTCCGGCCGGGTCACTTCGCCGGCGTCGCCACCGTGGTGACCAAGCTGCTCGGCATCGTGCAGCCGCACGTGGCGGTCTTCGGCGAGAAGGACTACCAGCAGCTCACGATCGTGCGGCGCGTGGTGGCGGATCTGTGCCTGCCGGTCGAGATCGTGGGCGCCGCCGACCCTGCGCGAGCGCGACGGCCTGGCGATGAGCTCACGCAATCGCTACCTGACGCCCGCGGAACGCGAGATCGCGCCGAATCTTCACAAGACTCTGCTCGGCGCCAAGGAGCGCGTCGAGAGCGGTGACCACGACTACGCGGCGATCGAGCGATCGGGTGTGCGCAGCCTCGAGGCCGCGGGCTTCGCGCCGCAGTACCTTTCCATCGTGGATGCCAGCGACGCTGCAACCCGCCAGCGGCCGAGCCGCGAGCTGGTGATTGTGCCGCCGCCAGGCTCGGCAAGGCGCGCCTGATCGACAACGTCAAGGTGCTGCGGCGAGCTCAGCCCTGACCGTTCGCGATGCCATGTTCCTTCGAGCGCCCAGGCCACGTGCTCGCGCACGAGCGCTGAAGGATTGTCCTGCCGGGCATCGAAGCGCCGCGATGACCTCGGGGCTCGTCGGCGCATTGCCGAGCGCGACCGCGATGTTCCGCAGCCAGCCGCTCGTAACCGATGCGGCGGATCGCGCTGCCCGCCGTGTGCGCTCGGAACTCGCTCTCGGTCCACGCGAAGAGCTGCGTCGAGGCCCGCGGCATCGAGGCCGTGGCGCGGCGCGAAATCCGCCTTCCGGCGTGACGCGCGCGTAGCGGTTCCACGGGCACACGAGCTGGCAATCGTCGCAGCCGAAGATGCGGTTGCCGATGGCCGTGCGAAACTCGAGCGGAATCGGGCCGTGATGCTCGATGGTCGAGATAGGAGATGCAGCGGCGCGCGTCGAGCTCGTAGGGCGCGACGATCGCGCCGGTCGGACAGATGTCGATGCACGCACGTGCAGCTGCCGCAGTGGTTGCGCGGCGCCGGTCGGCGGGCAGCGGCAGGTCGGTGTAGATCTCGCCGAGGAAGAACCACGAGCCCGCGTGCCGATTGAGCAGGTTCGTGTGCTTGCCGATCCAGCCGAGACCGGCGTCGCGCGCGAGCGCCTTCTCGAGCACCGGGCGCGCTGTCGACGAACACGCGGTAGCCGAACGGGCCGACCTGCTCGCTCGATGCGGTCGGCGAGGCGCTGCAGGCGCTGACGCAGCAGTCTTGTGATAGTCGCGGCCGAGCGCATAGCGAGAGATGTAAGCGAGCGTGCGATCGCGCAGCACCGACCAGGCGTCGCGTCGTGCGCGGCGGCAGGTAGTCCATGCGCGCGGAGATCACGCGCACGGTGCCCGGCACCAGCTCGGCGGGCCGCGTGCGGCGCGTGCCGTGCCGCGCCATGTAGCGCCATGTCGCCGTGCCGGCCGCGCGCGAGCCAGTGCTTCGAGCGGCGCCTCGTCTTCGGCGAGCGTCGATGGCGGCGATGCCGACTTGCTGAAGCCGAGCTCGGTCGCCCCACCGCTTGATCTCGACGGCGAGGCCGGCGGGATCGTGGTGCGCGGCGTCATGGATTCATGGGAACGGTCGCTGGCGACGGCCCAGTATAATCGCGCGACATGCCGGCTCTTCCACCGCGAGCTCTATACCGCCGCGCAGGTGCGTGCGCTCGATCGCCACGCGATCGAGGCCGGAGGCATTCCCGCGCTCACGCTCATGAAGCGCGCCGCGTGCCGCAGCCTTCGGCGCGCTGCGCACGCCTGGCCGGCCGCGCGTCGCATCGTCGTGATCTGTGGCGCCGGCAACAACGGCGGCGACGGCTATGTGCTCGCGCGTCTCGCGCACGCGGCCGGCCTCGAGCGTACGGTCGCGGCCTCGGCGACCCGGCACCGCCTGCGCGGCGACGCGCGCAGCGCATTCGAGGAATGCCGCGCGGCAGGCGTGCAGCATCATGGCCGACTTGGCTGCGCACGAGCCTCGCCGGCCGCGACGTCGTCGTCGACGCGCTGCTTCGGCACCGGTCTCGACCGGCCCTCGACGCTGCGGACTGCGCGAGCGGTCGATCGACATCAACGCCAGCGCAGACGCCGGTGCTCGCCATCGATCTTCCGAGCGGGCTGGACGCCGATACCGGCGCGCGTGATCGGCGCGGCCGTGCAGGCCGACGCGCACGATCACTTTCGTCGGGCTCAAGCTCGGGTGCTTTCTCGGTGCGGGACCCGAGCTCACGCGGCGCGCTCGAGTTCGCGGATCTCGATGTGCCGCCGCGCTCCGCCGGGACTGGTCCGCGCCAGTGGCCGAGCGACTCGCGACGCGAGTCTGATGGCACGCGTGCTGCCGCGCCGGCGGCGCACGGCGCACAAGGGCGAGTTCGGACACGTGCTGATCGTCGGTGGCGGGCGCCGGCATGGCGGGCGCGATGCGCCTCGCGGCCGAGGCCGCGCTGCGCAGCGGCGCCGGCCTCGTCACCGTGGCGACGCGACCCGGATCATGCGCAGCGCCATCAGCGCGGCGCGGCCGGAGCTCATGTGTCACGGCGTCGAGCAGGCGTCGGACCTGCGACCGCTGATCGAGCGGCGCGACGTCGTGGCGATCGGACCGGGTCTCGGTCGCGATGAGTGGGCGCACGCGCTGTTCGAAGCCGTTCTCGCAAGCGACCGCGCCGCTGGTCGTCGATGCCGATGCACTCAACCTGTTGGCGCGAAAACCCACGCAGACGCGACGACTGGATGCTCACGCCGCATCCGGGCGAAGCGGCGCGCCTGCTCGGGCTCGAGACCGCCGCGGTGTCAGAGCGATCGGCTCGGTTCGCTCGCGCGATTGACGCGAACGCTACGGCGGGGTCATGGTGCTGAAAGGCGCCGGCACCTTGGTCGGCAGCGGCGCGACGAAATCCCGGCGCTCTGCGATCACGGCAATCCGGGCATGGCGACGGCGGGCATGGGCGACGTCCTCACCGGCATCGATCGGCGGCGCTGCGCGCGCAGATCGCGAAGCTCCTGGGATGCCGCGCGTGTCGGCGTCCTCGTGCATGCGCTCGCCGGCGACGCCGCGGCGGCGCAGAACGGCGAGCGTGGCCTCATCGCGAGCGATCTCATCGCACGGCTCGTCCGCATGTCTCAACCCGTCACGACTCGAGCTGACAGCGCCCGAGCCGCGGCGACGCAGGCGCTCGGCGCGCGCCTGGCGACGCTCGCTGGGTCGATGCGGCCGCGGCGCCGCTCGTGCATCGGCTTGAAGGGCGAGCTCGGCACGGGCAAGACGACGTTCGTGCGCGGCGTCCTGCGTCGCGCTCGGCGTCACCGGTCCGGTGCGCAGCCCGACCTACACGTTGCTCGAGGAGTACGAGCTCGGCGGCCATGCTCGTCGCTCATCTCGATCTCTATCGGCTGCAGTCGACGCGAGGAGATCGAGGAGCTCGGGCATCCGCGAGCTGCTCGACGCGGACTGACGTGCTGCTCGATCGAGTGGCCGGAGCGCGGCGCGGTGCCTGCCGGCTGCCGACTCTCGCGTCGAGCTTCGAATACGCCGGCGCCGGACGGCGGCATCGCTGTGTGCTGCGGCACGTCGGTGGCCGGAGCTGACGCTCGCGTCCCGGTTCAGTCGCTAATTCAGGTAGCTGTCAGATTGAGTGCCTATCCTCATCATTTCTATTGAATAGATTTGAAACTCTGTTTACAGTACGCCGCGGGAAGCTGAAATCGAAACAGCCGCTAGATGGCCGCGACACGTGCGCAGCGCTCGCTACTAGGCGCTCTCGTGGCCATGACCGTGCGTCGGCACGGCGCAGGCGGCCGAGGTCCGCGACGTGCGCCTGTGGGCGGGCCCCGAGCACACGCGCGTCGTCGTCGATCTGTCCGGTCCCGTCGACTCACAAGCTCTTCACGCTTGCACAATCCCGAGCGCGTCGTCATCGACATGGCCGACGCGGCCGCTCGCGGCGCAGGCCCGCCGGCGCGGACAGGGTGCTCGTGCGCGCAGGTGCGCTTCGGCACGCCGCGACGACGGCGTCTGCGCATCGTCCTCGACTCAACGGCGAACGTGCAGCCGAAGAGCTTCGTGCGTGGCGCCGAACGAGACTTACGGCCATCGGCTCGTGATCGACCTGGCGCCGACGGCGGAGCCGGCGCCCGTGCGCGTCGAGCACGCGCGGCAGGAGGCGCGCGACCTCGTGATCGCGATCGATGCCGGCCATGGCGGCGAGGATCCCGGGCGCGATCGGCCGCAACGGCGACGCGCGAGAAGGACGTCGTGCTCGCGATCGCGCGCGCGCTTGCGCCAGCAGCATCGATCGCGAGCCCGGCATGCAGGCCGTGCTCATGCGCGACGGCGACTACTTCGTGCCGCACCGCGAGCGCATGCGCAAGGCGCGCGCAGGCGCGCGCCGACCTGTTCGTCTCGATCCACGCCGATGCGATTCGCGATCGCATCGGCATCCGGCTCGTCCGTCTACATGCTCTCGCCGCGCGGCGCGAGCGACGAGGCGTCGCGCTGGCTGGCGGAACGCGAGAACGCCTCCGACCTCATCGGCGGCGTGTCGCTCGACGACAAGGACGACGTGCTCGCCTCGGTGCTGCTCGATCTGTCGCAGACGCGCGAGCATCAGCGCCAGCATGACGCGCGGCGCGAGCAGGTGCTGACCGAGCTCGATCGCGTCGGCGCAGTCCGCAAGCCGCGCGTGCAGCAGGCGCGGTTTCTCGTGCTCAAGTCGCCCGACATTCCGTCGATGCTGGTCGAGACGGCCTACATCTCCAATCCGCGGCGAAGAACGGCGCCTGCAGGATCGCCGCCACCAGGAGCAAGCTCGCGAGCGCCATCCACGGCGGGCCTGCGCGGCTATTTCTACGAGAATCCGCCGCCGGGAAGCCGCGTCGCGACGCTGGTGGCGCGACGCCGCCGAGCAGCCGAGCGCGCCGTGATCGGCGCAGGAAGGCTGTCGGCGACGTCGACGCCCGCTAGCGCGCTCGCAGCCCCGCGCCTGTCAACCCACCGAGCGGACGACGCCGCGGCGACCGCGCAGTGTTCCGGCTCACTGTCCGCCGCGACACATGCGCCGCGTCCGCCGCCGCGGCAACCGGCGCATGCCCATCCGCGTTCTCGCATTCCGAGCTCGATCAACCAGATCGCCGCCGGCGAGGTGATCGAGCGGCCGGCTTCCGTGGTCAAGGAGCTGGTCGAGAACGCGCTCGATGCCGGGCGCCGCGCGGATCGACATCGAGGTCGAGAAGGGCGGCGTGGCGCTGTGCCGCGTGCGCGACGACGGCGGCGGCATCGCGCGCGACGAGCTCGCGCTGGCGCTGGCGCGCCACGCGACGAGCAAGATCAGCTCGCTCGACGATCTCGAGCACGTCGTGCACCCTCGGATTTCGCGGCGAGGCGCTGCCGAGCATCGCCTCGGTGTCGCGGTTCACGCTGACCTCGCGCACCGCGCGACGCCGAACACGGCTGGACGCGTGCGCGTGAGCGACGGCGAGGCGTCCGCGCCGGCGCCGGCAGCGCATCCGGTCGGGCACCACGGTCGAGGTGCGCGATCTCTTCTTCAACGTGCCGGCGCGGCGCAAGTTCCTGCGCAGCGAGGCGACCGAGTTCCAGCACATCGCGCGTCACGTCGAGCGGCTCGCGCCTGAGCCGCTTCGACGTGGCATTCGCGCTGACGCACAACCGGCGCGCCGCTGCTGTCGCTCGCCGGCGGCGTCGATCGCGCAGAGCGCGGAGCAGCGCGTCGCCGCAGATCTGCGGCGCGCGAGTTTCTCGCAGCACGCCCTGTACATCGAGCATCGGCGCCGCCGGCATGCGTCTGCACGGCTGGATCGGCTCTGCCGACTTTCGCGCGGCGCCAACCCGACCTGCAGTTCTGGTACGTCAACGGCCGGTCGGTGCGCGACCGGCTGCTCACGCAACGCGGCGCGCGTGGGCTACCGCGATGTGCTGTTTCACGGGCGTCATCCCGCGTACGTGCTGTACCTCGAGCTCGATCCGGCGCGGGTCGACGTCAACGCGCATCCCGACGAAGCAGGAGGTGCGCTTTCGCGACGGGCGCAGCGTGCACGACTTCGTGCTGCGCACGCTGAAGCAGGTGCTGAGCGCCACGCGGCCGGCGAGCGCAGCGCGATCGGCCGCGGCCAGCGAAGTCACTGGCTGCTCGAGGACCTGCGGACCGGGGACTGCCAGCGGCGCGCGGCCACGCGTGCAGGTCGGCATGGCCTTGAGTGAGAGCAACCGCGTCGTATGACCTCGCGCGGCCGCCGCGAGCACCGGCTCGCGCCGGCCGCGGACGGCGCAGCGCGAGTTCCCGCTCGGATTCGCGCTCGCCCAACTGCACGGCGTCTACATCCTCGCGCAGACCGCGGACGGCCTCATCCTCGTCGACATGCATGCCGCGCACGAGCGCGTCACCTACGAGCGCCTCAAGCGGCTCGCCGCAGGCCAGGGACCGGCGTCCACAGGTGCTGCTCGTGCCCGTCACGCTCGAGGTGATCGGTCTCGAGGCCGACTCGCGGAGCAGCACCGGGCGGATTCGGGCGGCTCGGCTTCGAGATCGATCGGCTCGGGCCCACGCGGCCTCGCGATCCGGCAGGTGCCCGGCACTGCTCGCGCGGACCGACATCGGCGCGCTCGTGCGCGACGTCGCTGGCGGATCTGCGCGAGCGCGGCGGCAGTCGCTGCGCGTCGAGGACCAGCGGCATCGAGCTGCTGGCGACGCATCGCCTGCCGCTCGGCCGTGCGCGCGCATCGACTGCTCACGGTGCCGGAAATGAATGCGCTGCTGCGCGAGATGGAACGCACCGATCGCGCCGATCAATGCAACCACGGTCGTCCGACCTGGATGCGCCTGTCGATGGCAGAGCTCGATCGCCTGTTCCTGCGCGGCCGCTGAGTCGCGTACGGTGATGCGCGCTGGCACCGAACTGCCGTGGTCCTGCTCATGGGACCCACCGGCGCCGGCAAGACCGCCGCTGCGATCGCGCTCGCCGCGCGGTTGCCCGTCGGAGATCGTCAGCGTGGACTCCGCGCTGGTGTATCGCGGCCTGGACATCGGCACGGCCAAGCCGGACGCAGCGATCCGCGCGCAGGTGCCGCATCACCTGATCGATATTCTCGATCCCGGCGCAGACCTATTCGGCCGGCCACTTCTTGCGCGATGCCGCGCGCGGCCATCGCGGCGATTCACGCGCGCGGCCGCATGCCGCTGCTGGTCGGCGGCACGATGCTGTATTTTCACGCGCTGCTGCACGGCCTGGCCGCATTGCCGGAAGCCGACGCCGGACCTCAGGCGCGAGCTCGACGAGCGCGCCGCGCTCGATCGGGACGGCCGGCTTGCATGCGGAGCTCGCCGCGGGTCGATCCCGCGGCCGCGGCGCGCATTCATCCCAACGATCCGCAGCGCATCCAGCGCGCGCTCGAGGTGTTCCACCTCACCGGCGCAGCCGATCAGCGCATTGCAGGCGGACCGGCGCGCCGCCGCTCGCCGGGATGCACAGCGTTGTCGATCGTGCTCAGCCCGGCACGCCGCGCGGTGCTGCATGAGCGAATCGAACGAGCGCTTTCTCGCCATGATGAGCGCGGGGTTTCTCGACGAGGTGCGTGCGCTCCGCGGCCGCGGCGACCTCGACCCGCAGACATCCCGGCGATGCGCGCGGTCGGCTACCGCCAGCTGTGGGCGCACCTCGACGGTGCGTACGGCCTCGAGGAGGGCGTTCGCCGCGGCATTGTCGCGACGCGGCAACTCGCCAAGCGGCAGCTCACGTGGCTCGGGCGCTGCCGGGACGCCCAGTGGGTCGAACCCGACGATGACGATCGCTGTCGATTCGATGGCAGACCTTGTCAAGCGTCCTCTCGTCCCAACGCATCGTGAGCCTTGGCATTGCTATGTTAAGATTTTGACCCACTGGCGCCCCCGGCCGGACAGCACGGCGACCCCATGGAAGGGGTACAGTGGGGCCAACAGACTTGAGAATCTGATTAAGAACAAGGAGATGAACATGGCCAGAGGCCAGTCGCTGCAGGATCCGTTCTTGAATACGCTGCGCAAGGAACGGGTGCCGGTGTCCATCTATCTGGTCAATGGCATCAAGCTGCAGGGTCAGATCGACTCGTTCGACCAGTTCGTCGTGCTGCTCAAGAACAGCGTGAGCCAGATGGTCTACAAGCACGCGATCTCGACGGTCGTGCCGGCGCGCAATGTTCGCGTGCCTACCGGCGACGAGGAAACGACGACGCCCGCGCCCACCGAATAGGACCCGATGATCCAGGAGAGATCGGGTTGTTTGAGCGACCGCGCAGCGGAGAGAACGCGGTTCTGGTTCGCATCGGCATCGGGGAGCCTGCCTCGGAGCAGGACGTAAACGAATTCACCGCACTTGCGACCTCCGCCGGCGCGCGACCCGTGGCGACGGTTTCCGGGATGCCGGCGCGCGGCCGGATGCCGCGGCTGTTCGTGGGCTCGGGCAAGGCAGAGGAGATCCGTGACGCAGCGGCCGCGAATGGCGCGGACGTCGTGCTCTTCGATCACGCGCTCACGCCCAGCCAGGAGCGCAATCTCGAGAAACTGATCGGCCGGCGCGTGCTCGACCGCAACGGCCTCATTCTCGACATCTTCGCGCAGCGTGCCCGCAGCTTCGAAGGCAAGCTCCAGGTCGAGCTCGCGCAGCTCAAGCACCTGGCCACGCGCCTGGTGCGCGGCTGGACGCACCTCGAGCGGCAGAAGGGCGGCATCGGCCTGCGCGGTCCCGGCGAAACGCAGCTCGAGACCGATCGGCGCCTGATCGCGAACCGCATTCGCACGCTCAGTCGAGCGGCTGGAGAAGCTGCAGCGCCAGCGCGACACCGGGCCGGCAGGCGCGACGCGACGTGCCGGTGCCGACCGTGGCGATCGTCGGTTACACCAACGCGGGCAAGTCGACGCTGTTCAATGCGCTGACCGGTGCCGGGGCATACGTCGCGGATCAGCTGTTCGCGACGCTCGATCCGACCGTGCGCCGCGTCGAGCTGCCGGGTGCGCAGATCGCCGTGCTCGCGGACACCGTGGGATTCGTGCGCGATCTGCCGCACGAACTGGTGGCGGCGTTTCGTTCCACGCTGCAGGAAGCGCGCGATGCGAGCCTGCTGCTGCACGTGATCGATGCCAGCGATCCACAGCGTCTCGAGCGCATCGAGCAGGTGAACGCGGTGCTCGCCACGATCGGCGCCGGCGAGATTCCGCAGATCGAGGTGTTCAACAAGATCGACCGAGTCGGGGTGGCACCGCACGCTGAGCGCGATGCCGGCACGGCGCGTGCGCGTGTGTGGCTGGCCGCTGCGCCCCAGGTCGGTATCGAGGCGCTGCGCGGGGCGATTACCGCCGCGCTCTGGCCGGAACTGCAGCGCGCGACGCTCCACCTGAGCCTGCTCGCCGCCTCCGCGCGCTCGCGGCTCTACGCGCAGCATCGCGTCCGTGCCGAACGCGTCCGCGACGACGGTGGCTGGGACATCGACGTGGAGCTCACGCCAGGGCAGATCGCGGCGCTGTGCCGCGAACCGGGCGTGGTGCGCGCCGCCCCGGTTGTGCCTTGTGCCGCGCAGACCCACTCCCTACAATTTCGCGCCCCCAGAAGCAGGGCCGCGCGCTGATCCCGGCGCGCGCAATTTCACTGGCAACTCTCCATGGCGTGGAACGAACCGGGCGGTAACAAGAATCCGTGGGATCGGCGGCCCGGTCAGGGCCCGCCGGACCTCGACGACATCGTGCGCAACTGGCAGCGGCGCCTCGGCGCCATCTTCGGCGGCGGACCGGGCGGACGCGCGCCCGGCGGCCGCTCGCGCCTCAATTGGGGTGCCATCGGGCTGCTGCTGCTCGCGGTGTGGAGCGCGACCGGGTTCTACCAGGTCGATTCCGCGGAACGCGGCGTGGTGACGCGCTTCGGGCGTTACGTGCAGACGACCAATGAAGGCTTGCGCTGGCACTGGCCGTGGCCGGTGGAAAGCGTGCAGGTCGTCAACATCGCCAAGAACGACAGCATCGACGACAAGACGCGCATGCTCACCGCCGACGAGAACCTCGTCGACATCACCATGGCGGTGCAGTTCCTGCGCGCCGATCCGATCAAGCTGCTGTTCAAGGTGCGCGCCCCCGAGGAGACGCTGCGCGACGTGAGCGAGAGCGCCATTCGCGAAATCATCGGCCAGAGCAAGCTCGACTTCGTGCTCGGCGCCGGGCGCCAGGAGATCACCGAGCGCACCAAGGTGCTCATCCAGCGGATGCTCGATGTCTATGAAACCGGCATCCAGGTGATCACCGTCAACCTGACAGCCGTGAGCGTTCCGGACCCCGTGGCGCCGTCGCAGAAGGACGCCATCAAGGCGCGTGAGGACCGCGATCGCTTCAGCCAGGAAGCGCAGGCCTACGCGAACGACGTGGTGCCCAAGGCGCGCGGTGCGGCGACGCGCCAACTGCAGGATGCGCAGGCCTATCGTACCCGTGTCGTCGCCGACGCCGAGGGCGAGACCTCCCGGTTCAGCCAGGTGCTCAGCGCTTATGAGCGCGCCCCCGCCGTCACGCGCGAGCGCTTGTACATCGAGACCATCGAGAGCGTGCTGGCGCGCGCGCACAAAGTGCTGCTCGACACGGGTTCCGGCGACAATGTGATCTACTTGCCGCTCGACAAGCTCATGGAAAAATCCTCCGTCTCCGGCAGTGACGCTGCTGCCGGCGTCATCGCGACGCCGGGGGTGCGCGCGCAGGACGGCCCCTCCGAGACCATTACCGTCGATCCACGCACCCGGGGAGATCGCTGATGCCGTCGCGTCCCCTGGCAATCGTGGCCATCATCGCGGCCGCCCTGTTTCTCATCACCAGCTCGGTGTTCATCGTCAAGGAGACCGAGCTCGCGATGAAGTTCCGCTTTGGCGAGATCGTGCGCTCCGACTACAAGCCGGGACTGCATTTCCTGATCCCGTTCGTGAACAACGTGCGCAAGTTCGAAAAGCGCATCATCACGCAGAACCCGCCGTCCGAGACCTTCCTCACCGCCGAGGGCAAGATCCTCAACGTCGACTTCTACGTGAAGTGGCGCATCAAGGACGTGGTCGCGTACTACCGGGCGACTGGCGGCCTGGAAGAGAACGCCGACCGGCGCCTGGGCGAGATCGTCAAGGACAGCATCAAGAGCGTGATCACGCGCCTCACGATCCAGCAGATCGTGGCGGCGGAGCGTGCCGCCGTCACGGTGGACCTGCTCGAGGATCTCGGGCGCGGTGTCGAGCAACTCGGCATCGAGCTGGTCGATGTGCGCGTGCGCCGCATCGACCTGCCGGACGAAGTGACCGACTCGGTGTACCGGCGCATGGAGCAGTCGTTCAAGGCGCAAGCCGCCAAGCTCCGCGCGGAAGGCCAGGCGACGGCCGAGGGGATGCGCGCCGGCGCCGACCGCGAGCGCACCGAGATCCTGGCCGCGGCGCAGCGCGACGCGCAACGCATCCGCGGCGAAGGCGACAGCCAGGCGACCGACATCTATGCGCGCACCTACGGGCGCAACCCCGAGTTCTACAAGTTCTACCGCAGCCTGCAGGCGTACCGCTCCTCGCTCGGCCGTGACCAGGACATCCTGGTCATCTCGCCGGACGGCGACTTCTTCCGCTACCTGGAGCGGAGCGACGGGCGCTAGCGAGCGCCTCGCGCAACAACAGGGTTGAGACGGAGCCGGGGATGATCTGGTCGGACCTGCTGGCCGCGTGCGCGTTGTATCTCGTGCTCGAGGGCATCATGCCGTTCCTCAATCCGCAGGCGATGAAGCGCGCGCTGCAGGCCTTCTCGGCGCTCGAGGATCGTCAGCTGCGCGTGGCTGGATTGGTGAGCATGACGGCCGGTGCGTTGCTTCTCTACTGGGTGCGTGCCTAGAGCTTACCCATGGGCAAGAACGTCATCGTCATCGGCACGCAATGGGGCGACGAGGGCAAGGGCAAGATCGTCGACCTGCTCACCGACCGCGCCGGCGGTGTGGTGCGCTTCCAGGGCGGCCACAACGCGGGTCACACGCTCGTCATCGGCGAGCGAGCAGTACGATCCTGACGCTCATTCCATCGGGAATTCTGCACGCGCACGTGCAGTGCCTCATCGGCAACGGCGTGGTGTTGTCGCTCCCGGCGCTGCTCGAAGAGGCCGATCGCCTCGTCGCGCGCGGCGTGCCGGTGTTCGAGCGGCTGCGGATCAGCCCGGCGTGCCCGCTGATCCTGCCCTCGCATGTCGCCCTCGACCAAGCGCGCGAGCGCGCGCGTGGCGCGAATGCCATCGGCACCACGCGGCGCGGCATCGGTCCGGCCTACGAGGACAAGGTGGCGCGGCGCGCAGTGCGCGTGGCGGATCTGTTCCAGCGCGAGCGGTTCGCCGCGAAGCTGGGCGAAGTACTCGATTTCCACAATTTCGTGCTGCAACGCTATTTCCAGCAGCCGGCGATCGACTTCCAGCAGGTGCTCGAGGACAGCCTCGCCCAGGCCGAGCGCATCAAGCCGCTGGTCACCGACGTCACGCAGACGCTCGAGGCGCTCCACGCGCGCGGTGAGAACGTGCTGTTCGAGGGCGCGCAGGGCGCGATGCTCGACGTCGACCTCGGCACTTACCCCTATCGTGACGTCCTCGAACACTACCGCCGGCGGCGCAGCGACCGGCACCGGCATCGGGCCGCGCGCATTCGACTACGTGCTCGGCATCGTCAAGGCCTATACGACGCGCGTCGGCGCCGGGCCGTTCCCGACGGAGTTGTTCGACGAGTACGGCGAGCACCTGTCGCGCGTCGGGCACGAATTCGGCTCGGTCACGGGACGCAAGCGGCGTTGCGGCTGGTTCGATTCGGTGGCGTTGCGCCGCTCGATCCTGCACAACAGCGTCTCGGGCCTGTGCGTGACCAAGCTCGACGTGCTCGACGGACTCGAAGTGATTCGCGTGGCCGTCGGTTACCGTTGCGCGGGCGCGTGCAGCAGGCGCCGCCGCTGCACGAGCGACGGTTACGCGGACGTGCGAGCCGGTGTACGAGGACCTGCCGGGCTGGCAGGAGATCGACCGTCGGCGTCACGCGTTACGCGGACCTGCCGCAGAACGCACGCCGCTACCTGGAGCGGCTGCAGGAGATCGTCGCGTGTGCCGATCGACATGGTCTCCACCGGTCCGGATCGCGATCAGACGATCGTTCTCCGGCATCCCTTCGACTGACAAGGAGCGGTGATGAAACGCAAGGCATCTGCCGTCTGGACGGGCGGTATCAAGGACGGACGCGGCAAGATCTCGACCGACAGCGGCGTGCTGCGCGACACGCAGTGCAGGTTCGCGACCTCACCGGCATCGACCTGCGCAACGGCATTCTGGCGATGGCGGCGGCGGCCACCGTTGCGGATGGCCAAATGATTTCGGGCTGATGCACGTTGCAGCGGATCGGGACGCCGACCATAGGCATTTTCGGCCCCACCAGCCCCTACCACTGGGCGCCGCTGAACGGCCTCGCGGCGACCGTGCAAACCACTAACCGTGGTGCCGTGCCAGCCCTGCCACCGCCCGGTCTGCACCATGAACGACCATCGCTGCATGCGCGACATTCCTGCCTTTGACGTGGCGGCCATCACCGAACGCGTGCTGGCCGAGACCGCAGCCGGCGTTTCGCCTTGACAGCGAGCTGCGCGACCGCGGTGTGATCATTACCAGATGGCCATCTCAACCTGAGGGTGCGCTTTGAGCCAACAATCGAAGGATCTGAATCCCAGCCCACTCCTGGCCAATCGCTCGCCGCAGCACTCGAGCGCGCGGCGAAGGATGCGACGCTGCTCGCCGCGGTGATGTAGGCATCGCCGGGTTGTCGATCATCGCGGTGGTCTTCGTCGGAAAGAAAGCCTCCTGATTTCGATGGATCAGCAGTGCTGCGGATGCCGAAGGACATCGCCGCCGATGAGTCATTGGCCAGAAGCATGATCGTTGTTGGTGGTCTCCATTCGCGTCTGATCGATCGATACTTCCTGCTGACTCATGGCGATTGCCAAATGGAATTTTACGGCTTCGAGAAGGGTAGCATTGGCCTACAAGCCCAGGGGGCCGGGGCTGCCGCGGCGACGCGCCGGCTGCCCCATGTCTGGACGCCTGCCGAATAATCCCTGCGGCGCCGCGCAAGGCGCGCGCATGCCTCGTCACCATCGGCTTTACTGGATTTAGGGGCGAAGCGCTGGGCGCGCTGTGCGATCACCTGCTGGTCGCGCCCACCGAGGACACGCCGGTGGTGCAACAGATTTACTGCCGATGGCCCACGGTATCTGCGACGAGATCGAGCAGACCATGATCCGCGAGGTCAAGGAAATGAGCGGCACCGATACCGCCCGCTCGATGCCCCAGCCCGCCGCCTTCCTCGACCGCGACGGCGTCGTCAATCACGACGACGGCTATATGGCCACGCGGGAGCGGATCCGCTGCCGGGCGACGGCTCGACGCGGCGAAGGTGATCGGCCGGCTGAACGACGCCGGATATTTCGTGTTCTTCTTCACCATCAGTCCGGCGTGGCGCGCGGCTTCTTCACCGAGGAACGATGTCGGCAAGCTGCACGACTGGATGCTCGAGGGAACTGGCGGCGCAGGGCGCCCGGATCGACGACATCAGGTATTGCCC
>CAWIYW010000003.1:0-50791 GCA_963840405.1 uncultured Gammaproteobacteria bacterium
GCCATTCGAATGCTCGCTTGATGTGAAAACTCTTCGGGAAAGAGCGTACGAAGCGGCGAAGGGTAAGTGGTCAGGGAAGCGTCGCCCTTCGGTCGCCGTTGCGTGGACGTCATCTCAGCCGCCTCGCGGGGCAGGCCGCGTGGAAAGGCGGTGCTTGAAACCCGTGCACCCCACGCCGCATCGGTTCGTCATCAGCGCAGTGCATGCGGCCTTCCGGAATGGCCGTGTAGGCTTGCATTCATGAACGCGGTAGTCAGGCCCCGCGCGAAACACCGGCCACCACTGCCGCTTTAGCTCGGGCATGTCGACGAGCACGGTGGTGACCTTCGTGCCGCAGTGCTCACATTGGCCTACACCCTTCTGCAGCACACGGTCGGCCGTGACTAATCCAGCCATGGCCTCACGCTCGCGGCTCCCGCGGTCGTTGTCACCGCCGCCGACTCGCCGTCAACGCGTATTGCTGCGGGTCGGGTAATCGCCGCTTGCGCGGCCATGGCGTGCCGCGCGAAGACCTGCTGGGCCGTGATCACGCGCTGGCGCGACCGCGGCCGAGGAAGGCAATCGTCCAGTTGAAGAAGCCGGAGAGCGGTTCTTGAAGCCGGTCAGCGCCGCGACGTGCACGACCAGCCAGAGCAGCCACGCGCCGAAGCCGGCCGCGCACCGGCCGAGCGCCGCGAGGGCGCGGAAGCGGGAGATCGTCGCCATCGTCCCGAGGTCGCGGTACCGGAACGGGCGGCGCGTCGTGTCTCCCGCGAGCCGGCGCGCGATGGTCTCCGCGGCGTGGCGGCCGGACTGGATCGCGACCTGCGCCACGCCGGGCACGCCGTCGAGGCTCATCAGGTCGCCGATGACGAAGACCTCGGGGTGCCCGGGAAGCGTGAGGTCCGGCTCGACCTTCACCCGTCCCGCGCGATCCACGGTCGGCGCCCGTCGCTCGGCGAGGAGGCGCCCGAGCGGCGAGGCCTCCACGCCGGCGGCCCAGATCTTCGTCGCCGCCTCGATCCGCCGCAGTGCGGATCCGGCGAGCTCGTCTCGAGACCGCGTTCGTCGACGCGCGGTGACGGCGGTGCCCAGGTGGATCTCGATGCCGATGCGCGCGCAGGTCGCGCGTCGCGCGCGCTCGCAGCGCCTCCGGGAAAGGCGGCGAGGATCGTCGGCCGCGGCGTCGAGCAGCACGAACCGCGCGTCGGCCGGGTCGATGCGCCGGAAGTTCCGGCGCAGCGAGCGGCGCGACAGCTCGGCGAGCTGCCCGGCGAGTTCGACGCCGGTCGGCCCCGCGCCGACCACGACGAACGTGAGCCAGCGGCGCCGCGCGACCGGGTCGGGCTCGTGCTCGGCCATCTCGAAGGCGCCGAAGATCCGCCCGCGCAGCTCGAGCGCGTCGTCGATCGTCT
This sequence comes from uncultured Gammaproteobacteria bacterium, assembly GCA_963840405.1. Lineage (GTDB taxonomy): Bacteria > Pseudomonadota > Gammaproteobacteria > Steroidobacterales > Steroidobacteraceae > DATBVX01. Next base: position 1,395 of record CAWIYW010000003.1, read on the forward strand.
TCATCCCGGGCGCATCACGGCGAACTCGGGATGGCCGAAGTACGACTGGCTGCGCGCCCGCGGCGACGATCAGGCTGTCGTAGGGGAGCTCGCTGCGGCGGTCGAGCGCGTCCACCGTGAGCGCGCGCGTGCCGAGGTCGACGTCGACGACCTCGCCGAGGAGCACGCGTCGCGTTGCGCTGGTGGCGCAGGATGTCGCGAATCGGCGGCGCGATGTCACCCTCGGAGAGGATGCCGGTCGCCACCTGGTAGAGCAGCGGCTGGAAGAGGTGATGGTTCGTCCGGTCGATGACGCGTGACGTCGACATCCGCTCGCCGCAGCGCTTGGCGGCGAACAGCCCGCCGAAGCCGCCGCCGACGATCGCAACGCGGTGCCGGCATATCGTCTTCGCGCGATTCATCCGAATGTCCGTCCTTTCCGTTCGACGCCCTGACATCGGATCAGCTCATCGCCGCGCAACTTGACGACGTACGCACGTCGGCTGGGATACTTCGAGTCGGTGTTGAGGATCATCCAGGCGTTTCCGCATTGACAGTCCGGCGCCAGCGTAGTGGCTGCCCGACGCCTGGTGGTGAAGAAACGTCGCAGTTCGGTCGCAAAAGCTCGGCCGCGCTCGGGACCACTACCTGTCCGTGAGCCCGACAATCCGCGCAGTCTTCGGCGGCGTCAGTGCAGCGCGCGCGCGAAAGTACGCCCGCGCATGAGCTGCACTGCCTCGGGACTCTCCTCGGCGAGAGCGACGAGCGACCGAATTACTTCCTCGTAAAAACCCCGCCCGGCGCTGCAACCCGGCCAAGTGAAGACCGCGACCTCGGCCTCGAGGTCGGGCCGCAGCCAGAAGCCCGACAACATCGGCAGGCGCTTGAATAGTTCGCGCACGTGCCGGGCGACGATCGCCTCGACGTGCTGGCGACGCGCTTCGCTTAGCGTTTGTTCGGAGGGCTTCATGCGACGGACTCCACGCCGGGATCGTCGAGGACAAGCCGTTCGCTTTCCAGCGAGGCGGCGACCGCGCGGATGAGGTCGGCGACCGCGGCATCGCCGAGGCACAATGCCGTGAGCGCTGCCAGGGCGGGATGGCCGGCCGCGCCCGCGCCATTGCGCTCGACGACCGCCGCGCTTTGCGAGGACACGCCCACCGGCGCGGCGATGAAGCGATACCCGCGGCGCGATACCGTCTCGATGTAGCGCGGCTGCTTCGGGTCGTCGCCGAGCACCGCCCGTACTTCGCTGATCGCCGACTTGAGCACCGAGTCGGTGACGAACCGATGTCCCCAGACGGCGTCGAGCAAGGCGTTCTTCGTCACGAGCATGCGCGGCGAGCGCGCGAGCGTGCACAGCACGGCGAATGGTTTCGGCGCGAGCGCCACGGGCTCGCCGGCGCACGTGAACCTTGCGTCGGCTTCGTCGAGCTCGAACCTGTCGAAGCGCAGCCGCGCGCCTTGGGTTTGCGGTTTCATGGAGCGACCTGCGAGGGTATGGAGTCGGATGGGTAAAGGACCTCACCACGCCCGGAACTCTCGTCGTGGGGGAGGGAGGGACGAGAGTTCCGGCAATCCGTGGCGAGGGGGTGAAGATCATGATGCACAGCCTAGGCGCGTGCCTGTCGTCCTGACATTGCGCCGAGGTACACCGTGGTTGTGCGCAGCGTCTTCGAGACTGCCGCAAGAGATCGCCGCTTAAGACTTTGGTATAAGCCCGGGCTGCGATTTCGCCAGCGCTCCGCGTACGCATGCGAGCAGGTCGTCCGGTGCGAACGGCTTGCTGAGATAGCACGTGATACCGGCTTCGCGCGCGCGCGATTGCGTCACCTTGTCCGGGTGGGCGGTGATCAGCACAGTGGGGATGCCGCCGCCGTCGGCGACCAGCGCCTCGTACAACTCGAGGCCCGTCATCCCGGGCATTCGCATGTCGGCGACCAGGCAGGCCGCAGTCGCACGACTTGTCGACGCGAGAAAACTCTCGGCGTCTTCAAACATGGCGGTCGAGAAACCCGCTGCCCTCAACAGATCGCGTGTACCGTTGCGAATCGACTTGTCGTCGTCCACGATGACGACCAGTGGCTTTTCGGCCATTTCATCTCCAGTGATTGCGAGGCCAGCCTAGCCTGTGTGCCAGCCAGGGCACATTGCACTCAGGGGTCGAGCGCTTACACCTTGGTATAGCAGCTAGGCTGAACCAGGCAGGCCGAGGCGGTCGGCCATGCGCACTAGCTCGGCGACGGATCTCGCCTGCATCTTGCGCATGACCTGGCCACGGTGGACCTTCACGGTGACCAGGCCCAGTCCGAGCTCGGCGGCGATCTGCTTGTTTGCCCGCCCCGTGACGACCAGCTGCATGACCTCGCGCTCCCGCTCCGTGAGCTCGCGATAATGCGCCTTCAGATCGGCGAGGCTCGCCGCGTCGCGGCGCCTTGCCCGATCGCGCTCGATCGCCGCATTGATCGCATCGAGAAGCACCTGGTCGTCGAACGGCTTGGTGAGGAACTCGGAGGCGCCGGCCTTCATCGCGCGCACGGTCATCGGAACGTCGCCATGCCCGCTGATGAAGATGATCGGAAGAGCGATTCCCGCTTTCGCGAGCTCCTGCTGAAACGTGAGTCCGCTCATGCCGGGCAACCGAACGTCCAGCACGAGGCAGCCCGGCGCCTCCGGGCGCTTGGCGTGCATGAATTCTTGCGTAGAGGAGAAGAGGTGCACGTCCAAGGCTACCGACCGCAACAGAGTATCGAGCGAGCGGCGCATCGACGGATCGTCGTCGATGACGAATACTGCTGGACGATCCTCGCTCATGAAAGTGCCTCTTCGGCAACGGGCAGCGAGAACCGGAAGACAGCCCCGTGGGGCTCGTTCGGGCTCGCCCACAGCCGGCCGCCGTGCGCCTCGACGATCGAGCGGCTGATCGACAAGCCGATGCCGATGCCTGCGGCCTTGGTCGTGTAGAACGCCTCGAACACCCGCTCGGCACCTTTCGGATCCAGGCCGGTGCCGGAATCGCGCACCTCGACCCTCACCGCTTTCGGGCCGTCTGGCCCTGAAACGATGGTCAGCTCGCGCGGGCGATCACGCACGCCGCTCATCGCCTCGATCGCGTTCATGATCAGGTTGATGAGCACCTGCTGCAGCTGGACGCGATCCCCCGCCACGCGCGACAGCGTCCTGTCGATCTGCGTCTGAAGAACGATGTCATGGCCGCGCAACTCCCGCTCCGTGAGCGCGAGGACCTCCAGTGTCTCTTGGTTGATATCCAGCGTCTCCTTGCGCGGCATCTCGCGCTTCGTTAGCGCGCGGATTCGTGCGATGACCTCGCGTGCACGCTTGCCGTCGGCGGTGATGTTGTTGAGCGCCGAGCGCGCTTCCTCGATATCGGGCGGCTCGGCGGCGAGCCAGCGCGTGCAAGCGCCGGCGCTAGCGATCATCCCGCCCAGAGGCTGGGCGACCTCGTGGGCAATCGAAGTGGTCAGCTCGCCCAGCGCCGTCACCCGCGACACGCGAGCAAGCTCGGTCCGGGCCACCTCCAGCGCATAGTCCTTTTCCAGCAAAGCGGCCTCGGCGCGCTTGCGCTCGCTGATGTCGCGCGCAACCTTGGATGCGCCGACGACGTTGCCGTTCCCTTCGATGATCGGAGACACGCTCAACGAGATGTCCACCAGCGTGCCGTCCTTTCGGCGGCGGACGGTTTCGAAATGGTCGACCCGCTCGCCGCGGCGTATGCGCTCCAGAATGCCGCGCGTTTCATCGAGGCGATCCGGCGGCATGAGAATCGTGACCGACTGGCCGATGATCTCCTGCGCCGCGTAGCCGAAGATCCGCTGCGCGCTGGTGTTCCAGGTCGTGATGATGCCGTTCAGATCTTTGCTGATGATCGCGTCGTCGGACGATTCGACTATGGCGGCGAGCTTCGCTGTTCGCTCCTCGGCCTGCTTGCGCTCGCTGATGTCGCGCGCGAGGGCCAGGTAAAAAAGCTCGCCGCCCTGGCTGAACGTGCCGGTGCGGATCTCGACGGGGAACGCGGTGCCGTCCTTGCGCCGATGGCGCGTCTCGAAGGTGATGATTTCCCCGGCGTCGGCGCGCTGCGTGAGCCGACGGATGGATGGTTCGTCCAGCCCCGCATCGAACTCGCTTGGGTGCATGCCGATCAGCTCTTCGCGGCTCCAGCCCATGCTCTCGCAGGCCTGTCGGTTGACATCCACGACCCGCAGGTGCTTGTCCAGCAGTAAAAAGGCGTCCGTCGCGCGATCGACAAACGTGCGGAAGCGCTCCTCGCTCGCGCGCAGGTCGGCTTCGGCGCGCTTGCGCTCGGTGATGTCGCGCGAGATGGAGATGCCCAACCAGCGGGCTCCGTGTCGAAACTGACGACCGCGAACCTCGACCGGAAAAACCGTTCCATCTTTGCGCTTCCACTCCGTCTCGAAAGTTATGGCGTCACCCGCTTCAACCCGCTCGATGACACGGCGCAGCCCTGTCTTGTCGAGGCCTGCGTCGAAGGCCGCAGGTTTCATCCCTATCAGCTCTTGACTTGTGTAGCCGAGGCTTTCACATGCTTGCCGGTTCACTTCGAGGACTGTTCCATCGTCGGCATGGATCATGAGCGCGTCGGCCGCAACGTCCAAGAAAGTGCGAAAGCGCTCCTCGCCCGCCCGCAGCGCGACCTCGGCGCGCCGGCGGCCGGCACTGAACTCGCCGAGGAGCAGGCACAGCGCGATGAAGATGAAGAAGCCGAGCGCATGATCCGGCAACATTTCGAACGAGTGCACCGGAGGGACGAACCAGTACAGAACTCCCGTTGCGGAGACGAGCGATGCGAACACGCCGGGTCCGCGTCCGCCATACCAGGCGCTCAGGATCACTGCCGCGATGGGAAGCTGATAGACGGAAGTGCCTTCCGCGAGGGGAAGTACGCCGCGGAGAAACAGCGAGAGGCCGGCCAGCGCGAGGGCAAGGCCATAGCGCTCGAGCACGTCTCGCAGGTCTCCCGGCAGATTCAACCGGGCCGGCAGCGAAGTCGCGCGATGAACCTTCTCTGAGGGCATACGCACCATTCCTCCCCTTGCCGCAGACTCTAACGCAGCGCCGGGTGATTTTGGCGCGGTCACCGAAGGGTCGGCGTTTGGTCGGTTTGACCGTGCCGGCCGGTCTTGATCCGGGAACACCGGAGACGGCTTCGCTGGCGGACATGGGGACTCGAGGCTCGAGGGGATCGTCGGGCCCGGATTGTTTTCTGGATCAGTAAGTTGCCGTCGCCATCGCGCCGCGCAGACCCGGAAATGCAGGGTGGCGCGCGGTCAGGGCGAGCTTCGTCCCGGCAGCACCGTGGCGAAGCGCTTCATGGCTCGCCGCTTGACCAGATCGGACTCGTATGCGAGCCACTCATCGAGAATCCGTCGTGCCTCGAAACCATCTCAATCCGGACTGTGTTGTTCACGGTTTTCTATACTGTCACTGCTCCTGCGAAGTTGGCTTCGGACACTCGTCGCCCGATGATCGTGCGCGACTACGGCGCCGAGATCTGGAATGAGCTGCGAGAGGATTTCTGCGAGCGCCTCGCCGTACCCGCGCACCAGCGCATCGGGCGATGCGTGCGGCAGCTCGACGCGACTGGCGATCGTGCGCTCGTACAACAGCTGCGGACGCACGCCGCCGGCCTGGTCGATCAGCGCGAACTGCACGGCCAGTACCGCCGCGGGACTACGCCCCTCGCGAAAATCGCCATAGAGCTCGATGACCGTAGCGTCAAGGACGTACGCCGCGGGCTGCGCGCTGCCCGGTTGTGCGACAGTCTCGAACGGGCCGGCATGATCGAGCCACTCAGCCATGCGGTTGCCCAGCATCGCGCCGGGCTCTGCTTTGAACGCGTGATACGGGTCCGAAGTGTACTGCACCTCGTCCATGCGATAGACGAGCGCGTTGCCGCCGTACGCCGCCGCGACGCGCACGTTGCCCATCCGCAGCGTGTCCGGGCGACGTGCCGCTGCGGGTCGAGTCTCAGTCATTGGCGGATCCACGATGTATGTCGTCGGCCGCGGGAGCGGTTTGCCGATCGCGCAGGCGGCGAGGGTCAGGACAACGCCCATCGCGATGCTTATCGTCAGAGCAACGCGCCTGGCGCTCATGGTGGTGTCTCCGAACGAGTCTCGGGAAGTTGAACCTTGTCGGGCGGGCCGGCGACAAGTGCGCCGGCGGGGTAGTGTTTGACGGTTTCCGAAAGCTCGCGAAGGTTGTCCGCAGTGATATGCAGATCCTGGACGATCACGCGCACGTCGTATTGATTGTCGCCGATCAGCGCATCGAGCCGCTGCGCCGTCTCATCGATATGAGTGACCATGCGGTCCACGTCACCGTCGTCGGCCAGGAGCGCATCGATCCGCGTGGCAGCAGAGTCGAGCTTACGCAGTGTCTGATCGATCGGCGCCGCAGCGAGGATCCGATCGATGCGCTCGAACGCAGCGCTGGCACTCGTGAGCACGTGGTTCGCGTTCGCGGAGAGCTCCGCGACCGGAACCTCGTTGAGCTTCCTGTCGAGATTAGCGACGAGTGTGTTCAGATTCCGCGCCAGCGTCTGTATGTCCGCTGCGTTGAGACTCGCCATGAACGTCTGCGCGTTGGCGACGATCTCGCCGGCGGCGCTCGGCGCGGACGGTACGTATGTGTACTTCGGGGTCCACTCGAATTCAAGCAGAGGGTACTTCGCTGGATCGACGTAATCGATGGCGAGATACTGCTGACCGGTGATGCCCTTGAGTTGGGTCTGCGCACGCAATCCCCGCTTCACCATCTGAGCCGCATCCTGCTTCAACTGCTCGGCTTCCTCCGCCGAGAAGTCGACCTCCGCGCGGACCACGATGTACTGCCTGCGCCGGATCAGCGGGACGTCCGCTTCATATGTGGCCGCCGAGGTCAGGATCTCAGTGACGTGACCCAGCGGTACGCCCCGAAAACTCACCGGCGCGCCGAGATCGAGACCCGCCACGGATTCGTCGAAGTACGTCTCGAACGTGAACGTCGGCTGGAAGAGCTTGCGGCCGCCGAGCAGGAAGAGCACCGCGACCAGCACGCAGCCGGTCACCAGGACGAACGCACCGAGCCGAACGTAACGCTTGCTTTCTTCCATGGCTAGTTCGCTCTGCGCTTGTGCGCGTCGGGCTGGCGGTTGAAGAATTGACGCACTCGCGCGTCGCTGCTGTGATCGCGCAGGTCGGCCGGCTTCCCTGCAGCGATGATGCTGCGCGAGACCTGATCGAGCATGATCGACCGATCGGCGATCGCGAAGATGCTCTGCAACTCGTGCGTGACGACGACGAACGTGAAACCGAGATGCTTGCGCAGCGACAGAATGGTTCGATCCAGGTTGGCAGCGGTGATCGGGTCCAGGCCGGCCGAGGGCTCATCGAGCAGCAGGATGTCGCAGCCGAGCGCCATCGCGCGTGCAATGCCGGCGCGCTTCAACATTCCGCCGGAGAGTTCTGCCGGCATCAGCGCTTCCGCATACGCCATCTCGACCTGGTGCAGCAGCATGCGCGCCGTCAGGTTCTTATGCTCGAGCGTGAGGTCGGTGAACTGATCGAGCGGAAAGCGCACGTTCTCGAGCACGTTTAGCGAGCCAAACAGCGCGCCGCTCTGGTACATCACGCCGAGCTTGCGCTGCAGCTGCGCCTTCTCCTGCGCACTTGCTGTCACAAGGCTGCGTCCGTCGATGACAATGTCGCCCGCCATCGGCTCGTACAGGCCGATGATGCTCTTCATCAGGCTCGACTTGCCGCTGCCCGAGCCGCCGAGAATCACGACGATCTCGCCGCGCCACACGTCGAACGAGACGCCGTCGAGTAGCACGCGGGCGCCATAGCCCATGCGCAGATTGCGCACGCTGATGGCCGGCGCTGCGCTACGCGCAGCTGCTGCGATGCCCGAGTTCGCTTGCGTCTGCATAATCATGCGCACTCAGCTTGTGAAAACGGCGAACAGGCCATCGATCACGACGATCAGCACGATGCTCGTGACGACGGCGCTCGTGGCCGAGAGGCCGACCGAGGTCGCACCGGCACCGGTCGTCAACCCGCGGTGGCAGCCGACGGCTGCGATCATGAGACCAAAGACTGCGGCCTTGGCGATGCCGAGCATGAAATCCCCCGCAGTTACCGCTCCGAGCAGCTGGTTGTAGAACTGCAGGAAGCCGACGTCGAAGGTGACCATCACGAGCGCGCCGCCGAACAGCCCGATGAGATCGGCGAGCACCGTGAGCAGCGGCAGCACGAGCACCGCCGCGAGCAGCCGCGGCAGGACCAGGAAGTGGACAGGGTCGAGCCCGAAGGTCGTGATCGCGTTTACTTCCTCGTTGACTTTCTGTGTGCCGATCTGGGCTGCGAATGCGGCCCCGGTGCGTCCGGCGAACACGATCGCTGTCATCAACACGCCGAGCTCGCGCAGCATGGCGATCCCCACGCCATTGACGACGAAGATCACCGCACCGAAATTCCGGGCCACGAGTCCGATCTCGAAGGCGATGATCACGCCCATGAGGAAACCCGTCAGCAGTACGATCGGCACTGCATTGGCGCCGGCCTCCGTGGCGATGTCGAGCACATCGCCCCACTTGACCGTGCCTCGCCGCGTTAGAAGCTGTCGGAAGGCACCGGCGCACGCGCGCAGGAACCCGACCATTTGCTTTGCATAGGCGATCTGCTGCGCGGTTGCCTGACCCAGATGCTCCAAGATGCCGAGAGACCGCCGGCGAGGAGGCGGCGCGACGAAGCCCCCGGGTTCGAAGTCCCGAAGCAGGGCGGCCATGTTCACGGCAAGGTTGCGGACTTCGACTTGCGAGTGCGCGGGGCGATCGCGCCGAATGAGATCGAACAGCAGCGCTGTGCCGACGTTGTCGACATACTCGAGTCGCGAAGCATCGACGATGATCGGGCGGTGAGGATTGCGGGCAAGCGTGTCGAGCGCCGATTGCCAGATCGGCGCAGCCGTGTACGCAGTGATCCGGTCCGGAAGTCTGATACTCGCGGCGCCGTCCGCACCGGACACGCTCGCTGTGCCCGTCGACATCCACTCACCTGCGACCACACGAATGGCCATGGCCGAACTCAAGCGTCACGCAGGCCCGAAGCGTGCGCGGCGGTCGGATGAAAGTAAAGGTCCGTGACCGGAGCAGCTTCGGTGGGAAGCTGCGACTCGTCTAGACAGTGCGCGTTGGAAGCCGTACTCGCAGTCTGGCGGTCCGGGTCCCACGGCCGGCTCAGTGGCTCGGCTGCATCCCGCAAGCTCGCGCGCAGAGTGAATGACGACCTCGGGCCTGTCATGCTGGATGTAGTGCCCACTTCCCTCGACCCGCACGTGGGCCGCAGCCGGAAAATCCGCAGCGATTTCCAGCTGGAGGCGCGCTGCTCGAAGACGCGAGTCTGGCGTCTGACCGCGCAACGCCGGTGCACTTCTCTCATAACCCGCAGGGGTGTAGGCGAACGTCCTGGCGCAGTTCGCGGCGATCAACGGCTGCACGTCGGCCCATACGTCCTGTGTGTCGCCCAGCCCGGCAACCAGAACGATGGTCGTCGGTCCTTCGCCCACCACGCGCGCAGCGAGCTGGCTCGCAGGATCCGCAAAGGTTGGTGTTCCGGCGGCGAGGCCCAGAGTGCCGAGCAGCGCACACGCGAAGCGGCGCGCACCGGAAAGCAACCGCTCGACCTGGGTGCTGCGGCCTGCGCCATTCAGACACCATTCGCAAAAGTGCTCGCAATTGTTCGTCAGGATGCGATAGCGGCGTTCGCCGAGGCGCGAACGTCCCCGTGCCACCACTTCGCGACGATCGAAGCGTGGCCGATCATGTCGAACCCGGATGGCGCGGCCGTGCGCGAAATATTCGAGAGAAACGTCTTCCACCGGTCCGCGCCACAATCCGTGGCTAGGCCCGGCGTAATGGATGACGCGACGATTGCCGACGTAGATACCATGATGGCTGTAGAGCGTGCGCGCGGTGACGAGATGAGAGCCGAGCGCGGGTTCTTCGCCAACACGGAGGCGCGAATCGCGTGAGAAGAACCGCTCGCTACTGCGTTGCATGTCGACCACATTGTCGGTCCTCCGGTCCATACATTTCCGCTGTGAATTGAGTGCTTACTGGCTGCCTGGGGTGAAGATCATGATGCGCAGCCTAGGCGCGTGCCTGTCGTCCTGACATTGCGCCGAGGTATACCGTGGTTGTGCGCAGCGTCTTCGAGGCTGCCGCAGGGGAACGCCGCTTAAGACTTTGGTATAAGCCCGGCCTGCGATTTCGCCAGCGCTTCGCTTACGCATCCGAGCAGATCGTCCGGTGCGAACGGCTTGCGCCATTCAGACACCATTCGCAAAAGTGCTCGCAATTGTTCGTCAGGATGCGATAGCGGCGTTCGCCGAGGCGCGAACGTCCCCGTGCCACCACTTCGCGACGATCGAAGCGTGGCCGATCACATTGGGTGCTTACTGGCGGCCTGGCGCCTCGGGTCCCGCGATGTCACCGGCGATGAGGCGGAGCAGCTCGCGGGCGGACGTGAACTCGCACTGCCTGCCCGTGACGAGGTTTTCCAGGCGTCCGACGAGGGCACGCGGCGTCGCATCGCTGCGCAACTTCACGACGTACGCGCGGCGGCTGGGATACTTCGATTTTGTGCTGAGGATCATCGGAGGCGCTTCCGCATCGGGAGTTCGGTAGCGATCCTAGTCGCCGCCGACCGCCGATTGGTGAGGGAAACGTCGCCGTTCGGTCGGAAAACCTCAGCCGCGATCGGGCCGGCTACGCGTCCGCGAGCAGGGCTCGCGCCCGGGTGAGCGCGGTCGTGTCGCTCGCTTCCTCGAGCTGGTCGACCAGCGCGGCGAGCGCGCGTCGATCCTCGTCTGTCGCGGCTCCCCGTTCGCAGAGTGCGGTGAGCGCCAACAGTTCCAGCCAGGTCGCTCCTTGTTCTCGAGCCTCTCTGATCCCGCGCCGGATCGATGCGATGGCGGCATCGGGTTCGCCGCGTGCGTGCGCGATCGCGCCCTCGATGAGCAGCAGCTGCGGAAGATAGATGCGTTCGCCGTATGTCTCGACGATTTCAAGCGCCTGATCGAGTTGCTCCTGAGCTGCGTGCCAGTCCCCGTGCAGGAGGAGCGCTTCCGCGGCATAGCCGAGGTTCTCGCTGGCACCTGCCATCATCCCGAGCGCCGTGTTCTCGTCATGCGCGTCTCGAATCTGCCTGAAGGCCTCGAGCGCTTTCCCCTTCCGGGCGTCGGCCCACGCACGGAACCAGCGGCACGCCGCTGTGCCCTGCGCGAGTGCGAACTCGTCGACGAGTGCGCGCATTTCATCCGCGATCATGGCCACGCGGTCCACGTCCCCAAGACGGACCTGCAACAGGGCGTCGTACCAGAGGGTCACCATGAGTGCCATCGGCTGCCCCAACCGGCGCGCTTGCGTGTACGCCTGCTGCAGGCGCTCACGCGCCTGCGTGACAAGGCCAAGGTGCGTGAGCGGCAGGCTGAGCATCGCGAGGAGAGTGACGCTTGGGTCGGCGATGAAGCGCCGCTCGAAGGCTGCCTCCGCCGCCTCGATGGCCGGGAGCGCGCGTTCCAGCGCGTCTCGGGCGGCGCCCGGCCGGCCCTGGTGCATGTAGACGTGGCCACGCACGGTGCACGCGGCGAGCGGAAGAAATGGATCTCCGGTCCCGGATGCGAGCGCGTCGGCTCGATCCGCGGTGGCAAGTGCGTCGGCGAACTCACCGCGCACGGTAAGCAGGAATCCGAGTCCATGCAGCACCAGGCCCCGCATGGGATGCGCCGGATGGTCGGCAAGCAGCGAGCAGGCACGTTGCAAGGCGATTTTCGTCTCGTCACCGGCGCCGAGCACGTGGAACGCGGACACACCGCGCAGCGTTGCGAGCGTGATCTCGAGCGAAGTGCGTTCCGCGCAGGCGGGCGTATGGTCCAGCAGGGTCAACGCACGCCCGGTCAGGCTCATGCACTCGGCGGGGCTCAAGTGCAGCAGAGAGGTCTCCGCACCTTCCGCGTAGTAGCGCAGCGCCGCCATCGGCGCGCCGCCACGCTCGAAGTGCATCGCGAGCTCCGTGGCGGTGACGGTGAGACCCGCCGCTCGCTCCTCCTCGAGTGCGGCCCCGACTTTTCGATGGAGCTCCGCTGGCGTCGATCCCGCCGTGCGCTCGTAGAGCACTTCCCGAAAGAGCGCGTGGCGAAACGAGTACGGCTTCTCGCGCACATCGTCGGCACCCCGCGCACCTGGGGCAGCGATCCAACGCTGCTCGCGGACGAGCTGGTCGCACGCCTCGGTGACGCGACTGGCATCGCGCTGGAGCACGCGCGCCAGCGTGTCGCTGCGGAAGTCGGCACCACAGACAGCGGCAGCGGAGAGCAGCGAGCGCCGCTCGTCGTCGAGTTTGTGCATGTAGTAGTCGATGATTGCCGTCAGGTCCTCCGGAACGGGCATGCTCGCCAGCGACACCGTATCCCCGTCGTTCCTGCCGTGCTGCTCCGCACGCGCGATCACGTCACTCGTGACCGACGAGACGAAGAGCGGCACGCCGTCAGTGCGCTCGTGCAACGCTCGCACAAAGCCCTCGTCGCCGGCCATCGAAGGCAAACGCTCCGCGATGTACGCGGCGACCTCGGCCTCCGAGAACGGATCGAGCACGATCTCCTCGCACAGGCCGTGAAGGCGCAGCTCGTGCCGTACCGCGTTGAGCGGTTGATTGGAGACGACGACCTCGGTAAGTCTGAAGCTCGACAGCCACATAAGGCGCGCGCTGGAGCGCCGACGGGCTATATAGTCGATGAGCTGAATGGTGGCGCGGTCGCCCCAATGCAGGTCCTCTGTCACCAGCAAGAGCGGCCGGTGCTCGGTGTAGCGATCGAGGAGCTCGCCCAGCTCGCGGAGCATCCGATCCGCGCTGACTCCTACGAGCCCGCGACGCAAGCTCTCGCGCTGTTCCGCGTTGCTGAGCCAGGGTAGCTGCAGCAGCCAGGTCGGAGCGACGGCACTCAGAAGAGGTGCAACCGAGGCGTCGGCCCGGCACAACTGCCCGAGCGCTTCGAGTATCGGGAGATACGGTTCGCCCGTGCCGTAATGCTCGACACAGTGACCGCGCGCGCAGGCGATGTCGCCAAGGCCGGAAACGAAATGCTCGATGAGGGTGGTCTTGCCGATGCCGGGCTCGCCGGCGATCCAGAAGACGGCGCGCTTCCCGCGAGTGGCGCTGTCCCACGCGTTCCGAAGGCGCGCGAGTTCCCTCAGGCGGCCGACGAACGCTGTCGTCGACGAGTCGCCGGTCTTTGCCGTGTCGGCAACGAGCCAGTTGCTCGCAGGCGGAGGGGCCGCAACCGAGAGGGCTGCGGTGACCGCGATGAACCGATAGCCGCGACGCGCGACGGTTTCGATATACCGTGGCTGGCGCGGATCGTCCGCGAGCACGGTGCGGAGGTCGCTGATGGCGGTCTTGAGCACCGAGTCGCTGACAAAGCGGTGACCCCAGACCTGATCGAGCAGGGCGTGTTTGGTCAGGAGTGAGCCCCGCTGGCGGACCAGGGCGCACAGCAGTGCGAAAGGTGTCGGCGCAAGAGCGACTGCGCTCCCGTGGCGAAGCAGCAGCGCATTCGCCTCGTCGAGCTCGAATTCACCGAAGCGCTCACGCAAAGGGTGAGAGCCATCTGAGGAGCGAGACATGCATCAGCCTTGGGCGGCGCCCCCCGATCGGGCGGCGTTCATTCTCGCGCGATACTAGCGCTGCGACAAAGCGTATGTGTGGGTGAAGCAAGCCAGCTAACTGCCAGGAGTCCTGGCTTACATTTCCAGGTCGGGGGGCCAACACGAGGCAAGGGTGGTCTCCCAAGGGCTTAGATAATCTGGTGACAGCTTTGCGAAGATCGTCTCTCGACCTTTCTCAGCTGCTGCGGGAGAGCGTCATTGCTGTAATAGTTCTTCGCGTAACGGAACGGGTCCATAGCGAATCCCCGGAGCATCGGTGAGCATCGTAGTGTCGAGCGTGTGGAATGCAAGCGCCCTGCTGTTGACGGCAGGTATCGCGCTGCAACTCGCCACGGCCGCTCGGGCTGCCGACGCCACCGTAGACGAGACCACCGGTCTCGAAGTCATCACAGTTACGGCCCAGAAGGTGCGCTGAGGACCTGCAGAAATCCGCCGCCGCGATCACGGCGATCAGCGGCGATGTGCTGGTCGCTGCCGGCGTGCACGACATCCGCGAAGCTCAGAACCTGATGCCGTCGGTACGTTTCCAGGCCGAAAACGCGTCGACGGAAATCTACATCCGCGGCGTCGGCTCGACGCTCGACCTGCCCAACATCGAGCCGCCCACCGCGTTCAACTTCAACGGCGTCTACATCCCGCGCGAAGGCACCAGCGTCGGCCTGTTCGACATCGCGCAGCTCGAGTTGCTGCCCGGTCCGCAGGGCACGCTCTATGGTCGCGCGGCCCTCGGCGGTGCGGTCAACGTCGAGTTCAACCGCCCGACGCGCGTGATGGAAAGCAGCGGCGTGCTGGAAGTGGGTGACTATTCGCTGCTGCACGGCACCGTCGTGCAGAACCTGCCGGTGACCGAATCGCTCGCACTGCGCGGCGCGTTCGACTACATCAACCAGGACGGCTACCAGCGCACCGGCGCGGACGCGAAGGACGATTGGGCGGGCCGCCTGTCGGCGCTCTACGAGCCGAGCGACGAGCTCGACATCTACTTCTGGATGCACGGCGCGCGCAAGGACGGCAAGTCGCCGAACCTGGTGCGCCGCGGCTACAACGACGGCACGTTCGACGGCGACCCGGAAGCGTACGACCACGACGATCCGTGGAACGACGCGATCTCCGCAGACGCGCCGACGGCCTCGCCGCAGGACTACGAGAACTTCGTCACGGGCGCGCAGGTGGACTGGGACCTGGGCGACATGACGCTCACGTACCTCCCGTCGTATTTCTACCTCGACTGGTCCGCGGACTACTGGCTCGAGGACATCCCGGCGCTGTTGACGGCGCACTACAACCAGCTCACGCAGGAAGTGCGTCTTGCGAGCGACGGCGAGGATCGCCTGCAGTGGCTTGGCGGTCTCTACGCGTACCGCGTCAACAACGACGGCGATTTCCTGGTCGGCGGTTTCCCGCTGGCGCAGGTGTCGCACAACCGGCTCGACGGCTGGGCGCTCTTCGGCGAGGCGACGTATGCGGTCACCGACACCGTGCGCGTGACCGCCGGTGGACGCTCGAGCTGGGACCATCGCGAAGGCGAGGGCACGACCGCGTTCGGACAGACCTATTCGGCCGACGAGAACTACGATCACATCGACTGGAAACTCGGCGTCGAGGCCGACGTCGGCGTCGCGTCGATGCTCTACGGCACGATCCAGACCGGGTACCAGCCGGGCACTTACAACCTGTTCCCGTCGACGCCGGAGCAATCGAACCTCGTGCGCTCGGCGACGCTGACGGCGTACACCGCCGGCATCAAGAACCGCTTTCTCGACGACCGGCTGCAGGTCAACGACGAGGTGTTCTATTACCAGTACGACGACCTGCTGGTGCAGTCGTTCAACCTGAACACGGCGCTGCTGACGACGTTCAACGCCGGCAAGACCGAAATCTACGGCAACCAGCTCGACGTGCTGTTCGAGATCACGGGCAACGACCTGCTGAATCTCTCCGTCGGCTACCTGCACGCCGAGTATGACGAGTTCATCGTGCCCGACGGCGTCAACATCGGTACGCCGCAGCGCGATTTCGGCGGCTATCCACTGCAGTACGCGCCGGAGTGGACCGTGACGGCCGGGTTCCAGCACGACTTCATCGTGGGCAATGGCCGACTGCGTGCGCGCGCCGAGACGCGCTACGAGGATTCGTTCTGGGGCACGTTCGCGCAGAATCGCGGCACGAGCCAATCCGATTACTTCAAGACCGACGCCTCGCTCACGTATTTCACGCCCGACCAGCGCTGGAGCGTCGGTCTCTGGATCAAGAACATCGAGAACGAAGCGGTGATTGCTGCGACGACGACAGGCCAGTACGGCCCGTACGGTGACTCGTTCGTCGAGGCGCCGCGGACCTACGGTGCGCGCGTGACGTTCAGGCTCTGACGCGCGTCGTGCAGGCCGCCGCTATCGTGGCAACCGGCGAGCTAACCGGCCGGTGCGTGAAGGTAGCCGATCCGGCAGATGATGAGCAGGCCCAGCGCACAACTGAGACCGCCGATCACGGCCGCGAGGCCGTTGTACAGCGTGTTGAGATGGACGGCGGTGATGCGCAACGGAATCGCAATCGCGATCGAAAGTGTCGCCATGCCGATGATCGAACCCACACCGAACAGCGCAATGAAAGCCATCCCGGCTTGCCATGACTGCACGGCTCCCAGGCTCAGGACGATCAATCCCGCCGAGCCTGCCATGCCGTGTGTCATGCCGATTGCCAGGGCGCGCCAAGGCAGCCCGCCGATGTGAGCGTGCTCATGGTGTGCAGCGCGTTGGGGATCTGCGACGAAGTGACTGTGCGCGTGCAGGTGTCGTGTCCCAGTTTCGTGAGTGTGAACGTGCACATGAATGCGCTCGCGGGCAAGGCGGCGCAGCACGTCCACCCCAAGCGCGATCAGCATCCCTCCGACCACGAGTTCGAGCGCCGTCGCAATGCCGTGCGGGATCGATGAACCGAACGCCAGCACTATGCTCCCGATGACAACAAGCACAACGGTATGCCCGATACCCCAGGCCACTCCCTGCCTGACGCTTTGCGCCAGCGAGTGATGTCGAATGGCCAGCGTCGCCACGGCAGCCAGGTGATCGGGGTCGAGGGCGTGCCTGATACCTAGCAGGAAACCGATCAGAAGTACGCTGAATTCGTTCACGCGTGAGACCTACTTGTCCGACTCGCTCGGCTCAGCAGTCTCCGCAGGTGCCGCAGGTGCCGCAGGGGTGCAGGTGGTGCAGGTGGTGCCGCAGGTGGCGCGCCGAACCGGTAGGTGAAAGCGAGCTCGATCAGCTTGACGTTGTAATCATAGGCGTCGGCACCCAGCGAAAGCAGAGTCGGTACCGTGGCAGGTTCCACGCCGTCGAGCTGCCAGTCGTCGGCATCGAAGCGCTCGTAACGCAGGGCGCCGCGCAGCGTCAGGGCGGGACTCCAGCGGTACTCGCCCGTCAGCTCCGCGCCAGTCATGCGGGTGCGCAACTGCGGCAGCGGTCCGGCAGGCGATGTACTCGAGGACATCGTGATCTCGCCGTCGGTGTCCGCAAAGAACAGATCGAGGCCGAGCGCGAGCTCGGGCGTGACGCGCGGCAGACGCAGCGTGATGCCTCCGGACTGCTGAGTATCCTCGGTAACGCCACTCCAGTCGGGCGCGCCAAACGCTGCACTCCCGCTTTGACGTGAATCGATCTCATCCCAGCCGTAGTGCGCCGAGAGAGTGGCCGCCGACTCACCGAAGGTCCAGCTGCCGAAGAAGGTCGCTCCCGCCGTGCGACTCGACTGAAGCCCGATCTGTGAATTGAAGTAATCATCATCGGCATAGTGACCGGTGAGGGAAAAGGCGAGTGTGTCGCTCGGCATCAGGTTGATCTCGGCGTCAGCGAAGTCGCGTTCGCGATCGGCGAGGTAGAACTTGCGCATTAACGGGTTCTGCGGGGCGGCGAGCAACGAGCTGGCGTGGTAATCGTCTGCCTCGCGCTTGCCGCCGCCAAGCTTCACTGCCAGGTCGAGCCACGGCATTGGCCGGTACCGCACGCGCCCCCAGCCGCTGTCCTCACTTGTTTCCGGTGTGTCCTGGAAGGTGCGCTTCAAGTCCTCGTGCCGCCAGGCGCCCGAAACCTCCAGACGCTGGTCCGCAGGCAGGAAGGGAAGCACGTGCCGCAGATTCCACGTGCCGCTCAATCCATAAGTCAGGCGCTCGGATCCGTAAGGCAGATTGGTTACTGCGCCCGTCGGGAACGTGTCGGTGACCACGTAGGCATAGGCAGCCTGCGGAGTCGAGTTGTCGCGCTCGTCGTAGCGTACGTCGGCGCGCAGCCGCAGGTCTTCGAGCACGCTCCACAGGGACGCTGCATCGGTCGCGATCACCAGTCCCAGGTTGGTTGTGTCGACCTCGCCGTCGAGCGAGGCGCGCGGCAGCGGGGTGGGGGCGAGCGTCGGATCGGTCGCGTACGGCAGGAAGTCCTCGTTCTGCTCGAGACGACCAACGGCCGCGGTTGCGGAGAGTGTCGTGCGCTCGGCCAGGCGATAGACGAGACTGGCGTCGAGATGTTGCGCGTCATTGTCGGGTGCGAGCTGCATCCGGCCCGTTTCGGTGCCGGGATATGGATTGTCCCACTCAAGCGCCCGGTTATCGTTTGAGTAGAACGACGCCTCGTAGGCGACACGGCCCGTGAGCCGCTCGCCGCCGTAGGCGAGCGACAGGACGATGCCGTCGGTGGAGTCTTCAACAGGCTGTACGAACTCGAGCGCGCTGAAGCCGAAGCTCGACGAGTTGCGAACCGAGCCGTCGCGCTCCTGATGCACGTACTCGAGTGCTGTCGACCAGCGTTGGCCCAGTTGCACGTCAGCGGCCGCGCTGAGCGTGTCTCGATCGTAGCCGACGTCGAGGGGATTCAGGGATGCATCGAGCGTGGTCATCTGTTGCGTGGTGCCCGCGCGCACGAAGCTCGCCGGCAGCTCGAGCGTCTCGGCGCCCGTCTCAATGAACGGTGTGGCCGTGGTATCGAAGATCGTATGCGGCAGTTGTTCGAACTCCAGCGAGAACTCGGCACGTCCCGCCTTGCCGCCCTCCACGCTCAGCGAACGTGCGTCGAGTCCGAGATCGCGACCCGTGACCGCCCAGTAGGTCCCACCTTCACGCAGCTCGCCGGCGGAGCCGTTAAGGACCGCATAGGCGCCGTCCTCGTCCAGACCCGTAAAGTCGCCGAACTTGGCATCAGTGCCATCGACGTACTGCGCCCCCGCCTCGATGTGCGAATCGAGCTTGTCTTCCTCGAACGGGCACTTCGCGCACTTCCATTGGGAGGCGTCGACGCTGGCCGCTTCCTGTGCGGGTGTCGGACGCGGAAGCGCCACGAGAGCGGCAGCGCCGACCGCGCGTAGCAGGGTGATCGCAATTGCGCGCCTTTGCATGTTGCACCCTGATCAGCGCATGAGCGCGGCGCCCGAAGGATGGTTGGAGCCATGGATCTGCGAGTGGCAGTTCATACAGCCGCGTCCCAGCGCCTGCGCGGACGGCACACCCGCTGGCAGCTGAGCACTGGAGAGCGGCACGCTTGGATGTCCGGCTTCCGAGTGGCACTGCTGGCAAAGGAGGGGAGGCCGCTGCGTGAGGAGCCCGGGATGGTTGCTTCCGTGAGGCTCATGACACAGCGAGCAGTCCTCCGTCACCGGGGCGTGCTCCCAGAGATAAGGCCCGCGCTTTTCGGCGTGGCAGGCGAAACAGGTGTCGTTGAGCGTGCGACCGACAAGGGCGAAGTCGGCCGTGGCGCCATGCGGGTTGTGGCAGTCGCTGCAGGCCATGCGATCCAGCCGCAAGGGGTGCGCATACGGCAGGAAACTCTGCGCGCGCTGCCGCGGGTGGCAGCCCACGCAGGTCTCCGATTGTGTCGCCTTGACCAGCACCGGATCGTGCGACTGGTGAATCTCGTGGCAACTGACGCACGCCATGCCTTCACGCTCGTGCGCGCTGCCCGCCCAGCCATCACGCACATGCGCATTTTGACTGTGACAGCCGAGACAGGCGCCGTTCTGCTGCTCGACGGATGCGGATGATGCGCTTCCGAAGAGCGGTATCGCCGGGCGTTTCTGTCCGGAGGGCACCCGGGCTGCGTGGGTGCCGCCCGGTCCGTGGCAGGCCTCGCATTGCAGCTGGCCAGCTCCGAACGGCGTTCGTGCATCTGCGCGGCGCGCGTGCGGCGTCCCGAATATGGCCAGCATGTTCGGATCGTCGTGACAGACGAGGCACGTATCGGCACCTTTGCGGCTGTACTGCGGCGCGGCTGGCGCGGGTGGCGAGGGTGGCGTTGCATCCGGCGCGGCCGCGAGGGTGGCGCTGCGTCCGGCGCGGTCGGCGGTGCCGGGGTTTGCGGTTCCGTCGGCGGCGGCGTCTCTTGCGCAGCCAGAACGACCGCGACCGCTGCTAACGCGATGCATGCCCCCACGAGCGCGACCGGCCGCGCTCGGCTTATCACGGTTCTGCCGCCGGCGCCTGGAATTCGAAGCGATCGACTCCGTGCATCACCTTCACATCCGCGGTACGCCCCGGCCCATGACAGAGCTGACAGGTCTCGATGAGCCCGCCCGCCGTCGTGCCGTCCGCATTCTTGCTGAGAGTCTTGCTGCCCCCGTTCTGCAGCATGTGCGCCTCGGCGGAAGCACTCGTGTGGCACGCGGAGCAGATCGCGGTGTTCGGGCTCCAGGCGACATCGTCCGTGGTGCTCGTGCGATCGGCGCCGGCATCGAACGTCGTCGCAAGCACGCGCTCCGGATCGACGGGGTAGTAGCTCGCGACCGCATTCGCGGCGGGCGTGTTGTGGCAACCCTCGCAGTTGTTGATCTGTCCCGGATAGGCCACTTCCGAGAAGTCATGCGAGGTGTTGCCGAAGCCGCAGACCGTGTAGCCCGCTTCCTCGCCCCGGTGGATCGCGTGGATCATGTACTTCAGATCGATCGGCGCATCGTCGGCTCCGAGCGTCGTCACGCACTCCGAGCCCGGCACGCGACGCGAGACGTCCGTCGCGTTCGGGTTGTGGCACTGCGCGCACACCTGCACGTTGTCCGTGCGATTGCTGCCGTGGATGCTGAGCTGGTTGTGGCAGTCGTCGCACTTCTTCACGTTCACGATGTCGCGCCGCGCTGCGAGCGAACCCGTCGAAGCGAAGTAACCGATCGCACTGGTCACGGCGATGCGCTCGGCGGTGCTGTCGGCGTTGACATCCACGGCCGGATGACCATCGATCGAGACCGAGATCGAGCCCGTGACAGTTGCAGGCAACGGGATCGCCGAGGTCGAGGTGAACGCACCCTGCGCATCGGGTCCCGTGGCGGGCGTGCCACCCGAGATCGTGAGCGGGTTGATCAGGATCGGTTGCGAGGGCGCGCCGGTCGTTGGCGTGGGTGCGCTGTTGCTGTCGCGGTTGGTGTAATCGGACGTGCTCCAGCCGATGTTGAGCGACAAGCGGCTCGCGGCGCCCACGGCCACGGTGAAAGCCGGGTCGGTGAGGATGTTGTAGGGCGCGTTATTGTTCGTCGGGTCGGTGACCGAGAACTGCACCACGGGCGCCTGGCCGGGATCAGTGTTCGTTACACTCAGCAGGTTGAACTGGAACTTCTCTCCAGCGAGCTTTTCCGGGATCTGGTGCGCGACTTCGACGCGCAGATTGCCATTGTCGATCGTGCTGTCGGGTCCGTGACAAGTCACGCACTGATCGTCGGTCGCCGAGATTCCGCCGTGGTTCACGCCGGTCTGGAAATTCACGGTGTCGTGACAGGCGCCGCAAGCGCGTGAATAGGGCAGCAGGCGCCAGTTGCTTGCCTGCGGCGTATCGGCATCGCTCTCCTGGTGGCAGGTCTGGCAGTTGCGCTGGTCCTGCGGGAAGACGACATGACTGAAGTCGTTCACGCTGTTGTTGTTGCCGATGATCACATAGCCGTTCGCCAGCTTCACGCCCATGTGGATCTTGTGAATCATCACAGGCATGTCGACGGTGTTGTTCGGCGCCTGGCCCTGGCCGTCACTGGTCGATGGGTTGTGGCAGATCACGCAGTACTGCACGTCCGTGCGTGGCCCGCCGTGAAACTCCAGGCGGTCGTGGCAGGAAAAGCAGGTATCGTTGTCGACGATTTCGCGCATCAAGGGCAGATCGGTGGTCGACCCGCTCGAGGGCTGGAAGGTGAAGGGCGCGTTGTTCGAAGCCGCAACCACCAGAGAGTCATTGCTGCGCAGCTCGAGACCGACCCGGTGCGTGAGCGTGCCGTCGTAAGTCGCGCCATTGGGCGCATAGCCGTTCAGTGGCTTGGCGAAGGTATAGGCATAGGTGCCGTCGCCATTGTCAGTGAATGTGGCGCCGGCGGTAGTCGCGTTCTCGGCGGTGGCTTGTACCGTGCCCGCATCCAGGCGCGTGACGTACGATTTCCACTCGCTCCCCTGTCCAGCGCCGCCGGCGTGCAGCTGCGCGATCGCGAAGCGGACGTTCCCCTTCGGCAGAGAGCGCAGCGGCTGGCCGAGCTCGTTGTGCAAGTTGAAACTCACGGTCGCGCGCGTGTCGGCAGCGACCGTCACACCGGTGATCTGGGCCGTGATGGCCTTGGCAGAATCGATGGGGAGCCCCGATGTGCCGCCGCCGGATCCGGGTGGACCTGCGGGACCTGTTGGGCCGGCAGGCCCCGCGGGACCCGCATCACCCTGATCACCCTCGCAGCCGCCCAGGAACGGCAGCATGACCGCGAGGATCCACATCCCGCGCAGAAAGGCACTCATGACACATCCCCGAATTGTTTTCGAAGGCGCCTTGAATGTATTGTAAACGAGCGTCGGTTACGCCTGTACTACGGATTCTACGTAGTTTGTATTGCGGACGCCCAGAATCGGAGCGTCGCCATGGTTCGCCGAGCAGGGGTAATGGAGCTGGACCCCGTGCGTTCACGATCGATTCGCAGCGCATCGCGGAGGACGTTCGAGTATGCAGCAGTCAACTGATCCGGCGCGGGTTAGCGGCGCGCGTCGTTCGCTCTGGAGCAAGCCGTCGAGCCGCTGGCTTCTCGGCATTCCCATGGGCGGTGTGTTGATGCTGGTCCTCGGCATCGTGCTCGCCAACGGCTTCGCCTTTGTGATGCATGCCACGAGCACACCCGAGTTCTGCGCCAGCGCCTGTCACTACATGCGCGATTTCGTCGCGCCCGAGGTGGCGAGCTCCGTGCACGGCAGAAACGGCCCGGGAGTTGCGGCCACCTGCCCCGACTGTCACGTGCCCGAACCTTTCCTCCCGAAGATGAAGCGCAAGATCGAGGCGACTCGCGAGGGTTGGGGACATCTCACCGGCGTGATCAGCACGCGCGACAAGTTCGAAGCGCACCGACTCGAGATGGCGGAGCGTGTGTGGGCGGCCATGAAGGCGACCGAGTCGCGCGAGTGCCGCACCTGTCACGAGTTCTCGAGGATGGTTTTCAGTGAGCAGGGGCGTATCGCCGCGCGCAAGCACCAAGCTGCGATGAAGAAAGGCGAAACGTGCATGGACTGCCACAAGGGCGTCGCGCATGCGTTGCCTGCCAGTCATGACGCGGACGAGGCCGAGCAGGGCGAAGGCGAAGCGGCGGGCGCGCGAAGCTGAAGCATGCCAGCGCTGAACGCGACACGCGCGACCGAATGGCTCGACGGCCTCTTTGGCGCCATCGATTCGGCCGACGCGACGACGTTCGGCACCTATCTCACCGAGGATGCCGTGTTCTGTTTCGGCAACGGGCCGCCGGTGCACGGCCGCGCCGCGATCGAGCAGGCTGTGCGCCACTTCTTCGCCAGCATCCGGCGCTCGAGACATCGCATCGGTCGTGTCTGGTCCGCCGCTGAGACGGTGGCGCTGGAGGGTACGGTGACCTACACGCGACTCGACGGTTCGGAGCTCACGTTGCCCTTCGCGGATACGCTAATGTTGCGCGGCGGCCGGGTCGCCGAGTACTGCATCTACATCGACGCTGCGCCGCTCTACGGCAGCGCGCGCTAGTGCGTATCAGCAGATGCGCGGCAGAGGATCGTCCTCGAGCTCCTCGATGTAGCGCTCGCCACCGAGCTCGGTGCCGAGCACGACGCGTGTTCCCGCACCGGACATCCGCCCGATGATCGCAGCCTCGCGCCCGGCGGGCACCGCGCGCAGTGCCTCGAGCGCGCGCGCCGCGTGCTCGGGAGCGACGACCGCGACGATGCGCCCTTCGCAGGCGAGATAGAGCGGGTCGTAGCCGAGCGTTTCGCACACGCTGCGCACCGGCGACCGCACGGGAATCGCCACCTCGTCCAGGCGCGCCTCGAGACCGCTGGCGCGCACGACTTCATGCACCACCGTGGCGAGACCACCGCGGGTCGGATCGCGCATGAACTTCAGTCCCGGCACACCGAGCAGCGCCTGCGCCAGCGGCAGCACGCTCGCGGCGTCGGAAGCGAGTTCGCCGCTCAATCCGAATTCCTCGCGCGCGAGCAGCACCGCGGTACCGTGATCGCCGACGGGACCGCTCACCAGCAGCACGTCGCCCTCACGCACTTCGCCGAGACCGAGGCGCAGACCCCACGGCCGCATGCCTACTCCTGTCGCTACCAGATACAGGCCGCTTCCCTCCCCGCGCCGCACGACCTTGGTGTCGCCGGCGACGACACGCACGCCAGCCTCGCGCGCGGCTGCAGCGAGACTCACCACGATGCGTTCGAGGGTCTTGATCTCGAAGCCCTCTTCGATGATCACGCCGAGGCTCATGTAGAGCGCAGTGGCGCCGGCGACCGCGAGATCGTTCACGGTCCCGTGCACGGCGAGAGAGCCGATCGTGCCTCCTGGAAACTCGAGCGGTTGCACGGTGAAACCGTCGGTCGTCAGCATCACTTCGCCGCCGTTCAAGGCGAGCGGCACCGCGTCGGCGTCGGCATCGAGCGCAGGGTTGCCGAGGTGGCGCAGGAACACCTCGGCGATGAGCTCGCGCATGAAGCGGCCGCCGTTACCGTGCGCGAGGCCGATGCGAGCGTCTTCCATCGGACACCTCAGGATCGTGCGTCGTGCGGCGTCGCGCCCGCGGGCGCTGGCGCCTCATCCGACTGCGCAGCGCCGAGTTCGCTGCGAATGTAACGACGCATCTGGTCGCGGAAACGATTCACGCCGGTGAAGAACTCGCGCATCATCACGACCCAGTAGTACATGCCGCGCTCGGTCAGCTCCAGGCGCGGGCCCGTGTCGCGCAAGGCGCCGATGGCGCGAAACAAAGCGATCTCGCGCCACAGGCGTCGCTCGAAGCGGCCGGCGTATTTGCGGCGCACGAACTCCTTATCGAGCGACAGGCCGAAGAGGTGCGTCAGGAAATCGTAGCGCATCTGATCGAGCTCGCTCATCTGCCTCGCCATGGTCACCGGTAAGCGGTGCGCGCCGGTGAGCTGCGCGTAGCGGTTGAGCGAAAACGAGTTCGAGTACAGGAGGCCGCGGAGGTAACCGAACGCGCCGCTCCCCGCCCCGATGTATTCGTCGTCGGTCACGATGTACTCGTCGATCGCCGCGCTGCCGCGCGAGAAGCACCAGGCAGATGCCGCACGATAGTCGCGCGCGAGGCGCCGCTGGATCGCGCGATAGAACTCGCGCTCGCGGTTGGCGCCGTAGCCACCCATGCGCTCGCGCATGGCGAGACGCGTCGAGGACACGACCATCAGCGGATAGAACGAGACCTGCTGCACGCCGAGCTCCTCGACGATGATGTCGAGGTCGCGATCGAGCATTGCGCGCGTCTGGCCGGGCAGATTGAAGATCATGTCGATGTTGAGCGTCGGAAAGGCATCGGCCACGGCGGCCAGATGCTCGCGAATGCTGGCCGCGGAACCGTACTTTTCGTAACGCCCCATCGCGCGCAGCAGGCCGTCGTCGAAGCTCTGCACGCCGACCGAGAGCCGCGCGACACCCGCCCGTTGCAGCATGCCGACGATCGCAGGCGTGAGATCGTTCGGGTTGGTCTCGACCGAAGCCGCCTGACGGCCGAAGAGCTGGTTGATCAGGTCCAGCGTGCGCTCGAGCTCGTTCGGAACCGATGTCGGCGTGCCGCCTCCGACGTACACGCCTCCGACGCGAAACCCCGCGTCAGCGTACTGCCGGATCTGCGTGCGCAGTGCCGTGAAGTAGTGTCGCGCCTTGTCGTCCCGCAAGACGACGCGATGGAAGGAACAGAACGGGCAGAGCGATGGGCAGAAAGGCACGTGCACGTAGAGCAGGTAGCGCCGTGCAGGGTCTGGCGGCGGCAGCGCAAAGCCCGCGCGCAGCGGCTCGAGGTGCATCGCGGCGCGATTCGAGTGGCGCATGAGCGCGGCGATCAGGATGTCGATCACGGCATTTCCCCGCGCGCGACCGCCTCGACGACCTGGCCGAGCGCGATACCCGCGTCGTTGCACGGTAGCGCCTCGGCGAGGCGCACCTCGAAGCCCGCCTGCTCGAGCAGGCGCACCGCGCTCTCGGTGAGGCGCCGGTTCTGGAACACGCCGCCGGTCAGACCCACCGTGCAGGTGCCGCGCCGCGTGCGTTCGCGCTCGGCGATCGCGAGGATCGTCGCCGCGAGCGCCTCGTGAAAGTATCCGGCGCGTTCTGCGGCGCTGAGCACATCGTCTCGGAGCACGTCGATGAGTGGTGCCCAATCGGCGCGCAAGAGACCATCTGCCCCCACGGCCATCGGCAGTGCTTCGGCGAAGCCCACGGGCGCGGCAGCGGCCTCGAGCTGCATCGGTCCCTGCGCTTCGTAACTGGTGCGCGCGATGCCGAGCACGAACGCTGCCGCGGCATCGAACAGCCGGCCGACCGCCGTGGACCACGGCGAGTTGACCTGCCTGGTCCACGCACGGTGCAAGAGCGCGCCTTCGGGTGGCAGCTCGCGCGGCTCGCGGCCGGTTTCCCAGCAGAGCGAGGCCGCGCTGCGCCACGGCTCGTACGCTACCTGGTCGCCGCCCGGCAGTCGAAACGGCCGGAAGCTCGCCACCCGCGTCCACCGTCCGGGCGATCCGGCGAAGGTCTCGCCACCCCAGAGGGTGCCGTCAGTGCCGAGTCCCACGCCGTCCCAGGCGAAGACCAGCCAATTGCGCTCATCGGGCCACTCGGCCGCGAGTGCACCGGCGTGAGCGTGATGATGCCAGACGCGCGTGAGCGGCAGGCCGCTCTTCACCGCGTGGCGCGTGCTCGCGTAACCGGGATGAGCATCACAGGCGATGTGCGTCGCGCGCACCCCGTAGAGTTGCTGCAAGTCTTCGATGGTGCGCTCGAAGACGGTGAACGCGCGTGGACTCGCGAGCGTGCCGATGTGCGGCGAGACGACCGCGCGGCGCTCCCAGGCGAGCGCCACGCAATTCTTCAGGTGCGCACCGACAGCGATCATCGGCTCGGGAACATCGAAGGCCAGGTCCAGCTCGAGTGGCCCGAGCCCGCGCCCGATGCGCACGCGACGCATGCGCCCCGCGATGCGCCGGCAGACCGAATCGTCCGCCGGCCGCGCGATCGGCCGGTCGTGGTGCAGAAACGCATCGACGATCGGCACGAGGCGCGCACCGGCCATCGTTTCATCGGTGATCACCGGCTCCCCGCTCAGATTGCCGGAGGTCGCGACCAGCGGCCCGCCGAACCCCTCGAGCAGCAGATGATGCAGCGGGCTGTACGGCAGGAACACGCCGAACTCCGCGAGTCCCGGTGCGATTCCCAGGGCAAGCGTGGATTGCACCTTGCGCGTCACGAGCACGATCGGGCGTGCGGGCGAGCCGATCATCGCCGCCTCGGCTTCGGTCGGTGTCGCCTCTTCGCGTATGGCCGCGAGACCATTCGCACCGCGCCACGGGAACATCACGGCGAGCGGCTTGTCCGGACGTCGCTTGCGCGTGCGTAGTGCGCGCACGGCCTCCTCGTTCCGTGCGTCGCACATCAGGTGATAGCCGCCGACGCCCTTGACGCCGAGCACGGCGCCACGGCGCAGAAAATCGAGAGCACTCTCGGTCGCCGCCGCGCGCTCCGCGCGTACCGTGCCATTGCGCTCGCACAGAGTGACTTGCGGCCCGCAACGCGGGCAGGCGATCGGCTCCGCGTGGTAGCGCCGGTCGAGCGGCTCACGGTACTCGCGCTCGCAGTCCGCGCACAGGGTGAAACGGGCGAGCGTGGTATTCGGGCGGTCGTACGGCAGGCGCTCGATGAGCGTGTAGCGCGGCCCGCACTGCGTGCAATTGATGAACGGGTAGCGAAAGCGCCGATCGCGCGGATCTTCGAGCTCTCGGCGGCAGTCATCGCACATGAACTGATCGGCGGGCACGAAAATGCGCGCGGCGTGCCCGCTCTCGCTGGGCGCAATCAGGAAATCCCGGAGGTTCCGATCGACTTCCCAGGGCTCATCGAGCGCGAGGCGCGGCGCGGCAAGTGGAGGCGCGGAGACGATCACCTCGCGCGCAAACGCCGCTACGGCGCGCGATTCGCCCTGCACGACGATGTCGACTTCACCCAGCCGGTTGCAGACGCTGCCGGTGACGTTGTGGTTCCGCGCGAGCCGATAGACGAAAGGGCGAAAGCCGACACCCTGCACGTGTCCGGTGAGGACGAAGTGCCTCGCGACCGCCGCAGGCGGGCTCACACGCCCTCACTGTCCGCCGGCGGCCGCACGGCGCGGCGCGTCTACTCGCTCGCGCACGCCGCTCGCCCACCAGATACGACAGGCTCCTTCGTCGGAGACCATGCAGGGGCCGATGGGATGGTGCGGCGTGCAGGCGACGCCGTAGAGTCGGCACTCGTTCGGCCGGATGCGGCCGAGCACGACCTGCGCGCAATCGCAACCCGGCGGCATTTCGCCGGCGCGCTTGCGGGCCAGATCCCGATAACCCGGGAACGCGTACGCGCAGCGTCGTGCGCTGCATACTCGGGCCGCAGTTCGAAGCCGGACTGCGGCACGACGCCGATGCCGCGCCAGTTGGCATCGACCACGTCATCACGCTCGTCGAGGAAACGCCGCGCGGTGGTATTGCCGCCCGGGCGCACGGCACGTCCGTAGCAGTTGTCGAGTAAGGGCCGTCCCTCCTGCAGCTGCCGGAGCACGGAATAGGTCGCGGCGAGCAGCGTATCCGGTGTGAATCCGGCGATCGCCGCAGGCATTCCGTGCCGCGTGACCACGAACTCCCATTCCTCGGGTCCCATCACCGTGGCGACATGTCCGGGCGCGACCAGCGCGTCGAATGCCGCAGTGCCGCTCTCGAGCAGTTGAGCGACGATGGGCCAGGTGCGTCGTCCGGAGAGCAGGACGTACAGGTTCTCCGGTGCCCCCTGGGCCAGCATGGCCGCGCACGGAGCCGTGGTGGTCTCGAATCCCGCTGCCAGGAACACAACAGGCCGGTCGGCGTTTGCGCGTGCGATGCGCACGGCGTCGAGCGGACTGGCGATCGGGCGCACGTCCGCACCGGCGGCCTTGGCCTGCTCGAGCGAGCGGGGCTCGCTGCGCGGTGCGTTGACGGGTACTCGCAGCATGTCGCCGTACGCAACTACCGTCACCTTTTCGCTGCGCGCGATCTGGATCGCTTCGTGAATGTCCTCTTCCGGACAAATGCATACCGGGCAGCCCGGACCGGGAATGAGCTCGATCTGCGGCGGCAGCGCGGCGCGCAGCCCTGCGGCGCTGATCGAGCGCTCGTGACCGCCGCAGACGTTGAGGATTTTCACGGTGCGCGCCAGTGGCAGCGCGCGAATCCGCTCGAGCCATTGAGCAGCTGCGCCCGGCGAACCATTCATGTGTGTGCTCCGGCGGCGACGCTCGCCGTGCCCGCTGCGACGGGACGTGCTGGGCGCGCAGCCAGTCGAACCAGGTTCCGAGGCCCGAGCCGGTGCGGGCCGAGAGCGTTACCACGGGCGCGGGATTACCGAGCGCGCGCACGTGACGCTCGATGTTCGCCACTGCGAAATCGTCGATCACGCCAAGCAGATCGGCCTTGGTGACGAGCACGAGATCGGCGTGCCGGAACATGACCGGGTATTTCGCCGGCTTATCGTCGCCCTCGGTGACCGAGACGAGCACGACGTCGCGATGTGCGCCGAGCGCGAAGCTTGCGGGGCACACGAGGTTGCCGACGTTTTCGATGAACACCAACGCCAGCCCGTCGAGATCGAGCTGGTGCAGGGCGTGATGCACCATGTGGGCATCGAGATGGCAGGCCGAGCCCGTCGTAATCTGGATGGCCGGCGACTCCGTGACGGCGGATGCGCGCCGCATCGTTGTCGGTCTCGAGGTCGCCTTCGATGACGGCGCAGGGAAGCTGATCGCGCAGGGCGCGAATCGTCGCCTCGAGCAGCAGCGTCTTGCCGGAGCCAGGCGCCGACATCAGATTCACCGCGAGCACGCCATGCGCATCGAAGTGCGCCCGATTGTGGCTTGCTTGCGCCTCATTGCGCTCGAGGAGTGGCTTTACCAGCGACACGTGCTCGGGCACCGTCGCGGAGCATCCGCAGTGCTCGCACATTTCCAGACCCTCTATTGCGGCTGTATACCGTGGGCGGTGATCAGTTCTACGCTCATGAGTACGAGCTCATCGCCCCGCGACCATCTCGGTGCGCCACTCGCCGCATACGGCGCAGACCAGCCGCTGCGGCTGCACCTCGCTCTCATTCCCACAATGCGTGCAGCGGACGCGCACGGGCGACTCCTCGATCGTCAGCGCCGCCTCTTCGGCCAATGTTCCCATTCGGGCGACCTCGTAAGCGCGCCTCAGGAGCTCGGGTTCAACTCCGGCGAGCGCGCCGCACAGAACGCGCACGGCAGCCACCCGCTCGGCCTGCCGCGCCCGGGCGACGCGTGCCACTTCCTCGAGCAACGCCTGGCAGATCGCAAGCTCATGCATCGGCGGCCAACATCTCGTCGTAAAGCTCCCACGTGGAGCGCGCATCCCCCTCGGCGAGCTTCTGGATGGCGTAGCCGACGTGCACGAGCACGAAGTCGCCGGGCTCGAGCGGTTCGCCCTGCAGCATGAACAGGCTGACGGTGCGGCGAATGCCCTTGATTTCGCACTCCGCCGACAAGCCGTCGATGGTGCGCACCTGCATCGGGATCGCGAGACACATGCGCCGATGATACGCCGCGCCGGGTCGCAATCGCTCGCGCCTGGGCCCATACTTCCCCGGGCGTCGGGCGACGTCCCCAGGGGATCCGGGCAATCCAATGACGCTATCCTCGGCACACGTGCTCGTGCTCGGCATCGGCAATGTGCTGTTGCGCGACGACGGCGTCGGCGTCCGCGTGCTGCGTGCGCTGGAACGGCGAGCTCGACGGCGATCACGCGGCTCAGATTCGTCGACGGCGGCACCATCGGCTTCATGCTCTCCGCGTTCATCGAGGAGACGCCGGATCTCCTGGTCATCGATGCGGTGCGCATGGCGGAAAGTCCGGGATCCGTGCGCTGCTTCGAGAGACGAGGCCATGGATCGCTTTCTCACCGGGCGGTCAGGCAGCGTGCACGAGATCGGGCTGCGCGATGCGCTCGACATGGCGCGGCTCACGGGTACGTTCCCGCGTCGGCGCGCCCTGGTCGGCGTTGAGCCGGCCGCAGTCGAGCTCGGGCACGAGCTGAGCGCGGAGGTCGGAACGAGGCGTGGCGCCGGCAGTCCTGATGGCGCGCGATCTGCTGCAACGCTGGCTGCGCGGGACCAGGAGGCCTGCTGTATGAGCTCATTGGCCGGCATCCCGTGTGGACGCGATCGGAAGCATCGCCAGCGGCAACATCGAGCCCCTGCTGCACGAGATCGGTCATGCGCTCGAGCGACTCATCGAGCACGGCAGAGCCGTCGATCATCGACCTGCGCGGCGTTCCGCTCGCACCCGGCGAGGAAGGGCGCATTCTCGAGTTCCTGGGAACGGGCGAAGTGCGTGCGGAATTCGAGGCCAGCGGCCGCTCCACGGTGAACGAGAGCCGCTTCCCGGGGGTGTGGGTCGTGACTCACCACGATGCCACGGGCGACATCATGAGCCGACTGATCGAAATCACGCTCGTTCCGGAGATCCTTCGCTCACAGGTGGAGGAACTGCGCGACAGCCACGAGCGGCTCGTTCGCGACGTGCGGTTCCTGAGCGAGCCGAGCGGGTCGCGACGAGCACCATAGGCTATGGATCGGCGAGGACGAGAGTGCTAAAACGCCGATGGCCGGGCTCCAGCACGAGATAAGGGAGAGACATGCGCGACGTTCTGGTGGGCGACTACTTGCGCGGTCGAGGTGTGAGCGCGTCGCGGGTTGCTCAAGTTCTGTGCGGCCGACCGCGTCCTGGATGGCGCTGCCTCCGATCATGGCGCAGGAAATCGCGGCGGCGATCGAAAACGCCCGGCGACCCTCGGTCATCTGGCTTCCCTTCCAGGAGTGCACCGGCTGCACCGAATCGATCACGCGCGCCGAAAGCCTCGACGCTCGAGAGCCTGATCTTCGATGCGATCTCGCTCGACTATCAGCACACGCTGCAGGCCGCGTCCGGCGACGCGGCGGAGGCGGCGCGCCACCAGGCGATGCAGGAGAACTGGGGCAAGTATCTGCTGGCGGTCGACGGCTCGATTCCGCTCGGACAATCCCGGCTATTCCACCATCGCCGGCGTCAGCAACCTCGACATGCTGATGGAAGCCGCCAAGGGCGCAGCGGCGATCGTCGCCATCGGCACCTGTGCGGCCTTCGGCGGCATTCCGGCCGCGCGACCCGAATCCCACGGGCGCGGTGTCGGTCAGCGACCTCATCAAGGACAAGCCGATCATCAACGTCTCGGGTTGCCCGCCCATTCCGGTCGTGATCACCGGCGTGCTGGCGCAATACCTCACCTTCGGCAAGATACCGGATCTCGATCACCTCGGTCGCCCGCGGGCCTTCTACGGCCAGAGCATTCACGATCGCTGCTATCGCCGGCCGTTCTACGAACGCGGGCAGTTCGCCGAGACCTTCGATGACGAGGGCGCGCGCAAGGGCTGGTGCCTGTTCAAGCTCGGCTGCAAGGGCCCGATCACCTACAACGCCTGCGCGACCATCAAGTGGAACGGCGGGACGAGCTTTCCGATCGAGGCCGGCCACGGCTGCATCGGTTGCGCGGAGCCCAACTTCTGGGACAAGGGCGGTTTCTACGACGCACTGTCGGTAGCGTCGCTGGGGCACGTTTGCAACGTCGCGGCCGCTGCGGCGGCGACCGGCGCAGCCGTCGGCGTCGCCTCCGCAGCGCTCGCCCGGCGCCGTCAGGCCGAGGCACAGGAGAAAGAGCCGCTCATGACGCTGCTCGATTTCGCGCGCGGCCCGGCGATGTTCTGGGCCACCACCATCATGGTGATCGGTATCGTCTGGCGCCTCGCGGGCGCGGTGCTGCTGGCGCGCCACAAGGACCGCTCGACACCCAGGGGCGACAATCGAGTCGTGGCGGGCCTGCGCGCCGTGGCGATGCGCTCGGTGCCGCCGCACGAGCTCGAGAAGACACATCACGTTCCAGCACGTCACCGGTTACGCCTGGCATATCGGCTGGTTCGCCACGTTTCTGTTCTTCGGGCCGCACATTCCCTTCTTCAAGTCGATCCTGGGATTCGGGTGGCCAGGGTTGCCCAACCAGGCGATCGTGATGCTCGCGGCCATCACGCTCGCCATCCTGGTCGCGCTGCTCGTGCGACGCATGGTGCATCCGGTGCTCAGGGTCATCTCCGATTTCGACGACTACGTGAGCACGCTTCTTGCCTGCGCGCCGCTGGTCACGGGCATCGTGACGTATGCGCACTCGTTTCCCGCCTACCACGAGACCATGATCGGCTTGCACATCCTGAGCGTCGAGGCGCTGATGGTGTGGCTGCCCTTCGGCAAGATCTTCCATTGCGTCACCGGTCTGCCGTTGCGCTTCCAGATCGGCGCCGCCTTCGCGCGCCGTGGAGTGAAGGCATGAGCACGACGATTGCCGCCACCGAGGAGCGGACGGCCCTGGAGAAAATCGCACAGGGAGTGGCTCGGCTGGCGAGCTCGGCGCCGAAGGTCGATTTGCCGGCGGACGAGCGCGTCAAGCGTGCCAAGCGCGTGTTCATTCAAGAAGACCGACGCCAGTGTGGCCCTTGACCTCGAGTCCTGCCTGCATTGCGGAATGTGCGCCGAGGCGTGCCACTTTTACGAGGGCACGGGCGAGGGCCGCTACGCTCCAATCCACAAGCTGAAGCTCTTGCGCAAGGTCTATCGGCGCGAGCTCGGTCCGCTGCGGTTGGTCCATAAGCTGCTGACGCGCGACCTGAGTCTCGCCGAGCTCGAGCAGTGGCAGGAGCTGGTGTTCGATTCCTGCACGGAGTGCGGACGCTGCGACATGATCTGCCCGGTCGGTGTGCATCTCTCGCGCGGTGTGCACATCACGCGTCAGGCACTCGCCGCCGCGGGTCTCGCTCCGGCGGAGCTGCGCGCGCTTGATGCCGAGCAGGCGAGCACCGGTGCGGTGCTGGGCGCCGGCGTCGACAAACTGCGCGAGGCACTCGAAGAGCTGCGTGCGCAGGGCATCGAGGCCCCGCTCGACAAGCCGCAAGCCGAATATCTGCTTGCTCACCACCGCCTCCGATCTGCTGATCTATCGCCGCTCGCTCGCCGCCACGGCGCGGATCATGAACCACCTGGCCTTCGACTGGACATTCGCAAGCCGCGCCTTCGAGGCTGCAAACTCGGGCGCGGTGTCGGGCAACGAAGCCGCACAACGACAGGCTACGCAGCGCATCGTCGATGCGGCGCTCGCGTGCGGGGCGAAGTTCGTGCTCGTCCCCGAGTGCGGTCATGCCTATCCGGCCCTGCGCTGGGAGGGGCCGAACGCGGTCGGACGCGCGTTCCCGTTCGAAGTGCTGGCGATGACGGAGCTGATCGGGCGCGAGCTCGACAGCGGACGACTTCGCCTCAAACCCCTGGGACCGGACAAGCGCGTCACCTTCCATGATCCGTGCAAGTTCGGCCGCAAGGGCGGCGTGATCGATGAGCCGCGCAAGGCACTTGCCGCGCTCGAGGTCGATCTGCGCGAGACGGAGTCGAAGGGCACCACCAACTACTGCTGCGGCGGCGGCGCAGGCGTGTTCTTCATCGGGCGGGCGGCGCCGCTGCGCAACGCGGCGTTCAACATCAAGCGCAAGCAGTTCGATGCCACGGGCGCCGACTCCGTGGTGACCAGCTGTGGCAGCTGCCGCATGAATTTCGCGGTCGGCGCGCAGCAGAACAACTGGAACGTGCCGGTCGAGAGCCTGGTCGAGCTGGTGGCCGAGAACCTCGCAGCACCCGGCAGCCACCGAAGAGGGTCAGCCGCATGAGCGAGCGCGTCGTCGTCGATCCCATCACGCGCATCGAAGGACATCTGCGCATCGAAGTCGCCATGGAGGGCAACAAGATCGCCGAGGCCTATTCCTCCGGCACCATGGTGCGCGGCATCGAGCTGATCCTGCGCGGACGCGATCCGCGCGACGCCTGGGCCTTCGCGCAGCGCATTTGCGGCGTGTGCACGCTGGTGCACGGCATGGCCTCGATCCGGGCGGTCGAAGACGCGCTGGGTTACGAAGTGCCGCCGAACGCGAACCTGGTGCGCAATCTCATGATCGGCGCCCAGTACGTGCACGATCACGTGATGCATTTCTATCACCTGCATGCGCTCGACTGGGTCGACGTGGTGTCCGCGCTCAGTGCCGATCCGCGCGCGACCGCGGAACTGGCGCAGAGTTTGTCGTCGTATCCGCGTTCCTCGCCCGGCTATTTCGCCGACGTGCAGAAGAAGGTGAAGGACTTCGTCGAGGCGGGCCAGCTCGGCATCTTCGCCAACGCTTACTGGGGACATCCCGCGTACAAGCTGCCGGCCGAGGCGAACCTGCTCGCCGTCGCGCATTACCTCGACGCGCTCGTCTGGCAGCGGGAAGTTGCCCAGCTGCACACCATCTTCGGTGGCAAGAGTCCGCACCCGCACTTCATCGTCGGCGGCGCGCCGAACCCGATCGACCTCGATTCCGACTCCGCGATCAACGCGAAGCGCCTCGCGCAGGTGCAGTCGATCATCAGGCGCATGCGCGAGTTCGTCGATCAGGTGTACGTGCCGGACACGCTGGCGATCGCGAGCTTCTACAAGGACTGGGGGCAACAGGGCGAGGGGCTCGGCAACTTCCTGTGTTACGGCGATCTGCCGGCGCGTGGCATGAATCATCCAGACGAGTTCTTGTTCCCGCGCGGCGCGATTCTCGGCCGCGACCTTTCGCATGTGGAACCGGTCGATCTCGAGGATCCCGAGCAGATCCAGGAGTACGTGGCGCGTTCGTATTACGAGTATTCAGTGGGCAAGAAGCGCGGTCTGCACCCCTACGAGGGCGAAACCAACCTGCACTACACCGGGCCGAAGCCGCCGTTCACACAACTCGAGGTCGAGCAGAGTTACTCCTGGCTCAAGTCGCCGCGCTGGAAGGGGAAGGCGATGGAGGTCGGACCGCTCGCGCGCATGCTGCTGCTCTACACGAAGGGCAACGAGCAGGCGAAGGCGCTCGTCGACTCGACGCTTCAGAAGCTCGAGTTGCCGATCGAGGCGCTGTATTCGACACTCGGCCGCGTCGCCGCGCGAACCCTCGAGACCAAGCTGCTCGCGGATGCGATGCAGGGCTGGTATGACGAGCTGATCGCCAACATCCGCAAGGGCGAAACACGCACCTTCAACGAGAAACTGTGGGATCCATCAACCTGGCCCCGACAGGCACGCGGAGCCGGCTACATGGAAGCGCCGCGTGGCGCGCTGGCGCACTGGATCGTGATCGAGAACGGCAAGATCAGCAACTATCAGGCCGTCGTACCGAGCACCTGGAACGCCGGCCCGCGAGATGCCGCAGGCCAGCCCGGCGCCTACGAGGCTGCGCTCGTCGGTCACACGCTGCACGATCCAAAGCAGCCAATCGAGATCCTGCGCACGATCCACAGCTTCGATCCCTGTCTGGCGTGCG
Source organism: uncultured Gammaproteobacteria bacterium (assembly GCA_963840405.1). GTDB lineage: Bacteria > Pseudomonadota > Gammaproteobacteria > Steroidobacterales > Steroidobacteraceae > DATBVX01. Next base: position 38,034 of record CAWIYW010000003.1, read on the forward strand.
CGGTGCATGTACTCGACGCGAATGGCACGGAGTTGATCCGGGTCAAGGTGCAATAGGCCGGACATTGCGTCGCGTCGCATGCGGCAGGAAGATCGCGCTGTGCGATCTGATCCGTCTCGCGTGAAGCGTGCTCATGCCGCGGACGGTTGATCTCGATCAACTGCTGGCGAGGAAACACTCGCTCGAGACGCGCGCATCGGAGACGCACGATTTTCCGAACCGTCTGCGTGACTTGCGCGCCTGGCAGGCCCGGCGGCTGGCGCAGACGTACGAAGACCTGCGCCGCGATCCGCGCTACTCCCGCGCGATCGACTTCTTTCTTAGCGATCTGTACGCGCTGGACTCCAGTCGCCGTGATCGGCAACTGACGCGCGCCTCGCGCTTGCTGATGCGCACCTTGCCCGGCGCCGCGCTGGCAGCGCTCGAGGGGGTGATTGAGCTCGACGTGCTGAGCGCGGAGCTCGATCACGCGATGGTTGGGCTGATACGCAGCTGGCCGCTGGGCGGCGCGGAGTATGCGGCCGCCTATCGCATGGTCGGACGCCGAGACGTGCGTGAACGACAGATTGAACTGGTCCTCTCGATTGGCGCGGATCTTGATCGCATCGTCAGACATGCCTGGATCGGTCAGGCTCTGCATCTGATGCAAGCGCCCGCGCGGGTGGGTGGTTTCGGAGAGCTGCAGGACTTCCTCGAGCGTGGATTCGACGCCTTCCGCGGCATTGCGGAGGCCCGGACGTTTCTGCAAACCATTCGGGAGCGCGAGGGGCAACTCATCGAGCGGCTCTTTTCCGGCGGCGGCGAGGAGGTCTTCGTCCTCCGCACGCGCCTCGCCGGTTCTGAGCCGGACTTGTGACGGGAAAAAACCTGCTACCCGCGAAAGGGCTCAGGCCGCCCTGCCCAGCAACACGTTCAGCAAGACGGCAACCAAGATGAGCGCACAGCCGGCGGTGTGCAATCGGAGGGTGACCTCGATGCTGCGGGTCAAGCGCACACGGTCGAGGGGCTCACGGACGTGGGCGGCGGCGCGGTACGCCCCCAGAACCAGGGCGACTGACATCACGCCCATCCACCACGGGATCAGTTCCATGAGACCTGCTGCCAGAAGCGCTGCGGAGGCAGTCACATGCAGGAACAGGTAGAGACGGCGTGTGTTGTCCAGGCCGAGGCGCACCACGAGGGTTCGCTTTCCGGCCCGACCGTCGGCGCTGCGGTCTGGCACCTCGTTGATCAGCAGAATCGCTGCCACCCACATGCTGACCGGTACGGAGATGAGAATGCTTTGCCAGTCGACGCGGCCGCTTTGCAGCCACGCGGCTCCGTTTACGGGCAATAGGCCAAATGCAACAGCGATTGCAGCTTCGCCGACCCCATGCGCCGAGAGTTCGACGCGGGGCACTGAGTACAGCACCCCCAGCGCCACGCCGATGATGCCGAAGATGAGAACGGCCGGACCGCGCAGCGCTGCCAGCATCAGGCCCACAAGCACTCCCAGGACGAGCAGCGAAATTCCCAGGGCGGTCATCTGCCGCAAGGTCATGATGCCGTTCTGGATGAAACGGGAGCCACCGGTATACGGAAAGATCCGGTCATCGTTGATCCGATCCGCCCCGGACAGGTCGTCGCCAACGTCGTTCAGCACGTTGGATCCGAGATGCACAAGCAACGTCGCGGCCAGCGCAAGGGAGAACAGCGTCCAGTCGAACCTGGCGGCGACAATGTATCCCCACGCGCTGCCGACGATCACCGGGGCGACAGATGCCGGAAAGAAGCCGGGGCGTGTGGCGAGAAACAAGCGCCTGGCCACGCTGCCGGGCGAGCTGCCGGCCAGGATCTCGTTCGTGGGCTCGCGTCGCTCCACGTGCTGCGGCATTGTCATGTGTGCTCCCCGTTCACCCTCGATCTGGCTCCCGCGTCTGCCTTATATTACGAATGTCGCCATCAGGTTGTAACCGTGCGCTCACGGGAGCATGGTACCGTTCAACACTCTTCACATTCGCAGGAGTTGCCATGACAAGGAGATCAACTCTATTTGTGACCGCGGCACTGGTGCTTGCGGGACCAGCCGGCGTGACCGATGTACGCGCCGCCGACGTGGCCGCCGGCAAGGCGAAGGTGGACGAGGTGTGCTCCGAGTGCCATGAGGCAGCCGACTGGAAGGGCACCAGTGAAGCCGACCTGGCCAAGCTCATCGACGGTGTTGCCAAGGGCACAACCAAGCATGAGAAGAAGAAGTTGCAATTGACGGACGCCGACATCGCGAACGTTGCAGCGTATTGGGCATCGGTAGCGAACTGACTCCCGGAGTCGTCGACGATTCGCGTTCCACGGCGTGGCTCGCGCGCGGACCACACCGACATGCTCGTCAGCTCGCACAGCTGAATTACACAGCACGTCGGATTAGAGCAGAAGCCGCGGCGCCGCACACGCCCGACCGATGCGCGTATGCCGAACGCGTGCGGTACCGCCAAAGCAATTGCACCGGCCAGGACGAAGCACGGGCCCCGCTGTTTTCGTCGGAGGCTGGGCATTGGCGCGGCCGACGACCACCTTCCGGCTGAGAAAGGGGGCGCAATGAAGACGGAGCAAAAGATCGTCGCTGTTGGCGCTGCCAGTGGAGTGGTGGCAATGGCCCTGAGCGTGTGGTTTCTTACAAACGCTTTACCGACGCCAGGGATTGGTGCCCCGGCGGACCCCGCCTAGCCCCACTCTATATATATACAGAGGCGGACTGTCGCCCCACCGGGACGATCCTGAGAAGCCGATCCGCGAAACGAAAGGCCCCGACACCATCGCTGATTCGCGGCGCTGCCGCTCCCGGCGCGCAGCCCGAGTGTCCCATCGGCGCGCTCACCGTGCTCACCGCGCGCATGCGCGGGGATGACACCGCAGTTTCCGCTCACGAGACGATACGAGCGCGATCGTGACGCCACGGGTCGCTTTGAGGAGTAGGTCGCACGAACGGTGCGAAGGCGCCGTTACGAGTGACCGAGATGTATGCCTTGATCGACATCTCGAACCAGATGCTCGAGGACAGCGCCTTCGATCACGCCGGCGCGTCACTCCGGAAGGCCCGCCTTGCGGTAGCCATCAACGAAATGCTCAAGCGTCGCAGCGTCGCGGAATGGCTCCGTCGTGGCCCAGTGGCGGGTTGTGAAATGCGGGTTGCCGACGAGGAACAGTTCGACTTCGCATTTCCGGCGTCGCGACGGCGTGCGCGGCAACAGATCTTGGCGCGCAGTAGCGCACGCGCTCGGCGGATCGACGCCGGAAGGCGGGAGGCATGTGCTACCTTGGTGGCCTGCAAAACAGGTTTCCGAGCCGGTTGCGAATGGCGATGGCCTCACATAGACACCGCACTCACCGCTCGGGATGGCTGCGCGCAGGCGTTCTGGGCGCGAACGACGGCTTGTTGTCGATTTCCAGCCTGATGCTCGGTGTTGCAGCGGCCCGGACCACTAGCGGCACAATCGTGGTCACGGGCCTCGCTGGCCTCGTTGCTGGCGCGCTCTCGATGGGCGCTGGCGAGTACATATCGGTAAGTTCCCAAGCTGATACCGAACGAGCCGATCTGGATATCGAAATGCGTTCGCTGAAGCAAGACTACGACTCGGAGCATGCAGAACTGCGCGACATCTATGTCGGGCGGGGCCTCGATAGCGAACTCGCGGCGCAGGTGTCCCGGCAGCTGATGGCACACGATGCTCTTGGGGCCCACGCGCGAGACGATATCGGCATCACCGAAGCGCTGACGGCTCGACCGTTGCAGGCGGCTGCAGCGTCGACGGCCTGTTTCGCGCTGGGCGGCCTTGTCCCGTTTCTGGCGGGCGTGGTTGCGCCCGGGCGCATCGTCATTCCAGCCATCGCAACCGTGTCCCTCGCTTCCCTCGCCACGCTGGGCGCACTCGCCGCACACGCGGGCGGGGCGCCGATTCTCCGCGGGGCGACGCGCGTCCTGGTCTGGGGAGCAATCGTAATGGCTATCACCGCATCAGCCGGTGCGCTGTTCGCTGCGATAACGTAGACCCGGGCGATCATATAGGGCAGACGGAATCGAGCATGAAACCCATACCGCAGATAGTCGCGTTCATGACGCCATTTCCCTATTCGATCGACATCGATGCCCCGCTGTCGCAAGCGCGAGTGTTCATGCAGCGTCGCCGCATTCGTCACCTGCCAGTGACGTCGCAGGGAGCGATCGTGGGAATGCTCACCGACCGTGATATCAAGCTGGTGCTGGGTCCGGACTTTGCCTACCCGCCCGAGAAGGAGCTCAAGGTCAGCGACGTGTGTGTAGAGGATCCCTACATCGTGCCTGCCTCGACGCCCGTCGCAGCCGTAGCGGACGAGATGGCAGAGCGACATATTGGTTCTGCAATCATCACGAAGAATGGAAAACTGGTAGGCGTGTTCACGTCCACCGATGCCTGCCGAGCTCTCGCGCAGCTGCTCAAGCCCCCGAGTAAGAGGCCACCGTCAGTCAGGCTGAAGAAAGCCACTCGCGCCAGTTGATCGGTCAAGCCCGCAGCCACCCGCCCATGGGCGGCTCCGTATTCGGGTCTCCTCCAGAAGGATCAGACTTGCGAGTCTCGCTGGCGCTGACCAAGACGTGACCTTCAAAGGCGGGTCACAAGCGCCGCCATGGGACAGGCCGCGATGACACTCGCTGGGAACTTCGTCGAAGAGGGCTCCCTTCATTCGCGATTTCACCGCGCTGGTCGGTCGTTCACCGGTTGCGTATCTGCGCGGGAGCAGTCCGTGAAATCGCACCGAGGCGAGCGCCCGGTCGCTCACATCGGCGGCATCTTCTCGAATTTCGGCAGGGCCGGATCGAGGTGGTCCCAGGCGTGGCCGCGCACGGTGTACGTCACCACCTGCGGCTTGTATCGGCTCGGATCGTCGAGGCTCGCGGCGTGCACGGTGAACAGATCGGGCATGGCCGCGAACGTCAGATAGACCGGCGACCCGCAGGCGGGGCAGAAGGCGCGCGTCTTCACGTTGCCGCTGTCGCCGACGATGTCCCAATGCGTCGCTTCGCCCTTGAGCTTCACGCTCGCTCTGCTCGGGAAGGTCAGATAGGATCCGTGCCCGGTGCCGCTCTTGTGCTGGCAGTCGCGGCACTGGCAGTCGTTCATGAACATCGGTTCGCCGGAGATCTCGTAGCGGATCGCGCCGCAGGCGCATCCGCCGGTATAAGGCTTCGCTCATGTCTCTCTCCCAATAAAGCGCTGCATTGGCCACGGCGATTCCGTCGCGTCAGTCCTGCTCGTCGGCGATGGCGCCGATGTTCGGGACGACCTTCTTCCAGCCGTCGCCCATGGTCTTGAAGGCGGAATCGTTCCTCGGCAGTGACGAAGCCGGAATGGACGAGGCGGAGGCGCGTTCCGTTTTCGACCTTGGAAAGCGTCCACGTGACGACGGTGTCCAGCCGCGAGCCGTAGCCGACGTTTCCCTCGTGCCCGCCTTTCCAGGCATAGACGAAACGCTCGTTCGGGATCACCTCCAGCACCTGGCAGTGAATGATACCGTCCCACGCGCCGGCCGGCTTGGTCTGGAAGGTGAAGCGCTTGCCCTTCACGGGCTCGAACCCGGTCGGCGCCATCAGCCAGCGGCCGATCAGTTCGCCGGTGGTCAGCGTTTTCCAGATCGTCTCCGGCGCATGCGGAAAGACCTCGTCGACCACGATGTCTTGCGTGTCGGACTTCAACGCGGCGTCGTTCATGGATCGATTTCCTTCAGGAGGGCTCGGAGGTTGGCGAACCGCTCGCGCCAGAAGACGCCGTAGTGGCTCATCCAGTCGACCAGCGGCGCGAGGCCCTTCGGCTCGGCGCGGTAGATAGACGTTGCGGCCTTCGGGGCGCTCGGCGACCAGGCCGGCCTGCTTCAACGACTTGAGATGCTGGGAGATGGCGCCCTGCGTCACGCCGCTGCCCCGCGTCAGCTCGACCACGGTGATCTCGTCGGACCTGACGATCCGCTCGAACACGGCCCGCCGCGTCGGATCGGCAAGCGTGCGCATGACGGCGTTGATGGCGGCGGCTTCGATCATGGCCGATACATTAGTATGCACTAATTAATTAGTCAATGCTAATTTGTCGGTAAGATTCGCCAGCGACACCTTATATATAGGCGTCGTCGACGCGCCTCCGCTACTAATACCGTGTGTCCTGGTCTATCGGCACCTCCTTTCGACTCGCAAGCGGTAATGGGGCCATTTCGACTAGCCTCCGTCATCCGCGTCCGGGCAACGCAAAAGCGATCACGTAATCGCCGGTCTTGAGTGAGCGGGCCGCGCCGCCTGGAGCGCCACCACGTTCGCGCGGTTAAATCTCCCAGCCTGATCACGCGGCCGTCCACCGCGATCAGGACGTTGCGGAGGTCCTCGCTCGCGAACTGGCCGCTGACGCGCACGAACACGCGGTCGTTTCGCGTATCGATCCCGTTGGCAACACGCTGTTCTGGCTCTTGAGGTTCTCGATGATCGCGCGGCGTGATGCCGAGCGCGGCGAGACGCTCGTGTGAGAACTCGAGGTAGATGCGTTCGGCCTGCTTGCCGAGAACGTCCACCTTCTTCACATTCGGCACTTTCAGCAGGCGGCGCTTGACGTCCTCCGTTCACGCCGGTGGCAAGCTCCAATCCCAAACTCGGTACCTCCGCCGCGGCGCTTGAAGGCTATCTGCATTTCTTCGACCAGAAGTCGCGGCCCTCCATATTCGCCGTTTCAGGCCAATACTCGCGGGTTGACCGAACGGCGAGGTCTTTCCGACCACTGCCGCGGACAGCGTCCTTAGTTTCGAAGGAATACCAAGCGGGATTCTGCGAGCGTCTTAGCGCGCGTTGCGGATGGGGCCAATGCAGCATCCCACGCCTCCGGAAGCGTCCTGCCCATCGGCGAGCTCTTCCCGGACAGATACCGGGACTGCCACGTCCCGCCACGGGGCCCACCGAATCCCCACCATACGCCGACGCTTCGCTGACCACTTGCCCGCGGCTCATTCGTACGCTGGCTCACATCGGGTTCGGACGGCGCCACTACGCAAAGCGCCACTCGGCTCGGACAGCAGTTACACATCTGGATTGCCACAAGGAGATTTCCAGATGACTCATGTTCGTCGCGTCTCAACCAGCTCGCCCCGGAGGGGCCGCGCAAGCCAGCGACGATGTCGCATGACCTTCGAGAAAGTCCTGTTCTGAGAGGCCGGCCGAAGCGTCGTATCGATAGGAGATGCAACGGATGAGGGACTTTGCTACGCAGCATCTCGACCCCGGGTCGCACATGGGCGAGGCGCTGTTCGGGCTCATCATGACGCTTACGTTCACGCTCGGGGCCGATCTCGTCATCCAGGAGGAGGGCCGCGAAGGTACCCGCCAGATGATGATCGGCATCCTCGGCTGCAACCTCGCGTGGGGGATCATCGACGCAGTGCTCTACGTGCTCGGGTGTGCTTTCGAGCGCGGGCGCGTGCAACGCATCGGGTACGAAGTGCGTAAGGCGCGGAATCCGGACCAGGCCCGGCGGCTCGTTGCGGGCGAGCTGGACGAGCTGCTCGCGCCGCTCACCGACCCGCAGCAGCGTGATGAGCTGTACTCGGCAATCGTGCAGCGTGTGAAGACGGAACCGACTTTGCCTGTGCCGCTCACGCGCGAGGACCTGCTCGGCGGCCTCGAGAGCGGCTTGCTCGTCTTCAGCTGCAGCATCCCGGCGGTGCTGCCCTTCCTGGTATTCGACCAGCCGCAGATTGCACTGCGAGTCTCGAATACGATCCTGTTGGCGCTGCTGTACTACCTGGGCTACCGCCATGCGCGGCATACGCTCGCGAAGCCGTGGATCGCCGGGTTCGTTTTTCTGCTCGCCGGTCTGCTCCTGGTCGTGCTCACAATCTGGCTGGGCGGCTGACACACCCGTGCGCCGAAACTCGCTCTGGGTCATGCCCGCGCTTCGCGGCGCTTCCCAAGCTGCACGCGCAGGCAGGGGCTCGTCGAGCCGCGCGGTGAAACCTGGCCGGTCCCTGTAGTCGTAGTGTTGATCGGGCCTTGTCCGAGCGGATGGCTGCAACCGTCGTATTCGCATCGCCTTCGTCCACGGCGGCTCACCGCGGGTTGACCGAACGGCGAGGTCTTTCCGACCACTGCCGCGGACAACGTCCTTAGTTTCGAAGGAATACCAAGCGGGATTCTGCGAGCGTCTTCGCGCGCGTTGCGGATGGCCAATGCAGCATGCCACGCCTCCGGAACCTTCCTGCCCATCGGCGAGCTCTTCCCCGGACAGATACCGCGGCTGCCACGTCCCGCCACGGGGCCCACCGAATCCCCACCATACGCCGACGCTTCGCTGACCACTTGCCCGCGGCTCATTTGTACGCTGGCTCACGTCGGGTTCGTACGGCGCCACTACGCAAAGCGCCACTCGGCTCGGACAGCAGTTACACATCTGGATTGCCACAAGGAGATTTCCAGATGACTCATGTCCATCGCGTCTCAACCAGCTCGCCCCGGAGGGGCCGGGCAAGCCAGTGACGAGGCAGATCGCACTCCAGAGTTATCGGCGTGAATGGTTACGGCCGGACCTCATTGCCGGTCTCACAGCCGCCGCCGTAGTCGTGCCTAAAGCCATGGCGTACGCGACGATCGCCGCGTTGCCCGTACAGGTGGGCCTGTACACAGCTTTGGTGCCGATGGTCATTTACGCCGTGCTAGGCACATCACGCCCCCTGAGTGTCAGCACGACGACAACCATCGCGATCCTGACCGGGTCGGCGCTCGGCACCGCGGCGCACGGGGCAGCGGTGAACCCGCTGGTCGCAGCCGCAACGCTCGCGGTGATGGTCGGGCTGGTATTGCTCGCGGCATGGGTGCTGCGACTGGGCTTCGTCGCAAACTTCATCTCCGAACCCGTGCTGGTCGGCTTCAAATCGGGCATCGGACTCGTCATTGTCGTCGACCAGTTGCCCAAGCTGTTCGGCCTGCACATCGAAAAAACCGGCTTTTTCCGCGATATGCTCGCCATCCTCACGCACATGCCGGAGACGTCGCTGGTCACGGTCTGCGTCTCCGCGGCGATCGTCGTGCTGATCTTCGGGCTCGAACACTTCGTGCCGCGGGTCCCGGCGCCGCTCGTCGCTGTGGCAGTGGCCGTCGCGGCCTCGGCCCTGTTTGACCTGCCCGCACACGGCGTGGCGACCGTGGGTGCCGTGCCGACCGGGCTACCTTCCGTCACCTGGCCGGATCTCGCGCTCGTGCATGCCCTGTGGCTACCAGCGGTCGGCATCGCGCTGATGAGCTTCACCGAGTCGATCGCCGCCGCGCGGGCGTTTGCCGAACGCGACGAACCCTTGCCCGAGCCCAACCGAGAGCTGTTCGCGCTCGGCGTCGCCAACGTGGGCGGCGGTCTGCTTGGGGCCATGCCTGCCGGCGGCGGTACGTCGCAGACCGCAATCAACCGCCTGGCCGGAGCCAGGTCTCAGGCCGCCGAATTGGTGACCGCGACTGGTGCTCTCGCGACACTGCTGCTGCTTGCCCCGACCACGCGGTGGATGCCGCAGGCGGCGCTCGCGGCGGTCGTCATCCGGTACTCGCTCGAGCTGATCCAGCCCAGGCAGTTCCTTGCGATCCGGCGGGTCCGGACGACGGAGTTCCGCTGGTCCGTCATCGCATTCGCGGGGGTTATGTTTCTTGGCACATTGCAGGGAATCGTCGTCGCGGTCATCGACTCGCTGCTGTCGCTCGCGAACCAGGCGTACAACCCGCCGCTTTATGCGGTTGCACGCAAGCGCGGCACGGCCGTCTTCCGGCCGATCAGTCCGGAGCATCCCAATGACGAGAGCTGGCCCGGGGTGCTGCTGCTCAAAATCGAGGGCCGGCTGTTCTTTGCGAACGCCCAGCGCGTTGCTGACCTGATCGGGTCCGAGCAGCAACGCACTCGAGCGCAAGTGCTCGTGATCGACTGCAGCGCGGTGTTCGACGTCGAATACACCGCGCTCAAGGTCCTCGAGCAGCTCGATGACAAACTGCGGCGCAACGGTTGCGAACTGTGGTTCGCCGGCATGACGAGGGGGGTCTTCGAAGTCGTCGAAAGGTCGGGCATCGGCTCCCGGATCGGCCACGAGCGCATGTTCCTGAACCTGCAGGCGGCCGTCGAAGCCTATGAACGGAGAGGCGGACATGAACCGATCGAAGACAGAGCAACAGGACAAGGGCGTGAAGCGCCGCACGCTTACTGAACGGCGACTGAAAGGTGACGCCTCGCTGACGACTCGGCATGCGGCCGAGCACTATCGTCAGCAGCGAGCAATGACTAAGCATGACGTGTGCGCGGAAGTCCGGGCGCCAACGAGTTAGTGAGGAGGCATGTATGGCAGATCAGCGAAAGAAGAAGATGAACGTGGTGCAGCTCACGTTCATCGTGGCGGTCAACATGATGGGATCCGGCATCATCATGCTGCCGACGAACATGGCGAAGGTCGGCGCGATCTCGCTGTTGTCGTGGATCGTGACGGCGCTCGGCTCGATGGCGATGGCCTACGGCTTCGCGCAGGCGGGCATTTACAACCACCGCCCTGGGGGGCTTGCGGCATACGCCGAAGACGCTTACGGCAAGGATGGCTACTTTCAGACATTCTTTCTGTACTTCGTGTCCCTCGCGATCGCAAACGTCGCCGTCGCAGTCTCCGCGCTGGGATATCTCGCCGGCTTCTTTCCGTCGCTGACGGCCACGCCCCTTGCGACCTGCTTCGGCGTCATCGGCCTCCTGTGGCTCACGTCCATCGCAAACTTCGGCGGGCCGAAGTTTACCGGGCGCATCAGCTCGGTCACGGTGTGGGGCGTGATCCTGCCGGTCGGCTTCATAGCGTTCTTCGGTTGGTTCTGGTTCAAGGGCTCGACCTTCGCCGAGGCATGGAATCCGAACGGCCTCAGCATCGTGCAGGGCATGGGTTCGAGCATCTCGCTCACGCTGTGGGCGTTCCTCGGACTCGAGTCCGCATCGCAGAACGCATCCGCCGTCGAGAATCCGAAGCGCGACGTGCCTATCGCGCGCCCGTTCGGAACGCTCGGTGCCGGCGTGATCTACGTGCTGTCTACGACGGCGATCCAGGGGGTCGTACCCAACGCTGAACTGCAGGCCTCGACTGGCTCGTTCGGAATGGCGTTCGCGCAGATGTTCAATCCGACGGTCGGCTCGATCGTCATGGGGCTTGCAGTCTTGGCGTGCGTGGGCTCGCTGCTCGGCTGGCAGTTCACGCTTGGGTCCGTCGCGAAGGACGCGGCAGACAACGGCATGTTCCCGCGCATCTTCGCCAAGGTGACGGCGAACGGCGCGCCCATTGCGGGCATGGTCATCATGGGCGTCGTGCAAACGCTGCTCGCGCTGATGACGATCTCGCCTGATCTATCTTCGCAGTTCTCGGCACTCGTCAATCTCTCCGTCGTGACCAACGTGATCCCGTACATTCTCGCGCTGACCGCGCTGACCGTGATTCTGCAAAGCGCCGGCGTCGTCGGCGGTGCTTACACGCGCACGATCGCGATCAGCGTGGTCGGCATCGTGTACAGCGTGTACGCGCTGTATGCGTCTGGTGGCCAGGCAGTCATTGGCGGCATGCTCGTGATGGGACTCGGCTGGCTGATCTGGCTGTTTGTAGCCCCGCGGTTCTTGGTGACGCGCCGCGCCACGGCGCAAGCCGCCGCAGTCGCGCAAGCAGAGTGAAAGGCATAAGGAGATTGAACATGGCGAAGACCACACCATTTGCTCGTCGCTCGACGTCGCTCGCGTGTCCGCTCGCGGCCGCCTGCGCGCTGACAGGACACGTTGCAGTCGCCGCGGCGCTCGCAGCCCCGGACCAAGCGCCACGTCCAACGACCACGCTCGACCGCATCATAGGTGCCGACCGGATCACGCTCGGCTATCGCGCTGACGCGGCGCCGATGTCGCATCGCGCTGCATCGGGACAACCCGAGGGGTATTCGGTCGCGCTCTGCAAGCGCGTCGCGGACGTGCTCAAGCGGACGCTTGCGCGACCGTCGCTCGCCGTGGAGTGGGTACCGGTTTCTAGCGGCTTCAACGACCTCACGAATGGTCGCGTCGACCTGATCTCCGGCGCCGGCGGATCACCCTGGCGAATCGGGCGCGTGCGTCGTTCTCGATACCGATCTTCCCCGGCGGCGTCTCGGCGCTCGTCCGCGCCAATGCCGATACCGCGTTGCAGGATGCACTGGAGGAGCGACCGCGGCCGAGTATGCGCCGCTGTGGCGCGGTACGCCGCCGCCGACCCTCGCGCATCGGACGTACTCGGCGCTCGTCGGCTCCGACACGATGGAAGCGCTCAAGGAGCACATCGCCGAGCTACGTCTCACGGCGAACGTCGAGCCGGTGCCCGACTACGATGCCGGCATCGCCGCCGTGCGCGAGCGCCGGTCGGACGTGCTGTTCGGCGACCGCGAAAAGCTCCTTCAGGCGGTGCGACACCACCCGGCCGAAAGAGATCTGCGCGTGCTGACGCGGCGCTTCACGTTCGCCTTACTGGCGCTCGCGACACCCGCAACGACGACGACTTCCGGCTGGCGGTCGATCGCGCGCTCTCCGAGGTCTACGCCGACCCCGCGTTCGGCGCGCTGTACACGGACAACTTCGGCGTACCGGATACGGATACGGTCGCTTTCTTCAGGAACGTCGGCGTACCGGCCGACGTGCCGATCCGCGAGCCCCAGTAAACGATGCTTGCGCGGTTCGAATCACACGGGGCGGATGATCACGTGTCAC
>CAWIYW010000004.1:0-79075 GCA_963840405.1 uncultured Gammaproteobacteria bacterium
ATTCGTTCAGTACGCGCTTCGAGAATGGCGCCGGCACCAATCCGGAGGAGTTGATCGCGGCGGCGCACGCCGGCTGTTTCTCGATGGCGCTGTCGGCGCAGTTGGGAAGTGCCGGGTTGACCGCGGCACGGATCAGCACCTCCGCGAGCGTGACCCTCGACAAGGTCGAGGGTGGCTTCGCGATCACCGCCGTGCACCTCGACGTCACGGCGAAGGTGCCGGGAGCCGACAAGAAGGCCTTTGAAGCCGCGGCCAACAATGCCAAGACGGGTTGCCCGGTCTCGAAGGTGCTGAACGCGACGATCACGATGGACGCGCGACTCGAAGCCTAGTTACACGCAGCGCAACAGGGGTCGACATCGATTCGTATCGCCAGCGGCGCTCTTGCGTAGCGGCGTGACCGCTTTTCGTCGAATCGGATCACCGTGACTGATCGGTGATACTGTGCACGGCACGCGTCTGGGGGGATCTGGCGATGGCGGCTGCGACGTTTTGGGGTGCTCTGAGGGGGCAAGAGCCGGCCAACGAGAGCGCGAGTCGCATCACGGCTCGACGCCTGGTGGCTTCGATCATCGGATTGATGATTTCGCTGTGGCTACCGGGAACCGTTTCCGCCATGGCGCCGGATCCGCATCCACTCGAACCTCCGGACACCACCAGCCCACGCGCGACGCTGCAGAGCTTTCTCGAAACCATGCAGGAGGCCGCGCGAATCCACTCCGCGCTCCTGGACAACTACCGCCGCGAGCCGGGCCTTTCATTTTCTCCAGGCACTCAGGAACAGTACGATCGTCTGGCGACGCTGTTCAGGCGGGCAGGCCGATGCCTCGATCTGTCGGAGGTGGCGCGGACGCTCACCGAGAGGGTGACACTGGAATCGCTGCTGCTTCTCAAGGAGATCGCGGACCGCATCGATTTACCGGTGCCCGAGTCCGTCCCCGATGCCGAGGCGATGGCAACAGCGGGGCTGGACCGGTGGCAGATTCCGCATACGGAAATCCTCATCGCGAAGGTGAAGGAGGGGGAGCGTGCCGGAGAGTTTCTCTTCTCTCCCGGCACGCTCGATCGTCTTCCGGAGTACTACGAGAAGGTACGAGCGTTACCTTACAAGCCCGGCTCGTGGGAAGGGCTGCATGAGTTCTACACCACTATCGGCCTCCCTCGGTACGTTCCCTGGAAGCTGACCGACCGCCTACCCGCGTGGGCCAAGGCGCAAGTCGGTGAGCAGGCCGTCTGGCGCTGGATTGTGCTCGCGATTGCGCTGTTCGTGAGCGTCGCCGCGCTGATCGTGATTTCCCGATGGGGCCGGCGTGCGTCGGGCGACGCGCCGCTGCGGCGCTACCTCCGCCGAATGGTGATGCCGGTTTCAGTGAGTATTCTCGCCGGGTCCATCCATTTCCTGGTCAAAGCCATCAACGTCACGGGGGCTGCGCGCAATGTGATTGCCACGCTGCTCGGCGTGGTGGTGCTGCTCGCGGCAGCGTGGGCGATTCTGCTGCTCGGGTCCGTACTGGGCGAGGTGATCGCGGCGTCTTCAAAGACTCGGGCGCAGGGCATCGATGAGGCCGTTGCCCGGCTGGGATCGCGAGTCCTGGGATTTGCAGCTGCCGTCGCAGTGACGCTATACGGTGCGCAGGCGCTTGGCGTTCCGGTTGTACCCCTACTCGCGGGTCTCGGGGTAGGCGGGCTGGCAGTGGCCCTGGCAGCCCAGCAAACGATCGAGAACTTCATCGCCGGCCTTACGCTCTATGCTGACCGGCCGGTCCGCGTGGGTGACTTCTGCCGTTTTGGCGACACGGTCGGCACGGTGGAGCTGATCGGAATGCGATCCACGCGCATTCGAACGCTCGACAACACGGTTGTGAGCGTGCCCAACGCGGAGTTCTCCAAAGCGCGGCTGGAGAACTTTGCCAGGCGCGGCAAGTTCTGGTACCACCCGCGCATCCGCCTCCGCTATGAAACGAGTCCGGATCAGGTGCGCTATGTTCTGGTCGAAGTTCACAAGCTCCTGTACGCGCATCCCAAGATCGCTCCCGACTCTGCCCGCGTCAGATTCGTCGAGTTTGGCGAATACTCTCTGGAGCTGGAGATCTTCGCCTATGTCAATGTCACCGACTTTGGCGACTTCCTCGAAGTGGCGGAGGATCTGAACCTGCGGATCATGGAGGTCGTGAAGGCGGCGGGCTCCGAGCTGGCCCTTCCCGCACGGATCCAATATCAGATCACCAAGGAACCCCTCAGCGAAGAACTGGTTCAAAAGGCCGAGACACAGGTCGGCGAGTGGCGGGCCGGGCGCGCGCTGTATGTGCCCAAGTTTCCGCCGGAGCGGATTGCCGAACTGCGCGGGTCGCTGGATTATCCGCCGAAGGGATCACCCGATGACAAGCGAGGGTCCCCGTAGCCTGCGCGGCCGCTGACGGGGAAGCGAGATCCTGCCGCTGCGCGAGCCAGTGCTGGTGCCCAGGAGAGGACTCGAACCTCCACGGATCGCTCCACTGGTACCTGAAACCAGCGCGTCTACCAGTTCCGCCACCTGGGCATCGAGGAGCCGCGTGAACCGGCCCCCAAGAAGGCGCCGCACTTTACGTGCCACCCCCAACCTTGTCAAATCACCAACTTGCTCGTGCACCATGCATCAACTCGAATGAGCCGCGCACCTAATCAATGACTTCCAAGAAACATTCCTCGCGTGCGCGCAGCGGCCGCTGGCAGGACCGCGACCCGCAATTCAAGAGCGAAAGCCGGCGCTACGAAGAGCCCATTCCGAGCCGCGCGCTCATCCTCGCCGAGCTCGCCGCCGCCGGTGAAATGCTCGGCGTGCGCGAGCTCGCCAAGCGCTTCGGGTTGCGCAAGGTGGCGCTGGTGCGCGCGCTCGAGAGCCGCCTCAATGCGATGAATCGCGATGGCGCGCTCACGCGCACCGGCCGCGCGAGCTTCGGCGTCGCGGGCGAAAGCGCGGAACTCACGGGCAGTGTGAGTGCACATCGGGATGGATATGGATGGTTTACGCCCGCGGAGGGAGGCACGCCCGACGTGCATCTCGATCAGTCGCAGATGGCAGGCGTGATGCATGGCGACCGCTTGCGCATTCGCATCACGGCCGATGACGGTCGCGGCCGCCGTTCCGGCGCGGTGCTCGAGGTGCTCGAGCGGCGCACGCGCGAGCTCGCCGGGCGGTTCGACGATGCGGGCGATGTCGCCTTCGTCACTCCGGAGAGTCCCCGATTTCGGCAGCGCGTGATGGTGCCGGCGTCGGCGCGAGGCACTGCGCGGCAGGGCGACCTCGTGGTCGTGGAGCTCACCGGGGATCGATCGCGCTTTGCAACCCCGGTTGGCAAGGTGATCCGCGTGGTCGAGACGAGGAACGCGGCCGATCTGGCGACGGAGCTCGCCATCGTCACGCACGGACTGCCAAACGTCTTTCCAGAGCCTTGCGAGCGCGAGGCCCGCGCC
This sequence comes from uncultured Gammaproteobacteria bacterium, assembly GCA_963840405.1. Taxonomy (GTDB): domain Bacteria; phylum Pseudomonadota; class Gammaproteobacteria; order Steroidobacterales; family Steroidobacteraceae; genus DATBVX01. Next base: position 3,454 of record CAWIYW010000004.1, read on the forward strand.
TGGGGCGATCGCGTGCGGCCGGAAGACATCGCGGGGCGCGAGGACTTGCGCGGGCTGCCGCTCGTGACCATCGACGGCGAGGATGCGCGCGATTTCGACGACGCGGTGTACTGCGAGCCGCACGCCGCGGCTGGCGGCTCGTCGTCGCGATCGCCGACGTCAGTCACTACGTGCAGACAGGACGGCGCCCTCGACGCGGAAGCGCGCGGACGCGCGACCTCGGTGTACTTCCCCGATCGCGTCGTGCCGATGCTGCCCGAGGCGCTGTCGAACGGCTTGTGCTCGCTCAAGCCGCAGGTCGATCGCCTGTGCTTGGTCTGCGACATGCAGGTCGACGCGCAGGGCGAGGTCGGACGCGCGCGCTTCTATGCCGCCGTCATGCGTTCGCGGCGCGCCTCACCTACACCAAGGAGGCCGCGATCCTGCTGGCGAAGGACGCGGCGCTGCGCGCCAGCACGCCGCGCTGAAGCCGCATCTCGAGCATCTGAACGCAGCTCTACCTGGCGCTGCGCACCGCGCGCGAAAAGCGCGGCGCGATCGACTTCGATGCACCCGAGATCAAGGTGCGGCTGAACGCCGAGGGCTCGGTCGCGGCGCTCGAGGTGCACGCGCGCAACGATGCGCATCACCTCATCGAAGAGTGCATGATCGCCGCCAACGTCGAGGCGGCGCGTTTCCTCAAGAAGCACCGCCTGCCACGCTCTACCGCGTGCACGGCGCGCCCGAGGAGCGCAAGGTCAGCGAGCTGCAACGGATGCTGCGCGCGCTCGGCATCGGCGTGCACTTCCCCGCGAAGATCGGCACGCGCGAGCTGCGCCAGGTGAGCGCGCTCATCGCCGGGCGCCCGGACGCCGCCTTCATCGAAAGCCTGCTGATCCGCTCGATGCCGCAGGCGGTGTATCAGCCCACCAATATCGGTCACTTCGGCTCGGCGCTCGCCGAGTACGCCCACTTCACGTCACCGATCCGCCGTTACCCGGATTTGCTCGTTCACCGAGGAATCCGTCATGCGCTCGCATCGGCGCCCGCCGGCCGCTTTGCGCTATTCGACCGCGGCCATGGAGCAGCTCGGCGCGGAATGCTCCGCGCGCGAGCGGCGCGCCGACGAAGCAGCGCGCGAGGTCATGGCCTATCTCAAGTGCGTCTACATGCGCGCGCACGTCGGCGACGAGTTCGAGGGGGTCATCACCGGCGTGGTCGAGTTCGGCTTCTTCGTGCAGCTCGCCAACCTGCAGGTCGACGGGCTGGTGCACGCCTCGGAGCTGCATGGCGATCGCTTCGACTTCGACGCCGGGCGCTGCGCATGGATCGGGCGGCGCACGCATCGCACCTACCGGCTGGGCGATGCGGGTGGCGGTGCGCCTGAAGCGGGTCGAGATGCGCGAGCGGCAACTCGACTTCGAGCTCGCAACCGAGCCGCGCACGGCGAGCACCGCGCGCATGCGCACGCGGCGCCGCGAGCGATAGCCATGGCCGAGCCGCACACGGGTGTATGGCGTGCACGCGGTGCGCTGGCTGCTCAAGCAGCACCCCGAGCGCGTGCGCCGATTGTGGCTGCAGAGCAGCCGCGACGATGCGCGCACCGAGGACATCGCCGCGCTCGCCCGGGCCGCGGGCATCAGCATCCAGAACGTCGACGGCCGCAAGCTCGATGAATGGACGGAGGCTGCGAGTCACCAGGGCGTGGTGGCGGAGGTCCGAGCCCGGCCGCAGCTGGACCGAGGATGACCTTTACGGGCACCTGGAGACACTCGCCGGTCCGGCCCTGCTCCTGCTTCTCGACGGCGTGCAGGACCCGCACAACCTCGGCGCCTGCCTGCGCACGGCGGACGCCTGCGGCGCGCTCGCGGTTGATCGTGCCGCAGGACCGCGCCGCGCAGACTGACGCCGACCGTGCGCAAGGTCGCGGCCGGTGCGGCCGAGACGACGCCCGTCGTCGCCGTGACCAACCTGGCGCGCACCCTGCGCGCTGCTCAAGGAGGCGGGCCTCTGGATCGTGGGCGCCGATGCCGCAGCGCCGAGCGCGGCGCATCGAGACCGATCTGACCGGGCCGATGGCGCCTGGTCATGGGCGCGCGAGGGGGCGGGGCTGCGCCAGCTCACCCGCGAGACCTGCGACCTGACCGTCCGGCTGCCGCAGCAGGGCGCCGTGGAGAGCCTGAACGTGTCGGTGGCCGCGGGAATGCTGCTCTACGAGGCGCTGCGCCAGCGCAGTACGCCACCGGCAGGCAACTCACGCTGAAGGCAACGCGCAGCGCCTTGCCACGCGAGCGGCGCATCGAGTATTCTTCGCGCCCGTTCGTCCGGGGGCTCGCCTCCGGTCGATTCATGTACTCCTTGCCACACCGTCAATCTCAGAGCGGGTGGCTTACATCCATAAGGAGAATCAATGAGGCATTACGAAATCGTGTTCCTGGTCCATCCGGACCAGAGCGAGCAGGTTCCCGCCATGATCGAGCGCTACCGCGGCATGATCACCGCCGGCGGCGGCACCGTGCATCGTCTCGAGGACTGGGGCCGTCGCCAGCTCGACCTATCCCGATCTCCAAGGTCCACAAGGCGCACTACGTGCTGCTGAACATCGAGTGCGACCAGAAGACCCTGACCGAGCTCACCGGCGCGTTCCGCTTCAGCGATGCGGTGCTGCGTCACCTCGTCGTCAACATGGACGAGGCCGTGACCGAGCCGTCGCCGATGGCGAAGGCCGCGCAGGAAGAGAAGGCGAGGCAGCCGCGCGCGCGCCGCGACGATCGCCGGTCGGCGACCGACGACGATGACATGGGACGTCAACGCCTGATGCATGACGCTAAACCGCGTCGCAATGGCCACGGATTGCGGGGAGCACACATGGCAACCGCTTCTTCTCGCCGCAAGAAGTTCTGCCGTTTCACCGCCGAAGGCGTGAAGCAGATCGACTACAAGGATCTGGCGCACGCTCAAGAGCTACATCACCGAGACCGGCAAGATCGTGCCGAGCCGCATCACGGGCACCAAGGCGTTCTACCAGCGCCAGCTCGCCGTCGGCGATCAAGCGCGCGCGCTTACCTCGCGCTGCTGCCGTACACCGATCAGCATTGAGGTCGCAGCCATGGACGTCATTCTGCTGCAGAAAGTCGCCAACCTCGGCAACATCGGCGATCGCGTCAAGGTGAAGTCCGGCTACGGCGCGCAACTTCCTGCTGCCCAAGGGCAAGGCCACGCTGGCCACTCCGGCCAACGTCACGAAGTTCGAAGCGCGTCGCGCCGAGCTCGAGAAGGCCGCGCAGCGACGAGCTTCCAGGCGCGCAGAGCCGCGCCGCAGACGTTCGAAGGACTTCAAGCTGCAGATCACCGCCAAGGCCGGCACCGAAGGCAAGCTGTTCGGCTCGATCGGCACGGCCGACATCGCCGAAGCCTGCACGGCCGCCGGCATCAAGCTGGCGCGCAGCGAAGTGCGCCTGCCGACCGGTCCGCTGCGCACGGTCGGCGAGCACGTCGTCGACCCTGCACCTGCACACGGACGTCGACGTCGAGCTGCCGGTCGTCATCACCGCCGAAGAGCAGCGGCTGACGACGACCCGATCGCGGGCGCCGGCGCTCAGACACGCGTTCAGATGGCCGAGGTCGCATCAGCGACCGCGCCAAGTTGCCGCCGCGGCACCGCAGACGCCGCTGCGCACGCCGCCGCATTCGGTCGAAGCCGAGCAGGCCGTGCTCGGCGGCCTGCATGCTCGATACGCACGCGCCTGGGACCAGGTCGGCGACGTCGTCACCGCCGAGGATTTCTACCGCCCCGATCACCGGCTGATCTTCGAGGCCATCGCCGCAGCTGGTCGACGCAGGCCAAGCCGCTGCGATGCGGTCACGGTCTCCGAGCACCTGCGAGCGGCTCGGCCAGCTCGCAGGACGCCGGCGGCCTCGCCTACCTCGGGCACGCTGACGCGCGACACGCCGAGCGCCGCCAACATGCGCGCCTACGCGCGAGATCGTGCGCGAGCGCGCGCTGCTGCGCGCGCTGATCGAGGTCGGCGGCGACATCGCGACCTCGGTGCTGCAGCGACGAAGGGCGCAGTCGGCGCGCGACCTGGTCGACGAGGCCGAGCGGCGCGTCTTCGCGATCGCCGAGCAGGCGCGCGCGCGCGGCACGGGCTACGTAGTCGGTGCGCAGCATGCTGCCGGCGCTGATCGACCAGATCGACGAGCTGGCACACACAACCCGAACAAGATCGCGCGGCGTTGCCGACGGGCTTCACCGATTTCGACCAGCATGACCGGCGGCCTGCGCGGCGGCGACCTGATCATCATCGCGGGCCGCCCCTCGATGGGCAAGACCACGCTGGCCATCAACATGGCCGAGAACGCGGCGCTGGATCCAGGACATCCGCGGCTCGGTGCGCGATCTTCAGCATGGAAATGTCGGCCGAGCAGCTGATGCACGCGCATGCTGTCCTCGGTGGGCAGCGTGCAACTCAGCAACATCCGCAGCGGCCAGCTCTCCGACGAGGACTGGCCGCGCATCGACCGGCGCCACCAACCAGCTGCCGAGGCGCGCCGATCTTCATCGACGACACGCCGGCGCTCGACGCCGACGGAGCTGCGCGCGCGCGCGCGGCGCCTGAAGCGCGAGCACGGGCTCGATCTGATCGTCGTCGACTATCTGCAGCTGATGCAGGTGCCGGGCACCAAGGAGAATCGCGCCACGGAGATCTCCGAGATCTCGCGCGGTCTCAAGGCGCTGGCGAAGGAGCTCAACGTGCCCGGTGATCGCGCTGTCGCAGCTGAATCGCAGCGTCGAGCAGCGCGAGAGCAAGAAGCCGGTGATGTCGGACCTGCGCGAGTCGGGCGCGATCGAGCAGGACGCGGACATGATCCTGCTCATCTATCGCGAAGAGGTCTACAACAAGGACACGCCGACGCAAGGGCATCGCCGACATCGATCTCGCCAAGCATCGCAACGGCGAGACCGGCGACATCCGGCTGACGTTCCACGGCCAGTTCACGCACGCTTCGAGAACTACGCGCCGGATCCGGCGTACGGCGAAGGAATCATGCGTTGATCCGGCTGATCCGCGCGCTGCATCGACACCGCGCGCGCTGCGGCACAACCTCGGCACCGATTCGCGCGCTACGCGCCCGGCGCGCGACGGTCATGGCGTCGTCAAGGCCAATGCCTACGGCCATGGGCTGGTGTCGACGGCGCTGGCGCTCGCCGACGCCGACAGCTTCGCGGTGGCGCGGCTCGAGGAAGGCATGGCGCTGCGCGCGCCGGCGTGCGCGCGCCCATCGTGCTGCTCGAGGGCGTGTTCAACGCCGAGCAACTCGCCGAGGCCGCGCATCATGGTTTCGAGCTCGTGGTCCACGATCCGCTGCAGACTGCAAGCTGCTCGAGGCGCATCGCGGCGCGCATCGCTTCAGTCGTCTGGATCAAGATCGACACCGGCATGAACCGCCTCGGGTTTCGGCCCGAGGAATTTCCCGCCGCGCTGCGCGACGCTGCGTGCGCTCACAGTCCGGCGCCGGAGCTGCGCGTGATGACGCACCTGGCGCGTGCCGATGAACTCGACGAGCCGATGACCGCGCGAGCAGATCGCGCGTCTTCGAGACGCACCGTGGCGGGCTCCGGCCGCACGCTCGAGCGCAGCATCGCCAATTCGGCCGGCATCCTCGGCTGGCCGCGACGCGCATGGCGACTGGGTGCGGCCCGGGCCTGGCGCTGTACGGCGTCTCGCCGTTCGCGGGACGAGACCGCGTCCGAGCTCGGACTCAAGCCCGGCGATGACGCTCGAAACCACGGTGCTCACCGTGCGCGACGTGAAGCGCGGCGAGACGCGTGGGCTACGCCGGCGCCTGGCGCGCCGAGCGCGACAGCACCATCGCGATTCTCGCCGCGGGCTACGGCGATGGCTTGCCGCGCCATCTCGCCAATGGCACGCCGGTGCTCGATCGGCGGCGCGCGCGCTCCGACTCGTCGGACGCGTGTCGATGGACATGATCGCGGTGGACGTGACCGGCGCTGCCGAAGGTGCACACGGGCGAACAAGGCGATCATCTGGGGCGAGGGACTGCCGGTCGAAGAGGTGGCGCCGCACGCCGGCACGATTCCCTACGAGCTGCTGTGCGGCGTCAGCCAGCGAGTGCCGCTGGAGCTGAAATGAGCTACGGTCGCAGGACCTCCGACGAGGCCGGCCCCGTGTTCGCGAATGGCGTCTGACCGCGTCTCAGGCCTCGAAGAACCCCATCTTCACGCCGGCGAGCTGGATCACGTCGTTGTCGTGAGCTTGCGCGCCTGGCTGCCGATGGCGGTGCCGTTGACCAGCGGAAAGTTGTTAGGCTTGTCGCTGTCGACGTGCACGATGAAGTAGCCCTCCGGCGCGGCGCGTGATCGCGGCCACCTGGATGCCCGGGCGGCCGAGCGTGGTCAGCGCCTTGTTGAGCTCGAGCTCGCGGCCCGCGAACGAACCGCGACAGCACCTGCAGCTTGGCCTTCTTGACCGGCAGCTTGCCGTCGATGACCCTTGCGGCGCGCCGCTCGGCGCGAAACGTCGGCTGACACCTGTCTACCGCGCGCGGTCCTTGGCGGCGCGCATCTTCTCGGCGGCCGGGCGCGACGACGGCTGGATGACCATCGTCTTTTCGAATTCGTCCTGCGGCCTCGTCGTCTTCGACGAAGCGCAGCTGGTGATGGCCGACGGTGATCACGTCGCCGTGCTGCAGCGCATGCTTCTTGATGAGCTTGCCGTTGACGTAGGTGCCGTTGGTGCTGTTCAGATCCTCGAGGAACGAGTCGTTGAGGATGTTGATGATCAGCGAGTGATGACCGCTGACAGCCGCGAGTTGTCGATGCGGATGTCGTTATCGGGGAGACGGCCAATCGTGTACCGCTCCTTGTTCATGTTGTATTCGGCGAGGACCTGGTTATCCAGGCTCAAGACCAGACGTGCCATTGCGTTACGCCTCGTCCCTTAGCCGAACCAGCCCAGAAGTCTTGTCCATCACTCCGCCGGCTCGCGGGAAACGCTTCGACGACCTGCGCGAGCACCACCGAGACGTTGTCACGACCACCGTTCTCGTTCGCCAGCTGAATCAACTGCTTAGCAACCGTATCAAGATTAGCACTAAAGGTACTTGATAGTTAAATGAATGTCTTCATCTTCGACCATGTCGGACAGGCCGTCCGAGCACAGCATGAAGATATCGCCCTTGTGCGACCGGCTGCTCCTGCACCTCGACCTCGACGTTGGGTTCGACGCCGAGCGCGCGCGTCACGTAGTTCTTGTTGGCCGCCCGCTGCGCTTCCTGCTGGCGAATAGAAGCCGCGATCGACGAGCTCCTGCAGCAGCGAGTGATCCATCGTGACCTGCTGCGAACTGAGTTGCCGCGCAGGCGGTAGAGGCGCGAATCGCCGACGTGCGCGATCGAAATCTTGTTGTCGTAGAAGAGGGCAGCGACCACCGTCGTGCCCATGCCTTCGCACTGCGGCCTGCGATCTGCGCGGTCTGGTAGATGATCTTGTTGGCGCGCGTGATCGCGTCACGCAGGACGATGCGTCGGGCGCGGCAAGCCCGCGTCTCCGATCCTGTCGCGCTCGAGGTCCTCGCGGACGACAGGCCTTCGCGCACCAGGTTGATGATGGTCTTGACGGCGATGCCGCTCGCGACTTCGCCGGCGTTGTAACCGCCCATGCCGTCGGCCAGCACCAGCAGGCCGATGTCCGCATCGATCGCGATCGTGTCCTCGTTGTGCTCGCGCACCTTGCCGGTGTCGGTCAGGGCCACGCAGCGCAGTTTTCCCTTGAGGGTCGTCATGCGCGCCTCATTGACCCTGGGCGCGCAGCAGGCGCGCGCAATCGCGCAACGCCACCGCCATCTCGGTGCCGCTCTGGTAGCGCTGGTCGGCGCGCTTCTGCAGCGCGCGCGCGAGGATGGCTTCGAGGAACCCCGGCAGGTCGGGGCGAACGGCGCGCAGCGGCGGATAGGCGTCGTTGGCGATCTTGAACATCAGGCCGGTCATCGAATCGGCGCGAAACGGCAGCTGCGCCGTGAGCAGCTGATAAAGCGTGACGCCGAGGGAGAACAGGTCGGAAGCACCCTGGATCGGGCGGCCCTCGAGCTGTTCGGGTGACATGAAGGACGGCGTGCCCAACACGATGCCCGATTTGGTAGTGCCACTGTCCGTCAGTCTGGCGATGCCGAAGTCGGTGATCTTCAACCCGTCGCTGGCGCGATCGAACACTATATTAGCGGGTTTGATGTCGCGATGAACCACGTTGAAGCGGTGCGCGTGGGCCAGCGCGTCCGCGGCGCGCGCGATCAACTCCACCACGGTTGCACCGGACAGCAAGTCCGTGGACGAAGTGAAATCGCTCAGCGGCTGGCCGGAGAGGAACTCCATCGCGATGTAGGCGAGCTGGTGGTCCTCGCCGGCATCGTAGACGGTGACGATGTTCGGGTGATTGAGCCGGCCGGCGCTCTCGGCCTCGCGGAAGAAACGCCGGCGCGCTTCCTCGAGTTCCTCGTCACTGAACTCGCGTGCGAGCGCGATCGCCTTGATGGCAACCACGCGGTTGATCTTGGGATCGCGACCCTGGTAGACGACCGCCATGGCGCCACGGCCGATCTCGCGCTCGACTTCGTAGCGGCCGAGCGTCCGGGGCGCCGCCGCGGAACGGCTGGGCGCAGCCGATGCGTCGGGCCGGTTGGGGCGGTTCATGGGGTCGCTCTCAAGGCGGGCCTGGGGCGCAAAAAAGATCCGCAAGGGTATCCGGTTGCGATGCGCCGTGAGACGGCCGAGCGCGGTTTCGTGCGCTGCGCCACGCCGCGCCACGTCGATTTTTGCACGCCATCACACATTAGCCGTCGAGCCCCACCCCTGGGTTCGCAAGCGGGCGGCAGTATAGACGACAGACAGCGGGTCATTCAGGCATTCGCGCAAGTTGGCGCCGCTGACAGAGGGTTCGTGCGGCGCCATGTTACGATGCACGGCCCGTCATCCGACCACGACCTCCTTGCCCAAAGCCAAGACGCTGTTCGTCTGCGCCGCCTGCGCAGCTCCCACCCCGCAATGGCAGGGCCAGTGCCCCGCCTGTGGTGAATGGAATGCGCTCGAGGCGGCGACGGCGCCAGTGCGTGGAGCGCGACGTGCGCCCGCGGCGGCCGGAGCCAGCGCCGAACTGCGCGCGGTCACCTCGCCAGAAGTCGAGCGACGCACTTCCACCGGCATCAGCGAGCTCGATCGCGTGCTGGGCGGTGGGCTGGTCGCGGGTTCCGTCACCTTGCTCGGCGGCGATCCGGGGATCGGCAAGTCCACTTTGTTGCTGCAAGCGGCCGCCGCCGTGGGGGCCGAGCATGCGGCGCTCTACGCCACGGGCGAGGAATCGCTGCACCAGGTCGGATTGCGTGCGCGGCGGCTCGGCCTCGATGCCACGGGCGTGCGCCTGCTCGCGGAGACATCCGTCGAGCGCATCATCGCCTCAGCCGGCGAGACGCGCGCGCGAGTCATTGTCATCGATTCGATCCAGACCATGGCGAGCGAAGAGAGCGAGTCCGCGCCCGGCGCGGTATCGCAGCTGCGCGAGTCGACCGCGCGGCTGGTGCGCTTCGCCAAGTCGAGCGACACCGCGGTGCTCCTCATCGGTCATGTCACCAAGGAAGGCGCGATCGCCGGCCCGCGCGTCCTCGAGCACATGGTGGACACGGTGCTTTACTTCGAGAGCGACAGCGGCAGCCGCTATCGCGTGGTGCGCGCGGTGAAGAATCGTTTCGGCGCCGCGAGCGAGATCGGCGTGTTCGCAATGACCGAAGCCGGGTTGAAAGAGGTGCGCAACCCCTCGGCGATCTTTCTGTCGCGGCACGATGAGCCCGCGTCCGGCAGCATCGTGACCGTGGCGCGCGAGGGCACGCGTCAGCTGCTGGTCGAAGTGCAGGTGCTGGTGGACGCCACCGCGCTCACCAATCCACGGCGAGTCGCCGTAGGGCTCGATCACAACCGTATTGCGCTGCTGCTCGCGGTGCTGCATCGGCACGCAGGTATCGCGATGCACGCGCACGACGTGTTCGCCAACGTGGTGGGCGGTGTGCGCATCGGCGAGACCGCCGCGGATCTGCCGGTTCTGCTGGCCGCGGTCTCGAGCCTGCGCGCGACGCCGCTGGCTCAGGATCTGATCGCCTTCGGCGAGATCGGGCTCGCGGGCGAGATCCGTCCGGTCCCCTATGGCGAGGAGCGGCTGCGCGAAGCCGCCAAACACGGCTTCCGCCGCGCCGTCGTTCCCGCGGCGAACCGGCCGCGACAGGCGATCGAGGGCCTGCAGGTCATGCCCGCGCAGCGGCTCAGTGAGGCGCTCGCGCTGGCGATTCGCTGACCGTGTCGCCCGGGGCGGCGGCCTTGGGCGCCGTCATGCGCACTGTCTTCACCGTGTTCTCGCCGGTCTGCAGCACTTCCACCGTGTAGTCACGGATCTTGAACGTCGTGCCGGGTTCCGGAATGGTCTCGAGATATTCGACGATCAGCCCGTTGAGCGTCTTCGGGCCGTCGGTCGGCAGGGTCCATTGCATGGCGCGATTCAGCGCGCGCACCGTCACGCTCGCGTTCACCACGAAGCTGCCATCCGCTTCCGGGTGCACGTCCTTGTGCATCATGGTCGCGGGATCGGTGGTGAATTCGCCGACGATCTCCTCGAGGATGTCCTCGAGCGTCACGAGGCCCTGCACGTCGCCGTATTCATCGACCACCAGTGCGATGCGCCGCCGCTGGCGCTGGAAGTTGAGCAGCTGCGTATTGAGCGGCGTCCCCTCGGGCACGAAATAGGCCTCGCGCGCCCGCGCCAGCTCGATCAACAGATCGCGGTCGAGGCGGCCACGAGTGAGCTCGCGCGCCACGGCCTTGAGATGCAGGATGCCGACGATGTTGTCGATCTCGCCCTCGTAGACCGGCATGCGCGTGTGCTGGCTCTGGTTGATCTGGTTCAGGATCTGGTCCCAGTCGTCGCCGACGTCGATGCCGACCACTTCGTTGCGCGGGACCATGATGTCGTCCACGGAGACCTTTTCGAGATCGAGGATGCTGAGGAGCATCTGCTGGTGGCGTTGCGGCACCATCACGCCGGCTTCCGCGACCACCAGGCGCAGCTCGTCGATGCCGAGCGAGTGCTCGCTCACCGCCTTCTTTGACACGCCCAGCAGGCGCAGGAAACCGTTGGCGAGGCGGTTGGCCACCCAGACCACCGGCCAGCTGATCCACACCAGCGGCTGATAGACGTACGCCGCCGGCAGCGCCATGCGCTCGGGGCGAACCGCGGCGTAGATCTTGGGCGCGAGCTCGCAGAACACCACAGTGAAGAGTGCCAACCCAAGCGTGGTCGCCCATACGAGCGCATCGCCGCCGTAGCGCTGCGCGATGAGCGTGCCGACCGTGGGCGCAGCCATGGTGGTGAGCGTGATCCACAACAGGTTCACACCGAGCCAGCGGTCCGGATTACGGGTCAGCTTCTCGGCGAGCTTCGCGGCGCGTTCGCCGCGGGTCGCGCGGTTGCGCAGGCGGTAGCGATTGACCGTCAGGAGAGCCACCTCCGTGCCGGCAAAGAACGCCACCAGCAGCAGGAGAAAGAGGAGCAGCAGGATCAGCGTGAGAGTGGGTTGGTCGCTCAAGGGGATTGCTCCTCGTGCCGCGCGCCGGGAAGAGCGGCGGGGCAATGATGCATGGGCAGGGTCGATCATGCACGCCGGCCGCTGCCGGTTGGACGCCGGCCCTATAATCGCGCGATGTTCGACCAGCTCTCTCAACGTCTCGGCACGGCGCTCGATGCGCTGCGCGGCCGCGGCCGCATCACGGAAGAAAACATCACGGATGCGCTGCGGCAGGTGCGCGTGGCGCTGCTCGAGGCGGACGTCGCCTTGCCCGTAGTCAAGACCTTCATCGAATCTGTCAAGGCGCGCGCCATCGGTGCCGAGGTGAGCCGCAGCCTCACACCTGGCCAGGCCTTCATTGGCGTGATCCATGCCGAGCTCGTGAGCGTCATGGGGGGCGCGAGCCAGGGTCTCAACCTGCGCGTGCCAGCGCCCCTGGTCGTGCTGCTCGCGGGCCTCCAGGGCGCGGGCAAGACCACCACGGCCGCCAAGCTCGCGTTGTGGTTGCGGGCCCAGGGCCGCAAGCGCGTCCTGCTGGTGAGCGCCGACGTGCACCGGCCCGCGGCGATCCTGCAGCTCGAACGTCTCGCTACGCAGATCGAGGCTGGATTCTTTCCGGCCGCGGCCGATGTTGCGCCCGAGCAGATTGCGGCGAACGCGCTGGCGCAGGCGCGCCAGGGCCTCTACGACGCGCTCATCGTCGATACCGCCGGGCGCTTGCACGTCGACGCCGAGATGATGGAGGAGGTGCGGCGTATCGACGCCGCGCTGCCGGCAAACGAGCGCTTGTTCGTGGTGGACAGCATGGCGGGCCAGGACGCGGTGAACGCGGCGCGCGCCTTCGGCTCGGCACTCGACCTCACCGGCATCGTGCTCACCAAGGCAGATGGCGACGCCCGGGGCGGCGCGGCGCTCTCGGTGCGCCAGGTCACCGGCAAGCCGATCCTCTTCCTCGGCACTGGCGAGAAGATCGAGGCGCTCGAGCTCTTCCATCCGGATCGGGTCGCCTCGCGCATTCTCGGCATGGGCGACGTGCTCGGGCTCGTGGAGCAGGTGACTCAGCAGGTCGATCGCGACAAGGCCGAGAAGCTCGCCCGCAAGCTCACCCAGGGACATGAATTCAACTTCGTCGACTTGCGTGAGCAACTCGCGCAGGTGCGCAGCATGGGCGGACTCGGTGCGTTGATGGAGAAGCTGCCCGCCGAGCTCACGGCGCGCGGCGCGACGCCTGCGCAGCTCGACGACAAGCAATTGCGTCGCCAGGTCGCCATCATCGACTCCATGACGCCGCGCGAACGGCGCCGGCCGAACCTGCTCGATGGCTCGCGCAAGCGCCGCATCGCCGCGGGGGCGGGCGTGCAGGTGCAGGATGTCAATCGGCTGCTCAAGCAGTTCCTGCAGATGCAGAAGACCATGAAGCAGTTTTCGAAGGGCGGATTCGCGCGCATGTTGCGCGGCATGGGCGGGAGATTCCCGCGGCCGTGACCGGCGCCAGACCAATATTTGGAGGAACAGGCATGAAGTCTCTGTGGCTCGCGATCCTGCTGGCGCTGCCGTGCGCCGGCCTGGCGGAATCCGACGCATCCGACGTATCGAAGGTCAACGGCGCCATCGAGATTGCCGCCGATCAGCGCGCGGGCGATCTCTCGACCGTTAACGGTTCGATCCGCATCCAGCGCGGCGCGGCCGTGGGCGAGGCCGAGACGGTCAACGGATCGATCGCGCTCGGTGAGCGCGGCGCCGCCGAATCGCTCGAGACCGTCAACGGCACGGTCATGGTGGATGCCGAGGCCCGTGTGACCGAGGAAGTTCAAACCGTGAACGGCTCCGTTACCCTCGGGCGCGGTGCCGAGGTGCAAGGTGGGGTGAGGACCGTCAACGGGGATATCCGTTTGGACGCTGCGCATGTCGCTGGCGGTATCCGAACGGAGGAGGGGGACATCGAGGTCGGCGCGGGCTCGCGGGTCGAGGGTGGCATTCGCGTCGAGAAGCAGGGCGGCAGTTTCCACTTCTCGCTGTGGAAGAGCACTCCCAGGATCGTCATCGGGCCGGGTGCCGTGGTGCAGGGTGCGCTCGAATTCGAGCGCGAAGTGGAGCTCTACGTGAGCGACAGCGCGACGATCGGGGAGGTCAAGGGCGCTAAGGCGGTGCGCTTTTCGGGGCCTGAGCCCTCCGACTGACGGGCGCACGCGGCCTGGGGCAGCCCGCGCCGATCGGCCGCGCCCCGGCACCGGTCGAGCGCTACCCTAGCCGCTTGATTTGCAAAAAAGTTTCGCCTTCCGGCGGCAGTTTGCGTAGAATCCGCGGCTCTTTTTTCAGGGCTCCCAGAGACTTCCCAGATGGTGACGATTCGTCTGACACGCCGGGGCGGCAAGAACCAGCCCTTCTACCACGTGATGGTGACCGACAAGCGCAAGCGCCAGGGCGGCGCGAGCCTCGAGCAGGTCGGCTTCTTCAATCCGCGCGCAACGGGAGGGGAGCAGAAGCTGCGCCTCGATCTGCCGCGCATCGACTACTGGACGAGCAAGGGCGCCGAAGTCTCGGATCGCGTCAGGACACTCGTCGCGGGTTATCGCAAGCAAGCGAGCGCCTGAGGCGGCTCGAGCCCGCGAAGCCGTGAGCGCACCGGGCACGGAGCAGGCCACCTCGCAGTGGCTGCCGCTCGGTCGGATCGTCGGGGTGTTTGGCGTCAAAGGCTGGCTCAAGGTCGAGTCCTATACGGATCCGCGCGAAGCCATTCTGAGCTACCCCGCGTGGCGCCTGGATAAGCCCGAGAGCGCAGACTACCGGATCGTGGCGGGCCGCAAGCACGGACGCCAGGTGGTTGTGAGCCTCGAGAATGTTGTGAGCCTCGAGAGTATCGAGGACCGGGATCGCGCCCGCCTGCTGGTCGGCGCGACCATCAGCGTGCAGCGCGCGGCGCTGCCGCAGTTGAAACCGCGCGAATACTACCGCGCCGACCTGATCGGTCTGCGGGTGGTGAACGAGCAGGGGCTCGAGCTGGGCCGCGTGGAACGTTTCGTGGAGACGCCGGCGCATGCCTTGATGGTGGTGCGGGGCGCTGAGGAGCACTGGCTGCCGGTGACGCCGCAACACCTGCGCCGCGTCGATCTCGCGAGCGGCGAGATCCGCGTCGACTGGAGTCCGGTCGAGGACTGAGTCTGCACTTCGAAGTGGTGACATTGTTCCCGGAGCTGGTCCGGGGAGCGCTCGAGACGGGTGTCACGGGACGCGCCGTCACGCGCGGAGTGGTGAGCGTCGGGTTGCAGAACCCGCGCGATCACGCCACGGACGCGCATCGCACGGTCGATGACCGACCGTACGGCGGCGGACCGGGCATGGTCATGAGGATCGAGCCGCTCGGGAGCGCGATCCGCGCTGCGCGCTCGCTCGCACCGGCGGGCAGTCCGACGGTGTATCTGTCGGCACAGGGCCGGCGGTTCGACCAGGCGTGCGCGGTGCGTTATGCGCGGCTGCCGGGGTTGGTGCTCGTGGCCGGGCGTTACGAGGGCGTCGACGAGCGGCTGATCGAGCTCGAGATCGACGAGGAGCTGTCGGTCGGCGATTACGTGCTGAGCGGCGGCGAGCTGCCGGCGTTGACCGTCATCGACGCCGTGACGCGGCTCTTGCCCGGCGTGCTCGGGGATGCGCAGTCGGCCGAACAGGATTCGTTCGTCGCGGGATTCCTCGACTGGCCGCATTACACGCGGCCCGAGGAGTTCGCGGGCCGGGCGGTGCCGCCGGTGCTGGTGAACGGCAACCACGCGGCGATTCGCCGCTGGCGCCTGAAGCAGGCCCTGGGGCGGACCTGGCAGCGGCGGCCGGAGCTGCTGGCGGGCATGGAGCTGACGGCCGAGCAAAGCGAGTTGCTACGCGAGTTCATCGCCGAGCGCGCGGCGGAACAGGATTGAGGATGCGGGATCTATTCCCGCCAACTTGAGGTCAATGAGCGAGATGGCAGCCATGAACAAGATCATCGAACAGATCGAAAGCGAGCGGATGACCCGCAAGGTCCCGGATTTTTCCCCGGGCGACACCGTGCTGGTGCAAGTGAAGGTCACGGAAGGCGATCGCGAGCGCGTGCAGGCGTATGAAGGCATCGTGATCGCCAAGCGCAACCGCGGGCTCAACTCCTCGTTCACCGTGCGCAAGGTGTCGCACGGCGAAGGGGTCGAGCGCGTGTTCCAGACCTACAGCCCCGCGATCAGCGACATCCAGGTCAAGCGTCGCGGCAACGTGCGCCGCGCCAAGCTCTATTACCTGCGCGATCTCTCGGGCAAGGCCGCACGCATCGAAGAAAAGGTTTGACGCCGCCTTAGCAGATGAAGCCAGTGCGCCGTCTCGCCTGCCTGCTCGCCGTTGCACTCGGCTGGTGCGGCGCGGCCCCGGCAGCGGACCGGACCGCGTTGCTCAACGCGCTGAAACTGCCGCCCGGCTTTCACATCGAGATCGCGGTCGACGACGTGCCGGGCGCGCGCTCGATGGCACTGGGCGACAAAGGGACGCTCTTCGTCGGCACGCAAAAGTCGGGCAAGGTCTACGCGATCGCGTCGGTCGCCGACGGCGGCCGACAGGTGCTGACGCTCGCGGAGGGTCTCAATTGGCCCAACGGCGTGGCCTTTCGTGACGGTGCGCTGTACGTGGCCGAGATCAACCGTATTCGTCGCTACGATGGCATCGAGGACCTGCTCGCGAAGCCGCCGCAGCCCACGGTCGTCACCACGGAGCTGCCGCGCGACACTCACCACGGCTGGCGCTACATCGCTTTCGGTCCCGACAACAAGCTCTACGTGCCGCTCGGCGCCCCCTGCAATGTCTGCGATCAGCCGAAGTATGCGCAGATCCTGCGCATGAATCCGGACGGCAGCGGACGCGAGGTGTTCGCGCGCGGCGTGCGCAACACCGTGGGGTTCACCTGGCACCCGGCCAGCGGCGAGATGTGGTTCACCGACAACGGCCGCGACTGGCTGGGCGAGGACGTGCCGCCGTGCGAGCTCAATCATGCGCCGCGCGCCGGACTGCATTTCGGATTCCCGTTCTGCCACGGCGGCAGCATCAAGGATCCGGAGTTCGGCGGTCTCGGCACCTGTGCCGCGAGCGTCGCCCCGGCGCGCAAGCTCGATGCGCACGTGGCGCCGCTCGGGGTGAAGTTCTACACCGGCACGCAGTTCCCCGAGGAGTACCGCAACCAGATCTTCATCGCGGAGCACGGTTCGTGGAACCGCAAGGAGCGCTCCGGCTACCGGATCATGCTGGTGAAGCTCGACGGCGCCAAGGCCGTCTCCTACGATCCCTTCGTCACCGGCTGGAACCAGCCCAAGAGCGTGATCGGCCGGCCCGTGGACCTGCTCGTGATGGCCGACGGCTCGATGCTGGTCTCCGATGACAGCGCGGGTGTGATCTACCGGATCACCTACCGCGCCCCCGGCTGACGCTCAGCAGCGGAGTTTCAGCGACGCCATGTCTCTACGTACCGCACTGTCTCACGTTCTTTCACTACGCCTGGCGCGCGCTCGACGGCTTGCGCAAGGTGCTGCATCTCATCCTGCTGCTGGTGCTGTTCGCCATCGTGATCGGCGCGTTACAGAGTCCGCTGCCGATGGTGCCGCGGCACGCGGCGCTGGTGCTGAATCCGCAGGGACGCATCGTCGAGCAGCTGAGCGGCGAGCCCATCGAGCGGGCGATTGCGGATGCCACGGGCGAGGGCGAGCCGGAGACGCTGTTGCGCGACGTGCTGGATGCGATCGCAGCCGCGCAAGGACGACAAGCGCATCGAGCTCATGGTGCTCGACGTGAGCCAGATGAGCGGCGCGGGCCTGAGCAAGCTGCAGGAAATCGGTGCCGCCCTGCGCGCATTCCGCGAGTCCGGCAAGAAGGTGGTGGCGGTCGGGGAGTACTTCGAACAGGGTCAGTACTACCTCGCGGCGCATGCCGACGAGGTGTATCTCGATCCACTCGGCATCGTGTTCGTGGACGGCTTCGACTACTACCGCATGTTCTACAAGCAGGCGCTCGACAAGCTGGCGGTCGACGTGAACGTGTTCCGCGTCGGTACCCACAAGAGCTACACGGAAGCGTACACGCGCAGTGACATGTCGCCCGAGGAGCGCGAGGAGGCCACCGGTGTGGCTCAACGCGCTGTGGAGCGCCTACCAGGCGGACGTCACTGCCGCGCGCAAGCTCCAGCCGGGCGCGCTCGCTGCCTATGCCTCGCAGCTCGGCGCGCTGGTCAAGGGCGCGCAGGGCGACACGGCACGCGTGGCATTTGCGCAGGGGCTCGTGACCGCGCTGCGCACGCGCCAGCAGGTGTCCGACGACATCAAGGCCATCGTGGGCGAGGACGACACCACGCATTCGTTCAATGCGGTCGAACTCGCCGACTACGTCGCCGGCGTGCGCTCGGAAGAAGCGCTGACGCCGGGCTCAGGCAACCGCGTGGGCGTGATCGTCGCTGCGGGCGACATCCTCGACGGGCCGCAGCCACCCGGTACGATTGGCGGCGATTCGACCGCGGAGATCATCCGCAACGCGCGCTTCGACGACGATGTGAAAGCGTTGGTCCTGCGCGTGGACAGCCCGGGTGGCAGCATGTTCGCTTCCGAGCAGATCTACCGCGAGCTCAAGGCGCTGCGCGAAGCCGGCAAGCCCGTGGTCGTCTCGATGAGCAGCGTCGCCGCCTCGGGCGGCTATTACATCGCGAGCGGCGCGGACGAGATCTGGGCGAGCCCGACGACGATCACCGGCTCGATCGGCGTGTTCGCGGCGATTCCGACTTTCCAGGGGACGCTCGGCAAGCTGGGCGTCAACGTCGACGGTGTCGGCACGACGCCGCTCAGCGGCGATTTCCGTCTCGACCGCGAGCTGGGGCCGGCCGCGCGCGACATCCTGCAGTCCGGCGTCGAGCATGCGTACGACGTATTCCTGAACCGCGTGGCCGAGAGCCGCAAGAAGACGCCGGCCGAAATCGACGGTGTGGCGCAGGGCAGGGTCTGGGCCGGGAGCGACGCGCTCGCGCGGGGCCTGGTCGATTCTCTCGGAACCTTCGAGGACGCCGTGAAGGCGGCTGCGAAGCGCGCTGACCTGGGCGAAGACTACGAGCTCAAGTACCTCGATCCGCAGCTCACCTGGCGTGAGGCGCTCGCGATGGAGTTCGGCGCCGCGGGAAGCTGGCTGGCCCGCAAGCTCGGTGTCGGCGTGGCGCAGCCAGCGCTCGTGCGCCGGGTCCTCGATCCGCTGCAGCGGGAAGTCGCGCGCTGGGCCAGCTTCAACGACCCGCGACACCTTTATTCTTATTGCTTCTGCGCCCTGTGAGAGGGGTCAGAATTCAATTCTGACCCCGGTGTCGTCTACGTCCAGTCGAGGATGATCTTTCCCGACTGTCCGCCATTCAGTGTCTCGAACGCCTGCCGGAACTCGCTCGCGGGCAGGTGATGCGTGATGACGGGGCGGATGTCGAGTCCGCTCTGCAGCATGCTCGACATCTTGTACCAGGTCTCGAACATCTCGCGACCGTAGATGCCCTTGATCACGAGTCCCTTGAAGATCACCTGGTTCCAGTCGATCGCGATTTCGCCCGGCGGGATGCCGAGCAGCGCGACGCTGCCACCATGCACCATGACGCCGAGCATCTCGCGCAGGGCGGACGCATTGCCAGACATCTCGAAGCCCACGTCAAAACCTTCCTCCATGCCGAGCTGGCGCATCGCCTGGGCGAGCGAGTCGCGCGTGACGTTGAGCGCCAGGCTCGCGCCCATGCGTCGCGCGAGCTCCAGGCGATAATCGTTCAGGTCGGTGATCACGACGTGGCGCGCGCCGACGAAGCGCGCAATCGCGACTGCCATGATCCCGATCGGTCCGGCGCCCGTGATCAGCACGTCCTCGCCCACCAGGTTGAACGAGAGCGCCGTATGAGTCGCGTTGCCGAAGGGGTCGAGAATGGCGGCGATGTCATCGGTGATCGCGGGCGTGAGCTTGAAGGCGTTGGCGGCGGGTATGGCCACGTACTCGGCGAAGCAGCCGGGCCGATTCACGCCGACGCCGACCGTGTTGCGGCACAGGTGACGCCGGCCCGCGCGGCAGTTGCGGCAGTAGCCGCAGGTGATGTGGCCCTCGCCCGACACGCGATCGCCCGCCTTGAACCCGCTCACCTCGCCGCCGGTCTCGACGATCTCGCCGCAAAATTCGTGTCCGACCGCCATCGGTATCGGGATGGTCTTTTGCGCCCAGGGATCCCAGTTGTAGATGTGCAGATCGGTGCCGCAGATCGCGGTCTTGCGCACGCGGATGAGCACATCGTTGTGGCCGACGCGCGGTTCCGGGATTTCCTCCATCCAGATGCCCGGTTCGGGCCGCGACTTGACGAGTGCTTTCATGAAACAGGCTCGCGGAGACCCACTGCGTGGGGGAGACTCGATCGGAAAGGTATTTTCCGGACCGTGGAAAACAGGACGTTTTCCCCGGAGCCCCCAGGGATGGGTTTACGGCGTTCCGGAAAATACCTTTCCGGTCGAGGCTTCCCCGAGGTCACTTGTTCGCGAGCCATGGCTAATTGATCAGCTCGAGCTCGCGCCCGACTTTCGCAAAGGCCTGCAGTGAGCGTTCGAGATCGGCGAGCGTGAGCGCCGGCGGACATCTGGGTGCGGATGCGCGCCTTGTCACGCGGCACCACCGGGAAGCTGAAGCCGATCACGTACACGCCCTCGGCGAGCAGCTTTTCCGCCATGCGGCCGGCGAGGCGCGCGTCGCCCAGCATGATGGGAATGATCGGGTGCTCGCCGGGAATCACGTTGAAGCCGAGCGCGCTCACCTGCTGGCGGAAGAAGCGAGTGTTCTCCAGCAGGCGTCCCCGGTACTCGGGGCTGCCCTCGAGCAGGTCGAGCACGCGCACGCTCACTGCCGCGACCACCGGCGGGATGCTGTTCGAGAACAGGTACGGCCGCGATCGCTGGCGCAGCCACGCCACGATCTCCTTGCGCGCAGCGGTGTAGCCGCCACTGCCGCCGCCCAGCGCCTTGCCGAGCGTGCCGGTGAGGATGTGAACGCGCTCCAGCACGCCGCAGTGCTCGTGCGTACCGCGTCCGTTCGCGCCCATGAAGCCGACCGCATGTGAATCGTCCACCATCACCAGCGCGTCGTACTTGTCCGCGAGATCGCAGATCGCCTCGAGCTTCGCCAGCGTGCCGTCCATCGAGAACACGCCATCCGTCGCGATCATGCGCGTGCGGCGCTTCTTGCTGGCGCGCAGGTGCTTCTCCAGCTCGTCGAGGTCGCCGTTGGCGTAACGCAGGCGTTCGGCCTTGCAGAGTCGGATGCCGTCGATGATGCTCGCGTGGTTGAGGGCATCGCTGATCACCACGTCTTCTTCATCGAGCAGCGTCTCGAACAATCCGCCGTTGGCATCGAAGCAGGAAGAATAGAGGAGTGTGTCCTCGGTGCCGAGAAAGCGGCTCAAGCGCTCCTCGAGCTCGCGATGGATCGCGTGCGTGCCGCAGATGAAGCGCACCGACGCCATGCCATAGCCATATCGCTCGATCGCCTCGCCCGCCGCCTCGCGCACCGCCGGGTGATTGGCGAGACCGAGGTAGTTGTTCGCGCACAGGTTGATGACCTGCTGGCCGCCGCTCACACTGACGACGGCCTGTTGTGGCGAGGTGAGCACGCGCTCGACCTTGTACAGGCCTTCAGCGCGCAGGCGCTCGGTTTCGACGGCGAGGCGGGCTAGAAACTTGCGGGTCACGCGACCTCCGGATGACGAGGGCGCGCATTATAGAGCGCACAGAGGGGTCAGACTTAAGTCTGACCCCATTTGCGGGGCGACTTGAACCAGACCGAGCAGGATCTGCCGACTGCGAAAGCGCGCATCGATCGCTGGCTCTGGTGTGCGCGCTTCTACAAGAGCCGTTCGCTCGCCGGGCAGGCCGTCGCCGGCGGCAAGGTTCACGTGAACGGCGAGCGTGTCAAGCCGGCGCGCGCGATCGGGCCGGGCGACCGGTTGAGCATCACGCGCGGGCCGCAGTCGCTCGAGATCATCGTGCTGGCGCTGCCTGAACGCCGCGGGCCGGCCGCGGAGTCGCAACGCTGCTACGAGGAAACTGTCGCAAGCATCGCGCGGCGAGAGAAGCTGAAAGAGCAGCACGCCCTGGCGGCGGCGCTCACGCCGCGCCCGCGGGGCCGCCCGCAAAAGCACGAGCGGCGGCTGCTCGTGAAGCTCCGCCGTCAACAATAGCTGCGCCGTGAATATCCCGATGGCGGGATGGACGTACGCCCCATCGTCCCGGAAGTGGGATGTCGCAAGCAGCAACTGGCCTTGCCGGCAACCCGTTGCGCCTGAAGAAACTCTTAAGATCCAAATAGTTACGTTGATACGGTCTGTTTGGCATACGGGATGCTTTGATCCCTGCCATGGACAAACCCCGCACCGATGGCGACCGTCGCCGGCGCAAGCGCCTGTTACTCGCCGCGGGTGCCGTCGCGGCTGTCGCCACTGCCGGTCTCGCGCTCGCCACGCTCGAGCCGCTCTCGCCGACGGTGGACGGCAAGGTCGTGTTCATCGATACCGTCCAGCGCGGCGAATTCGTGCGGCGCGTGCGAGGCGCCGGGACGCTGGTGCCGCGCGATCAACGCTGGATCGCGGCCGCCTCGGCAGGGCGCGTAGAGCGAGTGCTCCTGCGCCCGGGCGTGGCGGTCAGCGCCGATACCGTGCTGGTCGAGCTCTCCAATCCCGAGCTCGAACAGCTCGCCGAGGAGAGCCGCTGGGCGCTCGATGCCGGCCGCGCCGAGCACGCGGCGCTGCGCATCAAGCTCGAGAGCGACGTTCTCGATCAGCGTGCCCGCATTGCGGAGGCGCGCGCGGATCACGAGTCCGCGCGGCTGCAAGCGGAGGCCGAAGGCCGGCTCGCGGGCCAGAAGATCATTTCCGATCTGCAGCTCGCACGCTCGCGCCTCACGGCGGAGCAGCTCGGCGTGCGCCTCGAGATCGAACAGGAACGCCTGGGCAAGCTGGCAGCCGCGGTTGCTGCCCAGATGCAGGCGCAGAACGCGCGCGTGGAGCAGCTCGAGCGCATCTGGGAACGCCGGGGCGCCCAGGTCGAGGCGCTCAAGGTACGGGCGGGCCTCGACGGCGTGCTGCAGGCGGTGGCAGTGGAAGCCGGTCAGCAGCTCGCGATGGGCGCGAGCATCGCGCGCGTCGCGCGCCCGGGGTCGCTCCGCGCGGAGCTGCGCATTCCGGAGATCGATGCCAGGGACCTCGCGCCCGGGCAGCGCGTGATGATCGATACGCGCAACGGCATGGTCGCCGGACACGTCGAGCGCGTCGAGCCCGCGGTGCAGAACGGCACCGTGAAGGTCGAGGCCGCGCTCGACGGTGACCTGCCGCAGGGTGCACGCGCGGATCTGTCGATCGAAGGCACGGTCGAGATCGAGCGGCTCGCGGACGTCATGCACGTGGCGCGTCCGGTCAGCGCGCAACCGCTATCCGATGCGCGCCTGTTTCGCGTCGACAACGACGGCGACGCGCGGCGCGTGGCAGTGAAGCTCGGCAAGGCCTCCGTGGATCGCATCGTGGTGGTCGCGGGGCTCGAACCCGGCGAACGGGTGATCGTGTCGGATGTGGCGCAGTACGCGCGCTACGACCGGCTCAACGTGGAGTAATGCCATGACGATCGAAGTGTCGATGTGCGTGGACGCGTGGCTGAGCTGTGTCGACTGGGCTGCCGTGGCCTGGAGCACGCTCGGCGTCGTGGTGTACTGGATTTCAGATCTGGGAGGTTGATTCGTGAAGCAGCAGACGCTCATTCGTCTCGAAAACGTCACCAAGGTGTTTCATACCGACGAGGTCGAGACCCACGCGCTCTCGGGCATCCAGCTCGACATCAGGGCAGGCGAGTTTCTCGCGATCTCCGGGCCCTCGGGCTGCGGCAAGTCCACCTTGCTCGCGATCCTGGGCCTGCTCGACAACCCGACCGATGGCGAATACGCGCTCGACGGCACGCCGGTGACGAAGCTCGGCGCCCAGGAGCGCTCGCGCATCCGCAACCGCCAGATCGGTTTCATCTTCCAGGCCTTCAACCTGATTGGCGACCTGACGGTGTACGAAAACACCGAGTTGCCGCTCACCTATCGCGCCGGCCTGACGCGCCCCGAGCGCCGCGATGCCGTGCTGGCCGCGCTCGACTGCGTCGGCATGTCGCATCGGTTGAATCACTATCCCTCGCAGTTGTCCGGCGGTCAGCAACAGCGGGTGGCCGTGGCACGCGCGTTGGTGGGGCGTCCGTCGATCCTGCTGGCCGATGAGCCGACCGGAAATCTCGATTCGCGCAATGGCGACGCGGTGATGGAGCTGCTCGCCAAGTTGCACGCCGGTGGTTCCACCGTGTGCATGGTCACGCACGATCCGCGTTATGCGGATTTCGCCGAGCGTCGCGTCGCGCTCTTCGACGGCCGCGTGGTCGAGGAAGAATCGCTGCCGCGGCGTGCGAGCCACTGAGGAGATACCCATGCAGTTCCTCCAGGACTTGCGCGTCGCCGCCCGCTCGTTGTTGCGCACGCCGGCCTTCACCGCGCTCGCCATCGGCGTGCTCGGCCTGGGCCTGGCGGTGGTGGTCACGATGTTCGGCATTCTCTACACGATCGCCTACGCGCCGCCGCCGTTCCCGGAGCCGCAGTCGCTGGTCGGCGTTCACATCATCGACAAGGCTCGCGGCAGCTCCGACGACGGCACCAGCACGCATCAGCTCGCCGACTGGCGCGCGGCGCAGTCGAGCTTCGAAGAGATGGGCGGGGGCCTGATCGGCACCGTGATCATCAGTGGCGACGGCAGCGCCGAACGTTACAACGGCGGACTCATCACCGGGACGCTCTTCGACGTGATCGGCATCGAGCCGCTCATTGGCCGCACGATCCAGCCGCGGGATGACGTGCCCGGCGCCGCCCCGGTCGTGGTGCTGAGCTACGACCTCTGGCGCACGCGTTATCACGGGGAGCGTGAGG
Organism: uncultured Gammaproteobacteria bacterium; assembly: GCA_963840405.1. Taxonomy (GTDB): domain Bacteria; phylum Pseudomonadota; class Gammaproteobacteria; order Steroidobacterales; family Steroidobacteraceae; genus DATBVX01. The sequence continues at coordinate 28,041 of CAWIYW010000004.1, forward strand.
TGATCGGCCGCGTGCTCAAGGTCAACGGCGAGCTCGCGACCGTTATCGGCGTCATGCCCCGGAAACTGGATTGGCCCAACAGCGCCCAGCTGTGGATTCCGCTACGCGAGAACCTGGATCAGGTTCCGCGCGGCAAGGCCTCGTGGGTGCAGGTGATCGGACGACTGCGGCCCGGTGTGACGCTCGATCACGCCCAGGCCGACCTCAGCGCCATCTCAGCGCGCCTGGCCGAGCGCTATCCGGAAACTAACGCCGGGCTCGAGCCCGACCTGCTGCCAATCGCGGCCGCGGTCATTGGCCGCGACGATCTGCGTCTGTTCCAGACGCTGTTCGCAAGCGTGTTCCTCGTGCTGATCATCGCCTGCGGTCAACGTCGCCGGGCTCATGCTGGTGCGTGCGACCACCCGCACCCAGGAAGCGAGTGTGCGCCGGGCGCTCGGCGCCGGGCGCGCGCGCCTCGTGACGCAGATGCTGACCGAGTCGTTCGTCATCGGCGCCGCCGCGGCGCTCGTCGGCCTGACGCTCGGTGCCGCCTGCCTCGAAGTGCTGAGCCGGCATCCTGACTTCGACGCTCGAAGACCTGCCCGCGTGGTGGGACTTCGCGGTGGACGGTCGCGTGGCGGTTTTCGCAGTCGCCGTCGGCGTGTTGAGCACGGTGGCGGCGGGGCTGTTTCCCGCGCTGCGGGTGGCCGGCATCGACATCAACGGCGTGCTGCGCGATGGCACGCGCGACACGGGTCTCTCGACGGGTCGCATCATTCGCTGGCTGGTCGTGGTCGAGATCGCGCTGTCCTGCGTGCTGCTGACCTCCGCAGGCATCATGGTGCGCATCGCGATCCAGGCGAGCTCGAGCGACCTGGGTGTGGATGTGCGCCCGTTCATGACGGGCCGCATCGGCTTGCCCGAAGCCGGTATATCCCGAACATGAGCAACAGAGCCGGTTCATCGAGCAATTGCAGGCGCGTGCACAGTCGATTCCGGGCGCCTCGGCCACCGCGCTGGTGACCGCACCGCCGGGACATGGCGTGGGTCGCACGCTCTATGCGCTGCCCGACCACTCGTACGCGTCGCAGGCCGACTACCCGCTACGCGAACTCAGTGGCGACCACGCCCGGGTTCTTCGCCACGATGGGCGGCCGCGTGATCGCGGGGCGCGACTTCAGTGCCACTCGATCGCGCGGGCTCGCTGCCGGTAGCGCTCGTCAGCGAAACCTTTGCACGCAGCGTGTGGCCGGCGCAGAGCGCGATCGGCCAGCGTGTGCGCCTCAAGCCAAATTTGCCGGACGCGAACTGGCTCACCGTCGTCGGCGTGGTGGGCGACATCATGCACGACGACGAGCCATTCGGCGCCAGAGTCGTGACGCCCACCGTGTATGTGCCGCTGCTGCAGGAACCGGACCGCTTCTTCACGCTGGTGCTGCGCACCGCGGGCGACCCGCACGCGCTGGCGTCCGCGATCCGCGAGGCCGTCATGCAACTCGATCCGGATCTCGCCGTGTACTGGCTGCGGACTATCCCGGAGGCGCGCGCTATCAATTCCGGCGGCTTGCGCATCATCGGTGGCATTGTTCGTCGTATTCGGCATCATCACCATCGTGCTGGCTGCGTCCGGAATCTACGGAGTGCTGGCGCATTCGGTCGCGCAGAGCACGCGCGAGATCGCGATCCGCCGCGCACTCGGCGCGCCGGACGGCGGTATTGTCGGCGCGGTGGCGCGCCGCTCGGGATGGCAGCTCGGCCTTGGGACTGCTCATCGGCATCGCCCTAGCGCCGTTCATGGCGGTGCTGCTCGGGCAGGCGATCGGCGGGCGCGAACTTGCATGATCCCTGGGTGTACGCCACGGTGCTCACCACGCTGACACGTCGCGATCGCGGCTGCGACCGCGGTGCCCCTGCGGCGCGCCTTGCAGCTGCAGCCCGGAGTAGCCTGCGTCACGCGTAGCGCACGGCGCCGATCCGCGCTCCTGGCGGACTGCTGATAGACTTCACACCAGTCGGGGCCATTTCGGCCCCGACTCTATTCCAATATCCACACATGCCGCCTCGACTTGCTCGTCGCCGATGATCAGCCGGACGTCCTGACGGCGCTGCGCCTGTTGCTCGGCAACGAGGGGATCGAAACTCAGTCGGCCAGTTCACCGGCGGGCGCGTTGGCGGCCGCGGCGGCCAGCCGCTTCGACGCCGCGCTCATCGATCTCAACTACGCGCGCGACACGACCTCGGGGACCGAAGGGCTCGACCTGCTGGCGCGGCTGCGTCAGAGCGATCCGCATCTGCCGGTGATCGTCATGACCGCCTGGGCGACCGTCGGACTGGCGGTGGAAGCGATGCGCGCCGGCGCGCGCGACTTCATCGAGAAGCCCTGGGACAACCAACGGTTGCTGTCGGTGGTGCGCAATCAGCTCGAGCTCGGACGCGCACTGCGTCGTGGGCGAGCGGCTCGAGGCGGAGAACGCGCTGCTGCGGGGCAATTCCGAGCTGCAGGTGATCGGTGAGTCGGTCGCCGGATGCAGGAGGTGCTCGCGATCGCGCGGCGCGTGGCGCCGCTCGGATGCGCCGGTACTGATCACGGGCGAGAACGGCACGGGCAAGAGCCTGCTCGCGCGCCTGTTGCACGGCTGGTCGAATCGCGCCGACCGCTCGCTCATCGAGGTGAACATCGGCGCGCTGCCCGAGGGGATATTCGAGAGCGAGATGTTCGGGCACGTGCGCGGGGCGTTCACCGACGCACGCCAGGAACGCACCGGGCGGTTCGAGCTCGCGGATGGCGGGACGCTTTTTCTCGACGAGGTCGGCAATCTGCCGGCGACGCAGCAGGCGAAGCTGCTGCGCGTGCTCGAGAGCGGTGAGTTCGAAGCCGGTGGGCTCGTCGCGCACGCGCAAGGTCGACGTGCGACTGGTCTGCGCGACCAATGCCGATCTCGACGCGGCTCGTCAGCGAGGGTCGATTCCGCCAGGACCTGCTGTTTCGCATCAACACGGTGGAGATTGACATGCCGCCGCTGCGTCAGCGCACCGCCGACATCCTGCCGCTCGCCACCTCGGCGCTCGTCGATGCGACGCGTCGCTATCGGCGCGACATCCACGGATTCGATCCCGCGGCGGCGCGCGCGCTGGTGCAGTACGCCTGGCCCGGCAACGTCCGCGAGCTGCGCAACGTCATCGAGCGCGCGGTGCTGCTCGCGGCATCCGGACAGAGCCTCCAGGCCGGCGACCTGCGCCTGGCAGCGGGCGAGGCGGCGCCGCCGACGCTCGAGGACATGAGTCTCGAGGACGCGGAGCGCGCTTTGATACGCGCCGCGTTGCGGCGCCACGCGGGCAGTGCCAATGCCGCGGCGCAGGCACTCGGCCTGTCGCGCAGCGCCATGTACCGGCGCATGGAGAAGCTCGGGATTCGCACGGACGTCCAGGGAAACGCGGAATGATGCCCGTGCAGCGCCTGCCTGCACCCGCTGCCCGCGGCCGAGTCCAATGGCCCTTCGAACGGCGCATCGACGCTGCTCACCGTGGCGCTCGCGCTTCCGGCGCGACCCTGCTCGGCATCGCGCTGGTCGCACTGCTCGAGCGTCAGCCCGTGCTGCGGGCGTGCCTGATTATCGTGCTCGTGCTGCTGGTGGGCGGCATCGCGGCGATGTTGCGCGAGGCCATCGTGCAGCCGCTGCGCGGACTGGCGAACGTGGTCGAGAGCCTATCGCGCGGGCGACTACACGGTGCGCGGGCGGCGCACCGCGCGCGGCGATGCGCTGGGCGACCTGGTCGGCGAGATCAACGACCTGGGCCGCACGCTGCACCTGCAGCGCCTGCAGGCGATGGAAGCCACGGCGCTGCTCGACAAGCTGGTGGGCGCGATCGACGTCGTCGGTGACTGGCCTTCGATGGCGCGCACGAGCTGCGGCTGGCGAATCCCGCAGCGACTGCGCCTGCTCGGTGTCGAAGCGCACGCCGCTATCGGCCGCTCGGCTGCGCACCTGGCGCTCGATGAGTTTCTCGATGATCCGCGCGCCGACGCGGGTGGTCGGGCACGGTCGCCGGCCGCAGCGGCCGCTGGCAGGTCACGCACGGCACGTTCCGTGAATCGGGCCTGGTGCAGCACCTGCTCATCGTGGCCGACGTGCGCGAGGCGCTGCGCGAGGAAGAGCGGCTCGCCTGGCAGCGCCTGATCCGGGTCATCGGGCACGAGGTCAACAATTCGCTGACACCCATTCGTTCGCTGGCCGAAACCCTCCGCGACATGCTGCGAGCAGACGTTGGGCGCGGACCGGACGCGTGAAGAGGTGCTCGAGGCGCTGGGCGTGATCGCCGATCGCACCGAGAGCCTGGGGAGATTCCTCGCCCAGTACAGCCGTCTCGCGCGCTTGCCGCCGCCGCGGCCGCGCTGGGTCGCCGTGGCGCCACTACTCGCGCGCGTGGCCGGTCTCGATCGCGGGCACGGCATCGAGGTGCGTTCGGAAAGCGGTCTCGAGGCGCGCGTCGACGAGGATCAACTCGAGCAGGCGCTGATCAACCTGGTCAAGAACGCGCTCGAGTCCCAGGCGGCGGATGGCGGGCCGATCGTGGTGAACGCCCTGTCGTTCGCGGACGGACTCGCGATCACGGTGACCGACTCGGGTCCCGGCATCGCCAATCCGGACAACCTGTTCGTGCCGTTCTTCACCACCAAGCCGGGCGGAAGCGGGGTGGGGCTCGCCCTGTCGCGGCAGATCGTCGAAGCGCACGGCGGCACCCTGCGCCTCGACAATCGCAGCGATGCCCGCGGCGCGGTCGCCTCGATCGAGATTCCGGGCGCGGCCCGCCGGCACTGAGAGCGGCGGACCCGTGAACTGGGGCACGCCCGCGCTCCGCGACTGTGCCTACCCTGTGCGCCATACAACAAGAAGAAAGGCGGCAAACACTATGACAAATGACGCCACACGAGGACGACATCCGTCCGACGCCCTGCCACACCTGGCTCCGAACGGCAGCGACTGGGAAAGCGCAGCGTTGCGACGCGTCGCCGCGCGACACGAGGAACTCCAGGCCGCGCACGGCGATGCTTCTCGAGCCGCGCAGGACTGGGAGCAGCGCGCCGTCGAGTGCCTGCGGCGCTACTTTCGCTCGCATCGCTGAGCGCGGGAAACTGGGGTCAGACCCCATTCCCAATTTCTGCGGCGACGACAAAATGCGAGAGAATGGGGTCTGACCCCAGTTTCCACATTGTCTGCAGGTGCACGTGCCAGCGGTACCGGAATCGCCCCGCATCGTCGATCGCAAGGCCACGCGGCTCTTCACCGCGCTCACGGGTTCTTTCTCGCCAATGCGCTGATCGCGGAGTTCGTCGGCGTCAAGATCTTTGCGCTGGAGGACCACGCTCGGGCTGCGCCCTTCAACTGGAATCTCTTCGGACAGAGCGGATCGCTCAGCTTCACCGCGGGCGTGCTGATCTGGCCGGTCGTCTTCGTGATGACCGACGTCATCAACGAGTACTTCGGGGTGCGCGGCGTGCGCACCATCTCGTGGCTCGCGGTGCTGCTGATCTCGTATGCCTTCATGGCCGCGTACGTCGCGATCCATCTGGCGCCGGCGCAGTGGTGGATCACCATCGGAGCGCCGCAGGGCGTGCCGGACATGCAAGCCGCTTTCGCGCGATTTTTGGCCAGGGCATGTGGACCATCGCGGGGTCGATCACGGCGTTTCTCATCGGTCAGCTGGTGGATGTACTCATCTTCCATCGCATCCGCCGGGCGACCGGTGAGCGACTGGTGTGGCTGCGCGCGACCGGATCGACCGCGGTGTCGCAGCTCGTCGACAGCTTCGTGGTGCTCTACATCGCTTTCGTGCTCGGACCGCAGCACTGGTCGATGGGGCAGTTCCTCGCGGTCGGCACGGTGAACTATGCCTACAAGCTGACGCTTGCCGTGCTCATGATCCCGTTGATCTACGCTGCGCGGCGCGCGATTCAGGGCTACCTGGGAGCCGACAGCCGCCGAACGGCTGCGGCTCGAGGCGGCTCAGTAGAGTGGCCCCAGCAGTAGACCAGTCGCAGTTCAGTAGAGCAGGCGGGTCATCCGTCGCCGGTATTCCCCGACGCGCTCGTCGGAGTCGCCCAGCAGGCGGAAGGCGTGCAGGAGGCTGCGGCGGCCGAGGTCATCCTCGAAGCGCCGGTCGCGCGTCATGATGCGCGAGCAGCAGCTCGAGCGCACGCGTCGCATCACCTTCCAGCAGCTCGTAGGCCGCGAGCCGGTGGATTGCGTCGAGATCCGCGCTCTCGGGCGTCACGTTGCGACGCAGCTCCTGCGCCTCGCCCGGGCTGGCCGCATGCCGGATGAAATGCAATTCGCGCACGCGCCTGCTCGGCTACGTTGCTCCGTCGCGACGTTCGGTGGCAGCGCGTCCAGCACCCGGGCGGCTTCGTCAACCTCACCGCTGCGTCCGAGTGCCTCGGCCAGGTCGAATCCGCGCCGCGGTATTCTCCGGGTCTCCGCGAGCAGCTGCCGCAGCAGCGTGACGGCACCCGCCGCATCGCCCGCGCTGCAGGCGCGCCTGCGCCTGCTCGCGCAACCCTTCCGAGGCGCGCGGCACGTACTTGTCGAACAGCGATTTGCAGGCGCGGCAACGGCTGCACGCCGACGAAGCCATCGACCTGCCGCCCGTCGCGAAAGATGCGTACGTCGGGATGCTGCGGATGCCGAATTGGGCCGCGATGGCAGGCTCTTCGTCGGTGTTCACGCGCGCGACGACGCAGACGGCCGCCGTAGGTGCGCACCAGCTCCTCGAGAATCGGGGCGAGAGCGCGGCAGGGTGCGCACCACGACGCCCAGAAATCGACCGCCACGGCGACGCTGCGCGAGCGCTCGAGGACATCGGTCACGAACCGCTGCGGCGTTCGTGTCGAAGACCATGGCCTGCGGTGCGGGGCTCACATTCATGAGCCGACAGTATACTGAGCGCATGCAGCCCAGCGCGTTGACGTTCCAGCTACGGCCGAGGCTCCTTCCACGGCGTCGCCCATGCCTCGCCCGGTAACACCCCTGCTGAGCGTCGATGTCGTCATCGAGCTGATCGATCGCGACGCGCGCCCGATCGTGCTGATCGAGCGACGCTACGAGCCGTTCGGCTGGGCCTTGCCAGGCGGCTTCGTCGATGTCGGTGAGACCGTGGAGCACGCGGCGGTGCGCGAGGCGCGCGAGGAAACGGGTCTGCAGGTCGAGTTGCAGAGCCTGCTTGGGTGCTACTCCGATCCGCGACGCGACCCGCGCGGGCACACCGTGAGCATCGTGTACGTGGCCACGGCGCGGGGCGAGCCCGAGGCCCGGGACGATGCCAAGACCGTGGTGCTGGCGGATCCCGCCGCCCCACCGGTGCTCGTGTTCGATCACGCCCGGATCCTGGCCGACTACCTGGAGCGCGGCCGGCACAGGCCCTGAGCGCGGATTGCTACAATGCGCGCCTTCCCAGCCAGCTCGTCGGGAGCTCGTTCGCATGTCGGCCAATCCAGCGCTATCGGCGCCCGCTTTCATTCGCCCTGAGGCGACGTCGCTCGAGTCACCGGTGGGAGCCGCGGTCAACCGGCGCTACCTGGCCGACGAGTCCGAATGCGTGCGTGAGCTCCTGCAGCTGGCGCGCCTCGACGCGGCCACGCGTGCACAGGTGCACGAACTTGCGGTCGAGCTGGTGGAGTCGGTGCGCCGCAATCGCACTCGCAAGGGCGGCCTCGATGCATTTCTCAGGCAGTACGACCTGGCCTCCCGCGAAGGCGTCATTCTCATGTGCCTCGCGGAAGCGTTGCTGCGCATTCCCGATGCCGACACCGCGGATCGGTTGATCGCGGACAAGATCGCGGCCGGCAACTGGGGCGAGCACGTCGGCAGCAGCGACTCGCTGTTCGTCAACGCCTCGACCTGGGGGTTGCTCCTGACCGGAAAGCTGGTGCGGCCGGACCCGGAAGAGCTCGGCAATCCCGGTGCGGTGATTTCGCGTCTCGCGACGCGGCTGGGAGAGCCCGTGGTGCGCGCCGCGCTGAGACAGGCGATGCGCATCATGGGTCATCAATTCGTCATGGGCCGCACCATCGAGGAGGCGCTCACACGCGCCAGCGAGGGCGACAACCGCGCGTTCCGCTACTCGTTCGACATGCTGGGCGAAGCGGCGATGACCACGGAAGACGCGCTGCGGTATCTCGAGGCTTACTCGGATGCAATCGCCAAAGTCGGCACGGCCAGCCGCGACCAGCCGGACGAGGCGGCGCCCGGGATCTCGGTCAAGCTGTCGGCGCTCTTCCCGCGCTACGAATTCGCGCAGCGCGAGCGCGTGCTCGCCGAGCTCGCTCCGCGGCTGCTGCAGCTTGCAGCGCAGGCGCGCGAAGCGGGCGTCGCGCTCACCGTCGATGCCGAGGAGGCCGAGCGGCTCGAGCTCTCGCTCGAGCTGATCGAGCGGGTGCTGCAGGCGCCGTTCGTGGCCGGCTGGGGCGGGTTCGGTCTTGCCGTGCAGGCGTACCAGAAGCGTGCGCCGGACGTCCTGCGCTGGCTCATCGAGCGTGCGCGATCGCACCGGCGACGCCTGACCGTGCGGTTGGTGAAGGGCGCCTATTGGGACAGCGAGGTCAAGCGGGCCCAGGAGCGCGGGCTGGCGAGCTATCCGGTCTATACGCGCAAGCCCAACACCGATGTCGCCTATCTCGCCTGCGCGCGACTGCTGCTTGCGGGTGCGGACACCGTGTATCCGCAGTTCGCCACTCACAACGCGCACACGGTTGCGAGCGTGATCCACATGGCGCGTGCCGCTGGCAGGCCGTTCGAGTTTCAGCGCCTGCACGGCATGGGCGAGGAGCTCTACGCCGAGATCGTCGGCGGGGACAAGCTCGATCTGCCGTGCCGCGTGTACGCACCGGTCGGTGCGCACGAGGATCTGTTGCCCTACCTGGTGCGACGGCTGCTCGAGAACGGCGCCAATACCTCGTTCGTGAACCGGCTGGTCGACGAGCGCCTGCCGGCCGATGAGATCGCGCGCGATCCGATCGAGCAGGTCGCGGCGCTGCAGTCGATTCCTCATCCGCGGATCCCGCTGCCACGCGCACTCTTCGGTGTGGAGCGCGTCAATTCCGCGGGCGTCAACCTGGCGGACGGCGCGGAGCTCGCGGCGCTGGCCGCGGACTGCGCACCGGCCCTGCGCGCGCTTACGACGGCGAAGCCGCGGAACAAGGGGCGCGAGCAGGACGGCGCGGAGATACGCATCACCAATCCGGCCAACCGCGCCGAGACGGTGGGCGTGGTGGTCGGCGCGAGCGCGGAAACCGTGGACGCGGCGATCGCGGCCGCGCACGCCGCGCAGCCCGACTGGAATCGCAGCGGCGCTGCGGCGCGGGCCACGATCCTCGAGCGCGCGGCCGACCTGTTCGAATCCCGGCGCGGTGATCTGATCGCGCTCCTGGTGCGCGAGGGTGGCAAGACGCTGCCAGACAGCGTGGCCGAGTGGCGCGAAGCGGTCGACTACCTGCGCTACTACGCGGCTGGCGCGCGCCGCGACATGAGCGAAGCGCTGCCTGCTGCCGGGTCCGACCGGGGAGAGCAACGAGTTGCGCCTCGAAGGACGCGGCGTCTTTGGCTGCATCAGTCCGTGGAATTTCCCGCTCGCCATCTTCACCGGCCAGGTCACCGCCGCGCTCGCCGCCGGCAACAGCGTACTCGCCAAGCCCGCGGGGCAGACGCCGCTCATTGCGGCCCGCGCGGTGCGACTGCTGCATGAAGCGGGTGTGCCGCAGGAGGTCCTGCACTTCCTGCCGGGCAGCGGCGCCACGGTGGGCGGGCGCATCGTCGCGGATCCGCGCGTGGCGGGAATCGTGTTCACGGGCTCCACAGAAACGGCGCGCGGCATCAACAAGTCGCTCGCCGGGCGCGACGGTCCGCTTCCGGTACTGATCGCGGAGACGGGTGGGCAGAACGCAATGCTCGTGGACAGCTCCGCGCTTCCCGAGCAGGTCGTCGCCGACGTAGTGCAATCGGCATTCAACAGTGCGGGCCAGCGCTGCTCGGCGCTGCGCGTCCTGTTCCTGCAGGAGGAGATCGCGGAGCGCGTCCTGCGTCTGCTCGCGGGATATATGGACGAGCTGACGCTGGGCGATCCTGCACTGCTGGCGACCGACGTGGGACCGGTCATCGACGAGCCCTCACGCGCCGCCCTTGAAGAGCACGCCGTGGCAATCGCACGTGGCGCACGCTGGTCGCATCGATGCCGGCGCGAGCCCTGGCACGCGCAGGGCACCTTCGTGGCGCCGTTCGCCGTCGAGATCGACAGTCTCGAGCGTCTCACCCACGAAGTGTTCGGCCCAATCCTGCACGTGATCCGCTATCCGGCCGATGCCATCGAACGCGTGGTCGATTCGATCAATGCGACGGGCTATGGCCTGACGCTCGGCATTCATAGCCGCATCGATTCCACCGCGCGCGATCTCGCGCGGCGCCTGCGTGTGGGCAACGTGTACGTCAATCGCAACATGATCGGCGCAGTGGTAGGCGTTCAGCCTTTCGGCGGACGCGGCCTGTCAGGCACGGGTCCGAAGGCGGGCGGTCCGCACTACCTGCATCGCTTCGTCACCGAGCAAACGCTCACGATCAACACCGCTGCGGTCGGCGGTAACACCACGCTGCTGTCACTCGGCACAGATCCGCCGAACGCCTGACCGCTCAACCCGTGGCGAGCGGCGTCTGCTGGTGGAAGGCGAGCTCCCAACTGCCGTTGCGTTCCACGTAGACGCTGCTCGCGAGCGCGGCGTAGCGCGCTTCCTGGCCTTCGCGGCGCGCGCTCACCCGGTAGGCGAGGATGGCGACATTCGCCGTCGGCTGTACGAAGTGGCGGGCGTGAAAGGTGACTTCCTTCCAGCGCTGACTGGTGGCGATCGACTGGACGATCTGCGCCTTGTCGAGCAGACCCGCGGGGGCAGGGAAGGCCATCAGCGCATCTTCGGTGAGCGTGCGCACGTAGAAGTCCGCATCACCCTTCCAGAGTTGCTCCTCGATCTCCAGTAACGTGCTCTGCAGGTCCATAGGTGTCGAGGTCCTTTTCATCGCTACAGCTCACACGATCAACAACTCGAGCGTGCAGTTAGTTCCGTTGCGAACCTCGTCCTGTAATTGCGCGCACGATTTCTTGTAAGCGCTACATCGGCAGCGCGGGACTGCGCTATCCTGCGCCCATGGCCCTGAGCGTTTTCGACATCTTCAAGATCGGCATCGGACCGTCGAGCTCGCACACCGTCGGGCCGATGAACGCCGCGCGCCAGTTCGCGCTCGATCTCGAGGCGCAGCGCTTGCTCGCCGCCACTCGCAAGGTGTCCGTCCAGCTCTACGGCTCACTCGCACTTACCGGAAAAGGACACTGCACGGATCGGGCGGTGCTCCTCGGGCTCGAAGGCCATCGACCCGATGAAATCGAGACCGACACCATCGAGAGCACGCTCGCGCGCATTCGCTCGACCGGCAGGCTGCAGATGCTCGGCAAACATGAGATCGAGTTCGACGAGCCGCTCGACGTGCTCTTTCACCGCACGCAGGTGCTGCCGGGCCATTCGAACGGCATGCGCTTCGCGGCGCTCGACGCCAATGGTCAGGTGCTGCTCAGTGAAGAGTTCTATTCCATCGGCGGCGGCTTCATCCAGCGCGCCGGCGAGTCGGCGGACGATGCCGCAAAGGCAACCGTGACGTTGCCCTATCCGTTCTCATCGGCGGAGGAGTTGTTGAGTCTGGGGCGCACGCATGGACTCGAGATTTACGAGCTCATGCTCGCGAACGAGCGCACCTGGCGGACTGACGAGGAAACGCGCGCCGGCCTCATGCGTATCTGGGGCGTGATGCAGGAGTGCGTGGAACGGGGTTTCAATGCCCAGGGCGTGCTGCCCGGCGTGCTCAAGGTGCGCCGCCGCGCGCCCAAGCTCTATCGCACGCTCGCCAGCGAGGGCGGGCGTCGTGCGCTCGAGGTGATGGACTGGGTGAATACCTTTCGCGCTCGCCGTGAACGAGGAAAACGCGGCCGGCGGTCGCGTGGTGACCGCGCCGACCAACGGCGCGGCCGGGATCATCCCCGCCGTCCTGCACTACTACCTGCGCTTCGAGCAAGGCGCGGAAGACGAAGGCGTGGTGCGCTTCCTGCTGACGGCGGGAGCGATCGGCATGCTCTACAAGCAGAATGCGTCGATCTCGGGCGCGGAGATGGGCTGCCAGGGCGAGGTCGGGGTGGCGTGCTCGATGGCCGCCGCCGGGCTGGTGGCGGCGCTGCATGGAACGAACGAGCAGATCGAGAACGCCGCGGAGATCGGCATGGAGCACAACCTGGGTCTCACCTGCGATCCGATCGCCGGGCCTGGTGCAGATCCCGTGCATCGAGCGCAACGCGATGGGCGCGGTGAAGGCCATCAACGCCGCGCGCCTCGCCATGCGCGGCGATGGCAGCCACAAGGTGACGCTCGATCAGGTCATCGCCACCATGCGCCAGACCGGGCGCGACATGTCATCGATCTACAAAGAGACCTCGCAGGGCGGGCTCGCGGTGAACGTCCCGGAGTGCTGAAGTTGGGGGGCTGCGGCAGCCTGACAACGGGCGGGCCAACAGAGTCACAGCGGCCTGTGCGGGTGATCCCTCCTGTTTCGACAGCCAGGCTCGCAGCAGGGAATCGTAGTCCCAGTAGGAGCTCGGCGTGGTGGTGGCCAGCCCTTCATACACGCCATTGAGGTACGCGTACGATCCACTGCAGCTTGCAAGCGTGAGCTCGACGTCGTAGACATTGAATTCCCCATCCAGGTGGGGCGCCACCGTGCCATTGCCGGTGCAGCCCGATGTCGCGCTTTGGAAGAAGAGTGTCCCATCGGGATCGACGCTCACGATCATGGGGCGTCGACGTCGAACTCAGCGATCAGCTCCCGTACTGGCCAGTCAAATACGTCTGCGCGGCCGACAGCACGTAGTAGTTCGACTGATCGCCGCCAGATCCAGCGAGCCAGGTTTCCTCGCCTGCGCGTGTGGTGACCTGAATCTCGCCCTGGACGGTCCTGCGCATCGACACGAACGCTGATCTCGGCGGACGCGGTGTCGCCGCAGAATCGGATGGGCGTGGCCGTCGCACAGCCTTGGCCGATGACTACACCACTCCCCAGACGCCTCGTTCCCCTGCGTCTGGAATGTCCCGACCAGCTGTGCAGCTTAGCGGGCGCGCTGGTCTCAAGCACGCCGCTCAGCGCGTCGATCGCGCCATCGGGACCTCCGACATACAGGCGGATGCGCGCCGTCGACGGTGAGCAGCGCGTCGGCGAAGTAGGCGACGCCGTCGATTGTCACTATTCCCACGTAGCGTCCGTGTGAGCCGGGCGGGATCTTGCCGGTGATGCGATCGGCGCGAAGGTTGCCGCTTTCCGGGTCGACGTTGCCAATCATCTTCCACGATCTGCCCGATCCCGAGGTCGGCGAGAGTCCGGGTTGACCGTCAATCACGACGACCGCTCCGCGGCCAATATACGCTGGCATCCGACCACAACGTGCCGTCGTCGGCGATGCTCCGTGATGGCGCCGAGCAGCCGCCGCAGCCCGCCGCCTTCGATGCCGACCGCCATGCTGCGGTCGATGCACCCGCTGCTTCCGGCATTGACCGGGCCGGCCGGGTCCGCTGTATTCGGAGAGCCACTCGTTCCGCAAGCGGCCAGCAACAAGGCCAGCAGGTTGGCGACGAGCGCGTGTGCAGTCTTGAGGTTCATGTTGTTGCTCCGGCAGGGATCGTCACTCAGTGCTCGCCCGCGCGCCGGGAGCGTATCTTCGCTGCCCGGCTCGACGGATCCTCGATGTAGTAGAGCCCAGCGCCGAGGCGCGCGCCGTCGCCGTCATTGGCCTCGTGAGCCGATAGCCAGTCATCGACCCGCTCGAGAAAGGCCATTCCTTCCTGCTCCAGGAAAGACTGGAATTCCGGGATCGCCTTGCGATCGATTCTCAGGTTGATCGCGCGCCGTTCGAAACGCGAGCGCTGTTCGCCGGTGCGCGTGAGGTTGTGTTCCCATGTAGTTCCGATGTCCTTGAGCACGCTGCCCCACAAGCGAATGTGATCCGCGTTCAGCTCACGGGGGATATAGGCCCGCTTGAGCGCGCGCAGCTTCGTGTCACCGACGTCCGCGATTGCCCCGGCGGCTCTCAGCTCCTTGACCATCGCGACGGGCGGAATGCCCGGCGCATAACGGCGGACCAGTGAGCTGAAGGATCCGGCATCGCCTTCCATCTCGAGATCCCTCGGCCGACCGGAAGCGGCGAGGAATTCCGGATCGTGAAACCACCCGTCGAGAACCTGACTCGGCTTGCTCATGAAGCCTGGATCGACGGTGGGGCGGTGGGCGAGTGCGAGGCGGAGCTTCCGCACATCGCGGCGATCGAGCCCCGTGAGAATAGACACACGCGATGCGTTCGTCGGACGCCCGCGGATGCCGAACTCCTCTGTTGCGACCTGCACGAATTTCGCCTTTGCGAGATCCGAGAATTCTCTCCAGGTGAGGCCGCTCTTGAGGAGCAACAGCACCACCGGCTCCAGGAGTTGGCCCAACGCATCCAGGATGCGGGATCGGGTCGCCGCTGTTGCCATATATGATCATTTAATGTACAAATACGGTTGATGTCAAGCAAAGATTTGCGAGGCGCTGTGTCCGGGGCTTGACAGAGAACCGCGGCGATCTTGTGCACCATGGCGCCGCAGTCGGCGGATTCCCACGCGACGCCCGAGGGCAACGCGTGAGACACAAAGACGGGGAGTACGGCCATGAAGAAGCCACTCGCGAGACTGATCCCGCTGCTTGCCAGGGGTTTGGCGCCGACTGCAGCGGTCGCTTCCGGCCTGTTGTCGCCGGTGGCCATCGGCGCATCGGGCGATCTCGATCCGACATTTGCCGACGTCGGCCGGCTGGCCGATTTCGACTACGGCGGCCCTGCCTGGTCTCTTGAGCTCTTGGATGAGGACGTAATCGTCGCCGGCGGCGAGGAGTGTCTCGGCTGGGATTGCGGTTACTACTACGACTACGCGTACAACTTTGTCGATCGCGTAACTGCCACCGGGTCGCTCGATCCGGGTTTTGACGGTGCGCGGCTCGAGAACGTGGAAGTGCTCGATGTCGCCGTACAGAGCGATGGCAAAGCCATCGCCGTGGGTCGCACGATCGAGGATCACCGAGGTCGCTCCGCGCTGACGGTCTTCAGGTTGGAGCGCGAAGGTCCTCTCGATCCGACCTTTGGTGACGCCGGCATCTTTCGCTCGACATCGGGCCGTCTCAACACGGCGAACGCAGTCGCCCTGGATCCGGATGGACGCATCCTGGTCGCCGGTTTACAGGACACCCGGCTCATCGTCACGCGATTGTTGCGCGATGGTGCAGTCGACGATTCCTTCGGTTCCTCGGGTACGTTCCTGGGCCCTGTCAGTGACGCCGGTGGACGCATGCACATTCTGCGAACCGGAGGTGGCGGATATCGGATCACCTGGAACGCAGCGAACCGTTGCAGCGTTATCGCACTGACTGCGAGCGGTGCTCAGGATGCATCGTTCGGCAGCGGCGGAATCGCGCTCATCGACGGACCGCAGGGGACGACGGCCCGCTGCAACTCGATGGCCGCACAGTCGGACGGAAAGTTGCTGCTGGCGGGGCAGGCAGACGAGCGCGGATTTGCGCGCCGCCTGCTTACGAACGGTGAAGCGGATTCGAGCTTTGCAACGGAGAACGTCGCGGACGTGATGCAGAACGCGACGGCTTTGGCGGTCGGCGCGGACGACTCGGTGCTCGTTGCCGGGCGGGGTCCAGTTGGTGTGTCCGGTGCCTTGGTCGTGCGGTTGCAGGCCGATGGCGAGCTCGACGTACTCTTTGGCAATGCGGGTTCGACCTGGATCGACCTGCCTTCGTATGGTGACAGCGCCCCGGAGATTCACGATATGACGGTGCTGCCGGACGGCCGTGTCGTTGCCGCCGGTGGCCACTACTACGGTGCGTACCCGTTCGTCGTGCGGCTGCTGGGTGAGCAAGCCGCCGACGCGCCCGGCGTCGTCGGTGTCAAGCTGGCGAACCTGGCGATCGAGGAGGCGAGCCAGCAAGCGGTCGTCACCGTGCGGCGCACGGGCGGCGATACCGGCAGTATCAGTGTCGACTATCAAACCGTGGTGAACGACTGGGAGCTGGCGACGGCTGGCGTCGACTTCACGCACGTCACTGGCCGCTTGACCTGGGACGACGGGGACGCCGGCGAGCGGCAGATCATCGTGCCGATAGCCATGAACGATGCTGATCCGGAGCCGAGCGAGTGGTTCACGGTGGCGCTCAGCGACGTGCAGGGAGGGGCGGGGCTGGGAACGCGCAACGCGACCATCGAGATTATCGGCAACGCACCACCGCAACCACCGGTACCGCAACCACCTGCGTCATCGTCGCCGCGCGGCGGTGGAGGCGCGCTCGGATTCTTCTCGCTGCTGCTACTCGGTGTTGGCCGGCTCCTGCAGCGCGCGCGGTGTATCGATCGCAGAGCTTAGAACGGGACGGGAGTACTGCCATGAAAAAACTCAACGGAGTGCCAGCAAGCGGGGTGCGTGACGGAGGGGTTGATGCCGTCGCCTGCATGTAGCAGAAGCGCTGAATGGCCGGCAGGACAGCACCTTGGACCAGCTACTCGAAGTCGTAGCGCAGTTCCAGAAAGTAGCTGCGGCCCAGCAGCCGGTAGGTCGCCACATCCGTATTGGCGGGTGCGATGTTGAGGTACGGTGGGTCTTCGTCAGTCACATTGGTGATCGCCGCTCGCACGCTCACCCCCGAGCCGAATTCGAATCCCGCTTCGATGTCGTGATACAGAACCGGATCGACGCGGCGGTCAAAAGGTTCGAATTCGATGCCGAACGACGGCCAGGGTTCCACGCGTTCCGAATAGCTGCCGATATATTCGACTGCATAGCTGGTCATCCAAGAGCCGGAATGCCAGTCGATGTGCCCCGACGCGCGCCAGCGCGGCCTGGCGCCCGCATCCCGCTGATCCTGGCGGTGTGCCTCGCGGAAATGGCCCGCGTATGAATACACCTCGCCGCCGGGAAACGGTTGCACGTCCCAGCGATCGAGGTACGTGGCGAGCAGACTCGAATTCACTTCTCCGATCCGGGTCATTGCCGACCAATTGACTGCAAAGTCGAAGGCGCGGAGTTCCGACGCCCCGAAGTTGTGCTGGTGAGCCGCTAACTGCGAGACCCGGCCATCCGGAAATCGGCGGATCGCTTCGCACAGGCTACTGCCGTGCTCCGCGCACTCGAACAATATCTCGCCGGGATGCGCGCCTGAGATGTGGTTGGTGTGGTTCTCCTGGAAGTAGTCGACGCTTGCGGAAAGCCCCTCGCCCCACAGCGGTGTGTAGATCAGGCCAGCGCCGAAGCTGTGCCCCGTCTCCGGCTCGAGCCTCGGGTTACCACCAAAGACCACTATGAATCCCCTGTCGTCTTGCACGTACGCGCCACCCGGCACGCCGTTGGCCGCACAGTTGGCCTGTTGCGTGGGCGTCGGATCATTCCCACACGGATCGGAATCAAGATACCCATCGTGACGCACGAGTGGCTCGTAGAGCTCAGCGAGGCTTGGGGCGCGAAAGACCTCGCTGTAGTTGGTACGTAGCGTCAGTTCCTCGGCCAGCTGCCAGCGTAGACCCGCCTGCCAGGTCGTGTGACTGTCAAATGAGTAGAAGTCCGACCAGCGCAGGCCGATGTTCAGCGCCATGTCCCTGAGATATGGCCGATCGTGCAGCAGAGGCACCTGCACTGCGGCGAACAGTTCGCGCGCGTCGTAAGCTCCACTCCTCTCCGGCCTGAACCCAAACAGCAGGCGGGAGTCGACCTTCCGTATCGGATCCAGCGCTAGGCTGCCCGCTTCGCGCCCGTAATCTGCACCCAGCACCCACTGCAAGTCCCTGCCTAGCATCCGTCCACCCGGGCCGCTCAGGACGAATTCCGCGTACCACTGCTCGTTCGTGCCGCGATTGATCAAGGTGCTCGGAATCACGAACGCCAGTTGCTCCTCCGTGATGCTCCCCGCACCGCCGAAGACATTGAGTGGCACGCAGTCGGGAATGATGCTGGCCGCAGGGACGCGCCCGGTTGCGGGATCGGGCGAGCCGCACACGATGCGGCCTGAGTCATCCAGCCCGGATGGACCCAGGGCGGAGGGTAAACTGTCGATCGCGAGGAAGCCTCTCTCGACACCAGTCGCCTCGGACCTGGCGCTCTGGAGCGCGACCTCCCACGTCCATCGGGCGACGCTGCCTTCGAGCCCGATCAGCGCGCGCCACAGGTCGACCTCCTGCTCGGTCCTGCGGTTGCCGGCCTCGACCAGGCGGCGGGCAAGGCCCGGAACGTCGACGCCGAAGGGGTTGTAGAAGTTGTCGGCGGGGATGCCAAACGACTCGTCCGCCAGCGTCGGAGCGATGAAGTCCGTCAGATAGAATGCCGGTGCGGCCTGCTGCGCAGATTCCCGGTGTTGAGCGAATCCTTCGAGGAAGAGATTCGCACTTTCGCCCAGCGGACGCGAGCCGAGCAGCCAGAGTGCCGCGCGCTCGTTCGGCGTCTGCGAATAGTTGAATGGCCCAGGATTGAAGCCGTCGCGTTCGCGCACGTACGGTCGGTAGTCAGCGGAAGTCTGGCCGGTGGCACCCGGCACGCGTGTGTAGACGCCGGGCTCGAGTCCCAGGGCGTTTCCTTCCAAAACGTCGATGAGTCCGTCGCGCGCCAGGTCATTGAGACCAACTGGCTTCACCGTACCGTTGCCATCGACGATGATCAGCGGAAGCGCTGAGTAGCTGCGCCGCTCCATCGTGACGGCGTCCTGCTCGACGTAGTCGACACCGAGGCTCCACGTTCCCCCGAGCAGGTCGAAGCCGATCGCCGCCTGCCCAGTGACGATCTCGCCATCGCCGCGTTCAGTGATCGTCCGCGTTCCACTGAGCTCAAGGCCATGATCGTTTCGCCGCGTGACGATGTTCACGACGCCGCCGACGGCATTCGCACCGAAGGCTGCTGAAGCGCCGCTTGCCAGCACCTCGACGCGCTCAATGAAAGACATCGGTAGTGTGTTGAGATCGACCGAGGCGTCGGCACCGAGACCGCTGTTCGGTAGACGCCGGCCATTGAGCAACACGACAGTCGGCAAGTCGTGCAGGAAGATGCGGACGGATCCGTCGCCTGCCGCGCCGCGGCCGCGCGGTTCCGCCTCGCCCGGAGCATTAGCGTTGGAATTGAGAGGCGAGCCGGTGGTCATCGGCAACGCCTGCAGGACGTCGCCGATCGAGTTCGCGCCGCCGCGCTCGATGTCGCGGCGATCGAGCACGGTCACGGGAGCCACCGCATCGGTCGGATCCAGCCAGAACCGCGAGCCGGTGACGAGAACCTCGCCGAGCGGCGGGTTATCTCGTGAGGGAGACTGTGACGGATTCTCAGCGGCGAGCGCGGCCGCGCCAGGTACTGGACCCGCGCAGCCCGACGGCGAAGCGCAGCTCGACCCAGCAAAAATCCTGACAGTCCGGTCATTCAGGAACTCGAAGCGCAGCCCGGTACCGGCGAGCAGACGTTGGAGCGCATCGTCAGCCGGCAGACCGCGTGGCGCACGTTTCGATCTTTGCGTCGCTACGATCTCGGAGACGTAGATGAGTTGCAGGCCGGTCTGAGTGGCGAACTCGCTCAGCGCTTGTGCGAGCGGCTGAGCGGCGATGTCACGTGAAAGTTCTTCGGATGCCTCGGCATGTGAGAACACGAGGAAACCCCAGGTTGCGCACATCGCGAGCAGCTTGCGCACCGAAGTCATTGGTGTTCTTCCAACGCGGCAGCTTCGTGAGCGGTCGGGGCCGTTTCATTCCTTCTGTGACTTCACGCTGAAAACACGAATTCGCGTGTGGGTCCTTTCCACGCGAACTCCATCGAGCGTCTGCAGAAACGCCACGAACGAGTCGACGTCGTCCGCATCGAACACGCCACTGATCGGCAGGGCACGGAGGGCTGCTTCATCGATCTCGATGGGGATGGAGCCATAGCGGTTGAACTCATCCGCCACCTCCCCGAGTGGTCGTTGTTCAAAAGCTATCTTGCGTTGCTGCCAGGCCACGGCCTGCTGCACATCGACGGGAGTAGGTTGAGCCGACACACCGACTGCGTCAATGCGCACCTGATGGCCCGCATCGACGCGCAGTGCACCATGTGGAACTCCGGTCACCCCCGCGGGCGGCGGCTGTCCAGCGAGCACGGCGACGCTTCCCTCAACGACCGTCACAATCGTCGTAGCGGGTCTGCGGTAGACATCAAACTGGGTTCCCACAGCGAGTACATGGGCATTGCCAGCCGCGACGCGAAAGCGCCGGTGGTCGTCTCGCGCAACCGTGAAGAGCGCTTGACCTCGCGCAATCTCGACTACCCGCTCGCTGCGGGTGTACCGAACCGTCACGGCTGAATCCGTGTTGAGATGAACCTCCGAGCCGTCGGGGAGCTGTGCCACACGCTGTTCGCCATGCGCCGTCTGATAGGTCTTCGGCAGCCCGAGGAATTCACCGTCACGCAGCCACCACAGTACCGCTGCGGCCAGCAGGAGCACCGCAGCCGCCATCGACGTGGCAAATGACCATGCACGCGGGGCCCCTATGCGCTTCGGAGCCGGTTCCCGCACGCGCAACGGTGCCTCGAGCGACACGACGCCGTTGGTGTCATCGGCACGCGCCATTTCAATCAGAGACTCGAGCGGCAGCTGCGGATCTTCCGCGGCTGCGGGCAGATCGTGCGCGACAAGCGCGACGCCCAGGTATTCCTCGACGTGAATCGGCGAGGCCTTCAGCCAGGCGACAAAGGCCGCGCGATCGGCGTGCTCGAGCGATCCGGACTGGTTGGCAATGAACCAGGTCCCCGCCTGCTGGGCGACCGCGCTGCGCACCTGCTCTTCGCTGGGTGTCATGACATTTCCAACCGCGCCATTCGACGCCGGCAATGAGCGAGCCCTTGCGCCAGGTACTTCTTCACCATGTGCGGCGACACATTGAGACGCTCGCCGATCTCCTGGTAGGTCAGGCCGTGGCGATATTGAAGAATGACCGCAGCTCGACACTTGGGAGAAAGTTGCGCAAGCACCGTGCGCAAGCGCGCGACACGCTGCGTGACGTCGAGTTGCCCGTCGAGTGTCGGTAGCTCGCCCAGCTGTTGCTGGATGTTCGCCTCATCAAGGTTCACACCGCGGGCCTGCCAACGATCGAGCACCGCGTGTTCTTTCACGAGATTGGTCGCCACGGTATAGAGATAAAGCTCCGGATTGCGAATCGCGTCCGTGTCACTCACCCGCAGCATGCGCACATAGACCTCCTGTGCGAGGTCCGGTGCATCGGACTTGGTCCTGATGCGTCGATAGAAGAACGATTGCAGGGCACGGCGATGCTCCGCAAACAATCTCTCGACGAACCCCTTTTTCGGTTCAGCCATGCCCGGTACGGCGGTTTACGAAAACGGCCCAGGTACTAAGCGCTATAGAGTCCCTCTTGAGCCATTCGGGTACCAGAATTTGAGCCGATCGGAAATCCGGTACCCGATCTGACCGCTACAGGCTCTTAGTCACTATCGCAAGTCACGTCGCAGCGATGTGGCGCGCGCAGCGCGAGGGTGTGACCGAGGGGTCCTTGCTTACCACCTGCGGCTGTCAACTGAACGAGATTCCCCAGGAGGTTCCTGTGAACACAATCCCGATGAGATTACCCGAACGACAAGCGCAGGTTCATCGCCGCTTGCTGATCTGGCTCCCGCTGGCTCTCCTGATACTGGGTCCGGTCACCGCTTTGGCAGAGACCTACGAGTCGGAGAGCATCGCGGGCACGCAGGCCTCGGAGCAAGCCAGCACCGATGGAGGAGGCACCCGAGTGATATGGCGGAGGATTGTTGGCATCGTCGTACCGGACAGCATTGTAGGCGGCGAAGTAGTAGGTGCGCCGGCTCCCTGGATCACGACGGCCGGTCGGGCCGAAGTGAATCTTGATACCGGAAAGCTCACCTTCACGGTGCATGGCCTCGTGGTGGCGTTCGACTTTGGCTGCTGCAACATCGGTACCCCGACTATTGTCACCAAAGTCAAAGGCACGCTGGTTTGTAACGACACAGTGCCGGGATTCCCCGAACTGGTGGATACCGAAGCCGTGCCTCTACGCACAACGGGTTATGCGACGTTTAGCGGCCACGTCGACCTACCGGCGAGCTGTATCGATGAGCCCGAGGACATGCTGTTCGTCATCAGGATCGCCGACGTCAGCGAGTTCGAGGAGCTGATTGACATGTGGAACGCGTTCGGAGCAGTCCGCGTGATTCGCCATCCCGACCGCTGAGCGTGGAGCGCAGATCAACGGGGAGGCTGGCAAATGAATTTAAAACAGCATCGCCTTTTCCACTACGCATTCCCCGGGCTCTTGTTGATGACGCTTGCTGCGTGTGGCGGAGGTAGCGGATACGGTGGTGGTGGCGGCGGTGGAGCTCCCTACACGGTGGGCGGAACGGTCTCGGGTCTAACCGGTTCCGGGCTCGTGCTGCGCAACAATGGTGGCGATGATCTCCCAGTATCCGCGTCCGGAATGTTCACGTTCGCGACCACGGTCGCCAACGGTGCTGCATTTGATCGTCACCGTGTACACACAACCGGCCAATCCCACCCAGGCCTGCGTAGTCACCAATGGCAGTGGCACGATCGGCAGCAGTGATGTCACCAACGTAGCAGTAGCCTGCACGACGCCGCCTAGCAATTACAGCGTGATCCATACCTTCATCGGCGGTGCGGAAGGGGCAAGCCCGTACGATGGCGTGATCAGCGACGCTGCGGGCAATCTGTACGGCACGACTTGGGCGGGCGGCGATCTCACCGGCTTTTCTGCAGGCGAAGGCTACGGCACGGTGTTCATGGTGGACGCGAGCGGGAATCTCCTGACCTTGCACACCTTCGCTGGCCCTCCGACGGATGGCGCAGGGCCCTCCGGG
Source organism: uncultured Gammaproteobacteria bacterium (assembly GCA_963840405.1). Lineage (GTDB taxonomy): Bacteria > Pseudomonadota > Gammaproteobacteria > Steroidobacterales > Steroidobacteraceae > DATBVX01. Next base: position 51,034 of record CAWIYW010000004.1, read on the forward strand.
CCGTTGACCCGGGACGCTGCAGGCAACCTTTATGGAACGACGTCGAGTGGAGGCAATGGGGGTGATCCGGCGGGTTACGGAACCGTTTTCAAGCTCGATGCGGCCGGCAACGAGACGGTGCTCCACCATTTCACTGGCGGGGAAGGCGGCTTAGAGCCCGAGGGGGGCGTGCTTCGAGATCCACAAGGCAACCTGTACGGCGTCACCAGAAGAGGTGGATTACCCTGCCCAAGCCCGGACGGTTGTGGAACCGTCTTCCGCCTAGAACCTGACGGCACGTTTACGACTTTGCATCGGTTTGGCGCGGATGGATCGGAAGGCTTAGTACCGCAGTCGGGTCTGGTTTCGGACGCCGCGGGCAATCTCTACGGCGTCACGTCCTCCGGCGTCTTTGGTCTTGGTGTAGGCGGCGGAACAGTCTTCCGGATCGATTCAGCAGGCGTATTCACCACGCTTCATGACTTCTCCACCAACAGCGTGGCGGCGGATCCCCGGGGACCCTTGATGCGGGACGACGCTGGCAATCTTTACGGCGTCACCAGAGTAGGTGGCGACGAGAACGGGGGAACTATTTTCAGGCTCGACCCCGAAGGCGAGATCAGCATCCTGCATGAATTCGGGCGCACGGAGCCGCTAGAAAAGTTTCCTATCAGTGATGCGCCCGGCGGAAGCTTTCCGTTTGCTGGCTTGGTGGGAGACCCAGGCGGCGTTGTCTATGGCACCACTTGGAGCGGAGGCGATCCCCTCCGCGGTATTGTCTACCGATTCGATTTGCAGTCGCGCGCATTCGATGTGATACACACCTTCACGAGCGCACAAGGGGGCAGCGTAGAAGCTCCCCTCTTGCGCGACAGCGCTGGCGTTCTGTACGGCACCACGCCGAGTACGCGATCTGGCCTGCAATCCGCCGGTGGGTTGCGGCACGGTGTTCAGGATTGACACCTCGCCGACCGGCGGCGCTGTGCTTGCCGCCAGTGCAGCCACCAAGTTCATTCAGAACGCAAAGGGTCCCGGAGTCTTTTCCTTTGATCCATTGCAAAACTTCATGTCCCGCACGGAGGGCGAGTCAAACATTCAGCTTGCGGTTGGAAGGGGCAACGGTTCGGAAGGCGAAGTCAGCGTCAGCTACGATGTCGTCGAAGGCGGAAGTGCCACGCTTGGCGAGGATTTCGTCGTTTCCGGGACACTCGCTTGGGCGGACGGCGACGGCGCGCCGAAATTCATTGACGTCGACTATCTCGAGGACGCTGTCTTCGAAGGCACTGAATCCTTCAAGATCGAGCTGACTGCGCCAACCGGGGGAGCCACGATCACGATCTCGTCACACCGACGTCAGAACTTGATAATCACCGACAATGACAATGAGGCAGGCTTCTTGCTTTCTCGCGCCGCGATTTCCGTGAGCGAGAGCGGAGGCAGCGTGCAAATCGAGGTCACGAAGAGTGATGCCTCGAATCGCGCGGCGAGCGTCGACTTTGCGACTGCCGATGGCACTGCCGTTGCGGGCTCCGACTATTCGGCCGCCAGTGGCACGTTGACATGGGCTGCCGGTGATTCGGAACCCAAGACGATCGAGATACCGATCACCAACGATCAAGACGACGAGAACGACGAAAGCTTCACCATTTCGCTTTCGAATCCAACAGGCGGTCTTGCACTGGCGCCGAACTCGACCGCGTCCGTGACAATCGTGGACAACGACACGTCCGGAGGCGGCGGAGGAGGCGGCGGCGGGACGACAGGTCTCGACCTGCTGGCGTTGCTCGGATTACTTAACGCATTTGCCATGCGCAAGAGCCGACGGCTTCCCCGAGAGTCACTCGCCTGGTCGATCAGCGAAGGACAGATCCACCCGCGTACTCAGGCGGCGGGAAATCCGGCCTTGCTCTGAGTCGCTCGAGCTACTTCCCCCGCGGGCTCGCGATGAACGCGCCGGAGTGCTAGCCGGCCACGTCCCGCAGGCATTCGCGCCTGCGGGCGCTCTTGTGTCGTGCACTTGACTGAGTGCCGTCCTTGCCTCGTGCATCCTGACGCCGCAGTCGGCGGATTCCCGGTCTGCTCTCGCGGGCAGGTCGGGAGAATGCGAGCCAGGGAGCACGCACATGAAGAAACCGATCGCACCGCGCACACGCGCACGCACCATGCTTCGCTGCCTTCTCGGATTGGTATTCGCCCGGCGCTCGTAGCCTGCGGCGGCGGCGACACTCAACGCGGCAGTCAAGCTCCGCCCGGCGGAGCGCTGCCCACGCCGCCGACGATCCGTCTCGAAGGGCAGGGGCACCTGATCGGCAAAGTCACGATCATCGGCGTGGGCGAATACTACGGAGAAGCCCTGATCACCGCTGATGGCGCCGTGCGACTCTACGTCGGCGGTCCCTATACGACGGACACCATCGTCGAGCAGACGAGGCCCGCGAGTTCCGCGCAATTCGTCGGCAACCTCGACAGGAAACAGGGCTACTCCGGAACCGGCGTGATCATCGGGCAGGGCTGTGTCGCCGGTGACTTCGTGCGTTTTTGCGACCAGACCGCGTTTGGCGAGATCGATATCGGAGTGGACTACCTCCAGGTCCAGGGCACGATCCGCATCACGACCCGCCAGGGCGAAGAGACCTGGTTCCTGGAATTGTGGCAATGGGAGACCTACCACGGCACGCCTGCCGTCGTCGACCAGCTCGCCGGCAACTACCGTGAGCTGGTGGCCGCGTTCGCCGAAGGCGGTGACGTTATCGTCACCATCGATCAAACCGGGCAACTGTTCCTGCAAAGCGCCGCGACCGGTTGCACGGCCGTGGGCAGGCTCGCGCCGCATCTCGACGGCCAGGTCAACGTATTCGACGTCTCGCTGTCGATCGACGGCTGCGACGCCGCACACGCGTCGTTGAACGGTGAGTTCGCGGGTCTTGCCACGGGCACGCCGAGTGATTACTGGGGCTACGACTCGTTGCTGCGGGTCTGGCTCTCGGCGCGCGAGGGTACTTCCCTCCAGGCCGCACTCATCATGCTGGTTGCCCCGATGGAGAGCCCGCGTCGGCCCCGATGCGAGAACACGTCGCGCTGCGCGCCGCTTTGAGCGCTAGAGGAGGGCAGGTCATGAAAAAGCCACTCGCTCAAATTATTCCGCTGCTGCTCGGTGTGGGTCGGCTGCTGCAGTTCTCGTTGAGGACTCCGGACTAGCGCAGCAGGTCGAGCAGGCTCTTCGGGTGCGTGAGCGAGGGGTTGATGCCGTCGCCGAACTTCGCGTCGGTCCAGCCGCGGATGTCGAGCTCCACGGAGTAGACGGCGCAGGTCGGTAGTTCGCCGAGCTCCGGGTTGTTGCTGAGCGCCTGCGCGAACTCGCTCAGGCCGGGGTTGTGACCGAACAGCATCAGGTGGCGAACGCGTGACCCCACCGCGCGCACGACGTCGAGAATGTCCTTTGGTTGCGCAAGATACAGGCGCTCCTCGGTCTTCAGGCGCCGCGGCGGATAGTTGAGCGCGCGCGTAAAGACGCGAGCCGTTTCAAGAGCGCGCACCGCGGGGCTCGTGAGCATCAGGTCGACCCGCACTTGCTGGGAGGCGAGCTGCTCGGCCATCTGCGGGGCTTCCTTCTGGCCGCGGCGATTGAGGGGCCGATCGAAATCCTTGAGCTCGGAGTTCTTCCAGTCCGACTTCGCATGTCGCACCAGCGTGAGTCTTCTCATGGCTCGGCCCGGATCCACAAGCGGCCGCGATCGACGCGCACGGCGAAGGTGCGCACGGGCTCGTAGGCGGGCGGCGCCAGCACCTCGCCGGTCCGCAGCGAGAAGCGCGCGCCATGGCGCGGACAGATGATCTCGTGATCCTCAACCATGCCGCCGGTGAGCGTCTCGCCGTCGTGGGTGCACACGTCCTGGATGGCGAAGTGCTCGCCGTCGATGTTGAAGACCGCCACCGGCGTGTCGTCGACATCGAATATGCGCCGCTCGCCGGGTGGCACAGCATCGGCGGGAGCGGCATCGATCCACCGCTCGCTCACATCATCCCCGTCTGTAGCCGCGCCGCTTCGGACATCATCGACTGGTTCCACGGCGGATCGAAGACCAGTTCGACCAGCGCTTCCTTGACCGTGGGAATCAGCTCGACCTTTTCCTTGACGTCCTGCACCAGCACTTCACCCATGCCGCAGCCGGGCGCGGTCAGGGTCATCTTCACGCGCACGGTGCGCGTGCCGTCCGGGTTGCGCTCGATGACGCATTCGTAGACCAGGCCCAGGTCGACGATGTTGATGGGGATCTCGGGGTCGTAACAGCCGCGCATCTGCTGCCACACCAGTTCCTTCACGTCCTCTTCGGTCGCATTGGGCGGCAGCTCGGGGAGTTTCACCGGTGTCTTGCCGATCGCGTCCGCATCCTCGCCGGCGATACGAAACAGATTGCCTTCGAGGTAGACGGTGAAGCTGCCGCCGAGGGCCTGCGTGATGTAGCCCGCCTGGCCCTGGCGCAGGGTGACGTTGATGCCGGCGGGAATCACCACCGCTTTGACATCGCGTTCGATCACGACCGGTTCGTTTTCGTAGCCGCGCATTATTCGGTCGACACGGGTTGCGACTCGTGGGCGAGCGCGGCGTTGAGTGTGTGCCAGCAAAGGCTGGCGCACTTGACGCGCACCGGGAATTCGCGCACGCCCGAAAGGGCGGCGAGCTTGCCGAGATCCATCGCGGGGGTGTAGTCGGACTGTGTCAGCAGCGCGTGCATGGCGTCGAAATAGCGTTGCGCATCGGCACGCGTGCGTCCCTTGAGCGCCTCCGTCATGAGAGAGGCGGAGGCCACCGAGATCGCGCAGCCCTTGCCCTCGAAGCGCAGGTCGCGGATGCGGTCGCCGTCCAGCGCGACGTACAGGTCGAGCCGGTCACCGCACAACGGATTGAAGCCCTCCGCGTGAGCGGCCGGCTGGTCCAGCCGGCCAAAGTTCCGCGGGTGACGGTTGTGATCGATGATCACGTCGCGGTAGAGGTCCTTCAGATCCATCAGCCGAAGACCTCGCGCGCCTTGCCGAGCGCCAGCGCCAGCCGGTCCACTTCGTCTTCGGTGTTGTAGAAGGCGAGGGAAGCGCGCGCCGTCGCCGGCACGTCGTAGAAATCCATCACCGGCATGGCGCAGTGATGACCGGTGCGTATGGCGATGCCCTCGCTGTCGAGGATCGTGCCCAGGTCGTGCGCATGGATGCCGTCCAGCACGAACGAGATCACCGCCGCCTTCTCGCGCGCGGTGCCGATGAATCGCAAGCCCGGTACTTCCGCGAGCCTGCGAGTAGCGTGCTCAAGGAGGCCGTGCTCGTATTGCGCGATGCGATCGAGGCCCAGCGTCTCGAGGTAGTCGATGGCCGCGCCCAGACCCACCGCGCCCGCGATGTTGGGTGTGCCCGCCTCGAACTTGTACGGGAGGTTGTTATAGGTCGTACCGTCGAAGCTCACCTTGAGGATCATGTCGCCACCGCCCTGCCACGGCGGCATCGCTTCGAGTAACGTCTCGCGACCGTAGAGCACGCCGATGCCGGTCGGGGCGAACATCTTGTGGCCGGAGAACGCGTAGAAATCGCAATCGAGCGCGCGCACGTCCACACTCATGTGAGGCACGGCCTGAGCGCCATCGAGCAGCACCGGCACCTGGCGCGCATGTGCGAGTGCAATGATTTCGCGCACGGGCAGGATCGTTCCCAGTGCATTCGAGACGTGTGCTACGGCGACCAATCGCGTCCTGGCCGACAGGAGCGACTCGAAGGCTGCGAGCTCGACTTCACCCGCGGCGTTGATTGGCGCGACCTTGAGGTGCGCGCCGGTCTGCTCGCACAGCAGCTGCCAGGGCACGATGTTCGAGTGATGCTCGAGCCATGTAATGAGGATCTCGTCGCCGGGCTTGAGCCGCGGGCGGGCGTATGCCTGTGCGACCAGGTTGATCGCCTCGGTCGTGCCGCGCACGAAGACCACTTCACGCGTGGAAGCGGCGTTGATGAAGTGGCGCGCGCGTTCGCGCGCCGACTCGAATGCCTCGGTGGCACGTTGGCTCAGGGTGTGCACGCCGCGGTGTACGTTGGCGTGAATCTCGGCGTAGTAGTGCGCCTCCGCGTCGATCACCGCCTGCGGTCGCTGCGCGGAGGCGGCGTTGTCCAGGTAGACGAGCGGGTGACCGTTGACCTCGCGGCTGAGAATGGGGAAGTCGCGACGGATGCGCTCGACATCGAAAGGGGCGGCGACCGAGGCGACCCGTGCGGGTGCGCTGCGAGGATTCATGCGTCACCGATCCGCGGCAGTTCCGGAAGCGCGTGCGCAATGCGCAACTGGAGTTGGCGCCGCAGGGGCTCCAGGCCGACCCGCGCGAGCACGTCGGCAAGAAACGCATGGATGAGGAGGGCGCGCGCCGCCTGCGGGTCGAGACCGCGCGACAGCAGATAGAACAGCATGTTCGCGTCGAGCCGCCCGGTGGTCGCTCCGTGGCTGCACTTCACGTCGTCGGTGAGAATCTCGAGTTGCGGACGCGCATCGATCTCGGCCTGTTCCGACAGGAGCAGTGTGCGGCTCGACTGTTGAGACTCGCTCTTCGGTGCGCCGGCGTGCACCACGATTTTCCCGTTGAAGACGCCGCGGGAGCGAGCGTTCGCGATACCGCGGAACCGCTCGACGCTGTGCGTCGCTGCCGCGCGATGACCAATCACGCTGTGCACTTCGATGTGCTCGCGGCCATCGGCCAGCAGCAGGCTGTTTGCTTCGATCTCGCTGCGCTCGCCCGCGAGCGCCGCACACAGGCTGGCCCGGTTCAGCAGGCCACTCAGCAGGATGCGATGCGTGCTGCAGCGGCTGGACTCGGCCAGCTTCGCGAGCGTCGTACTGAGAATGATGCCGCGCACACCGCCTTCAGCAAGGATGGCGTGCTCGAGCTCGCCGCCGGCGGCGAGGCGGATATCGGTCACGCAATTACCGACGGTTTCCGCAGGTCCCAGCGCGAGGTGGTGCTCGATGAGCCGCAGTCGGGCCCGCGAACCGACATCGACCACCAATCGGGAATGCACCGCACCGCCAGACCCTGAGTAAAGAAACAGCACCTGCAACGTCGGCGCAGTCACCCCGGCAGCCACGCTCACCTCCAGGCCGTCGCCGAGCAGCGCGAAGTTGAGAAGCGGCATGCGCTCATCGGCGCCATCGCCCGGCACTTCGATGCGCTCGAGCAGTTGCACCGGCTCCAGCTCGAGCGATTCGGCAAGCGTCCGGCAGCGCACACCGGGGTCGTCGGGAAGCGCATCGGACAACGAGGGCATCAGCCGGCCGTTGTGAAATACCAGCGTGCGCACGTTCTCGAGGACCAGGCGGCTTGACTGAAAGGCATCCGTCGCCAGCGGCACGGCATCGGCGCCATCGGCACGGAGCAGCCACTTGTCGAGCAGCCGCACCGGTGTGTACTTCCAGCCCTCATCGCGCGCGGTCGGCAAACCGAGGTCCGCGAAGCGTTCGAGAGCCTGTTCGCGTCGCGCCTGCCAAGCGGCACCGCCCGGCAGAGCGCGTACCCGCCGCCGCTGCGACTGCGCGAAGGCGCGCAGGTCGTCATGCGCTGTGGCAACGACGTTCACGCTCGCTGTGCCTCCGGGCGCAACCAGTCGTAGCCGCGCTTTTCCAGCTCGAGCGCGAGGGTGCGATCGCCGCTGCGAATGATCCGCCCATCACTGAGCACGTGCACGCGATCAGGCACGACGTGCTCGAGCAGGCGCTGGTAGTGGGTGACCAGGAGCACCGAGCGCTGCGGTCCGCGCTGCGACTCGATCCCCTGCGCCACCACCTTGAGTGCGTCGATGTCGAGGCCGGAATCGGTCTCGTCGAGGATGGCGAGCGTGGGCTCGAGGATGAGCATCTGCAGGATCTCGTTGCGTTTCTTCTCGCCGCCGGAGAATCCCTCGTTGACCGCGCGGCTGAGAAACGACTCATCCATGTGCATGAGCTTCATCTTGTCGCGCACCAGGCCGAGGAAATCGAAGGCATCGACCTCCGGCAGGCCGCGCGCCTTGCGTTGCGCGTTGAGCGCTGCCTTCAAGAGATAGGCGTTGTTCACGCCCGGGATCTCGACCGGATACTGGAAACCGAGAAAGACGCCCGCGCGGGCGCGCTCCTCGGGCGCCATGGCGAGCAGGTCGCGACCCTGAAATTGCACCTCGCCGCTTTCCACGCTGTAGTCGCTGCGGCCCGCGAGCACCTGGGCGAGCGTGCTCTTGCCCGAGCCATTGGGTCCCATGAGCGCATGCACTTCGCCGGTGGGCAGCTCGAGGTCGAGTCCCTTGAGCACCGTCTTGCCGCCGGCCACGACCGTGAGGTTCCTGATCCTGAGCATGACGTCGCCCATCAGCCGACGGCTCCTTCCAGGCTCACGCTCAGGAGGTTCTGCGCCTCGACCGCGAATTCCATCGGCAGCTCCTTGAACACCGTCTTGCAGAAGCCGCTCACGATCATGTTGACCGCGTCTTCCTCGGTCAGGCCGCGTTGCAGGCAATAGAACAGCTGGTCGTCGCCGATACGCGAGGTCGTCGCCTCGTGCTCGGCCGTGGCGGTGGCGTTGCGCACCTCCACATACGGAAACGTATGAGCGCCACACTCGCGCCCCAGCAGGAGCGAATCGCACTGCGTGAAATTGCGCGCATTGGCCGCGCTCGGCAGCACCTTGACGAGGCCGCGGTAGGTGTTCTGCCCGTGGCCAGCGGAAATGCCCTTGGAGACGATCGTGCTGCGCGTGTTGCGGCCGATGTGGATCATCTTGGTGCCGGTGTCGGCCTGCTGGTAGTTATTGGTCACGGCGACCGAGTAGAACTCGCCCACCGAGTTCTCCCCGGTGAGGATGCAGCTCGGATATTTCCAGGTGATCGCGGAGCCGGTCTCGACCTGAGTCCAGGAGATGTGCGCGTTGCGGCCGCGGCACTCGCCGCGCTTGGTGACGAAATTGTAGATGCCGCCGCGGCCCTGCTCGTCACCCGGGTACCAGTTCTGCACCGTGGAATACTTGATGCGCGCGTCATCGAGCGCGATCAGTTCCACCACCGCAGCGTGCAGCTGATTCTCGTCGCGCATTGGCGCGGTGCAGCCCTCGAGATAGCTTACGTGGCTGCCGGCGTCCGCGACGATCAGTGTGCGCTCGAACTGGCCGGTCTTGGCGGCGTTGATGCGGAAGTAGGTCGAGAGCTCCATCGGGCAGCGCACGCCTTTCGGGACGTACACGAACGAGCCATCGGTGAAGACCGCGGAGTTGAGCGTCGCGAAGAAGTTGTCCGTGTAGGGCACCACCGAGCCGAGGTACTGCTCCACCAGGGCGGGGTGATTCTGCACCGCTTCCGAGAAGGGGCAGAAGATGACGCCCGCCTGGTGCAGGCGTTCCTTGAAGGTGGTAGCGACCGACACGCTGTCGAACACCGCATCGACCGCGACGCCGGCGAGGCGCGCGCGCTCGTGGAGCGGTACGCCGAGCTTCGCGTAGGTCTCGAGCAGCTTCGGGTCGACGTCCGCGAGACTCTTCGGCCCGTCGGTTTTTGACGTGGGCGCGGAGTAATACGAGATCGCCTGATAGTCGATGGGCGCGTAGTGCACGCGCGCCCAGTGCGGCTCGCGCATCGTCAGCCAGTGACGGAAGGCCCTGAGGCGCCACTCGAGCATGAATGCAGGCTCGGCCTTCTTGCGCGAGATGAGCCGGATGACATCCTCGTCCAGGCCGGGCGGAACCGTGTCGGCCTCGATGTCCGTGACGAAGCCGTGCCGGTACTTCTGACCGACGAGCGCTTCGAGATCGGGAGTCTGCGAGGACATGCTCAACGGTCCAGTCGCGACGGCGGGCGCGTGCCACGGAGATCGAGATTCGCTTCCACGGCGCGGATGGGCGCGGCCTCGAGGCCCGCCAGCTGGGCGAGCGTGATGTCATTCAGGGTGCGGCGGATGGCGAAGTTGACGCGCTGCCAGGCGCGGCCCACGCGGCACACGTGCTCGATGCCGCAATGACTGTCCTTGCCGCTGCATTCGGTGATCGCCAGCGGTCCTTCGAGCGCATCGAGGATCGCGGCCGCGCTGATCGCTGAGGCCGGCCGTGTGAGTTGATAGCCGCCGTGGGCGCCGCGTGTCGAGTTCACGAGCCCGGCGCGCTGCAACACCTTGAGCAGCTTGCTCACGGTTGGCAGCGACAGCCGCGTCTGCTCCGCGACCTCGGCGGCGGCGTGCAGACGATCGGGTGCGCCCGCCAGCACGGCGAGAATGACGGTCGCGTAGTCCGTCAGCTTGCTGATGCGAAGCACGGAACTCCCTCCTGGCAGCGAGTAACCCGCCCGGCATGGAGCGGGGCGGGTACCGAATTGGGACTATTCTAGTCCTATAAGGGTTCCCCTGAGAAGTCTGAGGCCCGATCCGGGACGGCAAGTGACGGTTGCTTCTGCTATCTTTTGCGCCCTTCAGGCGGCCCTCGCGAGCAAACCAGCGCGCGCCGGGCCCGTGGATTCAGACGGAGGATCACAGCATGACGGCGACCGAGCTGGACACCATCGCGCGCGGCATGGTGGCCAAAGACAAAGGCATTCTCGCGGCGGACGAGTCGGGCGGCACCATCAAGAAGCGCTTCGACAAGATCAAGCTGGAATCCACCGAAGAGAGCCGTCGCGCCTACCGTGAGCTGCTGCTCACGACGCCGGGCGCCTCCGACTACATCAGCGGCGTCATCTTCTACGACGAGACACTGCGACAGAAGACCAAGGACGGCGTGCCGTTCCCGGAATACCTGACGCGCAATGGCATTATCCCTGGCATCAAGGTCGATACGGGCGCGAAGCCGCTCGCCGGCTTTCCGGGTGAAACCATCACCGAGGGTCTCGATGGCCTGCGCGAACGACTCACCGAGTACTACAAGCTCGGCGCCCGCTTTGCCAAGTGGCGTGCGGTGATCGACATCGCGGACGGCATTCCGACGCGCACCGGCATCGATGCCAATGCGCACGCGCTGGCGCGCTACGCGGCGCTCTGCCAGGAAGCCCGCATCGTCCCGATCGTCGAGCCCGAGGTCCTGATGGACGGCGCGCACAGCCTCGAGCGTTGCGAGGAGGTGACGAACGCGACCCTGCAGTCGGTGTTCGCGCAACTCCATGCGCACCGCGTGCGCCTCGAGGGCATCGTGCTCAAGCCCAACATGGTCATCTCCGGCATGAAGAATGCGAAGCGCGCGAGCGCCGAGGAAGTCGCCGAGGCGACGGTGCGCTGCCTCAAGCGCAATGTTCCCGCAGCGGTGCCCGGCATCGCGTTCCTATCGGGCGGGCAGGGGCCGGAGGAGGCGACCGAGCACCTGAGCCTGATCAACCAGCTGGGTCCATTGCCGTGGGAGGTTTCCTTCAGCTACGGACGTGCGCTGCAGGCGCCGGTGCTCGACACCTGGCGCGGACTCCCGGCCAACTTCGCCGCCGGGCAGAAGGCGTTCTTCAAGCGCGCCAAGCTCAACGGGCTCGCCCGCACCGGCCGCTACGCGGCCGCGCTCGAAAGCGCCGCGTGACCGCCCGCCGCTGATGGCGCAGGACGCGCATGCCGCTGCCGACGCGAACGGCGCCGCGAAGAGCGAAAACGTCGTCGAGGTCCGCGACCTGTCCTATTCCGTGAGTGGTCGCCGGATCTTCGACGGCGTCGACCTGCGTGTGAAACGCGGCCTCGTGACCGCGATCATGGGCCCGAGCGGCACGGGCAAGACGACGCTGCTCAGGCTGATCACCGGCCAGATTCGCCCCGACCGGGGGACGATCATCGTCAACGGGCAGGACCTCGCGACCCTCGACCGCCGGTGGCTTTACGCGCTGCGGCGACGCATGGGAATGCTGTTCCAGAACGGTGCGCTGCTCACGGACTTCGACGTGTACGAGAACGTCGCCTTTCCGATCCGCGAGCACACCGACCTGCCCGAGGCGCTCATCCGCCACATCGTGCTCACCAAGCTGCACGCAGTTGGCCTGCGCGGCGCGGCGCGGCTGATGCCGGCGGAGCTCTCGGGCGGTATGGCGCGTCGGGTCGCAGTGGCCCGCGCCATCGTCATGGACCCGCAGCTTCTGATCTACGACGAGCCCTTTGCCGGGCTCGATCCGATCTCGAAGGGCGTGATCGTGCGGCTGGTGCGCCAGCTGAATGACGCGCTCGGCATCACGAGCATCCTGGTATCACACGATGTCCACGAGATCTCCGTGCTCGCGGATGAGACCTACCTCCTCTCGGAAGGGAAAGTCGCGGCCTTCGGCAGCCCGCGGGAACTGCACTCGAGCTCCGCCGAAGTCGTCAAGCAATTCATGAACGGCCTGGCCGACGGGCCGGTGCCTTTTCACTATCCCGCGCCTGACTATCTTTCGCAGCTGCTCGCCCGCGGGAAGCGCGGATGACGCTGCTCAACGAGCTCTGGTACACGCTCCGCCACGGCGTCGTCACGCTGGGCGCCATGATGCTGTTCTTTGGGCGAATGCTCGCGTACACGCCCGCGGCATTCGCCCGCTTCGGGCTGATCGTGCAGCAGGTGTACAACACGGGCACGCTGTCGCTGGTGATCATCATGCTGTGCGGGCTGTTCGTAGGGATGGTGCTTGGTTTGCAGGGCTTGAACCTGCTGCAACGCTTCGGCTCGGAGGCATCGCTCGGCACGGCCGCGGCGCTCGGCCTGCTCAAGGAGCTGGGCCCGGTGGTGACCGCATTGCTGTTCTCGGGACGCGCCGGCACCGCGCTCGCTTCCGAGATCGGCCTGATGCGCGCGACGGATCAGCTCACGGCCATGGAGATGATGGCGGTCGACCCGGTGCAGCGCGTGTGCGTGCCGCGCTTTCTCGGGGGCGTGATCGCCATGCCGCTGCTGGCGGCGATCTTCAGCGGGATCGGCATTTACGGCGCGCAGCTGATCGGCGTGCAGCTGATGGGCGTGGACGCCGGTCAGTTCTGGTCGCAGATGCGCGCGAGCGTCCAGCTCGCTGATGTGATGGAAGGCGTGCTGAAGAGCGGCGTGTTCGGCGTCGCGTGCAGCCTGATCGCCGTGTACGAGGGCTTCAACGCCACGCCTACGGCGGAGGGCGTGGGCCGCGCAACCACGCGCACAGTGGTGATCTCCGCGGTGGTTACCCTGATCCTGGACTACATGCTGACCGCAGTGATGCTATAGGCCCTAGGAGAGTTGCATGCGCCAGACACGCGCCATCGAATTCAGTACCGGGTTGTTCGCGCTGCTCGGCTTCGCCGCGCTCTTCTTTCTCACCACGCAGATCTCCAACAAGCAGATCCGCTTCGGCGAGTCCAGCTACCACCTGCTCGCGAAGTTCGAGAACGTGGGCAGCCTCAAGGTGGGCTCGCCGGTGTCGATGGCGGGCGTGACCATCGGGCGGGTCGAGACCATCGACTTCGACACCACGGAATTCAAGGCCGCGGTGACCCTGCGCATCGACTCGCGTTATGACCAGATTCCGGATGACAGCGATGCCAGCATCTATACGGCCGGCCTGCTGGGGGGCCAGTACATCGGTATCGGGCCGGGCGGCTCGGAAACTTATTACCAGGACGGCAATCAGATTCACTTCACACAATCGGCCATCGTTCTCGAAAACCTGATCTCCAAATTCCTGTTCAGTCTCGCGGGCAAGGACAAGGGCGACAAGGACGGCGAGGCGGCGGCGGAGGAAAAAGCTCCATGAGATTGCAGATCGTAAGCGGATTGCTGGCGTTGGCGCTGCTCGCGGGTGCCGGCGTGCGCGCGGCCGAGGATGCGACTGCGGCGAAGAACACCACCGCGGCCAAGGACGCCGACGCGGCCAGTGCGCTCGGTCCGCGCGAGCTCATCGAGGTCTCGGCGCAGAAGATGCTCGATGCGCTCGAAGCCAACCGCGCTGCGTATCGCAAGAACCCGAAGCTGGTGGAGCAACTGGTCGATGAGGTGCTGCTGCCGCACTTCGACACGCAGTATTCGGCGCGGTTGGTGCTGGGCAAGCACTGGCGCACGGCTACAGCGGAACAGCGTCAGAAGTTCGTGGATGCGTTCTACCAGTCGTTGCTCGAGAACTACGGCGCCGCGCTGGTGGATTTCACCGCTGATCGCATGGTCGTCCTGCCGTTCAAGGGCGATGCCAACGCCGATCGCGCGACGGTGCGCACCGAGGTGAAGCGCAACGACGGCACCCGCGTGCCGGTGAACTACAGCATGCGCAAGACCGAGCAGGGCTGGAAGGCCTGGGACGTCACCATCGAGGGCATCAGCTACGTCAAGAATTTCCGCGACGACTTCGGCGCGGAGATCGATCAGAAGGGGCTCGAGGCGGTAATCCGCCGACTAGAGACCGAGGGCGTGAAGCCCGTGAAGAAGTCCGCGTGAGCGCGGCACAGGCGCAGGGGATGCTGCGCATGGAGCCGCTCGGCGGCGGACGATTCGCGCTACGCGGCGTGCTCGGCTACAGCACCGCACGCACCGCGCTCGAAAATGGCGTAGCGCTTTTTGGCGATACCAAGGTCATCAAGGTTGACCTCTCGGCTGTGACCTATGCCGACAGCGCCGGGCTCGCAGTTCTCATCGAGTGGGTCAGCTGGGCGCGGGAGCAGGAGCGCGAGATCCGCTTCTTCGAGCTGCCGCGGCAGATCCGCGCGATTGCGCGGATCTGTGAAGTCGAAGATCTCCTGCGGGCCGCGGAGAGGTTGGAGGACGGCGCCAAGCGCGACGCCTAGGCGCGCTCAATCGCCGCCGCTATTGAGGGGGTTCCGGCTGCGGTTCAGCTTCTGCTGGTGGTTCGTCCTGCGGTGATTCCGCGGACGGCTCTTCCTCGAGCAGCTCCTCTTCGAGGTCCATTCCCTCTTCGAGATCCTCTTCCGGCACGTCGCCGTCGCGCACCTGGTATTCGCGTCGCTGCAACCAGGAATTGCGCACGAAGGCATAGGGGTCGAAGGATTTCTCAATGACCGGGTCGAGGACGAGCAACTCGGAGCGCACGTTCACGATGTCGAGCGCCCGCAGTCCCCACATGACCTCCCACTTGACGTCCGCGTACGTGAGCGGATCGACGAAGAACTCGGCGAACGATGACGGCGCGTCGCGAACCGTCGTGGGTCCGAGAAAGGGCAGCGTGATGAAAGGGCCTGACGGAACACCCCATACGCCGAGCGTCTGCCCGAGGTCCTCGTCGTTCTTGTCCAGGCCCACGCGCGAGGCGGGATCGAGCAGGCCGCCAAACCCGAGCAGCGTGTTGGTGAGCAGGCGCCCGGTATCGCGCGCGGCGAGGGCGGGCTTGCCCTGCAAGAGCTGGTTCAGAATGGTCGCCGGGTACTGCAGGTTCGAAAAGAAGTTGCTGACGCCGCTACGCATCCATTCGGGCAGGACCTTCTTGTAACCCTTGGCGACCGGCTTGAGCGTGGCACGGTCCACCACGTCGTTGAACTTGTAGATCCCGCGGTTGACGTTTTCGAAGGGATCCTTGGGGTGCGGGGCTTTCGGCGCACCGGTCGAGGCGCATCCGCCGAGCAGGACGAGTGCGATCAGCGCGCACCCCTGGAGCGCCGCGAGGCGCGAGCGATTCAGCATGCAGGGCTCCGAAAGGAATCCGGTCAGGAGGGAGAATTCTAGCTCAGGGCGCTACGGCTCGGAGCGGCGGTCGCCGTCTTGAGACGGTTCCCGATCGGCGACGCGCTGCTCGCGCTTCGGCAGGTATTCGCGCAGCTGGTCCATGCGCGCCCGGAAACGCTCGCGTTGCACCGGGGTGAGATCCGGCACGCCGAGTGCGAGCTGCAGCTGGTTGATCGCCAGCATGAGATCGCCGCTCAGCACGTGATATTCCGACATGTAGTAGTACGAGTCAGCGACATCGCCGGCGCTGTTGGCCGCGACCGCGATCAGGCGGCACTGGTCCGGCGTCGGCATCACCGTGTTGAAGAGATCCAGCAGGATCTCGTGCGCGCGACGCGGCCGCTCGGCGCGCAGCAACGCTTCCGCGTAGCGCACCGTGAGCGGCACATTGCGCGGGAAGAGCTCCAGCGCTCGCGCAAACGTGGTGAGGGACTCGTCCGTCATGCCGGCAAGGATCTGCGCTTCGCCCAGCGCGCTGCGAAACTGGATGACGTCCTCGTGACGCTCGCTCAGGCCCTGCAGGATGGGGATCGCTTCCTCGGGTGCCCCCGATACCATGAGGCTGAGCGCCTGGCCGTAACGGTGGTTGTCGTCGACAGAGGGGAGGCTTTCGAGGATCTTCGCGTAATACGCGCGCGCATCCGTGCCCGGCGGGAGGCTGAGCAGACGCAAGCGCTCGCGACCGAGGCCAAAGCTGCGGCTGTCGGCCACGGCCTTGACTTCATACTGAGCGGCACGGCTGCGTGACTCGGCGATGCGGCTGCTGGTGACCGGGTGTGACTGCAGCATTTCCGGGACACGGCTGCCCGCAAGTCCGGCGCGCCGCCCCATCGTCTCGAAGAACGCCGGCATGCCGCGCGGATCGAACCCGGCCGCGGCGAGCGTGCTGATGCCGACGCGGTCGGCCTCGTATTCGTTGGCGCGCGTGAAGTTGAGTCGCTGCTGCGCCGCTGCTCCCTGGGCGACAGCGACCGCTCCCTGCATGACATCGCCACCCGCGCCGGTAGTGGCGCCGATGAGGATCGCTGCCAGCATCGCCGCGGTGGAGACCAGGTTCATGCGGCTCTGGGCCTGGATGCTGCGTGCAATGTGGCGCTGGGTGACGTGCGCGATTTCGTGCGCGAGCACGCCCGCGAGCTCGCTTTCATTCGCCGTGGCGAGCACCAGGCCCGCGTTCACGCCGATGAATCCGCCGGGCAGCGCGAATGCGTTGATCGAGGAATCCTTGACCAGGAAGAAGTGGAACGGGCGGCCGCCGCCCTGCGTGTGGCTGGCGAGCTGCGAGCCGATGGTCTGCACGTATTCGGTGAGCTCAGGATCGTCGAGGATCTGGCCCGCATCCCGCAGGCCGCGCACGATCATGGCGCCGATCTGGTACTCGTCGTCTGGCGTCAGGATGGTGTTGACGGGCGTGCCGATGTCGGGCAGGTCCTCTGCCACGTTGCCGGCGCTCGCGGCAAAGGCAAGCAGGGAAGCGCGACAGCGTGATGATGAATCGGGGCATGAGCGTCTAGCGGCGCGTTGACGACGCGGCATTGGACCGCGGAGCAGTCGGGGCGTTCGCCTGGGCGAGTCTACAGGATATCCGAGGCGTAGTCGGCCAGACGCGAGCGCTCGCCGCGCACCAGCGTGATATGGCCGGAATACGGCCCAGCCGCGGAAGCGGTTGACGACGTAGGTCAGGCCCGAGGTGGTTTCGGTGAGGTAGGGCGTGTCGATCTGCGCGATATTGCCCAGGCAGACCATCTTGGTCCCCGGGCCCGGCACGCGTCACCACCGCCTTCATCTGCTTGGGCGTCAGGTTCTGTGCCTCGTCGATGATGATGAAGCGGTTGAGGAACGTGCGCCCGCGCATGAAGTTGAGCGAGCGGATCTTGATGCGATTGCGCAGCAGGTCGTTGGTGGCGCGCGCGGCCCCAGTTGCCGCCCTCCTGGCTCTGCGTCAGCACCTCGAGGTTGTCCTTGAGCGCGCCCATCCAGGGCTCCATCTTTTCTTCCTCGGTGCCCGGCAGGAAGCCGATGTCCTCGCCCAGCGGGATGGTGACGCGCGACATGATGATCTCGGTGTAGCGATTGGTCTCCAGCGTCTGCGCCAGGCCCGCCGCCAGCGTCAGCAGCGTCTTGCCGGTGCCGGCGGGGCCCAGCACGGTCACGAAATCGATCTCCGGATCCATGAGCAGGTTGAGCGCCAGGTTCTGTTCGCGGTTGCGCGCCGTGATGCCCCAGATGTTGCTGCGCTCACCGCGGTAGTCGCGCGTGAGCTCGAGCACCGCGACCTCGCCGTCGCACTCGCGCACGATGGCCTCGATGCCGTTGTCGCTCGCTTCGTAAACGAACTGGTTGGGATGCCAGTCAGCGCACCGCCGGTCCGCGAATGCGGTAGTAGGTGCGGCTCCCCTCCTGCCAGGATTCGATGTCGCTGCCCGTTGCTCTCCCAGAAATCCTTCGGCAGCTCTTCGACGCCGCTGAACAGCAGGTCGGCGTCCTCGATGGTCTTGTCGCTGTAGTAGTCCTCGGCGTGCACGCCGATGATGGCCGCCTTGATGCGCAGGTTGATGTCCTTCGACACCAGGGTCACGCGCGCGTCGGGAAACTCGCTGCTGCAGCGCCAGCGTGTTGGCGAGGATGTGATTGTCGGCGCCGATGGCCGGGCAAGCGTATCGGGCAGGCCCGAGTCGAGCTGGCGTGTCTGGAAGAACAGGCGCCCGCTGCACGGCTTCTTGCCGTGGTTGCCGGCACTTGGACGGCGGCAGCTCCAGGCCGTGGTCGATCTGCTCCTTGGTGGCCGCGTGCATCAGCTCATCGAGGAAGCGGCTCACCTGGCGCACGTTGCGCGCCGACTCCGACAGGCCCTTCTTGCCCGCGTCGAGCTCCTCGAGCACGATCATCGGGATGTAGATGTCGTGTTCCTCGAAGCGGAAGATCGCCGCCGGATCGTGCATCAGCACGTTGGTGTCGAGCACGAAGATGCGGCGCTCGCGCCGCGTGCTGCCGGTTTTCAAATCGTCATCCTGCCGTCGCTCTCTGCGGTTGTCACAACGCCTGCGCGGCCTGCAGCACCTGCGCGGCATGGCCGTCCACCTTCACCTTGCGCCATTCCTGGCGCAACTTGCCCGCGGCATCGATCAGGAAGGTGCTGCGCTCGACGCCCATGAACTTGCGGCCATACAGGCTCTTCGGCTTGATGACGTCGAAGAGCTTGCACACGCGCCGCTCCTCGTCGCTCAGCAGCTCGAACGGGAAGCGCATCTTGGCCTTGAACTTCTCGTGCGAAGCCACGCTGTCGGGCGAGATGCCGACGATGACGGCGTTGGCGGCAGCGAACTGGCGCTGCAGCTCGCGGAAGGCCTCGCCCTCGCGTGTGCAGCCCGGAGTGTCGTCGCGCGGGATAGAAGTACACCACGACGTTGCTGCCGCGCTGCGGCTTTCAGGGACCACGACTTGCCGCCGGTGGCGGGCAACGAGAATTCCGTGACCACCTTGCCGGCTTGGGTAGTGCTCATGGCGTGCGCTGCGCTCCTCACATCTTCACCGGTTCGAGTATGGCGTCGAGGTTGAGCTGGTCGCACAACTCGAGGAATTCCTCGCGCAGAGTCGACAGGTGAATGCGGCTCGGCACGTTGACGATCATCTGCACGGCGAACATCGGCGCGCCGGTGTGGGCGGCGGCGTAGCTGCGCGTGTCGACAGCTCGGCGATGTCGATGCCCCGCGACGGAGAAAAAGCCCGGAGAGCTGGAGACGATTCCGGTCTGGTCGAGGCACACGACATCGACGGAGTAGGGCAAGATGGTCGCTGCGCGCAGTGCGTTGCTCGGTGCGCCGCAGCTGCAGACTGAGATTGCCGGTGTCGGCGAGCTTCTTGAGCTCGGTCTCGAGGCGGGCGAGGGCGTGCCAGTTGCCGCTCACCAGCAGCAGCATGGCGAACTCCGCTGCCAAGCGCGGTCATGCGGCTCTCGCTGATGCTGCCGCCGCAGTCGGCGACGATGCGGGTCAGGTCGTGGACCATGCCGGTCCGGTCGCTGCCGATGGCGGAAATCGCCAGGTGTTGCTTCATCTGACCGGGGCCGGCGGTCTCGGTCGAGCTGGCGCGAGCGAGTGTACGGGATTGCCGCCGGTGTGAAAACACTCGGGCAGCTCACACAATGCGCCTCATGAGACCTGTGCAGAGCTGCCCTCGGCTCCGAGCTTGCCTGCCGGGCGCCGCGGCACGTACCATCGCGCACTTTCTCAAGCCCCGGTCCAGAGCGCGAGACGATGTTCGGTGGCAGCATGGTTGCGGTCGTCACACCAATGACGGCTGACGGCGCGATTGACTTCCAGGCTTGGGAGCAACTGCTGCGTTTTCACGCCGACGAGGGCACCGATGCGCTGGTCGTCGGCGGCACCACGGGCGAGTCGCCGACGCTGACCGAGGCCGAGCTCGGTGAGCTGGTGCGGCGGGCGCTGCGTCAGCTGCCGCGGGCGCATGCCGATCGTCGTGGGCGCCGGCACCAATTCGACGGCGCGCACCGTGGAGCGCGCGCGCGAGCTGTCGTCCGCTGGCGTGGATGGTTTGCTGGTGGTGACGCCCTACTACAACAAGCCGACGCAGGAAGGCCTCTACCAGCATTTTCGCGCGGTCGCCGAGGCTGCGAGCGTGCCGGTCATCGCCTACAACGTGCCGTCGCGCACCGGTGTCGATCTGCTGCCCGAGACGGTCATCCGCCTGGCGCGCGTACCGCACGTCGGCGGTCTCAAGGAAGCGACCGGCGATCTCGAGCGTGCGCCGGCAGATCGTGGCCGGTTGTCCCTCGACGTTCGAGCTGCTGAGCGGCGACGACGCCACCGCCCACGAGCTGATGGCGGCCGGTGCGCGCGGGGTCATTTCGGTGACGGCCAACGTGGCACCGCGGCTCATGCACGAGCTATGCGCCGCGGCGCCACGCGCGAGGACGCGACAGCGCGTCAGTGCGCTCGACCGGCGCTTGCGAGAACTGCATCAGGTGCTATTTGTCGAATCGAATCCCGATCCCGACCAAGTGGGCCCTGGCGGAGATGGGACTGATCGGACACGGCATTCGTTTGCCATTGACCCCGCTGGCGTCGCGCTATCACGAGCAGGTTCGCAGCGCGCTGCAGCGGGCGGAGATTCTTCATTGAGCGACACGCATGCAGAGTCGATCAGCGCGGTGGTGATGCTGGCCGCATCCGCGGTCGGTTGCAGTCGACATCCTGCCTGCGACGCACCGCCGAGTGGCACGGGCGCCAGCCGTTCCGCCGCTGGAGGTGCCGGCCGGGCTCGAGCCGCCCGATACCCGCAATGCGCTCAAGATCCCCGAGCTCGCGAGCCCGAGCCGCCGCGCACCGAGGGCGGACGGCTGCCTGGACGCGCCACCGTCGTATTTTCCCGACCGGCGCGGTCGGGCGAGCCGGCGCCGCCGAAGTAGCCCATCGAGCCGTCCGTTGCGGCACCCCGGGGCCTCGGGTAACCTGCGCGCCTTCTCACGACCAGACTTTCCGTCACGGACGACGAAAAACTGCGTCCCGACGGCGAGAAAAATGCGCGGAGAGGTGGCCGAGCGGTCGAAGGCGCTGGACTGGAAATCCAGTAACACCCTCACGGGTGTTCGTGGGTTCGAATCCCACCCTCTCCGCCAATCTGAGTCGAGGCGACGAAATCGTTCTATGGCGGCTCCGCTTGGCGTCTTCGCGACGATCCGCCGTGAACCCCGTCAGGCCCGGAAGGGAGCAGCGGTAGCGGCACTGATCGGGCGCCGGAGACGTGCTGGTGCGGGTTGCCGCCATCCGATTAGCAGTGAGCAGATCATGAGCTACGTCGTCCTCGCGCGCAAATGGCGCCCGCGCGAGTTTCGCCGAGCTGGTCGGGCAGGAGCACGTGCGTGCGCGCGCTCAGCCAACGCGCTCGACAGCGGCCGGGTGCACCACGCCTTCCTGTTCACGGGCACGCGCGGCGTCGGCAAGACCACGATCGCGCGCATTCTCGCCAAGTCGCTCAATTGCGAGACCGGCGTGAGCTCGCGTCCCTGCGGCGACTGCTCGGCCTGCCGCGAGATCGACGAGGGCCGCTTCGTCGACCTGCTCGAGGTCGACGCGGCGTCGCGCACCAAGGTCGACGAAACGCGCGAGCTGCTCGACAACGTGCAGTACGCGCCCGACGCGCGGCCGCTACAAGGTGTACCTGATCGACGAAGTGCACATGCTGTCCGCGCATTCCTTCAATGCGTTGCTCAAGACGCTCGAGGAGCCGCCGCCGCACGTCAAGTTCCTGCTGGCGACCACCGATCCGCAGAAGCTGCCGGTGACGGTGCTGTCGCGCTGCCTGCAGTTCAACCTGAAGCGCCTGCCGGCTGCCGCCATCGCGGCGCGCCTCACGTACATCGCGCGGCAGGAGAAGCATCCCGGCGGAGCCCGCCGCGCTCGAGCTGCTGGCGCGTGCCGCTGACGGCAGTCTGCGCGATGGCCTCAGCCTGCTCGATCAGCTGATCGCATTCGGCGGCGGCGCAGCTGACGGAAGCGGATGCTCGCGCCATGCTCGGGACCATCGATCGCACGCGCACCGTGCAGTTGCTCGAGGCCATTGCCGCCGGCGACGCGGCCGGCGGTGATGCGCGAAGTCAGCAGCGCTCGATGAGCACGCACCCGACTACGCAGCAGCGCTCGATGAGCTGGCGGCGCTGATCCAGAAGGTCGCGCTGCGCCAGGCCGTGGCCGGATATTCCGCCGGCGAGTCGATTTCCGGAACAGGCGCTCGACGCGCTGGCGCCACGCGCATCACGGCCGAGGATCTGCAGCTCTACTACCAGATCGCGATCCTGGGCCGCCGCGATCTCGAGCTGGCGCCCGGAGGCTCGCGGCGGCTTCGAGATGATCCTGTTGCGCATGCTGGCGTTCCGCCCGGCGGAGAGCGTCACGACGCCGGCGGGCGGCGCCCGCATGCGGCCAGCAGGAGGCGAAGCGCGGCGGGCACGCCGCGGCGTCCGCACAGTCGCCACCGGCGCGTGGCGGACTGGCAAGCGTTTATCGCGGCGCTCGACGTGCAGGGTGCGGCACGGCAGCTGCTCTGCAACTGCTCGCTCGCCAGCCACGAGGCGAGACCGGATGCACCTGCTCCTCGACCGGCGGGGTGCGCACTATCGCACCCCGCAGACCGAAGAGATGCTCACGCAAGGGCTCACGCGCCAGCTGGGCCGCCGACGTGCAGCTGGACATCGAGCTCGCCGAACCGGACTGGACACGCCGGCGCGCCAATCGGCGCGCGCGGCCGAGGAACGCGTCGCGGCGGCGCGAGTCGAACTCGAGAACGATGCCACGGTGCGCGCCCTCAAGGAACGGTTCGGCGCCGACGTTGTTGCGCGACTCGATCAAACCCACTGAGCTGAGGATGAACGGAGGACATGATGAAACCCGGGCTCGGCAATCTGATGCGACAGGCGCAGCAGATGCAGGAGAGCATGCAGAAGGCGCAGGCCGAGCTCGGCGCGCTCGAAGTCACCGGCGAATCGGGCGGCGGAATGGTGCGTGTCACCATGAACGGGCGGCACGAGGTCCGTGGCGTGCAGATCGACCCGGCCGCGGTCGGCGATGACCGCGATATGCTCGAAGACCTGGTGGCGGCGGCCGTCAACGATGCCGTGCGCAAGGTGGAGAGCGCGCGTGCAGGAAAAATTCTCCGGGCTGATGGGCGGCGTGAACCTGCCGCCGGGATTCAAGCTGCCGCTGTGAAACGCTGCACGCGCGCGGATTTTTCGCCGCGATGAAATACTCCCCGACCCTGGCACGTCTCATCGAGGCGTTGCGCTGCCTGCCCGGCGTCGGTCCCAAGAGCGCGCAGCGCATGGCGTTCCACCTGCTCGAACGCGACCGCGACGGCGGGCGCGAACTGGCCGCAGCTCTCGGCGATGCGGTCGACGGGACATCGGCCATTGCCAGCACCTGTCGCATGCTCACCGAGGGCGAGTTGTGCCCGACTCTGCGCCCCGACCAGCGCGATGCCTCGCTCCTGTGCGTGGTCGAGTCGCCCGCAGACGTCGTGGCGGTCGGAGCAGTCCGGGAGTTTCCGCGGACACTACTTCGTGCTCATGGGCCATCTGTCGCCGCTCGATGGCGTGGGCCCGGAGCAACTCGGGCTCGGCGAGCTCGACGCACGCTTGTTGGACGGCGTGGTGCGCGAAGTGATCGTCGCGACCAACCCGACCGTGGAGGGCGACGCGACCGCGCACGTCATCTGGCGAGATGGCGACGCGGCGCGGCATACGCGCGACGCGGATCGCTCACGGTGTGCCGGTCGGCGGCGAGCTCGAGTATGTCGATGGCGGTACGCTCGCGCACGCCCTGACCGGCCGCCAGGTCATGTAGCTTTCCTAACGACGCGGGCGTGGCGCATCCGCTTCGGCGAAACGCGCTTGCAGGCGGGTCAATCGACGATAGCTCTCATAGCGTCGGGCGGTGATGGCGCCGCTGGCGAGCGCTGCGCGCACGCCGCAGTCCGGCTCGCGAAGGTGCCGGCAGTCCGAGAACCGGCAGCTCGCGGCGGGCTCGCGGAATTCACGAAATGCCGAGGCGGGATCGACCAGGCGCTCGAGCGCCGGTGCGAAATCGCGCACGCCGGGCGAGTCGACGATGGCGCCGCCTTCGGGCAGCCGATGCAGCGTCGCCACGCTGGTCACGTGAGTGCCCTCGACGGTCGCGCGCGACAGCTCAGCGGTTTCGGCGTTGAGCCCGGGGAGCAGGCGATTGGCGAGCGAGGACTTGCCGACGCCGGACTGGCCCACCAGTACGCTCAACTCTTCGCGCAGTGTGCCGCGCAAAGACGGAATTCCCGCTCCCGTCAGCGCGCAGCATTCGAGCGTGCGGTAACCCATGGCCGCATACGTCTCGAGTTCGAGCAGCGCCTCGCGCGACTCGGCGAGGTCGGTCTTGTTGAGCACCACACTCGCAGCGATGCCCGCCGCTTCGGCCGCGGCCAGATAGCGATCGATCACGAAGAAGTCGGGGCGGGGCAGACCCGCGCTCACCACTACGAGCTGGGTGAGATTGGCCACGAGTGTTTCGGAACGTCCGCGCGAGTCCGCGCGCGCGAGCGCCGTGCGCCGCGGCAAGCGCTCGACCACGAGGCCGGGCCCATCGCGTTCGGCGGGCTGCCAGCGCACGTCATCGCCGCACACCGCGTCGAGGCGCCGGCCAAAGAGGGTGCAGGGATGGCGGCTCCCCGGTGTCGTCTCGACGAGCACGTGCCGTCCATGACTCGCAATGACGCGCCCGGCGAGCGGTTCGGACGACCCCGTTGGGGGCCCACCGGAAAGCGGCATCCGCTCAGGTCGCCGTGAGGCGCGCGATGCGCACCGTCGCAGGTGGATGCGAATCGAAGAACGCCGAGTACAGCGCATCCGGCGTGAGCGTGGTGGCGTTCTCGCGATAAAGCTTCACCAGCGCGGAAGCGAGCTCGCGCGCGTCGCTGTGCCGCCGCGCGAACTCGTCGGCCTCGTACTCGTGACGCCTCGACCACGCCGCCGCGAGAGGCGCCAGCCAGAACGTCACGATGGGCAGCGTGAGTGCGAACAGGACGAGGGCCACATGTGCCGACGGCTGCGCGCGGCCGAACGCTGCGAAAAAGGCTGGCCACTGCGCGAGCCAGGCCAGCACGAACAATCCGGCAAGGCCTGCGACGAGGTTGAGCGCCAGCCGCTTGCGCACGTGTCGCAGGCGGAAATGTCCCAGCTCGTGGGCGAGCACCGCTTCCACTTCGGCGCCGGTGAGACGTTCGAGCAGCGTGTCGAACAACACGATGCGCTTCTGCGCGCCGAGCCCGGTGAAGTAGGCATTGCCGTGCGCGGAACGGCGTGATCCGTCCATGACGAAGACCCCGCGACTCGCGAAGCCGCAGCGACTGAGGAGCGACTCGAGGCGCTGCGCCAGGCCGGCATCGTCCACGGGGCGAAAGCGATTGAAGAGAGGCGCAATGAATACCGGGTATGCCCAGGCGAGCAGCAGGCTGAACGTGGCCCACACCAGCCATGCGAACAGCCACCAACGCGTGCCGCCTGCGAGCATCAACCACAGGATCGCGGCGAGCAGCGGAACACCCAGCACCAGTCCCAGCAACACGCCCTTGAGGAGATCTGCCAGATAGAGTTTCCAGGTCGTGCGGTTGAAGCCGAAGCGCGCCTCGATCCCGAAAACGCGATAGAGCGACAGGGGCGAGCCGATGAGGGCGATGCAGAGGTAGAGCGAGACGATCACCGCGATACCGAGCCACACGCCGCTGAGCTGCCAGCCGCGCCACCACTCGTCGATCAAGGCGAGACCGCCGCCCCAGGTGATCGCCGCGAGCAGCAAGGCGTCCACGACCGCTTCGACCGCGCCCAGGCGCGCGTGCGCGATGGTGTAGTCGCCGGCCTTCTGATGAGCGGCGAGCGGAATCGCCCCGGCGAAGGCGGCGGGCACGCTGCTGCGCGCGGCGCGTACACGCGCGCATTGCCGGGCGAGCAGCCACAAGCGGCACGAGACCACGAGCAGCAGCAGGAGCAGGAAGGTGGCGGTTAGGGGTTGCATCACGGCGCCGGTGCGGCGTGCGGAGCTTAGCCTCTGGTAATATGCCTCGCAATCCGCGCGCCCCGCCATGCTCAAGCACCCCGAAAACCTGATCTGGATCGATCTCGAGATGACGGGCCTGAAGCCCGACATCGATCACATCATCGAGATCGCGACGCTGGTGACCGACAAGCACCTGCGCGTGCTGGCCGAGGGACCGGTGCTGGCGATTCACCAGGTAGACGGCGTGCTCGAGCTGATGGACGAGTGGAACCGCCGTCAGCACGGGACTTCCGGGCTCGTCGCCCGTGTACGCGCCAGCACGACTTCAGTGGCAGACGCGGAGCGTCTCACCCTGCAATTCCTCGGACAGTTCGTCGATGCGGGTGCCTCGCCGATGTGTGGCAACAGCATCTGTCAGGACCGGCGCTTTCTCGCCCGCCACATGCCCGAGCTCGAGCGTTTCTTTCACTACCGCAACCTCGACGTGAGCACGCTCAAGGAATTGGCGCGTCGCTGGGCACCGGAGGTCGCGGCGGGGTTCACCAAGCCCTCGTCGCACCTGGCGCTCGAAGACGTCCGCGATTCGGTGCGGGAGCTGCAGTACTACCGGGAGCGCCTGTTCGCGCCCGCGCTCGCTGCGCCCGCAGATCCTCCGTGAGCGCCGCATGCTGACCCAGCCCGCGCCGCGCGATGCGCCGGAGCCCGACTTCGACTCGGTCCGCCAGGCGGCGACTCGCATCGAGCCCTACGTGCGTCGAACGCCCGTGTTGCACGATGAGCAACTGAGCGAGCAGCTCGGCGCCGAAGTGTTCTTCAAGTGCGAGAACCTGCAGCGGGGCGGCGCCTTCAAGCTGCGCGGCGCCACCAACGCGGTGCAATCGCTGCCCGCGGCGGTGGCAGGCGTCGGCGTTGCGACCCATTCCTCCGGGAATCACGGTACGGCGCTGGCACTCGCCGCGCAGCGGCGCGGTATGCCGGCGGTGATCATCATGCCGATAAATACCGCGGCGGTGAAGATCGCGGCGGTGCGACGCGCGGGAGCCGAGGTCGTGCTGTGCGAGCCCGGCATAGTCGCGCGGGAGAAAGCGCTCGCGCAGTTGTTGCGTGAGCGTCATCTCGAGGTCATTCACCCCTACGACGACGATCGCGTGATCGCGGGGCAGGGCACCGCGACGCTCGAGTTTCTCGAGCAGCAGCCCGGGCTCGAATTGCTCATGGTGCCGGTGAGCGGTGGCGGCCTCATCAGCGGCACGGCGATAGCGGCGAAAGGGATCGACGCGGCGATCCGCGTAATCGGGGTGGAGCCTGAGCTCGCCGACGACGCCTGCCGCTCGTTTCGCAGCGGCGAGCGCGTACTGCTCGATGCCCCGCAGACGATCGCGGACGGATTGCGCGCCTCGCTCGGCGTGCGCAACTTCGCGATCATCCGGCGCCTGGTCGACGACATGGCGAGCGTTTCCGAAGCTGCCATCGTTGCGGCTGTGAGGCTGGTGCTCGAGCGCCTCAAGGTGCTGATCGAGCCTTCCGCAGCGGTGCCGGTTGCGGCGCTGCTGGAGAAAAAGATCGATGCCCGCGGCGCTCGCATCGGCATCATCCTCTCCGGCGGCAATCTCGATCTCGATGGTGCCGCGTGGCTCACCGGCAGGCCATGACGCGCGCACAGTGGTATTTCGACTTCATCTCGCCCTATGCGTATTTGCAACTGCCGCGGCTGCCCGAGTTCGACGGTCTCTGCGAGCTCGAGTTGCGACCGGTACTCTTCGCCGGGATGCTGAATCACTGGGGCCAGCTCGGTCCGGCTGAGATCGCGCCGAAGCGAGTGTTCACCTACACGCAGGTGCGCTGGCGTGCACGGCGCGATGGCATCCCGCTCACGATTCCCGAGGCACATCCCTTCAACCCGTTGAAGCTCCTGCGACTCGCCAT
>CAWIYW010000005.1:0-217757 GCA_963840405.1 uncultured Gammaproteobacteria bacterium
TCACCTGGGCGAGAGTCCCGCGGTGGTGCGGCGCCTGTTCGAGTTCGTCTGGCGTGACGGGCACATCCCGGACAATGCGCACGCCTGGTCTTCACTGCTGGCAGAGCTCGGCGTGGCGGATGCCGAGCAGGCGCTCGGGCGCGAGGAGGTCAAGCAGGCGTTGCGCGCCAACACGGATGCCGCCATCGCGGCTGGAGCGTTTGGCGTGCCGACGATCGTCATGGACGGGCGTATCTTCTGGGGCAGCGATGCGACGGACATGGCGCTCGACTATCTGCGCGACCCGGCGAGCTTTGCGCAGGACGCCGCAGTGATCGCAGGTCTGCCACAGGCGGCACAACGCCGCCCGCCGCCCGCCCGCTGAGCCCGATGAGCGCTGCGAGCCCGGCGCAGGTCACGCATGTGGGTGGTTGCCACTGCGGTGCCGTGCGCTTCGAGGTCGTGGCTCCTGCCTGCATCGAGGCGCTCGAGTGCAACTGCTCGATCTGCACCATGACGGCCTACCTGCATCTCATCGTGCCGGCGTCGCGCTTCCGCCTGCTCAAGGGCAGCGAGGCCCTGGCCGAGTATCAGTTCAATAGCGGCGTGGCGCGCCACCTCTTCTGCCGTCGCTGCGGAGTGAAGTCCTACTACGTGCCGCGTTCCAACCCGGACGGCTTCAGCGTGAACGTCCGCTGCCTCGATCCGGGCACGATCGCGGCGGTGAGGGTGCGCCTGTTCGATGACCGCGACCGCCAGCACTCGGAGGCGGCGGTGCAGGGTCTGACCAAGGAATAGGCAGCGCAGTCAGGCGACCGAGTCGCCCGCGAGGAACAGCCAGGTCTCGATGACGGTATCCGGGTTGAGCGACAGGCTGTCGATTCCCTGGTCGACCAGCCAGCGCGCGAACTCGGGATGATCCGAGGGTCCCTGGCCGCAGATGCCGATGTACTTGCGCTGCTTGCGGCAGGCGCCGATCGCCATGGCGAGCAGCGCCTTCACGGCGTCGTCGCGCTCATCGAAAGCCTTGGCAACGATGGCCGAATCGCGATCGAGACCGAGCGTGAGCTGCGTCATGTCGTTCGAGCCGATCGACATGCCGTCGAAGTACTCGAGGTATTGCTCGGCGAGCAGGGCGTTGGTGGGCAGCTCGCACATCATGATGAGCTTGAGATCGTCCTTGCCACGCTCCAGCCCGTTCGCTGCCAGCAGCTGCGTGACCTGAGCCGCCTCCTTGACGGTGCGCACGAACGGCACCATCACCTGGACGTTGCGCAAGCCCATGTCGTTGCGCACGCGCTTGAGCGCGCGGCATTCGAGCTCGAAACAGGGCCGGAAGGTCTCGTCAACGTAGCGCGAGGCGCCACGGAAGCCGAGCATCGGGTTCTCTTCGTGCGGCTCGTACTGGCGCCCGCCGATCAGGTTGGCGTACTCGTTCGACTTGAAGTCCGAGAGCCGCACGATGACCGGCTCTGGAGCGAACGCGGCCGCGATCTGCGATATGCCCTCGGCGAGCTTTTCCACGTAGAAGGCGACCGGGTCGGAATACCCCGCCATCTGATTCCGGATCGTGTCCTTGAGCGAGGCGTCCTGGCGCTCGAACTCGAGGAGCGCGCGCGGGTGCACGCCGATCATGCGGTTGATGATGAACTCGAGGCGCGCGAGCCCCACGCCCTTGTGCGGAATGCCGGCGAAGTCGAAGGCGCGATCCGGATTGCCGACATTCATCATGATGCGCACCGGCGCTGGCGGCAGCGCGTCGAGCTCGATCTGGCGGCGCTCGAAGTCGAGGAGCCCCTCGTAGACGTGGCCGGTATCTCCCTCGGCGCACGACACCGTCACTTCCTGCCCCTCCCGGATCTTCTCGGTTGCATCACGGCAGCCGACCACCGCCGGAATTCCCAGCTCGCGCGCGATGATCGCGGCGTGACAAGTGCGCCCGCCGCGGTTGGTCACGATCGCCGCGGCGCGCTTCATCACCGGTTCCCAGTCGGGGTCGGTCATGTCTGCGACCAGCACGTCACCGCTTTGCACGCGCGCCATCTCGCGCACGTCGCGAACCACTCGCGCAGGGCCCGCGCCGATGCGCTGACCGATGCTGCGGCCGTGGGTGAGTACGCGCGAGCGATCCTTGAGCGTGAAGCGCTGAATCGAGCGGCCCGCGCGGCTCTGCACCGTCTCGGGTCGCGCCTGCAGGATGTAGATCTGGCCGTCGGAGCCGTCCTTGCCCCATTCAATATCCATCGGGCAACCGTAGTGCGCCTCGATGGCGAGTGCCTGGCGGGCGAGCGCGATGATGTCGTCGTTGCCGATGCAGAAGCGCGCGCGCTCGGCGGCTGGCACGTCCACGGTGCGCACCCGCTCGGAGCCCCCCGGCTCCGCGTAGATCATCTTGATGGCCTTGCCGCCGAGATTGCGCCGCAGGATCGGCAGATGCCCGGAACGCAGTGCGGGCTTGTAGACGTAGAACTCGTCCGGATTGACAGCGCCCTGCACGACCGTTTCACCGAGACCATAGGAGGCCGTGATGAAGACCACGTCGCGAAAGCCCGAGTCCGTGTCGAGCGTGAACATGACGCCACTCGAGCTGAGATCGCTGCGGACCATGTGTTGCACGCCTACCGAAAGCGCGACGTCCGTGTGCTTGAACCCCTGGTGGACGCGGTAGGCGATCGCGCGGTCGTTGAAGAGGGAGGCATACACCTCGTGCATGGACGCGAGCAGGTTGTCGCGGCCGCGTACGTTGAGGAACGTCTCCTGCTGTCCCGCGAACGAGGCCTCTGGCAGGTCCTCGGCGGTCGCGGAAGAACGCACCGCCACGGCGATGTCACCGCCGGCCTGCATCTCGTGCCAGGCGCCAACGACATCCTGCTCGAGCTGTCGTGGGAACGGCGTGGCGAGAATCCACGCACGGATCTGCGCGCCCGTGCGCGCCAGGCGTTCCAGGTCGTCGACGTCGAGCCCATCAAGGGCGCCGGCGATGCGGTGGTCGAGCTCGCCCTGCGCGAGGAAGTCACGATACGCCTGCGCTGTGGTCGCGAATCCTTGCGGTACGCGTATCTCGAGTCCCGACAGGTGGCGGATCAGCTCGCCGATCGAGGCATTCTTGCCGCCGACGATGTGCACGTCGCGCATGCCTACTTGGTCGAACGGCAGGATGTAAGACGTCAAGACTGCTCCCAGGACAACTCTGCGCAGGTCGCGCCCATGATACCTGTGCGCAATTGCCCTGGCGGCGCGTGCGCACGATCAGCTTTGGCCGGAACCTCTTGTGTCGGACGGCAAGGGAGTGGAACACTCTGCCGCGGGATGCTCGTGGGATGAACCGTAGTGAACCGTAGAACCGTCTTCTTCGTTTCTGACCAGACCGGCGTGACCGCAGAAACCATGGGGCACAGCCTGCTCACGCAATTCGACGGCCTGGAATTCCGACCGGTGACTCTGCCATTTATCTCCACGCTTGACAAGGCAGCCGAAACCGTGCGCCGGATCAATCTCACCGCGCAGACCGACGGCGTGCGCCCGATCGTATTCAGCACGCTGGTCCAGGACGAGCTGCGCGCCGTGGTCAAGCAGGCCGACGGATTGTTCCTGGATTTTTTCGACGCCTTTCTCGGTCCGCTCGAAGCCGAGCTCGCCGTCGCCTCGTCGCACGCCAGCGGACGCGCGCACAGCATCTCGGATCTCAACGCCTACACGACGCGCATCAACGCCACGAATTTTGCGCTGGCCAACGATGACGGCGCAGGCGTGCGCGACTACGAGCGCGCGGACGTGGTGCTGGTCGGCGTGTCGCGCTCGGGGAAAACGCCCACCTGCCTGTACCTGGCCCTGCAATACGGCGTTTTCGCGGCTAATTTCCCGCTCACCGAAGACGAGCTCGAGTCGGCGGCGCTGCCAGCGGGGTTGCGCGCCTACCAGCGCAAGCTCTTCGGACTCACGATCAAGCCCGACCGGCTGCAGCAGATCCGCAACGAGCGTCGACCGGACAGCCGCTATGCGTCTGCGCAACAGGTGCAGTTCGAGGTACGCGCGGCCGAGGCGCTGTTCAATCGCACCGGCGTCCCGTACCTCGATACCACGGAATGCTCCATCGAGGAAATCTCCAGCCGCATTCTGGACCGGACCGGTCTGGAGCGCCGCGTGCGCCCGTGAGATGCACGCTCGAGCTGTGAGATGCGTCGCAGCCGGCCGCACGGGACGCACATTTTCCTGTGCTATATTCGGCCCATGTTGAGCGATGACCTGTGCGTCGTGTCGTGGAGAGCGCGCCCCGGCAGTTTCGTCGGGCTCATGACGCTTTACGAAAGCAATTACGTCCGGCTCGGCTGGATCCTGCCGGATCTCGCGAATATCGAAGGCGAGCACGTGTCGCGCGTGGCCGGTGACGTCAGCCTGCATTTGCGCGTCGCCGAGCGTGCGCGCTTCACCACCACGCTCGACCTGAGCTACGTGCTCGAGGACGCGGCGGGCCCCGTGGTCACCCCGGACATGCAGATCCGCATCTATCGGGATGCGCGCCTCGCCGAGGCGGCCAGCTGCGCCGGCTGGCGCCGGCACTCGCTGCCGCGCCACCTGCGCGACCAGGCGCGCGTGCTGCACAATTCGCGTCGCGTGCTCGGGCGACGCTGGGCGCGCAATGTTCTGCTCAACAAGTGGCTCGAGTACTGCGCCGAACGCGGGCATCGGTTCGACGCTACGACTCGCTGCGAGCCGCAGCCGGAAATGCCAGTGATCGCGCGAATGCGTTGAACGAACTCACAGCCGGAGCGGGCCTCGAAACCCGCACGGCAAAGCAGCCGGTGCTGTAGTGGCGATTCTGCAGACGCTCAATCTCTTCAAGCTGTCGTTTACCCGCAAGAAACAACCGCAGGACGACGAGCGGCTCGTTCAGCTTTTCAAGAATCGTGCCGGGCTCAAGAAGGCGCATGCCTCGCTCCAGGACGAGGTCTACGCGCTCAAGGAGCGCGTGAAGCAGCAGCTCGCCACCACGACGCGCGTCCAGGAGCAGCTCGACGGCGTCGAAGCGTTGCTCGGCAATCCCGACGCCGGGTACGTGGCGCTCGTGTACTACCAGCTGCGCGGCCTGTGGCGGGCGTGTAACGGGCAGCTCGCGACGTTCGCCAGCGAGCTCGAGCGCCAGCAGGAGGATCGTGAGCGCCGGCGCCAGACGTTCGAATTCAACCAGCAGCTCAACGCGAAGGTGGCCGAAGCGGAGAAACGGCTGGCCGAGGCCGAGGATGTCGCGGCCGAGCGGCAGCGCGTGCTCGATGAAGCCACGCAGCGCCTGCGGGCGCTCAACCGCATCTGGCACTACTTCCGCCGGCGCAAGGTGGCAGTCGAAGTGGCGCACCTGCGCGTGCCGGTGGAGGAAGCGCTGGCTGAGGCGGGACGTATCCGCGAGGAGCGCGAGACCTTGCGCCAGGAGCAGTGCCCGGCGTTCCCCGGTCTCGGCGTCGAAGGCAAGCGCGCCATCAATCTCGCGACCATCGGCTATGCGCTGGTGCTGGGAGTGCGCCTCAGCGCACGCGGGCTCGCGCCGCGCGCCAAGGACGCGCTGGCGCGGCGCGTGCAGGAAGTGCAATACGGTTCGCGGGCGGAGTGCGAGGAACTGATGGCGGCAATCGCTGAAGCGCTCGCGCTGGTGAAGTCCCGCAAGGACATCGCCGGCGATATCAAGGGCTGCGTGGAGCTGCTGCGCGAAGTCGCGCAGTATCGGGCCGAGGGCGACACGGTGCCGCTGGGTGATTCACTGGCGGGCGTCATCCCCGGAAACAGCGGTGGCGTTGCGGCGCTCGCGCCCTCGGCTCCGCAGATCCTGGCGGACGACTACTGGCAGATCTATCAGGTGCTGTTGCGCTGAGCGCTCGCGGGCTGGTCACCCGCGGCGAGCCAGCCGCGTGCGGTGAGGCGGATGCGCTGGCGCCACTGGTTGAGATCGTCGAACCATTCGTAGAAGGCTGGCACCGCGTAGAGCGACACGATCGAGGAGAACGCCAGCCCGCCGATGATGGCGCGCGCCATCGGCGAATAGGCAGGCCCGCCGCCGCCCGCGCTGTCGCCGCCCACCTGCGCATCCCCCAGCGCCAGCGCCGACATCGCGAGCAACGTCGTCATGGTCGTCATGAGGATCGGACGCAGGCGGTCGCGGCCCGCCTGGACGATGGCCTCATGCGTTCCATGCCGGTGGCGCGCAGGTCGTTGATGTGCGCCACCAGCACGATGCCGATGTTCACCACCACGCCTATCAGGATCTGACGCCGATCATGGCCATGAAGGTGATCGTGGTGCGCGTGACGAACAAGAACCAGTACACGCCGACGATGGCCAAGATGATCGAGGTGATGATCGACAGCGGATACAGCGCCGACTCGAACACCGCCGCCATCACCAGGTAGATCATCGCGATGCCGAGCAGGATGGCTGACAGCATGATCTGCTGAGTCTTGTCGTCGGTCTCGAAGCCGTGGCCGAGCTTCCACGCGAATCCGGGCGGCAGTGGAAGTGCTTCATCAGCGCTTCGACGCTCCTTGACCTCGTCGAGAGTCGCGCCCTTGGCGAGATTTCCCGAGACGATGACGGAGGTGAGCCGGTCGACGCGGCGAATCTCGCGGGCGCCGCGCACCTGGCGGAAGTCCGCCACCGCCCCAAGCGTGATGCGCTCGTCGGAGGGTAGATAGAGCGGAAGTCGGCCAGGTTGTCGACATTCTGGCGGTCGGATTCGCGGAAGGTGAGCCGCATGTCAGTTCGCGCTCGGTGCCGCGGAATTCCTTGAGCTGGTCGCCGCGCATGGCGGCCGCGACCGAGGCGGCCACGTCCTGCGAGGTCAGGCCGAGCTGCGCCGCGCGCTGGCGATTGACGATGATCTGCACTTCCTCGTCGCCGTCGCGCGCCTCGGAGCGCACGCTGTCGAGCCCTTCGACGCTCGCAGCTGTCGCGCCACCTCGACGCTCAGCTCCGCGAGCTTCTCGGTGGAGTCACCCGTGAGCTGCACGCTGAAACGCTCGCCCGCCTGCTGGTCGAACTTGAAGCTGGGCTTGCCGATGATGATCTCCGGCATTTCCTTGGTGATCGCATCGAGCACCTCGCGCGTCTCGGGGCCCGGCCCTTGGGCCCGAGGGTCACGAAGGTGCCGGCATCGTCTGGGCGGAAATACGAATAGATCGTCTTGATGCCGAAGCTCTCGCGGTTCTTGCCGAGATACGACTCGATGGTGCTGACCGCCGACTCGACGCGCTCGAGCGGGTAGTTGCCCTTGAGGTGGTAGGTGAGGAAGAGATTGCGTCCCACGCCCTGCGGGAACATGTCGGTCTTCACCAGCAT
The DNA here is from genome assembly GCA_963840405.1 of uncultured Gammaproteobacteria bacterium. Classification (GTDB taxonomy): domain Bacteria; phylum Pseudomonadota; class Gammaproteobacteria; order Steroidobacterales; family Steroidobacteraceae; genus DATBVX01. The sequence continues at coordinate 7,303 of CAWIYW010000005.1, forward strand.
CATCGGGATCGCGGCCGAGGCGAGCACCAGCACGATCGCGAGCGCGGTCCACCACTGTGCTGATGCTCCAGTCGAGCGTGCGCGTGTAGAGGTCCTGCAGCCGGCCGAGGACGGTGCCGGCCGCGATCGGCGGCGGTGCGGGGAAGCGTGACGTGACCATCGGGATCAGGGTCTGCGCGATGATCAGCGAGGCGATCATCGCCACGCAGATCGGGATGGTGACGTGCGCCAGGCACACCGAGATCTCGGCGTTCACCGAACAGGAGGGGCAGGAACACCACCACCGAGGTGGCGGTGCCGGCCAGCGTCGCGACGCCGACTTCCCTCACGCCGGCGAGCGTCGCGTCGCGTGGCCGATCCGGATCGAGCTGTCGATGCCGGAACACGCTCTCGGTGACCACCACGGCGTTGTCCACCAGCATGCCGATGGCCAGCATCATGCCCATCATCGACATCACGTTGATGGTGAGGCCGACGAAATACATCACCGCCAGCGTCACCAGCAGCGACAGCGGCACCGCGAGCGCTCACGATCAGCGTCGTGGGCCAGTGGCGCAGGAACAGGAACAGCACGACGAAGGCCAGCGCGGCGCCGATGAGCCCGGCTCGGTGAGATCGCTCAGCGACGAGACGATCGCCTCCGCCTGGTTGTCGATGGTGAACACGCTGATGCCCTGCATCTGCGGCAGGCCTTGTTCTGCTCGATGACCTCCAGCACGCGCTTCGACCACTTCGACGACGTTGGCCTGCGTGGACTTGAAGACGTCGAGGCCCACCGCGGGGCGGCCGATCGAGGTGACGGCCGCCGCGTGATCTCCGGGCTGACCAGCTCGACGCTCGCGACGTCGCCGACTGCACGTTGCTCCTGGATGACCAGGTTGCGGATCTCGTCGAGCGAGCGGAATTCGCCGAGCGGCCGCACGAGCAGGCGTTCGCCGTTGCCGGTGATCTGCGCCGGCGCCCACCGAGAAGTTGCTCTTCTCGAGCAGTGCACGCAGCTGGCGGATGTCGACGCCGTGCGCCGCGAGCGCGGCCCGGATCGACGAGGATGCGCACCTCGCGCGCTTCGACGCCGGCGAGCTCGACGCGCGCCACGCCATCGATGCGCTCGATGCGGCTTCTTGAAGTAGCGATCGAGCAGGTCGAACTGCGACGAGAGATCCTGGTCCGCGGAGAAGCGCACCGTGAGCATGGGCGAATCGGCGGTGGACGCCATCCACATCCACATGCGATCGGCGTCTTCGGCAGCTGCGCACGCACCGAGTCGAGCTTGTTGCGCACCTCGAAGCCCGCGGTGTTGATGTCGGTGCCCCAGGCGAAACGGATTTCGAAGCGCGCGTCCTTGTCGCTCGAGGTCGAGCGGATCTCCTCGATGCCGGGCAGCGTCGCCAGCGCGTCCTCGATGGGACGCGTGATCAGCTCCTCGGTTTCCTCGGGCGTCGAGCCGGGGTAGGGCACGCCGGCGCCCATGAACGGGAAGCTCACGTCGGGATACTGCTCGAGCGGCAGCAGCCGCGAGGCCACGATGCCGATCACCGCCACCGCGGCGAACGCCATGAGCGTGGTGACGGGCCGGCGCAGCGCGAAGTCGGTGTGGACCACGGTCAGTGCTCCGAGCTCCGGCAGTGGCGCTGGCGGGCAGTGTCGAAGCGCTGGTCGCCGGCGGCACTTCACGAATTCCTTGCGATCGAGCACGGCGTACAGCACCGGGATCACGATCAGCGTGAGGAAGGTGGCGACGGTGTGCCGGCGATCACCGTGATGGCCATGGGTCGTGCGGATCTTCCGCGCCTTCGCCGATGCCGATGGCCATCGGGATGAGACCGATGATGGTGCTCACGCTGGTGATGAGGATGGGCCGCAGCCGCGTGCGTCCGGCGAGCTTGATGGCCGCGATCTTGTCGAGGCCGCGTTCGCGCGCCTGGTTGATCGCATCGATCAGCACGATGGCGTTGTTCACCACGATGCCGGCCAGCATGATGAGGCCGATGAGCGCCACCGAATTGATGGTGGTGCCGGTGATGTACAGCGCCCCAGACCGAGCCGATGAGCCCCATCGGAATCGTGAACAGGATGACGAACGGATGCAGCAGCGACTCGAACTGCGAGGCCATCACGAGGTAGACCAGGAATACCGCGAGCGCGAAGGCGAGCCCCAGCGAGCGGAAACTCTGCGTCATCTCTTCGCTCTGGCCGGACACCGTAGCCGCATGATGCCGACCGGCAGCGTAGTTTGGGCCAGGATGCCTGCGCGGTCGCGACCGTGGCATCGCCCAGGTCGCCGCCCACCGGCGCCGCGGAGATCACCGCGACGCGTTCCTGGTTGGCGCGGCGGATTTCCGCCGGTCCCGTCGCGAGGCGCACTTCGGCGACCGCGGACAGCGGCACCGGGTGCGTGCCGATCCGGGATTGACGATGAGGTTGCGCACTTCCTCGATCGAGGCGGCGCGCGTAGTCGACGCTGCGAACCAGCACGTCGATCTTCTTTTCCTGCAGGCGATAACGCGTCGCCACGTCGCCGCGCACGTTGCGATACCACGCGATCGGCGATGTCGCGCACCGCGAGCCCGAGCTGCGAGGCGCGTTCCTGGTCGAACAGGATCTGGATTTCGGGATGGCCGCCTTCGATGCTGGAGCGGATGTCCTTGAACGCGCCGACTGCTTCCATGCGCGCGCGCACCGCGCTCGCCACGAGCCGCAGCCGCTCGAGATCGTAGCCCGCGAGGATCACTTCGACGGGCGTGCGAGCGTGAGCAGCGACGGGCGCGCTGAATTCGTACTGCGCGCCGGGGATGCCCGCGAGCTGCGTCGCGCAGCTGCTGACATGGCAGCTTCTTCGCCGTCCTGGTCGACGGGCGCACGCAGCTTCACGTCCAGGTTGCCGGTGTTCTCGCCCGAATCGACCGGGTTCGCATCGAGCCGATTGCCGGTGCCGGCCACCGAATAGGCGCTGTCGAGATCGGGCAGTTCCTGCTCGGCGCGTTGTGAATGCTCTTGACCTGCGCGATCGGTGGTCTCGAGCGGCGAGCCCGCCGGCAGCCGCATCTTCACGGTGAATTCGCCCTGCGAGAGCTGCGGGATCAGTTCGGTGCCGAGGCTGCGGGAGGATCAGCGCGGTGGCGGCGAGCAGCCGAAGGCGGTGAACAACACGGCGGCGCGGCGCGCCAGCGCCCATCGAGATCGCGGGTAGTGCCGGTCGAGAACGTTGTAGCCTTCTGCGTGATCCAGACGAACGGCGAGAGCAGCACGGCGAACGCTTGCCGACAAGCCGAACACGCGTGCAGCACGCGCACGAGAAGGCGAGCAGCGCATCAGCCAGCGGAGCAGCAAACCCAGCGAGACGGCGCCGATCCGCGCACGAATCGGATGTGACTCGCAGTTGGTGACGCGCGGTCGCACATGCCGCCGGCGAAATTCCGATAGCACGCGCAGGTATTGCGCAGCGCTGCGAGCGTTCGCGCGGTTCTCCGCATCGAGCGCGGCTCGTTGTCGCCGAGGCGCGCGCGCCACGCGGTCAGCATGGGCACCAGGGTGATGCCCACCATGCAGCGAAATGAGCTGCGCAAACGTGACGGTGAGCGCCTGATCGCGGAACAGCTGTCCGGCGATGCCGCTGACGAACACCATCGGGAAGAACACGGCGACCGAGGTCAGCGTCGAGGCGGTGACGGCCGTCGCCACTTCAGCGGTGCCTTCGCGCGCCGCGTCGATGGTGGAGAGGCCCGCTTCCTTGCGCGTGCGATGGCCTCGAGGATCACCACCGAGTTGTCGATCAGCATGCCCACCGACAGCGCGATGCCACCCAGCGACATCACGTTCAGCGTGAGATCGAAGGCGTACATCATCACGAAGATGCCGACCACGGTGACCGGGATCACGATGCCGGTGACGATGGTGGCCCACGCATCGCGCAGGAAGAAATACAGCACCAGGATCGAGAGCAGGCCGCCGAGAATCGCCGCGTCCTTCACGTCGCTGACTGCGCTGGCGATGAACTTCGACTGGTCGTAGACGGCACGAGTTTCGTGCCGCCGGGCAGGGTCTTGTCGAGCGCTTCGAGCTTGCGCGCGGATGCCTCTGCGCAGCTGCACGGTGTTGGCGTCGCCTTCCTTGTAGATGGCGAGCTCGATGCATTCGCCGCCGTTGAGGCGCGTGATGGCGGTGCGATCCTTGTAGCCGCGGTCGACGCGCGCGACGTCCTTCAGGTAGACGGGTTGTCCGTCGACGGTGGCGATGACCGCGTTCGCCATGTCCTCGAGCGTGTCGAACTCGTTGACGGTGCGCACCAGGAAGCGCTGCGTGCCCTGTTCGAGCCGGCCGCCGGAGAGGTTGACGTTTTCGGCGCGCAGATGCGTTGCGCCACCGGTTCGATCGAGAGCCGGAGCTGTGCCAGTCTTCTGCTGGTCGACATAGATCTGTACCTCGTCTTCGAACCCACCGCTCACCTTGACGGCCGCCGAGCCTTCGACGGATTCGATCTCGGGCTTGATGCGATCGTCGGCGAAGCGGCGCAGGAACTTGAGCCGTTCCTCGTGGCCGCGGCGTCGGGGGACGCCTTTGCATCGTCGAGCAGCGCCACGCGCATCACCGGCTCGCTCGACGGATCGAAGCGCAGCAGCAGCGGACGTGTCGCCTCGACCGGCAGCCACAGCAGGTCGAGGCGCTCGCGCACCTCGATGCCCGCGAAGTCCATGTCGGTGCCCCAGGTGAATTCGATGATCACGTCCGACTGGCCGGAGCGCGACACCGAGCGCACCGAGCGCACGTTGCGCACGACGCCGACAGCCTCCTCGACGGGGCGGGAGATCAGGTTCTCGATCTCGATGGGCGCCGCGCCCGGCAGCTCGGTGCGCATGGTCAGCGTCGGGTAGGAGAGGTCGGGCAGCAGGTTGACCTTGAGCGCGACAGCGAAATGAGGCCGAGCAGGGTGATCGCCACCGTCGCCATGGCGATGGTGACGCGCCGGCGGATCGCGAAGTCGACGAGACCCATGGAACTACCCTTGGCGCGGCGGTTCGAGCGATACCACGCGTACCGGGTTGCCGTTCTTGAGCCCGTTCTGGCCGACCACGACGACCTGCTCGTCGCCCTTCAGACCAGAAATCACTTCGACGAAGCCGGCATTGGCCAGGCCGATCTGGATCGGCCGCTGGTCGGCCTTGTCCTTCTCGACTACGAACACCGTAGGCCCGTCCTCGTTGTCGACGATGGCGATGCGCGGAATCTGCAACGCGCCTTCGCGCCTCTCGAACACGATGCCGATGCGCGCGAACATGCCGGGCTTCAGGCGCTTCGATGGGTCCGCGACCTCGATGGTGACCTTGAAGGTGGCGGTCGCGGGATCGACGGTGGGGCTGATGCGAGCCACGGTGCCGATGAAGCTGTGCGGGCAGGGCGTCGACCTGGACGCGCGCCGGCTGTCCGGGCTTGAGGCGCCCGAGTTCGCGCTCGGGCACATGCACGTACCCGAGCAGGGGCTCGAGATCGGTGACGCGAAAGAGTACGTCGTTGGGCTGATGGTGTTGCCCACCTTGACCATCCGTTGCGACAGCACGCCGTCGAACGGCGCGCGGATCTCGGTGTAGGAGAGTTGCAGGCGCGCGAGGTCGTAGGCGGCCTGCTGGTTGTCGACTTCGTACTTGAGATTTTCGAAGGCGCCCGGGGCGAGCAGGCCCTTCTCGTGCAGCTCGACGTTGCGGCGATAGTCATGCTCGAGCTTGGCGAGCGTCGCCTTGGCCTTTTCCGCTTCCAGCCGAAGCTGGTCGCCATCGAGACGTGCGAGCACCTGCCCGGCACGGACCAGCTCGCCTTCCTCGGTCAGCAGAGCGCGGACTTCGCCGCCCACCTTGGCGACCACGGAAGCCTCGCGATCGGCTTCGAGAGTGGCCGTTCCGGTGTAGATAGCCAGCATTTCGCCGCGCGTCGGCGCGCGTACTTCCACGGGGATGGCGATCGCTTCCGCGGCCTTGTCGTCGGGGGTCTTGCCGTTGGCGCTGTCGCCGCAGCCGCTGAGGGCCCAGGGGGCGACCAGAGCGGCCATCCAGATCCAATTCGACTTCATGGTGCCTCCCGGCGGCGGGCCCGAATCAGGCTCCGCTGGACCCCTTATTCGCTGGAGACGGATGCTACTGGTAGATTGGTGTTATAGTCAAGTATAACAGTAGGGGGTAGAAGGCCGGGCCCAAGCTCAGCTGTCTTTGAAGACCTGGGCAATCAAGGGCAGCGTGGTCATGTCAGCCAGGATCTGGCTGGCCTCGGCCAGCACCGCGTCGATCGCGGTGCTTTCGTCAAGCTCTTCGAGATTGGCGAGCGGCTTCTGACCATGCGCGGCACGCCGCTGGTTTTCGCGCGCGAGTCGCTCCTGGTCGAGCTGATCGCGTTCCACTTGCCGCGCCTTGAGATTGAGCGACACCGCGGTCTGCTTGCGCAGCTTGTCGAAGGCCGCGACGTCGCCGAGCAGATTGCGAAAATCGGGATCGCTCGATCGAGCGCGTCTCGTGCGTACGCGCGAGCTGCGTGACAGCAGGGGCGAGGCTCACTTCATCCTCGAAGCGCACGCCCGGGATTCGGTCCCAGGGCAGCGCGCTCTCGCGCGTGCTCTCGCCGACTTCTTCAGTGCCGATCAGCGACGGCATCAGGATATCGGGCGTCACGCCGCGGTTCTGCGTGCTGTCGCCGGTCACGCGGTAGAACTTGCCGATGGTGACCGTGAGCTGGCCGTATTCGGGGCGCGGGCTGAGCGCGAAGCGATCGAGCGGAATCAGGTTCTGAACGGTGCCCTTGCCGTAGGTCTGTTGGCCGATCACGAGGCCGCGTCCGTAGTCCTGGATGGCGCGCGGCGAAGATTTCCGATGCGGAAGCGCTGAAGCGGTCGACCAGCACAACGAGCGGGCCGTGATAGGCGACTTCGGGTTCCGGATCGTCCAGCACCTCGAGCGCGCCGCCGGTCTCGCGCAGCTGCACCACCGGTCCGCCCTTGATGAAGAGTCCCGTCAGGCCCGTGGCCTCGGGCAGGTAGCCACCGCCGTTGCCGCGCAGGTCGAGGATCAGGCCATCGATCTTCTGCGTCTTCAGCTCGTTGATCAGCCGACGCACATCGCGCGTGGTGCTGCGATAGTTCTTGTCGCCCGCGGCGCGCGCGTTGTAGTCCTGGTAGAAGCTCGGCACCGTGATGACGCCGAGCGTCACCTCCTGGCCGGCGCGCTGCTCCTTGCGCACTTCCTTGTGCGCGGCTTGCGCCTCGAGCGTGACCTTGTTGCGGGTGAATTCGATGGTGCGTTTCCGCGGAACCCGGCGCCGCGCCCGCCGGCAGGATCTGCAGGCGCACGACCGAGCCCAGCGGGCCGCGAATCAGTTGCACCACATCGTCCAGGCGCCAGCCGATGACGTCGGTGAGAGGCTCCTCGCGCCCCTGGCCGACCGCAACGATGCGGTCATTGGCCGTCAATTGCTCGCTCGCCGCGGCCGGTCCGCCCGGGAGGATGCTGAGAACCGTCACGTAGTCGTCCACGAGTTGCAGCGAGGCACCGATGCCCTCGTAGGACAGGCTCATCGCGATGCGATATTCCTCGGAGTTGCGCGGCGAGAAATAACTCGAATGCGGATCGTAGGCGCGCGCAAACGCATTCATGAAGTTCTCGAACACATCGTCGGTCGAGACCTGGTCGATGCGTCGCAGCGACCCGCTCGTAACGCTTGCGCAGGATGTCGGCGGCTTCCGGCCAGGTTCTTGCCGGTGAGCAGCAGGCTCAGGCCGTCGTTCTTCACGCGCTTGCGCCACAGTTCGTTCATCTCGGCGGCGCTCGCGGGCCAGGGCGCCTTCTCGCGGTCGAACTCGAAGCTCTCGTTGAGGCGTGTAGTCGGGTTCCTTGTCGAGCAGTGAGATCGCGTACGTCATGCGCTCGCGGTTGCGATCGCGAAAGCGCGCGAAGATCGCGAACGACGGCTCGAGCGCGCCGCTCTTTATGCTGTCGTCGAGGCGCAGGCGCAGGCGCTCGAACTCGGCAATGTCGCTCGCAAAGAAGTAGCTGCGCCCGCCATCGAGGGACTCGATGTAGAGATCGAAGATCTCGGAGGACAGCCGATCGTCGAGGGCGACCTGCGAGTAGTGGGCGCGATCGAGGTTTTCGAACACCCGGCGCGCGATGCTGCGATGTCGGTCGGTCGGCAGGAGCTCCGGAGCGGTGCCGGCGATGGCGGCCACGGCTGCGGCGGGCGAGGGCGGCTGAACCGATCCGCCGATGCCGAGGGCGAACAGCAGGATGATCAGCGGCAGGAGCGGACGGGGACGGGCCGGATGCGACATGCTGGCAACTTGGAGTGGAAGTGGGGGCGGAAAATTCCCTGATAGACTCGCGCCCTAGGCTATGGGCCAATGCCAACCTAATCAAGTGCAAAGCGGCCGAGTTGTGCGCCTTTCGACATGCGGCCGCTGACCGTGCTCCTCGGCATCATCATGGGCTCGAGCGTGGCCATCGCGCTTGGCCTCGGCATGGTGCTGATTGTTTTCCTGATTCTGCAGGGCGAGAAGCCGCAGCTGCGCGCTGAATTCCGGCCATTGATGCTCGGAATCGTGCTGTTCACGGTGTTGTCCGTGCTGTCCGTGGCTTCGTTCCTGGGCAGCGTGCAGCAACGTTCCTGGCGTCGCATGGCGATGGCAGGCTTGTGGAGCGCGTTGCTCCTGGTTGGCTGGATCTACTGGCCCCGTTCGGAATGAGCAATTTCGGTCCGCAATCGAACCGGAGGATACGCATGCGACGACAGGCCTTGAGTATGGTGGCGGCGACCGCCCTGTTGGCTGCCTGTGCGGCGGAGCCCACCAGTCCACCGGGCATCGAGGGTCTCGATGAGGCGACGTTTCGGCGTCACATGGCAGCCCTGGCTTCCGACGAATTCGAGGGGCGCAAGCCCGCGACACCTGGGGAAGAGAAGACCGTCGAATACATTCGCCAGCAGTTCCAGGCGGTGGGGCTCAAGCCCGGCAACGGATCGACCTACTACCAATCGGTGCCGCTGGTGGAGATCACTGCGGATCCCGCCATCACGCTCACGGTGAGCGGCGCGAGCGACCAGCGCACCTTCAAATACCGTGACGACATGGTGGTGTGGACCAAGCGCGTGGTGGCCGACGCGGCCATCGAGGCGAGCGAGCTGGTCTTCGTGGGCTACGGCATCGTGGCCCCCGAGTACGAGTGGAACGACTACGCGGCGGCCAACATCAAGGGCAAGACCGCGGTGATCCTGATCAATGACCCGGGTTTCGTCACGCAGGATCCAAAGCTGTTCGCCGGTCGCGCGATGACCTATCACGGCCGCTGGACCTACAAGTACGAGGAAGCCATGCGCCAGGGCGCCGCGGGCGCGCTGATCATTCACGAGACCGAACCGGCGGCCTATGGGTGGGATGTGGTGCAGTCGGGCTGGACGGGTCCGCAGCTCGATAAGGCGAGCGCCGATGGCAATGCCGGGCGCGTGGCGATCGAGGGCTGGATCAGCGGTCAGACCGCCGCGGCGATTTTCCAGTTGGCCGGGCAGGACCTGGCGGCGCTCAAGGCGGCCGCGGTGAAGCGCGACTTCAAGGCCGTGCCGCTGAACGTCCGCGCGAGCGTAGCCGTGCACAACACGATTCGTCGCTCCAATTCATCGAACGTCATTGGCATCCTGCCCGGCAGCAAGCGCGCCGATGAGTATGTGCTCTACATGGCGCACTGGGATCACCTCGGCCGTTCGGACACTGTCAAAGGCGACAACATCTACAACGGCGCCATCGACAACGCGACCGGGACCGCCGCGTTGATCACGCTCGCGCAGGCGTTCTCACGCGTTCAGCCGGCCCCGGAGCGCTCGTTGATCTTCGTGGCAGTGACCGCGGAGGAAGCGGGTCTGCTCGGCTCGGCGCACTACGCCGATCATCCGCCGTATCCGCTCGAACGCACCGCGGCCATCATCAACATGGACGCGCTCTATGCCGGTGGCCCGACCCGCGATGTCGATGTGATCGGCTACGGCAGCTCCGAGCTCGAGGACTACCTGCGCGACGCAGCCGAGAAGCAGGATCGCGTGCTCAAGCCGGAGCCGACACCCGAGCGCGGCTTTTTCTATCGTTCCGATCACTTCAATCTCGCCAAGAAGGGCGTGCCGGCTCTGTACTTCAAGCTCGGGACGGAGGATCGGGAGCATGGCGAGGAGTGGGGCCGCCAGCAGCAGGAGGACTACATCACCCACCGCTATCACAAGCCGAGCGACCAGTACGACCCGAACATGGACCTGCGTGGATCGATGCTCGACGTGGAGCTTTGCTTCGCGGTGGGTTACCGCGTGAGCACCGAAGACGATTGGCCGGAGTGGTACAAGGGCAATGAATTCCGCGCCACGCGCGAGGCGAGCGACGAGGCCCGCTAGCGGCTGGTCACCACGCTCAGGACGCCTCGGGCGAGCGCAGGTAGTGCCGGTAGAGCAAGCGTGTTCCGCGGATGATGTACACCAGGGCCAGCGGCCCCAGTACCAGCACGTAGGCCGCCCACCAGCCTCGGAACAGGCCCTTGTACAGGTCGACGAACAGCATGCCCCAGCCACCCGAGGCATAGGGGCCGAGCGTCAGCATGCCGACGACATACACCAGGATCGGCATCAGGATGAGGCCGGTGCCGAGTGCGCAACCGATGATGATGAGCTCGCGCCGCAGCCGCGGATGTCGTCGCAGGTACGACTCGTTCGCGCTGGTCGGCGTCGCTTCGTCGCTCGACGGCGGTCGGGTTCACCAGCGGACTCGGCAGGGAGCGTGCATGAGACCATTGTCGCGGTCGGCCTGCGCCCCGGGCAAGCCCTGCAACAATCGGGCGCTCTGATTCTAGTCGCTATAATCCGCCCATGCGGACTGCGGTTATCGGTGTCGGCTATCTGGGTCGCTTTCACGCCCAGAAGTACGCGGCCAGCGAGCGCTGCGAGCTGGCGGCCGTCGTCGACGTGGCGGCGGAGAATCGTGAACGGGTCACGACCGAGCTGCGGGTGCCCGCGCTGGCTGACTATCGGGAGCTGCTGGGGCGCGTCGATGCCGTGAGCATCGCGACGCCGACCCCTTTCCATTTCGAAATCGCCAGCGCTTTTCTCGAGGCTGGCGCCCACGTGCTGGTCGAAAAGCCCATCACCACCACGGTGGAAGACGCACGCCGGCTGATCGACGTCGCCGGGCGTGCGCGGCGCGTGCTGCAGGTCGGTCACCTGGAGCGCTTCAACGCCGGCATCCTGGCGCTCGATGGCGTGCTGACCGTGCCGCGCTTCATCGAGTCGCACCGCCTGGCACCCTTCAAGCAGCGCGGCACTGACGTGAACGTGGTGCTCGACCTGATGATCCACGACATCGACATCATCCAGGACATCGTGCACGCGCCCATCGCGAGCCTGGACGCCGTGGGCGCCTCGATCTTCTCCGGTGAGCTCGATATCGCCAACGCGCGCATCCGCTTTGCCAACGGCTGTGTCGCCAACACCACCGCGAGCCGTGTGAGCCTCAAGACCGAGCGGAAGCTGCGCATCTTCCAGGACGACGCCTACATGTCGGTCGACCTGCAGCAGAAGATCCTCACGGTGGTGCGCAAGACCGCCGGGGAAGTGCAGGGCGATGCATTGCCGGTGCACATCGAGGAGCGCAGCTTCGAGCAGGGAGATGCGCTCAAGGCCGAAATCGAGTCGTTTCTCGACTGCATCGCGACCGGCAAGCCGCCGATCGTGTCGGGCGAAGATGGTCTGCGCGCGCTCGAGACCGCGATCCGCATCACCGAGCAGGTCACGGGCAAGCGCTACGAGCCAGCCTGAGAACCCGGCGTCGGCGGCGCCGGGAGTGGGTGGTGGAGGCGGCGGGAATCGAACCCGCGTCCGAAAGCCCTACGCTACAGGACCTACATGCTTAGCCGCTTCGATTATTCTCGCCGCACGCTACCCGAAGGGCAGGGAAGACGTGCAGCCAGCTCAAGTTACGTTTAGCGAGCCGGCCTTCAGCACACCGGACCCGCGAGCTTGTGAGCGCGTCCCCTGATTTGGATGCACAAGCACATACCAGTCAGAGGTTAGGCGGGATTAAGCCGCCAGAGCGTAGTTGTCTTCGTTGGCAACTAAAGTTTGCAGACGGTTTAACGAGGAACCCTGCACCTCGGCATGCACCTGGAGTTTCGTGACCCCCGTCGAAGCCGATCGCCCCCAGAGCAGAGGGGCCATTGTAGGGACGTGCGCGAAGGTTACAAGTTCGATCAACGCCGCTTGAGAAGTCGCTGCTTTTCGCGCTCCCAGTCGCGGTCCTTGTCGATCGCGCGCTTGTCGTGCTGCTTCTTGCCTTTCGCGAGCCCGATCTCGAGCTTCGCCCGGCCGGCTTTCCAGTAGAGATTGAGCGGCACCACCGTATAGCCGCGACGCTCCACGGCGCCGAGCAGGTGATCGATCTGGTGGCGATGCAGGAGGAGCTTGCGCGTGCGCGTCGGATCGGTGTCCACGTGGGTCGAGGCCGAGGTCAGCGGCGAGAAGTGCGCGCCAAAAAGAAAGGCCTCGCCGTTGCGCAGGTAGACGTAGCTTTCCTTGAGCTGCGCGCGGCCCGCACGCAGGCTCTTCACTTCCCAGCCCATGAGCGACAACCCGGCCTCGTAGCGGTCCTCGATGAAATAGTCGTGCCGCGCCTTGCGATTCTCGGCGATGGACGGATTGGGCTTGTCTTTCTCGGCGGTCATTGGGAGCGTGATCACCCGTGAGGCGGGCGCCATTGTAGCGAGGCGCCGGCGTTGTCGATCGAATCCCGATGATCGAGAATGGCGCGGGACCGGCCACTCATGGGATGGATGGTGACAGCGACGGCCTCGGTGAGGGCGTGAGACAAGTCAGCCGGCAGGCGCTGGTGTCTTTCAGCCCGGCGCAGATGTTCGCGCTGGTGGACGACGTCACGAGCTATCCGCAGTTCCTGCCCTGGTGCAGGAGCGCGCAGGTCATCGAGCGCTCGCCACAGGAAGTCATCGCGCGCCTGCAGGTGCACAAGGGACCGCTGAACGCGCGCTTCACCACGCGCAACCGCCTCGAGCCACCCGCGCTCATCGCTCTCAATCTGGTCGAAGGGCCGTTTCGCACGCTGGAGGGCGAGTGGCGCTTCAGCGGCGATCGCCGACCAGGGGACGCGCGTGAACCTGATGCTCAAGTTCGCATTCGCGAACCCCTTGAATGCCTGGCTCCTGGAGCCGGTATTCGAGCACACGTGCAGCTCGCTCGTGGACGCGTTCGTCGCCCGCGCCCGCGCTGCTCTACGGTCAAAAGGCCAATGCCCAGGTGTGAAGTCGCGTATGCGCGGCGCGATCGCCAGTTTGTGCTGCAGGTGCAATTGCACGAGGGCGGCACCGCGCGCGATGCCCTGGTCGCATCGGGACTGCTCGAGAGCTGCGCGGAGATCGATCCCGCCACTGCGGTGTTTGGCGTATTCGGCCGCGTGGTCTTGGGCGACCACCTGCTCCAGGAGGGCGATCGCGTGGAGATCTATCGCCCGTTGAAAGTGGACCCGCGCAGCGCGCGGCGCGCGCGGGCGAAGCAGGCGAGGTAGTCGGGACTATTCCTTCGGCTCGGCGTTTGCGACCTGGCTCGGCCGGTGTCGTTCCGCGCTCGATGCGCGTCACCTTGTCTTCCTCGAAGTACACCGTGACCTGGCGTTGCTCCGGGTCATGCAGGCGCCCACTCTTGAAGTAGAACAGGTAGTCCCAGCGATCCTTATCGAAGGCATCCGGGACCATCGGTGTTCCGAGCAGATAGCGCACCTGGCTGCGGGTCATGCCCACTTGCAGTTGCTCGAGCGCGGCCGGATCCAGGTAGTTGCCCTGCTGGATATTGATGCGGTACACGCAGCCTGCGGCCGGCAGCGTGAGCAGAATGCACAGCAGCGCTGCGGATCGCGCTGCACCGAAGACAGTCTTGAACGCCAGAAATGACTCATGAGAACTGCTGGAGCCGCCGGGGTGGCAGGGGGATAATGGGCGCGCATCATAGCGAATTCACATCCGTCACGACAGCCGGTTGCGGGTCGACCGGTGGAGGCACTCGGTGGAAGGTAAGGACCTGCGCAAGGCGGGCCTCAAGGTCACGCTGCCGCGGCTCAAGATCCTGGAGATCCTCGAGCACGGCGTCGCCGCGCCACATGAGCGCGGAAGACATCTACAAGATCTGCTGGACTCGCACGAGGACATCGGGCTTGCGACCGTGTATCGGGTGCTGACGCAGTTCGAGGCCGCGGGCCTGGTCACGCGCCATCATTTCGAGGACGGCATGGCGGTGTTCGAGCTCAACCAGGGCGCGCATCACGATCATATCGTGTGTCGTGGACTGCGGCCGGGTCGAAGAGTTCATGGACAGCGGCATCGAAGAGCGGCAGACAGCGGTCGCGAAACGCATGGGGTTCGAGATCCAGCGATCACTCGCTGATTCTGTACGGCCACTGCCGCCAGTCCCGGCTGTCCCGGATCGGCAAGGTCTCGCTAACGGCTTCCTCGGCCGGTGCTGCGCGTCTGGCCCCCGCTCGGCGTGCTTGCAGCATCTCGCGCGCGTGCTCGCGCGCCTTGTCCGTGATCTCGATGCCGCCCAGCATGCGCGCGATCTCCTCGACGCGCTCGCTCCACGGAGCTCGTGTCAGCGCGGTGCGCGTGGTCTTGCCGTCGGTCAGCTTGGTCACGCGCACGTGATGATGGGCCTGGCTCGCCACCTGCGGCAGGTGCGTCACGCACAGCACCTGGGCGCGTTCGCCGAGCGCGCGCAGCTGCCGGCCGACGATCTCGGCGACGGCGCCGCCGACGCCGGCGTCGACTTCGTCGAACACCAGGCAGGGCGTGATGGCCTTGCCGAGCGCCGCCACCTGGATGGCGAGGCTGATGCGCGACAGCTCGCCGCCGGAGGCGACTTTCGCGAGCGGCTCGCGGCGGCTGCCCGGGATTGGCGCTCACCAGGAATTCGATCGCGTCGAGCGCCGTGCGGTGCCGGCTCGTCAGCGGCAGCGCGCTGTCGACGCTGACCTCGAACCGGCCGCCCGCCATGCCGAGCGTCTGCATGAGCCGCGTGACCTCGCTGCGACAAGCGCGCGGCGGCCGTGCTGCCGCGCGGCCGACAGCTTGCGCTGCCACGCGTCGCGGAACTTGCGCGCAGCTGCGCCAGCTGCTTCTCGAGCTGCTCGAGCGATGCGCTCGAGCGTGCTCGAGCTCGGCTGAATTCGCTCGCAGATCCGCCGGCAGCTGCCGAGTGCGTCGGCGCTCGACGCGATGCTTGCGCGCGAGCTCCTCGACGGCGGCGAGGCGTCGCTCGACCCATTCCTGGCGCTGCGGATCGACATCGAGTCGATTCGAGTAGCGGCGCAGCGCATCGACGGCTTCGCGCAGCGCGATGCGGCTCTCCTCGAGCAGCTGTGTCGGTCGCCGCCAAGCGCGGATCGAGGGCGGCGAGCGCCGCGCAGCGCCTGTGAGCGCGCGCGCCGACCGCCTGCGTGCGGCGTTGACGCTTCGTTCTCGTAGACAGCAGCTCGAGCGCCTGGCGCGCGCCTTCGAGCCAGCCGGCCGCTGTTGGCCAGCCGCTGCTGCTCGGCGAGCAGCTCCGGCGATCTCGCGCGGGCTTCAGTGCCAAGCGCCTTGAGCTCCGCACGTGGTAGCGCAGCAGCTCGAGCCGCGCGTCGCGATCGCGCGCCCGCGGCTGCGAGCTCGGCGTACTGGTCGCGCAGCGTCGCGCCAGCGCTCGTGCACCTCACGCACCTGCTGCGCGCAGCGCCTCGTGTCCGCCGTGGGCATCGAGCAGCTCGCGCTGCGCGGCCGCGGCGCATCAGCGACTGGAATTCCTGCTGGCCGTGAATATCGACCAGCTGCTCGCCCAGCTCGCGCAGCGTCTGCAGCGGCACCGCCTGGCCGTTGACGAAGGCGCGCGAGCGCCCATCGCGCGCGACGACCACGCGCCGCAGGACGCATTCGCCGTCGCGTTCGATCGCCTGCGCCTCGAGCCAGCGCCGCACCGGCCGCGGTCCCGCGATGTCGAAGGTCGCGGCGACCTCGGCGCGCTCGGCGCCGTGGCGCACGACTTCGCCGCCGGCGCGACCGCCGGCGGCGAGCAGCAGCGCATCGACGACGATGGATTTGCCCGCGCCGGTTTCGCCGGTGAGCACGGTCAGACCGGCGCCGAGCTCGAGCTCGAGCTCATCGATGATCGCGAAGTCGCGAATCTGCAGATAGGTCAGCAAGCGTCAGCGCTCGCGCAGCCGCTGTCCGGTGCCGGGTGCACTGTCGATCGCCGCGGCCCCAGTGCAGTTTCGAGCGCAGCATCCGGTAGTAGTCGTATCCGGGCGGATGCAGCAGCGTGATGCGGTGCTTCGACGGCGCCGACGTAGCAGTTGATCGCTGGCTCGCAGCTCGCCGAGCACGGCGCCGTCGCAGGTCACCTGCGCCCGCGTGTCGGGCGCTCGAGCAGCCGCATCTCGACTGCGCGAGCCGCTCGGCACCACGATCGGCGGTCGCTCAGCGTGTGCGGGCAGATCGGCGCCAGCACCAGCACGTCGAGCTCCGGCTGGACGATCGGGCCGCCGCAGGAGAGCGCGTAGGCAGTCGAGCCGGTGGCGGTGGCGACGACCAGGCCGTCGCCGCCGTGCGTGTTGACGTAGCGACCGTCGATCCAGGTCTCGAAATCGAGCATGCGGCCGGTTTCCCATTTCTGCACCACGACGTCGTTGAGCGCCGGTCAGCGCGATTTCGGCGCCGCCCTGTGGCTGCAGGCGGGCTTCGAGCAGCGCGCGCCGGTCCTCCGCGAAACGGCCCGCCAGGACGTCGTCCAGCCGCTCGAGCATGTCGTCGGGCGAGACGTCGGTCAGAAAGCCGAGCCGGCCGCGGTTGACGCCGAGCAGGGGCACGCCGCTGGTGCGCGACCAGCCGCGCGGCGTACAGCATCGTGCCGTCGCCGCCGATGGCGATGATCAGATCGGCGCGCTTGGCCGATCGTCTGCTTCGCGATCGCGGTCGACGCGGCGCGGCGCCGAAATCGAGCGTGCACGTCGCGGTCGACGAGCACCGCGACGCCCGCGCGTCGTTCAGGTGGCGGCCAGCGTCAGCATGGACTCGGCGACGCGCGCGTCGCTGTGTCGGCCGATCAGCGCGCAGGCTTGCATGAAGGGCCATGCGAGCTTTGTAGCATGGTGGCGCACGGCGGGCATGCTTGACTCGTCTTGACATTCGCCAGATATCGCGCCGTCGACTTCCTTGAGTGTAGCAAGAGATTACATGGGTTTGACCCGCAGATGACGATCGATACCGCGGACGACGTCACTGACCGACCGCGCGCAGCAGCTGCTGAAGGTGCTGATCGAGCAGCTATATCCGCGACGGCCAGCCGGTCGGCTCGCGCACGCTGTCGCGCGAATCGGGGCTGAACCTCAGCTCGGCGACGATCCGCAACGTCATGGCGGATCTGGAGGAGCTCGGCTTCGTCACCTCGCCGCACACCTCGGCCGGCCGCATCCCGACCGACAAGGGCTATCGCTTCTTCGTCGATACGCTGCTCAAGCTCAAGCCGCTCGAGGACGACCGGAGATCCTGCCGAGCTGCAGCGGCGCCTCGAGGAGCACCAGCGACGAACCCAAGGCGCTGGTCGCCGCCGCCTCGCAGATTGCTCTCCAGCGTCACGCAGCTCGCCGGCGTGGTGACGTTGCCGCGCCAGACGCACGCCGCGCTGACGCAGATCGAGTTCGTCGGCCTGTCCGACAACCGCGTGCTGGCGATCCTGGTCGTGAACGGCCGCGAGGTGCAGAACCGCATCCTGCAGCTCGAGCGCCACTACTCGCCCGAGGAGTTGCGCCGCGCCTCCAACTATCTCAACGAGGAGTTCCGCGGCACGGACGCTGCAGCGAGGTGCGCGACGACATCGCTGGCGCAGCTGCAGGAGACGCGCGAGCACATGAATCAGCTGATGCTGGACGCCATCCAGCTGGCGCAGCAGGTGGTCGAGTCCGGCGAGCCAGCCGCATGGAATACGTGATCGCGGGCGAGACCAATCTGATGGGATTCGCCGAGCTGTCGAACGTCGAGAAGCTGCGGCGGCTGTTCGAGGCCTTCAACGAGAAGCGCGACATCCTGCACCTGCTCGACCAGAGCCTGCGGGCCGAGGGCGTGCAGATCTTCATCGGCCAGGAGTCGGGCTACACGATCCTCGACGACTGCAGCGTGGTGACGGCGCCGTACACGCTCGACAACGAAGTGGTCGGGGTGCTCGGCGTCATCGGGCCGACGCGCATGGCCTACGAGCGGGTGATCCCGATCGTCGATATCACCGCGAAGCTGCTGGGCTCCGCCTTGAATTCCCGTCGCTAGCCCCGACTCCTCGGAGCTGTCATGAATATGGGCCAGACGGCCACGCCGATCCGCCGGACTGCTGCCGAGAGCCATCTGCATGAGCCGGACAGCTGACCCGGAAGCGACGGCGCGTGCCGGTTCGGATACGACCGGAGGCCTCCGGCAGACGAGGCCGGGGATGCGCTCGGCAGGCAGCGCCCTGGCTGCCGCCGGAAGCAGCAGCGCGATGGAGAACCGCGAACAACCACCTGCGCGCGCTCGCCGAGCTGGAGAACGTGCGCAAGCGCGGCGCGCGCGACATCGAGAACGCCGCACCACTACGCCCTCGAGAGGTTTGCGCGCCGAGCTGCTCGCGGTTCGCGACAGCCTCGAGCTGGGCCTGGAGGCGGGCGACAAGGCCGACGCCCGCAGCCTGCTCGCCGGCACGGAGGCGACGCTGAAGCTGCTGGCGCAGCGCCTTCGAGAAAGGCGGCATTGCGCGAGATCGACCCGGTGGGCGAGCCGTTCGATCCCGCAGTTGCACGAGGCCATGGCGATGCAGGAGTCCGCGCACGCGCCGAGCCCAATTCCGTGCTGCAGGTGGTGCAGAAGGGCTATCAGCTCAACGGCCGGCTGCTGCGCCCGGCGCGCGTCATCGTGGCCAAGGCGCCTCGACAACCGGCAATCGCGTAAGCGCCTGCGCCGCATTCAGCCCTGAGCCGTCCCATTGTGACAGCGATTTGCAATTCTTCGAGGAGCGTTCAGCCATGGCAAAGACGATCGGCATCGATCTCGGCACGACCAATTCCTGCGTCGCGATCATGGAGGGCGGCAAGCCCCGCGTGATCGAGAACAGCGAGGGCGATCGCACCACGCCGTCGATCGTCGCCTTCACCAAGGACGACGAAGTGCTGGTCGGCCAGTCCGCCAAGCGCCAGGCCGTCACCAATCCGCAGAACACGCTGTTCGCGGTCAAGCGCCTCATCGGCCGCAAGTTCGACGACGACGTGGTGCAGAAGGACATCGGCATGGTGCCCTACAAGATCGTGAAGGCCGACAACGGCGACGCCTGGGTCGAAGTCCAGGGCAAGAAGATGGCGCCGCCGGAGATCTCGGCGCGCGTCCTCATGAAGATGAAGAAGACCGCCGAGGACTATCTCGGCGAAACGGTCACCGAGGCCGTCATCACGGTCCCGGCCTACTTCAACGACTCGCAGCGCCAGGCGACCAAGGACGCCGGGCGCATCGCGGGCCTGAACGTCAAGCGCATCATCAACGAGCCGACCGCGGCGGCGCTCGCCTATGGCCTCGACAAGAGCGGCGGCGATCGCAAGATCGCGGTCTACGACCTGGGCGGCGGCACGTTCGACGTCTCGGTCATCGAGATCGCGGAGGTCGATGGCGAGCGCCAGTTCGAGGTGCTCTCCACCAACGGCGACACCTTCCTCGGCGGCGAGGACTTCGACCTGCGCGTCATCAATTTCCTGGCGGACGAGTTCAAGAAGGAAAGCGGCGTCGACGTGCGCAAGGATCCGCTGGCGATGCAGCGCCTGAAGGAAGCGGCGGAGAAGGCCAAGATCGAGCTGTCCTCGAGCCAGCAGACCGACATCAACCTGCCGTACATCACGGCGGACGCGACCGGTCCGAAGCACCTCAACATCAAGCTGACGCGCGCCAAGCTCGAGTCGCTGGTCGAGGACCTGGTGCAGAAGACGATCGAGCCCTGCCGCATCGCGCTCAAGGATGCGGGCCTGTCGACTCAAGGACGTGGGCGAGGTCATCCTGGTCGGCGGCCAGACGCGCATGCCGCTGGTGCAGAAGGTCGTGAAGGATTTCTTCGGCAAGGAGCCGCGCAAGGACGTGAACCCGGACGAGGCCGTGGCGGTCGGTGCCGCGATCCAGGCCGGCGTGCTCTCCGGCGACGTGAAGGACGTGCTGCTGCTCGACGTCACGCCGCTGTCGCTCGGCATCGAGACCCTGGGCGGCGTGATGACCACGTGATCGAGAAGAACACCACGATTCCGACCAAGGCGACCAAGATGTTCTCGACGGCGGACGACAACCAGACCGCCGTGACCATTCACGTGCTGCAGGGCGAGCGCACGCGCGCGGCCGACAACAAGTCGCTCGGCCGCTTCGACCTGACGGATCATTCCGCCGGCGCCGCGCGGCATGCCGCAGATCGAGGTCACGTTCGACATCGATGCCAACGGCATCCTGAACGTCTCGGCGAAGGACAAGGCGACCGGCAAGGAGCAGCGCATCGTCATCAAGGCCTCGAGCGGCTCTCCGAGGACGAGATCAAGCGCATGGTCAAGGACGCCGAGGCGCACGCCGAGGAAGACAAGCGGTTCCGCGAGCTGGTCGAGGCGCGCAACAAGGCGACGCGCTGCTGCACGCGACCGAGAAGGCGCTCAAGGAGCTGGGCGACAAGGTGAGCGCCGAAGAGCGGCACGGCATCGAGTCGGCGCTCGGCGAGCTGAAGACCGCGCTGGCCGGCGATGACAAGGACGCGATCGAGAAGAAGACCGAACTGCTGGCGCAGAGCACTCGCGGCGCTCGCGCAGCGCGCCTACGCGCAGGCTGCGGCCCGCAGCAGGCGGCGCCGGCCGATGCGGGCGCGGGCGCGGGCGCGGGTGACAGCGGGCAAGCCAACAAGGACGACGTGCTCGATGCGGAGTTCGAGGAAGTGAAAGGCAAGGAGCGCAAGACTTCCTAACTCGGTAGCGAGCGGGATGTGATGCAAGACCAACCGCCGCTGGGTCGCCGGGCCCCGCGGCGGTTGTGCATCGAGACCCGCAAACCGGCTGTATCGACGCTGAGGGCGGACGATGGCGAAGCGCGATTACTACAAGGTCCTCGATGTGGCACGCACCGCGACCGAAGCCGAGATCAAGAAGGCGTATCGCCGCCTTGCGATGAAGTTTCATCCCGACCGCAATCCCGACGACAAGGACGCCGGAGGAGAACTTCAAGGAGGCCAAGGAAGCCTACGAAGTGCTGACCGACGCGCAGAAGCGCGCCGTCTACGACCAGTTCGGCCACGCCGGCCTCGACGCCGCCCGCGGCGGCGGCGGGTTCAGCGCCGCCGATGCCTTCGGCGACATCTTCGGCGACGTGTTCGGCGACATCTTCGGCGGCGGTCGCCGCGGTCGCTCGCAGGTGTTTCGCGGCGCGGACCTGCGCTACGAACTCGAGCTCGATCTGCGACCAGGCGGTGTTCGGCGACAGCCTCGAGATCGATTTCCAGACGCTTGGGCGAGTGCGAGACCTGCAGCGGCAGCGGCGCCGCCAAGGGATCCAGCCCCAGCACCTGCGACACCTGCGATGGCCAGGGCCAGGTGCGCATGAGCCAGGGATTCTTCAGCGTTCAGCAGGCGTGCCCGCGCTGCAAAGGCCGCGGCCAGATCATCCAGAAGTCCGTGCGACACCTGCCATGGCCAGGGCCGCGTGCGTCGCGCCAAGACGACTCAGCGTCAAGGTGCCGGCGGGCGTCGACAACGGCGACCGCATTCGCCTGGCCGGCGAAGGCGAGGCCGGACGCAACGGCGGTCCGGCCGGCGATCTGTACGTCGAGATCCACGTGCGCGAGCACGCCATCTTCGAGCGCGACGGCAGCCATCTGTCGTGCGAAGTCCCGGTCAGTTTCGCCACGGCGGTGCTCGGCGGCGAGCTCGAAGTGCCGACGCTCGATGGCGCACGTGACGCTGAAGGTCCCGCCGGAGACGCAGTCCGGGCGCGTATTTCCGCCTGCGCGAGAAGGGCGTGCGCCCGGTGCGCGGCGGGCCGACGGGCGACCTGTTTTGCCGCGTCGTCGTCGAAACGCCGGTAAACCTGATCGCGTGAGCAGAAGGAAGCTGCTGCGCAATTTCGATGAATCGCTGCGCAAGGATCGCAAGCAGCACAGCCCGCGCCAGCAGACCTGGCTCGACGGCGTGAAGCAATTCTTCGAGAACATGAGGCGCTCCGTTTGACCAACCTGGCGATATTCGGAATTACGGGCCGCATGGGCCAGACGCTCTTGCGCGCGCTGCCCGGACGTGGGCGATCTGAAGCTCACTGGCGCGCTTGCCTCGCCGCGCAACGCGGCCATCGGCCGCGACGTCGGCGAGCTCGTGGGTGCGCCGGCTTGCGGTGTGCGCGCCAGCGCAGATCGCGATCAGGCGCTCGAGGGCGCGCAGGTCGCAATCGATTTCACGCTCGCGCCGGCGGTCGAGGACAACGTGCGCGCCTGCGAGCGGCGCCGCTGCGCGCTGGTCATCGGTGCAACGGGATTGAGCCAGGCGGCGCTGAAGCAGATTCAGACGAGTGCGGCGCGCGTCCCGATTCTGGTGTCACCCAATACGAGCCTCGGGATCAGTCTGCTCGAGCGGCTCGCAGCACAGGCAGCACGCGCGCTGGGCGAGGACTTCGATGTCGAGATCATCGACACGCACCATCGCGACAAGGCCGATGCGCCCTCCGGTACCGCGCTGCGGCTCGGCGAGACAATTGCCGGCGCGCGCGGCATCGAGTTCGCGAAGGCGCAGATCCTCTCCCGCCAGGGACACACGGGGCGGCGCGAGCGGGGCAAGATCGGCTTCGCCGTGGTGCGCGCGGGCGATCACGTCGGGCGAGCACACGATCATGTTCTCAGGGCGTGGCGAGACAATCAGCCTGACGCATCGCGCCACCGATCGGCTCGATCTTCGCGCGGGGCGCCCTGCGGGCCGCCCGCTGGCTCGTCGAGCAGCGTCCAGGTCTCTATTCCATGCACGATATAAGCTCGTGATATCAGATTCTTATAGAGAATATCTCGATGCCCTCTATGAGCCGGATCGTTGCGCGAAGGAGTCGGCGCGCAGGCTTTTTCCCGTGGACACTCCGCGGCCGAGTTCGTAAAATTCCGCCCGTTGCCATTAGGGTAGTCCGACAAAGCGGGACGGAGTTCTTCAGAACTCCTCCCGCTTTGCACATGGGCACCCCGAATTCTGAATTTCGCGGGCGAAGGGGACAGACCGAGTTGACCGTTCCGGCTGTGCTCGCCCTCGAGGACGGCACCGTCTTCCGGGGCAAATCGATCGGCGCCAAAGGCAATACCACCGGCGAAGTCGTTTTCAATACCGCCATCACCGGCTATCAGGAAATCCTCACCGATCCTTCTTACTGCCGCCAGATCGTCACGCTCACCTATCCGCACGTCGGCAACACGGGCGTGAACGCGGAAGACCTGGAGTCCTCCGCCATCTACGCCGCCGGGCTCGTGATTCGCGACCTGCCACTGCTCGCGAGCAGCTGGCGCTCCTCGGAATCACTCAGCGAGTTTCTGCAGCGCGGCAAGGTCGTGGCGATCGCGGATATCGACACGCGCAAGCTCACGCGCGTGCTGCGCGACAAGGGCGCACAGGCCGGCTGCATCATGACCGGCGAATCGATTGACCAGACCGCGGCCGTGCGCGCCGCGCGCAAGTTTCCCGGGCTCAAGGGCATGGATCTCGCGAAAGTCGGTCACGACCAAGCGCCAGTATCAGTGGAACGAGGGGAGCCTGTGGCGCGCCAACGATCGCAGCCTGCCGCGACCGGCGGCACGCCTGCATGTCGTTGCCTACGACTTCGGCATCAAGCGCAACATCCTGCGACTGCTCGCCGATCACGGCTGCCGCATGACCGTCGTGCCGGCGACGACGCCGGCCGACAAGGTCCTCGCACTCAATCCCGATGGCATCTTTCTGTCGAACGGGCCCGGTGATCCGGAGCCGTGCGACTACGCGATCCGTGCCGTCGCAACAGTTCCTCGAGACCGATATCCCGGTGTTCGGCATCTGTCTCGGCCACCAGCTGCTCGGTCTCGCGAGCGGTGCCAAGACCGTCAAGATGAAGTTCGGTCATCACGGTGCCAACCACCCGGTGCAGGAGCTCGCTAGCGGCCAGGTTTTCATCACCAGCCAGAATCACGGCTTCGCCGTCGATGAAGCGACCTTGCCCGAGAGCGTGAAGCCGACGTTCCGTTCGCTGTTCGACGGATCGCTCCAGGGTCTCGCGCGCACCGACCGGCCGGCCTTCAGTTTCCAGGGTCATCCCGAGGCCAGTCCCGGACCGCATGACCTGCGGCCGTTGTTCGAGCACTTCCTCTTTCTCATGGTGAAACGCCTGCAACAGGTCTCTCGCGCGCAGAAGGCGCAGGGCACGCGCAAGCAGGCGGTCGAGTCGTGAGCGCGGCGCCCACCCATGCCGCGTCGTGACGATCTCGAAAGCATCCTGATCATCGGCGCCGGCCCGATCATCATCGGCCAGGCGTGTGAGTTCGACTATTCCGGTGCGCAGGCCTGCAAGGCACTCAGGGAAGAGGGCTATCGCGTCATCCTGGTGAACTCCAACCCGGCCACCATCATGACCGACCCGGATATGGCGGACGCGGTCTATATCGAGCCCGTCAACTGGCGCACCGTCGCGCGCATCATCGAAAAGGAGCGCCCCAGTGCGCTGCTGCCGACGATGGGCGGCCAGACGGCGCTCAACTGTGCGCTCGACCTGGTGCGCGAAGGCGTGCTGGAGAAGTACAACGTCGAGCTGATCGCGGCCTCCCGCCAGGCGATCGACATGGCGGAGGATCGCGAGCTCTTCCGCAAGGCCATGCGCGAGATCGGCCTCGACGTGCCGCGCGCGCGCATCGCCCACAGCATGGAAGAGGCGCTCGCCGTGCAGGCGGAGATCGGCTACCCGACGGTGATCCGCCCCTCGTTCACGCTCGGCGGCAGCGGCGGCGGCATCGCCTACAACCGCGAAGAGTTCGAAGAGATCGTCGCCCGCGGGCTCGACGCGTCGCCGACCAACGAGGTGCTGCTCGAGGAGTCGGTGCTCGGCTGGAAGGAATTCGAGATGGAGGTGGTGCGCGATCACAACGACAACTGCATCATCGTCTGCTCGATCGAGAACCTCGATCCGATGGGTGTGCATACCGGCGACTCGATCACCGTCGCTCCTGCGCAGACGCTGACCGACAAGGAATACGAGCGCATGCGCAACGCCTCGATCGCGGTGCTGCGCAAGATCGGCGTCGATACCGGTGGGTCGAACGTGCAGTTCGCGATCAATCCGCGCGACGGCCGCATCCTCATCATCGAAATGAATCCGCGCGTATCGCGCTCTTCGGCGCTCGCCTCCAAGGCGACCGGGTTCCCCATCGCCAAGGTCGCGGCCAAGCTCGCGGTCGGTTACACCCTCGATGAGCTCAAGAACGACATCACGGGTGGTGCGACTCCTGCGTCGTTCGAGCCGTCGATCGACTACGTCGTCACCAAGATCCCGCGCTTCACCTTCGAGAAGTTCCCGGGCGCCAACACCCGCCTCACCACGCAGATGAAGTCGGTGGGCGAGGTCATGGCGATCGGGCGCACGTTCCAGGAATCGCTGCAGAAGGCGCTGCGCAGCCTGGAGACCGGTTGTGACGGTCTCGATGAGCAGATGACGCTGCCATTGACCGATGAAACCGAGCACACCATGGCCTATGAGCTCGGCTGGCCGGGCGCCAACCGCCTGCTGTATGCGGCCGATGCGTTCCGCGCTGGCTGGCCGATGGAGCGCATCGCGTCGCTGACTCACATCGACCCGTGGTTTCTCGTCAACATCCAGGACCTGGTGGAGGAGGAGAGCCGGGTCAAGTCGGGCGGGCTCGAAGCACTCGATGCGGCGCGCATCCGTGCGCTCAAGCGCAAGGGGTTCTCCGACAAGCGGCTGGCCACGCCTGCTCGGCATCGACGACGAGTCGGTGATCGCGCAAGCGCCGCCACAAGTTCGGCGTGCGGCCCGTCTACAAGCGGGTCGACACCTGCGCGGCGGAGTTTTCGACCACCACGGCGTATATGTATTCGACCTACGAAGAGGAATGCGAGGCAGCGCCGTCGAACCGGCGCAAGATCATGATCCTGGGCGGCGGCCCGAACCGCATCGGCCAGGGTATCGAGTTCGACTATTGCTGCGTGCACGCGGCGCTGGCGCTGCGCGAGGACGGATTCGAGACCATCATGGTGAACTGCAATCCCGGAAACGGTCTCGACCGACTACGACACCTCTGACCGCTTGTACTTCGAACCGCTGACGTTCGAGGACGTCATGGAGATCATCGCACTCGAGAAGCCCGAGGGCGTGATCGTGCAGTTCGGCGGCCAGACGCCGCTCAAGCTGTCGCGCGCACTCGCGGCGGCGGGCGCGCCGATCATCGGCACGACGCCCGATTCGATCGACATCGCCGAGGACCGCGAGCGCTTCCAGCAGCTGGTGAAGAACCTGGGTCTCAAGCAGCCTGCCAACGCGACGGCGCGCACTGAGGAACAGGCGGTCCATTTGGCGCGTGAAGTGGGCTTCCCGCTGGTGGTGCGACCTTCGTACGTGCTCGGCGGACGTGCCATGGAAGTGGTGTTCACCGAGGACGATCTGCGCGCCTACATGACCGATGCCGTCAAGGTCTCGAATGACAGCCCGGTGCTGCTCGATCGCTTCCTCGATCTGGCCGTCGAAGTGGACGTCGATGCCGTAAGCGACGGCGAGACGTGCTGATCGGCGGCATCATGGAGCACGTCGAGCAGGCGGGCGTGCATTCGGGCGACTCGGCGTGCTCGCTGCCGCCCAACGGGCTGAGCGAGCAGTTGCAGCAGGAGCTGCGCGACCAGACGCGCCGGCTCGCGAAGGCTCTGAACGTGGTCGGGTTGATGAACATGCAGTTCGCGATCCAGAACGGGATCGTGTACGTGCTCGAGGTCAATCCGCGTGCGTCGCGCACGGTGCCCTTCGTGTCCAAGGCGACGGGTGTGCCGCTCGCGAAGGTCGCTGCCCGGGTCATGACGGGTCGCAAGCTGAAGGAGCTCGGCTTCACCACCGAGCGCATACCGGCCTACTTACTCGGTCAAGGAAGCGGTGTTTCCGTTCGTGAAGTTCCCTGAGGCCGATCCGATTCTCGGTCCCGAGATGAAATCGACCGGCGAGGTGATGGGGACCGGGCGCACCTTCGGCGAGGCCTATGCCAAGGCGCAGTCCGCCTCGGGCGTCACGCTGCCCACGCGCGGCGTGTGCCTGCTGAGCGTGCGCGATCGCGACAAGCCGGGCGCTGTCGAGCTCGCGAAGATGCTCATCGCACGAGGCTTCGAGATCGTCGCCACCGACGGCACCGCGAAGGCGCTGGCGGAAGCCGGCGTCGCGTGCCGCCGGGCCAACAAGGTGCGCGAGGGCCGCCCGCACATCGTCGACATGATCAAGAACGACGAGATCGATCTGATCGTCAACACGACCGAGGGCAAGCAGGCGATCCGCGAGTCGCGCTCGATTCGTCGCGAAGCCGTGCACAAGAAGGTGACCTACTACACGACGGTGGCCGCGGCGCGCGCGACCTGCGACGCTCTCGATCACTTGAACGAGGTGGAAGTGCAATCGCCTGCAGGACCTGCACAAGGAATTGGCCGCGTGAAGCGCAGTCCCGTCACTCTCGCCGGCGCCGAGCGGCTGCGCTCCGAGCTCAAGCGCCTGAAGAGCGAGGATCGTCCCAACATCATCAAGGCGATCGCCGAGGCGCGCTCGCATGGCGATCTGAGCGAGAACGCCGAGTATCACGCCGCCCGCGAGCAGCAGAGCTTCATCGAGGGGCGCATCAACGAGATCGAGAAGCGCCTGGCGAATGCCGAGGTGATCGACGTGGCGCGCTTGCCCACGGGCAACCGCGTCGTGTTCGGTGCGACGGTCGATCTCGAGGACCAGGATGACGGCTCGCGCCTTGCCTACCAGATCGTCGGCGAGGACGAGGCCGATATCCGCCGCGGACTGCTCTCGGTCAGCTCACCGATCGCGCGTGCCCTGGTCGGCAAGAGCAAGGGTGATCTCATCGAAGTGGACGTGCCCGCCGGCCATCGCAGCTACGAGATCATCGCGATCCGCTACGTCTAGCAGCCATTTCGAGGCCGGTCTGGCAAGACAGACTAGTCAGGCAGGACGATGCGCGGCAACTCAGCATCCGCACGATAGATGATGGCGACGTTGCCGATCCGCTGGACCAGCGTGCTGTCAGTGCGCCGCGCGAGTTCAGTGAGCCATGCATCACGCTGGTCACGATCCGGCGCGCGCGCACGTACCTTCACGAGCTCGTGGTCTGTGAGAGCGCGATCGAGTTCCTTCACCACCGCATCGCTCAGGCCGGCGTTGCCGAGTGTGACGAGCGGCTGGAGCGCATGCGCGAGTCGTCGCAGGTGCTTCTTTTGCGGTTCGGTCAGCATTGGCGCGGGAGTATAAGCTCGCTCCTGCCATGCCCAAGCGCACCAAGAGCAGCAGCCGCTGGTTGCAGGAGCACGCGAGCGATCCGTACGTCAAGCGCGCGCGACAGGAAGGCTGGCGTTCGCGCGCCGTTTTCAAGCTCGAGCAGATTCAGCGCGCCACGCGCCTGATCAAGCCGGGGATGCTGATCGTCGATCTCGGCGCCGCACCGGGCGGCTGGAGCCAGTTCGCCGCCCGTGCGCTGCAAGGCCGCGGCGAAGTGTTCGCACTCGACCTGTTGCCGATGCCAGCGGTGCCGGGCGTGACGTTCCTGCAGGGCGATTTTCGCCAACAGGAGTGTCTCGAGCGTCTGCTCGGGCTCCTGCAGGGCCGCAAGGTGGATCTTGTAATGTCGGACATGGCCCCCAACCTGAGCGGCATTGACGCCGTTGACCAACCCCGTGCGATTGATCTGGCCGAGCTCGCGCTCGAGTTCGCGGTGAGCGTTCTCAAGCCGGGTGGCGATCTGCTGCTCAAGCTGTTTCAGGGCAGCGGGTTCCAGGAATTGGTGCAATCGGCGCGCCGGCAGTTTGCGAACGTGAGATTACGTAAGCCCGAGGCTTCGCGTGCGCGCAGTGCCGAGGTGTACTTGCTGGCGAGAACCCTGCGGATGGTGTAGGGTCTGGAACCCCTCCCGAATCCGCCACTCAGACCAGCACGAATTCCTCATGGATTCAGTAGTTAAGGCCCTTAGGACGAGGTCAGTAAATTGAACGATTTGACCAAGAACATCCTGCTCTGGGTCGTCATCGCCGTGGTGCTGCTGACGGTGTTCAGCAATTTCAGCCCGCGCGGCAACGAGGCTCAGGAAATGGCCTATTCGACCTTCCTGCAGGAGGTCAAGAACAAGTCGATCGAGTCGGTGACGATCAAGGGCAAGATCATCGAGGCCACCAAGGGCGACAAGACCAAGTACCGCGTGTACAGCCCCGAGACCGACAACACCGCGCTGGTCGGCTTGCTGGATAGGGAAGGCGTCACCACTTGGGCCGCTGAAGAGGATCGTCCGAACGTTCTGCTGCAGCTGTTCATGTCGGCGTTCCCGGTATTGCTGTTGGTGGCCATATTCATCTATTTCATGCGCCAGATGCAGGGCGCAGCCGGCGGCCGCGGCGCCATGTCCTTCGGCAAGAGTCGCGCACGGCTCCTGGGCGAGGACCAGGTGACCGTGACGTTCGCTGACGTAGCGGGCGTCGATGAAGCCAAGGACGAAGTGGGCGAGATCGTCGACTTCCTCAAAGACCCGGGCAAATTCCAGAAGCTCGGCGGCAAGATTCCCAAGGGCGTGCTGATGGTGGGCCCGCCGGGCACCGGCAAGACGCTCCTGGCGCGCGCGATCGCGGGCGAAGCCAAGGTACCGTTCTTCACGATCTCCGGATCCGATTTCGTCGAGATGTTCGTGGGCGTCGGCGCCTCGCGTGTGCGCGACATGTTCGAGCAGGCGAAGAAGCATGCGCCCTGCATTATCTTCATCGACGAGATCGACGCCGTCGGCCGGCATCGCGGCGCGGGCCTGGGCGGCGGTCACGACGAGCGCGAGCAGACGCTCAACCAGCTGCTCGTGGAGATGGACGGGTTCGAGGGCAACGAAGGCATCATCGTCATCGCTGCCACCAATCGTCCCGACGTGCTCGACCCGGCGCTGCTGCGCCCGGGTCGCTTCGACCGCCAGGTGGTGGTGCCGCTGCCCGACGTGCGCGGGCGCGAACAGATTCTGAAAGTTCACATGCGACGCGTGCCGATCGCGGACGACGTAAAGCCTTCGATCATCGCGCGCGGCACCCCGGGATTCTCAGGGGCGGATCTCGCGAACCTCGTCAACGAGGCGGCCTTGTTCGCGGCCCGCGCCAATCGGCGGCAGGTGACGATGGACGAGTTTGAGCGCGCCAAGGACAAGATCATGATGGGCGCGGAGCGCCGCTCGCTGGTCATGAGCGAGGAAGAGAAGCGCATGACCGCGTACCACGAGGCTGGCCATGCCATCGTTGGATTGACCGTTCCCGAGCATGATCCGGTCTACAAGGTCACCATCATTCCGCGCGGCCGTGCGCTCGGCGTCACCATGTTCCTGCCCGAGGGTGACCGCTACAGCACCAGCAAGCGCAGGCTCGAGAGCCGCATCGCTACGTTGTTCGGCGGGCGCATCGCAGAAGAGCTCATCTTTGGCCCGGAAGCCGTCACCACGGGCGCGGCCAACGACATCGAACGTGCCACGGAGCTGGCGCGCAACATGGTCACCAAGTGGGGCCTGTCCGACCGGCTCGGGCCGCTGACCTACACCGAGGATGCGGGCGAAGTGTTCCTCGGTCGCAGCGTCACGCAGCACAAGCAAGTGTCCGATGTCACCGCGCACGCGATCGACGAGGAAGTGCGTCGCCTGATCGACGGTAATTTCCAGCGGGCGCGCCAGATCCTCACGAGCAGCCTCGACAAGCTGCACATGATGGCGGATGCGTTGATGAAGTACGAGACCATCGACGAAGGGCAGCTCAAGGACATCATGCAAGGCCGCGCCCCGCAGCCGCCGCGGGACTGGGACGACTCGACCCCCACGTCGGCGACCAAGCCGCAGGAGAAGCCTGGGCCTGCCATCGGTACGCCGGCGGGACAGCACTAGAATTCAAAGAGGCGCGAGGGAGAGCCTTGCCTTTCCCGTTCGCGCCACTGACCGCCCGTGCAGCTGCGTTGCGCTGACCGCATCGTCGATCTGAGCCGACCCTGCGTCATGGGCGTGCTCAACGTTACGCCGGACTCCTTTTCCGATGGCGGCTACTACTTCGACCGCGGGCGCGCCATCGAGCAGGCGCATGAACTGGTGGCCGAGGGCGCGGCGATCCTCGATGTCGGGGGCGAATCGACCCGTCCTGGCGCCGCCGCGGTCGATGTGGAAGAAGAGAGTAGGCGCGTCCTGCCGGTGATCGAGGCGGTGGTCTCGAGCATCGGAGTGCCTGTGTCCGTCGACACCAGCAAGCCCGAGGTGATGCGTGCGGCAATCGCGGCGGGTGCCACCATGATCAACGACGTGCGCGCGCTGCGAGCGCCGGGGGCGATTGAAGCGGTGGCCGCCTCGCGGGCAGGCGTTTGCCTGATGCACATGCAGGGAGAACCACGCACCATGCAGACTGAGCCGCGCTATACGGACGTCGTGGCCGAAGTGCGCGAGTTTCTGCAGAGTCGGCTGTCGGCGTGCGAGCATGCGGGCATCGCGCGCGAGCGCATCGTGATCGATCCGGGATTCGGCTTCGGCAAGACCCTGGAGCACAATCTCGCGTTGCTGAGAGGGCTGCCGCAATTGCGTGCTTCCGGAGTGCCCATCCTGGTGGGGCTGTCACGCAAGGCGATGCTTGGCACAATACTCGGCAAGCAAGCTGCCGAGCGCCTGTATGGGAGCGTCGCGCTGGCGACGGTGGCTGTCCTCAACGGTGCGCGCATCGTGCGCGCCCATGACGTGGCCGCGACGGTCGACGCAGTGAAAGTGGCCGCAGCGGTCCTCGAGGGAGGCTGAAGGTGTCGCGCAAGTACTTTGGCACGGACGGGGTTCGTGGCCGGGTCGGCCAGCATCCGATGACGGTCGATTTTGCGTTGCGCCTCGCCAGCGCCGCGGCACGCGTGCTCGCGCCAGAAGGCGGCACAGTGCTGATCGGCAAGGACACGCGTCTGTCGGGGTACATGTTCGAAGCGGCCCTCGAAGCGGGGTTCGTTGCCGCCGGCGTGGACGTCTGCATGATCGGGCCGCTGCCGACCCCGGGCATCGCCTACATGACCCAGCGATTTCGCTGCGATTTCGGCGTCGTCATCAGCGCCTCGCACAACCTCTACGACGACAACGGCATCAAGTTCTTCGATGCGAGTGGCGCCAAGCTGAGCGACGAGCTCGAAACCGAGATCGAGCGGCGTCTCGACGAACCGGCACTCACGCGCGAATCGCGCGCCCTCGGTCGCGCGACGCGCGTCGACAAATCGCGCACCCAGTACCAGGATTTCTGCCGCGCCTCCTTCCCGAGCGGAATCGACCTGTCCGGCTTCAAGATCGTGATCGACTGCGCCAACGGGGCCGCATACAAAGTGGCGCCGCGCGCGCTGGCCGATCTCAATGCGGAAATCGTGCCGATTGGCTGCTCGCCCAACGGGCGCAACATCAACGACGGTTGCGGTTCCACCGCGCCACAGCTGCTGCAGCTCACGGTCCCCGGCGTCCGCGCGCACGTTGGTATCGCGCTCGATGGCGACGGCGATCGGCTGGTCATGGTCGACCACCTCGGCCGCATCGTCGATGGCGATCAGCTCCTCTACGTGATCGCGAGTTCGCGCGCCGCCGAGGGCACACTGCGCGGCCCGGTAGTCGGCACCGTCATGAGCAACCTGGGTCTCGAGCTCGCGTTCAGGGACCTCGGCATCGAGTTCCGTCGCGCACCGGTGGGCGATCGCTATGTCCTGAGCGCGCTGCGCGAGGCGGGCGGGACCCTCGGTGGCGAGACCTCCGGCCACCTCCTGTGTCTGGACAAGACCACCACCGGCGACGGCCTGATCAGCGCGTTGCAAGTGCTCGCGATCATGAAGCAGACGGGCCGCAGCCTGGCGGAGCTCACCGCGGGCATGACGCGTTGCCCGCAGGTGCTCGTCAACGTCAAGGTGGAGCGGCGCTTCGACCCGGACGCGAGTGTCGCGGTGCAGGAAGCCGTGCGGGCGATCGAGGCCGAGCTCAAGGACAGCGGGCGCGTGGTATTGCGCGCTTCGGGAACCGAGCCGGTCATTCGCGTCATGCTCGAGGGCCGCGACGAGGCCACGATCCGCACCCACGCGGAACGCCTGGCCCAAGTGGTGCGTGCGGCCGCCGCCTGACGTTGCTTTCACCGTCCCCCGCGCTTAAGATCGCGCGCCTTTTCAGCACGGCCCACCCATTCCGGGGCCCGGTCGGCGAGCGAGAGGCGGGAGTCGGTAATGCGGCGGCCAGTGGTGGCGGGCAACTGGAAAATGCATGGCTCGCGGGCTGAAGCGGCCGCGTTGCTCGATGAGCTGATCCAGCAACAGGATGCGACGCGCGCGACCGAGGTCGTAGTGTGTCCGCCGCTCGTGTACCTGCAGGAAGCGGCGCGGCGACTCAAGGAGAGCGACATCACGCTCGGCGCGCAGAACGTGTGCGCCGAAGCGGTGGGTGCGTTCACCGGCGAAGTCTCGGCCGCGATGCTCAAGGACGTGGGCTGCCGCTACGTGATCGTGGGTCACTCGGAACGGCGTGCCCTCTATCACGAGGACGACAAGCTCGTAGCGCGCAAGTTCGTTGCGGTGCAGAGCCAGAAGCTCACGCCGATCCTGTGCGTTGGCGAGACGCTCGAGCAGCGCGAGCGCACCGAGACGGAAAGCGTCGTCGCACGGCAGCTCGATGCGGTCATTGCGGTGGCGGGCATTGGCACATTCGCCGATGCGGTGATCGCGTACGAGCCAGTGTGGGCGATCGGCACGGGGAAGAACGCGACGCCGCAGCAGGCGCAGGAAGTGCACGCGTTCATCCGCGGGAGGATTTCGGGCCGGGATGCTAAGATCGCGGCCGGATTGCGCATCCTCTACGGCGGCAGCGTGAAAGCCGCGAACGCAGCGGAACTATTCGAGATGGCGGACGTCGACGGCGGCCTGGTGGGGGGCGCGTCGCTCCGCAGTGATGAGTTCGGGCGCATCTGCGCGGCTGCCCGCACGAGCAAGGACTGATTCGAGGACATCAATGGGTCATGCAATCATTCTGGTGGTGCACGTCTTCCTGGCGGTCGCCATCATCGGGCTGGTGCTCCTGCAGCGGGGCAAGGGCGCGGATGCCGGCGCCGGCTTCGGTGCGGGCGCTTCCGGCACGGTATTTGGCGCACGCGGATCGTCCACCGCCTTGTCGAAAGCGACGGCGGTGCTGGCGACTCTGTTCTTCGTGACCAGCCTGGCGCTCGCTTTCCTCGGCGGCCGCCCGCGCACCGAAGAGCCGACGAGCGTTCTCGAGCGTGCCGCCCAGCAGCAGTCGGCACCGGCACCGGGCGAAGTTCCGGTTCCAGCCGACGGCGCCGCTCAGGAGCCTGCGCCCGCAGCGCCCGAGAATGCGCCGGTGCCAGCAACGCCATAGGGCCGCCCACGCAGCGTGAGGATGGCCGAAATTGCCGACGTGGTGGAATTGGTAGACACACTAGCTTGAGGGGCTAGCGCCGCAAGGCGTGTCGGTTCGAATCCGACCGTCGGCACCATCAGCGCGAGCGGGCAGCGGTTAGCGGGGGGCAGGGACCGCCTGATACAATCCGCGGCGTTTTTCCGGACGCGAGTGCGCTTGCCCGATGCTGCACGAGTACCTCCCCATCCTGATCTTTCTCATCGTCGGCGGCGGCTTCGGCGCGGTGCTCATTACGCTCGGCTTCCTGGCCGGGCGGCGCAACCCCGATCCCGACAAGCTGGCTCCGTACGAGTGCGGCTTCGAAGCGTTCGAGGATTCGCGCATGAAGTTCGACGTGCGCTACTACCTGGTCGCGATCCTCTTCATCATCTTCGATCTGGAAATCGCCTTCCTGTTTCCGTGGGCAGTGTCGCTCGACGCCATCGGCACTTTCGGCCTGCTCGCGATGGGCCTCTTTCTCCTGATCCTGATCGTCGGCTTCATCTATGAATGGAAGAAGGGGGCGCTCGAGTGGGACTGACGGCGGAAGCAACCGGGCCGGGAGTCGAAAAGGGATTCTTCGTCACCGGCGTGGACACGCTCATCAACTGGGCGCGTACCGGCTCGATGTGGCCCATGACATTCGGCCTGGCCTGTTGTGCGGTCGAAATGATGCACGCGGGCGCGGCGCGTTACGACCTCGATCGCTTCGGCGTGGTCTTCCGGCCGAGTCCCCGCCAGTGCGACGTGATGATCGTGGCGGGCACGCTGGTCAACAAGATGGCGCCCGCGTTGCGTCGCGTGTACGACCAGATGTCGGAGCCGCGCTGGGTGATCTCGATGGGATCCTGCGCCAACGGCGGCGGCTACTATCATTACTCCTACGCCGTGGTGCGCGGCTGCGATCGCATCGTGCCAGTGGACGTCTACGTCCCGGGTTGTCCGCCGACCGCGGAGGCGCTGCTGTACGGCGTGATCCAATTGCAGAACAAGATCCGCCGCACCAACACGATCGCCAGGTAGATGCAAAGCCCCAATCACACTCCGCGCCGCTGCACGTACGGGGTTCGTGGCTTCGTGCCAACCCCGGGTAGGCGCCGCCCATGACGAGTATCGAGGTATTACAGACCCGCATCGACTTGCATCTCGCGGGGCGAGTGAAGCGCGCGTCTTCGATCACCGGCGAGCTCACGCTCGAGGTCGCGCCTGGCGATCTGCTCGAGGTGGCGCGCATCCTGCGGGACCAGCCCGAACTCGGCTTCGAGATGCTGATGGACGTCTGCGGCGTCGACTATCTCGAGTACGGCCGCGATCAATGGCGGACCCTGAGTTCCACCGGGGTCGGCTTCAGCCGTGGCGTCGCGAGCGACGAGCCAGTAGAGAGACCGCACGCCGGCCCGCGTTTTGCCGTCGTCTACCAGCTGCTGTCGATCGCGCACAACGTCCGCCTGCGGTTACGGGTGTATTGCGCGGATGAAGACCAGCCGACCGTGGATTCGGTCATCAGCGTCTGGTCTTCCGCGGACTGGTTCGAGCGCGAGGCGTTCGATCTCTACGGGATTCTCTTCAAGGGTCACCCGGATCTCAGGCGCCTGCTGACCGACTATGGCTTCATCGGCCATCCCTTCCGCAAGGACTTTCCCCTCATTGGCAACGTCGAGGTGCGTTACGACCCCGACAAGCGCCGCGTCGTCTACCAGCCGGTGAGCATCGAGCCACGCACGCTCGTTCCCAAGGTCATCCGCGAGGATCACCGCTACGAGCCGGCGATCAAGGACGGCAAGCCGAATGGATGAGATCCGTAACTTCACGCTCAACTTCGGGCCGCAGCATCCGGCGGCCCACGGCGTGCTGCGCCTGGTGCTCGAGATGGACGGCGAAGTGATCCAGAAGGCCGATCCGCACATCGGGCTCCTGCATCGCGCGACCGAAAAGCTGGCGGAGAGCAAGCCGTTCAACCAGACCATCGGCTACATGGACCGGCTCGACTACGTCTCGATGATGTGCAACGAGCACGCCTATGTCATGGCCATCGAGCGGCTGCTCGGCGTGGAAGTGCCGGTACGCGCTCAGTACATCCGCGTCATGTTCGATGAGCTCACCCGGATCCTGAATCACCTCATGTGGCTCGGGTCGCACGGGCTCGACATCGGCGCGATGACGGTATTCCTCTATTGCTTCCGCGAGCGCGAGGACCTGATGGACTGCTACGAGGCCGTCTCGGGCACGCGCATGCACGCGACCTATTACCGGCCCGGCGGCGTGCACCGCGATCTGCCCGATGAGCTGCCCAAGTACCAGCCTTCCAAGTGGCGCTCGCAGAAGGACGTGGACAAGCTGAACCAGCGCCGTTCGGGTTCGCTGCTCGACTTTATCGAGGACTTCACTCGGCGCTTTCCTGCCTGCGTAGACGAGTACGAGACGCTCCTGACGGATAACCGCATCTGGAAGCAGCGCACGGTGAATATCGGCGTGGTGACTCCGGAGCGTGCGATGCAGCTGGGCTTTTCGGGCCCGATGCTGCGCGGCTCGGGGATCGAGTGGGATCTGCGCAAGAAGCAACCCTACGAAGTCTATGACCAGCTCGACTTCGACATTCCGGTCGGCGTCAACGGCGATTGTTACGATCGCTACCTGGTACGCATCGAAGAGTTTCGACAGGCGAACCGGATCGTCCGTCAATGCATCGAGTGGCTGCGTGCCAATCCCGGTCCGATCATGATCGAGGATCGCAAGATCCGCCCGCCGCGCCGCGAGGAAATGAAGGGCGACATGGAGTCGCTCATTCACCACTTCAAGCTCTTCACCGAGGGGTACTGCGTGCCGGAAGGGGAGACCTACGCCGCGGTCGAAGGGCCCAAGGGCGAGCTCGGCGTGTACCTGGTGTCGGATGGCGCCAACAAGCCGTACCGGCTCAAAGTGCGCGCTCCCGGGTTCGCCCATCTCGCGAGCCTGGACGAAATGGTGCGCGGACACCTGCTGGCGGACGTGGTCGCGGTGATCGGTACGCAGGACATCGTCTTCGGGGAGATCGACCGCTGATGTCAGGGCCAACGCGAACCGGTGCGCTCTCCGAGCACGTGCGCGGGGAAATTGACCATTGGGTCGCCAAGTTTCCGGCCGGGCGCGAGCGCTCCGCGGTGCTGGCGGCGCTGCGCGCCGTGCAGCACGAGAATGACGGCTTCCTGACCGTCGAGCTGATGGATGCAGTGGCGGCCTACCTGAAGCTGCCTCCGATCCAGGTGTACGAGGTGGCGACCTTCTACTCGATGTTCGAGACCAAGCCCTGCGGGCGTCATCACGTCTCGGTCTGCACCAATATCTCGTGCATGCTGTGCGGCGCGGACGACATCGTGGCGCACGTCGAGCGCAAGCTCGGCATTCGCGTGGGCGAGAGCACGCCGGATGGGCGGATCTACCTTAAGAAAGAAGAGGAGTGCCTGGCCGCGTGCACCGGGGCGCCGATGATGATGGTCGATCACGTCTACCACGAGAACCTGACGCCCGAGAAGATCGATCAGATCCTGGATGCG
Organism: uncultured Gammaproteobacteria bacterium; assembly: GCA_963840405.1. Lineage (GTDB taxonomy): Bacteria > Pseudomonadota > Gammaproteobacteria > Steroidobacterales > Steroidobacteraceae > DATBVX01. The sequence continues at coordinate 45,543 of CAWIYW010000005.1, forward strand.
CTCAAGTGACCGTACAGCAGAACCTCACCTGCTTCGAGCCCCTGCACCTGCCGGAGTCGTGGAAGCTCGAGACCTACGAGAAGATCGGCGGCTACGAGGCGTGGCGCAAGATTCTCGCGGAAAAGACGCCGCGTGAGTCGATCATCGACGCGGTCAAGGCATCCGGGCTCCGTGGCCGCGGTGGCGCCGGCTTTCCGACCGGCGTGAAGTGGGGCTTCATGCCGCGCAACGCACCGATGCAGAAATACGTCGTGTGCAACTCGGACGAGAGCGAGCCGGGCACCTGCCACGATCGCGACATCCTGCGCTACAACCCGCATTCGCTCATCGAGGGCATGGCGATCGGTGGCTACGCGATGGGCGCGACCGTCGGCTACAACTACATCCGCGGGGAGTTCCTGGCCGAGCCCGTCCCACGCTTCGAGGAAGCGCTCGCGGAAGCCTACGCCGCGGGGCTGCTCGGCAAGGACATCAAGGGTTCCGGCATCGACTTCGATCTGCACACCTTCGTGGGCGCCGGCGCCTATATCTGCGGCGAGGAAACGGCGCTGCTCGAGTCGCTCGAGGGCAAGCCCGGCAAGCCGCGCTTCAAGCCGCCGTTCCCCGCGAGCTTTGGGCTGTACGGCGCGCCGACCACGATCAACAACACACAGAGCTACGCCTCTGTCCCGACCATCCTGCGCAAGGGGCCGAAGTGGTTCGCGGATCTCGGGCCTGCGAACTCGGGCGGCACGGTGATCTTTTCGGTCTCCGGCCACGTCAACAAGCCCGGCAACCTCGAAGTGCCACTGGGCATCCCATTCCGCGAGCTGCTCGAGCTCTGCGGCGGCATGCGCAACGAGCGCACGCTCAAGGCGGTGATTCCTGGCGGCGCGTCCGTGCCGGTGGTGCCGGGCGCGGTGATGCTTGAGACCAACATGGATTACGACGGCTTGAAGAAGTCAGGCTCGGCCATCGGTTCTGCGGCCGTGATCGTGATGGATGACACGACCTGCATGGTGCGCGTCCTCGAGCGCATCTCGCGCTTCTTCATGGCGGAGTCCTGCGGCCAGTGCACGCCGTGCCGCGAAGGCACCGGCTGGCTCAATCGCATGCTGCGGCGGATTCTCGCTGGCCAGGGCAAGCAGTCTGACCTGGACCTGCTGGTCGATGTCGCGAATCGCATCGAGGGCCACACCATCTGCGCGCTCGGCGACGCCGCAGCGTGGCCGGTGCAGAGCTTCATCAGGCATTTCCGCGACGAGTTCGCGTACATGATCGAGAACGGCGGGCGCAGCGTCGTGGCCGCGCAAGCGGTGAAAGCGGCATGAGCGAAGAGCTCGTCAACATCGAAGTCAACGGCGTCGCGCTCAAGGCGAAGAAGGGCGCCATGATAATCCAGGTCACGGACGCCGCCGGCGTTTACGTGCCGCGCTTCTGCTATCACGAGAAGCTCTCGATCGCGGCCAACTGCCGCATGTGCCTGGTCGAGGTCGAAAAGGCGCCCAAGCCCGCGCCGGCGTGTGCCACTCCAGTGGCCGAGGGCATGAAGGTCTTCACCAAGTCGCCGCGCGCCATTGCCGCGCAGAAAGCGACCATGGAATTCCTGCTCATCAATCATCCGCTCGATTGCCCCATTTGCGACCAGGGCGGCGAGTGCGAGCTACAGGATCTGGCAATGGGTTTCGGCAGGGACCTCTCGCGCTTTACCGAGCGCAAGCGCGTGGTGAAGGACAAGAATATCGGCCCGCTGATCTCCACCGACATGACCCGCTGCATCCAGTGCACGCGGTGCGTGCGTTTCGGGCAGGAAATCGCCGGCATCCAGGAGCTTGGCACGCTCGGCCGCGGCGAGTGGATGGAGATCGGCACCTACCTTGAGCGCAGCGTCGATCACGAGCTGTCGGGCAATGTCATCGACGTGTGCCCCGTCGGTGCGCTCAACAGCAAGCCGTTCCGCTATCGCGCGCGCTCCTGGGAGATGACCGAGCATCCGCTCATCGCGCCACATGACGCCATCGGCAGCAACCTGAGCGGTCACGTGTTGCGCGGGCGCCTGATGCGCGTGGTGCCGCGTCCGAATGAGTCGATCAACGAGACCTGGATCGCCGACCGTGACCGCTTCAGTTATGAGGGCATTTACGCCGAGGATCGCCTGCTCACGCCGCAAGTGAAGCGCGACGGTGAGTGGCAGAGCGAGTCCTGGGAGACAGCACTCGGCCTGGCAAGCACCGGCCTGCAGGAGGTCATCGCCAAGCACGGTCCCGCAGCCGTTGGCGGGCTCGCCTCACCGAGCAGCACCATCGAGGAGCTGCATCTTTTTACGCGGGTCATCCGCGGTCTCGGTTCGCCGCATCTCGATCACCGGTTGCGCCAGCTGGATTTCCGCGACCAGGAGTCAGATCCACTGTTTCCGTCGCTCGGCATGGCGCTCGGCGAAATCGAGCAGCTGGGCTCGCTCCTGGTGGTGGGCTGCGACCTGCGCCGCGAAGCGCCGATCCTGGCGCATCGCATCCGCAAGGCCGCGACACGCAACGGCGCGCGCGTGGCGATTCTCAATCAGCGTCGCCAGGAATACCTGTTCCCGGTCTCTCAGCACCTCGTGGCGCCCGAGGGCGACTACGGGGGCGTACTCGCGGCGCTGATCAGCGCCGTGGCGCAGAAGACCCACCGCGCCATTCCCGATTCCGTGCGCAACGTGGCCGAGTCCGTGCGTCCGACGGATGAGCAGCGCGCGGCGGGCACGCAGTTCGCGGAAGGCGAGAACAAAGTCATCCTGCTCGGCGCGCTCGCGGCCCGGCATCCGGCGTACGCGGACATCCGGCAGCTCGCCGCGGCGCTTGCCGAGATATGTGGTGCGCGGATGGCGTACCTGTCGGAAGGAGCGAACGGGGCAGGGGCGCATCTCGCCGGCGTGCTCCCGCACCGCAATGCGGGTGGCGAGCCCCTGGTCACTGCCGGGTTGAACGCGCGAGCGATGCTGGAGAATCCCCTCAAGGCCTATGTCCTGCTCGGGGCGATCGAGCCAGGTCTCGATGTGAGCGCGCCGCAGGCGCGAAAAACGCTGGCGGCAGCCGAGTGCGTCGTGATGCTGACGCCCTTCGCCACCGACGCCATGCGCAACTTCGCGCACGTCCTGCTGCCGATCGGCACGTTTGCGGAAACGTCGGGCACCTTCGTCAATGCCGAAGGCCGTTGGCAAAGCTTCCTGGGCGCTGCTCAGCCGGTGGGTGAGAGTCGCCCCGGGTGGAAAGTCCTGCGGGTGCTCGGGAATCTGCTGGCGCTCGCGGATTTCGACTACGTGACTTCGGAAGAAGTACGCGATGAGCTCAAGGGCCGCGTGGGCGAGGCGAGAGCGGACAACGCGTTTGTCGCGCGACGCACGCTGAACGGCGAGCGTCCCGGCGGCGTGAGCATGGAGGTGCCGATGTACCAGGTCGATGCCCTGGTTCGCCGGGCCCCTGCGTTGCAACGTACGCGCGAGGCCCAGCAAGCGGCGGCCTCCCAGCGGGCGGAGCACCGATGATCGACGCGATCGTCAATGCGTGGCAGGCGCTTCCCGAAGCGCTACGCCATGTGCTGACGCTGACGGTCCTGATCGTGATCGTCGTAGTCGCGATCGTTCTGTGCGTCGCCTTTCTCACGTATGTCGAGCGCAAGGTGATCGGCTATATGCAAGCCCGCATCGGGCCGAACCGCGTCGGTCCTTTCGGGCTGCTGCAGCCGTTCGCCGACGTAATCAAGCTGATTCTCAAAGAGATCATCATCCCCGCGAACGCGGCGCGGTTCCTGTTTCTCACCGCACCCCTGATTTCGATGGCGGCGGCCTTCGCTACCTGGGCCGTGGTGCCATTCAGCCCCGAGTTCGTGTTCGCCGACATCGACGCGGGACTCCTTTATATCCTGGCGCTCACCTCGATGAGCGTGTACGGCATCATCATCGCCGGCTGGGCCACCAACTCGAAATACGCCTTCCTCGGCGCCATGCGCTCGGCCGCTCAGATGGTGGCCTACGAGATCGCCATGGGCTTTGCGCTGGTGGGTGTGCTGATGGCGGCCGGCAGTCTCAATCTCGGTGAAATCATTCGCGCGCAGCAGGGCGGGCCGTTGAGCTGGAACTGGTTCTGGCTGTTCCCGCTGTTCCTGGTCTATTTCATCTCCGGCGTCGCCGAGACCAACCGCGCGCCGTTCGATGTCGCGGAGGGCGAGTCGGAAATCGTAGCGGGCTTTCACGTCGAGTACTCGGGGATGCCGTTCGCGACGCTCTTCGTGCTGCCCGAGTACGCGAACATGATCCTGATCTCGCTGCTCACCGCGCTCTTCTTCTTTGGCGGCTGGTTGTCACCCGTCGATGGGTACGCGTGGTTCGCTGACACCTGGCTCGCGGCGTCGAGCTTCTTTTGGCTCGCGCTCAAGACGGCCTTCTTCCTGTTCGTATTCATCTGGCTGCGCGCGACCTTCCCGCGCTATCGCTACGACCAGATCATGCGCCTCGGATGGAAGGTACTGATCCCGGTCACCCTGGTGTGGATCGGCGTCGAGGGCGTGCTCTCCTACCTCGATGTCGGGCCCTGGGCGCGATAGGAGCCGCCCATGGAAGCGCTGGTCAGAATCCTCAAGACGCTGACGTTATGGGAGCTGCTCAAGGGTCTGAGCATCACGCTCAGGAACCTCTTCCGGCCGAAGATCACGATTCAGTACCCGGAAGAAAAGACGCCGCAGTCGGTGCGCTTCCGTGGGTTGCACGCATTGCGCCGCTATCCGAACGGCGAGGAGCGCTGCATCGCCTGCAAGCTGTGCGAAGCGGTGTGCCCGGCGCTCGCAATCACCATCGAGTCCGACGTCGGCGCAGACGGCACGCGCCGTACCACGCGTTACGACATCGACTTGTTCAAGTGCATCTACTGCGGCTTCTGCGAGGAAGCCTGCCCGGTCGATGCGATCGTGGAGACCCGCATCCACGAGTACCACATGGAAAATCGCGGCGAGAACATCATGACGAAGGAAAAGTTGCTGGCGGTGGGTGATCGCTACGAAGCGATGATCGCGGCCGACAAGGCTGCGGATGCGAAGTACAAGTGAATTGGGGTCTGAACTGGGGTCAGAATTCAATTCTGACCCCAGTTCAGACCCCTCTAGGAACAAGCATGTTCGTTGAGGTCCTCTTCTATGCATTCGCGGCCGTGCTGGTCGGCGCCGGACTCGGCGTCATCACGGCGCGCAACCCCGTGCATTGCGCGCTCTTCCTGGTGCTCGCCTTCGTGACCAGCGCCGCCATCTGGCTGCTGCTCGAAGCGGAGTTCCTGGCGATCGTGCTGGTGCTCGTATACGTCGGCGCGGTGATGGTGCTGTTCCTGTTCGTGGTGATGATGCTCGATGTCAACATCGAGGAGCTGCGCAAGGGGTTCACGCGCTACGCGCCCCTCGGCGTCTTCGTGGCGCTGATCATGATCGCCGAGATCACGAACGTCGTATGGGTGAGACACCTCGGTCAGACAGCCACCGCTGCGAGTCCGCCGCTGCCTGCGGACTACAGCAACACCAAGGAGCTGGGTGCGATCCTCTACACCGAGTACGCGTACCCGTTCCAGATCGCGGCCGTCATCCTGCTGGTCGCCATCATCGCGGCGATCGTGCTCACCATGCGCCGTCGCGTCGGCCAGAAGGTGCAGGACATCTCCCGCCAGGTGGCCGTGCGCCGCGAGGACCGCGTGCGCATCGTGAAGATGGAGTCGGAGAAGGCCCCGTGATCACGCTGCCGCACGTGCTGACGCTCTCGGGGATCCTGTTCGCGCTCAGCGTCGCGGGCATCTTCCTCAATCGCAAGAATGTCATCCTGCTCCTGATGTGCATCGAGCTCATGCTGCTCGCGGTCAACTTCAACTTCGTGGCGTTCTCGCGCTTCCTCGGCGACATCGACGGCCAGGTGTTCGTGTTCTTCATTCTGACCGTGGCGGCGGCGGAATCGGCGATCGGGCTCGCGATCCTGGTGGTGCTGTTCCGTCAGCGACGCAGCATCAATGTCGAAGAACTGAGCGGTCTGAAGGGGTAGGGCATGGATCCGCGCATGCTCATCGCCATCGTCGTGCTGCCGCTGATCGCGGCCGCCGTCGCAGGCCTCTTCGGCCGCCTCATCGGCCGCGCCGGCGCACACACCGTCACCATTGCCGCGGTAGGCACCTCGTTCATTCTTTCGGCGATCGTCCTCAAGCAGATCCTCATCGACGGTGTCGAGCCGTTCAACGGCGCGGTGTACACCTGGCTGGTGAGCGACGGCCTCCATATGGAGGTGGGCTTCCTCATCGACCGGCTCACCGCGCTCATGATGGTCGTGGTGACCTTCGTATCGCTGTGCGTGCATATCTACACCATCGGCTACATGGCGGACGACGACGGCTACCAGCGCTTCTTCAGCTACATCTCGCTGTTCACCTTTTCGATGCTGATGCTGGTGATGTCGAACAACTTCCTGCAGCTCTTCTTCGGCTGGGAAGCGGTCGGCGTGGTGTCGTATCTGCTGATTGGCTTCTGGTACACGCGCGAGAGCGCGATCTTCGCGAACCTCAAGGCCTTCCTGGTCAACCGGATCGGTGATTTCGGATTCATCCTGGGGATCGCCGCGGTCGTGTACTACACGGGCTCGCTCGACTACCGCACGGTGTTCGAGCAGGCCCCCGCCATCGCCGCGCAGAGCATGGAAATCTTCGACGGCCGGGCGTGGTCTGCCATGACGGTCATCTGCATCTGTCTCTTCATCGGCGCGATGGGCAAGTCGGCACAGATGCCCTTGCACGTCTGGCTGCCGGATTCGATGGAAGGCCCGACGCCGATCTCCGCGCTGATCCATGCGGCCACGATGGTCACGGCGGGCATTTTCATGGTGGCGCGCATGTCGCCGCTCTTCGAGTACTCGGAAGCCGCGTTGAGCTTCGTTCTCGTGATCGGTGCCACCACGGCCTTCCTGTGTGGCCTGCTCGGCGTCGTGCAGAACGACATCAAGCGCGTGGTCGCCTACTCGACGCTCTCACAGCTCGGCTACATGACCGTGGCGCTCGGCGCCTCGGCGTACCAGGCCGGCATCTTCCACTTGATGACGCACGCCTTCTTCAAGGCGTTGCTGTTTCTCGCGGCGGGCTCAGTGATCATCGCACTCCATCACGAGCAGGACATGCGCAAGATGGGCGGGCTCTTCAAGTACATGAAGATCACCGCGGTCACGTGCTGGATCGGCGCGTTGTCCTCCGTCGGCACACCCTTCTTCTCCGGCTTCTATTCCAAGGACGCCCTCATCGAGGCGGCGGGTGATTCGCACCGCCTGGCCGCCGACTACGCGTACTGGTGCGTGCTGCTCGGCGTCTTCGTGACCGCTCTCTACACGTTCCGCATGTTGTTCATGGCCTTTCACGGCCCCGAGCGCTTCCGGCACGGGGGTCAGAATTCAATTCTGACCCCGGACGATCACGCACAGCATGGGGGTCAGAATTCAATTCTGACCCCGGATCCGCACGACCCTCACGAGTCACCATGGGTTGTGACCTTGCCGCTGATCCTGTTGGCGATTCCCTCTGTCCTCATCGGCTACTTCACGATCGGGCCGGTGCTGTTCGGCGACTACTTCGGCAACTCGATCTTCGTGCTCGAGCGTAACGACGTCCTGGGCGAACTGGCGCACGAGTTCCACGGTCCCGTGTCCTTCGCGTTGCACGGACTCACGGCGGCACCGTTCTGGCTCGCATTGGCAGGGGCCGCGACCGCCTATCTCTTTATTCTTAGGAATCCATCGTGGGCGGATACCGCGCAACGCTCGCTCAACTGGCTCCACCAGTTGCTTTACAACAAGTACTACTTCGACTGGTTCAACGAGAACGTCATCGCGCCACTCGGCCGGGGCGTGGGGCGCCTGTTCTGGAAGGGCGGCGACGAGACGCTGATCGATGGCTTGGTCGTGAACGGTTCCGCGCGCAGCATCGGCTGGGCTTCTACCGTCGTGCGCCAGTTGCAAACTGGATATCTCTATCACTATGCGTTCGCGATGATCTTCGGCTTGTGCGCGCTGCTCGCGTGGCTGCTGACAAGATAAGGAAAAAAAACGGATGCCGCAGGGGATTGGGCTGCTGAGCCTGCTGATCTGGCTGCCGATCGCGAGCGGCGTCGCGGTGCTGGTGCTGGGCGAACGGCAGGTGGTGCTGGCTCGCTGGGTCGCACTCGCAGGCTCCGTCATCACGTTGCTCGCGAGCGTGCCGCTCTTCACGGGGTTCGACGGCTCGACCGCCGCGATGCAGTTCACCGAGCGCTACCCCTGGATCGAGGCCTTCAACGCCGACTACTACCTGGGCGTCGATGGCATCTCGATGCCGCTGATCCTGCTCACCACCTTCCTCACGGTGCTGGTCGTGATCGCCGGCTGGACCGTGATCGAGAAGCGCGTCGTCCAGTACTTTGCGTCCTTCCTGATCATGGAAGGCCTGATGGTCGGGGTATTCGCCGCCCTCGATGCGCTGCTCTTCTACTTTTTCTGGGAAGCGATGCTCATCCCGATGTTCCTGATCATCGGGGTGTGGGGCGGGCCGCGGCGCGTCTACGCCACCATCAAGTTCTTCCTGTTCACGTTCCTGGGCTCGGTCTTCATGCTGGTGGCACTCATATATATGTACCTGCAGGCGGGCAGCTACGAGATCGCCGCCTTCCATGTCCTGCCCCTCGGCATGCGCGAGCAGGTGCTGATCTTCCTGGCTTTCCTGCTCGCCTTCGCGGTCAAAGTACCGATGTTCCCGGTGCACACCTGGCTGCCGGACGCGCACGTTGAGGCCCCCACCGGCGGCTCGGTCATCCTCGCGGCGATCCTGCTGAAGATGGGCGGCTACGGCTTCCTGCGCTTCAGCCTGCCGATCGCGCCGGACGCAAGCCGCGAACTCGACTGGCTGATCATCGCGCTGTCGTTGATTGCCGTGGTCTACATCGGCTTCGTGGCACTGGTCCAGCAGGACATGAAGAAGCTGATCGCGTACTCCTCCATCGCGCACATGGGGTTCGTGACGCTGGGGTGTTTCATCGCCTTCGACATCTACGCCAACACGGGCGGGCTCGAGGGCGCGGGCATGGGAGTCGATGGCGCGATGGTGCAGATGATCTCGCACGGGCTCATCTCCGGCGCGCTGTTCCTGTGCGTCGGCGTCCTTTACGACCGCGTCCACAGCCGTGAAATCAGCGCTTACGGCGGCGTGATCAACACGATGCCCAAATTCGCGGCGTTTGCAGTGCTGTTCGCATTGGCGAACTCGGGACTCCCGGGCACGTCGGGGTTCGTCGGCGAGTTCCTCGTCATCCTCGCGAGCTTCAAAGCCAACTTCTGGTATGCGCTGCTGGCCGGCACCACGCTCGTGCTGGGTGCCGCCTACACCCTGTGGATGGTGAAGCGCGTGATCTTCGGTCCCGTCGCCAATGACGACGTCGCGGCACTTGAGGATCTGAACGTACGCGAGTTCATCGTCCTCGGTGCCTTGGCGGTCGGTGTGCTGCTGCTGGGGGTCTGGCCGGCACCGCTGCTCGAGAGCATGCAGGGCACCGTGCAAAACCTGGTGCAACAGATCACGCTCTCGAAGCTCGCTCCGTGAGCCACGCGCCATGAACCTCGCCACTTTCAATCTGGTTCCCGCGTATGCCGAGTTGTTCGTGCTGGCGGCGGCGTGCGTGATCCTGCTGGTGGACGTGCTGCTGCGCGACGACCAGCGGTGGATCACGGCGACGCTCACGTTCGCGGCCCTCGCGGGAGCCGCCGCCATTACGGTGTACGTCTCCGGCGTCGATCAGCGCGTGACCGCAATGGGCGAGATGTTCGTCGCCGACCCGATGGGCGACGTACTGAAGCTGCTGACCTACCTGATCATCGGCGTGTCGCTGCTCTACTCGCGTCAGTACCTCGCCGAACGCGGGCTGTTCCGCGGTGAGTACTACGTGCTGTCGCTGCTCGCGATGCTCGGCATCATGGTGATCATCTCGGCCAACAGCCTGCTCACGATCTATCTCGGCATCGAGCTGCTTGCGCTGTCCTTCTACGCGCTGGTCGCCTTCGATCGCGAATCTGGTGTCGCAGCCGAGGCCGCCATGAAGTACTTCGTGCTGGGCGCGATCGCTTCGGGAACACTCCTTTACGGCATCTCGATCGTCTATGGAGTGACCGGCACCTTCGCGCTCGATGAGCTGGCGCTGCGACTCACACACGAGGCCACCGGCAACATCGGGCTCCTGTTCGGCCTTTCGTTCCTCATCGTGGGAATCGCGTTCAAGTTCGGCGCGGTGCCGTTTCACATGTGGCTCCCCGACGTCTATCACGGCGCCCCGACGTCGGTGACGATGTTGCTGGGATCTGCGCCCAAGATTGCCTACTTCGCGCTCGCGATTCGCGTGCTGGCGGAGGGACTCGCAGCGACGGGAACGGCGTGGTCGGACATGCTCACCGTGCTTGCCGTGCTGTCGATGGCACTCGGCAACGTCGTCGCGATTGCACAGAGCAATCTGAAGCGGATGCTCGCGTACTCAACCATCTCGCACGTGGGGTTCATCCTGCTCGGCATCCTGGCCGGCACGCCCGCGGGTTATCAGGCGGCGATGTTCTACACCATCGCGTACGTCATCATGGCGGTCGGCTCATTCGGCATGATCGTGCTCCTGAGCCGCAAGGGCTATGAGGCGGATGAGCTCGACGACTTCAAAGGATTGAACGCACGCAGTCCGTGGTTCGCCGCGGTGATGCTCATGTTCATGTTCTCGACGGCTGGCGTTCCGCCGTTCATTGGTTTCTTCGCCAAGCTGTACGTGATCCTCGCGGTGCTCGACGTCGGCATGGTGTGGCTCGCGGGACTCGCGGTCTTCTTCTCGGTGATCGGCGCCTTCTACTACATCCGCATCGTCAAGCTTATGTACTTCGACGACCCGCAGGACACGACCCCGCTGATGGCCGATCGCGCCATGCGCTTCATGTTGAGCATCAATGGCTTGGCGGTGCTCGTGCTCGGCCTTCTGCCCGGTGCGCTGCTCACGCTCGTGGCACGCGTTTTACCTTGATATCCGCTTCCGCGTTTCTGTAGAATCCACCGCCCTCAGGTGCGGGGTGGAGCAGTCTGGCAGCTCGTCGGGCTCATAACCCGAAGGTCGCAGGTTCAAATCCTGCCCCCGCTACCACTTTTGACACAGCCGGCAGCACTCGCTGCGGCTTCCAGCAAGACACCACGATTGAGTCCGATGCGAGCGATCAGACTGCATCACGAGGCCGCTGTCGAGCATGACGGCGCCAAGAAGCTGATCGCGGAGATCGAGTCCTCTGACTCCGAAGACGATTACTTCGACGCCAAAGTCACGGTGCTATCCGAGATGATCAAGCACCATGTCAAAGAGGAAGAGCAGCCGCGCGGCATGTTTGCCGAGGCGCGCGAATCCGAGATGGACCTGGATACTTTGGGTCAGCAGCTTAAAGCCAGAAAAGAACAGCTCGAAAGCAACGGTGGGTCACGGGGCCTGCGCGGGATCGCATCGAGCCTCTTGAATGCGCGCTGAGCCTTCATGGCAACCACGCCCGGCACAATGAGGAGATCGGCATGAAACGGATCATTCGGCTTTTCGCAGGGGTGCTGGCCATCTGCGCATCATGTGCTGCGATGGCGCAAAGTGCAGATGGTGGGATGCGCATTGCAGTAGTCAGTATGGAGACACAGCGGCCTCTCGAGGGCGTGACTGTGACCGTGACCGACCGCGAAGGCAACGTCATTAGCGGTCGCACGGAGGCCAACGGAACTGTCGAATTGACTGACCTTGACGCGGGGCTCTATGTGGTCACGGCAGATGGCCCTGGCTTGGTTGCAGCCAGGGAACCCAGCGTACGTGTAGTCGGCCGCAAGGTGACTCCGCTAAACCTCGAGATGCTCGCCCGCACGGAGGCGCTCGAGGAAGTCGTGGTTCTAGCCCGCGCGCAGATTGCCGATCCGCATGGGGCGGTGAGCAACTCCTTGCTGAACCGAGAGGAACTGCGCAGTGCCCCTGGCACAGGTAGTGACGTCATGCGAGCGCTTGACGGCCTGCCGGGGCTGATATCCGACGGCGAATTCGCCAGCTTCTCAGTGCGCGGCCGTGGACCCCGAGACAACCTGATTCTGATTGACGATGTGCCCTTTGACCGTGTGGTTCACTTCGACCAGACACTCGGCGAGGAGGAGGACATCGGTGGCGGTGGTCGCTACTCGATCTTCGCGCCGAATTCCATCGCGAGTGCGGAATTCTCGCCTGGCGGCTGGAGCGCTGCGTATGGAGGGCGCTCGGGGTCCCTGCTGAAACTCGACGTTGCTGGCGGCAGCCCGACACCCAGCGCCAGTCTGCGGGTGGACATCGCGGGGCTTGAACTCATGTACGAGGGGCCAAGCGGCATCCATGATGATACGACCGTGTTTCTCACGGCGCGCCAATTCGATTTCGGCCAGGTCTTCGAAATGATCGAGGAGTTGGACATTGGCCAGCCGGAATTGACCGATATCGTCGTCAAGACGGTGACTTCCCTCGATTCTGGCGACACGATTGAGTTCCTCGGCATCTACGCGCCGGAGGACTACACGCGGGACATCGACAACGTCCTCGAGTCCCCGGACTTCGAGGACGTGGCGCTGATCGACACCGAGCAGGACCTGTACCTGACGGGGCTGACCTGGCGCCGTCTGGTCGGGGAGACCGGTGAATGGACGAATCGACTCTATTACCGCGCGAACGACAAGATCACATCGGAGGGTGAGGCTTATCCGGACCTCGTGCCGGAGGGTACCCCGGCCCCGGACGTCCCGGTGCGCGAACGCTTGATAACCGTCACCGAGAAGGAAACCGAGATCGGCTGGCACAGCGATTACGTGACTCGCAACCGCTTCGGCCAGGGATCGGCCGGGCTGCGCGTCTGGCAGACCGACGTTGATTATTCGACTTTCCTCAGGGAGGAGTGGGACCGGTTCGTCTATCGTACGACCGACCCGCGCCCGCCCGGCCAGCAATACATCACGTTGACACAAGATGACATCAACTCGGTTTATGGGGCGAAGGAGACCAGCTATGCCGCATACGGCGAGCAGGTGTTCGAGTTCGCTCACTGGGATCTGAGAGCAGGGCTTCGTTACGATCGCGATGGCTTTTCGGACGAATCGCTCGTCTCTCCGCGGCTTGCGGCGAACTGGCTCCTAGAGCCGGGCATGCGAGTGTCGGCAACTGCGGGCGTGTTCTATCAGTCGCCGCGCTTTCTGATCCGCGCGGCGAGCCCGGAGAACTTTGATATCGAAAACGAGCGAATCACGCACGTGAGTGTCGGCTTCGAGCGGTCCTTCGGCCCGGACTGGTCGCTGCTCGTCGAGCCGTACTATCAGTGGCTGGACAATGTCGTCGTCGTGCCGGAACGCACCAGTGGCCGGGTCACCAACGACGGGGAAGGCACGAATCTCGGCCTGGACGTCGTTCTGTCACGGCGCTTTGAGGATGGCTGGTTCGGGAATGTCGTCTACGCCTATAACGATGCGCGCATCGATGATAACGATGGCTTCGGGGAATATGACGCCGATTTCAACCGCGAGCACTTCTTTTCCATCGGCGGCAGCTGGGAGATCACCGAACGCTGGAAATTAGGTGCGCGCTGGAAATGGGCGACCGGGCGACCCACGGACGACTTCATCATCAATAGTGACGTGCTGGGAGCAGGACAGCCGCTGCGCTACTCGAAGGAACTGACGCAGCAGAACGCGCTTCGGCTTGATGACTCTCACTCGCTCAATATCCGGGTCGACTACCGGCGTACTCTCGGCCCGGTGGACCTTGTCGCGTTCCTGGATGTCATCAACGTCTATGGCGGCCCGGACGGGGGCTCGCAGGAATTCGACCCGCGGCGGGGCGTAATTGTCGAAGACGAAGGGGAAGCACTTCCCATCATCGGCCTGATATTCGAGCGCTCCTGGTGAGAAACCTGCGTGCAAGACTCGCGCCGACGTTCACCCGCTCTTGAGTAGCGATTAGGTCTAGCCTCGGCGATCTGGCACAACCTCCGGCCCACCCAGCCGCATCCACAAATGCGTATACGCCAACGCCAACCTATGCGCGAGCTGCTCGTTCGTGACGCTCGCGCCGTGCCCGTACTCACCGCCGAAATAGTGCTCAACGCAATCGCGACTCGGTGAGTGCGCCGACTACACCTGCCTCAGCGCAGGTCGATGTCAATGAATTCAGTGGTGTGCGAAACCAGAATCCTGCCCCCGCTACCAACTTTTCAAAGGCCTCGGTGCGCAAACGCCGGGGCCTTTTCATTTGTTCGCTATCGACCCAACGCGGGCACGCAACGATTTCGGGGCGTCGTCTGGCAGCAGCGCCGCATGGCGCTCCGCGATATGGAATACGATCGCCCCCGACTCGAAGATGTCATGAATACAGCGCCGTGCCGAAAGCAAAGGAGACGAGCATGGCGGCGACAAGCATCGACAGCAGCAACCAGGCCGATCTGAAGATCCCCTGAGCTTCGGCCCACGCGAGCAGCCGCTCGCCGCCGGCCTTGCGCAGCTTGTTCCGCAGCGATCGCCGCCAAAGCTGCCAGACGCCGATCGCGACGGGTATGCCCAATGCCGTCACGGCCAAAATCTCGCGGGGCTGTCCCCAAATCGCGCTTCCTCGAACGAGGATGCTCGGGTGCCACTGCTTTACCGCAATCGCGAACGCCAACGTAAAGACGAGTGAGCACGCCGCGACGCAGAGCAGCGCCCAGGGCTTCGCCCAGGACACACGCGCGCGGACGACCGCTTCCAGCGCACGCATGGATTGGATGATGTAGTGGCCTCGCAGCAGTCCGCCGAGCTCGCTCTCGACGCGTGACACGTTCAATTGCGGGGTGCTCGACGCGACCATTCGCTCGTGCAGGTTTGAGCTCATGAATTGCGAAATCGCGGCGGTCGCAGCGCGTGCGAACCAGGGCGTCAGCCGGCGCCAGCGGCTCGCGAGATCGGTCAAGCGCCGGAAATCGCCGTCGACTAGGCGCTCGATTAGTCGCTCAGTGTCGTGCACTCGCGGCGGCTCGCCGAACAGTACCCACGTCGCCGTCTCGCCTTGGAGCGACACGTTCAGCTCGCAGTAGCTCACCTCCGCAAGGAACGTCGCGTACACGCTGCGGCCATCGATTCTGGTGGCGCGGAAGCGCACTTGTGCGACGCTGGCGAGCGTCGGCCAGCCGGCCTTCGTGATCGCCTCGTGCAACTTCGGCGGCGCATCCTGCGGATATTCTGGAACGAACTCGGGCCTAACCCACGTCTCGACGGCTGCAATCTGCGTGATCTTGCCGCTGCCGTTGCAGGGTGCGCAGCGTATCGCGCCCGTGCCGCCGCACGGGTCGCACTTCACGTAGCCGAGTGTGCATTTGAAGCAGTCGTTATAGCCGCTTACGCACTGCGTGCACTGTTCGTTCACGGAATAGGTGGTCCCGGAAGCGGTTATCGTGCGGATCACCGATCCGCGTCCGTAGCAAGCGAAACACTTGATCCTGCGATCACCATGGCAGCTCGGGCACTTGACTTCTCCCTTCCCGCCGCAGTTGGAACAGCCCGTGCGTCCAACCCCTTTACACGGCCTGCACGACTCGGCGTGCATGATCCGACGCGGATGGGTTCGCATCACGCGCTCGCTGTCGATCACGCCAAACCCGTGCTTTGAGGTATGCGCCGCGAGCTCCAGCGGCGTCTCGGCCCGCGAGTCCTCTGCGCGAACCAGCGCTTCGATCGCGTGCTCGAAGTCTGCCGAGCTTGCGAGCGCGAGATCGGCCGAGCCTGGCGAGGCTGCGCCGGGAACGTAATGACGCTGGACGGCGGCCCGAATCGTGTGGCGCACCGTGGCGACGAAGCCCGTCCGCGTCGCGCGCTTGGCCGTAACCCGCATTCCCTCTTGGCCGAACCGCGTTGCGGCGGCCAGTTCACGTTCGGCCAAGATTCCGCAGGCGGCGGAATACGCTTCGAGAGGAGCGTTCTCGTCAGGGGCGCCAGTGGCTGCCATGTCGGGCCTTCGCGCTGGGTTTCGCGCTCACGGATCTTGGCATCCGGTTCGACCGCGATGGTGCACGTCGGCGCGGACAAATGGAAGGCGCGCTCGGCTTCGAACGGCCGTGCCATAGCGTCCGTTCGCGCCGGCGCGCCGCCTGAAGAAATCGGCAACGTCAGCGGCCGCGCGCATAGTCGGTGTCACTCCGGCACTTCCCTTCCGTGTTATCGCGATACACCGCTATCGAACCAACGTCATCGTCATCGTCATCGTCGAAGAAGCCGAAGTAGTCCGTCCACAGTCCATCGCCCTCGCCATCGTCATCGTCGAAGATGCCGTAGTCCAACAGCAATCCATCGTCATCGTCAGCGTCGACGACGCTGTAGGTCGACAGCGGTTGAAACCGGTAAAGGCAACCATTGCGCGCGACCAGGAAAATCTTCTCGAACCTGAACTTAGGATAGTCGGGAAGCGGTCGAATCGCCTGATTGAAGTCTGCCGCCGAAAACGGGTTCGGCAGGCCGAGGCTGAACGGATGCGAGTGCACCGTTCCCACACGCGTGATGTGGCTCAGCTCGCCACAGCGGCTGACTGCGCCCCAGCCTTCACTGCGCGCATAGTCCTCGCCCGTCAGGACGGGCATCTCCCAGTCGGGCTTGCCTCGCACAACCGGCGAAAAGTAGTACCGCGGTGGCTCCTTGTCGTCGCGGAAGAGATTGGTGCCGAATTCGACCCGCTGCAACGTATCGTCCGAGAGAAGCCTTACGTTCTCCGCGGCGGCTTCGGCCGCCTCCTCGATCGTGTCGTAACCGCCGAACAGGCCCCTCGCGCCGGCCGCGCCGGCCGTGATGGTAGCCGCGTTGGCCCGCACTGCGGGCTTGCAGCCTCGCGGCAACGTAGGGAAGCGGTTGGTGAGGTCGAGACCGCTACAACCTGCAGTCGCAGAAAAGATCCGCTCGAACCAAGCACGCTGCTGGGGTGGAGCTGTGCCATCGGCAATGTAGGTTCTGACGGTCGAGGATTGCATCAGTCTGGGTCGTAGATATCCGGTCAGCAAGTCGCGGCGAAAGCGTTCCGAGTCCGAGTAGCAACGCTTACGGGTGTATAGGCGATCCTTCGGGCACGCGAAGTCCAATGCGGCGCACTTCTCCCGATAACTTTCATCGAGGATCGAGGGAGCTTGCTCCTCGATGTCACGGTAGCTCCTTGCCTTGGCGGGCACGCCCGGCGAGAGCTCGCGTTGCTGCCTTGCCCGCTCGATAGACAACCCATGCAGAACGTCAAACAGGATGGACATGGCGGCTTGCTTGCGTGCGACGGTGTCCATGTCGTCTGTACCGACGATGTCATCGGCAACAGTGCGCGCATCCGGCATCTCGAGCGACACGTCCGCCGCGGCACTCGCCCAGAGCAGAATTGCAAAGGGCAGCGCGCCCCATATGAGGCGAGCTGTTCGGTATCGAGCCGATCGCAATGAGACGGCCCTTGCGGCGCTCGAAGACTGGGTAGCCGATCGCAACTCAGTTTGTACTTTCTTATTTCAGGCGACCAAGCGGGATCGGGTCGAAGAGTAGCATGGCCCGGGCGTCGAACGCTCGAGGAGCTGACCCACCGCCGAAATAGTGCTCAACGCAATCGCGACTCGGTGAGTGCTCCGAGTACACCTGCCTCAGCGTAGGTCGATATCAACGAATTCAGTGGTGTGCGAAACCAAAATCCTGCCCCCGCTACCAACCTTTCGAAGGCCTCGGTGCGCAAGCGCCGGGGCCTTTTCATTTTGCTTTGTCGCAGCTGACTACATTCTCAGACGTCGACTTGCTATGGCCGCCCCACCGGCATCCCGGCGAACGCGAATGGTGTTCGCGCCAGTATGGCTACCGCAGGCATAGCTGCGCCGATCGACCATGATGTAATGCGTATGCCTTCTGTGTGCGCTGCCGTACAGACGCAACGGCGCGGTGCTGGATACTTTCCGCGTACAGCCCTGTCGGGGTTCCGCCGAATCCTTCGCTTGAGCTACTACTGCGCTTCACACTAGTACCGCCCGCGAGGGCTGCGGCGCCAAGCGGTACGCATTGATCTGAACGGGGAAATGACGATGGCAACGACACTCCCGGCCGAGAGCACACAACACGCTCGAAACAGTGCCCAAAAGGCGATGGCCATCGACCACGTGCAACGAATCGGTAGCCTGAGCCGCATCGTTGACCGTGACATCGAGATCCTCAAGATGAATGTGCTGCTTCACGACGGCCGGGATGAGGCCCGGTCAAGCGCATGGGAACGTCTTGAAAGCGCGTGGGATACGGTTCGCTCCGAGCTGGCCGACGACAGCGCTTCAGGCCCGCTGACCGCAGACGTGTCACCAGGCAATGGCGCCGCCGTTGCCGCGGCTGAAGTAGATGCGCCAATGGCGGTTGTGCCGACCGTCCCGTTTGCTCTCAGACCATTGAAGTGGGTCGCTGGAGTCTTGGGACCACCCATTTCCTCGAGAACCAGACAGGTCCTGCGTTGGTCACGCGAGCCCGCGCGCCGCGCGGAACTCCATGCCGCGGCGTTGAAGGTCTGGAGCTTCGTCAGCAGCGCAACGTTGGCAGGTGCGAAGCACGCGAGCAATGGGTGGTGTGGGTTGCAAGGGGTCGTCAGAAGACAAGCGGAGTCCTTGGAAAGCACGTGGTCACGCCTCGAAGGCAAATGGCAGACATGGAGGGCCGCCCGATCTCAGTCTGCCGAGATCGAAGCTTCGGCTGTCGCGGGCGAAGTCGATTCACCGGCAGGCTATGCGACCAGTTTGCTGCCACCCGACGATGCGCCCGCCGCTGGTTTGCCCAATGCCAGTTCCGATCTGGCCGCCTTCGCGCAGAAGGTTGAACCTGCGCAAGTGACGCACCGGGGCAACGGGTCGACGAATCTTGCGCAAGGCGATTCAGGCGGAGCGCATAGCACAGCGTGGAAAGGAAGCGCGCAGGCGCGCTTGGAAAGCGCGAAGGAGACGGTGAAATCCAAGCTTGTACTGAACGAAGGCGCATCACGGCCGATTCTTGCGACCAGTGCGATGCCACAACTCGATGAGCCGACGAGTTCGCCGGACATGCCGTTCGTGCTCAAACCGCTGCCGTGGGTCCTCGGCGCACTTTCGCCGGTCATTTCTTCAAGAACCTTGATGATGCATCACGGTTCTTACTACTCCCAATGTATCGAATCGGCCAATCGGCTCTCGCGGGATCACAAGAAACTGGCGGGCAAGAATCCTCTCGAGATCGTGCGCTGGGCACGTGAGCACGCGCGTGGTACGGAGCTTCTTTCGACGGTCTCAGAGGCCTGGAACCACTCCTTTTACTGGCAGTGCCTGACGCCGGGGAAGAAGCGACCGAGTGGGGAACTCCGCAACGCGCTCTATCGCATCTTTGGTGACTTCTCGAACTTCGCCGACAAGTTCGCACTGGCAGGTGCGACGCACGTGGGCAGCGGGTGGCTTTGGCTGACAGCGAACAGCCGCAAGCAGGTGAGAATCGTGACGACGTCGGACGCGGATTGTCCGGAGGCCCGTGGATACACTTGCTTACTGGCGATCGATCTGTGGGAGCACGCGTACTACCTCGATCACCAGAACCGGCGTCGTGAGTATCTGGATGCCCTCATCGATCGCAGGCTCGACTGGGAGTTTGCGGAGCAACGCTTCCGCCTCGTCCTGCAGCGTGAAACGCAGGCACGGCGCAAGACTATCTCCCAAAACTCACACTGAACGAGAAATCTGGGCACAGGAGCCGGTAAACCTGATCGTGCCGGTCGATCAGGCTGCGCGAGGGAGCAGGTGAAGTGCCTGTCTGAGAATCGAGTTGCGTGCCCCCGCTACCACTCTTGTCACAGCCGGCGGCATTCGCTGCGGCTTCAAGCACGAGACAGCGATTGATGCCGACGGGAGCGATCAGATAGGGTCGCTCGCCAGGCTTCGTCTTTGCAGCCCGAAGCGGCACTCTCCGGTTGTCAGACTTAGACCTGCTGCTTACCGAAGGCTGGCAGAAAGCTACGAGAGCGCCTTAAGCGCTGGCTGAACTGCGCACTATTTTCCCTACTTCGTCATGCCACAGGGTTCTCTAGGGCCTCCAGAGATATCGAAAGGCGAAAGGCATGGAAATTGCCGCAATTGGATCTCATGCACTTCTTGAAACTTCGGCGCGGCTGGAAAGCGTTGTCGCGCTTGATCATTGGAAGCCAACAGCTCGCTTCCGTGCGCGCGCAGCTTTGAGAGACTCAAAACTTCGGTATCCGATATCGACTGATCATCAGTGACCCGGACACGGCGAACATGAGCACGAGTGGATGCAGGTGGAAGTTGCCGATGGCGATTGCACCGAACCACATCTGCTCATCCATGGCGCCCCGCCAGATTGCGACTGCCAGAACCAGCACCAGCACGAGCGAAGTGGGGATCGGTGTGCCTTCGAAGTACCTGACCTGATCGCTACCCTCCGACAGTTTCTCGGCAGTCACGTTGTAGCGCGCCAGACGCGACACGCCGCACATCACGAAATACAGGAGTACGACGCGGTCGTACAAGCCTTGCATCCCAAAGCCGTAGGCGATCGCCGCCGGCGCGACTCCGAACGAAATCACATCAGAGAGCGAATCGAGCTCGCGCCCCATCGCCGAACTCTCCTGCCGCCAGCGCGCAACGCGGCCGTCCAGCACGTCGAAGAGCAACGCGCAGGGAATCAAGCTGCACGCGAAGTACAGGTGGCTCACCTCGCCGCTCTGCAAATAAGTCATGACCGCGAATATCGCACCAACTCCACACAAGGCATTGGCCAGCGTGAGCCAGTCCGCGAGATGAAACTCGCGAATCATCGAAAAGATCTTGGGTCGATTCAGAGTCGCGCTCCATCAGGTAGACGACACGAATCGTAACGCTGTTGCACGCCGCCGTCGCCGCTGCCTCGCCCGAGTCGGGCCAAGAGCGTTCGTACGACAAGTCTGACGGCCCAATCAGCCGTGGCGTACTGGCCAGACGGTCAGTGAGCTTTCATCCTCTCTCGTTCGTAATGAGGAGATCGTCATGAATTACAAAGCAGTCGATGTGTTAGCAGTCGATGTGTTAAATGACCTGCTGGAGATCTCGAAGGATGGCGAGGAAGGCTTCGAGAGGGCCGCGGCAGAAGTCAAGGATGCTTCCGTGAAGGCGGTTCTCGTGCAATGCGCGGCAAATTGCCGCTCTGGCGCCCAGGAGCTGGCGAGCGAGGTGCGGCGTCTCGGGGGAGATCCCGACAAGCGCGGCACCATCGCGGGCGCGATGCATCGCGGCTGGGTGAACGTGAAGGCCGCTGTGACTGGCCACGACACCAAGGCCGTCCTGAACGAATGCGAGCGTGGTGAAGACTATGCCAAAGGCCGTTACAAGAAGGCGCTGGAGGAAGACGAACTGCCTTCCGATGTTCGCTCGCTGATCCAGAATCAGTATCAGGGCGTCCTAGCCAATCACGACCGCATTAAGGCGTTACGTGACCAATACGTGTCGCTGTAAGACAAGATTGTTGGTCGTGAGAGCAGAGGGCGCGTCTTTGTCACCTAGACGCGCCCTTGTCTCGAGCGCAGTGCCCCTCGCCAGGCCCATTCATTTGTTGGTGCGCCCGGACAGATTCGAACTCCCTACCCCTTGGTTCGTAGCCAAGTACTCTATCCGACGGAGCTACGGGCGCGCAGACACACCCGTCTCTTGTTTCCACGGTCAAGTTCCGCTGAGTGGCCTGCAATCAATTGGCGAAGAGCACATAGCGGCGGCAATTGCCAGCTAGTTCAGTGAGCGGCGCGCGTTTTCAGCCCGGCCAGAGTCGCTTGGTAGGGACCCAAGGCGAAGAAAAACAGCAGCGCTGCGACGAGGGATGCGGCCGTGCCGACGATCAGGAGTGAATAGCGGAGCATCTCCGGCGCCTCGAAGACGTGCTCCGTGAAGACTGCGACGAGTGTCGGACCCACGCTGAGTCCGATCATTGTCTGCACCAGATAGTAGAAGGCCGTTACCTGTCCCCGCATTCGAGGCGGGACCATGATCTGAACCGCAGCAGCACCGACCCCGTATGGTGCGGAGGCGAGAAAAAGGGAAGGAACTACCATTGCCAGCGCCCACTCCGCGCTCGGCATCAACGGGTATGTAATCCGGAACACGACGCTGGCTAGGGCGACGATGAGCAGCATCATGATCTTCGTATCCCATCCCAACCGGCTGGTGGAATGGTCGGCAGACATCCCTGTAGCAAGGTTGCCGATTGAAGCAGCAAACATGGCCAGCAGCCCATACAAGACGCCACTCTGTGCCGGCGGCCACCCGTACGTGCGCTCGAAGAATGCGATGTCCCAGAAGCCGCCCGCGTAACTCGCCAGTGAAAGAAATCCGATGCCGATGTTATGAAGAAGAATCGAGCGCCGATTTGCCCAGACATAGGCGAGCACGTCTTTCACGGGTGGCGCCCCGCCCGCGCTTCCGGGATCGCGACGGACCGGTTCCCTGATCGTGAGGAGTAGGACAGACATCAGCAGTCCGGGCAGCCCGACGGCCAGAAGGACGATGCGCCACGGGGTGAGATCGCCGACTAGTGGCACCGGAACGCTGCCATTCTCTCCAACCAATCCGTTCGCCCAATCCAGAACCAAGGCACCGCCCAGGTAAGCGAATCCGATACCGAAGGACGCGCCCATCGAGCACACGGCGATCCCGGTAGCCAGTCGCTTGCGTGGAAAGAGATCTGCCAGGATCGAGAATGCGCAAGGCGCCAACGCCGCCTCGCCGAGCCCAACGCCCATTCGCAGAAGCAGCAGGTGCACGTAGCGCGTCGCCAACCCGCAAAGCGCCGTCGCGCTGGTCCACAGCACGACGCCGGCGTAGATGATCCACTTGCGATTCAAGGTGTCGGCAAGCCGCCCCATCGCCAATCCAAAGATGACGTAGAAAATGACGAAGCTCAGCCCTCCTATCAGAGTGAGCTGCACGTCGGTCAGGCCGAGTTCCGCCTTCATCGGCTCGATCAAGACCGCGAGAATCTGGCGATCGACGAATGACAGCGCCGAAAACAGCGAGAAGACCACGGCCACGTACCACGCATAAGGCGATACGCGTTCCGCGGAATCTTGATTGCGCACGGACGAAGCGAGAGTGGTCAAGTTGAGAGACGATTCGCTATGGAGTGATCAGCCAGGTCTTGCGGGCACGACGGGTTCCTGCTCAAGAAGTCCGTGATCGTACAGAAAACGCTCGAGAACGTAGGTGATGAGATTGAAATCGCCGGGCGAATACGGCCCGCCGAGATGCGGTCTTGCTTCGAAGTAGCGCGCATGGTTGTAGAAATGATGATTGCGTCGAGAGAAGGCGACTAGCTGACACTCATTGTCTAGTTTCAGACACGCGGACTCGTAGCGCTGAACGCTTTCGTAAGGCACCCACTCGTCTTCGGTGCCCATGAAGACCAAGGTCGGAGGGAGGCGTTTCTTCAGGTGATGGACTGGCGACAGCTCAAGTTCTCGCCCGCCGAACAGAGGCACTCCCTCGCGGTAACCGGTCATCGTCGTGTCGAGGACCGGTGCGAAGAGCACGACTGCGTCGGGTCTTGCCGAGATATCGCGATCATCGTTCGGATCGTCGTACTTGCCATCGAAAATTGCCGCAGACATCGCGATGTGGCCCCCGGCCGAGCCGCCTGCAGCCACAAGCCGGTGTGGATCGATGCCGTACGTCCCGGCGTTGCGGCGTAACCAACGGATCGCGGACTTGGCATCAGATACCGAGTCGAAGGGTGTGGCCTCGTATCCGACCTTGACGCGGTATTCCGCCAGTGCAGCGACCATCCCGCGATCGGCGAGCAACCGTGCGTACTCTGCGAACTGCAGCACCGTGCCCGAGTACCAGCCGCTGCCGTGGAAAAACACGATGGTGGGCCGCTTTGCGCCCTTCTTGTCCAGCTGGTCGGCCGGCTGAAACAGAAAAAGTGGCAGACGGTAGCCGTCCCCCGTCTTGTAGGTCAGAGTCTGCGCCCCTTCGATGGATGCCGGTGGCGGCGGGAACGGCGGCGGATTGCTGAGGTCGGCCGCCGGTGCGGCGGCATTACCGGCCTCCTTTGCCTTGGGAACTAGCGGCCACGGGAATGGCTCCTCGCCTTCCTCCAGCGGGAGTTCGCCGGCTTCCTGCTGCCGCGAGACGCGACCGTCGAGATATTCCTTGACCACGTAGAGCTTGCCGTCCTTGACGATCCCGGTGGCCACCGTCCCTACCGCGGAGCGCTTGCCGGAATCCTTCCTTGTCGTCGCATACTGGTACTCGGCGGCGAAGCGCGGGCCGTCGATGATGACCTGGTGAATGTAGATTCGAGTGTTCTCGTAGTTCTCCCGCCAGAAACGGAACACCTCCAGGGCGGCCGCCGCGCCCATGCGCTCTCCCGGGTACGCGAAAGTGACGTCCTTATGCATCGTCGACAGAAACAGGTCGACATCGCCGGTTTCCCAGGAGCGAAGCGAATCGCGGACCAAACGTTCGACGAGTGCCCGCGGCGGGTCGCTTGCGCGCGTCTCCGTGTCGGCGGGTCGAGCGTCGCCGGCCGTAAGCGGGCACCAGCACGCCAGGCTGATCAA
This sequence comes from uncultured Gammaproteobacteria bacterium, assembly GCA_963840405.1. Taxonomy (GTDB): domain Bacteria; phylum Pseudomonadota; class Gammaproteobacteria; order Steroidobacterales; family Steroidobacteraceae; genus DATBVX01. The sequence continues at coordinate 70,167 of CAWIYW010000005.1, forward strand.
GAGCCACCTTCTCATGACGTACTCCGTTCCTTGCTTTGACTCTGCCGTTTGAGAGCGGCCATGTGCTCAAGATAAGCGATGAGCTGATCGAGCTCCTCTTCGGAGAGGATCTGCTCGGGAAAGCGGCCCATGCTCGTCTGCGGATTCTTGCGGATGCTTTGCGGGTCGCGAATGAACTTGCGCAGAATGCCTTCGCGGAAATATTCCGTTGGGCTCATCGGGTAGTTGAGGTCCGGTCCCACTTTCGAAGGACCGCTCTCGTTCAGGGTATGACATGGCAGGCAGTTGTTCACGAACACCGTGTAGCCCTTCGCGGCCGGGGAGTTCTTCGGGAGCGATGCCGACGGAACGATGCGTGGATAGAGTTCTTCGATCACGCCTCTGACCTGGACCCTTTCGATGCGGTAGGGCCATTGCTCACGGCTGATGTTGGACAGCCTGGGTCGGATCCAGAACAGATAATAGGGCCCCGCGGAGTACGCGTCGAAGCGCTGCTGCGGCCACTTCTTTTCCGGGTCTTCGATCGCGAGGTAGGCGACGGACTGATCCGCCGAGGTCTGTCGCAGCTGCGAAATCCGGATCGCTGACGTAAAGCCGTCGATCGCAATGAACTCGACAGTCGAATCAGCGGGGACTTTGACCGACTCGAGTAGCGACGCCATTCTCACGGCGCGAAACGTCATTTGCTGACGCGGATAGGCGGACTCGTCGGCGACGGTCAGCGTTTCCACATCGGGACGCTTCAGCAACTCCGCGGTGGTGTAGACAATCTCCCGATCCGAGATGGTGATCACGAGCTTTGGCGAGCTCGTTGCCCCTGGCTCTGCGCTTGCGGTCAGGAGCGCGGAGAGCGTAGCAATCAGCAAGACCGTCGCCTGAGCCATGTCAGGTCTCCCCGAACGTAAGCGATCGACGATCCACGGTAGCGCGCTCAGAGCGATCGAGGAGCGAGCCCAGCCACATCAGCAGGAACGCGGCGGCAATCGAGTAGATTCCGGGGTATTGCGAATCGAAAACGGCGTCTCGAAAGCCGAAGATGCCGACCCAGACGGTCGGACCCAGCACGACCAGGAATACGGCGCACGCGAGGCCTGCGCTTCCGCCGATCAGCGCGCCGCGCGTCGTCAGACCGCGCCAGTACATGGTGAGCACGAGAAGCGGGAATGTCGTGCTCGCGGCGAGGCTCAAGGCAAGTGAGGCCAGATACGCGATGTTCTGTTTCTCGAACCCGAGTGCCAGAAGGACGACGATTACGCCGACCACTACCGCCGCAACTCGCGAAGCCCACATTTCCTCGTCCTCGGTGCAACGTCCCCGGCGGAGCACGTTCGCGAACAGATCATGCGACAGCGCGGCCGTACTGGCGAGCGTCAGGCCGGCGACGACTGCAAGTATCGTCGCGAAAGTGACGCCGGACATGAGGCCAAGAAAAACCTGGCCGCCCACGAGCCCGGACAGATGAATGGCCACCATGTTCGTACCGCCGATGATCGCGCCACTCGCATCCAGAAACGCAGGATTACCGGTGACGAGCGCGACTCCACCGACTGAGACGACGAAGAAAATCTGGATGAAGACGAACGAAGTCACAAGCAGGGCGACGAATGCCGAAGTCCGCGCAGCGGCAGGGTTGGGCACGGTCAGAAAGCGCATCAGAATGTGCGGCGAGCCCGCGATGCCGAAGGTCATTGCAAGAGCGAGTGATACGGCAGAGATTGCGTCGAGCTGCAGACCGCCCGGCTGCGTCAGGAACCGTCCGTCAGGGCGCACGGACGCGGCGTGCTCGTAGAGCTCGCCGAAGTCGAAACCGAATCGCGTGAGCACAACCAACGAGAGCAGCGTGACGCCGCAGACGAGCAGCACTGCCTTCACGATCTGCACCCACGTCGTGGCGAGCATTCCACCGAGCGCGACATAGAGAACCGTCAGCGTGCCGACGAGCGCCACTGCGTGGCTGTATCGAACATCAAACAGTAACTGCATCAGCGCCCCCGCGCCGACCATCTGTACCATCAGGTACATGACACCGGATGCGAGCGTGCACACCGCTGCGAGAATGCGCATCGGCGTGGGGTCGAGCCGGCGGCAGATGACGTCCGTGAAAGTATGTTGTCCATGGCGCCGCAGGCGCTCCACGATCAGGAACAACAATATGGCGAACGCGACGAGCGGCGCGAGAATGTAAATGACCGCGTCGAACCCCGAGGTGAAGAAGAGGGCGGTGATGCCGAGAAACGTCGCCGCCGACATGAAGTCGCCGGCGATGGCGATACCGTTCTGAACGCCGGGGATCCGAGAGCCGGCGACCAATAAGTCATCGCGAGAAGTGGTTTTCTTGGCGGCCCACCACGTGATGCCGAGTGTTACGGCAATCACCGCGATGAAGCAGGAGATAGCGATGCCGTTGTGACCGTTCGCCGTCACGGTCGATGCTCCCGAGCAGCGGCTTGCTCGCTGCCATCGGGTTGTTCGCGGCTGTAGTGCAGATAGAAGCTGGTTACTACGACGAGAGCCGCGATAAAGATGATGGTCGCACCCATTGCGAACGTGAACGTTCCGCCGTCGGCCAACAGTTCCGGTTGATGCCGCGGGAGTAAGCTCAATGCGGCGACAAAGATCACGTAGGCACTCGCGACGATGCCGGTCAGCAACCAGCCGAGGCGTTCGCGACGGAAGGTCGTACTGGACATGAAGCCCTTTCAGGTCAAGGTTGCAGAGACACCTGTCGGCCTGCGGCTCCGATCGCAACGATGCCGGGCACTACACGCCTTTTTTGCCTCCAACATGGATGATCACACACTGTGATCACGCCTTCAAGCCGAGGATTTGCTGCTGCAGCCGTTGCTCCCCTCACCGGCCTGTCGCGCGGCGCCAGATATCTAGCAAGGCGCGCGATTGGCGTCGTGTGCCCAGCGCCCCGCGCGTGGACTGAAACCGGTAACGAAATCGTTGTCTGCACGGTCCACACCGCGCACCAGCCACAGAGGCATCTTCGCGTAGTTCAGCAGCGGGTAGCGCTCTGTCAACTCGCGGTGCACGGAACAGTCCGCTTGTCTGAGATAGCGGGAGCTCGCGGGAAAATAGCGCATGGCGTAGCCGAGCGGTCGGCTCGGCTGCGAGGTGCCTGTTGTTCGGTAGGGCAGTCTGGCGTCGCAGATCAGAAGCTCCCCGGCATGCGGCGAAATGTCGCGCACAGAGGCCGTGCAAGCGGGGGCTTCATGGCCTCCTGGCATGCACTCGAGCCGCCATCCGCAATCGTGCCAATCCACAGTGCTGAGGAGTGCGGTAACGCCAATGCGCGGCTCGACGGGCAATCGATGCACATCGGCGATCCAGTCCTGGTGCGCGCTCCGCTGCCAGGGATCCGGCAGCCATTGGCTGTCATACAGGATGATGTCAGGCCCGAGCACTGCGCAAACGGCATCGAGTACCGCGGGTCCGCTGGCGAGATCGAGAAATGTCCAGCTGTCATACACGGCGGCGGCACGACTCCAGGGGTTATGAAGTTCCGCGTAATGCCACGGACGTGGCTTGGCGTTTCCTTCGGCTAGCACTTCCAGCTGAGTGCGAAGGAACTCGATGCTGGTCGCGGCGCGCTCGGGCATCAGGCGAAAAAAGCCATCGCGCTCGAAGCATGCGTGAGGAGGGTTAGCGTCCGCTGTCATGACACTGTTCGGACGTCGGCGAGATTGAAGAAAGGCTCGATACTGCGCAGCGCTGCCGCGCGCGAGAAATCGCGTGTAATGAACACGAGCTCGCTTCGTGGTGACCCGCGAGGCCAACACGCTAGCTCTGCAGGCGGATAGATCGTGTGCTGCACGCCCTGCACGACGACCGGTCGATCGCGCCCGACGACGTGCAGCAATCCTTTGAGTCGCAGGATATCTTCGCCCCGAGCATAGAGAAGACCGTCGAGCCACGCCTCGAAATCCGACCAATCGACCGGGTCTTCCCAAGCTAGCGAAAACGTCGTGAATCGACCGGCATGGGGCGCGCCCAGGGGAGACGTGCTTGTTCGACTCGCCAAGCAGTCCCCATTGGGACGAGAAAAGTCATCGACATCCGACGCATCGATGCCCGAGGTCGTGATGGTGGCCAGCGAATTGATCGCCTGCAGCTGCTTGCGCAGCGACGCAACCTGGCCGTCCGCCGCGAGATCGAGCTTCGACAGAACGAGTCGGTCCGCCATCGCCACTTGCGCGGCGCATTCGACGTGCCTTTCTAGCGATCTTTCGCCGAGCAGAGCATCCACTACTGTCGTGACGCCAGCTAGACGAATCTCGGCTGTGAGCTCCCTGTTACCGAGCACGAGCTGCGCGATGGGACCGGGATCGGCGATACCGGTCGTTTCAAGCACGATGCGGCGAAAAGCGGGAACGATGCCCGCGCGACGCCTGGTGAGCAGGGATGCGAGTGAAGCCGAGAGATCGTCGCGGACACTGCAACACACGCAACCCGAGTCGAGCAGCACAACGTCATCAGCGATCGGTTCGATCAGCCATTGATCCACACCGATCTCCCCGAACTCGTTGACGAGCACAGCCGTGTCGCTCATCCCCGGCTTGCGCAGTAGTGCGTTGAGAAGCGTTGTCTTGCCGCTACCCAGAAAACCCGTGATGACGATGAACGGAGTTGACGTCATTTTTTTGATCACATATCGTGATCACTAACGATCCTGGCGGTGCAGCGTACTCTATATGAAGGTCATCGGCTGCGAGACGTACGTCGTAGCGTTGCCGACTCGCAGGCACCACGCATGGGCCAGCAAGATGGTGGCGCCGATCGGCCGTCATGTCATCGTGAGGATCGACACAGATGAAGGGCTCAGCGGATGGGGCGAAGCTCCCGCCGGAATCACCTGGGGCGGTCCGCACATGCGCTATTACGGGGAGTCGTCGCAGACTGTTCTCACCATCATCCGCGATCACCTGATCAGCGCGATCAGCGGCCAGGATCCGCGCGACATCGGCGTCATTCATTTCGCAATGGACAAGGCCGTCAAAGGCCACCCATACGCCAAAGCGGCTATCGACATCGCCTGTCACGACATCGCCGGCAAGGCGGCAAAAGCACCCGTGTGGCGTTTGCTTGGAGGCCAATATCGCGACCGTGTCGAGATCGCCCATTCACTGGGCATCATGCCGGTGGATCGCTGCATCGACGAGGCGGTAGCTGCAGTGGGCGAGGGCGCGCGTACGATCAAGTGCAAGACGGGCCTGGAGCCCACACGCGACGTTGAGGTCATACGCCGCCTTCGCGAGAAGCTCGGTCCCGACGTCCGCATCCGCGTCGACGGCAACGAGGGCTACCGAGACGTTTGGGAAGCGATCCGCGTGACACGTCGGCAGGAGGAGTACGACATCTTGTTGTGCGAGCAGCCGGTGATGGGTGCGCGGGAGCTAGCGCTCGTTGCCGAGCGCATCAACTGCCCAGTGATGGCCGACGAGTCGGCCTGGACCTGTCACGACATCCTCGAGCTCGTGCAGCACAAGGCCGCCGCCTGCCTCTCGTGTTACGTGACGAAGCCTGGTGGACTCTACCGCGCGAGTCAGCAGGCCGATCTGGCTGAGACCTTGGGGCTGTACTGTGATGTCGGCGGCTCGATCGAGTCCGGGATAGGAAACGCCGCCAATCTGCATTTAGCGGCAGCGACCAGAATCGCAACGCTGCCGAGCGTGTGCCCGGTGTCGAAGCCCGCCGGTTCTGGCGGACCCGGGATCGCCGGCTGCTACTATCTTGATGATCTGATCACCGAGCCCTTCAAGTACGAGGACGGCGCGGTACTGGTGCCGCAAGGAGTGGGGCTCGGCATCGAAGTCGACCTGGAAAAGCTCGAGAAGTATTCAGTACCGTGAGAGTTGCGATTCTAGGAGCGGGCGCCGGTGGCGCATCGGCCGCGGTTGATCTGTCGCATCGCGGCCATCAAGTGAGGCTGTGGAACCGCTCGCCGGCAACTCTCGAGCCACTGCGTGCTGCACACGGCATCGCATACGACGGAGTGTTCGGCGAAGGGTTCGTTGCGATCGAGACAATCACGTCAGATCTCACGGAAGTGACCCGCCACGCGGATGTACTGCTCATCTGCCTGCCGTCATTCGCGGTCGGTTCATTGGCCGCCGATCTCGCAGGGGCCGGAATCGAGAAAACGCCTGTGGTCCTCAACGCCGGCCATACGGGCGGCGCACTGGAATTCGCGCACACATTCCGGCGCATGGGACGAACACCTCCGCCGACGGTTGAGTTCTCGACGTTGACTTACGTCGCCCGGAAGGCAAGTCCCGGGCGAGTCTTGACGACGGGAAGTGCGAAGGCCGTACGTGCCGCTGCCTTGCCGGGCGCCAGCGCCGCTATGCGACTCGCACGCGAGCTCTACGCATCCGCAACGCCGGTCGACAACGTGCTCGCGACGAGCCTCAGCAATGTCAACATCGTCCTGCATCCGCCTGGTGCCATTCTCGGCTCGGCATGGATCGAGGCCACCAACGGAGATTTCACCTTCTATGTCCAAGGATTGACGGATGGAGTGGCCAGGACAATGGAACGGCTCGACGCGGAGCGTCGTGATGTCGCGCATGCACTGGGGCTTGATCTACCACCGCTGTTCGACGAGATGCGTGCCATTGGAACGATTGAGGGCGGTGCGGATAGAACCCAGGGTCTCGCAGCAGGCATTCGCGCCGGAGCTGCGAACCGAAGCATCCGCGCTCCCAGCTCCCTCCGGCATCGGTACTTCTACGAGGACTTCTGGTACGGCCTCAAGCCATTTCTGGCATTCGCAGCGATCGGGAAAGTCGATACGCCTGTCGCGCAATCCCTGTGGACGCTGGGTGAAGCGCTGCTAGGCGCTGAGGCACCCACTGGCGGACGCTCAGCGGTGGAAATGGGCATTGCGGGAAAGACTGTCGAACAACTCCAACAAATGGTGATGCAAACAGAATGAGTCCACCGAACGAAGCACACCGGACGTACTCGCCCGAGTGGCGCAGTCTGATCATAAGCGTCATCGGCGGCGACGAGCGCGAGCAGGAGATCGCGCGCTTGGCTGCAACCTCGGGGGCGAGGGTGAGGGCATTCGGCTTTCCCTGGCCTCAGGACGGTATCCCGGGTGTCGAGCGCACTCGAACGGCGATTGAGGCTCTGACCGGAGCACGCATCGCGCTCTTCCCGATCCTGGGAATTGCAACGGATGGCAGTTTGTTCGCGACCGATCGCATCGTCCCGCGGGAGGATCTTCTCGCGGCGATGGCGCCCCGTGCGCACATCATTCTCGGCAAGGCAGACGACGGCCTGCGTCAAGCAGCCGCGAAGCGCGACGTGCAGCTGCATGAGTACGAGCACGATCGGGAGCTCATGCTGCTGCGCGCCCCAGCCATCGTCGAAGCTGCGCTGAAAGTCATCATCGAGAACACACGCTTTACGATTCACGGCGCGAACATTTGCATTGTCGGCCTCGGCAACATCGGGACGGTCCTCGCGCGTACACTAGTTGCGCTCGGTGCCCACGTCTCGGTTGCAGCACGCAATCGGGTGCAGCTGGCCGCCGCGTACACGATGGGCGCCAGGACCGTACCGCTCGATCGCCTGACAGAGGCTGCCGGCGACTTCGATGTGGTGCTGTCGACAGCTCCGGCGCCGGTCGTGACGGCCGCCGTGATCGATCGGCTGCCTTCACACGCGCTCGTCGTGGACCTGACCGCACCGCCAGGAAGTTGTGACCTGGCTTACGCGACGCAAAGCGGGCGAAAGGCCGTCTGGGCACGCGCGCTGGGTCGTCGTGCGCCAATTGCAGTCGGAGCGAGCCAATGGCACGGGGTGGCGAAGATCATCGACACCATCCTCGGCGTGTAAAGTGAAAGCGGATCTCGTCATTCGCAACGCGCGAGTCATCGACTTTCGCGGCGAGTTCATCGGTGGTCTGGCCGTGAACGACGGCAAGATCGTCGTGTCTGGACTCGACGAGTCGCTGCCAGAAGGACGGCGCGTGATCGACGCACGCGGGCGATGTCTTATGCCGGGGATGGTCGATGCGCACTGTCACCTCGGTGTCGCGTATCCGTACGTGGAAGACATGCGCACGGAGACCGCGCAAGCGGCTCGCGGTGGACTGACCACCGTGCTGCTGTACACCCGCACCAAGCAACCCTCGTATATTCCCTTCTACGTGGAGCGCCGTGAAATCGGCGAAGCGCAGGCCTGCATCGATTTCGGCTTTCACTTCGGCATCCAGCGCGAGGAGCACATTCACGAGATTCCGCAGATCGTCGCTCAGACTGGCGTGCAGTCGTTCAAGCTGTATTTCGGCTACGAACCTGACAACCCGATCGGCATCGTTCCGGCAACGGATGGCTGGGTCTACGCAACCATGTTGAAGGTGGCGGGGTTGCCGCACGGAGTCGTGTCGGTGCACTGCGAGAACACCGCGATCGCGGCATGGCTCAAGAAGGAGATGGTGGCCTCGGGGCGCCAGGACCTTGGCGCCTACACGGAGTCACGCCCCGCCTTTTGCGAGGTCGAAACGATCAAGCGGATGATATTTCTCGCCGAGCGTACGCGTTGTCCGCTGCAGGTCGTACATACTTCCGTCGGGGCGGGTCCGGACATCGCCGACGAAGCGCGGGCCCGCGGGATCGATGTCACGATTGAAACGTGTCCACACTATCTTACCCGCACGGCCTACGACACGGATCTCGACATGCGGGCGAAGATTTCCCCGCCACTGCGCGACGAGGAGCAAAAGGAATGGCTGTGGCGGGGCGTGCTCGCCGGCAAAGTCAATTCCGTCGGCAGCGACCACGTGCCTTTCCTTCCGAAGAAGGGAGAGGACCTTTGGACGGAGTTTCCTGGAATCGTGTCGTTTCCTTGGGAGCTTGCCCTGCTGATCACGGCAGGAGTCCATCGACGCGGCCTCAGCCTGCAGCGCCTGTCGTCACTGATTGCATTTGGCCCTGCGCGACGCTTCGGGCTCTATCCGCGCAAGGGGTCACTTGAGGCCGGCTCGGATGCCGACCTCGTACTCCTCGATCTGGACGAAGAGCGCGTCGTCAAGCACGAGGGCAGGGGCACGTGTATCTATGAGGGCCTGAAGCTGAAGGGGTGGCCCATCATGACGATCTCGAACGGCCGCATAGTCTTCGAAAACGGACAGGTCGACGAGCGGGCGTTCGGGCGGGGCCGATGCGTGACCAGGCCGCAGTGAGCGCATCGCCTTCAGTTCGATCGTCCGATGACCGGCTCGTGTTTCGCGCCATTGGCCTGCCGACGAAGCCAGGGAAGGCATTCGAAGTCACAACCGCTGGCGAACGCATCGAATCGATCGTTCACACGCCCGGTGAACGCGTGCAGTGGCTCTGCTTCCCGCCACTTGTCGATCTGCACGTACATGCCAATCGGGCCTTTACGTCCGGACGCGTTCGCCCAATGTCATCTGCACATGCCGTTGAGCTCGCGCTCGAACTGGCCAAAGTCGCGATCGCCGAGGACTATGAACGTAACGCTTCTCTCCTGTTCGACCATGCGCGGCGGCATGGCACGAGTCGCGTACGCACGCATGCAGATATCGGATCCTACGTGGACCTCAAGGCCGTGGAGGGTACTGCCCGGGGGCGGGAGCGATTCAGCACGCAGCTCGAGGTGGAGATTGTCGCTTTCGCAACCGTGTCACAGGATCCAGCCGATCTTCGGGTTCGCCAGCTGCTCCGCGAGGCCTGCCACGCAGGGGCAAACCTCCTCGGTGCCGTGCCGGACGTTTACGAGGATCCGAGGCGATCGATTGACGCGCTGCTCGAGCTCGCGGGCGAGCTCGACGTCGGAATCGACGTGCACATCGACGAACATCTTGATACCCCGCGCTCAGCGAGTACCTATCTCGCCGAAGCGACTTCGCGCCGCGGCTATCACGGACGTGTCTGGCTGAGCCACGGATGTGCACTGTCGTCGTTCGATCGCGGGGCGCAAGCAGCGATTGCGAGCGCGATCGCCGAGGCGCGAATCACGGTGATCTGTCTGCCGGCGACGAACCTCTATCTGCAGGACCGCGGTCGCGGCACGCCTCAAAGGCGCGGTCTCACTTGTGTGCAGGAGCTGGCCGCCGCCGGAGTCGAGGTGCGATTTGCGAGCGACAACGTCCAGGACATGTTCTATCCATACGGATCCGCAGACATGCTCGAAACCGCGCAACTGGCGGCAATGGCCGCACACTTCGAGGATTCGGCGTTGCTCGTTCGCGCCATCTGCGACGGGCGCAGTGAGATCGCAGCGGGCGAGGAAGCGAGCTTCCTGCTCGTGCGCGGAGAATCACTGACTCAGGTTCTCGCCGAGCGGTCGCCAGAGCGCAATCGGATAACGCGCGGCGTGCGCTGACATGACGCCGCGCTCGCGGTTGCGCACTATTTGATCACAAACTATGATCACATAGTACGCGCACAAATCTGGCGAACAAGGACCCTATGCGATCGGAGATCGTGTCACGTCTGGAAGCGATGATGCGCGAGCACAGCTACGACGCCATCCTTGCGATTTCTCCCGAGAACTTTGCTTATCTTTCGGGTTTCGTCGTGCCGTCTCAGCCGTTGATGCGCTGGCGTCACGCTGCCTGTGTGGTCACGGCCGACGGCCGCTGTGCAATGCTGGTCGTCGACATGGAGGAAACGACAGCGCGAGCCCGGGCCCCTGGCGTGGAGCTGCGCGCGTGGGGCGAGTTCACAGACAGACCCATGATCGTGCTTGCCGGACTGCTTGCGGATCTGGGGCTAGAACGCGCGCACATCGGGACCGAACTCGATTATCTGCCGGCCGCTGCGTGTGCAGAACTGCAGCGTGCTCTCCCGCACGCTCGCTGGTCCGCCGCCGACTCACTCCTTGCACGCGCCCGGCAGCTAAAGACCGAGGCCGAGATCGAGCAGATGCGCAAGCTCGCGCGCATCGCCGACAGAACGATTCACGACTCGCTGACTCACGTCAGCGAAGGAAGCTCGGAGATGGACATCGCCGCGATGCTCACGCGGGGGATCTTCGAGCTGGGTGCGGATAGCTTCAAGCTGATGATCGTCGCCACGGGCGAACGCAGCGTTTATCCGAACGTCGGCCCGACGCAGCGCAGGCTGCAGGCGCGCGACATCTGCCGCGTCGAGATCTTTTCGGTCGGCAGCGGCTACCATGCGGGGGTGTGCCGCACCGCATACGTCCGTGATCCACCCCCCGAGGCCGAGCGCATCTGGCAGAACCTCGTCGAGTGCAAATATCTCGTGATGGAGATGATCAAACCTGGGGCGAGCTCCCGCGCCATCTACGAGGCGTTCATCGGGCATCTCGGCAAGCTCAAGCTTCCGCCGATCAAGTTCGTCGGTCATGGCATCGGGTTGCATCTGCACGAGCAACCGTATCTCGGTCCCCACTCCGACGTTCCGCTCGAGGCGGGCATGGTGCTCGGCATCGAGCCGCTCGTGTACAACACCGGGTACGGGTTTGGCATGCAGAACAAGGACATTGTCGCAGTGACACGTACTGGCTGCGAGTTGCTGTCAGATCACACGAACACCGATCGCCTTTTCGCGATTCGCTGAGCCCGGTTCATGCGCGTCCTGATCGAGCATCTGGAATTCCTCCTGTGCGTTGATCGCGATGACCGCGTCATCCATGACGCTGCGGTCGTCATCGAGAACGATCGGGTGGTGGATCTGGGGGCGACGGCCGAGGTGCTTGCACGCCAACGGGAGAGGGCTATCGATCAGGTGCTCGACGGTCGCAGGCGCGGGATGTGTCCCGGATTCGTTGACTCACACGTGCACTTGTCCGAGACGCTCTCGCGAGGCGTCTTTCCGGATGACATCGACACACGTACTTGGGTGTTTCATTGGGCAAAGCCATTCTACGCACACGTCGACTCGGAGGACGAGCGCATCAGCGTCCTGTTGTCGTGTACGGAGATGCTTCGATGCGGCACGACTTGCTTCCTCGACATGGGAGCTCAGAACGATCCTGCAGGCACGGTAGCCGCCATTGAGCAGAGTGGCATGCGTGGCATCACAGGGCGACATGCGGCAGATACTCCGCCTGCGACGCTGCCATCGGGTTGGACCGAAGAGATGGTCCGACATCATTTCTTTCCGGACGCAACGGCAGCGCTCGATGCGCTCGGCAGAACCGTCGAACGGTGGCACAACTCGGCGGGCGGCAGAATCCGCTGTTGGGTCAACATCGAAGGTAAGGAGCCATGCAGCGTGGCGTTGCACGTCGGAGCACGCCGGCTGGCTGAAAAGTATGGGGTCGGAACGACTTATCATCTCGCGACCAGCATCGAGGAGGCGCAACTCTCCGAGAAGAAGTACGGGAAAACGCCCGTGCAGAGGATTGCGGATGCCGGAGGCCTCGGTCCAAATCTCGTCATTGCGCACGCAGTGGCACTGACAGAATCGGAAACGCACTTGCTCGCCGCCAACGACACCAAGATCGCGTTCTGTCCGGGAACTTCGCTGAAGCTGGCGAAGGGAGCTGCGGCGTTCGGCCGTTATCCGGAGCTCATCGATGCCGGTGTCACCGTATCGTTGGGCACGGATGGCGTCTCGGCCTCTGGCAACCTCAATTTGATGAGACAGATGTACGTTGTCGCGGGGCTGTTCAAGGATGCGCGCAAGGACGCCCGCATGATCGGCGCACGCACAGCACTGCGAATGGCCACCATCAATGGAGCCCGGGCGCTCGGCTGGGACGACGAGATCGGCTCGCTCGAAGTCGGCAAGAAGGCGGATTTCGTGCTATTCGACCTCGACCACGTCGAATGGACACCGTACGGGGATGCCGTGCAGACACTCGTGTGGTCGGCGTCGAACGCGTCGATCGCGGAGACGTGGGTGGATGGCCGGCCACTGTTTCGCGACGGCCGGGTGCTGACGATCGACGAGCCGGCGCTGCGGGGTGAAGCTCGCACGAGGTCGGCGGCGATCGTCAAACGTGCGAAACTGGGGTCCCGGGACATCTCCAGGTCAACCTCGCTCTATAGCTGAAGGCGAAGCGATCACATTCCATGCCAGTCGTTACCATACAAATGTGGACCGGGCGCACGGTGGAACAGAAGCGGCGCCTCGTGAAAGCCGTGACGGATGCCATGGTCGAGCACGCTGACGCCAAGCCTGACGCGCTGCACGTGATCATTCAGGAGGTACCGCGTGACAGCTGGGGGCGAGCCGGCGTCCTCGGTATCGATCAGGAGGCGCCCAAGCATGAGCCTTGACCTGCTTGATCTGCGGCGCGCTGCGCTCATCGTGGTGGACCTGCAGAACGCGTTCTGTCACAAGGAGGGGACGCTGGGCCGATCCGGCGTCGATACGGAACGGCTGAGTTCCGTGCTTCGTCCGGTGAGGACGATGGTCGAGCGCTGCGCGCAGGCCGGCATGCCGGTTCTTTGGACCGTTCAGGAGCATTTCGAGATAGACCGGCATCGCGGCCGCAAACGGTTGCCAGCGCATACCACGAAACGTGCGGGTATCGCGGCCCTCGCTGGAACCTGGGACGCCGCGATCGTCGACGAGCTTTCGGACCTGGTCACTAATCCTTCGTTGGTTATCCGCAAGCACCGCTTCGGTGCATTTTACGAAACCCGCCTCGACATCGTTCTCAAGATGCTGGGCGCGGAAGCGCTCTTCATCACGGGACTGACGTCGAATGCCTGCGTCGAAACGACTATTCGCGAAGCCTACCTGCGAGACTACGACATCATTGGCGTCAGAGACTGCATCGCCGCTGTCAACGCCACCTGGGACGGTCTGGCTCGCGAAGTATGGGAGCAGTATTTCGCGATCACTTGCATGTCGTCCGACGTGATGGCGTGGATCGATCGCCAGCTCGAGCCGCGATCGGTTCGCATTCACCACGTACTGCTCATGGTTCGCAACCTCGAGGTATCGCGTCGTTTCTATATCGATCTGCTCGGCTTCAAGGCAAGAGCAGACGCCAAACCACTCCCGGACGGGCGGCCGCTCATTTCCACCGTGCAGGGACTCGGCCTGACGGAGGGCGGATCCGGCGAGCAAACGCAGCTCGATCACCTGGCGTTCCAGGTGCGCGCCGTCGAGGCTTTGAGCGCGCGCCTGAAGAAAGCCGGAGTCGTATTCGATCGTGAGTTGGCTCCAGGCCCCTACGGCCAGGCAATCTACGTGAAAGACCCCGACGGAAACCTCTTGGAGCTGTTCGAAATGGCCGGTGATCAGGGCTAACCATACACGGAGAAAACGAAGGTGGTTGAGGGAAACTACGCCCTGTCTTCGAAGAAGACGTGCACATGACGCGGGAAGAAGCGAGCGTGCGTACGAGATCACGCACACGTGGCAGGCAGCGCCGGAGTCCTCTCACAGGTGTGCCGAAAAAAGCACCGCGTGACGGGTCGAGCGCCACTCAAGAGGCGAAGGGCGCTGACGGGTCGGCCAACGTGCGCAAGCGCACTATCCAGGAGCTTGTGTACGAGGAGCTGCGACGAAGCCTGATGACCGGGGTGTTCACTCCCGGAGAGAAGATCAGCCTCCGTCGCCTGACCGAGCAGACCGGCACGAGCATGATGCCCGTTCGCGAGGCAGTGAATCGACTGATCGCCGAACGCGCGTTGCAGGTCGTCCCCAAACGGCAAGTCATCGTGCCGATGATGACCGCGGAGAAATTCGACGAGATCACCCGCTGGCGCGTGGAGCTCGAGACCGCGGCGGCGCGAACCGCCTGTCGGAAAATCACGCCGGAAATCACCAGTCGACTCGAGCAGATCAATGCGAAGATCGTGGAAGCCGTCCAGAACGATCACAAGGAAGAACTGCTACCGCTCAACTACGAGTTTCATTTCACGATCTATCGCGCCGCGCAACTCGAGGTGCTGCTGCCGATCATCGAGAGCCTGTGGCTTCAGGCAGGCCCGTTTACCTATTACTCGACGCCCTCTCCCCGCGCCTTGTGGGATGTGCGGCATCACCGCGATCTGATCACGGCGCTGCAGCGCCAGGACGAGAACGCCGCAGGAGAAGCGCTCTCACAGGACATCGTCACTGCCAGCCAATTCCTCAAGCGCAGCGGGCACTTCGCGAAGCCGCGCATGCGGCAGGTATCCCTTCGAGACTGATGCCAGCGGGGGCGCAATCCGCGCTCTCGCGCCCCCGGCCAAGCCCGGACCCTGGGCGTTCGATGTCCATGGCGCGTCGAGAGTCGCGTTGACATCCTCCAAAACCGCGATCTAAGATTTGATCACAAAGTTTGATCACATTTACCGGCGCCATCCTTGGGGGAGAAAAACGTGAGCCTGAAAGCCCGCAAGTCCATCAGTGCTCTTGTAGTCGCAGTTGCCGGATTAGCCGCGGTTGCCGGTTGGTCTGAGTCAAATGCCCAGAATCGCCAGGCTTTGGAGGGGGTCTCGGAGGAGATCGTAGTCACCGCGCAGAGGCGGGAGCAGTCGGCGCAGGATGTTCCGATCAGCCTCACTGTATTTTCGTCAGAGCAGCTGAAGGAGCTCGGGGTCGAGAGCACGGTCGATCTCGCCGGCTTCACTCCCGGTCTGACCATCGGGCAAAACACTGGGGACGGGGATTTCGCATTCGTATCGCTTCGCGGCGTCACGATGAGAGATTTCGCCGACACCAACGAGAGCCCTTCCGCCGTTTACCTCAACGAGTTCTACAAGGCGAACCTGATGGGACTCGACCAGCAACTTTTCGACATCGGTCGCGTGGAAGTGCTGCGCGGCCCGCAGGGAACTCTGTATGGCCGCAATACCACCGGCGGGTTGATCCACTACGTGGCCAGCAGGCCGACGCGGGAGTTGGACGGATACGTGGACCTGACCTACGGAGACTACAACCAGGTCAAGGTGGAGGGAGCGCTGAGCGGCCCCATCGGCGATACCTTCTCGGCGCGTCTCTCGGCGCTGCACAACGAGCACGACGGCTGGCTCGACAATGTCTTTGCCGGAAACGAGGACGGCAATGCGCTCGATGCGACGTCCGTGCGGGGGCAGCTGCTCTTCAATCCATCGGAGGATTCGGAGTTCTTGCTCCTCGCGCAATACGCCTACAACGACAATGAGGCGGGGAACATGTTTCCGAGTGTGGCCGTGACGCAGGATCCCGTAACGGGGCTGGCCGTGCCCAATCCCGGCGGACCGGGTTTTGCGGGATACATCGAGGCGACCCCGGACGATCCGCGCGATACCAATTCAAATCGTGACATCGCCCTCGAGACTGACCAGTTCACAGTGATCGGCCTCGGGAAGTGGCGCTTCGGCGATCTCGAGCTCGTCTCGGTGACGGGTTACGAGGAAACGTCGAAGGATGGAATGTCCGACAGCGACGGCACACCGTTCAACCTCGGCACGGAAGTGCACCCACGCGCCGACCAGTTCTCGCAGGAATTTCGGCTCTCTGGGTCGACGGAGAAGTTGGAATGGTTGACGGGTGTCTACTATTTCGCCTACGACATCGATGGCATGCAAAGGCGCTGTCAACCCGGTACGTGTGATGCTCTGCGCGACCCCGTTCTCTATGATCTCGAGACACGATCCTGGGCCGCCTTCGCCAACGTCGACTTCGCATTGACGTCGAACATCGGTCTCACCACCGGCCTTCGCTACACTCAGGAGGACAAGGAATACGAGCTCAACAATAGGACTTCGGGATCATCTTCAGCCAGGCCACCGTCGGTGATCTGGCCAAGCAGGACGACGACGATGTCAGCTTCAATGTGCGGCTGAATTGGACGCCCAGCGACAATGTCCTGACGTATGCAGGCGTCGCCCGCGGTTACAAGGCCGGCACGTTCAACGTCGGCTTCACTCCGATAGCAACCGACGCCATTCCCGTCGATCCAGAGGAGCTGACGAGCTATGAAGTGGGATTGAAATCGTCAAACTCGAACGACACGCTCCAGGTCAACGGCGCAGTGTTCTACTACGATTATCAGGATTCCCAGGCATTCCAGTTTGATGGTCAAACCCTGAGCGCAACGACGTTCAACCGGGATGCGGAAATCACCGGGGCGGAACTGGAAGTCACAGCCAGGCCGACGACGCGTCTCAGCCTGAGGCTCGCATTGACCTATCTGGATGATGCGACACTCAAGGACGTCGAGCTGCCGGGACCGGGGTTCGCGGGACTGCCGCCCACCGACACTCGAATGCCACTGACTCCTGAGTGGGACGTTGCGGGACTGGTTCGATACGAGTTCGGCGTTCCGTGGGGCGGTCGCCTCGCGCTGCAGGCGGCCGCCAACTACCTCTCGGAGCAGTTTTTCGACGCGTTCAACAGCCCATCGCATTTAGAATCGAGCTATACGACAGTGGATGCCCGGGTGAGCTGGTACAGCGAGGACGACAAGTGGAAGGTATCCGTGTTCGCGGAGAATCTGACCGACGAGGAGTACCGGACGTACGCATTCGACCTGGCCTTCCTCGGGTTTGCGACGGACGTCTACGGCAAGCCGCGCTGGGTCGGAGGGACGGTCAGCTACAACTGGTAAGGTAGCGGCTGGTGATCACTCAGAAAGAGAACCAGCTGCTAACCGACATACTCCCGGGGAGTGCCGCTGGCGACCTCGTTCGGCGCTATTGGCAGCCAGTGGCACTGGTCGACGAGATCCGCGATGACCGGCCGCTCGTACCCGTCACGCTGATGGGCGAGCGGCTCGTCCTCTTCAGGGAAGAGCAGGGCCGGTACGGACTCCTGGAGCGGCACTGCCCGCATCGCGGGGCGGACCTGTGCTTCGGGCGGCTCGAGGACGGCGGCCTGCGATGCGCGTTTCACGGCTGGCTCTTCGACGTCACTGGGCAGTGTCTCGAGCAGCCGGCCGAGCCGGCAGGCAGCCGCTCGCATCAACACCTGAAGCATCGCGCCTATCCGTGCCTGGAACGCAATGGGATCGTGTTCGCCTACTTGGGTGCGGGCTCGCCGCCGCCGCTGGGAGATTTTGACTGCTTTACGGCGCCGTCCGAGTACACGTTCGCCTTCAAGGGGCTGATCGAGTGCAACTGGCTCCAGGCGGTCGAGGTCGGTATCGATCCTGCACATGCTTCGTTCCTGCACCGTTTTCTCGAAGATGAAACACCCGACGCTGCCTACGGCAAGCAGTTCCGCGGGACGGTGAACACCGGGGTTCCGCTGACGCGGGTTCTGCGCGAGCATCAGCGTCCGGAAATTTCCGTGCAGGAGATCGACTATGGCCTGCGCATCATCACGACACGCGATGTGGATGCCGCGCAGCGGCATTACCGCGTCACGAATCTGGTCTTTCCGAACGCGATCGTGATTCCCATGAGCGACGAAATGACCATCACGCAGTGGCACGTTCCGATCGATAACCACTCATGCTACTGGTACGCGATCTTCACCAGCTTCGGGGCGCCGGTGGAGAAGGAGCGAATGCGTGAGCAGCGCCTGGCACTCTACGAGCTGCCCGAGTATCGGCCGCGGCTGAACCGGTCCAACGACTATGGTTTCAGTGCGGAGGAGCAGAAGACCCAGACCTACACCGGCATGGGCACGGACATCAATGTGCACGACCAGTGGGCGGTGGAGTCGATGGGCGCGATTCAGGATCGGACGCGGGAGCACCTTGGCAAGTCCGACGTTGCCATCGTGAAGTTCAGGAAAATGTTGAAGAGTGCAATCGCGAACGGGCAACCGCCGCAACCGACACAGGCGAACCCTGTCGCAGTCGACCTCATCGGTGAAAGCGGCAACGAGGACTGCTGGATGGAGTTCGACCGTCACCGCCGGGCGCGGGCCGAATGGACGGCAAATCGCCGATGAGCGCGCGAAGTGTAGGCTTCATCGAGCGGCACGGTCTCTGGACCGCCGCGCAGAAAAGCGCGGCCGCAGACGTTCGCAAGGCGGTTGCGGAGCAGGGCATCGAGTCGGTGCGAGTCGCCTTCGCGGATCAGCACGGAATTCTGCGCGGCAAGACGTATACCTCCAGGGCGTTCGAATCGGTGCTCGCGGACGGATGCGCGATCACCTCAACGCTCCTGCTGAAGGACACCTCGCACCGGACGGCGTTTTCCATCTGGCAGAAGGAAGGTGGACTCGATCCGACACGACTGGTCGGCGCGAGTGATTTCATTCTCGTTCCGGATCCTGGCACGTTTCGGCCGATACCCTGGGCGAAGAAATCCGCGTGGATATTATGCGATGGCTACTATCGCGACGGCACGGCCGTGCCGTTTTCGACCCGGCACTTGCTCCGGAAAGTGCTGTCCAGTCTCGATGGTCTGGGATACTCCTACCTTGTGGGGATCGAACTCGAATTCTCCGTGTACCGAATACTGGATGCCCACCTGACCCACGAGAGCTGTACTCACCCCGCGAGACCCCCGGAAGTCGCGCCGTTGACGCACGGCTATCAGCATCTGACCGAGGGAAGGTACGACGACCTGGAGCCGGTGCTGGAGATTTTACGCGATGTGCTCGTCGCGCTCGGGTTGCCGTTGCGCACCCTGGAAGTGGAATTCGGGCCGAGCCAGGTGGAGCTGACGTTCGATCCTGTAGCAGGTATGGAAGGTGCGGACCAGGTGGTCCTAGCGCGCAGCACCATCAAGCAGGTGTGCAAGCGCCACGGCTACCACGCGACATTCATGACGCGTCCGGCATTCGCCAACGCATTTTCGAGCGGTTGGCATCTGCACCAGTCGCTGCTCGATCCGCAGCGGGCAAAATGCCTTCGCGAGCGACGAACCAGGAGAGTTGCTTTCGCCCACCGGGAAGAGCTATCTGGCGGGGCTTCTCGTGCATGCGAAGGACGCTTGTCTCCTCTCGACGCCGACGATCAACGGATACAAGCGCTACAGCCGTGCGCACGCTCTCGCGCCGAATCGCATTGTGTGGGGGAAGGATAATCGTGGCGCCATGCTGCGCGTCGTGGGTGAGCCCGGCGATCCGGCGACGCACATCGAGAACCGGATCGGCGAGCCCGCAGCGAATCCCTATCTCTATTTTGCTTCGCAGATCGTTTGCGGCGTGAACGGCATGGAACGGCACCTCGCGCCGCCGGCAGCCGTCGACTCACCCTACGATGATTCCTGGGAACGATTGCCGCGCAACATTGCGGAGGCAATTGGCCATTTTCGAGGCAGCAAACTCTTGCGCCAGGCATTGGGGGACTCGTTCGTCGACTACTTCAGTCACATCAAGGAGTTCGAGTTGAAACGGTTTCTCGAAGAGGACGTAACCGATTGGGAACAGCGTGAGTACTTTACCAACTTCTAGCGCCTCTATCCGCTTCGCCAAATGGCTGTTGGTCGCGACTTCGGCGGTCTTCATGTCGCTCGTCGTGTTCAACAACGTGACCGACTACGACTCGAACCTTAAGTACGTCCACCACGTGCTGACAATGGATACGACCTTTCCCAACAACCGGGGCATGTGGCGACGGATCGAGCTCGGGAGCCTTCACCACGCTGCCTATCTGACCATCATATTGAGCGAGGCAGCTATCGCATTGTTGCTGTGGACCGGCGTCGTGCGGCTGTGGAGAAGCCGCGGTAATGCGCTCGACTTCAATCGCGCCAAGGCAGCGGCCGTGCTCGGGCTTGTGGGTGCGGTGGCACTCTTCTTCGGTGGTTTTCTGGCCGTGGGCGGCGAATGGTTTCTGATGTGGCAATCGGAAACGTGGAATAGCCAGGCGGAATCAGCGATGTTCGCAACTCTCTACAGCCTGATCCTGCTGCTTGTCGCGCAGCGCGATGCCGACGATTCCTGAGTGTCGGTCAATGAGTCTGAACCGACGCGAGTTCCTGCTTCGGTCGTCTTTGTTGCTCGCGACTTCAACGTCCGCATCGGCAACGCCGCGGTCCTCGGAGCGAAGCTCTCCAGCCAGTTCTCTAATTGAGTTGTCGGCGGCTGCTGCAGTGGCAGCGATCCGCGCCGGCGATCTGAAGGCCGAGGACTACGCCGCCGCGTTGCTCGATCGGGCCGCACGCCTCAAGGAGCTCAATGCATTCCTGACGATACGACCTGACGAGGTCAGGGACAGCCGCACGCCACGCCGACAAGAAGCGAGCGGCGGGCCGCCCTCTTGGTTTGCTGCACGGATTGCCGCTCCCCGTGAAAGACAGCGTCAACACGAAGGAGCTACCCACGTCGAACGGTACTCGCGCCCTGCGCGATGTGATTCCGCGAAAGGATGCGAAGGTGCTCGAGTCGCTTTTCGCGCAGGGTGCGATCCTCATGGGCAAGACGAATCTGCACGAGCTTTCGTGGGGATGGACGAGCAACAACCACACCTTCGGGGCAGTACTCAATCCCTACGACCTGACTCGAACGCCCGGTGGCAGCAGCGGCGGTTCCGCGGCGGCGGTGGCCGCGCGCCTTGCACCGCTCGCGGTTGCCGAAGACACCTATGGATCGATCCGCGTTCCAGCTGCTTTTTGTGGCCTTTCAGGACTGCGTCCGACGTTTGGCCGATATCCGGACGAAGGGATCCTGCCCCTGACACACGCGAAGTGCGACCAGGTCGGTCCGCTCGCACGCTCGGTCGAGGATCTGATCCTCTTCGACTCCGTAGCTGCCGGGGACAGCACTCCCGTGACAGCCGCGTCGCTGCGCGGTGTTCGAATCGGGGTATCTCCGGCCTTCTTGTCTGATGGGTTGGATCGGGAATCCGAACGACTTACGAACGAGGCGATCAGAAAGCTAAAAGATGCCGGCGTGCAGATCGTCGTCGCCGAACTGCCCGGGCCCTTGCGTCAGGCATCCGCGGTCGTGGGGGCTCTCATTCGCTATGAGGCGCTCGACAACTTTGGGACGTACCTGAAGGAGGAGCGCACGGGCGTGACCCTCGACGAATTGATTTCGCAGGCCGGTGCGAATCTCGAATTCCTGCTCGCGATGGCCCGCAATCCGGGCCCTCGTGAGGCCTACCTGTCGTTCCTGGACCAGCAAGAAGAGGTCAAGCTCGCTGCAGCAGAATACTTTCGTGCCCACGAGATCGAGGCTCTGGTCTTTCCGCCCGTTACTGATGCCCGCCTTTCCGCAGGGTGATTCACCAGTGGTCAGAGTCGGCGATCGTGACGTGGATCAGCTCGAAGCGATTGGTCGCAATATGGGGCTCGGAAGCTGTGCGAGCCTAAGCTGCCTGGTACTGCCGATCGGGCTCACGAGGTCCGGGTTGCCGGTGGGACTCGAATTCGATGCGCCGTCGGGCAGCGATCGACGCCTGCTGGCTCTTGGCTTATCGCTCGAAAAGGCGCTCGGTCCGATCGCTCCTCCGGCACTCAATGTCGGCTGATGCGCTGTATCAAATCGTTAACGCATGGCCACGCACATGGGTCTATCTGATCGATCGGTTTGCTGAGGAGGCGAGGTCGCGTTGGCCCTCACTGTAAGCGAGGGCGAGATTGCTATCGATCACCTTTTGATCCCCGCAAATGCCGGGATTGACGACAGGCTGGCAGATTTCGAATGCCATTGGCGCGAGTTCATGGCGCTGAAGATTTCCGATCCCGAAGTGCTCGCAAGGCTCGAACTCGGGATCAACCATAAGCGGTCTCTCCATGCTGGCGAAAAGCATGCGCACCGCAGCTGAAGTCGGTACCGCAGTGCTTGCAGGACTCGCTCTTACTACGGGGAGAGGATTTTTTTTTGTGGGATCGGAACTGCCTTTCCCGTAGGCTCGGCGGCAGACGACAGGATCCGGCAAGGAGAGTTTCCATGAGAAGACATCCGCAGACCGAGGGTCGGCTCCGCTCCCGCCTTGGCCTCGTGGCTTCATGGTGGCCGCTGGTAATGGTCGTCGTCTGGCTCGTCCTGGCACCGCCGGCCGACGCCCAGACGCTGGACGAGGCGGTGGCGAACCAGCTGAGCGGCGACTGTTTGGTCCTGGGAGGGGACGACACCGTGTTGGGCGCCGACCTCTTTGCGATCTGCAACCAGTCCTTCGGTTCGCCGACGGGGAACGCGAACAGCGGCGGAGCGGGGGCCTCGTCCCAGACGCTCGGGGTCTCGGTCGAGAACCGCCGGAAGTCACGCCTGGAGCAGGAGGGTACCGGGGAGGAGAAAAAGAAAGGAGCGGAGCCAGCCTCCGGGCAGGATGCGAGCCTGGCGAAGAGGTGGGGCTTCTTCGTCACGGGGAACGCCGAGGCGCTGGATCGGGAGCGGACCCGTTTCGCGGACGGGTTTGACTCGACGATCCAGGGGCTGTCCGTGGGCGGAGACTACCGCTTCAGCGATCGCATGATCGCGGGAGCCGCGCTCACCTATCTCCGGAACGACGGAGACTTCGACGCGGGTGGGGATTTCGACTCGGAATCGCAGGACATCACCCTCTACGCGTCGTTCGTGCCGTCGCCCGCGATGTTTTTCGACCTGTCGGCCGGCTTCGCCCGGAAGGACCATGGCGTGAACCGGAGAGCCAACTTCGTCGAGTTCGACAACGGGGGAAACACGAACACCTTCGACGGGATCGTGAACAGCGATACCGACGGGGACGAGATCAGCGTCCAGGGCTTGTTCGGCTATGACCGCTCGAAAGGGCGCTTCACCTACGGTCCGCGGGTCAGCCTCGGCTGGACCCGGACCCAAATCGACGGCTATTCCGAGGCGGGCGGCGGCGCGGGCACGGTTTCCGTCGGAGGGATCCGAGGGGCGGCCGGCCTGGCGCTCGTCTACGCGGACCAGGAGGCCGAATCCCTGCAGAGCGTCGTCGGCTTTCAGGGATCGGTCGCGTCGAGCAAGGGGTTCGGCGTGCTCGTCTTCCAGAGCAACGCGGACTACGTCCACGAATTCTCGAACTCGCAGCGCTTCGTCAACGTGCGGTTCGTGCAGGACCTCCGTCCGAACCCACAGACGTTCCGGTTCCAGACCGAAAAACCGGTCCGGGACTTCTTCAACCTCGGGGTCAGCCTCATCGCCGTGCTCCCGAGCGGCGTCCAGCCGTTCGTCAACCTCCAGGCCATGATCGGGAACGAACAGTTCGACAACTACGCGGCGACCCTCGGCGTCCGGTTCGAGCTCTGAGGAGCGCCCGAATCGGCGCCGTCCTCTGATCGAGCTCGGTGATCTGATGGGCGGCGCATCGCCAATTACGCCCCGAGCGTTCGAGCTCTCCTATTGTTGACGACCGATTCCGACCCCTTCACTTTTCGTCCGCGTCGGATTGCGCGCGTGATAGCGTCGAGGGAAGTTTCGAGGAGGCGCCCATGCGCGGAGATCGTCTTACACGTCGTGCTGCACTGATCGGAGCGGCCGCGTTCCTCACCCCGCTCACTCCGAACATCCTGGTCGGCGCACCGAACACCTCGCCAGGCAAGACGAACCTGATCAAGCTCGACGGGAACGAGAATCCCTATGGCCCTTCCCCGGCCGCTCGTCGGGCGATTCTCGCGAGTGTCAGCGAGGCGCCGCGCTATGCCGACGCAACGATCGAGACGTTGACGAATCAGCTCGCTGCGCACGAGGGCGTCGCGACCTCCCAGATTGTGATCGGCGCGGGCTCCGGTGAACTGCTCAAGATGGCCGGGCTACTAGCGGTGACGACAACCTCCGGCGCCGAAGTTGTCGCCTCACGACCGACCTATGAAGAACTGCCGGTGTTCGCCCAGACACTTGGCCTAAGAGTGCACTGGGTCGCACCGGACGCTGACCATCGGCACGATCTTTCGGCCATGCGTGGAGCCATCACGCAGCTCACGCGTCTGGTCTACGTTTGCAACCCCAACAACCCGACCGGGACCGCGGTCACGCGCGATGCGCTTGAGACGTTCATCCGGTCGGTTCCGGTGAGTTGCACTGTGATCGTCGACGAGGCCTACATGGATCTGGTCGATCAGCCGGGTGTCGCAACAGTCGCAGCGCTCGTCAATGACGTTCCCAATATGGTCGTATTGCGAACGTTCTCGAAGCTCCATGGACTCGCAGGACTTCGCATCGGTTACGCAATCACCCCGGCGGTACTCGCGCAACGCCTCGCCGCGCTTTCACTCACCTGGCCGAACACGACGGGACTCTCGGCTGCGATCGCGAGCTTCAACGATCACGCCTTTCTGAAGACGACGCGCGCCGCACTTACCGGCGACCGCGCGAAAGTGCACGCAACGCTCGATCGCATGGGGCTGGATCGAGCTGATGCGCAGGGCAACTTCGTGTTCTTCGATGCCGGCGGGCCTTTGAAGCGGTTCCAGGATCGGATGCTCGCCGAGGGTATCAAGGTCGGTCGCCATTTCGACGGCTATGACACGTGGGCGCGTGTCACGATCGGACTGCATCAGGAGGTCGACCGGTTCCTGCGCGCGCTTCCGCGGGCGCTCGGTGGGCACTGACCCGGGCTTCTTCGCGAACATCCAGCGCTGCAGCATCGCCTCAGCTCGAACGTTAGGCGGCGCGGAGAGCGTCATGCATACTCTCGTGCGAACCAGGAGCCTGCTGGCGGGGGTAAAGGGCATAATTGCTAGCTACCCCATCGGCGGTACTCATGCTTGCTGCGCCCCCTTCGGTATTCCATCAACGTCACGTTGGACGGGTGCTGCGATCTGGCAGGTGGCCCGCAAGTGGCCCCTAGGTCGGATGGGCGTGCGCAGCGACGGTTTTCAGGTTGCGCTCAGGAGCGTGCACTAGAGGGCGCAACCCCACAAGGAGATGCACCATGCCCGCGCTATCGAAAGGGCCCGATACGATTGTACTGGTTCATGGCTTCTGGGTGACGCCGCGAAGCTGGGAGCACTGGATCACACGCTATGAAGCCCAAGGCTACCGCGTGCTCGCTCCAGCGTATCCCGGGTTCGAGGTCGAGGTCGAGGCTCTCAACCGCGATCCTTCGCCCGTCGAACGCCTCACGGTTCCCGCGATCATGGCGCACCTCGAAGTCGTTGTCGAGCGACTCGAGGCGCCACCGATCCTCATGGGTCATTCGGCGGGTGGCGCGTTTGTGCAGCTGTTGCTCGATCGCGGCTATGGGGCGGTGGGAGTGGCGATCAACTCCGCGCCTACGGAAGGTGTGCGCGTCACGCCGCTGTCGCAGCTCAAATCGACGTTCCCGGTGCTGAAGAATCCCGCGAATCGCCACAGGGCAGTGCCGTTCACGTACGAGCAATGGCGCTACGTGTTCACGAACACATTCGACGAAGCGGACGCGCGCGCTGCGTACGACCGCTATCACGTCCCGGCATCAGGGGGCATTTTCTGGGACAGCGTGCTGGCGAATTTCATCCCCGGCCCCCAGGACATCGCGGTCGACTACCATAACGACGCCCGCGCGCCCCTTCTCTTCATCTCGGGGAGCGAAGATCACCTGATGCCGCCCGCCGTCCAACGCTCGAACGCGAAGCACTACAAGTCGAACACGATCACGGAGATCAGGGAATTTCCGGGACGCTCGCATCTCATGCCTGCCCAGCAGGGGTGGGAGGAGATCGCCGACTATGCACTGGCGTGGGCCGAGGAGCACGCGACGCACGACCGCAGGCCGTTCCGACATCTTCATGAAATGGGGCCGCTAAACGCGATTGGGGTTTAGCTGCGAGCTACCACCACGCAACTCGGGCCAAAATCCTGCCCCCGCTACCACTTCTAACAAGGCCTCGGCGCGAACGGCCGAGGCCTTTTCATTTCTCCGCATGAAGCTAATTCTTCGGGCTGGTCTGCTTTGCAGCCTGTTCAATCAGCGCCACCACCTTGGCTGGCTGCGACAGAAAGATGGAATGACTGCCGGCAACTTCGACGACCGTGGAACCCGCGCGCTTCGACATCAAACGCTGGGCTGGCGGTGGAATCATCTTGTCTTCGGTGGCGACCAGATACCAGCTCGGTTTGTTCTTCCATGCCGGTTCGGTAATCGCCCCGGCGAGCGCCTCGACTCCCCAGGGCACTTGGGAGTCAGCCATGAACGCGGCTTTGTCCTTGGGCACATCACCGGCGAAGCTGTCGGCGAACTTTGCCCGATCGAGCGCCAGGAACCCGTCTTGTGGTCCCACTATTGGCGGCACGGGCGCGCCCGGAGGCGGATCCTTGATCAGCGAGCTCACTGACTCGCCCTTGTCCGGCGCGAAGGCCGCGATGAACACCAGGCCCACGACGCTCGGATGATTGCCGGCTTCAGTGATCACCGCGCCACCGTAGGAATGGCCGACGAGAACGACCGGATCGCTCTGCGCGTCCAGGACTCGTTTTGTTGCAGCGACGTCGCCCGCCAACGATAGCGTTGGATTCTGCACCACGCTCACGCTGTAACCATCCTCCTTCAGTATCTGATACACACTTTCCCAACCTGATCCGTCCACGAAGCCGCCGTGAACCAGGACTACTGCAGTCATGGCATCACCTCGTTTGGTTGTGGCACGTTACCGTGCAGTCAATTGTTTCTCGCGCCGCGGCCAGGCAGACGTAGCTCTCATGTGGGGCGGGCGAGGCGAACGTAAATTAGGCCACTGCTTGCGCGATTTCACAACCGTGGGTTGTCAAGTGCGCGATGTAGCCACCCGCCCCGGGGCCGGGTGGTGCCCCCCAGTCAGTCTTCGCGAAGCTCGCTGAAGCGGGCGCCGAGATAGTCGAGAAGCGCCCGCACCGAGGGCAGCAGTCCGCGCTTGGATGGATACACCGCATGGACAACTTGGCGCTTGGGGGCCCAGCTGGGCAGCAGATGCGCCAACTGGCCATTGCGAATTTCATCGGACACCATCAGCAGCGGCAGATGTACGACACCGACACCGACGATGGCGGCACTGCGCAGCGCAATCATGTCGTCGCTGACCAGTCGCGGCCGATGGTGGATGATGGCCTGCGCGCCGTCGGGGCCTTCCAGTTTCCAGATGTGCTCCTGACGCGGCGGTCCTAGATCGAGGCTGGGGAGGCCATTTCCCGACTTTTGCGGCGGCGGCGGGCGATACGAATGTCGTGGAGCGCTGCAAGAAGTCGTGCAAGTCCGGAGCCAAGTCCTTCAAGGTCCATCTCGACGGCTACAATCTGATGCCATTCTTCAAGGGCGAGGTGAAGGAATCGCCGCGGCAAGAGTTTCTATACTGGAGTGACGATGGTGATCTGTTCGCGGTGCGAGTCGGCCCGTGGAAAATCTCCTTCATCGAGCAGTACCACACGGGGATGGATGTGTGGCGTAAGGGCTTTGAACACCTTCGCGTTCCGAATCTCTACAATTTGCGCGCCGACCCCTTCGAGCGCGGGCCCGAATCCGTCGCTTACGGCTGGAGCTATTTCGTCCCCCGCTCGTTCGTCATCGCACCCGCACAAACTTTGGTTGCGCAGTGGATCGACAGCTTCAAGGAATTCCCGATCCGGCAGAAGCCCGCGAGTTTCAACCTCGACGACGTGATGCGGACACTTTCCGAGCCGGCCACCGGCAAGTAGGACCCGTATGTAACTCCCATAGCGAGCCCCCGCTAACACTTCTAAGTAGGCCTCGGCGCGAACCGCCGGGACCTACTCATCTCCCAGGCCGCGAAGTGTCCTCCTTTGTCGACTACATTGAAGTAGATTCTGGTTGGCGAACTCCGATCAAACTCGCCTGACGATCTATTCGTCGGCTCGTCTATTCAGTTGGGGCATCGACGAGCGGGCGACAATGAATCTGCACCGATGGCTTGTGGCGCTTGCCATGACCGGATTCGTTTCTCCGGTGTTCGGCCAATACTGCGGACAGTGGGACCCGAACAACCCCGGCTGCTGGCAGGACCGGCGGGACGAGGAGGACGCGCGACGGCGGGAAGCCGAAGAGGAAAGTCGCAAAAGGGACGAGGAACGCGAACGGGAGGAGGCAAGCGCGGAAGAATGGCGTCGAGGCGAGCCCCAACGGCGCGAAGCCGCCCGCCAGAATGCCGCAAACACGGCCGCAACCGAAGCCGCGCTGAAGGAACTGCGGGCCAAGTTGCTTACGATGCCGCCACTGCTACCCGGTCGCAATCTCCTGCTCGGGCGTTGGCGCGTCGCTGGCAGCGATAAGTCACGCGCCCAGGACGACTGGTCACAACTGCAAAGTATGTTGGCCAATCCGGGGGGTGCGATGTGCACGATGCTGTTCGGAGAGGGCATCACCGAGTTTCTGCCAGCGTCATGGGCATCGATCGACAGCTCGGGCAACGATTCGCTCGGAAAGATCCAGTACCGTATGCACGACAGCCGCGCTTATGCGTTGCCGGATCAGGGCATTCCCCTGCTGGGCTTCGAGGTTGTCGACAGGAACCGAATCCGCGAAGTGCGGATGCCCGACTGTGTGTTGGTGCGCGTCGCGGCGCAACCGGCGGCCGCAGCCGCAACGCAAGCGGCCAAGTCGGCGACCAGCGTCGCGACGCCGTCAGCACCAGTGCGCTCGACGAGCAAGCCCATCGATCCAAACTCCCCGCTGGGACGAGGCGTGCGCCTGCACGGTGAAAAAGAGTTCCAGCCCGCGCTGCAACAGCTCCTCGTCGCTGCGCAGTCAGATCCGAAGGACCCACGGGTCCATGTCTATCTCGCGGACACCTATCGTTGGCTCGGAATGGATGCCGAATCGAACCAGGCTGCGGAGCGCGCAAGGCAGCTCGACCCGAACGCCTTCGACGCCCTGCGCTGATCCGATCTCGTGTGACTCCAAGCTAGCGAACCGGCGCCGCGGGCTTTGACGAGCCCCTCGCAGAGTCCCACTGACACGCAGCCGCTCTCATCGCGCCAGGAGGGCCAGCGGCCCGCGTGCCCCATCGAACCGCACCGTGTTGCACCAACGGCCAATCGACCCGCCATTACGATTCCTCTACGGTGCGACCGCTATGCGCTCGGCGGTGCCACGGTCACAAAGATGGCGCCTGTGACTCCTTTCGTCCCTACGCCGTTCACCTTCGCGTACTCCGTGATAACGGAGTCCGACTACCGTAGCGACTTGAACGCCGCGCGCAGGTCCGACACCAGGAGCTCCGGCTGTTCCCACGCCGCGAAGTGGCCGCCTTTGTCGTGCTTGTTGTAGTAGATGAGCTTGGGATACGCCTTCTCTGTCCAACTCCGCGGGGCCTGATAGAGCTCGTCCGGAAAGGCGCTCACCGCGGCCGGGATGGGGACGTTCTTTCGGGGCAAAGAAGGCGAGCTTGCTTTCCCAATACAGACGGGCCGAAGAGATCGTCGTGTTCGTCAGCCAGTAGAGCGTGACGTTGTCGAGCACGTCGTCTCGCGTGAGCCCCTCGCGCTGACCGTCAAAGACGCGCGTGATGAGCGCCAGGCTGCGCGCGTCGTGGTCGAGCATCCAGGCGGCCATGCCGACCGGCGAATCCCCGATCCCGTAGAGCGTCTGCGGGCGGTTCGCCATCTCCTGGGCGTAGCCCAGGCCGTGCTTGTAGAAATACGCGAGCTGATCGTACGCGTGCTTTTCGTCGGCCGAGAGGCCTGACGGCGCCGGCGCGCCGGCAAGAGCCGCCGTGTCGATGTCGTCTGGCACGGTGGCAGGCATGTTGGTGTGAATGCCGATCAACTCCGGAGCCCCCAGCAGAGCCATCTGTTCCGTGACCGCATTCCCCCAATCGCCGCCCTGCGCCACGAATCGTGTGTATCCGAGGCGCTTCATCAGCACTATCCACGCACGTGCGATGCGGATGGGATCCCAGCCGGTCTCCGTGGGCTTCCCGGAAAATCCGTAGCCCGGCAGCGACGGAATCACGACATCGAAAGCGTCCGATGCGCTCCCGCCATGCGCCGTGGGATTCGTCAGCGGATCGATGATCTTCAACTGCTCGATGATCGAGCCCGGCCATCCGTGCGTGACGATCATCGGCAACGCGTTCGGCTGTTTCGAACGCACGTGAATGAAGTGAATGTCGACCCCGTCGATCTTGGTGATGAATTGCGGCAGGGCATTGAGCTTCGCCTCGCACTTGCGCCAGTCGTACTCGGTCCCCCAGTAGCGCGCGAGTTTCTGAACCGTCGCGAGCTGCACGCCTTGCGACTGATCGGTGACGATTTCCCGCTCGGGCCACCGTGTCGCCGCGATGCGGCGTTTCAGGTCGGCGAGCGCCTCGTCCGGAAAGTGAACGCGGAAGGGGCGGATGGCGTCGGCGCCGCCCTCTGTCTTCGCTTGTGCTTGTGTTGTGTCCATGGCGATTGTTCCTCCTATGAGAAGTGCGACAAGTGTCCAACCGTGCTTCATGGCTTCTTCTCCTCAGCGCAGCGATCGAAACGCCGCGCGGACCTCTTCGGCGAAGAGCTGCGGCTGTTCCCACGCGGCGAAGTGGCCGCCCTTGCTCGACCTGGTTGTAGTGGATGAGCTTGGGATACGCCTGTCTCTGTCCAGCTCCGCGGGGCTTCGTATTGCTCGCCAGGGAAGACGCTCACGGCGACCGGAATGGCGACGCCCTTGGCGTTGAAGAAGCCGCCCTTGTATTCCCAATAGAGACGAGACGAAGAGACGCCCGTGTTCGTCAGCCAATAGAGCGTGATGTTGTCGAGGATCTCGTCACGCGTCAGTTCGCCCGTGGTGCTCGAGGTCCGGTTCAGCGCCGATCGCGACTGCCGCGGCCGGCTGGCCGTCCGCATCGTTGTGATCGAGCAGCCAGGCGGCGAGGCCGACGGGTGAATCCGCAATGCCGTACAAGGTCTGCGGGCGCGCCGCCATCAGCACCGCGTATTCGAACCTGCTTGAACGTCCGGGCCAGCTGCTCGCACGCGCGCTGTTCCTCGGCCGAGAGACCGGCGGGCGCCGGATCGCCGCGGCTGAGAGCAGTGTTGATGTCATTGGGAACGACGGCCGGCATGTTGGTGTGGATGGCGAGCAATCCCGACAGGCGCCTGCAGGCCCATCTGATCGACGACGAACGCGCCCCAGTCGCCGCCCGAGGCGACGTAGCGGGTGTAGCCGAGGCGCTTCATCAGCACTGCCCAGGCTCGGCCCATGCGCTCGGGTCCCCAGCCGGGGCTCGTCGGCTTGCCGGAGAAGCCGTAGCCCGGCATCGACGGAATCACGACATCGAAGGCGTCCTCTGCCCGGCCGCCGTGCGCTGTCGGATCCGTGAGCGGACCGATGATCTTCAACTGCTCGATGATCGAGCCGGGCCAGCCATGATTGACGACGAGCGGCAACGCATTCTTGTGCTTCGAGCGGACGTGGATGAAATGAATGTCCAGCCCGTCGATCATCGGTGATGAACTGCGGCAGGGCGTTCAGTTTCGCCTCGACCTTGCGCCAGTCGTAGTCCGTCGCCCAATAGCGGGCGAGCTCCTGCATCGCCGCGAGCGGCACGCCCTGGGACGTATCAGTCACGGTCTCCTTCTCGGGCCACTGCGTTGCGAGCACGCGTCGACGAAGGTCATCGAGTGCCGCCTGGGGAATGCTGACGTGGAATGGGCGGATTGCGTTGTCGTCGGCCGCTGGAGTGACCTCGGCGCCGCTCGCGGCGGCGGGCAAGGTGAAGCTCGATATCACGGTCATGAGAATTCTCCATCGGTGAACAACAGGTCTACGGGTGCCGGTGTGCTGCACTTCGTCGAAAGTCATGCGCGGCCTCCTTGCTAGAAATGATTATCTGTTGCGCATATCCGCTTCACCGGTGGTTGAAGCGTGAAGATGGAAGCGTGTTTGCTTCCAGGCCCGCTGTCTGTGCGCTCTCGTACAGATGGCGGCTAGCGCGCAGGCATGTCCGCTTCTGGCGGGTGAAGGCTGGCGCGAGTGCGCGCTCTTCCCTAACAAGTTGGTGAACGCGAACGGTTGGTGCCGGGTGTGGGCCCCCCCAGCCCAGCTCCTGATCAGGTCCGCATTAGCGCGTCGAGGCATCACACTTGACGCTGCTGCAGCTGGGGGTGTACAGGACGATGCATCACCCGGAGACAAGTCGCCCGTAGCGTGGAGAACTCATGAAACCCGTGCACCACCATGCGGGCGGCAAATCCGTGATCAGGGGCGTACTGGGAGCGGTCGTCGGTTACGTCACGCTCGCGCTGGCTTCGACGTTGGTACAGGAGGTCTGGTTAGGCGGAGTGAGCTACCGGAACTCCGAACGGTCTGTGCTGATTCTTGCGGGTGTGTTCACCCCTCTCTGCGCGTTCCTGGGTGGGCTCGTCAGTGCGCTTGTCGCGACGCGCGCCCGCTGGCTGGCGGCAGGGATCTTGAGTGGATTGATCGCAGTCGAGACCACATACCTGTACAGCACGGAGCGCGTTGACGGGCCACTATGGTTCGAAGCCGGTGCTGCGGCGGCCCTGATCCTGGCGGTGTGCGCAGCCACATGGCTGTGCGAACGCTACGCCACACGTACGCTGTCGCCGCAGCGTGCGGCTGCGCCTCCGGGCTAGTCATCAAGTCGGTCTGGGTTGGCATAAGGCCTCGGCGCAAGACGTCGGGGCGTTTTCATTTTGTCCGCTATCGTCCCCGGACGTTGCCCGGACACAAGCGGCCTCAGGGCAAATTACCCGGGCGGATGTTCTGGTTGTGGTGAAAGACGTTGTCCGGGTCGTACGTGGTCTTCACGTCCACCAGCCGCTCGTAGACGGAGTCGCCGTACGCCTCGCGGACCCGGCCGGGGTCTTCGTCGCCACCGAGGAAGTTGACGTACACGCCTTTGCGGAAGCGGCCGAGGGCAGCCCAGCGGCTGTAAACTCAAGTCAAACTCCGCGACGAGATGCGTTCTATCGGCCGCTTCCACTAGGCGTATGGGACTGGTGAGCCGCGGTGGCCTTGTCACTCGTCACGACACGTCTCACCTTGGGCCAATTGTTTCCGTCTTGATTGAGCGTATAAGTCCCGCGACGGTCAGCTACATAGACAAAAACACCCGGCCTCAATCGCCGTCGTTTTTTGCAGAGCTGAGGCGGCAACCGTTGTTGCCAGCCCGCCCGGTGTTCCCGGACTTTTACTTTCGGAAAGGAGCATGGCTATGAATGCAGAAACAAAAACGTCAAGCAGCGACAAGGCGGCTGTGCGACCGTTTCGAGTGGAAGTTCCGGAAGCGGAACTGGCCGATATGCTTCGGCGCATCAAGGCCACGCGGTGGCCGGAGAAGGAGACCGTCGCGGACACGTCGCAGGGCGTGCCGCTCGTGCCGCTCCAGGACCTCGCGCGCTACTGGGTGACGGACTACGATTGGCGCAAGTGCGAGGCGAAGCTCAACGCTCTGCCCCAGTTCACCAGCGAGATCGACGGGCTCGACATCCACTTCATCCACGTGCGATCCAAGCACGATGGCGCGCTGCCGGTCATCATCTCGCACGGGTGGCCCGGTTCGATCCTCGAGCAGATCAAGCTCGTCGGCCCGCTCACCGATCCCACCGCATTCGGAGGCCGCGCGGAGGACGCCTTCGACGTCGTGATCCCGTCGATCCCCGGTTACGGGTTCTCGGGCAAGCCGACGGCGACCGGCTGGGATCACGCCCGCATGGCGCGCGCTTGGATCGAGCTGATGAGGCGCCTCGGATACACGCGATACGTCGCGCAGGGCGGCGACGTTGGCGGACAGATCACGGACGCGATGGCGGTCGAGGCGCCCGCGGAGCTCGTGGCCATTCACACCAACTTTCTCTTCGCCCTCCCGGAGGACATTTCGAACACACTCCAAGCCGGAACACCGGCGCCGTCCGATCTCTCCGACCTCGAGCAGCGCGCGCTCGACAAGCTGAGGGTCTTCTTCACCAAGAACGCGGGCTACGCGATCGAGATGGCGACGCGTCCGCAGACGCTCTATGGGCTCGCCGATTCTCCTGTCGCCCTCGCGGCCTGGCTGATCGACCACGGCGACGGCGACGACCAGCCGGCGGCGACGGTCCTCGAGGCGATGCGCACGCCGACCAAGGGACAGCCGCCGGAGCGACTGACGCGGGACGACGTGCTCGACAACATCACTCTCTACTGGCTGACGAACACCGGCGTGTCCACGGCCCGCAGCTACTGGGATAACAAGCCCCCGTACTTCAGCCCCAAGAAGTTCTCCATCCCGGCGGCGTTCACCGTCTTCCCCGGCGAGATCTACCAGCCTTCCCGGCGCTGGGCGGAGCGCGGTTACGCGAACCTCACCTACTTCAACGAGGTGGACAAGGGCGGGCACTTCGCGGCATGGGAAGAGCCGCTGCTCTTCGCATCGGAGATGCGCGCGGCATTCAGATCGCTGCGCACGCAGAAGGTGGACAAGGCCGCGTAGACTGCGCAGTTTTCACGCTGCGCGTCGCAACGGAATACGAACAAGCAGGCGCTGTCGTAACTGGAATAGCAGGCCCCCGCTACCACTTCTTAATGAGGCCCCGGCGCGAACCGCCGAGGCCTTTTTTTTGCGCATGCACCAGCGTCATGTAGTCCGTCACCGATGATTGGCGAAAACAAGTTGGGCCTCACGGGCGGTCCGCCCTAAAATCAGTGTGGTAGCGAGACACGCCATCTCTAGTGCTTCAACGGAGACAACGCATCCGGCGTTGGAGGCACTCAGCGTCGTCTACCTGCCTAGCGCACCGGGTGTCCAGCTGGAGTACTCTATCGGAGTGCGACTGGCATTCGATTGGCGACGCTACCTCTGATAAGACGGTCAAGAAGCAGACGGGGGACCAATTTCATGCCCGTGGATCTCGCGGGCATCACCGTGGGCTGATCCGGAACATTGCCGGCGACGAGGAGTTCCGCGAGGCGTTCTCCGACAACGTCTGCGTATCCGATCTGGGGGCGCGAACATTGAATCGAACACTCGACTTCCTCGCGGGCGGCGGGAGCACTGGCGCCTTGATGCGCGCTCATGACTGGTCAGAGTCGCCGCTCGGGCCCCCGGAGAACCTGGCCGCAGCCGTTGCGAACGGTCGTCGGACTGCTTCTGCAATCTCAGTTTCCGATGTTCGTCGCATGGGGAGAGGCTCTCGGCTTTCTCTATAACGACCCCTACGCGGAGATCCTTGGCGCCAAGCATCCGCGCGCACTCGGCAGGCGCTTCTACGACATTTGGTCGGAGATCTGGTCGGACATCAGCCCGCTGATCGATGCCGCCATGGCGGGCGACTCGACGTATCGCGAGGATCTGCCGCTCGTCATGAACCGCAAGGGATACGACGAGCAGACCTGGTTCACTTTCTCGTATTCGCCGGTGCGCGACGAGAGCGGCAAGGTCGCCGGAATGTTCTGTGCGTGCTGGGAGACGACTCGGTAAGGTTCTTGCCGAGCGCGCCCTGCGCGAGCTCAACGAGACGCTTGAGCGTCGAGTCACGGAGGCGCTCGCGGAACGCAACCTTCTGGCCGATATCGTGGAAGGGACGAACGCCTTCGTTCAGGTCGTCGACCTTGAGTACCGATGGCTCGCCGTCAATCAAGCGGCGGCAGACGAGTTCGAGCGCATCTTCGGCAAGCGTCCGGTCGTGGGCGCGAGCATGCTCGACCTGCTCGCTTCGCAGCCGGAGCATCAGGCGGCAGTTAAGGCGGTGTGGAGCCGCGCGTTGGCTGGCGAGGAGTTTACGGAGATCGGGGAGTTCGGTGATCCAGAGCTGGATCGCCGCGCCTACGAGATGCGCTACAACACATTGCGCGATCGCGACGGCAACCGTATCGGCGCATACCAATTTGTGTATGACGTGACCGAGCGCCTGCGCGATCAGACAGCGGTTACGGGACGCCGAAGAGGCGCTTCGTCACGCGCAGAAGATGGAATCGATCGGTCAGCTGACTGGCGGTGTCGCGCATGACTTCAACAATTTGCTGGCTGTGTTCTCGAACGGCTTGGAGCTACTGGAACGCAGCGCGATTGGGGAACAGCGGCAGATCGTCCTCGAAGGAATGCGCCGTGCTGTCACGCGCGGAACAGGCCTGACACGCCATCTGTTGGCCTTCTCTCGACGTCGGCCAGTCAATCCGGAGTCGATCGATCTTGCGGCCCATCTCACGGGTATGCACGAGATTCTTGGTCGCTCGCTGGGCGGGAACATCCACATCGAGATGAAATTGGGCGCCGACTTGTGGCCGGTTGAGATCGACGTCGGTGAGCTTGAATTGGCGATGCTGAACGTGTGCGTGAACTCACGGGACGCAATGGCAGGCGGCGGCACCATCACCATCACCGCCGAGAACGTGCAAGAGGCGGCAGGGGATGGTCTGCTGACTGACTTCGTGAAGCTCTCCATCGCGGATACCGGTAGCGGCATGCCGCCTGAGATATTGGCGCACGTGTTCGAGCCTTTCTTCACTACCAAGGACATAGGCAAGGGGTCGGGACTGGGCTTGCCGCAGGTCTACGGGTTCGCGCAGCAATCCGACGGTCGACTCACGGTGCGACAGCGAGGTCGGGAAAGGCACGATCGTGACGCTGCTGCTGCCGCGTTCATTGCGGCAGCCAGTTGCGCCCAAGGTCGTCGACGCATCGAGCGCGTCCGCCGTTCAAGGCGACGTCGCGCGTCGTGGTCAGGTGCTGCTTGTCGAAGACGACAATGAAGTCGCAGCGCTCACACGAGAGATGTTGAGCTACCTCGGGTTTTCGGTAGTTCACGTCGCGAGCCCGGACGCCGCGTTGGGTGCACTGGCCAATGCGCGGTCCGTCGATATCGTGCTATCCGACATCATGATGCCCGGTGGTGTAAGTGGTCTGGAGCTGGCTCGTGAGATCGGGCGGCGGCAGCCAAACCTCCCCGTAGTGCTGGTCACCGGCTATGCCGAAGCCGCCGCCAGCATGGAAGACGGGAAATTTGGCTTGCTCCTGAAGCCGTACACCCTTGAAGCGCTGGCAGAGGTCCTAAACGCTGAGTTGAAGTGATACGCCCTATGATCCGAAAACGGACGCCCATCAGCCGTTCGGTGCCTTGCCAGTGAAGACCGCCAGTTGAGCGTCGAAAGCACGCTTGTAGGCGGGCCGCGCTTCGCCACGGGCGACATAGGCAGAGAGGTTCGGAAATTTCTCCAGCAGACCCGATCCGTTCAACCTGCGCAGCACCGTCACCATGAGTAAGTCACCGGCGCTGAACGCATCGTCGAGCCAGTCGGCACGCCCGAGCCGACTGGAAAGGTCGCCCAGCCGTACACGGACGCGATCGTCGAGGATAGCCAGGCGCTCCTCATGCCAGCTCTTGTCGCGCTCCAAGATCACCGCCATTGAGCGATCGACAATCGGCGGCTCCACCGTATTGAGCGCGGCAAACATCCACGCGATCGCGCGCGCCCGGGCATTCGCATCACCCGGCAGTAGCCCCGCATGGCGCTCTGCGATATGGAATACGATCGCCCCCGACTCGAAGAGCGTGAGATCGCCATCGTCGTAGGTCGGAATCTGCCCGAAAGGATGAAGCGTACGATGCGCGGATTCCTTCATCTCATTGAACGAAAGAAGTCGAACGTCGTAAGGCTGGCCCACTTCTTCAAGCGCCCAGCGAACGCGCATATCACGCGCCAGTCCCCGGCCGCGATCGGGCGACCGTTCAAAAGCGGTGATGGTGGGGGTCATTGGAACGCTCCTGGTGATTGCATAACGCCATCGTGCGTCACGTAGTTAGACCGGGCTTCGCTCTAGGCGCGAGCCGGTCCGCGTCGCGCTGCTTCGATTGTGGCGATGTCGATCTTCTTCATTTCCATCATCGCCTCGAACGCGCGCTTCGCGGCCGCACGATCAGGATCGGTGATTGCTTCCAGCAGTGCGCGTGGAGTGATCTGCCAAGACAAGCCCCATTTGTCCTTGCACCACCCGCATTCGCTCTCGGCGCCGCCATTACCGACAATGGCATTCCAATAGCGATCGGTCTCGGCCTGGTCTTCGGTGACGATCTGAAATGAAAAGGCTTCGCTGTGCTTGAAAGTCGGGCCCCCATTCAGGCCGAGGCACGGCACGCCCACCACCGTAAATTCGACCGTGAGCACCTGCCCCTGCTTGCCATCCGGATAATCGCCGGGGGCAGCGTGGACCGCTGTCACGGCGCTGTCCGGAAATGTCCGGGCGTAGAACCTGGCAGCTTCTTCTGCCGTACCGTCATACCAAAGACAAATCACGTTCTTGGCCATCGTCTGTCTCCATTAATTGGTCAGTTGAGCGAGCCCGTCGGAACTATGACGAACCAGCGATACGAAAACCGACACCCGAAGACCCGATCTCCTGCGGTCGCCGCCCGCACGGGAGCGGCCCTCACAACAAGGTGTGTGGCCAATCGCCTTTGCCCTGCGGGGGGCGTAAAGTTCGGCACCAAATGTGGGCCAGGTTGTGTATCGGCGTCGCGGTCTCGTTGCTGCTGTCAGCGTGCGACGGGACGCAAACACGCAAATTGCTGCTCACCGAAGTCGGCAAGAACCGCGTCGAGCTGTATCTCGACGAGCCCACGAATCGAAGCATCACGCTTGGTTCCGGCTATCGGCTTGCGGTCAGTACCTCGACCGGCACCGCGAGCACTGTCGATCTCGGGGCGTTCGGCGGATCGATGCAAGGCGGCAGCTTCTTCATCATCTGGGAGGAAGCGGGGTACACGGGGACGCCGGTGGCTGCCGCATTCAGCGGCGGTCAGCTGGGGTCGGTCCCGGGCATCAAGGTGGCGGCCGGGTTCATGAACGGCTTCGACGCCGCGCCGAGCGAGGCCCGGCTGGTCGGCCGGCGCAATGTCTTCTCGCGTCTGATCATCGTCATTCCGTTTTTCCGGACTGACGTGATCGATGACGTGGTGCGCTTTGGAACTCCGGATACGGATCGCCCGGTGAGCGGCGGCACATTTCAGTCCAACGGGTCGCTTGGGAATCCGTCGGGTTCCACGCACCTGCAACGGGCCTGGACCGGGGCAGGGGCCCCGCAAGACACCGACGACGAAGCGGACTGGGTTCTGTACGGCCAATCGTGGGGCGCGCCAACGCCATAACGCCTTTAGCGCAGTGAGCTGAATGCGGCGCGCACCTCGGCGGAGAAGAGTCCCGGCTCCTCCCAGGCGGCGAAGTGTCCGCCTCTCTTGACCTCGTTAAAGTAGGCGAGGCCGGGGTAGACCGCCTCAACCCAACTCCGCGGGGAAGCCCAGATCTCGCCGGGGAACGTTGTGAAGCCGACCGGAACCGAGACCGGCGGAGGAGGCTGGCCCCTCGCAAGCGCTGCGGCCAGCGCTCGTCCGTCCTCCCAGTACGACCGGGCCGCCGACGCCGCGGTGCCGGTCAGCCAGTACAGCGTGATGTTGTCGAGAATGGTGTCCCGCGTGAGATTGCCCACGGGCTCGCGTTCGACGAACGCGCGAGAGATCTTGTAGTAGCTGTCCGTGTCGTGATCGAGCAACCAGGCCGCGAGTGCGACGGGTGAATCCAGCAGCGCGTAGCCGATCGTCTGCGGCCGCGTTGCCATCTCGAGGAAGTAGCCGAAGCCGTCCTCCTTGAAGGTAGCGAGCGCCTTGGCCGCTGCGCGTTCCTGTTCGGATTCCCTGGGCAGGTGATCGCCGATTGCGAGCACCGCCGTGAGCAGGTTCAGGTGGTAGCCGACCAAACCCTTGACTGCCTGGCGGCCCATCAGGTCCGTGACGAGGGCACCCACGTCGCCGCCCTGGGCGACGTAGCGGGTGTAGCCGAGTCGGTGCATCAGCTCCGCCCACGCGCGTGCGGTGCGGCTGGCATCCCAGCCGAGCTCGGTTGGCTCGCCCGAGAAGCCGTAGCCAGGCAAGGACGGCAGCACCAGGTGGAAGGCATCGCCGGCGGTGCCACCGTGCGAGGTCGGGTCGGTCAGGGGCGCGACGGTCTCGAGCAACTCGATGACCGAGCCGGGCCAACCATGCGTCATGATCAGCGGCATTGCGTTCTCGTGCCGCGATCTGACGTGGATGAAGTGGATCTCCACCCCGTCGATCTGGGTCGTGAATTGCGGAAGCGCGTTCAGCCTCGCCTCGCACTTGCGCCAGTCGTACTCGGTCATCCAGTAGCGGGCGAGCTCCCGCAGCGTCGCCAGCTGCACGCCGTGCGACCGATCCTCGACGAGCTCCTTGGTGGGCCAGCGTGTCGCCGCGATGCGCCGGCGCAAGTCGGCAAGGTCCGTTTCCGGAAAGGTCACTTTAAACGGGCGGATAGCTGTCGGATCACCGCCCTGCGGCTGAATTGCTGCACTCATGGTTCTGCTCCCTGCCGAGGATCTAGGAGTCTGATGGTTGGATGGGTGTGCTCGAGAGGGCCTACAACCCGGCGAGGACCCTAGCAGACGCGGAGGTCTGGTTCGATTGTCCGAAGGTGCCGGTATTGGTCGTGCAAAAAAGGCTAAACCGCTGGCTTGGGCGGGGGCATGAATTCGATCCCGTGACGCCGGCCGATTCCAGGCATCTTGCCCAAGTCGTCAGGAACCTTGCGGATCTCGCGATTCACATCTTCGAAGAACGCGGAAGAATGAGCTGGAGCAGCAAAAATGAGCACTCGCGCGGGAGACGGCGACGCTCCCTTGAAGGCGTGCACGGTGTTGCGAGGCAGGTAGGCGAAATCGCCGCGTTCGATGCGCACCGGCTTCCCGTCGATCACGAAGTCGAGCGCTCCGTCGATCACATAGTAGGCCTCGTCCCAGTCGTGCCGATGCGGCGGTGGGCCCATGCCGACCGGAACGTCCTCCTCCATTAACGACCAGGCGTCTGCAGTGTCTTTCGCATCGCAGAGGAACCGAAGTGGCATGCCGAGGACATTGAGTTTGTTGCCTTCGCCGGCCTTGAGGATGACACCAGCCATTGCAGACCTCCTTTCAAGCGTTCCGAAAAGATTGCGCCGCGAAGCGAACGATTTCAAGCTCCAGGGCCGAGCGCGGCTCATAGCACAACGTGCTCGCGACGGGCACGAGGGAGGTCCGCATGAAAGCGACTCGAATCATACCGGTAGCGATGCTGATCGTCGCGAGCGGTTTGGCACTGCAGGCGGCGCTAGCGCAGCAGCCGGGAGTCAAACGCACCGAGCTCCAGCGGTACGACCTCAGCGTCCCGGGACGCGAGGTGATCCAGGTGCGCGTCGATCTCGAGCCGGGAGTGACATTCCCAATGCACTCGCATCCGGGCGAAGAGATCATCTATGTGCTCGACGGCGAGTGGGAATATGAGGTCGAGGGCAAGGGAGCGATGAGGCTCAAGGCCGGCGAAGTCCTGTTCATTCCCGCTGGAGTGAAGCATGGAGCGAAGAACGTCGGCATTGGCAAAGGTTCGGAGCTCGCGACATATATCGTCGAGAAAGGGAAGCCGCTCGTAGTCCTGGCCAAATGAGCGACACACTTACCCAGGAACACGCTTGCGAGGATCGCGCACAGCGCCCGCTACGCTCTTGCGGCCACCTCGCGGGTCACGGCGAGGATCACGTCCACATCTGCCGGGCTGACGTACATGTGGGCCGACATCCGGACTCCGCGCTCGTCGTTCTGCGCACGGACGCGCACGCGCTTTTCCCACAGGGCATCCTGCAGCGCCTTGGCCTTCATGCCATTGACGCGAAACGTCGTGATCGCTGCGGTCAGTCGCGGATCGGTTGGTGATGCGACACGTACCGCCGGGATACTCGCCAGACCGTCTCGCAGACGCTTCGTGAGGCTTGCGTCCCACTGCTCGATGCGCGACATGCCGATCTTCTCGATGAATCGCAGCGCTGCCATCAGGCCATCGACCACGGGCACACTGCCGGTACCGTACTGCATGAACCGAAAAGCGCCGTCCTCGTGGTTGTCCCACTGGTAACTCGCCAGCGTCGTCCAGAACCGGTCCTGGACATCGCGCCGGACGTATAGGAAGCCGGTACCCTTCGGCGCCATCATCCACTTGTGCGGGCTGCCGACGAAGGCATCGCACCCCAGCGCCTTCACGTCCACCTGGATCTGTCCCACCGCCTGAGCGCCGTCCACGATGGCGAGCGCGCCGCGCTCGCGCGCAAGCGCGCACAACTCCTGTGCCGGTAGCCGCACGCCGAGACCGGACGTGATGTGGCTGAACATCACGACTTTCGTGCGCGGCGTCAGCGCGGACTCGAACAGGCGCACGATCGCGTCGGGCCCGCCGGCGAGTGCCGGCTCCAGCGGCAGTTCCTTGACGACGACGCCGCGGCGCTTCGCGAGCAGGCGCCAGGGTGAGATACCACCGCCGTGCTCCTGGTCGGTGCTGACGACCTCATCACCCGCCGCGAGATCGAGACCGTTGGCGAGAAAGTTCATCCCCATCGTGGCGTTCTGCGTGAGCGCGATCTCGGCAGCGGATGCATTGACGAAACGCCCCGCCGCCTGTCGGACCTCGAGCAGCTGCTGGTAGCCCGTCAGCGGTTCGCCATCGGGCTGTTCGTAAGGCCACGCCGCGAGATCGGTTTCGATACGGCGAATGCCTTCGGTCAGCGCCTCTACCACTTCCCGCGGCGATGCGCCGAGCGTGCCGGTGTTGCAGTAGGCGACGCCCGCAGGGATCAGGAAGTGCTCGCGCGCGGCGGCGAACACGGACGCGTCGTTCGCCTGCGCGTCAGGTACGAAAGCCGCTTCACGGGATAGCGCCTTCGCAGCGGACGCTGTTGCGAATACCAGTCCCGGCACGGCGGTGGAAAGGAAACGTCGTCGCGTGGTCATTTCGGCTCACCACTCCGGAGCAGTGCGCGACGGTACCGCGCTCCTTGCAGTTTACGACGAGAGCCATGTCGCCCGCAGTGAATGGGAACTCGCGGCCTCAGGGTAAATAGCCCGGGGAGCGGAGCTCCGCAAGCTCCGAGTGGAGCATTGGGAAGCTTGATACGAGCGAAGAGGAATAGGTCAGATCTCCGCAACTTAGACCCCGCCGAAAGAGGTGCGTCATCTGTGAGATGACATGGGGGTGCCCACTGCGGCCGAATTCTAGCGGTGACCTCCCATCAGCAGGCAGCGCGTCAAGGACGCGGCGGTCGAGTCTGCGTTGGGTGCGGACAGCATGGTTGAGTGACTCCCCGCGGTCTCGACAACGGACACCGTGAGAGCGTGCTGGCGCCAGATGGCTTCGAGCGACGGCAGACCAGGCGCGCGGACCGCAGGCGTGAACAGAGTCAGATGCCCGCGATAGAACCCGGGGCGATACCTCGCCGAGGCGAGGAGGGCGCTAAGCGATACCCGGATAGCGCGCGCGGACAGCATGAGTGGACTCGGGCGGAGCCGCTCACCAACTGTCCGCAACTCAGAAGGCCATGCGCGCAGCGGTGTGTGGCGTAAACCGGAAGCAAGGCGGCGGATTCCTCCACCGATGATGGAAACCCATGTCCGCGTCGGCCATCTCACAGGGCTCCCCAGTGTATCAATCAAGCCAACGAAACCGACTTCGTCGCCCGATTCCGAAAGCTGCCGTGCAATCTCGAAAGCCACGACTCCACCGAAGGAATAGCCGCACAGATGGTAGGGACCGCCTGGCTCGCGGGCCTTGATCTCCCTTAGATACTCCTCGGCCATCACCTGTACGCTCGTGTGCGGTGTCTCCCCACTTGTGAGTCCCCGCGCCTGAATGCCGATGACCGGGCCTGGGTAGGTCATGCGTCGCGCCGTCGGCAGGATTTCAACGACATTCCCACCGACGCCGTGGATGAAGAAGACCGGTGGCGAAC
This sequence comes from uncultured Gammaproteobacteria bacterium, assembly GCA_963840405.1. GTDB lineage: Bacteria > Pseudomonadota > Gammaproteobacteria > Steroidobacterales > Steroidobacteraceae > DATBVX01. The sequence goes on from CAWIYW010000005.1 coordinate 114,528, forward strand.
CCTCGCCGGCCTTCAAGGAAACGAACTGGACATAGCCAGGCGCACGGGGTTGTCGCAGGATCTCGCAAAGATGACTAAATCGCGGCGCCTCGTTGAGCAGCGTCGGTGATAGCTCCAATCCCAGCGCGCGTTCGAGCTCAAAGATGAAGGTGATGGCTTGAAGCGAATCCCCACCGGCCTCGAAGAAGTCGTCCTCCGGGCTGGCGACCGGCACGCGCAACACCGCTTGCCAGACGCGCGCAATGGTTTGTGCGATGCCGGGCGCGATCTCCGCTTCGTCTCTCAGACTCAGGCGCTCGTTCCGAACGTTGGTGTCATCCAGAGCAGCGAGTGCGCGAACGTCCAGCTTCGAGCTCGGCAGACGCGGAATCTCGCGCACGAGATAGAAGCGTTGCGGGCGCATTGCCGATGGTGCCGAGCGCATCAGGTCTCGCAACTCCTCGATCAGCTCGGCTGGTGCCTGATCGCGCGTACTTACGTAGGCACTGAGTGACTTTGAACCGTCAACGCTGCTCGTTCGAGCCAGCACACCTACATCTCTTACAAGCGGATGCTCGCGAAGCGCGGCTTCCACGCCATCGAGATCGACGCGAGCACCGCGCACCTTGACCTGCCTGTCGTTGCGCCCGAGTCGCTCCAACAGCCCATCCGGCCTTTGGCGCACGAGGTCACCCGTTCGAAAGACCCGGGATGCTTGCGAGTCGCCGCTCGCCATGCCTTCCTGGACGCAACGTCCATCGACCCAATGTCCCAGCGAGACGTAGGGGCTTGCGACCAGGAGCTCGCCAACTTCGCCACGGGGTGTGGCACCGCCATCCGGATCAACTATCGCGATGTGGTTGCCCGGCAGCGGGTAGCCAATCGGGATGCGGCTGTCCTCGCCGCGACAGGCGTCATCGACGAACCACTGCAGCATCGGCGCTTCCGTCGCTGCGTAGATCAATTGAATCGCCGCACCCGGGCCGAGCCAGGCGCGCAGCAAGTCGATATCGGCCCAAAACGTTGTGTCGCCACCCACGCGAACCAGCCTCAGTGCAGGCTCGGCGCGTGCAGCACTGGCGGCGACGACGGATCGCAACAGAGCCGGAAACGAGAACAGAATCGTAACCGCATCTGCGCGGATCACATTCACTATCTCGCGTGCGCCAGCGCCATGCGGATCGAGGATGCGGACGCTTGCGCCCGCCAGCAACGCAGTCATGACATCGCGCACGGCGACGATCGTGCACGGCGAAGCGAGAGTAAGAAGCCGGTCTTCAGCGTTGATGTGCGCTGCGTTGATGGATTGAGATACGCGCTGCAAGAGATTGCGCTGACTGTTGACGATGCCCTTGGGCCGTCCGGTGCTCCCGGAGGTGAACAGCACGCAAGCCGGTGCGTCCACGTCCAGTCTCGCCGATCGCCAACCCTCGCGTGCCGGTTTGGGCAAACTCGTCAGATGAATGACGGGCGTCGTCGGAGCGCATGCTGCAAGCCCGACAGCCTCATCCTGTTGTGCAATGACGAGCGCCGGCTGCGCGTTCTCCAGCACATGTTCCAGCCAGGCCCTGGGATAGTGCGTGTCGAGTGCGACGAACGGGCGCCCTGAGGCCAGGCACGCGAGCATCGCGAGAGGAAACATCGGGCCGGTCGGCAACAGGATGCCGATCAAATCGCCCGGTTGCGTCCTGGCAGCCAGCGTCTCGGCCAATCCCGACACGCCATTCCACAATTCGGCAAAGGTCAGCGTTGCGCCCGCATCCCGGATCGCGACGCGCTCCCGATGCTGCTGCGCCACGCGCTCGAAGTGATCGATGATCGGCTGTTCCAGGGCATCGGCGCGAAACGGCGTGAAGGATCGATCCGTGGGCCCGTTCCAGTCGAGCGGACGCGGATCGTCCGCGAGCCAGCCGCGGCTCCGTGCATCAGAGGGCGTTAGAACATCGACGCGGCTCATTCAAGCGAATACTGCCCGCTAATCCCGGTCCAGTCACGGGCCGGCGTGTCCACCGGGGCCTCGGCTCACTTGTAAGCCGAGTAGAGGTGATCGGGTGACTTCTGCAGCTGAATCAGATGCTTCAGGAACGGGTGGGCGAGGCCGTACAGCGAACTGCCTCCTCCCTTTAGCTTGTTCAGTTCATCGAGAGCAGGGCCATTGCGAGCGAGCTCGGCCTCGATGTCTCCGAATGTCATGAAGATGGCAAAGTCAATGTCCAGCAGAATCGACTTCAACTCCGAATCTCGTATGCCGGAATGAGCGCCATATTTCTGCGCAAGTGATTTGAACGGAAACAGTCTCCATTCGCCGCGACCCAGAACATATCCATCGAATGGCATTCGTCCGGCTGTCTTGGCTGTCATTTCCTTCCGTCGCGCATCGGACGTTCGCCAAGTGAAGTATTCGAACGCGATTGGCCGGTTGTAGTACCAGAGCTGAGCTGCGCGCTGACAAGCGGCGCGATCGGCGATCTCCAGCATCCGGCGAATGCGCTTGCCTTGTTCGCCCGAAATATCAGCGGCGACCATCGCAGCGGCACCGATGACCTTGTCGGTCGCCGTACAAAGCCGCTTGCTCAAGTCTATTGGATTGGAAACGATCTCGTTTCCGTTGTCTTCATCATATGTCGATACGGTCGATTGGAATCGAATCGACATGACCCATCGGTCTTGAGCCACCGCGGCCCTGCGGCGGAAGAGATGGGCTTCCAGCGCGACCGGATCTCCGTTCTCCAGCCCTTCCTTTTTAAGGGACTGGTGGATCTGCTCCAAGTCTCCTGATGCACGCACCAGCCCACGCGCAATCCGTCCTCCGTCAGATCGATAGACGATTTTCCGTCGGAGTTGATCGGCGACCCGGGCCGCGAAGTCGCTGAAGTCGGGATGGAAGTCCACGGTGACCACTCCCATCGAACGCACGTACTTGTCCCCGCGGGCGATAGCCTGCCACGCGCGCGTTCGCAACGCCGACTTGTCCGTATAGTCGGTCCGGAGATTCTTCGATGGTTCCAGCGTCACGGGCCCGATCAAACGCTTGAACGTCCGTCCGCTAGGATCAACTCGATGATCTGGAAGAAACATGCCGACGACTAGTTTCTGGAATGTCCCGATGGCGTCAATCGTGGCGGGGTCGCACTTGCCGGATATGTTTGGCGCTCGAACTCTCTCCTTGAGAGGGCCGAGATTGATCCAGTTCAGCAGGTGGGCTTGCACTACGAACACGTCGGCTTCCCGATTCGCTCCGCCTTTCCCCACCGAAGCACTTAGTGTGGCCATCGTTCGCCTCCCACAGCTGGTTTGGTGTGTAATGCCACGTACCGGCGCCTGAAACCGTGGCACGTCGTCACTGTAGGGTCTGTCAAGCAGCTGACATTCATTCCCCGCCTTTTCGTGATTGAAGAGTGTTAGCCGAGGGCCCGAGCGACTCGCAGACCGATGAACTGCGATCGAACGGACTGAGTTGCGCGCATCCGCGCCACGGAACGCAGGAGGGACGCCGCGTCGCACCAGCCACTACCGCGCACAACGCGGCATCGAACGATGACACTCAGTCGCGGGACTCCCGTCAGCGGGTGTGGAGTCGCACGATTCGTGCCAGAGATCAGCCGTCCACTCAGTCGGTGCTTCGCCCGCTGCGCCACTTGGTGGCATACGGCAGAACGAACAAGTACAGACCGGTCAACAGCAGCAAGGCGAGCGGGGCCAGCGGCACGTAGCTCACCCAGACGACAGGCTCGTTCTGTGCGAGTGCGACGAAGGTGGCGATGACAGACACCGTAAAGGCAATAGACAGCCAGCGGTGGATCTGTCGAATCCATTTGTTCCCGTTCATGGGATCCTCGCGAGCAGCACAACAAGAAAAGCCAACGTATCGGTGCCACGACGTCAGGATTGGCTGTAAATTCTACATGCTTGTGCACGAGCCCTTCTATTGGTTCTAATGCAGGCCGGTTGACGAGGACATCTCGAACACCGTTCGGGGCGATTCCGACGAAGATGAGCGTATGGCTCGATCGACTCGCTGCCGCTTTGCATCGAGTCCGGCTGCGATCCCGATTCTCGGGCACCCCGCAGCGCATACAGCGGATATCGAATCCGTGGCACGCAGTATCCGTCGTGCCCGGCTCCGTGGTTGCGGGCGAATACACGTGTCCGGCGGCGGCCGCGCTCCGCGGCAAGCGATTTCTTTCATCGCAGGCGCCCCAGTTGCCGTTGCCGAACTGTGAGGCACCTGGTCGCTGCACGTGTCACTTTCGGCACCACGCCGATCGGCGCCGCGACCAACGCCGCGCGCACGACAGGGTACTCCCGGACACTATCTATTACTCGGGACCGGAGCGTCGCGATAGTTCGCGCAGTCGGCGGGAAGCCGACGGTTGAGTCAACGCTTGAGATGGATCAGCAATGAGGGAAAAAAAAGCCCGCAGACACAGTGTCTGCGGGCTCAGAACATCCTCCTCAACTAGTTGTAGTTGCGCAGCGATCTGAGGCCGGCGCGAACTTCCTCTGAAAAGACCTTCGGCTGTTCCCAGGCCGCAAAGTGGCCGCCTTTCTCCAATTTGTTGTAATGGATCAGCTTGGGATACGCCCGCTCTGCCCAGCTCCGCGGCGCCGGATAAAGTTCGTCAGGGAAGACGCTTACGGCAACAGGGATGGAGACGCCTTTGGCATTGAAATACCCTTTGCCCCAATATTCCCAGTAGAGACGGGCGCCAGAAAGCGCCGTGTTCGTCAACCAGGTGAGCGTGATGTTGTCGAGGATGTCGTCGCGCGTGAGGCCCTCGGACTGTCCGTCAAAGACGCGCGCGATAAGCTGGTAGCTCCGCGCGTCGTGATCGAGGAAATAGGCCGCCAGGCCGATGGGTGAATCCGCGATTCCGTACATCGTCTGCGGGTGCAATCCCAGCTGGTAACCGTATCCGATACCCTTTTGATATACGAACTGCAAACGCTCGTAAGCGAGCTTCTCGTCGGCTGAGAGACCCGATGGCGCCGGCGCCCCTGAAAAGGCCGCCCCGTCAATGTCGGCTGGAAAGATGCCGGCCATGTTGGTGTGGATTCCGAGCAATTCCGGAGGCGCCTGCAGCCCCATCATGTCGACGATGACCGCGCCCCAATCGCCGCCCTGCGCCACGAACTTCGTGTATCCGAGGCGTTTCATCAGCACAGTCCAGGCGCGCGCGATGTGGACGGGGTCCCAGCCAGTCGTGGTCGGCTTGCCCGAAAACCCGTAGCCCGGCATCGACGGAATCACCACATGGAACGCATCCGACGCGCTCGCGCCATGTGCCGTCGGATTGGTCAGCGGATCGATGATCTTCATCTGTTCAGTGATCGATCCGGGCCATCCGTGCGTGACGATGAGGGGCAACGCATTCTCATGTTTCGAGCGAACATGGATGAAGTGAATGTCGAGCCCGTCGATTTCAGTGATGAAATTCGGCAGCGCGTTGATTCGTGCCTCGATCTTGCGCCAGTCATAATCTGTCGCCCAATAGCGTGCCAGCGCCTGCGTCGTCGCGAGCTGTACTCCTTGCGACGCATCCGTAACCGTTTCTCGTTCAGGCCACCTTGTCGCGTTGATGCGCCTGCGCAAGTCGGCGAGGTCCGTTTCCGGAAAGTTCACTTCAAACGGGCGGATAGCTGTCGGATCACCGCCCATCGGCTGTACAACTGCACTCATGGATTTGCTCCCTGCTGAATATTAGGAGTGGAAGGCCAGGGTGCCCGCGGCAGCAGTTGCCACTTAGCACCGCAAGTGGGCCACGGCGATGGAGGCCCAGCGTTTTGCGTGACGATTTCCTTGTCGGCTGATGGTTGGATTGGGTGTGCCCGAAAAGGCTCACGACCCAGCGAGGACCGTAACAGACCCGGAGGTCAGGTTCGATTGTACGAAGGTGCTGGTATTGGTCGACAGTTTGGTATCGTGTCGAAGAGCCTCGGCTTGCTTTGCGCAGCGCTTTCCGCACCGAGAGGCAACGTTCTGGCCGGGTGAAGCCGTCAAATGCCAAACAGCATCGATGCTTGCCACAACGTCGCGGACTTTCGAGAGCTGGCGCGTCGCCGGCTCCCTGGACCCATCTTTCACTACATCGACGGAGCGGCAGACGACGAGGTCACGTACCGGCGCAACACTGAGGCCTTCGAATGTTGTGACCTCGTGCCCAACGTGCTGGTGGGCGTCGAGAAGGTGGACATGGCCGTGAGCGTCATGGGTCGCAAGCTGCGGCTGCCGGTCTTCTGCTCGCCGACCGCGCTGCAGCGGCTGTTTCATCACGAAGGGGAGTGGGCCGTCGCGAGGGCCGCGGAGAAGTTCGGCACCATGTTCGGCGTCTCGTCTCTCGGCACGGTCAGCGTGGAAGCGATCGGAGCTGCGATCGGGACGCCGAAACTGTTTCAGCTCTACGTGCACAAGGATCGCGGCCTCACGAATGACATGATCGATCGCTGCAAGGCGGCGCGTTTCGATGCCATCGCGCTGACTGTCGACACGATCACTGGCGGCAATCGCGAGCGTGATCTGCGGACTGGCTTCACCTCGCCACCGCGACTTACGCTCAGAAGTCTTGCGAGCTTTGCGGCGCATCCCGGCTGGTCGTTGCGTTACTTGGCCGGCGGCAAATTCCGGCTGCCGCAGCTTGAGAGCCACGTACGGCAGGGCTCGAGCGTCGCGATCTCGGTCGCGGAGTACTTCTCGACGATGCTCGATCAGTCGATGACCTGGGCGGATGCGGAGCGCGTGCGTGCGCGCTGGGGCGGTGCGTTCTGCCTCAAGGGCATCATGAGTGTCGGCGATGCACGCCGGGCAGTGGATATCGGCGCGACTGCAATCATGGTCTCGAACCACGCGGGGCGTCAGCTCGATGGTTCGCGCGCACCCTTCGACCAGATCAGCGAGATCGCCGACGCCGTCGGCGGTCGCATCGAGATCATCTGCGACGGGGGCATCCGGCGCGGCACGCACGTGCTGAAAGCCATCGCCGCGGGCGCAACGGCCGGCTCAGGCGGCCACCTGTATCTCTACGCGCTGGCGGCGGGCGGGCAGCGCGGCGTCGAGAAGGCGCTCGGCAACCTGGCAGCGGAGATCGAGCGTGGCATGAAACTCATGGGCGTCACACGTCTCGATCAGTTATCGCGCGAGCATCTGCGTTACCGCCGATAAGAGCCGCGGATCCTTCACGTGCCATCGCTCGATCAGCGACGCCGTGCGCAGCCGAGTTCCACGCGCGATACCAGGCGCTGAGGCGGCGCTCGTATCGAGTCTATTCACCAATTGCTCACATGTTTCTTGGTTCAAGGATTTGTTGATGCTCAGCCTCGCGATATGTCATCGCGAAATATCTCGCGTAGAGATTCGAAACGCTGCATTTACTTTTTGTGCACTCAGCCGAGCCTTCGACCGCTCCGACAGCGCGTACACTGATTCCTTCATCGATACACGCGTCATTCTTATAACTCAGAGATACGAGGGAGAATCATGTGAAACACCTAACGGCCAAGTGTGCAGTCATCATCGCGCTGCTCCTGTGTCTTCCGGGGCTCGCCGCCGCAAACGGGTTCAGGAACAGATGCGACAACAGCATCCTGAAAGGAACGTACGTGTTTACCGCCAGCGGGTTCACGCGCCCCGCTAACAGTACGCCGGGCACGCCCTGGGTTCCGAAGGCGATCGTCGAAGTCCTCAGTTCAACGGCGACGGCACGCTGACCACGCCAGGAGTCACTGTCGCAAATCCGTTCGGCGACCTCGGCAACATACGTCAGCCCCCCACGGGCGGCGCGCCCGGCGTGTATACGATCAACGAGGACTGCAGCGGCACCATCCAGTTCAACGACGCCGCTAGCGTTGCATTCAAGATCTACGTCGACCCTCCTCTGGGCGACGACGTTCTGGCTGATCCAGATCAATCCGGCGAACAACGTCTTCCAGGGAAGCGGCAAGCGCGTCAGCGGGTTGAGGTAACGTCCGTAAGAAGGCCCCGGCGCGAACCGCCGGGGCCTTTCTCTTTCGGGGATGTGGAGGCGGCTGTCAGGTATGACATGCCGAAGCAAAGCGCCGGTCGTAGAATCCGCTGGTGCCGATAGCTCGCAGCGCAACGATCCGCGGATCGCATTACCAGTTCGGCCCCTTTCGCTTTGATGCGAAGGGACGGGTGCTGTTTCGCGGCGACCAGGACCTCGGCTTGCCGCCCAAGGCCGCCGAGACGCTGCTGATCCTTGTCACCGCATGCCGGAGAAGTCATCGAGAAGGACGCTCTTCTGGACACCGTATGGGCGGGCACGGCTGTCGGTGAAGGCAGTCTCACGCGAACGATCTCCATTCTGAGAAAGGCGCTCGGGGGCGATGCCCGCAGCCGCGAATACATCGTGACGGTATCCAAGCGCGGCTATCGCTTCGTCGCACCGATCGAGGCGACAGCCGTCAACGGGGAAGGCACTCCCGATCGCCGTGCGATGCTGGCCGTGCTGCCGTTCGAGAACCTGAGCGCAGGCCGGCGCTACGACTATTTCAGCGACGGCCTGACCGAAGAGATGATCGCACAGCTGAGCCGACTCAATCCGGAGCGGCTCGGCGTCATCGCCCGCACTTCGAGCATGATGTTCAAGGGCACGCGCAAGGGCGTGGCCGAAATCGGCGCTGAGCTCGGCGTGCAGTATGTGCTCGAAGGAAGCGTGCGACGCGCAGGCGGGCGGATTCGCATCGCGGCCCAGCTGATCCAGGTCTCGGACGAGACCCATGTCTGGGCGGAAAGCTACGAGCGGGATAGCGGCGACGTGTTGCGCTTGCAATGCGATGTTGCGGCAGCGGTCGCCCGCGAAATTCAAGTCAAGCTCACGCCGCAAACGTCGCGCCGGCTCACTGGCACGGCGGAGATTCCCGCGAATGCGTACGAGGCCTATCTGAGGGGCCGGCACGCCTTCAACAAGCGCACCGAGGCGGGCATGCGGGAAAGCATTGGGTATTTCGAGGAGGCTCTGCGCCACGACTCGGCGTATGCAGCGGCCTACGCGGGAATTGCAGATGCGCAGGTGATGCTGGCGTGCCGCGGCATGGTGCCCGCGAAGGAAACGTTTCGTCGGGCGCGCTCAGCGGCGCGCAAGGCACTCGAGCTCGATGCCGAGCTCGGCGATGCGCACGGCTCGCTCGCGCACGTGCGGCTGCACGACTGGGATTGGGAAGGGCTCGAACAGGATTTCCGGCGGGCACTCGACCTCAGTCCATCGCTCGCGATCGTGCACTATTGGTTGGGCGAATACCTCATGTCCCGCGGCCGAGGCGAGGAGGCCGTCGGGTCCGCGCAGGTCGGCTACCGCATGGACCCGCTGTCGCCCGTCACCGCCTCAGGGCTCGCGATGATCATGTACCTGGCGCACAGCTTTGAGGAAGCCGCGGCCTTGCTGGTACACACGTGCGAGAAGAGTCCCGAGCACTTCCTGCCGCACCTGCGGCTCGGGCTCGTGCGTATCCAGCAGCGCAGGTACAAGGACGCCATCGCGGTGATCAAGAAGGCGATCAGGCTTGCGGACGGCAGTACGGAAACGCTCGCCACACTGGGCATGGCCTACGCCGCCAGTGGCAATGGACGCGGCGCTCGACAGATCCTGGATCGCCTGGGCCGCCTCAAGGGCAAGCGCTACGTCCTGCCGTACAACATCGCGAAGATCCACGCGAGCGCGCGCGACCGCGCGAAGACCTTCGAGTGGCTCGAGACCGCGTACGAGGGAGGCAACCCCGACCTGATCGAGCTCAACTCGGAACCGGTGTTCGATTGGATTCGCGCCGATCCCAGGTTCCAGCAGCTCATGCGGCGCATTGGTTGGGAGACCTGAGGCCATCAGTCGACGAATCGGCCGGGACGCGACCTCATTCACCATTTCCAGATGCGGTCGTAACGGGCCAGCAGGCCGCTCAGTTGCGTGCGGCTCAGTCGCTCGATACTAGGGATCATGGCTTCGGTCGCGATGCCGCGCTCCCCTAGGTCTTCGCTCACCGCGCAGACGCGGGCACCGCTTTCGAGCAGTTTGCCGATTTCATGCTCGATCTCGGGCGGATGTCGCTGCGACCAGCTGCCGATCGACAGGCCCTCCGAGCTCTGGCCGCGCACCGTATAGCTCACCGCGGTGCCGATGAGCAGCACGTCGGCTTCAGCGCCCGCCCCACGAATGGCGCGAGTGAACCAGAGCACGGTGTCATCCTGCTCCTCCAGGGTGGCGCGATACGCGGGCTCGATGATCTGCAATACACGCATGGCACCGCTCCTAGCGAGTCGGGATGACGAGGGTGTTGTCGGTTTCCGACACCATCTTCCAGAAGTCCGCCGGTGAGCCGCGGCGCACTCCGGGCACGACTTCGGTGGCGCCGCGCTCATCGACGCACAGACCGCAGTTCACCCAGTCGAACGGGATACCGTGTTCGGCGGCACGCTGCATGAGCGAGCTGACCCAGGTGTGTGGGGTGGGGTGTGCTTCTTCCTCGAGACTGCGCCCATGAATCGCATTCGCATGCGGCTTTTGCTGGGTGACTGGCAGGCTCACCGCGCCTTCGTAGGCGAAGACGCGCACGCCGACGCTCATTCGCAGCGCGGCGTCGATCAGGCGAAACGCCGTGGCCGTCCGCGCCTGCTCGTAGGGTGCGTCCATGAGCAGGAAGGTCAGGGATTTCGTGGGTGTCATGACCAGCTCCTAGTTCCAGATCGCCCTGGCGCCGGCGCCGAGTCGCTCCACCAGCACGTCGAGACTGGCGCACTTCACGTCGGTTGCAAGCTCGGCGGCGCTGATGCCGCGTTCGCGCAGCGCGAATTCGTCCGCAAATAACGCTACGCCGGATCGGCCGAGCTTCTCGAGCTCGTGCATCCGGGCGGCGCCACGCGCCGCGAGAACACCGTTTTCAACCAGAAACAACGTCACCGTCGCGCCGTCGCGGACCAGCGCCAAGGCGAGGTCGCAGCGCTGGCGTGAAGCCCTTCGATTCGAAGGGATCCCGCGATTCGATCAGCAGGTACTCCGGCATGGAGCCTCCAGTTGCATTCTCTTTCCGTCGAGGCCCGTATCTCGCCACGAGACCCGGCAAAAGTCCTTCGCACCGGCGAATGTTTTTGTGACGGAAACCTGACGCCTGCGGAAATTGAAAAGGCCCCGGCGTTCAACGCCGGGGCCTTTCCGTCTGGGCTGCTATCGATCCAACTCGGACGGTCGAGTACCGAGACTCGTTAGTGTCTCTTGCGAACCGTATCGCTCGGCAGCGGCGGCGTGCTCGTGGGCGGAACGCGATGACGTGTCGCCTGTTCGAACGAGTACGCCAAAGCGATCAGCCTCGGCTCCGAGAATGCGGGCCCCGAGAACGTGATGTCGGACGGGAACGGAACGCCGATCGGCGGATCGGCGGGGGTCAGTGTTGACAGCGCGTTGAAGCCGCCGGGCACGGCGACGCTCGGGTAACCTGCCTTCGCAGGCACGTTGGCGTTGGCATTGCCGAGGTGCAGCACCGCGTCGAAGTCATCGTCGGTTCCTGGCATGCCATCGGCGCCATTGAAAACGCCATCGAGCGCGAGCTTCGAGCGCCGCAGGTCCTCCGCGCGATCAGCCAGATAACGCGTCGTATCAGCGCTGCCCGGCGAAGTGTCGAGCGCCTCCGCACCAATCGCGATCGCCTGCCCGTACTTCATCGGCGGGACAAAGGCGTCATTGAACGCGATGATCTGGGCGAGAGTTTGCGACGGGGCTGCGGGTGTGGCTGCGAGGTATGCGTTCAAGTCGCGCTTGAAGCCGTACAACAGCACCGTGGAGCAGGTCAGGTCCGTTGGTAGCGGCGGGGCGATGCACGTGCCGAGCTGCGGCATGCCGATTCGCACGTCGTAGGTATCGATCAGCTCGACATAGGCACCCTTCGCGCGCAGCACGACAATCGCGGCGTCCATGATCGCTTGCCGGTTCGCCGGAACCGGCGGCACTGCAAGGCGTGCTCCCCGAAGCGCGTTCTTTTTCAGGAATCGCGTGTAGTCATGGAAACAGTTGCCGGGCGTGAGACAGGCTTCCGTGGCGGGGTCATTGGGATCGTAGCCGGCGAGCACACCGAGCAGGATGGCTGCGTCCGTCACCGTGCGCGTGATGGGTCCGGCGGTATCCTGGTCTGCCGTGATCGGGATGATGCCGTCGCGACTCACCAGTCCCACAGTGGGCTTGATGCCGACGACGCCGTTCGCGCTCGCGGGACTCAGGATCGAGCCGGAAGTTTCGGTGCCGACCGCGATCGCCACGAGATTCGCATTCACACCGATGCCCGGGCCCGAGCTCGATCCGCCGGTCTGCAGCACCGGGCGACCGTCATTGTTCGGAGGCGTGGTGCGCGGATCGACGCGCGGATCGTAAGGGTTGAAGCCGAAGCCGCCGAGCGAGCTGTAGCCGGTTGGCATGCCGATCGCAATGAAGTTCGCGTACTCCGTCAGCGTGCCCTTGCCGAGGATAATGGCGCCGGCGTTGCGCAGCTTTCTCGTAATGAACGCGTCGTCGGGCGGGAGGGATCCCTCCAGCGCGACGCTGCCGGCGGTGGTGGGCATGTCGGACGTGTCGATGTTGTCCTTGAGCAGCACGGGAACGCCGTAGAGTGGTTTTCTCGAGTGCCACGAGTGATTGCGAAGCCTGTCGAGTTGACGCGCTTCGCGCACCGCGTTGGCATTGACGTGCTGATATGCATTGATGGCAGGGCCCGTCTCTTCGTAGGCCGCAATGCGTTTCAGGTACATGCGCGTCAGGCGCTCAGCCGAGATCACGTCGGTGCGCAGCGCCTTTTGGATATCCGGGATCGTCGTCTCGACCAGCTCAAATTTCGCGCGCCCACGGTCATCGTCGTCATCGTGGCCGGCAAACGCCGGTGATGCGGCAACGGTCAGGGTCGCGGTGGTGAGGGCCAGGAGTAGTCGCTTCATGGAGTTACTTCCTATGTAGGAGAAGCAAGACACCGGCCGCCGCGATGATCCGCCGGTGCAGCGGCGCGGTCAATATTGGCCAGTCGGGCTAACATCGTGAGAGGGGTGGAAATTTCTTCAAAGCACTGGCGCGAACCGCCGGGCTTTCTCAATCAACCGCCGGGGTGCAGAAAACAATGCCAAGTCCAACCAGACGTATCGTCACGGGTCACGACGAGCACGGAAAGTCGGTCATCGTGTCCGAGGGGTCGCCGCCGCAGCACCACCCGATGCGGGGCCCGTCCGTCGGGGCTGACTTCATCGAGATATGGAATGCCCCAATGGCAATTCCGCTCCTCAACTCCGTTGAGGCACGCGAGCCCAACGAACGTGAGTTCACGATCATGCCCGTCGCCGGGCACCTGCTGCGTATCCTCGAGGTGTATCCACCGAAGGCGGGCGGCAGACGCACGGTCATGCACCGAACGCAGACCCTCGACTACGTCGTAATGCTCGAGGGGGAGCTGGTGCTGCTGCTCGACGACAGCGAAGTGTCGCTGCAGGAGGGCGACGTGGTGGTTCAGCGCGGAACCAACCACGCCTGGGAGAATCGCTCCGACAAGCTCGCGCGCGCGGCTTTCTTTCACATCGATGCACAGTTCAGCGAGGAGCTGCTCGCAAAACTGCCGCAGCCGCTGGATTTGCTGCGTTAGGTGCCGGTATCGCCAAGATAGATAAGGAAGGGAGAGAACTCATGGCAGACGAAGAGCAATCCGGCCGCCTGGAACTGCCGGCACGCGCGATTGCGCCTCCGACGACCGTGAGCGTCGAGGCCCGGCGCTTTCTTTCGACGCCAAGGCCCCCGTTCCCGCCGTACCCGGGGCTCGACGATGTCGCCGGGTGGCGTGAGGCAGTCGCAAGGAGCAATGCGATCTTTGCGCCCATCCACGAAGCCTATCGCCAGAATTTCGCGGGGGATCTGCACGAGCGGAAGTTTTGCGGGGTCAGTACCTACGAAGTCGTGCCGCGGTCGATTCCGGAGCGCAACGGCCATCGAGTCCTGCTGTTCCTGCACGGCGGCGCCTATGTGTTCGGTGGCGGTTCACTCGCCGGCACGGGGGCGATTCCGATCGCGGGCGCCGGCGGCTACCGGACGTTCTCGCCGGATTATCGGATGCCTCCCGATCACCCGTTCCCGGCGGCGCTCGACGACGCCATTTCGGTGTACCGGGCCCTGCTCGAGAACCATGCGCCCTTGCGCATCGGCTTCGTGGGTCTCTCCGCGGGCGGCGGGCTCGCGGCTGCGACCATCCTCAAGGCGCGTGACGTCGGGTTGCCTTTGCCAGGCGCCGCGGTATTGCTGACGCCCGAAGTGGACCTCACGGAAGCAGGCGACACGTTTGCGACCAACGAGGATCTTGATATCGTGCTCAAGAAGCCGCTACAGCTGCTCAATCGTCTGTACGCCGCGGGCGCGGATCTGCGAGATCCCTACTTGTCGCCAGTCTTCGGTGATTTCAACAAAGGCTTCTGCCCGACGTATCTGCAGTCCGGCACCCGCGACCTGTTCCTGTCGAATACCGTGCTGCTGCATCGCGCGCTCCGACGCGCGAGCATCGAGGCGGACCTGAACGTCTGGGAAGCCATGCCGCATGGCGGTTTCTTCGGTGCGCCGGAAGATGCGGAGTCAACCGCCGATCAGCTGCGATTCCTGGACTCCCACCTCGCGGTCTGAAGCGACTGAGGCCCGCTTCGCTCGAGCCCCGATCCTCATGAGTGATCGGACCAGGGCTGCACCTTGTGCCAATCGACCGACTTGGGTCGGGCCGCTAGGATGCTGCGGGCGGATTGACAGAGAACGGAGCTGACATGAGCGAGCACGAACGCACGACGGAAACGCCATATCCGTATGCAACGCACCTGAACATTCTCTTTCCGCAACTGGAGAGGGTTGACGTGCCTGCACTGGTCGATGCCGTGACGGACCGGTGGTACAACCAGACGCTGTGCCAGGTGAACGGCTCGGTTGTCCGGCTCGGTGTCATGCAAGGTGAGTATCACTGGCACAAGCACGACGACGATGACGAGTTCTTCTTCTGCCTGGACGGCGAATTTCTCGTGGATCTCGAGGATCGCACGATCGTGCTCGGGCCACGTCAGGGTGTCGTCGTTCCGAAAGGTATCGTCCACCGTACACGCGCGCCGCAACGGTGCGTCATTCTGATGGTAGAGAACGCGGGCATCGTTCCGACGGGTGATTGAGGGTGCCGAGATCAGGAATTGGCTACGGCGATCCTGCGCTGGATCGTTTGGGTCTCGCGAGTGCCTAGCGAACGCGCTGGTGACGCCGATCAGAAGAGCCTAGTCAATGGGCCAAGGCATGTTCTTTGGCAGCGTGATCGGAACGGCCGTATCGCGCCCGCGGCTCGGCGTGGCCATGTTGACGGCGCGCCACCAGGGCTCGACATCCTTGGCATGAGAGGGCTCGGTCGGTTCACCGAGGCGCGGCATGATGAGTTGCGCGCCCGCCCTCGGAGCCAATTCCAGCAGAGTCTCTGCGGGCTCGTCCCAGGCGTGCATCGCCAGGCTGAACGTTCCCCAGTGCACGGGTAGGAACGGGCCGCCGCCGAGCAACTCAAGCGCTTTGAGTGCGTTCTTCGGCCCGAGGTGAATGTCACCCCAGGCGGGATGGAATGCACCCACCTCGAGCATCACCAGGTCGAACGGACCGAGCCGATCACGGATGGTCTGATACTGAGTCGTCAGCCCGGTGTCGCCGCTGAAGAACACGGCCTGACGTTGCGAGCGAATCACCATCGAAGACCACAAGGTGGTGTTTCGATCCTTCAACCCGCGTCCCGAAAAGTGCTGCGAGGGCGCAGCGGTCACGGTGAGCTCAGAGCCGGGTAACCGGTGCGACTCCCACCAGTCGAGCTCGGTGATGCGCTCGGACGGAACACCCCAAGCCTCGAGGTGTGCACCGACGCCCAGCGACGTCACGAACGGTACGTCGCGCTTGGCGAGTTGGCGGATGGTCGGGTAATCGAGATGGTCGTAGTGATCGTGCGTAACGATCACGAGGTCGACCGGTGGCATGGCGCGAAGCGGAACAGGTACCGGCTGGAACCGCTTGGGTCCTGCGAACCGCGAGGGCGATGCGCGCGGTCCCCAGACCGGATCTGTGAGCACTCGCAGGCCATCGATCTCGATCAGGAGTGTGGAATGGCCGAGCCAGGTGACGCGTAGCCCGCTGGAGGGCGGCTTGGTCCAGGCATCCAGTGGGCTCATCGAAGGGAGAGGGCCGGGCGGTACGCGCCGTTCGCCGCCGCAGAGAAATTCGCTGAGCGTCGGCATCTTTGCGTCTGGGTCGCGCAGACCCGGCATGATGGGATGGGCATTCTGGAACCGGTCGCCCGCCCAACGGGGGGATGCGATGATGCGCTCGAGTCGCGCGCCCTGCGGTCTCTGTCCTAGCGACCTCATGTCGCACCCCGTGAAGTCATGTCGATACCCAAGCCCCTTTGTTTCGTTTGCTGAGTTCGCGCATGATTCAGCCGCCTCGCCGGGAGGACATGACAGGTTTCCCGGATCGGCTTTACCACTCTATCTATTGCATTGTCCCACAGGCACCGGATGGCCACTTCAGCAACGCCAGTAGCGCCGACCGCGAAATCAACCGCCGAGCGCATGTTCCCGAGTTTCACGCCTGCGCAGATCGCACGCGTGGCGAATCATGGAAGGCGACGCCCGATCGAGCGCGGTGAGATCCTGTTCGAGGCGGGTGAGGCGAGCACGCCGTTTTTCGTGGTCGCATCCGGGCAGGTGGAGATCGTTCGACCCGCGGTGAGCGGCGGGGAGCTCGTGGCGGTGCATGGTCCGGGTCAGTTCACGGGTGAGGTCAACATGCTGGCGGGTCGCCGCTCACTCGTGCGGGCGCGGGCGAGCGAGGCGGGGGAAGTCATCGAAATGGACCGCGAGCGGATGCTGTCGCTCGTGCAGACCGATGCCGAGATCAGCGAGATCCTGATGCGTGCCTTCATACTGCGCCGCGTGGAGTTGATTGCGCGCGGACTGGGCGATGTGATCGTCATTGGCTCGAGCCACTGCAGCGGAACGCTTCGTGTGAAGGAGTTCCTCACTCGCAACGTTCACCCCTATACCTACATAGACCTCGACCACGATGCGGACGTGCAGACGTTGCTGGACCGGTTCCACGTCACTGCCGAGGATGTGCCGGTGCTCGTCTGCCGTGGCGAGGTGGTGCTGCGCAATCCGAGCAACCAGGCGATTGCCGAGTGCCTCGGACTCAACGAAGCGCGCGACGCGTCAAAGGTGCACGACCTCATCGTCGTGGGCGCGGGCCCTTCAGGTCTCGCGGCGGCCGTGTACGCGGCATCCGAAGGTCTGGATGTGCTGGTCGTGGAGGAACGCGCGCCCGGAGGTCAGGCCGGCGCGAGCTCCAAGATCGAAAACTACCTGGGTTTTCCGACCGGCATCTCCGGGCAGGCCCTTGCCGGGCGGGCGTTTGCCCAGGCACAGAAGTTTGGTGCGCACGTGCTGATCGCAAAGAGCGCGCAGCATCTCATCTGCCAGAACAGGCCCTACGGTCTTGATATCGGAGAGGGCGCACCCGTGCGAGCGCGCGCCATCGTCATCGCGACTGGCGCGGAATACCGCAAGCCTCCGATCGAGGAACTGCCGCGTTTCGAGGGCGTCGGCGTGTACTACGCGGCGAGCTTCATGGAAGCGCAACTCTGCGCCGACAGGGAGGTGATTGTCATCGGCGGCGGCAACTCGGCGGGCCAGGCCGCCGTGTTCCTGGCCCAAACCGCGAAGCGCGTGCACATACTCGTGCGCTCGCGTGGCCTGGCTGAAACCATGTCGCGCTACTTGATTCGGCGCATCGAGGAGCATCCTGCCATTGTCCTGCACGCCCATACGGAAGTGATCGCGCTGGAAGGGGAGACGAACCTCGAGCGCGTGCGCTGGCGCAACAGCCAGACCGGGGCGATCGAGAGTCACGATATGGGCCATGTCTTCATCATGGCGGGCGCCATACCGGCGACTCATTGGCTCGACGGTTGCCTGGCGCTCGACAGGAAGGATTTCATAAAGACGGGCGCCGATCTCTCGCAAGAGGACCTGGGCGGTGCAAAGTGGCCGCTCACCCGCGCGCCCTATTCACTGGAAACGAGCTTGCCCGGCGTGTTCGCGGTCGGCGACGTACGAGCTGGCAATGTGAAGCGTGTGGCGTCCGCCGTCGGCGAGGGATCGATCGCCATCTCTTACGTGCACCGGGTCCTCGAGGAATAGCGAGCCGGGCTTACTCCCGCGATGCTTTTGCAACGGCGTCGGACAGCAGGTGCAGGCCGAACGAAACGTCCACGATCTGGCCGTCGAGGAAGAATGTGGGCGTGCTGCGTACGCCGCTGTCCTGGCCGCTCTGCAGATGCTCTCGCACTCGCTGCAGATACACGTGATCGTTCATTTCGGCGGTGAATCTCGCCATGTCGAGCTCCAGCCGCTCGGCGTAACCGCGCAGGTGGTTGAGCTTCAGGTGATCTTGGTGCTCAAACAGCAGGTCGTGCATCTGCCAGAACTTGCCCTGTCCCGCGGCGCATTCGGCGGCTTCCGCCGCAAGCTCCGCATGCGGGTGCACTCCCTCGAGCGGGAAGTGGCGAAAGGCAAAGCGCACGCGGTTGGCAAACCGCTGTAGCAGCAGCTTTACCACCGGCGCCGCCTGTTTGCAGTTGGGACATTCAAGATCGCCGTACTCGACCAGCGTGACTGGTGCGTGCGGCGGACCAAGCACATGATCCGCGGGGCCAACCGGCACCGTGAGGGTGAAAGGTGTGTGGCGGTTCATTCCGGTAAGTCCGAGGGGCTGCACACGAGTATGTGTCCTTGGGCTTGTGCGTGCCACCATGGGCGGTAGATTGCCCTTGGGGTCCTTGTTCCTGTACCACCCGCCGGGCAACCTTTGCGCTGATCTGAACGCGACGCCAACCAAATTTCCCGTTCCTTGGCATATGAGGAAGTATCCAATGCAATGGTTCCGCCAAGTCATCGCCCTGATCGGCAGTGCGACGCTGCTCTTGACCTCCATTGTGCCCGGTTGGGCCGCTGCCGCGGACAGCGACAGCCGGCCTCGTGTCGGCCTGGTGCTCGCGGGTGGTGGCGCGAAGGGCGGTGCCCACGTCGGCGTGTTGAAGGTGCTGGAGGAAATGCACATCCCCATCGATTGCATCGCCGGAACCAGCATGGGCGCGCTCGTCGGCGGCGGCTACGCGTCGGGGATCCCAGCCGCGGACCTCGAAAAGTTCGTGGTCGGTATCGATTGGGGAAAGGTGGTCGGCAGCCAGGGACGTCGGGATCTCGAGCCGATCGAACAGAAACGCGCCGGTCAGACCTACAGCAATGACCTGGAATTCGGCATCACGCCCAACGGCATCAAGATTCCCAGCGGCCTGGTCAATACCAGCAATGTCGAAGATCTGCTGCGTGTCTACGTCGCGAACGCGCGGCTGGAGACCGATTTCGACAGGCTGCCGATTCCCTATCGTGCGGTCGCGACCGACATGGTCTCCAGTCGCATGGTGGTGCTCTCCGGCGGCGACCTCGCCACTGCAATGCGCGCCAGCATGGCGATTCCAGGTGCCTTCGCGCCGGTCGCCATGGAAAACATGATCCTTTCCGATGGTGGACTCGTGCGCAACATCCCGGTCGATGTCGCGCGCGATCTCTGCGCGGATGTCGTCATCGTCGTGAACCTCGTCGAACCGGACACCGATCCCGCGCAGCTCCTGACCGCGACGCAGTTGCTGACTCGTTCCATGGACGTCATGATCATTGCCAACGAAGAGTTGCAGCTGCAGTCGCTCGAACCAGGCGATATTCGCATCGACGTCGAGATGGGCAGCATCACCACCGCGGATTTCGAGCGGGTTCCAGACACCATCCCGCTCGGTGAGGCCGCGGCTCGCAACGTGTCGGGCGCCCTGGAGAAATACTCCGTTTCCGAGGAGCGGTATCTCGCCTGGCGTGCTGCAGTGACGCAGTCACAGGAGATCGAGGCCCAGCTGGCTGATGTGCGCTTCGAGGGGCTGGAGCTCGTCAATCCCGAATACCTGGCGCAGACCACGCAGGTCAAGGCGGGCGATGTGGTCGATACGCTTGCCATCAGCCAGGAAGCACAACGCATATCGGTGTTGCAGGACTTCGAATCCGTCAGTTATCGCCTCGACGGCGATCGACAGTCACCGACGCTCACGTGGTTACCCCGCGAAAAGAGCTGGGGACCGGACTATCTGCAGGTGGATCTGGGTGCCTACGCGTCCCTGGACGGAGACTTGAGGTTCAATCTGTATGGCAGGCACGTCCGCACCTGGGTGAACTCACTGGGCGCGGAGTGGCGCAACGAAGTGCAGATCGGCGGCGAGAACCTGCTTTCGACCAGTCTATTTCAGCCGCTCGATGAGGCGCATCGGTTTTTCGTGGAGCCGCGCGCCATGTTTGCCAAATCGATCGAGGATCTCTTTCTCGATGAAGAGCGCATCGCGCGCTACGAATTCGAGGATATCGCTGGCGTCATCGAGGCTGGCGTGAACGTGCGTTCATATGCGCAGGCGCGGATCGGGTATGTCTACGATCACCGGGAAGTCAATGTCGATATCGGTTCGGAACTGATGCCGGAGACGAGTCTGGTGGATGCCGGTGCGCTGATTTCCGCGCAGTACGACAGTCGCGATACTGCGTTCAATCCGACGCGCGGGCTGGCGATGGCGCTCGAGTACATGCAGAGCGACAGCGCCCTGGGCGCTGATCGCGACTGGGAACGAGCGGAGATGGGCGTCGGCCTGGCCGTGCCGCTGCGCCGCGACGTGATCTGGGTGACGCTCGCAGGCGGCACGGGTGTGGACGATGACCTGCCACCCGATCGGACGTTCGCGCTCGGTGGCCCCACCAGCTTTCCCGGGTTGGAGCTCGGTGAGCTGCGTGTCCAGGACTACTGGACTATCGATACCAGCTACCTGTGGCGGGTGAAAGAGGTGCTGCCGGTCCGCAATCTCGCCCTTTATGCCGGCATCCGGCTTACCGCCGGCGCCATCCACGGTCGCATCGACGGCGGACGGGAAGGCAACATCTACGGAGGATCTGTCTACCTCACCGGCCGCACGTTGGTCGGCCCGCTGCTCCTCGGTGTCGGCATGACATCAACCGACTCCTGGAGTCTATGGTTGAGCATCGGACGACCGGTTGGGCACGGCACGATCGTGGAGAAGGGAGTCTTCCGCTGACGGGAAGTCCTGCGCGCCGCACTCGCCATGAACGGCGAGTGCGGCACGGAAGATAGTTCAGTCTGTCAGCGCTACGCTACTTGCCGCTCGCCCCCTGCTGCAGCGACTCCATGACAGCGTCGAGCGAGAAGCTTCCGGGTCTCTGGCTGGGCGGGAACTCCTTGAACGTGGCAAGGAATTGTCCGACGTACTGCTGCGCGGGCACGAGCACGAAGGCGCGCTCTATGCGCCAGCGCTTATAGTCCATGCCTTCTTCGTCGGCGGTCTCGAAGGGGTCCGAGCGCAGGTTGAAGAGTTTCGGAAAGCGCAGCGGCACCATCGGGTCCTGCCAGACATCAAGGCCATGCGCGCGTTGTTCAGCGAAGACGATTTTCCACTGGTTGTAGCGCAGGCCAACGAGCGAGCCTCCGTCATCGAAGTAGAAGAACTCATGACGCGGACTCGGTGACTTGCCGGCCAGAGCGTCCGTGATGTTGTAGCCGTCGAGATGCACTTTGAAGGTCTTGTTACCGACCTTCATGCCTTTCAAGAGCTGCTCTTTCACATCCGGGACACCCGCCGCCGCCAGCAACGTGGGGAGCATGTCTTCGTGCGCGAAGATGTCGTTCAGCACAGTTCCGGGCTTGACCACGCCCGGCCAGCGGATGGCGACGGGCGCTCGGTATCCGCCTTCCCAATTGGTGTTCTTCTCGCCCCTGAACGGCGACGTCCCGCCGTCGGGCCAGGACATCTTTTCGGCGCCGTTGTCAGTGGACCACATCACGATGGTGTTCTGGTCGAGGCCCAGTTGCTTGAGCTTGCCGAGCAACTGTCCAACCATCGCATCGTGCTCGACCATGCCGTCGGGATAGATGCCGAAGCCGGTCTTGCCTTGCGATTCCGCCTTGAGATGCGTGAAGATGTGCATGCGGGTGGAGTTCCACCAGAGGAAGAACGGCTTGTTCGCCTTCTTCGACTCCTCCATGAAGCGCAGAGCCTCACGGGTAAACTCCTCGTCCACCGTCTCCATGCGCTTCTTGGTCAGCGGGCCGGTCAGCTCGATCTTCTGCGTGCCGTCCGCGTTGGCCCAGCTGTGGATCACGCCGCGTGTCGCGAAGCGCTTGCGTACCTCCGGATCCTTGAAGTAGTCCGGGTTCTCCGGTTCTTCTTCTGCGTTGAGGTGGTAGAGCGAGCCAAAGAATTCGTCGAAGCCGTGCGCCGTGGGCAGATGTTCGTCCCGGTCACCGAGGTGGTTCTTGCCGAACTGGCCGGTCTTATAGCCTTGTGCCTTGAGCAATTCCGCGATGGTCACGTCGCGGGCCTGAAGACCTTCCTTCGCACCTGGCAGGCCCACCTTGAGCAGTCCGGTACGAAAGCCGACCTGACCCGTGATGAAGGCGGCGCGGCCGGCGGTGCAGCTTTGCTGGGCGTACCAATCCGTGAACAGCGCGCCCTCCTTGGCGATGCTATCGATGTTGGGTGTCTTGTAACCCATCATGCCCTGGTTATAGGCGCTGACGTTCCAATACCCGACGTCATCGCCCCAGAGGATGAGAATATTCGGTTGCTTCGTTGCTGCTTGAGCCATCGCCTGGCCACCACAGACCAGGCCAAGCCCCAGCGCGAGAAGCGCAGGCAGTGTCACTCTTGTCACGATACCTCCTCGCTTTGTTCTCATTTCGTTGTGCGTCGCGCAAGCCCGTGCGCGATCCCTTTGGAATTATGGCGCAGGACAGTGAGAGCGGCCCCTGTCCTTTGGGGCAGAGGCCGCTGTGAGTACCGTCGCGCGATCGGTAAAACGCCTGGCGAAACCCAGCTCAGCTGGCCGGCGTGTACCAGATCGGTGAGGTGTAGGCGCGCTCCTGCGTGATCATGCGCACTTCCTTGGAGATCTTCACCTTGAAGCGCTTGGCGTCGTATGCCGTCCAGCGTGGCGTCGGAATCTCGAGCACGCGCACGTAGTAGACCGCCCTGAGGCTGCGATCGAAGTCCGGATCCTTCCACACGGCCGTCAGCTGGGCTGCGCCAATGTCGTTGGTGTAGGTGGCGTTGGCGACGTCGACGGTATTGCCCACCGCCGGCAACTTGCCATCGGCGCCGGGCTTGCGATCGCCGGACCATGCGACGTCGTAGACCTTTTCCTGGCGCGCGCCCTGCGCATCGACCCATCCCTTGACGATCTGCACGCGGTCGAGGTTGCCGCCCTCCGGATCCTTCAGGGCAGCAACGAGGAAGGTCGGTTTGTCGCCTGTGGCGGCCGCGAGATCGCCGCCCATCGGCACGCCCTTGCTGTAGCCGGCACTGGCGACATCGCTCGCATGCGCATCGGCATCAACGAAGTCCCAGCCACCGAAGAAGCGGACGGTCATGCGCGGTCCGGTAGTGGCATAGGTTTCCTTGCGCTTCATCGCATCCCAGATGGCCGCGCGGGTGTTCTCCGTTGCCCAGACCGCGGCGTAACCGGACCCGACCTGCTCCCAGCCCATGATCGTGGCGAGCTTATTCTTCATGAAGGGATGTTCCCACCGCTTCCCCGACGGCTCGGCCGGCGTGTTCTTGCCCCAGAAGTTGTTGTCGTCGGCCGTGGCGAGCGAGGTGTGCGAGTCGGTCGAACCGATCATGCCGAACTTGTACGGATTCACGCCCAGCTTCTGTTCGAGCTGCAGACCGGTCTGCAAGGCCGTGCGCGCGTATTCACCCTGCAGCATCTCGTCCTTCTTGAGCTCGCTCAGGTTGAGGTTGGCCTTGTCCCAGAGCTCGAACGCGGCGAATTCGTCGTTCTTGGAAAGGAACGGGTGCGCCTCGCCGTCGCCCTTGATCTGTGTCACCTCGTACAGGGGCTCCCAGTTCATGCGGGTCTGCGCATACTCACGCGTCAGCGCCTGTTTGCTGGCGGGGTTGATGTCCCACGGGAACATCCAGCCGTTGGACAGGTTGCCGTTGTGGGCGATCGCCAGAACCTGGCCGCCGGTCTTGTCCTGGTAGGCCTGCAGCACCTTCCAGAAATCTTCAGGGATGGTGCTGCCGGCGGGCGGATAGGTCGTGAATGGCTCGGTCTGGCCCGCCTTGTCGGCGCCGTCACGATAGATGACGACACGATGCAGGTTGTTGCCCGGCGGCACCTGCGAGGTCCACTCGTAGCCGATGAACGCCGTGAACTTGCCAGGCTCGTTGTACTTCTCAGCCGCGTCGAGCGTGATCTTCCAGGCCGAGGCGTAGTTCGCCGTGCCGGGGAAATACATCAGTTCCTTGGGGAACGTGCCGCGCGAGAAGTTATCGATGATCTCGAGCGCCGCGGTCTCGCCTTTGCCGGACTTGATCATGTCGGACCACTTCTTGCCGGTCGGACTGGCCAGCAGTTCCGGCTTCTCCGCGAACAGGTCGGGGAAGAAGCCCATGTTGTCGGAGTGGTCGGCCACCACGAGGAAATCGAGCGGGCGCGACAGCTTCGCCTTCTGACCGCTGGAAGCCGTTACCTCCTCGCCGCGAGCGAAGCGGTAAGCGTCCTCGACGCCGAGGCGGTTGCCAAATGCACCTGCATCCATCGACATGGCGGTGTGCAGGTGAGTGTCGCCGTAAAACACGCGCGTCGGGTACCCGGCACTGGCTGCATCCCCCGGCGCGCCAGGGTCAGTGGACGGCGTACCAGCGGTCTGCTCCGGATCCTTGCGCGAGCATCCTGCGATGAAGGCGGATGCGGCCAATCCCAGCACTAGGGCGCTTGCGAATCGCGAGAATTGCATGACCATCTCCCTGTATGTCCGTGAAGTGCCAGTCGATTGATTCGCTGGGTACTCTGTCTTATGAAACGGATTATCCCAGATCTGTTGCAACTTTTTCAGTCAATGATGACGCGTCCGTTGAGCGGCTGCACCGGCCGATTGTTGTGATGGCCGATGCTGTGCTCGAACGCGTCGACCTGCACCTTCGAGACCGACGCAGGAGTCTTTAGCACCAGCCAGCGCACCCCTTCCGAGCAGGGAGGCGTCGTCAACGACCCGCTGAAGCGGTAGTAGTCCATTGTCTTCGGCATGAATGTCATCGGCGTGACGGCATTCGCCAGCGGGAGGGCCGGGCCGGCCTTCGCAGGCAACGCGGTCCAGATCTTGGCCAGAGCGCTGTGGGCCTCGCCCTCCTTGAACATCAGCGCGACGACCAGCAGGTTGCCCGCGGTGTCGGCATGAACGAAATGTGCCTCCATCGGAAACGACTGCCCGGCGATCTGGTTCTCGCTGGGCGCATGGAAGTGCATCTGCTTCAGAGTGAACGTCACGTCGTCGACGACCAGCGTGTTGCCGGGCTCGAAGTCGACCTGGACCGTGTGGCCGTTGTTGACAATAGTTGTGCTGCCCGCAGCGTAACTGGGCTGCAGCGGTTTCGCGGATGTTTCCAACGCGCCTTCGATGTTGATCGGTGCCTGGTTGCGGCCCATCTCGCACATCAGGTTGTCGGGCGTCAGTTTTCCCCAATTCGCTGGGCCCGTCGCGCCTTCATAGCTCCATTCCTGGTGCTCATCGGCGAATGCACCTGCAACGAACATTGCCGTGATGAGCAGACATGGTCTGAGCACCCGCGTTGCACGCGGTCTCCAGGTACCGTCAGGCAGCGACGCCTTCGTGCCATCACTCATCGACGTCGCCCCCAAACAGTTGCTGCAGCACGCCTCGTTGGCGAGAGACCTTGAAATTCAGGCGCCAGATGTTGTCGGTCCACTCGAGATCACCGCCGGATGCAGGGCGCGTGAACTGCATGTGGTAGATGAGTTCGACACGCACGAAATCGTTGAGCGACCGTCCCAGCCCGACGCGTAGTCGCAGAGGGTCGAACGTGTCGCGGTCAAATCGATAAAAGGGCTCAATGTCCGCCATGCCGTACCACGGACCCTTGGGCCCGAAAGCAAACTCCACACCCAGCCGATCGCGAAGGCGGAAGTATTCCGTGTCCGCGCCGCCCTGATCGCGGTCCTGGATGCGGTATTCGACGCGCGCCATGTTGTAGAACCTCAGCGCGGGGGTCTTGATGAAGTAATTCTTGAGGGCGACGATCGGTCGCAGCTCTTCGACGTCGGGCCCGGATTCGTTGTCCGTTTTTGTAGCGAACAGCAGGAACCACGATTCCCAGTTCGGCGAAAAATTCCAGATCGTGCCCAGGCCGAGGTAATCGACGGTGTAATCCTCATCGTTACTCCACACATAACCGACATAACCGATGCCGATCCACTTATGGTCTTTGGTCAACGCATAGGTAGGAACCACGGTCACGCGCTGTTCGTCGTTCTTTTCTTCGGCATGTGCGGGCAATGTAGCTGCCAGCAGGACGAATATCGCCGTGCCTCGCTTCAGTCCAAACGCTGGTCGGGACGACCGGCCAATGCGATGTCGCGATCGCTCAAAGACCGCCGCAGGCTGTCCCAATCTGCGAAAAAAGCCAGGCATTGGTGATTCTCCGTTCATTGATCGTGTTGTTCGGGCGAGGCGTCAGAAGGCAACGCTGTAGAACACCTGCGGGCCCTCATAGCTCCAGTCCAGCGAACCGCGCCAGCTCGAGTTGTCGACATCCACGTCGACGTCGAAACGATTGTATCCGACGCCTATACCCACCCAGTCACGAGGCTGCCATATCAAGGTTGCCTTGAGGTCGATGATGCTGCCGTCGTAATCGCCGTATGCCAGGGTGAAATACTGCACTCCCGCATCGACCCAGAAATCGCGTCCAACATGCCACAGGCCGTGGAGTCCGATCACCGGCAGCGGAACGTCGAACCTCCCGGTGTCGCTTGCATCGACGGGCACCGAGCCGCCGCCCTGATCGACGGTGCCGGAGATGCTCATCCTGAGCTGCGTGTAGTGAAGTCCCGCAGTTGCGCTGATCTCGAAGCTGTCGCGCCTGACGAAGACGTACCCGTAAGAGAGTTCGAACACCGAAAAACGGGTCGTTCCCGTCAATTCCGTCGATGCGGGGAACGTCGCATCGCCCCAGTCGACTTCGAAGTCGGCCGTGCCCGACCCCGTGCGGGAAAAGTCGAACCACGTGGCCCGCAACTCGTGGCGCTCCGCAAAGCGCCAGGTGCCATCGAAGCGGAAACGGTTGACGTCTCCCTTCCCGAATACTCCCTCCCACTCGATGGGCGTGCCAGCTTCCGTGGTGCTGCCGCCCAGTCGGACCTTGGTATCGGTGTTCAGGATGAAGGCGCCAAGGCTGAGGACAAACGGGCGCTCGAGGAGGTCGGGCGCCTCAGCGCGTGCAGGACTTATCGCGATCAGTGCCCCAGGCACCAATGGGAGCGCGACTGCAGCCAAAAATGCTCTCTTCATAACGTCACGCTCTCGCCAGTTCATCGACTCGACATTGCTGGCAACTCCAGACGCAGTCCCTCATGGGCATCACCGCTAAACACACATGCTGCAGGATGCGCTGCAGTCAAGCAGCAACCGCTACTCCTCCTCCTCACGGACCAAATTCAGTCAGCTTGACCGGCTTTGGATTGGGGTATTTCTCCAGGGATTTATAGTATTCGCCGATCAGCTTCAGGTACGGGCCGACCACCCAGGCGTTGGTACCGACGACGTTCACTTCCTCGCGCGGATCGGCCTCGATGTTGAAGATCGCGGGGAAGCCATTGCCTTCCGCGCGACGGCCGGCGAGACCCATCATCTGCGGGTTGCCCGTGGTCATGATGAATTCCTTCGGATAGATGCGGTACTGCTGCCAGCGCACCGCGCCGACCTCCTCGCCGATGAAGGTGATCAGGCTGTTCCGGTTGGATTTCGCCTGCTTGCCGGTGATAAACGCGCTCTGATCCACGCCGTCGATCGGTCGGTCCGTGGGGACTTTCGCCCCGATGATGCTGGCGAGTGTTGGAAACCAGTCGTGGACCGCGAACATCTCGTTGCTCGCGCGCGGCGCGATCTTGCCCGGCCACTTGACCATGCCGACGGTGCGGATCGAGCCTTCCGTCGCATCGCCGAGTTCGCCGCGGAACGGTCCGTTGAAGCCGGAGCGTGTGTCGGACGGTCCTCCTGTCGGCGCCGCCGCGTTGTCCGAGAGCCAGATGACGATTGTGTTGTTTTCGACACCTGCCGTCTTGATCGCATCGAGGATCTGGCCGCTGCGATAGTCGAGTTCCATAATCGCATCGCCGTACGGGCCGATGCGCGACTTGCCGACGAACTCTGGTGCCGTCCTGATCGGATAGTGGGTGTTGGTGAAGCCGACATAGAGGAAGAACGGCTGCTTCCCCTTTGCCTTGCGTTCAATGAAGTCCACCGACGCCTTTGCGATATCACCCTCGACCTGACCGCGATTGTCGAGGGTATAGGGCCGCGCCTTCTTCATTGCTCCATTCGCATCGGACTCCCAGATATACGGCCTCAGTCGCAGCGATCATTGCTTCGGGCAAGCCGCTGCGCTGCATGGCATCGCGATACAACGCGCCATCTGACGATTCGAAGACCCCAACGTGGTACTCATCGAACCCCTGGCGGGTCGGCCAGCTCTGTTCGCTGGCGCCGAGATGCCACTTTCCGGTCATGCCGGTCGCGTAGCCCGCGCTCTTGAACAGCTCACCCAGCGTCACTTCGCTTGCTTGAAGCGTGTTCGGCGTGCCCCCAATGATGACGGTCGCCAGGCCCAGTCTCTGCGAATAGCGCCCGGAGATCAGTGCCGCGCGCGAAGGCGTGCAGGCCGGCTCGACCAGGTATTGCGTCAGGCGCAAACCCTGCGCAGCAATGGTATCGATGCGTGGCGTGGGCATGCCGCGGACCTCTCCCGCGCCGTACGCGCCGATGTCACCGTAGCCGACGTTGTCGGCCAGCATGATGACGACGTTCGGTTTGTCCTGTGCAGAAGCAGCGGTTGCGATGGCGAGCAAAAGCAATGGCAGCCAAGTGCGGTTCATTCCATTTACTCCTCAGACAAACGACACGTTCACGCTGCTTCGCGCGGTCTACCTGGTGTTCGACATGAGTTTCATTGCGGTAGTACCTAATTGACCAACTCGATATCCGGCAGCTTCCACGTGCCGTCAAAGAGTCCCGCCGTCGGGCTGTAGAAGCGGAACATCGGGTACCAGCCCCGGCCGGGAACCGTTTCGGTCCAGTTGCTCTCCATCCCCGCCGGTGACTTGGGGCCGAAGTAGAGATCGATGGAACCGTCGGCATTGGTCTTGAGCTTGTCGAGAGACGAGTGAGCCGAGTCGTTGGTCTGGTTCTTGACCATGGAACGGTTTCCCGTGTCGTATAGCGTGATCGACCAGAAGGCCGCGGCCGGTGCTTTTGCAGGCACATGCAGGTGGTACGACTTGCCGCCATCCAGGCGGTTACCGGCCTTGTCTTTGAAGACCTGGACGTAGTTCCCTCCAGGACCGGCCTTCATCACGCCGAGTCCGGGAGTCGTGTAGATAGCGCCGTAGGTGTAGTGCAGGCGTTCATCGATCTGGCCGTATTTTTCAGTTTGCTGAACCGGATTCACCTGGAACACCCAGTGCCAATGCGTGCCGGGGAAGGGTTCCGGGTTGCCGAATCGCTCCGGCCCTTCCATCAGTGTCACTCGGCCCATGACTTCGCCCATCCGTGCCGCTTCTTCGAGGAGGGCACGCTGACGCGCATCGGGCTTGAACGGCTTGCCTTTCTCAATTCCCAGCGGCCTGAGCATGCCCATGAAAAACAGGTCGCGATCCTGCACGGGATTGTTGTTGATAAACGCCGACAGGCTTTCCCAGAACGCAAGTCCCTTGGTTGGAAGCGTATCCATGACCTTTCCCGACATCGAAACGAATCTGTTCGGCTTGGGGTTGGCGCGTTCGCTGTACGGATAGACCTTGACGCGCTTGGTATTCTGGACGGCGACTTGCTGGTCGTTGTTCACGAGGATGCCGCGGACCATAATGTTGTAGTCGTTCATCGTCCCTTGCAGGACAAAGTAGCCGGTCTTCGGAACTTCGCCTTCGTATCCGGGCGGAAGGATGAGGAACTTGCCTCCCTTGCCTCCATCGGGTCCCGGCAATCCAATGTCACTGATGGACCGCTGCCAGTAGTCTTCGATGATTCCGACGATCGCTCCTGGCGGCATGTCGACAACCACTGGTCCCGACTTGCCGAGATCGACATTCGTCGCCGCATAGATCGTGGTGTCGTTCGCGGTGAGCCAGAGGCTCCTCGGGTCGAGGTAATTGTCGGCAATGGCCATATCGTAGTAGTCGACGCCGAGGTCCCGTTTGAGTCCAACCCGGATAGCCTCGAACGATACGGCCGGATAAGCCCACATGAAGGCCTGCACGGCACGCTGATAATCGATCTCGTCGAAGACCTTGCGCTTGGTCTCCTCCGTCGGAAAGCCCCGCTCAAACTTGAGGTCACCGATGCGCGTCTTCACGTTGTCGGGCGTCTCAGCGCGAACTATCGTCAGGGCCAGTGCCCCAGCGAGTGCGATCGTGATGAGTACTTGCTTGTGATTCATGTCGGCACTCCCTCGTGAATATCAGTGCGTCAATTCGACTTCGCCCAGATTCTCGTGCTTCGCGCGGCCGGTGAGCTATCTCACTTCTTCTCGGGCGGAAAGATGATCTTCCAGTCCTTCTTCATGTCCACCACCGTCCATCCCTTGGCGTTGGCTTCCACGAGGCCTTCTTCGAATCTGCCCAACGGGGTCACGTCGTAGCCCCACTCGCGCTCGGCATCGGTGTGGCGAACGAAGAGGCAGAAGCGCAAGCCCTTCCCGGCACAAGTCCACTGCAGCATCTGCAGATCTCCGTGGTCAGCATCTCTGAGTTCTCATATTCATCTCCCGAGAGTCGGATTGATGCAAATCAGAACTTGATCGCGAAATTCAGTCCGATGGACTCGCCCTGGAAGCGATCCTCGGAGCCGAGCTCGCTGAAGTAGTGGAAGTTCAGCGTCGCGTTCCACGGCACATGGGTCAGGCCCACCTGGGCGCCCACGGCGTCGACTTCATCCTTTACCGGGGGATTCGCGGCTGCCGAGCCCGAATCGTCGCTGACCTGCCGGCTGATGTAGCCCTTGACGCCGAGCTCGAGGAGGAGCGTCTGATCCGCCCGCAGCGGCAGATACTGGCTGACGCCCCAGTTGAAGGTGAGTACATCGCCAGGCGTGAGGTCGAAGTCCTCTTTCTTCTCGTTGATTTCGTACGTCAGGGCGCCGACCACGGCCATCCGCCGGTCGGGCCAGGGATACCAATTCACGGCGCCCTGGAATTGGTGCGTCCAAAAGCCCAAGCCGATGTTGTCCGCGGCTTCGACAGTCACCGGGCCGACGATCGGCAGCGTAAGGGTCTCGGTGTCGTAGTGACCGGTCGGTGCGTAGAAGCCGTAACCGAGGGCGAAGTCCCAACGCTCCCTGGTCCAGCCCAGCCACAGCGGTTGGACGAAGAGGTCCGCTGCATCCCAATGTGAACCTTCGGCGTTGCGACCCGTTCCGGTGGCATTCGTCAGTGCTGCGGCGACACTCGTGTCGCTGAAGGACGGCGAGATGTAGGCGCCGAACTTGGCACCCAGGACCTTCCACGGCGAGACCCAGATGAGCGTCGGTGCCACCGCGTAAACGTCCACGTCCACATCCACGTCCAGGCTGATACCGGGTCCGGGTCCGGGGTTGATCGTGACCGTACCCACTTCATTTCCGTTAGCGTCGTTCAGCCGATCGGTCATGTAGTAGTAGTTGTAGAGCACGCCGTAGAAGCCCGGATCAGGCACGGCGAAGTCGCGGATGTTGAGCACACCTGGAGCGAAATGGCCGATCTCCGCGGCCTGTGCACTGCCAATGCCGAATATCAGCGTGGCGAATACAATCAGTCTGCGTGTTTTCATGATCGCGCTCCGCTTACGGCACCCGCAACCACAATCAAGAGCAACGCAATCCAGTTGACTTTCATGTGTCGGCCTTGAGTACGTTTCACGACGGGTTCCCTTCTACTGCCTACTCCGGTTGCACGAGTCCCGATGACAGATAGTGGCGCCCGGCGCGCAATGCTTCGACCGCGTGCATGAGGTCGGTGGCGAGATCGCGCTTCAATACGACGGCGTCGGCGCCGGCGCTCAGCGCGGCTCGTGCGATCGACGGCTCATCGTGCACGGAGAGCAGCAGCACCTTCGCGCCCGGGGCGCGAGTGGAGACGCGACCGATAAGGCCGCCGAGGTCCCCCGCCGAGAGCGAAAGGTCGAGTACAACAACGCCGGGATTCAGTCTCTCGGCGCCTTCCAGCAGCGAGGCTTCATTCGCGACCATGAACACGGTTTCAAACTCCGTTTCGAGCAGCCCGCGGACGCTGTCGCGCAAACCATGGTGCCGGTCGGCCAGCAACACGCAGGTACCCTTCGAGTTGGTCACAGCCGCAGGATGCACGCTGCCCGGGCGGCCGGCAGACCGGAAAACTACGGGAGTCGCTTTGCAAAACTACGGGACGATAGCTGGGACCGGGCTCATGCCGGCACCCATGCCACGACAGTCGTCCCGCGCCCAGGCGCGCTTTCGATGTCGAGCCTGCCGTGCATCAGGCGCACGCGCTCATGCATGCTTGCAAGTCCAAGGCTCGCACGCTTCTGCGAGCGCTCGAAGTCAAAACCACTGCCATCGTCGCGGACCGCGAGTCGCAGTCCGCTGTCGCTGGGCGAGAGCTGCACCTTCACGACGCTTGCGCTCGCGTGGCGCGCGGCGTTGCTCAGGGCTTCCTGCGCCACACGGAACAGGCACAGCGAAATCTCCATGGGTAGTGCCTGCGGCACCCCGTGCGCCTCCACGTCCACGGACAACCGGGCGTCACGTGCGACCCGTTCGCATTCCGTCCGCAGCGCTTCGAGCAGGCCGAGATCGTCAAGCACCGTTGGGTGGAGCCGATACGAGAGTGCGTGTACGTCCTCGCTCAGCCGCACTAGCTCCTGCCGCATGACCGTAGCAATCCCCGCATTCACCCCGAGGTCAAGCTCGATGCGGCCTGCGTCGATCGCGAGCCGGGCGATTCGCTGTGTCAGATCGTCGTGCAGCTCGCGCGCAAGGTGGCGACGCTCATCCTCGCGCGCGGTGAACAAACGGTCGGCCAGCTGCTGGACCTCAGCCTGGCTCTCACGCATCAGCTCCTCGGCCTGCTTGCGTTCGGTGATGTCGACGTCGCAACCAACGTACCCGGCGTAGGCGCCGCCCAACTCGTACCTCGGCACACCCGAGGCCAGCAACCATCGATAAATACCGTCGGCTCTGAGCACGCGGTACTCGAAGTGAAATGGTCTGCGTGCCTCGACTGCCGGCGTGTAGGTGGCGACGGCGCGGTCCCGGTCTTCCGGGTGAACCGTGTCCAGCCAGCCCTCGTTCAGCAGCTTCTCGATTGGCAGCCCTGTGAAATCCGCGCAGGTGCCGTTGACGTAGTCGAGTGTGGTGTCCGGTCGGGCCGTCCAAATGATCACGGGCGCGCGATCCGCGACCAGACGAAAATGCTCCTCCCGCTCGCGCAGTGCCCGCGCGGCACGTCTAAGCCGCGTCCCAAGGAACAGCAGCGTGACGATCGCCGCGGCCTCGATCGCAATGACAAACAGCAGTTCGCCGGTAAGGTACGTCACGGCACCTGGTCACTGACTACGGAACGATGCCGTGCTTGATCGCGAAATGGATCAGCTCGGCGCTGTTTTCGATCCCAAGAGCCTCCATGAGCCGGTACTTGTGGTCCTCGACGGTACGCGCCGACAGGTCGAGCGCCGACCCGATTTCCTTGGCCGAGCGGCCCTCCGCGAGGAGTTGCAGAATCTCGCGCTGTCGCGGCGTGATTGCTGCGACCGGGTCGGGACTGCCGGGTGCAGCCTGGTTCACCGTCCCCAGCAACTGCCCGGCAATGTCCGGGCTGATGAATGTGCGCCCCTGCAACGCGGCGCGCACCGCCAGCACCAGCTCCGCGGGCGCCGAGTGCTTAAGCACGAAGCCAGCGGCGCCTGCCTTGAGTGCGCGTCGTGCATAGGCCAGCTCACGATGCATCGTCAGGAAAACGACTCGCACATCCGGGCTCTCCTGCCTGATCTGCACCAGGGCATCGATGCCATTGAGGTGTGGCATGGAGATATCGGCCACGATCACATCAGGGTGCAATTCGCGCGCTGCCCTGACCATGGCGCGACCGTCCTCGACGATGCCCACGAACTCGAACTCCTGTTCGAGCAGGCCCTTCAACCCCTCAGCGACCAACCGGTGGTCGTCGGCGAGCAGGATGCGGGGCTTGTTCGTGCCGCTACTCACGTGTTCGTCCGCTGTCCGAGCGACCTTGCGGTCGTGCTACTGGGCAGTCGCCGGCGAGAGCGGCGGAAATCTCTTCGCGGCGCGGATGCCCAGCGCGACGATGGTCGCGATGGTGGTCCACAGGAAAAAGCTGTTCCAGCCGTTGAGCAGCCGTCCGCTCAGCATTCCGAAGAGAACGACGAGGCCCGAGGCGATGCCGAGCAGGCTGATGATGGTGTGCAGCAGCGTGAAAGTTGCGAGCGACATTCCCAGGATCATTGCCATCACCTCGCAGGCGCGGTGAGCGCGAGAGCCTACTCCGGAAGCGATTGCAACCCGTACATCGCCGTCAGCACCGGCGAGGGTTTGATGCCAGCCTGCCCAAACCACCGGCCGTACAACTGCTCGATCTGGCCGGTGCGATAGACCTGCGCCAGCGCGCGGTTGGCCACGAGACGGAAATCGGCGTCGTTGCGCCTGACGACGAAGGCGTAGGGCTCATAGGAAAAGAGCTCGCGCGCCAGGCTGTATTTCTTCGGATCGGCCGACTGGATGATCTGCCCGATCAGGACGATCTGGTCGGAGGCGAAAGCAACGACCTGCTTGGCGTCCAGCTGTTTCATGGCCTCCTCGCGGGTGGCGACGGCTATCACCTTGGCATCAATCAGGTTCTTGGTCAGGGCGCTGGTGAGCGCGGCTTGCGACGTGGTGCCGGTGACGACCACAACCGACTTGCCGGCAACGTCCCCAAGACCATTGACGTTTGCGCCGGCAAGCGAGAGCAGGCTGCCACCGGTGACGAAGGTCATCAGGGTGAAATCGACCTTCTCCTCGCGCGACAACGTGATCGTGGTGGCCCCGCACTCGATGTCGGCCTTGTTCTTGATGATCGCCTCGAGGCGATCGGCGGAGGTGAGCGGCACGAACGTGATCTTGAGATCCGCCAGTTTCAGGTCTTCCTTCACGGCGGTGGCGATGCGCTTGCACAGATCGACGGAATAGCCAGCGGCCTGACCCGAAGCGTCGTTGAACGCGAGAGGCGGTGCATCGGTACGGTAGCCAATGCGGATCTCTCCGGACTTCTTGATTTCGTCGAGCGTCCCTGCCAGTGCAAGCCCGGGCAACAGGCACGAAACGACAGCCACGAGCAAAGCGATCCCAGATCGGTGCAGCATGAGCATCCCCAAGTTATTGTTTGCAGGGCGGGCGTAAGCCTACTCTAGATATCCTTCTTCTCCCACCCGCGGGCGGCTTGGCACAGAGGCGAGGGCATGTTCATGCTGCATCAAACTGCTACGCGAATTCATTTGCGGCTCGATGACAAAACGAAGGTGAGCGCCGCTGCTGTCGCGCTAGCTGCCCTGTGCGTCCTCGGGGCGTGTCAGGGCAAGCCATCCGGCGAGCAGACCACGACAGAGACTTCGGCAATCAGCGCTGAGATTGACAAGCTCCGCGTCGCATATGAGGCCGCCGTCGCGTCAGGAGACGCCAGCGCGATGACTCCTCTCCTGGCGGAAGGGGTCGTGATGGTGCGCCCGGGAGGAGCAGACTGGGACGCTATGACCGCGGCTGCGGCGGGAGCGCCGTTCCCGCCCGGCTCCCGGATCGCAATCAAACCCATCGAGGTCGTCGCATTGAGCAAGGAGTGGGCCTACGAGTTCGGCACAGCCACGACAACCTACATTCCTCGAGGCGCAACCGAACCAGTGAAGCTGCATGACACCTATCTCGTACTCTTCCGAAACACCGGCAGTGGGTGGAAGGCGTATCGAGAAGTGGCGAGCTCGACGCCTCCGCCGAGCGGATGGCCTGTCGACTGAAGGGCCAGTACATGGAAACAGGCGAACGTCAAATAATGCGGAGGTGACGCGTGAAAGCCAGTGACGAGGCGTTGACCATCTATCACAACCCCTCATGCACCAAGAGCCGGGAGACCCTGGCAATGATTCAAGCGGCCGGCATCACGCCGCGTGTCATCGAATATCTCAAGACGCCCCCGAGCGAGGCTGAGCTCGCTGCGATCGTGCGCAAACTGGGGATCGCGCCGCTGGAGCTCGTAAGAAAGAATGAGTCCGTCTTCCAGGAGAAATACGCCGGCAAGCAGCTGAGCGACCGGGAGTGGATTCACGCGCTCGTGACCGACCCGATCCTCATGCAGCGCCCGATCGTGGTTCGGGGCGATGCCGCGGTCATCGGCCGGCCGCCCGAGAATGCCGGGCGACTCCTGGTGCCTAAATAAAGGAGCGCACCGGGTCCTTGCCGTCCCAGCCGATGCTCGCCCGATAGAAAGAGTTGAACACGGGCTCGAAGGCGCCGCCCAGCTCGATCAGTTCCACGAAGCCCGGCATCTGCGCGGTCGTGTCCATGTAGGCGACGCGGCCGCCGCTGGGAACGCGCAGGTAGAAGGCCAGTTCATGGCCGGCGGCCTCGTAGCGCTTCACGTCGCGATCGAAATTCGCTGTCGCAATGCCCCAGTGGTGAAAGCTGGGTCCGCGGGCGTCGAGCACTTCGCGGTACACGGAGGGAGCGTCGTTGTTCGGCTGGATGAGCTCGACGTTCATGTGCCCGGCGAAGCTCATCGCCAGCGAGACGTCGGCATTCGATGGCTTGCCGCGATACTTGGGGTCCTCGCCCG
This sequence comes from uncultured Gammaproteobacteria bacterium, assembly GCA_963840405.1. Lineage (GTDB taxonomy): Bacteria > Pseudomonadota > Gammaproteobacteria > Steroidobacterales > Steroidobacteraceae > DATBVX01. The sequence continues at coordinate 151,530 of CAWIYW010000005.1, forward strand.
AGAAATGCGGCAGCAGGAACCACGGGCCAACCTTCAGCTTGCTGATCCACACGTCCATGGCCTGGTGAATGTCCGAAACGACGTACGCCATCTGGATGATGCCGTCATCAGGTTGACCGAACGATACGAGGCTCATGGGTGTGCTCCGGCTTGTTCTTTCCGCCTAGTCTAGCTCATCGCACCGAGGCTTCTGAAGGCGCAACGGGCCTGGCGCGCAGGATAGAATCTGACGCAGCCATCAGAACAATCCGCTGGGAGGATCCGATGACGACCGTTTCGAGACGTGACTTCGTTGCGATGGCATCCGCCGGCGCCGCACTTACTGCCAGCGCGAGCGCTGACGAGGGCGATTCGGCGACAACAGGTCTGAGCTCGCTGACGAAGAATGCCCAGCCCATCACGGCCCAGGAGCACGCCGCGCGGGTCGCCAAGCTGCAATCCCTCATGCAGCAGCGCAAGGTCGCGGCGTTATTGGTCGAATCAGGATCCTCGCTGGAGTATTTCACGGGCATTCGCTGGTGGAGGTCCGAGCGAACGACCGCGGCATTGATCCCGGCGAAGGGCGGCGTGGTGGTCGTCACTCCTTTCTTTGAAGAGCCCTCCATCCGCGAGACGCTGAAGGTCGCGGGCGACGTTCGGCCCTGGAAAGAAGATGAGAGCCCCTTCGATCTGATCGCCAGCGCCTTGCGCGAGAACGCCGCACCCGAAGGCCCGCTCGCGGTCGAGTCCACCACACGCTTCTTCATCATCGATCGTGTCAGCCAGGCGTGGGGCAGGGGGCGCACGGTTGTTTCTGGAGACGAGCTCGTTCGCGCCTGCCGCATGATCAAGTCGCAGACCGAGCTTGCGTTGCTGCAGTCAGCCAACGACGTCACGTTCGCGGCATTGAAGCATGTGCACGGCCGAATCGAGGCCAGCATGCGCGGTCCCGACATCATGAAGATGCTGGTGGCGGCGACCGAGGCGCTCGGCGGCACACACGAGTTTTCGCTGGTGCTGCTCAACGAGGCCAGCGCGTATCCGCATGGGTCGCTGAAAGAGCAGACGATTCGCAAGGGCTCGGTCGTGCTGGTCGATACCGGCTGTTCGGTGCACGGCTACCAGTCGGATATTTCCCGCACCTGGGTCTTCGGCGAACCTTCGCCGCGTCAGCGTGAAGTGTGGGACACGGTCAAGCGCGGCCAGGAGCTTGCCCTCGAGACGGCGAAGATCGGCGTCCCCGTAGGTGCGGTCGACAAGGCGGTGCGCGCTTTTTACGAGGGCAAGGGATGGAGCAAGGACTACGGCTTGCCCGGCACGTCGCATCGAACCGGGCACGGGATCGGGATGGATGGACATGAGCCTCCCAACCTGGTGCGCAACGATACGACTCCATTCGAGGTCGGCATGTGCTTCTCCGATGAGCCCGGAATCTACATCCCGGGCGAATTCGGCATCCGCATGGAAGACTGCTGGTACATGTCCGAGGCGGGTCCGAAGCTCTTCACACCACTCGCCACGTCGATCGATCGACCCATCTGAGGGCCTGAAAGGCCCGGCGCCTCCGCATGGCGGCAGTGAGCTTGCCGCGAACCTGTCCCGCTGAGATGATTCCAATCTCCCCCGTGCCCGTGCGCAGCAATCTCTCGAGGGCCTGTCCATGAATGACTTCCATCACCCACGCCTGGCTCTGGCCGTTGCACTCGGAACGCTGCTGCTGGCTGCTTGCGATGTCGACGTGGATGGGCGAGGCAAGGACAAGAACGTCGATGTCCGCACGCCCTTCGGCGACATCTCGGTGCGCAGCAGCGAGGGCGGCCAGGAGACCGGACTGCCCGTGTATCCGGGGGCGCAGCCTGCGCGCGATGAAGATGAGGAGCACGAGAGCGCTGACATCCGGATGAACACCTCGGTGTTCGGCATGCACGTAGCGGCTGCGAAGTTCGAAAGCAACGACGCGCCCCAGGCGATCGTCGACTTCTACAAGGATAAGATGGGAGCGTTCGGTCCGGTGTTCGAATGCAAGGGTGACATCGACTTCGAGGATGAATCCAGGCAGCCGACGTGCAAGGAAGAGTCGGCCTCGAGCGAGATCCAGCTGGCCACTGGCACGAAGGAAAGCCATCGGCTGGTCGCCGTGAAGCCGCGCGGCAGCGGCTCGGAGTTCGCTGTCGTTTCCATTCAGATCGACGAGCGAAGCTAGCAGCTGGAAGACCCGGCGAGTCCTTGCGGAGTGCGACATGACCACCGCGGAGAAACTGGCGAAGTTGAAAGCGCAAGTCGACCTCGCGTGCGCGATGGTCAACGCCTCCGATCCCAAGGCGGCGGACTTTGAGCAGCGGAACGTCACCGCGCTGATATTGCGTGTCACTGGCGACATGACGCTGGGGCATTACGAGGAGGCTGCCAACGCTGCCCGCGAACTTTACGGGGCGGTGCTCAAACTCCAGGCGGCCTGGGCCAAGGGTGAGAGTTCGGCGACCGGGCGCGCCCTGACGCAAGTGGAGACCTTGGCCGCGGAGATCGAGGCGGAGCTGCGCGGGAAGGCCGCCGGCGGCTAGATCGCCCCCGCCAAGGAAGTTGGCAAGCTTGCAGCGGATTCCGCCGCGTGCAAGCACGGCTTGCACGAGGAGAAAATGAAAATGCAACTGTCGGCCCGAAGACTGATCGCATCGCGACTGCCGATCGGCGTGTGCCTCGCTGCCGTCTTGGTGCTTGCCGTGCCGGCGGGTTGCGTCTCAACCGCCAAGATCGATACCTCGGCGATGTCGTTCTCAGCCACGCCGCTGCTCGGCAAGATCGTCTGGAACGACCTGGTCACCGAGGACCTGGAGGCGGCGCGCCGCTTCTACGGCGAGCTTTTCGGGTGGACCTTCGAGAACGTGACACGACCCAGCGGCGCTCCGTACTCGCTCGCGCGAGCCGGCGGCATCTACGTGGCCGGCATGGTCGAGGTCAAGCCGCCTTCGGAAGGCAAACCGGTGTCGCGCTGGTTGCCCTACATATCGGTGAACGACGTGGATGCGTCGGTGACAACGACCACCGCTGCCGGCGGCAAGGTCGCCGTCAGCGCACGCACGATCGGCTTGGGACGCGTCGCGGCGATCGTCGATCCCGAGGGCGCCGTCATCGGTCTCGCGCGTAGCAAGCTCGGCGATCCCGATGACATGACGACAGCGCCCGCAGCCGGCCGGGTCGTCGGCACGGAGTTGGTCTCGAACGATCCCGCGGCGGCGGCGCGCTTTTATGGCACGGTGATCGGCTATGAAGCGCAGACTGTCGAACGGCGCGGCGGCCAGTACACGCTGCTGGTGCGCGATGGACACACGCGCGCAGGGATTCTGAAGAATCCATCCGAGCAGGCGTCGCCCGCCTGGCTGACCTACTTCGGTGTCGATGACCCAGCCGCGGCGGCGAACCGTGTCGTTGCGCTGGGCGGCAAAATCATACTGGCCCCGTCGGCGCAGCTGCGCGAGGGCACAATGGCGGTGGTCACGGATCCGAGCGGCGCAATCCTGGTGCTGCAGAAGGTGAGTAAATGAACGGGAGCAGAACGATGCGTAAGATCATTCGCTTCGCCGGAGCACTCGCGGTGCTGATTTCGACGCTCTCACTCAGCGGATGCAGCGGTAACGTCGGCGTGGGACTGAGCGTCGGCATTCCAGTCGGCAACCACGGCTACATGAGCGTCGGCACGAGCCGGTGGTATTAGCGCCCGTTGGGCGTCAGCGCTCCAGGTCGGCGAGTTGCTTCAGGCGTCGGCGCATCAACACGCCCGCCTTGTCCGTGGGGATGCTGATCTCGCGCAGCGGCTGACCTGCTTCCAACGCCTGCATCTCGGTGATGCGCTCGAGCGCGAACACATCCTCGCGAAAGGCCGCGAGCTGTTGCTCGATCATGAAATCGCCCATCGCGGAGTCCCCGCGCGCAAAGTTGCGCGCCTGCAGCGTCCAGTAGTGCGTGCTGCGCTGGGTCTCCGGGGTAATCACCTGCGCCACCCTCACCGTTGGCTGCACGGCTGCGTCATCGGGGCGATCGAGGTTGCGGAAGATGCCGGTGTTGACGTGCAGACCCGGCGCGACGAACCGCGAGCCGGAGCTGCGCAGTGCCCGCGCGCCCGACCAGCCGAGCGGTTCGGCATAGATCGGCGGCAGCCGGCATTCGACGTGACGCCACACCTGGAAATCATCGCCGTCGATCTTCGTCTCGACCGGCGCGCGCGCGTATTCCGGCGTGCCGAAAGTCTTCGCGTGCAGGAAGCTCAGGTGTGACAGGTCGAGCAGGTTCTCGTGCAGGTGCACGTAGCTGCCCTTGATGTAGAGATACCCCCAGCGCGTGTCCCAATCGGGGTGATCCATCCACTCCTGGTGGGGCAGGGCGGCGGGATCCGCCCGCGTCTCATCGCCCATCCAGATCCAGACAAAGGGACGGCGCTCCAGGGTCGGATACGCACGCACGCGGACGGATGCAGGCACGCTTTTCTGCATCGGTATCTCGATGCAGCGGCCGTTGGTGTCATAGCGCAAGCCGTGATAGCCGCAGACGAGAGTGTCGCCATCGAGACGGCCGTGAGACAACGGGAAGGAGCGGTGACAGCAACGATTCTGTAGCGCGGTGACAGCGCCCGCTTCCGTTCGGTACAGGACGACGCTGCGGCCCAGCACAGTGCGGGCGATCAACGCGCGCGTGACCTCGGTGGCCTCGGCGATCACGTACCAGGCATTGTGGATGAACGGCGTGTCGGCGTCGGCCATCTCGGCCGCACCCGCCGCACTGGAAGCTGGGCGCAACTGCTGCATGATTGCTTCCCTCTTCAGGATTCTGTCTGTGTCGCTGCCGATCCGGTCAGCCACACAGGTTCAGCGCATGATATTCGCCCCGATGCGCCGACGCGATCAGCCACGCCGGATTGGCGCGATCCGGCTGCTAGACTAACGGCACTAGCGGAATCGTCGGGGGCGGGCAGTGGATAATCAACTCGAAACGATCAGCCAGGCCAAGAACACCCTCGTCGATCTGGCGGTCAGGTTCGGCCCCAAGGTCCTGGTGGCGATCCTTATCCTTATCGTCGGCGCCGTCGTCAGTCGCTGGATCAGCCGCTGGGCGGGTCGCGCCCTGTCGCACTTCGAGCTCGAACCGCCGGTTCGCCTGCTGCTGGGACGCGTGGTCAAGGCCCTGGTGTTCATGCTCTTCCTCATCATGGCGTTGCAGAACCTGGGCGTCGAATTGCTGCCGCTGATCGCAGGTCTCGGGATCGCTGGAGCGGGCATCGCGCTTGCCATGCAGGGCGTCCTCGGCAACATCGCGGCCGGGCTCTCCATCATCTTCACAAAGCCCTACCGCGTGGGCGAGTACATCTCGATCACGGGCGAGGAGGGTCGTGTCGAGATGATCAACCTCTTCAGCACCACGCTGAGTCATGCCGACCGATCGCTGGTGGTGATTCCCAATCGCAAGATTGCCGGAGAAATACTGCACAACTTCGGCAACATCAGGCAGGTCGATGCCGCGGTGGGCGTGGCCTACGATGCCGATCTCAACGCCGCCGTCGCCGCAGTGGAGGAGGTGCTGCAAAAGAACCCGCGCGTGTTGAAAGACCCGGCGCCGGTCGTGCAGGTGGTTCGACTGGCGGACTCCTCCGTCCAGATTGCGATCAAGCCCTGGGTGAGCGTGGACGACTTCGGTCCAGCGACGGGCGAGATCAACCTGGCGATCATCGATGCGTTTCGCGCGCGGCGCCTGACGGCCCCTGTGCCACGGCACGACGTGCGGATCCTGCAAGGTTGAAATAGCGGCTGCCGCCAACCCGTGGACGTCGCGCCTGCGCCCTTGGCTGGCCCGCGCGTCGGCGCATTCCCACGCTGATTTCCGACATCGGCCCTACAGTCCCCGGCACGGACTGCCGGAGTCTTCCCGCATGAACAGCACGCGCACTACGGACGGGGCCGAGCAGATCGCAGTGGCCAGCGGTCGGACCTGAGCGGAAACGTGCGGCCGCAATTCAGCCGCCGGGAGCGTCTCGCGACCCCACCTTGGGCGTTTCTGGCGGATTGTTCGCGTTGTCATCCAGGGGAACGATGGGTGCCTTGCCGGGAGCGGCCTTCTTGGCACGCTTGCGCGACCGTTTCGCCGGCACGTCGGAGTCGGAGGAGGGAACCGGATCCTGCGACGCCTTGACCTGGCGCTCAGCGTCGAGCCAGTCCTCCACGGCGTGTCCCGGCCGCCGGCCACGCGTTTCCCACAACCGGTAAGCGAGCTCGCGGATCGCACGCAGATCAGATGGATTGCTCATGACGCAGGCGTAAGACCCGTCCGAGTCGCAGACAGTTCGCGTCGACAGGCGATTCCCCGGGAGTCCAGGCCGAATTCCCGGTGGCACGAATCATGCTTGAAATCATGCAAGCAATGATATTCGCAGGAGTCGTGGTCATGAAGCGCAGGCGATCCATTGGAGGAACCGAGGTGTTCCTGACCATCGGCGCCCTCATCGTCCTCGTGTCTTTCCTGGGTGCCGCTCCCAATGGCGTCGGATCGGCGGATCGCGCGCTCGAAGTGCTGAGACGGGCACCGTCCGCGACCGACAGATTCCTCGAGCGGGCCGTGCACTCGGGCAAGCCCGACGTGTTGCAGGCGACTTTCGCGCCGCGTATTGGCGCGAAAGTGCAAGGCGTCCCAGCAGTGGAGCTCGAGTCCCCGCTGGCAGAGGTCAAGCACGTTGCCTCTGCAGGGGTGCAGTCGACGTCAGAGTAAGGAAGTTAAAGCGGCGTGCAAGCCGTACAAGCTCGTCAGGGGGCGGCAGGGGTCGCCACGGACTTGTCCTCGATGACGGAAGTTTCCAATCCGGCCGCACGCCAGCCTTCAATGCCTTCCGGATACCAGTGGACGCCGCGGTAGCCCATGCGGATCGCGCGCTTGGCCGCGTTCCAGCTCAGCCAGCACTGCTCGTGGCAATAGATGACGATGGGCCGGTCGAGCTCGTTGCCGGTTGCGTGCCGCAGTCCATCGCGAAATGTCTCTTCGACATCCACCGCAATCGCGCCCATGCCGGCGCCCGGGATCCACACGCTCCCAGGAATAACCGTGTGTGGCTTCGGCAGCCACGGTGCACCCGGCGCAAGGTTCTCCGGGCGGCGGGACGCGTTTGAGACCTCCACGAGCACGATGCCGTTACGCGCGAGCAGTTCTTTCAGTTCTGGCGTGTGTATCACCGTGCCGCCGGTAATCGTTGCGGGCACGGGCGAGTTGATGGGGCCGGTCCAGTAGTCCTCCGGCTCCGCCGGGGCGGTCGCGGCCTGTGGGAGCGGAGCCGGCGGTTCGGTCGCCGCGCTCATCCCGCCCGCGAGCAGCGCCGCCGCACAGGCGCAGGCGAAGAGCCTTCGGGCGACGGCAGCCACTGAGAAGTTCACGATGTGGGCGGTGGCACGTCGAATGTGTGCGCGAAGGTCCCGTCATCGGTATCGCGGACGACGACCTTGAGCTTGCCCTTCGCCTGCGGCACGAAGCCGAAGATGATCACCGGGTCGGTGCTGATCGAGATGTCGGATTCGAGGTGAAATACCCGGCTGCCCTCGTACGTGACCTCCGTGGTCTTGATGAAGCGCGCCGGCGTGTAGTAGCGCGTGATCTGGTCCATCTGCATGCCGTTGAAATTCGGATGCCGGATCATCAGCTGCACCTGGAGCGGCTTGCCAGCCGCGAAGTCGCCGAGGAGGCGCAGCTTCATGCGGCCCATTTCCTTGAGCGCCTGCTCGGTCGTCGATCCGGCGGGCGCAGAACAGCCGCCGGCGGCTTTCACGAACTTCTCCGCAACGTACAGCGAGCCATCCTGCGTCTCCGCGATGGCGTGCATGAGCGTGTACTCATCCACGCGGACCCGCAGCGTGAGGCTGCGCGGATCCGCTGTGGGTCCGAAAGTAATGTGGGCGGAGAGCGGGGAGGGATTGTTGTCGATGACCAGGTAGAGGGCCTTGACCGGCTTGTCGCCGACCAGGCGCAGGCCGACGGGGACCAGCGCCGCATCGAGCGCGCGCGGCGGCGCATCGAGCTCGATGACGCCGCTGCCATCGCGCACCGCGCGATCGCCGAATATCGCTTCCTGCAACACCTTCCAGCGCTCGGTTCGCGCAACGGCGTCTTCGTCCGCGACCTCGGCACTGCAAACCGCGGACAACGATCCGAGGGCACACAACGCAATTACCGGCAGCGAGCCCCTGGGAGTCATCATGTCGAATTCCTGTCGCCTCGTGTGCGCCTAGCATACTGCAAGGGAGCGGTGCCGCGGACCGGGAGCCCGGCTACTCCCATTCCAGTTCCTTGAATGCCTTGGTGACATTGTGTCCGTGGTAATCGTCGAACAGCGCCCATCGGGCACGTTCCGATTGCGCAACGGTCTCTGCGGCCGCGCCGATCTCCATGCCCTTTGCCACGGCCTGGCGGGTCTCACGCAGCAAGACCTCGAGGTAACGCTCGAGGTCCGTGGCGCCGGAAGGCCAGTTCACAGCTGCCGGTCCATGGCCGGGAACCGCGCGCTGCGCCGGGAGTGCTTTGAGCGCCGCGAGTTCCTTCAACCACCCCGTGATGCTGCCATCGAGCGACGGAACGTGACGCACGAACAACAAGTCGGCGGGGAAAAGCGTGGCGGTCTGGCGATCGAACACGCTGAGGTCGCAATCAGTATGCGCAGCGGGGTGGGCGGTGAGTGACAGCACCCGGTCGCCGAGATCGATCTCGGCGTGCTCCGTCACCAGCATCGTGGGTATCACGACCGGTCCGGAGGCATCCTTGCCCAGCGCCTGGTCAAGCCGTCTGCGGTAGTACTCGCCGCGCTCAGCGAGCGCATAGGGAAGTCGGGCGTGTCCGACATAGGTCGGCTCGTCCGCCAGGAATGCCCCGGCGCCAAAAATGTGATCGGGGTGGACGTGGGAGAAAATGACATAGCGAATTGGCAGGTCAGTGACCCTGCGAATCGAATCACGCAGACGCTCACCGTCGCTGAGACTTCCGCCGGGATCCGCGACCGCCACCGCTTCGCGCCCGACGATGAAGCCGATGTTGGCGATGGCGCCGGCGTTGGCAGCCGTCGCTTCTTCGTCCACGCCGCTGCGAATGTGAATGCCGGAGGCGACCTCCTGCATCGCGGCCGAGCCGCTGCTTGAATGCGCTCGCGCAGCGAGACCCGAAAGACAGCAGAGGCATGCCCCGCCGAGCAGGACATCGCGTCGCGAGAGAAGGGGGCCCCGGACCATGGGCCCCTTCTAGAGAATCAGGGTCGTCGCGTCAAACGGGGGCCGTGATCGGGAAGTCTCTATCAGTTCGTCTTCTTCATCATCGTCTTGTGGCCCGCGTCGATCTCGGCCGCGCTCAATGTACCGTCCTGGTCCGCGTCCATCTTGGCGAACATGCGCTGCGAGCCGGCCTCGTGCTCCTGTGCGGACAAAATGCCGTCGCCATTGGTGTCGACGACCTTGATCTTGTCGGCTGAAGACAGCTTGTTCCCGGAATCGTGGTGCCTGGAACCGTGATCGTCGCCGCCGGAGCTGGGATCGTCGTGCTTGGAACCGTGGTCGTCCTTCTTCATGGCTTTACGACCCGCGTCCATCTCCGCACTGGTGACGTTACCGTCGTGATCGGCGTCCATCCGGGCGAACATCGCCTTCGCTCCCGCAGCGTGCTCGTCAGCGGACACTTTGCCGTCTTGATTCGTGTCCATCATCTGCACCTCGGCATGTCCCGAGGATGAGCTGTGGTCGCCGGCGTTGGCAGTCCATGCAACGACCGACATCGTGGCGAGCGCGGTAACGAGTCCGCACAGCAGGCGCTTGTTCATGTCATGTACTCCAGTAGGGCCGTGTCGATATCGGACATTCACGGCCAGGTTTCGTGCGTCTTGCGTCGCGTGGTGACGACGGCGCTTTGCAAAAAATGCAGTGCGGAACCAACGCACCGCGCGTGGCATTCCAATGACAGAAGCCACTGAAACGCTGGATCGGATCTCCGGCGTACTTGGAGTGATTCTATGGATAGAACGCGTCTCGCAATAGCCGCTCTCTCGTGTCTGCTCGCACTGTCGTGCGCACCCATCCCCAAGGACGTGGAGACGGATCCCGCCGTGGAGGGAGAAAAGAAGCGCACCGACTTCGATAATCGCATTCAGGAACACTCGAAGAAGATGCTGGACGAGGGCCGGGAGATCTTCCGCTACGACTCGTTCGGCAGCGAAGATTTCTGGGGCGGTCAGCTGCGGTTGCACCAGGCCATTCTTGGTGAGAAGCAGGGCGGTGTCGGCGCAGGCCTCACGCCCCGCCAGGCCCTACAGGCCGGTTTGAAAGTCGATGCCGGCAAGCTCACGAATATCCTGGTGCAGGCGATCAAGGAAAGCGCGGTCAGCCTCGACAACCCGGAGACCACGTTGGCGCTGTTGCGCGCGAATTCGGTGGTGGGTGTGAAGGGCGTCTTCGACGGCGACAAGATGACCTCCATCGGAATTACTTGCGCGCTGTGCCACTCGACCGTGGACAACTCACTGACGAAGGGTATCGGCAGCCGCCTCGATGGCTGGCCGAATCGTGACCTCAATGTCGGTGCGGTGGTCGCAATGGCGCCGACGCTCAAACCCTTTGCCGATCTGCTCGGCGTCGATGTAGGCGACGGTGCGCAAAGTCCTGATGAGCTGGGGCCCGGGCAAGTACGACGCCGAGCTCAATCAAGACGGCAAGGCGATGCGTCCGGACGGCAAGTCTGCCGCAACGCTGCTGCCGGCGGCATTCGGTCTCGCGGGTGTGAATCTTCACACCTACAACGGCTGGGGCTCGGTGACCTACTGGAATGCGTACGTGGCCAATACGCAGATGTACGGCAAGGGCACCTTCTTTGACCCGCGCATGCAGGATGCGCAGCAGTATCCCGTGGCCGCGCGCTCCGGCATGTGGAACAAGCGCAGCAACCCCGACCTCGTGACACCGAAGTTGGCGGCGCTGCATTACTACCAGCTGTCGCTCCCCGCGCCAGAACCGCCGAAGGATTCTTTCAATGCCGAGGCGGCGAAGCGTGGGCAGGCGATCTTCAACGGCAAGGCCAAGTGCGCCACTTGCCACGTGCCGCCGCTCTTTACGGAGCCCGGCTGGTCCATGCACACCGCGGAAGAGATCGGCATCGACGATTTCCAGGCGTCGCGCTCGCCCGACAAGAAGTTCTACCGCACGACGCCGCTGGCTGGCCTGTTCACGCGGCAGCAGGGCGGCTTCTACCACGATGGGCGATTCGCCAACCTGGAAGAAGTCACCGAGCACTATCAGAAAGTGCTGGCGCTGAATCTCACGGCGTCAGAAAAGGCTGACCTCGTGCAGTATCTGAAGTCGCTCTAAGTACGCGTCACGCGTGGATAAAAAATGCAAATCAAGCCCCGGCATTGCTGCCGGGGCTTTCGTCATTTTTCACTGGATGGCCGCAAGCGTTTGATAGTTGGTCGCGAAAGCGGCTGGCATGGACGCTGCATAACTCCCTGTTATCCCGCGGGCTTCGGCCGGCGGGTTTGTCAGGCAAATGCAAGGAGCATCATAGATGAACGGATCAATCAGATTGGCGGCGCTGGCCGCGTTATTGGCCTCGGGTGCCGTGCTTGCGCAGGAACCCTACACGCCCGCGGAGCAACCGGCTGCAACACCGGCACCGGCAGAGCAGATGCCCGCGGAACAGATGCCCGCAGAGGGACAGCCCGCGGCCACGCAGGCGGAGACGACGGGACGAAGGATCAGCAGTGGCCTGAGTTCTCCTCGCTGGATACGGATGGCAATGGCTCCATCAGCAAGGAAGAGGTTCAGAAGCAGTCGTTGATCGCCTCACGCTTCGGCGAGATCGATGGCGACAAGAACGGCTCGCTGAGCTCAGACGAGTACAACAAGGCGCTCGACAAGTCGAAGGCGCCGAACCCGTAATCGTTCGCTCGCGTCTGCCGGGAGATCATTGGGATTTCCTGGCGTTCGATTCGCTCACCCGCCTTCCCGGCGGGTGAGCCTGCGCGTGTGGCCTCTCAGGTTTCCAGTTGCTTCTTCAGATTGTCGAGGCCCCCGCGATACACACCCTTGATCAGGTTGACAGCGCCGGTGTCGCTTTCGGCTTCCGGCGGATTATCGGCCGGGTTCTTGCGCTTGAAATTGCCCACCCACGTGACCACCGTCGTGCCGTCCTTGCCCGCCGCGACCGAGACCGTCGAGACGTAGTCCTGCAGCGGCAGGGGCGATTCGATGATCCGGTACTTATAAGAGTGATCCTTCTCGCTGAACGCGAGCAGCTCTTCGGTGAACGTCGGACCGTCCTTGATGGTCAGCGCACGCACCGCACCCGGCGTGTTGTTGGTCCCCTTGACGATCTCGTCCTTGGCGAAGCCGGGGTGCCAGCTGGGTAGTCCGTCGTAGTCCTTGATGGCCGCCCACACTTTGTCAAGCGGCGCCTTGATCTCGACCGTTTCGGTCACGCTCAACGGCTGCGGCGGCGCGCCGAGCGCAATGCCACAGGCAGCGAGAGCGAAGAGCGCCATCGCGGCGCGACTCTTGTTCATGTGTTGTCCCCTTGAGGTTGGAGGCGGGTGCCCGGACTGCACCAGTGCCCGGCGCAATCGGCGGGTACTATACCGAACTCTGTGCGTGAGCGGATCCCTCGCAGTCGAGCCCGCCGGGAGCGTGCGATTCGCCGTGAACGGCGGCAAGATCAGCACCCGTGTCGTGTTCCCCCCGTCAGATAAGGCACCCCATGCAAACGTTCTTCAATGCCACTGCACTGGCTGTGGCGCTCATCGCTGCAACGGCGCAGGCGGAAACTGCGCCTGCAACAGACGGCAACGCCGATGCCCGCTTGCAGGAGATCTATCGTACCGAGTGGAAGTGGCGCGAAGAGCAGTTCGCCGACAACGAGGACACGCAGCGCCCGATCGTGGATCACCTGCCCAAGGTCGATGCCGCGACCCAGGAGATGCGGCTTCGCTACTGGCAGGACGTGAAACGACAGCTCGACGGCATCCCACGCGCGGAGCTGTCCGCCGCCGAGCAACTCAACTTCGACGTCTACCGGCCGCAGATCGACATGCTGATCGCGAACCAGCAGTTTCGCGAATTCGAGATGCCGGCGAACTCGGATACCTCTTTCTGGACGGACCTGGGCTACACCGCGCGCCGGCCATTTCGCACGCTCCAGGACTACGAGAGCTGGATCGCGCAGCTGGCCGATGTACCGCGCTACTTCCGCGAGCAGATGAACGAGATGCGGGCCGGTCTCAAGCGCGGCTTCACCCCGCCGCGGATCACGTTCGAGGGCCGCGACGCCTCGATCACCGCGGTGACCGAGGCGTCGCCTGAGGACAGCCTCTTCTACACGCCCTTCAAGGAAATGCCGGGTGTTTCAGCCGCCGACCAGGCACGGCTACGTGCGCAGGCCGTCCCGGTCGATCCGCGAGCAGGTGCAGCCGGCTTACGTCGAGCTGCTTAAGTTCATGCGCGGCGAATACGTGCCAGGCGCCCGAACCACGCTCGCCGCTTACGATCTGCCGGACGGGCGCGCTTACTACCGCGCCAAGATCAGGGAGTTCACGACGCTCGACATGGACCCGGCCGCGATCCATGCGGTGGGCGAAGCCGAGGTCGCCCGGCTGCATGCCGAGATGGTCAGCGCCATGAAGGAGACCGGCTTCGAGGGCGACTTCCCCGCATTCCTGCAGTTTCTGCGCACCGACCCGCAGTTCTACGCCAAGACACCGCAGGAGCTCCTGATGCGGGCCGCGTGGATCGCCAAGAAATTCGACGCCAAGGTCGGGCAGTACTTCGGCTATCTGCCGCGCGCACGTTTTGCGATTCGGCCAGTGCCCGATGATCTCGCGCCGTTCTACACCGGCGGCCGCGGTGGTCCGGGAATCTATCTGCTCAACACGTACAACCTGCCGAGTCGTCCGCTTTACAGCCTGCCCGCGCTCACGTTGCACGAGTCGGCGCCGGGTCATGCGTTCCAGATGCCCATCGCGCTGGAACACGAGGATCAACCGGAATTCCGCCAGCACGTCTACATCTCCGCGTACGGCGAAGGCTGGGCGCTCTACTGCGAGCAGCTCGGGCTCGAGATGGGCATGTACGAGACGCCGTACGAGCGCTTCGGCATGCTCGGCTACCAGATCTGGCGCGCGTCGCGGCTGGTCGTCGATACCGGCATTCACTCGATGGGCTGGACGCGGCAACAGGCGATCGACTTCATGCACCGATACACGACTCTGGCCGATCACGAGATCGAAACGGAAGTCGATCGCTACATCGCGTGGCCGGCGCAGGCGCTCTCTTATTATCTCGGCGAGATGGCGATCGTGAAGGCGCGCGCGCGGGCTGAGAGCGCGTTCGGTGCGAAGTTCAACATCCGCGCATTCCACGACACCGTGCTGGAGATGGGCTCCGTGCCGCTGCCGCTGCTCGAGGCGCGCATCGAGCGCTTCATCGCCGAGGGCGGCAAGGGACCGTACCCGGACCTGGAGTGATCGCAGGACGTCGGAAATTGCTGACAGGGAGCGCTGGCATCAACCGACTTCAGTACGCAGCCTTGGGTCTTAGGGTCTGGGAGCGCTGAGGACGCCCTGGTTACCCGTCCCGGCGTGGCATCCCCGGCGGTGCCATGTTCAAGGTAACGCACCGAAAGGAAGTCAAACGGGCGGCTCGACACGGTCCAGAAATCCCTGAGTTTTTCTGCTCGCGCGGCGTCACGCCGCGCCTACATGGAGGAGGTTACGTACATGGCGAAAATGCCGAAGAAGCGCAAATCGAACGGACGTAGGAACCGCGCGGCTCCCAAGCCAGCGGGTTCGCGGCTGGATGCGATCGCTGTGCTGAAGGCCGATCACCGGCAGGTCGAGGGCTGGTTCAAGCAGTTCGACGAGCACCGAATCGAAACAACGCAAGGGCGCGCTGGCAGTGAAGATCTGCAATGCCCTGAAGGTGCATACGACGATCGAGGAGGAAATCTTTTACCCCGCGTTCCTGGAAGCGACTGAAGAGGAAGACCTCCATCACGAGGCGGAAGTCGAGCACAACGGCGCCAAGAAGCTCATTGCGGAGATCGAGGATTCCGGGCCCGATGACGAGTACTACGATGCCAAGGTGACGGTGCTTTCCGAGATGATCAAGCACCACGTCAAGGAAGAGGAGCAGCCTGGCGGCATGTTTGCCAAGGCGCGCCAGTCCGAGATGGATCTGCGGGCGCTCGGCGAGCAACTGCGTACGCGCAAAAAGCAGCTCGCGGGCGGGGAAAGCCGCTGGGATCGCGTTGCGGATTTGATGCAGCCGCGGGTCTGAAGGATTTCTCATTCGAGAGCGACGCACACGGCGTCGCACGAGGTGCAAGATCAGTGGTCGGGCGTCAGCGTGCGTCCCGCTCGATCGATCGTGCGCCGCAGATAGCTGGTGATGAGCCCGCGGCCGCCGCAGCACGGAGCGTACTCGCGACGACGCCCGACGGCATCGAGGCGAAGTTGAGCATGCGCAGGATCCGGTCGCCGCGCATTTCGACCAGTGCGAGATGTTGATGTGAGTCCGCCTCGCCTGTGTGCGCTGGCGCGTCGTACTGGACGAACACGGTATTCGCGTCGTTCGTGGGGAATATCCAGTAGTTGGCGGGCCTCACGTCTGGCCGGCCTGGCCTGTTGGCCGCGCACGCGGCGCTCAGTGCACTGGGGTCCAGGCTGAGGAAGGTTCCGGGATCGTCCAGCGTGTACTCGATGCGCGCATCGTGGGTCGTGACACGATCCATTCCGGGGCGTCGCGCGCCGCACACGCGGCGACAAAGGCGGCTACCGCGCGTTCCGCTCTTGTGATTACGTCGGTGGCCAGCCGTGCCGCGGCGGTATTGGGCACTCGTGCGGCGTCTTCAGCGTACGCCGTCGTCATCGTCGTCAACATCAACACCGCGCCCAGGGCAAAGATGGACAGGTTGCAACGCTTCATGGCGGTTCCTCCAGGTGCGAGATCTGTGTGAGGCTGCGGCGCAGCAATGCACCTTTCCGCCTTCACACTCGTTCAGACGTAAAGCCGGGCCAAATCGGCTCATGAACCCGCGTTGGTCCCCGGTCGCGGGGCCACGGGTGCGTCGGGATTCGCGCGGTGCTATAAGCGCTGCGCTACGAAGGGCAGTGGAGAGAACCCATGGCAAAGAAAGTAAAAGCCCAGGTGACGTTCACCATGAAGGACAAGAGCGAAAAGGTGACCCGCAATGTCGAGGCCACAGTGGAGGCCAATGGCAGCGTCGTGTTTCCGATGAAGCTGGGCAGAATTGTTCCCGGTACCGATGTTGCGATCGTGATCGACGGCAAGACCTTCACTGGCAAAGCGACGAGCAGGCCCGTGGGCGCCGACAGCATCGAAGTGATGCTGCCCGCCGGGACCGTCCCCGCAACGGCTGTCGGGTAGAGGAAACGAATCGGCGACTACGCGCGGCCGCGACGCCGACTAGCCTGCTCCCGGAGCCGGCGCTGCATGCACACGCTCGAGTTCCGCTTGCGCCTGGCGCGCCTGGCGAACGACCGCGCTCGTCTTGCCCTGTGTGGCGATCACGATCGGCGTAGCTGTCGCGCAGCAGTGACGTCGGCTTCATCGTAGCGATGCACTGCGACCAATGCGCTGGCGAGCGAAGTGCGCGTGATGGCGAGCATCGGGCTGTCGGCGGGCATGGTGGCTGCCGCGATTTCAGTGGCGTGCCTGAGCAAGGGCAGCGCTTCGGCGGCGTGTCCCTGATCGACCAGCACGCGACCGAGTCCCGCGAGAGCGGGGGCGAAAGAGGTGTGCTCGGGCGGCAGTGCCTTGGTGTAGGTCTCCAGCGCTGCACGGAACTGGGTCTCTGCCTCTTTGAGCCGACCAGAGTCGTGCAGCAGGATCGCCAGGTTGGCTTCGCTCGTGCCGACATTGGCATGCGCCGGTCCGCGGACCTTCAGGTTGAGATCGAGCACTTCACGCAGCACCTGTTCGGCGCCGGCGACGTCACCCTTGCGGCGCAGAAAGCGCCCATAGTTGGACAGCGCATCGATGGTGTACGGGTGCTGAGGGCCCAGCACGCGGCGCAGCTGTTCGTTCGACTTGACGAACAGCGGCTCGGCTTCTGCGAACTGCCCCTGCATCTGCAGGACGTACGCCAGGTTGTGCGTCGCCATGATGACGCGCGGGAAGTCATCGCCGAAGGCGCGCCGTTCGACCACGAGCGCCTCATCGAGAAGGCGCCGCGCTTCGTCGAACTGGCCAATGTAAGCGAGCAGCGAGGCGAGCTCGTTCATCACTTCGGCCGCTTGCGGAGTCGCCTGCATGCTGCGGCGTGAATAGAGCGCGAGGCTATCGCGGAAGTATTGCTCGGCGGCCTTCTGATCACCCCGCTCGAATGCCACGATTCCCAGCTGCGTGAGCGTCTCGGCCACCTCGGGTGCATCCGGCCCCAACAGGCGGCGGCGCATCTGCAGGGCTTGCTGCAACTTGGCTTCTGCGAGCTCGAGCTGTCCCTGGACTTCCTGCGCGAAGCCGATTTCATTGAGCATCGCGGCGACGTCGGGGTGCTCCGGCCCGTGCAGCTCGATGAGTCCCTGCAGGGCTTTTTCGAGCAGGGGTTGGGCGTCCGCCGCCAGCCCCAGGCGGTTGTAGACACGACCCATGGTGCCCATGAGCAAGGCGCGCGTGCCGGGCTGACCCGCGAAGCGCGCTTCAATCTGCCGCGTACCCGTGTCCAGCAGCTCGCGTGCCGTCACCTCGTTACCGCGGCCCTTGTAGGGATCCGACGTTTCGAACAGATCCACCAGGAACGAGGACACCTGCTCGGCTCGCACGCGCTCGCGCGCCGTGCGTTGCATCTGGACGTACATCGCGATCGTAAAGCCGGCGAGCAGCAGGACGCTTGCGGCCGCCACAGTGACCCCAACGACGTGGCGCGACACGAACTTGCGAGCGCGATAGATCCACGTATCGCGCGCGGCCAGCACCGGATGTCCAGCGAGGTGGCGTCCGACATCGGCTGAGAATTGCTCTACGCTGGCGTAACGGCGTTCAGCCTCGGGCCGCAGCGCTTTCGCCACAATCGTATCCAGGTCGCCCGACAGCGCACGCCGCAGCTTTTGCGGCGTGGAGTGGCGCTGCTCGGCAATCGCCTGCGCATCGTCTGCAGCGACGATGGAACGCTCGAGAGAAACAGGCTCAGTGGTCAACACCAGGCGCTCGAGGTCGCGAGTCGCGAGCTGTTGTCGGCGAAACGGCTTGCGACCTGACAACAAGAGGTAGAGCAGGATGCCGAGCGCGTAGACGTCGGTGGCCGTAGTGACGGCCTGCCCGAGGATCTGCTCCGGTGCCGCGAAATCCGGCGTCAGTGCTCGTCCACTGAGGCGCGTGAGCTCGGTCTCCTCGGCGGGCTTTTCCGCTTCGATGAGTTTCGCGATGCCGAAGTCGAGGAGCTTGATCCCGGCGCGCTCGGTCACCAGGATGTTGGCGGGCTTGAGATCCCTGTGAATCACCAGGTGGGCATGGGCGTGCGTCACCGCGTCACACACCTGCAGGAACAATCGTAAGCGCGCCTCAATGTCCAGTCGCCGCTCGTCGCACCAGCGATCGATCGGTTGTCCCTCGACGTACTCGAGTACGAGGTACAGGACACCCGGCGGCGTGGCCCCTGCATCGAGGAGACGGGCGATGTGCGGATGGGAGAGCTGGCCGAGGATCCGGCCCTCCCGGAGAAAGCGTTCGCGCGCCGAAGACTGCGCGACGTGTGCATGCAGCACCTTCAACGCCACGGCGCCCTCGAAGCGGCCGTCGCTGCGGCGAGCGAGCCATACGTCTCCCATGCCGCCAAAGCCGAGCTGACGGTCGAGCCCATAAGCACCGAAGCGAGTGCCCGCCTCGAGCGCAGTTGAAGGGCCCGAGTCCATGCCGGCGTCCGCGACCGCGTCGCCCGCGAGGAAATCGCGGGAGTCGGCAGCGCGATCCGCAGCGAGCAGAGTCAGGACGTGCGGGTAGAGGTCGGGACGCGAGCTGGCGAGCTCCGCCGAGTTCCTGGTCGCGCCTCGGTGATCCCAAGGTGAGCAGGCGCTCGAAGAGCGCCAGCGCTTCACGCCAGATTTCCGCCGATGGCTGTGCAACGGTCACTGGTGTGGGACCCTGGTCGGCTACTCGGCCTCGGGCCGGAGGATCCTGAACAGAAAAGCGCGCGCCTTCTGCCACTCGCGCTTCACGGTCGCCGTCGAGATGTCGAGCGCCTCGGCGACCTCCTCAATGGACAAACCGCCGAAGTACCTCATTTCGACAATCTGGTGCGCTCGCTCGTCGACGCCGGCCAACTGCTGCAGAGCCTCATCGAGCGCCTCGACGTCCGGCGCGGGGAGCTCGACCTCAGGATCATTGCTCGTGAGCGTCAGGTGAGCTTCAGCCGAGCCGCGCTTGCCTGCGCCGCGCTTGCGCACGTAGTCGATGATCACGCTGCGCATGACGCCCGCGGCGTACGCATAGAACATGCGACGGTTTTGTCCCGGAATCTCCGGCTGACGGACCAGGCAAAGGTACGCCTCGTGCACCAGGCTGGCGGCATTCAGGTTGGTGAACGCGGCATCCCGCCCGAGCTTCTGGCGCGCGAGGCGATTGAGTTCGCTGTAGACGGACGCGAACAGCTCGTTGCGCGCTTCGGCATCGCCGTGATGGGCTCGCTCGAGCAAAAGGCTGACGTCTCCCAAACCGCCTCCCGGGCCGATCGTTGGGCCCTATTGTCGGGCTTGGATGCACATGATCAAGCCACGTCGATTTCGCGAGCTACGCCCGCAATGCCTGCTTCAATTCCTCGCGGTCGCCATCGCCCAGGTTGGAGCTGAAGTGCAGCACCTGATCCCTGATGTCGTCAGTCTCGAAATACGCCTGGCGGCAAGCGACGTGCATGAATCCACCCGGATCGAAACGGCCGTCCTGGAAGAACACCAGCCGGATACGCCAGGTGCCGCGCTCGATCGGCTGGTGACAGCTGCGGCACTTGGCCTGGCTGGTCGGCGCGCGTTCGCCGCCGTCGATCCGAGGCAAGCGTCGCTGTGACAGGGTCCGTCGCGCCGCGCGCTCCAGGCCTTCCCGATCGGGCAGCCCGACGACGGTGTCGCCGAGAATCTGGAGGAGGGGCTCCGGCCGCTTGTAGGCGGCGCACAGCGGATGAAACCACAGTGTCATTTCCCCGTCCGCAAACGGATTGGGAAGAGCCTCACCGAAGCGCAGCTCCCCGCGCGGGATGGGCCGTCCGCAACCGCGGCATTTAGAGCGTCCGCTCGAGGCAGGTTCGATGACGTGCGGCATGAGCCCAGTCGTCCGGTATCCGGTGAGCCCGAGAATACCAAACGCTGCGCACGGATCGCTCGCGGGTTCGCGGCGAGGGTGAGCGGCTGTTTCCATCGACTCGTCATGTAATATCTACCGCGACAACGACTCACCACGTGTTGCGTAAAGCATGGACACACAAGACCTCGCCGATCTCGAGTTCACGCCCGCGCAGATGCAAGCCATGGGGGACGACGTGCTGCGACGCGTGGTCGCGCACCTCGCGACCATCCAGGAGCAGCCGGTGCGCGGAGATGTGGATGCAGCGGAGCTCTGCCGGCGATTGCGCGAGCCCGCGCCCGAGCACGGGTCGGAGCTTGCGCCGCTTCTGGATGCGCTCTTCAACGAGTGGGTGCCGCGTACTTTCAATACCGCGAGCCCCGGCTACCTCGCCTACATTCCCGGCGGCGGCGTGTATCCCGGCGTGCTCGCGGATCTGCTCGCCGGCGGCGTGAATCGCTACACCGGCGTGTGGCTGGCGGCGCCGCTGCTGGTGCAACTCGAGGCGAACGCACTCGACTGGATGCGCGACTGGATGCAGTTTCCAGCGACGACGCGTGGGCTGTTCACCACGGGCGGCTCGATGGCGAATTTTGCCGCCATCGTGTGCGCGCGCGAGCGCCTGCTCGGTGCGGATATCCGCCGTGGCGTCCTATATACGTCCGCGGAAGTACACCATTCGGTCATGAAGTCGGCGCGCCTCGCCGGCGTGATGCCGGATCGCATCCGCGTCATCTCGGTCGACGGGGCTTTCCGGATGCGCGTCGATGCGCTGGAGGAGGCGGTACGCGCCGATCTCGCTGCGGGACTGAAACCATTCCTGGTGGTGAGCTCCGCGGGCACCACCAATACGGGTGCGATCGACCCGCTGCGCGACATCAACCGCGTGTGCCGCCTGCACGAACTCTGGCATCACGTCGACGGCGCCTATGGCGCGTCGTTTCACCTCGTCCCGGAACTGCGGCCACTGCTCGCGGGCCTGCCGGAGGTCGATTCGGTGACACTGGATCCGCACAAGGGGCTATTTCTGCCGTACGGCACCGGTGCGTTGCTCGTTGCGGACGGCACGGCACTCAAGGCGGCCCATGCGGCGACCGCGAGTTATATGCCGGCGAACCAGGATGACGCCGAGCTCTATGATCCGCACCAGTTCGGCCCGGACCTGTCACGTGGCTTTCCCGGACTGCGCGTGTGGCTGAGCGTCAAGCTGTTCGGCGCGGCGCGTTACCGCGCGGCGCTCGCCGAAAAGCACGCGCTGGCGCTCGAGGCTGCACGCCGCGTCGCAGCGCTGCCGCACTTCGTCATCGACGCGCCCCCGCAGCTGTCACTGTTCGCATTTCACCTCGAGTGGCCGGGATCGACACTCGAGGCGCAGAACGCGGCCACCCGCGAACTGCTCGAGCGCGTGATTCGGCGTGGCAAAGTGTTCCTGACCGGATGCGAAGCTGGCGCCCGTTACCTCGGCAGAGTGTGCGTGCTGAGCTTTCGCACGCGGCAGGAGCGGATCGACACGTGCGTCGAGCATCTCGCGGAGGAGGCTGCCGCGATCATCAAGTAAGTGGAGGACCGGAGGGTCCCATCTGCGCCAACGCGCTGCACCAATGGGGAGTCGGTGAGAGTGGCACCAAGGGACAATAAACGTCGCGCCGCGCGCGTGGTCTCATACGCGACCAAGACCGCAACAGCGGCTATCAGGGAGCCTCACAATGATGTCACGAGTGCTGACACTGGTGTCAGGCGCGCTTGCCATGGCCATGGGCGCTGGACTGACCACTGCGGCGGCTGACACGGCCCCGGCCTCACAAGCGCCGACGAGCGTCTTGCCGTTTCCGGACTTCCGGTATCACGGGAAGCGTCGGCCGCACGATCGCCGATAGCGATCCGCCGGAGTTTCCGCAGCCGCGTGCGGCCGCCCAAGGGCGCGCCGAACATCGTCTACATCCTGATCGACGATGCCGGCTACGGTCAGTTCGGCACGTTCGGCGGCCAGGTGCCGACGCCGGCGCTCGATCAGCGTCGCGGCCGACGGCCTGCGCTACACGCGCTTCCACACGACGGCGCTGTGCTCGCCGACGCGCGCCGCGCTGCTCACCGGGCGCAATCATCACTCGACCGGCAACGGCGTGATCACCGAGGCCGCGACCGGCTACGACGGCTACACCGGCATCATCGGCAAGAACGTGGGCACGATCGCCGAGGTGCTGCGGCAGTACGGCTACGCGACCGCGTGGTTCGGCAAGAATCACAACACGCCCGACTGGGAGACGAGCCAGGTCGGGCCGTTCGATCGCTGGCCGAGCGGGCTGGGCTTCGACTACTTCTACGGCTTCATGGGCGGCGACATGGATCAGTGGCAGCCGACGCTGTACGAGAACCACGAGCTCGTGCCGCGCTCGAGCGATCCGAACTACATCCTGACGCCGGATCTCGTGGACCACGCGATCGCCTGGCTGCGCCGGACGCGGTCGCATCGCGGCCGACAAGCCGTACTTCCTCTACATGTCGACCGGCGCGACGCACGCGCCGCACCAGGTTTCGCCGCGAGTATCATCGCGCAAGTACAAGGGCAAGTTCGACATGGGTTGGGACGAGTACCGCGAGCAGACGTTCGCGCGGCAGAAGAAGCTCGGCGTCGTCCCGCCGAACGCGAAGCTGACGCAAGCGGCCCGACGGAGCTGCCGGCGTGGGACTCGCTCTCGGCGGATCAGAAGAAGCTGTTCGCGCGGATGATGGAAGTGTTCGCGGCGTTCACCGACCAGACCGACTACGAGATGGGCCGGCTGCTCGACGTCGTGCGCTCGCTGCCGGACGCGGACAACACGATCATCTTCTACGAGGTCGGCGACAACGGCGCGTCGGCCGAGGGCGGGCTCGTCGGCCTGCTGAACGAGAATTCGTTCTTCAACAACGTGCCGGAGTCGCTCGAGGACAATCTCAAGCACATCGACGAGCTCGGCGGCCCGAAGCACTTCAATCACTTCCCGGCCGGCTGGGCGTGGGCGATGAACACGCCGTTCCAGTGGACGAAGCAGATCGCCTCGCACCTGGGCGGCGTGCGCAATCCGCTCGCGGTCTCGTGGCCGGCGAAGATCAAGGACAAGGGCGGCGTGCGCGCGCAGTTCCATCACGTGATCGACATCGCGCCGACGATCTACGAGGCGGTCGGCATCCCGTTCCCCGACATCCTGAACGGCGTCGCGCAGAAGCCGATCGAGGGCGTGTCGATGGTGTACTCGTTCGACTACGCCAAGGCGCCCGGGCCACCGCCGCACGCAGTACTTCGAGATGTTCATCAACCGCGGCATCTACCACGACGGCTGGTGGGCGGCGTCGCGCGTCGAACATTCCGTGGGAAGGCGACGCCGACGCCGGCCGATCCCGGACACGGCGACGTGGGAGCTGTACAACCTCGACGAGGATTTCAGCCAGGCGAACGATCTCGCCAGCGAAGAACCCGGAGAAGCTGCGCGAGCTGCAGGACCTGTGGTGGACGGAGGCGGCGCGCTACAACGTGCTGCCGCTCGACGGCCGCAAGACGGAGCGGCTCAACGCCGAGCTGCAGGGCCGGCCGTCGCTGACCGGCAAGCGCACGTCGTTCACCTACTACCCGGGCATGCTCGCGCTGCCGGCCGGCAGTGCGCCGAACCTGCTGAACAAGTCGTTCTCGATCACGGCCGACGTCGAGGCCAGCGCGGCGAAGACGCGACGGCGCGATCTTCTCGATCGGCGGCAGCGACGGCGGCTATGGGCTCTACGTGCGCGACGGCAAGCCCGTGTTCGTCGGCAACTTCCTCAGCCGGTCGCGTCACGCGCGTCGACGTCGACGCAGCCGCTGCCGGCGGGCACGGCGAAGGTCCGCGGCGAATTCACGTACGACGGCGGCGGCATGGGCAAGGGCGGCACGCTGTCGCTCTTCGTCAACGACAAGAAGGTCGGCGAAGGCCGCATGGAGCAGACGCAGGGCATCACGCTCGGGTCTGGGCGGCACGCTCGACATCGGCGAAGACACCGGCTCGCCGGTCGACGAGCCTACACGCCGCCGTTCCCGTTCAACGGCACGATCAAGCAGGTCACGGTCGACCTGAAGCCGTAGTCAGACATCGAAAAGGCTCGTGCGAGGGACCGCCCCTCGCAGGAGTGTCTCAGCATGGATTCACGTTGCCGCGCCCGTCGCGCGGGCCCGCGCGTGGCAAGCGCTTACTTGCGGGTGCTTCTGCCGGCAACCAGATCGCTCACGACCTTCGCGACGTGCTCGCCCTGGTAACGGCACATGTCGAGCTCGAGCGCGGAGGGCATGCGCAGCTCCGGGCCCGCGCCCGTGACACAGCTCGCGCCGTACGGCGTGCCGCCGGTCACTTCGCGCATCGTCGACAGCAGCTTGAAGGTGTACGGCAGCCCCACGATGATCATGCCGTGATGCAGAAGCGTCAGATGAAATGACGTGATCGTCGTTTCCTGTCCTCCATGCTGGCTCGCGGTGCTGCAGAAGACGCTGGCGACTTTTCCGACCAGTGAGTACTGCATCCACTGCGGCCCGGTGCGATCGAGGAAATTCCGCATCTGCGAAGTCATGTTTCCAAAGCGCGTCGGCGTCCCGAAAATGAAGCCGTCGTAGCTGGGGAGTTCCTCCGGCTCGGCAATCGGCGCCGGCTGATCGAGCTTGAATCCCGAGGCCTTGGCGATATCGGGCGGCACGAGCTCGGGTACGCGCTTCACCTCGACCTGCACACCTCCAACCTTGCCCGCACCCTCCGCTTGCGCGTAGGCCATCTGCTCGATGTGTCCGTAGCTGCTGTAGTAGAGAACCAGGATCCGGGCCATTGTCTTCCCCTTATGCGGCGATGCGCGCCTGGCGCATCAAAAAGCTCTTGATGAGGTCGTTGTACACCTGCGGCTCGTCGAGATTGGCGAGATGCCCGGCATTCGGGACCAGCTGTCGCTCGGCGAGCGGCAAACTGCGCGCGAGCAGGTCGCCGACTTCCCTGCGATGTTCGGTGTCGAGCGCGCCGTTCAGAACGAGCGTTGGCTGGCGCAGGCTGCGCAGTGCGCTGAGGTCGATCCGTCCGTCTGATTGCGGTCGACCCGCACGTAGGTCCGATCCGGGATAGCGCGCGGCGATTCGCTCGAGCAATTGCCGCGCACTCGCATCGCGCGTGTGAAGCGTCATCAAGGGATGTACCTGCCATTCCGCGCGGAAGGCCTCGAGTCCGCCGGTTCGAACGAGCTCCCGATAGCGAGCGAGTGGCAGATCCTCATCAGCATCGCCCTGGCCGGGGAGGGCGGGATGCGGAGCGCCATCGAGCACCAACGCCGCAAGCCGTGGCGGATTGCCGAGGGCGAACTGGAGGGCCACGCGCGCGCCCTGCGACATGCCGACGACCGCAACTTTCGCGAGACGCAGGTGATCGATCAGCGCGCGCAGATCGGCAACGTCGTCCTCGATGGACGGAGTGCCCGATGACAACCCGAATCCCCGCCGGTCGAGACGAATGACGCGAAAGGAGCGGCGCAACTCGCTCGCCTGCGGTTGCCAGACCTCGAGGTCGAGTGTCCAGCCGTGAACGAAGATAACCGGCATGCCGTCGCCCTGGTCGCGGAAGCGCAGGCGGGCGTCGCGGTGTTCGAAATACTGGTCGAGTGGCGGCGTCGTGGAGGTCATTGGGGCCACGCGCGGGCGTGCGCATGATTCGAATAGCGAAAAAACTTTCGAAATGAGGCTACGGGCGCCGGAGTAGCACGTCAAGCCGCATCGCCGCGGATCACACCTGGGCGCTGAGTGAAAGTCCGGGAACGTGCGCGAGCTCGGTGGAGATCTGTTGACTCGCGAGGCGCAGCATCGAGAGGCGTTCGCGCACCAGCTTGGCCTTGGTGGTGCGGCGCGAATGGCTCGAGCTGTTGAGGGCTGCGACCACGCGGCCGTGCTGATCGAGGACGGGCACGGCAACGGCCACCACTCCGTAGGCGAGCTCGTCCTGGACCGCGGAGTAGCCGCTGCGCCGGCATTCATCGATGAGCTGGCGGATCTTCTTCGGATCGGTGACGGTGTGCTCGGTCAGGGCGACGAACTTCTGCGTGCGGAAGTAGTGCTCGAGGCGCTCCGCGTTGAGCCCCGCGAGAAGAACACGCCCCATTGAAGTCGGGTGTGCCGGGAAGCGGCTGCCAATATGCGCTTCGAGCCGCACCAACGTGCGCACCGAGGTCCTCGCAACGTAGACGATATCGTTGCCGTCGAGCACCGAGAGTGCGGCCGAGTCACCGGTGAGGCGCGCCAGTTCCTCGAGATGAGTCTTGGTGAGGTGCTCGATGTCCATCGACTCGAGATACGCCGCGCCCAGCTCGAGCACCTTGGGCCGCAGGAGAAATTCGCGGCCTCGGCGCATGACATAGCCGAGTTCCTCGAGTGTCAAAAGGCAACGGCGCGCCGTGGCGGCCGGCATGCGCGCAATGCTGGCTACCTCGCTCAAGGTGAGGGCGGAGTGATCGCGTGCGAAGGCGCGGATCACCTGCAGACCCTTGGCGAGGCCGCCCATGGCCTCGCGACGCGGAGCAGATCCTGAGCGCGGCGACATGCAAAGCAGTGTATTTCGATATGCGAAAAACCGGAAGGGCGAGACCGCTCCACAACTTGACGGGGCGCGACCAAAAGCCGCAGCATGCTTCGCATGGCGAATCGCGATTCGCTATGCGAAAAACCGGGACCGGGAGTGACGGCGGCGTGAAGATCGGCTCTCAGAAGCACCGCAGCTCGGCGATCTCGGCCTCCAATCCGCAGACCGTCGTGGTGCGCGGCTTCGATCTCTGCCGCGACCTGGTCGGCAAGATCACCTTCACCGATCATCTCTGGCTCCTCGTGACGGGCAGCCTGCCGAGCGTTGCGCAACGGCGCGTTCTCGATGCGGCGCTGGTGGCGATCGCAGAGCACGGGCTGGTGCCGAGCGTTGCCGCGAGCCGCATGACGCTCGCGGCTGCGCCCGAGGCGCTGCAAGGCGCAGTGGCCGCCGGCATTCTCGGCTGTGGATCCGTGATTCTCGGCGCCGCCGAAGCGGCCGCTCGATTCTTCGACAGCATCGTTGCGCGCAGTGCCTCCGCAACACTCGACGAGGCGGCGCTCGCGGGGCTGAAAGAGCTGCAGGAGGCGCGGCGCGCCGTTCCGGGGTACGGACATCCGTTGCACAAGGCACTCGATCCACGCGTCGAGCGACTGCTGGCCGTAGCCACGGAAAGCGGGGTCGCCGGACGCCACGTCGAAATCGCGCGCGCTGTCGAGAAGCTGATTCCCAAGGTGATCGGCAAACCGCTGGTCATGAACGTGTCGGGTGCGATTGCCGCGGTGTTGCTCGACTCCGGCTACCCGCTGCTCGCCGTCAAGGGGATCCCGATCCTCGCCCGCACCGCCAGCCTCATTGCGCATCTGCTGGAAGAGCAGGAACGACCGATCGGGTTCGTAATGGCGCACGCCGCGGTCGCGGACATTGGCTACGACGGCGAGTCGCCCGCGGGCTTCACGCCGGGTGACGGCACCGAGGGCGCTTCATGATCGCCCAGGTCCTTCAGGGCGTACGGGTCGTCGAGCAGGGAACCTTCATCACCGGTCCGTGCGCGGGAATGATGCTCGCGGACCTGGGCGCGGACGTCATCAAGATCGAGAGCCCCGAGGGTGACCCCTATCGCAGCTACCAGGGCGGGATGTATTCGCCGCACTTCCAGGCCTACAACCGCAACAAGCGCAGCGTCGCCTGCGACCTCAAGAAGGCGCCCGACCGTGAAATCTTCGAACGCCTCGTCGCGCAGGCCGACGTCTACCTGCAGAACTTCCGTCCCGGCACCGCGCAAAAGCTGGGTGCGGGACCCGAGCAGCTGCACGCTCTCAATCCGCGCCTCATCTACGGTTCCATCAGCGGATTCGGTTCGACTGGCCCCTACGCGGAGCGGCCGAGCTACGACTCGGTGGCCCAGGCGCTGTCGGGCTTCCTGAGCGTGGTCGTCGACCAGGAGCGACCGCGCTTCCTGGGCCCGGCGCTGGCCGATGCGGTGACCGGGATCTACGCCGCCTACGGAATTCTCGGCGCGCTGTATGAGCGCAGTCGCACCGGCAAGGGAAGGCTGGTCGAAGTCTCGATGCTCGAGGCCATGGCTCACTTTGCGGTGGAGCCGTTCGCCGCCTTCTTTGCCCTCGGTGTGACGCCCAAGTCCACCGACCGGCCGCGCCTTGCGCAGGCCTACATCCTGCGCACTTCCGACGACAAACTGCTGGCGATCCACCTGTCGTCCCTGGAGAAATTCTGGCGCGGCCTCACCACGGCGCTCGATGCCGAGGAACTGACTCGCGATCCACGCTTCAGCGAGCGCCTCTCACGCATCGACAATTACGAGGCACTCGGCGAAACACTCGACAGGTTCTTTCGTCAGCGCACGCTCGCTGAATGGAGCGAGCGCCTGCGCTCGCACGATGTACCGTTCGCGCCCATCAACGGCATCGATTCGGTCGTCGCCGACCCGCAGGCGCGTCATCTCGGACTCGTCGTGCCGGTAACCGCTGCGAAAGAAGGTGGGCGCCATGCGGTCCGTCCGCCCGTGCAGTTCGACGGCGAACGCGCCGCCGCCGTCTCGGCCGCTCCGCTGCTCGACGAACACGGCGAAGAAATCAGGGCGGCGGTCAAGGAAGGACGCTGGCCCTCGCGTTCCACGCCGGCCAGTGCGCGCCGCGTGGCGGGATAGGCATACATGTCCGCCACCCCGAAACTCTTTCCCACGTCTCTCGTCGGCAGCATGCCGCAGCCCGAGTGGCTGATCGATCGGCAGAAGCTCGCCGGTCGATTTCCGCCGCGGGTGCGCGCCAGGGAGCTGTGGCGAATACCCGAGCCGTTTCTCGCCCAGGCCCAGGACGACGCAACGGTCCTCGCAATCAGAATGCAGGAAGACGCGGGCCTCGACATCGTCACGGACGGCGAGATTCGCCGGGAGAGCTACTCCAACCGCTTTGCCACCGCGCTCGCTGGCGTCGACATCGACAACCCCGGCACCGCGCTCGATCGCAGCGGTCATCCCAATCCCGTGCCACGCGTGGTCGGCGCCATTCGCCGCAAGCATCCGGTGGCAGTCGCGGACCTGGAATTCCTCAAGCGACACACTACCCGCAAGCTCAAGATCACCGTTCCCGGACCGTTCACGATGGCGCAGCAGGCGCAAGTCGAGCACTACGGGGGCAACGTTGCCCTCGCGGCGATGGACTATGCCGCGGCGGTCAACGAGGAAATCCGCGATCTGTTCGCAGCCGGCGCGGACATCGTGCAGATCGACGAGCCCTACATGCAGGCGCGGCCCGCGCTGGCGCGTGAGTACGGTCTCGACGCGCTCAATCGCGCGCTCGAGGGCATCACGCAGACCACGGCCGTGCACATCTGCTTCGGCTACGCCGCCATCATCCACGAGCGTCCGAGCGCTTATTCATTTCTACCCGAGCTCGCGCGCTGCACCTGCAAGCAGGTATCGCTCGAGACGGCGCAATCGAACCTGGACTGCTCCGTGCTGAGCACGCTCAAGGGCAAGAAGATCATCCTCGGCGTCATCAATCTCGCGGACGTGAGCGTCGAGTCGGCCGACACGGTCGCAGCGCGCATTCGTCGTGCACTCGAGTATGTCGACGCGGAGGACGTCATCGTCGCACCGGACTGCGGCATGAAGTACCTGCCGCGCGACGCGGCAATCGGAAAACTCAAGGCCATGGTCGAGGGAGCGCGGCTGATGCGCGCCGAGCTCGAACGATCGGGTAATCGCAACAAGTCGAACTAGCGGAGGTTCAGATGGCTACGAAGAGGGGGCAGTTGCTGTGGGTGGGCGCAGTGCTGGCGCTCGTGTCGATGCTTTCCGCGGATATCGCGTCCGCCCAGGAGGAGATGGGCGAGGTCGTGGTCACGGCGCGCAAGCGCGACGAGGCCTTCCGGGACGTACCGGTGACGATCAATGTGTTCACCGAGGAGACGATCGCGGCCGCGGGCATAGAAAGGCCGTCGGACTACATCGGCATGGTTCCCAACATGACGCTGGTGGAGACGCAGAATGCGGGCAACGCCTTCGTCGTCATCCGCGGCATCTCGCAGGCGCGCAACAGCGAGCCGTCGGTGGCCGTGCTGATCGACGGCGTCGCGCAGACCAACCCGGCGCAGTTCAACCAGGAGCTCTACGACATCCAGCAGATCGAGGTGCTGAAAGGTCCGCAGGGCGGCTTGTACGGCCGCAACGCGATCGGGGGCGCGATCCTGATCACCACGGCTCCGCCGTCCGAGACCTTCGAGGGCTCGGTCAAGCTCGGGGTGGGCAATGAGTCCTCGTATCGCGCCCAGGGCGACATCAGCGGACCCCTGTCGGATACGCTGAGGTACCGAGCCTCGGTTTCGTATTACGAGACCGACGGATTCCTGGACAACGAATTCCTCGGCGGCAAGGCCGATCCGGTCGAGGACCTGTCGGGACGCTTGCGGCTGTTGTGGGAGCCGAGTGATGCGTTCAGCGCCGACCTGCGGCTCGGGGCCTCCAAGCTCGAGACGCGCGCGCTGTATTTCGTGATTCCGCGCGCCGACGAGGCGAATGTATTCAGCATCGTGAGCGATGCGAACAACACCAGCACGCCGATCACGCTCGACAATCCGGGTATCAACGATCGCGATCTCCTGAACGCGGCGCTCAAGCTCGACTTCAACATGGGCGGCGGGGGCACGCTGACGTCGATTACCTCGTATGACGATACCGAGGAGATCCTGACAGGTGACGCGTTCGACTTCCGGCCGGAACCCCAGTCATTCTTCTTTACGTTCCTCCCGATCGTTGGCGGGCCGGCGACGGATCTCAACCAGAGCCAGTTCCTCGATGTGCAGGCGTACAGCCAGGAATTGCGCTTCACCTCGGATACCAGCGGCCGGGTTCGCTGGATCGCCGGCGCGTACTACGTGCACACGGATCGCTTCATCTCGACCGGCAACAACGTCGACAACGGCCAGGGCGTGATCCCCGTGTACGAGACTCCGAGCACCAACCCAGCCAATCCCAGCTTTACCTTCCTGGCGGACGAGCAGGACCAGGACGCGTGGTCCGTGTTCGCGGACGTGGCCATCGAGCTCACGGAGAGGTTCGAGATCGACGCGGCCGTCCGCTATGACGAGGACAAGCGCGAGAACACGACCAAGACACCGCCGGGCTTTCTGCCGGATCCATCAGCCTTCACCGGCGAAGTTCGCGAGCACACCTGGAGTGAGACGCAGCCGAAGCTCACGCTGCGCTACAAGCCGTCCGAGAACATCACGTTCTACGGCGGGTACAGCCGCGGCTTCCGCAGTGGCGGGTTCAACCAGACCGGCGTGGGCGCCGTCGCAGACGCCCAGGTGCCGCCGGTGTTTGGCGTCAACGATCTCTTTGAAGCGGAGGTCGCCGACACTTACGAGCTGGGCTTCAAGGGTCAGTTCATGGACGAGCGGCTCAACCTCGGCCTGACGTTGTTTCAGACGGAGTCCGAGAACAGCTACTTCTTCGTCTTCCTGGCCGCGAACTCCACCCAGAACCTGGGCAACCTGGACGCGGATTACGAAGGTGGCGAGATCGAGCTCAACGCCCGCCCGACGGATCGTCTCGACCTCTACCTGAGCTACGGGTACACCGACAGCGAAATCACGGACATGGAGGATCCGAGCGTGATCGGCAACGAGGCGCCGCTCGTGTCGCGCTACACGGCGAATGCCGGTGTGCAGTATCGTCTACCGCTCGGCGATGCGCTCGACCTGACGTTCCGGGTCGACTATCAGAAGATTGGCGAGACCTGGTGGGAGCCGTACAACGTGACCTCGCGCGATCCCATCGACCTGGTCGACGCCCGTGTCAGCCTGGGCGCCGAGAACTGGACCGCGACCGCGTGGGGTAAGAATTTGAACGACGAGGAATACAATACGGAATTCTCGCCGGGAGGCTTCCTCTTCAAGGCGCTGCCGCAGCGCTACGGCGTGGAGTTCCAGTACAAGTTCTGAGTGGAGAGACTGTCATGGCTATCAAGGCAAAGCTGCCCTCGCGGCTGCATCACACGGCGTACGTGTCGCGGGATCTCGAAGCCACGCGCAAGTTCTATGAGGAGGTCATAGGGCTGCCGTTGCTCGCGACCTGGTGCGAGAAGGATCTGCTCTTCGGCGCCGAACGCACCTATTGCCACCTGTTCTTCGGGCTCGGCGATGGCGGGGCGCTGGCGTTCTTCCAGTTCGCCGATTCCAAGGACCAGGAGCAGTTCGGTCCAAAGATGCCGTTCACGCCGTTCCATCACATCGCGTTGCGAGTGGACGAGGAGGCGCAGGCGGGGATCGAAAGGCGACTGAAGGAGGCGGGCTTCAAGGAGCCGCAGTCCTTCGTGCTCGAGCACGGCTATTGCCGCTCGGTGTACGTCACGGACCCGAACGGCATGATCGTCGAGTTCACGCTGGATCATCCGGACGTCGAGAAGATCAATCGCGACGCCATCGACAAGGCCCACAAGGAGCTCAAGCGCTGGCTCGGCGGAGATCACACCTCCAACAACACCTACCGGTAGTCCACCTTGGGGTCAGACCCAGTCGGGGTCAGAATTGAGACTCTGACCCCGACTCTGACCCCTTCGAGATCGCGCGTGAAGCGTAGCAACGAACGCATACTCACGACGCACGTCGGCAGCCTGCCGCGCTCCCAGGCGGTGACCGATGTGCTGTTCGCGCGCGAGAACGGCACGCTGACCGACGTGAATGCGGCAGAAGCGACCATCGCCGAGGCGGTGGTCGCGGTGGTGCGCCGCCAGGTCGAGGCGGGCATCGACATCGTCAGCGACGGCGAGATGAGTAAGATCAGCTACGCGACGTATATCGCCGATCGCTTCAGTGGGTTCGCGGGCGACACGCCGCGCGAGCCCGGCCAGGACCTGGTGGAGTTTCCGGGGCTGCTCAAGAAACTCGCGGAGCGCGGCGCCACCGCCAAATATCGGCGCCCGCATTGCGTCGGAGACATCAAGCCGAAAGACACGAAGCCGCTCAAGGCGGATATCGATCACCTGAAGCAGGCGGTGGCGCGCGCCGCGCCCACCGAGGGGTTTCTCAACGCGGCCTCACCGGGCGTGATCGCGATCTTTCAACCCAACGACTACTACCCGACCCCGGATGCCTATCTCGAAGCGGTGGCGGAGGCGCTGCGCACGGAATACGAAGCCATCACCGGCGCGGGGCTGCTGGTGCAGATCGATGCTCCCGATCTCGGCATGGGCCGGCATACGATGTATCGCAGCGCGACCGTCGAGGAGTTCCTCACGCGGGCCGCCATCCACGTCGAGGTGCTGAATCACGCACTGCGCAACGTTCCTGCCGATCGCATTCGCATGCACGTCTGCTGGGGTAACTACGAAGGGCCGCATCATCACGACGTCCCGATGGAGCAGCTTCTTCCGGTGGTGATCAAGGCCAAGCCGCAGGCGCTGCTGTTCGAAGCCGCCAATCCGCGCCACGCGCACGAGTGGATCGTGTTTCGTGACCAGCGGATTCCCGACGACAAGGTGCTGATCCCCGGCGTTCTCAGCTCGACCACGAACTACGTCGAGCACCCGTTGCTGGTGGCCGAGCGCATCTGCCGCTTCGCGGACATCGTCGGCCGCGAGCGCGTGATCGCGGGCAGCGACTGCGGTTTCAGCACGTTTGCGGGCTTTGGCCCGGTGGAACCCGACATCGCCTATATGAAGCTGGCG
Organism: uncultured Gammaproteobacteria bacterium; assembly: GCA_963840405.1. Classification (GTDB taxonomy): domain Bacteria; phylum Pseudomonadota; class Gammaproteobacteria; order Steroidobacterales; family Steroidobacteraceae; genus DATBVX01. The sequence goes on from CAWIYW010000005.1 coordinate 185,583, forward strand.
GCGATGGCGGAGGGCGCGCGTATCGCAAGCCAGAGGCTCTGGGCCCGCTAGTCCGGCTGCTGCGCAGTTCCCTCAAAGCGCCGCGAGCCACTCCCGCAGGGCGTGAGCGACGGCTTCCGGCTGCTCGATCGGCGCCATGTGTCCGGCATTCTCGATTCCAACGAGGGTGGCGTGCGGGACGAGCAGCTGCATCTCCCGATGTTGCGCCAGCGGCGACCACGTATCCGCCAGGCCGCTCAACAGCAACGTTGGCACGTCGATGGTGGGTAACACCGCCAGGGCATCTGGTCTTTCGATGAGCGCCCTGATCTGTGCGGCGAACCCCTCGGCCGTATTGCGCTCAACCATCGCCGTCAGTCGCGGCGTGAGCGCTGCAACGCGCGACTGCGGTGCGCCCATCATCGGGGGCAGCCACTCGGCCGCAACGGCGGACATGCCGCGCTCGCGCGCGATTCGTACCAGCTCGCCGCGGCTCTGTGGCTCGCCATCGCGCAGCGGATGGACGCCGGTGTTCAGGAGCGCAAGTCCGGTGACCCGGTCCGGCGCGCGTCGTATGACTTCTAGCGCCACTCGCCCGCCCATCGAATGACCGGCGAGCGCGAAGCGCGCCGGCGCAATTGCGAGCACGTGCCCGGCCATCGCGCCGATCGAGGAGATGCCGGGGAAGGCAACGATGCGGACGTCGGCGCTGCCGCGCAGGCGATCGGCGACCTCGCTCCAGATCAGCTCGTCACAGAGCAGTCCCGACAGGAGTATGAGTGGCTGCAACGATCGCGCACCGGGCGGGACATGCCCGTTATTGTGCAGACCCTATCCGGCTCGCAACGGAGTAGAGCACCTGTGCGTTGCGCGTCTTCTGGAACTCGTCGAGCGTTTGTCCGCGCATCGCGGCGTAGATGTGCAGGTTGGTCGTGCCAAGGACGGCGCCGAGCTTTTCCAACAGGAAGAAAATCACTCCGTACTGGATGAGGGCACGCCAGTCACGGCGCCTGAGCATGTCGCGTTCCGGATCCGTCAGACCCGCTTCCTCGAACATCGGCTCGGGATCCGCCAGGAACCGCCGCCGGTACTCCGGCTCCACCAGCCGGTGCAGGAAGGCGTTGAGCCGGTAGGCCTTGACGCTGCGATCGAGTGTGAACGGATAGGTTCCGGGCAACTTTTCGATCCCGCTCCACTCGCGTGCGATGCGTTCGCGGTAGTCGGTGTCCGATTCAGATGCGGGTTCGTGCGAGGCGTCCTCGTAGATCACGGTGGCGATCGGCGTCATCGACGGCAGGTAATACGCCTGGTGAAGCTTCCTGACCTTCGATGCGAGGGCGCCTCGCATGATCAGCCACATGATCACCTCCGAGCCCTCGAATCCGCCGCGCTCGGCATACTGTGCCATGGTGATCTGAGTCAGCTTCTCGGGATCCTTCTCGAGCAACTCGAGAAACTCCATGTCCCAGGGCGTGTTGTTGAAGCCCGCTCGCTCGCCGTGCACCTGGTGCGACAGGCCACCGGTCGCGACGATCGCGACCTTGAGGTCCTCGGGATAACTCTCGATCGCCCGGCGCAACGACTTGCCGAGCCTGAAGCAACGCCGCGCCGTCGGAATGGGAAATTCCAGCACGCCGACCTGCAGCGGGACGATGGCGCCAGGCCATTGAGTTTCATGAGGCCACAGCAGCGACAGCGGCGAGAAGCAGCCGTGATCGAGCCCTTTCGCCTGGAAATACGACAGATCGAACTCATCGGCCGCGAGACCGGTCGCGATATGGCGGGCAAGGCCGGGATGTCCATTAACCGGCGGGAGCTTGCGCGGACCGCCGCCTTCATCGGCGACCGGGTACTGTTCGCCGACGCCGAGCGCGAAATGCGAGTAGTGGTCGAAGAAGAACGACGTGACGTGGTCGTTATAGACGAAGAACAACACGTCGGGCCGCTTGTCGGCGAGCCATTGCCGCACAGGCTCGAAGCCCGCGAAGATCGGCGCCCACACGGGATCGTTCTGCTTGTGCGTGTCGAGGGCGAAGCCGATCGTCGGCGTATGCGATGAGCCGATTCCGCCGACTATCCTGGCCATCGCCGTCGACTCTCACGCCGCGCTCGAGCGCGCTTGCGTCCCATCATGCCGTGCGACTGCGCCAGCCCTGGTGGTAGCCCTCGCGGGCATCCTGTGAATACGGCACCGGCGAGACGGTGACGCGCACCTCGAGCTGCTTGTGGCGCTCGACCGTGGTCTTCTTCGTGCCGCCATTCTCTTCGCCCCAGACGAGCGTCAGCACCTCGCCGACCTTGATGTCGGGATCGACGACGCCGAGCGAAAGCGCGGTGCGCTCGTTGAAGCTGTAGCCGCCGAACATCGAGAAGCCCGACCACCTTGCCGCCCTTCATGACCTTGTCGTACGACGAGGAGGCGTAGTTCGCGTTCGGCAGATCGTAGAACTTGTAGCTCTCCTCGCCCGGCTGGAACAGCGAGGCGTAGATCTTCGCCATGTCGTCCGCATTCCACGCGAACGTCACCTTCTTGCGATGCGGCTTGTCGGCCTTCTTCTCGAGCGCTTCGCGGCCGATGAAGTCGTGGTCGAACTTCACGAAGGGACCGTAGCCCAGCTCGTACGGCGTCAGGTAGTAATCCTCGATGTTGTCGGAGACGAAGCTGCCGCCGATCGAGCCGCGTCGCTTCGTAGCCCGTGGCGGGCAGCCACTCGCGGTACTTCTGCATCTTCTCGCCCGTGTACACCGCGGGCAGCGGTGACGGAATCCAGCCGGACTCGAGCGTGTTGCTCGAGTAGGCGCGTGCGCCGACCTGCACCAGGCCGAAGTCCTTGCCGGCCTCGATGATCGCCTCGCGAATCTCGTCGCGTTCGGCGTACGGTCCCCAGACTTCCAGCCCAGGCGCGCCCGGCCATGCCGTGCCGCAACGCGCGCACCTTGCGGCCCTTGATGTTGATCGCATCCATGGTGAAGAACTTCACGTCCGGCAGCGGGCCGCCGTTCAGGCGCTCGAGCACCTGCGTCGCGTTCGGGCCCTGGATCTGGTAGCGGTAGTGCCGGCGTATGACGGGGTTGCCGCGCGGGTGAGAGGGCGAGCGGTCGTCGCGGATCATCATCGACCTTGTAGCCGCCGGTCTCGGCGTGAAACTGCAGCCAGTTCACCGTCGGCGCGCGTCCGACGAACAGGAACTCGTTCTCGGCGAGATAGAAGAGGATGCCGTCGCCGATGACGTAGCCGTCGTAGCTGCAGGGCACCATCTGCTTGGCCTTGTTGGGCGCGAAGTTGGCGAAGCTGTTGATGGTCGTGTGGGAAACCAGCTTGAGCGCGTCGGGCCCCTTCATCGTGAACTCGGCCATGTGATGCGACTGGTCGTACAGCACCGCCGTCTCGCGCCACGCGCGCTGCTCGTCGCGCCAGTTGGTGAATTCCATCGGGACCACGGGATAGACATAGGCACCGAGTCTGCGAATTGCGCAGGAGCTTGACCGGATTACCGGCGCTCTTCAGTACGCTCTCCAGGCTTTGCCGACTCATAACCGCTGTTCCTCGTATCGATGAGCCCGTGGCTCTTGGGTATTGATCCGCCGTCGGGCGGATGGCAAGTAAGTTGGGATCCCAACTTGACGGAACGGGATCCTACCAAGCAACATGCGGGCACACCAGCCATGTGAGGCTCTTTCATTGAGCACTCAGCTGGACCAGGCCGTCGTGCAGCTGCGCGAAATGATCCTGCGCGGCAAGCTCGCGCCCGGGCAGCGCGTGGCCGAAGCTCCCCTGGCGGAAGAGCTCGGTATGTCGCGCACACCGGTGCGGCAGGCCCTGCCGATGCTCGCGCAAAGAGGGTCTTCTCAGCCTGCACGACACGCGGGGCTACGTGGTACGGGCCTTCACCTGGGCGGAGGTTGTCGACGCGATCGACCTGCGTGGCGTCCTGGAAGGTCTCGCTGCACGGCGCGTCGCCGAACGGGGAGCTTCCAAGGCTTTCTTGCGCGAAGCTGCGCAGCTGCCTCACTGACGGCGACACGATTCTCAACAAGCGCCGCATCGAGGAGAGTGACGAGGCGCGCTACGCCGAGATGAACGGCCGCTTCCACGCGCTGATCCTCGAGGAGGCCGGCAGCTCGATCCTGTCCGCGGCGCTCGAACGCAACAGCCACGTGCCGTTTGCCGCTCCGCAGGCGCTGGCATTCGATCGGACCAGTCTCGAGCGCATGTACGACATCCTCAACTACGCGCATCGGCAGCATCACGGGATCGTCGATGCGCTCGAACGCGGCCAGAGCGGGCGTGCCGAAGCGCTGATGCGGGAGCATGCCGACACGGTGAAGGAAAGCATCAACGTGGCCGGATCGCAGGTCGCGGCCGGCGCTGTAGCGCGGCAACTGGCGCTGGCGCGATGAAAGCGGCCGGCCGGGGATAAACGAGAATGATGAGCCACCGGACGCATGAGCGGGCGGGTGGCGGAACATCTGGTTGATAGGGGCTGATCGATCCAACAGGGGGGAGAATCATGTTCAGTTTCGACAGTGGGAGCAATTCCGCTCGCAAGACATGCCTGCGAATGGCCCGGACGATCTGTGGCAGCACACTCGCTTGCATGCTTCCGTATGCCACGGTGTCTGCCCAGTCTCAGGTGCTCGAGGAAGTCATCGTCACGTCGCAGAAGCGCGAGCAGGACATCCAGAAGGTCCCCATCGCGGTCAGCGCCTTCACGTCGGAGACCCTGAAAGCCAAGGCGGTGACGGACATCCATTCGCTGAGCAACCTGACGCCGAACGTCAACCTGGATGCCAGCTCGCCGTTTTCGGGCGACTCCTCGGTGCTGTCGGCCTCCATTCGCGGCATCGGCCAGGACGATTTCGCCTTCAACCTCGATCCGGGCGTGGGCGTCTACCTCGACGGCGTGTTCCTGGCTCGCACCATCGGTGCGAATCAGAATCTACTCGATGTCGAGCGCGTAGAAATATTGAAAGGACCGCAGGGTACGCTCTTCGGCCGTAACACGATCGGCGGCGCGATCAACATCGTGACCCATGTTCCGGGGAAAGAGCTGAGCTTCCAGGCGGAGGCGACGGGCGGTGCCTACAACCGCACCGATATCGGCTTTACTGCGGACCTGCCGATCAGCGAGACGCTGCTCTCGAGCATCACGGTGTCTTCGCAGGAGCGCGACGGATACCAGAAGGTGATTCCGTATCCAGCGAATACGAATTTGGGAAGCATGCCCTGGGTGGTGGATCCGGTGAATGCCTACCCCAAGGCAGGCAACGATACGGCGGACGCGAATGGCGGCGTGAACGTGCAGGTGGTGCGCGGGAAGATGCTGTGGCTTCCCTCGGACTCACTCCAGGTGACTTTTACCGCGGACTACCAGCATCAGGATCAGCCTTCCACACCGGCAACGGTCCTGGCGGTGAATACCACGCCCGCGAACATCTTCGGCTTCATCTACAACACTTGCATCAGTACTTCCGCGGCGGACCTGGACGCGGGTAATGGTGCAATCTTTGGACCCCTCTTGAATACGACCACTGGGCTGTGCGGTCCGCGCGCCAACACCACGCCGGAACTGGGCGGAACCGGTGGCACAGCCCTGGGCGGTGCCGGATTCGTCAGCCAAACCGGGAGTTCGTTGCTGTCTCCCGCGCCGCGCATCTTCTGGGACCTCGCGTCCACGCAGACCGGCGATATCGACAAGACCTATGCGAACGGCGTGAGCTTCGCGAAGAATGACGTCTGGGGTGCCTCACTCACCGCCGACTGGGACCTCAGCGAGAACACTACGTTGAAGTCGATCAGCGGCTACCGGGAAATAGACTGGAATGTCGGCATCGACCTCGATGGCACGCCCGAGCAGATCCAGGAAGTCACCGACCACCAGCAGCAATACCAGTTCTCGCAGGAGTTCCAGCTGCTCGGCAGCATGATGGACGACAGGCTCAACTACGTCGCGGGCCTCTACTACTTCAAGGAGAACGGCTACGTTCACGACTTCGTGCCCTTCCAGGGTCTCCTCTACGTCTTCGACTACCAGAATGACGTGGACACCGAGTCGTACGCCGGCTTCCTGCATGTCGATTTCAACCTCACCGACAGGTTCGGCATCACGCTGGGTGGCCGTTATTCGGAGGAGAAAAAGAAGTTCATCGGCGGCCAGGCCGACCTCAGTGGCTTCACGTACAAGATCAGCGGCTGCCTCGATCCGGAAGCTCCGGCGACCGATTTTATCCCGCCGGCTCCGCCGGGCCTGACGTGTCAGCAGCTCCTCGGCTTTCCCGTACCGGGCCAGCCCCTGCGGTACTTCCCCGCCGATGAGCAGGAACAGACCTTCGAAGAGTTCACGCCCGAGGTCGGCGTCCAGTTCCAGTTCTCGGACGACGTGATGGCGTACGCCAAGTATTCGGAGGGCTTCAAGTCCGGTGGCTGGACCACGCGCCTGTCGAACCCGATCACCGACGGCTCGTTCGCGGAATTCAAGCCGGAACACGCCAAGTCGAGCGAGGTCGGTCTCAAGATGGTGATGTTCGACGATCGCCTGCTGGTGAACACGGCGGTCTTCTTTACGGACTACGAAGACATCCAGCTCAACTTCCAGGAAGGAGCGTCTCCGGTGCTGCGCAATGCCGGCACGGCTGAGCTCAAGGGCGCGGAGATCGAGTCGCAGGCAGTGCTGGGTGGCGGCTTCGGCTTTACCCTCGCGGCTGGCTACATCGACGCCGAGTACACCGAGATCAACCCACTGGTGATCGGCATCACGACCGACAGCGAGATCCCGAAGACTCCCGAGTACAAGATCAACTTCGGACCGACGCTCGACTTTGGGCTCAACAACGGCGGCAGCATACGGTTCGCCGTCGACTACACCTACAGTTCCGAGATCTTCAACGACTCACTGAACACGCCGGAACTCGTACGGCCGTCGGTGGAGAATCTTAATGCCGCGATTCGCTACAAGTCGCCCAGCGACCAGTTCGAGTTCATCGTCGGTGGTACGAACCTGACCGATGAGCGCTACCTGACGACGGGCTCGATCAACGACGCAGCGGGCGAAAGGGTCGGGACCTACAGCAGGCCACAGGAGTGGTACGCCACGGTCCGTTACAACTCGAAGTAAGTACTGCTCACAAACCCCTCACCCAACCCTCTCCCCCGACGACGGGGGAGAGGGCGGGAGAGTGTTGGGGTGAGGGAAGCATCACGTCGGTGCGAGCGCCTTCTTCAGGAACGGCTCGAGGCCCAGCGGCTCGCGACCCAGCAAACGCTTGAGGTCCGTCGACCCTGCATCGAATTCTCCCGCGCGAACGGCCTCGCCCAGCGCGACCGTCATGGCGATGACTGGCGCCGGCAGTCCCTTCGTCTCGAGCATCTTGCGGAATTCCTCGCTGCCGATCGCCTTGTAGGTCACGCTCTTGCCGCTCGCCTTGCCCAATGCACTCGCTACATCGTTCAGACCGTAGGGCGCCACGGCGGTGATGGGGTATTCGCGATTCGCGTGCTCGCCCCTGGTGAGTACAGCGGCGAGTCCATCGGCAATGTCGTCACGCGCGACGAACCCGATGCGTGCGTTGCCGCCGTTATGCACGATCGATCCGGTCTGCAGGGCTTCGCCGAATATGAACGGAATGAGATCCAGATACAGGTTGTTGCGGAAGAACGTGTACGGAATGCCGGTCTCGCGGATCAGCGCCTCCGTGTGGAAGTGTCCGGGTGAGGCTGCGAACTTGGCGTCCGCCAACGGCTTGATGACGCTCGTATAGAGGATGTGTCCAACGGATGCAGCGCGCGCGGCCTTCACGACGTTGCCGTGATGGAGCATGCGTTCCTCACCCACCACGGTCGTCGAGATGAACAACAGCTTGTCCATGCCGCGGAACGCGCTTTCGAGCGACTGCGGGTCGGTGTAGTCGCCACGGCGCACCTGGATGCCCTGCGAGGCGAAGTCAGCGACCTTTGTCGGGTCTCGCACGACCGCAACGAGGCTTTGCGGTGCGGCGCCGCGTTGTAAGAGATGGCGAACGGTGGCTCCGCCAAGCTTGCCCGAAGCGCCGGTCACCGCGATCGCAGCCATGACAGTCTCCTGTGCGATGCACTTGCGTGCTTAGGCTATCAGGAATGTGTTTCGCGGTGGCGCTGCTACAGGTTAGGCTCTGACGCGATGGAGACCCATATCCGCGCGGTCATCGTTGCTTGCGTCGCGAGCTGCCTGAGCCTGGCAATCGCGCATGCGCAAGCGCCGGCCGCGGCCACGCCTCAACCGATGGCCGGCACGTACGAGCGCGTCACCGTGCACGGTCCCTCGCTGGTGGGCAACCTCGAGGGCGATACGCCCGACCGCATGGTGTCGGTGTACCTCCCACCGGGCTACGCCAAGAATCCGAAATCCCGCTACCCGGTGCTCTACCTCCTGCACGGATTTACGGATTCCGATGGCGGCTGGTTCGGACTGTACGGCCCGCATTTCGTCAACGCTCCGCGCGCCGTGGATCGGGCTGTGGCCGTCGGCGTGAAAGAGATGATCATCGTCATGCCCGATGCATACACGAAGTATCGGGGCAGCATGTATTCGACCTCGGCGACCATCGGCAATTGGGAGTCGTTCGTCACAGCGGACCTCGTGACGTACGTGGATCAGCACTATCGCACGCTCGCACGGCGCTCGAGCCGCGGGCTTGCGGGGCATTCAATGGGCGGCTACGGGACGATTCGACTGGGTATGAAGTATCCGCAGGTGTTCTCGAGTCTCTACGCCATGAGCCCCTGCTGCCTCGCGGCCAATCTGCAGCCAAACGCGGAGGCCGTGGCACTCGCAGCGAAGGTGAGGACCGACGAGGAGATCACTGCCGCGGACTTCTTCACCAAGGCGATTCTTGCCTCGGCCGCCGCGTGGTCACCGAACCCGCGCAATCCACCGCACTTCTTCGATCTGCCGGTCGTCGACGGCAAGCCGGTGCCCGAGACAATCGCGAAATGGGCAGCGAACGCCCCGCTCGCGATGGTGGATCAGTACGCACCGAACCTGGCAGGCTTCGAAGCGATCGCTGTCGATTCCGGCGACAAGGACCTGCCAATCGCTGACACCGTGCGGGCGTTCGACCGCGTCCTCAACGACTACGGAATCGCGCACACGGCCGAGATATACGAGGGCGATCACGTCAACCGCATCGAGGAGCGTCTCGAAAAGAAAGTACTGCCGTTCTTCGGCAAGCACCTGGAGAGCGAGTGAATGCGTAGCCTCAAGCTCAGGCGCCTCGATATCGCCTTGAAACGCCGACCCGCCCATATACACTCTTGCTAGTCATGGACAAGCCAGTCAAGCCGAAGGGCTTTCCCGTACCCAGTTCGCTGAAAGTGGTTCCGGGGACCGAGGGGGCGCAGGCCGCCTATCCCTACTACATGCAGTTCAGCGAAGGGGATGACGAGCGCTTCTGGTTCTACAACTCCATGCACTTCCCGGAACCGATGTCCGCCTTCGACATGGTGACCGCGGAGGCGGCGTACTGCGCACTGGGATCCGCGAATACCCGGGTGCACTGCCTGCCCACGACCCTGGGCATCGATTACCGCATTATCAACGGGCGCGTGTACATCGGCGGCAATGCCGTGACCGATCCGGCAGAGATCGCACGCCGCACGACTGAGTTTCACCAGCGGGCGTTCTACTACTACGAGAACTGGGAGCGCCTGTACGCGCAGTGGCGCGAGAAGATGCTGGCGCTGATCCAGGCCGCCGACGCGCTACCGAAGCTCGAGCTGCCGGAATTCGAACCGCTCGCTCATGTGCATGCCGGGCGCGGCGTCGCCTCGAACCACTACCTCCTCGACATCTACCAGAAGACGCTCGAGGGCTACTTCCGGATGTGGCATCACCATTTCGAGTTCCTGCTGCTCGGCTATGGCGCCTACATGACGTTTTTCGCCTTCTGCAAGAAAGCCTTCCCGGAGATTACCGATCAGACCATCGCCCGCATGGTGGCCGGGATCGAGGCCGAGATCTTTCGTCCGGACGAGGAGATCCGGCGACTGGCGAGGCGCGCCGTGGATCTCGGTGTGGATGCGAGTTTCAAGGAGGGCGTGTCGGTCGAGGCGGTGATCAAGTCGTTGCAGGGAGCGGGTCAACCCGGCCAGGAATGGCTCAAGGAGCTCGAGACCTCACGTCATCCGTGGTTCAACATCAATGTCGGCGACGGGTTCTACCACTATCACCGCTCGTGGAACGATGACCTGTCGATGCCGTTTGCAGGTCTGCCTGACTACGTCAGAAGGGTGAAGGCCGGAGATTCGCTCGAGCGCCCCGTCAAGAAACTGCAGGCCGAGCGCCGCCAGCTCATCGCGGACTACCGCGAGCTGCTGAATACCGATGAGGAACGCGCGGCGTACGACCAGATGATCCAGCTGGCGCATCGCGTCTTTCCGTATGTCGAGGGCCACAAGTTCTACTGCGAGCACTGGTACACGAATCTCTTCTTCAACAAGATCCGCGAATTCGGCGGACTGCTCGCCGCGAACGGCTTCTTCTCGGATGCCGAGGATGTTTTTCAGCTCACCCACTACGAGCTCGAGTCCGCGATCATCGATCTGATGACCGCGTGGTCGACCGGTTCGCCGCCGCGTGGGCCCCGGCAATGGCCGAAGATCGTGGCGGAGCGCCGCGCCGCGATCGCAAAGTGGGCGAAGCACGAAACGCCGCCGGCGCTGGGGCCGGTGCCGGACATCATCGATGATCCGGCGATCGTCATGCTCTGGGGGATCACCCGCGAGAGCCTCGATACCTGGTTGCACGCGGGCGACGACGCGGCCAGCAACGAGATCAAGGGGTTTGCCGCTTCCAGTGGTGTGGTCGAAGGCCCGGCGTGCGTCGTGAAGTCCGTGGAGGAGATCATGCGGCTGCGCAAGGGTGACATCCTGGTCTGCCAGGTCACCAACCCCACGTGGGCGCCGGTCTTTCAGAAGATCGCGGGCGCTGTATCCGACATCGGCGGTTCGATGAGCCATGCCGCCATCGTCGCGCGCGAGTTCGGTCTGCCGGCCGTCGTGGGCACGGGCACGGCCACTTCGCGCATCAAGGACGGGCAGCGTATCCGCGTCGACGGCGGCCGTGGAGTGGTGACCCTTCTGTAGAGGTGCGATGGGCTCGTCCGCACACATCAGCGTGTTCGCTGACATCGGGCTCGACGATCGCCCCGAGGTCGGCGGTAAAGGTGGCAGTCTCGGTGAGCTGCAACGTGCGGGAGTCGCCGTGCCGCCGGGGTTCGTCGTCAGGACGGGTGCGTTCGAATCCTTTCTGCAGGCGCTCGAGCGTGAATCCCCGGTGCGGGCGCAAGTGCAGTCCTTGAAGCCAGACGATCTTGCGGCGATCACCATTTGCTCGAAAGCTCTGCGCGCCCGCATCGAACAGGCGGCGTTGCCACCGGATGTGCTTGCGGAGATCTCAGCGGCACACGCAGCGCTTTGCGGCGGCCGACCGAACCCGGTTGCGGTACGGTCGTCGGCAACTACCGAGGATGCGACCGACGCCAGTTTTGCGGGACTGCAGGACACGTACCTGTGGGTGACAGACTCGGCCGAGGTGCTGCGCAAGGTGCGCAGCTGCTGGGCCAGTCTCTATTCGGTGGAATCGATCAGCTATCGCCGCGAGCGCGGATTCCCGGAGGAGGGTGTCGCCATGGCGGTCGTCGTGCAGACGATGGTGGACGCACGCACCGCGGGCGTGATGTTCACGCGGAGTCCGACGACCGGCGATCGATCGGTCATCACGATTGAGGGCGCCTGGGGCCTCGGGTCGGCGGTGGTGGGCGGCGAAGTGACGCCGGATCGCTGGGTGGTCGGCAAGATCACGGGTGAAGTGTCAGTGCGCGAGATATCCGCCAAGATGATTCAGCACGTGCCCGCGCCCGCCGGCGGGATCGAGAGCCTTCCGGTGGCCGAGGAATCGCGTCACGTCGCCTGCATGAGCGACGAGGAGCTGCAGGGCCTGCGTGCCATTGCGCGCAAAGTCGAGCGCCACTACGGCCGCGCGCAGGACATCGAATGGGCGGTCGACCGGCAGAGCGGCGAGATTCTTCTCCTGCAAAGCCGCCCCGAGACCGTCTGGTCGGCGAAGGATTCCGCACCGGCCGCGCGGGCGGCCGAGAATCCCCTGTCGCACGTCATGTCGATCTTCGGCGGCCGCAAGTCGTAGAGGGGGGTCAGAATTTAATTCTGACCCCGGGCGCGCAGCAGCTCGCGAATGACCGACACCGCCAGATCGATCTCCTCTTCCGTGTTGTAGTAGTGCGGCGACAGCCGGAGCGACGTACCTACGCCCTTGTCTTCGTAGTCGATCACCGCTGAAACGCGCGTTTGAGCGGTCGTATTGATCCGCCGCTCACGCAGCGCCGCCACCAGGTCCCGCGGGTCACGGCCCTCTATCGACACCGAGACGATGCCGCAGAGTTCGCGGCCACGATCGAGCACACGCACCGTTTCGATGGCGCCCAAGGTCTCCCGAAGTCGACCGGCCAATGCGCGTACGCGCGCCTGGATCTCCTCGAGTCCAATGACCATCGCGTAGCGGGCAGCTTCGGCGGTAGCCAGCACCAGCGCCCAGGCAAACTCCCAGTTCTCGAAGCGCTTTGCATCCGGTACCGGACGGTACTGGTTCTCGCCAATCCAATCCGCGCCCCTCATGTCTATGAAGAGCGGCGCCAATCCTCTTCTCCAACGCCTCATCCGAGACGTACAGAAATCCCGCACCCCTGGGACCGCGCAGAAACTTGCGTGCGCTCGCCGACAGGAAGTCGCATTCCAACTGACGCACGTCGATGGGCATTTGTCCGATGGATTGGCAGGCGTCCACCAGGTACAGAACTCCCTCCTGGCGACACAGGGAACCGATTGCGCCGACATCCTGTACCAGGCCGGAGTTTGTCGGAACATGCGTTACGCAGACGAGCTTGGGCCGATGGCGGCGAATCAGGTCGGCCATGGCCTGCACATCGACACCGCCTTCCACTTCGTCCGGTGCCCTCACGACTCGCACGCCGAGGCGTCGCTCGAGAGACAGAAACTGTATCTGACTGGATGCGTAGTCGTTGCGCGTGGTGAGGATGGCGTCACCGCGTGCAAACGGAATCGATGAGAGGACCTGGATTGAAGAAGCAGTCGCGTTCTCTGTAAAGGCGATGTTTTGCGACCGTGTCCCGACCAGCTCGGCCACGGATTGATACGCGGCCGTGACCGCATCCGCGCGCAGGTCTTCGGCTTCATACCCGCCGATACGGGTTTCGAGCGTGATATGGTCCTGAAGAACGCGCACCACCGGCTCCGGCATGAGCGCCGAGCCCGCGTTGTTGAGATGAATGCGCTCCGCACACCCCGGGGTCTCGGAACGTAGGCGCTCGATGTTCACGGCTCTTCCTCCATCCTCGAGTCGTGACTGTGGCAGAGACGCGGGCGCAAAGAAAAGCCGCCCGAAGGCGGCTTGAAATGTCGGCTTCGCCGGGGCCGCCGAGTGTTGCAGGCGGCCCGCGGAGGAGACGGTCAGCGATTGAGCCGATCAGCCATTAAGGCTCAGGGCTTGAAGCGGGCGTACAGGTTGCGCAGGATGATCATGAAAGCCGCGCCCGCCGCCAGCACGCCGATGTTCGCGAAGATCGACGTCAGGTAACTGCCCACGCCGGGTATCGCGTCAAACAGGCTTGCCAGCCCCGTCAACACGAGCGCCGACACCATCACCCTCACGTGGGTATCGGCCAGTATGTTGGTGCCAACGACCAGTCCCAGGATCAGCAGGATCGCCGCCGCGTACGGAATGGCGACGAAGGCGCCCACGACAGCGAGAACAATGCCGAGCAGTCCAAGAATCTTCTGAAGGTTCATCGATTCCCCCTTATTGCGCGTTGTTGTTGAGGGTGGCGTCAGGGATATGGCGCCAGCGCCAGCAGCGTAGGCCATGTTGAACGTCAAGTCGAACGCCCAGGCAAGCGACACGTCAGATTCCACGTCCTCATGTGAAAAGGCCGTGAATGTTGCCGATTGACAGTCGCCAATAGCGTTCTTAGTGTGCCCCTCTAACGGGGAGGGAAGAGCCCATGAGCACGCGATCCATTGTCTTCTGTGTGGCGCTGATCTCGGGTGTGATAGCCAGCGCGGATGAGACCTGCAACTCGCCCTACATGTCGAAGCTCATCAAGGGGCAGGAGCAGTTCGTCCATGTGTGGACGCTCGGCGTCGAGGGACTGGGTGATGGCTCGGACAAGCTCGTCACCATCGACGCAGACCCTAACTCGCAGACCTATGGCAAGGTGATCCACACCGCCTCGGTGGGCGCGCGTGGTGAGGCCCATCACATGGGCTTTACCGACGATCGCAAGCACCTCTGGGCGGGCGGGCTCGACAACAGCCAGATCTACGTCTTCGATGTGGGTACCGATCCGGCCGCGCCGAAGCTCGTGCGAACGATATCGGATCTGACCGCCAGCACGGGCTACGCCGGGCCGCACACGTTCTATGCGCTGCCAGGCCGCATGCTGATCGGCAACCTGTCGAACGCGAAGGACAAGGGCGGTGTCACCGGGATGGCCCAGTACAACAACCAGGGAAAATTCATCGCCAGGTTCGACATGCCCGTGGGCGAAGTCGGCGGCGTGAAGGGCGACGGTTACGGCTATGACATCGCCATCAATCCGGCGAAAAACGCGCTGCTCACGTCGAGCTTCACGGGCTGGAACAATTACATGCGCGACCTCGGTGAGGTGGTCGCTGACCCGGAGGCAATGAAGCACTTCGGCGGCACGATGGTGATGTGGGACCTGAAGGCGATGAAGCCGACCCAGGCCTTCAGCGTGCCGGGCGCCCCGCTCGAGATTCGCTGGTCACTCAACCCAGGCGACAACTGGGCGATCACGGCGACGGCGCTCACTTCGAAGCTCTGGCTCATCAAGCAGGACGCCAAGGGCGCCTGGCAGGCGAAAGAAGTAGGGACGATCGGCGATCCGGCCAAGATCCCGTTACCGGTCGACATCTCGATCAGCGCGAATGGCAAGGGCCTGTGGGTCAACACCTTCATGGACGGCACGACGCATTACTTCGATTTGTCGAATCCGGAGCAGCCCAGGGAAACCTACGCGAAGCAGACCGGCAAGCAGGTCAACATGATTTCGCAGAGCTGGGACGGTAAGCGCGTTTACATCGCCTCGAGCCTGCTCGCGAAGTGGGACAAGAAAGGCGCCGACAACGAGCAATTCCTGCGCGCGTTCAACTGGGACGGCAAGGAGCTCACGCCGGCCTTCGAAGTGGATTTCACCAAGGAGAAACTCGGGCGCGCGCACCACATGAAGTTCACGGCGAAGCCGCGCGGCTCAAGTCTCGAGTGTCGCCTCGATCGAGGCGCCTTGATGCTCCCAGGTCGGGCTGGCCTGGTCGCGCTGCTTTGCGCCCTGGCCTTGGTTGCGCGCGCCGGCGTCGATCCTGCGAGCGCCACACCGCCGCGGGTGGAGTTCGTGCCACCGGCGCCCGGCACCTATCAGTTGCAGCGCATTCAGACCTGTCCGGACGGCGTGCTGCTGGATGCGCAAGCGCAACCCACCCGCTTGTCGTCCTACACGAGCGGCAAGATCACGCTGCTCACATTCTTCTATACCTACTGCCACGACCCATGGGGGTGTCCATTCGCCTACCAGACGCTGACGGGCCTGCGCGAACGACTGCTAGCGGAGCCCGAGCTGGCGCGGCGTGTGCGGTTTGTCAGTGTGAGCTTCGACCCGACTCATGACACACCCGCCGCGCTGGAGAGATACGGCAGTGCTCTGAAAGACGATCGCTTCGAGTGGCGCTTTCTGACGGCACGTTCCGTTGCAGAGCTCTTGCCGTTGCTCGATGGTTTCGGTCAGGACGTAAGCGTCGTCCTCGATGAGCGGGGACAACCCACGCGCACGGTCGATCACATGCTCAAGCTCTTCCTCATCGACCGCCACGGCATCGTGCGCGAAATCTACTCGCTCGCCTACCTGCAATCGCAGATGATGTTGAACGACATCAGGACGCTGGACCTTGACGAAGGTGCGCGAGCTACGGTTGTTCGGTAAATGTAATCCCCGCCCGCCATGCTGAAAACCACTCCTTTTCATGCACGCACCGCGCCGCTCGTCCTCGGCGAGACCTGGCGTCGCTGGGCTGGACATGCAGTCGCGAGTGCGTACGACTGGACGCACGATCGCGAGTACGCCGCGGTTCGCAACGCGGCGGCGGTCTTCGATGTTTCGCCGCTGCACAAGTACCGGATCAGGGGACGGGACGCCGCGCAGCTCCTCGATCGCATGGTCACGCGCAACGTCCACAAGATGAAAGTGGGGCAGGTGCTCTACACGCCCTGGTGCGATGCGCACGGCAAGACGATCGACGACGGCACGGTGAGCCGGCTCGGCGAGAACGAGTTCCGCCTCACCGCGGCGGAGCCGAACTTCCGCTGGTTGCACATGAACGCATTCCGTCTCGATGTCGACATTCGCGACGAGTCGGATGAGTACGGCACGCTCGCACTGCAGGGCCCGTTGTCGCGCACGGTCCTGAACGCGGTGGCCGAGCGGCCGGTGGATGCCCTCAAGTATTTTCGCGTCATGCCGAATCGCATCGCGGGCGTCGACATCGAGATCTCCCGCACCGGTTACACCGGCGACCTGGGTTACGAGCTCTGGATTCCGACGCTGGATGCGCTGCGCGTGTGGGATGCGCTCATGGCGAGAGGAGCGGACTACGGCCTCACGCCCGCGGGCATCTGGGCGCTCGATCTGGTGCGCATCGAGGCCGGCCTGGTCATGCTCGATGTCGACTATCACTCGGCGAACCACGCGATGATCGAGGCACAGAAGTCCTCGCCCTTCGAGCTCTCCCTCGACTGGACGGTGCAGCTCGACAAGGAAGCCTTCAACGGCAAGCGAGCGCTCGCCCACGAGAAGGCGAAGGGATTCGCGTGGCGGTTCGTGGGCATCGAGGTGGACTGGGATTCGTTCGAGAAGCTCTACACAGCGGCGGATCTCGCGCCGTCTCTGCCGACGGTGGCCTGGCGCGCGAGCGTGCCCATCTATCGCCTGGGCCGGCAGATCGGTTATGCCTCGAGCGGGTGCTGGTCGCCACTGCTCAAGAAGTACATCGCGCTCGCACACCTGCGCTCACCGCATTTCGCGCCCGACACGCCCGTCGAAATCGAAGTGACCGTGGAGCACCAGCGCAAGCGCGCCAATGCCTGGGTGCGCAAGCTCCCGTTCTTCGATCCGCCGAGGAAAAAAAGTGACTAGATGCCCTCACCCCGGCCCTCTCCCGCAAGCGGGAGAGGGGGCTGAGCGATGAATACTCAGCGCCCACTGAAGCGCGAGGCGTGGGATGTCATCGTCGTCGGTGGCGGTCACAACGGCCTGGTCAACGCGGCGTACCTGGCGCGTGCAGGGCGCAAGGTGCTGGTGCTCGAGCGCCGGCCGATGCTGGGCGGCGCCGCCGTCAGTGAGCAGATCTTTCCGGGCTTCACGTTCTCTGTCTTTTCCTACGTCGTGAGCCTGTTGCGGCCCGAGATCATCCGCGATCTCGAGCTGCCGAAGCACGGCCTGCACATCCTGCCGCTCGAGAGCACGGTGACGCCGCTCCCGAATGGCGACTACCTGGCGAGCTGGCCCGATGCAGATCTCACGCGCCGCGAGATTTCACGGCATTCGCAGCGTGACGCCGAGACCGTCAGCACCTACGGACGACTGATGGTGCACATGGCGAAAGCGGTGAAGCCGATCCTGGGCCTCATTCCGCCGGATCCGACCACGCTGGCGCCCAGCGATCTCAAGGGCATGATGCGTCTCGGCCGGCACCTGCGCTCTCTCGGCACCGAGAAGTTCCACGCGCTTTACAAGATCCTGACGATGAGCTCGGCGGACTACCTCGACGAGTGGTTTGAATTTGAACCGCTCAAGGCGACCAAGGCCGCGAGCGGCATCATTGGCACGTTTCTCGGCCCTCGTTCACCCGGCTCGGCGTACGTCTTGTTGCACCATTACATGGGTGAGATCGACGGTGCGTTTCGCGCCTGGGGTTTCTGCAAAGGGGGCAATGGCACCGTTAGCAACGCGATCGCGGGTGCAGCACGCGCGCACGGAGCGACGCTTCGCGTCGAGGCGGCGGTCAAGCAGATCCTGGTGAAGGACGGCCGCGCGCGCGGTGTGGTGCTGGAGAACGGCGAGGAGATACTGGCACCCGTCGTGGTGTCGGGCCTCGACGCGCGCCGTACGTACCTCGATCTCGTCGACAGCCGCGAGCTGCCCGGCGAAATCATCGAACAGATCCGCCGCTTCAAGTTCCGCGGCTCATCGGGCAAGGTCAACCTGGCTCTCAACGAGTTGCCGAACTTCACCTGTCTGCCCGGCGTGGGCGCCCATCATCGCGGCGCGATCTCGATCAGTCCGGACGTGGACTACATCGAGCGTGCGTTCGACGAGGCGAGGGCCGGCGGCTTCTCGAGCCGCCCGTACATGGACGTCATCTTCCCGTCCGTGATCGATCCGAACATGGCGCCGCCGGGCAAGCACGTCGCCAGCATCTTCGTGCAGTACTGCCCGTACAACGTCGATGGCGGCTGGAACGACGCCAAGCGCGAAGCGTTCGGCGATGCGGTGATCGACACGCTGAGCGAATACGCTCCGAACCTGAAATCCGCGATTCTCCACCGCCAGGTACTCACACCTGCGGATATTGAACGCACCGTGGGCCTGAGCGAGGGCAACATCTTTCAGGGCGAGCTCGCCCTGCAACAGCTCTTCTTCCAGCGTCCGCTCGCTCACTGGTCGAGCTATCGCACGCCGATCCGCGGCTACTACCACTGCGGCTCGAGCACGCACCCCGGGGGCGGCGTGATGGGCGCGGCGGGGCGCAACGCGGCGCTGCAAGTCCTGGCGGACGGCCGCCCGTCGCGACCGCGCGCAGTCGAGGCGAGCGGATGAGCGCCGCCAGCACGAAGAAAAGGATCGATGCAGTGGTCATCGGCGCCGACATCGACGGCCTGGTGGCTGCCACGGCGCTCGCCAAATCCGGAAAGAAGGTGCTGCTGGTGGAAGAGGGCGATGCGCCCGGCGGCACGCTGCGTGAGATCGAGTTCGCACCGGGTTACCGCGCGGCACCCCTCGCGCCGGCCACCGACCGCGCCCTCATCGCGCTCAACGACGGCTCACCCATCGTGCTCCAGGATTCCGTCGTCACCACCATCGAATCGCTGCTGGCGCACTCCGAAAAGGACGCCGCCCGCTGGCATCCCTTCGTCCTGCGGACCCAGGCGCTCGCGGGCTTTCTCGCCGAGCTCTATAGCAAACCACCACCGCGCATCGACGCGGATTCGTTTGCCGAGGCCCTGTCACTGTTCGGCCTGGGACGTGAGTATCGCAAGCTCGGTGCCGGCGGCATGACAGACCTGTTGCGCATGCTGCCGATGCCGATCGCGGATCTGCTCGACGACGAGTTCGACACGCCGGCGCTCAAGGGCATGCTGGCCGCGTTCGCCGTGACGGACCTGGCGCAGGGGCCAGCGGCTGCCGGCACCGCATTCACCTTTCTGCACCGGCAACTTGCACTCAATGCCTTCGCGCTCGACAGCCCCGCGGAGCGCATCGAAGCGGAGGTGATGCGCGCTCGCAAAGCGGGTGTCACGATCGAACTGAAATCCAGGGTGCGCAGCGTCACGGTGCGCGATGGCTGCGTCGCGGGCGTCGTCCTCGACTCGGGTAGCGAGCATGCCTGCAGCACGGTGATCTCGAGTCTCGACCCCTATCGAAGCCTTCTCGAGCTGATCGATCCGAAGTATCACGACCCCGAATTCATTCACGCCGTGCGCAACGTCCGCTTCCGCGGTGTCACGACCAAGGTCCTGGTCGCACTCGAGACGCTGCCCGCGGTTCCGTACCTGCCGGCGCCACCCGGTGCGTCCGCCGGCCCCGTGGCCGGGTCACTCCTGATCGCACCCACCATTCGCCACATCGAGCGCGCGTACGAGGCGTCGAAATACGGGCGTTGCTCGGAGAATCCGTTCATCGAGATACGCTTTCCAACCCTGTTGCAACCCGAGTTCGCACCCACCGGCAAGCACGTGGCAGTGCTGCACGTGCAGTACACACCGTATCGACTGGCCGAAGACACGTGGGTGGGGTTGCGCGACGTGATCGCTGATCGGGCCATCGCGCAGGTCGACCGCCACCTGCCGGGCTTTGCCGCCCGCGTGCGCGACCGCAAGGTTCTCACGCCCCCTGATCTCGAGGCGCGCTTCGGCGTGCGCGAGGGCGCTGTGTCGCAGGGAGAGATGGGGCTCGATCAGATTCTCTTCATGCGCCCAGTGCCCACCGCCTCGCGCTATGCCACGCCGATCGACGGTTACTACCTGTGCGGCGCCGGAACGCATCCCGGCGCCGGCGTGCACGGCATTTCCGGCGAGCTCGCCGCGCAGGCCGCCATCAAGCGCCGCACCAAGCGCAAGGCGCCACGCGTCTCCACCTGACGCCTGATGATGGGGTCAGAATTGAATTCTGACCCCAGCACGAGCCGGCTTTTCGGCTGACGTGGCTTCCCCCTGATGTGTGTGCCCCAGTTCCTTCCGGGCGATGGGCGCGCCCGTTACGCCGGCTTCGATTAGCGCATCGGCTGAGCCTTTTTCAGCACGGATGCGGCCTCTCTTCGGTGGTAGACCCTTTTTATGGAGGAGGCTCTATGAGTTTC
The DNA here is from genome assembly GCA_963840405.1 of uncultured Gammaproteobacteria bacterium. Classification (GTDB taxonomy): domain Bacteria; phylum Pseudomonadota; class Gammaproteobacteria; order Steroidobacterales; family Steroidobacteraceae; genus DATBVX01. The sequence continues at coordinate 206,278 of CAWIYW010000005.1, forward strand.
GGAAAAATATTCAAACCAATCGAGTGTTCGCTGATCGGCATTTTCCTTGCCGTCGGCGCGTCCTTGTCAGCGGACAGCGTCGCCGACGATGCCGCGAAGCAGGCGCAGCAACGGCCGTCGCCGCAACACCATGACCAGACCGGCGAGTTCATCAAGGTCGCGCGCGAGGCGACGTTCCGCTTCAAGGATGTGTCGGTGGCGGTGGCCGAGGGCTATGTCGAGCAGTTCGGTTGCGTGAGCGGATCTGACGAAGGGGCCATGGGTGTTCACTACGTCAACTTTCCGATGGTCGCCGACCCCGCGCTGGACCCGATGAAGCCCGAGTTGCTCGTTTACGAACCGCAGGCGAATGGAAAGCTGAAGCTGGTCGCGGCGGACTACCTGGTGATCGCTGAAGCGTGGCATGCAGTCAACCCCGCACCGCCCGAGCTCCTGGGGCAGCTGTTTCACTTGTTCGAAAGCCCCAATCGCTTCGGACTTCCGCCCTTCTACACGCTGCATGTGTGGGCCTGGAAGTCGAATCCGCACGGTGCGTTCGTGAACTGGCATCCGAATGTTGAATGCGAGGGATTCACCGAGTAAGTCGTACTCCTGGTGACGCTGGGCGCCGGACTCGATCGGTCCGGTGCCCCTCGGTCTTTTCCGGGCGCCTGACACAGGGAACCGTGCTCGCCTGGAGTTGCCGGAGGAGGGTGCAACCCAATCCCAGCATCCAGGAGGTCAACATGGCTCGCTACGTGGACGGCTTCGTTCTCCCCATACCGAAGCGCAACAAGAAGAAGTACATCCGCCTGGCCCGTAGATCTGCAAAAGTGTGGCGCGATCACGGCGCGCTCGAGTACCACGAGTGCGTGGCGGACGACGTGAAGCCGGGCAAGCACACCTCGTTTCCGCAGAGCGTCAGGCTCAAGAAGAACGAGGCCGTGTGGTTCTCATGGATCGTCTACAAGTCCCGCAAGCACCGCGACCGCGTCAATGCCAGGGTCATGAAGGACCCGCGCGTCGCGGACATGATGGATGTGAAGTCGCTGCCTTTCGATGGCAGGCGCATGTTCTGGGGCGGCTTCAAGATGGAGGTCAGCCTGTAGATTGATGGGGTTGTAGGGGTCAGACCCCAACGGTTGTTGAACTGTTGCTGGGGTCTGACCCCAACAACCCACCATCCTCAGAGGGCAATGGACTGCAGGACCAGGCGGCCGAGGTCGGTCCGCAACTGCGCGACGAGCTCGCGATGTTCGGGACCGCTGCTGAGGTTTCGTTCCTCGCGCGGATCCGTCTTCAGATCATAGAGCTCGTCGAATTCCGGATGCTGAATCCAGTGAATGAACTTGTGACGGGCCGTCCGGATGGCCTTGTAGTCGGCATCCAGCAGCCAGGGGAAGGGTCGATCGTCGCTGAAATTCTCGATCAGCACCGAGGAACGTTGCGTGGGCCGGGATGCGCTGCCCGTGAGCAGCGGAATGAACGACGTACCCTGCACGTGCGGGCCGATCGTGGCGCCGGCGAGCTGCAGCATCGAGGGTGCAATATCGACCGATGACACCAGCGCGTCGACTGTGGTGCCCGCCTTGATCAGCGGCGGGTAGCGCACCAGCAGTGGGGCACGCACCGCCTCTTCATAGGGGAGGCGGCGCTCGATGCTCAAGTCATGCTCGCCGAAGAAGAAGCCGTTGTCGCTGCCAAAGATGATCGCCGTGTGGTCGAGTTCCCCCGCCTCTTCGAGCTCTGCAAGGATGCTCCCCAGGCCCTCGTCAACTGACAGCATCATCTCGGCACGGTCCCGGATGCTTTGCTCGCTCATGCGGGGGTCGAGCATTTCCCCGAACTCCCGCACGCTCGCCTCGGATTGCTTGCGCTCCAGGAAGCGCTGGACCATGACACTGCCAGCCACACCCTGTGCCGCCGACTTGGCGACCTTCGTGCGCGGAAAAATGTCGTTCTGGTAGCGGCCTCGATGCCGGTCCGCGGCGATGTATCGCGAGCCGTATTTCGTATCGAGTGAGCCGTCGGTGCGCTGGATCGCGTCCGGGTGGATGGCCTTATGGGCGAGATAGAGAAGGTACGGTCGCTTTGCGTTCTTCTGCGCGCGGATGAACTGCAGCGCGCGGTCAGTCAGCAAGTCGGTCACATAACCCGTGACCTTCTGCAGCCGCCCGTTCTCGAACAGCTCCGGGTCGATGATCTTGCCCTGCCCGGCGAAACTCACCCAGTAGTCGAATCCCGGACGCGGTGTGGGGTCGTTCCCCATGTGCCACTTGCCCACCAGGCCTGTGGTGTAGCCGGCGCGCTGCAGCTCCTGAGGAAAAGTCGGCAGGAGGTGACTCAGCAGGCTTCTGTCTGCATTGTTGTAGATGCAGTGGCGGGCCACATGCTGACCGGTGAGGATGCACCCGCGGTTGGGTGAGCACAGCGGTGTCGCGTGAATCGCCTGCGAGAACGAGGCGCCTTGCCGCGCCAGGCTGTCGACATTCGGCGTCTTCAGGTACGGGTGCCCGCCCGCGCTGAATTCATCCCAGCGCATGTCATCGATGATGACGAGAATGATGTTGGGCCGCGTCTCGGCACGAGCGGCGCGGCCAAGCCGCGCGGCGCCCAACGCGACGCCGGCTGCTGCGCCACTGATCAGCCTGATCGAAGCTCTACGATCCATGGATCGGGGGCTGCGTCCCGGTGGCCGCAGCCCCCGCGTCGCTCAGGGACTGGTCGCTGCGGGCGCTGCCGCCGCCGGTGCTGCTGCGTCCGCGTTCCAGATGTCGCGGTGCAATTGCCAGCCGTCCGCAGTACGGCGCCAGACCTCGATGAACTTTCCGGTCGCGAGGGTCGCGCCGTCGGCGCCCGTGCCGCTGAATGAACCGGAACGCCAGGCCCAGTCACCGCCCAAACCGGTCGCATCGGCCGTGATCGCGAACGACATGTTGCTCGCGACGATGTCGGCCGCCCAGAATTCCGCGATCGCCGCGCGTCCATTGACGACCGGCGGTCCCGGCGGAAGCAACTGCGCATCCTCGGTGTAGAGCGCTGCGACCGCTGCGCCATCCTTGTCGTTGTAGGCCTTCTCCCAGGCTGCCGCTGCCGACTCGACGGCGGCTGCATCGGCCGCAACGTCTTGCTGCGGCGCCTTCGGCGCACAAGCGGCAAGGGCGGCGACACCGATCAGGGCGAACAGGACTGACCCGACATTCGCGTGCGACATGAGTTTCTCCTTCTTGGAGCGCGACAATACTCCCTTGGGCGCAGCCGGTGCTACTGAAGTCATGGTCGCTTCAGTTCCTCGGCCGTCACGAACCGGGGTGCGATGTCGACGGGCACATCGTTGAGCCGATCGATCACGCGCTGCACCTCCGGTCGGATCACCACCATGCGGTCGAGCAGGTTCCTGACGCCCGCGTAGTCGCCGTGCGCCTGCAGCGTCATGATGTCGTGCGTGAGTCCGGTGACCGCCTTCTTCGTCTTCGGCAGGTCGAGGGAAAAATGCCCGTCCTTGGACACCAGCACGGCGCCGTGGTCCAGCAGGTAGTTCACCTGCAGCGCCATGCCTTTCGCGTGCGAGTCGTTCAGGCCGAATCGCAATGTGCGGAACGTCGACGCGAGAAAGGTCACGTACATGCTGCGCTCCTGTTTCTTGTCGATGACACCCTTGTCCATCAGGTACTGCAGCGCCCACAGCCCGGAGATGTCCGCCTTGGCTTCCTCGAGCGGGCCGTTCAGTTCCTTGAGCTCCTGCCGCACAGTGGTGTCGCGGCCGCCGACGCGGATCGTCTGCGGTCCGAGCCCGTGCATGAGCTCGTGCATCAGGATGTGGGTGAAGAACGACTCGAACGCGACCCGCTTCCGATCCGCGGCGCTCAGGGCGACGCGTGAGATCGGCACCAGCACCTTGTCGAACTTCGCCTGCTGGAAGTTCCGCAGCAGCACGCGCTTCGAGCCCTTCTCGGCGACGACCCGCTCGTCGTTCGGCAGATTGAAGGCGGCGGTCTGCACGCCGTGATTGCCGTCGCCGGCGGCGAACACCACGTTGACGACGCGGATCGGCGAGTAGCCGCCGAGCTTGGCACGCCGGAAGTGCGGGTCGATCGGCAGGTTGTTCTCGAGCTCCTGCAGCTCGCCGCTGAAGCGATCGAGCTTGCTCGTCTCCTCGGCGTCGGTGAGCGCGATGAACGCTTCGAACGCCGCCTTGAAGTTGAACCACTCGTCCTCGTACACCTCGTACGGGCCGATGGTCGGCTCGATCGACGCGTCGAGCTCCATCCAGGCGACGTCGCTCGCGTAGTAGTCGTTGCTGACGAAGGCAGCGGCGCGCTTTTCGAGAAACGACTTCAGCGTCGGCTGCTTCGTCAGGGCCGCGGCCTCGCGCAGCAGGCGCGCCATCTCGGCGAGCTCGCCCTGGTATTCGAGCGAGTACGGCACGGCCGTCAGCTTGCCGTCCGGCGTGCGGCGAATGGTCGTGAAGAACCCGGTCGCGGCGGCGCGCTGAGCCTCGTGCAGCGATTTCATCCACGCGTCGACCTCGTCGCGCGTGGAGCCGGCGGATAGAAATTCGCGCCCTCCGGCTTCGCTCCGGCGCCCGGCACGAACACGCGGTCCTCGTCGAGCTCCGACCAGGGCCCCTTGTTGAGCAGGAAGTAGTCCAGGCGCGCGCGACCGAGGGAAGTGGTGTCCGACAGCAGCTCGAGGAGCACTGCGTCGTTGCCGGGCGAGCGTTGTCTCAGGAACAGGGCGTCGATCACACGCGACGCTTCGATGAGGCGTACGAGGGCGTCCCGTTCTTCCGCGGGGAGCTGGCTGACGTCGACCTCCACGTCGACGGGCGCGAAGCGCGCCGCCATCTTCTCGAGCTCCGACACGCTCGGCGCTGCGAGTGTGGTCGCTCCCCACAGGCCCACGATCAACGAACTGGCGAGGCCGAGGAAGCCGGGCGTAACACGGCGTCGTGCATGTTGCATAAGGTGTCCTGGGGGGTGGTGGCAGGCGCGTACAGCACTATGGACGCTATGCTACAACGTGGAAATGCAGGAGCGGACCAGGAGACAGCTGCGAGTCCTCGCGATCGTGGTTGGCATCAGCGGCGGCGCCGGCATCGCCTATCTCCTGCTCTTCGACCAATCCCCGACACCCGGCCAGGCCCTGAGGTTTGCGGCCCAGGGTGCGCTCGTTGCGCTGCCGGTATTCGTGTTCGAAGCGTTCTTCATGCGGGGAGCGGTCAGCGAGCCCTTGCGGCGCGCACCCTTCGCGGTCGTTTTTCTCGCCAAGGCCCTGATCACCGCCGCCCTGATCGTGTTGGGCTTCTGGATCGGAGGCCTCGTGCTGTTTCCGGACCGCTTTGCCGGCCAGGGCCCGTATCTCGATCTCGCGCGGGATACCGGCTATGCGCTGGTCGTCGCGCTGCTGACGCAGTTCTACCTCATGGTTCGCACGATCGTTGGCGGCCGCGTTCTGACCAACATCATGCTCGGGCGCTATCACCAGCCACTCAAGGAGGAGCGGATCTTCATGTTCCTCGACGTGAGCCGGTCAACGGCACTGGCCGAAAGACTCGGCGGCAGCGCTGCCTATTCGCTGATCGCGCGCTTCTTCTTCGATGTGGCGCAGGAGACGATGCGCCATGGCGGGGAAACTCACGAGTACATCGGCGACGAGGTCGTCGTCACCTGGCCATTGGAGCGGCCGCACGAGAACGTGCGCTGCCTGGAATGCTATTTCTCGATCTGTGACCGGCTGGCGCTCAGAGCTCCGCTTTACCAACGGGACTTCGGGCTGGTTCCCGCGTTTCGCGTCGGGCTGCACGGTGGCCCGATCGTCGCCGGCGAATGCGGTGACGACAAGCGTGAGATTGGCTACTTCGGCGATACGATCAACACGACGGCGCGGATCCAGGAGGCCTGCAAGGAGCTCGGGCGGCCGCTCCTCATGTCAGGCGAGCTCTTGCGCCGGATGGAGCTGGAGCCGGCCTATTCCGCGGTCAGCCTGGGCAATGTGAAGCTGCGGGGCCGCGAGCGCGAGATCGAGCTATTCACGATCGAGCGTGATGCTGGACCGCGCGCCCGGTGAGGTGTCTTGGCCGCAGGATGCGCTCCCTGGATCAGGCGCCGCGCAACTCGTCGACGGCGTGCATGGCCAGCAGCACTACGGCGCCGCCCAGAGTTGCATTGAAATAGGTCGTCAGTATCAGGATGAGCCGGATCCGTGTACGCCGCACGTACGGCGCCCAGAAGTCAAGCGCGACACCTCATCTTCTCGATTCGATCGTGAGCGCGGCCGACAGTGAACCGAGCAGGGCGAGGGCCGCTGCGATCAGCAGCACCAGGCGAATTGTGCCGGCATACGCGGCCGAAATCGTCGCAAGGGCAACCCGCCGATCTTCGGCGGACAGGTTGTCACGCATTTGCGGCGTCACGAAACCGCCGCGTGCGTCATCGATCGCGAGGGCAACCTCGCGAGATGCGTGCTGCTCCACGAGCTGGCGATCTAGGGTGCGGTTGAGCGCCGTGAGAGCTATCGTTCCCAGTACCGCGATCGCCAGAAGACTCGCGACCGACGCCACCGCATTGTTGATCCCGGATGCGAGGCCGGTCTGGCGTGCTGGAACCGCGTTGACGACCGTCGTCGTGAGCGGTGCAACCGTGATCGCCATCCCCAATCCCATCACGATCATGGGCAAGAGCAGCGTCCAGTAGCGGCCATCAGTGCTGACCAACGCGAGAAGCGCGAAGCCAAGACCGGCGATGGCGGGCCCGATGACGAGAGGTCCACGCGCTCCGACGCGATCGACGAGCCCGCCGGACCATTTCGAAAGGACACCGAGGATCAGCGTGAACGGCAGGAAGATCGCACCGGTCGCCGTCGCTGAATAGCCATGGACCTGGATGAGAAGGAAAGGCAGGAAGAAGAATGCGCCCCCAAGCGCTCCATATAGAAGGAGCGTGAGCAGGTTGACGCCACTGAACGTGGGCGAGCGAAAGAGCCCAAGCGGCATCATCGGAGCGGAGCTGTACTTTTCCGCGACGACGAAAAGGACGAGCAACAGCACACCTCCCAGCACCGATGCAACCACGGTGAGACTCCCCCAGCCGAGCGTCGAAGCCGCAATCAGTCCGTAGACGAGGCTCCCCAGTCCCGCGAGCACCAGCGTGGCGCCGAGCCAATCGAGGCGATCCGGCGCTTGCGGGTCGCGGCTTTCCGGGACGTGACGCAAGGCGATCCACACACCCAACACCGCCAGCACGGGATTGATAAGGAAGATTGCGCGCCAGGAGGCGTGGTCGACCAGCCAGCCGCCGAGGAGCGGCGCGATTCCGGCCGCGACCGCCGAGGCGCCTGACCAGATCCCGATCGCGGCCCCGCGCTCGGACTCATCGAAGGCTGCGCCGATGATGGCGAGCGAGCAGGGAATGAGGAGCGCGGCGCCGAGACCCTGTACGGCGCGCGAGAACGTCAGCACTTCGACGTTTGCAGCGAGACCGCACCCGAGAGATGCTGCAGCGAAGATGCCGATACCGAGCAGAAACATGCGTCGACGTCCGAAGCGATCCGCCGCGACGCCACCGAGCAGTAGTAGTGCGGACATGGAGAGGATGTAGGCATTGACGACCCACTGCATCGCGGGCAGCGTGGTGCCCAGATCGGTCTGGATGCTGGGGAGTGCGACGTTGACGACGGATTCATCCGTGATCGCCATGGTCGAGGTGAGGACCGAGACGGCGAGGATCCACCTCTTCTGATTGCGCGCGCAGCCGGCCGCGGGGACGGAGCGGATGACTGCCTCATCGCAGGGTCGCGCCTTGGGATTGGTCACGGGACCATGCTAGCGCGTGCTCGCGGTCCCGTCTTGACAGCCTCTACCGCGCCGATGATTATGATGTTAAGTAACTGCGCGCCGCACCCGGCGCGCAGCAGAGAGGCAAGCGGTGCCGCACATCCTGATCGAGTATTCGGCCAACCTGCGCGAGCGCGTGGATTTCCCCGAATTTCTGCTGGCGCTGCGGGGCGCCGCCCTGACCACGGGGGTGTTCCCGCTGGGTGGGATCCGCATCCGCGCCTACCAGGCCACCCACTACCTGATCGCCGACGGCCATCCGGACAACGCATTCGTCCACATCATGCTGCGCGTGGGGCATGGGCGTGACCTCCAGACCCGCAAGCGCGCCTGCGACGCCATCTTTGCCGCTGCCTGCGAGCACCTCGACTCTCTTTGTCAACGCATCCCGCTCGGGATCTCGCTCGAGATGCAGGAGATCGACGCCGTGCTCACCTGCAAGAAGAACAATCTCCACGAATACGTGAAGGCCCGCCAGCCAGGGGCGGCGACGCCATGAGCAGCGCGCTCGACGCCAACGTCCACAAGGCCGAAGGTTACCTGCGGCGATTTCGCGATGCGCCTCTCGGCCACTTCATCGGTGGCCGGCAGGAACGCGGCACCAGCAACAAGGCGATGGACAACGTGTCGCCCGTGGACGCAAGCGTGCTCAACACGCTGGTCTGCGGTGATGAGCGCGACGTCGATGCGGCCGCGCGCGCAGCGCAGGCGGCGTTCCCAGCCTGGCGCGGCAAGACCGGCGATGAGCGCCGCGCGATCCTGCATCGCGTCGCTGACCTCATCGAGTCGCGCCGCGAGGAGATCGCGTTCATCGAATGCATGGATACCGGTCAGCCGCTCAGGTTCATGAGCGGGGCAGCGGTGCGCGCCGCGGAGAACTTCCGCTTCTTTGCCGACCGGGCTCCCGGCGCCGCGGACGGCTTGTCGCTTCCCGCGGCCGAGCACATGAACTACACGGTGCGCCAGCCGATCGGACCGGTCGCGATCATCACGCCCTGGAATACGCCCTTCATGCTGTCCACGTGGAAGATCGCCCCGGCGCTCGCGGCGGGCTGCACCGTCGTGCACAAGCCTGCCGAGTGGAGCCCGCTGACCGCAATGTTGCTGGCCGAGATCATGACCGAGGCCGGTGTGCCGGCGGGCGTCGTCAATCTGGTCAACGGTATTGGCGAGGAGGCGGGCAGGCTGCTGACGGAACACCCGGCGATCCGCGCGACTGCGTTCATCGGTGAATCGAAGACCGGCAAGCTCATCATGAGCCAGGGCGCGCCTACGCTGAAGCGTGTGCACCTCGAGCTCGGGGGCAAGAACCCGGTCGTGGTGTTTGCCGATGCGGACCTCGATCGTGCGCTCGATGCGGCGGTGTTCATGATCTACAGCCTGAACGGCGAGCGCTGCACCTCATCGAGCCGCCTCCTGGTGCAGGAATCCGTCTACCCTGAATTCGTCGAGCGCGTGGCAGCGCGTGTCAAGACGCTCAAGGTGGGTCATCCGCTCGACCCCGCCACAGACGTCGGCCCTTTGATACATCAGAGACACCTGGACAAGGTGCTGAGCTACTTCCGCATCGCGAGCGATGATGGCGCAGAGATCCGTGTTGGCGGCGCACGACCCAATGGCCTGAAATCGGGCTACTTCGTGCAGCCGACGCTGTTCACGAATGCGACCAACGCGATGCGCGTGGCGCGCGAGGAGATCTTCGGCCCGGTGCTTACGGCAATCCCGTTCGCGGACGAGACCGAGGCGCTGGCGCTCGCCAATGACACCGACTATGGGCTCACCGCGTACATCTGGACGGGCGATGCCGGACGGGCTTTGCGCATGGCGCACAAGGTCGACGCTGGCATGGTGTGGGTCAATTCCGAGAACAATCGCCACCTGCCGACACCGTTTGGCGGCATGAAGTCGAGCGGCATCGGACGCGACGGCGGCGACTACAGCTTCGACTTCTACATGGAGACCAAGAACATCTGCATGGCGCACGGGACGCACCGCGTGCCCAAACTGGGAGCATGAGGTGACGCCTCAACTCGAAAAGCTGAAGGGTTCGATGCCGCCGCTGATCACGCCGTTTCGGGACGGCGAGGTGGACTACGACGCCTATGCGCGGCTGGTGGAGTTTCAGATCCGCAACGGCTCGCACGGGATCCTGGTGACCGGCACGACCGCCGAGCCTTCCACCCTTTCAGTGGAAGAGCGCAACCGCCTCGTGGATGTGACGATGCAGGTCGCGGCCCGGCGTGTGCCGGTCGTCGCGGCGACGGGCTCACAGTCCCTGCGGGAGACGAAGCAACTGACCGAGCACGCGGCGAAAGCGGGGGCGGACGCGCTGTTGATCGTGACGCCTTACTACATTCGTCCGCCGCAGCGCGGGCTCGTCGCCTACTATCTCGAGCTCGCCGCGATGACGGACCTGCCGTGGATGGTCTACCACATTCCGGGGCGGGCGGCGGTCAGCGTGACCATCGACACGCTCAAGGAACTGCGGGAGCGATCGCCGAACTTCGTCGGCATGAAGCACGCGGTCAACGACCTCCCCTTCGTCTCCGAGTGTCTCGCGACACTGGGGACGGATTTCAGGATCTTCGTCGGTCTCGAGGAGCTGAGCTTTCCGATGATGCAGATCGGCGCCTGCGGCCTGATGAACGCCGTGGGGAATCTGCGGCCCGCAGATCCTGGTCGAGCTGTGCGAGGCCGTGTGGCGTGACGATCTGGCACGGGGCCAGGCGCTGCATGAGGCGCTTCTGGAAATCAACCAGGCGGTTTTCTACGACACCAATCCGATTCCGATCAAGTACATGATGAAGCGGCTCGGCCTGCTCGCCACCAACGAGCATCGCCTGCCGATGGTTCCCGCAACGGTGGAGCTCGAGCGCCGGCTGGACGGCGTGCTGAAGCGCGCTGGGCTGATCAAGGAGGATGCGGCTTGAGGCTGCTGAACTTCCGCGTCGCCCGCCGCGATTCCTACGGGGTGCTGGGCGCGCGCGGCATCTTCGATCTCGGCGCACGCTCGGAGATCCGGGCGGCCGACCTGATCTCGTTCGTGCGCGCCGGGCAATTGGAGGCGGCGCGCGCCATCGCCGACTACGAGAGTCGCTGCGACTACACGCTCGAGGACGTCAAAGTCCTGAGCCCGGCGGGGCGCTGCGTGCGCTATTTTTGTGTCGGCGTCAACTATCCGGAGCGCAACGAGGAATACAAGGACGGCAGCGAACGGCCGCGCTATCCGAGCCTTTTCATGCGTTCGCACACCTCTTTCTCTGCGCACGAAGAGCCGATCGTGCGGCCGCGCGAATCGGAGCAGCTCGACTACGAGGGCGAGATCGTCATCATCATCGGCCGCGGCGGTCGCAGGATTCCGCAACCCGAAGCCATGTCGCACGTATTCGGCTACAGCTGCGCGAACGAGGGCTCGGTGCGCGACTGGTTGCGTCACTCGAAGTTCAACGTCACGCAGGGCAAGAACTTCGACCGTTCGGGAGGACTCGGGCCGTATGTCGTCACAGCGGATGAGATCGGCGCGGAACCGCTGCGAATCACCACGCGCGTGAACGGCGAGACGCGCCAGGACGACACCAGCGATCGCATGCTCTTTCCCATCCCGTTTCTCATTCACTACATCTCGACCTTCTGTACGCTCGAGAGCGGGGATGTAGTCCTTACGGGT
>CAWIYW010000006.1:0-10872 GCA_963840405.1 uncultured Gammaproteobacteria bacterium
ACCAAAATCCTGCCCCCGCTACCACTCTTGACACAGCCGGCAGCACTCGCTGCGGCTTCCAGCAAGACACCACGATTGAGGCCGATGCGAGCGATCAGATGAGTCGCTAGCCAGGCTTCGTCCTTGCAGCCCGAAGCGGTAGCCTCCCACCAAAGACCTCGAAGAGCACGTTGCGTCCCTGAACGATGGAGCGCGCATCGCACAGGCCCAAGTTCATTCATCAGAAGTACCAGGACACGCCCAACGTCCCGAACTCGGCGTTCTTCTCCTGCGTATCGAATGCCTTGGTGGAGAAGGTCGTCGCGATGCTCAGGGCAAACCCGCCGTGTCGCACGGCCATGCCGAGCGAGACGTTCCCGACGAAGGGCTTGGTGTCGACGGACTGGCTGTCCTCGAACACGGTGCCGTCGAGCGGCAGGTAATGCGCAATCGCGTGACCGCCGACGCCGCCAAAGAACGACACGGACCAGCCATCCACCGGCCCGACACCGACGGTCGATGCGGCATTCAACCCTTCACGCAACGCGGTGCCGCCGAGCGCATCGACCAGGTTCCAGCCGAGCTCGCCGTACATACCGAGTCCGACACCGGTGAAGTACGTCCCGAGACCCACATGCCCCAGCGGAACGAGGCGCCACTTGGCCGATCCGCCTGCATTGCCTTCGGCCAACAGGTATGCGGTCGTGAGGCCTACGTTGATGACCGGCTCATCCGGGAGCTGAGTGTCCCAACCCATCGGCTCATCGCCACCGACGAGCTCGTGGAAGTCCTTCTGTACGTTCTCAGCCTGCGATGCAGGTCCGACCACGCCCAGCTTGAGCTCCCATGCATGCGTCCAGCGTTCCGACCGCGCATACAGCACGCTGTCTACATACAAGATTCCCGCATAGGGTTGGTCATCCTCCGGTGGATTGGGGATTGTGATGTCGTGCGGGGTATGCATCTCCTGCGCTAGGGTCCAGGACGCATACGTCGTATAGCCTTCATCCCCAACGAACGGCAGGAAGTTCCAGAATCGGCCCCACTTGCTGACGAACCCGTCCTCGTCGTAGCTGTCGAGATCACTCGACACCCATGACACGCCGAGCCCGTTGGTGTAGTTGTTGTCGGAACCGGTGAGGGTGTCGTTTTCCAGAGTAAAGGTGAGTGCCTCGTCACCGGCTGCAGCCGACTGGTTCACCCAGCCCGCGGCGCAAAGTGACAAGAGCGCCGGTAAGGCAGCTTTCATAGTTCGCGTCTCCATTGTCGTTCTCCTATGGAAAGTCGATGTTTGCGACGTCATGCGGGCACCGGGTCGGCTGGCAGTCCATTCGTCTCGGGCACGCTCCGGCGCGCGACGCGGAACCAGGCCGCATAGAGCGCCGGCACGAAAAAGATCGTGAGCAGCGTGGCCACGGTGAGGCCGCCCATGATCGCGATCGCCATCGGGCCCCAGAAGACGCTGTGGGTCAGCGGAATCATCGCGAGCACGGTGGCGAGCGCAGTGAGCACGACGGGGCGCGTTCGATGCACGGCCGCGTTCACCACGGCGTTCCACGGGTCGCTGCCCGCCGCGATTTCGGTTTGCACCTGATCGACCAGGATCACGGCGTTGCGCATGATCATGCCGCTCAGCGCGATGACTCCGAGGATCGCGACGAAGCCGAGCGGGGCCTGGAACAGCAGGAGCGCAGGGACCACACCCGCAAGCCCGAGAGGCGCCGTTAGAAACACCATCCCCATGAGGGAGAAGCTCTGCAGCTGCAGCATGAGGATCGTCAGGATGGTCAGCAGCATCACCGGGGCCACGGCGACGAGCGCACGGTTGGCCTTGTCGCTCTCCTCGACCGCGCCACCCACGTCGATGCGGTAGCCGGCAGGGAGCGTGGCTGCGATTTCATCGACGGCCGGCCGGATCGCCTGAGTCACCGACACGCCCTGTTCGCCATCCTTGACGTCGGCGCGAACGGTGATCGCCATGTCGCGGTTACGGCGCCACAGGACCGGCTCCTCGAGCTCATGTCGGACCCTCGCGATCTGCGAGAGCGGCACGACCGTTCCCTGGCGCGTGTACACATTGACGTCCTCGAGCGACTCGACATCGAGCCGCTCGGCGGGCACCGCGCGGGCGACGATGTCGATCAGGTCCTCGCCCTCGCGCAGCTGCGAGAGCGTCGCACCGTTCGTCACGCTCTGGGTGACCAGCGCCACATCGGCGACCGTGAGTCCGAGCGCGCGCGCCTTGTCCTGGTCGACATCCACCCGGAGCGTGCGAACCGGATCGTTCCAGTCGAGCTGCACATCGCGGACCTTGGGACTCGCTGCTAACACGCTCTCTACTTCGCGCGCGATGGATCGCACGACCTGCGTGTCCGGCCCGACCACCCGGAACTGCACGGGGTAGCCCACCGGCGGTCCCAGCTCGAGTCGAGTCAATCGGACCCAGGCTTGCGGGAACTGCTCGTCGACGGTCGCCATCAACCGTGCGCGCACGCGTTCGCGCGCCTCGAGATCACGCGTCATCACCACGAACTGCGCATAGCCGGGGTTCGGCAGCTCGGGGTTCAGGGAGAGATAGAACCGCGGCGCGCCGGCGCCGGTGTAGGCCGTGAAGAAGCGGACGTCCTCGTCTTTGGAGAGAACGGCCTCCATCTTCTTCACCTGCTCGGTCGTCGCCTGGAAGGATGCGCCTTCTTTCACGCGGAGCTCGACGAGCAGCTCGGGCCGCGAGCTGTTCGGAAAGAACTGCTGCGGCACGAACTTCATGCCCGCGAAAGCAAGCACCAGGGCCACCGCGGTGGCGCCGATCACCCACCAACGGCGCTCAAGGGCGAGGTCGATCAGCCGGCGCAGCTTCTTGTAGAACGGTTTCTGGTACGGATCGCCGCCGTGGTGATGCTTTCCGAAAGTCTTCGGCAGCATTTTGACTGCGAGATACGGCGTGAAGATTCCCGAGACCACCCACGAGAACAGCACCGCTATGCCGACGATCCAGAAGATGCCGCCGGCGTACTCGCCCGAAGTCGATTTCGAAAAACCGATCGGCATGAAGGCGGCGACGGTGATCAGGGCGCCCGTGAGTCGCGGTATGGCCGTCGCAGAGTAGGAGAATGCCGCTGCCTTGATCCGATCCCAGCCCGCCTCGAGCTTCACCGCCATCATCTCGAGGGCGATGATCGAGTCGTCCACGAGCAGCCCCAGGGCAATGATCAGCGAGCCGAGCGAGATGCGCTCGAGGTTCCAGCCCATGGCGAACATGACCATCGCGACCACCGCGAGCACGAGCGGCACGGACATCGCGACCACGAGGCCCATCCGCCAGCCGAGACTCAGGAGGCTGACCGCGAGCACGATGGCCAGCGCCTCGAGCAGTGAGCGCTCGAACTCCCAGATCGCGCCGGACACCGTGGTCGGCTGATCGGCCACCCGCTCGAGCTCGACGCCGTACGGCAGCTCCGCCTGGATCTTCGTGACCGCGCTCTCGATCGCCTTGCCGAGATCCACGATGTTGCCGTCATCGGTCATCGAGATGCCGAGCATCAGCACCTGCTGGCCGTTGTGGCGCACGGTGTAAGTGGGCGGATCCTCAAAGCCGCGCGTGACGGTCGCGAAATCTCCCAGCCTGATCACGCGGCCGCCCGCCTCGATCGGAAGGTTGCGGAGGTCCTCCTCGCTCGCGAACTGGCCGCTGACGCGCACGAACACCCGGTCGCTTCGCGTGTCGATCGAGCCCGTCGGCAGCACGCTGTTCTGACTCTTGAGGCTGTCGATGATCGCGACTGGCGTGATGCCGAGCGCGGCGAGACGCTCGTGCGAGAACTCGAGGTAGATGCGTTCGGCCTGCTTGCCGAGGACGTCCACCTTCTTCACTTTCGGCACTTTCAGCAGGCGGCGCTTGACGTCCTCCGCCACGTCGGCCAGCCCGTCGAGACCGACGCCGTCACCCTTGACGGCATAGAGCAGCCCGTACACGTCTCCGTACTCGTCGTTGAAGATTGGACCGACGACGCCCTCCGGGAGCTCGAGCCGAAGGTCGTCGAATTTCTTGCGAGCCTGGTACCAGGCCTCGCGCTGATCCTCATCGGAGGTACCGCCGACGACGGTGATCGTCATGCCGCCGAACCCCTGGCGCGCGAATGTCACGACCTTCTCGAAGTGGTCGAGCTGCTCGAACTTCTTCTCCATGCGGTTGAGCAGCTCGTCCTGCACCTGCTGGGCAGTGGCACCGGGCCAGACGACGATCGCCGTCATCGACGGGACCGAGAACTTCGGATCTTCGAGCTGGCCGAGCTTCGAAACTGAGACCAGGCCGCCCACACCGATGACGAGGATCAGGAACAGCACTACGGCGCGATGGTTGAGGGCCCACTCGGTGAGATTGAAGTTTTTCATCGGATCACCGCCGCCTGCGCGGGGGCGGGTAGCGCGACGCGCAATCCCGGCGCCATCTTCTGGACGCCGGCCGTGACCACCAGCGCGCCTGCTGCAGGCCCGGAAACGAGGATTTCGTCGCTCCGGTACCCGTGCACCGTCATCCGAATCAGCTCCACGGTCCCGATCGGCTCGGCACCACTGCGACGCACGGCCCACAGTGCCGGCTTGCCCTGGTGCTGAGTGATGGCGGAAGCCGGGATCGAGGCCACGGGTGGACCTGACGCGACGCGCTCGGCGACGAGCGTGGCCGTCGCACCGAGCGGCAGTGTGCGCGGCGTCGCCGGCTTCAGGCGGGCGCGATATGTGCGGGTCTGCTCCGCCGCCTGTGCCGACAGCTCCCGCAACACTACTTCGAATCGGTCGTCGGGCGCGCTTGCGAGCGACGCGCGGTAGGAGGCGGTCCTGAAGGCCGCGAGGTGGGCCTCCGGCACGTCGACGACGATCTCGGGCTCGCCTTCGTTCGCGATCGCGATCACGGGCTGGCCCGCGGCGACGACCTGGCCGATCTCGAGCTGCACGCTCGTCACGACCCCGCTGCTCGACGCACGCAGGACCGTGTACTTCACCTGATTGCGAGCCAGCGAGAGCTTGCGGGCCTCGGCCTCGGCCGCCGCGCGCGAGGTGTGCAATTCGCTCTGCGCGTGCTCCTCGTCCGACTCGCTCACCGATCCATCGAGCTTCAGTGCCTCCAGGCGCCGAGCGTCCGACTCGGCCTGGCGCGCACGTGCGATCGCAGCCTCGAGCTGCTGGTGGGTGGCCTGTTCCGTGAGCCGGTAATCGACGTCGTCGAGTACCGCGAGGACGTCGCCTTCGCGCACGGTCTGGCCGACGTCGACGCGCCGCTCCATGACCTTGCCGCCGACGCGAAATGCCTGGTCGGTTTCGTGTCGCGCCTGCACAGCGCCGAAGTAGCGGCTCGTGTCTCGCGCGCCGTCGTAGCGCACTTCGACCGTGCGCACGGGCCGAAGAGGCTCCTCCGCCGGGGCGGGCGATCCGCACCCGGCGAGCTGCGAAGCGACGGTTACCGAGACTGCGGCTGAGGCGAAGAATGTTTTCAAGACGGGTCTCCGTTGGGGGTGACAGGTTCGAAGGCTTCCCAGCCGCCGCCGAGCGCCTTGAAGAGCTGCACGCTGTTGAGCAGCAGCTGCGTGCTGCTGTCATTGGCGTCAATCCGGACGGTGAGGCGTGTGCGCTGTGCATCGAGCAGCGGCAGGAGGTCGACTTGGCCGCGGTCGTAGAGTGACTGGGCACGCGCGAGTGCCGCGTCCGCGGAGTCGGCGGCGCTCTGCAGAGCTTCGGCGCGGTGGCGTTCGTCGCGGAGCGCGACCAGAGCGTTCTCGACATCTTCGAGCGCGCGCACGATGTCGTCCTCATAGCGCAGCAATGCCTCTCGCTGCCCGCTGTCCGCCACTTCGTTGATCGCGCGTGTGCGTCCCCAGTTGAAGATCGGCATGGTCAGCAGGCTGGACACGTTGGTGAAGCGCGCCGCTCCGAAGTCGATCGCGTTCATCTCCACGTCCTGGCGGCCGAACAAGGCGTTGAGGAACAGCCGCGGGAACCACTCCGCCGCCGCCTCCCGACGCCGCCAGTTGGCCGCCTCGAGTTGCGCTCGGGAGGCGAGCAGATCCGGGCGGCGCTCGAGGAGCGTCGCCGGTTGTCCGGCTTGCACCTCCGGAACGGCCGTATTGCCGCTCCAGGGAGCGACGGCCGCAGTGGCATTCGATGCCTGATCGCCGATCAGGACGGCAATCCGATGCCGCGAGACCGCGACCAATGTTTCTAGCGGCGGTATCGCCGCCCGCGCGCTCGACGCTTGCGTCCGTGCGCGCTCGACGTCGAACGTGGAAGCAAGGCCCGCGCGGTGCCGCGCAGTGACGAGGCGCTGTGTCTCGTCCTGTGCCGCCGAGATCGCACGGACCGTCTCGAGCTGGCGCAGGGCACCGACCAGCGTGAAGTAGTTCGTCGCGACGTCCGTCAGTACGAGTAGCCGTACAGCGCGCGCGCCATCTTCGGTTGCGATCCGCTCGTAGGTCGCGGCGGACGCGCCTGCGCGAAGCCCACCGGCAACATCGATCTCCCAAGACACACCGAGCCCGGCCGAGCCGCTCTCGTACGTGGGGGCACCATTCGAATCGTTGTCGATCCCAGAGATCGTGGCATCGAAGTTCGGCAGCAGCGAGGAACGCCGGATCGTCTCGCCGGCTCGCGCGGCGCGCACGCGCTCCGCCGCGATCCTCACATCGCGATTCTCGCGAGCCGCGCGCTGGATGAGATCCGACAGCACGGGATCGCCGAAGCCTTCCCACCACGCGACCTCCGGTGCAGCCTCGGACGCCGGGGCGGCGGCGAATTGGCCTGGCACATCGACTTCGGAACGCAAGACCGGCGTCGTACATCCGCCCATGAATACGACCAACCCCGACAGGATCCCCGGTACGGCGCGCGCGAATTTGGAAAGATCTGCCATTTCGAATGCTCGCTTGATGTGAAACTGCCTGGAAAGCAGCGTACGAAGCGGCGAGGGGTAAGTGGTCAGGAAAGCGTCGGCGTTTGGTCGCCGTTGGGTGAGCGTCGAGGCGGCGAGCGCCTCGCCGCGCTAGAGTCGCGCCTGTATCGACTTGTACTCCGCCCGGCAAGCCTCGCCGAACGCTTTGAGTGCATCCGCCTCTCCCGAACGCGCGAGCTGACGCAGCTCCAGCAGCCTGGCGAATTCGGTGATGAACTCGCCGTACAGCGCCCGGCGCGTGCGCATCTCGTCTCGAATCAGCTCGCCGTGGTTCAGCGTCTTCTGATTGATCCAGGCCATGGCAACGGTCGCCGTAGCGCCTACGAGCGTCCCGACGAGTGCGCTCACTACCTCTACTTCCATGGATTCCCTCTGCGACAGTGACTTTACAGCCCGTCTGGCGTGGCGGGTTCGATGATGTCGCCAACAATCAGGCGGAGCAGCTCGTGTGCTGACGTGAACTCGCACCGCCTGCCCGTGACGAGGTTTTCCAGACGCCCGATCAGGGCGTTTGGGGTTGCATCGCTGCGCAGCTTGATGACGTACGCACGTCGGCTGGGGTACTTCGATTCTGTGCTGAGGGTCATCGCGGGCATTTCCGCATCGGTAGTTCGGTAGCGAGCCTAGTCGCCGCCGAGCGCCGAATGGTCAGGGAAACGTCGCGGTTCGGTCGGAAGTGACAGTCTCGATCAGGCCGACTCCGCGCCCGCGAGAAGGGCTCGCGCTCTGGCGACCGCGGGCGTGCCGCCTGCCTCGGCCAGCTGCTCGATCAGCGCAACGAGCGCGCGTCGATCCGCGGCGCTCGCGGCTTCGCACTCACAGAGCTCGGTGAGCGCCAGCAGTTCGAGCCAGCCTGCGCCTTGTGCTCGAGCCTCTTCCGTCGCACGCCGGATCGATGCAATGGCGGCATCGGGCTCGCCGCGCGCGTGCGCGATCGCGCCCTCGATGAGCAGCAGCTGCGGAAGATAGATGCGTTCGCCATATGTCTCGACGATTTCAAGCGCCTGATCGAGTTGCTCCTGAGCTGCGTGCCAATCGCCGTGCAGGAGCAGCGCCGCCGCGGCATAGCCGAGGTTCTCGCTGGCGCCCGCCATCATGCCGAGCGCAGTGTTCTCGTCGTGCGCGTCTCGAATCTGCCTGAAGCCCTCGAGCGCTTTACCCTTCCGGGCTTCGGCCCATCCAAGGAACCAGCGGCACGCCGCTTTGCCCTGCACGAGTGCGTACTCGTCCACGAGTGCGCGCATTTCATCCGCGATCATGGCCACGCGGTCCACGTCCCCGAGACGAACCTGCAACAGAGCATCGAACCAGACGGTCACCAGGAGTGCCATCGGCTGCCCCAGCTTGCGCGCTCGCTCGTACGCCTGCTGCAGGCGCTCACGTGCCTGCGTGACAAGGCCAAGGTGCGTGAGCGGCAGGCTAAGTGTCGCGAGCAGAGTGACGCATGGGTCGGCGATGAAGCGCCGCTCGAAAGCTGCCTCGGCCCCCTCGATGGCCGGGAGCGCGCGCTCCAGCGCGTCGCGGGCGGCGCCCGGCCGGCCCTGGTGCATGTAGACGTGTCCACGCACGGTCCAGGCGGCAAGCCGAAGAAATGGATCTCCGGTCCGGGCTGCGAGCGCCTCGGCTCGATCCGCGGTGGCAAGTGCGTCGGCGAACTCACCGCGCACGGTGAGCAGGAAGCCGAGTCCATGCAGCACCAGGCCGCGCATGGGATGCGCCGGCTGGTCGGCAAGCAGCGAGCAGGCACGTTGCAAGGCGATCTTCGTCTCGTCACCGGCGCCGAGCACGTGGAACGCGGACACACCGCGAAGCGTTGCAAGTGTGATCTCGAGCGAAGTGCGTTCCGCGCAGGCGGGCGCATGGTCCAGCAAGGTCAACGCACGCTCGGTCAGGCTCATGCACTCGGCGGAGCTCAAGTGCAGCAGAGCGGTCTCAGCACCTTCCGCGTAGTAGCGCAGCGCCGCCATCGGCGCGCGCCCGCGCTCGAAGTGCATCGCGAGCTCGGCGGCGGTGATGGTCAGGCCCGCCGCTCGCTCCTCCTCGAGCGCGGCCCCGACCTTGCGATGCAGCTCCGCACGCGTCGGCGGCGCCGTGCGCTCATAGAGCGCTTCCCGAAACAGTGCGTGGCGAAACGAGTAGGGCTTCTCGCGCAGATCACCCGGATCCCGGGCACGCGGGGCGACGATCCAACGCTGCTCGCGGACGAGCTGGTCGCACGCTTCGGCGACGCGGGCGGGGTCGCGCTGCGAGCACCCGCGCGAGCGTGTCGCTGCGGAAGTCGACGCCATAAACAGCAGCTGCGGAGAGCAGAGAGCGCCGCTCGTCGTCGAGTCGGTGCATGTAATGATCGATGATCGCCGTCAGGTCCTCCGGAACGGGCATGCCCGCCAGGGACACGGTATCTCCGGCGTCGATGTCGCGCTGATCGGTCCGCCCGATCACGTCGCTGGTCACGGACGCCACGAAGAGCGGCACGCCGTCGGTGCGCTCGTACAACGCTCGCACGAAGCCCTCATCGCCGGCGATAGAAGGCGAACGCTCTGCGAGGTACGCGGCGACCTCGGTTTCCGAGAAGGGGTCCAGCACGACCTCTTCGCAGAGATCGTGCAGCCGCAGCTCGTGCCGCACCGCGTTGAGCGGCTGATTGGAGACGATGACCTCGGTAAGTCTGAAGCTCGAGAGCCACATGACACGTGAGCTACCGCGCCGACGGGCGATGTAGTCGATGAGCTGAATCGTCGCGCGATCGCCCCAATGCAGGTCCTCGGTCACCAACAAGAGCGCCCGGTGCTCGGTGTAGCGGTCGAGGAGCTCGCCCATCTCGCGGAGCATCCGATCCGGGCTGACGCCTACGAGCTCGCGACGCAGGCTCTCACGCTGTTCCGCGGTGCTGAGCCAGGGTAGTTGCAGCAGCCAGGTCGGCGCGATGGCGCTCAGAAGGGGTGCAACCGAGACGTCGATCCGGCATAGCTGCCCGAGCGCTTCGAGCACGGGCAGGTACGGTTCGCCCGTGCCGTAATGCTCCACGCAGTGCCCGCGCGCGCAGGCGATGTCGCCTAGGCCGGAAACGAAATGCTCGATGAGCGTGGTCTTGCCGATACCCGGCTCGCCGGCGATCCAGACGACGGTGCGCTTCCCGCGAGTGGCGCGTTCCCAGGCGTGACCGAGGCGCGCGAGTTCTTTCGAGCGACCGACGAATGCCATCGTCGGCGAGTCGCCGGTCTTTGCGTGTTCGTCAACGAGCGAGTTGCCCGCAGGCGGGGCCGCAACCGACAGCGCTGCCGTGACCGCGATGAACCGATAGCCGCGGCGCGCGACCGTCTCGATGTATCGTGGCTGGCGCGGATCGTCGGTGAGCACGGTCCGGAGATCGCTGATTGCGGTCTTGAGCACCGAGTCGCTGACGAAGCGGTGGCCCCAGACCGTATCGAGCAGGACGTGTTTGGTCAGCAGTGAGCCTGGCTGCCGGACGAGCGCGCACAGCAGTCCGAAAGGTGTCGGTGCAATCGGGATCGCGCTTCCGCCGCGAAGCAGGAGCGCGTTTGCTTCGTCGAGCTCGAACTCACCGAAGCGCACACGCAAAGGGTCGGACCCAGTGGAGCGAGACATGCATCAGGCCTGGAGGACGCCGCGCCGATCGGGCGCCGGTCATTCTCGCCGGATACCAGCGCCGCGACAAACCGTACGTCTAGGTGAAGCAAGCCAGCTAACTTCAGGGAATTTCCGGGACGCTCCCATCTCATGCCTGTCCAGCAGGGGTGGGAGGAAATCGCCGACTATGCACTGGCGTGGGCCGAGGAGCACGCGACGCACCAGCCGCAGGCCGCTGCGCCATCTTCATGAGATGGGGCCGCTAAACGCGGTTGGGGTTTAGCCGCCAGCTACAACCAGCAACTCGGGCCAGGCCTTCCACACGCCCCGCCACGAGACACGATGCCCTCGCGAAGCGCTGA
>CAWIYW010000007.1:0-68081 GCA_963840405.1 uncultured Gammaproteobacteria bacterium
ACACCGAGTGGTGCCGGCGCGCGTCTCGATCCGCCACGATATCTGCGCCCCGGCGATGTCGTCGAGGTGGAGATTTCGCGCGTGGGGTTGTTGCGCAATGCCGTGGTGAGCGATGACAACTAGGCGCAACAAGCGCACTCGCGTGGCTGCAGCCGCGAACGGTGATAGTGCTGTGGCGGTCGCGCGCCGCGCCATTCCGATGCGCACCTTCGCGCAATCACTGCCGATGGCGCTGCTGCGGGCGCGCGAGGCCGTGATGCGCCGGTTCCGACCGGGACTTCGCATCGCGGCGTCACCGAGCAACAGTGGCGGGTACTGCGCGCGCTCGCGCATTCCGGTCCGCTCGCAAGTGACCGAGCTCGCGAGCGCCACGTTTCTGCTGCCGCCCAGCCTGTCGCGCATCCTGCCGGACATGGAAGCGCGTCCGCTCATCCGGCGCCGGCAGGCGGACGACGATCTGCGCCGCAGCGTCATCAGCCTGGAGCAGAAGGGGCTGCGGTTGATCGCCACCCACGCGCCGTATTCGGAGGAGATCTACGACGGTATCGAGGCGCACTTCGGCACCGAGCGGCTCGCACAGCTGTTTACGCTCCTGCGGAACTCGAGCTGGAGACGAACCTGGAAGCGAAGCAGGAGCGGGCGGAGAAAGCGGGCGGGCGTCTGGAGCGGAGGCGTGAGATGAGTCTCTACGCCGTGCAGAAGCTGATCTATCAGCTCAATCGTGATCCCGCGATTCGTACGCAGTACGAGCGG
The DNA here is from genome assembly GCA_963840405.1 of uncultured Gammaproteobacteria bacterium. Lineage (GTDB taxonomy): Bacteria > Pseudomonadota > Gammaproteobacteria > Steroidobacterales > Steroidobacteraceae > DATBVX01. Next base: position 754 of record CAWIYW010000007.1, read on the forward strand.
GACTTCGAGGGCTGCTGGCCCGATACGATCTGACGGATGAGGAACGCGTGCGTTTCGGGAGGCAGATATCGGATTGCTGTACGTCATGGGCGTGAACGGACAGTTGCTGATGCACTTTGCGGCGTTACGCGGATATGAGTGGAATGCCTACATCGAGGCCATGCGTGAGGGCGAGCGCAAGTACGGCCCGGTCGGGGTCGGTCTGTACGGCGGGCCGCGGACCAGTCATGAGCCTGGTATTCGCAGGTGTCTGCAGTCATGCGCCTGGCATCACGGGCCGCAAGGATCGCGCTGATCCGGTGCTTCGCGACGGTTTCTATGCCAGCGTACGATCGCATGCGTCTGGCCATCGAGGCGTCACGTCCGGACGCGCTGGTCGTGATCGGCGCGGAACATTTCGCCAATTTCTTCATGAACAACATGCCGGCGATCTGCGTCGGCATGGGCGAACACTACGAGGGACCGATCGAGGACGAGGCCTGGCTCGGCATCAAGCACGCGCGCGTGCCCGGTGCACCGGAGCTATCGAAGCGCCTCATCACGGACGTCATGCAGGACATCGATCTGGCCTACGCGCAGGAGTGGAAGTTCGATCACGGCATCATGGTGCCGCTGAGCTTTCTCACGCCGCGCTACGATCTGCCCGTCATCCCCGTCAACATCAACTGCCAGGGCCCGCCGCTCATCCCGCTCACGCGTTGCTACGAGTTCGGTCGCGCGCTCCGCCGCGCGTGCGATGGCGCGCCCGAGCGTATCGCGGTCATCGGCACGGGCGGCATCTCCCATTGGCCCGCCACTCCGGACTCTGGAAAGATCAACGAGCGCTGGGATCGCGAGTTCCTGGAGCGATTCCTCAACAACCGGCGCGAGGAGCTCATCGCGTATCGGGACGACGAAACTTGGCGGGAGGCCGGGCAGGGCGGCCTGGAGATCCGGACCTTCATCGCACTCGCGGGCACGGTCGAGGGCTGCACCGGCGAGTTGTGGTTCTACGCGCCGATTCCCATCTTCGCGGTGGGCTGCACCATCGCGGTGATGCGGCACGAGTGCTGATCGCAGCCGTTGTGGTCATGCGATCGAGATTGATTGTATGCTCGCGAGCGCGAGCGCACGGCAAACGGGGGGACGGGTGAACATGACACGACTTGCATCGTGCGCACGCAGGGCGGGAATCGCATTCCTCGCCGGAGTCGTCATCAGCTCTGCCGCTGTCGCCGAGATCAAGCCCGAGCCACTCACCGCCGACCAGCTTCCCGCTCAACCGGGGCCTCACTGGGTGTGGGTCAATGACGTCGTCTTCCATCACATGGCTGACGGCAAGGCCTTCCTGGTCGATGGCGACAGCGGCCGCATGCTCGGGATGCTGAGCACGGGCTACGGCTTCAACGGCGTGGTTCTCGGCAAGAGCGGAACCGAGACTCCTGTCACCGGAAACGTACTTTTCACGCGGCACGCGCGGCACGCGCACCGACATGGTCACCTACTACGGGGCGCGGACCTTGAGTCCTGTGGCAGAGGTGACGATCCCGTCCAAGCGTGCCAGCCACATGCCGATGCTCGCGAGCGCACGACTGACGGAGGATTTCCGCTTCCTGCTGCTCTACAACTTCACGCCGGCGCAATCGGTCAGCGTGGTGGACGTAGCAGCGCGCAAGTTCCTGGGCGAGATCGAGACCCCGGGTTGCGCGCTGGTGTATCCGACGGGAAAGCGCACCTTCTTCTCGCTCTGTGGCGACGGCGCTGCCCTGCAGGTGCAGCTCGATGACGGCGGTCGCGCCGTTTCAAAGAAGCGAACCGCGAAACTCATAGATCCTGTCGCTGACCCGGTGACGGAGAAGGCGGTGCAGGACGGAAGTGCATGGGTCTTCGTGACCTTCGCCGGCAACGTCGTGCGGCTCGAATCCAGCGCCTCCGATCTGCAGGCTGCGGCCGGCTGGTCGTTGCTGGATGACGCGGATCGCAAGGCGTCCTGGCGTCCCGGAGGCATGCAGCACCTGGCGCTGCACGCGGGGACCAGACGTCTGTACAGCCTGATGCATGTCGGTGGGACGGATTCGCACAAGGATCCGGGCACGGAAGTGTGGGTGTATGACGTCGCGGGCAAGAAGCGCACGCAGCGCATCGTGCTCAAGGACATGGCGACTTCGATCGCGGTCACGCGTGACGCCAAGCCGCTGCTCTTTGCAGTGTTCATCGGTGCCCCGAAGGTCGACGTCTACGACGCGCTCTCGGGTAAGTTCCTGCGTTCGATCGGCGAGATCGGCTTTACGCCGACGACGCTCATGACCTACTGAGCACCGCACATGATCCAGGTCGATCCGGCGATTTCCTGGGCGATTGCGCTGAGCGTCGCGGCGCTGTTTGCAGCCGCAGCTGCCCACAAGCTGCGCGACTGGACGCGGTTTCGCGAGGTAGTGCGCAACTACCAGCTGCTGCCGCAACACCTGGTGCCGCTCGCAGCCGCGACCGCGATTGCGATGGAGCTGGGCACTGCACTGCTGATCCTCCTGGTGGCGACGCGCCCGATCGGAGCGCTCCTGGCGGCGGCCTTGCTGATCGCTTATGCGATGGCCATGGGGATCAACCTTGCGCGCGGGCGCGTGAATCTCGATTGCGGCTGCCTGGGCGTCGGCCGGCGGCAAGCCGTGCGCTGGTGGATGGTGACACGCAATATCGTGATCGCCACGTTCGCCCTCATCGCCGGCCAGCCGATGCTGGTGCGCGAGATCACCGTGCTCGATGCAATCACCGTAGTCTGCGCGGCTGTGAGCCTCGCGTTTCTCTACGCCGCGCACAATGTGCTCGGCGCCCTGGCCGTTCCGCGAGCGAGGTAACCCATGACACTGGCGGGATGGATGGCGATCGCGGTGCTGTGGATGGTGGTCGTGTGCCTGGCGCTGGTGGTGCTTGCGCTCGCGAGGCAGATCGGAGTGTTGCATGAGCGCGTGCAACCGGTCGGAGCACTCAAGCTCGCGCAGGCGTTGTCCGCCGGGCAAGCGGCGCCGGTCGTTGATGTAGCGGACATGAACGGCACACCGCGCCGCATCGGCTCGGCGCATCCGCAAGGCAACGACACGCTCGTGGTGTTCGTGTCGCCGACGTGTCCCGTCTGCAAGTCTCTGCTGCCGTCGCTGCGCGCCATTCGACGTCGCGAGCGGCCGCCGGTGGAAGTCGTGCTCGCGAGCGATGGCTCACGACTCGAGCACGCGGAGTTCATCGCCGCAGAGGGGTTGGGCGAATTCATCTATGTCCTGTCGGAGCCGCTCGGCCTCGCGTACGGCGCGGGACGGCTCCCTTATGCGGTGTTGCTCGACGGCGGCGGCGTGGTGCGCGCGAGCGGGCTCGTCAACTCGCGCGAGCATCTCGACAGCCTGTTCGAAGCGCGGGAGCGAGGCGTCGGCACGCTGCAGGAACACCTGGACGCGGCATCGCGCGAAGTCGCGTAGCCGCAGGCAGAGGGGATCGACATGCATCAATGGGATTCGGTGGTGGAACGGCTGAGCCGCTCGCTCGCGAAGACGACTTCGCGACGCAGCGTCATCCGCAAGCTCGGCGTGCTGCTCGTCGGCGCGGCCTCGCTGCCGCTCCTGCCCGTCGCGCGCGGACAGGCGGTGAAAGAGGAAGGGGATGCCGCGACCTGCGAGTACTGGCGCTATTGCGCCATCGACGGTTTCCTGTGCGCGTGCTGTGGCGGCTCGGTGACGAGTTGTCCGCCGGGAACGGAGCCCGCGCCGATCACCTGGGTCGGCACCTGTCGCAACGCGACCGACGGCAACGACTACATCGTTTCCTACAACGATTGCTGCGGCAAGAGCTCGTGCGGGCGCTGCCTGTGCAATCGCAACGAGGGCGATCGGCCCATCTATCGGCCGCAAGCGGCCAACGATCTCAACTGGTGCGTGGGAAGCAAGGCCAACATTCCCTATCACTGCACCGTCTCGCGCATCGTCGGCGTGGTCGAAAAGAAGGGATAGTGCGGACGTTCACCGTCGTGCTGCTGAGCCTGGCGGCCTGTGTCGTTCACGCGGACGAGCAGACGCGCGCGAAACAGAACTACCAGTTGAACTGCATGGGCTGCCATGCCGAGGACGGCGCGGGACTCGAGAGCCAGGTGCCGTCGCTGCGCGGGACGCTGTCGCGGATCTCGAGCGGCGTCGTGGGTCGCGACTACGTGCTGAGGGTCCCTGGTGTCACGCAGTCGACGTTGTCGTCGAAGGAGCTGGCCGAGGTACTCAACTGGGCGATCGACGCTTTCAGCGACGCTCAGGACGCGAAGGAAGCCCGACCCTTCACCGCGACCGAGGTCGAAAACGCGCGTACGCGGCCCTTGCTCGAAATCGGCCCCGTGCGTGCCAAGGCGTTGAGCGAAGCCGGGTCCTGAGGGGCCAGTCCTGGCAATCGGTCAGTCGGTTGTGGGACCTGACCCCAGGTCCTGCTCGGCCGCCCGAATCGCCTCGACCAGCAGATCGACGGACGGTAGTTGCGCGCTCAGGGCGAGCGCCAGGCGCGCTAGCAGCGCGGACTCACGTGTGCTTCCGGCTCGATCCACCGCCTCGGCGATCAGGTCGTAGGCGCGCTCGAGATCCGCTTCGGACATCACTCTTTGCATGTGAATCAGCCTCCGAGCGCCTGTTGGAGTGCGCGACGCGCCTCGTCGGGCACGAACTGCCGCCAGCGGGCCGCGACGTGTCGGTCGGGGCGGACCAGGTAGAAAGTCTGGTCGGTAGCGCCATACGCAGCAAATAGTCCGCGTGCGCATTCCGTCGCCTCGCCGCTCATGCGCCGCGAGACCACGATGGGTTGAAAGGCCTCGTGTCCGACCGCCAGATCGCGAAACACGTCGCGCACGGCCGCGGGCACGCTGCCGTCGTCTGAGAAATAGAGCCCGCTGAAGCCAACACCCAGGCGATCGAGCAAGTATCGACCAGGCCCCAGCTGGCGATTGACCAGCGCTGCGCCCGCGACGGGACCCGTCGCGAATTCCCGGTCACGCGCCGGCAACGCCGTCAGCGGGCTGTCGGCGTACGTGTACGGGCTCGATTGCCGCGGATTGACCAGCGGACGCGTGATCTCGTGATGTACGGCCAGCGACAACGCCGCGTCGCGCATCAGGCGATAGCCACGTGTCGGCGGCGTCATGAAGCGCGTGCTCTTCGCCGCGTTGTTGAACACATCGAGCGTTGCCCCACGGCGTTCGATGGAATAGCTGTCGAGCAGCCTGTCCGGCGCGAGCTTGCGAATGACATACGCAAGCTTCCAGGCGGCGTTCATCGCATCCGCCAGGCCGGAGTTGAGCCCGCGCACCCCGAATATCGGCACGAGGTGCGCAGCGTCACCGAGAAAGAGCACCGGTCCGTGACGATAGTCATCGAGCGCGAGCGAGTAGGCCTTGTAGAGGCTCCACCACTCGAGCTCCCAGGCCGCGCGCCCTCCGATCATGCGCACGATGGCGTTGACACGCTGCCGGACGTTGTCTTCCTGAAGGGCCTCGGTCTCGGACTCGTCATCGCGCAACTGGTAGTCGACCCGCCAGATGTCGTCCGGCTGCTTGTGGATCAGCACGGTGGCGCCCGGATTGGCAGGCGGATCGAAGTAGGCGCGCCGCTCCGTCGGATAGTCCGAAGCCATGCGGATATCGACGATGGTGTAGCGGCCTTCATAGGCGTCGCCGTGAAGCTTCAACGCGAGCAAGTGTCGCACGGCACTGCGGGCGCCGTCGGCCGCAAGCACGTAACGCGCTTGCGAGACATAGACACCGTTGGGTGTTTCGATCGTGAGACGCGCACCGCCCTCGGCGAGCTCGATGCCACTCAGCCGGCTCTGCCAGCGCAGATCGATCAGTGGATTCTGCGTCGCGGCCTCCACCAGGAACTGCTCGATGTACTGCTGCTGGAGGTTGTACATCGGAAAGAAGCGCTCATCCTCCGAGTGCGGCATCTCGAGCCGATACACGGGGCGCGTGCCGTAGTACGAGGTGCCGTGCGTCCAGCCCAGCCCCTTGGCGACGAATCGGTCGGACAGTCCGAGTTGCTGCATGATCTCGAGACTGTGGCGCGCGATGCAGATGGCGCGGCTGCCCTCGCTCAGCGTGCTCTTGTCGTCGATCACCACGCAGCGGACGCCGTGACGGGCGAGCTCGAGCGCGGCGGTGAGCCCGACAGGGCCCGCGCCGACGACTACCGCGTCGTGCACCCCGCTCTCACCACGCAATTCGGGCGGCGGCTCGAAAGCATAGGTGGGGCTGGCTAAGTAGGAGGAACTCTGTCGGCCGGCGGGGCGTGGCATCGTTGCGTGTCAGGGAGGGATGTATTGCTCGGACCGCAAAGTGGAGAATACCACCATGAAGAAAAGAGCCCGCTGGCCGAGATTCAGCCGCCGCGACTTCGTCCGTGGCGTCACGACGGGAGTTGCCGCCAGCGCGATGGTCGCGCAGGTGCCGAGGACATTCGCGGCGACTGCCGAAGGCGAGCACACCGGACAGGTGCAGTACGATGCAATCGTCGTCGGCGCCGGGTTTGCCGGCGTCGCCGCCGCGCGGGAACTGAGCGGGCGCCGGCTCAGAACGCTGTTGCTGGAGGCGCGCCCCCGCCTCGGCGGGCGGACCCACACCGTCAAACGGGCCGGGCATGACGTCGAGATGGGTGGCACCTGGATTGGATGGTTGCAGCCGCACGTCTGGGCGGAAATGACGCGCTATGGCCTGGCGGTTGCGGAAAGCGCGTCGGCCGCCGCTACTCGCGCGATCTGGATGGATCAGGGTAAGCGCGTCAACGGCGACATGCAGGGCTATGCGGCGCTCATGGAGCCGATGACGAGTGCTTTCTACGCACCGGCGCAGGAAGCATTTCCGCGGGCATACGATCCATTGTTCGGCAAGGGGCTCGCGGCGCTCGATGCGATATCGGCGGCGGCGGCCATCGAGCGGCTCGGTCTGCCCCCGGTGCAGAAGGGACTCGCGCTCTCATTTGCCGCGATCAACGGACACGCCTCGCCGGATCAAAGCAGCTATCTCGACCAGTTGCGCTGGTATGCGCTCGGCGGTTTCAACATCTGGCGCCTGTGGGACAACCTGGCGCGTTACCGCATCGAGGGCGGCACCCGCAACCTGATCGATCACATGCAGGCGGACAGTCGCGCCGATCTCATGCTCTCGAGCCCGGTCGCGGCGGTCACGCAGAAGGAGGGTTCGGTCACCGTGACGACCAAGGCAGGGACGAGCTACGCCGCCCGCGCCGTCGTCCTGGCGCTGCCGCTCAATTGTCTCGTTGACATCGACTTCAACCCGGCGATCTCCGCGACGAAGCAACGCGTCAGCCGCGCACGACACACCGGTTCGGGTACCAAGGTGTACGCGCGCGTGAAAGGCCCGGTGCCGGTTTTCCTCGGCCATGGTACCGAGGAGATGCCGCTCAACTTCCTGTGGACCGAGTACGACGACCGCGACAGCCAGTTGCTGGTCGGCTTCGGTGCCAGCCCGGAGACACTCGATATCGGGAACGAACAGGCGGTGGCGCGGGCCGTGCATGATTACGTACCCGAGGCCGAGGTCATGGAGTCCTTCGGCTACGACTGGAACAGCGATCCCTTTTCCCGCGGGACCTGGTGCATGTACCGACCGAACGTGCTGACGCAGGACCTGCGCGAGCTGCAGCGGCCAGAGGGCAATGTGCATTTCTGCGGTTCGGATATCGCGAACGGATGGCGCGGGTTCATCGACGGTGCAATCGAGAGCGGATTGCGCGTAGGACAGCGCGTCGCGGATCAATTGGGCTGAAGGCTCGCCGGTCCGAGCTTACGCAGGGACGACCCGCTTGCCGATCGTGTCGACGGCCACGGGGAGCTACCTGTGTGCTGCGGCGCCTGATATCTTCTCGCCACGGATGAGGGATCGGTGCATTTCGCGCAGGGGGAAGACAACATGAACTTGGCCACTTCCAGGGCTCGTCCGTTTCTCGTCCTGTCGGCAGCGCTCAGCCTGTTGCTGCCATTGCCCGCTATCGGGGCTGCGATCGAAGAAGTGATCGTGACTGCGCAGAAGCGCGAAGAGAGCATCCAGGACGTCGGCATTTCGATTTCCGCGTTCTCGGCCAAGCAGCTCGAACAGCTGGGAATCAAGAACACGGTCGAGGTCACGCAGCAGGTGCCGGGACTGCAGCTGTTTTCCTACTCGCCGGCATTTACCGTGTTCAGCCTGCGCGGCGTCTCGCAGAACAATTTCCAGGACAACCTCGAAGCGCCCGTCGCGGTGTACCTCGACGGCGCCTACGTCGCCAGCATGAATGCGCTCAACATGCAGCTCTTCGATATGGAACGCGTCGAGGTGCTGCGCGGTCCGCAGGGGACGCTGTTCGGACGCAATGCGACCGGCGGGGTAATCCAGTTCCTGACTCACAAGGCGGTCGAAGAGGAAGCCAATGGCTATCTCGAGGGCATCGCGGGTGACTTCAATTCGTACTCCGTAGAGGGTGCGTTCGGCGGCGCCTTTTCGGAGGATGTCCGTGGGCGGCTCTCCGGAAGATGGGAAAAGTCCGACGGATACGTCGAGCCCGGCACCGCTTTCGGCTTTGACGCGACCGGCCGCGACACGAACGGAGCCGATGGCTACGCGCTGCGCGGAAACCTGCAGATCGACGCCTCCGACAATGTGCTGATCGACCTGGCCGCGGGTTATGCCAAGGACGATGACGTCCCCACGGGCGTCTACATTGTGACCTTCGTCGGCATCGATCCGGTCACTGGCGTGGCCTCGTTCAATGACGCGATCGACCCGGTGACGGGTGACGGCCCCATGGATTTTCCACGCACGCCCATCACCGGCGACGGCTTCCACCACTTCACGGCCAGCGATCCCTTTGCGCTCAGCGGTGATCCGAGGATCGCCAACCGGCAACCCTTCATGGATCGCGAGACCACGTATGCGACCGCGACGATCACGGCGGACCTCGGCGGCGGCGTGCAACTCGTATCGATCACCAACTGGATGGAGATGGACAAGTTCTACGTCGAGGACTCGGCCGGCGGGCTGGTGTTCTTTCCCTACAACACGATCAATTCGTATGACCAGGTTTCGCAGGAGTTGCGCCTGTCCAATTCCGAGGGGCCGTTCCGCTGGCATGTCGGCGCGTATTACCTCGACATGACGTGGGATACATTTCAGTCCGTGCAGGGCGCGGCGATCCTCGGCGGCCTCACGGGAAGCGCCAGCGAAACCCAGAAGCAGTCGACGCTCGGGGTGATCGACTCGCAAAACTGGTCCATCTTCGGCCAGGTCGAGTACGACCTTGCTGAGAGGTGGACGCTGGTCCTGGGCGGGCGCTGGTCGCAGGACGACAAGGATCTCGACCTCAGCCGGGTATTCGAAGACGTGCCTGATGGAATACCGCCGACCGAGGTGTTCAACGTCGATAACGTCACCGTCCCGGGCGTCGACACGATCGACTACGGCGACTGGGCCGGGCGTGTCCAACTCAACTTCAAGCCCTCGGACGACGCGTTGATCTACCTCGCCTACAACCGCGGCATCAAGGGTGGCAACTGGTCGCTCGATCCGCTCGGCTTCGTGGCGGATGACAGCCTCAAGCACGACCCCGAGAAACTCAACGCCTACGAGCTCGGCTTCAAGACCGATCTCATGGAGGGCAGCGCACGCCTGAACGGCGCGGTGTATTTCTACGACTACAATGACTACCAGGCATTCTCGATCTTCAACCTCACGCCGCAGGTGACGAATTCGGACGCCGAATCGATGGGTGGCGAGCTGGAGTTCAGCGTGTCACCCACGCAGGGACTCAACCTGGCGATAGGAGCGGCGTACATCGACTCCGAGGTCGAGTCAGTGCCCGACGTATTCGGCGGCGTGATCACTGATGTCGAGTTCCCGACCGCGCCGGAGCTGAGCGTGAACTTCCTGGGGCGCTACGGCTTCCCGGCTTTTGGCGGTGAACTTGCGGTGCAGGTGGACGGGAAGTGGAACGACGATCAGTTCCTCGAGGGCTCGAATTCGAATGCGTCCTTCGAGTCGGCCTATTCGGTCTGGAACGGCCGTCTCTCCTATGACGCCGACGACAAAGGACTGGGGGTCGCGGTGTGGGTGAAGAATTTCACCGACGAGGAATATCGCATCTACAACCTCGACCTCGGCCTGCTCGGGTTCATCGAGCAGGTTTACGCTCCGCCGCGCCAGTACGGCGTGACCTTGTCGTTTCGCTGGTAGAGGTAGGGGGTTTCAGGGTTCGACGCGGCAGGGAATCTTCAGGAATCCCCGAAACCGCGCTCGCCCGCCGCGGATCGGCTTGCCTGCAAGCGCGTAATGCGGGAAGCGCTCCAGGAAGCGCGCGATCGCGATGCAGCCTTCGAGTCGCGCGAGACTCATACCCGCGCACTGATGAATGCCGGAGCCGAACGCGAGATGCCGATTCGGCGAGCGCGTGATATCCATTCGGTCGGGATCGGGAAAGCGCTCCGGGTCGCGGTTCGCAGCGCCGATGCAGAGCGTGATGAACGTATGAGACTCAATCGGGTGCTCGTCGATCGACACCGCTTGCGTGGTGATGCGATTGCCGAGCTGGTTGGAGCTCTCCAGCCGCAGCACTTCTTCCACCGCCGCCTTGATCAGATCGGGTTGCGCCAGTAGCGCACGCTTCTGGTCGGGATTCTCGGACAATGCCACGAGCGCGTTGCCGATCAGGTTGGTTGTGGTCTCGTGCCCGGCGTTCAGGAGAAAGATGCAGTTGTGCACGAGCTCCTTCGCGCTCAAGCGCTCGCCCTGGTCCTCGCCCTGGATGAGGCGCGTGAGCACATCGCGCTCCGGGTTGCCCGGCTTGCGGCGTCGCTCGCCGATGAGCAGGTCCAGGCAGCCGGTGAATTCCTGTATGGCGCCATTGCCGCGCGCGGCGGCCTCGTGAGTTACGACCGGTTCGAGCGCGCCGAGGATTGCGAGCGACCACCGGCGCAGAGGCCCGCGCTGTTCCTGCGGAATGTCGAGGAGGTTGCCGATGATCTCGACCGGAATGGCGCTCGCGAAATCATCGATGAGGTCGACCTCGCACTTCTCCGCCATCGTCGCGATGAGGCGGTCGACGAGCGCGATGAGTCCCGGCTCCATTCCGGCGATGGCGCGCGGAATGAGTGCTCCGTTGATCAGCTTGCGCACCCGCGTGTGCAGTGGCGGATCGTTGAACACCAGGCTGGTGGTGTGATGCTCGTACAGGGGCGAGTCCCCGTACTTGGGCCTGAACTCTTCCTTCTTGTCGGAGCTGAAGAGCTTCGGATTCTTGTAGACGAACTCGACGTCGCGATAGCGCGTCAGGAAGTAGCCGCCGCCCGGCAGGCGCTTGACGGGCTCGAACTGCCGCAGGGCCGCGTAGTACGGGAAGGGATTCTCGTAGAAGTCCGCGGGCAGGTGGCGCAGGTCGAAATCGCGCGCCATCTGCACCGGATCGACGGCTTCAGGCGGGCGAGCGGCGGTAATCATGCGGGATGCGCGCAGAGTTCAGGGCCCGTGGAATACTATTGCAAGCAGTCGGCTTCTGCAGAACAATCCCCCATCCCTTCGACCCACATTCCGACGTGCCGCCCCCACTGGCGGTTCCGCGCGACATTGGAGAGTGAAATGGCAACCACAGGTCAAACCGCCGCTGCTCCCGGCACCGGTTTTCGTCACATGTACATCAATGGAAAATGGACGGACGCCAGCGACGGCAAGACCCTCGACGTCATCAACCCGGCGACGGAGGCGGTACTGAGCAAGGTGGCCGCCGGCTCCGCTCAGGACGTGGACGCGGCGGTGAAAGCCGCGCGCGCCCAGTTCGACGGGGGCGAGTGGTCGAAGATGCCTGGTTCGCAACGCGCTCGTTTGCTGAACCGACTCGCCGATCTGCTGGAGCGCGACAAGGACTACCTCTGCCAGCTCGAGTCCGCCAATGTCGGCAAGCCCTTGTTCGAGCCGACCATGCTCGATATCCCGATGACCATCGATACCGTGCGCTACTTCGCCGGGTGGGCCGACAAGATCGAGGGACGCACGATCCCGACTGCGGGCGTGTTCGGCCGCCCCGCATTCAGCTACACGGTGCGTGAGCCCGTGGGAGTGGTCGCCGCAATCACGCCGTGGAATGCACCGACCATGATCGCGGCGTGGAAATTTGCTCCCGCGCTCGCCGCCGGGTGCACGATGGTGATGAAGCCCTCCGAAGAGGCGCCGCTGTCGACGCTGCACATCGCGAAGCTGATGGAAGAGGCGGGGATTCCGGCGGGCGTATTCAACGTGGTCCCCGGCGTCGGCGAGGTCGCGGGTGCCGCGTTGGCGCGCCACCCGGGCATCGACAAGGTCAGTTTCACGGGCAGCCCCGAGGTGGGTCGCGAAATCCAGAAGGCGGCCGCCGACACCTTCAAGCGCGTGACGCTCGAGCTCGGCGGCAAGACGCCGCACATCGTCCTGGCGGATGCGGATCTCGGTGGCGCCATCGGTGGTGTCGCCATGGGACTGTTCGCGAACTCGGGACAGATCTGCGCCGCCGGCACGCGCGTGTTCGTGCACCGTTCGAACTACGAAAAGGTGCTCGACGGTCTCGCCGGCGCGGCCGCGAGCGTCAAGCAGGGCGATCCGTTCGCTGCGGATACCAACATGGGAACGCTGATCAGCAGGAAGCAGCTCGAACGCGTCAGCAACTACGTGAAGGTGGGCATCGGCGAAGGCGCGAAGGTGGTGGCCGGTGGCGATCGACTCGGCGCCAAGGGTTTCTTCTTCAAGCCGACGATCCTGTCCGGCGTCAACAACGACATGCGCATTGCCCAGGAGGAGATCTTCGGACCCGTCGGCGCGATCATGGCCTTCGACGACGTGGACGAGGCAGTGCGACTCGCGAACGCGACGCGCTACGGGCTCTCCGCGTCGGTCTGGACGCGCGACATCAACGCGGCACATTCGATCGCCGCGCGGGTGCGCGCCGGAACCGTGTGGATCAACAGCTGGGGCGCCATCGATCCGCGCCTGCCGTGGGGCGGCTTCAAGTCGAGCGGCATCGGCCGCGAGCTGGGATTCCGCGGTCTCGAAGCCTGCACCGAAGAGAAGGTCGTCAGCGTCGTGATGTAGCAGCGCTTCGCGGTCGAAGCGCGACGCTGCCGCCTGGCTTCTACTTGACCGGCGCCATCTTGTACGTGACCTTGATGGTGGTCGCGTCGAACGTGAATGTCTTGGTGCGGCTCACCGGACCGGGCGCGCATGTGACCTCCAATAGCGTGTAGTGGATTCATCCCCCGTCAGGCGCGACCCGACGGGATCTTCTTTGTTCTTGAGCGAAGGGCACTCCAATCGGATTCCAGCCGCGTGTCTTGCAACACGCGACTGGTTTCACCGGACGATGGGCGGCCGACCCACCGTCCAGGCATTGGCGGCTCGCTACTCTGTGCGGCTTTCGACGGCCACGGCGTCGACAGGAGCCTCGAAGGCAATGAACAGGACACAAGGCCCGGCGTTTCCACAGACTGCCTTGTGAGCCAGCTTTGCAGGGCCATAGGCGTATGTTCCGGGCTTCAGAGTGGTGGTGGGTTGCCCTTCGTAGGTCACCTGCAGCTCCCCTGATACCAGCACGATCCGCTCCGCCGACGTGTGCCAGTGATTAGGAATGGTGAAGTTCGCCGGCACCTTGAAGAAGATATCGGCGTTCTCTTTCGCGGGGTCGCCGTGAAGGACCGCAATCTCACATCCCTTTGGGATGAAGTCCGGGCATGGTCCCCACTTCAGTTGCGTATCTTTGAAGGTGATCGCCAGTGCCGGCTCTGCGGACCAGGCGATTTGGCTCATGAGGACGAACACAGCCGACAACACCACGCGCAATACCTTCAACATGGGACCTCCCGGTTCAATAGGTGACAATACAACCCGTCTGCTGAATACCGACTGCGTGGAGCGGCGCGTGACCGCACTTTGTTCTTTGCGTGTCCGCTCCAACGGAACAGGACGCGATTCGCGTCGCCGCGCGGCGCGTGGCCGCAGCTCTTCAGGCGTTGGTTCCCGTTGCCGCTACCGGCGCGCGTTCCTGCTCTATCAGCTTGTCGAGCACGCGGCGGAAATGCGCCAGCGGGCCGTCGGCGATGATCGCGAGCATCTGGAAGTTGGGGTCCGCATCGAGCGTCTGTTGCTGCTGTTCGATGATGGCCTTGTCCTCCATGAAGCCCTCGATGAGGCTGTCGAGGAGCGACCGTGAAATCGTCGAGTCCTCGCCCTCGAAGTCGTTGAGGTACGCCCAGAAGAAGTGGGTGGTGCTGCGCGTCTCTGGCGTCATGTACTGGCAATTGCGATACTGCTTGGTGCCCGGAACGAGGTTGCCCTTCTCGGCACCGGTACCCGCCGGCGCAAACATCGTTTCCATGTAGAAGATGCCCGGGATGAACATCTGCGCGATGTTGCGGCGGTCGACCTTGTCGGTCCTGTTCCTGATGACCTTCTTGTGAAACGGCGGCGGATCGCTGTTCATGTGCCAGCGCACGACCCTGAAACTGCGCTCGAGACGTTCGATCGCGAGGGGCTTGCTCTGGTAGGCATATTCCTCGGAGCCGCCCAGCGTCTCGGTATGCACGAAGGCGAGATGAGAGAAATCGCTCAGGTTGTCGACAATCAGCAGATAGCTGGCATCGTAGTGCAGGTAAGCCGGCAAGCCCTTCCAGTTCGGATCGCTCAGGTATGGGAAATCGACGATCTGCGCCGGGTCGGCCTTGGCCGGGTCGCCCATCCAGATCCAGACGAGGTGGCCGCGCTCTACGACGGGATAGCTGCGCACCTTGAGCTTCGGCGGAATCATGTCCTGCCCTGGGATCTGCACACATTTCCCGGACGAGTCGTACTTGATGCCGTGGTACATGCAGCGGACGTCGTCGCCTTCCAGTCGTCCCTGTGAGAGCAACGCTCCCCGATGCGGGCAGCGATCGTTGAGGGCGGTGATCTTGCCGCTCTCCCCACGGTAGAGCAGGACTGGGTCTTCCAGCAGGACGCGACGCAGCAACCTCCCGTCGATCAGCTCGTGGTCCCAGGCGGCGACGTACCAGCAATTTCTGAGGAACATGAAACATCTCTCCACTACAAGAGCCGCATCCATTCTAATCCCGGCTCACGCAGGGCCGCCATTCGTGCAACGCGCACTGTAGGACGCGGCGGGCGTCACGGTTCAGCGGCCTCAGGATGCAAGCCGCAATGCTGGTAGGTAGCATGGCGCCAATGCGTCGCGTTCTCTCAGGGCTGGCAATCGTTGCGTTGACCGCCTGCAGCGGTCTGCAGAAGCCCGAGGAAGCTGCAACCCCGTCTCCCGTCGAACAGCCCGTCGCGCAGCCCGCGCCCGAGGCGCCGGCGACATGTCACCCGCGATACGGCACTCGAGCAGCAGCTCGCGCGCAGCGAGTTGCGGTTGCTGGAGAAGGAAGCGCAGATCGAGGACCTGCAGACGCAGCTCGATGATGCCCGCCAGGAAGTCGTGCGCGCCATGGCGAAGCTGCAATCGCTGGCGACGCGGGCCGAAGCGGCTTCCGGCATCGCCGAAGCGGAGATTGCGCTGCAATCGCTGCAGGCGACGGCGGGTGCGCCATCGACCGCGGCAGTGAAGCAGCTCATGCAGCAATCGACCGCGGAGTTCGACAAGAAGAATTACGGTGGGGCGCTCTACCTCGCGAACCAGGCGAAGAGTGCCGCGGGCACTGCGCGCGGGCAGCTCGTGAGCGCGGATCGCGGTTCATTGCGGCCGGGCGAGGTGCCTTTCGCGCTGCCGCTCGACTTGCAGACCACCACCCGCGCGAACGTGCGCGACGGCCCGGGCGAAACCTTCAGAGTGCTCTTTACGCTTCCGGCGGGCGCGTCGGTCACAGGTCAATCGTTCGCGGAGCAGTGGGTGCGGATCACGGACGATACCGGGCGGCGTGGCTGGGTCTACCGCAACCTCATCAGCCGGCGGCCCTAGCGCGCTCCGCGGGGCGCGCAATCACCACCTGATCGCGGCCCTCCTTCTTCGCCTGGTACAGCACTGAATCGGCTACCGAGATCAGCGTCTCGGCGCTGTCACCGTTGGCGGGGAATTCCGCGACGCCGAAGCTCACCGTCACCTCGTCGGCAAGTAGCGGGTCAGCCGCGAAAGACCCACGAATGCGTTCGGCGACTTCGGCGGCACGATCGGCGTCCAGCTCCGGCATCAGCACAAAGAATTCCTCGCCGCCATAGCGCGCGACGAAATCGACGTCGCGCGTCGAATCCCGCAACACGGCGGCCACGCGCTTGAGCACCTCGTCGCCCGCGGGATGACCATGCTGGTCGTTGTATTGCTTGAAATGATCGACGTCCGCCATCAGCACTGCGAAGGTGTGATCGAGCCGTCGTGAGCGGCGCACTTCGTTGTCCAGGACCTCCATCATGCGCCGCCGGTTGTTGAGCCCCGTCAGCGGGTCTGTGACGGAGAGCTTCTCGAGCTCGCGTCGGCCCGAGCGCAAGCGCGCTACCATGTCGTTGAAGACCTCAGTCAGGTAGGCGACTTCGCCACCCTTCGCGACCGGAAGATCGACATCCAGGTCGCCGCCGGCGACCTTGGCCGCGCCGCGGGTGAGCCGGTCGAGTGGCCGTACGATGAAGATGCCGAGCGCATAACCCATGGCGCCCGCCACGATCAACATGGCGGCCACGATGAGCAAGGTGACGTCGCGCAGATGGTCGAGCTGGCGGAAGACCTCGGCGGAGGAAATCTCGGCGACCACGAGCCAGTCGAGCCCGGTCACCTCGCGCAAGCTTCCCGACGACGTGCTCACCTCGCGCGTTGGTGAATTCCACCGGAAGCCCTTCTTCCACCGGCCGCGGAGGCATCACGAAGGCGGCTTCGCGCAGCTGTGCGGCGGATTCCACGCTGTCGCGCGAGCTGACGACGAGCGAGCCGTCCTCTTTCAGGACGTACACCTCGCCCGATTCGCCGGGCGCGAAGCGCCGCAGCGTTTCGGCAAGTGCCTGCAGGTTGACCTTGGCAGTGATCGCGCCCGCGAAGCGGCCGCCGCCCGGACCGATGGGCACCACGATGAGCATCTCGGGCTTCGCCTGCTTCGAATTCCACTGCGGGGTTCCCAGCACGAAATTGTCGACGCGCAGCTGCGCGCGCCAGTCCGGGGGCAGGACGATCTTTGCGACCGGCTCGCCACTCGAGGCGACGACGCGGCCGTTCGGATCCACGATCAGCAGCTGGTCATAGTCCGCGAATCGCTCGCTGACCGAGTTGAGATAGTCGGTGAGGCGCTGATAGGCGCGCCCCGATCGCACGGCGCGGCCGTTCTCGCGCGGAATCCGCTCGAGATTCTCGGTGACCTCGTAGGAGCTCGCGAATACGCGCAGATCGTAGCGGCGCTCCTTGGCCCACAGGTCGAGCTCGCGGGCGCTCTGCATGCTCGCGCTCTGCAGCTCTTCGGACGCTTTCGCCGTGAGCGAGCGCTTGTTCTCCAGGTACGAAAACCAGGCGGTGGCGAGCGATGGCAGCAGCGTCGCGAACATGGCGAACAACAGGATCTTGTTACGGATGCTGTCGGGCCGCAGAACGCTGAGTCGCTGAGTGATGACGTGTTCCGACCGCTGCATGCGGGCTCACTGGTTGGCGGGTACCCGCCCGACGAGCGCCGAACACTACCGTAAGGGAAACCCTGCAACCGTGCGCGGAGTCACGGGCGGCCGGCGGGTAGTCGCGCGTTTGCGGCGGGATTCAGGGGTTTGTCGCCGATTGCTGACACGGGTCTCGATCGTGCCGTGCCGCAATGGGTCTAGTAGAGTCGTCAACGCGAATCATGACCGGAAGGGGAAAAGTCATGGACCGGAATGTCTGGCCCGCTCTGCCTTATGCGGCGTGGCGGGACACCTGCATCAACCTGCAGCTGCGAACCCAGATCGTCGGCAAGATCCGGCTCGTACTAACGCCGTGGCTGAATCATTCCTGGCATGTCACGCAATACGTCACGGCGCGCGGCCTTACCACCGGACCGATACCGTACGAGGACCGGGTCTTTCAAATCGAGTTTGATTTCATCGAGCACCGCCTCGTCTTGCAGTCGAGCGACGGACGCACGCAGTCGCTGGCGCTCGTGGAGCAGCCGGTTGCGGACTTCTATCGCGCGGTGATGGGCCTGATGACGGAATGCGGGCTCGAGGTCCGGATCAATCGCATGCCGAACGAAGTCCCTGACCCGATCCGGTTCGATGAGGATCATCAACATCGCGCATACGATGCACAGGCCGTCGAACGTTTCTGGCGTGCGCTGCTGCAGATCGATCGAGTGTTCCGGCTATTCCGCTCCAGCTTTCTCGGCAAGGTGAGTCCGGTGCACTTCTTCTGGGGCAGCTTCGATCTTGCCGTGACCCGCTTCTCGGGGCGACCTGCACCGCTTCTACAGAGCAGCGCGCCCGGCTTGCCGGTTGCGGTGGCTCGCGAAGCCTATTCCCATGAAGTGAGCAGCGCGGGGTTCTGGCCGGGAGGAAGTGGTGTCGACGAGGCTGCCTTCTATTCCTACGCATACCCGCAGCCGGCAGGGTTCGGCACGTCCAAGGTGCAGCCGGCTGAAGCCTACTACCACGAGGAGCTGGGACAGTTCCTGCTGCCGTACGAGGTGGTGCGCACTTCGCGATCGCCTGACGATACGCTCCTCACTTTCTTGCAGAGCACCTATCTTGCGGCGGCAGAAGGCGCGGGCTGGGATCGCGCCGGACTTGAATGCGCGCCTGGCGTCCCCAGAGTGCCTCGCTCCGTTTGAACGCCACTGAGAACTCCATGACGCAATTGTCTTCCGAAGCCGTCGCTGAGCTGACCACGCTCAATCGCATGCTGCAGCAACTGCATTCGCACATCCTGGACGTGCAACGACAGGCGGACCCGGGCCTCACGGGTGCCGCGCTGCTCAATCGCCTGCTGACCGATCCGGAGTGGGCGTGGTTGCGCGGGCTGTCCTCGCTGATGGCCGACATCGATCACGTGCTGGCCCAGAAGGAAGCACCGTCCGAGCGCGATCGCGCGGTAGCGGCGGCGCACATCCGCGGGCTGCTGTTCGGGCAGGGCGATCTCAGCAATGAGCAGTTTCTGGCGCGTTATCGCCCGCTGTTACAGCTCAATCCCTCGCTTGCGAGCCTTCATGGCGAGGTGAAGGGTGCGCTCGGCAAGCAACCCACCGAGCCGGAGAACGAATCGGAGCGTTTGCACGCGCGTCACCAATGGGCGATGCGTTGCCGCCACCATTCCGCTTCCGGGTCCGGCCGTGCCTGACGCGGCTGCGCCCGCTGGCTGTACGCCGGGCAGCGATGCCGGTAACCTCGACGCCCTTGCCTCATTAACTCCAGAATCCCGAGGGGCTTCTCGTGTCGCATGATTTCAGCACGCGGCAGCTGCTGACGTGGACGGCCCTGGCAACGCTTCTGGCGAGCGTGGTGGGATCGGCCGGGGCAGAGGAGGGCGCTGTGCAAAGCAACTACCAGGACCTGGTCAAACTCTTCACGGACTGGCGCGCGTTCGAGCAGCCGGCGATGCGTGACGGCGCGCCCGACTACACGGCCGCCACCCTGGCGCGCAAGCACCAGGATCTGGCGAAGTACCAGGCCCGGCTGCGCGCCCTCGACCCTTCGGCCTGGCCGGTCGAACAGCAGGTGGACTATCAGCTGGTTCGAGCCGAGATGAACGGCCTGGACTTCTATATCCGTGTCCTCAAGCCGTGGGCACGCGACCCCGCGTTCTACAGCTCCATCTACACCGACCAGAGCGACACTCCGGCTCACGAGGGCCCGGAAAACCACGCCAGCATCGACTTGTGGACCTACTCGTGGCCGCTCGATTCCGCAGCGCAGGCTCGACTGGCCGGTGAGCTGCGCACCATACCGCCGCTGCTGACGCAGGCGCGGCTCAACCTCATCGGCAACGCGCGCGATCTGTGGGTCGTGGGTGCCGGCACGATGCGCAAGCAGGCGCTCGACCTGGAAGCACTGGACAAGAAAACGGGCGACGCGAGTCAGGAGCTGAAGCGCGCGGTTCGCGACGCTCACCAGGCGACCGTGGACTTTGTCACGTGGCTGGAGGAGCAGGCGCCCGCCAAGAACGGACCGTCCGGTATCGGCAAGGAAAACTACACCTGGAGCCTGCGCAACGTACATCTCGTGCCGATGTCGTGGGACGAGGAGGTGACGCTCCTGAAGCGCGAACTGGCGCGCGCCCATGCCTCGTTGCGGCTCGAGGAACAGCGCAATCGTGGCCTGCCGGAGCTCACGGCCGCCTCGAGCCCTGCAGAGTGGGAGCAGCGCGCCGGTGCAGCAGTCACCAAGTACGTCGCCTTTCTCAAGAGCAAGGACGTGATCGCAATCGAGGGCTACACGGACTCGGCGGTGCGCGAGCGCATTGGGCCGTACGTGCCGGCCGAGAATCGCAACTTCTTCGACATCGCGAGCCACTACGAGCCGATCACGCTCTACACCCACTTCTATCACTGGTGGGACCTGGCGCAGATGCGCGAAGACCCACACCAAAGCCCGATCCGCCGTGGTCCGTTGCTCTACAACATCTGGGACAGTCGCGCCGAGGGCATGGCGACGGCCATGGAAGAGATGATGCTGCACGCGGGTTACTACGACGACAATCCGCGCGCGCGCGAGATCGTGTGGATCATGCTGGCGCAGCGGGCGGCGCGCGGGCTGGGCTCACTCTATGCGCACGCCAACATTTTCACGATGAAAGAGGCCAAGGACTTCCAGGTCGAATGGACGCCGCGGGGATGGATGCGCCCCGATCTCGATCTGCTTGGTTTCGAGCAGCAGCTCTACCTGCGCCAGCCGGGGTACGGGACCTCGTACGTCACCGGAAAATATCTTCTCGATGAGCTCATGCAGGACTACTCGCACCAGCTGCGCAGCGATTTCAACCTGCGGCGCTTCTTCGGGGACCTGAATGCCGCCGGCGTCATCCCGGTCTCGATGGTGCGCTGGCAGCTGACCGGTCAGGACGATGAGGTGAAAGCACTCACCGGAAAGGGTGCCCAGGGAGACGCGCATCCTCGATGAAGCCCACGTTCTTTCGATCCGCGGCGGAGTTTCGTCGCTGGCTGCGCCGGCACCACGCGAAGGCCGGGGAGCTGCAGGTCGGGTATTACAAGACCGGCTCAGGCAAGCCCAGCATGACCTGGCCCGAGTCCGTCGATGAAGCGCTGTGCTTCGGCTGGATCGATGGCATCCGCAAGCGCGTGAGCGACACGAGCTACACGATCCGTTTTACCCCGCGACGGTCCACGAGCATCTGGAGCGCGGTCAACATCAGGCGCGTCCAGGCGCTGATGAGCCGGGGCCTCATGCAGCCGGCAGGAGTGAAGGCGTTCGAGGCGCGCCGCAGCAACCGGTCCGGCATTTACTCCTATGAGCAGCGGCCGGCCGAGTTCCCGGCACTCTACGAACGGTTGTTGCGCAAACAGGCGAAGGCCTGGCAGGACTTCCAGGCTCGGCCGCCGTCCTATCGGCGGGCCGCCATCTGGTGGGTGATCAGCGCTAAGAAAGAAGAGACGCGGCTCAAGCGACTCGACAGGCTCGCGGTGTTCTCGGCGCGCGGGCGTCCGCTGCCACAATTCATTCGCCGGCCCTGAGGTGAGGTCGTGAGTGCGCCGCGAGTCATCGCCCTGGTACGCGCGCCCACCGCCGCGCTGACGCGCTGCGAGCTCACCCATCTCGAGCGGGTGGTGATCGACTTCGAGCGTGCACGCGCACAGCACCAGCGATACGTCGAGGTCCTGCGGGACCTCGGTGCCGAGATCGTCTGGCTGCCATCGCTGCAACAGCATCCCGACGCGGTCTTCGTGGAAGACATGGCCGTCGTCCTGGCGGAAGTCGCGGTGATCGGCCGCTCCGGCGCAGCTTCGCGACGCGGTGAAGCGGCCTCGGTGGCCGAAGTGCTGAGCGCGCACCGGCCACTGCGTTGGATCGAGCCGCCGGCGAGCCTCGACGGCGGCGATGTGCTCCGGATCGGTCAGGCGCTCTGGGTCGGCTGCTCAGGCCGCACGGATGCCGACGGCGTGACGGCGCTCGCGAGCGCGGTGTCCGAGTTTGACTACCGGGTACGCGCCGTGCCCACGACCGGTTGCCTGCACCTGAAGTCGGCTTGCAGCCTTATCCCTCCGGATACTGTGCTGGCAAATCCGCAGTGGATCGACGGCCAATCCTTCGAAGGCTTGAGAGTCATCGCTGTCGACGCGCGTGAGCCTCACGCCGCCAACACGCTCACCATCGCTGGTACGACCGTGGTCAGCGCGGCGTATCCGTTCACGGCGGAAAAGCTGCGCCGCGCCGGGGTTCGGACCGTCTCCGTCGACATCTCGGAGCTCCACAAGGCCGAGGCCGGGCTCACGTGCATGAGCCTCATCATTCCCAGCCTTACGGCTTCTGAGTCTGCGGCTCCTGCGGCAGGCTGAGCGAGGCCTGCCCGAAGACGTAGCGCCAGCCGCCGGGTGTCCTTACGTACGTGTCGCTGAACCAGAGGCGGCGGTCGAAGCGCTCGCCGCCTTGCACGCCCTTGATCCACAGCCTCGCGGTGATCACCGCTGTGTCGTCCCACACACGGACCACCTGCGTGCCGGGATCCTCGTCCTGCTGCTCGTAGATGATCTTCTTGCTGCGCGCGGATTCGAGCAGGTCGGACCGCGTGTAGGTCTTGCCGGTACCGAGCACGAGCACGAAGTCCTCGGCGAGGATGCGGCCCATCGTCTCGGCGTCATTGCGCTTGACCGCTTCCTGGTACTGCGTATCCAGCGCTGCGACCGCACGCCGATCCTCTTCCGGAGTTGCCTGCGCGACTGCGGCGCCCGCGATGAGCGGCACGGACATCACCAGGGCGCCAATCGAATGAGAAGTCATCGCCATCTCCTGTGGCAGCGGATTGTCCACGAAGCATAGGCGCCGTAGCGGCGCCGGACTTGGAGATTCTTGCGGAGATGCGCGGCTGCGCGGCAGAAGAGCGACGGGCTCAGGGATTCTTGGGCACCACTCGCACGACGCGAACGTCGGGCCGGCGCGAGAAACGCACCAGCTGTTTCGAGACCTCGGCCATGACCTCGAGATCCGCCGGCACATCGAGCGGCTCGTAATCGTGGCTGTATACCTCGAACCCGCCGAAACGCGAGACCAGCGTGATCCGATCCGATTGATACACACCCATCTGGTCGTAGTCGAACACAGGAATGAAGCCGGGCCGGTTGTCCGCCTGCATCAGGGGCACGCCGTGGCCATAGGCCTCCGGCGGCGTGGTGCAGCCGAGAGCCTCGGTGAGCAAGGTCGCCGGAACGTCATAGTGAGACGTCATGTAGTTGACGGTCTCCGCCGGCCAGTTTTTCCAGCGAGCGACCAGCGGCACATGGATCTGGTAGGGACTGAAATTGCTGTTGTGTCCCCAGTAGTTCTTGCCGGTCTCGTTGAACTCCTGGCCGTGATCGCCCGTGATGAGTACCAGCGTGTTGTCCAGCTCACCCGTGGCCTCGAGTGCGGTGAGCACGCGGGAGACCTGCCCATCGATGAAATGCAGCGCGTTGCGGTAGCGGTTGAAGTACGGCGTCGGGTCGGTCTCGTTGCTGAGCGCGACATAGTTGATGGCGCGCGAGCTGGGGAGAAAGGGCTCGACTTCGTCGTACGGGAAATCGTACGAGTGGGCCGAGTTGTACCAGACGAACCCGAAGAAGGGGGCGCTGCCGGGCGTGCGTCGCTCGAGGAATTCGACCATATCGGCGGTGATGCGCCGGTCGCGCTGGTGCGGCCATTCACCGGGCGTGCGCAAACGCAGACCGTCGATGCCGCTGAACACCGTGCGGTCGAACTCCGGTTGCACCAGCGGCGCACTTGCCAGGATGGCCAGATCGTATCCCTGCGCGACGACCTGCTGCATGAGTGCGGGCGGCGTATGCGTGCGCAGGATCGGAAACCAGTCGTTGCCAGTCAGGCCGTAGAAAATCGAGAACATCCCGAAGCGCGTGGTATTGCTGGCGCTGATGTGCCGCGCGAACACCGTGGAGCCCTTCGCGAACTCGTGCACCGACGGCGTGGTGACCGGATTCAACTGGTCCCAGCGCCACGCATCGATGACGATCAGCAGGATATTCGGTCGCGTGGCCGGTGCGCACTGCATGGCCTCCAGTGGGTAGAGAAGCGGCCGCTCCTCGGCGTTCAATTCTCGCCAGGTGGCGGGGCGCTCGGTCACCGGCTCCAGGATGTCCAGGCGGCGGAGCAGCCGCTTGGCGGTGCGCGGCTGGTAAAAGGGGAAATAGTCGCTCTGCGCCGTAATGCGCACGTCGTACGTGGCGTCTGCCCAGATGTGCCACGACTGCGTCGCGAGCAACGCGAGCAACCAGCCGCTGGCGAGCCAGATGCCTGGCCGATGCGGGAGACGCTTCTCGCCGATCCGCCAGCAGAACCGCGCGAGCATGAATTGCAGTCCGATCACGGCCAGCACGACGGCGACCAGCATCAGCCAGGCCGCATGCGACACGGAATAGAGAGTCTCGATTCCCGAGCCGCCAAAGAGCAGGACCCAGACATAGCCACCGAGATGCATGCGGTACTGCGTGAAGACGGCGCTGTCGATGATGAGCACTATGGTTGCAGCGCTGGCGAACAGCATGGCGACCGTGATGACGGTGGTGCGGGAACGTCGCAGCGCGATCACCAACAGTACCGGCGCGCCGATCAGGACCAGTGCCAGGAACAACCAGTGCGACAGGTCGACCAGCAGGCGGTAGATCAGGATGTCCGGGCCGCTGGCGGGCGGCACCAGGTCCCAGTAGCGCAACGCGGTCAGCTTGAAAAGGAGAGCGTTGGCGAGACAGTACCAGCCAGCAGAACGGAGCATCACCGCGTGCATTCAGGGTTCCGGTTGGTGTTATTCACAGGGCGACACCTAGGATAACCCGCCCGGTGTACCGGTCGCATCAGGCAGCGTCCGGCGCCACCCCAGGGGCAGCAACAGGAATCGGGAGTCGAGTGCTCAGGGCGTGAGCCCGAGCTTCTTGCGCAACGTGGGCGCCGTGAGCAGCTTTGTGTACACCGGTGTGCCCACATCGAATTCCCTGGCTCGCTCCAGGCCACCGACCACGACCGGCTCGAATCCGGCGTCACGCACGAGCCTCTGTGCCACCACGAGCGCATCCGCGTCGTCGCCGGCGAGAGGAATGGCCACCAGCTCACCCTTGCGATGGGCTTCACTTTCGAGATCGCGGTAGTTGATCGCATTGAACGCGCGCACGAGTCGAACGCCCGGCAGGAATTGCGCCGAGGCGACGCCGGTCCCCACGCGACGCGCTTCCTCTGCCATTTCGCCGTCGCGCCCGGGATAAGGGTTGCCGGTATCGAGCACCACCTTGCCCGCGAGCTCGGCTTTGAGGTCACGGCCGATCTGCGGTAGCGCGGCGTAGGGCACCGAGATCAATACCACCTCGCCGAAAACTGCGGCCTCACGCGGCGTGCCCACGCGCACCTTGCTGCCCAGAGAACGTGCCAGGGCCTGCAACTCTTCCGGGTGACGCGAAGAGATCAGCAGCTCGTGGCCGGCTTTGGCCCAATGCGTGGCGAGCGCGCCGCCGATATGGCCCGTGCCGATGATTCCGATCTTGAGTGACTGTGGGTCAGGCGAGGTCTGCGCATGGAGCGACGCACCGCCACTCAGCATCGCGACCGCTGCGGCGGCGGCAATCAGCACTCGCATCGCGGATCGACGACTATGAGCGGCGCGCTTCAGCGCCACTGATTGCCGCCCTGGTCCTGGATCGAGGCGAGCGAATCGCGACGCGACAGGCCGTTGAACGTCGAACCGCGCAGGAACATGCGCGCGCGACCGTCCGCCGCGAATGAATTGGAGGCGCCTTCGACATAGCTGTTGGCGATGTGCACGACCGCGTCCTCCACCACGACCCCGGTTCCGGAAGCGACGATGTGACTGTTGGTGATGTAGAGCTCGCAGCCGCCGCGGGCGATCACCGCATCGCCGTTGACCCGAATGTCGCGTCCGTCGAGCTGGACCCGGCGCTGGCCTTCGCAAATGATGGGATCGCCCGTGCGCTGGGCGGCGGCGGCCTGCGCATTCGCACCCGCAGTTCCCGAAGACACGATGCTGATGCCGGGGCCGCTCACTTTGACCTGGCCATCGGTGCGCTCGATCGTGTAGGGGTGTGGCCCCGACGAGGTGGTCGTCGTCGTCGACGACGGATCGGCCAATTGCGCGGTCGCGGCCGATTCTGTCGAGGCTGCGGGCTCTGTAGTTGCGGTCGATGGTTCAGTGGACGGCTCGGAAGTGGGCGTGGCTGTAGTGGCGACCAGTTCTGCGAGCGGCGTAGCGGCCAGCTCGTTGGCCTTGACGGCCTGGACTTCGCCGGTGACTCGGTCACGCACAGTGAAGACACCCATCTGGTTGTCGGTCGCGATGATCTCCAGGTTCGGATTGCGTTCGAGGGCCGCGCGCGCCCAGGCGAGCTCAGTTTGCCCTTGAGCGGCGGCGGGCGGCTGCTGGCCCTGCTGGCAAGCGACCAGGATCACGAGCGCGGCACACGCCAGCATCGAGCGGCCCGTCAGTTGTCGGCGATGAAGTTGAGTGCGCATGTGACCTCCGGTCCGTCGAGCACCAATGTATCGTCACCCCTGCGCGCGCAGGAGTCCACTCCATCCGACAGCCGTCGTGACTCAAGGTGCCGGGGACGCCACCTCGCCTACACAAACGGTCAAATTGTCCGCAAGATCGCCCCGTGAGCTTCAAGCGAATTCGCCCTCTGCGCCGCCCGGAACTGCCCGTGGATACGGTGGCGCTGGCGCGCTTTCTGATCGGCAAGCTCGTGATCCGCCAGCTTCCGGGCGCCAGGATCAGCGGACGCATCGTGGAAACCGAGGCCTATCCGATCGGCGATCCCGCCGCGCATGCCTATCGCGGTCAGACGCCGCGCAACGGCTCGATGTTTCTCCGGCCCGGGCATGCTTATGTTTACTTCTGCTATGGCTCCTCTTTCATGCTCAACGTTTCGAGCGAGAAACGGGGCGAGGGCGGTGCCGTGCTGGTGCGCGCCCTCGAGCCGTGCGAGGGCATCGAGCACATGCAACGGTTCAGGCGGACCGAGCGGCTGCGCGATCTCGCTCGCGGGCCCGGCCGCCTGGCCCAGGCTCTCGCCATCGACCTTCGACAGAATGGCCTGGACCTGTGCGCACCCGGGCCGCTGAGGCTGGCGGTTGGACCCGAGCCAGTCGGCCGCATCGGCCGCAGCGTGCGCATTGGCCTCACGCGAGCGGCGGACACGGTGCTGCGCTTCTATGAGAAGGGCAGTCCGTTCGTCAGCGGGTCAAGAGCGATGCGCCAGTAGACAGACAGGCTGCGGACGCGATGTCACTCAGCGGCGCGTGCGTCGGGGAGCTTGAACGCCAGCCCGCCCTTGATAACGACCGCGACATCCTGGAGACGGGTGATGTCCGCGATCGGATCTCCCTTCACAGCGATGAGGTCGGCCTGTAGCCCCGGCGCGAGCCTGCCGAGACGATCGGACCAGCCCATATATTCGGCCGCCACAGCGGTTGCGGACTTGATCGCTTCCATGGGAGTCATGCCGCGCTCGACCATGATCGGAAACTGTCGCGCGTTGAGGCCGTGCGGAAACACGCCGGCATCGGTTCCGTAAACGATCGGCACGCCCGCCGCGTGGGCGCGCGTGAATCCCTGGCGCTGCGCCTCGGTGGTCTCGAGGTTCTTGCGCAGGAACTCTTCCGGCCAACCCTGCTTGCGCCCTTCCGTATCGGTGTAGTCGCCGTTGTACACGTCCATCGACAACGCGACCTTGCGCGCGCGTGCCAGCTCGATGCCCTCGTCATCGATGAGTGAGGCGTGCTCGATCGTGTCCGCGCCCGCGAGAATTGCCTCCTTGATGGAACGTGCGCCGTGGGCGTGTGCCGCGACCTTGCGTCCGGCCGCGTGAGCGACCTGCACGACGGCCCTCAGCTCCTCGGGCGTCATCTCCGGATCGCCGGGCACGCCGCCGTGCGCAAATACGGCGCCCGACGCAATGACCTTGAGGAGGTCAGCGCCGCCATCGATCGCCGCCTGCGCCTTCTTACGGAACTGTTCCGGCCCGCGTGCCACACCGGCATGGAAGCGCGCCGGGATGTCGGCCGCGGCAATGCCAGGAATCGTCAGGTCGCCGCCGCCGCCCGAAATCGTCAGGTAGAAGCCGGTCACCTGCATCCGTGGCCCCGCGACCTCGCCGCGGTTGATGGCATCGCGCAGGTCCCTGTCGGTCCAGGCCGTATACACACCCACATTGCGTACCGTCGTGAATCCCGCGAACAGTGTCGCTTCCGCGCTCCGGCGGGAGATGTCCGCTTGCTCCTCCGGCGTGCGGCGCAAATAAACCGACCAATCGACGGCATCTTCGGACAGCTCCGTGATGTGGTCGTGCATCTCGATCAAGCCGGGAAGGCACGTGTACTCGCGCAGGTCGAGCGTCGGCAGGTCGGTCGATTCGCCCACTCCCGTATCCAGTGACTCGATGCGCCCGCCGCGGACGATCACCGTGACCGCACTACGCGGCTGATCGGACACGCCGTCTATGAGTGAGCCGCAATGGATCGCGAGTGCGCCTGAGTCGGCCCGATACGGTGCATGCGCGAGCTCGACGCCAGGCGGCGCCGGTTCGGGTGATTTCTTGCAACTGGCGACGGCGCTCGCCGCCAGGAAGATCGTGACCAGGGCGACGGGGTGTCTCATGGCGTGGTGACTGCCTTGAGGTAGCGGTAACAGAACTCAACGCCGCGGTAGAACGATTGCACGCCCACGCGCTCATCCCGGCCGTGCGAGCGATCCTGGCTGCGATCGACCTCGATGCCGGTCACGACATAGGTGGGCAGGCCCGCGGCGTTGGTATACACGGCGTCCGTCGCGCCCATCGACATCGTCGGAACGACCGGAAGCCCGGGCCACATCTTCCCCACCAGCTCCTCGAGCGGCCGCAACATGTCCGGCCGCAATGCCGGCGGCGGAAAGCCCACCTGTCCGGACGCGGAATCGAGCAGCTGGTTGTTGTTATCGACGTACTGCACCTTCACCTGCGGGTCGGCGATCACCTCGACCAGGGTCTTGCGAACTTCTTCAGGTGAATGTCCGGGGAGAATCCTGCAGTTCACCACGGCCTGCGCGCGCTGCGGCAACGCGTTGTTGGCATGGCCCGCGTCCAGGCGCGTCGCGATGCACGTGGTGTGGAGCCTCGCGTGATCGGAAGTGTTGCGCGACACGCGGGCCGCCGCCGCAGCGTCGGGCGGCACTTGCAGGATCGCGCGCATGTCGGCTGCCCGCTCGCTGGTCTCGATGCCGGCGATGCGCTCGTAGTAGGCGCGCGTCACGGCATTGAGCTCCACGGGAAACTCGTACGCAGCGAGACGCTTGAGCCCGTCCATCAACCGGTAGATGGCGTTCTCGGGTTCCGGGAGCGAGCTGTGACCGCCACGATTGGTGACTGTGAGCATGAAGTCGGCGTAGACCTTCTCTGAGGCGACCAGGTTGTAGAACAGCAGCCTGCCGTTCTCGAACGTCACCGAGGCTTCGTCCTGGTTGAGCACGAAGTCGGCGTCCACCAGGTCACGGCGATTCTTCAGCAGCCAGTCGACGCCGTTGGCGTTGCCGCCCTCCTCATCGGCCGTCAGCGCCAGGATGAGATCGCGGTTCGGCACGAATCCCTCCTTCTTGAGCCGGATCAGCGTGGTGACGAGGATCGCGTCGTGGCTCTTCATGTCCAGGGTGCCGCGCCCGTAGAAGTAACCCTCCTTCTCTACCAGCTCGAACGGATCCGTGCTCCAATCCTCGCGCCGCGCCTCGACCACATCGAGGTGACCGAGCAACAGCACCGGGCGATGCTTGCCGCTCCCCCGCAAGCGGGCCACGAGATTCTTCTTGCGCGGGTCCGCCCCGACGATCTGCACGTCGGCCGGCGCAAAGCCGGCATCGAGCAGGCGCTTGGCCATCGCTTGCGAGGCGGTGGTGACGTTGCCCGCCGACTCGGTGGTGTTGATCTCGATGAGCTGCTCGAAGATCCCGCGCGCCAGCGCATTCGCTGCATCGTCGGTGGCGGCAACGCCGGCGACCGCGTTCAAGCCCAGCGTCAGCGCCAATCCCGCGATTCTAAGGTTCAAGCGTTCATTTCCTTGGAAGAAGGGGCTGCGCAGGCTACACAACCGGCGCCGCGGGCCGCAAGGTCGCTGAGGCGCCCTCGCTCAGCGGTACTTCAGGCCGGTCCCGGTATTGAAGACGATGACCTTGTCCGTGGGCCCAATGAATCCACTTTCGCGCAGCTCGAGGAAGGCCGCCCAGGCCGCGCCGCCTTCCGGGCACACGTCGATGCCGGACGAGGCCGCCAGCGCCCGCGTGCCGTGTTCCATGTCGTCCTCAGCGATGGCGATCGCGGTGCCTCGCGTCGCGCGCAGCGCGCGCAGGCAGAGGAAGCCGCCGAGCGGCGAGGGCACGCGCAGCCCGTAGGCACGGGTGTGCGGATCCGGCCAGGGCTCGGTGCGCTCCCTTTCGTCCCTGAACGCCTTCACTACCGGCGCGCATCCGGCCGCTTGCACCGACACGAAACGCGGCCTGCGATCCTGCGGGATCCAGCCGAGCGCCGCCATCTCGTCGAACGCCTTCCACATTCCGATGAGTCCTGTGCCGCCGCCGGTCGGGTAGAGCACGACGTCCGGAACCTCGCCGCCCAATTGCTCGACCAGCTCATAGGCCATGGTCTTCTTGCCTTCGATTCGGTAGGGCTCGCGCAGCGTGGAGATATCGAATGCGTCGCGCGGCCCGTGCTCGCGCAGGAACTTGCCGGCATCCGCGATCGTTCCGGCCACGCGGTGCACCTTGGCGCCGTAGAGATAGCACTCATCGAAGAACGGCTTCGGCGTGTCCTCCGGCATCGCGACCGTGACCGGCAATTGCGCGCGTGCTCCATAAGCTGCGAGCGCGCCGGCGGCATTGCCGGCGGACGGAGCGGTCAGCGCTCGTGCGCCGAGGTGTTTCGCCATCGATACGGCGAGCGCCATGCCCCGCGCCTTGAAAGACCCGGTCGGATTGCGCGCCTCGTCCTTCACCCACACCTGGGTTGCCACGGGCAACAACGGGGTGAAACCTTCGCCCAGCGAAATCTCATCGCCCTCTTCGAGCGGGAGCAGCTCGCGATAGCGCCAGAGTGTCGGGGTGCGCGCTCGCAGGTCCGCCAACGTGAGCCGGATGGAGCTCAAGTCGTAGTCGACGCGCAGCGGCAGCCCGCAGCGGGTGCAGACCGTCAGCAGAGTGCGGGGATCGTGTGGCGCGGAGCAGGCGTAACAGCTCACTCCGGACAAGTAACGTGACAGGCGCGGACGGTGCATGGACCCGTCGCAGCATGGCACGCGTTGCGCCCGGACGAAAGTCGGGCGCAACGGTGGTCAGAAGATTGAGGAAGGCGAAGCGGTCTCGGGAGACCGCTTCGCCGCGAGGGATTACTGACTCTTGAAGGTCGAGTCGAATTCTTCCTTGGTGAGCGCGCCATCCGCATTCGCGTCCGCTTTCGAGAAATGCTCGGCGACGGTTGGATGAGCTTGCGCCTCTTGCTGCGCGACGCGTCCGTCGTGATCGGCATCCAGCGCGTCGAACACGGAAGTGGGCGACGTGGGCGATGTCTGCGCAGGTGCAGGTTCGGTCGCCTGTGTGGGAGCGGGTGCCGGCTCAGTCGTAGCAGCGGGCGCCTGATCGGCCGGAGGAGGTACTTCCTCTCCCTGACTGATGGCGGCGCTGGACAACAACACGGCGGCGGTGAACGCAAAGAATCTCTTCATGACGGAACCTCCATGATTCCAGGGTTGGACCTCGACAGGCATCCGTGCACCGATCGCGCAGGAGCCTCCCGCTCAATTTGTAGAGGCACGCACGTATTCATGGTTCCCCGCGTAGCGCAGTGATTCGCGCACGAGCGTGGTTTTGCAGAATTTTCAGCTCACATGTGTAGCCATATGGCGTCAGTTCGCGAGGCAAGTCGCATCAGTGCGTCGACCTCGCAAGAGTCTGCGTGCGTGGGAGAGCAGCTCGGCGCTAAAGAATGTGACAGCCATTACATAACACCGCATCGAGCGCGTTGCAGCGTTGACAGGGCGCTGCCTTCGCGCGAGGCTGCGCGCACTGTAGAGGCACACCTCTCGAAAGAGAGGGTCGCAAAGCCACCGGTCTAACGGGTTTCCTATGACAGCGGGGTTGCCAGCATGGATCACATCACGGCCCGGAATCGTTCGCCTTTCCTAGGCGCACGCGGCCACCGACCGGCACTCCTCTCTTCTGGCTTCTGATCCGTCGCGTCGACGTGACGGCGGCGTTCCATCCGTCGCCACGCCGCACACGACAATCGAGGACAAACATGTCGATCGCAAACATGCTGGCAATCACGCCGTGGCCCGTCATCTCGGCGTTGCTCTGGTTCGTGTTGCTCGTGGCGGTTCTGTATCTCGCACGCCGCACGGCCCATCAGGCGATTCACACGGCGACCGGGGCGCTCGCCCACGGGCTGCGCCTCGCTGCGCATTCGATCGCGCACGCCGAGTTGCGCCTCGCCGCGCGCAACCGCGAAGTGCTGCTCGCCGCCGGCCGCGAGGCCAAGGAGCGCGTGGTCGAGCGCGAATTCGAGCGCGTGGGCGATACGGTCCGCAAGGACCTGACCAACTATCCCGGGCTGCACCGCGCGCTGAGCGAGGCGATCACGCGCATCGAGGAGGACCATCAGAAGGCGGTGGAAGTGCCGCCCGAGGCGCCGGGCTGGGTGCGGGCGGTGGAAGCTGTGGCCAAGCTCGAGGAGCGCTACGGTGCGGCCGACGTGCTCGCCGATATCCACAAGTCGCTGGTGCGCGCGCACAACGAAGCGATGCAGGCCTATCGCAAGTCGAGCGGCGAGCGCCATGAGTTGTTGCGCCGGATGATGCCCGAGTGGCGCGTCATCCAGGACACGCTCAGCCGCGTGAACAAGTGCGTCGAGAGCCTGCTGACCCGCTCGGTGGCGATCGACCGGCACATGCAGGAGTACCAGGACATCGTGCGCGGCCAGGACCGCGCCGTCTCGGTCCTGCAGTCCTCCTCCGTGGTGCAGTTCTTCGTCTCGGCGCTGGTGCTGATGGTCGCGATCGGCGGTGCGGCGATCAACTTCTCGCTGATCGCGCGTCCCATGGCGGAGATGGTGGGCGGGACGAGTTTCATCGGCGGCTACCGCACCGCCGACATCGCGGCCCTGGTCATCATCATGGTCGAGATCTCGATGGGACTGTTCCTGATGGAGTCCCTGCAGGATCACGCGCCTGTTCCCGGTCATCGGCGCGTTGCCCGACAAGATGCGGGTGCGCATGATCTGGATCACCTTCTCGATCCTGCTGCTGCTCGCCAGCATAGAGGCGGGCCTCGCCTACATGCGCGAAGTGCTGCTGCAGGATGAGCTCGCCACGGGCGCGCTGCTGCGCGGTGACGAGGGCGTCGGGCTGCAGAACGAATACCTCTGGATCACGACCGCCGCGCAGATGGGGATGGGATTCATCCTGCCGTTCGCGCTGGTGTTCGTCGCGATCCCGTTGGAGACATTCGTGCATTCGCTGCGCACCGTGCTCGGACTCGCCGGCATCGCGCTGCTGCGCGCCTTTGCGCTGCTGTTGCGCGTGCTGAGCAATGGCTTCCGGCACCTGGGCACGCTCGCCGAGCGTCTGTACGACCTGCCGCTCTTCGTGCCGTTGTGGCTCGAGGCGCGGATGGTCGCCGCGAGTCGCCCCGGCAATTCGCGCGAAATGCGGGAGGCGCGTCTATGAAGTACCGAATTCTCCTGGCTGCACTCCTGGTGCTGGCGGGCTGCGGTCCGGCCGCGCCCACCAATAAGGGCGTGTACCTGCTGCTCGACACGTCGGGTACCTACGCGGGGGAGCTCAAGAAGGCGGAGCACATCATTCTCTTCATGCTGTCGCGCCTGGAGGCGACGGATTCCTTCGCGGTGGCACGGATCGATACCGGGAGCTTCAGCGAGGACGACATCATAGCCAAGGCGACTTTTGACGACCGGCCGACCACCGCCAATCGCCAGAAGCGCGTGTTCGCGAGCCACGTGAAGCACTTTGTCGAGCAGGCAAATGCCGCGCCCTATACCGATATCACCGGCGGATTGCTGCAGGCGATCGAGTTTCTCAACGAGAAGGGCGCGGGTCGCAAGAAGATCCTGATCTTCTCCGACCTCAAGGAAGATCTCGCCAAGGGCTACGTGCGCGAGGTGCCCCTCGAGCTCAAGGGATTCGAAGTGGTCGCGCTCAATGTGACCAAGCTGCGCTCGGACAACTACGATCCGCGCGAGTACATGGCCCGTGTCGAGGAGTGGCGCGTCAAGGTGGAGGACAGCGGCGGGCGCTGGCGCATGATCAACGATCTCGAGCGGCTGGAGGGCGCGCTGTAGCGCTGGGGTTGTTGGGGTCAGACCCCAACACTGGACACCACACTGCTACGCGTTGGGGTCTGACCCCAACAACCCCAGAAAAAGGAAAGGCCCCTACGCTTCCGTGCGTGGGGCCTGCCAGGGCGGAGATTATCGGCCCTCTTAGACGACACCCATTCAAATGGGCGCTATCCGTGGGTTGCCAGTTTCCATTTCCGCCCGTGCGCGGACAATGCCGCAAGGCCGCGTCGCGACGTCGGCGTATTCCTACGCGACTGGCGCTGCACCCGGATGCGCCCGCATCCGGTTCGCCCGCGGGGACGCCGCCTAGCGGCGCCAGCGTCGCCCGCCGAATCGCTGAACTCCCCTCGATTGCGCCGGCCGATCGACCGGTGCGGAGAGCGCCGCTGATGCGGGAGCCGACGGCGCTGACACCCGATACTCCGGCAACTGTGTGACCGGAAGCTGGCGTTTCAGCAGCCGCTCGATGTCCTTGAGCAGAGTCACCTCATCGGGCGACACCAGCGACACCGCACGGCCGGTCGCACCGGCGCGCGCCGTGCGCCCGATGCGATGGATGTAGTCCTCGGGCACGTTGGGCAGCTCGTAGTTGACGACCTGCGGCAGCTCCTTGATATCGAGCCCGCGCGAGGCCACCTCGGTCGCGACCAGCGCCGTGACCTTGTTCGCCTTGAAGTCCGCGAGTGCGCGGATACGCGCCCCCTGACTCTTGTTGCCGTGAATGGCCGCCGTGCGGATGCCGCACGACTCGAGCTGCTGCGCCAGCCGGTTCGCACCGTGCTTGGTGCGCGTGAACACCAGCACCTGGTGCCAGTCGCCCTCGTCGATGAGATGGGCGAGCAGGTGACGCTTGTGATCTTTCGGCACGCGGTAGATCTCTTGCTCGACCCCGGTGGCAGCCGTATTGCGCGCGGCCACCTCGATCGTTTCCGGGTCGCGCAGCAGGCGCTGTGCCAGCTCGCGGATCTCCTGCGGGAAGGTCGCGGAGAAAAGCAGGTTCTGACGCGCGGCCGGCAGCAGCTTGATCACGCGGCGGATATCGCGAATGAACCCCATGTCGAGCATGCGATCCGCTTCGTCGAGCACGAAGCACTGCACCTCGTGCAGATTCACGGCGCCCTGCTGCGGCGAGATCGAGCAGACGGCCGGGCGTCGCGACCAGCACGTCGCAGCCTGCTGCGCAAGCCGGAGATCTGCGGATTGATGCTCACGCCGCCGAAGACCACGAGCGGTGCGCAGCCCGCAGTACTTGCCATAGGAGCGGCAGCTCTCAGCAACCTGCGCGGCGAGCTCGCGAGTGGGCGTCAGGATGAGCGCGCGCGGCGCGCGCCCGGAAGCGGCGCCGAGCCGTTGCAGGATCGGCAGCACGAAGACCGCCGTCTTGCCGGTGCCGGTCTGCGCGGCAGCCAGCAGATCGCGGCCGGCGAGCACCGCGGGGATGCCGCTGACTTGTATGGGAGTCGGCGTGTCGTAGCCTTTTTCGGCCACGGCACGCAACAGCTCGGGCTTCAGCCCGAGATCGGAAAATGTCATGAAATGAGATACCTTGAAGTTGACTCGCAACGGCAGCTCTGCGCTGCGGCGGTCAATAGCGAGAATGGTTAGTGATTCGAAGTACGCCGGGTGGGACAGACTGCGAGCGAAAGGGGGCGTTGACCGCGCGACCCTGATTCAGCGGGGCGCACTGTACAGGGTTTGCGGCACCGCGTCCAACCAAGCGCATGCGACCTAACGTGAATACTGTGATGTCGTTCCTGCTGTTCGCGGGTGCGTTCTACGCCTTGCTGGTCGCACTGGTCTATCTCTTCCAGAGCCGGCTGCTCTATCTGCCGAACATCGGCGGGCGCGGTCTCGCCGCGACGCCGGCTGACATCGGCCTCGAGTTCGACGACGTGCGTTTCACGACGCGCGACGGCGTGTCCTTGCATGGCTGGTTCATTCCTGCGCCGCAGGCCGAACGGGTATTGCTCTTCTGTCATGGCAACGGCGGCAACATCTCCCATCGGCTCGATTCGATCCGCATCTTTCACGACCTCGGCTTGAGCGTCTTCATCTTCGACTATCGCGGTTATGGGTTGAGCAAGGGGCGCCCGACCGAAGAGGGCACCTATCGGGATGCCGAGGCGGCCTGGAACTATTTGACGGAAACGCGGAGATTTCCGGACGACCGCATCGTCGTCTACGGCCATTCTCTCGGGGCAGCGATCGCCGCGCACGTCGCGCAGGGCCGGCGACCCGCCGCGTTGATACTTGAGTCCGCGTTCACCTCGATTCCGGACGTGGCGAGCCGGCACTATCGCTATCTGCCCGTGCGCTGGCTGGCGAAGTTCGAATACGCCACCGTGGCCTACGTCCGCGAAGTGCACGCGCCGACGCTGGTCATTCACAGCCCGCATGACGAGATCAGTCCGGTGGAGCAGGGCCGGGAAGTGTTCGAGCACGCCAATTCGCCCAAGATATTCCTCGAGATCAGCGGCGATCACAACGCAGGCTTTCTGTTGAGCGGTGCGCGCTACACGCAGGGCCTGCAGCAGTTTCTGCGCGAGCACGCGACCGCTGCCAACGCGCGCGAGTGACGTGTACTTGTTACGCCCGAGTGCGTAATGAGTGCTGGCCGCATCTAGCCGGTTCCTGCACGCTGTAAATGATTCCGTGCCGCATCGTTCAGTGCGCGCGTTGCGTGCGGAAATTCACGGGTCAGTTGTTGCGTGGGCGCCGCATATGTAGATCTTGTCATGGCCTGTGTCTTGCACGTTTTCTCCTCAGAGCAACACGCGAATTGCCGGCGATCCGGTGGTCTGCGTCACGTTGTTGTACCTAGCAGCTGAGGAGACAGTTCATGGCAATTTCGATGAAGAATCGCTTGATCGCACTGGCGGCTGTGACCGTGCTCGGGGCGGGAACGGCAGTGGCGCAAGAGAACGAGCGCGGTTTCTACTTCGGTGGCGGCGTTGGCCAGTTCAACGTGGAGCTCGATGGGCTCGACGGTATCGACGATGCCATCGAGGACCTGGATGCCGATGACACCTCGTGGAAGGCATTCGTGGGCTACCGCGTGAATCCGTACCTCTCGTTCGAGGCTGCGTATCTGGACTTCGGTCGGCCAGAGGACGAATTCGAAGCCACGGGCTCGAGCGGCGATTACACGGTGGAGCTGGCTGGCTTCGCGCCCTACATCGTAGGCACCGTGCCGGTTGGACCCGTCGAGTTCTCGGCGCGCGCCGGTTACTACATCTATGACCTCGAGACCAGTATCGACATCGATGACCTGGGCGATGACGTCTTCACCTCGGACGACAGTGGTGAGGATTTCGTCTACGGGGTGGGCGTTGGCCTGACGCTGTTCGAGCGTCTCAACGCGCGTCTCGAGTACGAGATCATCGACCTGACCGGTGCGGACGCGGACGCGTTCTGGCTCTCCGGTTCCTGGCGCTTCTGATCAAGGTCTGATCGGAGTCGACCAGCATGAATGTGGGCCCGTCCGTGCGCGGACGGGCCCACACTGTTTTGTCTAGGCAGTCTTGCGGGCGCCGGCCGGCCGGGCGCCGAGCGACTTCGACTTGCGCGCAGCCGTTGTGATCAGGTCCGTGACTTCACGGATGATCGCTTCCATGGCGGCACGCGCCCGCGCCGGGTCGCGCGCCTCGATCGCATCCAGCACCTTCTTGTGATCGTCGACATCGCCCAGGGCGACGCCCTTGATCTGGTTGGTGAGCCGGATCGAGATGCGTAGCGCCGTGTCGATCAGCTCTTCGAGCTGCGCATAGAAGCGGTTGCCGCTGGCGTGCAGCACGGCGACGTGCATCCTGCTCTCCGCGGGTGCCGCCTATCTCGCGAGCCGTTTCAACAACATCATGGACATGCTGCAGCTGTTGTTCGCGTTCGTGAACGCGCCGCTGTTCGCGACGTTCCTGCTGATCTTCCATGGCCTCTTCCTGGCGGACGTTGGCGCGCAGCGAACGCTCGGTGTCAACGTCAATCTGTGGTGGGGGTTGGTGCTGCTGCTGTTCGGCGTGGTGATGCTGGCACTGAGTTACGTCTCATCGAGGCGCGGCTGACCTCGGTCAATCGCGAGGTTTCCAGGGCTCGCCCGTGACCGGGTGGCGATAGTGGAATGGCACCACGCTGGTCTCCGGCCATGAGTAGGGCTTCTCCGTCAGGATTTCGTCGGGACCGATCGGGTCTTCGGGAAAAGTCTTTGCAAACGGCAGCAGGTGGCCGCTGCTGTGCGCCCAGCCGAGCTCGTACGGCGCCTGCCAGCGCCCCACGTAGTCGAGCAGCTTGATCTTCCAGGTTCGCCCCTCCTTGACGTAGACATTCTCGTAGATGCCTCCGCCCCAGAACTGCTGCGGCATGTGCTGCAGCGGCTCGGGCTTCTGATCGTGGTAGCCGATCATGTTGAGGGCGCGAAAGCGCGCGTGCGCCGACCTGCGGTTCACGGCGATTGAAACGACGTCCTGCAACTGCAGGTGATCGAGCAACAAGCCGAAGACCGGGCCGTTGTGCCCGCGGGTGAACGTTTTCTGGAACCAGTCGCAATAGAGGCGCTTCACGCCGGCCTTGCCCTTGTAGAGGCCATTGAGGAAGCGCGCCGCCCCATCGTCGGCGAACAACTCCACGGCCTCGTCGTACAGGCACATGTCGATGTAGTAGCCGTAGATGAAGTGCAGGCACCGCACCGCGTGGGTGTCCTCGACGACGCCGAGCTGGCGGGCCAGCCGTTCGACCTTCTTCTCGAGTGTCTTGAGTGCATTGGTCTTGCGCATGTGCTTACCGACTCCGCCGGTCTTCTGATGGGTGAGCCCCGGACGCAACCATGACGTCCGCGAAATTTTGCGTCAACCGGCCGCATCCTCTAGCCTCTCTCCGATCAGCCCGGCGCTTTTCCGTTGGCCCAAGGGGCGACCATGAACGATAGCGAGTCGCGGATTGCACCGGACGGCTGTGCCTACGGCCGTCCCGCGCAACGCTCCAACAAGCTCCTGACCGAAGTCGGTCCCGGTACACCGTGCGGCGAATTGATGCGTCGCTACTGGCAGCCGATCGCGGTCTCGGAGGACGTGCGCGACCTGCCGCGCAAGGTGCGCATCCTGGGCGAGGACCTGATCGTGTTCCGCGATCGCAAGCGGCCGTGCCAGGATTGCTGTACCCACGCTGCATGCACCGCGGCACGACGCTCTTTTACGGCCGCGTCGAAGAGCAGGGCATCCGCTGCTGCTACCACGGCTGGCTGTTCGACGTGGAGGGCCGCTGCCTCGAACAACCGTGCGAGCCGGACGGCGGCCGGCATCGCGATGCCGTGCGCCAGCCGTGGTATCCCGTCGAAGAACGCTACGGTCTCGTCTTCGCGTACCTGGGCCCGCCCGCAGAAAAAGCCGCTGCTGCCGCGCTACGACAACCTCGAGACGCGTGGGCACGGATGAATGGTTGTGGGTATCGATCGGCGGCTTCGGCGCGACCGGCGACGCGAGCCTGCAGGTGGTTCCCAACAGCTGGCTGCACATGAACGACAACATCATGGATCCGTTTCACGTGCACGTGCTGCATTCGACCCTGAGCGTCATCCAGTTCCACGCCCAGTTCGCGCTCATGCCGAAGGTCGATTTCTTCCACGCCGATCACGGCATCTGCTACTCGGCGGTGCGCCAGCTCGACGATGGCCAGGAAGTCGATCGCATTTCCACGCTGGCTGATGCCGAATATCATGAGCGTGCCGGACATCGGCATGAAGGCGGGGCAGTCAGCGGGAATTTCCTGGGTCGTGCCGGTCGATGACAGCCACTATGTACTGGCGATGGCGATGAAGCTGCCGGCCGGATCGCCGCGCTGGGAAATGCGCCTCAACGGCAAGACCTGGGGCGAAATGACGGACGCGGAACACCAGCGGATTCCCGGAGACTACGAAGCACAGGCCGGCCAGGGACCGATCTCGCTGCACTCCGAGGAGCACCTGGTGACGAGCGACCGCGGCATCATGATGCAGCGGAAGATGCTGCAGCAGCAGATCGAGATCGTCGCAAAGGGCGGCGATCCGCTCGGGCGTCAGTTTCGATCCGCGAGCAGGCCCTGGTCAGGGTGCGTTCCGGCAACTTCTACCGGGCGGCGCGCGCGACCGGCTGAGGCGCGCCTTCAGGATCGGCAGCTCGAGGATAGCTCGCGGAGGCACTCGAGTGCTGGATCCGTTGCGTCGCGCGCTTGAAGTCGGCGGCTTCGCCCACGCGATGTTGGCTCGACGAAGGTCTGCGGGTTGCGGTCGTAGAGCGGAAACCAGCTGCTCTGGATCTGGACCATGAGGCGATGACCGGGAAGAAACGTGTGATTGACGTGCGGCATCGCGATTCGGAGGGCAGGGTCGCGCCGGCCGCGATCGGCTTCGCGGTCTCGAATCCCTCGCGATAGCGGCCGCGCAGGATGTCCGCCGAAATCATCAGCTGGTAGCCGCCGAGGTCGATCTGCGCAGGATATTCCTCCGGATAAGCGTCGATCAGCTTCACCACCCAGTCGGCGTCGGTGCCTGAAGTCGAGGCGAACAACGAGGCGACGACTTCGCCGCTCACCGTGAGCGGTTCGGTGAGTGGATCGGAAACGAATACGAGCACGTCGGTGCGGTCCGCGGTCGGACGTTGATCGTCGACGAGCCAGATGCGCCAGGTCGAGTCCTCGGCCGCGTCCGGCAGGATGGGGCGAACGCGGTAGGGCACGGGTTTCGCCGGGTCGGACACGTACTCGGAATAACCCTCCTTCGCTGCCGGCGCCTCGAAGGAGAGGCGGCCGCCGGCGTGCAGATAGAGCTTCGACGCTTTCGCACGGGCCGGCGGGGGCCATGTGGAATACTCGCGCCACTCGTTCGCGCCGGTCTCGAACGCCAGCACCGCGGGCAGCGGCTTTCCCGCCTTGATCCCCTTCAGATGCTCGTCCCAGAAGGGTTGCCGCACTTTTTCGCGAAAGTAGAGCGCGGTGTCCGAGTCCCAGTGAATCTTTCCGAGCGCCGAGCCGTCGGCGCGGATCTGGCCGTGATGCCAGGGCCCGAGCAGCAGGTAGTTGAGATCGTTACCACGGTCCTGCTTTTCCAGGACGTTGTAGCTCGCGATCGGACCGAAGATATCTTCCTGGTCGAACAGCGCGTGCACGTGCAACGTCGGGATCTTGAGCGTGGTGTGCTCGAGAAGCTTTTGCACCGCCTGCGCCTGCCACAGAGCGGTGTACGCGGGATGATCGATGACCCGATTCCACGCCGGCAACCGGTCGGCATGGTAGCGGCGGCCGAAGTCGCCCGCCGAGCCGGCATCGAGGTACGCGGCGTAGACGTCACGATATCCGTATGGGATGTCGAGCTCGGATTTCTTGGTCGAGGTCTGGCGGTAGATCCAGTCGATCATGGTCTGCCGCAGTGCCCCGTTGTGATACCAGTCATCGCCGATCCAGGTGTCGACCATGGCGTTGACGGGCACCGCAGCCTTGAGCGCAGGATGCGGATCGAAGAGCGCCATGAGAGTGAGAAAGCCGTCGTAGGAGACTCCCGTGATGCCGACGCGGCCGTTGTTGCCCGGAATGTTCTTGACCAGCCAGTCGATCGTGTCCCAGGTATCCGTGGCGTGATCGACTGAACCGGTGTTGAGCGGTCCACGCAGCGGCAGATTGACGATGTAATTTCCCTCCGACTTGTGCTTGCCGCGGACATCCTGGTAGGCACGCACGTAGCCTCCCCGCACCAGCGGGTCGTCATCCTGGCGCAGGGCCATCGTCATCAGGGGGCTCGAGATCTCGCGCGCATTGACGCGTTTCTCCGCGCTGTAGGGCGTGCGCGTGAGAATGATCGGCATCGGATCGCGAGCGCGCTTGGGCACGAGGATGACGGTGTAGAGCTTGACGCCGTCCCGCATCGCAATCATTTCCTCGCGGCGCGTGTAGTCGAAGGCGTCGGTCTCGCGCTTGAACTCGGCCGGGATGTCGTTGCCCGTGATCGGTTGCATCTCCTCGGCGTGGCACACCACGGCGATCAGAGTCGCTGCAAGCAGTGCAGGCGCGAGTGCGAGGGGGACACCAGATACCTTCATTTTTGTTGGCTCCGTAGAATGGGGTCTGCCCCCGTGTTGTTCACTTGAGCACGCTCACCACGCGCGGCTCCATGAAGCCCTTGAGGCCGAGCGCGGAATACTGGCGTCCGATGCCGGACTCCTTGGCGCCTCCGAACGGCACGATGGCGTGAGGTGGCGCGGTGCTGATTCACCCACGCCGTGCCGACTTCGAGCCGCGCGGCGATGGCCGTCGCGCGTCCGACGTCGCTGCTCCACACCGAGCCGCTCAGGCCATAGCGCGTGTCGTTGGCACGGCGCACGACGTCGTCGACGTCGGTGAACTTGCAGCACCGGCACGATCGGGCCGAACTGCTCCTCCTGGACCAGGCGGCTGTCGTCCGGCACGTCGGCGACGATCGTCGGCGGCACGAAGTAGCCCCGGCCCGGCGGCACCTCGCCGCCGGCGAGAATCCGCGCACCACGACGCTTCGTGTCGTCCAGAATTCCCTGGACGCGCTCGTACTGCTTGCGATTCTGAATCGGGCCCAGCTGCGTCTTCGGATCGAATCCGTCGCCGACCACAGCCTTGCGTGCCTCGGCCGTCAGTGCCTCGCACAGCGCCTCGTAGATCCGGTCGTGAGCGT
The DNA here is from genome assembly GCA_963840405.1 of uncultured Gammaproteobacteria bacterium. Taxonomy (GTDB): domain Bacteria; phylum Pseudomonadota; class Gammaproteobacteria; order Steroidobacterales; family Steroidobacteraceae; genus DATBVX01. The sequence goes on from CAWIYW010000007.1 coordinate 43,874, forward strand.
AGATTCGCTTGATCGCCATGCAGACCTGTCCGCTGTTGACGGACGCGGCGAAGAAGAGCTTCGGGGCGATGGCGTTCACGTCGACGTCCTCGAGCACGATCGCCGGGTCGTTCCCGCCAAGCTCGAGCGTGATGCGCTTGAGAGTGCCCGCCGCGCTCGCCATCACGCGTCTTGCCGGTCGCGACCGAGCCCGTGAAGGAAATCTTGTCGATGCCCGGATGCTCGGTCATCCACTGGCCGCACTCGTCGTCGCCCGCGAGGATATTGACGACGCCCGGCGGAAAGACTTCGCGCAGCAGCTCGCCGATGCGCAGCGTGCTGAGTGGCGTGTAGGGAGAGGGCTTGAGCACCACCGTGTTGCCGGTGTAGAGCGCCGAGGTCAGCGGGCCCGCCGCCAGGTTGATGGGCGCATTCCAGGGCGTGATGATGCCTACGACGCCCAGCGGAAAATAATGCAGTTCGATGCGCCGCTCCGCGTCGTCCACCAGCGTCTCGGCCGGAATCGCGATCTTGCGTCATGCCTTCCGACTGGCTGAAGGCGCGGGCGATCTCGTCGCGCGCCTGTGCAAGCGGCTTGCCCTGTTCGCGTGTCAGCAGTCGTGCGAGCGAATCCTGGTGCTGCGCGCAGCACTTCCGCCACGCGCCGCAAGCGGCGGGCGCGCTCATCGAACGAAGTCTCACGCCAGTCGGGGAACGCGCGCCGTGCTGCGGCGACAGCGCGATCGAGGTCGAGCGCGCGTCGCGGCCGGGACAGCGGGCGAACACTGTCACCGGTCGCGGGATTGATGACGTCGAAAGTGCGCTCGCTATCCACGAGCTCGCCGTCGATCAGCTGCATGAAGCCGTTATCGAGTGTCGCGGCGCGCTCCGCTCGCTCTGCAGGCATGTCCGATTCCCGTGGTGTGCGCCGGCGCTGATTGTCACTGTCCCGGCCCATCGCTACGATAACAAATTGCAGTCCTTTCGAGTTCGTTACATGACGCGGCAGATTCCCACGTGCAAGGCGCCCGATCCCGATACGCGCAAGCCCCGGTACCGGCCGCCGCCGCTCGCCTGCGACGCTCACTGCCATATCTTCGGCCCCGGTGCGCTATCCGTACGCCGCGGACCGCACGTACACGCCGCCCGATGCGCCGCTGGAGAAGTTCAAGGCAGTTGCAGGCGATTCTCGGCCTCGAGCGCGCGGTGCTGGTGAATGCCAGCTGTCACGGGACCGACAACCGGGTGATCGTGGATGCGATCGCGCAGAGCGACGGTCAGTATCGCGGCGTCGCCAACGCCGACGATTCGTTTACCGAGCGCGACTTCGCAGACCTGCACGCGGGCGGCTGCCGCGGCGTGCGCTTCAACTTCGTGCGTCACCTGGGCGGCGTGCCCGATCACGGACGCGTTCGATCGGGTGATTGAGCGGATCCGTCCCCTGGGCTGGCACGTCGTGCTGCACTTCGACGCCGCGGACGTGGTCGACTTCGGCGGACTCCTCAGAAGCCTGCCCGTGCCCTTCGTCATCGATCACATGGGCCGCGTGCCGACGGCAGGCGGCCTGGACCAGGAACCATTCCGGCAGTTGCTCGAGCTCGCGCGACTCGAGAATTGCTGGGTGAAGATCTGCGGGCGCCGAGCGCATCTCGAGCGCTGGCCCGCCGTTCACCGATGCCGTGCCCTTTGCGCAGGCGCTGATCGAGGTGGCGCCAGATCGCATCCTGTGGGGCACCGACTGGCCGCATCCGAATATCACCCGGCACATGCCGAACGATGGCGACCTGGTCGACCTGATTCCGCTGTTGGCGCCGGATGCCCGCCATGCAGGCGCGTATACTGGTCGAGAACCCGCATCGTCTGTACGGCTTCGAGACCCCCCGGCATCGCGAGCACACATGACAGATCCGTCCGACACGCTTCCTCCAGGCACGCCGGAGGAATTCAACGACATTCCGGGCACCACGCTGTTCGACATGCAGCGCTCGCGCCAGGGCTATCACCTCAACATGTTCTGCATGTCGCTGATGAAGGCGGAGAACCGCGCCGAGTTCAAGGCGAACGAGGCCGCCTACCTGCAGAAGTTTCCGATGACCCCGGAGCAGCGCGAGGCGGTGCTCAAGCGCGACTGGAACGGCATGATCGACGCTCGGCGGCAATATCTACTTCCTGGCGAAGCTCTTTTCCACTGACGGCCTGTCGTTCCAGTACGTCGCGGCAGTCATGACCGGCATCGACCCAGGAGGAATACGCACAGATGATGCTCGAGGGCGGGCGGCCGCATCGACAGGCAACCGCAGCAAGTCGGAGCGCAGGAGCGTGGCTAGGATCATCGCCAGCGTGAACTGCTCGCACGTGCCCGCGATCGGCGCGGCGATCGACCTCGGCAAGATGGCGCAACCCTACTGGAAGCCGGTGTTCGACGGCTTCGAGCCGTCGAAGAAGTGGATCGCGGAGACTCAAGCCCGATGTCATCATCCTGGTCTACAACGATCACGCCTCGGCGTTTTCGCTCGAGATCATCCCGACCTTCGCGCTCGGCTGCGCCGCCGAGTTCCCGCCCGCCGACGAAGGCTGGGGCCCGCGACCGGTGCCGGTGGTGCAAGGGCCACCCGGAGCTCGCCTGCCACATCGCGCAGTCGGTGATCCTCGATGAGTTCGACTCACCATCGTCAACAAGATGGATGTCGACCACGGCCTGACGGTGCCGCTGTCGCTGATGTTCGGTCAGCCGAAGGAGTGGCCGTGCGCGGTGATCCCGCTGGCGGTGAACGTGGTGCAGTATCCGCCGCCCACCGGCAATCGCTGCTATCCAGCTCGGCAAGGCGCATGCGCACGGCGGTCGAGTCGTTTCCCGAGGATCTGCGCGTCGTGATCTTCGGCACCGGCGGCATGTCGCACCAGCTGCAGGGTCCGCGCGCCGGGCTCATCAACCGGAGTTCGACACGCACTTCCTCGACAGGCATGGTCCGCGATCCGCAGGCGCTCACCGCATCCCGCATCATCGAGTACGTGCGCGAGGCGGGCTCGGAGGGCATCGAGCTGGTGATGTGGCTGATCATGCGCGGCGCGCTCGATGACAAGGTGCGCGAGGTGCTACCGCTTCTATCACGTGCCGACGTCGAACACGGCCGTCGGGCACATCATTCTCGAGAACCAGCCTAAGTCGAACTGAGGACCATCACATGAAAATCGGCGTCGCCGGACAGGGCGCCTTCGGCATCAAGCACCTCGAGGCGATCCAGAACATCCCCGGCATCGAGGTGGTCACGCTCGCGGGCGGCAGCCCGGACTCCACCGCAGGAGGTCGCCAAGAAGTTCGGCATCCCGCACTGGTCCACGCGATCTCGCGCGAGAGCCTGACGCAGCCCGGCGTCGAGGCCGTGATCCTCGCGACGCCCACGCAGATGCACGCCAAGCAGGCCATGCAGTGCATGCGCGCGGGCAAGCACGTGCAGGTCGAGATCCCGATGGCCGACAATCGTGGCCGACGCCGAGATGATCGTCGAGGTGCAGAAGGAAACCGGCCTGGTCGCCATGGCGGGCCACACGCGCCGCTTCAACCCGAGCCACCAGTGGGTGCACAAGACGCATCGAGGCCGGCGAGCTGAAGGTGCTGCAGATGGACGTGCAGACCTACTTCTTCCGCCGCACCAACATGAACGCGCTCGGCAAGCCGCGCAGCTGGACCGATCACCTGCTGTGGCATCACGCCTGCCACACCGTGGATCTGTTCCGTACCAGACCGGCGAGACCGTCTCGCAGTGCTACGCGCTGCAGGGGCCGCTGCATCCCGAGCTCAAGATCGCCATGGACATGAGCATCAGCATGAAGGTGCCCGTCGGGCGCCATCTGCACGCTGTCGCTGTCGTTCAACAACGACGGGCCGCTCGGCACGTTCTTCCGCTACATCTGCGACAACGGCACCTACATCGCGCGCTACGACGATCTGTTCGACGGCAAGAACAACCCGATCGACGTGTCGAAGGTCGACGTGTCGATGAACGGCATCGAGCTGCAGGACCGCGAGTTCTTCGCGGCGATCCGCGAAGGGCGCGAGCCGAACGCCAGCGTGCGCAGGTGCTGCCGGCGATGCAGACGCTCGATCGCCTCGAGCGAGCCTTGAACGGCGCGCGCTAGGGCGGCGAACGTCCTGTGATCCTCTCGCAGCGCGCCTTCTGAGGGGGCGGAAGGCACGAACCCCAGTTGCTAGATTTGTCGCGCCGCGGCGAGCTGTTTTACAGGCCAGTCGGCGCCGTTCGGAAGCAGGGTTCACCAGGCGGTCATTGGATCTAGAATGGCGTCGTCCTTTCCGTGGTGAAAATTCGAACACTCAACAAAGGGGACCGAACATGCGAAGAATCTCCAAAAACATTCTCGCTTTACTGTGTCTGACCGCACCTGCGACCCTGCTGGCCGACGGCCATGGTGCGAACAACTGCAGGAATCTCCCCGACCAGGCGGCGCTGAAGGCTGCGCTCGAGGCGGCAGTGGCGGACGAGGCCAGCGGTCTGGACTTTGAGATGTGGGGCACGATCGTCGATCGCGACGGTATCGTGTGTGCAGTGGCGTTTTCCGGCTCGAATCGCGGATCGCAGTGGCCCGGAAGCCGCGTGATCTCCGCTCAGAAGGCCAACACCGCGAATAGCTTCAGTCTGAACGGCCTGGCTCTTTCCACGGCCAATCTGTTCTCTGCTGTGCAACCCGGTGGGAGCCTCTTTGGCTTGCAGGAAAGCAATCCGGTCGACACCAGCGTCGCGTACAAGGGACCGTCGCATCAATACGGCACCAGGAACGATCCGATGGTGGGTGAAAAGATTGGCGGAGTGAACGTCTTCGGCGGCGGTCTCGCGCTCTATAACGCCAACGGCCGGGTCATCGGCGCCGTGGGTGTCAGTGGCGACACCTCTTGCGCCGACCACCGCATTGGGTGGCGTGTGCGCGACAACCTCAATCTGGACAACCTCTCAGGAGTCGGCGGCGTTTCCGGAGATGCCCAGCGTCCGGACGACATCATTTTCGACATCGCGGCGAATCCTGCCGGCGGTACCGGTGTCAGCGCTGGCGGCTTCGGTCATCCCGAGTGCCTGAACACTGACACGTCTGATCTTCCGGCAGTTCAGTAACCCCAGCGGGGCGGACGCCTACGGCGTTCGCCCCTGAAGGGCCGGCGCTTTTTCTAGGCTTTCCGTTGGCCGCGTTTCGATCGCACTGATCAGGAACGCTTGCGTCGGCTCTGCGGCTGCGAGCGGACCGGCGTCGCCGGTGTCACGCGATTACGACCCGAATGCTTGCTGCGGTAGAGCGCCGCATCCGCTTCGCGCAGCAGCTTCTCCATGGCATCGCCCGGCGGCAGGGAGTGGTCGAGCGCGGCCACACCGAAGCTCGCGCTGATCGAGAGTGCCCCGGCCCGTGTCTCGAGGGGCCGCTCGTCACAGATGAGGCGTATCCGTTCGGCCGCCGAGGTGCTGGCGTCGAGATCGGACTCGGCCAGCACTAGTGCGAACTCCTCACCGCCGTAGCGGGCGATCCAGTCGCTGGAGGGCCGGATCGCGGAGCGCACGGTCTTCACGAATGCACGCAGCACGTCGTCACCGACCAGGTGACCATGGCGATCGTTGAGCTTCTTGAAGTGATCGAGGTCGACCATGACCAGCCCAAGCGGGCGGCTATGCCGGTGCGCGCGTTCGATCTCGATCAGGAAATGCTCGTTGAGGTAGCGCCGGTTGAAGGCGCCTGTCAGGGGATCCGTAATCGACAACTGCTGGATCTGGGCATTGGCTTCGCGCAGTGACTGCTCCAGCTGCACGATGCGCCGTCCCGCATTGAGGCGCGCCAGCAACTCGGACTTGTCGGCCGGCTTACGCAGGTAATCATCGGCGCCCGCTTCGAGACCGGCCACGACCTCGCTCGTGGACGAGTTGGCGGTGAGCAGTAAGATGTACAAATACATCGGCAGATTCGCTTCGCGTACGTGCCGGCACAGCGTGATGCCATTCATGCCAGGCATATCCCAATCCGTCAGCATCATCTGGTATCGGCCCTGGGCAATCATTTCGAGCGCCTCGACGCCCGACTGGGCCGAGTCGACGACATAGCCGGCCTGCTCCAGGAGCCGCTCGAGCAATAAGCGCTGAGTCGGTTCGTCTTCCACCAGCAGCAGGCGTAACTCTTCGGGGCTCATCTGACTTCTGTGGCGATATAACTTGCGATCTGACCGAAGCAGGAACGGATGGCGCCAACCGAGCGCGCCAGCTGCTCGGGAATCTGATCGCGCGCATTGGTCTCGAGTTCCGCCGCCATCGAAGCGAGCGCGTGAGCGCCGAGGCTGCCGCTGCTGCCCTTGAGCGTGTGTGCCAGCGCTGCGAGGCCCGCGCGATCGTCGGTGAGCAGCGCACGCTCGAGTCCGCTGATGACCTCCTGGGTGCTGGTGACAAAAGTGCTACACAGCTGTTGCAAAAAGTGCGCGTCGCCGCCGGCCGTCGCGTTGAGCTGTGCCATGTCGAGCGGCCGGGCTTGCGGTTCCGCGGTGCTCGCCGCCGGCGCGGGCAGCTCGCTGACCGGAAACTCCAGGCCGTAGTTGTCCATGACTTCGCGCAATCGTGGCAGCTCGAGAGGTTTGGTCAGCAGGCCGTCCATGCCCGCAACGGTGCAGCGCTCGAGCTCGTCGGTCATCACGCTGGCGGTGAGCGCCACGATCGGCATGCGCCCGCCATTAGCGCGCGCGGCGCGGATCGCGCGCGTCGCGGTGAGGCCATCCATGACGGGCATCTGCACGTCCATCAGCACCAGATCGAATTTTTGCCGGGCGCAGGCTTGCACCGCCAGAGCGCCGTTCTCGACCACGGTGACCTCGCAGCCGAGCCGCTCGAGAAAGCGGCGCGCGACCTGTTGATTCACCGGATGGTCTTCGGCGACGAGGATGTGGCCGCGGTAGCGTCCATGTCCTGTTTGTCGGCCAGTGAGCCGCGCGTGACCATGGGCGAGAAGCGGCCCGTGGCAAGCTCCCAGCCGCGCTCCAGCACGCGCTCGACACACGACAGCAGCTCCCGGCGGCGCACCGGCTTGGTGAGGTAACCGGCGAAGCCACGATCCTCGAGGCTCTTGAGCTCGCGCTGACGATCGAGCGACGTCAGCAGGATGATCTGCACCCCGGCGAACGCGGGCATGGCTTTGACGCGCGCGCCAAAGGTCACGCCATCAACTCCGGGCATCTGCTCATCCATGATGAGCACAGCGAAAGGACGCTGCGCCAACCGCGCGCCCTCGCAGCAGCTCGAAAGCCTCATCGCCGCTGGCCGCCGACGTAACTTCGTAACCGGCTGGCGCGAGCTGTCCGCACACCACACGCCGATTGGTCTGGTTGTCGTCGACCACGAGCACGCGTCTGACCGGCCGCCTGGATGGCCTTGCTCAATGTGGGCTCGACGGTTTCATCGACCGCATCGCACGGCAGCGTGAACGAAAATGTCGAGCCGACACCGGGCTGACTGGCGACGTTGACGGCGCCACCCATGAGCTCCACCAGGCGCTTCACGATCGACAGGCCGAGGCCGGTGCCGCCGAAGTGACGCGTCGTCGACGCGTCAGCCTGGGTGAATGGCTGGAACAGGCGCGCCATCACCTCCGGCGCCATGCCGATGCCTGTGTCGCGCACTTCGAAGTGCAGCAGGGCGCGGCCCGCCTGGTGACCGAGCGAGGAAACCTCGACGACGACTTCACCCTGCTGGGTGAACTTGAGCGCGTTGGCTGCTGAGGTTGATGAGGATCTGTCGCAGGCGGTGGGGGTCGCTGCGGATCCGTGTGGGTACGCCCGCCTCGACATTCACGATGAACTCGACGTTCTTCGAGTTGGCCTGCAGCGCCATGATCATGCCGACTTCCTCGACGCAGTCGCGCAGGTCCATGTCGACGGACTCGAGGTCGAGCCTGCCGGCCTCGATCTTCGAGAAATCGAGCAGGTCGTTGATGATCCTGAGCAGCGACGCCCCGCTGGTGCGGATGGTTTCAGCGTACTCGCGCTGGGTCGCGGCCAGTGGCGTACCGAGCAGCAGTTCCGTCATGCCGAGCACGCCGTTCATGGGCGTCCGTATCTCGTGGCTCACGTTGGCGAGGAATTCGCTCTTCGCACGATTGGCGCTGGCCGCCGCTTCCTTGCCGGCGCGCAGCGCCTGCTCGACCTCGCGGCGCGTGTTGTGTTGCTCGGTGACGTCCTGAAATGCGCCTGACACTCGCGTCACCTTGCCTTCGTGCGCCTCGGCTGCTCCGATGGCGCGCACCCAAAGCGGCTTGCCGGCAGCGGTATTGAGCGGCAGGGTAAGATCGAACTCGGTCTCGTGCTCGATTGCGCAACGCATGGCTTCGCGAATGACCGGGCGCGCGGTCGGCGCAAAGAATTCAATCGCCTGTTGGAGGGTCGGCGGGTTGGCGGGATCGACCTCGTGAATGCGGAACACTTCCTTCGACCACACCGGCGTGCGCGCGGCCACGTCGTAGTGCCAACCGCCGATACGTGCCATCTGCCCCACGTCGTCGAGGAGACGCTGGCCGCGGCGCAGCTCTGCCTCGGCCGCCTCGGTGCGCTCGAGCGCCGCCTTCAATTCCACGTTGCTGGCGGTTGCCTGCAAGGCGGCGGCCTGTGCGAGGCTCTGGGCGCGCGTCGTGCGGTTCTGCCACAGCCCGAGGACCGCGACGGTCCAGATCGCAAAGATCGAGAGCGTCCGGTTGGTGAGCGCGATCCACATCAGGTCCGATGAGTCGGGTGCGATGAAGAGGCGGCCGATCGTCAATGCGGTGCCGAGCAGCGCCGCGAGCCAGGTGTGCGTGGCGTTGTGCGACCACAGGCTGATCAGCACCAGCACGATGTACGTTGTGCCGACCGAATGCCCGAGGGGCGCGGCGACGTCTACGCCGAAGATGACGACCGACAGTCCAATGATGGAGTAGAGGCGCGTCCGCTCGTTGGCGTAGTCGATGCTGGTATCAGGCGCTTTCGCTGCGACGGATGTCGGGCGGGTCGCGTGTGCTCGTGCACGCGAGAACTGCAGGGCGCCCGCCAGGAAACCGCCCAGCACGAGCAGTCCCAGAACGGAGGTGATCAGGTAGAAGCGCTGAAACCTTGCGCTGATGGCCTCCAGCTCGCTGCCGACCGCGATGTCGAGCAGCCAGACACCGCCACTGCCGTCGGCGACGGCTGCGTGCAACGCGGGGGAGGGACCGTCTGTTTGCAGCCGATGAACGAGTGTTCCGGCCGGGGACTGGGCCAGCGCCAGGACGTCCCGATCTAACTCATCGCCGGAAGCAGTGATGTCCAGTCGGCGTGCGTGCAAACCTTCGAGAAGCCCGGACTGCGGCACCGAGCCGCTGCCGAGGAGAAACCCCGCTGCCACGCGTGCTTCGCCGACCGCGGCAGTCTCCACGCTGGCATGCGCGGATTCGCGCAAATAGATAAGGAGCAGCGCGCAGCCGGCCAGGTAGAGCCCGAAGAGGATCAGCAGCATGGGCTCGCGCGTGAGCAGGCGCGTCAGCAGGCTCGGCGCACCGGCGCGCTGCGTGACGGAGTTCACGTTACGTTCCTTCGCAATGGCATCCTTGACCCGGGCAGTCCTGCAGGGACGCGAGTGCGAACGCTACTTCCGAGATTGCATAATGAGGAAGCGGCACGCGCGAGAATCGCGGGCCACGTCACACAGTCTGGGGCGACGGGTTCAGTGCGCCGGCTGCCGATGCTTCTCGTAGGTCTCACGGTCTATGACCCGATATGGCCGCCAGCAGGTGGTGGCTCGCACAGTTCGTTGAGTATGTAGCGGTTAAACAAGCTTCTGGTACTCTCTTGATGAGATGCTTGGTGCGGCCGACGCAGGTGCAGTGATGGAGGGGGCCACGATCCTGCAGGTGGGACCGGCGCTGTCGGTGCGCGGCGGTGTCGCCTCGGTCGAGCGACTCATCATCGATCGACTGCCTTCGACGTTCGCGGTTCGCCACGTCGCGACGATGGAGGAGGGTTCGCTGTGGCGAAAGCTGCGCACCTTCGGCAAGGCCGTCATGCAGCTGCAAGCGGAGCTGCGGCGACCACGACCGCTGGTGGTGCACGTGCACTTCGCCTCGCGCGGCAGCACGCTGCGGAAGTGGATCGTGTCGTGGATGACGTTGCAGGCGCGACGGCCGCTGGTGCTGCACGCGCACGGCGCGGAGTTCGATAAGTTCTACGCCGGCTTGCCACGATTCGCGCAAAGGCGCGTGCGCAGCGTTTTTGCGCGCGCCGACTGCTTCCTGGTGCTGTCGAGTCAGTGGCGCGAGTTCTACACCGGCCCCTGTGGTCTGCCGCCCGGCCGCGTGACGGTGCTCTGCAACCCGACGACGTTGCCAGCCACCGTTCCTGCCAGAGCGGGCCGTCGCATCGTGCAGTTTCTGTTCCTGGGACGGATCGGCCACCGCAAGGGGGCGTATGACCTGCTCGATGCTTTCGCGGCCCTGCCGGACGAGCTGCGCTCGCGTGCGCGGCTGGTCTTCGCCGGCGACGGTGAAGTCGGTGCGCTGCGTGCACAGGCAGCGGCCTGGGGCACGAGCGTTGAAGTTCATGGGTGGATCGATGCGGCGCAACGCGACGCGCTGTTGGAGCGCAGCGACGTTTTCGTGCTGCCCTCGTATGCGGAGGGCGTTCCCATGGCTCTCCTCGAGGCGATGGCCCACGGGTTGCCCGTGATAACGACCCGGGTCGGCGGCATCCCCGACATCGTCGTGGACGGCGGCGAGGGACTGCTCGTGAGGCCGGGCCAACTGGATGAACTGCAGCGCGCCCTGCGCACTTTGATCGAAGATGAAGCACAGCGATTGCAATTCGGTCGCAGCGCTCGTCTGCGCGCTCAGCAGTTCGATATCCGCGCGTACTGCGAGACACTGCTCGGCATCTATCGACGTCTGCTCACCGTGGCGAAAGCCTGATTGCCACACGCCATGGCGGATCGGTTGCACGATGGTGTCAATCGACGTCAGTGCCGATGCCAGTGGCTTCTGCCGTCATGATGGACAGCACGACCTCGTTGCGAAGGCATGATTTGTGCATCTACACCATTTTCTGCATACCAAAGCGGGCAAGCAACCGGCATGAAATCACTGCTCAAGCGAAGCATTCTCGGCCTGGCGAACCGAAGCAGCCTTGTTACGGATGTCGCGGCCTACATCACGCGCCATGCTTCTGCGCAGACGCATATCAAGGACAGTTATGGCTATCTCCGTGAACGCTTCATAGCCAATGGCCATGGCAAACACGCAAACGAGTCCGTCAGGGAACACTTGGTGAGGCAGTTTGAGCGTATTGACCGGGAAGTACCGATCGGGTCATCGCCGACCGATGGCCTGTTTCTTGCGGAAATGCTGTTGAACATGGAGGCTCAAGGGGAGTTGGTCGAATGCGGCTGTTACGCCGGAGGCAGCTCAGCCAAGCTGTCACTCCTGGCAAGGATCCTCAATCGAAGGGTCACGATCTTCGATAGCTTTGAAGGTCTGCCTGCAGTGGAGCAGCAATACCTGAGGGACCAGCATTGCAGACGCAGTGACGAATGGGTTACCGATTGGACGAAAGGCAGATATGCGGCGAGGCTGGACGAGGTGCAGAGCAATATCGAACGCTATGGGGATGCCTCAGTTTGCAGGCTGATCAAAGGCTGGTTTAGCGACACGCTGATCCCCGATAACCTGCCGGGCCAGGTGTCATTCGCGTTTGTTGACGTTGACCTGGCCAATTCCGCAAGAGATTGTTTCACCGCCATTTGGCCGCTCTTGTCGAACGGCGGCATTTACGTGACTCACGATACGTCATACATCAAGGTTCTGCAGGAGCTTTACAGCGCCACGCTATGGAGAGAGCAATTCAAATCGATACCACCAATTCTATTTGGCGCGGGCTATGGCCTCTGCAATGAATCCCCGCATATCGGTTACATGGTGAAGGGTGAGTCTCTGAGTTCAGAGTATTTAAAAAATCTTACGATAGACAAATAGGAGATCACCGGATTGGACGAGCGGGCGACGCCGCCGTACACGGCGGCGAACAGGTATTCTGGGTAGGGCTTCGCGGGAGAGAACAGGCGTCCGGATAGGCTTGTTCGGGTCGCGGCAGATCAACACCCTGCGCGGGTTGATCATGGCGTCCATTCTACGGGAACGTGCGAGACCGTGAAACGCCTCTTCCCGCTCTCCGCGATCGGAAGTTGATCGACGTAGCGCACCTCTGTCTGGAATGCCGCATCGATTTCGCGAATGCCTTCGCGTACGGACGCGAGCTCGCCTTCCTCGAACGACGGGCCGCGCACGATCTCGAGCACGATGCGCTCGCGCGTTTCCTGGATGACCCGGAACAGCGCGACCCCCGCCTTGCCGTAGAACAGGTGCGTGAAGTACTCGCCGTGCACGCGCCGTCCGGACGGCGAGCTGAAGACGTCGCTCGTGCGGCCCGCCGTGACCTCGATCCGTTCGTACGAGCGCCCGCACGCGCAGGGCGGGCCCGGAAGCTTTCGCCCCACGTCCCCGACGCGGTAGCGAATCAGGGGTTCGGCGAAATTGTCGAGCACGGTGACGACGATCTCCCCTTCCTCGCCGTCGGGAACCGGACGTCCCTCCCGCACGATCTCGAGCGCGATCCGCTCCATCGAGACGTGGAGGCCGGTGTGCGCCTCGCACTCGTGCGCGGCGTTCCCCATTTCACGCGATCCGTAACGGTCGAACACGCGGCAACCGAACGCGCGCTCGATGCGCTCGCGCATCGCGGACGTCAGCCGCTCGGCCGAAGACTCGATCGCACGCGGCCGCCAGCGGGCTTGGGCCCCCGACGCCTCGACAACGCGCGCGAAGTGGTCGAGCGAGGAGGCGTACCCGATCAGGAGCGGCACGCCCGCCCGCGCGCAGGTGTGTGCGAACTCCCGGTAGTCGTCGTCGGTCGCGCGGAAGGAGTTCAGGAAGTGCACTCCCAAGAGCGTGTCCTTGAGCCGCCCGACGGCGCCGTCGTGGTCGTGGCTGTCGCGGTCCGCGCCCCACACGAACGCGCGTGCCGTCCACCACGGAAGTCCCGTCCAGGTGACGTGGCGCATCTGGTCGGCCAGCTTGCGGCGGTGATAGTCGCGGTCCTGGTAGAACACGACCGGCTCCCCGGTCGAGCCGCCGCTCGCGTTCCGGATCCACGCCGGGTCCACGCGCCCGGCGACCAGCAGGGAATCGCCGCGCACCCTGAGATCCTCCTTCTCGAGGAGGGGGAGCCCGGCCAGATCCGCGATCGAGCGCACGCGGAACGGGTCGAGCCCCTGTGCGGGAAAGCGCGCGCGCCAGAACGGAACGGTCGCGGCCGCGTGCGCGACCAGGCGCCGGAGCTTTTCGGACTGGATCGCCTCGATCGCCGCGGGCGACTTGCGCTCGGACGTGAGCGCCTCCGCGAGCGGTCTCGCGAGCCCCGCGCGGCGCACACGCACCTGGTGAGTCGCTCGCCTCACCATCGAGCCAAGCGGGCTCATCGCGCGCCCTCTTGGTCACCCATACGCGAAATGAACGCGGGACGCCCGCTTGCCACATGAAAGCCGTTGAAGGCCAGACTGCGGAGAGCCTGTTCGCCGGGATGGGCAGTCCACTCGTGTGTCTCAGAGGGCTCGACGTGCGCCAGCATTGGTCACCATTAACGCAGACAATCGGACTACGGCACCGATCACGCGACGTGCTTGCCGAGAGCTCGATCAATTCCGATCAGTCGGGCAATTTTTCTCGACACTACCGCCAGCTTCCGGTCCCGGACACTGAATTCGCCATACCGTATCAACGGTCGCGCGAGGGTCCGGCAGAACGCGCAGACCCTTGCCGCCTTGCCGCCAGAGACCGCCATCGAAAACCGCCTCAGACGCCACTCAAGAGCGCGTCTGTGAACGATCTGCAGCTGCCCGTCACTGACGCTGACGAATCGGATACTGTCGATCTCGAATCGATCGGCCAGGACGCGGAACACGGGCAGAATTCCCCAACGACACCGACGCATCCATCTCACGTCGTGAGACAGACCGGCAATCTGGGCGCGATAGTCGTGGAATGAAAAGTTACCCAGGCTGTAGAAGATATAGCGCCCGCGATGGCGTGCGTACCCCTGAACCGCATGGGGGTGTGTTCCGATTACGAGATCGAATCCGGCATCGATCAGCCGCGGGCCGAAGTGCAGCTGGTCCGCTGTCGGGTAGTGATGAGACTGATCGCCCCAGTGTACGAGCGCGACCACCAGGCGATTCGTCTTCCTCAGCTTCAGGATATCTCTCTCGATCTGCTGAGATGTGAGCTCGCACGGACCCAGGCGCGTGGGGGTAGAAAACAGGGGCGATGTCTCGCTCGTGCAATATGTCGCAAAGCCGACTGCGACGTCCCCGACAGTGGCAGAACCCAGATGGAAGTCCGCCCCGCTGTATCCAGCGCCGATCGTCGGAGCGACCTGCCGAAGAGAGTCTACGGTCAGCTCGCCGATGCGGTTTCCGTAGTCACCTATGTGGTTGTGCCCAACCGTGAACAACCGAACCGGCAATTCCTTGAGGGCACTCAAGGCGCTCAGTGGGGAGGTGAGCAGTATCTTCTTTCGTGTGGGTATCAACCTCTCCGCATCGTCGAAGACAGTGCCCTCGAAGTTCACGACGAGAGAAACCTGTGGTCCGAGAACCTTCGCGAGGTCGCTAAACGACGGGCCCAGCGCGTCGCTGCCGAGAAAAAGATCTCCGGTAAAACCAAGAAGGCTGTCCATATGATCCCGTATCCCTCAGAGATCGCGGGCTGCCCCGATGGACCGATTGTTCACGGACGACCGCATGGGCGTGACTACCGCCCGCCCGAGCAATTCGAGATATCGCCGTGCGATGTCCTGCGCCGAATACTGATTGCTGACGAACTCGCGGGCGCGCTCGCCGATCGCAGTGCGTTGGCTCGCGTCGCGAACCAATTCATCTATGGCCACGCACATGGCGTCGATATCGGCGCAGCATCGACCCAGCGCTCTGCGCTGAATCAATCGGTCCGGATCGAAGAACGAGACGACCGGCAGGGCTCGCACCCAGGCCTGCAAGAATGTATTGGGAAACCCTTCGTAGTCCGAGGTATTCACGTGCACGTGCGAGCGATCGAACCAGGCACCGACCGCCTGGTGGGGCAATCCACCGGTCATGACCACGTTCGGCAATGTCTTCGCCTGTGCCGCAATGCGGGCGAAATACTCCTCACCGCCCGGAACGCTGCCGCCGACGATGGCGAATCGATACTGCGGCAGTCGCCGCGCCAGCTCGAGCGCCAAATCAGGCCGCTTCACGGGGCGGAAATTTGCCACCCAGAGTACGTCGATATCTTTGCCAGGCGCTGCAGGCGTCTTCGGAACCTCGACTGCGATGTTCAGAATCTCGCTGTCCACACCATAGTTGCTCGCGAGTAACGCGCGTTGTTGCTCGGTCTGTGCAGCAACGAGCGATGCGTTGCGCACGCCGTAGTCGAACAGCCACCGATCGCGCCTATACGGCATCGGCTGCTGACCGCGCCGGCAATCGCTGTCGGAGGCAATACGCAAGATAAACCGCTTGTCGTGCGTCTTCGCAAACCAGGCAGCGACGCCTGTCCAGGGAGAAGCCGGCGAGGAGTAGTACACATCCGCATTGACGTCCCGCATGGCGCTCACCAGGCCGGACAATCGCGGATGCAGGAAGCGCAGCGCAAACAAGCCGCCGTTGCGCGGATAGGCGGCGATGGCGCGAATGCCGTCGATGGTGGTGACGCGCGGTTGCCCGTGACCGTGGACGAGGATCGACACATCGAGCCCGAGGTCCCGCCACGCTTGCGCGAGCAATACATGTTGCACGGACTCACCGCCGGTGCAACCAAATGCAACGTCGCCTGTAAGCATCGCGTAGTCGTCAATCCCGACGACACAGATTGTCTGGACCGGCATGTGGTTCGACTTGCCCCGTTCGCGCCCGAAATCCAGAACAGCAAGATGCATGCCGCGCGCACGCTCACCTGAGGGACGTCGGCGTCATCCGCCACGCTTGTAATCATTGCGTCCGGTGACGTTGTTTCTACAAACGCAAGTTCTTACAAACCCGTGGTTTGCGGCCCGGCAACGAGCGGCGCGAGAGGCCGACGAACAGAAAAGCCGTCCGCGTGAGCGGACCGCTTTAGCAGGACATCGATGTCGAGTCTTATCTCGACGACAGGTGTCGGAGGCGAACCTAGTCGGCCGCGACCTCTGGCGGTAACGGACGACCTTCCACTTCCGCCGCCTTCTGCTGCAGCCACACTTCCAGCTTCGTATAACCGCTGGCAGTCATGGTGTTCGGGTTGCTCGGAAGGGTCAGTGTGCGTCGATTCTGCGCCAGCGTCGGCCAGCCACCTGCGTTCATATTGCAGCGTGCCGTGCCATTCGCGGACACGCAGTTGATGATGTGACCCGTGCGATCACGCACGCTCTGCACGACACGCCTGTCGACGGAGTCGCGATCCGCCGGACGCGCGCCGGCAAAATTCAGCACCTTGTTCAGCACCGCATTGTTTTGCGTCGGCAGTGTCGTGAGCCCGGCCGGCCAGGTCGGGGAGCAGACGCCTTGTAGGAGCCGAGTGAAGTGCTCGTGTTCGTGCTGACCACCGCCCACACGTCGGTGCTCGAGCGTTCGACGGCCGCATTGTCGGCGAGGTAAACCTTGCTGCCGCGCGGTACGCCGTGCATCGCGTCCGTGCGCAGCAGCACCGGCTTGTTCTCCGAGCGCGTGTAGTCGGGGCCGCGAATGAAGACGTTGCCAACGACCGAATTGTTGGTGACGCGACCGTCTTCACTCTGTAGATCCACGTCCATGTTCGCGCGGTTGTAGACGACGTTGTTCACAAAGACCATCTGCTGGCCGCGGCTGAGCGGATTGCGCTCGGCGATGTGAGCAAGCAGATTCCCGACGATCGTGACGCGCCCGTCGGTCGGGCCGACGAGCAAGCCGTATCCGCCAGGTTCAACCGAGGTCATGATCGAATCATGCAAGCCTTCGGAGATGATGTTGTTCGTCAGGGTGACGTTATCCCAACGATCCCACAAAGTCAGCGTCTCATCGACGGCCCAGCTCAAGGAGCAATGGTCCACCACGATGTTCCTGATACCGCTCGTCGATTCGATTTTCAGCGCATCGCGATTGTTCGGGTCCGGGCCAGTGGCATCGTCGCCGACGCGAATGCGAATGTGTTGTACCAGCACGTCGGAAGCACTGATGTTCAGAGCAGCGCCGCGCAGCATGATGCCGGGCGAGGGCGCGGTCTGGCCGGCGATGGTGATGTTGGGATTCCAGATGTGCAGATCGCCGGTCAGGTGAATCGTGCCGGAGACTTCGAACACACACACACGCGGACCTGCCGCATCTACGCACTCCTTCAACGATCCCGCACCGGAGGTATTCAAGTTCGTGACGCGATAGACCCTGCCGCCGCGGCCAGCGGGCGTCCCTGCCCCGAAGCCCGCCACGCCCGGAATGACCGATGTCGCATGCGCCGGGGCGGACCCGATTGCGCCCGCGATCAGCAGCACGGCTGCCATCGCTGCACGCAGCGCCATCGTCGTTTGGTAAAGCCAGCCGTGGTGGGCCACCATGCAATATTGTCCCATGCTCATTGACACTCGCCCCTCATCCAATCGTCTTTGACACCACAACCGACGGGAAGCTCTCGATGCGGCTGTTCCGGACCGCGAATACCACGAAATACCATGTTCCGGAAGAGAGTTGCTCGACCAGATAGGTGTTCACCGACGGGTTGGCGATCGAGACCGACTGACGCATGTCCTCGGGATCGCGGCCGTACTGAATGCGGTAGCCGGCCAGGTCCACGAGAGCCGTGCCGTTCGCATTCTCGGTCGGCGGCAGCCACGACAGCGTCACGGCGCCATTGGCGGTCTGCGTCACGGTAATCGAGAAGGGACCGAGCGAGGCACTCGCATGGCCGTCACTCACGCTGATGACGATCGACTCATGCAACCCCTGATCCATCGCGTCCGGTATACCGGTCAACCTTCCCGTCCCCTGGTCGAGGCCCGCCCAAGGCGGCAGATTGCTGGCCGTGAACCTGAGAATGTCGCCGTTCGGATCGGATGCCGCGGGCCGAAACGTGTACGGCTCGTCCACGCGCACGTAGAGTAGCGGCTGGCCGCTGATCACCGGAGGAGAATTTCCGCTTGAAGCCGGAGACGACGCCGAGTCGTCATCACCGCCACCGCCACCGCATCCGGATATCCATGCAGCGACCGACACGATGGCGGCGCCTGCGAGCGTGCGTACCATTCTCCGCGCTGGTGCCATGAATTCCCCCGGAACTCGTTGCAGCGAACCGCCACCGGTGCGGTCGACCCTGCGAAGCTCTGTGCAACGGTTCCCCGGCGAAACGAACTGGACTCGGGGGGACGCGTATGCGACGGGCGGAATTTGGAAGAATTACAGGCAGAAGAATGTAAAAAGGTTCTCAGTTTTGAGGACTGAGATTGTGGTGTCGCTGATTGCAGACGGTGCGCGGTCAGCCCGCTTGAGGCGATTGATGAATACGGGTGCAGGCAAACTCGCCACCTGCTGATGCGAGCGAGGATCGATATTGCATAACGTGGAAGCCGCACGCGCTGAGCGCGCAGCCACGTCATCGAGTAGAGACGGGGTCAGCGATCGAGCAGCTGCATCATCGCGGGCGCCTGGCGTTCGCCCTGCACCGCGAGCTCGTCGACGCGCTGGGTCAACGCGACGCATTCCTCGCGTGACACGCGCACCTCGAGTGCACCGAGGTTGTCGGCAAGGTGAGCGCGCGTCTTCATGCCCGGGATCGGCAGGATGTCCGCTCCCTGCGCCATCACCCAGGCAATGGCGATCTGGGCCGGCGTGCAGCCCTTGCGCTGCGCGAACTCGCGCACCGCATCCGCAATCGCGAGGTTGTGCGCGACGCTCGCGTCCTGGAAGCGCGGCACCATTCTGCGATTGTCATCGGCCGGCAAGTCGGCGAGCGAACGGAAGTTGCCGGCGAGGAATCCGCGGCCGAGCGGGCTGTATGCGACGAAACCGGCACCGAGCTCGCGACAGGCGCTGAGTACGCCTTGCTCCGGGTCTCGGACCCAGATCGAATATTCGCTCTGTACGGCGGCGATGGGATGGACGGCACAAGCGCGCCGCAGCGTCGCTACGCTGCACTCTGACAGCCCGGCGTAACGAATCTTGCCGGCAGCGACGAGATCGGCGAGCGCTCCGACGGAATCCTCCAGGGCCACGCTCTTGTCGATCCGATGCAGATAAAAGAGATCGATGCGCTCGACACCGAGCCGTTCGAGGCTGGCCTCGCAGGATGCCTTGATCGACCCGGGCTGGTTGTCCGCGATGGGCTTGCCGTCGGCTGTCCGGCCGATGCCGAACTTGGTGGCGAGGAAGAGAGAATCACGCCGGCCCCGAACTGCGGCGCCGACGAAGCGTTCGTTGTCGCCGTTCTGATAGGCCGCGGCGGTATCGAGATGAGTGATGCCGCGATCCAGCGCCTCGATGAGGGTCGCCCGTGCTTCGGCATCGTTGCGGGTCCCGTACCAGCCGACGAGCCCCATGCAACCGAAGCCGAGCGCGGAGACCCGTTCCCCTGTCTGGCCCAATGCTCGCTGCTGCATGGTCTCGCCCTCCTGACACTGCATTCACCATAGCGGAGGGGTTGTCTCTTGTCGCGGGCGGTGAAGGTCACGCGCCGGTTGATTTCGCGGGTGTGGGCCTGTAAATGAACGGTGCCGGGAAGTCGGCAGCAGTACGGGAAGGGGGGCCGTGAACGCATTGCGCATCAGCGCGCTCAGTCTCACCGTGGCCTGCACCCTCGCGGCGACTACCTTCGCGCAGATGCCGGACACCGAGGTCCGTTGCGTGCCGGTCGCAGAGCGCGCCGGGCGCGAGCTGGGATGCTTCATCGTCGGGAGCGCTCCGATCGGCAAGCTTCGCGGGATTACTCAGTATTGGTACCTGGACAGTTTTGACTCGCAGGCCGCGGCTAAGAAGCGGCAAGGGCAGCGTGGCGTAGTGCTCGAAGCCGTCGGACGGGTGTGGCTGTTCACGATTGCCCCCGGGGGTTGGCAGGCGGGGGGAGGCGAGCGCGTCGCGGAGGTCGGGCCGCTCCCTGTCGGCAAGACTGAGGACTACATGGCCGTATACATGGAAGCGATCTTCGCTCCCGGAATGAAGTCGGATATCCATCGTCACGCGGGTCCTGAAGCCTGGTATGTCCTCGAAGGTGAGCAGTGTCTGGAGACCCCTAAGGGCAAGACCGTGGTACGGGCCGGTCAGGCGGCGATCGTTTCGGGCGGTCCACCGATGCAGTTGACCGGCGTCGGATCAGCCAAGCGCCAGGCGCTTGTGCTTATCCTGCACGACTCTTCTCAGCCGCCGATCATTCCGGTGAACGACTGGACGCCGACGGGCGCGTGCACTACTTGAGCGCGCGCCGCCAGCCATGATCATCGATTGCCACGGCCACTACACGACCGCGCCCGCCGAGTTGCAGAAGTATCGCGACAGCCAGATGGCGGGCCTCAAGGACGCCAGCTCGCAACCTGTTGCAGCGAACCTCAAGATCAGCGACGACCAGATCCGTGAGAGCCTGGAAGGTGCCCAGCTCAAGTTGCAGCGCGAACGCGGGACCGACCTCACGATCTTTTCCCCGCGCGCCTCGGCCATGGCGCATCACGTCGGCAACGAGGTCACCAGCCTCAACTGGTCGCGCGCCTGCAATGACCTGATCGCGCGCGTGTGCGGGCTCTATCCCCAGAACTTTGTCGGCGTGTGCCAGCTCCCGCAGTCACCCGGCGTGCCGCCCGCCAACAGCGCGGGCGAGCTCGAGCGTTGCGTCCGGGACCTGGGCTTCATCGGCTGCAATCTGAATCCCGACCCTTCGGGCGGCCACTGGAACTCACCGCCGCTCACCGACCGGCACTGGTACCCGCTCTACGAGAAGATGGTGGAGCTCGACGTCCCGGCCATGGTGCACGTGAGCTCCTCGTGCAACCCGAATTTCCACGCCACCGGGGCGCATTACCTCAACGCGGATACCACGGCCTTCATGCAGTTTCTGACCGCCGACCTGTTCAAGGACTTTCCGGCGCTCAGGTTCATCATCCCGCACGGCGGGGGTGCGGTGCCGTACCACTGGGGACGCTATCGGGGACTGGCGCAGGACATGAAGCGCCCGCCTCTCGAGGAGCTCCTGCTCGGGAACGTGTTTTTCGATACGTGTGTGTATCATCTGCCGGGGATCGAGCTGCTGTTCAAAGTGGTGCCGATCGACAACATCCTGTTCGGCTCGGAGATGGTGGGCGCGGTGCGCGGCGTCGATCCGCGGACCGGGCACTATTACGACGACACCAAGCGCTACATCGATGCGCTCTCGTTGAGCGCGGCCGACCGCGGCAGGGTGTTCGAGAGTAACGCGCGGCGCGTCTATCCGCGCCTGGCGAGCCACAAGAATCCAGCGAGGTAGGTCAGCAATGGGCGAACTCACGTTGACCGCGTTGCACACCGAATCCGTGTCGGGCTACACGCGCCGCGAATTCATCAAGCGCGTCATCGCCTGCGGCGCCGTGGCCTCGGCCGCGACCTATGTCTATGGCGGGCTCACGGGATGCTCGCGCAAGGCGTCGCTCGCTGGCGGCGTCGAGCGCCTGATCTCACTCACCGTCAATGGCGAGACGCGGCGTGTCGACGTGCTGCCGCAGGAGACGCTCGCCATGACCCTGCGTTACAAGCTCGGTCTCACGGGCACCAAGCTCGGTTGCGACCGTGCCGAATGTGGCGCGTGCACGGTGCTCATCGACGATATTTCCCACTACTCGTGCTCGACGCTCACCCACAGCGTGCGCAATCGCAAGATCGTGACCGTCGAGGGCCTCGCGGGCGCCAATGGCGAGCTGCACCCGGTGCAGAAGGCCTTCGTCGAAGAACTGGGCCCGCAATGCGGGTTCTGCACGCCTGGCCAGGTCATGGCGGCGGTCGCGCTCCTCAAGCACAACCCGAAACCGACACGCGAACAGGCGAGGATCGCGATGTCCGGCAACCTGTGCCGCTGTGGCGCCTACGACAACTATCTGAACGCGGTCATGCGCGCCGCGGCGGAGGCCTGAGATGGCCTACAAGCTCATCGGCAAGGACTTCACGCCGCACGACGTGGTTGCCAAGGTCACGGGTCAGGCGAAGTACGCGGAAGATTTCCGCGCAGACGGCATGGTGTTCTGCCGCCTGCTGTTGAGCCCGATGCCGCACGCACGCGTGCGCAGTATCGACGCCGCCGAGGCGCTCAAGATGGAGGGCGTGCTCGGCATTCTGACGCCCGATGACGTGCCGCAGGCGCCGGCGCCGTTGCCGCCGATGCTGGCCAAGGAACCGATGTACGTGGGTCAGCCGATTCTTGCCGTGGCCGCAGTGGATGAAACGACCGCGCAGGATGCGATCGAGAAGATCAAGGTCGACCTCGAAGCGCTGCCTTTCACGGTCGATCCGCTACAGAGCATCTTTCCTGGGGGGCCGAACGCGCGTTCAGATGGCAACGTTGGTTTCGCCGGCTTCCCGGGAATTCCGGAGACGCCGCTGCAGACCTTCAAGTGGGACGCGGCTGCATTCGCCAAGGCCGGCGAGGAGCGACTGCCGGAGGGCAAGGCACCGGAGGAATGGAGCTACGGAGACGTGGAAGCGGGCTTCGCGCAAGCGAAGCTCGTGATCGACGAGAGCTTCGTGACCGCGAGCCTCTCGCATCACAGCATGGAGCCGCGCTCCTGCCTGGCGTACTGGCAGAACGGCAAGTGCTTCGTGCACGGCTCCTCGCAGAGTCACACCTTCATCATCCCCACCCTCGCGGGCATGATTGGGATCAAGCCCGAGGACGTGGTGCTGATCGCGGAGTTCTGCGGCGGCGGCTTCGGCTCCAAGGGCAACGCCTATCCGGTGATGGCCATCCCGGCGCTGATGTCGAAGAAGCTCGGCAAGCCCGTGATGATGCGCATCAGCCGCGCGGAGGAATACTTCGTCGGCATGGCGCGCAGCGGATTCCAGGGTCGTATCCGTCTCGGCTTCCGCGCGGACGGACGCGTGCTCGCAGCGGACCTCATGATCGTGCAGGACAGCGGCGCGCACACCGGCTTCTGGGACTACCGCAATGCCGCCGAGTCGGTGTCGTTGGTCTACCAGCCGGCGGCGATGCGCTTTCGCGGCGTGCCGGTGTACACCAACACGCCCACCCGCACCGCGCAGCGTGGCCCGGGTTTCAACCAGATCATGTGCGCGGTGGAGCCGCTCATCGATCGGGCCGCGCGCGAGCTCGGCATCGATCGCGTCGCCATTCGCACGCTGAACGCGCCCGTATCCGGTGCCAAGTTCGGCGGCCGTCAGACCAACGTCTCGAGCTGCTTCATCAAGGAGGCGCTCGCCAAGGGCGCCGAGCGCTTCAAGTGGGACGAAAGGAAGGAGCGCAGCGGCAAGCGTAGCGGTCCGAAAGTCACCAGCGTCGCCGTGGGCCAGGCCTATCACCCGGCGGGCTTCAACGGCTTCGACGGCCTGGTGCGCATCACTCCGGACGGGAAGCTGCATATCCACACGGGTGTCGGCAACCTCGGCACTTTCTCGCATTCGGCGACCGCGCGCATTGCAGCGGAGGTGCTCAAGTACGACTGGGAGAACACCGTCCTCGAGCGCGGCGACAGCCGCCGCCACCTGCCGTGGAACATCGGGCAGTTCGGCAGCAACACCTCCTTCACGATGAGCCGCACCAACTACGTCGCGGCCATGGACGCGCTGGCGAAACTGAAGGAAATCGCCGCGACCGATCTCGGCGGCAAGCCCGACGACTACGACATCGACGGTAGCCGCGTCTTTGCGAAGGCGAACCCGTCGAAGTCACTCACCTACGGGGCCGCCGCGCAACGCGCCATCGAGATCAAGGGCAAGTACAGCGGCCTCGAGATGCCGGAGGACATCAACCCGATCACGAAGGCTTCGGTTGCCGCGCTTGCCGGTACCGGGCTCATCGGTGTCGCCAAGGACAATCTGCCGGTGGGCGGTCAGACCGCCGCCTTTGTTGCGGCCTTCATCGAGGTCGAGCTCGATCTCGAGACCGGCCAGCACCGCATTCTCGACTTCCTCAGTGTCTCGGACTGCGGCACCGTGATCCACCCGGCGGGGCTCGCCACGCAGGCCAAGGGCGGCGCGGC
>CAWIYW010000008.1:0-133002 GCA_963840405.1 uncultured Gammaproteobacteria bacterium
TAAGTTGAGGGCCTGATCGCGATCAATGTTGCGAAGCAGACGGCAACGTTGGCGCACATCTTCTTCGTCGGCCGCGTTGAGCGCGGTGCATCTGACGCGGGCTGAAAGCGCACGATAGAACCGCTCTCGAGTGTCGGTCGTGCCACGGCTATGCCCGTCCGTGAGGAACTGGAAGTCATACTCACCGCTCAGCGGTGAGACGTTATCCCTGAAGTCAGAAACGAGATAGGGTCGACAGAAGATCAATACACTCAGTTTGCCGAATGGCGTACTCGACAACCCAGGCCTCATGCCAAGAGGTCCCAGGTGAGCGCCGTGCCAGCAACGACATCCTTCTTGATACGCCTCCCAAGCATCTGGTCGAAGTACTTGGGCGGCAAGCCCAGAGCGGGCCGCACGATCCGCAGATTTTCCTTAGTCAGCACATCACCGGCTCTCATGCTCACTGCGACATACAGGGAGCGGCGATACTTGAGGGAGGCCTTTTCGTGTTCCATGGGTCCGTAGAAGACGCGTCCGAGGCTCCGCCAAACCCGTTCGGTCTCGACAACCAACGCCGCCAGTTCGGCGGGCTCCAAGGAAAAGGCCGAGTCGACGCCACCGTCCGCTCGTCGTAGCGTGAAGTGCTTCTCTATCAACGTTGCCCCTAGCGCTACCGCGCCAACGGCAACCCCGATCCCCAGCGTGTGATCGGACAGTCCAATTTCACACTGAAACAACTCCCGCATGTGCGGAATTGCCAGAATGTTTGAGTCTTCTGCAAGGGCCGGGTACGTGCTAGTGCACTTGAGAAGGATGAGTTGCTTGCACCCATTGGAACGCGCCGTTCTCACCGCTTCATCGATCTCCGCCGCAGTTGCCATGCCCGTAGACATGATCATCGGCTTGCCGGTCGACGCTACGAGCGCAATCAACGGAAGGTCGGTCAGTTCAAATGACGCAATCTTGTACAGGGGCACGCGGCAGGCCTCCAAGAACTCCACCGCACTCGAGTCAAACGGCGCGCTGAAGCCAATGATGCCACGCTTGCGGCAGCGCTCGAAGATAGGCTCGTGCCACTCCCAGGGGGTATGAGCTTCTTCGTATAGCTCATGCAAGGACTTTCCCTTCCACAGGGCGAGCGACGCATCAACGACGAACTCGTCCCGCTTAACGTCAAGCGTCATGGTATCGGCGGTGTAAGTCTGGATCTTGCACGCGTGTGCGCCACTGTCAGCCGCGGCATCGACGATTTCTAGAGCTCGCTCGAGCGACTGATTGTGATTGCCGGACATCTCCGCGACGACAAAAGGTGGCGCACCTGCGCCAATCGAGCGCGCTCCAATCGTGAACGCTTTCCCAGCATCGGCTGCCGTCATTTGAGCTCCATCAGCAGTGTCCGGGCGTTTTCGATAAAGCCAGCTGAACGGAACGCCTCATACGAGGGCGCATTGTCAGTCTTGACCTGAGCGACGACCCGACAGATCTCTTTGCGATTCCTTCGCAGCCATTCCACGGCATTACGAATCAGCCCGATTCGCCGATGCTCAGATTCGGGCACGCGATATACCGAGATCATCGCAGAATCAGGCTCCAGGTCGAACCGCACGACACCAACTGATTGTCCACGTGACTCGCAAATCAGGAGAACACGATTGGGGTCGCTCAAGGTCTGCTCCAGCCATCGACGGTGGTCGTCGGGTCTGATCTCATTGGATTCCAATGATATGGCGCGCACCGTCGCGTGGTTTCGCCAATTCAAGATCGCTTCACAATCCGCGAGTGTCGCCCTTCGAAAGGTTAATGGTACCGCCAGAAGTTCGTCGGCAACCCGGTGAACTCCTTTTCCATCCACCAGGGCCTGAGCGCGCCGTGACATTCCTTTCAGCATTGCAGGGCTCTTGAGTGCTAGCGCTAAGAGGTCGCGAAGCGTCGCGACATCCGGCTCGAACATCTCCGGCACCCCGACTGCGAGCCCCATCTCCACAGCACGTTCCACAACCCGAACCTGGTTGGCTGCAACACCTACGGCTATTGTGGGCACCCCGAGACATGCCCGCTCCCACATCATCGTTCCACCGGCACCGACCGCCAGATCTGATTGCACGAGCAGCTCCGGCAAGTGCGGTGGCGCAACAAGTAGATTGCAATTGGGGAGGCGTCGACACAGGGCGGCAATGACATCAGCGTTGCGATTGCCGCGGCCAATAACCACTTGAGTGGCGGCAGGTGACTCGGCCAGAGAACTGATTGCCTCGATCGCGGCAGACGTGTGATTGCGCGGATCGGTACCGCCAAAACAAATCAGCACCGTACGAACAGGGCCGCGCGCCCGGGACAATGCACTACGCAACCGTGAGAATGCCGGGCGCAGCAATGCGAATCTGGGCCCCGCGAGCAGCATGGCGGACGGCGGAATGAGTCCATCGTAGGGCCGGTCATCGTTGGCCAGTAGGTTCTGATCAAGCAACAAGTCACAATCGTGGCGGCGGTCGGCGAGATCGTCGATGACGAGTATCCTTGTTGCCCTCGATCTGACCAGCGACTGCCAGGATTCGCCCAGGCCATAGTGATCGACAACTACCCAGTCGATCTTGTCCAGGTCTTGGGTAACCGCTAGGAACTCTCGAGCGTCCTGTTCCTCGGATATCGACGGCTCGCCTGCAATCCTGCGCAGGGCAAGTCCGGCCGTCTCCATAGCAAGGGAATCACTCTCCGCCTTGGTGACGATAGTCACGTCGGCCCCGCGCTGCTGCAACTCCTGCGCCAGCGTCGTACAGCGAACTAGATGACCGGAGCCAATGGCCGCGGATCCATCGGTTCGAAAGGCGACGGCAGTCACGCTGAGGACGATCCAGCACTGAACGCCGCTCGAATCGGAATTCCGGCGAGCGCCGGGGGTTCACGCTTGGCCTCGGCGGGCGTTTGTTGGGTGAAATGAAACATGCTTGCTGCGGCCACGGCTGACGCTCCCGCATCCTGAACGGCCTGACGCATATGTTCGTAGCTACCTGCTCCACCCGACGCAATGACGGGAATTGAAACAGCCGCTGTAGTAGCGCGTATCGTCTCCAGATCGTAACCTCTCATCAAGCCATCACGTTCGATGGACGTGAGGAGTATCTCGCCGGCACCGAGACGCTCTACTTCGCGGGCCCACTCCACAGGGTGTCGTGCCGTCGGAGTTGAGCCGCAGTGGCTGAAGCACTCGAGTCTTCCGTCTGCGTGTTGCCGGTAGTCGATCGCGACCACCACGCATTGTGATCCGAAGGAATTGGCCGCTTCGTCTATGAGGCCGGGCGTCAGATATGCTTGGGTATTCACTGCTACTTTGTCCGCCCCAGCATGCAGGAGGCCGCGAATGTTTTCGAGTGAACGAACGCCTCCTCCAACAGTAAGGGGCACGAAGCACTCCTGTGCCAGCGTTGCGATCTGGTCGTAGTCCGGTTCGGACGCGGCGGGCGTTGCATGGATGTCCAGAATGACCAGTTCATCGACGTCACGTCGATTGAAAACCTTTACGGATTGCATGGGTGACCCAATAGCACGCCAGCTGTCGAACGCGGGTCCCTTAACTAGATCTGGCCTCGCGCACCAGCAGCGTTGGGATGACACGCACCTTGAGCATTCGAGACCGTCAAGACGTGAGAAAATTGCGGATGACACGAAATCCTGCGCGCGAGCTCTTCTCAGGATGAAACTGCACACCCGCCACCCGTCCGCGTTGAACAGCCGAAACTACCGTACCGCAATAAGGAGTGGTCGCAAGGACGGTCGATCGAATCCCGGGTACCAGCCTATAGCTATGCACAAAAAAGAAGTCGGAGCCGGGCACGATCCCACTGAAGAGGCCGATGTCTCGCGTTGCATGCACTTCATTCCACCCCACATGGGGTACGCGCTCATCGGCGCGCTGTCGGTGCGAGGCGCTCAATGCGACCCTGTATTAGTCCGAACCCGCGTGTCGGCCCACCTTCTTCTCCTGCGTCCGCCAAGAGTTGCATGCCAAGGCAAATCCCGAGTATCGGAATGTCTTGATGAGCGGCTTCGGTAATAGCTTCGACCCACCCGCGATCGCGCAAGCGCTGCATCGCTTGCGCAAATGCACCGACACCCGGTATCACCACGCGACTCGCCGTGCGAACGTCATCCGGATCATCACTGACAATCACGGATGCTCCACATTCTTCAAACGACCTGCGAGCCGACGCGAGGTTCCCCATGCCGTAATCGACGATCAATGCACTCATCCGGTCTCACGCGTTGTCGTAGTTGAGTCTTCTCGAGATTGCCGTGCCGGTCCTTGACGAGATGCGCCACGCGCGTCGCGCTTGAAGATCTTCTTGTTCGTGAATCGGTCGCAGACGGCGATGAACTCGTCGACGGTCATGTCGAGCGGCTCGAGAATCTCGTCGAGCGGCTTGCCGAGATAGGTCCAGGGAAACTTGCCGTCGTGCTGGCCTGACGATCTGCAGCGCGTCTGCCTCGCGAGATGCGGCCGCGCCGGATGTGCAGGCAGGCGATGTCGGTCGCACGCCCGAAGCCGAACTTCAGGAACTTGAAGTAGTCGTGAATGCCGGTCTGATGGTTGTCGAGGTTCTCGTAGTTCGACCATCGAGCCTTCGACCGCGCTTCCGAACGACGTGAAGCCGTTCGCCTGAGCGATGCAGCGCGTTCGACAGTCCGTCCCACGGAAGGTAGTAGCCCAGGAACAGACCGGTGACGCCGACACGCTGCAGCTCCTCGTCCGTCGGATAGTGGTACGGAAGCAGGTGCCGTGGCTCGACGCCATCGCAGCCCGACAGGTCGCTCACGCGCAGTCCGAGCAGTCCGCCGAACTCCTCGAGCCATCGCCGCGTGAGCACGTTGTCCTCGGCGGCGGCGGCGGGACCGCCGTACTCGTTCTGCGAGTTCTCGCCCCAGACGATGAGCGGCACGTTGAACTGCACGGCGGCACGCACGGGAATCGTGAAGATGCCGACGTGCTCGGGCCAGGAGATGTCGCCCACCTCGCGTCAGGCCGATCCGGTTGAGCTGGCGCCGGACGAGCGGGTTGGGCGAGAACTCGACGTAGTCGACGCCGAGGCGCTTGATGTTCTCGATGTTCTTGCGGCCAATGGCCGACAGATCGCAGGTCGTGGCGGTGACGCAGAGCGGGTTCAGCCCGAGCTGCAGCATGCGGATGACCTGGTAGGTGCTGTCCTTGCCGCCGCTGACCGGCACGATGCAGTCCCAATGCGTCCCGTCAGGCGGCGGTAGCTGCCGAGGAGCTCGTCGAGTTCCTCGCGCCGTCGCGCCCAGTCGACTCTGCGCGCGCCTCGTAGCTGCGGCAGGCGTTGCACACGCCCGCTCGTCGAGCTGCAGGTCCGGCTTGGTGTCCGGCATCACGCACCGGGTGCAGTACTTCAGCATTTCAGCTTCTCTTTTCCATCAGGAACCAGGTGATGTCGTCCTGCGGGAAAGCAGGATCGCGCGCGGTAGGCGAAGCCGTAGTCGACCAGCCTCAGGTCGGGAAAGTCGATCGAGGATCTCGCCGGCGAAGTCGCGCTTGAACAGGCGGTCGTCGTGGCCGCGATAGGGAATCGCGACCGGAGACTGGATTGTAGTATTCGCAGACCAGCAGGTAGCGCGCGAGGATGCCTCATGGAGGCGCTCATAGGCCGCGGGCAGAAACTCGGGATTGAGATGGATCAGCACGCCCTTGGTTAGGACCAAATCAAACGTCCGGGCCGGCTGGTACTCCAACAGTGACGCGTGGGTAATGTTTTTCGAAGGAATGACCTTGGCAAGTTCCGCGACTGCGTCGCGTTGATCTCCACTGCGTACTGATCCTGGTCGGGGTACAGGAGTTTGAGAGCCTGCAGATTCATGCCGATGTTGGCCCCCAGTTCCAAGCAGTCTCGCAATTGTTGCGCAGTCTTCAATGCCCGTGCGAACAGCGCGAGATTTGACGCGAGGAGCTCCGGCCCAGCATTGCGCTGAATATATTCCCGACCAAAATCGCCTGCCGAGAAGTCCTCTTGATCCGTCTTGAACGGCGTCACTGTTCTCTCCTAGGCTGACTCAAGGTCTTCTGCTGTACGTGTTGGTTAACCAGTTCCCAGTGTGGATGCTCCTTCAATAGCGCCAAAACATCCGCGAGAGAGAAATCCGGCTGCTGCGGATAAAGCGCCGTGAAGATCTGACTCACAAGGCTAAAATCCTCTGGTGTATCAACCGTCCAACGATGATGGCTCAAATCAGGCGCCATGGTTACCGATCGAATGCGGTAACGTGCCGGGCGCCAATAGATGAAGGGGGTAACATGTTCGCGTTCAGCCGGATCGAGCGCTTCCTCGTGCGCTTCCCTTAGTGCTGCAAATGAGACAACTTCCGCGGCCATCCCGTAGGGAAAAGTCGGTGTGATCATGTTGGAGGCGTAGTCGTACCCGCCTTTCGGCTGCAGGAAGTCCAACAGGACGCGCTGCACCACAGCCGGGTCGATAAGCGGACAGTCCGAGGTCACGCGTACGACCAGTTCTGCCTTAGAGGCTACAGCAGCATCGTAATATCTTGAGAGCACATCGCTCTCCGAACCCCTTGTGCAGTTGACCTTCTCCGCGGCACATAGCTGCACGATCTCGTCATCAGCAGGATTGGTGGTAGTTGCCACGACGACAGCGTCAACGCAACGCACGCGACGCAAGCGTTCGAGCTGGAAGGAAAGCATTGGACGCCCGAGTATTGGGAGCAGCACCTTTCCCGGAAGACGAGTCGACGTCATCCGTGCCTGGACGATCACGACGGTATTCACTTGCGCATCGCCTCGATCAGCGCTGCGATCACTCGATCCTGCTCCAGCTCCTTGAGTAGGGGGAAGAGCGGAAGGGTTAGCGCCCGGTCGTAGAAGCGCTCAGCGACCGGAAACTGCCCACGCAAAAATCCGAGTCGCCGATAATATGGCTGAAGGTGAACGGGAATGTAGTGAACGCCAACGCCTATGCCCGCGGCACGCAGTTCCTGGAACGCGGCGGCGCGCGATTTGCCGGATGCCTCCTCGTTCCAGCCAACGACATACAAGTGCCAAGCGGACTCCGCCCAGGAATCGCGCTGGGGGAGTACTAGCCCGCTATTCGCGAGCAGCCGTCATACCGGTCCGCCAACTCCTTTCGGCGCCCGACGAACCCTGCGATCCGCGTCATCTGACTTCTGCCAAGCGCAGCCTGCACATCCGTCATCCGGTAGTTCCAGCCGAGCTCAACCATCTCGTAGTACCAAGGGCCTTCAGGCTTGCCCTCCATCTCAGCGGGGTCGCGCGTGATGCCGTGAGTACGCAGGCGTCTCATCCGCGCCGCCAACTGCGCGTCGTTGGTGACCGCCATCCCTCCCTCAGCACTCGTCACGATCTTTACGGGATGAAAGCTGAAGACGGTCACATCAGCGTAACCCCCACCACCTACGGGTTTGTCTCGGTACGTGCCTCCAATCGCGTGTGAGGCATCCTCTATGATCCGAAACCCAAACCTGTCACCGAGGTCACGAATTTCGGCCATTGAACATGATTGACCAGCAAAATCGACGGGTATCACAACTTTCGGCAGGCATCCCACGTGCGCGGCACGTTCGAGCTTCGCGGCGAGGGCGTTGACGCTCATGTTCCAGGTGCCAGCGTCCACGTCCACAAAATCCACGTTGGCACCACAGTAGCGTGCGCAGTTCGCGCTGGCCACGAATGTGTTGGCGCTCGTCCACACCCAGTCCGAGGGTCCTACGTCTAAAGCCACGCATGCGATATGCAAGGCGCTTGTCGCACTGTTGACGGCGACCGCATGCTTCGCGTGGCAGAAATCAGCGATGCACCGCTCGAACCGCGGAACAGCGGGTCCCTGCGTAAGAAAATCGGACTGCAGGACCTCGACAACGGACTGAACGTCATTCTCATCTATGAATTGACGGCCGTACGGGATCACGGAGAAGCTCACAAACCAGAGTCTGGCGCCACGTGTTCTCGGATCAGCGCGCGCAGCTGTTCGACCGTTAGGAATTGAGCATTCGTACCCGAGTTGTAGGAAAAGCCCTGCGACACTTTGCTAACTCCAGGCCGTCCCACGTAGTAAGAATGCAATGTATCGTCCGATGTGGGCAGGATTGCGTAGTAGCGACCCAGATCGACGGTGTTGAAGCTGTCACTCGCTGTGATCATCTCCTCGTGGATCTTCTCGCCGGGGCGAACTCCAACGATCAGATGCTTACATTCCGGGCCAATCGCCTTGGCGAGGTCGGTAATGCGGTAGGACGGGATCTTTGGCACAAAGATCTCGCCACCCCGCGCATTCTCGATCGCCCACAGCACCATCTCCACACCTTCTTGCAACAGTATGTTGAACCGCGTCATCGCGGCGTCAGTGATGGGAAGTACGCCAGCCTTTCTCCTTTCCAGAAAGAATGGGACTACTGAGCCGCGGCTCCCCATGACGTTCCCATAACGCACTACACTCAAGCGTATATCCCGATGGCCCTTGATGTTGTTCGCCGCAATGAACAATTTGTCGGAACAGAGCTTCGTTGCGCCATACAGGTTGATTGGCGCTGCGGCCTTGTCGGTTGACAGGGCTACGACACGCTTTACCCCCACATCGAGGCACGCCTCGATAACATTCTGCGCACCTAGCACGTTGGTCTTGATGCATTCAAAGGGGTTGTATTCGGCTGCTGGAACTTGCTTCAGCGCGGCGGCGTGCACCACCACGTCTATTCCTTCCAAAGCCCGCCGCAAGCGATCGCTATCACGCACGTCGCCAATGAAGTAACGCACACCCGGATAGTCCCTTTCGCTGTATACCTCACTCATCTCGAACTGTTTGAGTTCATCGCGGCTATAGACGACTAGCCGCTTGGCCCCAGGGCTCGCACCAAGCACTCGCTTGACAAAGGCCTTGCCGAACGAACCTGTTCCGCCGGTGATGAGGACAGACCTGTTGTCGAACATGTGTGCTCTATGGTTCTACGCAGAATGGTTCAATTGCCGATAGCCGAGTAGGCAGGCCTTGAAAATCGACTGGAAGCGGATGGGCCTCGCGAGGTCGCGCGCCGCTCTATCGCAAGTCCCCCCGACCACTCTCGCGGACGTGGCGAAACGCATCGATGATCAGAATGCACAAGATCGCCAAAACTAGGCCAACGAAAGGACCGCCCAAGATCATCGCAAGCTTGGGCGGTCTCACCGGATCATCCTCATCAGCGGGCATTGCCCGGTCTACTATCCGGAATGCGTACTCCTGAGTCACGTTGGCGAGCATTCGCTGCTTGACCTGAGATTCCATGAGGCGACTAATCGCATCACGAGTTGCAACGGTTGACGTCGCTTCCAATTCCTTCTCGAGATATCCCATTGAAGCATCAGCTTTCTTGATGGCCCGCTCCCGCATCTCCTGATTTACTCGCAGCACGATCTCATTTGCCCATTCGGCGGCTTCGTGACGGTTGGGCCAATCGATCCGCAGGGTCACTAGACCACTTCGCCTGTTTTCAACAATGATCGCACTTTCTGGTCGAATTGCTTATAGGCTCTCGCGGGTGTCGGTTGGTCAGCCTTCGAACCCCTCCACTTGCCATTCTCGGCATCCCATTTGCGCGCAAATATTTTCTGCATGAGGCCATTGTCCACAATGAACCTTTCCGTGAATTCGCGCGACCGTAGCACCGCGAGCGACTCTTCGGTATCGGAACGATTCGATCCAATGTTCACGCCGGCAAGTGCTGCCAACCCACCCAATTGGCCGATTGTCGATCCCAACAACTCGGAGCCGCGTTCTTCGCTCGCGGGCACCATGATGACGGTGGCCCGATAAGTTGGCGCCACGGCAAATGCGGCGATAGTAGATACCACGGCGAAGAGCAGCATGCTGCCAAGAATCCACCACCGCCTAGCCGCGAGCCTAACTATCAGCGGGTCAAGGTCCCGCGCATCCTCACTAGGCGCTTGTGCGTTCCGCAGGATCATTGGATTCTTCAGAATGAGTTGACGGCGGCGACCGCGACGGCGAGGTTATAGATGATCGTCGTTACGGCGGCCCACAGCGGCAACGGTCGCATCTTGCCGGCATCGAGCGGCACTACAACCGTGTCGCCGGGCTGAATGTCACCACTTGATCTACTGAACCACGCACCACCGGAATCTCCGATCAACGCTACCGTTGGCGCGCACGACGTAGATTCGGTCCTCGTCGGCCTGGTTCGTAACGCCGCCACTCATGTCTACGATAGTCCGTCGCGCGACAGATCGGTGGTGTAGCGATGCGACGTCGCGATTCTGCACTTCACCGATGACCGTGACTTCCTGGCTCTGCTTCGGCACGAGCAGGCGATCGCCGTTCTTCAGCACGATGTCCTGCTCTCCACCGGGTGCATTGGCCAGCACCTGATCGAGATCGATGACGAGTCGGCCGACGGCCTCTAGAGCCCTGCAGTTCGGCCAAGAGTCCATCGCCTATCGACAGGACCTGAATGTTGGCGCCACCAACGCTACTCTGCGCGCCTTGCAGCGCCAGCACGGCCAGATCGCGACGCAGGCGTTCGCCAAGGCGATCCAGCTGCTGTTGCTCGCGTTTTCGCAGCTCTTCCCGCGTGAAATATCGCACCAAATGGAAACGCCAGATCGCTCAGCCCGCCCGCTCGCTGCAGGACCTGGCGAAGTGTTTCGCCGCGCTGAATCGGATAGATCCCCGGGAAACGGACCTCGCCCTCAATCGACACTGTTTCCAACTCGCGCCACTGCGGGACTTCCTTGATGTTGAGCGCGTCGTAGGGTTGCAGGACGATGTCCGCGGCAGGATCTCCTCGCAGGACTGCGGCCAGATCAATGTCGATCAGTTCGGTCTGGCGATACTCGCCATTGACGACCTGATAGCGCGACAGTTCGGCTTGCCCGCCGTAGGCGGCGTCCTCGAGGCTGCCGCCAGCGCGGATCAGGTCGCTCACGCGCATCTGGGGCTCGAGCGGATACTGGCCCGGGAGCACGCACCCGCCCACCCACGATGACCGCCTGCAGCGGCTGGTCATAGGTCGCCTGCGCACGCAGGTCCGTGAGCAGCCGCACTCACCACGCGATCGCGACTTGAGTCGATGTCGAACACTGTGATCTGGTCGCGTGGTTCGAGAGGAGGTCCGCCTCCGAACCGGGTGCGGCCAGGGCGGCTGCGAGATCCACAGAGAGCGCAACGATGCGTCGATCGGGCGCTAGCTCGCGACGTATCAGTACGTAGTGGGTGTCGCCGCGTGGCTTCAGATCCTCAAAGCGCAAGACGTCGCTGAGCCGCAGCCCGGCGCGAAACGCAAAGGGCTGAGCGTTGTACACGTGACCCGAAACGGTAACCGCGCCTTCCAGCGTATTGCGAATCTGCAACACGCGGATGAAATCCCCATTCCCCAGCGACGTGGCGCGGGCCGCATCCGAAGTGAGATCGAGGTTGGTGACCACGCGCTCGCCGCGTGCATTGAGTTGCTCCACTCGCACCTGGTGAGCATCGGCCCTCGGGGTGAATCCACCCGAAAGCGCCACGAGATCGCCGACCGTGGTGTTGGGCCGAATCTCATAGATCGCCGGGCCGCAGGATCTCACCATTGATTGACACCGTCGGACCGACTGGCGGTATGAACACCACATCGCCCGGCAGCAGGCGCGCGTCGTTGCTCGTGTCTCCCTTGAGTAGCAGGTCGTACAGGTCGAGCCTGCGAACCAGCTGACCGTTGCGCTTGAGCTGAATGCCGCGCAGCGAGCCGACCCGATTGATGCCACCACCCGAGAACAAGCGCATTCGTGACGGTCGAAAGTCCGCTCACCGTGTACGAGCCCGGCATCTCGACTTCGCCCAGCAGGAATACCCGAATCGTGCGCGTCTCGACCCATTTCGACGTTGGCTCGCACGCCGATCATCTGGCGTGCGACGCGTGCTTCGACGTTCTGCTTCACGGCTGAGAACTTTTGCCCGCCGACTGAAATCGGTCCGATCTCCGGGAAGCTCACCTGGCCGTCACGACCCACTGTCAATGTGAGCGTTCGATTGGTGTTGCCGAAGAGCTGTACGTGCAGCTGGTCGCCAGGCACCGACGACGTAGTCCGGTGGTACCGGAATGTCGGTTGCGGGAACAAAGGTCGAAGGCGCGTCCGTGAAAAGGTCGTAGCCGAAGGGTTTGAGCGCCTCATCGCCAACGGGTAGCAGATCGAGTCGAGTGATCTTCACCTTGAAATCGAGGAAGTCCTTGTCGGCGGAGATGCGCTTCGCAGCCTCTTCATCGGTGAGGCCGAGCAGTGCCAAGGGCTCGAATCCGGGCAGACGCAGTCGACCGGAATCATCGAGTCGATACGGGTTGCGGACGATGATGCGTTCGCGAAGCTCGGTGAGGCGTCGTGTTTCGAACTCCGTCCGATCCTCGCGCTCCAGAAGCTTCGAGTTCGACGATCACGCTGTCGTCACCGTGCAGGGTCGGATCGCGTCTCCTCGTCCAGCTCTCGCAAACGCTCACGCAGCAGTCTCTTCTCGCGCTCGGTCCTTTCCTCGCGCGTCAGCGGTCGAATTTCGCGCCCCTCTGCGTCCTCCGCGCGATCGGATCCGCTACGCTACGTTCACGTCGTTTCGCCCGTCGTTCCTCGCGAGCGCAGCACTTCCTCGATGATGGCCTCGCGCTGTTCCGGGGGAAGGCTCTGCAGAATCTCGAGTTGCTCGGGAGTAACTTCGGGAGTCTGGGCGTTGGACAGCGGAATCGTGAGAGAAAGAAGAAGGAGTGCGAGGAAGAACCTCACCCCATCGCCTCTTCTCCCGCACGCGGGAGAGCGGAGAAGAGAGGGTTCTCCCGCAAGAACCGGACAAGGTGTCTCCCCTTCATCAGAATTCCGTGCTCCATTCGGCAGTCAGCCGCCATTCGTCTTCGGTGGATGATAGCGACTCGGTCTCCCGCCTTTCAAAACCCACGCCCGCGAGCAATCGGCCACCGAATAGGTCGCGTCGATGCAGCAGGTCGATCGAATCGAGCTGCGTCGCCAGCGGCGCGATGGTGTGATTGGGCTCGTCCGTCAGTCGCGTCGCGATTGAGATCAGCCGTCCGCGCGCGTAACTCCCAGGAAGCTTCCATCCCTGCGACTACGTAGAGCGCGCCCACGTGACGTCATTCGGCTATCCGAGTCGATCGAGTGGCCGATACTTCGGCCGCGAAAGCGATAACCCTCAGTGTAGATTGTGCTCTCGTAGGCGCAGTCGAATTCAGGGTCAGCGTGAGAAAACGAGCAGGTCGCGTCGCTGTACTCGAGTCGCAGGCGATACGAACCCTGACCCACTGAACCCCAATGCTCGATGACCGAAGAGTCCGAGAAACTTGCTGGGAAGAAATCCGGCTTCGTCCTCACCGATCATCTGACCGTAGAACGCCAGTGGGCAACCCGCGCCACGGCGAGGAAAGCCTGATGTCATAGCCCGCGAGCTGGTTGCCCGGCTGCTGCGACGGATCCTGATCGTTATCTTCACCGACCAGGAGATCCCAGAACGTCCCGGCATCGCACGGCCGACCTTCGCCACACCACTGCGCGGTGCGCGACAAGCCGATCTCCAGATGCTTCCACGGCTTGAACGTCACGCGTGCTCCGAAGAAGCGCGTCTCGTCGAAGTCGTCGCGATGATCCTCGAGCGCACCGAACAGGATGCTCGCGCGCCACGGACCAAACCACTTGAGCACGGGCCAACTGAAAGGATCCGAATAGTTGCGCTCGAGGGTGAGCGCCGGAATCGGGCGCGCACTGGTCGACAGAATCAGGCTCCCGTCCCATCCCGGGCCCCACCAGCGATCGACGTAGCCCGCGGACAACATCATGTTCCAGAAACTGACACCGACATACGAGCCGTCGGGACGCCAGGTCTTGCCGTCATCCGCATCCGTCACGCCGGTCGCTTGCAGACGGATGGCGACGTACTCGCCCATCCAATCGATGCTCGCCTCTGCTTCGCCCTCTTCGCGCGGGGTCGCCTCGAATCCGCGCAAGGCATCGGGTTCGTTTGTCCCCGCGAGTCGCACGTGTCCGCCGATGTCGTCAGTGCGCATCGCTCGCCGCGCACCTCTGCGGACGCGAGTCAGTGCGTGCTGCTCTCCCGGCTGAGCTCCTCTATGTCTTGAAATGCGAGTACGTCACGCGCCACGTCTGGCCACGGCACGGGCCACTGGGTCATTGGCCCCTTCACGACGCCCGCATCGGCCAACAGTTCAAGATCGTGGCGTAGCCCGACATCGCCAGGCGCGATCCAAGGATCCGCGAACGTACGGCCGGCATGAGCATCAGGGTCGATTGCGAGGATCCGGAGGCTTGGCATGGCACGTTCGATTCTTCTTGGCGTCGCGTGCCGCCAGCGGCCCGGAGCAACTTTCGGAATCCGCCTTAAGTATTTGAAAATATGACGGAAGTGTACGGGTCAAAGACGGGCGGCGCAATGGCAACCCTCACCCCACCCTCTCCCGGGAGCGGGAGAGGGAGTGGGAAAGTCAGCGCCAGCGCGAGACGTAGTCGAGCAGCGCCGCTCAGCTCGTGTCCGTCCGCCGAACGGCCGGATCGCTGACCGCCGGAATCAGCTTGTCCGCCAGCTTCTTGCCGAGCTCCACGCCCCACTGGTCGAAGGGGTTGATGTCCCAGACCACGCTCTGCACGTAAACCTTGTGCTCGTAGAGCGCGATCAGCTTGCCGAGCGTCGCCGGGTCCAGACGCTGGAACAGCAGGATGCTGCTCGGTCGATTGCCGGGATGAACCTTGTGAGGGACGAGCGCCTTGATCTGCGCCTTGTCGACTCCGGTTGCCGCAAGTTGCTTGCGCACTTCCGCAGCCGACTGACCTGCCATGAACGCCTGCGCTTGCGCGAAACAGTTGGCGAGCGCGAGATCCTGCTGTTCCTGCCAGCCACTCGAACTTTGCACGGGCGCGACAAAATCGAGCGCGACGTCCGATGTGCCCTGGTGCAGCAGTTGAAAGAATGAAT
This sequence comes from uncultured Gammaproteobacteria bacterium, assembly GCA_963840405.1. Lineage (GTDB taxonomy): Bacteria > Pseudomonadota > Gammaproteobacteria > Steroidobacterales > Steroidobacteraceae > DATBVX01. The sequence continues at coordinate 14,973 of CAWIYW010000008.1, forward strand.
GCTGCGCGTTCGAGCCGGGCTCGCCCCAGAGCACAGCACCCGTGTCGTACTCGACCTCACGCCCGTCGCGCGTGACGCGCTTGCCGTTGCTCTCCATCTCGAGCTGCTGCAGGTACGCCGGAAAGCGATGCAGCCGCCGGTCATAGGGCAGCACCGCATGGGTCGGAATGCCGAGGAAGTTGCGGTTCCACACACCGATGAGGCCGAGCAATGCGGGGAGATTGCGATCGAGCGGCGCATCGGCGAAGTGCTCGTCGATCGCGCGGCCGCCATCGAGAAATGCCTGGAAGTGTTCGCTCCCGACGGCGAGCGCAAGCGCCACACCGATCGACGACCACACCGAGTAGCGCCCACCGACCCAATCCCACATGGTGAAGCGCAATGACGGGCCGACACCGAATTCGTCCATCGCGCGCTGATTGACCGAGACGGCGGCGAAATGGCGTGGCAAGGCAGCCTCGCCCAGCGCACCCGCAATCCACTCGCGCGCGCGCCGTGCATTCGTCATCGTTTCGAGCGTGGTGAAAGTCTTTGAGCAGACGATGACCAGAGTCGATTCCGGATTCGACTTGGCAATCGCGTCCGCGAGCTCGCAGCCGTCGATGTTGGACGCGAAATGCACGTGCAGGCCCGCGTTGCGATATCGGGCGAGTGCTTCCACCGTCATCACGGGCCCAAGATCGGATCCGCCAATGCCGATATTGATCACGGTATCGAAACGCTTGCCAGTGTGTCCCGTGATGCGGCCCTCATGCACGGAGCGCACAAAGGTGGCGAGCTTTTCGCGCTCGGCCTTGACGTCCTGCATGACGTTACGGCCGTTCACTACCAGTGGCTGGTCCAGCCGGCGGCGCAATGCGGTGTGCAGGGCGGGACGGTTCTCGGTGTTGTTGACCGGCTCACCCGCGAGCAGCGCGGCGATGCGTTCCTCGAGCGTGCGCTTCCCGGGCGAGCGCGATGAGCAGCGACAGGGTCTTGGGCGTCAGCCGCTGGCGTGAGAAATCGAGAAGCAGACCCTGCGATTCACAGGAGAGCTGCGCGAAGCGCTTCCGGTCGCGCGCGAACAAATCGCGCACCCGGGTCGTGCGCATGCGCTTCGCGTGTGCCGCGAGCGCCCGCCACGCTTTACCGCGAGCGATTGATTTCGGGTTGGTTTTGGATCGGCGGCATGGTGGGGGCGAGAGGTTATCGCATCGCTGGCTGAGGCAGATAGCGGACCCTCACCCGACCCTCTCCCGCAAGCGGGAGAGGGAAGAACTCACCCAAACCCTCTCCCGCAGGCGGGAGAGGGGAAGAATCATTTCTTGTAGAAGTCGAGATACCACTCGACGAAGCGCTTCACGCCCACTTCGACCGGCGTCGAGGGCCGGTAGCCGACGTCGCGTTCGAGATCATCGATATCCGCAAACGTATCGGGGACGTCACCCGGTTGCATCGGCAGCAGGTTCTTCTCCGCCTTGCGACCGAGCGCTTCTTCGATCACCTCGATGTAGCGCATGAGCTCGACGGGCCGGTTGTTGCCGATGTTGTAGAGGCGATACGGCGCACGGCTGCTGCCCGGATCCGGGTGCTCGCCGCTCCACTTCGGATCGGGTTCTGCGATCCGGTCGGCCGCTCGAACCACACCCTCGACGATGTCGTCGACGTAGGTGAAGTCACGCCGGTGATTGCCGTAGTTGTAGACATCGATCGGCTTGCCCTCGAGGATGTTGCGCGTGAACGTGAAGAGCGCCATGTCAGGCCGGCCGAACGGGCCGTAGACGGTGAAGAATCGCAGCCCGGTCGTCGGCAGGCCATGCAACGAAGAGAACGTGTGAGCCATGAGCTCGTTCGCTTTCTTGGTCGCCGCGTACATCGACAGGGGGTGATCGACGTTGTCGTGCACGGAGAAAGGCATCTTGGTGTTGGCGCCGTATACCGAGCTCGATGAGGCAAAGGTGAGGTGCTCGACCTTGTTGGCGCGGCAGGCCTCGAGGACGTTCATGAAGCCGACGACGTTGCTCTCGATGTACGCGTGCGGATTCTGGAGCGAATAGCGCACACCCGCCTGGGCAGCCAGGTGGATGACACGTCCGAAGCGCTCGCCCGCGAAGAGCTGTTCGATGCCGGGCGCGATCCGCAACGTCCAGCCGCACGAAGCGAAAGCGCGGGTTGGCGCCGATCTGCTTCAGGCGCGCGAGCTTGAGGGAAACGTCGTAGTAGTCGTTGAGGTTATCGAGGCCGATAACTTCGTCGCCGCGCTCGAGCAGCATGCGTGCGGTGAAGTAGCCGATGAAGCCGGCGGCGCCGGTAACCAGGAACTTCATTACAACCGCCCGTCCACTTCGTCGGCCTTGAACACGTACTTGATGTCGTAGAGCACGTGCTCGCGCTTGGCGAGCTCGCGGATTTTCGCCAGGCCCATCTTGCGAAATTCGTTGTGCGCCACCGCCATCACGATCGCATCGTAGGTGCCCTTGCGCACGGTCTTGACCGGCGCGAGACCGTACTCGTGCTGTGCGTCGTGCGCCATCAACCCACGGATCGTAGACATCCACGCGCGCGCCGTACTTTTCCAGCTCGCGGACCACGTCCACGACCTTCGAATTGCGCACGTCCGGGCAGTTTTCCTTGAACGTCAGGCCCATCACCAGGATGCGTGAGCCCTTGACGTGAATACGCCGATCGCTCATGCGCCGGAGGATCTCGCTCGCGACATACATGGCCATGTTGTCGTTCAAGCGCCGGCCCGCGAGGATCATCTCGGGGTGGTAGCCGATCTCTTGCGCCTTGTGCGTCAGGTAGTACGGGTCCACACCGATGCAGTGACCGCCCACGAGGCCCGGGCGGAATGGCAGGAAGTTCCACTTGGTGCCCGCCGCGATCAGGACTTCTTCCGTATCTATCCCTAAGCGATTGAAGATCAACGCGAGCTCATTGATGAGCGCGATGTTGACGTCGCGCTGGGTGTTCTCGATGACCTTGGCGGCCTCGGCGACCTTGATGCTCGACGCCTTGTGCGTGCCCGCCTTGATGATCGCGCCATAGAGCGAATTCACGAAGTCGGCCGCTTCGGGAGTCGAGCCGGCCGTGATCTTGCGGATCGAGGGCAGGCGATGTTCCTTGTCGCCCGGATTGATGCGCTCGGGGCTATACCCCGCGAAGAAATCCTTGTTGAACTTGAGCCCCGACTCCCGCTCGAGCACCGGCACGCAGATTTCCTCGGTGCATCCCGGGTACACCGTCGACTCATAGACGACGACGTCGCCCTTCTTCAGCACCTTGCCGACGGTTTCGCTCGCTTTCACGAGCGGCGTGAGATCGGGCCGCTTGTAGTTATCGATCGGAGTCGGAACGGTGACGATGTACACGCGGCAGGACTTGAGGTCCTTGAGATCCTTCGTGTACGAGAGCCGGTGCGCCGCCTTGAGCTCTGCCTTGGTGGTCTCGAGAGTGGAGTCCTTGCCGGCCTTGAGCTCGGCGATGCGCTGCGCCTTGACGTCGAAACCGACGGTGTGGAAGTGCCGACCGAATTCAACGGCGAGCGGCAAGCCGACATAACCCAGCCCGATAACTCCGATCCGGCACTTCCTCAGCGACAGCATTCAGGCTCCAGGGATGACTCGAGTGTTCTTGTTCTCGGGCCGGCATTGTCGCGGAAGCAGCGGGTCGCCGGGCGAGAAACGGCTCGCAAGTCTAGCAGGTAGGCCCGCCAACCCCTTGTTTTAGCCCGCCAAGGCCCGTTTCCACAGGCATGGGCCGCCGCACGCCGCCTCGATGATTCCCAGGTAACGCTCGTGTGCCGCGACCTCATCGTCGCTCGGGCGAATCACGATCAGGGCCACATCGGGCCGAGTGGCCCGCACGATGGCCTCGCCGCCCAGCAAGTGGGAGGCATCGGCGCCACCGAGGGTCAATGCGCCCTGCCCGCCCGTCATCGCGAGATAGACATCCACCAACAGTCGCGCATCGAGCAGGGCGCCATGCAGCTCGCGGTGCGAGTTGTCGATCGCGTAGCGCCTGCAGAGGGCGTCGAGGCTGTTGCGCTGGCCCGGGTGCATGCCGCGCGCCAGGGCGAGCGTATCGGATACGGTGCAGAGGTCGGCCACGAAACGCGCGTTCCCCGCCACGCGCTTGAGCTCCATGTCGAGAAACGCGACATCGAAAGGCGCGTTGTGAATGATGAGCTCGGCGCCCGCGATGAAGGCGAGCAGCTCCTCCGCGATCTCGGCGAAGCGCGGCTGGCTGTCGAGGAACTCGCGCTTGAGGCCGTGCACCCGCAGCGCGCCCTCTTCGACTTCGCGCTCCGGGCAGAGATAGCGGTGGAAGGTGCGTCCCGTGGGGCGGCGGTTGATCAGCTCGACGCCGCCGATCTCGATGATGCGATGGTCCTGGTCGAGCTCGAGGCCGGTGGTTTCTGTGTCGAGGACGACCTGTCGCATGGATGAGGCGTTAGCTGCGGACTGGCGAGTTGCGGATGACGGCGAATTCTCGTTGCTTCCGTTGGGCTGTCAACTCCCGGCGGAACTTTTTTTTCACAGCAGCTCATCGATAGCGCGATTGGCGAGCTGATCGACGCGTTCGTTCTCCGGCACGCCCGAGTGCCCGCGCACCCACCGCCACTCGATATCGTGTTTTCCCAGCAGCGCATCGAGCTGCTCCCACAAGTCGATGTTCTTGACCGGCTTCTTGTCTGCCGTCTTCCAGCCGCGGCGTTTCCAGTCCTCGAGCCACTCCGTGACGCCGCGTTTCACGTATTCGGAATCCGTGTGCACGCGCACCTGGCAGCGGTGCTTGAGCGCCGCGAGACCGCGAATGGCCGCGGTGAGCTCCATGCGATTGTTGGTGGTATCGGGCTCGGCTCCGAAAAGCTCCTTCTCGCGTTCGCCGGCGAGCAGCAGTGCCGCCCAACCGCCTGGGCCGGGATTGCCGCGACACGCCCCGTCTGTCCAGAGATCGACGCTCTTCTCCCTCTCCCGCGAGCGGGAGAGGGTTGGGGTGAGGGCACTCATGCCCGCAACCGCGTGGTCGGCTCGAGGCCGCCAACGATCGCGAGCCGCTCGCGTTTTCTCGGACGCACGGGTGTGAGCGCGTAGACACGTTTGCGCGCCTTGAGCAGGTAGGCGTTCGCGGGCAGCAAGCCGCGCGAGTCGCTCACCGGGCCCGACGATTCGAGCGGGCTGCGTGGGGGGATCGGCAAACGGAAGAGATACCCGCGGGCTGTGGACACTTCGAAACCGAGCAAGGCGAGCCAGTCGCGCAGCCGCCGCTCCGAAATGAACCGCGCCAGACCCGGCGGAAAGCCGACCTCGGAGAGTCGATGGCGCAGCGCCCAGGTCCCGACGGGGCTGAAACCGAATACCAGGAGCTGCCCCTCGCTGACGAGCACCCGTTCGACCTCACGCAGCACGGCATGGGGGTCGCTTTCGAACTCGAGCGTGTGTGGCAGCAGCACCGCGTCGACCGAATCCGAGGCGATCGCGAGCTCCGAGGTCTTGCAGTAGAGATCGGCCTGCGACTCACGCGAGGAAGCGATCACCCACTGGCGCTGCGTGCGGGCGCCCTCGAAGAAGCGGCCGTTTTCTCCCCACGCGCCGATCTGCAAAAGCTGGAAGCCGAACACGTCCTCGAGGGCGTCGGCGACCAGCTCACGCTCCCGCTGGATGAGCAGCCGGCCGAGCCGCGTTCGCAGCCACGCGGGCAGTCGCAGACCACTCTCGTTCGTCGTGCGCTGGTTCACACTAATTCGACTTCTGTGGGGGCAAAAACGATAGCAATTTTCGGCCCTTACCGTTAAATTCCCGCGAAATCCTCGCTTAGTGGATCGGCCGCGGAGCCCAACGTTTATGCTCGAAGCAACGCCCGTCAAGGCGTTCAGCGACAACTATATCTGGCTCATTCACGGCTTGCGTGACCGTCGCGACGTGGCCGTGGTCGATCCAGGTGACGCCGCGCCCGTGATCGAGGCGCTCGAGCACCAATCGCTCAAGCTGCGCACCGTCCTGGTTACGCACCACCACATGGACCACGTGGGCGGGTGCAGCGCGCTGCGGCAGCGGTACGACGTGCCGGTGATCGGCCCCCAGGCCGAGTCGATTCCTGAACGGAGCCGCAGCGTCGGCGGCGGCGACCGAGTGGCATTGCCCGAGCTCGGGATGGAGTTCGGGGTGCTCGATATACCCGGTCATACGAGCGGTCACATCGCCTACTTCGGTCATGGCGCGCTTTTCTGTGGCGACACCCTGTTCAGCGCCGGCTGCGGCCGGCTGTTCGAAGGCACGCCCGCCCAGATGCAGCATTCGCTCGCGACGCTGCGGGACCTTCCGGGCGAGACGCGCGTCTATTGTGGTCATGAGTACACGCTCAACAACCTGCGTTTTGCACTCACCGTCGAGCCCGACAACGGCGCGGCGCGTGATTACCTGGAGACGGCCAAGCACTTGCGTGCGGGAAACAAGCCGACTTTGCCGTCCACGTTGTCACTGGAGATCGCCGTGAATCCGTTCCTGCGCTGGGACGCGCCGACCGTTCAGAAGTCGGCCGAAGCCAGGGCCGGATGCCCCCTCGACAACCCGGTCGAGGTGTTCGCGGCGATTCGCAAATGGAAGGACGGGTTCAGCTGATAGAGGTCAGTCCCTTGGCAATGCAAATTTTGCGTCGCGTCTTTCTGGCGACGTTGATGACATCTCCGCTCACGTTCACCGCCTGCTCATCGCTGGTCCGTGAACCTGCGCCGGTAGCCGCCCCGGAGGTGGTCGAGATCGCCACTTCTCCCACAGTCTCCCCCGACGCCGTGGCCCCATTGGCCCAGGTCGCCGAACTGATTGCGGCCGCGGACGCCGTGGTCCCGGAGGAGCCTCCCACCGGACCGGAGCGCTTCGCGGACCTGTTCGAGCGCATCCGCGCGGGCTACCAGCTACCGCCAGTCGAGCAGTCAGCGGTCGACCAGCAGCTCGCGTGGTACGCGAGCCATCCCGAATACCTCGAGCGCACGTTTGGCCGCGGCGAGAAATACCTCTACTTCATCGTGACCCAGCTCGAAGAGCGCAAGATGCCGCTCGAGCTCGCGCTGCTGCCGGTCGTGGAAAGCGCCTACGAGCCCTTTGGATATTCCCGCGCGCGCGCCTCCGGCCTGTGGCAGTTCATTCCCGGCACCGGCAACCGTTTCGGCCTCAAGCAGAACTGGTGGTATGACGGCCGGCGCGATGTGCTCGAATCGACGCGGGCGGCGCTCGATTACCTGCAGTTCCTGCACCAGGAATTCAACGGCGACTGGCTACTCGCGGTCGCGGCCTACAACTCGGGCGAAGTCAACGTACACCGCGCGATCAAGCGCAACCTCGCGCTCAACCGCCCGACCGATTTCTGGCACCTGAAGCTGCCCCGCGAGACCCGCGCCTACGTGCCGAAGCTGCTCGCCATGAGCCGGCTGGTCGGCGACCCGCAAGCGCTCGGCCTCGAGTTCAGCCCGATCTCCAACGAGCCGTATTTCGCCAAGATCGACACCGGCGGCCAGATCGATCTCAAGATGGCCGCGGACCTCGCGGGCATCACCATGGACGAGATGACCCACCTCAACCCCGCGTTCAACCGCTGGGCGACCGATCCCGACGGCCCGCATCACCTCTTGCTGCCCGTCGATACCGCCGAGCTCTTTCAGGTCACGCTTGCCGAGGTTCCCGCCGAGGAGCGCGTGCAGCTCACGCGCCACGAGGTGCAATCCGGCGACACGCTCTCCACCGTTGCCCGCAAGTACGGTGTGACCGCTTCGGTCTTGAAGCAGGTGAACGGTCTCTCCGGCACGCAGCTGCGCGCGGGCCAGGAGCTGCTCGTGCCGAGCAACGGCGCGGAGCTGCATCCGAAGGTTCTGCAGGCAGCCGCGCGCGTCGATGGCCGCTCGAGTGTTTCGCGCAACAGTCGCTTCCATGTCGTGCGGCGCGGCGAGTCGCTCTGGAGCATCGCTCACGCCGCTGGCATGAGTGTGGACCGCCTCGCGAGCCTCAATGGCATGGCACCGGGTGAGACTTTGAGGGCCGGCCGCAAGCTCGCGCTGCGCGGTAGCTCGTCTGGAACGGCTGCTGCGCCGGCAGTCGCCGGCAGCGGCGAACAGGTCACCTACACGGTGCGTCGCGGCGACACGCTGTCGCATATCGCGCGCCAGTTCAGTGTCACGGTGTCCGAGCTCCTGAGCTGGAACGGGCTCAGCAAGTCCGATCACCTCATGCCGGGCCAGCGCCTCGTGATGTATCGGGGCGGCAAGAGCAGCGGCTAACCCTCTAAGACCCTCACCCCAACCCTCTCCCGCAAGCGGGAGAGGGTGTGTGCGACAGCCCGTCACTCCCGCGCCACCGTATCCTTGCCCTCTCCCGCTTGCGGGAGAGGGTTAGGGTGAGGGTCCGCTCCGGCTACAATCTCGTTCCGTCCACTCTCTGGAGCTGCCCCATGGGATTCCTGGCCGGCAAACGCGCCCTGCTCGTCGGACTCGCCACCGAGCGCTCGATCGCCTACGGAATCGCACAGGCCATGCACCGCGAGGGCGCAGAGCTCGCCTTCACCTATCAGAACGATCGCCTGAAGGATCGCGTCGTGGGGCTCGCCACGGAGCTCGGTTCCGACATCACGATGCCGATGGACGTGGCGAGCGAGGACGAGATCAGCGCCGCGTTCGCCGGCCTGAAGAGCCGGTGGGATGGGCTCGACATCATCGTTCATTCCGTAGCCTTCGCGCCGCGCGAGGCGCTCGCGGGCGGGTTCGTCGAGAGTACGTCGCGCGATTCCTTCCGCGTCGCGCACGAAATCTCGAGCTACAGCCTGACCGCTCTCGCTCGCGAAGGCCGCGCCATGATGGCGGGCCGCGCACGGCGCCCTGCTGACCCTCACCTACCTGGGCGCGGTGCGCTCCATTCCGAGCTACAACGTGATGGGCCTCGCCAAGGCGAGCCTCGAGGCGAACGTGCGCTTTCTGGCAGCCGACCTGGGCCCGGCCGGCATCCGCGTCAACGGAATCTCGGCAGGTCCCATCAAGACGCTGGCCGCCGCCGGCATTGCGGGGTTTCGCAAGATGCTCGGCCATGTCGCCGCGACCGCGCCCTTGCGCCGTAACATCACCACCGAGGACGTGGGCAACGCTGCGGCTTTCCTGTGCTCGGACCTGGCCGCCGGGATTACGGGTGAGATCCTCTACGTCGACGGGGGCTACAGTACGGTCGGCATGAGCTTCGGGAGCGAAGCGGAGTAACCGCCGCCCCAACGGTTCAGATGGCCTGCTGAGGCTCCCTGCTCCCACTCCGTCGCGGGTTTCGGAATACCCGTCTCGCCTTCGAGGCGCGCCACGATCACGGCGCAGCAAGCGTCCGCAAAGACGTTCACCGCCGTGCGGCACATATCGAGGATGCGCTCGAACACCAGCAGCACGCCGATCGCCTCGGCAGGCAATCCCACCGCGGTCAGGATCACCGCGATCGCCACCAGGGACGCGGCAGGGATGCCGGCGATGCCCATCGACATGATGAGCGCCAGCACGACGATGGTGAATTGTGTGCCGAAGCTCAGCTCCAGCCCGTAGGCCTGCGCGATGAACATGGCGCCCGCGCATTCGTAGAGCGCGCTGCCGGCGTGGTTGAGAGAAGCACCGAGCGGCATCACGAAGCCGCAGACACGATTCGACACGCCGACCCGCCGCTCCACGCAGTCGATGCTCATCGGCAGCGTTGCCGATGACGAGGCGGTGGAAAACGCGGTCAGCAGGGCCGGCGCCATTGCGGGGAACAGCGGCCAGGGGTTGACGCGAGCGAACACGCGCACGAGCAGCGGCAGCAGAATGAGCGAGTAGACCAGCAGGCCCGCGAGCACCGTCGCGCTGAAGAGCAGCAAGGGTCCCGCAGCATCGAACCCGGTTTTCGCCACGGTGCGCGCTGCCAGGCCGAATACGCCAATCGGCGCGATACGCATGACGAACTCCGTCATGCGCATCATCACTTCGAATACACCCTGGAAGAACCCGATCACGGGCCTGGCGCGCTCGGGTTCGATACGTGTCAGGAAGAATCCGAACAGGATGCTGAAGAACACCAGTCCAAGCAGCTTGTTGCCCGCCGCCGCTTCGATGATGTTCGGTGGCACGATGCCGAGCAGCGTGTTGACCAGGCTGCCGGCGCCGCCTTGCACCTTGTCCGCCACTTCTTCGGCGCTCACTTCGAGCGCGAGGAGCTCCTTCGCCGGTTCACCGTCGATGATTCCGGGACGCACGATGTTGATGAACGTGAGGGCCACGAGGACCGCGACCAGCGTCGTCACCACGTAGAAGAGCAGCGTCTTGCTGCCGAGGCGACCCAGGTCGCTTGCGGAACCGAGCCCGGCCACGCCGCTGATCACCGACGCCATGATCAACGGCACGACCAGCATCTTGAGCGCGTTGATAAAGACCGTGCCGAGGAAGTCGAACACGTCGATCAGCTTGACGCCGAAGAGCGCCGCGTCCGGACCGGTGAGATAGCCGGTCAGCGCACCGACGCCGATCGCGATGAGGATCTGCCAGTGAAGGGGCACGCCGTGGCGGGATTGCGTGGGTAGCATCCGGGTGTCTCAACTCAACTGAAAATGTTGAGGCAGGCGGTGATGATCAGTGCGTTGGTGAAGTCGATGAAGAAGGCGCCGACCATCGGCGCGACCAGGAAGGCGCGCGGCGCCGGCCCGTAGCGTTCGACCAGCGTGCGCATCACGGCCATCGCGTTCGCGGTGGTGCCCAGCATGAAGCCGATGAAGCCCCCGCCCATCACGGCGGACTCGTAGTCGCGCCCCATCAGCTTGAAGACCGGCCAGACGCAGAAGAGCGCCACCACGATCACCTGCACCAGGAGAATCGACACCAGCGGCAGTGCGAGACCCGCGAGCTCCCACAGCTTGAGCGTCATCAGCGCGACGACCAGGAACAACGACAGCGACACGATGCCGATGTCGTCGATGATCCGATACGGCAGGCGCAGCCACCGGGTGCGCGTCATCCAGGTTCCGGATCGCGGCGGCCACCAGCATGGCGCCGATGTAGGCCGGCAGCGTGAGCCCGAGGCGGCGCAGCCGCGGCTCACCCAGGAACCCACCCACATGGCGACGAGGATCGCGACGACACACTTCAGCACCACGTAGGCCTCGACGTCCTCGCCTTCCGGCGCGACAGCAGCCGTCTTTGGGGGTAAAACCCTGGATGACATTTTCGGCGCGCCGTTGCGGCACCTTGACCGGCTTGCCGCGGGGGTCGCTCAATCGATGGCGCTCGATGAGAAAGGTGCCGACCGGGCCGCCGATGAGTCCGCCCGCCACGATGCCCCGCCATCGCCGCTGCCACGGCGATCGACGCGGCGCCGCGAACGCCCGCCTCCTCGAATAAAGGCGCGAACGCGAGTCCGGTGGCGGGACCGCCGGTGAGCGTGACGGAGCCCGTCAGGACCCCAAACAGCGGATGCAGGTCAAGAGCAAGGCGATCGCCACGCCGATGACGTTCTGCAGGATGGCGAAGACGGTCGCGATGCCGAAGAACATCAGCACCTGCGGACCGCCTACGCGCAGCAGCGAAACGCTGGCGCCGAAGCCGATGGAGGTAAAGAACGCGATCATCAGCGGGCTTTGCAGCGTGGTGTCGAACTGGAAGAGCGTGACACCCTGGCCGCGCGCCACGAGCACCGTGAGCGCGATGAGCAGCCCGCCGACGATGGGCGCCGGAAGGTTGTATCGAGCCAGGATCGGGAACAGGCGGCGAATGCCGTATCCAAGGAACAGCACCACGCCACCGAAGGCGAGGGTCTGAACCAGGTCGAGCTGGAGCATGGAGCCTATTCGAAGGCTTTGGGGTTCTTGTCGACGTCGGCGCGCTCGCGCAGTTCTGTCATGTATCCGGTCACTTCACCTGCGGCGGCCCGCCGCAAAGACTGGTTCGTGCGCAATTGGAGCTTGTCTGCCGCCTCCGCGGTACTGTCGACGCGCGTGCCGGACAATGCCAGTACGGCGAAGTCTCCGGTGCCGAGCCCGACCGCCCTGTAGGTCGGGGTGGTGGCTCCCGCGGCAGGCTTGGGCACGGCGAACAGCGCATTGCGCAACTCGATCGGGAAGTCTGCTTCCGTGCGGCTGACCCACTTGGGGCCGTGCGCCTCCGCCTTGAGCTCGCCCTTGGCCTGGTCCCAGGTGGTGTCCCCGGAACCGAGCTGTTCGGCAATCTCGCGCGTGCGGGCATCGAGCATCTCGTCGGCCTTGTCCTTCTTGATCGCCTCGACGATCTGATCACGCACCTGCGCGAGCGGCTTGAGCTCGGGCTCGATGCGCGAGGCCACCCTGACCACCACGATGTCGCCAGGCTCGAGCTCGATCGGCTTGCTGTTTTCACCATTCAGCACGTCATCGCTGAATGCTGCGTCTATCACCGCCGGCTGTGCGCCGAACGGGGCGCCACCCTCAGTGCGAGTGAACCCGGCCGCCTCGTGCACCGTGAGACCGAGCTCGGTGCCGACCGCATCGAGACTGTCGTGCTGCTCGAATGCCTTGTCTGCAAGCTTCTCCTGCTGCTCGCCGAAGAGCTTCTCGGCTTCCTGGCGGCGGTACTCGGTCTCGAGCTCGGCACGCGCCTCCTCGAACGTCTTCTGCTTGCCCGTGTTGACCTCTTCGAGGCGGATGATGTGGTAGCCGAATTGCGTGCGCACCGGGCCGCGAACCTCGCCAGGCTTCATGTTGAAGAGCGCGTCCGCGAACGGGCCCACGAAATAACTGCGCTCCGCCCAGCCGAGGTCGCCGCCCTGCGCGGCCGAGCCTGCGTCCTGTGAGGATTCGCGCGCGATCTTGGCGAAATCTCCCCCGGCGTTCACCTTGGCGAGCAGCTCTTCCGCCTTCTTGCGGGCCGCGGCGTCCTCGCTGTCGTTCTGCACCTGGACCAGGATGTGGCGGCCGCGGCGCTTCTCGGGTTCGACGTAGCGATCCCTGACGCTCTCGTAGTAGTCGTGCAGCGCCGCGTCGGTTAGCGTGACCTTGCTCGCGAGATCGGCAACGCGCAGCTGCACGTACTTGAGCGTCACGGTGTCGGGGGTCATGAAGCGATCCTTGTTGCGCTCGAAGTACGCCTGGATCGCAGCGTCATCCGGAACGATTTCCGCCGCGAACTTCGCCGCCGGAACCGCGAGCCACGCGACCTCGCGCTGCTCGCCCTCGAGCACGCGAGTACGATCGAGCTCATACGGCGTGGTGAAGGCCGAAGCGACGATACCATTCTGCAACTGCAGCAACTGCAGCTCCTGGCGCTGGTCGGCCTCGAAAGCGGCGGGCGAAATGCCCTGCGTCATCAGCAGGCGCGTCGCGGCGTCGTGCGAGAACTTGCCATCGACCTGGAACGCCGGGATCTCCTCGTAAGCCTTGAGCACCTGCTCATCGCTCACCCGGTAACCCAGTGCCTCAGTGTGCTGCTGAAGGATCTCGCGCTGGATGTAGCTCTCGAGCACCTGGTCCTGGAGCTCGGTGAGCATCTCCGCGGGCACCTCGCCTTGAAACATCTGCTGGCGGCTCGCGAGCTGTGTCTGGTAGGTGCGGCTGACATCGCCGAGCGGGATCTTGACGCTCGGTTTCCAGAACGGCAGGTCGTCGGTGTCGACGCGAGCGGCGTAGTTGCTCACGCCGAACCCGATATCGATGCCCCAGAAGATGAAGGGCACGCCGATCAGGAAAATGACGATGCCGGCGATCCAGCCGGTGACCTTGTCGTGAATCGTTTGCAGCATGGAGGTGCGGGATCCAATGATCAGGTATTACAGAGGTTGCGCGCCGATGCCCTACTTCGATTTTCGTCGACCGAAGTACCGTACATCGGCACTTTGAAAGGTTGGCGGAGCGGACGGGACTCGAACCCGCGACCCCCGGCGTGACAGGCCGGTATTCTAACCAACTGAACTACCGCTCCGGCCTTGGTGGGTGCTGTTGGGATCGAACCAACGACCTTCGCCTTGTAAGGGCGACGCTCTCCCAGCTGAGCTAAGCACCCGTCAAATCGACCCATTTTTGGCCCTTCTGGGAGGGCGCGTAGTCTAAGGGAAAGGTCGGCGGTTGCCAATTTGACGGGCCGCTTTTGGCGCCTGCTGGGCGCCTCAAACGACGCAGCCCGCCGAAGCGGGCTGCGTTCTCGCGAGCGTCCGGACTTCAGTGCGTCTTCGGGCTGCGCTTGGCCGCGCGGCGCGCGCGCTTGTCGCTCGCTGCTGCCGCCAGGCGAGCCTTCTCGGGCTCGGCGGCCTCGGGCTCGGCGGCGACGGGTTGCGGCATGGTACGCATCGCAACCTGCAGCACCTCGTCGATCCACTTGACCGGCTTGATGATGAGCTTTTCCTTGATGTTGTCAGGAATCTCCGCCAGGTCCTTGGTGTTCTCGTCGGGGATCAGCACCGTCGTGATGCCGCCGCGATGCGCGGCCAGCAGCTTCTCTTTCAGCCCGCCGATCGGCAGCACCTCGCCGCGCAGCGTGATCTCGCCCGTCATGGCCAAGTCCGAGCGCACCGGAATGCGCGTGAGCGCAGAGACCAGCGCCGTGCACATGCCGATGCCGGCGCTCGGCCCGTCTTTGGGGGTCGCGCCTTCGGGCACGTGGATGTGCACGTCATTCTTCTGATAGAAGTCCTGGTCGAGGCCGAGCACCTGCGCGCGGCTGCGCACGACGGTCATCGCGGCCTGGATCGACTCCTGCATCACTTCGCCGAGCTGACCGGTGTGGATGAGCTTGCCTTTGCCTGCAACCACCGCGGACTCGATCGTGAGCAATTCGCCGCCCACCTCGGTCCAGGCGAGCCCCGTGACCTGCCCGATGCGATCGGCCTCTTCAGCCTTGCCGTAACGGAAGCGGCGCACACCGAGATACTTGTCGAGGCTCTTGGGCGTGACTGCGATCGCCTTCTTCGAAGGCTTGAGCAGCATCTGCTTCACGGCCTTGCGGCAGATCTTGGAGATCTCGCGCTCGAGGTTGCGCACGCCAGCTTCGCGCGAGTAGTAGCGAATCATGTCGAGTATGGTCGCATCCGACACTTTCAGCTCGTCGTTCTTGAGGCCGTTGTTCTTCATCTGCTTCGGCACCAGATAGCGCCGCGCGATGTTGAGCTCTTCTCGTCCTCGGTGTAGCCGGGAATACGGATCACTTCCATGCGATCGAGGAGCGGCGGCGGGATGTTAAGGGTGTTGGCCGTGCACACGAACATCACCTGCGACAGGTCGAAATCGACCTCGAGGTAATGGTCGCTGAACGTCGAGTTCTGCTCCGGGTCGAGCACTTCGAGCAGCGCCGAGGACGGATCGCCGCGGAAGTCCATGGCCATCTTGTCGACTTCATCGAGCAGGAAGAGCGGATTGTGTACGCCCGCCTTCGCCATGTTCTGGATGATCTTGCCCGGCATCGAGCCGATGTAGGTGCGGCGGTGGCCGCGAATCTCGGCCTCATCGCGCACGCCGCCCAAGCGACATGCGCACGAACTTGCGATTGGTGGTGCGCGCGATGCTCTGCCCGAGCGAGGTCTTGCCGACGCCCGGCGGGTCCGACGAGGCACAGGATCGGGCCTTTCAGCGTGTTAACGCGCTGCTGGACCGCCAGGTACTCGACGATGCGCTCCTTCACCTTTTCGAGCCCGTAGTGATCCTCGTCCAGGATCTTCTCGGCGCGCACCAGGTCGTTTAGCACCTTGGTGCGCTTCTTCCACGGCACCTTCACCAGCCAGTCGACGTAGTTGCGCACCACGGTCGCTTCCGCGGACATCGGTGACATGAGCTTCAGCTTGTTGAGCTCGGCCGTGGCCTTGTCGCGGGCTTCCTTGCGCATGCCCGGCCTTGGCGATCTTCTGCTCGAGCTCGGCGATCTCGTTCGGGCGTCTTCCATCTCGCCCAGTTCCTTCTGGATCGCCTTCATCTGCTCGTTGAGGTAGTACTCGCGCTGGCTCTTCTCCATCTGCTGCTTGACGCGGCCACGGATGCGCTTTTCGATCTGCAGCACGTCCATCTCGCCTTCGATCACGGCGAGCAGGTGTTCCAGGCGCTTGCGGACGTCCTGGATCTCGAGAACCTTCTGCTTCTCGGCGAGCTTGAGCGACATGTGCGCGGCCACGGTGTCCGCCGAGCCGGCCGGGCTGCTCGATGCCCGCGAGCGAGGTGAGGATCTCGGGCGGCACTTTCTTGTTGAGCTTGACGTACTGCTCGAACTGCGAAATCGCGGAGCGCGACAGGACGTCCATCTCGCGCTCGTCGTACTGCTCGACATCGGGAAGCGGCGTGATGTCGGCGGCGAACAGTTCGCCGGAGACGAGCCGGTCGATGCGCGCGCGTTCGACGCCCTCGACCAGCACCTTGACCGTGCCGTCCGGAAGCTTGAGCAACTGCAGAATCGTGGCGACCGTGCCGATGCGATACAGGTCGTCGGCTTTTGGATCGTCGACGTCGGCCTGCTTCTGCGCGATGAGCACGATGCGCTTGTCGGCTTTCATCGCGAGGTCGAGCGCCAGGATCGACTTCTCACGTCCGACGAACAGCGGAATCACCATGTGCGGGTACACGACGACGTCGCGTAGCGGCAACACGGGCACGGCGGTGGTCGGGGACTTGGGCGTTGGAGTCTGTTCAGTGGTCATGGCGCTTCCGGGCAGGGCTGGAATGGCTCAATGGAGGGCAGTGTAGAGAAAAACACACGTCCCATGGGGACGTTTGCGAGGGAATGTGAGGCTGTGCCCGCCGCCTTCAAGCAGGCGGCTTTGGAGTAGACCGTCGACCGGAGAGGGTCGTTCAGGGATGGTTCAGTGATGGTGATCCGAACCCGTAGGTCTGCGATGGTCTTCGACGGCCGTGAGTCGCCCTTCATCGCCGCGATGCACGATGTAGGGCTTGGTTTCACCTTCGATGACGGACTCGTCGACCAGGATGCGGGCGACGTTTCGCATCGACGGCAGCTCGTACATCGTATCGAGCAGCACGTTCTCGAGAATCGTGCGCAGGCCCCGGGCGCCCGTCTTGCGTTGCATCGCCCGATGAGCGACGGCGCGCAGTGCATCGTCGCGGAACTCGAGCTCCGCGCCCTCCATTTCGAAGAGCTTGCGGTACTGCTTGGTCAGCGCGTTCTTCGGCTCGACCAGGATCGCCATGAGCGCTGCCTCGTCGAGCTCGTCGAGCGTCGCCACGACCGGCAGACGTCCCACGAATTCGGGGATCAGGCCGTACTTGATCAGGTCCTCGGGCTCGACGTCGTGGAAGAGGTCGTTGCCGTGCGGGCGCGCGTTCTGACTTCGCGCACGTCCGCGACGAAGCCGATGCCGCTCTTCTGCGTGCGATTGAGGATGATCTTTTCGAGGCCGGCGAACGCACCGCCGCAGATGAACAGGATATTGGTCGTGTCGACCTGCAGGAATTCCTGCTGCGGGTGCTTGCGGCCGCCCTGCGGCGGCACCGAGGCGATCGTGCCTTCGATCAGCTTGAGCAGCGCCTGCTGCACGCCCTCGCCCGACACGTCGCGCGTGATCGAGGGGTTGTCGGATTTGCGCGAGATCTTGTCGATCTCGTCGATGTAGACGATGCCGGTCTGCGCCTTCTCGACGTCGTAGTCGCACTTCTGCAGGAGCTTCTGGATGATGTTCTCGACGTCCTCGCCGACGTAGCCGGCCTCGGTGAGCGTCGTCGCATCCGCGATCGTGAACGGCACGTTGAGCAGGCGCGCCAGCGTCTCGGCGAGCAGCGTCTTGCCGCAGCCCGTCGGCCCGATCAGGAGGATGTTGCTCTTGGCGAGCTCGACGTCGTCCTTGGCGCGCTCGGAGCCCTTGTTCTGCAGCCGCTTGTAGTGGTTGTACACCGCGACCGAGAGCACCTTCTTGGCGCGTTCCTGCCCGATGACGTACTCATCGAGCACTTTCTTGATTTCGTGGGGTTTCGGGAGCTTGTCCCGGGTCCGCTCGGCCCGCTCTTCGAGCTCCTCGCGGATGATGTCGTTGCAGAGTTCGACGCACTCGTCGCAGACAAAAACCGACGGGCCGGCAATCAGCTTCCGTACTTCATGCTGGCTCTTCCCGCAGAACGAGCAGTACAGCAACTTGCCGTCGTCGTGCTTGCTCCGGGCGTCGTCACTCATTCATGGCCCTCTATTCGAGATGACCCTTTCAAAATCATGCGCTTACAAGCCGAGCGCACGAAAACTTATAGCACGGCGGCTGGCCCCAACGCAAAGATCGGGGACTTCCTGAACGCGATTTCCGGACCGCCATCAAGTCTTTGCGGAGGTCGCTTCGGCCGGGAGGTCGCCCCGGGTCATGAGGACGTGGTCGATGATGCCGTACTGGACCGCCGATTCCCCACCCATGAAGTTGTCGCGATCGCTGTCGACCTTGATCTTCTCGATGGATTGACCGGTGTGTTTGGCCAGGATCTGGTTGATTCGTTCCTTCGTCTGCAGGACCTCCCGAGCATGGATGTCGATATCGGAAGCCTGCCCCTGAAAGCCCGCGCTCGGCTGGTGAATCATGATGCGTGAGTGCGGTAGCGCGTAGCGTTTGCCCTTGGTGCCGCCCGCCAGAAGCACCGCGCCCATGCTCGCCGCCTGGCCGATGCAGATGGTACTCACATCCGGGCGGATGAACTGCATGGTGTCGTAGATCGCGAGACCAGCGCTCACCGAGCCACCCGGGCTGTTGATATAGAGCGCGACGTCTTTTTCCGGGTTCTCGGACTCGAGAAACAACATCTGTGCCACGACCAGGTTGGCCATGTAATCCTCGACCGGCCCCACGATGAAAATCACCCGTTCCTTGAGCAGGCGCGAATAGATGTCGTAGGCGCGTTCACCGCGGGCGGTCTGTTCGACCACCATCGGGACGAGGTTGAGGGCTGTGGGGCTCTGTTTGGACATGGCTGCTCGTTTTGCGGTTTGGAGTGATGGCGATCAGGAGCCGAAATTCATCAGTTCCTTGAACGTCGTGGGCCGGTCGGACAGTTTGGCACGCCCCAACAGCCAGTCGACGGCCTGATCCTCGAGGACCAGGCCCTCGATGTGATGCATCATCTGGTGGTTCTCGCGGAAGTTTCGCATCACTTCCTGCGGATTGTCGTACGAGGAGACGACCTCCTCGAGGCGCGCGTTCACGCGTTCGCGGTCGAGCTGGATCTTCTCCGAGCGGATGATCTCGCTCACCAGCAGGCCGAGCGCAACGCGCCGCTTGGCGGTCTCGACGAAGGGCTCGCGCGGCGGAATCTTCGCAGCATCGCGCACGCCCATGCGGCGCGCCGCGTCGATCTGTAATTCACGGATCTGTCCTTCGACCATCGACGCCGGCAGCTCCAGTGGATTGGCGGCGAGCAGCTGGTCGAGGATCTGGCTCTTCATCCGCGCGCGCACGTTCTGCTCGAGCTCGCGGCGCATGTTCTCCGTAACGTCCTCCCTCAGTTTCGCGATGCCGCCCTCCTGCACGCCGAAGGCGGCGCAGAATGCGTCATCGAGCGCCGGAACTTCCTGCTCTTCGACACCCTTGACCGTGATCGTGAAGACCGCCGTCTTTCCGGCGACGGCGGTGGCGTGGTAATCGTCGGGGAAGCGCACGTCCACCGACACTTCGGCGCCTGGCTCGCGATCGAGCAGGCCCGCCTCGAATTCCGGCAGCATGCGGCCTTCGCCCAGCACGATCCGCGCACCCTCGGCCTTGCCCCCTTCGAAGGGCTGCCCGTCGATCGTGCCCGCGAAATCGACGAGCACGCGATCGCCGTTGCGCGCCGCGCGCGTCACCGGCTTCCAATTGGGACGCTGCTTGCGCAGGCTCTCGATCATCGTGTCGATATCGGCCTCGGTCACGGCGGCGACCGGCCGATCGAGCTTCAGGTTGTCGAGGCCCTTGAGGCTGATCTCCGGCAGGATCTCGAAGATGGCTGCGTACTTGAGATCCTCGCCCTCGCCCATGCTGATCGGCTCGATGCGCGGACCGCCCGCGGGATTGAGCTTTTCCTGCGCCACCGCCTCGCTGAAGCTCGACTGCAGCAACTCGCTCACGACCTCGCGGCGGATCTGGCTGCCAAACTGTCGGCGTACGACCTGCATCGGCGCTTTGCCGGGACGGAAGCCTTTCAGCCTGGCCGTACGCCCGACGTCGCGCAGTCGCTCGTGGACCGCCTGCTCGATGCGCGCAGCGGGAACCTGCACTTCCATGCGCCGTTCCAGCGCGCCCGTCGATTGAACCGAAACCTGCATTAACTCGTTGACCTCGTGCTTCTGCTTCGCCAGCTGGGCGGATGGGGTTGATCGCGGCGCGGGCGTGTCGGCGAACTGGTGCGAAAGGAGAGATTCGAACTCTCACGGGTTACCCCACCGGCTCCTAAGGCCGGCGCGTCTACCAGTTCCGCCACTTTCGCCTCGTCGAGCCGCTGACCCCGCGAATTTGGTCGGCATTATAGCCGAGCGTCCAAACGGGGCGCAGTATAGTGGTGCTCCCAAGCGCCTCTCGGCTCGGGAAATTCCTAGCTCGCATTGAGTCAAACGCTCACGGCATCGAAGCGTCCAGGAGCCTGCCATGAACGAAGACGTCCATATCCTCGGTTTCGCAGGGAGTCTGAGAAAGGGCTCCTACAATCGCGCCGCACTGCGCGCCGCCGGCGAGCTGCTGCCCCCCGGCGCCACGCTCGAGCCCTTCGACCTCGAAGGCCTGCCGCTCTTCAATCAGGACGTGGAAGGCGAACCGCACCCGCGCGTGCAGCAATTCAAGACGCGCATCCGGGCGGCCGACGCCATCCTGATCGTCACGCCCGAGTACAACTTTTCCATGCCTGGCGTGCTCAAGAACGCCATCGACTGCGCCTCGCGACCGTACGGCGACAGCGCCTGGACCGGCAAACCCGTCGGGCTCATCGGCGTATCGATCGGTGGCATCGGCACTGCGCGCGCTCAGCTTCACCTGAGGCAGTGCTTCGTCTTCCTGAACATGCATCCGGTGATGCAGCCCGAGGTGCTGATCGGCAATGCCGCGGACCGCTTCGACGAGTCCGGCAAGCTCATCCACGAAAAGTCGCGCGAGTTTATTGGCCGGTTGCTGGCTGAGCTGGCGGATTGGACTCGGCGCCTGCGCGGATGACGGCAATCAGCACGTTCATGTTTTCGATGTAGGCGGCGGTCGAGATGCCGGTTATCGGGTGAGGGTCCGGAAACAGCGACGTATCCGTCTCGTCCCCGACGTAGGTCGAGCGGAAATCGCCGGGTGCAATCGCACGTCCGCCCGGCCCCCGGTAGGGATGGCTCGTGTACGTCAGCGGTGCCGGCCAGTACCCCGCGTCATTGATTGTTTCGAGGACTATGTCCAACTGCTGCTGCGCGCCAGCGAGCGTGAGCGTGGTCGGCGCTGTGAAGTAGCGCGGGAATCCGCCCGCCTGTCGCGTCTCGAGCGGCGAATCCCGGGTGACCTCGGCTGGCGAGACTGCCCTCGCCTGGTCGAACTGTGCGCGCAGGACCGCAACATCGATCGGGCGGAACGCTGAGTAGTGCGCGAGCGTCGCCTGGCGTTCGTAGTCGACGTAATAGCGACCGTTGACGACGTTCGATCCCGTCCGATGGACGAACAGGGGCTTGTTGGTTTCGAGTTCGACGAACGTTGGATGGGTGCCTTTGCCGATGTTCCACCCCGGCGGCACACGTGTGCTCTCGAGCCAGGCCAGTGCATCGGGAATTCCCGCCAGGAACCTCGGCTCGCCCGTCAGCCGGTAGAACCGCGTGAGATGATCGATGTTGCGCGCCGTCTGATCGGTCACCAGCGCCTTTGGTTCGTAGGTGCGCGCGCCCGCGGGCTTGAGATCGAGCGTGTACTGCAGCGCCCAACCCGCTTGCGGCGGCGGTTGCTGGGTCACCAGAAAGAATTCCATGCCGCGCTTGATCGGCGCCAGCAGGCGCGTATCGCCCAGCACCTGGTGGCAGAGAATCAGGAAGTCGATGTTCTCTGCGGTGACCTCGTCGTTGAACGTGAGGTAGGCGCTGTAGCCTGGCGTGCCTGCAGCGCGCGTCGGATAGCGCTGCGGCCAGCCGCCGACCTCGTACTGGCTCGCGAGCACGAACTTGATCGCCTTGTCGAGCGGCACCCGATAGCGCGCGTCGCGCTTCTCGACATACAGGCGCAGCAGGAACTTTGCCGCTTCGGAAGTGACCTGGTCGTCGAACGTGCCGTTGTCGGAGTAATGCTGAAACTCCTCGAGGCGCCAGCCATTGCGGCCGATGGTCTCGTACCACTCGCGCAATGAGTCCGCGCCCGCGAAGTCGACGACGTAGTTCCAGCCGCCGGACGGAAGTTGTCCCCGCACGAGCGCGGCAGCCACAGCCTCCGCGGCCGCGTAATAGTACTCATCGGCGGTCGCGTGATAGGCATCGAGGAACAGGTGCCCCATGCTCGAGGTACCGGGCGGCTGGATCCAGATCATGCTCGGGCGTGCCTCCATTTCGCCCCAGCGGCGCGAGAAGTCAGGCAGGTAGGACCAGACGTAGCCGCCGCTGCGGCTCACCTTGTGCGTCATGAACTTGGTCGCGCGCTTCATGGTCTGAAGGACGCGCGCCCGATCGGCATCAGCCGCATGCGCCACAGCACCGAACGCGAACAGCACCGTTGCCAAGGCACTCGTGAATCGTTTCGTCACTTGGTAACCTTCCGGCCCTTGTTCCCGGCCCGACCCTCTAGCAGGCAACGCACATGCATAAGACCTCGCTCATCGGAACGAGCCTCGCGACCCTCACGCTCATTGGCTGCTCAACTGTGAACCCGGACGCCAAGTCCCAGCCCGAAGCCGCGCCGGCGACTGCGGCCGATACCAATCCGCTGCTGACGCCGTGGAGCGGACCTTACGGCGGCGTACCGCCGTGGGATGCTGGGACGCCCGAACGCTACCGAACGGCGCTTGAGGCCGCAATCGCCATGCAGCTCGCCGATTACGACGCCATCGTCAAGAACCCCGCCTCGCCCACGTTCGACAACACGTTCATCCCCATGCAGGACGCGGGGCGCACCTTCAGCCGCGTGAACGCGATGTTCAGCGTCATGACCAGCAACATCAACACGCCGGAGTACCAGGCGCTCAACAAGCAGGTCGCGCCGAAGATGTCGGCCGCCCACGATAAGATCATCTTCAACGAGCAACTCTTCGCGCGCATCCAAGCGGTCTACGACGCGCGCGAGACTGCGGGCCTCACCGCCGAGCAGAAGCGCCTCGTCGAGCGCACCTACGACT
This sequence comes from uncultured Gammaproteobacteria bacterium, assembly GCA_963840405.1. Lineage (GTDB taxonomy): Bacteria > Pseudomonadota > Gammaproteobacteria > Steroidobacterales > Steroidobacteraceae > DATBVX01. The sequence continues at coordinate 38,175 of CAWIYW010000008.1, forward strand.
TCTACGTGCGCCCGGGCGCGAAGCTGACTGCCGCGCCGGACAAGAAGAAGCTCGGCGACGATCAACCAGGAGCTCGCCGCGCTCGTTCACCGACTTCTGCGAACAAGGTGCTCGCCGACGAGAACACCTGGATCGTGCTCGAGAACCAGGCCGATCTCGCCGGTCTTCCCGACTCGCTGCTCGCCTCGGCCGCCGCGGCGGCCGACGGAGCGCAAGCTGACGGGCAAGTGGGCGGTCGTCAACACGCGCTCGAGCGTCGATCCGTTCCTGACGTTCTCGTCGCGGCGCGACCTGCGCGAGAAGGTGTGGAAGGCGTTCAAGAGCCGCGGCGACAACGGCGACGCCAACGACACCAACGCGACGATCGCGCAGATCGTGAAGCTGCGCGCCGAGCGCGCCAAGCTGCTCGGCTACGCGTCGCACGCGCACTGGCGCATGGCCGACACGATGGCCAAGGACCCGGCGAAGGCGCAGGCAGCTGATGATGCGCGTGTGGCCGGCCGCGGTGGCGCGCGTCAACGAAGAGGTCGCCGACATGCAGGCGATCGCCGACCAAGGAAGGCCAGTCGATCACGATCGAGCCGTGGGACTACCTCTACTACGCCGAGAAGGTCCGCAAGGCGAAGTACGACCTCGACCAGGACGAGCTCAAGCCGTACTTCGAGCTCAACAACATGATCAACGCGGCGTTCTGGATGGCCGAGCAGCTCTACGGCCTGACCTTCACGGAGATCACCGGCACGGTGCCGGTGTTCCACCCCGACGTGCGCGTCTGGGAGGTGAAGGACAAGGCGAGCGGCGCGCACGTCGGCCTGTTCTACGGCGACTACTTCGCGCGCGCCGGCAAGCGCTCCGGCGCGTGGGCCTCCGGCTACCGCTCGGCACGAGACGATTCACCGGCACGGTCACGCCGCTCGTCGTCGAACAACAACAACTTCGTGAAGGGCGCGCCCGGCGAGCCGGTGCTGATCTCGCTCGACGACGCCGAGACGCTGTTCCACGAGTTCGGCCACGCGCTGCACGGCCTGCTGTCCGAGGTGAACTACCCGGGCCTCGGCACGACGCCGCGCGACTTCGTCGAGTACCCGTCGCAGGTGCACGAGCAGTGGGTGCTGACGCGCCCGGTCCTCGACACGCTTCGCCCGGCACTACAAGACCGGCGAGCCGATGCCGCAGGCGCTGGTCGACAAGGTCAGCGCGTCCGAGAAGTTCAACCAGGGCTACGCCGACGGTCGAGTACCTGTCCGTCGGCGATCGTCGACATGGAGCTGCACACGCGGCCCGACGGCGTGATCGACCCCGACGCGTTCGAGCGCGACGACCTGGAGCGCATCGGCGCGCCGACGCGAGGTCGCGATGCGGCACCGCCTGCCGCAGTTCAACCACCTGTTCACGCAGCGACTCCTACTCGGCCGGCTACTACAGCTACCTGTGGTCCGAGGTGATGGACGCCGACACGCGCGAGGCGTTCGACGAGGCCGGCGACGTGTTCGACAAGGCGACCGCGCGCAGGATGCGCAAGTACATCCTCGCGCCCGGCAACACGACCGATCGCGCCGAGGCCTACCGCACGTTCCGCGGCCGCGACCCCGACGTGAATGCGTTCCTGAAGAAGCGCGGCTTCCCGCTCGAAGCCGCCGCGGCTGCCACCAACAAGTCGGCCACCGGCAGCGACTGAACCGCGCCGATGAAGACTACGACTCGTTTCGCCATTGCGCTCCTGGCGGCGCTGTCCGCCCCCGTGGCGGGTGCGGACTCCCTCATCCTGCGCAATGTCCGGGTGATCGATCTGCAGACCGTGTCCGAGCCGCGTGCTGCCGACGTCGTCATCGAGAACGGCAAGATAGCCGCGATCACCAGGCCCGGTGAGCGGCCGCACGACGGTGTGCGCGTGATCGACGGGGCGCAGCGCCAGGTCATTCCCGGCCTTTCGGAAATGCACGCTCACCTGCCGACCAATGCGGACCAGCGGGCGATGACTGAGGACCTGTTGCTGCTCTATCTCGCCAACGGCATCACGAATATTCGCAGCATGCTGGGCGACGCGTGGCACCTGAAACTGCGCGAAGAGCTCGCTGGGGGAAAGGTGCTCGGCCCGCGACTATTTGCCGGAGCGCCCTCACTCAACGGGCGCACGGCCCCGGATCCGCAGACCGGTGCGCGCCTGGCGCGGGAATACGCAGCCGCAGGGTTCGACTTCCTCAAGCTTCATCCCGGTTTGCAGCGCGCGGTCTTCGATGCCATCGCAACGGCTGCCGACGAGGCCGGAATTCCTTTTGCCGGGCACGTTTCGGCGGAGGTCGGCATCGAGCGCGCCCTCGATGCGCGCTACGCGGCAGTCGACCACCTCGACGGCTACCTCGAGGCGCTCGCCGATCCGGTCTGCCAGGAACGCCACGCGCCCACTTTCTTCGGAATCGGTGCGGTCGAGTGCATGGATACAGCGCGCATCCGACCGCTGGTCGAGCACACGCTGAGAGCCGGCACGTGGAACGTGCCGACACAGGCATTCCTGGAAGGATTCGCGCACCCTCCCGCAAGCGTTGCCGAGTTGCGCGCCCGGCCCGCCATGAAATACCTGCCGCCTGCGACCGCCGAAAACTGGATGAGCTCGCACGCGCGGTTTCTCGGCGGAGCGACCTTGACCGCGGCGCAGTCCGATCGCTTTCTCGATCTGCGCCGCCAATTGATTCGTGCACTGCATGTCGCAGGTGCGCCGCTCCTGGTGGGGTCGGACGCGCCGCAGATTTTCAACGTTCCCGGTTTCTCGGCGCACGACGAGCTTGCGGCGCTCGTGCAAGCGGGCATTCCGCCTCAGGCGGCGCTGCAAGCGGCGACCGTGAATGTCGCGCGGCACTTCAAGCGCGAAGGTGAGTTCGGTGTCGTTGCCGTGGGCCAGGCCGCGGACCTGGTGCTGCTCGATGCGAACCCGGTCGAGGACATTGCCAACACCCGCCGGATCGCTGGCGTCGTTGTGCGCGGCCAGTGGTTCGATCGCGCCGCCCTTGACGCGATGCTTGCCGGCGTCGCCGCCCGGCAGGCATCGCGGTAGAGCCGGGACTTCTTGTGAAGCGAGGGAAGGCCTCTCATCCGCAGCGGCGAGGACAACTGTTGCTCCTGCCGCCGCGGTAGAGAGACTAGGAACTAGAACGTGAAGCGGGCGAACACGCCGTACTCGGTCACGTCGTCGGACGTGCCGACGCGAGCGCCGAGTGAGAACATGTCGGTGAACTCGTAGAGACCACGGAGCGAAAGGCCCGTGTCATCGCTTTCACCCACATCGGTGTACTCGATCGCACCGGTGAGATCCAGGCGTCCGAGCGCCACGCCGCGCACGCCGGCCGACAGCATGTAGCCGTCTTCGTCAGCTTCGCCGCTGCCGAACGCCGTGTTCACCTCGACACTCTGCTCGACATAGGCGAGCTTGCCGATGAAGTCGACGGAGTCGTTCATCGGAAAGTGACCGCCGAAGCCAAGCTGGATCTCGTCGACATCTGCCTCGACGCCCGAGTCCTCGAACTCCGCCATGCTGTACTCGACGAAGCCGAGCCAGTTGGTGCCGAAGCCGAGCGAACCGCCGACGAAGTAACCGTCGCCTTCGTCGCTGACCGCGTCGAAGTCGACGATGCCGAAGCCGCCTTCGGCGTACGAGTAGCTCAGATCATCCGCCTGCACACTGGCGATCCCCGCCAGCGCTACGGCAACAGCCAAAACGAGTTTTCGCACAAATCCTCCTCGGATTTAGTCCAATTGCGAATGTCAGCAGGCCGGCATCCTTGCGGGATCATCCAGGCACCGCAAGCGACGTAACGCGGTTGTGAGCAGCCGATCACAGCAATAATTCGTGGTAGAAATGAGACGGTTACGCACTGCATTTGATGCAATGCGTCCACCTCGGGGTCAGACCCCAAGGAACAGGGATAGGTGTGACCTCTCAGCCGGTAGACTTGCCGCAAAGACCGAGACCGCCGGAGCACGCCATGCCATTACCGTGGGTTCAGATCGTTCAGCTCATGCCGTCGATCCTGGAAGTGTCGCGTGAACTGCTGAAGCGCACGCGTCGCTTGCCGGCGTCGCCGCCACCGGTCGTCCCCGAGGTCGTCACGGGCGATGGCGCGTTAGCGGCGCGCATCAGCGCGCTCGAGGAGAACGAGCGACGCCAGGCGGAGCTCGTGACCAACATCGCCGATCAGCTGGCACAGCTCACGACCGCCGTGACCACTCTGCATCAACAGACGCGTCGCTTGATGCTCGGCCAGATCACGGCGGTGGTGATCGCCGTCATCGCGGTGCTCATCGCGCTGCGTTGAGACGCGGCCGCACATGATCCGGATCTTCGTCACCTACCGCCGTAGCGACTCCAAGTCGTTTGCCCACCGCCTGTATGACCGGCTGCGTCGCGTATTCGGCCGTACCGTGTTCATGGATGTCTCCGACATAGAGCCCGGTGCGGACTTCCCTAAGATCATCGAGCAACGCCTGAGCTCGTGCCGCGTGCTGGTGGTCGTCATTGGAAATACCTGGGCCAGCAGCGCGGACAGCGCCGGCCTGCGCCGCCTTCACGCGGCCGGCGACTACGTCCGGCTCGAAGTGTCGAAGGGACTCGCCGGCAACATGCTGGTCATCCCCGTCCTGGTCAACGGCGCCGCGATGCCGTCAGCCGTCGAGCTGCCGGACGACCTCAAGCCGCTCGCGACGCGTAACGCAATTGCGATCGACGACGATCGGTTCGAAACCGACATCGTCAAGCTGGTCGAAGCCATCGAAGCGGTCGTGCCGCCACGAAGTCGCTGGCCGCGGATCGCGCTCGCCGTGGCCGGCGTCCTGGCGGCGGCGCTCGCAGGTTACTGGCTCTACGGCAAGCTCGACCGTGGCGAAGGGGCGCGCCTGGTTCCCGGGTTTCAGCTCTATGGCAGCCTCCCTGAAGAGCCGGGCGGCGACGGCATGCACTACGACCTGGCGGTGCAAGTCGATGGCCGCACTGAGAGAGTGGCGGACCTGGTCCGCGGCATCGTCTATACGGGCGCGGCGCGCCCGGACCTGAAAAGACTGCAGGCACGGCAGGACGCCACGGCGCTCACCAGCGAGCTGACCCAATATTTCGACGAGCAGGGTATTGATGACAGCAAGGCGATCGTCGCAAAATTGCTGCGCTCAGCGCTCACGGTGCCGGTCTCAGGGAGCAAGCCGGGTGCAAGGATTCGCGTGGAAGTCGGCCGCTACGAGATTTCGGCGGGTGCGCGCGCACAACGCGATTCCTGGTTCCACTGCCAGTTCGAGATCGCACGTGGTCCCCGGACCTTCTTCCTGGCGCCCGATTCCAAGGATTGCCGCCCCGCTTCTCCGTAGGTTCGCGTGCCTCTTGGCCGTATCGCTCGCTTGCGCGTCCGCGCACGCGTTGACTCCGCGCGCGGTGCAGGTGGTCGTGACCATCGAGTCGTCGCAGTTTCGTACCGGGCTCGGTGATGCGCGGCGCCAGAGGATTGAATCCACCCTCGCGACCGAGGTGGCGGCCTCTCTCGCGCAGCAGTTTCCCGTGGTCGACTGGTGGGTGACGGCCGATGCGGGCGTCCCGGCCGGTCGCCTGATCGCAGCCGTCACCGAGCGGCCCACGGACATGCTGCCGGAAGTGAGCCTCGAGTGGCGCGCCGAGATCACCGGAAAGAACCTGCGCATGCCGAGTGTCTTTCCCCAGCCGCTCTATTCCGGCAGCAACGCCGAACGACCCGTGCACGACGATCGCGGCGCCTTTCTCAAGCTGCTGCGCGAAAAGGTGGTCGGCTGGGTGCAGTCGGAAACCAACTCGAACCATCTCCGCGACGAGTTCCTGCGGCATGTGCCGCTCGCTACCAGCGTCACCGTGCCGCCGGGACAACGATTGGTCGTCGTTCCAGTGCCCTGGCAGCAGGCACGACTCAGCGAGAAGGCCGTGTTCCTGGTGAGCTATCGCGGCAGCGATGCCGGAGCGCCCGAACAGATGCGCGTGATGCTCACGGGGCTGGCGCCGCGCCTCACGGATCCGCTCCTCGGCAACACTCAGACTCACGTCGACAAGTGCACGCGCGGCGGCGCACCGATCGACGCCGCGCAATTGTGGGACACCTGTGTCGACCCGTTGAGCCGCAACCCGCAACAGGCGCTGCGGGTGAGCATCGATCACTACGTCTACGACGCGAATCCCGATGTGCTGGACGGCGTCATTCTCGATGAGAATTGAGATGAGCCGGCCACGCACCGCAGCGACACTCGCGACGCTCCTGCTGTTCGCTTGCGCGGCCGCCGCCGTGCAGGGGCGCGACACTGCCAAGTATCAGGCGCCGGCAGCCGCCGTGCAGGCCGAGACGCCTGCCAAGAAGGATGAGAAGGCCGTTCAGGGCGTCAAGGGTCAGCACACTCCAGCCGCTCAAAGTCCTGCGTCCCAGGTTTCACCAACTGTTCAAAGTCCTGCCACCCAGGTTTCGCCAGCTGCTCAAAGTCCTGCCACTCAGGTTTCGCCAGCTGTCCAGGGACCTGCCACGCAGGTCTCACCGTCCGTTCAGGGGACAACCATCAGCGCGAAGGCCAACGTTGCCAAGGGACGAGAGCTGCTGCGTGAGGGCAATGCCACGCAGGCTGCCACGGTGCTGGAGAATGCGCGTGCCGAGGCGGCGCTGACTGGAGATAAGGGCGAAGAGGCGAGCGCCCTCTTCTATCTCGGCGTCGCGCAGCAAGCACGCGTTCAGACCGGGCAATTGCCGGATGCCGACAAGCGCGCAGCACGCACCGCAGCGATTTCCGCCTACGAACAATCGCTCGCGGTGAACTCGTCTTCAGGTCCCGCCCTCAACAATCTCGCACAGCTGTACCGCGCAGATCCCGCCAAGCGCGCGGAGGCCGACGTGCTCCTGTCGCGGGCGATTGCACTCGACGATTCACGCAAGGGCGTGTACCTGCTCAACCGGGCGGCGCTCAAGCGTGAAACGGGCGACCTCCCGGCTGCATTGGATCTCGCCGGGCAGGCCGCGGCGGCCGATCGCGCCAACCTGGAAGCGCACCGCTTGGTCGTCGACGTCGCGCTCGCGAGCGACAACGCCAAACCGCTGCTCGAGTATCTCGCGGAGCTCAATGCCGCGGGCCTCGTCGAGCGCGCGCTGGAGGCTGCCGCCTCAGGCCTGGAGACCTTTCCTGCCGACCGCGCCAAGCTGCTGGTCAGCATCGGGGACTCGCTCGGCAACCCAGCCTACACCGCATGGCCGCCACGCTTCTCCGGCACGGCGGCGGGCAAGCAGGTCGAGCACTTCAGCAACGACGAAGCGATTGGCGCGGGCGTCCGTGAGCTCCGCGCCGCGCTGAAGCAACCGGTACCGGCACAATCGTTCACTTGGTGGCGACGCGGCCACAGCCAGCATCAAAGGATCGCGGCCGGCAGCCCTTCTGCGGTCATGCAGAATCTGATGCGTCGCTGTGCGGAGATCTACCGTTCCGCGGGTGACGCCGCGAATCTCAGCAAGGCCGAAGCGTACTACCGGTTGGCCGTCGACCTGAGCGGCCCGGGATCCGATCCGCGCGCGTTCGTCGCGCTCGCGGAAATTCTTTTCCAGAGCGGCCGCGTCAATGAGCTCACGCAGATTCTCAAACGCTATGAGTCGCAGCTGCTCGAGACCAAGGGCATGGCCATTGCGCAGGCCGACTATCGGCAGATTTTCGAGTTGCGCCTGGCGCTCGGCATGATGTACGCGTACACGCAGCGGTGGGTCAATCGCGAGACCCCCTACGCTGGAGCGATCTGGATGCTGGAGCACGCGCAAAGCTCCGCGAAGGATTACAACCGCGGCGTACCGGTCACCGAGCAGATCGGGTTGCCTCCCGCAGCCGTGAAGATGCTGTCGACTGGCTACTCGCAGACGGGCAACGCGAACAGGAGCATCACCGTGCGGCTGGACGCGGCCGAGCGCTACCTCGCCGCCAATCAGCCGGAACGCGCCCAGGAAGTCCTGGATGAGAGCTGGCGCGGCTCGTTGCCGCCGAATACAGATGCCGCCCTCACGCAACGGCTCGAACGCACCCTCGCCCAGATTCGCAACGCCTCGTAAACGGGAACATCGCGCGCGCTCGCGTCAGTCACCGGTAGAGGTTCCAGCATGAGACGAAGAGACTTCTGCAGGGCGACGCTCGCCAGTACCGCAACGGCGCTGCCGCTCGGACGATTGCTGTCCGCGACGTCCCCGATCGCAACCGACATCGCTGCAATCAAGCTTTCCGGTGCGAGCACGACCATTGACAAGGCCGCGCTCAAGGAATTGCGCGCCAGCTTGCGCGGCCCGCTGCTGGTGCCGGGCGATGCAGGCTACGACTCCGCGCGCCGCATCTGGAACGGCATGATCGATCGGCGCCCGGCGCTCATTGCGCGCTGTGCCGACGCGGCCGATGTCTCGAAGGCGGTCACCTTCGCCCGCGAGCGCGCGCTTCTCCTGGCGGTCCGCGGCGGCGGACACAGCTTTTCGGGCCAATCAGTGTGCGACGGCGGCCTGATGATCGACTTGTCGCAGATGCGCTCGGTACGCGTGGATCCCGTGGCCCGCACGGCGACAGCCGCCGGCGGTGCGTGGGGCCGCGACGTCGACGGGGCGACGCAGCGCCACGCGCTCGCGACCACCCTCGGCCAGATTTCGGATACCGGCGTGGCCGGCCTGACTCTCGGCGGCGGGTTCGGCTGGCTCGGCCGCCGGTTTGGCCTCGCGTGCGACAACCTGATTGCCGCAGAGCTCGTCACGGCGGATGGCCAGATCCGGCGCGTGAGTGCGCAAGAGAATGCCGATCTTTTCTGGGCGATCCGCGGCGGCGGCGGCAACTTCGGAGTCGCGACCTCGTTTGAGTATCGCCTGCATGCGATGGGCCCGAAGGTATTGGCGGGCTACATCGTGTATCCCACTCGGGACGCGCGGGCCGTGATGCAGTTCTACAGCGAGCTCGCCGCCAGCACGCCGCGTGAGCTCAGCACGGACCTCGAGGTGGCTGCGGACAAGGGCGGCGGACTGAGTACCGCTATCTACGCGTGCTATTCGGGAGATCTCAAAACAGCCGAGAAAGCTATCGCGCCATTGCTGAGTTTTGGCAAGCCGGTCGAGAACACGATCAGCCCGCGGGACTACCTGTTCGTGCAGCAGTACTTCGATGACCCGCCCGACTCCTCGGACCATCACTACATGAAGGGCGGCTTCGTACGCGAGCTATCGTCGGGCCTCATCGATGCGTTGATGGAGGATTTTCGGCCGAACGAAACTCTCGGCGCCTACTTCCAGGACAGCAGCGGGGCGATTGCGGACATCGAGCCGACAGCGACGGCTTTTCCGCATCGGCGGACACGCGCCAACCTGATGCTGCTCAGTGAATGGCCGAATGCCACGTACGACGAGCAGGGTCGGAACGCAGTGCGTGCGAACTGGGACAAGCTGGTACGCTTTACGGAGGGCTACTACACCAATCTCAATGAGGCGGACCAGAAGAGCACCGATCGCAACTACGGGCCCAACCACGCGCGGCTGGTGGCCCTCAAGACGAAATACGACCCCGACAACCTGTTCCGCTTGAACGCCAACATTCGACCGGACGCCTAGGCTTGGAAGCGGACACGTCCCGTCCGCTTCGACTAGGCGCGCCCGCCTTCAGGTTGCAGCCGGCGATTGGGTAGCCACTGCCAATACGTGCCGCAACGCCAGAGCCACTCGAGCGGACCGAGGCGAAAACGCTCGAGCCACAGGTAGCTCGCCTCGGCGAGCAGCGCGTATACCGCGATCGCGACGGCAGTCATCTGCGCGCCATTCAGGTGTCCATAGAGTCCAAAGCCCCAGGGTTCGGCCAACAGTGCGATCACGAATGATTGGCCGACGTAGTTCGTGAGCGCGGTGCGGCCGGCGGCCTCGACACGTGCCCACAACCGGCGTTGGCCCGGACGCTCTCGCAGTACGAACACGCATCCTGCGAGACCCGCGGCCAGCGGCAGCGCGCTCAACGAATGCAGGAATTCCGGCCAGCGCCAGTCCACCAGGCCCTGCAGCTCGCGCCCCTCGAGCCAGGTGGCGAGGAGTGTCAGCGGTAAGCCGACGAGCAAGCCGAGGCGCGCCACTGGCAACCACTCGGCGGCGGACCGCTCGGTGATGAGGCCGCCGCGGAAAAGCCCGGCACCGATCATGAACAGGGCAAGCGTGCGCCAGAGGAGAAAAACCACGAGGTACAAAAGCAGCTGCGCGTATTGCTCGGCATGCAGGCCGACCAGGTCGCCGAAGTCACCGGTTTTCCGCACCAGCCATTCCTTCGGAGCGTCGACAGTCGCTTCCGCGGAGATGGCTGCGAGTTGCAGCTGCGCTTCCCGGTACTCGTTGACGAGCGCGCCTTCCGGGTTGCTGCCTGCAAACTGAAGGGTGAGCACGAAGCCCGCCGCAATCAGCAGAACAATCCACACCCCCAACGCGACCCGCCAGCTGCGCGACCACAGCAGCAGCATCACCATCGCGAACGCCACGGCGCTGGCCGCCGTGATGACGACGGAGAAACGGCCCAGGCTGCCGATCTGATACCCCCAGACGAACGTCACGCCGAGCAGCACGAGCCCGACGCGCAGCAGTCGCTCGGCCGACCAGTGACGCATCGCGAGCAACCCGAGACCGGCCAACGCGTAGGCGAGCAGAACTTCGGCGGAGTACAGCAACAGCCCGTGAAGAACGCCAAACGCCGCCAGGATCAATACGCGTCGCAGGTAGATGCGCTCAAACCCCGGCCCGCGTGCGTCGAGGCGCTCGTATTGCAGCGCGAAGCTGATGCCGAACAGCAACGAGAACAGGGTCAGGAACTTCAGGTCGATGAGCGCGTGAAAGACTTGCCAGTCGAGCCACGCGAGACGGTCGCTCCCGCCGAGGGCTACGTCAAAACTGCCCGCATCGAATGGCAGAAACATCTGACGGACATTCGCCCACAGGATCCCGAGTAATGCAAAGCCGCGTACGGCGTCCAGCCCACCGATGCGCGCACCACTCGCGACGGGGCCGATCGACCGCGGTGCATAGACCGACTCCCCGCCCATCGTCACGCGCGATTTCCCGGTGTGCCGGGCACATCCCGATCACGCGCCTTGCGGTATTTCCTCGCCTTCGCGAGGAGGAAGCGCGTCGTCGCCGTGAGCGCGATGGCGCCGACGATCAGCCCCAGCGGGATGATGTACCAGCCAAGCAGCTCACGCGCATCTGTTGGAGGCGTGCTGACGCGGCCGAGTTGATACGAGACATCGTCCGGGGCCACTTCACTCATCCACAGCCCGATGCGATCGGGCATGAAGGGCTTGAACAGCGCACAGCCAAGGCCGATGAGCGCCGTCGCATAGCCGACGAAGGCCACCACGAGCGCCGCAATGCCTTCGAGGCTGCGCGTCGCCCAGAGCATTGCAAGTCGCATCAACAGGATCGGAGAGCGCGAGGCCTGGGCACGCACCGCGAGACTGTCCATCCGGTAGGCGCTCGCCAAAGTCGTCGGATCGCCGAGCCGCGCCAGCGCCTCGTCTAGGCGGCGGCGATTCTCATCGCCCTCCTCGTTGCTGCCGATGCTGTCCAGGAGATGGCTGCGAATTTCCCGGACGATGTCCTCGGCCTGCTCGGATGGCAACGCACTGAGCGACGCACGCAACCGCTCGAGGTAGCTGTCCATCTCCCGCTCGACAGTTCCCGCAATGCTCATCGCTTGCGCTCCCCAAGAACCGGCGCCAGCACTCCGTCGATGCTGCTGGCAAATCCGCGCCAGAACTTCGCCATCTGCACGACGCGGCGACGCCCTGCCGGCGTCAGCTTGTAGTACTTGCGAGGGTGACCGGCCTCGGCTTCCACCCACTCAGACGTCACCTGGCCATCCGCGCGCAGGCGGTTCAACAGCGGATAGAGCGTTCCTTCCGGAACGTCGAGCCGCGCGTCACCTTCGAGCAAGCGAATGAGCTCGAGCCCGTAGAGGCGTCCGGACCAGAGTGCGGCGAGCACCACCAGCTCCAGAACACCCTTGCGGACCTGCACTTCCCAGCGTTCGACCGCAAGGCTGTCACTCGACTTGCTAGACATCGCATTCAACGATACCTCGGTTATCGAGGTATCGCAACCCGCCGCCGCTTGATCAGGCGGACCCGCGCAAATGCTGCGACAGTGTTTCCGTGTCCAGCGTCCGCGGGCGCACACGAGTGTCGGGCAGGTGTCCTCGATCCGTCCGCACGCCGTTGCCGGAGCTCCCTTCTCGTCTTGCACCGTGACGTTTCAAGGCTCGTGGTTTGTGCAGACGCAGGTCCCGATGCTCCACGGCCACGCCTCGCGTGCAGCAACTTCCAACGAAGCCAGTGCGGCTGCGACGCGCTGCAAGCGTCGGGCGATTGCCGATCTCGTCGGGATGCGTTGCGCGGACGTGTTCAACGTTTGTCGCAACTTGCAACGCATTCGCGCGAGTCCACTTGAGAATCGCCACCGCTTGCGATGCTTTACGAAGTGCCGCGACGGTGATTTAACAATGTGCAGTGGCAATTTTTCATATTGACTTGAGTTTTACAGCGCGCAAACTCTCGTCCCCACAACAAGCAGTCTCGTCACTGCGAAACACCCGATAACGAGAAGACGAAGCAGGCGAAGTACCGAGCGACGACAACAAACACGCGGGCCAACCGCGTTTCCTTCAACTTTCGAACACGGGAGGGAAGACCGTGAAGTTACTACGCGCGTTACTTGTGATGTTTGCGAGCGCCGCAGTGGTGCTCGGATGCGGAGGTGGATCCGGATCGAATGAGCCCGAGAGCGATCCACTCGCTCAGATCGCGTTACCACCGACCGCCCTGGCGCAGATCAAGGCGCTGGTCGATGAGAAGGCCGCACGCTCACCGGCGCAAAGAAAGATTTCCTCGCAACTCCTCTACGCAAAGAGCGGCAGATTCGTCGCACCCAAGCCGGGCGGCGTACAGAAAGGCGGCCCCGACGTCGGCGCCCGACCAAACCGACGAAATCGTGAGCCTGCTGGAAGTCGACGCCAACGGGCGCGTTCTCGTCGACGTGAAGGGCGACCTGGGTGGCGGTCTCGAGCGCGAGATCGATACCCTGGCGGGCACGGTCGTGGCCACTTCGGCCGCGCACAACAGTGTCCGCGCGTGGATGCCCATGGCCAACCTCGAGGCCCTCGCCTCGCTGAGCTATGTCCGGGCTGTCCGGCCTGCATTGCAGGCGCGTACCAATCGCGCCAACCCGCCGAACGTACCGGTGGCGAAGCTGCGTGACAGCTCGTGGCCGCAACGCGTCGCGCGCGTACAGGCAGCGATGCAGCGGGCGCTCAAGGGCGATCGCGCCGCGTCTCTGTCGGCCCCGGGTGCTGCCACGAACGTGGGACTGGTCCAATCCGAGGGCGATGCTGCGCACCAGGCGGATCGCGCGCGGAAGTTCTTCAATACCGACGGCACCGGCGTGAAAGTCGGCGTCCTGTCCGACAGCGACGACTTCAAGGAGGCGTCGATCGCCACCGGCGACCTGCCGTCCGGACACGGTCACCGTGCCGGGAGAGGACGGTCGACCCGGATCTGGTGAAGGCACCGCGATGATGGAGATCGTCCACGACGTGGCCCCGGGAGCGAAGATCTTCTTCGCCACCGCGTTCACGAGCCCTGAGGGCTTCGCGGACAATATCCGCACGCTCCGCTTCGACGTATCGATTGCGACGTCATCGTCGACGACGTGATCTACTTCTTCGAGTCCCCGTACCAGGACGACATCATCGCGCAGGCGGTGAACGACGTGACCGCGGACGGAGCGTTGTACTTCTCGTCCGCCGGCAACCAGGGCAACTACAGCGACGGCACCTCCGGCACCTGGGAAGGCGACTTCAGGGCGGCGGGAACGCTGCTCGACGCTGCCCGCGGGCTACACCGTGCACAACTTCGATTACGGCAGCGACAAGGTGGTCTCGAATCGCGTCGAGTTCACCGGCGGCCCCGCTGATCCTGCACTGGTCAGATCCCGGCACGCTCGAGTCGCCGCAGTCCTCGAACGACTACGACCTCTTCGTCCTCGACGACGAACCTGCGCAACGTGCTGGTGGCCTCTACCGACATCCAGGACGGCGACCGATCTGCCGTTCGAGTTCGTCGGCTTCCTCATTCCGACCGGGCTGCAGGTCGTCGTGGCGAGAAACCCGGGTGCACAGACTCGCGCCGTGCGGGTGGTGAACTTCGGCGGCGAGCTGGCGATCAGCTCCGAAGGCGGCAACTACGGACACTCGGCGGCACATGACGCCGTAGCCACTGCGGCAGTCGATCAGGCCGAGGCCATCGGCGGAGTGTTCCAGGGCGGCCCGACCACCCAGGTGGAGCTCTTCAGCACCGACGGTCACCGGCGCGTGTTCTACCACCCGAACGGCGTGCGCATCCGCGGCGGAGTCACCTTCGCAAGCGGTGGCGGTGAATTCCGGCTGAAGCCGGAGGTCACGGCGGCCGACGGCGTGCAGACGAACACCCCGGGCTTCCAGCCGTTCTTCGGCACCTCGGCGGCAGCTCCTCATGCAGCCGGCATTGCGGCGCTGATGAAGTCGGCGGTGCCAGGCAACAACGCGTTTCGTATCCGTTCGTCCATGATCGACAGCGCCATCGATATCGAAGGTGCGGGCCGCGATCGTGACAGCGGTGCGGGTATCGTCTCGGCGATGGGTGCGCTGCGAGCCTCGGGTGCCAAGCCGGCCGTGTTCCTCGAGCTCGGGACCGTGACCGCGACACCAGCCGGTGGCGCGACCTCGATCAACCCGGGCGGAGGCGGAACGCTCTCGATCCAGCTGCTCAACAACGGCGGCGCCAATGCCACTGCGGTGAGCGCAACGCTTGCCACGAGCACGGCGGGCGTGACCGTCACTCAGGGGGCGTCGGCGTATCCGAATCTGCCAGCGGGCGCATCGGGAACGAACGTCACGCCGTACGCCTTTACGGTCGGTGCGGCGGTGCCTTGCGGCACGGTGCTTCAGTTCACGTTGACCGCGACCTATACGGGCACTGGAACCAAGCCGGTATCGTTCAGTGTGCCGGTGCAAACGGGAGCCGCCGGAGCGGCGACCGTCATCTCGTACACCGGACCGGCCGCGCCGATTCCCGACAGCAACCTGGCGGGGGTGAATGTCCCGCTTGCCGTCGCTGGCGTGGGCAACCTCGCCCGGATGGTGTTCAGCATCGATGGAGCCACGTGCAGTGCCACTGCCGGCTCGACCACGGTGGGCCTCGATCACACCTGGGTCGGCGACCTGGTCGCGACACTGACGTCTCCGGGTGGAACAGCAGTCACGCTGTTCAGTGCGCCCGGCGGGACGGGCAACAGCGGCAACAACTTCTGCCAGACGGTCCTCGACGACACTGGCGCCACTTCCATCCAGAACATCACAGTCGCGGGGGCTCCGTACACTGGAACGTTCCGGCCGGCGACGCCGCTTGCGGCGCTCATCGGACAGAACGCGAATGGCGTGTGGAATCTGAACGTGAGCGACAGAGCGTTCCTGGATACGGGCAGCGTGCGAGCCTTCTCGCTGCGGGCGAGCGGCTTCGTCTGCGGACCTTGATGCAGTGATCCGGTGAGGGAAGCCATTCCAGGCTTCCCGTTCACCGCCGGAAGAACCGGACACGCGCGGGGGACATCACCCTGCGCGTGTTTTTTTGTGGCGCTGCAGTCCGTGCGTACTACGGTGCTCCACCGCGTGTGCTGGCTGTGTGAAAAAGAACGTGCGCCGCGTGCAAAAGTTAAGTCAAGCTGCGTCGCAGGCAATTAATGTCAAATCGGCGCGCGCGGAGAGCGCGCGGCATGCTCGAGGGCGAAACGATCGAAGCTTGCACGCGGCCTGCGATGTGCCCTTCGGACTGCAGCAGCAGTCGCGCGTTTGGTTGGCGCTGGTGTGCTGCCCGTTGCCAGGCTGAGAGCCGGAAACAATCGGGAAGCAACCGACGATCTGGCGTGAGGAAGGCGCGGTAAGTGACGGGGCAGGTCGTGGGTCCTGTATAACGTACAAGCAACGGATCAAGTCGCGCGCTCTTGTCGATGCAGAGCCCTGGTTCTTGCGCTTTCACTTCCGCAGAATCTTGCGGAGGCTGTGCTACTTACGCGCGTATCTTGAGCGCTGGCATATCGCGCGCTGAAGGCCTGTCGCGGAACTTGACGGCGGGCAGGCGTTCTCTATAGAACGCGCTCTGTGCAGGGATCGGCGGGACCATACGAGGAAGCCCCTAATGCCCCAGGCAAGCCACGCAACAGAGATGCTCCTTTTTTTGTTGTCTTTGGCCTTCCTGATCGCCGGTTGCGGTGGCGGCGGCGGAGGTGCACCGGACACACCAGCCGCCGCCCCGCCGGCCCCGCCGACCAGTGGACTGGACGCGCGGCCCAGCAACACGACCTGCATCGCGCCCGATCGCGCCACGGGCAGCGTCACCATCGGCACGCAGCGGGCGTTTCCGAACCTCAGGTTCGGACCCAGTCACCAGGGTCACCGAAACCCATCTTCATGCTGCAGGCGCCGGGCGATGCGAGCCGCTGGTTCGTGGCGGAACGGTTCGGCGTCGTGCGCGTGTTCGACAACAACGCGGCCGTCGCGGCTTCCTCGGTCTTCATCGACATCACCGCGCGCGTCGACTCGACGTGCGCCGAATGCGGCCTGCTCGGGATGGCGTTTCACCCCGATTTCCCCGCGACTCCGCGCGTGTATCTGACGTACACCAGCCTGCAGCGCACCGCGCGGCGGGCCGGATACACAGCTCTCGGAATTCACCTCGCCGCGACGGCGGACTCACGCTGAATCCCGCTTCCGAGCGCATCGTCCTCACGATCAGCAAAGGTGGCCGTCCATCACCACGGCGGCCACATCGCCTTCGGCCCCGACGGCTTTCTCTATTTCGGCACGGGTGACGGCAACTCCTTCGCGATCGACGACGCGCCAGCGCCTGACGACGCTGCTCGGCAAGATCATCCGCATCGACATCCGCGGCACAACGGGCACGGCGCTCTATCGCATCCCGGCCGACAATCCGTTCGCCGCGAGCACCGCGCTCTGCAACGTGAACGGCAACGGCACGCAGAACTGTCCCGAGATCTACGCCTGGGGCTTTCGCAATCCCTGGCGCTGGAGCTTCGATCGCCAGACCGGTGACCTCTGGGTCGGCGACGTCGGGGAGAGCGCGATCGAGGAAGTGGATCGCGTCAGTGCGCGGCGGCAACTACGGCTGGCGCTGCTTCGAGGGTACGCAGGATAGTCCGCGCGTGGGCTCGGCGCAACTGCCCGCCGGATCGAATCTGCTGCCGCCGGTCGCCGAGTACGACCACACGCTCGGGGCCGCCGTCACGGGTGGCTACGTCTACCGTGGCACAGCGATTCCGGGTCTCGTTGGCCGCTACGTCTTCGCCGACTTCTCGTCCGGGCGCATCTGGGACATTCCCAATGACACGCAGCCCACGATGACGATGACCGGTGGGCTCGAAACGGGCTTGCACATCTCCTCGTTCGGAGAGGACCACGACGGCGAGCTCTATGTCGTGAACATGTCACGGCGATCTGTACCGCATCACCGGCTCGGGTGGCGGCGGCGCCGGGCGTGGCCACGCAACTCTCCGCCACCGGCTGCGTGAACGCGTCGAACCCGACACTGCCCGCGAGCGGGCTGATTCCGTACACGCCGAACGCGGCATTCTGGTCCGACGGCGCGGCGAAGGAGCGCTGGATCGGATTGCCGAACGGACAGAACATCACCGTCGGCGCCGACGGCGATTGGGATTTCCCGAATGGTACGGTGCTGATGAAGAACTTCCGTCTCGACGATCGTCTGATCGAGACGCGCCTCTTCATGCGTCACCCCGACGGCGTCTGGGCGGGCTACAGCTACGAATGGAATGCGCAGGGGACCGATGCGACGCTGGTGCGCGGCGGCAAGCGGGTGACGATCGGCGGACAGACGTGGATCTATCCGAGCGAGGGCCAGTGCCTGCAGTGTCACACCGAGGCAGCGGGCCGCTCGCTCGGCCTGGAGACGCGACAACTCGCGTTCAACATCACGTATCCGCAGACCGGTCGCGATGCGCACCAGCTCGTGACGCTCAACGCGATCAACACGCTGACGCCGCCGATCGCCGATCCCACAGACGAGGTCCCGTATCCCAATCCGACCGGAACGGCGGGCACGCTCGGCGAGCGTGCGCGCGCGTACCTGCACACCAACTGCTCGCAGTGTCATCGCCCGGGCGGCCCGACGACCGCCAACATGGATCTGCGTTACGCGACCGCACTCGCGGATACCAACGCCTGCGACGTCGTGCCCGGACTCGGCGACCTCGGCATCACCAACGCGCGGCTCATCGCGCCGGGTGCCGCCGACCGCTCGGTGCTGCCCGCGCGCATGAACGGGCGCGGCGTTGCCGACGGCCATGCCGCCGGTCGGCATCGCGCAGGTCGATGCCGAGGGCGTGACGCTGATCCGCAACTGGATCAACTCGCTCGCGAACTGCAACTGAAGCGGCTGCTTCCCCGGCGGCACACCGGGGGGGCGCGCGATTCGCTTCAGAATCCCTGGCGCTGCGTCGCGGCCAACTCGCGTTCGCTGGGCGTCTTCGCGCCGGTCTTGAGCCACGCGGTCAGCAAGTGGATCTGAGTGTCGTCGAGGCGCGCGTCGAACGCGGGCATCGAGCCACTGCGTCCATTGGCGATCGATTCGATGATGTCGGCCCGTGAGTTGCCGTACGTCCAGCTCGGATCGTTGAGAGCCGGCGCGCCGAGCTGTACGTTCCCACCGCCGTCGATCCCGTGACAGGCGACGCAGAACTGCGCGTACAGCGCGCTGCCTTGCGCGGTCTTCCCAGTCGACTCCCGGCTGAGCGACAGCGCCAGCACGTGGTCGGCGAGCTGCCGGACGCCCTTCTCGCCCACAGCCGCGGTCCAGCCTGGCATGACTCCTTCCCGGCCCACGCGGATCGTTTCGGCAATCTGCTCTTCGTCTCCGCCCCATTGCCAGGCGGCATCCGTCAGGTCGGGAAAGTGGCGCGCCTGGCCCGTGGCATCGCGCCCATGACACGAGCTGCAATTGTTGTTGAAGATGCGCCAGGCCGAATGCATTGCCCGGTCGTCAGCGGCCAGCGTCGCGGCCGAAAGTCCGAGGATGCGCTGGCGCTCCGGGCCAAACCGCGCTTCGTACTCGGCGACGCGTTCGGCGATCTGGCTGCCCTGCGACCAGTTGAAGACGCCGCGAAACCGACCGAGCGCGGGATACAGCATCACGTACACCGCGGAAACGGTCATCAATCCGAGGATGAACCAGAACCACCATATCGGCGCGGGCTTCGCGCCCTCGCGCAGGTTCTCGTCCCAGACCTCGTGGTTGGCGTCCGCGCCGGCGCCGCCGCGATAGACGTCGATCACCAGCCAGAGCAACGCGAGGAACGTCGTGACGGTGATCACGACGATCCATCCTCCCCAGAAGTCAGAGGGCAGGCTAGCCACGCGGCGCCTCATCATCATCGAGCGGAATGCGCGCTGCCGCGTCGAGATGTGCGCGGCTCGAGCGCAGCGACACCCACACGATGACGACGATCATGAATGCCATGACGAGCATGTCACCCACGAAGAGGACCCAGGTCACGGCTGCGATGCTCCCGGCTGGCTGCGCCCGAGGGACTGCAGGTAGGCGATCAAGGCGTCGAGCTCCGTGCGTCCGGCGAGCGTCTCGGGCGCCTTCTTGATGTCTTCGAGCGAGTACGGATGCCCAAGCGTCACGAGTGTGCGCATGCGCGCCTGGATCGTGCCATTGCGATCTGCCGCATCGTCTTCCAGCCGGCGATAGGACGGCATGATGGACGCCGGCACCACGGAACGCGGGTCGATCAGGTGCAGGCGATGCCACAGATCGCTGTAGCGGCCGCCGATGCGGTGCAGATCCGGCCCGGTGCGCTTCGAGCCCCAGAGGAACGGCCGGTCGTAGGCGAATTCGCCAGCGCGCGAATAGGGTCCATAGCGGCGCACTTCCGCCAGCAACGGGCGGATCTGCTGAGTGTGGCAAACGCTGCAGGATTCGCGAATGTAGATGTCGCGACCTTCGAGCTCGAGGGGCGAATACACCGCGAGACCGGCGGCCGGTGCGACGTGCTCGTCCTCGGTGACGATCGGGAGCAGCTGCACCATGCCGCCGATCGACGAGACGAACAGGATGCCAAAGATCAGCAATCCTGCGTGGCGCTCGAGGCGCTGGTGCAGGGAGATCCAGCTCAAACGGTCGCTCCCGCCTCGCGCCCGCTCGCGGGAGCGATGACGGCCGCCGGCACCGTGCTCCGTCGCGCGAAGGTCTGCGATAGATTCCAGAACATCAGCACTGTGCCCCACAGGAACAGGACGCCCCCGATGAAGCGCAGCAGGTAGTAGGGCTTCATCGCCGCCATCACGTCGTTGAAGCTGAAGCGCACCTCGCCCAGCTCGTCGAGCGACAACCACAACAGGCCCTGCGACAGGCCCGCCCCCCACATCGAGAGCACGTACAGCAGCACGCCTGCGAGCGCCAGCCAGAAATGCTGGTTCGCGAGCCGCACGCTGTAGAGCGGTGCACCGGCGAGCTTGGGCATCAGGTAATAGAACGTGCCGAACGTGATGAGCGCGTTCCAGCCGAGCGCGCCGGAGTGCACGTGGCCGATGGTCCACTCGGTGAAATGGCTGAACACATTGACGCTCTTGATCGCGAGCATCGGACCCTCGAAAGTCGCGAGCCCGTAGAACGCGAGCGCCAGCACGATGAACTTGAGCGCGGGATCCGTGCGTAGCTTATTGGCCGCGCCGCTCACCGTCATGATGCCGTTCACCATCGTCGCCCATGACGGGGCCAGCAGGATCAGGCTCATCGCCATGCCGAGCGACTGCACCCACTCCGGGACCGCGTGGTAGTGCAGATGATGCGGACCCGCCCAGATATACGTGTAGACGAACGCCCAGAACGCGACGATCGACAGGCGATAGCTCCAGATCGGCTGCTCGGCCTGTTTCGGCAGGAAATAGTAGAGCATGCCGAGGAAGCCGCCGGTCAGGAGGAATCCGACCGCATTGTGGCCATACCACCATTGCACGATCGCGTCCTGCGCGCCGGCGAAGAGCGAGTACGACTTGCCGAAGGCCGCCGGGACTTCGAGACTGTTCACGACGTGCAGCATCGCCACGACGATGATCAGCGCCCCGTAGAACCAGTTCGAGATGTAGATCGACTCGACGCGGCGGCGGGCGATCGTGCCGAAGAACACCACCGCGAAAGCGACCCAGGCCAGCGTGATGGCGATGTCGAAGGGCCACTCGAGCTCGGCGTATTCCTTGCCCGCATTCCAGCCCGCCAGGATCGAGATGCCGCCCAGCAAGATCGCGACCTGCCACGCCCAGAAAATGGCCCAGGCAAGCCTGGGCGCGAACAGCCGCACGTGCGAAGTGCGTTGCACGGTGTAGAACGCGGTTCCGATGAGTGCCGAGACACCGAAGCCGAACAGCACGAGCGTGGTGTGCAGAGTGCGCAGGCGGCCGAAAGAAAGCCCCGCGAGGCCAAAGTCGATCGTCGGCCAGACCAGCTCTGCGGCGACATAGACACCCACCGCCATGCCGAGCAACGCCCAGAAGACGGAGCAGCCCGTGAATGCGGTGACAACGCGGTCCTCGTAGTGCATCGACTCAGGCTCCGATGCGCGGCCCGATGCCGCTGCCCCACAACGCGACCATGATGCCGAAGAGGCTCACCAGTGCGACCAGGAGATAGGCGATCAGTGCCGACGCCATCAGCATGCCGCGGCTTGGCCCTGTCTCGAGCACGACCGGCAAGCCGCGGTAGAGCAGGAACATGCACCAGATCAGCACCGGCACCAGCACCAGCAGGTTGAAGAAGGCGTGCGGGTACAAGTGGATGACGCTGCCGACCGCAAGCGGCGCTCCGACGATCGCCATCAGGGCGAAGCTGCGGCCGAGCGAGCGGTTGGCGTCATAGGTGCCAGCCATCCAGTGCGCGATGACGGCACTGCTGACGAAGCCGAAGAGCAGGGCCACGAAATAGGCGACGCAGATCGCGAGAACCGTGCCTGCCGGCAGGAACACCGGTTCGACGCCGAGCCGCCAGCCGAACTGGGTCGTGCCGATATAGGCGAACAGCGGCGGCAACAACCCAAGCCAGAGCGCGAGACGAAAAAATACCCGCCACGCGGTCGGCGAATCGGCGACGAGCGATTGGAAAATCGCGCCCGGTGACGACAGGATCTTGCCGACTTGCAGGATCGAGAACGTCTGTTTTTGCTGCGAATCCGGCACTGGCTCAGAATTACAGGCGACCCGGGACCGGAGTATAGGTATTTCTACTAAGCGATGGCACCGCAGTTTGCGCAACGGCCACTCGCCTTCGAGGCCAGCAGGGCAAGCCCAGACCTAAAGTGCAATTGCGGCGGCTGCCACCACGTAGTTGGATATGGCCCGCTGATCCACCAAGGGTGATCCGCGTGAGAGGAGGAATGTCATGAGCTCGATCACGACAAAGGATGGTGCTGAAATCTTCTACAAGGATTGGGGCCCCAGGGACGCCCAACCCATCGTTTTCCATCATGGCTGGCCACTCAGCGCTGACGATTGGGACACGCAGATGCTCTTCTTCATGAAGCAGGGCTACCGCGTGATCGCGCACGATCGCCGCGGCCACGGGCGTTCCACCCAGACCGCGCACGGCCATGACATGGACACGTATGCGGCCGACGTTGCGACGCTGGCGGCGGAGCTCGATCTTCGCGATGCCATCCATGTAGGTCATTCCACGGGCGGCGGCGAGGCGACGCGCTACGTCGCCCGGCACGGCAAGGAGCGCACCGCGAAGCTGGTGCTGATCGGAGCGGTGCCGCCGGTCATGGTCAAGTCTGCGTCCAATACGGGCGGCATACCGATCGAGGTGTTCGACGGCTTGCGCGCAGGGCTCGCGGCCAACCGCTCAGCGACCTACTGGGACTTCATCGTTCCGTTCTACGGCTACAACCGCGAAGGCGTCGCCGTGAACGAGCAAGTGAGGCTCAACTGGTGGCGCCAGGCCATGATGGGCGGCGCCCATCCTCAGTACGAATGCATCAAGGCGTTTTCGGAGACCAACTTCACCGAGGATCTCCAAACCATCGACGCGCCGGTGCTCATCATGCACGGCGACGACGATCAGATTGTGCCGATCGCCATTTCCGCACTGCTCGCCGTCAAGCAGGTGAAACATGGAAGTCTTAAGGTCTATCCCGGCCTGCCACACGGCATGTGCACGACGCACGCCGAGCGCATCAACGCCGACCTGCTCAGCTTCATCAAAGGGTGATCTCACCCGCGAGCGGCACGGAACGATGAACGATGGGTCAACGGGATCAGTGATGGTGGGCCATGTAGGACTCGAACCTACAACAACGGATTAAGAGTGGTGACGAGTAGTAGCGTGCCGTATGGGGTCGTAGTTAATCCAACAGGTTACCCATCGCGACTTGCGCCTGACTCCAGCCCATTACACCTCGGCGCGGATGGCCGGGAAACAATTGGGAAACAGCTCCGGCCTCGTACGACACCGGACGGGCAAATTCACTGGACCGCGTTGTAGGTCAAAAGGCGATCGGTTTCCTTCTTGACTACGGCGTAACACTCGCAACACAGTTCTTCCAGCTTTGGCCGGTCCAGCACCGTGATGTGCCCGCGGCTGTACTCGATCACACCGAGACTCTGCAACTTGCCCGCGGCGTCGGTGACGCCTTCACGGCGGACGCCGAGCATGTTGGCGATGAGTTCCTGGGTCATGGTCAACTGGTTGGAAGGCAGGCGGTCGAGAGAGAGCAGCAGCCAGCGGCACAGCTGCTGGTCTACCGTGTGATGCCGGTTGCAGACCGCGGTCTGAGACATCTGCGTGATCAACGCCTGCGTGTAACGCAGCAACACCTGAAGCACCTGGCCGTGTCGACCGAATTCTTGCTTGATTCTTGTTCCGGTCAGCCGGTAAGCGAAGCCCGCACTCTGCACGATCGCGCGGTTTGGCGTGGTCTCACCGCCCATGAACAGGGCGATGCCGATGGCGCCGTCGTTGCCCACCACGGCGATTTCCGCTGACGCCCCGTCTGCCAGCACGTACAGGAGCGAAACGATGCTGTCGGTCGGAAAGTACATGTGGCGCAGAGTGTCGCCCGATTCGTACACGACCGTGCCGAGCGGCATTGGGACGAGTTGCAGGTGCGAAAAGAGTCGTTCGCGCTCCGACGGTGGCAGCGCAGCCAGGATGTGATTTTGTTCTGGATGATGAGTCTCGGGCATTGAGACCGCCACCCTGCCAACTAAGCGTTACAACGAGCCAAGTATACGAGCCAAGTATAGTCCAATCCCTGAACCGAATGTACGGGAGCGGACGTAGCCACGTGCTGTATTTCACTTAATCGGGCGTTTGTCGGGACCTGAGGCCAGCAGACACTCGTCATGTCTCTTCGGTACACGCGTGCCCATCACTTGTAGGAGCCGATGTCATCGAGTGTTAGACCGGGCCTTGCCGGGCTTGCCGCCAACAGGCGCTTGCGCGCCTCCGGCCGCAGGGCATCGCACGCGGCCCGCTCAAGGGCGAAGTGCAGGAGCTTCCGCAACAGGGACGCGTTCGGGACGCTGAAGCTCCCGCGCTCCCGGTACGCCAGCTCCGTCGAGGCGTAGGCCGCCGTCAGCGCTTGGATCCCCCACGCGGTGTCGCTGATGGTTGGATCGACGATCTCGATATTGAGCCGTCGAGCAAGGCGGACGCCCGCGACAAGATCGTGCTGCAAATTCCGAACGCGGCGTCGAGAGACCCCGTGGGCGAGAAGGACCGCCTTCACGGCAAGCTCGAACGACTTGGCCAGCAGAAAGTACGTGACATGCGAATCAGCGCGGGAACCGTAGGCGGAAACATACGCGTCCGCAGCCGCGGCGAAATCCGCAGCCGCGTAAAAGTACTGGTGAGGAAATATTTTTCCGGCGCTGCCACCGGACCCGCTGCGTTTCGCCTTCGTCACTGGTCTCTCCCCTCGTGGCGACGACCACTTCGCCGCCGTTCGGTTTGACCCGCCTTGGTATGATGCGCCTGTGAAAGAGCATCCCAAACAGCTGGACCGTGTTCCGGTTCGCGCAGCGTCAGGAGTTGATGGACGCCAACCCGGCAGCTTCGGTGAAGAAGCCGCGAGCGGCGAAGCGCGAGCCATACATGCTCGACGCCGGGGAGATCGGGAGGCTCCGCGCCGCCCTCGACGTGCCTTTCGAGCGATTGCTCGTCGAGCTGGCGCTCACGACCGGCCTGCGATCCGGTGAGATTCGCGGGCTCACGTGGGATTCGGTCGACCTGGCGGGTCAGCGCATCTTCGTCGACCAACAGGCGACGCGGACGGGCGAGAGTGGCGGTACCAAGACGGCCGCTGCTATTCGCGTGGTGCCGCTGGCCTCCTATCTCGTACCCGAGCTCAAGCGCTGGAAACTCGCGTGCCCGGGGACGGCACGCGGCCTGGTGTTCCCCGGCAAGTCGAACAAGGAAGGCGAGCGCCAACCGATCGAGGCCGACGTGCTGCTCCGGCACATCCTGCGCCGAGCACTGCGCAGGGCCGGACTACCAGAGCTGCGCGTCCACGACTTGAGGCACATCGCCGCGAGCCTCATGCTCGAGGCGGGCGTGAGCTTGAAGCGCGTGCAGCAGGTGATCGGACACGCGAGCGAGACGACGACGCTCAAGATCTACGCGCACGTGATGCGCCAGAAGCGCGACGACGCGACGGATCGGATTGCAGTACTGGCCGGGCTCGCGCCATCGGGAAACAATCGGGAAACAATTGACGATCTGGAGCGCGAAGAAAGCGACGCAAGTGACGGATCAGATGGTGGGCCATGTAGGACTCGAACCTACAACCAACGGATTAAGAGTCCGCTGCTCTACCAATTGAGCTAATGGCCCTGGGGACGAGGGCCGCGCATTCTAATCGAAGTGACGTTGGCTGGTCAGCCCCGGGCACGGGGCCGGGCGAGTTGCAGGCCGATGCCCATCCCCAGAAGCAAAGCAATTACGGCGTGGGCGCTTCCGACATCGCCGGTCGCGTGTCCGTAGATCAGGGTAAGGGCGAGTGCCGGAATGACGGTGAGTAAGCGGATGAACATGGCTGTCACGATGCGAAGTCCGAACTGAGGCTGAGCCCGATGCGCGCGGCAGGATAATGACCGTGCGGGTTCCACGGCGTGTCCCATCGCACAAGATTTTCAACGCGAGAGGGGCGGCGGAAGGGTTGGGGTGGACGATGGGATTCGAACCCACGACGGCCGGAATCACAATCCGGGGCTCTACCAGCTGAGCTACGTCCACCATTGTTCCTGGCGCGCCCGGCAGGATTACTCCGCACATCCCTGTGCTTCGCCCGTCGGGCCACCCTTGCGGGCGTTCAAAATTGCTCCCGGCAATTTTGTCGAACCCGCTCCATCGCAGGTTCTCGCCTGCCGATCTGGCGCGCCCGGCAGGACTCGAACCTGCGACCCTCGGCTTAGAAGGCCGATGCTCTATCCACTGAGCTACGGGCGCACAGCGTCACCATAGCTGCCATCACCGGATGCGTCCACGCGCCGGCTCGAGTGAATGGTCGGGGCAGAGGGATTCGAACCCCCGACCCTCTGCTCCCAAAGCAGATGCGCTACCAGACTGCGCCATGCCCCGCCCGCTCGACCCGCCTGCCGTCACGGGGGGCGGATCATACGGACCGCTCCGCGGGGGGTCAATTTGGTGACCCCCTCTCCCGCGCGCGGGAGAGGGGGCAGGAAGTCACTTGCGTCGCCAGGTGGTGCCCTCGGGTCCGTCCTCGAGCACCACGCCGGCGGCCGCCAGCTCGTCCCGAATGCGGTCGGACTCCGCCCAGTTCCTGGCATTGCGCGCCGCGACGCGCGCCGCGATCAACTCCGCGATCTGCGCATCGCTCAGGGTGGCAGCAGCGCCGCTCGTCCCTTGCTTGAACCAGGTCTCGGCATCCTGCTGCAGCAGACCGAGCACCGCGCCCAGCCGCACCAGCCGCGCCGCCAGCACTTTCGATTCCGCATCGCGCCCGGCAGCTTTTGCCGTGTTCAGGTCGCGCGCGATGGATTGCAGCACCGCGAGCGCCTCCGGGCGTGTTGAAGTCGTCGTTCATCGCCTCGCGGAAACGCTGCTCGATGTCCCCTTCGGCGACGGATCCGGCTGCGTTCACGCCTCTCAGCGCGGTGTAGAGCCGGTCGAGCGCGGCGCGCGCCTGCTGCAGGTTCTCGTCGCTATAGTTGATGGGCGCCCGGTAGTGGGTCGCGAGAAGGAAATAGCGCACCGCCTCGGCCTGATGTGCCTTGAGCACTTCGCGCACGGTGATGAAGTTGCCGAGCGACTTCGACATCTTCTCTTCGTCGATGCGCACGAAACCGTTGTGCATCCAGAGCTTCACGAACGAGGTATCGAGCGCCCCGCAGGTCTGAGCGATCTCGTTCTCATGATGCGGGAACTTGAGATCCACCCCGCCGCCGTGCAGGTCGAACTGTTCTCCCAGGATCCTGGTCGACATCGCTGAGCATTCGATGTGCCAGCCCGGCCGGCCGCGGCCCCAGGGCGAGTCCCACGATGGCTCGCCGGGCTTGGCAACCTTCCACAGGACGAAGTCGAGTGGATCGCGCTTCGCTTCGTCGACCTCCACGCGCGCGCCCGCGCGCAGGTCCTTCAGCTTCTTGCCGGACAGCTTGCCGTAGCCCGGAAAGCTCGAAACGGAGTACATGACATCGCCATTCTTCGCGACGTACGCGTGCTCCCGGGCAATGAGCTTCTCGATCATGTCGACCATCGGCGGCAGAAATTGCGTCGCCCGCGGCTCGTGATCCGGCCGCAGCATGTGCAGTGCCGCGCAGTCCTCGTTCATCGCGGCGATGAAGCGGCCCGTCAGGGCATCGATGGGCTCGGCGTTCTCCGCCGCGCGCTTGATGATCTTGTCGTCAATGTCGGTGATATTGCGCACGTAGGTGAGCTGGTAGCCGAGGGAGCGCAGGTACCTCGCCACCATGTCGAACGCCACCAGCATGCGCGCGTGACCGATGTGGCAGTAGTCGTAGACCGTGAGGCCGCAGACGTACATGCCGATTTTGCCGGCACGCAGCGGCACCAGTTCTTCCTTGGCGCCGCTCAACGAGTTGTGAATCCTGAGCATCGGCAACTCAGATCCGCGACCAGGCATCGAGGCGACGTCGCACCGTGTCCACCGGCAGGAGCTTCAAAAGCGGTGCCAGCTCCGGCCCGTGCACGCGTCCCGTCAGGGCGAGGCGCAATGGCTTGTAGAGCGCTGCGCCCTTCCTGCCCGTGGCGGACTGCAGCGCCGCCGTGAGCGCCGGCAGATCCGCGCCATGCCGATCCACCGCGGTCACGGCCTCCTGGAAAAAGCTCGCGCCCGCATCGACCAGCACGCGCCGATCCTCCTCCGCCAGGGGCGGCAGATCACCGAACAGCACGCCAACCCAGGGCTTCGCGTCCTCCGGCAGCACCACGTTGTGACGCACGAGCTCGACGAAGTCGCGCAACCGCCCGGCATCCACGTTTGCCGGCAGCACCGGCTGCAACCAGTGCGTAATGTCGTCGGTGCTGGCGCGCGCGAGCGCTTCCTTCTGCCAGTGCGCGAGCTGCGTCTCGTCGAAGCGCGCCGGCGCCCGGCCGAGGTGATCGAGGCGAAAGTGCGCCGGCATTTCCTCGAGCTCGAGCCAGCCCTCCTGATCCGAGGTGTGCCCGAGACGAAACAGGTGATTGACGATCGCCCGCGGCAGAAAGCCGCGCTCGCGAAACTCCTGCACGCTGACGCTGCCGTGACGTTTCGACAGCGGCGCGCCGTCCGCGCCCGTGATCAGTGCCACGTGCCCATAGTTCGGCACGCGCAACCGCAGGGCCTGAGCAGCAGGATCTGGCGCGGCGTATTGGTCAGGTGATCCTCGCCCCGCAGCACGTGCGTCACGCCCATCAGCGCATCATCCACCGCGTTACAAAAGAAGAACTGCGCACCGCCGTCGGCGCGCCGCACGATGAAGTCGCCGATGTCATCGGTCGCGAACTTCTGCGGACCCCGCACGAAGTCCTCGAATTCGACCGTGCGTCCCGCGGGCACGCGGAACCGCAAGGTGGGCGACATGCCCCGCGCGCTCCGCTCAGCCCGTTCCTCCGCCGTCAGGTCGCGGCACGTTCCCGCGTATCGCGGCGGCCGGCCGGCCGCGAGTTGCGCGCGGCGCGAGACGTCGAGCTCGACCGGCGAGCAGAAGCAGGCATAGGTGTGCCCTGCGGCCTCGAGGCGCCCGAAATAGTCTGCATAGATCGCCGCGCGCTGCGACTGACGTACGACGCCGCCCTCAGCGGTAGCGGCGGCAGCGAGATCCCAGTCGAGCCTCAGCCAGCCGAGGTCCGCCAGCAGCTGGTGCAGAAACTCCTCGGTGCTGCGCTCGCGATCCGTATCCTCGATGCGCAGCACGAACTGTCCGCCGAGGCGGCGCGCCATCAGATGGTTGAAGAGCGCCGTGCGGGCATTGCCGAGATGCAATGATCCCGTCGGGCTGGGCGCAAAGCGTGTCACCGGCCGCTCGTTCATGGTTTCGTATGGTAAGGGAAGATCGATGCTGCCGCAGACGCAGCGCTGCTGGCTGGAAGCGGCCAGGTTTCCTAGAATTGCCGCCATGTTCCCCGTTGAGGTCCCGACATGAAGCAAATGCTGGCGATGACCCTCTTGATCCTGAGCAGCCCGCTGCTCGCGCAGGACACGGCGCCACCGGCGGCTGCCGTGCCAGCCGCGACGCGCGTGCGCTTCGACACCAGCATGGGCAGCTTCACCATTCGCCTCGAGACCGAGCGCGCACCCCTCACGGTCGAGAACTTCCTGAACTATGTGCGCGCCGGCCAGTACGACGGGACGGTCTTTCATCGCGTGATCCGCAATTTCGTGGCGCAGGGCGGGGGCTACAGCACCAATTTCGAGGCCAAGCCGACCCAGGCCAGCGTGACCAACGAAGCGGGCAACGGCCTCATGAATCGGCGCGGAACCGTCGGCATGGCGCGCTCCGACGCGCCGCATTCGGCGACCTGCCAGTTCTACGTCAATCTGGACGATAATTCCGACCTCGATCCGTTGCCGACCCGCTGGGGTTACGCGGTATTCGGCGAAATCGTGGAAGGCATGGACGTCATCGATCGCATCGCTCACGTCCCCACCGGCGAGTGGGGACCGTTCAAGCAGGACGCCCCTCTCAAGCCCATCGTCATCGAGAAGGCCACCATCGTGCCGTAGGCGCGATCGAGCCGCATGGCAACGCTCTTCATCTCGGACCTGCATCTCGACGCCGAGCACCCGGAGATCTCGCGGCAATTCCTCGCCTTCCTGGCGGGCCCCGCGACACAAGCGGAGGCGCTCTACATCCTCGGAGACCTGTTCGAAGTGTGGATCGGTGATGACGATCCCGAGCCCGAAAAGCGCCGCATCGTCGAGGGCCTGCGCGCGCTCACGGCGCAGGGCGTGCCGTGCTACGTCATGCACGGCAATCGCGACTTCCTGCTGGGTGAGCGTTTCTGTGCGGATTCCGGCTGCCGGCTGCTGGAGGATCCCACGATCATCGAATTGCACGGCAGGCGGGTGCTGACGATGCATGGCGATGCGCTGTGCACCGACGATCACTCCTATCAGAACCTTCGCGCCATGGTTCGCGATCAGGGCTGGCAAAAGATGTTCCTCGCGCTCAGCCCGCAGCAGCGGCAAATACTGGCCGACCAGGCGCGCGCCGGCAGCAAGGCGCACATCGCGCAGGCGATGAGCGCCATCATGGACGTGAACTCCGGCGCCGTGGAGACCGCCATGCGCGGTGCCGGCGTGAACCTGCTGTTGCACGGCCATACGCATCGTCCCGACGTGCATCGGTTCGAGCTCGATGGCAGCCCGGTCGCGCGCATTGTGCTCGGCGACTGGCACGAGCAGGGAAGCGTGCTCGTATGGGATGACGAGGGATTCGAGCTGCGCGGCCTGCCGCGAGCCTGAACGCCCTAGCGCTGCTCCTCGCGGCGACCGAGCGTCAGCTCCAGATACATCGTCCCCGGAACCGGGCTCGGGTAATACGCCGGGATGTCGCGAAATCCGAGCTCCCGATAGAGGGCGAGAGCGCCGGCCATTCGCGGCAGCGTGTCGAGCCGCATGCGCCGGTACCCCAAGCGCGTCGCGCGCTCGATGATCGCCCCTGCAAGCGCCCTGCCCACACCGCGACGTTGGAATTCCTCACGCACCCAGAGCCGCTTCATCTCGCAGACCTGCGGATCGAGCCGCCGCAGCGCCACACAGCCCGCGGTGGCTTCGCGGATGCGTGCCAGCAGCAGCGCGCCGTGAGGCGGCGCATAGTCACCGGGAAAGGTTGCGAGCTCGCGCTCGAACTGCTGATACGCGAGGTCGATCGCGAGCCACGCAGCGTATTCGCGCACCAGCTCGTGAGCCAGCGCCACCGAAGTGGCGCCCACGGCATCGACGATACGCACGACCTCGGTCACGAAGCCGCTCAGTTCTGCAGGCTGGGAATGCCTGAGTGGAATCGAAATTGTGGATCGGGGGTCGTGATGAGCACGCCCTCGACTGCCGCGAGTTGCGCCACGCGCTCATCGAAGTCGAGCGCACTCACCTGCGCGGCGCTTTCGCCGAGGCGGAAATACACGGCGAAGTGCCGCATTTCGGCCTCGCTCAGGGCGCGATAGAACGTGCCGAGCGGCTCGGGCAGCCGGGGCGCGAGCGCCGCGAAGCGTTCACAAGAGCGGGCCTCGATGAGGCCGCCACAGATGAACAGGTCCACGCGCCGCGCCGGTTCCTGGACACGCGCAGCCCGCCGCAGCCCCTCGGCATAGCGCGACGGCGACAGGCGCTGAAAGGGCACCTCGAGTGCCACCATGAGGCGCTGTACCTGTTCGAAGTGCCGCAGCTCCTCGCGCGCCAGCCGCGAGAGCTGTGCGCAGAGCGCGAGGTCTTCCGCGTACGCGAACAGGAGGCTCAGTGCGTTCGAGGCCGCCTTCTTCTCGCAGTTGGCATGATCCACCAGTAGCTCGCGCCAGTGAGTGCCCGCCCGCTCCAGCCATTCGGGCGGCGTCGCGACACGCAACGGTGGAAACAGCGGCGACTCCGGCGGCTGCGCCGGAATCGCGTCGGGCCGCGCGCTCATGCTCCCGCGGCCGCCTGGCGCAGTGGTGATTCGCTCAGTTCGGCGATCGCATCGAGGAGCTGGGTGGCGCTCTGGTAGCGATCGCGTGGATCCTTGCCGAGCAGGCGATGAGTCAGCGACTCGAGATGCGAGATCTCGGGAGCGAGCTCCGGCAGCGGCGCATGGCTGTGCTTGTAGATGACCGCCATCGGCGTGCCGGCGAGATAGGGTTTCCGCCCTGTGAGCATTTCGTAGAAGATCACGCCGAGGCTGTAGATGTCGCTGCGCTCGTCGACCTCGGCGCCGTGCCCCTGCTCGGGGCTCATGTAGTACGGCGTGCCGAAGATTTCACCGGTCGCCGTGATCTCCATGTCGAGCTTGAGCTGCTTCGCGAGACCGAAGTCGATCAGTGCGAGCGAGCCGTCGTTGCGGAGCATGACGTTGCCGGGCTTGAGGTCACGGTGCAGCACGCCGACCGCGTGAATGGCCTGCAAGGCGGCCGCCATCTGTCGCAGGTATTCGAGCGCCTGCGTCGCGTCGATCCTCGACCGCATGCGCTCGCGCAAGTCGCCCGCCGGGAAGTACTCCATCGCGATGTAGGCGTGATCGTCGGCCACGCCGAGATCGTAAATGCGCACCACGTTCGGGTGATCGACCTTCGACACCACCTCGTATTCCTGCAGGAAGCGGTCGAAGGTGCCGTGGGCCTCGTCCTGGTCGGGCACCTTGCGCAGCACCTTGAGCACTACGATCGCGCCCGCCCGTTCGCTCTCGGCGAGGTACACGCTGGCGATGGAGCCGGTCGAGATCGCGCGAATGAAGCGTTGCCCGCGGATGGTCACGCCGCCAAACCGGTAAGCCTGCAGCGATTGCTGGGTGCCGCGCGTCAGGGCGAGCTGGCGCTTGCGCTTGCGCGCAGCTTCGCTCAGTGCGCCGATGAAGCGCCGGTGATCGACCTTGACCTTGCTGATGCAGGCTTCTGCGCCGGCGCGTAATGCGGGCAGCACGTCGACATCATCGCCCGAGGGGCCGAGATAGAGAATCGGCGGAAAGCCGGGCCGCGCGCTCAGCTCCGTCATCCACTCGAGGCCGCTCTCGTTGCCGAGCGTGTGATCGAGCAGCACCGCGTCATAGCCTGCGGCCGTGAATTCCGGAGCAAGCTTTCCCGTGCTCAACGGGTCGTACTCGGTGATGGCCGCGTCGGGCCATTCCGTCGTGATGTGATGACGAAACAGCGCGCGAAACGCCGGATCGTCATCGATGAGCAGAACTTTGATCGACATGCGCCTTGCGACACGCTGCGGGCGATCAGCGCCCGGCGCATTCAATCATATCGGTGGCCGCGCAGCGAATGTGATGGCGGTCACACTCCCTTTCAGACCAATGACGACGTCGCCGACGTTGGTGCCGGTGGGCCCGGTGTGCAGCAAGTCACCCGCAGCCTCCAGGAAACGGCCGGAATCGGCACGGGCGAGGCAATCGTCGGCGTCAAATCCACCCAGGGTGCCGCGCTCGACCGTCGTGCTGTCGACCAGCGCGCCGGCATCGCCGGTCGGCCCGTCAGTCCCGTCCGTGCCCGCGGCGAGCAGCGTGAGGTCATCGTGCACCACCATGAGTCGCGCGGCTGCCAGGGCCAGGTGCTGGTTGCGACCGCCCTTGCCCGGTCTGCGCGGCAGGCGAACCGTCGATTCCCCGCCCCACAGGTGCAAGGCGCCATTGCTCAACGCGAGCTCGTGGCAAAAGCGTGTCGCCAGCTCGGTCGCCTCGCCCCGGAACCGGCCCCGCTGCCGTTCCACGCGCAGACCCCGCGCCTCGCCTGCGAGGAAAGCAGCCTGGAGCGCGTCCTCGAGCGTCGCGATCACGTGATGTGAAACCCCGGCGGAACCCGGCGGCGTGGCCGATAGCGGCTGGACGAGCCTGGCGATCCAGAAAGGCAAGTTTTCCGGCAGGGGCATATCGCGGGCGTCACTGAGCAAACCCGAGCCGATGAGCGCCGGGTCGTCCCCCGGCACATCCGAGATGTAGAGCGCGACGCTCGGCCGTCCCTGCAACTCCGCGAGCAGCGCGCCGTTCTTGATCATCGACAGGCGCCGGCGCACGGCATTGACTGCGGCGATGTCGTGGCCGCTCGCGAGTGCCCAGTGATTGATCTTGCGCAGGTCCTCGAGCGTCATGCCGGGCGGCAACACCTCCACCAGGCTCGACGCGCCCCCGGAGATCAGGAACAGGAGCGTCTGATCGCGCGGCGACTTGCGCACGAACGTCTGCAGCTGCTCCCCCGCCTGCAGACTGCGCTCATCGGGGAGCGGATGCCCGGCCGCGAAACAACCGACCCGGGGAGCATCGTGCAATGCCGGAGCGAAGTGCTCGTCCTTGGAGATCACGAGCGCGCGTTCCAGGTCGTCGCCCAGGATGTCCATGGCGCCCAGGGTCATGGCGGAGGCGGCCTTGCCGACAGCCACCACACGCCAGCGACCCGCACGGGTCATGAACGTGAGCGCCTCACGGACCCGGGTGCGGCCGTTCACCGCTGCCAACGCACGCTCGAAGACGTGCAGGAGGAGCCGGCGCTTCTCGTCACTCATCG
The DNA here is from genome assembly GCA_963840405.1 of uncultured Gammaproteobacteria bacterium. Lineage (GTDB taxonomy): Bacteria > Pseudomonadota > Gammaproteobacteria > Steroidobacterales > Steroidobacteraceae > DATBVX01. The sequence goes on from CAWIYW010000008.1 coordinate 72,958, forward strand.
GTGCCCTGCCGCGCGCACGCCGCGCGTGCCGCCCCGAACGTCCGGCCATACTCGCGCCGATACCGGGCCAGCCGCTTGCGCCGGTACTGCATGATGAAGCGCGGATGATCGAGCGCGAGGATTTCGCGGAAGAAGCCGTGCCGCTGGTTGAGCGCGGTGAAGAACCGGCGATTCTCGCCCGAGCCGAGCAGGATCGCCGCCTCGCGACAAACCCCCAGACCCAGTTGGGTGTCGAGCGTGCGCTCAATGAACGGCGTGACTCGCGCGAGCAGGACCGGATCGTCGTAGTAGTTGAAGTTCAGTCCGTCGCGAACGAAGCCCAGTGGCGAGACTGCCGTCAGGAAGAACTCGCTGTAGAAACGCTGCGGCCCGCCCTGATGCCGGATGAAGTCGTAGATGAACTCCGAGGAGGTCTCGCGGCGCTTGGCCAGGTCGTTGCGGATCCCGCAGACAGATTCCAGGGCCACCGGGTCGGTGAACATCACGCCGGTGCGGCCGGCGCCAAACCGGCCCGGGTTGATGCCGAACACCAGCGTTCGCGGGACGTTGTCGGCGAGGTAGCGCCTGCAGAACGCCTCGACGTACTGCCAGGTCGTGGCATCCCGGTAGGGATTCATCACGCGAATGCCCTTGGGCAGTCTGGCAGGCGGTTCCAGGGCTCGGTAGAAGTCCAGTGCGCGCTCGCCGAAGGTGCCGCCCGCCATGTTTCCGTGCCTCTGGGCCGCCAAGCGCTGGCCAGCGCGCTGCGCGCCTCAGACGGCCCGCAACCGCCTGCGGCGCTCGCTGCGCCGGCGCGCCTTGGCCTCGTCGGAGCGTTCGCTTTGCAGCCGCTCCAGGTAGTGGGGTGTGATGTCGCCGGTCACGTATTCGCCGGAAAAGCAGGACGTATCGAATTCTTCGATCTGGGCGTTGTCGTGCCGAACCGCCTGCACCAGGTCGTCCAGGCTCTGGTAGATCAGCCAGTCGGCACCGATGACCGCGGCGACCTCATCCACCGAGCGGCTGTCCGCCACCAACTCCGAGACCGCGGGCATGTCGATGCCGTAGACGTTGGGGAAGCGCACCGGTGGAGCAGCGGATGCGAAGTACACCTTGCGCGCTCCGGCTTCGCGCGCCATGTCGATGATCTGCGCGGAAGTCGTGCCGCGTACGATCGAATCGTCCACCAGCAGCACGTTCTTGCCGCGAAACTCCAGGTCGATCGCGTTGAGCTTGCTGCGCACCGATCGCTCACGCATCTCCTGGCCCGGCATGATGAACGTGCGCCCGATGTAGCGGTTCTTGATGAAGCCCTCGCGGTACTTGACGCCGAGGAGTTGCGCCACCTGCAGCGCGCTGGTGCGGCTGGTGTCCGGGATCGGAATCACCACGTCGATGTCATGCTGCGGCCGGTCGCGGCGAATCTGCTCCGCCAGCCGCTCTCCCATGCGCAAACGCGACTTGTAGACGGAGATGTTGTCGATGATCGAGTCGGGCCGGGCGAAATAGACGTATTCGAAGATGCAAGGCGTATGGCGAGCGCCGGCGACGCATTGCTGCGCATAGAGGCGCCCCTGCTCGTCGATGAACACCACCTCGCCGGGAGCGACGTCGCGCACCAGCTCGAAACCCAGCATGTCGAGCGCCACGCTCTCGGAGGCGAGCATGTACTCGGCACCCCTGCTGCTCGCGCGCTTGCCGAGGACCAGCGGGCGGATCCCGTGCGGATCCCGGAACCCGAGGATGCCGTGCCCGATGATCATCGCCACCACGGCGTATCCGCCCCGGCAGCGCCGATACACGGCGCTCAGCGCCGCGAACACGTCCGCGGGCGTCACCCGCGGCGTGCCGACGCGCTGCAGCTCGGAGGCGAAGACGTTCAGCAGCACCTCGGAATCGGATTCCGTATTGAGGTGACGCCGGTCCTCACGCATCAATACTTCCGCGAGCTCCGAGGCATTGGTCAGATTGCCGTTGTGGGCGAGGCAGATGCCATACGGGGCGTTCACGTAGAACGGTTGGGCCTCGGAAGCGCGGTCGCCACCGGCTGTCGGGTAGCGCACGTGTCCGATGCCCACGTTGCCACGGAGCTGCAGCATGTGCCGCTCCTGGAACACGTCGCGCACCAGTCCGCCGCCCTTGCGCTGAAAGAGCTCACCTTCGCTCGAGGTGACGATGCCCGCCGCGTCCTGGCCGCGGTGCTGCAGCACCGTCAGCGCGTCATAGATGCGCTGATTGACGAGCGAGGTTCCGACGATGCCTACGATGCCGCACATGCTTCAGATGTCCTGGACTTCATTCACCAACGCACGCACCCAATCGCCGAGGAAATCCATGTACGGCAGCAGGGCAGATTTGTTCCACCAGGGTTCACCGTCGAGCTCGAGCAGCTCGCCCAGGATCACGCCGACTCCGACGAGCAAGCCCCCGCGCAGCAGGCCAAACAAGACACCCAGCAGCCGGTCGGCGACGCCGAAGGGCGAGTAACGCACGGCTCGCGTGACCACGAAGCCGACCAGGTTGCCGGCCAGCACCACCAACACCAGGATGATCAGGCGCGCGACCCAGACCTTCACCTGCGGCCCGGAGAGCAGGCCGCCGAGCATCGGTTCCACAGAAGACGAGAAAGTCCAGGCGAGCCACAGGCCGATGATCCACGTCGCCAGCGAAATGGCCTCGCGCATGAATCCGCGCCAAGCGCCTATCAGGCACGAAATCAATATCAGTGCAATGATGATCCAGTCGGCGCCGTTCATGCCGCGATAACGGTTCCCCGGAGTTTGGGCGCGCGCATTCTAGCGGAATCGCGCACGTGGAGGGAAAAGCCCGCGCTGCGGGAAACCCCTAGGGGCTGAAGCCTCATCGGCGGGCGAACGCGATCAGGGATGTGCGACGACGGTTGCTTGCTTCCAATCGCGACGCAATCGCTTCGCGAGCTGCTCGGCACGCGCGCGGTCTTTTTCCGGACCCACCCTGACGCGCATCAGCTTCTCCCCTTGCGACTCGTGGGAAGACACGAACGCCTTGAAGCCTCGCGCACGCAACTCGCGCGCCATGCGCTCGGCGTTCTCGACGTTGGAAAAGCTCCCGACCTGGACGGCCCATCCTGCTGTGGGTGCCGGATCGGCTACTTGTGGCTCCGGCCGCGCTTGCGTTGCGGGCTCGGGCTCTTCCGGGATCGTGGCAGGCGGCGCCTCGGGCACAACCTCCGCATCCACTGCCGCGTCCGTTTGCGCCGCCGTGGATTCCAGGCCCGGCGTCGAAGTCGCGGCGGTCTCCACAGCAGGGAGATCGGGTTGCTCGAGCTCGATGGTGTAGGTTCGCAGTGGCTGCTCGGAATCGGCCGGCGAACCAGCGTCGGTCGTTTCGCGCGGGCCGGAGAGAATCTCGGGCACGAGCGCGACGATCAACGCCACCAGGATGACGGCGCCGACCAGTCGCTCTTTGACGCGCGTCTCCATGCAGGCTAACCGAAGTGCGGGCGCGCGAGTATAGCGGAGGTTGCCGCTGATCGCGCCAGCCACTCGATGGCCGGGCCCACGGTGTGGAAGGAACCGAACACGACGATGCGATCGGCGGGTGCGGCCAGGCTCACCGCGAGTTCACAGGCTTGCGCGACACTCGCCGCTTCGCGCCAGCGCTGCGCCAAATCGCCACTGCGCTCCTTGAGCTCCGCAGCCGTCGCGCCACGCGCCCCGGAAATGCTGGTCGCTATCCAGGTATCCACCTCGGACAGCAAGGGCCGAATGACGGCCGCCGCATCCTTGTCGGCGAGGATGCCGACGATGGCGAGCGTCCGGCCCGCTCGCGGACGATCGCGCAGGTCTTGCGCCAGCACTTCGGCCGCCGCAGCGTTGTGGGCCACGTCGAGAATCCATTCCGGATTTCCCGCGACCACCTCGAATCGACCGCGCAGCCGTACCTGCGTGAGCCCAGCGGAAACGTGTTCGACGCCTAGGGGCAGCCGCTCTTTCACTTCTGCGAGCGCCGCAAGCGCGGACGCCGCGTTGGCCACCTGCTGACGACCCGCCAGCGCAGGCATCGGCAGCCGGGCGAACGCGTGGCCGCGGCCCTCCCAGTTCCAGGTCGAGCCCTCGACGACAAATCGGTAGTCGACTCCAGGAATCCGCAGTTGGGCGTTCACTGCCCTTGCGGAGTCGTAAACCGATCGCGGCATGTTGGCGTCGCCGAGAACTGCCGCCCGGCCCGCGCGGAAGATGCCGGCCTTCTCGCGCCCGATCTGCTCGAGAGTGGCGCCAAGCCAATCGCAGTGATCCAGTCCCACCGAAGTCAGCACCGCCACGTCCGGATCGACGATGTTGACGGCATCCAGGCGTCCTCCCAACCCCACCTCGAGCAGCACCGCGTCGAAGCGCTCGCGTTGGAACATGAGCAGCGCCGCGAGCGTGTTGAACTCGAAAAACGTCAGGCTCGCAGCAGCGCGCGCCTGGTCGATGCGCTCGAAGGCGTCGATGAGCTCGGCGTCGTCGACTTCCCGGCCTGCAAGCCGAATGCGCTCGTTGTAACGCACCAGGTGCGGCGAGGTAAAAGTCGCCACCCGATACCCGGCCGCGGCGAGCATGGCCTCCAGCAAGGCGACGCAGGAGCCCTTGCCGTTGGTGCCGGCGACCGTGATCACCGGACACGGAAAACGGCCGCATGGGCAACCGCTCGGCTACGGCGCGCACGCGCTCGAGACCGAGATCGATGCTGCGCGGGTGCAGATGTTCCTGCCAGTCGAGCCAGTCTTGGAGCGTCGCGAACCTCACGGCATTGTCGGCCGGCGCCCCGCGGGGGACCGGCCTGTCCACTTACGCGGTCGCAGCCGGCTTTGACATCAGCAGTCGCAGCAGGGAGGCGATGCGATCGCGCAGATCGCGCCGGTCCACGATCATGTCGATGCGCGCCGTGCTCCAGCAGGAACTCGCTGCGCTGAAAGCCCTCGGGCAGGGTCTCGCGCACGGTCTGCTGAATGACGCGCGGGCCCGCGAAGCCGATCAGCGCGCGCGGCTCGCCGATATTGACGTCGCCCAGCATCGCGAGGCTGGCCGATACGCCGCCGGTGGTCGGGTCGGTCATCACCGAGATGAACGGCAGGCCGCGCCCTGGCGAGACGCGCCAGCGCGGCGCTGGTCTTCGACATCTGCAGGAGTGAGTACAGGGCCTCCTGCATGCGCGCGCCGCCACTCGAAGAGAAGCACACCAGCGGCATCGCGATGCTCGAGGCAATGCTCCACCGCGCGCACGAAGCGTTCGCCGACGACTGCACCCATCGAGCCGCCCATGAAGCGAAACTCGAACGCCGCGGCCACGACCTCGAGGCCGGTCAGGGTGCCGGCCATGACGATCAGCGCGTCCTTTTCGCCGGTCGACTTCTGCGCCTGCACCAGGCGATCGCGGTAGCGCTTGCTGTCGCGGAACTTCAAGCGGTCGTCGGGCTCGATGGTCGCCGCCAGCTCGCTCGCGCGAACCCGGATCGAGAAACTTGAGCAAGCGCTCGCGTGCCCCGACCCGCATGTGATGCCCACATTTCGGGCAGACATGGAGGTTGCGCTCCAGCTCTGCGCGGTACAGCACCGCATCGCACGCGGGGCACTTGCTCCACAGGCCCTCGGGAACCGAGCGGGTGCGCCGCTCGGTCTTGATCCGCGAAGGCATGATCTTTTCGAACCAGGACATGGGGCTCCAACCGGACGGGAGTGGGCCTAGGAGTGCGGCGGTTCGTGCGGAATCATAAACGAAGGGCGATGTGCGGCCGAATCAAGTCCACTGGGCAGACCAAACTCGCCCGGATAGCGCACTTCGACCAGGTAGAGCCCCCCGGCGGGCGCCGTCACGCCCCCAAGCCGGCGATCGCGCGCCTTCGAGCACCTCGCGGGCCCAGTCCACCTCGGCGCTCGCCGCGACCGATGGAGATCAGCACTCCGGCGATGTTGCGCACCATGTGATGCAGGAAAGCGTTGGCGCGGACCTCGATGGTGACGTCGTCGCCCCGGCGACGGACCTCGAGCGTTTCCACGCGCCGGATCGGCGTGCGCGCTTGACACTCCGCGGAACGGAACGCCGAGAAGTCGTGTTCGCCCACGAGAAGGGCGGCAGCAGCCGCGCATGCGCTCGTGATCGAGCGTCGCGTGGATCCAGCACACCCGCTGCCGGGAAAGCGCGGGGCGCGTGCCGCGGTTGAGAATCACGTAGCGATAGGTGCGCGACACGGCCGAGTAGCGCGCATGGAAAGCCTCTGGCACCTCGCTCCGCCCACAGGGCGCTCACGTCTGGCGGCAGGTTCGCGTTGGCGCCGTAGACCCAGGCACGCGCGCTGCGCGTAGCTGAGGCGTCGAAGTGGACGACCTGTTCGAGGGCGTGGACACCGGCATCGGTGCGGCCCGCGACGGTGAGTGCAATGGGGTGGTCGGCAACGGCCGCAAATGCCTGCTGGGCCACCAGCTGGACCGACGGGTTCGACTCCTGCGTCTGCCAGCCGGCGTAGGCGCTGCCGTCGTACTCGAGGCCGAGAGCGGTACGTCGCTGACATGGTGGAACGGCGCTCTGTGTTGTGAGGGATCGGTACGTCCGCGACTCAACCAGCCGCGGCGTACATTTCGATCGCCTGCGCGGCAGGCGCACGCGCCAGGAACTCGCCCGTCACCCTGGGAGGGAATCGATCAGGCGCTGCGCTTCCTGCTTCTGGCTGGCAGAGCCTTCCGTCAGCACTTCCTCGAGGATGCTGCGCGCCCCTTCCGGATCGCCCATGTCCATGTAGGCGCGCGCCAGGTCGAGCTTGGTGCCGACTTCGCTCATGGTCACCGGTTCGAGCTCTGGCAGGCCCATCTCGTCAGCTGGAATGCGGGCGGTGCCCGTCGGCTCGCGATCCCGATCGCGCTTGACTTCGCCGACGTCGAGATCGAGCGTCGGCTCGCCGTATCGGTGCCGAACACATCGTTCGAGAACTCATGCTCGGCGCCCGCACGCCTTGCGCGGATGCTTGATCGTATCGCTCTGCAGCGCCGCCTCGAGCCGAGTCGAGGTCGAGGTCCATTTCCGTCGGCGGACAGACCTGCGAGCTCTGCCGTCGATTCGACGTCCACTCTGCGGCGGCGCGCCGTGTCCGATCCGCCATCGCCGGCGGCCGGTGCGGAACCCGCGAGCGTGCGCATGCGAGCCATCGTGGACTCGCCGCGGTCATCGCACGGGCGGCGCAATCGTCGCGGCGAGCGTCTTGTCATCGAGCGACCCAGGTACCGATCGGGCTGATCTTCGCTTCGCCGGTCAGCGTGGTCGAACGCAGGGTCGGCTCATCGCGCGTGCGCGCAGCGTGTTTCGGCTTCCTCGCAGCGCGCGTCGCGATTTTTCGTCGAGGCCCGCCACCATGGTGGCCGCGTCGCACGGGTGATCGGTTTCCTCGAGCGCCGCCTGCTCCGCATCGGGCAGCTGGTCGAGATCCAGCCCGAGATCGTCGAGCGACAGCTCGGCGGTCTGATCGGGACTGGCGTGGTCGCGATTCAGCATCGCCTGGCTCAGCTTCTCGCGAATCGTCGTCGACTCGCGCTGCAGCGTCAGGACGACTCGATCGTGGGCGAATCCCGCGCCGGCTCGATAAGCCTCGGTCTCGATCGTGGGCGTTGCCATCGTCCGCGCGGCCATCTCGCGGGTCGTCGCGCTGCCATCGGAACCGCGCTCCGGCTTGTCGAGCGACGAAGTCGAGGTCCGACTTCGCCTTCGCGCAATACCGGCGACTCGCCGGTCGTCGCCGTGTCCTCGTGCCCAGGTCGAGATCGATGGCCCCGGCGTGCTCGCCTTCTGGCTCGCCGAACAGGTCGAGATCGACGCGGTTCTCGCCGCCTTCGAGATTCAGGTCGACCAGTCGGCGCCTGCGCCGCGCCGGCGTGGCGCCCTGCGCGAACATCGGGTCGTCCGGGCTGATCTGCTTGCCCATGATGAGGATCTTGTCCCATTCGCCCGGCGCCGCCTGGCCGCGGGTCTCGTGCGAGCTCGCGGGCCGTCTGCAGGAACGCATCCTTGTTACCCCAGACGAAGTAGATCTCGAGCAGCTTGAGCTTGAGGTCGCGCCGCTGCCGGCTCGCGCTCGATGCGCGATGCGCACCAGGTCGGCCGCCTGGTCGTACAGGCCATACGCCATGTGGAAGTCGGCCTCGGCCAGCGGATCGCCCTGGTCGAGGTTGATCGGCGGTCTCGGAGCTCAGCGTGTCATCGGCGCTCTTGCCGCGCACCGGCTCACGCGGCTTCTCCGCGCGCACCGGTTCCACGCCGACCTTGAACTTGGGTTGGACGTGCTCGCCGCTCTCCTCGACCAAGAACGCCTCGTCCACCGCCTTGGCGGCTCGCAGCGGCGTGGTCACCGGCTCTCGTTCGATGCGCGGTTCGCGCGCGACGCTGCCGCCACCACCGCCGCCGCCGCGCGCCGCGTCGGCGAGCTTGCCGAAGTTGCCGAAGTCCGGCTCCTGGCGGCGCCGCGTGAGCGCAAACAGGATCAAGCCGAGCACCAGCAGGGCGGCGCCGGCGTAGTACCAGTTCGCGAGCAGCCAATCGATCCAGGAAGGTTTCGCCGGCGTCTTCGCCACAGGTACCGGCGTCGGCTCCTCCACCGGCGGCGGTGCGGGTTCCGGCTCGACAGCCGGTGCGGGCTCTTCGACCGGGGGCTGAGTCGTGTCGGGGGCGGCTGCTTCCGGGCCAACCACTTCAGGCTCGGTTGGCGCGGGTTCCGTCACGGGAGGCACGGCCGGCTGCTGGCCCATCTGCCGTTGCAGATCGGCAAGCTCCTTATCCTTGAGCTCGATCATGCGCCGCGAATCGTCCAGCTGCGTTTGCAGCTGGCGCACGCGATCCCGCAGTTGTTGCGCTTCGGCCGATGCTCCGGGCGTCGGCGCCGCTGTGCCTTCTCCGCCCTCGGTCGGAGTTACGAGCCGCAGGCGAGCTTCGCTCGGCGTGCCGTCGTCGGCCGCAATGCCGCGGCTCGCGCGCCACTCCGAATACTGGCGGCGTACTTCGGAATTCGCTTCGCCGCTGTCGATGGCTTCCAACTCGGAATCGCCCGGCACGCGCAGGATGGCGCCGGCACGCAGTTGATTGATGTTGCCCTCGAAGGCGTCGGGATTGGCGCGATACAACGCCATCATCATGCGGTTGATGCCGCTCGCCGCGCCTGGCGTGAGGCTGCTGGCGATCTGCCACAGCGTGTCGTTGCTGCGAACCGTGTAGCTCGATCCATCGATGACTGCCGGCGTGGGTGTAGTGGTCCGGCTGACACCGCGCGGGCTCCGCCGCGCGCGGCGTTGATTCGATGGGCCGCTGCACTTGGCCACTGCGCTCCGCCTCCGTCGCGCCCGCTTGTGGCGCGGACACCGGTGCGCTCGTGGTCTGTTCCGCCCCCGGCATGTAGATGGGCGGATCCATCAGCAAGGTGTACTCGCGCAGCAACCGGCCGCGCGACCAGTTCACCTCCACGAGAAAGCTCACGAAGGGCTCGGTGATCGGCTCTCGCGAACGCACCTTGAGCACGTTGCGGCCGTCGCCGCTCTTGGCGACGCGGAATTCGATGTTCTGCAGGGACGCGCGGCCGCTCGATTCCGTAACGCGCAAACGTCTCGCGGTTGGCGAGCGCCGCGCGCAGCGAGCTCAGCTCGTCGGGAGCTGCGGAGATCAGCTCGATGTCCGCATCGAGCGGCTCATTGAGGCCCGAGTGCAACTGGATATCGCCCAACCCCAGGGCGAACAGAGTCGACGGGCTAACCAGTAGAACGAGAGCAAGAAAGCGCTTCAATGGCGTGTCATCACTGCTCCGTGGAGGGCGGCACGTGGATCTGTAAGTCCACTTGGTACAGTAGCTTGTGTGAGTTTGCTCACATGCCCCCTGATCTGGTAGGGCACTATAGCTTACAAGTAGTCTTTCACCAAAATTTCGGCGATTTGGACGCTATTTAAAGCAGCTCCCTTGCGAACGTTATCGGACACAATCCACAGATTCAGACCTCGCTCGTGCGAGATGTCCTCGCGGATGCGACCCACGTACACCGGGTCGGTCCCGCCGCCTCGGTCACGGCCGTGGGGTAGCCCCCCGGCTTGCGTTCGTCGATCACCACCACGCCCGGCGCCCGGCACAGGATCTCGCGCGCCTGCGCCTCGGTGAGCTTGCGCCGCGTCTCGATGTGCACGGCTTCCGAGTGTCCGAAGAACACCGGACGCGCACCGCGGTCGCGTTCACGCGGATCGTCGGGTCCTCCATGATCTTCTGGGTCTCCCAGAACATCTTCATCTCTTCCTTGGTGTAGCCGTTGTCGAGGAACACGTCGATCTGCGGCACACAGTTGAAGGCGATCTGCTTGGCGATCACCTTCGGCGTGACGGCCGGCCGTGCAGCGAGCGCCGCGGTCTGCTCGCCAGCTCGTCGATCGCCTCCTGCCGCCGCCCGACACCGACTGGTAGGTCGCGACGTTGATGCGCTCGATCTGCGCCGCGTCGTGCAGCGGCTTCAGCGCCACCAGCATCTGCATCGTCGAGCAGTTCGGGTTGGCGATGATGTTGTGCTTGCGGTAGCCGGCGATCGCGTGCGGATTCACCTCGGTGCACCACCAGCGGGATGTCGTCCTGGTAGCGGAACTGCGAGGTGTTGTCGATGACGACGCACCGCGGCGCCGGCTTTGCGGCGCGCAGTGCACCTTGAGATCTCGCGCCGGCCGAGAACAGGCCGATGTCTGCGCGCGAGAAATCGAACGTCTCCAGATCCTGCACCGGCAGTCCCGTCCCCTGAAGCGACGCTCTGCCCACCGAGCGCGCGCTCGCCAGCGGAAAGAGCTCCTCGACGGGAAACTCCCGCTGCTCGAGGATGGACAGCATGGTGCCGCCCACGAGGCCGGTCGCGCCGACCACGGCTACATTCCACTCTCTGCTCACTCCATCTCTCTCCGTATTCGCCCGTCATCACACTACCCGAATCGCACTGCGCACGATAAGCGAGCGGCAGCGAGCGCCGCCGGGCCCTCGAGCCAACCGTCAGCTGCGCGCGACGATCGGAGTTTTCGCGACAACGTCGCGCGTTCTGCGCGCGGTGTCGCAGGTAGTGATCCATCAGCACGAGCGCCAGCATCGCCTCGGCGATCGGCGTGGCGCGCAGGCCGACACAGGGATCGTGACGACCGGTCGTGACGACCTCGACGCTCGCCTGCCCGTCGACGTCGATCGTGCGCCGCCGGGATGCGGATGCTGGAGGTCGGCTTGAAGCGCGATGCTCACGACGATGTCCTGCCCGGAGGAGATGCCGCCGAGCACGCCGCCGGCGTTGTTCGACAGGAAGCCGGTGGGCGACATCTCGTCGCGATGCTGGCTGCCCTTCTGCTCGACGGCCGCGAAGCCGGCGCCGATCTCGACGCCCTTGACCGCGTTGATGCCCATCATCGCGTGCGCGATGTCCGCGTCGAGCTCGTCGAACACCGGCTCGCCGAGCCCCGGCGGCACGCCGGTCGCGATGACGTTGACGCGCGCACCGACCGAGTCGCCCGAGCGACGCAGCTTCGATCATGTAGCCTCGAGCTCTTCGAGCCGCGCGGGTCGGGACAGAAGAACGGATTGTCGTACGCCGCGGCGGCGATCTTCGGCTCGAGCTGCAGCGGCCCGAGCTGCGCGAGGTAGCCCTGAGATGCGGACACCGAGGCGCTCGCGCAGGTACTTGCGCGCGATCGCGCCCGCGGCGACGCGCATGACCGTCTCGCGCGCCGACGAGCGGCCGCCGCCGCGGTAGTCGCGGAAGCCGTACTTCTGCTGATACGTGTAGTCGGCGTGCCCGGGACGGAAGCGATCCTTGATCTTCTCGTAGTCGCGCGAGCGCTGATCCTTCGTTCTCGATCAGCAGACCGATCGGCGTGCCGGTCGTGGTCCCCTTCGAACACGCCCGACAGGATGCGCACCTGGTCGGGCTCCTTGCGCTGGCTGGTGTGGCGCGACGTGCCGGTGCGCCGCCGCTCGAGCTCCGGCTGGATGTCCTGCTTCGACAGCTCCAGCCCCGGCGGGCAGCCGTCGACGATGCAGCCGAGCGCCGGACCGTGGCTTTCGCCGAACGTCGTGACGGTGAAGAGCCGGCCGAAGGTGTTACCGGACATGCGGCGACTCATCGCGACTTGCGTCGGCGCGGGCGACGGGCGCTGCGCTCGACAAACGCGGCGCGGTGAGCGAGCAGCTGCTCGCGCGTCAGCAGAAACACGCCGCCGCCGCCGCGCTCGAACTCGAGCCACGTGAACGGCACCTCCGGAAAGGCCTCGACCAGCGCTGCCTGCGGATTGCCCACTTCGACGATCAGAATGCCGTGCGGCTCCAGGTACGCGCCGGCACCGCGCAGGATCCGGCGCACGACGTCGAGTCCGTCGCGCCCGCACTGCAGCGCCAGTCCTCGGCTCGTGCCGATACTCCGCCGGCAGGCCGCCATCTCCGCGTCGCCGACGTACGGCGGATTCGAGACGATGACGTCGTAGCGCTCGCCCCAGCGCATCGAACACATCGCCACGCAGCGCGCGCACGCGCGCCTGTCAGGCGTGCGCCGGATGTTGATGCGGGCCACTGCGAGCGCCGCCGCGGAAACGTCGGTCGCATCGACCCGCGCCCGGGAAAGGCCAGCGCGCTGGCGATGGCGATGCAGCCCGAGCCGGTGCCGATGTCGAGCATCCGCCGGACGCGCCCCGGCTCGATCCACGGCTGGAACCCCCTCGATCAGCTCGGCGATCGGCGAGCGCGGCACCAGCACGCGCTCGTCGACGTAGAACTCGTGCCCGGCGAACCACATGCGATGCGTGAGATAGGCGGCCGGAATGCGCTCGCGGATGCGTCGCTCGAACAGCGCGAGCGACGCGGCGCGCTCTCGCGCCGTGACTGCCGGCCGTAGATCTCGCCGCATCCTCGTGCCCAGCCGGCGCACGAAGAACAAGCTCGGCCGCTTCGTCGAACGCGTTGTCGGTGCCGTGCCCGAACCACAGCGCGCGAGCTCCAGCAGCGCGCCGTGGGCAAGCTGCTCGACCGTGCGCCGGCGCCGGCGAGTCAGGGAGCGTGACCGGCGGCCGAGCCGGGCGACGTGCGAGGATCGGGTTCATGGCCGTGCGATAATTCGCGCCACGAGGAACCGATGTCCCGAACTCAGTCGATCGCGCTCGTGCTGTCGCCATTGTAGCGGTCGCGGGAGCTTTGTCGGCGCGCTGGCTGCTGCAGCCTTCGCCGCGCAGGCCGCGCTCGCCACCGGCACGCTGCTCTCGCCGCCGCGCCCGCTGCCCCCGCTCGCGCTCGTCGCGCAGGACAACCAGCCGTTCGAGCGCGAGGCCGCTGCGCGGCCGCTGGAGCCTGATGTTCTTCGGCTTCACCACTGTCCGGACGTCTGCCCGATGACGCATGACCGCGCTGGCCGACGCGCAAGCGCCTGGCCGACCTGCCCGCGGGCGCGCGGCCGCAGGTCGTCATGATCTCGGTCGATCCCGAGCGCGACACGCCCGGAAGCGCTGGCGCAGTACGTCAAGGTTCGATCCGACGTTCGTCGGCGTGACCGGCACGAACGCCGCGATCGACGAGTTCGCGCCGCGCATGGGCGTGCCCATCGCAAGGCCGCGATCGACGGCGAGCAACTACACCGTCGATCACGCCTCGGTGTTCCTCGCTCGATCCGACGGCGCGCTGCGCGCGCTGTTCTCGGCGCCGCACACGCCGAGCGGATCGCGGACGACTACCGGCGGATGCTCGGCCGCGGCTGACGCGCCACATGAGCGAACGCCGCCGAGGGCGCCACTTTCGGCCAGCGCGCGTTCGCGGCGCTCCAGTACGTGCTGCCGAAGCACGTGCTGTCGCGCGTGATCTACGCCGTCACGCGCAGCGAGTGCGCGTCTCTGGAAGGACGTTCCTGCGCATCTTCCTGCGCGGCTTTACGCATGAACATGGCCGAGGCCGTGCAACCGGATCCGTTCGCGTATCGCAGCTTCAACGATTTCTTCACGCGCGCGCTGCGCCCGGGCGCGCGACCGATCGACGCCGACCCGGCGCTCATCGTCAGCCCGGTCGACGGCACGGTCAGTCAATGCGGGCAGCATCGAAGACGACGCTGCTTGTGCAGGCGAAGGGACATCACTATTCGCTGCAGGAGCTGCTCGCCGGCGACGCGGAAGCCGTCGAGACCTATCGCGGCGGCAGCTTCGCGTGCATCTATCTCGCGCCCTACAACTATCACCGCATCCACATGCCGTATGCCGGCAGCTGCGCGCGACGATCTACGTGCCGGGCGAGTCTGTTCAGCGTGAACGCCGCGACGGCACGCGCCGTGCCGCGCGTCTTCGCGCGCAACGAGCGCCTGATCTGCGATTTCGAGACGCCGCTCGGCCGCATGGCGGTGATTCTGGTCGGCGCGCTTGTTCGTCGGCAGCATCGAGACGGTCATTGCGGCGAAGTGAATCCGCCGCCGCGCCGGCAGGCGCCGGTGCGCATGCGCGCCGGCGTCACGGCCGAGCTCGGCACAGGCGAGGAGACTGGGTCGCTTCAACATGGGATCGACTGTCGTGCTGCTGTTCGAGCGCAATCGCATCGCGCTGGGATCGAGTCGCTGCGCGCCGGCTCGACGGTGCAACTGGGCGAACGCATCGGCGCGGCCGCGGTGATCGCCATGAGCTGGCGACGCGACCTCGGCCATCGCGACGCTCGAAGTCGCGGGCGGCGCATGCTGCGCGCGACGCGCGAGTACTTCGCCGCGACGCGCGTGCTCGAAGTCGAAACGCCGGCGCTGAGCGCGGCCGCGGTGACCGACGTGCACCTCGCCAGCGTCGACGCGATCGCCGCGGCCGTGGCGATTATTCCTGCACACCTCGCCCGAGTACGCGATGAAGCGCCTGCTCGCCGCCGGCTGCGGCGACATCTGGCAGATCGTGCAAGGTGTATCGCGACGGCGAGAGCGGCCGCTGGCACAACCCCGAGTTCACGCTGATCGAGTGGTACCGCGTCGGCTTCGACCATCACTCGCTGATGTCCGACGTCGAGCGGCTGATCAGCGCGGTGCTGCCCGCGTCGCGCCGTTCGATCGCGCCGAGCGCCTCACCTATCGCGAAGCGATGCAGCTGCATGCGGCGGATCGATGCGTTGACATCCAGCGACTCGACGCCGATGCTCGTCGCGCGCTGCAGCGCCGGCATCGAGATGCCCGCGACCTGCCCCACGACCGCGACGCGTGCCTCGACCTGATCATGGGCGACGCTGGTCGGACCGCAGCTCGGCGCTGGATCGGCTCACTTTCATCTACGACTACCCGGCGTCGCAGGCGGCGCTGGCGCGGCTGAACACCGGTGATCCGCGGTCGCCTCGCGCTTCGAGGCGTATCTCGACGGCATCGAGCTCGCCAACGGCTTTCACGAGCTCGGCGATCCGCAGCGAACAGCGCGCGCGCTTCGAGCACGATCGTCGCGGAGCGCGCGCGCGCGCGTGCCTCGCCGCTGCCGATCGACGAGAAGTTCCTCGCGGCCCTCGAGCACGGGACTGCCGGAATGCTCCGGCGTGGCGCTCGGCTTCGATCGCCTCGTCATGTGCGCCGTCGGCGCGCGGCACATCGACGAGGTGCTCGCGTTTCCCGTTCGACCGGGCCTGACCGATGCACGAGCCCACAGCATCGGCGATCCGACTTCAGCCGAAGCGCGCGCGCTACGCGGAGCTCGCGCGCCAGCTCGCGGGCGCTGCTCGACGGCGAGCGCGACCCGATCGCGAATCTCGCCAACACGGCCTCGCTGCTCTATCACTCGCTGCCGGACGTGAACTGGGTCGGCTTCTATCTGCTGAAGGACGGCGAGCTGGTGGTCGGGCCGTTCCAGGGCAAGCCGGCGTGCGTGCGCATCGCGCTCGGCAAGGGCGTGTGCGGCACGGCGGCCGCGCGCCGCGCGACGGTCGTCGTGCCGAACGTGCACGAGTTCGCCGGCCACATCGCGTGCGACTGCGGCGTCGAATTCGGAGATCGTCGTGCCGCTGATGCGCGGCGGACGAGCTGCATCGGCGTGCTGGACGTCGACAGCCCGAAGTTCGCGCGCTTCGACGCGCGAGGATCGGCGGGCCTGGAGCACGTCGTCGCCGAGATACTGCTGAAGGCGATGCCTCGACTCGCGGCTGCAAGTCGCACGCCTACTGCTTCGCGCGGCGACATGTACTCGCCGGTGCGCGTGTCGACGCGGATGACTTCGCCTTCGTTGATGAACAGCGGCACGCGCACGACCGCGCCGGTCTCGAGCTTGGCGGGCTTCCGACCGCCGGTCGCGGTGTCGCCGCGCACGCCCGGATCGGTCTCGACGACCTTGAGCTCGACGTGCGCCGGCGGCGTCACGTTCAGCGGCACGCCGTTCCACAGCATGACGATGCAGATCGTGCCGTCCTTCAGCCAGATCGCGCCCTCGCCCACGACCGCTTCCTTGCCGGCGGTGTACTGCTCGAAGGTGTCCGGCACCATGAAGTGCCAGAACTCGCCGTCGGTGTAGAGATACTGCATTTCCGTCTCGACCACGTCCGCGGCCTCGACGCTGTCGCCGGACTTGAACGTGCGCTCGATGACGCGGCCGGTCTTCAGGTTGCGCACCTTGACGCGGTTGAACGCCTGGCCCTTGCCGGGCTTCACCATCTCGTTCTCGACGATCGAGTACGGATCGTCCTCGAGGATGATCTTGAGGCCGGACTTGAATTCGTTGGTGCTGTAGTTCGCCCATCTTGAGCACTTGGTCCTGCGCTGGAGCGGGTTCCCGCAAAGGGCGCGGATGATAGCCGCAACCTCCCACGGCTAGCCAGCCGGAGCGCTGAGCTACCGCACGGTCGCCGGCAGTCGCGATGCGACAATTCCGGCCGTTAGCCACTTCGCGGCTCGGAACTTGTTAGCTCGAGGGAGATTCTGTTGAGCCGAACAGAGCGCCGTGCCGATGATCGTCCTGACCCGCAGCCAGGACAACGTCGAGGCCATCAACAGCACGCTGCGCAACGCCGGCCACCCGGTGCACTGCACCTGGATCCGGGAGCTCAACGACCTCGGCGATGCGCTGACGCAGATCAACCCCGACATGCTGGTCGCGTTCGTCGAGCAAGCTCGACGCCGACATCGCCGCGGTCATGCAGCGTCCGCAAGCAGTTCGGCCCCGACGTGCCGGTGCTGATCGCGCGCGAAAGGTCGACGAGGAAGTGATCGCCGCAGGCGATGCGCAGGGCGCGCAGGACGTGGTGACGCTGGCGAATCGCAGCCGCCTGCAGTCGGTCGTGACCCGCGAGCTGCGCGCATCCGGCTGGAGCGCGCGCTCAATCGACGCTCTCCTCGGCGCGCGAGTACCGCGAGCAGCTGAAGTCGTTCATGGCCGGCTCGGCCGACGCGATCGCGCACGTGCAGGAAGGCATCGTCGTCGATGCCAATCCCGCGTGGCTCGAGCTGTTCGGCTACTCGGACGCCGACGCGACTCATCGGCACGCCGCTGATGGACGCGTTCGACGCCGAGACGCATGCCGCGATCAAGGGCGCGCTGGTCGCCTGCCTGCAGGGCAAGTGGTCGGATCATCAGCTGCGCGCCAATGCGCTGCTGGGCGACGGCTCGACCGTGCCGCTCGAGATCGAGCTGTCGGGCCGACTTCGAGGGCGAGCCGGCGTGCGCATTTCGGTCGCGGCGCGCCGCGAAGCGATGGCGATGGCGGCAGATCGAGAAGCAGCTCACGGACGCGCTGCACCGCGATCCGCGACCGGCGTGCTGCAGCGGCGCTTCTTCGTCGAGCAGCTGCAGCGCGCCTCGCAGCGCCGATCAAGGCCGGCGTGCGCCAGATCGTCACGATCAAGCCCGACAAGCTCGCCAGCATCCAGGACGACATCGGCCCGCTGGCGATCGAGGATTTCATGGTCGCCTTCGCCGAGCTGCTGCGCGACAGCTGACGCCGCAACGACCTGGCCGGCCGCTTCGGCGACAGCACGTTCGTGCTGCTGATGGAGCGCGGCACGCCGCGCGACGTCGAGACCTGGGCCGAGCACGTCGTGCAGAGGTCGGCACGCCAGGTGTTCCGGATCGCGCAGAAGTCCTTCTCGGCACCTGCAGCGTCGGCCTCGGCGTGATCCCTCCGGGCGACGCCGGACGTCTGCGCGGCGCTCATCGATGCCAGCGCTGCCAACAGCGCGGGCGCGAGGACAGGGCGGCAACCAGGTCACGTGGTCGGACAGGACGAGCCGACACCCGCGAGCAGGCCGCCGACAAGATCTGGGTGAAGCACATCAAGGCGGCGCTGATGGAGAATCGCTTCCGCCTGATGCAGCAGCCGATCGCGAGCCTGCATGGGCGAGGACAGGGGCATGTTCGACGTGCTGGTGCGCATGCTCGACGAGCAGGGCACGGAAGTGCTGCCGTCGGAGTTCATGGCGGCCGCCGAGCGCAACGACCTGATGAAGAACATCGACCGCTGGGTCATCGGCGCCTCGATGTCGTTCTGCGCCAGCCGCAAGCCGTCCTGCATGTTCGTGCGCCTGTCGAAGGACTCGGTGCGTCGACAAGTCGCTGCTCGGCTGGCTGCAGACCCAGCTCAAGGCGACACGCATCGAGCCGCAGCGCATCGTGTTCCAGGTCAGCGAGGAGGTCGCGACGCAGTATCTCGACCAGACCACGCGATCTGGCGACGGCCTGCGCCGCTACGGCTTCCGCTTCGCGCTCGAGCATTTCGGCACCGGCCGCGATCCGCGCGCGCTGCTCGCCAACCTGCCGGCGGACTTCATCAAGGTCGACGGCACGCTGATGCAGGGACTCGTCGATCGACAAGGAGCTGCAGCAGCGGTGAACGACCTGGTCGACCAGGCGAAGGGCAAGAAGGTCGAGACGATCGCCGAGCGCGTCGAGGACGCCAACACCATGGCGGTGCTGTGGCAGCTCGGCATCGAGTTCATCCAGGGCTACTTCGTCAACGAGCCCGAAGCGGTCGTGATCGGGCAGCGCGCTGAACGCGATCCGACTCCGGCGGCCGGGCTCACGGCCGACTCGACGTCTCCAGCCGCTCGACCTTGCGCCAGCCGCGCGGCAGCACCGCGCCGCGCTGGCCGCGCTCGCCGCGGTAGTCCTTCAGCTCGCCGAACTTCAGCGTCATCCGCGCGCTCGCCGCTGCACGATCACAGCTCTGCGTCGGGCGCGACCACCGCGATCGCCGCCAGGTACTCCTCGCGGCCGCGACCTTCTTCGCGGACAGGCCGAACATCTTGTTGCCCTTGCCGCGCGGCAGCTCGGGCACGATCGCTCACCGGGAACGCCAGCATCTTGCCGTCGGTGCTCACCACCACAGCAGCGACTGCGCTCCGCGCGGAACCGGCGCGCGGCGCAGCACCGCGCGCCCTCCGGCACCTTCAGCACCGCCTTGCCGCGCGGTTGCGCGAGTGCAGTTCGCTCAAGCGCACCACGAAGCCGTAGCCCGCATCGGACGCGACCACCCAGCGATCGTCCGGCTCGCCGATCAGGACGCCGGCGAACGTCGCGCCGTCCGGCGGATCGAGGCGTGCCGGACAGCGGCTCGCCCTGCCCGCGCGCCGACGGCAGCGTGTGCGCCGGCAGGCTGTACGCCCGACCGGTGCTGTCGAGGAACACGGCCAGCTGCGTCGTGCGGCCGCGCGCCGCCGCCTGGAACGCATCGCCCGTCTTGTAGCTCAAGCGATGCGCGGATCGAGATCGTGGCCCTTGGCGGCGCGCACCCAGCCGCGCGGCGACAGCACGACGGTGACCGGCTCGCTGGTGACCAGCTCCGTCTCGTCGATCGCCTGCGCGGCTTCGCGCTCGACGATCGTGCGTGCGGCGCTCGTCGCCGATACTCTTCGGCATCGGCGAGCAGCTCTTCGCGGACCAGCTTGCTTGAGCCGCGCCTTGCTCTTCGAGGATCTCCTCGAGCTCCTCGCGCTCGCCTGCGAGCTCCTTCTGCTCGCCGCGGATCTTCATTTCCTCGAGCTTCGCGAGGTGGCGCAGCTTGGTCTCGAGGATCGCCTCGGCCTGCTCGTCGGACAGCTTGAAGCGCTTCATCAGCACCGGCTTCGGCTCGTCCTCGCGGCGGATGATGCGGATCACCTCGTCGAGATTCAGATAGACGATCGAGCAGGCCGTCGAGGATGTGCAGCCGGCGCGCGACCTTCTCGAGGCGCCAGTTGAGGCGCCGCGTGACCGTGTCGATGCGGAACTGCAGCCACTCCTCCAGCAGCTCCTTCAGGCCCATCACCTTCGGCCGGCCGTCGAGGCCGATGATGTTCAGGTTGACGCGGTAGGTGCGCTCGAGGTCCGTGGTCGCGAACAGGTGCGCCATCAGCTGCTCGGTGTCGACGCGGTTCGAGCGCGGCACGATCACGAGGCGCGTCGGATGCTCGTGATCCGACTCGTCGCGGACGTCCTCGACCATCGGCAGCTTCTTCGCCTGCATCTGCGCGGCGATCTGCTCCTGCACCTTGGCGCCCGACACCTGGTAGGGCAGCTGCGTGATGACGATCTCGCCGTCTTCGATCTCGTAGATGGCGCGCGCGCGGATGGAGCCGTTGCCGGTCTCGTAGCATCTCGCCATCTCGTCGCGCGGCGAGATGATCTCGGCGCCGGTCGGAAAGTCCGGCCCCTTGATGTGCTGGCAGAGTTCGCGCAGCGTGCGCGTCCGGCTCATCGAGCAGCGCGCACGCAGGCGGTCACGACTTCGCGCAGGTTGTGCGGCGGAATGTCGGTGGCCATGCCGACCGCGATGCCGGTGGCGCCGTTCAGCAGCAGGTTCGGCACGCGCGCCGGCAGCAGCACCGGCTCTTCGAGCGTGCCGTCGAAGTTCGGCTCCCACTCGACCGTGCCCTGGCCGAGCTCGCGAGAGCAGCAGCGCCGCGTACGGCGTCAGGCGCGATTCGGTGTAGCGCATCGCCGCGAAGGACTTCGGATCGTCCGGCGAGCCGAAGTTGCCCTGCCCGTCGACCAGCGGATAGCGATACGAGAACGACTGCGCCATCAGCACCATCGCCTCGTAGCAGGCGGAGTCGCCGTGCGGATGGAACTTGCCGATGACGTCGCCGATCGTGCGCGCCGACTTCTTGTGCTTGACGCCGGCGAGAGGCCGAGCTCGCTCATCGCGTAGACGATGCGCCGCTGCACCGGCTTCAGGCCGTCGCCGAGCGCGGCAGCGCGCGATCGAGGATCACGTACATCGAATAGTCGAGGTACGCCTTCTCGGTGAAGGTCCGGAGCGGCTGCTTCTCGATGCCTTCGAAATTCGAGTTCAGGTCTGATCGCTCATACCTGCGCCAGGTTGCCCTTGGTCTCGAGCCACTCGCGCCGGTCGCCGGCGCGCTTCTTCGCGAGCAGCATGTCCATCATCTGATCGGTCTTGTCCTTGCGCGTCGACGGTGAGCTGCACCAGGCGGCGCGTCTCCGGCGCCATGGTGGTCTCGCGCAGCTGCGTCGGGCTCATCTCGCCCAGTCCCTTGAAGCGCGTGACCGATGACCTTGCCGCGGATGTTCTCCGCGTCGATGCGATCGAGGATGCCGGCGCGCTCGGCGTCGTCGAGCGCGTAGAAGACCTGCTTGCCCACGTCGATGCGATACAGCGGCGGCATCGCGACGTACACGTGCCCGGCCAGCACCAGCGGCCGGAAGTGCCGCAGGAACAGCGCGCACAGCAGCGTCGCGATGTGCTGACCGTCGGAGTCGGCGTCCGCGAGGATGCAGACCTTGTGATAGCGCAGGCCGTCGAGGTCCTGCCGAGCCCGGATCGACGCCGAGCGCGATCGCGATGTCGTGCACTTCCTGCGACTGCAGCACCTCGCCCGGCTCGACTTCCCAGGTGTTCAGGATCTTGCCGCGCAAGCGGCATGATCGCCTGGAACTCGCGGTCGCGCGCCTGCTTGGCCGAGCCGCCGGCGGAATCGCCTTCGACCAGGAACAGCTCGCCGCGCTCCGGATCCTGGCTGGTGCAGTCGGCGAGCTTGCCCGGCAGCGCCGGACCGCCGGCGATGCGCTTGCGCGCGACCTTCTGCGACGCCTTCAAGCGCGCCTGCGCATTGGCGATCGCGAGCTGCGCGATCTTCTCGCCCGCCTCCGGATGCTGGTTGAGCCACAGCGCGAAGGCATCCTTGACGACGCCGCCGACGAACGCCGCGGACTCGCGCGAGGCGAGCCGCTCCTTGGTCTGGCCCGGCGAACTGCGGGTTCTTGCATCTTGATCGAGAGCACGTAGCTGACGCCGTCCCAGACATCTTCGGGCGCGAGCTTGAGGCCCCGCGGCAGCAGGTTGCGGAACTCGCAGAACTCGCGCATCGCATCGGCGAGGCCGATGCGCAGACCGTTGACGTGCGTGCCGCCCTCGGCGTCGGGATCAGGTTGACGTAGCTCTCGGTGACGACGTGCTCGCCGTCGAGCAGCCAGACGACGGCCCACTCGGCCGCTTCGCGTTCGCCCTTGACGTTGCCGCTGAACAGTTCCTGCGGCAGCCACTCGCCCTGCCGAGCTGCTCGAGCAGGTATTGCGTGACGCCGCCGGTGTAGAACCACTCGTCCTTCTCGCCGCTGTCTCGATCTTGAGCGTGACGCGCAGGCCCGGGCACAGCACCGCCTTGGCGCGCAGCACGTGCTTGAGCTTCGGCACCGAGAACTTGTCGGAGTCGAAGAACTGCGGGTCGGGCCAGAAGCGCACCGTGGTGCCGGTGTTGTTCTTGCCGACCGTGCCGACGACCTCGAGCTTCGATTTGCGCGTCCGTCCTTGAAGCTGATGTTGTATTCCTTGCCGCCGCGCCTGCACCCAGCACTCGAGGTTCTTCGACAGCGCGTTGACGACCGAGACGCCGACGCCGTGCAGGCCGCCGGCGAACTGGTAGTTCTTGTCGGAGAATTTTCCGCCGGCGTGCAGGCGCGTGAGGATCAGCTCGACGCCGCTGATCTTCTCCTTCGGATGGATGTCGACCGGCATGCCGCGGCCGTCGTCCTCGACCTTCGAGCGAGCCGTCCTTGTACAGCGTCACGTCGATGCGCTCGCAGTGGCCGGAGATCGCTTCGTCGACGCTGTTGTCGATGACTTCGTGGGCGAGATGGTTGGGGCGGCTGGTGTCGGTGTACATGCCCGGCCGGCGACGCACCGGGTCGAGCCCGCTCAGGACTTCGATGTCGGAAGCGGTGTAGGACTGGCTCATCGCGTCGGCGGTCACCCGGTCGGCTGGCTCGAGCGCGCGCGATTGTAGCAAGGCATGCAGACTTGCGAACCGGGTCCGGTTCTCATGCGCGCCATTTCTCCAGGTCGGCGATCAGCGACGTCGCGCACGTGCGTCCGCGGCACGCGCTCGACACGTGAAGCGGTACTGATCGTGGTCGATGCCGACGCCGAGCGCCGCACCCGCGTGCAGCGCGGCGCGCATCTGCGCGTCGAGCTCGAAGCGCAGGAAGTGCACGGCGGAGGTCTTCTCGTCGTTCTCGCGCTCCAGGTCCTCGTCCGCGATCGCGAACACGCGCTCGTGCCCGGCGACCTGCACCCAGCAGCGATCCTCGACGCCCTTCAGGCGCTCGAGCGCGCCGCGCCGCTCGTCGGGATCGGGAAATTCGATCAGCAGCGTCACCTTCCAGTTGCTGCCGTCGGGGATCAGCGGGTTGTAGGCGTCGAGCTCCTGCGGATGCCCGCCGGCTCGAAGATGCGCTCGACGCGCAGCATCTCCTGCACCTGGTACTGCATCGTGAGCCGATCCTCGAAACACCAGGTGCAGTTCGGCCCGACGGCCAGCTGCGCGATTCGCTTGTGCGCGATCACTCGCGCGCGGAATTCCGCCCGCTCGCCGCGCGTATTGCTCGAGCGTCATGAGATCGGCGGGTGCAAGCAGGTGGCATGGTGCGCGTCCACGCTGGCCGATTCAGATTCCGTACGCCATGCGCAGCAGTGTCAGCGGGTGTTCCGGCGGCGCGCTGTCTGCTCGAGCCCGCGCTCGATCTGGTGCCCGGCCATCGGGCAGTCGCTGGAGTAGTGATCGGCGCCGCTGGCGGCCACGCGTTCGCACGACCGGCCGGCGCGATCTTCATCGAGATCTCGCGAAACTCGCGCTTCACCCCGTAGGTGCCGTTGTGCCCCGAGCAGCGCTCGATCGGCTCGACGCTGGTCCCCGGCACGAGCTTCAGCACGTCGCGCGTCTTCAGTCCGATGTTCTGCACGCGCAGGTGACAGGGCACGTGATAGGCGATCTTGCCGAGCCGCTGCGGGAAATCGGTGCGCAGCAAGCCCGTCCTTGTGCCGCAGCATCAGGTATTCGAACGGATCGAACATGCGCTCGCTCACGCTTGCGACCTGCGGCGTCGTCGGGGAACATCAGCGGCAGCTCCTGCTTGAACATCAGCACGCAGGAGGGGATCGGCGCCACGATGTCGTAGCCCTGTCGATCGACCAGCCGGCCAGCACCGGAATGTTCTCCTCCTTGAGCTTCGCGATCGCCTGCAGGTCGCCGAGCTCGAGCTTCGGCATGCCGCAGCACGACTCGCTGCGGCGCCAGGGTCGACCGCGATGCCGTTGTGCTCGAACACCGCCACCAGGTCCTGCGGCGAGGTCGGGCTCGTTGCGATTGCCGTAGCAGGTCGCGAACAGCGCGACCTTGCCGCGTGGTCTCGGCCGCCGCCCGCGCTTCGAGCTCAGCCGGCCGTGCGCTTGCGGTCGCGGCGCCTGGAAGGACCGGCTGTGAAACTCCGGCACCGGCGCGTGCTCGTGCACGCCGAGGGTCTTGCTCGAGGAGCTTGCGGCCGGTGCTGCTGCGATTGACCGCGTTGACGATTTCGGCCACCACCGGAATGCCGGCGAAGCGCCCGACCGCGTCGGTCGAGCTCAGGATCGCGATCGCGCCGCGCTCGGCTGTCCCTGCGAGTGCTTGACCGCCTTGGCGCGCAGCATCAGGTGCGGGAAATCGACGTTCCACGGATGCGGCGGCACGTACGGACACTTGGTCATGTAGCACATGTCGCAGAGGTAACAGTGATCGACGACCTGCCCAGTAGGCCTTGCGGTCGACGCCGTCGAGTTCGCCGGTCGCCGAGGCATCGACCGCATCGAACAGCGTCGGAAACGCATTGCACAGGCTGAAGCAGCGCCGGCAGCCGTGGCAGATGTCGAAGACGCGCTCGAGCTCCTTCTCGAGCGCGTCGGCGTCGTAGAACTCCGGCTCGCGCCAGTCGAGCGGCATGGCGCGTCGGCGCTTCGAGACTGCCTTCGCGGTTGCCCGTCACGGGCTCCTTGGCCATGGCTACGCGCGCGTCACTAACGAGCGCGTGCGCAGGCCCGCCCGCGTAGCCGGGAACTGAGCCGGATCACAGCGCGTCCAGCGCCTTCTGGAAGCGATTGGCGTGCGAGCGCTCCGCTTTGGCCAGCGTCTCGAACCAATCGGCGATCTCCTCGAAGCCTTCGTCGCGCGCCGCGCTTGCGCCATGCCCGGATACATGTCCGTGTATTCGTGCGTCTCGCCGGCGATCGCGGCCTTGAGGTTCTTCGAGGTCTCGCCGATCGGCAGACCCGTCGCCGGGTCACCGACCTCCTCGAGATATTCGAGGTGGCCGTGCGCGTGGCCGGTTTCACCTTCGGCCGTCGAGCGGAACACGGCGGAGACGTCGTTGTAGCCTTCGACGTCGGCCTTGGCTGCGAAATACAGGTAGCGACGATTCGCCTGCGATTCGCCGGCGAACGCGTCCTTCAGATTCTTTTCGGTCTTGCTGCCCTTCAGATTCATCGTTTCCCTCCGCGATGCAAACTCGCGTGTCGAATCGTGAGTCACTTAGAATCAGTCTAGGGGCCGGAATCTAGACTCTGGTAGGGGCCAAGTCAACACGACCGCGAGCCGTCATGCGCGGCCTGCGCCCGTATTACTCTGCGCGTCACGTCGCGGAGTCCGACACGCCTTGTCCACCGTCACGAACAGCAGGACCGCGGACTTCGAGCAGTCGATGCGCGAGCTGGAAGCGCTCGTCGAACGCCTCGAGCAGGGCGATCTGCCGCTCGAAGAGGCGCTCAAGCAGTTCGAGCGCGGCGTTGCAGCTCACCAAGTCGTGCCAGGCCGCGCTCAAGACCGCGGAGCAGAAGGTCGAGATCCTGCTCAAGGCGACCGGGCGCCAGCGCTGAGGAGCCGACGATCGAGGACTTCGAGCCGGAAGCCTGATGGCGGGACGCTGATCGCTTGCCAGCCAGCGTCGAATCGATGCCGACGAGCGCATCGCCGGCGTATCGATCGCGCATGGAAACCGTGCTCGATCGCTGGCTGCCCCCCGCGAAGCGAGTCCCCAGCGGCTGCACGCGGCCTTGCGCTACAGCGTGCTCGGCCGCGGCAAGCGCCTGCGCCCGATCCTGGTGTACGCCACCGGCGAAGCGCTCGGCGCTCGCCGCTCGAGCGGCTCGACGCACCCGCGGCCGCGGTCGAGCTCATCCATGCCTACTCGCTGGTGCACGACGACCTGCCGGCCATGGACGACGACGACCTGCGGCGCGGCCGTCCCACGTGCCATCGCGCCTTCGACGAGGCGACCGCGATCCTGGCGGGAGATGCGCTGCAGGTGCTCGCGTTCCACATCCTCGCGCGCGAGTCCGTCCAGGCCGACGACGCATCGATGCGCACGCGGCTGATCGAGCTGCTCGCCGAGGCGAGCGGCACGGACGGCATGGCCGGCGGTCAGGCACTCGATCTCGCGGCCGTGGGTCGCGCAGCTGACGGTGCGACGAGCTCGAAGACATGCACCGCCGCAAGACCGGCGCGCTGATCCGCGCCAGCGTGATGATGGGCGCCATCGCTGCCAACGAGGTGCGATGCCCGACGGCTGTGCGCGTCTCGATCAGTTTCGCGCAGCACCTCGGGACTCGCGTTTCAGATCCAGGACGACATCCTCGACGTCGAAGGCGATGCCGCCACTCTCGGCAAGGCGACCGGCGCGGATCGCGCGCAGGACAAGCCCACCTATCCGAGCATCGCGGCATGGCCGCGGCGAAGCGCCGCTGCCGCGAGCTGCACACGCAGGCTGTCGCAGCGCTGGCGGGGTTCGGCAGCGGGTGCAGAACATCTGCGCTGGCTCGCGGATTTCGTCGTCGAGCGCAGTTCCTGACCGGCCGCGCCTGCGGTTTCTGTGCAGAGCTGCCCTAGGTACACTGCCCGCCATGGATGCGCGCCAACCGCTATCCCCTGCTCGACGGCATCCGCTCGCCCGCCGACCTGCGCGCGCTGCCGGCCGAGCAAACTTGCGGCGCTTGCGAGCCGAGCTGCGCGCGTTCCTGATCGAGACGGTCGCCACCCGCGGCGGCCATTTCGCGGCCGGGCTCGGCACCGTCGAGCTCACGATCGCGCTTCACTATGTGTACGACACACCCACCGATCGCATCGTGTGGGATGTCGGCCACCAGGCCTATCCGCACAAGGTGCTGACGGGCCGTCGCGAGCAGCTGCACACGATCAAGCAGACGCACGGTCTCGCGCCGTTTCCGTCGCGCGCCGAGAGCGAGTACGACACCTTCGGCGTGGGCCACTCGAGCACCTCGATCAGCGCCGCGCTCGGCATGGCGATCGGCGCCGCGCAGGCGGGCAGCAAGCGGCGCGTGGTCGCCGTGATCGGCGACGGCGCGATGAGCGCCGGCATGGCGTTCGAAGCGCTCAACCACGGCGGCAGCCTCGATGTCGATCTGCTGCTGATCCTGAACGACAACGACATGTCGATTTCGGAAAACGTCGGCGCGATGTCGAATTACTTCGCCAAGGTGCTGTCGGGCAAGCTGTACGCGGGTCTGCGCGAAGGCAGCAAGAAGGTGCTGCGCCAGATGCCGACGGTGTGGGAGCTGGCACGCCGCTCGGAAGAGCACATGAAGGGCATGGTGCTGCCGGGCACGATGTTCGAGGAGATGGGCTGGAACTACATCGGCCCGATCGACGGCCACGATCTCAAGGCCGCTGACGCGCACGTTGCGCAATCTCAAGGGATCTGCACGGTCCGCAGTTCCTGCACATCGTCACGCGCAAGGGCAAGGGCTATCCGCCGGCCGAAGCCGATCCGATCAAGTGGCACGGACCGGGCCCGTTCGATCCGGTGAGCGGCAGATCTACAAGGAAAAGGCCGCCGGCCCCAGCTACTCACAGGTCTTCGGCCAGTGGTTGTGCGACATGGCCGAGCGCGATCCACGCATCGTCGGCATCACGCCGGCGATGCGCGAGGGCTCCGGGCCTGGTCGAATTCGAGAAGCGCTTTCCCGATCGCTACTTCGACGTCGCGCATCGCCGAGCAGCACGCGGTCACGTTCGCGGCGGGCCTGGCGTGCGAGGGCGCGCGGCCGGTGGTCGCGATCTATTCGACGTTCCTGCAGCGCGGCCTACGATCAGTTCATCCACGACGTCGCGCTGCAGAAGCTGCCCGTGGTCTTCGCGCTCGATCGCGCCGGTCTCGTCGGCGGCGACGGCGTCACGCACCAGGGCAGCTACGACCTCACCTTCATGCGCTGCATCCCCAACCTGGTGATCATGGCGCCCGCGGACGAGAACGAATGCCGGCAGATGCTCTACACCGCCACGCACGCTGGATCGGCCCGGCGGCGGTACGCTATCCGCGCGGCCACGGGCCCGGCGTCGCGGTCGAGAGCGACGTTACAGGCGCTGCCGGTGGGCCGCGCGCAGCTGCGGCGCGATGGTCAGCAGCGGTCTCGCGCTGCTCGCCTTCGGCACGCTGGTCGGCGCCTGCGGAACGGATCGCCGAACGCCTCGATGCGACGCTGGTCAACATGCGCTTCGTCAAGCCGCTCGACGAGGCGCTGATGCATCGATATCGCGGCACGCCATCGGCCATCGTCACGCTCGAGGAAAACACCATCGCCGGCGGTGCCGGCAGCGCCGTCGCGGAACTGCTCGCCGCAGCGCGGCGTCCAGCTGCCGTCGCTGCAGCTCGGCCTGCCGGACCGCTTCGTGGAACACGGCTCGCGCGAGGATTGTCTGAGGATGGCAGGGCTCGACGCTGCTGTCGCTGGAAGCCGCGGTCGAGCGATTCTGGCGCCAGCCCGGCCTTGCGCGCGCCACACCGGCGTCCGCCTGAAGGGATCTCGCCCACATTTCCGCGCTCTGAGCCGCCGGCTGGCGCGTGCGTATAATCGACCCGGAACCCGTAGCCGAACCGAAGAGAGCCTGCAATGGATGCCCGCGTCGAATCCCGCCGTGCCGCGGTCACCAGCATCGAGGACGTGCAGGGCCGCGCCGACACCCGCCAGATCCCGATCAACCGCGTCGGCGTCAAGGACGTCTATCATCCGGTGCGGGTCAAGGATCGCTCCAACGGCGAGCAGCACACCATCGCCAACTTCAACATGTACGTGAACCTGCCGCACAACTTCAAGGGCACGCACATGTCGCGCTTCGTCGAGATCCTGCACCACGAGCGCGAGATCTCGGTCGACTCGTTCCGCACGATGCTGGAGGAGATGACCGAGCGCCTCGAGCGCCGACGCCGGCCACATCGAGATGTCGTTTCCCGTATTTCGTGATGAAGAAGGCGCCGGTGACCGGCGTCGAGAGCCTGATGGATTACCGCGCGTCGCTGCATCGGCGAGCATCGCGACGGCGCGCACGCAGCTGTGGCTCAAGGTCGTGGTGCCGGTCACGAGCCTGTGCCCGTGCTCGAAGAAGATCTCCGACTACGGCGCGCACAACCAGCGCTCGCACATCACCATCACGGCGCAGCATCAGCGAGCACATGTGGATCGAGGAGCTGATCGACATCGCCGAGCAGGAAGCCTCGTGCGAGCTGTACGGCATCCTCAAGCGGCCGGACGAGAAGTACGTGACCGAGCGCGCCTACGACAATCCGAAGTTCGTCGAGGACATGGTGCGCGACATCGCCGTGCGTCTGAACAAGGAGCAGCGCGTGCTGGCCTACGTGGTCGAATCGGAGAACTTCGAGTCGATCCACAACCACTCGGCGTACGCGCTGATCGAGCACGACAAGGAAAGCGGACATCGCGCTGCAAGTGAGTCCGGGGTCGGATTCAGTCTGACGCTCTCAGGCTCAGGCGCTCTTGCGCTCGACGTTCTGCAGCCGGCTGATCAGGCTGCGCAGGAACACCTTGTTGAAGCGCAGCTGGCAGGAGGCGGACACCTGCTCGAGCAGCGTCGAGCTCACCTTCATCACCGTGACTTCGCCGTCGGCCTTGATGGTCGCGGTGCGCTTGGCGCCGCGCACGTAGCTGGTCTCGCCGAAGCAGTCGCCGCTCTCCAGCCGCCCCACCTCGCGCCCGTGCCGCTCCACGGCGACGCGCCCGGAGACGATGATGTAGAAGCGATCGTCCATCTCGCCTTCCTTCACGATCTCCTCGCCGCTGGCGTAGTCCTGCCAGTCGCTGGCGCGCAGCACTTCCCAGATCTCGCCGTGCGAGAAGTCGTGGAAGAACTTCAGCCGGCGCAGCAGGCTGAACTGTTCCTGGCTGTCGATGCGCTCGTAGTGCGCGCGCAGCTTCTGGTGCACGCGGGTCAGCTCGGCGGCGAAGTCGAGACCGCTCTTGTAGCGCTTCTCCGGGTCCTTCTGCAGCGCCTTCGCCGCCACGTTCTCGAGGTCCTCGGGGATGTCCTGGCGCAGCGTGTGGATCGGCGGCGGCGTCGCGAACACGATCTGGTGCAGGAGCTTGGACAGGTTGCCGGCGCGGAACGGCCGAAAGCCGGTCAGCAGCTCGTACATGACGGCGCCCAGCGAATAGAGGTCGGAGCGCGTGCGTGATCTGCGCGTTCTGCACCTGCTCGGGCGACATGTAGCTCGGGCTGCCCGCGATGCCCTCGATCTGCGAGATCTCCGAGTCCGCCACCAGCGCGATGCCGAAGTCGATGATGCGCACGTCGCTGTCGGTCGTGAGCATGATGTTGCTCGGCTTGATGTCGCGGTGAATGACGCCGCGGCTGTGCGCGTAGTTGCAGCGCCTTGGCGCACTTGAACATGATCTCGACCACGTCGTCGATGCGCAGCAGGTTGTCCGGCCGGCAGTAGGCCGACCAGCGTGCGCGCGCCGTGCACGTGCTCGGTGACGATGTAGCAGTGGCCGTTTTCTTCGCCCGCGTCGTAGATCGGCAGGATGTTCGGATGCTGCAGCATGCCGACCATGTGCGCTTCGGAGAGGAACATCTTGCGCGCGACGCGTTGCCGCTCTTCGTCGCCGCCGGTCTCGATGTTGTAGACCTTGATCGCGACGTCGCGCCCGTAATAGGGGTCGTGCGAGAGATAGACGACGCCGGTGCTGCCGCGACCGACCTCGTTGATGATCACGTACTTGCCGATCTTCTCGGGCACACCGGCCGGGCGCGTGCTGCGTTCTGCGACAACGTTACGAATGACGGTCCCCTGAGCAAAGACGGGCGGCAGGATACGGAGCGGGTCCGGGCCAATCTGTGATGCAACTCCCGGATCACTTGCCGCTATGCAGCGTGGGCGTTCAGGATGCCGATTGCGTCCGGCCAGTGACTCTGTTTGGCAGCGCAGGAACTACGCTTGCGACCTTGCGCTCCGGGGGTTCCCTTACACATCCGCTTCACAATCCGAAGTGGTCGTAGCCGCGCACCGTCAGCGTGACTTCACGTCCACCATCGAAGCAGCGCAATCCCGCCTGACTCTCGATGATGCCAATCTCGCGCATCGGGCACGAGCACGCCGTCGCGGCAGTCAAAACGGCCGCTCGCCGATCGGCTCGTGCGGTCAGGCACAACTCGTAATCGTCACCGCCACCCAACGCGAGCTCGCGTGCCCGTTCGAGGCCTGAGTTTTCGAGCAGGGCAGCGGAGAGCGGGAGATTCTCGAGGTCGATGTGTGCGCCAACCCGGCTCGCGGCCAGGAGCTTGCCGAGGTCCGCGTGCAGTCCATCCGAGACATCGATCGCAGCCGAGGCGATGTCGCGCAGCGCTTGTCCAAGCGCAACGCGCGGCGTCGGCGCGAGAAATCGCTCGCGGAGGCAGCGCTCGGATTCGCTGGCGCGCCCCGCGGGTGGCGACTGCAGCAGCGCGAGGCCCGCGGCGGCATCACCCGGCGTGCCACTCACGAAGATCAGGTCGCCCACCTGTGCGCCGTCGCGACGCAGTGCGCTGCCTGACGGCACGAGTCCGATGATTTGCAACGTCAGTGTGAGCGGCCCACGCGTGGTATCGCCGCCGATGAGTGCAACGCGATGGCGCCGCGCGAGCTCGCGCAGACCGCGGCTGAATTCACCGAGCCAGCGCTCGTCCGCCTGGGGCAGCGTTAGCGCCAGCGTGCACCAGGCCGGCTCGGCACCCATCGCGGCAAGATCGCTCAGGTTGACGGCGAGCAGGCGGTACCCGATGTGTTCGGCGGCGAGGTCCGGCGGGAAATGCACGCCCGCCACCAACGTATCCGCGGCGACCACGAGCTCGCAACCCGGCGGTACGCGGACCAGCGCAGCGTCATCGCCGACGCCGAGCACCACGTCGTCGCGTTCCTCGAATCCGCTCGCGAAGTAGCGCGCTATGAGCTCGAATTCCCCGATTGGCACGGCACGAGTCGTCCGCACTCAGGGCGAGCGTTCGGCGGAGCGCAGGAGCGCGGCCGCGCGATCCAGCACCGCGTTGACGAACTTGTGGCCGTCCGTCGCGCCGAAGCGCCGGGCGAGCTCGACGCCCTCGTTGATCACCACCCGATAGGGCACGTCGGGCCGCGACTTGAGTTCGTAGGCGCCGATCAGCAGGATCGCGTGCTCGATCGGGTCGAGATTGCTGATCGGCCGATCGAGGAGCCCCGCCAGCTCCGCGTCGAGGTCGGTGCGCGCATCACTCACTTTCTCGACCAGCTCGCGGAAGTACTCGGCGTCGGCGCGCGCCGTGTCCTCCTTCGCCAGGTAGTGCTGATGCACGTCCTGCCAGGGCTGAGCGTTGAACTGCAGCTCGTAGAGCGCCTGCATCGCGAGCTTCCTCGCCACCGAGCGGGCGCGTGATGAGCTACGCGCGGTCGAAGCGTTCGTCATCGCGGCGGCCCTCAACGATCCAGCTGGCGCAACAGGTTCGCCATCTCGATCGCGGTGACCGCGGCCTCGGCGCCCTTGTTGTTGTCGTTCTTGGTGCCGGCGCGATCGATGGCCTGTTGCAGCGTGTCGGTCGTGAGCACGCCGAAGGCGATCGGCACACCCGACTGCACGGAGAGTTGCGAGATGCCGCGAGCGCACTCGCCCGCGATGTAATCGAAATGCGGCGTCTCGCCACGCACCACTGCACCGAGCGCTATGACTGCATCGTGGCGCCGCGCCGCGAGCACCCGTGCAATCACCACCGGCATTTCGAACGCGCCCGGGACGCGGATCAACTCAACCTGCGCCGGTGCGGCCCCGTGCCGCTCGAGGGCATCGACGGCGCCGCGGATCAGGCTCGCGACGATGAATTCGTTGTAGCGCGAAGCGACGATCGCAAAGCGCAGATCGCGCGCCTGGTGATCGCCTTCGATGGTGCGAATGTCGTTCATGGGGAGGGCTGCAAGTATAGCCGAAGGCTGCCGGGGCCCGCGCTCGAACGCAGCTTTCAGTCGCTGTCGACGTACTCGGTGATTTCGAGGTCGAACGCGGAGATCCCGCGCATCTGTCGTGGCGCGCTCAACACGCGCATGCGGCGCACGCCCAGGTCCTGCAGGATCTGGGCGCCGATGCCGTAGGTGCGCAGCACCCGTGCGCCCTCGCCGCGCGTACCGCCAGCTTGCGGCGTACTCAACGACTGCACGGCATCGAGCAGGTCATGCGGCGTCTCGGCCTGGTGCAGGATGACGATGACGCCGTTGTCCTCCTCCGCGATGCGGCGCAGAGCGTCGCGCAGCGGTCGGCCCCGGTCGGCATGGATGCCGATGAGATCGCGCACCGTATCGGTGAGATGCACGCGCACCAGCGGCGGCCGGGCCGCATCGAGCGTGCCGCGCACCAGCGCCACGTGAACCTCGCGATTGACATGGTCCTGGTAGCAGCACAGCCGAAAGTCGCCGTAGTCCGTGCTGACCACCTGGTCCGCGACCCGCTCGACGGAGCGCTCCTTGCGCAGCCGGTAGCGGATCAGGTCGGCGATCGAGCCCACTTTCAGCGAGTGTGTGCGCGCAAATTCCAGGAGCTCCGCACCGCGTTTCATGGTGCCGTCGTCGTTCACGATTTCGCACAGGATGCCGGTGAGCGAGGCGAATCCCGCCAACCGCACCATGTCGACGGTGGCTTCCGTGTGTCCGGCGCGCACCAGCACGCCGCCCGGCGTGTAGCGCAGCGGAAAAATGTGTCCCGGGCGGGCAAATTCCTCGGGTCGCGAGGCCGGATCGGCGAGCGCGCGGATGGTGCGCGCGCGATCGTGCGCCGAGATGCCGGTCGTCGTTCCGTGTCGATAGTCGACCGAGATCGTGAAGGCGGTGCGGTGCGATTCCGTGTTCTCCGGCACCATCTGCGGGAGGCGCAACTCCTGCAGCCGCTCCCCCAGCATGGGCTGGCAAATGATGCCGCTCGTATAGCGCACGAAGAACGCGATCGCCTCGGGTGTCACCGCGTCGGCCGCCATGATGAGGTCGGCTTCGTTCTCGCGAGCCTCGTCATCCATCATCACGACCATGCGCCCGGCGCGGATCTCGCTGAGGAGCTCGTCGATGCTGTTCATGTCGGCCACTCTTACCAGCATGAATCACGCGCGCACAGGTGGGCCTGCGCCTGGCAGCTGAGAAGTGGATGGCAGCAATACATGTGGCTCATTTTTCTGAACGCCCGGTGTCCGCCAGACGCTCGACATAACGCGCCAGCAGGTCGACTTCCAGGTTGACCCGGCTACCCGCTTGCAGCGCGCCGAGCGTGGTAACGGTGAGTGTATGCGGAATCAGGTTGACGCCGAAGCGTGCGCCGGCGACGTCGTTCACGGTCAGGCTCACACCATCGATGCAGATCGATCCCTTGGCCGCCACGTAGCGGCTGAGCGCGGCCGGAATCTCGAACTCCAGGCGCAACGAGCGGCCGTCTTCGTGTCGTGAGACCAGGCGGCCTACGTCGTCGACGTGACCCGTAACCAGGTGACCGCCCAGTGGCTCGCCGGCGCGCACTGCCAGCTCGAGGTTGACCGCCTGCCCCGCTCGCGCGTCGCCGAGCGTGGTGCACGCGAGCGTTTCACGGGACACGTCCGCGGCAAAGCCGGTGTCTGCCAGTTGCGCGATGGTGAGACACACCCCGCTGACGGCGATGCTGTCACCGACTTTGGCGCCGTGGAGGTTCAGTGAACCGGGTGCGATCTCGAGCTCGAGATCACCCTGCCGCGGACGCAGCGCGTTGATTTGACCGATGGCTTGAACGATGCCGGTGAACATGATGCTGTCGGGCTCAGGGGGTGCGCGCGAGGGGGCGCGGCAGCGTCGCAGCCGCAGGCCGGGCGATGACACGCAGGTCGGCGCCGATCATTCTCGTATCGAAGATTTCGAGCTCGCAGCGCTCTTCGAGAGCGCGCAACTGCGGCAGCTCGAACATACCGCGTGCGTCCGTGCCGAGGATGCTGGGCGCAAAGTAGATCACCAGCTCATCGACAAGGCCTGCAGCGAGCAAGGCTCCCGAGAGCGACGCGCCCGCCTCCACCC
The DNA here is from genome assembly GCA_963840405.1 of uncultured Gammaproteobacteria bacterium. GTDB lineage: Bacteria > Pseudomonadota > Gammaproteobacteria > Steroidobacterales > Steroidobacteraceae > DATBVX01. The sequence continues at coordinate 108,476 of CAWIYW010000008.1, forward strand.
AGACCTCGTTGACCTCCAACTGCGCGAGCCGCGCCATCAGGTGGCGCAGGTCGATGCCTCCCGCCGCGGGTTGCGCTGACTCGATGCGCACTCCGCGCGCCTCGAGCCCGGTGCGCTGCGCACCGGCGGCAGCGAGGGTGAAGATCAATGTTTCACCCGGCGCCGACAACACGCGCGCCGTGGCAGGAGTGCGCAGTTCGCTGTCGGCGATGACCCGCAACGGCTGCCGGCTCGCCGGGCTGCCGTCCGCGAGTCGCGCATTGAGCTGCGGATCGTCACGCAGAACGGTCGCCGAGCCCGTGAGAATGGCGGAACTGCGCGCGCGCCAACGCTGCACATCTGCACGCGCCGCCTCGCCGGTGATCCACTGGCTCTCACCATTCGCCAGCGCGGTGCGTCCGTCGAGGCTCGCGGCCAGTTTCACGCGAACCCAGGGTAGGCCGCGCTCCATCCGCGCCACGAACCCGCAATTGAGTTCGCGCGCTTCTGCCTCGAACAGGCCTGACTGGGTCTCGATACCGGCCGCCTGCAGGCGATTGACACCCGCGCCGAGCTCACGCGGATTCGGATCGATCATGCCGATGACGGCCCGGGCGGGCCGCGCTGCGATCACCGCCTCCACGCACGGCGGTGTGCGCCCGAAGTGCGTGCACGGCTCGAGCGTGACGTACAGCGTGGATGCGGACGCCTGCTCACCGGCGCTGCGCAACGCGTTGATCTCCGCGTGCGGTCCGCCGGCGCGCTCATGCCAGCCCTCGGCGAGAATGACGCCGTCCCTGGCAATGACGCAGCCCACGCGCGGATTCGGATCCGTGGTGGCGAGCCCGCGCGCGGCGAGCTCGAGCGCCCGTGCCATGCACTGCCGGTCGAAGCCGCTGAACTCGGCCACGTTCATTCCTTCTTGTCCACGCGTGGCAGCAGCGAGAGCTGGTCCGCGCTCGCTTCGCGGCGCCGCCGATGGCGCAATCGCTCCACCTCGTCACGAAACGCCTCCACGTCCTGGAAGCTGCGATAAACGGACGCGAAGCGCACGTACGCCACCTCATCCAGGTGCCGCAGTTCCTCCATCACCAGTTCACCCAGCCGCCGTGCCGGAACCTCGCGCTCGCCCAGCGCACGGATCTTCTGCTCGATGCGCGAGACCGCCTCGTCCACCGCCTCGCTCGCGACCGGGCGCTTCTCGAGCGCCTTGAGCATTCCGGAGCGCAACTTCTGCTCGTCGAACGGTTCGCGGGCCTTGTCGCTCTTGACGACCTGCGGCAAGACGAGCTCCGCGGACTCGAACGTCGTGAAGCGTTCACTGCACTTCAGGCACTCGCGACGGCGGCGGATCTGGCTGCCCTCGCCTGCGAGGCGCGAATCAATGACCTTGGTCTCGACGTGATTGCAGAAGGGGCAGTGCATTGCGGGCCCCTGGGCCAGCGACTCAAGCGTAAACGGGAAAGCGACTGCAAAGTTCGAGCACGCGGCGTCGCACCTGCTCGATCGCGGTCGCATTCCCCAGGTCCGAGAGCACGTCAGCGATCCAGTGGCTCAGGCTCTCGACTTCGCGGATGCCAAAGCCACGCGTGGTGACCGCAGGGGTGCCCATGCGCAAACCGCTGGTGACGAACGGCGGCCGTGGATCGTTCGGCACCGCGTTCTTGTTGACCGTGATGTTGGCGCGCTGGAGCGCCGCGTCGGCGTCCTTGCCCGTGATGTTGCGCTCGATGAGATCGACCAGGAACAGGTGATTGTCGGTGCCGCCCGAGACGATCTTGAAGCCGCGCTCCATCAGCACGCGGCACATCGCGCGCGCGTTCGCCAGCACCTGTTTCTGATATTCGTGGAACTGCGGTTCGAGCGCCTCCTTGAGCGCCACCGCTTTCGCGGCAATGACATGCATCAGCGGCCCGCCCTGCATGCCCGGAAACACCATGGAGTTGAGCTTCTTCGTGATCTCCTCGTTGTGACGCGCCAGGATCATGCCGCCGCGCGGCCCGCGCAGTGTCTTGTGCGTGGTCGTCGTGGTGACATCCGCGATCGCCACCGGGTTCGGATAGATGCCCACCGCGCACAGCCCGGCGACGTGCGCCATGTCCACCACCAAATAGGCGCCGACCGAATCGGCGATCGCACGAAAGCGCTGCCAGTCGATGACACGCGAGTACGCCGAGAAGCCAGCGACGACGACACGCGGCTTGTGCTCGCGCGCGAGCCGCTCGACCTGCTCGTAGTCGATGAGCCCGGTGCTTGGCATCGAGGCCGTACTGCACGGCCTTGAACACCTTGCCGGAGAAATTGACCTTGGCGCCGTGGGTGAGGTGACCACCGTGGTCGAGGCTCATGCCGAGGAGGGTGTCGCCTGGCGCCATCAGCGCGAAATACACGGCCGCATTGGCCTGCGATCCCGAATGGGGCTGCACGTTCGCGTAAGCCGCTCCGAAGAGCTGCTTGGCGCGGTCGATCGCGAGCTGCTCGGCCACGTCCACGTACTCGCAGCCACCGTAGTAGCGCTTGCCCGGGTAGCCCTCGGCGTACTTGTTGGTGAGCACCGTGCCCTGCGCTTCCAGCACGCGTGTGCTCGCGTAGTTCTCCGAGGCGATCAGCTCGATGTGCTCTTCCTGCCGGCGCCGCTCGCCGTCGAGCGCTTTCCTGAGCTCAGGGTCGAACTCGCCAATGGTCATCCTCGAATCGAACATCAGCTTCTCCGGGGAAAGTCGCGGAGCCGTCCGCACAGGCTCCAACACCCGCATTCTAGCAGGCGGCCCGCTATCGATCGGCGTGGTCAGGGAGACTCGACGAACGCGCGCACCACTCGTGTCCAGGCGCGCGCCAGGTTGCGCCGGTTGTAGCCGCCGCCGCCCATCGCGAGCAGGCGTCCGCTCGCCGATTCATCCGCGAGCGCGCACAGGCGCTCGGCAGCGTGGGCATGCGCTTCTTCGCTATAACGCAGGTGGGTGATGGGATCACCCTCCAGGCTGTCGGCACCACACTGGAACAGGATGAACTCCGGCCGCGCCGCCTCGAGGTAGGACTCGACGCGTTCCCAGGCCTCGCGAAACTGGTCATCGCCGGCACCGGGCGGCAAAGGCAGGTTGAGCTTGCTGCCCGCGGCGCGGCCCACGCCTGTTTCGGACGCGGCACCGGTGCCCGGGTAGAGAAAGCGGCCGTCCTCGTGGATGTCGGCGAACAGCAGGTCGGGATCGTCCTCGAAGCTGTAGAACATGCCGTCGCCGTGGTGCGCGTCGATGTCGACGTAGGCGACGCGCCGGATGCCGAAACGCCGCCGCAGGATCTCGGCGGCCACGCCGCAATCGTTGAATACGCAAAAACCGGCCGCGTGCCCGCGCGACGCGTGATGGAGGCCGGCGATCGGCACGAATGCGCGTCGCACCTCGCCCGTCATGATCGCTTCGAGGGCCGTGAGCGTGGCGCCGACCACGTTGCTCGCCGCCTCGAACACGCCACGAAAGGCCGGCGTGTCCCCGGCATCGAGAAAACCCGTGCCGCTCGCGGAACGCTCGACCACCAGGTCGATATAGGCAGGTGTGTGGAAGGTCTCGAGCTCGTCGCGGCGCGCCACGCGCGGGTCGAGCGCGCGCACCGCCTCGTCGAGCGCCTCCGACTTGAGCTCTCGCATGAACGCGTCGTGTCGATCCGGCCCGAAGGGGTGGCCGTCCGGGAACCCGTACCGCGCAATCTTCTCCCCGGCCACGAGCGCGACCGGCGCTTTCCTAGCCTGCGCCATCCGACTGATACCCCCAGGGACCGGGCTTCCCTTGCGGACGCGGTAGCCTAGCACAGCCCCCTTCGTGGATAATGCGCGGCCTTTTTTCCTGCACCCACGCGCCTTGCGCCGTCACGAGACCATGGCCCAGTACATCTACACCATGAACCGGGTATCGAAGGTGGTACCCCCGAAGCGCATCATCCTGCGCGACATTTCCCTGAGCTTCTTCCCGGGCGCGAAGATCGGCGTGCTGGGCCTCAACGGGTCCGGCAAGTCGACGCTGCTCAGGATCATGGCCGGCATCGACCAGGAGATCGACGGCGAAGCACGGCCGCAGCCGGGCATCAAGGTCGGCTACCTGTCCCAGGAGCCCGAGCTCGACCCGACGCTCGACGTGCGTTCGGTCGTCACCGAGGGTGTCGGTGAGACGCAGGCGCTCATCGATCGTTTCAACACGATCAGCGACCGCTTCGCCGAGGCGCTCGCCGAGGACGAGATGCAGAAGCTCCTCGACGAGCAGGCGAAGCTCCAGGACGCGATCGATGCCGTGCAGGGATGGGAGCTCGAGCGCAAGCTCGAGATTGCCGCGGACGCCCTGCGCCTGCCGCCGTGGGATGCCATGATCACCACCCTGTCCGGTGGCGAGAAGCGTCGCGTCGCACTCTGCCGGCTGCTGCTTTCGCAGCCCGACATGCTGCTGCTCGATGAGCCCACCAATCATCTCGACGCCGAGTCAGTCGCCTGGCTCGAGCGTTTCCTCGAGGAATACCCGAGCACGGTCATCGCCGTCACGCACGACCGCTACTTTCTCGACAACGTGGCTGGATGGATCCTGGAGCTCGACCGCGGGCACGGCATTCCCTGGCACGGGAACTACTCGTCGTGGCTCGAGCAGAAGGACGCGCGTCTCGCGCAGGAAGAGAAGCAGCAGGAGGGGTTGCGTCGCTCCCTGCAGCGCGAGCTCGAATGGGTGCGCGCCAATCCGAAGGCGCGCCAGGCGAAGAGCAAGGCGCGCGTGCAGCGCTACGAGGAGCTTGCCTCGACCGAGTTCCAGAAGCGCAACGAGACCAACGAGATCTACATCCCGCCGGGCCCGCGCCTGGGCGAGCTCGTAATCGAGATCAATAAGCTCCGCAAGGGCTACGGCGAGCGGCTGTTGATCGAGAACCTGAGCTTCAAGCTTCCCGCCGGCGGTATCGTCGGCATCATCGGCCCGAACGGTGCGGGCAAGACGACGCTCTTTCGCATGCTCACCGGCCAGGAAAAGCCGGACGCCGGCGAGATCCGCATCGGCCCCACGGTGCAGCTCGCGTACGTGGACCAGTCACGGCGCTCGCTCGATGACTCCAAGTCCGTCTGGGAAGAGATCTCGGGCGGCCAGGACATCATCCGTGTCGGCAGCTACGAGACCTCCTCACGCGGTTATGTCGGGCGCTTCAACTTTCGCGGGGTCAACCAGCAACAGCTGATCGGCGAGTTGTCAGGCGGCGAACGCAATCGCGTTCACCTGGCGAAGGTGTTGCGGACCGGGGGCAACGTCTTGCTGCTGGATGAGCCCACCAACGATCTCGACGTCGAGACGCTGCGTGCGCTGGAAGAAGCGTTGCTGTCGTTCCCCGGTTGCGCGGTGGTGATTTCGCACGATCGCTGGTTCCTCGATCGCATCGCGACGCACATCCTGGCGTTCGAGGGCGATTCCGAGGTCGTATGGTTCGAGGGTAACTACGCCGAGTACGTGGAGGATTTCCATCGGCGCCGCGGCACCGACGCCGATCAACCTCATCGCATCCGCTACAAGCCGCTCAACGGTTAGGGATTGCTGGCTGTAGGCTCCGGCGAAAACATCCCTGTTTTCGACGGTCCGGAAAAGACCTCGCCGATCAAGTCCTCGTCGGAGTGTTGCGAACTGCTTCCGCGATCCCGAAAAAGACAGTGCGCAGGCGCTCCTGGAACGGCGCGAAGCGCGGATCGGCGCTCGCTCGTTCAGGCTGGCCCTCGGTCATGTAGAGGCGCTGGCACATCTCGATCTGCAGGCTTTGCACGCTCGCGAGCGAGCAGTAGTGCGCCGTGATGTAGCCGCCCTTGTAGGGCTCGTTGAGACTCACCTTGAGGCCCTGTGCCTCAAAGAGTGCGCTGACACGGCGGGTGAATGCGGGATCGCACGTGGTCCGATCGCGATCGCCGAGGTAGATGTCGTCCCTCAGCGGACCGTGCAGCCGGCTGGCGCGCGACTCGACGCTGTGCGCGTCGATCAGGTAGCAGTAACCGAAGCGCGCGACCTTCTCCTGCAGCCGGCGCTCGAGCGCGGCGTGGTAGGGACGGTGGAACTGCGTCAGGCGCCGCTCGATCTCGGCCGCCGACGGCGCGCGGCGCCAGATCGGTTCGCCCTGAAAGCTCTCGGTCGGCACCAGCCCGGTCTCGAATCGTCCCGGATACAGCGGGCGCGCATCCGGCGGACGATTGAGATCGACGACGAAGCGGTGATGGGTCGCATGGATGACGTCCACGCCGAGCGCGGGAAGAAAAGTGTAAAGCTCATCCAGCGCCCAGTCGGTCATCAGCTCCGCAGCGATGTCCTGATCGGCGAACTGGTTGGCGATTTCCGCGGGCACGTACGTACCCGTGTGCGGGATGCTCACCAGCAAGGGAATCTCGGGCCCGGTGGACGGCCAGTAGCGCCACAGCGGCGGAGTCTCTCCCGGCGCGTGCGACATGCCGGTCACGCTCCAGACGTCCCGGCGGAATGGAGCCTGCGCATCACGGCCGCAAATCGTGCGCCCGCCTCCGGCAACGCGAGTTCGCCGCGTTCCACGCGCCGCTCGCCGCCCACATAAACGGCCGCGATCTGTGCGGCGCTGCCGCCGATGATCCAGGCATCGAGGACCTGCTCAGCTGCGACGCCTGCGAACAGCGGGTCCTCGAGGTCGAGCGCGACGAAATCGGCAAAGGCGCCGACTTCGAGTGCACCGAGCGGCTGACCCAGCGCCCGGCCGCCGGCAGCGGCCGCCTGGTTCCAGAGTGTCACGCCTAGACCTGCCTCCCGCGAGAGCAGCCCACGGCGCCGCTCGTGCAGGCGCTGACCGTATTCGGCGAGCCGCAGCTCCTCGATCGCATCGATGCGCGCGTTGCTGTCCGAGCCGATGGCAAAGGTCCCGCCGCGGGCCGCGAAACGCGCCAGGGGAAAGAGCCCATCGCCGAGATAGGCCTCAGTCAGCGGGCAGAGCACGAGGTTCGATCCGCGGCTGATGATCAGGTCGAGCTCCTGCGGCTCGGCATGCGTCGCGTGCACGAGATTCCAGCGCTCGTCGAGCTGGATGGTGCGTGCCAGGCACTCTATCGGTGGCACGCCGTAGAGTTCGCAGCAGTCGATCACTTCCTGCCGCTGCTCGGATACATGGATGTGTATCGGGGAGCGCGGACCGAGCAGCTCGTTCGCGAGCACCACCAGGTCCGGCAGCACGTCGAGCGGTACCGCACGCAAGGAATGTGGCGCCACTCCGCAAGGCTCGCCCGCCAGGCGCTCCAGCAGGCGCGCAAACTCATCCAGCGAGCGATGCACGAAACGGCCCTGCTCGGCGCTCGGCGGACGATTGAATCCGCCCTGCTGGTAGAGCACGGGCAGGAGCGTCAGGCGGATGCCGGCATCGCGCGCCGCGGCGCGAATGGCGAGCGCCAGCTCGGCAGTGGGTGCGCCGTCGCGGCCATGATGCAGGTAGTGAAATTCGCCGACGGCCGTGAAGCCCGCGCGCAGCATGTCCGCGAATGCACGCAAGGCGACGACGTAAAGGTCCTCCGCATCGAGCGCGTTGGCGATGCGGTACATGGTCTCGCGCCAGCTCCAGAACGAGTCGGTAGCGGAGGTCTCGCGCACACCCACGAGGGCGCGCTGAAACGCGTGGCTGTGCGCATTGGGCATGCCGGGCACGACCAGCGCCGCATCCCACGGACCGCTCGTCACCGGCTCGATCGAGCCGATTCGCCCGGCGCTATCGAGCGTGATACGCCGGCCGCGTTCCAGCCCGGCATCAGACAGCATGTATTCAAAACTGAGCTGGCGCAGCATACCCTTGTGCGGATCCGGCCCCGGGGTGAGCAATGGTGTTCGATCTGCGAGTCGACAACGCGCGATTGTATCCGATGGACGGCAACGCCCGTCTGAGCCCGGCGCGCTCCCTGGTGGTGAGCAACGGGCGCATCGCGAGTTTCGATGGCACCGCCCCTGCAAGAGCGGTCGTCGACGCCGGCAACGCGGTGGTTCTGCCAGGCTTGATCGACTGCCATACGCACGCCGTGTTCGCGGGCGATCGCCTCAACGAGCACCTGCTCAAGCTCGCAGGATCGAGTTATGCGCAGATAGCCGCCGCCGGCGGCGGCATCGTTTCCACGGTGCGGGCCGTGCGCGCGGCGAGCCAGCAGCAGCTCGTGAACGAATCACGCCCGCGCCTCGCGGCGCTCGCCGCCGAGGGCGTGACCACGATCGAGGTGAAGAGCGGCTATGGACTGGACGTCGATAACGAGCTCAAGATGCTGCGTGCCATTCGCGAGCTCGCCGCGCATTCGCCGTTCAGGATCGTCGCCACGTTCCTCGGCGCACACACTGTCCCCCCTGGCGTCGCGCGCGCAGATTACGTGACCAGCGTGTGCGAGGAAATGCTGCCGCGGGTTTGCGCCGAGGGGCTCGCCGAATGCGTCGACATTTTCGTCGAGTCGATCGCATTCGACCTGGCCGATGCGCGTCGCGTGCTCGACTGCGCACGCCAGCTGGGCCTCACGACCCGCGTGCACGCCGAGCAACTCTCGGCCTCGGGCGCGGCGGCACTCGCCGCTCAGCTCGGCGCGCTGTCCTGCGACCACCTGGAGTATCTCGACGAGCCCGGCGCGCAAGCCATGGCGAAGGCGCAGTGCGTGGCGGTGCTGCTGCCCGGCGCCTACTACTTCCTGCGCGAGACTCGCCGACCGCCGGTGCCGTTGCTGCGCGAGCACGGTGTGGAGATGGCTGTCGCCTCAGACCTGAATCCCGGCACTTCTCCCGTCGCGAGCCTGCTCACGGCCCTGCACATGAGCGTGACCCTCTTCGGGCTGACGCCCGATGAGGCGTTGCTCGGTGTCACGTGCAATGCCGCCCGTGCCCTGGGTCGCGACGACATCGGCAGCCTCACGGCCGGGCGGCGCGCCGATTTCACCCTGTGGGACATCCCCGAGCCTGCGTTTCTCACCTACCAGCTCGGCGGCCTCAAGCCGCGGGCGATCTTCGTCGAGGGCCAACGCGTGAATCCGACATGAGCAAGCACTTGCAGTTGAGTGGACGGGACTTGACGCTTGAAGCGCTGGTGCAGTTCGAGCTCACGCGCCCGCGTGTGAGCCTGGGCGCCGATTCACTGCAACGGGTGAATGCTAGCCACAACGCGGTCGCCGCTGCGCTTGCCGCGGGCCGGGTGAGCTATGGAATCACCACCGGTTTCGGCGCGTTTGCCAACCGCCAGATCCCGGTGCACAAGGTGAAGGAGCTGCAGCTCAACCTGGTGCGCAGCCACAGTTGCGGAGTCGGCGAACCGCTCACGGCCGCACTGGTACGCCGCATCCTGCTGCTCAAGGCCAACAGTCTCGCGGCCGGCCACTCCGGCGTGCGCCCGCTGGTGATTGACACCCTCCTCGCCCTTCTCAATCACGACGTGCTGCCCATCATCCCGACGCGCGGTTCCGTCGGCGCTTCCGGCGATCTCGCCCCGCTGGCGCACCTCGCGCTGGCATTGATCGGTGAAGGCGAAGCGCAGCAGGGCGAGCGCCGCTTGAGCGGCCAGCAAGTGCTCGATGCGGCACGCGTGGCGCCGCTCGAGCTCGAGGCGAAGGAAGGTCTCGCACTGCTCAATGGCACGCAGCTGAGCACGGCGCTGGCGGTCGAAGGAACACTGCAGGCGCAGAACCTGCTCGACACCTCGATCGGCGTCGGCGCGCTCACGGTCGATGCCCTCGCGGGCAGTTACACCCCGTTCGATGCGCGCATCCACGCGGCGCGCGGCCTGCGCGGCCAGATCGAGGTGGCCGAGCGCTTTCGCAGGCTCCTGACCGACAGCGACATCAAGCGCAGCCACGAAAATTGCGACCGCGTGCAGGATCCATATGCCGTGCGCTGCATGCCGCAGGTGCTGGGCGCCGTGTCGGACACGATCACCCACGCGCGCGCCGTGCTCGAGGCCGAGTGCAACGGCGTCTCCGACAATCCGCTGATCTTCGGCGATGACATTCTCTCGGGCGGCAACTTCCACGCCGCACCGCTCGGCTTCGTGAGCGATTTTCTCGGTATCGCCGTCGCCGAGCTCGCCAGCATGTCGGAACGCCGCACCGATCTGCTCGATCGCCGCGTGAATCCGAACCTGAACATGTTCCTCACCAGCGAACCGGGCGTCGAGTCCGGCTTCATGATCGCGCACGTCACCGCCGCCGCGCTCGCTTCCGAGAACAAGACGCTGGCGCATCCGGCCTCGGTCGACAGCATCCCGACCTCCGCCGGCCAGGAGGATCACGTGAGCATGGCGCCGTGGGCGGGCTTCAAGCTGCTCAGGATCTGCGAAAACACGGTGCAGGTGCTCGCGATCGAGTTGCTCGCCGCCGCTCATGCAATCGACAGCATGCGCCCGCTGCGCTCCACGCCGAGCCTCGAACAGCTGCATGCCGTGGTGCGCGCGCGCGTGCCTTTCAATCCCAAGGATCATCGCCTCGACCGCGACATCAACCAGCTGGCCGAGCTGGTCCGCAACGGCGCCGTGAGCGCGCTGGTGCAAGAGTCCGCACCCGGCGCGTGAGACGCCTGCGCCGCAGCTCGAGCTTCGTTATGTGATGCCGGCCTGTGCGCCGCGCCGCATCTGCTACACTGAATCATCGCGCGCGACTCGAGGGGACTAGCGGGCGATCACGAGGATAGAAGAAAGATGTCGGTGCATATCGACAACCACGGCCGCCTGCATCACGACCAGGAACAGCATCTCGCCATCACCTGTTCGCACTGCGAGGTGTTCTCGCACATCACGCCCCTCGCCGTCCCGCAATACGAACAGCTGATCGCCTTTCATCCGAAGCAGATTGGCATCGTATTCCGCTGCGACTCCTGCAACGCGCCGGTTTTCCTGCGCTTCAATGTCAAGATGTATGCCGCGAACCGGGTCGAGCTCGCCACCACGTTCGTGGAGCTCGAGCGGGCGCGCGAAAAGTTCTCCTTCACCTACCTGCCAGAGGAAGCGGAGCTGCTCTTCAAGGAGGCGCTCACCTGCTACTCGGCGGCGGGGTTCAACGCCTTCGCATCGATGTGCCGGCGCACGGCGCTGCAGGTGTTCGCCGACCTCGGCGATGCGGGGAAGCTGCGCCTGTTCGACGAACTCAACGAGATCCGTCAGCTGGCAGAGATCGATACCGAAACCTTCAGCATCGTGAAGCGCGTCATTTTCGACAACGACGGCGACTCGCGCCATTCGCTGCCGCTCATCGATGCCTACCAGGCGGGCGTGCTGCTCGAAGTCATGAAGGATCTGCTGCACCAGGCGTACGTGCGCAAGGGCCGCCTCCAGCAGGCGATGATGGTGCGGCGGTTCTTCCTCGAGGAATCGCTGCCGCGCATCACGCCGTTTCCACAGGAACGAGCCTGACGCGCCGCCAACGGCAGAGCCACGAGCCAGCGCGAATGGGCCCGCGAGCGATGCGCCGGCAGTTCCTCGCCAACCTGGGAGTGGGCCTGCGCGTAGTCTGGCCGATCCTCTCTGCTCTTCTCGTCCTGATCGTGGTGCTCGGCATCGTGGTCGGCCGGATCGAGGGGTGGTCCTTCGTGGAGTCCCTTTATTTCGCCTTCATCTCCGGCCTCACGATCGGCTACGGCGACCTCGTGCCAAAGGCGCCGCTCTCGCGTGTGCTGACAGTCGCGATCGGGATGACCGGCATCCTTCTGACGGGGCTCGTCGCAGCGGTTGGCGTGCAGGCGCTGCTGGCAGCCAAGGGAAACCGCAACGGCGCCGGTTAGTCGATCATCGGCAGGTCGAGTCCGCGCTCGCGCGCCACTTCGATCGCACGCGAATATCCCGCGTCGGCGTGACGCATGACCCCGGTCCCGGGGTCGTTGGTGAGCACGCGCTCGAGCGCCGCGGCGGCGCGCTCGGAACCATCCGCCACGATCACCAGGCCCGCGTGCAGCGAATAGCCCATGCCGACTCCGCCGCCATGGTGAAAGCTCACCCACGAGGCACCGCTCGCCGTATTGAGGAGCGCATTCAGGAGCGGCCAGTCCGCGACTGCGTCGCTGCCGTCGCGCATTCCTTCGGTCTCGCGGTACGGTGAGGCGACCGAGCCCGAGTCGAGGTGATCGCGGCCGATGACGATCGGCGCCTTGAGCTCGCCGGTGCGCACCATCTCGTTGAACGCCAGGCCGAGGCGATGCCGCTCCTTGTACCCGAGCCAGCAGATGCGCGCCGGCAGCCCCTGGAAGCGGATGCGCCGTCGCGGCATGATCGAGCCAGCGCATCAGGTCCTTCTTGTCGGGGAAGAGCTCGCGCGCCTTGGCATCGGTGCGGGCGATGTCCTCGGGGTCACCGGAGAGCGCCACCCAGCGGAACGGGCCCATGCCCTCGCAGAACAAGCGGCCGCATGTACAGCGGCACGAAGCCCTGGAAATCAAAGGCGTTGGCAACGCCCGCGTCACGCGCCATCGCGCGGATGTTGTTGCCGTAGTCGAACGTCGGCATGCCGCGTCCGTGGAAGCCGAGCATCGCCTTGACCTGGTGCGCCATCGAATCCTTGGCGCGACGCACGTACTCCTTGGGCTGCGAGTGGCGCAGGTCCGTTGCCTGTTCGAGCGTGAGCCCGAGCGGGATGTAGCCGTTGAGCGGATCGTGCGCGGAGGTCTGATCGGTGACGAGGTGCGGATGCTGGGAGCCCGCCAGGATGCGCGGGAAAACCTCCGCCGCGTTGCCGAGGAGGCCGACGGACATCGTGGTGCCGCCCGCGATCGCCGCGTTGATCCGGCGCAGCGCTTCCTCGAGTGAGTCGGCGCGCACGTCGAGATAGCCGGTGCTTCAGCCGCATTTCGATGCGGCGCGGATCGATCTCGACCGACAGGCTCGACAAGCCCGCGAAGCTCGCGGCGAGCGGCTGCGCTCCGCCCATGCCACCGAGACCTGCCGTGAGCAGCCATTTGCCGGCGCTGCGGCCCTCGTAGTGGCGCCGCACCGCCTCTACGAACGTCTCGTACGTGCCCTGCACGATGCCCTGCGAGCCGATGTAGATCCACGAGCCCGGCGGTCATCTGGCCGAACATCATCAGGCCCTTGCGGTCGAGCTCAAAGAAGTGGTCCCAGCTCGCCCAGTTGCCGACCAGGTTGGAATTCGCGAGCAGCACGCGCGGCGCGCCATTCGTGCGTGCGGAACACGCCGACGGGTTTGCCGGACTGGATCAGCAGCGTCTCGTCGTTCTCGAGCCGACGCAGCGTCCGCACGATGGCGTCAAAGCATTCCCAGTTGCGAGCCGCGCGTCCGATCCCTCCATAGACCACGAGCTCGCGTGGATTCTCGGCCACCTCCGGATCGAGATTGTTGTGCAGCATGCGCAGCGCCGCTTCCTGCTGCCAGCCCTTGCAGGTCAGGTCGCTGCCGCGCGGCGCGTGCAGCTCGACGTCGCGACGGGTCGGCAATCGCGTCGTCATGAGTCAATCCGACCCAGACCCGTGCGTTGCGAAACAGGCGCATCCAGCCGCTGTCCTCGCCCCACTCCGGCGGATGCCAGGAGTTGAGCACCGTGCGGAACACGCGCTCCGGGTGCGGCATCGTGATCGTGATCCGTCCATCGGCATTGCTCAAGCCGGCGATACCGAGCGGCGAGCCGTTCGGGATTCTCCGGATAGCGCTCGGTCGCCGCTGCCGCGATTATCGACGAAGCGCGCGATCACGAGACGGTTGCTCACTGCACCGCTCGAGAGCGGCGGCTGAATCGAACTCCGCGCGACCTTCGCCGTGCGCAACCGCGATCGGCAGCATCGAACCCGCCATGCCCCGCAGGAGGATCGAAGGCGACTCGAGGATCTCGACCCGGCTCAGGCGCGCCTCGTACTGCTCGGAGCGATTGCGCACGAACTGCGGCCAATGCTCCGCGCCCGGGATCAGCTCGCGCAAGGCGGAAAACATCTGGCAACCGTTGCAAACGCCGAGCGCGAATGTCTCAGCCCGCCCGAAGAAGCTCGCAAACTCATCGCGCGCGCGCGCATCGAACAGGATCGACTTGGCCCAGCCCTGGCCGGCGCCCAGCACATCGCCGTAAGAGAACCCACCGCAGGCGATCAGGCCGCGAAACTGCCCCAGCGTGATGCGTCCCTGCAGGACGTCGGTCATGTGCACGTCATGCGGTTCGAACCCCGCGCGCAGGAAGGCCGCGGCCATCTCGGTCTGGCTGTTGACCCCCTGTTCACGCAACACCGCGACGCGCGGACGGACACCGCGGCTCACGAATGGCGCGGCAACGTCATCACGCGGATCGAACGTCAGGTGCGCGCTGAGACCGGGATCGTGCGGGTCGGCAAGCCGCTCGAACTCCTGATCCGCACACTGCGGGTTGTCGCGAGGCGCTGCAACCGCCACGAGGTTTCCGACCACAGACGCCGCAATGCCGTGCGCGATTCCTCGAGCACCCGATCGCCGGCTGCGATACGCAGCGCATCGCCCTCGACCACCCGCCCGATATCGTGAGTGATCCGTTGCAGGTCGTGCTGGCGGATGATCGCCCACACCGCATCGAGATCGTCCGCGCGCACCTGGATGACGCCGCCCAGCTCCTCGGCGCAGAGCGCGGCGAGCGGATCGCTCTTGCCGCACGGGATCGCAACATCGAGTCCGCAATGGCCGGCGAATGCCATTTCGAGCAGCGTCACCAACACGCCCCCATCCGAACGATCGTGGTAGGCGAGCACATGATTGCGCGCCTTGAGCGCCGTGAGCGCCGCACAGAACGCTTTGAGCAGCTCTGGCGAATCGAGATCGGCGCACCGCTCGCCGAGCGCACCGTAGACCTGCGCGAGACACGAACCGCCCAGTCGATTGCGCGCGCTCCCCAGGTCGATGAGCAACAAGCGCGTGGCTCCAGCATCGAGCCTGACCTGCGGCGTCAACGTACGCCGTACGTCCCGCACGGGCGCAAACGCCGAGACGATGAGCGAGACCGGCGCGACGACGCTGTGTGTACCCGCGGCATCCTGCCAGCTCGATTTCATCGACAGCGAGTCCTTGCCGACGGGGATCGTCAGGTCGAGCGCGGGACACAGCTCTTCACCGACCGCCTTGACGGTGGCATAGAGCTCGGCGTCCTCGCCGGGCTCACCGCACGCCGCCATCCAATTGGCCGACAGGCGCACCTGGTCGAGCTGGGTGACATCAGCCGCCACCATGTTGGTGATTGCTTCACCGATCGCGAGCCGCCCCGATGCCGGACCATCGAGCAACGCCACCGGAGTGCGCTCGCCCATCGCCATCGCTTCACCCGTGTAGCCGTCGTAACCGGTCGCGGTGACGCCTACGTCGCTCACCGGCACCTGCCATGGCCCTACCATCTGGTCGCGGCAGATCAGTCCGCCGACCGTTCGGTCTCCGATCGTGATCAGGAAGCTCTTGTCGGCGATGGTCGGGAGCAGCAGCAGGCGTTTGACGGCGTCGCGGATGTCGATGGCGCCTAAATCGAGCGGCGCAGCCAGGCGCGCGTGCCGGCGCACGTCGCGCAGCATCTTTGGAGGCTTGCCGAGCACGACCTCCACGGGCAGATCGACGGGGCGATTGTCGAAGTGCCGATCCTCGATCCTGAGCCAGCCGTCATCCGTGATCTCGCCGATCACGGCGTAGGGACAGCGCTCGCGCTCGCACAGGGCTGCCAGGGTCTCGAGGTCGCGTTCGGCCACGGCGAGCACGTAGCGCTCCTGCGCCTCGTTGCACCACAGCTCGAGCGGCGACATGCCGGGCTCCGCCGTCGGAATGCAGCGAAAGTCGATGCGCCCTCCGCGCCGGCTGTGGGCGATCGCCTCCGGCACGGCGTTCGACAGCCCGCCCGCTCCTACGTCGTGAATGAGCAGGATGGGATTGCGTTCGCCGAGCGCCCAGCAGCGATCGATGACTTCCTGCGCACGGCGCTGGATCTCCGGATTACCCCGCTGTACGGAGGCGAAGTCGAGGTCTTCCTGCCCGGCGCCGCTCGTGAGCGAGGACGCTGCGCCGCCGCCCAACCCTATGAGCATGCCCGGGCCACCGATCACCACCAGGCGCGCGCCCACGGGGACATCGCGCTTCTCCACATGTGGACGCCGGATATTGCCGAGACCGCCGGCGATCATGATCGGCTTGTGGTAGCCGCGCGTGCGGCCGGGCGCGTCGCCGGGCAACGCCTGCTCGTAGGTGCGGAAGTAGCCGAGGATATTCGGGCGGCCGAACTCGTTGTTGAAGGAAGCCGCACCGATCGGTCCGTCGATCATGATCTCGAGGGCGGAAGCGGCTCGCGGTGAATGTCCACGATCGATCTCCCACGGCCGCTCGGCGCCGGGAATGCGCAGGTTCGACACGGTGAAACCCGTGAGCCCTGCCTTCGGCTTGGCGCCACAGCCGCGTCGCACCCTCGTCGCGAATCTCGCCGCCGGAGCCGGTGGCCGCACCCGGAAACGGCGCGATCGCGGTCGGGTGATTGTGCGTCTCGACCTTCATGACGAGATCGACGTGCTCGCGAACGTACGCGTATACGCGCGAGTGTGGATCCGGAAAGAGGCGCGATCCCTGCCAGCCCTCGATGACCGCCGCGTTGTCCCGATAGGCCGACAGCACGCCGCGCGGGTTGTGGCGATGGGTGTTGCGGATCATCGCGAACAGCGACTTCGGCTGCGGTTGGCCGTCGATGATCCAGTCGGCGTTGAAGATCTTGTGCCGGCAATGCTCGGAGTTGGCCTGCGCGAACATCATCAGCTCGACGTCGGTGGGGTCGCGCCCGAGCTTGAGAAAGTTGTCGTGCAGGTACTCGATTTCATCTTCGGAGAGCGCGAGACCCAGCCGGTCATTGGCCTCGCGGAGCGCGGCGCTGCCGCGCGCAGTAGCCGGCACGCGCATGAAGGGTTGCGGCTCGTGATGCTCGAACAGCACGGCCGCCGCTTCGATCTCCCAGAAGGCGGTTTCGGTCATGCGATCGTACAGAGGTTGGGAAAGCGCCTGCGAGCGATGCGCGCGCGAGCGGTGCCCTCCGCGTGTACCCGGTATGCGATGCCACGCTCGAGCCGCCGCACACCACCGAGCCCGCAACATGCGCGATGTCGGTGGCCTTGCTCGACCACGGCGAGACGGTGCCGGGACGCGGCACGACCAGGATCAGCGCGCCGCTCTCTTCGCCCGCGTGACCACTTCGGTCCGTAGACCAGGAGCTTCTCCAGGATTTCGCGTTCGGGCGGTTGAGATCGCGCGTGACATCCGCCAGGTGCAACCAGCGCGCGGACACGGCGTTGATCCCCGGATGGCGCGCGCGCAGCGCAGCCAGCAGCTTGTCTAGACGGAACGGAGAAAGCGCCGGCGAGCCTGGCAGTGACAGCATTGCGAAAGGATGGCGCCCGTCGGCGAGGCGCGCATGATACCAGCGGGTGGGCGCGCGTAGTCAGCGGCTCTTGCCCGAATCGCCCGGCGGCGGTCGTAGACGGGCGACGGGAACTGCGCGATGTTCGCGCCCTCGAGCGCGGAGATCTTGCTCACGCCCTGCTTCTTCACTTCGTCGATGCGCACGATCGAATGCAACGGCAGATAGGTGCGCTTGACGCCCGCGAATTCGCTCTTGATGCGCTCCTCGCTGGGATCGAGCACGACCGTGGTGCGCTCGCCGAAAACCAGCTCCTCGACCTCGATGAAGCCGAACAGGGCGCCGTGGCTCACCTTGCGGGCGTAAACCTCGTAGACCTTGCCCTGGTTCACGAACATAACCTTGAAAATGTGACTGGTGGCCATCTGGGTTCAAAGGGGGCGCTGCTACTGTGCCCGGCATTATACGGACACTGGCCAAAGTGCGTCCGCCACGCGAGCGGATCATGCGGGTGGCACGTGAGAGCCCTTGTCCATTTGGAGCGAAGCCGGCCTCCTGGGCCCGGCGCACACAGGAAGCACCGACGTAAGGCGAGGGAAGAAAGATCATGGCTTTGCGGCTCAGAGTTGTCAGCATTCACGCGCAGCTGCTCGGCGAGGACGGCAGCAGGACCTTTGGCGTTCACGGCGGTTCCATCGGGCGCGCCAGTGACAACGACTGGATCCTGCCGGACCCGGATCGTTACATCTCCGGACACCACGCACGGGTCGAGTTTCGCGCCGGCCAGTACTGGCTGATGGACACCAGCTCGAACGGCACCTATCTCAATGACTCCTCCTCGCCCATCGCAGACGGCGGTCCTCATGCCCTCAAGGACGGTGACCGGCTGCGTCTCGGCGATTACGAACTGACGGTGGATCTCGACACCGTGACCGAGGCCGCTCCCGCAGTCGCGGAGAAGAGCCGCGCGGTCGACAACGATCTCGGTGCAGCGCTCGACCTGGGGTCGCTGCTCGCGAACGAGGACAGCGCCAAGCGCGCCCGCCCGGTCAACGCCTACGGGCAGTCCATCGAGCTGCCATCGATTGCGAGCCCCGACGTTGCGCTGGAACCGCGCTCGCGTCTGCCGGCACGCGAACGCGACGCCTCCGCGGACAAGGCCGAATCGTCGACGCCGTGGAATCTGGCCACGCGCCGCAAGGCAGAACCGTACCGCAACCCGGCCAAGTCCCAGGCTCCCGAATTCCCTGTTGCCCCGTCAGCCGAGTCGGCCGCATCCAGTCCAGACGCCATGAATGGGCTGCAAGCGTTGTGTCGTGGCGCTGGCATCGATCCGGCGGGCATACCGGCCGCGCTGCAGCCGCAGGCGGTACAGATCGCGGGGCAGATCCTGCGGGAGCTGTCGATGGGCCTCATGGAGTTCATGCAGGAGCGCAACGAGTTCAAGCGCCGCTTCCGCATCTCGCAGGACACCATCCAGCCGTCCGAGAACAATCCGCTCAAGTTCTCCGCTGGCGTGGAGGAAGGCTTGCGCAGGCTGTTCGAGCAGTATGGCAATCGCTACCTCGGCCCGGTCGATTCCGTGCGCGAGAGCTTCCGCGAAATCCGCCTGCATCACCAGGCCATGGCCGGTGCGATGCATGCGGCCTTCGTCGATTTCGTGCACCGCCTCGATCCCACGGATCTGCGTGAGCGCTTCGATCGCGGCCTGAAGCGCGGCGGTCTGCTGGGCGCGGCGAACAAGACCAAGTACTGGGACCTGTACTCCGAGCTCTACCAGAACCTGGCGCAGATGCCCAAGGAAGATCTGCCGCACGTGTTCATCGAGCAGTTCGCACGCTCTTACGAGGAAAAGGCGCAGGAACTCGCCGCGCGCAAGTCGCGGGTGCCCGAGAAGCGCCCCGAGAACGGACGCGCCCCCGCTGCCAGCAACAGCTGATTTCAGCTCCTAATGTGGAAGAATCGCGCCGCGTTCGCGTGCGCGACCTTCTCCTTGTCGCCTTCCGAGAGGGGCGCCGTATCGATGAAGGCCACCGCCGGCGGAGTCGGCTGGTAAGGGTGATCGATCGCCCACATCACGTTGTCGACGCCGATCCGGTCGATGCAGTAGCGCAGCGCCAGGTGATCCTCGACGCCGCTGGTCGTGATGGCGAAGTTGCGCTTGAAGTACTCGCTCGGCGTCAGCTGGTTCGGCCGCGTACCCCAACGCGGGCTGCCCATGTAATCCAGTCGCCACAACCAGAACGGCACCGCCTCACCCATGTGCCCCAGCACGATCCGGAGCTTCGGATAGCGATCGAACACGCCGCTCAACATCAGCCGCACCGCGTGCGTGCCAGTTTCCATGCCGTAACCCCACACCGCGCCCTCGCTGTAGTAGTCGCGGAAGGGGGCTGCCATGCCGTCGGAAGGCGCCCGCGGGTGGATGTAGATCACGGCGTCGAGCGCTTCCGCCGCCTCGAGGATCGGCCAGAACTTCTCCTCGTCCAGGTATTCGTTGTGGGTGTGTGAGTTGATGATGAAGCCGTTGAGCTTGAGCGAGCCCATCGCCCGCTCCATTTCCTTCACGGCCCGCTTCGGGTCCTGGGGCGCAAAGGTCGCGAGACCGGCGAAACGCGCCGGATGACGCCGCACAGCCTCCGCTATGCGATCGTTGGCGAGTGCCGCGAGCGCAGTGCCGGTGTCCGCATCGAACATCTGCACGCCCGGCGCGGTCAGCGACAGGATGTGCATGTCGACGCCGTTTTCGTCCATCACCTTCAGGCGGCCCGCGTCGATATCGAGCAGGTCAGCGAGGAATGGCGGCGGCCGCTCCGGTGGCGCGTTGTAGATGCGGTTTACGAGCTTCAGGTCGAGACTGCTGCCGCCCGCACGGGCCACCTCACGCAGCCCCTGCACGACTTCAGGAATCGAACAGGCTTCTTCCGTCGCGATCTTGCGAGTGGGCTTCCTGGCCTGCGGCTGTGGCGCTGCGCCTGCGTCCCCCGCGACGGCCGCCATGGTCAGCGCAGACATGCCACCGATTACCTCGCGTCGATCCACTGTCATGGCTGCGCCCTTGTGCTTCCCCGGAGCCACGCAGTATCTCGTCCGGCAGTGTTCGCGGCAATTTCCGCTGCTGCTGCGCTAGGCAAACATCGCGGGACTGATCTCGAGCGCCACCAGGCTGATGCGATCCACGGGCATCCCGGCGCGTCGCGCGTGCTCCCGTATGGCCTCCGGGCTCGGCGCATCGTATTCGCAGTAGATCTTGCCCTCGGCATCGGAAACGTAGCTGCGGATCCATCGCACCCCGGGCATCTGCTCGAGCACTGCGTTGGAGCGCCGTCCCGCCGCGTCCAGTTCTTCGCGCGACATGCGCGCTACCGACCGTTCAATGATGTAACGTGGCATCGTTGCACTACTCCTGTGCTGCGGTACTCGCAGCCGCATCTTGCGTCCCCGCCAGCCTGTGCAGCATCGCTGCCTCTCCCTTCGCATCGCCGAGTACGCGGCGCAAGCCGAGCGACTGCTCGAAGCACTCAGCGGCGGGGCCCGGGCGTCCACTTGCAAGGTAGACCTCGCCGAGCGCCGCCACCGCATGCGCCTCGAGGAGCTGTTGCCGCGTGGCGCGGTTCAGCTGGATGCTCTCCTCGAGAATCGTGCGCGCTTCCTCATGCCGGCTCAGTCGGCTCAGCGTCACGCCGAGACTGTTGAGCGCCAGCCCCTCGCGGACCTGGTCACCGAGAGCGCGCACCAGGCCCAGCATCAGCTCGTAGTGGCGCAGCGCGTGCGCATAGCGGCCCGTTTCCCACTCGAGTATGCCGAGCGTGTTGCGCAGGCCAGCCTCACGCTGCTTCTCGCCCGCGGTATTCGCCAAAGCGAGCGCCGCCTCGACTGCAGGGATCGCTTCGCCCGGGGACGACGCCCGCCGGCGCGCGACCCGCGCGATTCCCTCGAGCGCATCCAGCTCACCGTGAACGTCGCCGGCGCTGCGGCGCAGGGCGCGCACTCTCTCCCAGGTCTCGGCGGCCTCGGCGGCACTCGAGTCCTCTGGCAGCTGCTCGAGGATCACGGCCACGCGGCTCCACATTTCCACTTCACACTCCCGGTCCTCGAGCTGGGAGAAGAGCTGCGCCGCCTCCCTCAGGTGCGGCAGTGCATCGCCTGCCCTGCCCAGGCCGAACAATACCTCGCCGAGCATGCGCAACGACTGCACCAGCCCGTCCGCGTGCCGCGCGCGGCGACTCAGCTCGACGGCTTCCTCGTAGGTGCGCAGCGACTCGTCGATGCGCCCGCGCTGCAAGTGGATGTGCGCGATGGCGGTGAGGTGGAATGAGCGCTGAATGGGCAGCTGGTGGCCCCGGGCGCATTCGTCGGCGCGCTGCAGATACTCGAGCGCGCGATCGACATCGCCGCGCGCGCGATAGACGTTGGCGAGACTCTGCAGGCTGTACAGCAGCTTGGTCGGATCCTGGCTGAGTGCCGGCATCGCGAGCGCTTCCTCGAAGCTGGCGACGGCTCGCTCAGGCTCGTTCAGGCACTTCAGAATGACGCCGAGGTTGGCGAGATCGCAGGCGACCGCGGCATCGTCATGCCGCTCGCGATCGATCGCGAGGGCGCTTTCGGTCATCGCCAGCGCCTCATCGTGCCGCCCCTCGTGCCAGCGCAACAACCCGATGCTGCGCAGCGCGTGGCGCTCGAGGGGCACGTCGCCGCGTTCGCGGCCGATGCGCAACGCCGTGCTCAGCGCCCGATCCGCGGCGTCAAACCGCTTGAGCAACGTCGACAGGTCGCCCTGCCGCAGGTAGGTCTGTGCGAGCCGGACGGAAGCGCCGCGCGGCGCAAGCAAAGCGATCAACTCGCCCACGATCTGCTGCTGGCGGCCGCGCTGACCCAGCGTCTCGCACAGGCGCTCCTGCTGAAGCAGGATGTCCGCCACCGCCTCGGAGCGCTCACCATCATCGGGCTCATGGGTCATCCATTGCCGTACGTTCTCCAGCATCGCGAGCGCGTCGGTAAACTGGCTGAGTGCCTGGGCGCGATCCGCCGCACGTTTGCCGTAGCGGACCGCGGACGCCCAGTCCTCGGCACATCCGAAGTGATACGCGAGCAGCTCCGCCTGCTCGTCGATGCGATCCGCATGACGACGCTCGATGGCGCGCCCGATCACGCTGTGCAGCGACCTGCGTTGATGCGCCAGCAGGCTGTCGTACGTGACCTCCTGCGTCAGAACGTGTTTGAAACGGTAGGCAGGCTCTGGAACGACGCTGATCTGCTGAACGAGGCCGGCGGCAACCAGTTGCTCGAGCGCGAGCGCTGGCACGAGTGCCGGACCGAGCGCGTCCGCCAGGATCTCGTACTCAAACTCACGCCCGATGACCGATGCGACGCGCAGGAGCTCGAGCGCGCCGCGATCGAGCGCATCCAGTCGCGCGCGGATCACGGCCTGTACGGTGTCCGGCAAGCGCAGCGTTTCCACGCCACTGGCCGCGATGCCCTCGCCATCGCGCGCTGCAATCGTGCCTTGCTCGAGCAGCGCGTGACAGACTTCCTCCATGAAAAAGGGATTGCCGCCGGTGCGCTCATAGACGCGCCGCGCCAGCTCCTGCGATACGCGCTGCACGCGCAGCACGCCCTGCATGATCGCGAGGGATGCATTGAAGTCGAGCGGGCCGAGCTGGATGCGCGTCGCATGCTGCGCCCACTCGAGCAAGCCACCCGGCTGCGGTCGGCTGGTCACGACGATCATCAGGGCGTGTGCCGGCACCATTTCCACGAGGCGGCGTAACGCTTCGCGCGAGCCATCATCGGCCCAGTGCCAGTCCTCCAGCAGCACGAGCGTGGGGCGACTGCGCGCCAGCGACACGAGCAGCGCCGCAAGCGCCTCCAGGATGGCGGTTTGCAGCCGCTCGCCCAGCAGGTGGCGCGGCAACGGATGGTTGTCATTCGCCATCGAGAGCAGATGCAGGTACACCGGCACGAAGGTCTCCAGCGAGACATCGACCGCGCGAATGCTCGCAACGGCGTCATCGACGTCGAGGACCCGCAGCTCCTGGGAGTGTGGGTTCAGCGCCCCGCGCAGGATCCCGACGAACGGCAGAAACGGTACGACGCCGCCGGAGGACCGGCAGCGCGCCTGGAGAATTCGCACGCTCGTGCTGCCGATGCGCTCGCGCAACTCGTAGAGCATGCGACTCTTGCCGACACCGGCCTCGCCCGCGATGAGGATCACCTGCCCTGAACCGGAGAACGCCTGCGCGCACAGCGAATCGAGCGTCGCGAGCTCGGCGCGGCGACCGGAGTACGGCGTAAGACCCTGGCCTGCGGCCGCTTCCAGGCGGGTATCGACGCCCGATTCTCCGACCACCAGGTGCGGCGTGATCGCCCCGGTGTCCGGCTGGATCGCGACCGGGGTCTGCGGGTCGGTCCGCACGAACGGTACCACCAGTCGCTCGCACTCCGGGCTGATCAGAATCGCGCCGGCCGGAGCGATCGATGCGAGTCTCGCTGCGACTCGCGCTGAACTTCCGGTCACGTCATAACGACGCGGCCCCTGCTGCAGTCGATGCGCGACGAGTGGCCCCGCATGAATGCCCGATTGCAGGCGCACCGTTACGCGCGCGGCGCCCTCGCACGGCCCACATCCCTCCTGCACCTTCGCGTGCAGCTCCATCGCCGCCCGTACCGCCCGCAGATCGTCATCCTCGTGCGCCGCAGGGATGCCGAACAGCGCCACGAGCTCGTCGCCGAACGCGTGATTCACCAGCCCGCCGTGGCGGCGCACGACCTCCACCGCCGCGTCGCGGATGCGGGCCATGGCAGCGTCCAGGTTACGGGGATCGAGTTGCTCGACCAGCGCGGCGTAGTCGGAAACGACGGACACCAGCACCGCGGCACGGCGGCGTTCGCTACCCGTAGCGCCAGCGGCGTGGCTGGCGGCTTCTGCGGTGTGGCTTTCTTCGTGATCGGCGAGCGCGGCCAGATCGGCTGCCAGGAATGCCATCGAGGCGTATCGATGCTCGCGGGCTTTCGTCAGCGCCCTGGTGATGACCGCATCGACTTCCAGCGGCAGGCCCCCACCGCCGGTCGTGGACGACTGCGGATCATCTTGAAGAACGGAACGGGCCACCGCCTGGGCGTTTTCACCGCGAAACGGTCGGGCGCCCGTCACCATTTCATGGAACACGACCCCCAGCGACCAGATATCGGTACGCAGGTCGACCGGCTCGCCGCGTGTCTGCTCCGGGCTCATATAGGCGACCGTACCCAACG
>CAWIYW010000009.1:0-84659 GCA_963840405.1 uncultured Gammaproteobacteria bacterium
AGCCGCGATGACACAGCCGCGTGGGTTCCTAAGGCCACCAATGATTCGCCCAAGAAGCCCCTTCGACCGAACAGCCACCATGTGGAGCGAGCTTTCAGGACGATGGCGCAGACCAGGACCCAACAACCCAGCAGCACTAACTAAATCGTTCGAACACACCAATCATCACAGCGTTGATCTTGATGCCATCAGCTCAGCAACATTCATCACCACCACCCGCCACGGCGGGTTTCCCTTTCCATCATCGTCCAGTTCGTCACGCGGTCGAACCCGAGCATCACAACGACGCGGACGCCGACATTCAGCTTCCTGAGGACGGCACCGAGCGTACCGAAGTACGCCGCGCGCATCGCCGGCACCCGGCACGACAACAGCTTCGGGCCCAGGTCGCCGAGCCGATGCTGCAGGATCGCTCCGAAGCCGAGGTTACCGTCGCCCATGCCATGCCCAGCCAGCCAGCGAATAGGAACGATTCCGAGCATCGAGCAGGCCGACCAGCACGACCATCACCGAGAGCACCAGCACCAGCGCGACAGGCTCGGCTCCGGCGCACCAGAATTGCATGCCGAACATCGTCGAGTCGAACGGCTCCAGCACCAGGAAGAAAGCGCTTCATGCCGATGAACGCTCCACGAGACGAACTTCCCGTGCAGAGTTTCCAGGTGTTCATAGTCATGAACATGATGCTGAACACGACGCGAGCCGCGCATCGGCACCACCACAGCAGCCGCTGATCAACGCCTGCAAGAACACTTCCATGACTTTCTCCCTCGCAGCAGCGATCGTCGGCATCCACCATCCTCGGTTGTTGCTTGAAGTTCAGCGGTTCCAGCAGACCAATCAGCATGGTTGAAGGGTCAGAGCTTCCCGTCCTTGCAGCGATCCAGGTAAAGTCCTTCGCGGTCAGCGCCTTCGTCGTTGGTCTTGCTGAAGGCTTCGTTGTAGGTTTTCAGAAGCCCTTGCACGGTCTTCAGGTCCTTCGAGGGCGGGACCGCGACCGCCAGCACCGTCGGTTGCCGTTTTGGCTTCCTTCATCGCCTGGGCGAAAAAGATCAGCACCGAGTCGTCGCCGTGCCGGCGCGAAGGAGGACCAGCACCTTTTCGGCTTTCTTCCCGATGCGGATCGAACAGCTTGCTGCTGCAGCGTCTTCATCTCGCTGATAGTACGCATGGAGGATCAGCTTCCACCAGGGTTTCCCCAGCGGCGTCGTCGAAGATGATGTTGTTCCCACAGGCCCATGAAGTTCAGCGTCAGCAGAAGTAGTTGATTCTTCTCCATGCTTGCGATGACCTGGGGCGGATCAGTTCCTTGGGCCCAGAGACAACGACCAGTGTGACGTTGGCAGACCTTCAGCTTGCTGAGCTCGGAGGCCGTGTCGGTGTCGGCGAGCACGAACGTCCGGCTCCGGCGGCACGATGCCCCTGCAAGCGCAGCGATCTCCTCCATGTCCTTGAGGCACCTGACCGTGGCCGTCGTTCTCAGCCGTCGGCCGACGACCTTTTTGGTCTCCATTTCTCTTCTTGGCGTAGGACCGTAGACAACCTGCTCGCGTCGACCGTCGGACCCCGGAGGCATGTAGTTGTCTCCGCGCCCGGCTCGTCGGCTTCGTAATGTCGGTGCCAGGACCGACGTTGCCCAGCACCGGACCTTTTTCTCGTTCACGATGTCTTCCCGCTTCATCGCGTACCGGTTCGTCGACGAACACAGCAACAACCTTCTCGTTGTTGAACCAGTCGCTCATGTTCTCGATAGACTTCGGCAAGCCGAACATCGTCGCGGGTGACGACGAAGCCTGCCAGACACCACCGCCGCGTTGATGTCGGTGCGCCACTTCCATGCCGAGCACCACAGCTTGGCCGCTCTCGGCCCAACGAGAACACCGAAAGGTCGCCGGTGTGGCCGCTGATGTCCTGGGCGAAGCCGGCGAAGGTGAAGACGCCGAGGCGGCGATGTCGCTGGCCGACGCTGGGAGGCTGGGTCGGTTTCATGTTGTTCCTGGTTGATGAAAAAGATGAAACCCACCATCATCAGCGATCATATGGGGTCAACGGCGGAGCCTCGTCCACGGCCGGCGTGATCCGGTGACGTAGCGCGACAGTCGGACGCGAGGAGGTCACGGGCCCGATCAGGTCCTCGGTGGCCGACGCTCGGCCCATCGGAGGTGCGCGACATGAACGGTCGGCTTCTTCAGGTTCTCGCGCGTCGCGGCGGTCCGTCGGCGTCTCGATCGCCGCCCGGGGCGAGTGCGTGACACGAACCCCGAGCGGCGCGAGCTCGGCCGCGAGCGACTGCGTCAGCGTCTTGATCACGCCTTCGACAGCGGGTCGCCGAGGCTCCGCCTTTGACCCGCGTATGCCGCGATCGACGCGACGTTGATGATCGAGCCTCGTTCTCCTTGATCACGAGAGCCACACGTCGGTGACGTTGAAGATGCCGTCGACGTTGACGTCGATCGACTTCTTCCAGTGGCTCGATCGGCTGGCCATACCTCGCAGGTGATCGTTCCGGCGTTGTTGACGAGGAGGTCGATCTACGATGCGCAGCGCCGACACAGGCCACGAGCGCCTTCCAGGCCTCGGCCGAGGTCACGTCGAGCACGAGGTCCAGCCTGCCCGCCCTCGTCGCGGACGGCGCTGCCGTCTCGCTGACCGTGGCGGCGTTGACGTCAGGTCACGATCACGGCTCCGCCTGTGCCGGCCCGAGGGCCAGTTCGCGCGTTGCCTTGGCCGGCTCCGTGATGACGCCCAGCGTCCCGACGGCAGGAGCAGTTGCGAGCGGTGGGGAGGCGAGCTTCGTGGCTTTCCTTCGATGGGATTCAGGGACCGCTGCGGCAGTGCCGGCTGCACCACGACGGTCTGCTATGCGCTCGAGCGCCGGCGGGACTCGCCGAGGCTCGGCGGCCAGCGCGTTGCCGACCGCGATGTGGCCGAGGTCGAGACGCAGGCCCAGGGTGGATGCCGGCGCCGGGTCGCCACCATCACGCTCGCTCGTCGTTGCCGACGGCGTATAGGCCGTCGATAGGACACCCTGAGCCGTCGCAGGACCACGTTCTTCTTCGTCGGTCACGAGGCCGGCGCGGCCGAGGTCGCCGATGACGAGCTTACTGATCAGCGTCGAAGGGCCCTGCTCCATCGGCACAACACAGGGGTTGGCTCCACGGCTCGTCGCCTTGATAGCGGTTGCGGCCTTGCTCCCCTTGCCGATGCAGGTCCTCGCCTTCGGAGCCGTGGCGGTTGGACTTCGCCGACCATCACCTCGAGACCATCAGGCTCGACGTCGATCTGCCTGGCCGGCTCGAGCCGATCGTCGCGCCACGCTTCGATCGCTCGCTTGAGGTGGCGCCGCGGTCGGGGGAAGGCGGCGACGCGGCCCGGCCGTCGTCGCGCAGCGGCGCAGTCATCGGCACGGCCGCGCCGACACCTCGGCTCGCCTTCGTCGCCCTGACCATGTCCTCGACGAAGTCGTGATACGAGCGCCTTCGTTCGTGAAGCGTTTGCCCTTGGGGGTGACGGCGATCACGCCCGGCTTGGCGCGATCGATGAAATGGGCATCACGCCCTTGCTGCCGTCCGGCCGCGTCGTCGCCGACGTCGGAACCAGGCCGCAGCGTTCGGATCGTCACGTCCACCCGTCCGGCCACAGACTCCGCCAGGCGCAGGCCGTCCCGGTGTTGGCTTCCGGTGCCGGCGAGAAGTGTTCCTTCCAGTCGGTGCGTCGGGACGGCGCCTTCCTTCGCTCGATGTCATGCGGGAAGCCGCCGCAGGCGAGGACGACGCCGCGCTTCGCGTTGACGCGTATGCGCTTGCCTTCCTTGAGGACGATGGCGCCGGCGACGCCGTCGTGCTCGACGACGAGCTTTTGCACCGGCGAGGACAGCCAGATCGGAATGTTCCTGTCCATGGCCGCCTTCGCCAGCCTGCCGGCAAGGGCGTTGCCGTTGGTGAGCGTCATGCCGCGACCGTCTTGCAGCACGTCGAGCAGGTGCAGGCTGAGGCGCTTGGTCACGTAGGCGAACGACTCGAACGACTTGAACGCCCGCATGAAGTGTTTGATCTCCTTGCCCGAGCCCAACATCATTCCGAACACGGTGAGCTCCGGAAGCGCCGGAGCAAGGTGCTTGATCTGTTGCCGAGCTCGCGGCCATCGAATGGCCGCGCGACCATCGAACGGCCGCCCGGCTCGCCGCCGACGGCCTCGGCGTGGTCGTCGGAAACACGGCCGGCATGTCGAACTGCACAGGCGTGTTGCGCGTGAAGAAGTCGATCGCCTTCGGCCCGTTCTCGAGGAAGGCGTCGACTCGGGCGGCATCGAAGTGCGTCGTGGCTTCGTGCTTGAGGTACTCGCGCGCGGCGCCGGCAGGCTCGTTGATGCCCTGCTCGGTCGCCAGGCGGGTGCCGGGGATCCAGAGCCAGCCGCCGGAGCGCGCCGTCGTGCCGCCGAAGCGCGGCTCCTTCTCCACGACGAGGACCTGCAGGCCCTGAGAGGCTGCGGTCACCGCGGTCGACATGCCCGATGCGCCGCTTCCGACGACCAGGACGTCGCAGTCGAACGTCTCTTGCTCCACTTGCTTGTCTCCTGTCTTCGACGCGATCCGCGTCTCTACGTGGGGCGCAGTCTAGGTCGCTCATCCGTTCAAGTCAAGTCCATTCGATAATAGCGGATAATCAGCAATCGTCGAAAGGACATGATCATGTCAGGTAAAAACCCTGATCGATATACTTTCCGCACCTGCTGGAGGCCCTATAGAGCACGCCATGGAAAAGCCTCGTCGAGGCATTCAGTCGATCGAGATCGGGACCCAGCTGTTGGTGGCACTCGGCCGTCACGTGGCGCCGATGGCGCTCCGCGACCTGGGCAAGGCGGCGGGCGTTTCGGTCGGCAAAGCCCACCCCTACCTCGTCAGCTTCCTGAAGGTCGGGTTCGTGGTGCAGGACAGCGCAGGACGCTATGAGCTCGGTCCGTTGGCACTGCAGCTCGGACTCGCGAAGCTGCAGCGTCTCGATCCGATCAAGGAGGCGTCGCCCTTGATCGAGCGGCTCGCTGCTGATACCGGCGTCAGCATTGCGCTCGCGGTGTGGGGCAACTTCGGACCCACCATCGTTCGTCTCGAGGAGCCGACGCAGCCGCTGCACGTCAACCTGCGCACCGGTACCGTGATGTCGCTCGCCTATACCGCCACGGGGAGGCTCTTTGCTGCCTACATGGCCCCCAAGGTCATCGAGAAGATGATGAGCGAAGACATCTCGCGCCTGGGGGAAGGGGACAGCCCAAGATGAGCGCTCGGGAGATAGAGAAGCTGCTCAGCGAGACGCGGATGCACGGCCTTTCGCGGACCATCGGCCAGCCGATTCCGGGGATCGACGCTTTCTGTGCCCCCGTTTTCGACTCCACCAACAACCTGGTGCTCGGCATTACGGCAATGGGTCCTGAAGCAACGTTCGATAGGGAATGGAACGGGAAGGTCGCGACGCCCCTCAGGGCCTGTGCGCTGGAGATCTCCCGCTCGCTGGGGCACGTGCCGGCGCCAATTGCGGCCTGATTCAGGTACGCCTCAGAGAGGCTTGCACAACATAGAGCTCTATACGGCTCGATTGCAATCGTTGAGGTGCCCTCGGGCCGCGAGGTCGCGCGCCGACGCTTCGAAACCGACCCTCTCAGTCGACCAAGGATCGATCAACATCCGGCGTGCTTTGTGTACCTTGATGCAATCGCGGGGTAACCGTGCGGCGGGGCATTACTAGGTTCATCTGGACGGTGGCATGGCGACAAAGATCCCATCCGCGCTCGTGAACTGATCGCCTACGGGCTCGATCGGCTACCCAGACGAAGACTTGAGCGGGGCGGGTTGACCACGGGCAACGTCCGCAACGAGGCCGGTCCTGTGCCGCTCCTCGAAGCGCAGACACCCGCGATGTGAACATCCCGCATGACTCCGGCGCACGGGAACGCACGTGCGCTGGGGCCAGCCCGGAGGCTGCCGGTTCAGGCGCGTCCAGTCAGGATTTCTGCCATCCGCTCGCCGATGAGCGCACAGCTGGCCATCGTGGCGACCGATGCGATACGCGGCATGATCGAACTGTCGGCGATACGCAGGTTCTTGACGCCGTTGACGCGAAGCTTGGCATCGACCACGGCCTCCTCGTCGTTGCCCATGCGGCAGGTGCCGGCCTGATGGAAGTAGGTCGTTGCGCCGTCGCGCACGAAGTTCTCCATGTCCTGGCCCGTGAGCTTCTGGGCGGGTGCGACCTCGCGCTTGACGAACTCGCTCATGGCGGGGGAGTTGCCAATCTCGCGAGCCACCTCGATGCCGAAGGCCAGCGCCTTCACGTCGTCCGGGTGGCTCAGGAACCGCGCGTCGACGATCGGCCGATCGGCGGGGTTGGCCGACTTCAGCCGGACTTCGCCACGGCTCTTCGGCGCGACGAGCCCCGCGCACAGCGCCCAACTGGTGTTGCGGCGGGGAGTAGCGCTTGCCCACCACGTCACTCGCGTACGGCAGTTCGATCTGCACCAGGTTCACGTCCGGCGTGGCGAGCGACGCCTGGCTCTTGACGAATCCGGAAGCGTTGGCGGCGCTGTTGCGGTGCGGAATGTGCGTCTTGGGCTCCCAGATGCAGCCGCCGTGCAGCAGGTGATCCTGGAAGTTCTGACCGACCTCGGGCGCATGCACCAGCGCCTTGATCCCATGGGTGCGCAACCTGGCTTCGTCGCCAATCCCGCTGAGCATCAACAGCTTGGGCGTGTTGATGCCGCCCGAGCAAAGAATGACTTCTGACTTGGCCTCGATGCGCTTCGGACCCGAGGGCCCGGCAATCTCGACGCCGGTCGCCCGGGTTCCCGAAAACGTGATGCGCTCGACATGCGTGTTGACCAGCAAGGTCACGTTCTTGCGCGACAGCGCCGGGTAGAGGTAGGCCCGTGCCATGCTCTGCCGACGGCCTTCACGGATGATCTGATTCATCAGCGCGTAGCCACCACCGCCTTCCTCCCGCGCGCCGTTCAGGTCGTCGAGCACGGGAAATCCCAGGCTGCGGCAGGCGGCCAACATCGCGGGTGCCAGCGGATGCGGGTTGGCTGCGGGCTGGCACCAGACGGGGCCGCCCTTGCCGCGATACCTCGCATCGGGCTTGCCCTGCCAGTTCTCCATCCGACGGTAGATCGAGAGGGCGTGTTCATAACCCCAGTTCTTGTCGCCGCTGGCCGAGGCCCAGTGCTCAAGATCGTTCTTGAAGGGGCGCGCCCAGATCGTGGCGTTGATGCTGCTGCCGCCACCCACGACCTTGCCCATGTGCTCCGGGATGGCGCGGTTGTTCGTGCTGCTCGACGGGATCGCAACGTCCTTCCAGTCGCGTTCGGTTCCCAGGTTGGTGAACCAGACGGTCGGGTCCTGAACGGACGGGGCGGTGTCCCAATCACCCGCCTCGAGCACCAGAATGCTCGCCCCGGGCCGGGTCGCCGACAGCCGTCCGACCAGAGCCGAGCCTGCGCTGCCCGTGCCGACCACGACGTAGTCGTATGCGCCTGCAAGCTTCGCCGCGCGCTCGGCCTGGTTCGCGCGGATGGCGTCCAGTTCGTCGGCCAGCGCGTGCAGGCTGCTGCCTGCAAGGCCCGCGGCCGTGGCGGCAAGGAGGAAGCGGCGTCGGTCTATCCGACCCGCCAGAAAGGACCTTTCGAGTCGATCCAGCAGCGAGTCAGCCGCGATTGATGGTTCTCTGCTGGTCATAGTTGCCTCCGTTGGTGGTCTGTCGTCGGCGACGGCTACCCGAAGCGACGGATGCACATCGAGGTGCATGCTTGGGGAAGATGTTCCTGCGGCATATGAATCACGCCAATCAACGCCGCGAATGGACTACATCACCGTGCGTGATATCGCAACGGCACCAATGCGCACTGCAAGGACGCCGGAACAATGCTCAGGAGACAACCTGCATTCGATTTGCATGAAGCGCCTCGAAAATCGGTGCGTCGCCGAACCGGAAGAGGTCGAGGTTGGCCGCGTCGGTTGCCGCTGCCGAGAACGACGTCCACGACGGCACGACGAACAGGTCGCCGCGGCCGACCGTCCAGGTCTCGTCGCCCACGGTCACGCTGCCCGCGCCGTCGAACACCTGCACGACTGAGGAGCCGACCTCGCGTCGTGCCTGCGTCTGCGCGCCGGCGCGCACACGATGCATCTCGGCGCGGATCGTCGGCAGCACATCTCGACCGGTGGTCGGGTTCGTATAGCGCACCGCGGCGTGTCCAGGGCTCAACGTCGCGACATGGCCCTCGGCCTCGAGCGCCAGCTGCTCGGCCAGCGCCCGGTCGGTGTCGACCCAGCGGTAGGCCAGAAGGGGCGTGGCAGTCAACGCGTCGGGCTGCGACACCGGGCGCAAGCCCGGGTGGCCCCAAAGCCGCTCGGAGCGAGAGCGTTCCGGCGTCGTCTTCTCAGCCGCACTGACTTGCTCGCGGCCGACCTCGAAGAACTGACTCTCGGTGTAATAGGCGAACGGGATGTCGAGCCCGTCGATCCAGGCCATCGGCTCGGTGGCGGCGTTGTGATGGGCGTGCCAGTTCCAGCCCGCCTGAGGCAGGAAGTCGCCGCGCGACATGCGCACCGGATCGCCGTTGACGACCGTCCACACGCCTTCTCCTTCGACGACGAATCGGAACGCATGCTGGGTATGGCGATGCTCCGGCGCGTCCTCGCCCGGCATCAGGTACTGGATGGCGGCCCAGAGCGTCGGCGTCGCGAAAGGCTTGCCGCCGAGCGATGGGTTCGCCAAGGCGATCGCGCGCCGCTCGCCGCCGCGTCCGACCGGGACGATGCGACCCGCCTCCGTCGCCAGCGCCTTCAGCCGTTCCCAGCGCCAAAGGTGCGGTGCGGCTTTCGATTTCGGGCTGAGCGGCATGAGGTCGCCGATCTCGGTCCACAGCGGCACCAGGAGTTCGCGTTCGAACCCACGGTAGAGCTGCTCGAGCTCGGGCGATGGGTCGGGCTGGCCCGGAGCAGCGACGGCCTTCAGCCGCACCGGGGTCGGGGTCACGTCGACGGTCATGGTCTTCTCCTCGTGCGACGCGGCGTCACGCTGCCGGACCGACGGTCAGCGAGATCTCGCCCACGCCCTCGACCGAGCCCTCGATGACGTCCCCCGGCTGCAGCGGTCCCACGCCCTCGGGCGTGCCGGTGAAGATCAGGTCGCCCGGCTGCAGGTGATAGAACTTCGAGAGATCGGCGATCAGCTCGGGGATGTTCCAGATCAGCTTCGACAGGTCGGACTGCTGGCGCAAGCGGCCGTTGACATTCATCACCAGCCCGCCCTTGTCGAGCACGACGCCCGGCATCGGCACGATCGGCGAAACGATCGACGATTGCTCGACGTCCTTGCCGAGGTCCCACGGTCGACCCTTGTCGCGGGCAGCAATCTGCAGGTCGCGGCGCGTCATGTCGAGGCCGCACGCGTAGCCGTAGATCAGGCGCGGCGCGTGGGCTTCGCTGACTCGAAAGCCCTCGGCACCGATCGCCACCACAAGCTCCATCTCGTGCTGGTAGTCCTTCGTCGCCGGCGGGTAGGGAACGGTCGCGCCCGACTCGACGAGCGTCGACGGACTCTTCGTGAAATAGAAAGGCACCTCTACCGACTTGTCGACGGGCCTGCCCATCTCGACGGCGTGCGCGTGGTAGTTGCGTCCGACGAAGAACAGACGGTTGATCGGGTAGCGCTCGCTCCTGCCGCGTACGGCAGCCGAGTGGACCTGGGGATTCCACAGGTAAGAGGTCTTGCTCATGTCACTTCCTTGGTTCGATGCAAATTAGCTTCGGCCGGCGACTGAAACGCGCGGCGCCACTTCGGGAATCTCGGCGCTCACGTCTTCTTGATGCGCAGACGCCGATCGGTCGTGCTGGATCATCAGCACCGCGACCATGCCGATCACCGCCGGTATCGCGATTGCGATGAAGTTCTGCTGCAGCGGAAGGTTCAGTGCGACGAGCACGCCGATCAGGATCGGCGCCAGGATCGCGCCGCTGCGACCGATGCCCAGCGCCCATCCGAGACCGGTGGCGCGGATGGCCATCGGGTAGAACTGCCCGGTGTAGGCGTTCGCGACGATCTGCGTGCCGATCGTCGATGCGCCGGCGAGACCGACGACGAGGAATAGGAGCTCGGTGGGCAGCCTGACGCCGAGCAGGGTGATCGAGATCGCGGCCAGCGCGTACATCGACGCCAGCACGTACTTGATGTGGAAGCGGTCCGCAAGCCAGCCACCGCCGACCGCCCCGACCATTGCGCCGACGTTGAGCACCAGCACGAACGTCAACGCCGAGCCGAGGCTGTAGCCCGCGCCGGCCATCAGCTTGGTCAACCATGAGCTCAACGCGTACACCATGAACAAGCACATGAAGAACGCGATCCAGAACATGACCGTGCTGAATCCACGGCCCTCATGGAAAAGGTGCCTGATCGGAGCGCTATCGGCCTTGTCTTCGCCGGGCACGGCGAAGCGGTCGGTTGCCGCCGGCTTGTAGCTCGGCTCGAGCCTGGACGCGATCTGCTTCAGGTCTTCGTGTCTGCCCTTCGCGAGCAGGAACGGCATCGATTCCGGCAGCGACCTCAGAATGAGCGGAATCAGGACCACGGGTAGCGCCGCCGCGAGAAACACCGACTGCCAGCCGTAGCTCTCGATCAATCCCTTGCCGAGCAGCGCTGCGACGATGCCGCCGACGGC
Organism: uncultured Gammaproteobacteria bacterium; assembly: GCA_963840405.1. Lineage (GTDB taxonomy): Bacteria > Pseudomonadota > Gammaproteobacteria > Steroidobacterales > Steroidobacteraceae > DATBVX01. The sequence continues at coordinate 10,708 of CAWIYW010000009.1, forward strand.
GTAGCCGCTGAACATCAGGGTGACCAGCGTCGCGCGGATCCGCTTCGGGGCGTACTCCGTCATATGCGCCACCACGTTCGGCATCACGCCGCCGATGCCGACTCCGGCGAGGAATCGCACGATGGCGAAGGTCAGCGGGTCCTTTGTGAAGCCGGCCGCCGCGGTGAAAAGGCTGAACAGGGCGATGCAGATCACCATCGCCCAGCGGCGGCCGATCTTGTCGGCGATCGTGCCAAGGAAGATCGCGCCGAACATCATGCCGAACAGTGCCGAGCTCACCATGAAGCCGGCCTGCGTCGGATCGACGCCCATCTCCTTCATGATCGAGGGCAGGGCGATGCCGGCCACCGCGAGGTCGTAGCCATCGAAGATGATGATCAGCGCGCACCAGAACAGCACGAGCCCGTGGAATTTGTTGAAGCGGGCCTCGTCGGCCAGCTTGTGAAGATCGATCTGACGCATGACGCTTGTCTCCGGATGAATCGTGGGGTGTTGCTACAGCTTCGACATAGGTACGGCCGTGTCCGCTAGTCGCTGCGCATCCACCGGCTTGCGCTGCTCGATCAGGCGGCGGGCGAAGCGCAGGTCGCGCGCTGCGTTGGGACCCAACGCGGCCTTCACGACATCGCCATCGAGATAGAACAGGGCGAAGGTTTCCGACCCTGCGACGCCGCGTGCGATCACGCGGTGCGAGGGCATTGGGATGCCGTAGATCTGCAGGTTCATCCCGTACTGGTCGGACCAGAACCACGGCAGCGGTTGGTAGTCGACCTCGAGCCCAAGCGCCGAGCGCGCCGCGGCGATGCCTTGCTCCTGTGCGTTGTGCCAGGACTCGAGCCGCATCCGGCGGCCGGCCCAGGGGTTCTCTGCGACTGCGACATCGCCGGCGGCGAGGATGTCCGGGTCGGAGGTCCGGCACCGCCCATCGACGACCACGCCGCAGTCGCATTCCAGGCCGGCATCGCGCGCCAATTCGTCGTTCGGAACCAGGCCGACACCGACAACGATCGTGTCGCAAGCCAACGAGCTGCCGTCGGCCAGCCGGACGGCCAGCCGTCCGTCGCTGCCGCGAGCAAAGGCGGTGACACCGGCGCCGAGCATCACGCGCGTGCCGTTCGAGCGATGCAGCGCGATCAGGTGCTCGGAAATCTCGCGGGGCACAGTGCGCTCGCACAGTCTGCCCTGCGCTTCGACGACGACCACATCGGCGCCTCTCTTGCGCGCAGTCGCTGCGACCTCCAGCCCGATCCAGCCGCCCCCGACGACGACAATGCTGCGCACCGGGCTTGAGCGAAGGCGCCAGAGCCAGCGCATCGTCGATCGTGCGCAGGGTACGCACTCCCTGCTCATCGGCGCCGGCAATCGGCAAGGTGCGCGCCCGGCCGCCCGTGCAGAGGATCAGCTTGTCGTAGCCGAGGACGCCTCCGTCGGCCAGCTCGAGCTGTTTCGCAGTGCGGTCAATCCGGCTCACCCGCACGCCCGGTAGCCATTCCAGCGCGAGCGCGTCGAAGGCGTCGGACTTCATCAAGCGCGTGCTCTCCGGCACCGCCTCGCCCGCGAGCACCGCCTTGGACAGCGGCGGTCGTTCGTGCGGCGGATGCAGCTCGTCGCCGATCAGCACGATCCGGCCGGCGAAGCCTTCCTTTCGCAACGTCTGTGCCGTCCAGCCACCCGCTTGGCCGGCGCCGACGATGACGATCGTCGCGTCGGCGCGTGCGGCGGCTGCGACCACCGGTCGCTCGGAATCCATGCGTGTCTCCTGAAGTGCTGTTGGCTCAGTCGATGGCAAGCCAGACGCGGCCGCCTTCGATCTTCACGGGGTAGCTGCGCAGCGCCTCGGTGGCCGGCGCGCAGGTGGGCTGACCCGTGCGGACGTCGAACCTGCCCTGGTGCAGCGGGCACTCGATCTCGTGGCCTTCGAGGAAGCCTTCGCACAGCCGTGCGTGGCCGTGCGTGCAGATGTTGTCGGTGGCGAAGACGTCGCCGTCCACGCTGTAGAGGGCGATGTCCCGGCCGCCGACGGGCACGCCGATCACGTCGTCCTGCGGCACGTCGTCGCACGCTGCCGCGTCGATCCAGGTGGTGGTCATGGCGTCTCTCAGATCGGGTAGATGATGGAGTTGGGGATCATTTCGCTGTCGTAGACCACCAGGCGCGACGCGAACTTCAGCCCCTGCGGCGTGCGCACGACCTCGTCGATCGTAGCGGCCGACGTTGAACACGGTCGACTCCTTCGACAGCTTGGTGCGAAACACCGCGTAGTTGGCTTCGCTGTGAAGCGACCCTCCGCATCGACCTTGCGCACGATCGGCGCGCCGACCACATGGCGCTGGTAGTACGGGTCGTGGAACAGCGTCTCGCGGATGCCGTAGACGCGGTCCTTCAGCATGCCCTTGCTCTCGAACGAGAGCGTGGCGAGCGGAAAGCCGCGTTCGTGGTTCTCGCGCGGCTGCAGCCGGTAGCTGCACTCGTCGGTGAAGAACTCGGGCCAGAGATCCCAGTGGCCGGAGTCGACGGCTGCGGCGTAGTCGGCGTAGAGCTGGGTCAGCTCGAAGTAGTCCTTGAAGTCCACGTCAAGCCTCCATCACCTTGCGCCAGTACGCGTACATGCCGCGGATCAGCGTCTCGGTCACCATGTGGTCGGTGTCTCCGACCTCGCGGCCGCCGAGCTCGGCCAGCGTGCGGTGGAACGGCTTGCTCTCGAAAGCCTCCTGCGACCACTCGATCACCTCACCGTCGTCGGCCGAGACGAAGCCGGCCGGGCCGAACAGGTTGGCCTGGCGCAGCCGCCGCTGCGTCATCTCCTCGTCGTCGTCCTCGAAGCCGAAGTGCGTCCAGACGAAGTCGAACGCGCCATGGCCGTCGGGCTGGATGTGGCGCGTCGAGACGCTGTTGACCTGCTGCTGGAGGATGACGCTCGGGAAGATCGTCGTCATCACCGCGGTCGGACCGCCCCACCAGGGCTCGGGCACGATGTCGAGGAAGCGCGCGTCGTTGAGCTGCATGCTCGGCCTTGAAGCTCGACACCTGCGTGACCTGCTCGGCCTTGCCCGCCGTGCCGCGCGTCGAGATCATCGCCGCGTGGCGGTGGCGGTCGTCCATCAGCAGCTGCGACTTGTTGTCGGCGCGCCAGAGGCCGAAGGTGACGAACCAGGTGTGCAGCAGGCCCGGGGTGGTACGGGTCCTTGATGTTCTCCTGCATCAGCTTCCAGTTGCCCGGAATGCGCTGGCGGTTGTAGCCGAGGATCTTGAGCTTGCGGCCGTTGAACAGGCGGTCGAAGTAGCCGAGGATCGTCGGGCCGAGGTAGTCCTCGAGCGACTCGACGTCAGGGTCGAACGACGCGAAGACGACGCCGCCGCGCGCGCGCCGACCTTCAGCTTCGTCAGCCCGTGGTCGGCCGGCTTGAAGTCCGCGGGCATGCCGCCGTTGACCTTGCCGTCCTGCTTGACGCCGCGCCGGAACGGCACGCCCTGCAGGTCGCCGGCCAGCGTGTAGTTCCACTGGTGGTAGGGGCAGGTGAAGCTCTCGCGGTTGCCGTGCCGCTCGCGGCAGAACGCCATGCCGCGGTGCGCGCAGACGTTCTCGACGACGTGGATCGCGCCGTCCTTGTCGCGCACCATGATCACCGAGCGCTCGCCGACCACCGTGCGCTTGAAGTCGCCCGGGTTCGGGATCTCGGCCTCGAGGCCGACGTAGCACCAGTGGTCGCGGTAGAAGAAGCGGTCGAGCTCCTTCCGGTACACGGCCTCGTCGGTGTAGGCCTGGAACGGGATGCGGCTGGTGCCGTCGCGTCTCCCAGCGGATCTGGCTCGGGAAAACCGTGACGGGGCATTCCTGCATGCGTTGTCTCCTGTCGTAGTCACGACGGCCATCGGTGACCGATGGCCCGCGGAGCCCTTGAGGGTCTTCTCGCGTCGTAAGCGCCGGTTCCGGGCCTCGGCCCTTCATGCGTGGTGCGCTTGGCGTGGATGATTGGCGACCCGAGGGCTATCAGCCAATACGATTAGCGCAATACTTGCCATCACTGACGTGAATGGAGCCCGCCATGGATCTCAAGCACATCGACCTCAACCTGCTCGTTGTCTTCGAGCGGCTGCTGATCGAGCGGCGCGTCTCCAAGGTCGCCGAGGCACTCGACCTTTCGCAGCCGGCGATCAGCAACTCGCTTGCGCGATTGCGAAAGCTGTTGGGCGACCCGCTCTTCCTGCCCACGCCGCGCGGCATGCAGCCGACTCCCTTCGCCGAGCAGATGGCCGAGCCGGTGGCCAGTGCGCTGGGCATGATCCACAGCGCGCTGAATCAGCGAACGGCATTCGACCCGGCGACGCAGCCGGCGTGACTTCAAGATCGGCGATGACGGACATCGGCGAGATCTACTTCCTGCCTCGCTTGATTCGCGAGTTCGAGCGCACCGCGCCTGGGGTTTCGCTGAGCACGCGTGCGCAATACCGCGGCAAATCTCAAGGACGAAATGGAGGCCGGCACTGTGGATCTGGCGGTGGGTTACCTTCCGCCGCTGAAGGCCGGCTTCTATCCAGCGCCAGCTGTTCCGCCACCGCTACGTGTGCCTGTTTCGCAAAGGGCACGCGTTGCACAAGCGCAGGATCAGTCTGGCCGACTTCTCACGCGCCGAGCACGTTGTCGTGGTCGCGGCTGGCACCGGACACAACACGGTGGACGAAGTGCTGGGGCGTAGTGGCATCGTTCGCAAGGTCCGTCTGACGGTCCCGCACTTCGTCGCCGTCGGCCACATCCTGCGCGACACCGACATGATCGCGACGGTGCCGGAGCGGTTCGCCGAGCGTGTGGCCGGTCCGTTCGGGCTCGCTTACCTGCCGCACCCGGCGAAGCTCCCTGAAATTGCCATCAACCTCTTCTGGCACACCAAGTCGCACAAGGATCCGGCCAACCAGTGGCTGCGAGAGGCGGTCATTCGCATGCACGCGGACGCGGGTTCAGGCTGATTGCCGGGGATTGGCGCAGTGACGGAAAGACGTCCGCCGGGCCGGGTCAAGGAAATCTGCTCGAGAAGCGGAGCGCTTCCCGGGCCGATTCAACGTAGCCAAAACGTAGCCAACATCTGCTCTTTCAGGCTCCCTGAGGATCCTTGAGGCTCCCGCTCTACCTCGTGCGCGTGTCCGTAGCCCGGGGCAAAGACGGGGCACCTGGTGCTACGCTTCCAGCATCCCGAGACGGAGGTCGACGATGGACCTTGCCGATCAGAAATGCGTGCCCTGCCGCGGCGGCGTCCCCGCGATGGATCGAGCGCGGGCGAACGAGTTGCTGCGCGAGCTCGGCGCGGGCTGGCGACTGAACGACGAAGGCCACCTCGAGCGCGAGTACCGCGTCCGCAATTTCAGGGAGGCGATGGATCTTGCCGACAAGGTGGCCGACGTTGCCGAGCAGGAAGGCCACCACCCGGACCTTCGCATCACTTGGGGAACGTGCGCGGTAGAGATCTGGACCCATAGGATCAAAGGCCTGACCGAGAGCGACTTCTACTTCGCTGCCAAGGCAGATCGTCGCATTCGATACGCTGGCTGACAGGTGATGGGAGCAAACCTGTCCACGCCCGGCCGTCACGACCTCGAAGGGCCATGACCGACGCGATCGATTCGTTCGTCGCCAGCCTCGATCGCAAGCAGCCGCCGCCTCTTGCGACGTCGATGCTGCGCACCGTCTGGCACGGCCTGCGCGGCGACTGGGAGGCCGCGCACGAGCTCGCACAGGCGCAGGACGACGCCGAAGGGGCCTGGGTCCACGCCTGGCTGCACCGCATTGAAGGCGATCTCGGCAACGCCGACTACTGGTATCGACGCGCGCGCCGGCCGCCGCACCGTGACGCTACGCGTGACGAGGGACTCGAGATCGCTAAGGCTTTGATTCGATCGGCCAGCGATGTATGACCGGGCCATGAGCCTGCTCGCTGCGACGCGACGATACGCCGCGAACGGTCAGGGAGATCGACGAGCGGATCACCGAGCTGTCGTTCAACGCCACCTTCCTACGCGAGATGCAGACCTTTGCCCGCGCGGCCGAGTTCTCGGACCTCGCGTCCGCCACGAGTGGCACCCTCGAATCGAAGCTGCGCGCGATGCGGTTTCACATGATCGACGTGTGCGACCTCGCCAGCCTGGAGCGTACCGAGACACAGGCGCTCGCGCATGCGCCGTTTCTCGAGATGCTGTGCGGCCAGGGACGCGAACGGGCGGCGAGCTGGCTCAAGGAACACGCGGACGATGTAGGAAATCGATCGTCGGTCGACGTGCAGAAGTGGTTCGGCTGACGCACCACACTCAGCTCGTTGGACGTGCGCATGCTCGGCCTCGGTGATCAGCCGGTCTATAGTGAATATGCACTCCTGTCGGTGACGATACGGGCAATCTGTAAGCAACGCGCGAGCATTGCCCTGAGCACATCATCGCGCCTAGCGCTGGCTCACCGCTGTACCTCACGTTAGCCACATGCGCTAGACAGCCGACGTCTCTGGCACACCTCGCGACTCGTCCTTAGAGGCGCCACACTAGTTTTGCTGCAGCGCAACAGAATGTACTTGCAATCTGTCCCTGCGCCTCTACACTTGGTCTATGTTGCACTGCAGCATAAAGAGTGCAAGAGGTCAGTCCACCCTACACCCTCGAGGAAACCCAAGTGATCACCGTTGAACAAATCGTCAATGTCCAGAAGAGCAACGTCGAAACCCTTTTCGGCCTCACCGGCACCGCCTTCGAAGGCATCGAGAAGCTGGTCGAGCTGAACCTGCAAGTCGCCAAGTCGGCGATCGCCGATGCCGCCGCGAACACCCAGGCCGCCCTGTCGGTCAAGGACGCGCAAGAGTTGCTGGCCCTCCAGTCGAGCCTGCTCCAGCCGGCTGCCGAGAAGACCGCTGCGTACAGCCGCTCTGTCTACGAGATCGCTGCCTCGACCGGCGCCGAAGTGTCGCGCGTCGCCGAAGCGACGAGCGCCGACGCGCAAGCCAAGTTCATGGCGATCGTCGACACGGCCGTCAAGAACGCGCCCGCCGGCAGCGAGAACGCCGTCGCGCTGGTCAAGTCGGCTGTCGCCGCCGCGAACAACGCGTTCGAGAGCATGCAGAAGGCCAGCAAGCAAGCCGCCGAAGTCGCCAATACGAACTTCCAAGCGATGTCTTCGACCGCGGTCCGCGCGACGAAGACCAAGCGCACTGCGTAAGACACGACTGAGGAGCTCGTCAAGCACGTGAAGACCAAAGGGCTCGGATCACCCCGGGCTTTCTCTCACTTGCGCCGCCGAACAGGTTCATTGCCTACAACATGAACACCGACGAGAGACTCAAACTGTCCCTGGAAGACGTACTCGCCGACCTGTGGCATGCAAGGCGGGCTGGTGATATCGGGCGATTGGCCCTGCTCAGCTACTGTGACGTCCGGCGCTGGGCACGTACCGCACATCATCAGCGGCTGGCGGCGCGTTCACACGAACTTGTTCTCAGCTGTCCGCACTCCGACCGAGAAGATTTCCTTTTCGCGATCGATCAACTTATTGCAGAGATGGAGCAGGCACACGCTGAACTGGCCGTGGCAGTCAGATTTCCGTCGCCGCAGATCAGGATTCGGGCCACGTGATCAGTGCTCAAGACATCCCGACCATGCCCGGTTCGAATTCGGCCTTTGAGCTTCGTTTCAGACATTTGTTCAAGCTTTGGTCCTCAATCGTGACCTAGGTACTCGCGGAGCGAGGGTTCCTCCAGCACCAAGGCGCACACCCGCTCAGGCGTCATCGCCTCGCCCTCGGCGCACAAGCGCTCGAAGGCGCGCGCGCCCAAGGCCGCGGTGAGCACCGATTGCACCTCATCGCGTGCGGCCGAGGGCCGCTGCTGGTGCCAAGCCCGGCGCACGGCGACCGCAGCGTATCCCAGCAGCCGTGCCGCGGCGTCGAGCCGGTTCTCCGCCATTGCCACCTTCACGTACAGCGCCGCGAAGAACTCGAAGTAGGTCCACTCGACCGCCCGGCACAGCGCGAACATCTGCTCCAGCAGCCGCTTGGCGGCAAAGACATCTCCGCTTTCCAGCCAGCAGCGAGCGCTGGTGCCGACGAACGGGATCGCCGAGATCGCCGGGCCGGGCCAGATGCTCGGGCGCAGTTCGCCGCTGCGCCGCACCGCGTCGTCCACCCGGTGCAGACCGAGCAGCCCAACGAGGATGGCGTTGGCGAACGTGGCCGCCAAGGAAGTGACGCCGGCATCGACGGCGAGGGCCCACCCCGCCTCGGCGGCCTGGAGCGCTTCGGACCACTGGTCCCGGCGGCTGTGGTCGACGTAGGCAGCCAGCAGCCGCTGCGCCTGCAGTCGGGTCGGCCAGGCGGGCATTTCAAGCCGGCCGATCTCGGCCAGCAGTGCCGGCATCTCGTCCAGCGGGACGATCGTCGTCGCTGCGCGGTGACACAGCGCCACGTACAGACCGCGCGAATCACCGCAAATGCGGGCCTGCTTCTCGGCGGTGCAGGCGAATTCGTGGTGCGCGCGTGCACCCATGCCGGACTCGAGCGCGGCGCGCGCCAACCAGTAGCGAAGCGCGACCTCGGGGGCCAGCGCTTCGATGTCCCGGGCGTCGAGCGTGGCAGCGAGCCGGCGAAGCTCGTAGGCCGCGTCCAGATGCCTGAACAGGTCGACCGAGGCACCGACCAGCGAAGCCGACAAGGCCACATCGTGCCGCGCCGACCAATCCATCGCCGCACGCACGTTGTCGATTTCGCTGGCCCAGCGCGCGAACCAGGGACCGTGCGCGGACGACCACAAAACCTCGTTGGCCGCGTGCATCGCGCGTTCGATCGTGCGGGCATGGCGATGGCGGGCTGCATGCGCCTCGCCTTGGGCATCGAGTTCGCGCAGCGCAAACTCGCGCTGTGCCTCGAGCAGCCGAAAGCGCGGTGAATCAGTGCCCTCGCGCTCGAGCAGCGAGCGTTCGACAAGACGGTTCAGCCTCTCGATCAGTTCCCACTCTTCGATGCCGGCTTCGTGGCCGAGGTCGATCGCCAGCGCCAGCGTGAAGCCGCCGACGAACACTGCCAGCTGCCGCAGCAAGGCCTGCTCGCTGCCCGGCAGCAGGCCATAGCTCCATTCGAGTGCCGCGCGCAGCGTCTGCTGCCGCGAAGGAGCGTCGCGGCCGTCGCCGGCCAGCAGCTTCAAACCCTCGCCGAGCCGGGATTCGATTCCGGCCAGGCCAAGCAGCGGTACGCGGGCGGCGGCCAGGCGGATCGCCAGGGGCAGGCCGTCCAACCGGCGGCACAGGCGCGAAACCTGGGCGACGTTGTGCTCGGCGAGCTCGAAGCGGTGGTCGATAGCCCGCACGCGGTCGACGAACAAGGCCACGGCGGGAGACTGCAAGGCCTCGGCGAGCGGCGCATCGATCTCAGGCAAGGCCAGCGTAGCCAGTCGCAGCGCGTGTTCGCCCTCAAGACGCAGCATGGACTGGCTGGTCACGAGCAGGTGGATGCCGGGCGCCGCGTCGATGATCCGGCGCAGCAGCGGCGCGAGCGCGTCGACGAGATGTTCTGCGTTGTCGAGCACCACCAGCGCCTGCACCGGGCGCAGTGCCGCCAGCATCGCCGGGACCGGGTCGTCGCACGGTGCGATCGGCAAGGCCAGCGCCTGGCAGATCGCCGCCGGCACCAGCGATGGCGCACCGAGGCGGGTGAGATCGATCCAGGCGGTGTTGTCTTCGCCCAGCGCCGCTCGGGCATGGGCGGCGGCCAGCGCCAGGGCTGTCTTGCCGACGCCGCCGGGACCGACCACCGTCACGAGGCGGTGGCGCTGCAGCAGCGCCTGCAGCGCATCGAAATCGGCGGCACGGCCGAACAAGGACTCGGGTGCGGCCGGCAGCGCCGCAGCCTGCGCAGGGGCCGCCGCGTCGAGCAGCAGGTAGCCGCGCCGCGCCACGGTCTTGACTAGGCGTTGGCCGGTGGCGCCGAGCACGTGACGCAAGTCCTTGACCGCTTGTGCCACCGAGTTGTCGGTCACCACCAGGCCGGGCCAGACCGAAGCCAGCAACTGCTCCTTGCCGACCACCTGGCCCCGATGCAGCACGAGTTGCCGCAATACCGCCCAGGCCTGCGGGCGCAGGGTCACCAGGGCGCCCGCCGCGTCGCGCAGCGTGCCGGCGTCGAGGTCGACCTGATGCGACTCCAGCCACAGCACAGCGGATGCTGTCGGCAGCGGCACGTGGGGATCAGCCATTGCGGCACATGGTCGCACGCGCACCGCGGGCACGGGGACCGCCTGGGCTCGCTTTCATCGAACTTTCATCGTTCGGCCAACCCGCCGCTCCCCGCGGAGCCGATGATCTCCTCGCAAGCACCACTGCTCCGGGAGAACTCCATGGATGTTTTCGAAGCGATCCACGGCCGACGCTCGATCCGCGCCTACTTGGACGAGCCGGTGGACCATGCCGTCATCGCCGACCTGGTGTGGGCCGCGGTGCAGGCCCCGACTCCGCCCACCAGCGGCGATCGTGCCTGGGCGTTTTGCGTGATCGAAGGCGCCGAGCGGCTGGCCGAGTATGGCGAGCGCGCCAAGGCTTATGCCCGCGACCACCCTCCCGAAGGCGTTCGCTGGACCTGGCCAGAGCGCGCCGACTTCAAAGTGTTCTGGAACGCTCCCGTCCTGGTGCTATTGTGCGCACGCAGGGGCAACCCCGAAGCGCCCTTCGACTGCTGCCGCGCCGGGCAAAACCTGCTGCTCGCTGCCCAGGCGCGCGGCCTGGGCAGCTGCTGGGTGGGCGCGCCAATGCCGTGGCTTGCCAGCGAAGGCGTTGCCGAAGAGTTGGGTCTGCCTGTTGGCTTCGAGGCGTCGGTTGCGCTGCTGCTCGGCTATCCCGCCGAGCAGCCGGTGGGCGAGCCGCGGCCGCGGCAGATGATCCACTGGCTGTGAATGGGCCGTGCGAGGTGCTGCCCTTGTCGCGCCGGGTTCGAGGAGTCCATGGTCGGCGGCCACAAACATGGCTTCGAGCAGGTTGTGTGGTTCGTGGCGCAAGGCAGAGGTGGCTTGCAGGCGCAAGCGCGCGGCGGCAACGAAAACCTGCTGTTGCAGGAGATCATCACCCGCAGAACCAAGTGGGGCCGCTCAAAGACGGCTTTGGCGCACGAAGTAGTGCTGACCGTAGTCAAGTAGTTCAGGCTGCTGTGCAAGCACACCGCGTTGTTAAGGCGTGCGGTGCCGGCTTGCTTAGCTCTTAGGTGGCTGTGACCGCTTGGCAATGGCTATTCACCGAAGGCTGCCTCGAGTGCCGCCCGGGCATCCGGCGGCAGAGGGAGGTTCATCAGATGCCCTTGCACGTCACTCGCAATGTTGCCTACGGCGCCCACGGCATCCCTGAGTTGCCGGGAAGTGCAGCCAAACCGTTCGGCCCATAGCCGTACGTCGTACGGCTCGGTGACGTTGATGCGCTGAACCGCGGGTTCGACGGCCGACTTATCGGTGAACATTCCGTCTCACCGTCCGTGCTCCGGACCGCGCCATCATCGCAACTAGTCCCATCAACACCGCACCAGTGCCAGCGGCGATCAGGATCGCACTGATGGGATCCGCCTTGGTATAGGTTTCCAGGGCCGTTGTCGCCCGCTCGCGAACGTATCCGGCGGCCGAGCGGAGAGTGTCCTTCGCCTTGTCTTTGGCCCAGTTGGTGGCGTCGCTGACTTTGGTGCCCTCGGCGGCTATGTCGCTGCTGGTAGCGCCAATCTTGTCGGACACCTTACCCAGCATCTGGTCGGCTGCTTGCTCGGTTGAGTGGGCCGCGCGCTGCGCCAGCGCGGCTTCCATGGCCATCGTTTCGTGGCTTTGGGTGCCCATGTACTTGAGAGGACTTGGATCGTTGCTCACGGGTGCTCCAATTTGCAATGAGAGAACGGCTGACCATTGGCGCGGAAAGCAAGCGCCGCGGCGGGCGGGTTCGCGGCTGTGCTCAAGTCAATGTAGCCACTTGAGACAGAACGCCCACAGCCGGTTTGTCCGACTTCTTGTAGGAGCAGACCGGTACCTGCATTTCCTGCTTCGTCGAGCGTGCGGATTCCGAGCCTCAGCGGGCCATCCCCGGCCCAACCGATATGGGTATCTTCGCGCGCGCGAGATCAATCCCTAAGGCGACCGGTTCGTCAGTCCAGGCCTACGGATCGTTGAACCTGGACTTGGACTGCACCGGCCGCTGGTTCTTGTGTTGCATCACCACGGCGCGAGTTGCCACCTGGTCGCCGTGGCAGATGTCCCTGACCTTCAGACTGACGAGGCCGCAGCCGCGCAGCTTGCTGTCGATTCCCAGGTTGAAGAGCGCAAGCTCGCGCAGCCCGCCTTCCATCTGGAGGCGGACGCGAAGTGCCCAGATGTCCTTGGAAAGCGACGCCGGCGGAGCGCCGAAGCGGCCGCTCAAGCCGCCAGCGCGATCCAGGTGCGCACCGTCTCGCCGAGCACGTCGAGCGGCACCACGCCGGCGCCCAGCACGACATCGTGGAAGGCGGGCAGCGAGAAGCGAGGGCCCAGGGCGCGTTGCGCTTCGTCGCGCAGCGCGCGAAAGCGCAGCATGCCGATCATGTACGCACACGCCTGCCCGGGGATCGCGACGTAACGCTCGGCCTCGGAGGCACTGATGCCGTAGTCGATCGCCTGGCTGCGCCTCCAGCGCAGCGCGTGCAGTCCGGTATCGACCACCAGGCGGCGGGCGCGGAAGAGCTGGCTGTCGAGCGCACCGAGCAGCGCGTGCGGATCGTCGGCATACCAGCCCTGCTCGATTGCCAGTGCCTCGGCGTAGAGCGCCCAGCCTTCCGAGTTCGCGCTTCCGCCGCTGAAGACCGTGCGCTGTGCCCAGCGCGGCAGGGCGCGGTCTTCCCCCAGCAGCGCGAACTGGAAGTGGTGGCCGGGTACCGCCTCGTGCACTGCCAGGCTCTTCATGCCCAGCATCGCGTAGCGCGGCCCGGGTAGCGGAACCCAGAAGATCCCCGGGATGCTGTCGTCGAACGCCGGCGCCGTGTAAGACGCGGCGGCGGTGCGCTCGATCAGGGGCGACACGCGCCGCACCTCGACGGGCGCGCGCGGCATGCGGCCGAACAGCGGCCTGGCGCGTTCCTGCGCCTCGCGGACGTAGGCGGTGTAGTTCTCCAGCAGTGCCGGCCGCGGATCGGGATCGGCCGGTGGCTGCAATTCCGCATTGAGCCGGCGAATGCGCTCGGCCACGCTGCCTTCGCGCCGGCCCAGGCTGCGCAGCACCCGGTCGATCTCCGACTCGAGCCGCGCGACCTCGCGCAGCCCGGTGGCGTGGATCTCGCGCGCCCCCAGCGTCGTGGTGGTGTATTGCGCGAGCGCGGCCGCGTAGGCCGCCTCGCCGTCGGGCAGCCGCCACAGGCCGGCGTCCGTGCCGGTGAGCGGCAGGAGCGCATCGAGCCAGTCCTGCAGGCGCAGGAACGCCGGCCGCACGCGGGATTCGACGAGCGCGCCGGCCTGCCGAACCGCGGTGCCGAGCGGCGCGTCCCCGAATCCAGGGATGCGGGCGGCGCGTCGGGCGAGCGCGGCGGAGAGCGGGTTCTCCCCCGCCGGCGCGGCGAGGAACTGCGCGACCTGCCCGCGTGCCCGCTCCGCGATGAAGCGCGGAGGCCGCAGCCCGCGCGCTGCCGCCGCGGCGGCGCGCCCGCGTGCCTCGTCGATCCGGGGGCCGAGTTCGTCCAGCCGAGCGAGGTAAGCGTCAACGTCGTCCGCGCCGCGTAGCGGGTGCAGCTCCGTCAGGAACTCGACGAGGTCGATATGGACGCCCCAGAACTGGTTGAAGACGAAGCGGTGGTCCTCGTACGGCAGGCCCGCGAGCCGCATCTGGAACGACCAGCGTAGCGTGCCGGCCTGCAGGCGCTGGCGCGGCGTCAGCGCGGCCGGATCGAATCGATCCAGCTGTGCCAGCGCTGGGCGCAGCAGCGGGGTCGCGATGGCCCACGAGCCCTGCGTCTGCGGCGTGAGGCGGCGGTCCAGCGCAGCCTGCTCGGCGCCGGCGAAATACTGGGTCCGGGTCGCAAACTCGGGAAACAGACGGACCCAGTCGGCGGCGACGCGCTCGGCCCAGGCGTCGAAGTCGACAGCCTGCTGGGGCGGTGTGCTGGAACAGGACGCGAGCCACGCCGGCAGGGCGGCACCCGCCGCGCCGACGAGCAGGCCACGACGGGTCGGGTGCCAGGCGCGCATACGAAGCTCCTCGCGCGGGCCCCGCGCGCCACGAGTGTAGGGCGAGCAGGCGAGCGCGGAAAGTGCGGCCATGGCAACCTCGCCCCAAGTGTCCACTCCCGGCCTGATGGTTTGCGAGTTCGATGTCCGCCTTGGGTCCGAACGCCGCCGCTTCAGGACCTATTGGCTCCGTAGACCGATCCTCCGGAAAACAATCGGCCCAAGGAGCAGGCGCTTAGACGCGGCGGCGCGAGAAGCGGCGACGGGCATCTCCAATTTGGCTGTTGTCTTGAACAAGTCCGATGCCGAGGCCTTGGCTGCTGTTCTTAACACGGTTAGACGTCGGCGGTAGTGCCCTGGCCCGGCACCTGACCTTGCCCGCGACTCGGGGGGCGGAAATCGAAGAGCGTTCTTCATACGCTGAGGGTCGAACTGTCGGTGCTGATAGGTCTTGATGACCGAGAGCGTCTGGACCGGCTCGTCGCCGAGGCGACGCGACTGCTTGCGCGCGAAGGCCGCCGGGACGCCATCACGGTGCTGCAAGCCACTTCGTCCAGGCTGCAAGACGTTGCGTTGAGCCAAGCATCGCATTGACGCGCAGTTTGTTCGGAGTATCGAGGCGGAGCCAGGCTGTAGGCGACTACGTCCGGCGGTGCGGGGCTGCCGTACAGCAGTCGGTCACCAATGACAGCAGATGGCCGATTCTGTTGAGAAATTCGAGGGGAAATGACCGATCAGCGTTGCTATCCGGAGATGTAGTTCTGGAGCTGCTCGATCGTGAACCTCTGCTCCGAGATGATGCTCTTCACCAAGTCTCCGATGGAAACGAGCCCCAGCAACCTGTTGCCGTCCACCACGGGCAGGTGGCGCAGCCTGTTCTCAGTCATCAGCACCATGCACTCCTCGGTGGTCTGGCCAGGGCGCACGTACATCACCGCCGACGTCATGATCTCTCGCACCGGCGTCTCCTTGGACGAGCGGGACATGAGAACGATCTTACGGGCGTAGTCGCGTTCCGTGATGATGCCGGCGATCCTTTCGCCCTCCATCACCAGCAGCGCGCCGATGTTCTTGTCCGCCATCAGCTTGAGGGCGTCGAACACCAAGGCACCGGGCGTGATGGTATGGACGGCCTGGTGAGCCTTCGACTTGAGAACATCGGCGGCTGTCTTCATGGCGGTCTCCTAGTAACCGGGACCATAGGGCGGCAAGGTGGTGAGGCGAGGGTCCTCGACAGGCCCGCCGATCGTGAAGTGATAGAGCGACTGAAATCTCGCGTCATCGAAACCCAGCACCTGGTGGACCGGATCGTCGAAGAAGCATCCTATCCCCGTGGCGCGGACACCTGCTGCTTCGGCTTCTAGATAGAGCACCTGACCGATGAGCCCTGCTTCCCAGAAGAGCCTGCGATAGAACCACGGCCCGTGCTGGCGCAGCGAAGGCTCGAATTCCGCGATCATTCCCAAGGAGAAGGCACCCGTCCCCGCGATGTCCTGGCCGCAGCTGAGCTCGGCCGCTAAGGCCCGTGCATCGCCCGTCTGAAGCAAGAACATGGGCAAGCCGTCAGGACAGCCCGCTACCGAGGTCCAGGCGAAATGCGGGTGCGTGGCGCCTCGAAGCAATGCCACCCTTGTCGGGTCGCGGACGAGCAGGTAAAGACCCGGAACCAGGCCATCCACCCGATGCACGAAAAGGGCGAGATGAATGACGGGATCCCATGGCAGAACGTCCCAAGGCATGGCACGCTGGCACAACTCCCGCTCCACTCCTGGCATGACGCGAGCCAGCATGGTGAAGAAGATGCCCTGCGAGATGGAGGTCGTGCCGTCGAAAGCGAGCGCACTGCGTCGCTGGCGGATGACCTGGCCCGCGCTCGGCTCGCCCGGGTAGCGGCAAGTCGCTTCGCGGCCCGGGTCCGCGCCAGGTCTCCCTTGACTCCACTCCACGGCCCTTTCTTCCGTGCTCGATTTCCACGACGCCCTCACCACCTGATCGAGCATTTCCCAGTGCATGGGCCTGTCTCGACTCAGCCGGTTCGCCTTGCCGCTCCAGATGTTCCGCGCCGCATCGCAGAGAACATCCGGCGCGAGGGACAGAGGCAGGCGATTCGTCGCGGCTGTCGCAGGGCCGGTGGCCTCAACGGCCGGCCAGATGACGGCGATGCAATCGGGATGCTCGCGCTCCGCACCCTCGAAGTCCTCGGCCCGGTCGATACCCAGCAAGGCGGCAAGCGTGTCATCGGCCAACCCGTCAAGCAGGAGCATGCGCCACCCCAGCGTTCGCGCTGCGATCCGCACGCTACCGATCGCGTGTCCCACGTCATGCTGGCAATAGCGAAAGGCGCGTTCCCCGTACTTCCAGGTCTCGCGCCAGATGACCGATGTCAGGCCGAGGAGGAAGGCCCCGGGTGGGCATCCTTGGAACAGCTTCCTGAAGCTGTCCTCCGGCCACCGCGCCCGCAGTTCGAGCGCATGCTCCTTTGCGGCGTAGTGATAAAGACCGGAACCGGCCGAAAGGCCGGCGACATGGCCGGTGAGGAGATAGGCTTCGGTCGGGTGCAGATTGCCGCTCGAAGGGTTGCTGCGAAGTGCCCAGCGGACGTCACCGGCCTGCTTCCAGGCCGAAACGGCCAGCGAGTATTCGAACAAGCGCGACAGGCTCGAAGCGCTCACGGTAGCGCTCGCGATCGCGCCGGGGCGATACAGATCTTCGTACGCGGGCGACGCCGGCGTGTCGCCCGGCTTCAACAGCGGCAAGACAGAGAGTGAGGTTCCTTCGTAGCGCCGGAAGGGATCGGGTTGATTTGCCCAATCGAGACGGCCGGGTCCACGCGCGAAGTGCGAAAAGTGATGCTTCGTCTCCTGGTGGTAGCGCAAGACCGTCTCCAGGGGATCGCGTCCGGGGCCAGCAGGGGCCCGGGCGGGCTTCGCACGCTCCTCCACCGACAAGACGCTCCTTCCCGCGAAGTCGATCCGCTCGGCCAGCAGTCATCCGCGGCAGGCTGCCTGAGCCCGTCAGCCCCTCAGAAACGAACAGCCCGCCGTAGGCTTTTGCCAGGGCGGGCTGTTGGTCATTCGGCGGCAGCGTGGAAGGCGCTAGCGGGCCCGTAAGAGCAAAGGTGAGGGTCTGCGGCCTAGCGTGTCGTGAACGACAGGAGCAGTGTAAGCCTCGAGGCCGGCAGCAACCCCCAAAGCGATACCCTCGTAGGGGGACTCGCACATCTCTATCGGGCCGGTCGACGAACGCTGTCTGCGCGCTACGCGCTGTCTGTGCGCTACGACACCGGAATGGAGCCGCCGCCTGCCCGCGCGGAATTTCGCAGGGGAGCGAGAGCTGCAGCCACGCCGCGTGCACGGCTCGATCAATTCATCCGGGCTCGCATCTGCTCGCAAATGTTGTCCCCGGAAACGGTGAGGCGCAATGCGCCGCCGTTCCACTCCTGGCGGTGCGGGCGGCTGCCAGAGGAAAGGCAGCACTTCAGGGGGGATGCGCGGCAATCGGCGGCGAGCGATGCTGGTCTCCTGTCGCAAAGGAGATCGCCATGCGCACCGACCCCCTCCACCCCGCCGCATCCACGCACTACCTGTTCTTCGGCGGGCTCTTTCCGACCGTCCGCTCCCTGCTCTTCCCCTGCGACTCCGGGGGCCATGTGGAGATGGACGAGATGAGCGAGCGCGCCCGCGACAACTATCTGTTCGCGCGTGCGGTCGTCGGCTGCGACTACCGGGTGCCGGTGGTCGTCGCGGCGAGCGAAGCACACTGAGTCCAACTTAGCGGACGGCAGCGGAGCGCGCGTGACCGTCCTGCGCGCGCCGCCGACGAGGATCCCACCGGGGATCGTCGCGACCTAAGCGTCCGCCGCGGCCTTTCGAACATTCAAAGGCTGGGTAGCCTCGGGCTCGCGCTGCAGCACGAAGTTGAAGTCGAGCGTGTGGTACGAGCCCTGGATGTCGGCGGCATTCGGACCAGCGCCAGCACGATGCGCGACGTAGTCCGCGACGAGCGATGCCCGAACGCCAAACACCACATCGCTGTCCAGGTATGGGTCACCAGCTCTGAACACGTGGGTGATCAACGTCTCGTAGCCCGCCGCCTCGATTCGGAAGTGAACATGGGCCGGGCGCCACGGGTGACGGCCGCTCGCGACCAGCAACTGGCCGACCGGCCCATCGGTTGGCACCGGATAGGCGACCGGTAGCACGCTGCGAAACCGCACCCGCCCCTGGGTATCGCTGCGCAGCACGCCGCGAGCGCGCAGGACGTCGCTGTCCTTGTACTGCACATCGTAGTAGCCGTCCTGATCGGCCTGCCAGACGTCGACGGTCGCGCCGGCTACCGGAGTGCCGTCGCTGCCGCGGATGGTGCAGGCAACGAAGAGCGGCTCGCCCGGTGCGCCATTCGCGATATCGGCGCCATCGTCGAAATGCGGCGCGTTGGCTACATGGAACGGTCCGAACACAGTCGCCTCGGTCGTTCCCGCTGGCTTGCTGTGGTTCTGCGCCACGGCCAGCATCGAGACGCCGAGCGTGTCGGAAAGCAGGATGAACTCCTGGCGCTTTGCGTCGGTCATGTGACCGGTCGCGGTAAGGAACTCGATGCCCTGCATCCACTCAGCCTCGCTCAGCCGGGTCTCGCGCACGAAGCCGTGAAGGTGGCGTACCAACGAGCTCAGGATCTCCTTGAGGCGAAGATCGGTGCAGCCTTCGAATCGTGCGACCACGGCGTCGGTGATGTTGTCTTCGGTGATGTTTCGCATTTCGGTCTCTCATCGCTTGGTGGGTCATCGTTTCAGGGCGATCCGGGCCACAGGTGCCGCTGGGTCGGGAACAGGCTCCAGCCATAACGCTGCTGGACCCAGCCCCACAGGCCCTGCTTGAAGTAGATCGTCACGACGATCGCCAGCAGTCCCAGGCCGAGCAGGTACCAGGTGCCGTAGTCGCTGAAGTACTTGTTGAGCGCCCAGAAGATCAGAGCACCGACGATCGGCCCCTCTATCCGGCCGATGCCGCCGATCACGACCATGAAGATCGCGAACGCGGTCCAGTTGACGCTGAAGGCGGCGTCCGGGCTGATGCGCAGGTTCCCCAGGAAGTACAGCGCGCCCGCCAGGCCGCAGCCGAACGCCGCGACCCCGTAGACCGCGAGCTTCATGCCGCGCACGTCGATGCCCTGCGACTCGGCCGCGACCTCGTTGTCGCGGATCGCCAGCAACGCCAGGCCGCGCTTGCTGCGCAGGAACAGGTAGACCAGGGCCACCGCCGCGACCATGCAGGCGAGCGCCATCCAGAAGGTCGCGCTTTCCCGGGTCGCCTTGCTGATCCCGCGCAGTGCGGTCAGGCTGGTTCCCGATCCCCCGCCGACCGCCGAGATGTTGGCGACACCGAGCCGAAACGCGTCGGCAATGACCCAGGTGCCGATCGCGAAGTAGCCGCCCGGCGAGGCGAAAGGCGATGAACGAGACCGGCACGGCGATCACGGCGGCGGCGAGCGCGCCGAGCGGGACCGCGACGAAGGCGTTGACGCCGGCGAAGTTGCCGAGCGCCAGCATCGCGTAGCCGCCGATGCCGAAGAAGGCCTGCTGGCCGATGGAGACCATGCCGCCGTAGCCCGCGAGCAGGTTCCACATCATCGCGAAGATGAGGTAGCAGGCGATCTCGACGAACTCGCGCATCCAGCTCGAGGCGTGCTCGGCCGGCGCCCAGAACGGCAGGGCGGCAGCGACGACGACGAGCATTCCGGCGATCCACAGGGCGGCACGACTGACGCGCGTGCTGCGCACGACGCGCAGCGGCGTTGCAGCGGCACTCCCCGGGGCCTCGAGCACGGCGGCCACGCTCAGCCCCTCGTCTTCGGAAAGAGGCCCTGCGGCCGGATCACGAGAACCGCGAGAAAGACGATGTGGCCGAACCAGATGCCCCAGCCTGGATCGAGGCGAAAGCCGATCTGCTGCGTCACGCCGAGCAGCAAGGCGCCGGCGAGCGTGCCCCAGAACGAGCCGAGGCCACCGATCACGACCGCCTCGAACGCGAACAGCAGCAGCACCGGGCCATCGGCCGGCGAAACGGTGGTGCGCATCGCCTGCAGGATCCCGGCGACGGCGATCAGGACGAAGGCGATGGCGGTGGCCAGGGCGAAGGTCTTCTTCGCGTCCAGACCCATCAGCTCGGCGATCTCCCGATCGTCGGAGACCGCGCGAAAAGACCGGCCAAGCGCCGTCCGCGCGAACAACCACTGCAGCGCGGCGGTCGCGGCGATCGCGAGCGCAAAGATCGCCACCGGCAGGACGCCGACCGCGATGCCACCAGGCAAGGCGATGCTGTCGGTGCTGAGACCTCCGGTCTCGATCGAACGCGGGTCGGCAGAGAACAGCTCAAGCAGCAGGTTCTGGATCACGATCGAGAGGCCGAAGGTCACGACCAGCGAAGGCAGCGGATCGCGACCGAGGGTGCCGTTGAGGACATAGCGCTGCAGCGCATAGCCGAAGCCGAACGAGATGGGCAGCAGCAGCGCAGCGACCAGGAACGGCACGAGGCGGCCCTCCGGCAGCATCGGCGCCAGCCCGGCGAGGCCCGCGATCCCAGCGAATGCGGCCAGGACGATGAAGTCGCCCTGCGCGGTGTTGGTGAGCCGCATCACGCCGAACATCAGCGACTGGCCGAGGGCGAACAGGGCGTAGAGCCCGCCGAGCAGGAGGCCCTGGACCAGGACTTCCAAGGCGCTCATAGGCCGAAATAGGCTTGCGAGATCTGCTCGCGGGTCAGCTCGCTGGACGGGCCGTGCAGCGAGACCCTTCCTTCCTGGAAGCAGTAGAGGCGCCGCGACGCCTGGCGCGCCATCGCCACGTCCTGCTCGACGATCGCCAGCGTCATTCCCTCGGCGCAAATCGCCGGCAGCGCGTCGTAGATCTCCTTGATGACGATCGGCGCCAGGCCGAGGCTCAGCTCGTCGCAGAGCAGCACGCTCGGGTTGCTCATCAGGGCCCTGCCGATCGCGACCATCTGCTGCTGGCCGCCCGAAAGCGTGGTCGCCGGCTGGCTGCGCTTTTCTGCCAGGATCGGGAACAGCCGATAGAGCCTAGCCAGGTCCCACGGCCCGACGCGCCGCGCCGCCTGGCCCATCAGCAGGTTCTCCTCGACCGACAGGCTGGAAAACAGACGACGGCCTTCGGGCACCAGGGCGATCCCGCGCCGCACGATCTCCGCCGGCGGCAGCCCGCCGATCGCCTCGCCTGCAAAGCGGATCTGTTCCGGCGCGGCCTTGACCAGCCCGGTCACCGACTTCATGAAGGTGCTCTTGCCCGCGCCGTTGGCGCCGATGATGGCGACGACCTCGCCCGCCGAAAGCTCGAAGTCGATGCCGAACAGCGCCTGTGCGTCGCCGTAGAAGGCGGTCAGGCCGGTCGTCTGAAGCACCGCGGTCATGCTTGCATGCCCATGTAGACGCGTTGCACCTGCGGGTCAGCCATCACCGTGTGCGGGTCGCCCTCTGCGAGCCTGCAGCCGAAGTTGATGACGAACAGGCGGTCGGCGATCGCCAGCAGCGCGTGGACGACGTGCTCGATCCAGATCATCGTCATGCCCTGCGCCTTGATGCGTTTCAGCTCGTCGACCAGGACCTGCGCCTCGCGCTCGGTCAAGCCGCCGGCAATCTCGTCGAGCAGCAGCAGCTTCGGCCGCGTCGCGAGCGCCCGCGCCAGCTCGAGGCGCTTGCGGTCGAGCAGCGTCAAGCCGCCCGACGGCTTGTTGGCATGCGTCATCAGCCCGGTCTGGCGCAGCACCTCGTGCGCTGTATCCCAGGCCTCGCGCTCGCGCTGGCGTCCGCCGAAGCAGGCCGCGGTGACCAGGTTTTCGAACACGGTCATGTGGCCGAACGGCTGCGGCACCTGATAGCTGCGGCCGAGGCCAAGGCGGCAGCGCTGGTGCGGCTTCAGCGCGGTGACGTCCTTTCCGTCGTAATGCACGCTGCCCGCGTCGCAGCGCACGTCGCCCGAGATCAGGTTGAAGAGCGTCGTCTTGCCGGCCCCGTTCGGCCCGAGAATGCCGAGCGTCTCGCCCTCGGTCACCGAGAGCGAGATCGCGTCGGTGACCTTGAGCGCGCCGTACGACTTGCTGACCGAATCGAGCGCGAGCAGCGGCATCGGCGTGGAATCCCCGAGCACGCCCTCCCTGCCGCTACAGGAGGCGGATCGTTCCCGAGGCCGGGATGGTCTTTGCGGCCTCGTTGTTGACGATGACCAGTTCCATCTTGTACTTCTTGCCCTTGGCCCATTGGCCGAGGACGAGCGGGGTCTTGCTGACGTTCTTGAACGGGCCCTGGCCGTCCCACTTGACCGGTCCGACGACGGTGTCGAGGCGGGTTGCGACGATCGCATCGCGCACGTCCTTGGCGGCCAGGCTCTTGCTGCGCTTCAAGGTGTCGGCGGCGAGCTCGAACAGCGCGTGGGCGAAGCCGATCGGCTGGGTCCACTGCTTCTTCGCTCCCGCTCTCGTAGGCGTCGGCAAGAGCCTTCGCGCTCTGCTTGGTCAGGGACGAGGTGTAGGGATGCGACGGGCTCCACCAGACCTCGGTCGTGAGGCCGTCGCCGAGTTCGCCGAGCGCCTCGATCGCACCCGGGAAGAGCAGCGCCTTGCCGAGCGTGATGACCTTGGGCTTGAAGCCCTGCTGCTTGGCCTGGGTAAGGAAGGTCTTCGCGTCCGGCGGGATCACGACGCCGGTGACGATCTCGACGTCGTCGCGCTTGAAGGCGGCGATCTGGGCGCGAGAAGTCCTGGGTTCCGTTCTGAAAGCGCCCCGGGTCGGTGAGCGTGTAGCCCATGCCGGTCAGCGGCTTCGGGAAAGCCCAGGTTCGGGTCGCCCCAGGCGTTGCCGTCGCCGTCGTTCGGGAACAGGCCGCCGACCTTCTTGTTGGTCTGGACGCTGTTCCAGCCATTCGTGAAATTGGCGATCACGTCCTCGAGGCCCCAGAACACGTGATACGTGTAGTTGAAGCCCTTGGCCGGATCGCCCTTGCGGCCGAAGAACCAGGGCTGCCAGGGCACGACGCTCGAGATGCAGGGCGTCTCGTTCAGCTCGCAGGCATCGCTCACCGGGTTCGCGGTTTCCGGCGTGCCGGCGGTGAGCATCAGGGAGACCTTGTCTTTCAGGATCAGGTCGTTGGCGACCTCGCCAGCACGGTTCGGATTCGACTGGCTGTCCTTGAGGAGGATCTGCACGTCGTACTTCTTGCCGCCGATCGTGAGGCCGCCCTTGAAGGCGCTCTTCATCTGGTCGATGACCCACTTGTCGGCCTCGCCGAACGGCGCCAGCGGCCCGGTCTGCGGCGACACGTAGCCGATCTTCACGGTGTCGGCGGCGTAAGCAAGGCGCGCGGCGTCGAGCGACGCGATCGCGGCGGCGGCCTGGACGAAGGTTCTGCGGTTCAGTGTCATGACGTCTCCTCTGTGGTCTTGTGGTTCGGCGGAAAGAAGGAACTCAACGCGGGTACCAGGGCGGGATCTTGGCGTCGACGTTGACCCACACGCTCTTGACCTGCGTGTACTCGCGCATCGCGTCGAAGCCCATTTCGCGCCCGTAGCCCGACTGGCCGACGCCGCCGAACGGCGAGCCCGGGTTGACGCGCTTGTAGCTGTTGATCCAGACCATGCCGGCGCGCAACTCAGCGGCGAAACGGTGCGCGCGCTGCAGGTCGCGGGTCCACAGGCCGCTGCCCAGGCCGTACTCGGTGCCGTTAGCGATCTGCAGCGCCTCTGCGTCATCCTTGAAGGTCAGCACGGTGACGAACGGGCCGAAGACCTCTTCCTGGGCCACGCGGTCGTGCGGACTCTTCGCGCGCACAATCGTCGGTTCGATGTAGCAGCCACCCGCCAGCTCGGCCGCTGCCGGCGCCTTGCCGCCGAGCAGCACCTCGCCGCCCTGCTCGCGCGCGACCTCGACGTAGCCGAGGACGCGATCGCGATGCTGGAGACTCGTCAGCGGTCCCATCTCGGTCGCCGGATCGAGCGGGTTGCCGAGCCGGATCGACGCCGCCAGCGCGATGAACCGGTCGAGGAACTCTTCGGCGATCCGCTCGTGAAGCAGCAGCCGCGAGCCGGCGATGCAGGCCTGGCCCTGGTTGTGGAAGATCGCCCAGGCCGAGCCGTTCACCGCGGCGACCAGGTTGGCGTCGTCGAAGACGATGTTTGCGCCCTTTCCGCCGAGCTCGAGCTGCACCTTCTTCAGGTTGCCCGCGGAGGCGGTCACGATCCGCCGCCCGGTCGCGGTCGACCCGGTGAACGCGACCTTGGCGATCCGCTCGTGCTCGGCGATGTACTGGCCGGCAACCGGACCGAGCCCGGGCACGATGTTGACGACGCCGTCGGGCAGGCCGGCCTCGCTCATCAGCTCGGCGATCTTCAGGCTCGAGAGCGGCGTGATCTCGGCCGGCTTCATGACGATGCTGTTGCCGGCGGCGAGCGCAGGGGCCATCTTCCAGCTCGTGAACATCAGCGGGAAGTTCCACGGCACGACCTGGCCGACGACACCGACCGGCTCGCGCAGCAGGTAGTTCAGGAAGCCCGCCTCGACTGGAACGACGTCGCCCTGGAACTTGTCGGCCATGCCGCCGAAGTAGCGAAAGCACGCCGCGGTGCGCGGCACGTCGAGGTTGCGCGAGTCGCGCAGCGGATGACCGGTGTCGAGCGACTCGAGACGCGCCAGCTCCTCGCCGTTGGCCTCGATCAGGTCGGCCAGCCGAAGCAGGACCCGGCCGCGATCGGCCGCGCCCATGCGGCTCCAGGCCGGGAAAGCCTGCTCGGCGGCGGCGACAGCCTTGTCGATGTCGGCGCGTCCGGCCAGCGCCACGTTAACGATGGTCGAGTTGTCGTGCGGGTTGAGCGTGGGCTGCGTCTCGCCCGACTCGGCATCGACGAAGCGGCCGTCGATGAAGAGCTGATGCCTGATGGCACTAGCGGGGAGCGACGCGTCGGTGGTTGGGTCCATCGCGATGTCCGATGTCAGCACGGCGAGCGCGTTTCGTCCTTGAGCCACGGGTAGCGGGCGGTGTCCAGGCCGGCGTAGTCGGGATCGAGGTAGATGAAGCAGCGATGGATCTGCCAATCGCGGATCTCGAATACGTCGCACCAGCGGCCGGCGCCCCACTCGGGAACGCCCGCACGCCAGGGGCCGTCGCGGTGCTCGCCGTGGCTCGTGCCTTCGCACACCACGACGTCGCTGCCCGAGAACACCCAGTTGAAATGCGAGAAGTGGTGCTGGATCGACTTCAGCGTGCCGCCCAGCTCGGTGAATAGCTCGCCGATCCGGTCGCGGCCCGTGGCCACGCCCCACTTGGGGAAGTAGACCTGCGCGTCGCTCGCGAACAGGTCGAGGATCGAGCCGCCGCTGGAAGTCACCCCGCCGTTGTCGAACGCCTTCAGGTACTCGAGCGCGACCGACTTGCGCTGCTCGTCGGTCATGGTCTCTCTTGTCAGGCCCATGGACATCTCCTTCGAAGGCGGCCGCGGCCCCAGCGCGCTCGTCGCGCTGGCGACGCTGTGCGTGGCCGGGTGTCGCGATCCCACGGCGCTCGTCGGGCGCCGCAGAGGTTGCTCAGAACTTCACCGGGACTTCCGGCGACTCGCCCTTCTGGATCTCGTAGACCAGGGTCGGCGAACCGTTCTCCCAGACCAGCAGCATCGAGCGCTTCGGGCTGTAGCCCTGGTGCCGACAGTAAGCCGGCATCGCTGCCATGTCCCCGGCCTTCATGATCACGCGTGCCAGCGGCTTGCCGGTGTTCTTGTCGGCGCAGTCCCAATGAATCTCGTCGCACATCTGGAAGAACCACTCGACACGGTCGTTGGCGTGGATGATGGGCAGGATGTGCTCCTCGGTCGTGGGGCACATGAAGCTGTACTTCACGACCGAGGTGAAGCTCGGGTTCCAGGTGACCTGCGAGCGCGACAGGAACGCGAACAGGTTGAAGGCGTGGACTTCGTTCTCGAATCCAGGTTCGGGGTGCAGCTCGGGCTCGGCCTGGGGAACATCGGCGAACGCGCGGTTCACCGGCGCGCCCCGGGCGTCGGTACGCAGCGGCAGGTCGTCCTTCATGCCCACGCAGCGCTTGGCGAGCTCGCGGGCGCGGGTGATCTTGGCGGTGTTGTTGCCATGCTTCCTGCCGTAGGCGGTGCCGGTCTCCTGCGGCGCGGCGAAGGGGTCGAAGCCTTCGTTGGTCCAGTCGTCGAGCATCTGCTGGAAGGTGGCCGCGATCTGCGCGGTCGGGAAGTTCTCGAGCCGGTCGACCCCGGCGGCCTTCATGGTGCCGTTGTAGGTACCGGCGTAAAGATCGACGGTCGTGTAGTGGTTCGTCGTGCCGATGACGTGGTCGAAGTTGACGCCGCCGTAGAAGAAGCCCCAGGCGACGTCGCGCATCAGGGCACGCAGGAAGTTGTTGATGTCGAGGCTGTGCGACAGCGTGCGACCGTCGCGCGTCGGCCAGCCGATGTGGGCGAAGTACTCGTCGCGGCGAAAGCTGAAAGGCCCGAGAGAGAAGCTCCGGTAGCCATGGGTCGCGTCGGGTGCAGTGGCGACGACGGCGGCGAGGTCGGCGGGTGCGTTCATGCGAGGCTCCTTGATTCGTTGCGAGGCCAGTTCAGGCGGTCTGACAGATCTCCGACCAGCGCTCGATCGAGAGGTCGCCCTTGCAGGTCTGCAGCACGACGACTGCCGGCTTTGCGGCACGAAACCGATACGCCGTGTTCTTCGGCAGCATGCCCTGGTGGCCGCGGTTGAGCTTCATCCAACCCATCTTCGGACCGCGGGGCTCACCTTTCACCAGGACCGCGCCGTTGTGCTCTGCGTCCGGGACGACCTGCTCGGCGTCGAGCTTGACGAGGTGAACCTCCACCTCGCCGTCCATGCACAGCGCGAACTCGTCGTGTGCGCAGGTGTACCAGGGCGATTCGCCCTCGGCACGCAGCGTCTCCATGACGTAGATCTGGTTCTGGCCGAAGACGACCTTCTCGTACGGCTTTGCCTTGCTTGCGATTTCGAAGCAGTTCGAGAAGGCGTAGTTCTTGACGTCGTCGGCAATGTTCTGCACGACGCCTTTCTCGTAGCGGTCGAGCGAGCCAAAGACAGTCCGGTAGGCAGATTTGGTCATTCGATCGTCTCCACGGTGGACTCGAGATCCGGACATCGGCGGTGCTCGTCACCAGCGTCCGTGCGGGCCAGTCTAGGCCGGCAGATGGTGCCTCGGTAGGGGTGTCATTCCGACCTGATTGTTCTGACAAGCAGAACAATCATTCGGGTTATCCCGGATCGGCGGCTGGTCCTACTCGATGATCGTCGGCGCCAGCAGCTGGCGCTCGATCAGCGCCTGGTCCCAAGGCGGCACGCCCGAGAAGCTCGCGCTCAGGGTATCGAGAAAGAGCTTCAGCTTGAGGGAGGTTCGAACCGTCGTGGGATAGAACATCGACAGCCAGAACGAACTGAGTGGGTGCTCCGCCAGAACGAGCCGCAACAAGCCCGAAAGGATGGCTTCCGAGGCGACCAGCGTCGGAAGGCATACGATGCCGGCATGCTCGAGCGCGTACTCGCGCAGCAGATGGACACTGTTCGTCAGCAGCACCGGTTGCAGATCGAGCGACACCGGCTCGCCGGGACCGTGAAAGGCAAGCCGCTCCCGGGTCGGATAGCCGGAATACCAGCCGATGCGGTGGCCCTTCAGGTCACGCGGCAACCGCGGCGTGCCGTGGCGCTTCATGTATTCGGGCGAGGCGCAAAACACCCGACGCACGGGAAACAGCTTCTTGGAGATCAGCTCCTCGGATCGGGGCGGGAAAATCTGCAAGGCGCAATCGAATCCCTCCTTGACCGGGTCGATCGCCGCATCGTTGACGACGATGTCGAGGACGATTTGCGGGTAGCGTGCCTGAAACTGCTGCAGCACTCGCGCGAGATGCCCGAGGACGAAGCCCGGCAAGGCGTGGACGCGCAGGCGTCCACTGGGCGACGTCGTCACGTCACGCATCTGATCGACGACTTCATTGGTCCGGCCCACGAGCTCCGCGCAATCGCGCAGAAATGTCTGGCCGAACTCGGAGAGCTGGACGCTGCGGGTGTTGCGATGGAAGAGTGGCGCCCCGACGAAGGCTTCGAGTTGCTTGATGCGGGCGGTCACGACCGAGCGCGACAGCCGCAGCTGGCGCGCCGCCTCGGCGAAGCTTTTCGACTCTGCAACCCGGACAAACGTCTCGATGGCTGAGAAACGGTCCACGGATCAGCCGGCCAATGGGTCGATGGAGATTTGAAGGCGCGACACGCACGCCTTGGCCTCGCTCGGTTCGAACCGGTTAAGTGGCATGGAGCCCGCCCCGTGTGACAGCGATCGACTAGGGCTTGAACTTCAGCTTCGAACCGTCGAAGGTCGTCACCTGCGCATACATGAGACCGTCCTTCGTGACGTAGGCGTCGGAGCCCTTGTAGGTTTCGGCCAGGAAGTCGGCATCGGCATGCCACATCGTATTGAGCGTGCCGCCAACCGCATACGTCGATTGCGTGCTGAACTTCAGACCCTTCAGGCCCTTGTCGGCGCGTGCCTTGCAGAATCCTGCAAACAGTTCACCCACCTTTTCCCGCCCCTTCACGATGACGCCATCGGGCAGATGGATCTCGATCTGCGGCGGGTACTGGGCCATCAATCGGTTCCAGTCGCACTTGTTGAGCGCGTCGAGATGCTCGTCGACCACCGCTTGCGGAGTCTTCTGTCGCTTCAACGGCGGCAGTTTCATGTCATCGGCGCCTGCAATCCCATTGCCCATTGTCAGCAGCGCAGCGGTCGCCATGGACGAGATCAATGTCTTCAGGGTCCATCACAGTCTCCTCGCATGAGATCCGACCCAGTGCCGGACCAATCTTCCAAGGCAGCGTTTGTCGATCGAATGCGTGATCGAGATGGTGGTCTCGCGCAGCCACCCGAGTCAAGCGGGTCTACCTCCCGATCGAGGCCTCGATTTCGGAGGTGAAGTCCCAGGAGAGTTCGCTGAGCTCAGCAAGGTCTCTCCAACACTCGCACGCCGGCGAGGCGTGCTCGTTCGGCATGAATCCATCGTGCGAACTCCGTCGCTGGGCGGACTCATTGGTTGTCGCAAATGAGGCTGATCCGGGAGCGCCAGTCCCGCGACAGCAGACCGCGCCACCACCTGGGTCGCAGTCAAGCCGCGGCGGCCCGTATGCGAAGACGCTCGGCGTGAAGATCGTTCCCCTGTCCTTGACTCCATCGTTTGCCGCAGCGAACTCAAGGCTCTTTACTGGAGTTTCCCGCAGCAGCTAGGGCGTGTTAACACTACTGGCGCAGGCGATGCGATACGTCGGCAGACTGCGGGCATGGAGATCACGCTCGAGCAGTTCGCCCAGATCGAGCACTGCCTGCCGATGCAGCGCGGCAACGTCAGCCTGAGCAATCTGCAGGTGGTCAACGCCATCCTGTACGTCGCCGAGCACGGCTGCAAGTGGCGCGGCCTGCCCAAGCGCTTCGGCAACTGGCACACGATCTACACGCGCATGAACCGCTGGACCAAGGCGGCGTGCTCGACCGGATGTTCGAGGAGTTGCAGCAGGCGCAGGTCGTGCGCATCAAGATCGAGGCCGTCTCGCTGGACCGCACCAGCATCAAGGTGCATCCCGACGGCACCGGGGCGCTAAAAAAAACGGCCCGCAAGCCATCGGCAAGTCCCGCGGCGGATGGAACACCAAGATTCATATGGTTGCCGCGGATGCTCGAACGGCCATAACGTTCTCGCTGTCGCCGGGCCAGGCGCACGATGCACCCGAAGGCCGCGCGCTGCTGAGTCGCGTCTGGGCGCGCCGAATCGACCGCTGCACCTGATCATGGATCGCGCCTACGAGGGCAACGAGACACGACAACTCGCGCTCGATCTGGGCTTCATCCCCGTCGTGCCGCCGCTGAGCACGCGGGTCGAGCCGTGGGAGTACGACCGCGCGATGTACAAGCGTCGCAACGAGGTCGAACGGCTGTTCCGCCGACTCAAGGGCTACCGCCGCATCTTCTCCCGCTTCGAGAAGCTCGACGTGATGTTCCTCGGCTTCATCAGCTTCGTCGCTGATCGCCGATGGGCTGCGGTTGTGTTAACAGGCCCTAGTCCATCAGCCCAGCGCCGGGTGCAACGTCAGGGCGACTTGTTGGGCTCGGGTACGGTCAGCAGCGGCGCAGGCGCCCTCGGCTGTTTGTTTGAGATCACCCGCGATGGGCGGCAACGCTTCGATCTCGAGGCTGGAGGAAGTCGGATGTACTTGGAGGATGGCGACCACGTGAAGCCGACTGGCTGGTGCGACGGGAACGGATACCGGGTTGGCTTCGGCGAATGCGTCGGGCGCGTCCTGCCTGCAATGCCCGTAGCGGACTGATCGGTCCGCGTTCGAGATTTGCCGAGAGATCTGGCTCCGCTTCGCGTCAATTTGGGCTGTCTGGGAGGACTCTAGAACGTGATCTTTCAAGTGGCCGTCCCGGTCCGTTGAGCGGGGTATCCGCGGGGGTATGGCTGAACTTGCCCGACTGGAAGGGGAGGCACCTAGAGGCATACAGAGCCTACTGTTGTTGACCCCAGCCTCAAAACAACTATCGACTTTTCTGGCGAACTGCGGTTAGAGCAGCATCCGTACGCCTACCGGCCACCGTTGGGGTCGCGACGGGACGTAGCTCGCATGTGTTCCAGCGGGCGAAGGGCCTCCCGCATGTCGTGGAAGTCACCCAGCGTCGTGTCGAATTTCTGCGGCTTCAAGGAGACTTGCACCTCCTCCGGGTACGCGCGCTTGCCGCGACCGCGAACATACAGGACGAGCGAAAGGATGCCTATCGCGACAAGCGAGATCAGGGCAGCGAGCACGGCAGTCAGCGGTGAAGAATGGACGGTCTTGCGTAACGGCGACCTTGCACGGGCGGTAGCGCGCCGAGCCCGACTTTGGGGATGTCGAGCACGTTCATTGTGTCAGCCAAACCACTTCCGCACGTCGACCGACGATCGATTCCCGACATCGTCCGCGTGTTCCTTGAGCCAGGTCGCCGCCCGTTCGCGGCCCTGGCCGCACAGCATCTCGAGAAACGGCGCATGCGCGAGCGCCTTGGTCTCGGCACGCTCCAGGCTGGCGAGGTCGCACACGTCGATCATGTGAAACCGTATCGCGCGCAGCTTCGACTCGAGGGTGCCGCCCGTGGCGGACGAGGGGTCCGAGAACTCGGCCGCGCGGGCAAAGGTCTGCATCTCGCGCATGAAGGTGGCGTTGAACGACAGCTCGGTGATCCGCTCGTCGATCTCCTTGACCGTTCGCGGCGTATCGTCGCGTCGCAGCGGGGTCAGCAGCACGAGCAGCACATCTTGCGCGTCACACTCGTAGAACAGCGGAAACACCGCCGGGTTGGCTGAGTAGCCGCCGTCCCAGTACGGCTCGCCGTCGATATCGACGGGATGATGAATCTTCGGCAGGCATGCCGATGCCACGAGCATGTCGACCGTCAGCTCATGCTCGCGAAAGATGCGCAGCTTGCCGGTGGTGGCCTGCGTGGCCGCGACGAACAGCTTGAACGGGCTGCGCGCGCGCACGGCCTCGAAGTCGACGAGTCGCGTTAACAGGTCGCGCAACGGGTTTAGCTCTCGCGGGTTGATCTGTGCGGGAGAGAAGTGGCTCGCCCAACTCACGAGCAACTTGCTTGCCGCCGACAGTTGGATCGCATCGCCTGTTCCCTGGACCACGATGGCGGGCGGCATCAGCTTGCCGACCTCGGACCAGAAGCCGGCCAGGGCTTCACGCGCGCCTGCGCGCCCGCCCTTGAGCCAGCCATCGGCCAGGACCACCGCGTTCATCGCGCCGGCACTGCTGCCGCTCAGGCCTTCGAATTGCACGCTCTCCTCGTCGAGCAATCGATCGAGCACGCCCCAGGTGAATGCGCCATGGGCGCCGCCCCCTTGCAGCGCCAGGTTCAGGCGACGCGGGGAGTGTTGTGTTGCGGAACCCGGTGCGACGTTGGAGGTGACGGGTTTGGATGGGCTCGCGGCCCTCGTACGAATGGCGTCCATGTCAGGGGATCCTTTCTTGGTTGCCAACACGCGGACGGGCACCTGGGCCTCGTTGTGCGGTGCAGCAATTTTACCCGACTGATGAGGGTTTACCCTTGTGTCTCACGGGGCCATACAGCTGTTGCCCTTCCGGATGCCCTGACTGCGCAAGCGTCTGACCAAGAGTACTCACCAACTTTGTAGGCTCTCACCTTCGGACACCCACCGACGATCAACATCCCACACGAAGCCGCTCTGGCCCTTCGGCTTCCACGGCGACTGGATCCCCGACCCGGGCTGAACCGCGGGCCCGCGGCGGCTACGATGGCCGGCGCGCACGCGCGCCGCCGAAGTAGCCGTTGCCATGCATCGCCGCCTCCTGATCTGCGCCATCGCATCGGCGGCTGCGCTGGGCGCGATGCCGAAGATCGCACGGGCGCAGGCTGCCTGGCCGAGCAGGCCGATCCGCATCGTGGTCGGCTACCCCGCCGGCGGCATCACCGATGCGCTGGCACGCGCTTACGGCGAGTACGTTGGCAGCCAGCTGGGCCAGCCGGTGGTGGTGGACAACCGTGCCGGTGCGGCGGGCATGCTGGCCGGGGCCGAGGTGGCAAAGGCGGCACCCGATGGCTACACGTTCTGGTTCACGGCCACCGGCACGATGAATCAGAACCGAGTGCTGTTCAGGAAGATGCCCTACGACCCGGACAAGGACTTCGACTATGTCGCCGGCTTCGACGCGGGCCCGTTGCCGATGGCGGTGTCTGCGGCGTCTGCAGTGAAGACGTTTGGCGATCTGCTCGAACTCGGCCGCCAGCAGCGCATCACGCTCGGCAACTACGCGCCGGGGTCGTATCCGCATCTGCTGGCACGGCACATGTCGACCCGGATGGGCGTCCACGTGGTACCGGTGCCGTACAACGGCGAAGCGCCGATGTGGCTCGACGTTGTGGCGGGTCGGATCGACGCGGGCCAGGGCAGCGTGCTGGCGTTGATGCCGCACCTGCAGTCCCGGCGGCTGCGCGCCATTGCAGTGAGCACGCGCAAGCGCTCGCCGCTGTTGCCCGACGTGGCGACCTTTGCCGAGCAAGGCTTCACCGACCCTGTGTTCGACGTCGTGGGCTGGCTCGGCATGTTCGCGCCGGCCGGCACGCCGCGCGAGATCGTGCAGCGCGTGTCCGACCTCGTGCAAGAGGGCGGGTCGTCGCCGCGCATCCGGCAGTTGAACAGGACCTTCGGCCTGACCGACAGGCCGTGGTCGGCCGCCGAGTTCGAGCGCATCGACCGCGAGATCAAGCCGATCCTGGTCGGCTTGGCGCGGCAACTCGACATCACGATCGATTAGGCTCAGCGGTCGAGCGCGTACCGCATCGCGTCGTCCAGGGTCCACGAGCGACGTACGATGACGGAGAGACAGATCCAGGCTTATCTGTTGGCACGCGACGCGGTTCGTCGCGTGAAGCGTACTTCGTCTTTCTTCTTTCATTCAGGCCAAGTCAGGCGACCTGATGAGGAGGCGAAGAGCACATCGGCCTCGCGCAGCCCGTAAAGGCTACGGCAGGGCGTTTGTTGTCCGGAGGTAGGCCGGTCGCGGATTTCGGACTGTCTCTGCGTCAGACGAATAGCCGCTCACGGCGTCGCGCGTCACGTACCCGTCCGCCCGCAGCCCCTAGCGATCCTCACGAAAGTCGAAGGTTCTGTTCATGGCCCCGATCGCCGCGTTAGATGCAGGAGAACGGACAGGCACAGAGGCATCCGTTTTTACGATTCTCGGCGGGACGACGATTCCCGACCGGGCGGCGATAGTTCGGGAGCATTGTTTCGAAGGCTCTCGAGTCGAGTTGCGCCGTGAGGCCGGCAGCACTGACAGCGCCCCGCGTGTATCGGTTTGGTTGCAATGCCGGTCACTTCTCGGACTCAAGAGAGCTTGGAAGCGAATCGGCGAGGTCCCGCCGGAGACCGCAGTCACGCTCCTGGAACTCGTCGGCGGGAGTCCCACCGTGGTGGGTTACGGCACCGTAAAGACGGTCTACGCGCCAGTTGACCGTCAGGAGGCGGTCGTTACCGTCGACATAGAGCCGCGTCCCAGTCGAGATCTTGTTCGGGAGTAGCCGAATCAGCCCGGCGGACAGACAGTCGGTCGTCGCTTCATCCGATCTCCGGTCGGTCGAGAAGATTCATGTCGACGCTGACGCGGTCTACGGGTGTTGACCGTCAGGGCGCGTCTGGGAACCCGTCGATCAGACTCTGACCGACATCTCTGAGCGTGCTGACGACGCAGCGCACGTTCGAGTCCGCCCCCGCTTCAGTGGCAGCAGCCAGGAGGTTCCTGCCGAGTTCGGGGGCCGAAATCAAGCCTCGCTTGTGAAGAAGGGCCGCCAGCTCCAAGAATAGCGCCGTCGTTGCCGATAGTGCCGCTACTGGGGTCACCTCGAAGACATCTTGGTCCATCTGGTCCTCCACGAAGTACTGCACGCACTCTGACCGATTTGGGGCCAACCGATCGCAGCGTCAAGTTTCGTCTATTGAGGCATTACCGGATTCGCTGGCGCAGGACATCGCTACGGCCCCTGCGGGAGGGCCGGGAACGCCGGGTCCCAGCGCGCTGTGCGGACGCCCACCGTTGTAGTGAGCAACCCACTCGCGCAGGATCGAGCGGAGATGCGCCTCGGACATCGGAATCATCCAGTCCAGACACTCGCGCCGGATCGTGCCGATTACTCGCTCGCAGATCGCGTTCGCCCTGGCTACCACGAGGCCGAGCGGGATGGAATGTTTGCGGAGCACAGCCGTCAATTGGCTGTCTTGAGTTTTTCCTCCGCGTATAGCGAGAGCTCAACCATCCGCTCGAGCAGCTGCTCTGCCGACATCCCGGCAAAGTTCTTCAGGACCAGCTCCTTGACGTAGAGCCGCACCAGGTATCGCAGCTGCAGGGCCCGGGTCTTGGTCGCGAAAACGAAGTCGCGGTGCCCGTTGTTGACGACGATGACATTGCGCTCAGCGTCGAATCGGGAGCGCCAGAGCTCGCCAGCGGCCCGCTCGAACGTGTATCCGGGCAAGCCACGCGTGTTGACTACGGCCGAGTTCACTGAGGCGTCGAGGCTATCGGTGACCGTCACCAGAGCCTCGGCGCTGCACTCGACCTCGCGCTGGGTTACGGTGACGCGCAGTCGCACAAGGCCTGGAATGGCGGTCGCAGTGAACTCGACTTCCTGGTCGACCGTGTTGTCGATCGATCCCTCGCCTTCGACGATGTCCCAGGCGAATGACAGCTCGTCCGTGACACGCCGGCGCGACCGATCGCGCGGCAGCACCCGAAAGCGCCGCCGCTCGTTGACCGGCACCGTGCTCGCCGCCGGCGAGACGACGACGCCAAAGAGCGGGCCCGCGTAGTCGAAGAATTGTCGTTGGCCTTCTTGGCTGGAGGTGGGCTCGGCGACGCCGAGGTCGGGGATCTCGTCCTGTGCGGCCGGGTCGCCTGTGCCGGACCCAGCCGAGCCGCCGTCGCCACTCCGTTCGCTTCTGGCGCGTGCCTGGACGTCGAACCAGTCGTACTCCTCGGGCGGCAACGCCAGCAGTGCTTCCCGAAACGCCCGCTGGATCGCGCGCAGTGACTGCTGGCTGGCCTGCTCGTCTTCGGCTCTTTTGCTGGGCCTCGATGAGCGCGTTGAGCGCTCGCTTCGAGCGGCTTGAGCGCTTCGAGCAAAGCTGCGTAGCGCTCGTCGTGGATGACGCCGCTTCTGCGTTCCCGGCGTCAGGCTCAGGAACGGCGCGTCGATCAGCCCCTGCAGGTAGCGCGACGACCACGGCGCGCCATCGAGCCCCGGCAGGCTCGCGAGGTTCTCGACGACGCGCGTGCCGGAGCGGGTCAGCGCGACCTGGCACGGCTCCGCCGGCTGCGCCAGGTAGAGCTCGGCGTAGGCGTCGCCGTACGGTGTGCGGACGGCGGGAAGTTGATGCAGCAGTCTGCCCTCGAACGCTCGCGGCTCGACTTCGTACTGCTTGCGGGTGAGCTTGTCGATGACACGCACGCGCACCTGCGCGCGTGCGCAGCCGGTCGCGCAGCTCGGAGGCGAGAAACCACTGGATCTTCTCGCCGCTCAGGCTGCGGATGCCCTCGAGCAGCGGGCTGATCCGGAGCTCGGTGCCGCCTTCGGCGAAGAGCACGCGGCGCTGCGTCACCTTGTAGCGCGAGTCGCCCTTGCTCATCGTCATCTGGTAGGCGCGCTGGTCGGCGCCGGCAGACGTCATCGTCAAGGTGTCGCCGACGGTCCAGAAGCTCAGGAGACCGATGCCGAACTCGCCTTGCAGGCCACTGCCCCTGCCTTCGGTCTTCAGGTGGCGCTTGATCGAGTCGCAGATGTGCGTGGCGACGTACTTGAAGTTCGGCAGGCCTTCGTCGTCGCGCGGGACGCCGTCGCCGTCGTCCTTGATCGAGAGGTAGTGCGCGCCGCGCTCGCGGCCGCGCGTGATGGTGACGGATCTTGGCGTGGGCGTCGATGCTGTTTTCGACGAACTCGGCGATGGCCTTGAGCGGGTTGCTCTGCGAGAGCGCGATGATCCGGATCGCGTTCCAGTCGTCGCCGATCCTGAGCTTGCCGCCGTCGGCGGGTTTGTCTTTGCGGGTGAAACGCGAAGCAGTCACGGAGGGCCGGGAGACAGTTGAATCGTCGGCTGGGAATGACCGTCAGCCGAGACAGTCGAGTGCGTTCCGAGCAGATCGTCGAGGCGATCGTGCGGCCGGCTCAATAGTAGTCGTCCTCGAGTTGATGACGGATTGCCAGGACGTTGACGACGCTGCCGCCTTCAATCTCATAGAGTGCCACATAGCCCGCTGATTGAAACGGAATGACGAGCTCGCGCAAGAACGGACTCTCACGGACTTTGCGATAGATGAACGGCGTCCTGCTCAGGTGACTTTCGACGGCCGCCTTGATCGCGTCGATGGCGAGCTGCGCCGCATCAAAGTCGTCTGCGGTCTGCGCGCGATCCAGCAAGAAGTCGAACAGCCGCAGCAGATCGACGCGTGCGGCGTCGGTGTAGCGGACCTCGAACTTTTCGGTCACCCGATCGGATCTGTCGCCCAGGACATGCTTCCTGCGGGCATCGAGCCGTCGCTGCAGAACCTCATGCACCTCACTCGCGGGGTGATAGATGCGGGTGCGCTTGGCGTCTTCGCTTGATCGTAGACCTCGAGCGACAAACTCGTCCTGGACGCGGCGACGATGGATGGTCTCGCGCATTGCCGTTTCGATCAGGCTGGTGAGCGTTTCGCCGTCACGCAGTACGCTCTCGGCGGCCTCGCGCAACTCAGGCTCGACGCGTAGGGACGGAAGCGTGGAGGTCTTCATAGTACTGCGTTGCGTTTGCGATTCGATAGTGTAGCGGAATTGCCAGCCTGGGGATATGGCGGGGGCAACGAGATCTGCGGCGTTCAAACGTCCCAACTCGATGATGCCGCCTCCCTCAGGGAGGATGGGGGTATCCGTGGGGGTATCGGCTGGATTTGGGGGAGGGAAGGCGAGGCATGAAGATGCATGCAGTGCCTACTTCCATTGACCCCAGCCCACCAGAACACGGCTCTAAATAGACCACAGGAAACCGAAACGGCCCGAACTCTACGAGGTGGCGGGCCTTTTCTTTGTCCCGGAATGTCCCAACCCGATTTCTTGGAATTCGGAGCATTCAGGGGTACAAATGCAGTCAAAGTTGCATCCTGCGTCGAGTCCAGCGGCTCTCGGGAGATGCGAATGTTCGCCAAAATCTGTATAGCATTGTCCCTGTACCTTGCCACTCTCTCTCGACGGCAGCGGGCAAGTGCGATACCTCAACGGTCGACCGAAATCGCTGGATTCCCGCCGCTGAGATGAGCATCTTGCTCTGCGCGGGGCGACATGCCATAGGTACCCGCTCGAGCCACGCTAGGGCCTGTCGACGCTGCGGCGGTCGCATCAGCTCGGGCGGTCGGCCGGACACTTCCCGGATGACCGCGCCGACGACTCGCCAGCCATGAACGAGGTCCGCGCCGTCCTTCTCACGGACGTCGTCGACAGCACCAGTCTATGGCAAACGCTCGGGGACGCGGCGATGACGGCGCTGTGGGTCCGTCACGATCGCCTGGCGCGCGACCTCCTGCCCGAGTGGCGCGGTCGCGAAGTCGACAAGAGCGACGGCCTGCTGCTGTTATTCGCCAGCGCAGACGACGCCGTCGGCTACGCGCTCGCTTACCACCGCGCGCTCGCCGTCCGCTGCACACCGATGAAGGCGCGTTCGGGGCTGCACGTCGGGCCGGTCGTGCTGCGCGACAACACGGCCGACGACATCGCCCGGGGCGCCAAGCCGCTCGAGGTTGAAGGCCAGGCGAAGGCCATCGCGGCCCGCATCATGTCGATCGCCGGCGGCGGCCAGACCCTGCTGACCGGCGCCGCCCACGCGGCGCTCGGCAAGCACCGCTTCCGCTCGCAGTCGCACGGACACTGGCGCCTGCAGGGCATCCTGAAGCCGCTCGAGCTGTTCGAGGTGGGCGATGCGGACACGGCGTTCGTGCCACCGGCCGATGCCGCCAAGGTCTACCGGGTCGCCCGCCACGGCGACCTGTGGCTGCCGACCCGGCAGATCAAGCACGGCCTGCCGGCCGAGCGCGATGCCTTCATCGGCCGCGGCGAAGCGATCGACGAGTTGGGCGGTCGCCTGCTCGGCGGCGCTCGCCTCGTCAGCATCCTCGGCATGGGCGGCGCTGGCAAGACGAGGCTGGCGGTGCGCTTCGGCTGGGCCTGGCTCGGCGACTTCTACCCGGGCGGCGCATGGTTCTGCGACCTTTCGCAGGCGACCAGCATCGATGGCATCGTCGAAGCTGTCGGCCGCGCCCTAGACGTCCCGCTCGGTCGCGAAGATCCGGTGGTGCAGCTGGGCCACGCGATCGCCGGCCGCGGCCGCTCCCTCGTCATCCTCGACAACTTCGAGCAGGTGTCGAGGTACGCCGAGCAGACCGTCGGGCGCTGGCTCGAAGCGGCGCCCGAGGCCGGGTTCGTCGTGACGACGCGCGAGGTCCTCGGCATTGCCGGCGAGGAGATCATGGCCTTGCCGCCGCTGCCACCGCGCGACGCGGTCGAGCTGTTCGTGCGCCGGGCGCAGGCGGCGAACCAGGACTTCGCGCCAAGGCCGGGCGACGAGCGGACCCTCGAAACGCTGACCGAGCTCCTCGACGGCATGCCGCTCGCGATCGAGCTGGCCGCCGCGCGCGTTCGCCTGATGCCACCGGCGGCGCTGCTGTCGCGAATGACCGAGCGCTTCCGCTTGCTGGCGTCCCACGGCGGCCGGGTCGATCGACAGGCGACGCTGCGCGCGACGTTCGACTGGTCGTGGGACCTGCTGCTGCCGGCCGAGCGGATGGCGCTGGCCCAGCTCTCGGTCTTCGAAGGCGGCTTCACGATGGAGGCGGCGGAGGCCGTGCTGCGGCTCTCGGACGGCGACGCCGAGCCGTGGCCGATCGACGTGCTGCAGTCGCTGCTCAACAAGTCGTTCGTGCGCCAGTCGAGCCAGCGTTTCGAGCTGATCAGCGGCGTCCAGGAATACGCGTCGGAGCGCTTGCGAACGCCGGGCTCCTACCGCGGCAGCGGCCCCGACGCCGTCCGCGCCGCCCAGGACACGCACGGGGCGTATATCGCCGGACTCGCCGAGGCCGGCGTGCCGGCGGTCGAACTCGGCAACTGCATGGCCGCGTGCCGTCGCGCGGTCGTCTGCGGCGATGCGGCCATCGCCGTGGCGGCGCTCGAGCGAGCCTGGGCGGTGCTGAAGCTGCGTGGGCCGTTCCGCCTAGGCGTCGGGCTCGCTACCGCCGTGCTCGCGATGGCCGGCCTGCGACCCGAATCGGCGGCGCGCGCCCGGCGCGTCCTGGGCCGGGCCCTCGAAGCCTGCGGGCAGGTTGCCGAAGCCCGGGAAACCCTGGAGACGGCACTGGCCTCGGCACGCCAAGCCGGCGACAGGCGCTGCGAAGGGCAGGTGCTCGGCGACGCCGGTTTCCTGCTCGCCGACGAAGGACGCGTCGAGCCAGCGACCGAATACCTGGCAGCGGCACTGGAGATCGCCCGGGAGCTGGCCGATCCGGTGCTCGAGTGCGACGTGCTGCGTTCCACGGCGATCCTCCACCTCCACACGGGGCATCTGCAGGAGGCGCTCGCTCACGGCGAGAAGGCGCTCGCCGTCGCCCGGCGCGTCCGCGAACGGCGCATCGAAGGGACGCTTCTCGACAACCTGGCGGTCCTGCACGCCCATCTTGGCAATCTCGAGCTCGCCCGGACCAACTTCGACCACAGCCTCGGCGTCGCCCGGGAGCTCGGAGACCGCAAGTGGGAGGGCAACGCGCTCAGCAACCTCGGCTATCTGAACCAGATGCAGGGCCGGCACGAGGAAGCGCTGACGATGCTCGAGGCGGCGGTAGCTCTGTCGCGCGAGCTCGGCGACCTGCGCCTCGAATGCATCGGCTGGGGAAATCTCGGCACCGTGTATGAAAAGCTGGGCCGATTCGAGGAGGCACGCACGCATTACGAATCGGCGCTGCTGTCGGCCCGTGGCCTGGGCGACCGGCGCTCCGAGGGCCAGTTTCTCGGCGCCCTCGGCCTGCTGCACGCCCGCGAGGCTCGCTTCGACGAGGCCCAGCGCTGCCTGGACCACGGCGAGGCCTTGCTCGCCGATGCCGGCGACACCGCGTCGCTCGGCGTTCTGCTGTGCAACCGCGCCGAGGCCGAGCTCTGTGCGCAAAGGCGTGCGGAGGCGAGCGAGGCGCTGGCTTCGGCGCAACAACTCGCCGACATGGTCGCCGCGGGGCCGGAGTCCGAGCTCGGACGGGCGCTGGCGAGGGCAAAGGCGGCGCTGGACGGCGGATAGGGGGCCGCCCGAGCAGCGGACCCGCCCCGGCCGATCAGTGCGTGATGATGAAAGGATCGAGCGTCGTTCGCCGCGTGACGTCGGAACGGAGCACGACGGAAATCTTGTACTTAAAGGTCGTGGCGGCAGTTCCGGTGCGGTCGCACTTCACGAGCGTGTCGTTGATCGTCGTGCACGCGAATTCCCTCGTGGGCGGAACGAACTCGACAGCGTCGGACGGAAACTTGTACTGGTCGGTTTCCGTGTCGTGATCCAGCTTGAAGATCACCGGCGCGTTCCCGTTAGCCTTGCGGTGGATCGGCTCTTCGCCGATCGAAAGATAAGTCTCGTACACCCAGACAGGAACGTCCGCGCCGCCGCCGTGCGATCGGGCCGAAGAGCGCTGGGTCGCGCACCCCGTCGCCGCCAGCCCCAGGACGATGACGAGCCAATACATAGCCTTCATGGAACCTCCCGTTGTTGTCGTGACGGACCTACTCGCCGCCTGCCGCATGGACGAGGGCAGGCAGGCGATGATCGCGCAGTTCGCGCGCCTCGTCATCATCAAACTGAATCAGAAGAGGTCGATCGGCCCCGCCGTGATGCCGGGAAGGCGCCCACTGCTGTATTGAACGGAGTGGCTCGTCAATCACCCTGCCCAGGCTCTCTATGTCGCGCGCACCAAGAAAGCGCGTCCTCCGGGTGACCACCCGAGACATGCTGCCATCGGTCCACGATTCGTCGACGATTTCCTCGACGTATCGCGCCGCATCGCGGATGGCGCTAAGAAGTTGCCAGCCGATTGCACGTTTGCACAGGCGCGCGCGCCGTGGATTCCTGCATCGGGAGCACGAACGCCTCGGCGCGCGCCGAATCGATGAGGTACTCCACGTCCGTGACGATGCGCGTCCCTTCCTGCGGCGCCCCGGTCGGCTGCGCGGCCCGGCCGTCGTGCCGGGCTCATGTCGGCCCCCACCTCGGAGTTGTCGGCGAAGAAGCGGACGCGGTCTCGCGCCACCGTGGCGCCGCAAGAGCGCCGGGTCGTCAATGCCAACGACGTGAAGGTTGCCGCCGCGGTCGTCGGGCAATGGCCCAAGGTCCGCGAGTTCGTGCCCTTCGCAGCAGAGCGGCTGCGCGCGTTCCCGCTTCTGCAGGGGCCTCGGACTCGAAGCGCCACGACGGCGGCGGCGCTGACCAGCTCCGAGCTTCACAGGTCCTCCGGCCCTGCCTGGTGCCGGATGGCTCAATCTCACTCGACCCTTTTGCCTCCTTCAGGGTATTCGTCGTGCCAGATCCACCACTCGTACGGCGGGGTCTGGGGGTAGCCCTCCGGCGAGTCCTCCCACTCCTCCTGGCGACCGAGCGCAGTCAGGTCGAGGTAGCTCCAGGTGCTCCCCATCGCCTCGTCGCCGCGGTTGTTGATGAAGTAGGTGCGGAACACGCTGTCGCCGTCGCGGATGAACGCGTTCGTGCCGTGCCACTCGTCCACGCCGAAGTCGGTGTCGAAGTCGTCCGTTATGGTGTACCAGGGCATCTCCCAGCCCATCCGCGCCTTCACGCGCTCGATGTCCGTCTGCGGCGCGCGCGAGACGAACGCGAGAGTGGTGTCGCGGGCGTTCAGATGGGCGACGTGGGCGACCTGGTCGGCCACCATGGAGCAGCCGATGCAGGCATGCTCGGGCCATCCGCGCACGCCGGGTTCGAAGAAGGCGCGGTAGACGATCAGCTGACGGCGGCCCTCGAACAGGTCGAGCAGGCTCGCTTTGCCCTTGGGTCCGTCGAACTCGTACTTCTTCTTCACGGCCAGCCACGGCATCCGCCGACGCTCGGCCGCCAACGCGTCACGGGCGCGGGTCAAGGCCTTCTCCTTCACGAGCAGTTGCTGACGCGCAGCCTCCCACTCCTGCGGTGACACGATCAGAGGTGTCTTCATGGTTTCTCTCCTTCGTGGGGTGAAGCGCACCGCGGCGGTTGACGCAAGATCGATGCTGGACACCCATCCAACATCGACTTAGGCAACGGGCGTACCGCGGTGCCTAGGCCTGCCAGAAGGGCTTGCCGCTCTCGAACCCGGCTTGCGACCGCGACAATCCGATGTCGTGAAGCAGGTAGTCGTCGAGACCGGCCAGCTCGCGGCGCGCGCGGCCCCGCTGGCGCCATTCTCTGAGCGTCGCCATGACGCGGTCCATCGGAACCGCTGCCGCTTCTCGGCGCGGCTTCCCGTCGCCGTGTCGCACCACGAAGTAGAGCAGGGCGGCAATTCCGCCGCGCAAGAGATCGTCCATCACGACACCCCAGGATTTAGGAACGAGCCTCATTGCGCGGGGGCGCCATTGCGCGACGGTTTCGCCGCGCGGCTACTGCAATTTCGATTGCAATGCGCGACCATGTCGGGCGTGTTGCAACTGAAACTCGGTCGCTGCACGTTGAAACG
This sequence comes from uncultured Gammaproteobacteria bacterium, assembly GCA_963840405.1. Classification (GTDB taxonomy): domain Bacteria; phylum Pseudomonadota; class Gammaproteobacteria; order Steroidobacterales; family Steroidobacteraceae; genus DATBVX01. The sequence continues at coordinate 54,222 of CAWIYW010000009.1, forward strand.
AGTTCGTCGTCTTGGGCCGAGATATTCGCCGTGGGCAGCGAGCTGCGTCGATGGTTTCGTCGCCGCAATTCAAACGGCCAACCATGACAGCTCTGAAGACATCGGTCGCACCGCCCGTCAAGGCCTCCCGCCGCGAGTGGATCGGCTTGGGCGTGCTCGCGCTGCCGTGCATGGTCTACGCGATGGATCTCACGGTGCTCAACCTGGCGCTGCCGGCCATCAGCGCCGAGCTGAAACCTTCCGCATCGCAGCTGCTGTGGATCGTCGACATCTACGGCTTCCTGGTGGCCGGCTTCCTGATCACGATGGGCACGCTCGGCGATCGCATAGGCCGCCGCAAGCTGCTGCTTGCCGGTGCGGCGGCGTTCGGCGCTGCTTCGCTGGTCGCGGCCTACTCGGACAGTGCAGAGATGCTGATCGCGATGCGGGCGCTCCTCGGCGTCGCCGGCGCGACGCTGGCGCCTTCCACCATGTCCCTGATCCGTAACATGTTCCACGACGAGCACGAGCGCCAGTTCGCCATCGGCGTGTGGATCGCCAGCTTCTCGGCCGGGGCAGTGATCGGCCCGTTGGTGGGTGGCGCGCTCTTACAGGTCTATCCCTGGGGCTCGGTATTCGTGGTGGCGGTGCCGGTGATGGCGTTGCTGCTGTTGCTCGGGCCCGTGCTGCTGCCCGAGTATCGAGACCCGAACGCTGGCAGGCTCGATCCGGTGAGCGTGGCGCTTTCGCTGTTGGCGGTTCTCACGACCGTCTACGGGCTGAAGCAGATCGCCGAACACGGCCTCGCCCTCGCGTCGGCCACGACCGTGGGAGGCGGGCTCGTCGTCGGTGTGTTGTTCCTGCGCCGGCAGCGCCTGCTCGACTACCCGTTGCTCGATCTCTCGCTGTTCCGCCAGCGACGGTTCAGCGCTGCCATTGCGGCCTATGGCCTGTCGTGCCTGGCCATGTTCGGCGTCTACATCTTCGTCACGCAGTATCTGCAGCTGGTGCTCGGCCTGTCGCCGCTGCACGCCGGGCTGGCGACGGTTCCCTGGTCGGCGGCATTCGTCGTGGGGTCTCTACTTGCGCCGCGTCTGGCGCGGCGCGTGCCGGCGGTGGCGCTGCTGGTTTGGGGGTTGGCCGCCGGCGCGCTGGGATTCGCGATGCTCGCCGGCGTCGACGGCCGCCATGGGCTGGGGATGCTGATCACCGGCACGGTGGTGATGAGCCTGGGCTTGTCGCCCGTGTTCACGATCGGCAACGAGATGATCATCACCGCTGCGCCGCCCGAGCGCGCGGGCGCCGCGTCGGCGCTCTCGGAGACGGTGTCGGAGTTCGGCGGCGCGTTGGGGATCGCCGTCTTCGGCAGCGTGGGCACGGCGCTGTATCGCAATGCACTCGGCGGTGCGATGCCCGAGGGCGTGGCGCCGGCAGCTGCCACCGACGCATTGGCCACGCTGGGCGGGGCAGCGGCGACGGCGGCCGCTCTGCCCGAACCCATTGGCACGGCGCTGTTCGCTGCGGCAACGGCCGCGTTCGTCGATGCCCTGCAGATTGCCGCGATCGCCTGCACCGCCGTCGTCGTGACAGCGTGCGTCGTCACCGCGCGAATCCTGCGGACGTGAGGTTCGAGCAGCGAATCAAGATTACAGCTGTAATCCGGTCTCCGAGCGTGGCAACGACAGCGCCACCGCGACGGGCCGAGAATCCCGAATGCAGATCCGCAACCGGCAGCCGATAAGCGACGTGCCGGCCGTGGTGGCCGCATCGCTCGCGGTTTGCAGGACCCCATCGCAAGGATGAGAATGCGCGCAAGTTTCCGGCATTCAGCGAGATGAGCCTTGCCGAGTCGACCAAGACCCTGAAGCCGCGCGGCCGGTCGTGGCAGCGCATTCCCTGGTTCGGCGGCCTGTTCATCGCCGCGATCGCGGCACTGGCGGTGTGGGACGTCGTGCGCGGCTACCGCGTCGCGGCCGACGACACCGATCGCGAGCTGGAGACGCAGGCGCGCGTGATCGCCGAGCAGACCGCGCGCAGCGTGCAGGCCGTCGACGTGGTGCTGCGCCACGTCGCCGCCGAGTACAAGCGCGGCCGCCTCGACCGACTGAGCCCGGACGAGCTGCACCACTACCTGCGCGAGCTGTCGGTCGGCTTGAAGCAGATCGACGGCTTCGGCCTGTACGACGCGAACGGCAGCGCGGTCGCGCTGTCGTGGGAGCCGTCGGACACGACGATGCGCAGCATCGCCGACCTGCCGGGCTTTCACGCGATGCGCGCCGACCCGCAAGCCGAGCTGGGCATTGCCAACGTCATGCGCGCCGACGACGGCGTGTGGGCGCTGCCGCTCGGCCGCCGCCTGGAGAAGCCGTCGGGCGAATTCGCCGGATTGGTCGGTGCACGCGGGCTGGTTTCCTACTTCCAGGACTTCTACCGCGACATTCGCGTCAACCCCGGAACGAAGGTGACCTTGCTGCACCGCAGCGGCCCCTTGCTCGCACGCTACCCGCCGGTGGAAGGCTCGCTCGGCAAGCGGTACCCGGCGATCGATGCGACGCTCGCGGCGCGCGGCGCCGGGGATGCCGGACCCTTGCGCCTGCGCAGTCCCGTCGACGGCGTCGAGCGCTTCGCCGCGGTGCGGGCCGTGCCCGACTACCCGCTGGCCGTCGTCGTCTCGCGCGACGTGCAGACCGCGCTCGCCGAATGGCGCGCCCAGGCGATCGGCACCGCGCTGCGCACGCTCGCGCTCAGCCTGCTGGCGGTGCTGCTGCTGGCGGTTCTTGCGCGCCAGTTGCGCCGGCTCGACGCCGCGCACGAGTCCCTGAAGGATTCGCGCGAGCGTTTCGCGCTCGCCGTGGCCGGTTCCGACGACGGCATCTGGGACTGGGAGCGCGACGAGCGACGCGATCTTCGCATCGCCGCGAGCGCGCGAGCTGTATGGACTGCCGCCCGGGCCCGAGATGACACCACGCGAGGCGTGGCACGCGCAAGTGCAGGTGCACCCCGACGACGTCGCGCCCCGGCTCGCGGCGATCGAAGCGAGCCTTGGCAGGCAAGACGCCGCTGTACGAGTTCGAGTATCGGGTGCGGCATGCCGACGGCCAGTACCGCTGGGTGCGCGCGCGCGGCCTGTGCGTGCGCGACGCCGGCGGCGTGGCGCTGCGCATGGCCGGGTCGGTCAGCGATATCGACACGCGCCGGCGCGCCGAAGAGGCGCTGCGCGTGAGCGAGGAGCGTTTCGCGCTTGCCGTCGCCGGCTCGGACGTCGGGGTCTGGGACTGGGACCTGCGAGCCGGCCTGGCGTTCGAATCGGCTCGCGCGCGCGAGATTCAGGGCCTGCCGCCCGGACCCGAATTGCAGCAGCTGGACGATCTGGTCGCGTCGCTGCGCGTGCATCCGGACGACGCGCCGCTGCGCGCCGAGGGAATCCGCGCACACCTCGCGGGCGAGACCCCGGCCTACGAAGTCGACTACCGCGTGCGGCACGACGACGGCCAGTACCGCTGGGTGCGCGTGCGCGCGCTGTGCATCCGCGACGCGCAGGGCCAGCCGTACCGCATGGCCGGCTCGGTGGTCGACATCGACGCGCAGCGCCGCGCCGAGGAGGCGCTGCGGCTGTCGGAGGAGCGCTACGCGATCGCGATGACCGGCTCCGACGAGGCCCACTGGGTCTGGAACGTGAAGACCGACGAGTTGTTCTCGTCGCCGCAACTGCACCGGCTGACCGGTATCGACGGCGAGCCGCCGGCGACGCGCAGCGAATGGAGGGCACGCGTGCCGATGCATCCCGACGACCGCGAACGCACGCAGCGCGCGGTCGACCTTCACCTGGCCGGGCTGACGCCGCGCCTGCACGTCGAGTTCCGCGTCGTCGATCCGGCCAGCGGCGAGGTGCGCTGGATCGACAGCCGCGGCCAGTGCTTCCGCGACGCCGACGGCCGGCCCGACCGCGTGGCAGGCTCGACGCTGGACATCACCGAGCGCAAGCGCGCCGAGGAGGCGCTGCGCGAGAGCGAGGAGCGGTTCGCGCGCGCGGTCGAGGGCTCCAACGACGGCATCCTCGACTGGGACGTCACCAACGACCGGATGTTCGCCTCCGAGCGTGCGATGCGCATCGCCGGCATCGACTCGGGCGTCGTCGTGCGCACGCACGACGAGTGGCTGGCGCTGATCGACATCCATCCGGACGACCAGCCGGCCGTGAAACGGACCTTTCGCCGTCAGCCGCAGGGCGGCCATGACGCGCAGGAGGCCGACTGCCGGGTGCGCCAGGGCGACGGCAGCTGGCGCTGGGTGCGCTTTCGCGGCCGCCACCTGGGCGACTCGCACGGTCGGGCGACGCGTTGGTCGGGGTCGATCAGCGACATCGACGCGCACAAGCGCACCGAGCAGGCGCTGCGCGAGTCGCAGGAGCGCTACCAGCTGGCGGTCGCCGGGTCGAACGAAGGCATGTGGGACTGGGACATGCGCAGCGAGACCTTCTTCCTCTCCGCGCGCGCCCAGGAACTGCTCGGCCTGGAGCCCAGCGAACCGATGCGCCCGTGCCAGGAGTGGTGGCGCTTGTTCCGCTACCACCCGGACGACGAGAAGCGCGTGCATGACGGGTTGAAGGCCTACCTCGACGGCAGCGGTGCGCGCACTGGGAGGTCGAGTACCGGCTCCACCACGAGAGCTCGGACAGCTGGCGCTGGTTCCGCGAGCGCGGCGTCGCGCTGCGTGACGAGCAGGGCCGGCCGTACCGGATGGCCGGTTCGCTCGAAGACGTCACCGTGCGCAAGAACGCCGAGGCCGAGCGCGACCGGCTCGAATCGCAACTGCGCCAGTCGCAGAAGCTCGAGGCGATGGGCACGCTGGCCGGCGGCATCGCGCACGACTTCAACAACATCCTCGCCGCGATCCTCGGTTACGGCGAGATGGTGCAGCACGACTGCGCCGAAGGCACGCCGCAGCGCCGGCACATCGATGCCGCGATGAGCGCCGCGTTGCGCGCGAAGTCGCTGGTCGAGCGCATCCTGGCGTTCAGCCGCAGCGGCGTCGGTGAACGCGTGCGGGTCAACGTGCAGTCGGTCGTCGACGAGGCGCTGGTGGCAACCGCCGCGTCGCTGCCGCCGCAGGTGCGGCTCGAGCGTGACCTCAGCGCTGGCGATGCCGCGGTGCTCGGCGACGCGACACAGATTCATCAGGTGGTGATGAATCTGTGCGCGAACGCGGTGCAGGCGATGCGCGCGGGCGGAACGCTGGTCGTGACCCTGCAAACCACACGCCTGGCCGAAGCCAAGTGCGTGTCGACCACGCAGCTGGCGCCCGGCGGCTACGTCAAGCTCGCCGTGCGCGACACCGGCACCGGCATCGCGCCGCAGGTGCTCGAGCGCATCTTCGATCCCTTCTTCACCACCAAGGCCGCCGGCATGGGCACCGGGCTCGGGTTGTCGCTGGTGCATGGCATCGTCGCCGACCTGGGCGGCGGCATCGATGTCGACAGCCGAGTCGGCGCCGGCAGCACATTCACCGTCTATCTGCCGTGGCACGGCAGCGCGCAGGCGACCGAGGCACAAAACGAGCCGATTGCCGGCGGCAGCGGCGAGACCATCCTGCTGATCGACGACGAGGAAGCGCTGGTACGGCTGGGCGAGGAGATGATGGCCGAGCTTGGCTACGAGCCGGTGGGCTTCGCATCGGGCGCCGCCGCGCTCGAGAGCTTCCGCGATACGCCGCAGCGTTTCGACGCGGTGCTGTCCGACGAAGCGATGCCCGAGATGACCGGCTCCGAACTGGCGCGCGAGATCCGCCGCATCCGGCCCGACATCCCGATCGTGCTGATGAGCGGCTACGTGACGCCGACGCTGATCGACCGCGCGCGCGAGATCGGCATCAAGGACGTGCTGGCCAAGCCGCTGGCAGCGCGTGACATTGCGCGCAGCCTGGCCGACGCGTTGCACGACTGAGCCACCCGCCGGCGTCGTCGTGGCGCACGCGTGCTCGATGCGCAGGCCGCGCAGGCTGTCATCATGATGCAGGGCGCGCCAGGCGATGCACCGCTTCGATCAGCGTCTCACGCGCGATCGGCTTGGGCAGCACGCCGGCGACGCCCAGCGCGACCGCACAAGGGCCGCAGCAGCCGACGCTGGCGAAGACTGTGGGCGAGACGACGACGATCGGCACCCCGGGGTAGCGGAGCTTCGCTTCGGCCAGTGGCTGCAGCCCACCGTCGCGCAGAAAGGCCAGCTCGAGCACGATCAGCGACAGTGGCGCGGCCGCGTCGGCCGACGACGGATCGACGACCTGCCAGCCCTCTCCGGCCAACCACTCGACAAACAGCGAGCGGGTCGCCCGGTCGGTCTCGAGTACCAGCACGTTGCGGGTTCGACATCGCGTCCCTTCGCTGCGATCGGTGGCCACGGGCCCTGTCGAGCCGGTCAAGGCCGTTTGTTGAGATGGGAACATTGTGCACGCCGCCTTCCGCGATGCCGAAACGATTCGCCGGCATTACATTTGAAATCGCGCTAGCATGATCGGTCTCGTCGATAGAGGCGTTTTCATGCAAGCCGACTCGCATTGGCAGCCGCACGTCGTCGCGCTCGACGACGACCCCGCGGTGCGCGAACTCCTGAGCGAATACCTGTCCGCGAACGACCTGCGCGTGACGACGCTGGCCAGCGGACGCGAGCTCGACGCGACCCTGGCACGCGAACCCATCGACCTGCTCGTGCTCGACCTCAAGCTCGGCCGGCGAGGACGGCATGCAGATCGCGCGGCGCCTGCGCGACAGCAACTCGTCGCTGCCGATCCTGATGCTCACCGGTCGCTCCGAAGAGGCCGACCGCGTGATGGGGCTGGAACTCGGCGCGGACGACTACCTGACCAAGCCCTTCAGCCCGCGCGAACTGCTGGCGCGGGTGCGCGCCTTGCTGCGCCGCGCCGGCGCGCAGGCCACGGTGGCCGACGCCATCGCGCGCGTGCGCTGCTACCGCTTCGGCAGCTGGGAACTCAACATCGGTCTGCGCAGGCTGAAGGCGCGTCGATGGCACGATCGTCGAGCTGACGAACGGCGAATTCAGTTTGCTGACCGCATTCCTGTCCGCGCCCCAGCGGGTGCTCACCCGCGATCAGCTGCTCGACCTCTCGCGCCTGCACAACGCCGAGGTGTACGACCGCTCGATCGACGTGCAGATCCTGCGGCTGCGGCGCAAGATCGAGCCGGACCCTGCGAACCCCACCTACGTCAAGACCGAGCGCGGCGCCGGGTACCTGTTCGACGCCGACGTGCAGGCGGTGCGCTGAAGGCCATTGGGGCGGACAGAACGGCTAACGACGCGACCGCTCAGCCGAACGAGGACAGTCGGGTCTGGGCCGAGGTCGGATTGAGGTAAACGGTCTTTACGAGCGCCTTCGCGCGGTGCATACCGGTAGGTCAGATGGGTCTCTGCATCGACGAGCGCTTGTACCCGTCGCCGGTGTTCGATGCCGGCCGCGGATCGATCCGGGGTAGTCCCCACGACACCGATCGGCGCATGACGGCACGGTGAGTGCACGAGCTACCCGCGCAGAATACGGATGCCGGGTCGTAGCCCGGCATGCACTGTCATGCCCGGCATGACAACCGTCAGCGCAACGACGAAACCTGCCATCCACCGCCTAGCGCGCGAAACACATTGGCCTGCGCCTCGGTCAGGGCGCGCGCCGCATCGGCACTCTGCGCCTGCGCGGTCAGCGCCAGCCGGTCGGCGTCGATCACGTCGAGCCGGCTCGATTGGCCGCCGTCATAGCGGGTGCGGGTGAGTTCGGCGGCGCGCACCAATGCCTGCGAGCGGCGCTGCGCGCTCTGCAGCGTGACGTTGGCCTCGCTGTAGGCACCGAGCGCATCCCGCGTCTCCTTGAAGGCGACCGCGACGCTATCGCGGTAGTCGAGCTCCACCTGCTTGCGGCGCGCCTGCGTGGCGTCGTATTGCGCGCCGATGCGCCCGCCGTCCCAGATCGGCTGCGTCAGCCCGGCAAAGAGGCTCCAGGCCAGCGACCGCCCATCGAACAGGTTGGACAGCTCCGTGCTCTCGAAGCCGTAGGCGGCGGTGAGCGTGATGCCGGGAAAATACGCCGCGCGCGCGGCGTCGATGCGCGCACCGGCGGCGCGCAGCCGCGCTTCGGCGGCCTGCACGTCGGGTCGCCGAAGCAGCAGGTCGGACGGCAAACCTTCGGGCACGCCGCTGGCGCGCAGCGTCGGCGTCTCGCTGCGCACGACGCCTTGCTCGACCAGGTCTTTCGGCGAGCGGCCGAGCACCAGTGCCAGCGCGCGCTCGGCCTCGCCACGCGCGCGGTCGAGCTTGGGCAGCCGTGCTTCGTTGTCGATCAGCTCGGCGTCGAGCTGCTGGATGTCGAGCTCGGAGATGTCGCCGGCGTCGAAGCGCATGCGCTGCAGGTTCAGGCTGTCGCGTTGCGCCTGCACTGCCTGGCCGAACAGCACCACCTGCGCGTCGAGCGACTGCAGCGTGGCGTACGACTGCACCACCTGCGCCGCCAACGCCGTGCGCAGCGTGTCGCGCGCGTATTCGCTGGCCAGCAGTTCGTCGCGCGCCGAAGCGCTCAGGTTGGCCGCGCGCGACCACAGGTCGACCTCGTAGGCCACGCTCAGGTTGGCGCGAAAATCGTTGAAGGTCAGCTGGTTGCCGCCGATCGTCAGCGGTGCGTTCTCGCCGAAGCGATTCCGGCTGCCCGACACATTGGCGTCGACCCTGGGCAGTTGGTTGGCCTTTGCCGAGCGCAGCACGGCGCGTGACTCGTCGATGCGCGCCATCGCGCGCGCCAGGTCGCGGTTGTTGGCCAGCGCCTCGGCGACCAGAGCGTCGAGCCGCTGGTCGTTGAAGCTCTTCCACCATTCGGCCGGCACGTCGGGCACCACGGCCGCGACCACGGGTAGCTCGAGCTGCGGCGTCTCGTGGCGCTCGGCCGGCGGCACGGCGCAGCCGGCCAGCACAGCGGCCGCAAACGCGACAGCGCGGGTCGTGATGTGGCGGGACTTCATGCCGGCTCCCCGCCCGCGCCGGGCAGCGCGGGCCCGCCGGACTGTTCGTGATGCGGATGACGGTGCGGCCCGGGCGGGCTGCGGTGCGGGTGCACGTGATGCGCCTGCGCCTCGGCCTGGATCTCTTCGGTGCTGCGCTGCTCGCGCAGCCGGCGCGCCGTGATGATCCTGAAGAACATCGGCACGAAGAAGATCGCGAGGAAGGTGGCGGCGAGCATGCCGCCCATCACGCCCGTGCCGACCGAGCGCCGCGCGCCGGCGCCCGCGCCGGTGGAGAACGCCAGCGGCAGCACGCCGAGGATGAAGGCCAGCGAGGTCATGATGATCGGCCGGAACCGCAGCCGCGCCGCCTCGAGCGCGCCGGCCGACGCGCTCATTCCCTCGTGGACCTTGTGAGACGCGTACTGGACGATCAGGATCGCGTTCTTCGCCGCCAGGCCCAGCAGCGTGACCAGGCCGATCTGGAAGTACACGTCATTGGTCATGCCGCGCAGCCACACCGCCGCCAGCGCGCCGAACGTGCCGAACGGCAGCGCGAGCATCACGGACAGCGGCAGCGACCACTTCTCGTACTGCGCCGACAGGATCAGGAACACCATCAGCGCTCCCAGCAGCAGCGCCAGGGCCGAGGTGCCCGACGCGCGTTTCTCCTGATACGAAGCGCCGCCCCAGTCGAACCCGAAGTCCGGCGGCAGCACTTCGCGTGCGATGCGTTCCACCTCGGCGATCGCCTGGCCGGAGCTGACACCCGGTGCCCCCTGGCCGATCAGCTTCACCGCGGGCTGGTTGTTGAAGCGATCGAGCATCTCCGGCCCCGACGAGTACTTCACGCTGGCCAGCGCCGACACCGGCACCATCTCGCCCGAGCCCGAACGCACCCACATGCGACCGATGTCATCGGGGCGCTTGCGGTAGCCGCTTTCGGCCGACATCAACACCTGCCAGGTGCGGCCGTATTTGTTGAAGTCGTTCACGTAGTAGCTGCCGAGCGTTGCCGACAGCGTATTGAACAGCTCGTCCACCGGCACGCCGAGCGCCTTGGCGCGCTCGCGGTCGACGTCGACATGCAGTTGCGGCACCGTGGCGCGCCACAGGGTCTGGGCGCCGCCTGCGAGCAGCTTGCTCTTCGCGAGCTCTCCCTGGAGTTGCTGCGACACTTCCGCAAGGCGCTTGGCACCGCCCTCGCCGCGCTGCTGCAGGTAGAACTCGAAGCCGCCCGCGGTGCCGAGGCCGAAGATCGGCGGCGGGTTGAAGGCCAGCACCAGTGCCTCCTTGATGTGCGCCGTCTTCATGAAGACCTCGCCCACCAGCTCCGGCACCGGCTGTTTGCGTTCGTTCCAGTGCTTCTGGGTGACGAAGATCGTCGCCGCGTTGTTGCGGTACCCGCCGCCGAGGAAGTCGAAACCGGTGAAGGCGATGACGTCCTGGTTGGCGGGGTTGGACTTGATGACCTCGCTGACCTCGCGCACCACTTTGTCGGTGCGCTCCAGCGATGCGCCGTCGGGCAGGATCACGGCCGAGAAGAACCAGCCCTGGTCCTCGTCGGGCACCAGGGACCCTGGCGTGATGCGCCACAAGCCAACGGCCAGCACCACCATGCCGGCGAACAGCGCCAGCCCGATGCCGGCGCGCCGCACCATGAAGCCGACGCCGCCGACGTAGCGGTGGGTGACGCGCGCGAAGAAGCGGTTGAACGCCTGGAAGAAGCGCCCCGGATTGCGGTGCTCGTGCTTCAGGATCAGCACGCACAGGCTCGGCGTGAGGCTGAGCGCGACGATGCCCGAGATGATCACGGCCATCGAGATCGTCACCGCGAACTGCCGGTACAGCTCACCCGACAGGCCGCCCAGGAAGGCGATCGGCACGAACACCGCGCACAGCACGAGCACGATTGCAATCACCGGGCCCGAGACCTCGCGCATCGCCTTGAGCGCCGCCTCGCGGGCGCTCAGCTTCTCCTCGTGCATGATGCGTTCGACGTTCTCCAGCACGACGATCGCGTCGTCGACCACGATGCCGATCGCCAGCACCATGCCGAACAGCGTCAGCGTGTTGATCGAGTAGCCCATCAGCAGCAACCCGGCCAGCGTGCCGATCAGCGACACCGGCACCGCCACCACCGGGATGAACGTGGCACGCCAGTTCTGCAGGAACAGGTACACGACCAGGACCACGAGGATCATCGCCTCGGCCAGCGTGATGATCACTTCCTCGATCGACACTTTCACGAAGCGTGTGGTGTCGTACACCACCGACTGGACGATGCCTTTGGGGAAGCTCTTGCTCAAACTCCCGACCGTGCGCTCGACCTCCTCGCCGACCTTGAGCGCATTGGCGCCGGGCTGCAGGAAGATGCCCACCAGCGTGGCGGATCTGCCGTTGACGCGGCCGATGAAGTCGTAGTCTTTCGAGCCGAGCTCCACGCGGCCCACGTCTTTCAGGCGCAGCGTGCTGCCGTCGGGGTTGGCCCGCAGGATGATCTCTTCGAACTGCCTGGGGTCCGCCAGCCGCCCCTGCGTGGTGATCGTGTAGACCATCTCCTGCGCGCCGCCGGTGGGCGCCTGGCCCACCTTGCCGGCGGCGAACTGCGCGTTCTGCTCGTTGATCGCACGCGCGATGTCGCTGGTGGTCAGGCGCAGCTGTGCCAGCCGGTCCGGCCGCAGCCAGATGCGCATCGCGTAGTCCTTGGCGCCGAAGATCTGCACGTTGGTCGTCCCCGGCACGCGCTTCAACGCAGTCGAGCACGTTGAGCGTCACGTAGTTGCTGATCGTCAGGTCGTCCTTGCTCCCGTCGTCGGAATAGAAGGCCAGCACCTGCAGGAACGCCGACGAACCCTTCTCGACCGTGACGCCCTGGCGGCGCACCTCTTGCGGCAGCTTGGTCTCGGCCTGCTTGACCCGGTTGTTCACGACCTGGGCCGCCTGGTCGGCATCGCTGCCGATATCGAACGTGACCTGGATCTGCACGACGCCGTTGCTGGTGGACGTGGAGCCCATGTAGATCATGTGCTCGACGCCGTTGATGGCGTTTTCGAGCGGCGCGGCCACCGTCTGCTCGATCACCTCGGCGCTCGCGCCGGGGTAGACGGCCGTGACGGTGACCACCGGAGGCGCGATCTCGGGGTATTGCGCGATCGGCAGCGAACGGATTGCCGACAGGCCGGCGATGACGATGAAGATCGCCAGCACGGCCGCGAAGATCGGCCGGTCGATGAAGAAACGCGAGAACATGCGCGGTCCCCTTGACGGTTCGATGGGCTCTTACTTCGAGGCAGCCCGGGGCGCTGGCGCGGTGCCGGCGCACCACCTGCGGCGCGCTCGCGCCCGCAGGAGCCTGCGCGATCTGAATCGGCGCACCGGGGAAGAAGATGCGCGCCATGCCGTCGACGATCACCTGATCACCCTCGGCGAGGCCGGAGTTGATGACCCAGTCGTCGCCGATCTGGTCACCCACCTGCACCGGCTTGGGCGCAGCCTTGCCATCGGCCGCCACATAGACGAACTTGCCCTGCGGCCCATCGAGCACCGTGCGCGAGGGCACCAGCAACGCATTGGGCCTGGTAGCGCCGGTCAGGCGCACCCGCACGAACTGGCCGGGCTTGAGCACGCCGTCCGGGTTGGGCACCTCGGCCTCGGCCTCTACCGTGCCGGTGTTGCCCGACACCCGCGTGTCGGAGAACAGCAGCTTCCCCTTGCGCGGGTACACACTGCCGTCCGCGAGCTTGATTTCGATCGTGAACGCCTCGTGCGGCGGCAGCTGCAGCTGGCCCGCGGCCACTTCGTTGCGCCACTTCATCTGATCGGTGTCGGCGATGCCGAAGCGCACTTTCACCGGGTCGGTCTGCGTCAGCGTTGTCAGCAGCGTGCCGGGGCCGGCCACCAGCGTTCCCTCGCTCACCTGCGAGCGGCCCGCGGCGCCGGAGAGCGGTGCCTCGACCTTGGTGTAGCCCAGGTTCAACGCGGCCTCGGCGCGGCGCGCCTGCGCGCCCTTGAGGTCTGCGCGCGCCACCTGCTCGGCCGACGCCGCATCGTCGTATTCGCGCTGGCTCACCGCGCGCGTCTCCCACAGCGGCTTCAGGCGATTCAAGGTGCGCGTGGTCTGCGCAAGCTTGGCTTCGGCGGCGGCCACGTCGGCGTCGGCGCGATTGAACGCGGCCTGGAACGGCGCCGGGTCCAGGCTGTACAGCGACTGGCCCTTCTTGACGCTGCCGCCCTCGGTGAAGTTGCGCGTCAGCAGGATGCCTGCGACACGCGCACGCACTTCCACGTCGCGCGAGCCGGCCGTCTGGCCCACGTATTCGTAGTTCATCGCCAGGTTGGTGGCAACCAGCGACGTCACGACCACCGGCGCGGGCGGCGGGCCGCCCGCGCCGGGCGGCCCCTGCGCGTGCGAAGCGCTGGGGCCGCAGGCGACCAGCGTGACGGACGCGGCGATGAGGCTCGCCAGCACGACCGCCGCGTGCAGCAATACCGCGCGGACCGTACTCGCCTTCGAGCGGGATGATGGTTGTCTAGCGGGTGCGGGCATGTGATGGCCTCCTTCCAGGTGGTGTGCGGGGGCGAACAGCGCTGCGAGCCACCGGCAGGCGTTGACCGCTGACGCACGGCAGGTTCGTCCTCCGCTGGGCACAGCGTCGATTCGACCGGTTGCCCGATCGTTGCAGCGGCGGCGGGTATTCATTTCAGATGAAACGCAGATGGAACGGCCGCTGGCGTCACGAACGGTGACGGCATCGATCACGGCGCAATCGAGTGCAGGCAGGCGTTACAACTGAAACCGGCGGGCGGGCACTGAACGTCCGTTCATGCCGGGGACCGTTCGGCCGGGTCAACGGTTGCTCCGGCACACTGCCTCATCACGGATCGGTAGGTGACAGTGATCACGATTGCGTGCCGGCGGCGGCTGAACCAGATCACGCGAATGCGCGACGCCTGTGCGCCTGCGAACCGGATCAACCTGACTTCCACCGAGGCCAAAAGTGATGACGTGCACGACAGAGTAAGGTCGAGCGCATGCGCTCGAAGCGGAAGTCAAGCGAACGGGCGGAGCGGCTTCGTCGGGGCCCCGATCGAGGCGCCGCACTCGCGCAGTACGAGGTGCGTGCTGCGACCTACGACCTCGAGCTGGCTCTGTTCGAGCCGATCCGCGAACTGGCGATCGACAGACTGGAACTCCGGCCGGGCGAGACCGTTCTCGACGTCGGTTGCGGCACCGGCCTGAGCCTTGCACGCCTCCGGCGCGGGGTCGGCCCAACCGGTCATGTCGTCGGCATCGAACAATGCCCGGCAATGATCGGTCGGGCACGCAAGCGAATTGCCGGCCGGAGGGCGGGCACGTCACGCTGCTCTGCACGCCCGCCGAGGAGGCGGATGTCGATGGATGCGCCGATGCCGCGCTGTTCCACTTCACTCACGATTGTCCTGCGTCGGCCGGCGGCTCTGGACCGGGTGCTGCAGCACCTGAGGTCCGGCGCGCGGTTGGTGGCGTGCGGTCTGAAGTGGGGACCGCCATGGGCGGTGCCGATCAATCTGTTCGTCTGGGGCGCGGCACTGCGATCGGTCTCGTGCCTTCGGGGTCTGGACAGGCCGTGGAGCCTCTTGGCCGAGCGTGTCCACGGTCTCGAAGTCGAGGAGATGTCGCTGGGTGCGGTATTCCTCGCGCGCGGCATTCGAGCGTGACAAGAGATGCCATGGCCTACTTCGTCGTCCGTCGCCGGCCCGGTCCGACCTGGCTTCAAACTCGGTCCATGCGCGACCAGGCGCCGGTCAGCGATGCAGATCGGCGCGGACGTACGGAAGGTCGCGGCCGGACAGGGTCATAGCGAGCCTGGTGATCCAGTCGTGTGACGGCATCACCGGCGGCGCCGGAAACGTCAGCAGCAGCCAGACGAGCCCAGGAGCCAGCCAAGCGAGTGAGAGGCGCGTGCCGCCGGTGCGATCGATGGACCGGGTCGCGACCGCCGCCGCGAGCATGCCGACCGCGCAGCCGCTGAGCACCTCGGATGCGGAATGCGCGTCGACCGCGACGCGCGAAATAGCCACGAGCCCGACGATCGCAGCAGCTGCCGCCGTCGCCACCTCTCTGCGCGGCCAGGTCGGGGGAACGAAAACGACCGCGAGCACCGGGTAGATCGCGGCGGCAAGCATCGCATGCCCCGATAGGCCGGTGAAGTCGATGCTGGCGATGCCCCAGCCGAACCCCATGAAGGCGATCTTCGTTGCCGTCACCAGGGTCGCCGCCAGGGCGACAGGCAGCAGCAAGGAAAGCGCCCGGTCCGGGCGCCTCGCCGACCAGCCGAGGCCAATCGCCACGACCAGGACCAAGGGCAGAACGATGCCAGATTCACCCAAGCGCGTGACGGCGCGCCAAAACACCTCGGCGCTCAAGTCGGCAGACGACGCGGCAGGGGGGAGGGCGTGTCGCGGGTCATGGCATGCGGCGGGCTTGCGTCGGCCGGAGGATTCTAGGAGCGGCGCGCGACGCCCTCGTGGCCGGCGCGCCAAACCGGCGCCGGCTCGCGCCGGCCCTGTGGCTTTGGCAAAGCGCGATCGCTACTTGCAGAGACCGAGGACGCGCATCTGCTGCGTGCACGCGGGCACCGCCTTTGCCGCTCGACCGCCCTCGATGCACTTGCGGAGCTCGCGATGGGTCGGCGGCGAATAGGTCCAGCCGCGCCCGATGTCGGGAAGCGCCAGCTCGACTTCGCGCCACTTCGGATGGCCCTCCGCCTGCAGCTTCGGGAAGTTCTGACACAGCGAACGCGCGAACGCCGACAGGCGCTGCACCGACCCGGCGAGCTGATAGTCGTATGTGACCAGGAATGCCTTGACGGCCACCGCGGAGACATCTTCCGTCAAAAGGCTCGGATAGCTGCTTGCGCGCACCGTAGCGGGAAAGTAGGACTTGAGCGCCTGGGCGCTACCGGCGTTCTTGGGGTCGAACTTGAGTAGCTTGACGAGCTGGCGGGCTTCCGGCTTCATGTCGACGAGGAGCTTGGCCGGCTGCCCGGCGACGACGACCACGACGTCGATGGACTTGTCGCCGACCAGCTTGACCAGAGCATCCTCGTTGCTGAGGAACGAGGTCTTCGCATCGTCGAGTTGCGCGCCGAACATCTGCCGGTAGATCGTCGTCGCCGACATCGCCGTGCCGCTGCGAATCGGCCCGACGTTGATTCTCGCGTCCTTGATCTCGTGCACCCAGTTGAACGGCGCGTCGGCTCGCGCAATGAAGTAGATCTCTTCGTTGTAGAGGGGCATGATCACTCGCAAGGGCTTGATGATCGCGCCCGCCTCCGCGTTGCCGGCGCCCGCCTGGTCGAGGAAGGCCTGGTAGACGTCGGATTGAACCAGCGCGAACCGGACCCCGGGCTCGTAGCGCAGCCGCTGCACGTTTTCGGCGGATCCCACCGACGGCAGCACTTCGAGGTCGATTTCGGCGTCCGGTGCGACGAACTTGGCCAGATCGCGGCCGATCTGAATGTAGGTGCCGCGCTCGGAGGCGGTCACGATCTTGTAGGCGACTGCAGAATCCGCGTGGGCGAATCCGAACCAGAGGCCGAGTGCCAGGGCGAAGCGTAGAAGCGTCATGGTCGGTTCTCCAGGGAAGGCGGTGAGCAGAGTCGCGAAAACCAAGAATGGCACGTAGGCGGCAATGCGGACGCCCGATGGCGAGGCGGACCACTCATTCAGGGGGTCTTCCCGCGCACAAACTGAGGCTCGGTTGCTACCATGGGGCTAGCTGGCCCGACTGCAGGCGAGTGGACGAGGAGGTCGCCATCAACGCACAGCACTTCAGAGGCTGCAACATGGCCAGTTACACCGGCATCGTCTTGACGGCGGCATTGGCGTTGGCTGGGTGCGCATCCGCACCCTCGCACCCGCCGGCGCCGCTAACCGTCAACGTGCCGGACCTGCCCTACACGATCGGGCCGCTGGACACCCTGAACATCGTCGTCTGGCGAAATCCTGAGCTTTCCTCGACGGTCTCGGTGCGGCCCGATGGCTTCATCTCCGCTCCGCTTATCGCCGACACGCCGGCTGCAGGGCGCACCCCGGCCGACCTGTCGCGCGAACTGGAAAAGTCGCTCGCCAAGTACATCCGCGATCCCGTGGTCACGGTCGTGGTACAGAAATTCCAGGGCATGTATGCGCACCAGGTGCGCATCGTTGGAGAAGCCGCCAAGCCGCAGGCGGTTGCCTACCGGCAGAACATGACGATTCTCGACGTGATGATCGAAGTCGGCGGCATGACCGACTTCGCCGACGGCAACGGGGCGGTGCTGATCCGCGGGTCGGAAGCCGGCAAGCAGTACAGCCTTCGCCTGCGAGATCTGCTCGGGCGAGGCGACATCTCGGCCAACGTGGCCGTGATGCCGGGGGACATCATCCTCATTCCGCAGAGCTGGTTCTAGATGCGGCCGATTCCGCCGTTCTGCCCGCTGGCAGGCAGTCCGGGCGGAGCTTCATGCGACGGTGCTGCGACACGGGCTCCGCGGCTCGCGCTCTTCGCGCTGGCCATGGTGTCGTCGCTGTCCCTGCACGCTCAGACAGCTCCGGTGCAGCCGCCCCCGTTGCAGTTCGCCATCGATGGCGGCATCACGGCGACCGACAACGGCGGCCTGAGCCCCTCCGGGCAGGAGCGCGGCGACCTGATCGCGACGGTTCGACCGAAGGTCGCCTACTTCCGTCAAACCTCGCGTCTGGAGGTCGATCTCGCGGCGGCAGCGGGTTTCGTCGCGTACGCGAAGGGCACGCAGGAGAACGCGGTGTTGCCGGAGCTTGCGAGCCCTCGCGCGCGCTGAGCTGATCGAGCGCTGGCTGCACCTCGATGTCGGAGCCGAGGTGGAACAGACGGAGGTCAGCTCGTATGGTTCTCGTGTCGACCAGCTTTCCACTGCCAATCGACGGACCGCCACTTCCTTTCACGCCAGCCCTTACGTCCGGCGTGAGCTGTCGTCGAACAGCTCCGTGCTGGCGCTCTACAGCCTGGCGACCACGAACAATGGGGCGGACACCGGAGCACGCCTGATTTCACAGCGAGCCGTCGTCAGGTTCGACAGGAAGCCGGTTCCCGTGGGTGCGGCTTTCGAGATTGCGCGGCTCGACAACGAGACGCAGGGCTTCGACGAAAGCCGGCTGACGATCGACACGGCCCGTGCCGCCGCCCGCATCGCGTTGCGAAACCAGATGATCCTGGGGGCCGTCGCCGGCGTTGACCGAAGCGAAACCACCGGCCGCAGCCACACCGACCCGCTCTATGGCGCGACGCTGGCGTGGAATCCGGGTCCGGGCACGGCGCTGGACGGCACACTCGAGCATCGTTTCTTCGGTTTCGGCGGCTCGTTCGTGCTTCGGCATCGAACGCCCTTCATGTCGTTCGCCCTGTCGATGGGGCGCGGTCCGGCAGCGGTAACGAGCACGCTCGGTCAGGCCAGTTCGGACCTGCGCCCGTTGCTGGACGCGATCCTCACTTCGCGATACCCTGATCCGGCCGTCCGGCGCGGACTCGTTCAGTCGGCTGTCGGCACCCGGGCACTTGATGTGAACCTGCCCGATCCCACCAACGTCGTGGCCGGCTACTCGCAACTGCAGACGGATGCGCGCGCCACCTGGGCCTACCTCGGCACACGCAACACGGCAGCGCTGACGCTCTACATGCAGAAACTGGAGCAGTTGACCCACGAGGGAGATCCCCCGCCCCCCGGCGGCGCCCAGAACGACAGCCGGCAGGCTGGAGCATCGTTCCAGGTCGGCCGACGACTCAGCCCGAACCTGTCGGTCGACGCGGTCCTGAGCTGGTCGAAGATCACCGGTCTGGCCCTGCGCGCGGGCCAATCGAGCGAGGAGTGGATCCAGCGCATCGTCATCAGCCGCGCGTTGTCCCCCCGAACCGCCATCTCCGCGGGCGTGCAGCACAACGACTTCTCCAGCAACGCCAGCGGGCAGCACGACTACAAGGCAACGATGGCCTTCGTGGGCATGCGTCACAGCTTCTGACGGACGTGTTCGACGCGCACTTCGGCTTCAGGGCACCGCCCTTCCGGCTCGGCCCGGATCCGAGCTTCTATTTCGAGAGCAGCGGCCACGGCAAGGCGCTCGCGTACCTGAAGTACGGGGTCTATCAGCGCGAAGGCTTCATCGTCGTTACCGGCGAGATCGGGTCGGGGAAAACGACGCTGGTCCGCAAGCTTCTCGAGAGCCTGGATCCGCGTGAAGTGACCGCCGCACAGGTCGTCAGCACCCAGCTCGACTCGTACGAGTTGCTGCGCGCGGTCTGCACCGCCTTCGGCGTGCCGGTCCCGGGCTCGTCGAAGGCGCTCACGCTCGCCACGCTCGAGGCGTTCTTCACCGCGCTGGCGGCGGCCGGCCGGCGGGCCTTGCTCATCGTCGACGAGGCTCAGAACCTGGGCCTGAGGGAGGCGGAGGAGTTGCGCATGCTGTCCAACTTCCAGCTCGGCGGCCAGGGCCTGGTGCAGAGCTTCCTCGTCGGCCAGCCCGAGCTCCGTCTCACCTTGCGGTCGAGCTCGATGGAGCAACTGCGCCAGCGGGTGATCGCCTCCTGCCACCTCGCCGCCATGACCGAGCCGGAGACCAGGCGATACATCGAGCACCGCTTGCGCCACGTCGGGTGGCAGGGCGTCCCCTTCATCGACAACGAGGCGTTCTCGAAGCTGCACGCGAACTCCGGCGGGATTCCGCGCCGCATCAATCTGCTCTGCACCCGCGCGTTACTGGCTTGCTCGTTGCGCGAAGGTCGAGAGATCACGGGAGCGGACGTGGCTCAGGCAGCCGCGGAACTCGCCGGCGAACTCGGGCCGGGCGATTCGAGTGAGGTCGATCGCATCATGGTGAGATTGGGAAAGGCACCTTAGCAGTCGTCCCGATTGGTCACGAAAGGTATCGGTAACCCTTGGCAGGGTTGGACAAGATGTGTCACCCCGTTACGTCTACTGACGTCACCCCCGTAAACAAGGGGCGCAACTTCCCTCATTACGCCGCAAATTCGACGACGCTTGTCACTGCGATTCCCCTACAGAGTCCGCTGGCATGACACAACGCGTCAACACCTGACATTTTGCGCTGAGCGAGCGTCGGCGCCGCGAACGCTTACAATTTGTAACGGACCCCCGGGATCCTTCTTCAGACTGCGCCCGCCGAGTGAGAAGCCGGATCGGTCCATGAAACGGTTCTCGCAGGCCAGTGCCCAAGCCGACGCCGCGTCGCAACAAGGATCTTCTTGATCGCCGGAGCACTGACATTCGCGTCGTCGGTCCGCGAGGCCGTCAACGATCCCGGAAACCCTCCTTGATTGCCTCCTCATGCAGAGTAATGTTTCACCATCTCGAAAGTCTCTTCTCGCTTCTCTGATTTCCGGAACCTTCGTCCTCGCTGCGCGGCGGCGGCGGCAACACGCACCATACCCTCCAAGCGAACCTCTGAGCGTCGAGCAGGCGCAGACAGCCACTTCTTCCGATGATGGCGACGAGTCCCGCCAACAAGCGCTCGCGGTGTCCACAGGCACTTGGATCAAGCTGGTCGACGAATGGCGGCCGTTCTTGGTGAATGGCACTCAGACCGTTCGCTATGGATCAGGCAGCAGCTGGATCCAGAAGACGGTCACCGATTCGGGAGAGTGCACGAACGACTTCTTCGGGAACGACCCCGCTTACGGCATCGTCAAGAGCTGCGAACTGCTCGTGGCGTCCCCTGCTCCAGACTTCCACGAGCCGTTCGTTCGCCATGGCCCAGACCCCTACGACTGCTCGCCGCGGAGTTTGGCTAGTTCAGCTGCCGCCACGTCCTGGCGGACCTGGCGCTTCTCGACGAGGATTTTTGCTAGACGATCCACTTCATCGCCGACGGCGCCCACCACGATGGCAACGTTGTGCGCGTGCAGCGCCATGTGGCCTTTTTGAATGCCCACAGTGGCCAGCGCTTTCATCGCGCCGAAATTCTGCGCGAGCCCGACGGCTGCTATAATCCGCGCCAGTTCGCTGGCCGACGTTACACCTAAAATCTTGAGGCAGGCTTGAGCCGTCGGATGGACTTTTGTGGCGCCTCCGACCAAGCCTACTGGCATCGGCATCTCAATCGTGCCTGCCAACCCTCCGCTGTCTGTCACTTCCCACGAGGTAAGGCTGGTGTACCGACCGCGCCTTGCCGCATAGGCATGTACGGCGGCCTCTACGGCGCGGGTGTCATTACCAGTGGCAAGGACCACTGCTGATGACCCGTTCATGATACCCTTGTTGTGGGTAGCCGCGCGGTACGGGTCCGCTTCCGCAAACTGGTAGGCCGCAATCATGTCATCGCGAACCGTCTCTCCGCCGATGGCACCAAGCTCCCACACGGCTCTGGCACGGGCCAAGCGACGGTCCGCAAGATTGGACAGGATACGCAACAGCACCTTGCCTCCCGTCCAGGCTTCGATTTCTGGCGCCAACGTTTCCGCCATCGTGTTGACAGCGTTTGCGCCCATCGCGTCCCGCGTATCCACAATGATGTGGGTTACGACCATCGGCCCGCCTTGCGAGCGAATGACACGGACTTCTATGTCGCGGAAACCACCGCCCAATTTCACGAGCATCGGGTCACATGCATTGCAGATTTCCGCAATCTCATCGCGGCGCTCTAAAATGCAAACACGGGCATTCTCTGGATCGGGCACCCTGACAAGCTGCACCTGTGCGATCATCAGATTGCCCGACGCCGAGGTCACGAAACCTCCGCTGTCGTAGCATTGCCTGGCGGAATTGCAGACGGCGGCGACAACGGAGGACTCTTCTGTTGCCATGGGAACAAGAACGTCCCGTCCGTCGACCTTCATGTTCACGGCTATCCCGATCGGGATACTCATCGTGGCAATTGTGTTTTCGATCATATGATCGGCGGTGTGCGGGTCGAGATTGCCCGGCATAGCGAGCTGAGCTTTTGCATCACCGTCGAGCCCAGCAAACGCCGCTACCAAGTCGAGGCGCTGCTCTGGCGACATCTTGTGGAAGCCGCTGATGCGGGAGCTGGTCGGCTGGTTGCTCGCAGGACGCGAGCTGCTGGCATTGGTGCTCATAGGATTTAGTCCTTTGATGCCTTTCCGCGCGCGGCGGAATCAGCGCGGATTGAAAACTGAGCGGGGTTACGACCTGCCGCGGAGGCAGGCGTCCTCAGAATTGACTTGGCAAGGGACTAAGCAAATATGACGCATCACTGTATCCTCCCATCGAGACATTCTCGTTCTTGGTTGGGAGGAGCTTTGCGAATAGAGCGCGCGACCGCAAGATACAGAAGGGTACAATCACTTTTCGCTTTGTACCGACATTTCAACGGTACAGTGGTCGTGACGTAACCTTGAGAGCGTGAGACCGTGATTAGCGGTCCGAGCTATGAGCCTTAAGGTAATGCTTGTAGAAATCACCGAAACGAGGATCTTGCCCATAGGCGATATTCACCCTCATCGCTGGGGCTACAACCTTCCTGTCGGGATAAAAGATTGAGCCGGGCGCAAGAAAGATGCCCTCTTCCGCGGCCCGCTTGGCAAGCTCGATCTCATCGATTTCAGGAGGAAGCTCGCTCCAAAGGTAGTAACCACCGCTTGGGGCGCCAAAGACTTTCATTCCCAGATTATTGAGCGCAACAGTAGTCGACGCCGTAGCCTTTTCAATTCGCTCTCGCAATCGCGAGAGGTGTCGGCGATACTGACCGCTCACGATCAGATCGCTAACGACGCGCTCTACATAGCCCGAGCTGTTCACCATGGTGAGCATCTTGAGATCTGTAAGCTGGTCGATATCTCTTTCGGCGGCCGCGATGTACCCGCTTCGTAGTCCTGCCGACAAGGTCTTAGCGAATGTGCCTACCTGGAGCACTCGCTCGAGCTGATCAAGAGCCGCGAGCCGAGGGGTTACTGCTGGAAAGAGATCTGAAAATGGGTCGTCGTCAACGACTCGAATGCCATAGCGGCTGGCCACCTGAAGAACGCGGTGAGCGGAAGCTATCGAGATGGAGTTGCCGGTGGGGTTCTGAGCAAGCGACTGCGTGAAGAAAACTTTGGCTTTGGTATGCTCTGCTGTGGCGGCAAGCTCCTCGGGATCGGGACCCTCGGGGGTGCGTCGCACGCCAACGGCAGTCACCATTGCCAAGCTCAGTTTCCCGAACAACGGATAATATCCAGGACTATCCACCAGAACGACGTCACCCGGCTTCGTTAGATGCCGGATTAGTAAATCCAACGCGTGGTTGGCGCCTTCGGTGAGTAGGATTTGTGAAGTCGAAACTTTGATTGAGCGGTCGTTCAGCATTACCGCGATGCGTTCTCGAAGCGGCGCATATCCTAGGGGTGTTGAGTACCCTTCCCCTACCGGCCGTTTTTTTAGCTCAAGCGGCCGCAAGTGCCGGCCGAGCTCAGATCCTTCCATCCATGCCTGAGGCGGCCGGCCGTCTCCTATACGCACAGCATAATGCTGCTCCAGCTGTTCGCGCAGGAGCCAGATCATGTCGACAGCTTGGACAATATGCGGCAAGCGACTGTCCTGCGACTTTTGTGCCACCTTACTGATGAAAAAGCCCGAGCCCTGTTGAGCGCGGACATAGCCAAGCGCCACTAACCGCTCGTAAGCCTCGACCACAGTATTTTTAGCGACTCCGTACTCGATCGCTGCAGCCCGAATTGAAGGAAGCCGGTGACCGGCTTTCAACAGACCCTGATCGATCAACTTGCCAATCTTCTGCGCCAGTTGATCAGGCAAAGTCGCGGGGTGTTGAGGGGTTATCGGCATAATCTCAATCCTTGTCCTGGACGCGAGACCTAGTACGAGCCGAACTGTACCGAAATATCTAGGGCACGGTATGCGAGGTGTTAGTAGAATTTGTTCCTTGCGGAGAGGCAGTCAGACTAGGCGAATAGTACAGATAACGACACCCACTCGACCAGCGGAAAGCGGCGTACCGCTCCAGATCGAGCAAGACCATCCGCCGAGGTCGCAACTAAGGAGGAAACCAATGAAAATCGCTGAGCGCGTTCGAATGATTGAAGTCGGGCCACGCGACGGTTTGCAAAACGAAGCGGCACCAGTTTCCATCGAAGCGAAGGTTATCTTCATTGAAGCGTTGGTCGAGGCCGGTATAACCAACGTGGAAAGTGGAAGTTTTGTTTCGCCCCGTTGGGTGCCCCAAATGGCGGACACTGCCGAGGTGCTCAAACGCATCCGACGCGTCGACGGAGTGTCCTATCCGGTGTTGGTGCCCAATACAAAAGGAATGGAGGCTGCCATTGCTTCCGGTGTCTCCGAGGTCGCAATTTTCGCTGCCGCATCGGAGTCTTTCAGCCGTCGCAACATCAACTGCAGCATCGCAGAGAGCCTCGACAGATTTCGACCAGTCTGTGAAATGGCGGCCGCTCACGGCATCAAAGTACGCGGATATGTCTCCTGCGTTCTTGGCTGTCCTTACCAAGGGGAAATCGACCCCAAGGCAGTAGCCGCTGTATCCGCCTCGCTCATGGCGCTCGGCTGTTATGAGATTTCTCTCGGCGACACGATTGGCGTAGGTACTCCCACTAAGGCTCAGGATATGCTGACCACGGTCGCTTCGCGTGTTCCAATCCAAAGCCTTGCCGTGCACTTTCATGACACCTATGGTCAGGCGCTGGCGAATATTTTGGCCTGTCTCGAACTGGGTGTGAGCGCTATTGACAGTGCAGCATCGGGCCTCGGTGGCTGTCCTTATGCTGCGGGGGCCAGCGGAAATGTGGCGACTGAAGACGTCGTGTACATGCTCGATGGAATGGGCGTTAAGACAGGCATCGATCTGGAGAAGCTGGTGGCTGCCGGACAGCAGATCTCGCGAGAGCTTGGGCGCGAGTCTGCATCGCGCGTCGGTCGCCTACAGCGACGGTGGCCCTCGCGAGCCGCTTAATTGGAGCTGCACCGACGTAGTTTTCGACGGCCTTGCGAAAGCGAAAGCAAGAAAACGCAATTGGTGCAGCACTGCTCGTAGGCACATCTCTGCGACCAGGAAGCAGAAGGCCAAACCGTAATTTGTGAAAATTTTGCCGAGAGACGCACGCCGCGCCTGTTGCCTGTTCAGCAAGTGCCAGGGGCCGATTGAAAGCAGATCGAGCGGCGGGCCGCCGACTGCGACCGCAGCCTAGTACCCGGAATCACAAGTCGCTAAGACGGCGTCCTTTGACGCGGCGCTGGTGGACTTTCGACTTGGTCCACACGAACGGCTCCGCGTCCTCGTTGTAGCTTTCGATGAAGGCATCGATGTGCTTCTTGAGCTGCTCGACTGAGGTGAATGAGGCGCCGGTTAGCGACTGGCCCTGCAGAATCGAGAACCAGCCCTCGACCTGGTTCAGCCATGACGCTCGCGTCGGCGTATAGTGGAATGTCACGAGTGGATGGCGCGCGAGCCACTCTTCGTTCTTCTTGTGCGTATTCAGATTATCGAGGATGACCTCAGATCGGCCACCACCCAAAGGCTTTGCCCGTTGGAACGGACCGCTGATCGCGAAGGCCCTGGCCGACGTCGACGTGCAGTACGTCTGCTCGCGCGGCATGTGCCGTGAACGGTGCCCCGCGTGGGAGTTTGATGACTGCATTCTAAATTGGGATGCTCGATATTATCGCGACGGGGGAGATTTCATTGCTGGACAGCAGGGCCTTGCCGGTCGACAAATCCTATAGACGTTCGCTTTGGAGTGTTGGCGTCACCGTGCGCTTTCAGCGTTCTTGCTCCTGAATTCTCACCCTTTCTCCGTGACGCGCCCCGTTCTTGTCGGTTCCCGGTCGATGGCGCTCATGAACAGGTTCTACAATTGTCGCGCGCGCAAACGAATGTCCGTGCTCGAGATGTCCGGCAATCCGCTCCCTAACCGCATCCATTATATTGCGCCGCGCGCGCTCGTCCTCCGGAAACGCGCGTTCTAGCGCCTTTTCAATAATTACCATCTGCGACTGCGCTGCGACCAGATCGGGATCACGCGCCGCCGTCTGCCGATCTGCCGCGCGAAACTTCTCCGCCGTCACTCGCCAACGGTTGCGCGATACCTGCCGCCGTTCGATACGCGCACTCCCGCTTGATGCATCTATGACCTTGATATCTTTGGCGACGCGTTCGACACCATCCCTGCGCACCTGGATGCGATCGCCGGGCCTCGCCTTGCTATCGGCGGTCGCCTTTTCAAGACCGACGCCCCACACCTGATGCTGCCGGCCGTTGTCGAGCTCGATGGCCACGTAGGTGGATGGCTCCGCATCGTTCCGATTGCGATAGGGTGCCCGGCCAATTTCGATCAAGCGACCTGAGACACCCTTGTCGTAGTCAGGTCTTTCCGCGCGCTCGCCCCTGTCATAAACCGAATGAACCTCCGCCTCGTGCGTGCGGGGATGTGATCGGTTCCGGACTTCCTGCCGATCGGAGAGTGCCTGCCGATCGAGCTCGGTCGGCTGATAGCCCTGGACTTCGATACCGCGAGCGCCGGCCTCAAGCCAGGCCTCGCGCCGGAATTCCGCGGACCCGCGGACGTGAAGTGCGTCCCACTGCCGATGTTGCGCCACGCTGACCATGTCGCGGATCACCTCCGCTGCGGCCAGACGCGTGACCAGACGATTTTCGGTGACCTTGAAGGCGAGATACTCGCCCCGCTCGTCAGCGTAGAAGCGCGCCTCCCCGTCAGGTCCATCCTTTCCGGTCTCATTCGCCACCACGTAATATTTGCGACGGATGCGATCGGGGAGCGCATTGTCGTCGATCGTCGCTGAGGATGACTTGTCGGCCGACGCTGACTTCGCTGCGGAATCCTCGCCCGACTTATCCCGTGCCAGGATCGCGCCCTGCGCGATCCTGCCGTTTGAGGCTGAAGTCCTCGCTGTCGTCACGTGTGTCGTTCATGCTGCTGCCCGTTCTGCTTGCGGCTGGACCGTCGCGCCGGCGGAATGGCCTGGGTGTCGATGTAATTTAGGGTCCAGGCTTTCATGTCGTCCTCGGATAGCCCTTCAAGATCCACATCCACATCCCCGAAATCGAAACTGGCATTGGCAGGAATCGTGGAGGGGTCGGATACCTCCTCGTCGGTCATCGGCCGCGTCGAAACACCGCGCGGAGTTCAGCAACCTCGGAGCGAAGCTCCTTGATTTCGGCGTCAAGCAGTGCATTCGAGCGACCCTTGGGCATTTCCGGGGCAGGCGCCGGCAGCAAACGCTGCAGGAAAGCCTTATCTTCGTAGTACACGATCTTGTCGGCGGTCACGGGTGGGATGCCGGCGCCAAGGATGAAGGCCCTGGATTTCGGAAGAAGCTTCAGTTCCTGCGGCAGCATCAGGGCGCGACGATGCTCGGAGACCGTCTCGCTGGTCGAGCGCATCGCGAGCCCCTTCGGCCCGCTGCGGCTGCGCGCTTTCACCGTGTCGTAGCCGATTCGCTCCGAAAGCTCTTTAGCCACGTCCTGCTCTTTCGGAGCAAACACGACCTCGATGGCGTGGTTGGTCATAAAGTTGCGGGCGGCGTCGATCCCGTAGATCGCGCGCAGCTGCGCCGGACTTTGGACCACGGTGAGAAGGCGGATCCCGTATCCAGCGATGAACGCCACGGATTTCGCAAGCACGTTGACATTGCCCAGCGCCGGAAATTCATCGAGCAACAGCAGCACCTTGCGCTTGAGTTTGGGGTTTTGTTCCGGCAGTTCGCGGGTATTGAGATCGACCACCTGCTGAAAAAACAAATTCAGCAGCGGCGCCATGCGGTCGAGATTATCCGGCGTTACGCCGAGATAGATCGACATCGGCCGTTGCCGCAGCTGCCGCAAATCGAAATCGTTGGTCGATGTGGCAGCATCGATGCGAGGGTTGAGCCAGAGACCGAGCCTTGCCGTGACGGTCTTGCGCACCGAGTTCATGGTGTTTTCGGAAGCCGCGAGGAAATCGTTCAAGGCCGTGATGCAGTGACGCGACAGTGGCGAAGGGCCGGACTTGCGAACGGCGATGATCTTGTCAAAATGCGCCTTGAGGTCGTGGGCCGCGGACAGCTGGTGCAGGATCTCGCCGATCGTCAATGGCAAGCCAGGTGTTTCCGCGACATAGCCACCAATCGCCACAAAGGCCGAACGTGCCGCCTCGAACCAGAACGGATCGCCGCGGCTTTCGACCGGAAATAACATCACGGCGATGCGCTGCAGATCGTCATAGAGGTCGGTAGGATCGCTGCGCACATAGCCCAGCGGATTGTAGCGAGCGGTGCGACCGGTCTCTTCAGAGCGGGTCGAACAGATGGACTTCCTGGCCATAGGCTGCGCGAAATCCCGCCGAGCGATTCCAGTTCTCTTTCTTCACATCCAGCACGACAACGGAATCCGGCCAATTGAGCAGGTTCGGAATGACATAGCCGACGCCCTTCCCGGCGCGGGTTGGGGCGTAGACCAGTACATGTTCCGATCCCGCCGAAGCAGAGCAGTGCCCCGTCTTTGCGGCCGAGCAGCACACCCTCCTTGGATCGCAGGCCCGCGGCCTTGATTTCGCGCTCGGACGCGAAACGGGCGCTGCCGTGAAGCGGGAGCGGACGGTGCCGGAGGATGGCGCCGAGCAGGCCAAAGACCACAACCACGCCGGTGAGGGTCGAAAGCGTCAGCCAGCGGTCGAAGCGTGGGTCAGCGCCGTAACGGGGCCAGCCCGTGGCGATCTCCGACCAGTGCAGGCCGCCGTCGTGAAGCCTGAGCCCGAGCAGCAGAACATTTGAGGCGACCAGCAGAAACAGTGCACTGGCACCGAGCGCAAGCGCAGTACCGAGCGCGAACCTAGTGGGCGTGGTCGCGTTTGCGAACGGGGTCATAATAGATTTCCGAAATGCGGTAGCGGCCGTCGCGCTTCTGCATCTGGACGACGACGTCGACCAGATGCAGCAACAGGGAGCGGATATCGTCGCGATGAAGGTCGCGTCCCTCCGCGCTTTCCTTGACTAGCAAGGTCAGCTGCTCGAAGGCGAGGCGGGCGCTGTCGGCGTGAACCGTCGTGATCGATCCCGGGTGGCCGGAGTTCACGTTCCTCAGATAAAAGAACGCGGTGCCGTCGCGCAGCTCCTGCAGCAGGATGCGGTCGGGCCGCATCCGCAAGGCAGGATTCGAGCAGTTCGCGCGGTCCGATTTTGGCAACGCCCTGCCCGTCCTTGGCATAGAGCAGCCGCACGCAATTCTGATGCGGGATGACAAGCTCGGCGGTATCCTCGATGGTGATCAGCCGCTCATGCGCCGGGATCGCCGCGATCAGCGCCTTGGACAGGGTGGTCTTGCCCGAACCGGTCGCACCTGAGATGAGAATATTGCGGCGGGTCCGCACCGCAAGCTCGAGGAACTCGCGCCAGGCGCCGGCTTCTTTCAGGGCGAGTAATCGATGCTCATCGGCGGTCGAGCTCGTCACTGGCGGCGCGGACCTCATCGAACAGCTTTGCCCGCTCGAAGAGCGTCGAGCGTCATGGTCAGCGTCGATGGCTTGCGGATCGTGAGACTGACCATGCCGGCCGGGACCGCTGGCGGTACCACGATCTGGCAGCGCTCGTCGCCGATCAAGCTGGTCGACACCACCGGGTGTTCCGGACCGATGTCCTGGCGCGTGTGACCGGCGGCCGCGGTCGCGAGATGTGAGAGGTAAGCATGCGTGAGGGCTGGCTGCTTCATGCCGGGTCCAACCGTCAGGTCCTTCCACGAAAATCTCGCCGGGACGGTTGACGACGATTTCGGTCAGGGTGTTGTCCGCCAGATATGGCGCCAGCGGCTCGAGGTAGCGCGCCAGCACCAGGCGGCCGCCATCGCGTTCGATCGATGCGACCTCGCTCATTTCGTCACCACAGCCGGCGCCACGATGCTCCCGGGGACGGTGCGGTCGAGAATCTGGGTGCGGGTTTCGATCCGCTGCAGTTGATAGACCGAGGAGAAGTCGACGTCGCGCGCGACAAAGATATTGACGAGTTCGCCCTGGTTCTTGTTCAGCGTCGGCGGGATGTTGATCGACTGCTCGACGGCGATGCCGGCGGCGGTGTTGGTCGCGCCAGTGGTGTTGTTGATCTGGATTGAGCTGTCTTGCAGCTGCTGACGCCCGATTGAGGAGGCATCGCTGACGATCGACAGCAACAGCGCTGAACCGAATCGCTCCCAGAAATGGGTGTCGATGTCGCCGTCGAACCCGGCGCGGCCCAGCGCATCCGTGGCAGGCGAGGCCAGTGCCGCGATGACGCCGGTCGGCGTCTTGGCGCGGGTCCACAGCACGAACATGCGTTTTGAGCCGCGCCGTACATTGCCGCGATATTCGCCGACCACTTGCGTGCCCTTTTCCATGAGCACCACGTTGCCGGAATCCGACATCACGTCGCGCAGCACGACGCAGGAGACAAAACCGGCCACATCCGACGACATCGCGGTCTCCAGCACGCACGGAATCGACGTGCCCTGGGTGACCAGCAGGA
>CAWIYW010000010.1:0-6360 GCA_963840405.1 uncultured Gammaproteobacteria bacterium
GCGGTGAGCTGCGCCGTCAGGGAGGCGTCCGCGCCTGGTAAACGAGCCGGCGAAAGTCCGCAAGCAGGTTGTTGTCTCCCGGCGGCGAAAGCGGCATCGTGAAATAAGCGACGAGATCCAGCGCCGGATCGACCCAGAGCACCGAAAAGCCGCCCCCGGTCCAGCCGTAGGCCGTCCCGCCCGACGGCAACTGCTGGATCGCGCCGCCAAAGCCCCAGGTGAACCTGGCTGGCGCCTTGTCGCCCAACTGGTCGCTCATCATCTGCCGCACGGTTTCGGGCTTCAGGATTCGCACGCCATCCACTTCGCCGTCGTGCAGGAAGAGTCGCGCAAAGCGCAGCACGTCGCGCGGCGTGGACATCACGCCGCCGCCACCGTAGAAATACCCGCTGCGGACATCCGGCTCGCCGTACGCGCGATCGACACGCAGCGCGCCGTCCACCTGGCGGTAAATGGCCGGGCGCCGTGATGTCTTCTCCGGCGGCAGGTAGAAGTGCGTATCGTTCAGCCCGAGTGGCCGGAAGATGTTCTCGGCCATGAATGCCTCGAGGGTCTGGCCGCTCGCAATCTCAATGACGGCGCCCAGCACTTCGTAGGATGCGCCGGTGGGACCGTACTTGAAGACCGTGCCCGGCTCCGACACGAGCGGCAAGGCCGCGAGCGTCCGCGCCATCGCCGTCGTGTCCGTCTTTTCGGTGTTGGCGGCCCAGGCGGCCCAGAACGCATCGCCGTCCACCGTCAGTCCGCTGGTGTGCGTCAGCAGGTGGAAGACCGTGATGGGGTTTCCGGGCGACAGCTTCGAGAATTCCGGGATGTACTTGCTGACCGGATCGTCGAGCGCGATGCGCCCGCGCTCCACGAGGATCATCGCGGCGGTCGCGGTATGAATCTTGCCGATGGACGCCAGCTGCAATATCGCGTCGTCGCGCATCGGGAGGCCGGGGCCCATCTCGCCTGCCGCCTCGAGCCAGAGAATCTCGTCGTCACGCGCCAGCAGGGCCGTCGCCGCGGGCGTACGGCCGTCCCGGACGGCGGCCTGCATGAAGTCATGGATGGCGGCAAGGCCCACCTCGGTGAACAGGGGTTGCCCCGTTGCCGGCGTTTCGGCGTCGGGCGCGCTGCATGCGAGGCTGGTGACCAGCAGCGCGACGGCGACTGCGGTAATACGAGTCCTGAGACTGGCCATGTGTGTGCCCCTGGAAGTTGGATGCCCGAGGCGGCTCGCAGGTTGGAACGCCGTTTGAGCGTAACGCGTGACGGTTAAAGACGTTCCGGCCGGAGCGCTTTTTGCGGCGCAGTGATGAGAGACCGGTGATCTCGGCTATCATCTCCGCGCACTAAGCGCTCTCCGCCGAGGAGATTGCCGATTTGGGTTTCGTCTTCGACCTCCCGCTGTGGATCGTCGGGCTCGTGCTGGTCGTGGTCATGGGCGGCCTGGCCGCCATTGGCCTGCTCATCGTGCGACGCCGGGTCCTTCCGCGGTTCCAGTTCACCGGCGAGGACGGTCACTTCACCAGCACCGTGGTGCACTCGGTCATGGTGTTCTATGCGCTGACGGTTGCGATGATCGCGATCACCGTCTGGGAAACCTACGACGCGTCCGCGAAG
This sequence comes from uncultured Gammaproteobacteria bacterium, assembly GCA_963840405.1. GTDB lineage: Bacteria > Pseudomonadota > Gammaproteobacteria > Steroidobacterales > Steroidobacteraceae > DATBVX01. Next base: position 1,609 of record CAWIYW010000010.1, read on the forward strand.
ATCGTCTCGGAGGAGGCGACGGCGCTTGCGACGCTGTACCGCGACGCGAGCGCCTATCCGGCGTCAACTCGGGCGGAGCTGCAGGACGAATTGCGGCAATACACGGAATACGTGATCCAGGAAGCCTGGCCTGAGCAACACAAGGGACGCATCCCTGAGGGGGGTGTCGAACGAATCAGCCGATTCCAGGCGACACTGACAGGCTTCGAGCCGGAAACCGAGGGACAGAAGATCCTGCACGCCGAGACCCTGCGGGCCTACAACCAGATGATCGATGCACGCAGGATGCGGCTCGACGCGGTCCAGACCGCCCTGCCGGGACTGCTGTGGACGGTGATATTCCTGGGCGCCGCGCTGGGCGTCGCGGCTTCCTACTTTTTCCGGGTCAAGGATTCCCGCCTTCACATGACCCTGGTAGTGCTGTTGACCATGTTCTTCGCGATGGTGATTTTTGTCGTCTTCGCGTTTGATCGGCCGTTCCGCGGGGACATGGGCATCGAATCCGAGCCGTACCAGCTCGTGTACGACCAATTGATGAAGCGCTGAAGGGGAATGTGAGCATGAGTTCGAAGCTGCGATTGTTCCTCGTGCTGCTCGCCTCCACGCTCATCACCTCAACCCCACTACAGGCAACCGCCGCGACCGAGGAGGCGGAGAAGGAAGCTATCCTCGCGCTCATCACCCGCATGGAAGCCGCGTGGAATCGCGGCGACTTCCGCGGCTATATGGAGGGATTCGCGAACCCGGACGTGGTCTTCGTGTCGCGCGGCGAATTCCAGAAGGACTGGCAAGGCACGCTCGATCACTACATCCGCGACTATGGTGCGTCCGAGGCCACGCGCGGTGTCCTCCACTTCTCCGACATCCGCATCGAGATGCTGGCGCCGGATGCGGCGCAGCTCATCAGCCGTTTCCGGCTGGATCGTCCGCAGAACCCGCTGGATGGCATCAGCACGCGGCTGATGCGCAAGCGCGGCGATAACTGGGTGATCGTGCACAACCATGTTTCCGCGCGTGAGATTCCTTGCGCGCGGTGTGAGGAACGACGCTCCCGTATTGGTCGACTTTGCCCTGCAGGGCGGCGGCGCGCATGGCGCCTTCACCTGGGGCGTGCTCGACCGCGCGCTCGAAGAGCCGCGTATGCAGATCGAGGGCATTTCCGGCACGTCCGCCGGCGCGATGAACGCCGCGGTACTCGCAGACGGCTACATCAAAGGCGGTGCCGAAGGCGCGCGCGAGGCGCTCGAAACCTTCTGGCGCAAGGTGAGCGAGGCTGCCCGTTTCAGCCCGCTGCAGCGCGGGCCGCTCGACATCCTGCTCGGGCGCTGGACGCTCGAACACTCCCCTGCCTATGTCGCCATGGATCTCGCCTCGCGCCTGTTCTCGCCCTATGACCTCGGCACGGGCGCGTTCAACCCGATGCGCGACATTCTCTCGGAGCACATCGACTTCGACCGGTTGCGTGTGTCACCGATCCGGATCTTTGTCACCGCGACCAACGTGCGCACCGGCCGCGGTCGCGTGTTCAGGAACGCCGAGCTCACGCCCGACGTCCTGCTCGCCTCCGCCTGCCTGCCGACGATGTTCCCGGCGGTCGAGATCGACGGCGATCCGTACTGGGATGGCGGCTACGCCGGCAACCCGACGATCACGCCGCTCATTGCCGACTGCAACGCGAGCGATACGATCCTGGTGCAGATCAACCCGGTGGTGCGCGAGGGCACGCCGCGCACGGCCCGCGACATCCTGAACCGGCTGAACGAGATCTCGTTCAACACGCCGCTCCTCAAGGAGCTGCGCATGATTGCGCTGTTGCGCCAGGCCGTGGACCCGGGCAGCCACGACGGCAGGCAATGGGCGCGCATGCGCATCCATCGGATCACGAGCGAGGTCATGACGGAGCTCGGCGTGTCGTCCAAGCTGAACGCGGAATGGGCATTTCTCTGCATGCTGCGCGACGAAGGCCGGCGCTGCGCGGAGGAATTCATCGAGAAACACGGCGCGGACGTCGGAAAGCGGTCGACCTACGATCTCGCGGAGCTGCTGGACTAGCTTTTAGCGCTGGAGGTCACTCATGCAGTTCGCCTGGCTTCTTCTCGCAATCGTCACGACGGTCGGCTATCACCTCGTGATGAAGCTCACGCCGGCCGTTGCGGACACGGCAGCCTGCGAGGCTGCCGTGTCGCAACCTAGTGATTAGTTGACGGTGATGCGCCTCGCCGTAACGACGCCTTCGGCATCGAGCTCAGGCAGGTGATTCCCTTCCAGGTCGAAGTTCTGTGCCTTCCAGCTGCCCCGGTACGCGTTGCCGTTCGAATCGAGTCGCAATCTGACCTGGAGCTCGAAATGTCCGGCGAACGTGCCGGGCACCCCAAAGCCGCCCGTCTCGGGTGACCAGTTCCACGTCATGTGCCTGAGCTTGTAGGTACGCGGCTCGGTCCGCTTCCACACGCCGACGCAAACGTTGCCCAGCGCCGGCGGCAAGCCATTGCTGATGATCATCTCGGTTCCGTCCGAGTGAAACTGCTGGAAGACCTCGTCATACACGGGGCCGCTGGCATCTCCGATTCGAAGTATGGCGTGCCACATGCCAACGATAGAGCCGTTTCCGTCGTTGGTGACAAGGCTGTAATCCGCGGCACCTTCAACGATCGAAAAGTCCCCGAACTGGGGTGCTGGATCGTCCTCGAACAGGCCATTCATCAGCGCGCCGGGAGCGCTCGTAGTAGCCGCTCTCATCGGTGCGAAGGCCGGGTTCTTGCACGCGACCGCGGGTGTGCTCAGCAAGGCAGACACGAGAATCGCGACGGGTGCGAGTCCCCTCTTGGCGAGCCTGAGGTGTAGGTGCTTGAGAAACATGGCGAATCCCCCCTTTAGACTTAATGTTGAATCGACGAAGACCCAAGCGCCCAATGTCGTGAGGCGGTATCGCGGCAGCAACTGACACCGCCGGACTTCGGTCGGATGTCCGCTGATGTCCGCAGGCATAATTCCTGCGGGGGGTGTCACGGCGATGTCGACTAACGGGTCGCAGGACCGGTTGGATTCCTGGAAGGCGATTGCCAGCTTTCTAGGCCGTACCGAGCGAACCGCGCGTCGCTGGGAACGGCACGAAGGCCTCCCCATCCACCGGCTTTCGCACCACGACCGCAGTTCGGTGTATGCCTTCAAGAGCGAGCTGGATTCGTGGCGCGCGGCACGCAGCACCGAAACCAACGGCGAGGCGGACAGTGCGCGTGGCAGCAGCCGGCGCCCAGGATTCCCCTTGGTCGCCTCGCTCGTCGCAGTCGTCGCGGCACTCGGCGGATACCTGTGGTGGCGTGCTTCGGATCCGCCCGCCGCAGGCGTGCCGACGCTCGCCGTGCTGCCGTTCGTCATCGAGTCCACAGACACGGAAACAGCACACCTCGGTGCAGCCGTAGCCGAATCCCTGGTCAATCACATGGCTGGAGCGCCGGACCTGCGGGTGCGTCCGTTCGTGTCTTCGCTGCGCAACTTCCGCCCGGAAGTGGAGCCCGCGACGATCGGCGAGCGCATGGACGTGGACATGATCGTCGCGGGCGAAGTCAGCGCGCGCGGCAACGGGCTGACGATCAAGGTCACCCTCGTGGACGTTGAGCCCAATACGCAGATCTGGGGCTCATCGTTCACCACGACCTACGGCGAGCTTGGCCCACTCCAGCCAGTGATCGCGCGGACGCTATGGGAGCAAGCGTTACGACACCGACACGGTGCCAAATATTCACTGCCTGTACTCGACACGGTCGAGCGCCTGTCGACGAATCCCGAGGCGGTGCGTCACTACCTTCGAGGTCTCGGCCTTCAGCACAGTACCAGCCGCCCACAGATCCAGTACTCGATCGATCAGTTTCACAGCGCCGTGGAGCTGGATCCGGATTTTGCGGCGGCACATTCGGCTCTGTCGGTGGCATACGTCAACCTTTCCTTCTTCGGTGATTCGCCCATCGTAGAGACGATGACCCAGGCGAAAGCGCACGCCCTGAAAGCCATCGCGCTGGATCCACGATCGGCCGACGGTCACAGGGCCCTGGCTGCCGCCAGTCATTGGTACGACTTCGATCATGAGCTTGCCGATCAGCAATTTCGTGTGGCCATCACAGCGGCGCCGTACCACGCCGGCCTGCGGATCTGGTACGCAGAGTTCCTGATAAACATGGGTCGATTCGACGAGGCGCTTGGGGCCAGTCGTACTGCGGCAGAGCTGGACCCGAGGTGGGCGGCAACCGACGTAGTTAGTGGCATTGCGTTCGTAAGCGGTGGCCACCCAAAGGAAGCCGAGCTGATCTGTCGGAATGCGCTCGGCATCGATCCCAACTACGCCACTGCGCACTACTGCATCGCTCACGCGTATCTGGCGACTGATCGGCATGCCGAAGCAGTCGCCGAACTCGAACTCGCGAATCATGATATCGGCGGCGCGCCATTCTCGATGGCATCGCTCGCTTACGGTCTCGGTCGCGCGGGGCGACGCGCTGAAGCGGAGGAAATGCTCCGGGGCTTCGAGCGCCTCAGGAAGACGGGCTACTATCCGGCGTTTACGCTGGCGATGGCACACGCCGGGCTCGGAGACGACGAGCAGGCTCTCGACTGGCTTGAGCGCGCGGCGGATGAAAGGCTGCTGGGTTACTACCTGCCGAGCGTGGAGCCGGCCTGGGACGCGCTTCGCGGCCATCCGCGGTTCAAGCGCCTGTTGCAGCGGCTCGGCCTGCCGGACAGCCGCGCGTAGCATTA
>CAWIYW010000011.1:0-1135320 GCA_963840405.1 uncultured Gammaproteobacteria bacterium
ATGTCGTGCTCCTTGACTCCAGTTACGTATTGCTTTCGAGGATGATCTCGGCGCGTTTCGCCGGCGACGTGCGAGACCAGACTTTGAAGCCCTGTTCCGCCGCGGCGAGCGCGTCATCCAGGTCCGCGCGTGTCGCGTGAGGCACAGTGCCGAGAACGGATTCATCGGCCGGGTTGATCACCGGCTGGCCGTCAGCCCGGCGCCATTCGCCAGCGACATACAGCTTGAGATCGGGGTAATTTGCCATTCCTGCGAGCTCCTGTCGATTTGCGGCGGGCAGCCGCGCCGTATACAATGGAGCATAACGCGCAGGCGCCCGCGATATCGTCAAGAGCCGGGCGGTGCCGAAGGAGGAATGTCATGGCCGATCTGCCGAAGCGGGAACTCGGGCGTACCGGATTGCAGGTGACGATGCTCGGCTATGGTGCGATGGAATTGCGCGGCGCTCCGCGGGCGCGTCCCACGACCGATGAGCAGGCCGAAACGATCCTCAACGCCGTGCTCGATGCCGGCATCAACTACATCGACACCTCGATCGACTATGGCGTGAGCGAGGAGCGCATCGGCCGCTATATCTCCCACCGGCGATCCGAGTACTATCTGGCGAGCAAATGCGGCTGCCTGGTGGGCGCGGCGACGGCGCCGGTCGGCCAGGTCAGCCCGCACGTCTACACACGCGACAACATCATTGCCGGTGTCGAGCAAAGCCTGGTGCGGATGAAGACCGACTATCTCGATCTGGTGCAGTTCCATATCTCGCCGTCGCAGCAGACATTGGAGGAGAACGGTTCCCTCGACGCGATGATGGAGCTGAAGGAAGCCGGCAAGGTGCGGTTCATCGGCATGTCCGGCACGCTGCCGCACCTGAAGGACCACATCGCCATGGGCGTGTTCGACGTTTTTCAGATCCCGTATTCGGCGATGGAGCGCGAACATGAGGCGGTCATCGCCGCTGCGTCCGAGGCCGGGGCGGGCATCGTCATCCGTGGCGGCGCCGCGAAGGGCGCCCCGTCGGACGGCAAGCAGCGGGGGCTGCAATGGGAGCGCTGGCAGCGGGCCGAAGCTCGAGGACCTGCTTGGCGATATGACGCCGATGGAGTTCATCCTCCGCTTCACCTTCAGCAATCCTGATCTGGACACCACCATCGTCGGAACGGCGAATCCGGCGCACCTTCAGGACAATGTCGCGATCCTGCGGAAAGGGCCACTGCCGGTGGAAATTTACACGCGAAGCCAAGCGCCGCCTTGCCGATGCCGGCTCCGCGCCAGCGGGTGGCGTGATCGGCTTCCCGAAGATGAGTGACATCAACACCACGCCGACCACCAAGGATGAACTCAAGGTCGAACGGCCCCGCCTTCACAAGGTCATCCTGGTCAATGACGACTATACGCCACGTGAGTTCGTCGTCCTGGTTCTGAAGGCGGAATTTCGCGTCAGCGAGGATCAGGCCATGCGGGTGATGATCACGGCGCATCGGCGCGGTGCGTGCGTCGTCGCCGTCTACACGAAGGATGTGGCGGAAGCCAAGGCGACGAACGCGACGGATGCTGGCCGGAGCAAGGGCTATCCATTGCTGTTCACGACCGAGCCCGAGGAATAGGCGACGGTCGTGCCAACCGTCATTAAGAAAATCCTCGCACGCTATCGCTGACTCCTGTGGGGTCAGAATTCAATTCTGACCCCGGGAGAGCCATGCACGACGTCTTCATCAGCTACGCACGCGAAGACCGCGCGCTCGCGCGCAAGCTCGCCGATGCGTTGCTCGCCGCGCGCGGCTGGTCGGTGTGGTGGGACACGAGCCTGCGCACCGGCGAGCAGTTTCCCAAGCGTATCCAGGAAGCCGTGGCGGCCAGCCGCTGCGTCGTGGTGCTGTGGTCGCGGCATTCCATCGATTCGAACTGGGTCGTGGCCGAGGCCTCGGAGGGCTGGGAGCGGCAGGCACTCGCTCCGGTGACGCTCGATGTCAGCGAGCCGCCGATGCCCTTTCGCCAGACGCAGTCGCGAGACCTGTCGCAATGGCGCGGCCAATCGAGTGACGCGACGTTGCTCGCGCTCATCGAGGACATTCAGCGCATCCATGCCCAGGGCGGTGCAGTGGACAGCGCGGAGCTCGCCGAACGTGAACAGCGCCGACGCGCTTTCCTGCGCCGGAAGATGCTGCGCCGGGTCGCGGTCGCAGCTGCCGTGGTGTTGCTGGTCGGCGGAGGCGTGCTGCTGTGGCGTCAGGTCGAGACAAAACGCGAGCTGGCGGCCGAGGCCGATGAAGTGGCGCGGGAATCGAACAGGGTGCGCGCGGAAGTCCTGACGCTCACGCCTGAGCAGGAGAAGAAGATCTGGTGGACCAACCTGTTGGAGGACCCCGTTCGCTTCGACAATCTCGTGTTGAGCGCGCTGCTGGCGATCGAGGCTCACCGCATTGCGCCCACCGAGCGTGCGGAGCGGGCACTGCGCGAGGCGCTCGTGATTCTGCCGGGGGCGGACCAGCGGCTGTCCCTCGAGGACAAGGACATGCCCGAAGCGCTCGCCTTCAATGCCGCCGGCCGCCTGCTGGCCGCCGGCAGTGGTGCGGGCGGCACGCTTGTTTGGGATCTCGATCGCGACGCCGTCGTGGCGAGGATCCCCCACGGAGGGACGGGTGGCAGCACCGAGTGGCGGGACAAGCGCGGAAAGTTTCAAGGCGGACGCAAGTCGCGACAGGTCATCGACTTCAGCCCAACGCGCGACGTCATCGCAACCGCGGGCCCGGACACCACCGCACGCGTGTGGGAGGCGCGCACCGGAAAGGAAGTCCTGCGCCTGTCCTTGACCGAGCTTGCGACCGCCGCCGCCTTTGATGCCAGGGGCGAGCGGCTGGCAACGAGCGACGAGAGCGGCACCGTGTGCATTTGGGACGCGACGTCTGGCGAGAAGCAGCGGTGCATGACGCAAGGGTCGCCGGTGTATTGGGTGGGGTTTTCACCTTCCGCGGCATTGCTCGCGGGCTTGGCGGTCGATGGCAGCATCGACGTCTGGGAGTCGACGACCGGACAACGCCGCCAGCGCTTCGTGCATGACAAGAACGTGGACGCCGCGCGCTTTGACCCGCAGGAGAAGATGCTCGCCTCCTTCGGTTCCAACACGGAAACGCGGGTGTGGAGCCTGGAAAGTGGCGAACCCTGGAGACTCGGTCCCGACAGCAGCGCTTTTGGGGGTGTCGTGTTCGATGCAGCGACCGACGCCATGATCGCACCGGATGACGATGGCCAGATCACGTGGTGGGATCTGAAGACCCGCGCGCCGCGCTTTTCGGTGGCGGCGGACGCGTTCATTCGCGACATGGCGGGTTCTTCCGGGAAGCGTCACTTCGTGGCGATCGATGGTTATGGCGAAGCCCGTGCATGGGATCTCGACGACGGCCGTCTCTTGAAGCGCGTGCCCTACTATCGTGTGTACGCGCTTGCGCTCAGTCCGGACGGAGAATCTCTTGCGGTGGCAGGCGACGACGGTCCCGGCGTCATAGAAGTGTTTCGTCTACGGCCGAAGGATCCGGAAGCGGCGGTCTGCGCGCAGCTGCCACGCAACCTGACGCGCCAGGAATGGCAGCACTATCTCGGCGATCGGCCGTACCGCCTGACGTGTCCGAACGTGAAGGCCGAGCCGGAGCAGTAGGAGTTCCACCGCAAGGATCGGAGTGTCGGCCTGGCCGGCGGCGGCGGAGAATCCTCTCCACTCAGCCCGAGGTGCCCGACATGCTCACGCTTTACGACTACCTGCCCTCGCAGAACGGCTACAAGATCCGCTTGCTGTTGAATCAGCTGGAGCGTCCGTATCGCACGGAGCTCGTGAGCATCTTCGAAGGTCACGGTCAGCGCCCGGACTACCTTGCGATCAATCCGACGGGCGCTGTGCCGGCCATCCGTCTCGACGACGGCCGCGTGCTGGCGGAGTCGAATGCAATCCTGTTCTTCCTGGCCGACGGCACTGCGTACTTGCCGGCCGACTCCTTCGCGCGCGCGCAAGTGCTGCAATGGATGTCGTTCGAGTCCGACTACATCCAGTCGACACTGGGTTCACTGCGCTACTGGACACTCACCGGCAAGCTCCCGCGCCGTCCCCGCGAGCTCGTCGAGGGCAAACGTGCCGCGGGGCTCAAGGCATTGCGCGCACTCGACCGGCACCTGGACGGACGTCGCTTCGTGGTGGGCGAGGGCTACACGATCGCGGACATCTCGCTCTATGCGTATACGCACGTCTCGCGGGATGCGGATGCGCCGCTCGATGACTTTCCAAACGTCATCGCCTGGATCGAGCGCGTGCGTGCTGAGCCGCGATTTCTCGAGCGCATCTATCCCTACTCCATCGACCCACACTCGGAACTGGAGCTGCCCTAGCGCGTTCCAACGGAGGGACTTACGCTGACGGAGTCAGTCCTTCCACCCGGAGTCACGCGATGAGCGCCGAGCCAGCACTCGAGGGCGGCTGCACATGCCGCACCATCCGTTACCGAATGACGAGCAGCCCGCTGTTCGTGCACTGTTGCCACTGCCGCTGGTGTCAGCGTGAAACGGGCACCGCTTTCGCCCTCAATGCGATGATCGAAGCGGATCGCGTCGTGTTGCTGAGCGGCACGCCCGAGGCCGTCACCATACCCACGAACAGCGGTAAGGGGCAGAAAGTATCTCGCTGCCCGACGTGTCGCATCGCCGTGTGGAGCAACTACGCCGGGGCGGGCGACGCGATCCGTTTCGTTCGCGTCGGCACGCTCGACAACCCGGACGCGCTGCCGCCCGGGATTCATATCTACACCTCATCGAAACAGCCGTGGGTGATCTTGCCCGCAGGCACGCCGGCGGTCGCGGAATACTACGACCGCAAGCTCCACTGGCCGCCCGAGAGCCTGGAGCGACGGCGCGCGCTGCTGGGTTGACCTGACTTTCGGCGTGCATCCAACGCTCATCCCGAGCACGTACCTGCTCCCGTAACGGATACCGCAGTCGCGGCTTCCCATGTTGGGAAGTGCGCACGCGGCCCGAGGAACGGGAGACGGGACATGCCTGCGCGTCGAGAGCGAAGAGTCATCACGGCGATCGTCATGGTCGCCACGGCGATTGTCGGCTGCTCGAGCAGCGACTACGACGACGACACATCCGCGCCACCGCCCACTCCGGCACCGCCGGCCGCAGGCGATACGTTCGCCCTCACCAGCGACAACCGGCTGGTGACTTTCAATCGCTCTGCGCCTGCGATTCCCAATGCCGTCCGTATCAGCGGCCTGTTGATGGGCGAGGACCTGCTCGGCATCGACATTCGCCCGGGCGGCACACCCGCGGGCGAGCTCTATGCGCTGAGTGACGGTGGCCGTATCTATACGATCAACGTGAGCACCGGCGCCGCCACGCGCAAGGGCATGCTCGTTCCGGACCCGGCCGATACGACCAATCCGTTCAGTGCACTCGATGGAACGGATTTCGGCGTCGACTTCAATCCCGTGTCGGATCGCCTGCGCATCGTGAGCAACACTGGCCAGAACCTGCGCGTCAATGCCGACACCGGCGCAACGCATCACCGATGGCACGCTGAATTCGGCGGGCGCGCCGCGCATGGGAGTGACTGCAGCGGCTTATGCGAACAGTTTCGCCGCGGCCTGCCGCACCACGCTCTTCTATCTCGACGCGGCGACCAACCGCGTGCTCGTCACGAACGATCCCAACAACGGCGTCGTCATGGATGTGGGTGCCCTGGGCGTGAACCCGGACTCGATGCACGGCTTCGAGATCGTGACGGCGCCCGATGGCTCGAACACGGCGTTCGCAGTGCTCTTGATCAACGGTGCGCCCACCCTCTATGGCATCGACCTCATTACCGGCCTGGCTACTTCGTCCGGCGCGGTGACAGGGCTCGATTCCGGCGAACTCATCCGTGGGATGGCGATCGCGCCGCCCGCGAGTGCGCCGGCGCAGGCGCCTGGCGAGCTGCTCGGTGTCAGCGAGACCAGCAAGCTGGTCTCGTTCAACAGCGCCGCGCCGCAGAAACTTTGTACCTCCGCGTCGATCAGCGGCGTGCAGGCAGGCGAGAGCATCCTGGGTGTTGACGTACGGCCGGCCGATGGCGCGGTGTACGCACTCGGCAGCGCGGCCGCGTCTACACGCTCAATACGGCGACCGCGGCTGCGACGCTCAAGTCGACACTGGTCGCGGACGCCGCTGATGCGACCAATCCTTTCACGGCTCTCGACGGCACCGATTTCGGCGTGGACTTCAATCCCGTGCCCGACCGGCTGCGCGTCGTCAGCAACACGGGTCAGAACCTGCGCATCAATGTCGACAGCGGCGCGACCACCACTGACATCGCGCTCAATCCGGCGGGTGCGGCGGTGCCGGCGGCGGCATACACCAACAGCTTCGCGGGCGCGGGCACGACCACGCTCTACGGGCTCGATGTGGCCAACGATCGCCTGGTGATCCAGGGACAGCCCTCGGGCAACCCCAACAACGGCGACCTGGCGGCCGTCGGCGCGCTCGGCCTGAGCGGTGATGTGCAGGCGCTCAGCGGTTTCGATATCAATGGACGCAATAGCAGCGCCTTCGCGGCGTTGAATCTTGCAGGCGACGCAACCTCCGAGCTGCACACGATCAATCTCACGACCGGCGCGGCCACGAGAGTCAACGCCATCGGCGGCGGGGAGCGCATTCGCGGTCTCACGTTCGCAATGGCGCCGCAGGCGACGGTCTTCGGCGTTACGACCGACAATCGCGTGGTGACGTTCAAGGCCGCTACACCCGGCACACTCGACACCAACACTGCCATCACGGGTCTGCAGGGCGGCGAGAACGTGCTCGGCGTCGATTTCCGTCCCGCGAACGGCATGCTGTATGCGCTGACGGATGGCGGACGCCTCTACACGATCGATCCCGTCACCGGCGGCGCCACGGTGGCGCCGGCCCTGAGCGCCGACATCACCGACATGACGAGTCCCTTCATGGCGCTCACCGGTATGGCCTTCGGCATCGACTTCAATCCGGTCGTCGATCGGCTGCGCACGGTGAGCGACGCCGAGCAGAACCTGCGCACCAATGTCGACACCGGCGCGACGACGACAGACGTCGCGCTCAATCGCGCGCCATTTGCAGTCACGGCCGCTGCCTATGCCAACAACTTCGAGGGCACGGCGTCCACGACGCTCTACGTGATCGATACGCAGAACGACCGACTGTTCACCCAGAATCCGCCCAACAACGGCACCCTCAACGACGTCGGCGCGCTCGGCGTCGACGCCGACTCGATCAATGGCTTCGAGATCGTGGGTCCGGACACCGCGCTCGCAGCGCTGTCGACCGCATCGACGCCGTCCGCGCTCTACAGCGTGAATCTGACGAGCGGCGCAGCGACGCTGATCGGAGCAATCGCGCTGCCGCAGCCGACCGATCGCATCACCGGCCTGACAGCGACGCCGGGCAACGTGACGCCCGCCGCGAATAGCAACGGTTTGCGCCGTGAACGGTACGTCGCTCACGTCGTTCGCGCGCAACGCACCGGCCTGCGGAGCGCACCGCTGCAGATCACGGACCTCGAGACGGGCGAGACGCTCCTCGGCGTCGACTTTCGTCCGAAGACCGGCGTGTTGTAGGGCACTCGGCAGCATCGGCAACCTCTATCACATCGATCCCATGACGGGTGCAGCCACGCTGGCCGCGACGCTCACGGTGGACGCGACCGACACGACGGACCCGTTCACGGCACTCAGCGGCACGAGCTTCGGCGTCGACTTCAATCCCGTCGCGGATCGCTTGCGCGTCGTGAGCGATACTGGTCAGAATCTGCGCATCAACGTGCAGACGGGAATGACGATCACCGACGGCAACTTGAACGTCGTGGCGCCGCATGCGATCGCTGCGGCGTACACGCGCAATTTCGCCGGTACGACGGCGACCACGCTGCGGTCATCGATGTCGCGACAAACACGCTGCAGTCTGCAGAACCCGCCGAACAACGGCACGTTGTCGACCATTGGCCGGCTCGACCCGATGCAGACCTTCACGGCCATCGGCGGATTCGACATCGTCGGCGGTGACGACGGAATGGCACTCGCAGTGTTACAGCCCACCGCAACGGCGCAGTCGATGCTCTACCGGATCAACCTCAGGACGGGGGCTGCTACTGCCCTCGGCGCAATCGGTCCCGCGGGAACGGCGCTGGTGCGCGGCGCGGCGATTCAGCTGCGATAACGCTCGACCCTCGGGGTTGGGGTGAGGGTCAGCGCGCGAGCCAGCCGCCGTCGACCGGCAGGATGGCGCCGTGCACGTAGTCGGAGGCGCTTGAAGCGAGGAATACCGCGGCGCCACCGAGGTCCTGGGGCTTTCCCCAGCGGCCCGCCGGAATGCGCTTGAGGATGTCGGCGCTGCGCTCGACATCGGCGCGCAACGCGGTGGTGTTGTTGGTCTCGAAGTATCCAGGCGCGATCGCGTTCACGTTGATGCCGCGCGCCGCCCATTCGTTGGCGAGCCCGCGCGTGAGCCCGGCGATGGCGCTCTTGCTCGCGGTGTAGGACGCCACGCGAATCCCGCCCTGGAACGACAGCATCGAGGCGATGTTGATGATCTTGCCGCGGCCAGGACCCTCGAGCATCGCTCGCGCCGCGGCCTGCGACAGAAAGAAGACCGTCTTGAGATTGAGATCCAGGACCGCGTCCCAGTCGTCTTCCGTGAAATCGAGCGCCTCGTTGCGGCGGATGATGCCGGCGTTGTTGACCAGGATGTCGAGCCGGCCGCCCTTCGCGACCGCTTCCTTGACGATCGCGCGCGTGTCGGGTTTTGCGCCGAGATCACAATCGATGGCGTGCAGCTTCCGTCCCGCGGCGCGCACCTGCTTCGCTGTCTCATCCGGAGCCGTGCGGCCGACCGCGACGATGTCCGCTCCGGCCTGCGCAAGTGCAATCGCGATCGCCTGACCCAGCCCGGTATTCGCGCCGGTGACCAGCGCCACGCGTCCGCTGAGATCGAATGCGTTACTCACCCGTCGGGCCGTCAGCGCAGCGTGGGAGTCGGGACCTGGTCCATGTCCTTGTAGTCCTGGTTGTCGCCCGCCATGGCCCAGATGAAGGAATAACTCGCCGTGCCCGCGCCCGTGTGGATCGACCAGGGCGGTGAAATCACGGCCTGCTCGTTCGCGACCAGGATGTGCCGCGTCTCGTGCGGCTGACCCATGAAATGAAACACGCGATCCGTCGGCTTCAGGTCGAAATAGAAGTAGATCTCCGAGCGCCGATCGTGCAGGTGACAGGGCATGGTGTTCCAGACACTGCCCTTCTTGAGCGCCGTGAGCCCGAGCAGCAGCTGCGCGGACTTGCAGACCTCGGGATGCACGTACTGAAAGATGGTGCGCTCGTTGCAGGTCTCGACCGAGCCCATCGGCATCGGCTTGGCGTCAGCCACCGCGATCTTCACGGTGGGATGGCGCGTATGGGCGGGTGAGCTCGCGAGGTAATACTTGGCCGGGTTGGCTTCGTTCTTCGAGGACAACACGATGTCAGTTGCGCCCATGCCGATGTAGAGACCGTCACGCGGCTCGAGATCGTAGTGCGTGCCATCCACGGTGACTCGACCCGGGCCGCCGATGTTCACGACGCCGAGCTCACGACGCGCCAGGAACGAGCTCGAGCCGATTTCCTTGGCGGCGTCGAGCTTGAGCGGCGCGCGTGCCGGCATCGCCCCGCCGATGATGAAGCGCTCGACATGGCTGTACGTCAGGCAGATCTCGTCGGCCGCGAAAATCTCGCTCGCGAGATAGAGCGCACGCAGCTGCTCGGTATCGAGCGACTTGATCATGTCGGGATGGCTGGCCTGAAGCACTTTGACTCGCATGCGATGCTCCGTTGCTGAGGCGGCGCTCACGACGCCGCGGGCCGGTCGAGCTTGTAGGCCCGCTTCGGCAGGTGATACGCGAGGTCGGCGGCCACCTGGTGTGCCTCGTCCTCTTCCATTCGATGCTCGGCCACGAGCCGCGCCAGGAATGCGCAATCGATGCGCCGTGCCGTGTCATGACGCGCCGGGATCGACAGGAACGCGCGCGTGTCGTCATTGAAACCGACCGTGTTGTAGAACCCGGCGCTCTCGGTGGTCTGCTCGCGAAACCGCATCAGGCCTTCGGGGCTATCGTGAAACCACCACGCGGGGCCGAGCTTGAGGACCGGGTAGTGACCGGCGAGCGGCGCGAGCTCGCGGCTGTAGGTGCTTTCATCGAGCGTGAATACGATGACACTGAGGCGCGGTTCGTTGCCGAAGCGATCGAGCAGCGGCTTGAGACCGCGCACGTAGTCGGTCGGCAGCGGGATGTCGGCACCCTTGTCGCGGCCGTAGGTGTCGTGGAGCCAGCGGTTGTGATTGCGAAGCGATCCCGGGTGGATCTGCAGCACCAGGCCGTCATCGAGGCTCATGCGGGCCATTTCGACCAGCATCTGTGCACGGAACAGCTCGGCCTCCGCGGCGCTGAAATCCCCGCCGGTCACGCGCTTGAAGAGCCGCTCGGCCTCCGCGGCTGACAGGTCGGCGGTGGCGGCGGTCGGATGACCGTGATCAGTCGAAGTCGCACCGAGCGCCGCAAAGGCGGCCCGGCGCGCGCGGTGCGCAGCGAGATAGCCACGCCAGCCGTACACGTCCTCGCGCGTCTGCTCGGCAAACTGCGCGAGCGCGGCGGCGAAGTGCTCGTGCTCGGGATCGACGACCACGTCGGGACGGTAGGCCGTGATGATCCGCCCGTGCCAGCCGCTCGCGCGAATCACCCGATGATGTTCCAGCGTGTCGACGGGCGATTCGGTGGTGGCGAGCACTTCGATGTTGAAGCGCTCGAAGAGCGCGCGCGGGCGGAACTCACGCGTGTCGCAGCTTCTCGCCGATCGTGTCGTAGTAGTGATCGGCCGATTCCTCGTCGAGCCGCACGCCCAGGCCGAAGATCCGCACGAACACGTAGTTGAGCCACATGGCCGACGGCGTGCCGCTGAAGAGATGGTAGTGGCGCGCGAACAGTCGCCACGCCGCCCGCGGGTCGGTCTCCGACGGGTCCCTGTCGCGACGGGACGCCAAGATCGCGCAGCGACACGCCCTGGCTGTAGAGCATGCGGAACAGGTAATGATCCGGGGCGAGCAGCAACTCGGTCGCATTCGTGAAGGGCTTGTCGTAGGCGAACCAGGCGGGGTCGGTGTGACCGTGCGGACTGATGATCGGCAGGTCGCACACGCCGCGGTAGAGCGTCCGCGCCAGGGCCCGAACGGTCGGATCCGTTGGAAAGAGGCGATCGGGATGCACGGCCAGTTTCCGGGCCGCGAGGGCGCGTTTCGGTGCTGTCGCCGATGCACTCGTCATGAGTCAACTTCCCGGCCCGGCTGGTGAATCTGCTTGGTCACGGCCGCAAAAAACCGGCATTTAGGTAACCGGTGTCATTATAGGCATGAAAAAGGCCCGAAGTCGCGCGCGGGCCGGATTGGCCCGTCCGAGCCCCGATGGGAGGCATCAAGTGGCCGGGCGGCCCGAGGAATCGCGCACCACGAGATGCGGATGCACGGTCGAGGCCGGAGTGGCCGGGCCGTCCGGTTGCTGGATCTTGGCGATGAGCCGCTCGGCTGCGATCTTGCCCATGTCACGGATCGGCAAGCGCACCGTGGTCAGCGAGGGCCAGATCCGCGACGCGAGCGGCGCGTCGTCATAGCCCACGACGCTCAGGTCCTTCGGGATCTGCAGGCCCTTGAGGTAGGCTGCCTTGTAGACGCCCGCCGCCATCTCGTCGTTGGAGGCGAAGATCGCGGTCGGCCGCGGAAAGCGCGACAACAAGGCCTCGGCGCCCGCAAAACCGGAGTCGAAAGTGTAGCTACCCTCCACCACGTACTCGGCGGGCAACGCGAGGCCGTGATCCGCCAGGGCATCCGAAAATCCGCTGCGGCGTTCGTGCGCTGAACGATACGACGACGGCCCCGCGATGAGCGCAATGCGGCTGTGGCCGAGCTTGGCGAGATGTTCTGCAACCTGGCGCGCGGCGTCGCGATCCATCGCGAGCACGATGTTGGAGGGCTCATCCAGCGGCACGGCCAGCACGCGGATGTAGCGGCAATCCATTTCCTTCAGCATGCGCGCGAGTGCGGGATCTTCGGAGATCGGTGGCAACAGGATCACGCCGTCGAGCTTCTGCCGGCCAATGAGGGACTTCACGTCCGGCAGGAACGCGGCGCTGGTGCGGTCGCAGGGGTGCACGACCAGTTCGAAGCCGGAGCGGCGGATTGCGCCGAGCACGCCTTCCTGGATGTTGACGATGTATTGCGCGTTCGGGTTGTCGTAGACCAGCCCGATGAGGAACGAACGCCGGAAGGCGAGCCCGCGCGCCTGCGGATCGGGCGTGTACGCGACCTTCAGCATGATCTCGCTCGACGCGGGTGCGCGTTTCTTCGCGCACGAACGGCGACTGGTTGAGCACTCGCGAGACGGTCTTCTTCGAGACGTTGGCGAGGCGCGCGATGTCGTTGATCGTGTGCTTGAACGCGGCGGTACCTGCGCGCGGCGCAATGGCGGCTGCACGCGCCACAGCGCTCGCGCTGCGGGCCGGCGCCTTCGCGCGGCTTCTGCGTGCGGGTTTGCTCGCCATACGGGTGCGCAAAGGATACCTCAGCCGGCAAAATGACACCGGTTACCATACCAGCTATCATCAGCCGAATCCCAGCACTTTCGCCTGGAACAGCCACCGGCCATGGCCGCCGAGCCACAACTCGCAGTCCGCAGCGTCTGGCGCATCGATCCGCGCGATGACGTCGCGGTGGCACTGCGCCCGCTCGCCCCGCACGAGCGACTGCTGCTGGCGGATGCGGTGGTCGAGACGCTCGAGCCGATTCCGAGCGGCCACAAGATCGCGCTGCGTCCCGTGGCGGCGGGCGAGCAGGTGCGCAAGTACGGCTGGCCGATCGGCCGCGCCCGGCAGGCGATTGCGCGCGGTGCTCACGTTCATACCCACAACCTTGCGACCGAGCTGGCCGGCATCGAGGAGCACCGCTTCGTTTCAGCGAGTGCTTCAACACCTCCACCGGTGCGCGCCGAGACCGCGCAGTTTCGCGGCTATCGCCGCGTCGGACGGCCGCGTCGGCGACGCGCAACGAGATCTGGATTCTGCCGACCGTCGGCTGCGTCAATCGCACGGCCGAACGCCTCGCGCGGCTCGCGAGCGAGCGCTACGGTGCGCGCGTCGACGGCATTCACGCCTTCACGCACCGTTCGGCTGCTCGCAACTCGGCGACGATCTCGAGCGCACGCGCGGCCTGCTCGCCGCACTCGCGCGGCATCCGAACGCGGGCGGCGTGCTGATGCTCGGCCTCGGCTGCGAATCGAATCAGCTCGACGCCTGATGAGAACGCTCCCGAGCGCTTCGACGCGAGCGCATCCGCGCCCTCGCCGCGCAGGAGAGCGGCGACGAGATCGAGGCGGGCATGAGCGCTGCTCGACGAGTTGGTCGCAGCTCGCCGAGCTCGCGATCGGCGCGAGGACTGCCCGGCGTCCGACTCTCACGCATCGGTCTCAAGTGCGGCGGCTCGGACGGCTTCAGCGGCCTCACGGCCAACCCGCTGGTCGGACGCATCGCGGATCGCGTCACCGCCGCCGGCGGCACGGCGGTGCTCACCGAGATCCCGGAGATCTTCGGCGCCGAGCACCTGCTGATGGAACGCGCCGCGAGCGACGCAGGTGTTCGCGCGATATCGCGGCTTGGTGAACGGACTTCAAGCGCTACTTCATCGACCACGGCCAGCCGGTGTACGAGAACCCGTCGCCCGGCAACATCGCCGGCGGCATCACGACGCTCGAGGAGAAATCGCTCGGCGCGGTGCAGAAGGGCGGACGCGCCCCGGTGACCGGCGTCCTGCGTTACGGCGAAAGCGTTTCGCGGCCGGGGCTGGCACTGCTCGAGGCGCCCGGCAATGACGCGGTCTCCTCGACCGCGCTGGTCGCGGCCGGCGCCAACCTCCTCCTGTTCACCACCGGCCGCGGCACGCCGCTCGGTTTCCCGGTGCCGACGCTCAAGATCAGCTCGAACGCGCGCTCGCGCACACCAAGCCCGACTGGATCGACTTCGACGCCGGGCGTGCTGGCGGGGGCGGCGCCGGAGCAGGCCGCCGATGAACTGCATGCAGCTCATCCTCGCGACGGCCTCGGGTCGAGCCGCGCGCGCAACGAGCTCAACGACGAGCGCGAGATCGCCATCTGGAAGGGCGGCGTGACGCTCTAGTCGAATGCCCGCGCCCGTCACCCCTCGCCTTTCACAGGCGGCGCTGCGCCGTATCAACGGCGGCGTGCAATTACCCGGCTACGAGCGCGCCGATACGCGCATCGGCGTGGTCCATTTCGGTCCCGGTGCGTTTCATCGCGTCCACCAGGCCTGCTACTTCGACGATCTGCTGCACCAGGACCGCAACTGGGCCATCAGCGGCGTGTCGTTGCGCACCAGCGCGGTGCGCGATGCGCTCGTTCCGCAGGATGGTCTCTACACGCTCGCCGTTCTCGACGAGCAGTCCTCGAATCGCGTCATCGGCGCACTGCGCGAAGTGCTGGTCGCCGCCGAGAGTCCCGCTGCTGTGTTCGCCCGCCTGGCCGCCCCGGATACTCGTCTCGTGACTGCGACGGTCACGGAGAAGGGCTATTGCCTGGCCGGGGACGGCTCGCTCGATCTCGAGCATCCCGACATTCAACACGACCTGCGCTCGCCTGAAGCGCCGATCAGCCTCATCGGCTACCTGGTTGAAGGCCTGCGCGTGCGGCGCACGGCGCAGGTGGGGCCGCTCACCGTGCTCTGCTGCGACAACCTCGCGGACAACGGCCGGCGCCTGCGGGGCGCGGTGCTGCAACTCGCGAGCGCGCGCGACAAGGAGCTCGCCGCGTGGATCGACGCCGAAGTGGCCTTCCCCGGCACCATGGTCGACAGCATCACGCCTGCGACGGATGAGGCGCTGCGCGCGCGCGTGCAGAGCGCGCTCGGTTTCGAGGATCGCTGGCCGGTGCAGCGCGAGGCGTTCGTGCAATGGGTCATCGAGAACGATGTCCGCAGCACCGCCGCGGACCTGCGCTCGGTGGGCGTCACGGTGACCGACAATATCGCGGGCTACGAGCGCGCCAAGCTGCGTCTTCTCAACGGCGCACATTCGACGCTCGCCTATCTCGGCACGCTCGCCGGGTTGCGCACCGTCGCCGAAGCGATGGCGAACCCGGCACTCGCGGATTTCGTTCGCTCCCTGATGATGGACGATATCGCGCCGACCCTGGTCGCGCCGCGCGGACTCGATCTGCGCCAGTACGTCGACGCTATCCTGCGGCGCTTTCGCAATGCGGCCATCCGCCATCCGCTGGCACAGATCGCGTGGGACGGCTCGCAGAAGCTGCCGATCCGTCTGTTCGGCAACGGTTGCGGATGCGCTGGCTGCGGGCTCATCCATCGAGCGCTTGTGCCTGCCGATCGCTGCGTGGCTGCAGTTCGTACGCTCACGCGCGCTCAGCGGCGAGCGCGTCGTCGATCCGTGGGCCGAAAAGCTCTTCGACATCGGCGCCGCCACCGAGGGGCGTGCGAGCAGCGACCTGCGGCGCTTCTTCGAGATGGAGAATGTTTTTCCGTCCGAGCTGATCGCCGAGCCGCGCTTCACCACCGCACTGGGTCGCGCCTACGACCGTTTGAGCGCGGGCGACGTTACTTCAACACTGCGGGCAGCCACAGCGACAGGATCGGCACGAAGGTGATGATGAAGAGCACGGCGAGCGTCGCGAGGTAGAACGGCCAGATCGTGCGCAGCGTCTCGGTGACGCTGATCTTGCCGATCGCGGTGCCGACGAAGAGCACGGAACCCACCGGCGGCGTGATCAGGCCGATGCCGCCCTTCAGGATGAGGATCACACCGAAGTGCACCGGGTCGACGCCGATCGCCTTGGCGACCGGCAGGAAGATGGGCGTGCAGATGATGATCAGCGGTGCGAGATCCATGAAGGTGCCGAGCGCGAGCAGCAGCAGCACCATCACCAGCAGCACCACGTTCTTGTTATCGGAAATGCCCGACAGGGCATCGACCGCGGCCGCCGGGACCTGCAGATAGGCGAGCAGCCAGCCGAACGAGGCGGCGGCGCCGATGATGAAGAGGATGAGACCGGTGGTGCGCAAGGCGCCGAAGCAGGTCTCGAGGAACACTGCGACCGTGAGCTTGCGATACACGAGACCCGTCACCAGCACCGCGTAGATCACGGCGATCGAGGCGCTCTCGATGGCGGTGAAAATGCCGGCGCGGATGCCGATGAAGATCATCGCGACCAGCAACAGGCCGGGCAGTGCGGCGATGAAGCGCCGCAGCACTTCGCCGAAACCCGGGAAAGGCGTCGGTGCCGTAGCCACGACGCCGCGCGATGATCCAGCCGGTCATCATGAGCACGGCGGTGAGGAGCAGCGCGGGCACGATGCCGGCCGCGAACAGGTCCGCAATCGAGATCGTGCCGCCGGCCGCGGCCGAGTAGAGGATCAGGTTGTGCGAGGGCGGCACGAGCAGCGCCACGATGGCGGCCGAGATCGAGACGTTGACGGCGAAGTCGCGGTCGTATTTACGCGCAACCATCTGCGGAATCATGGTGCCGCCGATCGCCGAAACATCCGCGATCGCGGAGCCCGACACGCCCCCGAAGAAGAGCGAGGCGAGCACGTTCACCTGGCCGAGACCGCCGCGCAGGTGACCGACCAGCGAAGCGGCGAGCGCGATCAGACGGTCGGAGATGCCGCCGCGCATCATCATCTCGCCCGCGAAGATGAAGAGCGGGATGGCGAGGAGCGAGGTGATCCCCGCTCCCGCCGCGGTCTGCTGCACGACGACGATCGCCGGCATGTCGAGGTACAGCACCGTGGCGAGCGCCGCTGCGATCAGCGCGAACGCCACCGGTACGCCCATCACCAGCAGGACCAGGAGCACGCCGAACAGGATGGCGATGGCCATGGCCTAGCTTCCCGTCCGCGAATCGGGCGACGTGATCAGCCGCTCGAGCGCGAACAACGCGATCAGGACGCCGCCGAGGCAGAACGGCAGGAATACCAGGCCCTGCGGCAGGGGCGCGCCGGCCATTGGGATGTTCCAGCTGTCGATCAGGAGCTCTGCGCCCCAAATCGCGAGTAGCAGGCCGATGCCGGTGGCGATCAGCCGCGCCAGCGCGAGCAGCGCGCGGCGGATCCTGAGCGGGAGCGGCCTCGACCGCGATGAAAAAGCCGAAATGGGCGTCGTTGCGGGTGCCAACCGCGGCGCCGAGCATCATGACGGTGCTCATGAGCAGGAGCGCCACGGGCTCGGTCCAGCTGGGCGAGTCGTTGAGGACGTAGCGGGCGAACACCTGCCACCCCTCCACGATCGCCATGCCGACCAGCGCGGCGCTCGCAATCGTGACGGCAGCGCGCGCCAGAACGTCCAGACACACCCTCGCCCATCGCGCCTGTTCCGTCATCCCCCTCCCCTGACTGGCCGCTTCAGGCCGCCGCCCGGATGCCCCGGTACAACCGCTCGAGCTCAGAATCCTCGAGATACGAGTCCAGGACCGGCTGTGCCGCGCGATGAAACGCGGCCCGGTCCACCTCCGTCACCTGGACACCGGCCGCGATCACGGCCGCCCGGGAATCCGCCTCGGCGCGATCCCAGAGCTCGCGCATGTACGGCACGGACTGGGTCGCCGCTGCCCGGATGAGCTCCTGGTCCGCTGCGGAAAACGCGTCGAACCGGCGCCGCGACATGAGCAACGCCTCGGGCGAGTAGGAGTGCTCGGACTGGGCCCAGTAGCGGGCGACCTCGAACTGGCGGCTCGAATGGAAGCTGCGCCAGTTGTTTTCCGCGCCATCGATCAGGTGGGTCTGGAGCGAGGAATAAACCTCGCCATAGGACAGCGGGGTCGGATTGGCGCCCAGGGTGCGCACCAGTGCGATGAAGATGTCCGACGGCGGGACCCGAAGCTTCAGCCCGTGCAGGTCGGCCGGTGCCGTCACGGGGTGGCGCACGTTGTAGAAGCAGCGGGCGCCGGAGTCATAGAAGGCGAGTCCCACCAGGCCCCGCGCATCGAAGTGCCCGAGGATCTCCCGGCCGACGTCCCCATCGAGCGCGCGGCGCATGTGCTCGACGGAATCGAAGACATAGGGAAGCGACAGGACCTGGGTCGAGGGGAAGGCGTTGTTGAGGGCCGCCATGTTGACGCGGGTGATATCGAGCACGCCGAAACGGGCCAGGTTGACGGTGTCGGTTTCACGGCCGAGTTGACCCGAGTGGTAGACGCGGACGTCGAGCCGGCCGTCGGTTTCGCGCGCCAGCATCTTGCCCATCCAACGCACGGCCTCGACCGTCGGATAGCCGTCGACATGGACGTCCGCCGCGGTCAGCACGCATGCTCTTGGCGTGGCCGATGCTGGGGCGGATTCCAGCGCATGCCGCGCCTGCTCCGAGCAGCATCGCCCGCCGCGTCAGCATGAGGCCTTCGCCCTCTTCGACCGGTCGGAAGCAGTCGCTCCCGCGCGGACTGCCTGGCAGAGAATGTTGCCGTCGGCGCCGAAACCGACGCGCGCCGACTGACCGACGCGGATGTCATGGATGCCGGTGGTGGCGCCGCTCGAGACCAGGTCGCCGGCCTTCAACGGCCGCGTGAGTTGCGCGCAGCGCGTCGAGCGCAAACGCGAGTCCCGCGAGCGGTCCACCGGGCAGTGAAAACGCCCCGCCGCGGCCGACCGAAACGCCGTCGATCCACACCTCGGACGTCAACGAATCGAGCGCGCCGGCGATCCCAATCCCAGATGTCCGGACCCAGGATCAGACCGGAATTGTTGCCGAAATCTGAAACAATAGCGCCTGGCCCCAGCTCATTGATGCTCGAAAGAGGGCTACCGGCGGTCTCAATCCCCACCAGGAGTTCGAGCTCCAGGCGTCCGGCTTCTTCGGCCGTCCACTGCTTTTTCTCCACGGGCGCATCGGATTTCAGCCGAAAAATGAACTCGGCTTCGACCGCCGCAAAGCCGCCTTCGTACACCGGGAACTCGACTGTTCGCCCGTCATGAGCGCTGCGAATCGAGGCCCCGAAGATCGGACCGACGAGCCGTTCCTCGTGAAATTTTGCCTGCCATTGCGGACCGAGCCGGCCGACTTTCCAGCCCGCCACGACGTCCGACCACAGCGCGATCGCCGCGCTCTGGATGGCGTACGCCGAGTCGAGATCGGTGGGTATCGGGCCGGGAAATTCCGCGAGCGCAGTGGCCGTGCGCCGGGCCTTCACCAGCTGCTCGGCAATGGCGCGCACGGGCGCTGATGAGCTCGTCAGTGTGCGGTTCATGCGCTCGTGCGGCGGTCAACCGGTGGTGGTTGTTTGTATATAGGAAACCGGTGTCATTTACAATTGAACGCCGGCCTCGAGCGGCCGGTCGTGCGGGGTGAAAACATAATGGTGAATCGATCTCTGCTGCCGGGAATATGTGCCGCGCTCTGGCTCGCAGCTTCTGCCGGGAGCGTTGCGGCGGACGCTGCACCGACAGCCGGAGCCGACAAGCTGCCCGCCTTTCCAGGCGCGCTGGGGTGGGCTGCCAGCACGCCGGGTGGCAGGGGCGGTCGAGTCATTCGGGTGACGACGTTGATGCCGACCGGCCCGGGGTCGCTGCTCGAAGCGCTCGAGACACACGGCCCGCGCATCGTGGTATTCGAGGTCGGCGGCGTCATCGATCTCGAGCGCCGCACCGTGCGCATCGAGCAACCCTACCTCACGGTCGCGGGCCAGACGGCACCCTCGCCCGGCATCACGCTGGTACGCGGCGGCATCGACATCGCGACCCACGACGTCATCGTGCAGCACCTGCGGGTGCGGCCCGGCGAGGCCGGCGCGGCCAAGAGAAGCGGCCTCGAAATCGACGCCATCTCGACCCTCGGCGGAGCGCATGACGTGATCGTCGATCACTGCTCGCTGACCTGGGCCACGGACGAGAACCTGTCCGCCTCGGGGCCGCGCTTTACGGGCAAGGATCCGGACGATTGGCGCAAGGGCACTTCGCATCGCATCACGTTCAGCAACAACCTCATCGCCGAGGGCCTCGCCCGTTCCACGCACAGCAAGGGCGAGCATTCCAAGGGGTCCCTGATCCACGACAACGTCACCGACATCCTGATCATCGGCAACCTGTACGCGCACAACCTGGAGCGCAGCCCCCTGTTCAAGGGCGGTGTACGGGGCGCGGTGATCAATAACCTGATCTACAACCCGGGCACGCGCGCGGTGCACTACAACCTGATCGCCGAGGAATGGGGGGATCAGCCGCGGCAAGCCGGGCAGCTCACGCTGCTGGGGAATGTGCTGCGCGCCGGGCCGTCGACGACATCCGACCTCGCCCTGTTCACGTTCGGCGGTTCGGGAGACGTCGAGCTCTACGCGAAGGACAACATCGCCGTCGATCGCCTCGGGCGGCCGCTGCCCGCCGAGGGCCGCTATACGACTGCTTCGGCCTCGGTCCGGCATGTCGAGCAACCCGTCTCCATGCCCGAGGGCCTGAAAGTCCTGGCGGCGTCCGAAGTCCAGGATGCAGTGATCCGCAATGCCGGCGCGCGGCCCTGGGATCGCGATGCCATCGATCGGCGCATCGTCGCCGACACCATCGAAGCGCGCGGCGAGATCATCGATAGCGAACAGGACGTCGGCGGCTACCCGGTGCAACCGGAGACGCGGCAGAAGTTCGATCCCGCGGAGTGGGACCTGCGTTTCATGACCCGCAAGTGAGCACCGCGGGCACGGGTCGCGATGGACCCATGCCCGCAGGTGATCAGGTGAGCTCTGCTACCTCGGACCGGCGCGCATCTCGACGCGCCACTCCACGTTCTCGGAGGGTTCAATCCAGTCGAACAAGGTCGGCACCCAGCCCACGTCGCTCGACAGATCGGGATCGTTGACCGCGTTGTAGGCGGCCAGCACGTCCACAGGCTGGAACCCGTGCCCGGCTTGCCAGATCACCGTGCCGGCCTCGTGAATGGCCGTGCCGTTGAGGCGCGTGATGAAGCGATCGGGAGTGACCGGCTCCTCGAGTGCGGTCTCGGTGCAGAACGCGTTGTTCTCCGCGTAGATCTTCGACTGGATGCCCACGCCCCAGCTGTACTGGTACGTGTCCGCGTTCGGCACCTTGTAGTAGTTGTTGTAGATGTGCAGCTGCCCGAAGCGCACGCGCGGGCCGCGCTGGCCGAGCGTGTCGAACAGGTTGTGATGCAGCGTGACGCGCAACTTGCCGACATCCAATGGCGCGTTGTCGGAGGAGCCGATCAGCATCACCTTGTCGTGGTCGAGGAACCGATTCCACGAGACCGTCACGAGATCCGACGCATTGGTGATGTCGAGCAGTCCGTCGTGCACCTGGAACAGCACGCCGAAGACCAGCGGCAGCGTGAAATCGGCGGTCAGGTTGTCGCGAAACGAGTTGCGATCGATCCACACGTTGTTGGAATCGCGCAGCGAGATCGAGTCGTAGAGCGAGTTCCAGGAGCCGTCCGCGCCGTCGTTCGGTGCCCACTGCGGGAAGCAGTCGTAGGTATCCTCGAAGTTGAGGTTGCGCACGATGATGTTGGTGCGGCTGTTCGCCTGTCCGGAAGTGCCGCGGATGTCGAGCCAGATACCGCGGATGGTCGCTCTCTTGCCGAGTCCGACGATCGTGGTGTTGGAGCCCGGCCGGATGCGCACGCGCGCCTGTTGCACGGCTTGTGACGCCAAACGTGCCCGCTCCTGCGGGCCGCTGGGATTCACGCGGCCCCAGGTCTCCGGGTCGAAGGCTGCCTCGAACGCCTCGTAGGAAAAGACCTGTCCCGAGGGCGGGATACCCTGAGCGGGGACGCCCGGATCAGCAGCAAAGTAGTTCTCGCACGTGAGCGGATTATTGGCGTCGTCGACGTTCGCATCGATCGTGCCGCTCACGTAGATGATCTTCGATGCGTTCGAAGGATTCGAGGGCGACGCGGAGGAGGGCACGCCGTTGTTCAATGCCGCGATCAGCTCGCGCCGGTTGGTGACGACGTACACCTGATCCGATGTCGCGAGCGATCCGCCAGTCGTGCCCGATCCGGACGCCGCCCAGCCGTCGTTCGAGCCCAGCACTTCGCGTCCCAGGTCGCGCGGCGGCGCGCCGCTGGCAGACCCCGCCGCCACGATGGCCATCAGACTCGTCGCCGTGACGAGTGCAGTCTTCATGCGCATGTTGTGTTCCCCTGATGTTCTAGTTCTGTCTGCACGCGCAAGGGGTCGGGGCGCCGGGATGATCCCGACGCCCCTCGTCTACTGGCGGGAAGGAACCCGCTTCAGAACCGGAAGCGTGCGCCGAGGAAGTACTCTCGTCCGGTGTGGTGGTAGTAGGACAGCCGGTCGCCGTTGCCGTCGACCCACTGGTCCTGGAACTCATCTGTAAGGTTGATCGCTTCGAGCGTGAACTCGATGTTGTCGTTGAGCTTGAACGCCGCCGCCGCATCGAGGTTCAGCGTCTCCGTCGTGCCTTCGACGTCATTGCCGTTACGTCCCGGTACCGTGGTCAGGTACTCGTCGCGATACGCCGCCGAGACGCGCGCGCTGAAGCGCTGGTTTTCGAAATACAGCGTCGCGTTGTAGGCGCTCTGCGAAAGGCCAGTGAGATCCGTGTTGGCGACGACCACGTTATCCTGGTTGAGGTATTTGACCTTCGAGTCCACCGCCGTGTAGTTGAGGATGGCTCCGAAGCCATCGAACGGCGCAGGCAGGAACGTGAACGGCTGCTGGTAGCTGATCTCGAAGCCATCCAGGTCGCCGCCCGGCGTATTGGCCGGCGTGCTGAATTCCCAGCCCTGCAAGCAGGTATCCGCAGGCACCGCAGGACCGCACAAGGTGAGTGCGACGTCGTCGGGCAGACCGAGCGGGTTGTCCGAGAACAGCTGGCCCGTTTCCCGGATCGTCTGCACGAAGGTGCTGATGTCCTTGTAGAAGAACGCGACTGAAACGAGCGACTCGCCGGCGAAGTACCACTCGAACGCGAGGTCGTAGTTGTCGGCTTCGAACGGTTCCAGTTCCGGGTTACCCGTGTTCACCGATTTGAGGTTGCCACTCACCGAGACCGTGCCGCCCGGGGTGATCTGGCCGAGACCGGGCCGGGTCATCGTCTTGGCGGCGCCGATGCGGATGAGAAAATCATCCGTGGCCTCGAACACCATGTTCAGCGACGGCAAGGTGTTGTCGTATGTCCTTTCCGTCGTCGTCTCCACGGGTTGTGTCGAGCCTGTCCGCGTCTGGAAAGCGGTCGTGGTCTGCTTGGTCTCGACGTAGCGCACGCCGAGGTTGCCGCGCAGGGGCCGGCCGAAAATCTCGGCGTTCCAGTCGAGCTGCACGTAGCCGCCCGTGTCCTCTTCCTCGACAGTGTTGTTGTTGCCCAGGGCGGGCGTGATGCTGAGCGGGAAGACGCTTGGGTCGTATAGCCCGAACATGCTGCCGGCCGCATTGATATCGGGAATCAGCCAGCTGGTGGGTGTGCCGCCCGGGACACCGAGTCCGTCACCGAACGAGATCACTTCGCTGTAGGAGCTCACCGGCGTCGCGGCCACGTTCGCCGGAATGGTCGTCTCCGAGGGGCGCCGCTCTTCCGTCGTGACGAACTCGTAATCCTTCCACTGCGGCCCCGCCTTCAGCGTGAAATGCTCCGACATGTTGAAGTCGACATCGAACGAGACCGTCTTGAAGGTGTTGAGCGTGCTCTGCGGCCTGAGACGGATCTGCGAGAGCGTCCAGGTGGCTGGGCTCGTGACGTCCGTCGTACCGTAAGTGATCAGCGGCAGGCGGTCGTCACCCCGGTAGTCGTAGGTGTAGCCATCGATGTCGTTGGCATCGAAGAGGAGCGTGGTCTGGACCGGATTGTCATGGTTCGACTGCGCAAACCCCGCCAGGCCGTGCAGCCGGAACGTATCCGAAAAGCTATGCACGCCATCCAGTGTGGCCTGGTAGAAGCGGGTCTCCAGCTCGTCGAAGCGAGCCTCGGAGCGAACGTCCACGTTGTCGAAATTGCCGAAGACGAGCGTATTGTTGGCGCCGATCTCGGCCGCATTCACTTCGACGCCCTGGATGCCGGCCATGCCGTTGGTGCTGAAGACGTGCGATTCCAGGAAGATCTCGCTGCGCTCGGCGTCGAACTCCGAGTACATGACGTCGAGGCTCAGCTGCGTCGAGTCGCTCGGCTGAAACTGCAGCGAGCCGGTGAGACCGAGCCGTTCCTGCTCGTGCTCGTATTTGTCGTAGCGGGGAATGCGCGGATGAAAAGCCGCGTTGACCTCTGCCAGGGTTGCGGTTGAGCCGCTGGCAGCGTAGTTGGGATCCAGCGCGCCGAAGTTCGCGCCGGCCGCCGTGCCGTTCTGCCAGCGCACGGTGCTCGAGCCTTCATCGAGCAACTTGCGATCGGTGTACGCCGCCGAGAATAGCGCGCCCCATCTGCCGTCCCCGAACGTATTGCTGATCAGTATCGCGCCGCGCGGGCTGACATCCTCGGAAATGTCGTTGTAGCCGCCCTGGACCTGCGTGAGAAACGTGAGGCCGTTGTAATCGAACGGCCGTCCCGTCCGCAGATCGACGGTTGCGCCGACCGAGCCTTCCTCCACTTCGGCGGAAGCCGTCTTGCGCACCGTGATGTTGTTGAAGAGCTCGGACGCAAAAGTGTTGAAGTCGAAGTTGCGGCCGCGATTGGTGCCGCCCGCGGCGTCAGTGCCGCCATTCGTGGTCAGCGCTTCGATGCCGTTGATGCGAACGCGTGTGAACTGCGGACCGAGTCCGCGTACCGTGACCTGGCGGCCTTCGCCCGCGTCGCGCGCGATGGACACGCCGGGCACACGTTGAATCGCTTCCGCCAGGTTGAGATCCGGAAAGTCCGCGATGTCCTCGGCGACGATCATGTCGATCGCTGCGGAGGCTTTCTGTTTCTGGTCGAGCGCGATCGCGAGACTCTGGCGGTAGGCGGTGACGGTCACCTCGCCGAGCTCCGGCCCCGCCGCGGCCGATTCATCCTGCGGCGCTTGAGGTGCGGTGTCCTGCGGCTGCGGATCTGCAGTGGCGACACCTGTCCAGGTCAGAAAACTTGCAAACGATCCCAGCAGAATGCGGCTCAACCGCACTCCGGGAATGAGGTTCAACATCTGAGTAATCCCCCCTCGTTGCGCACTTCAGGTATTCTCCTGACACCGGTAGCATTTCCGTCCGAGCGAGAAAATGACACCGGTGGCATCCCGAGGCTATCAGAGGTCGAGCATCGTCGGCAATATGCGTCGTGCATGCGCAACAGTGATGCGGCGCGACTGGGATTCGAGCCACCGAAACTGTTGGCTTCGCCCGCCGCGCCGGTCGCACGCGGGGGTGCGTGTTATGTTCACCGGCGCCCTGCGTCCGGCGCGAATCGTGGACGTCGCGGCCGATGGTCCGGGGGAGGGTGGGGATGACTAAAGACCGCATGGCGGTGCTCGCGGCGATGATCGACCAGGGCGCGATCCCGGTCTTCTATCACGCCGATGCCGAGGTCTGCCGCAAGGTGATCCAGGCCTGCGCGAACGGTGGCGCCAAGTGCGTCGAATTCACCAACCGCGGGGACTTCGCGGCACACGTTTTCTACGAGGTGACGCGCCATTTCGCGAGCGCAGATCCCAGCGTAATCATGGGCGTGGGCTCGATTGTCGATGCGCCGACCGCGGGACTGTACATCGCCAACGGGGCGCGCTTCGTGGTCGGGCCGGTGCTCAACGCGGACGTCGCGAAGGTCTGCAACCGCCGCAAGATTCCCTATAGCCCCGGGTGCGGCAGCGCCACGGAGATCAGCCAGGCCGAGGAGCTCGGCTGCGAGATCGTCAAGATCTTCCCGGGCGGACCGGTCGGCGGGCCAGACTTCGTCAAGGCGATCCTCGGCCCCTGTCCGTGGACGCCGGATCATGCCGACGGGCGGCGTCGAAGCACCGAAGAGTCGCTGCGCAAGTGGTTCGACGCCGGGGTGGCCTGCGTCGGCATGGGCACGAACCTCATCACCAAGGAACTGCTGGCCAAGCAGGACTACGCCGGCATCGAGGCCAAGGTGCGCGCGACTATCGAGCTGATTCGCACCATCCGGGGCAAGTGACCCCATGAGCGACACCATCCTGCAGATCCGCGCCGCCAGCGAGACCCGCTGGGACTGCGCGGCGCTCGGCGAGGTCATGCTGCGCTTCGATCCCGGGTTCGGCCGCGTGCGCAATGCCCGCAATTTCCAGGTCTGGGAAGGCGGCGGCGAATACAACGTCGCGCGCGCCATGCGCAAATGCTGGGGCAAGCGCTCGACCGTGGTGACGGCGCTGCCGCAGAACGACCTCGGCTGGCTGGTCGAAGACCTGATCCTGCAGGGCGGCGTCGACATCTCGCACATCACCTGGCGCGACTTCGACGGCATCGGCCGCAACACGCGCGTCGGACTGAACTTCACCGAGAAAGGCTTTGGCGTGCGCGCGGCGCTCGGCTGCTCCGATCGCGGTCATTCCGCGGCTTCGCAGATGCGCGCCCGGCGAAGTGAATTGGGAGAAGCTCTTCGGCGAGGAGGGCGTGCGCTGGTTTCACACCGGCGGCATCTTCGCGGCCCTGGATACCGGCACCGCCGAAGCGGTGATCGAAGCGATCGAGGTGGCGCGCAAGCACGGGACGATCGTCTCGTACGATCTGAACTACCGCGCCTCGCTGTGGAAGAGCCGCGGCGGCACAGGCGGCGGCGCAGAAGTGAATCGCGACATCGCGCGTCACGTCGACGTGATGATCGGCAACGAAGAGGATTTCACCGCCTGCCTCGGCTTCGCGGTCGAAGGCCTCGATGAGCACATCTCGAAGATCGATCCGGCCAACTTCAAGAAGATGATCGCGGCCGCGGTCAAGGTGTTTCCCAATTTCAAGGTCGCGGCAACTACGCTGCGCAACGCGAAGACCGCGACGTTCAACGACTGGGCGGCGATCCTCTACGCGGGCGGCCAGTTCTACGAGTCGGTGACGCGCGAGAATCTCGAGATCTACGACCGCGTCGGCGGCGGCGACGGCTTCGCCTCGGGTCTCGCCTACGGCTTCCTCGAAGGCAAAGGTCCGCAGGCCGCAGTCGAGTACGGCGCCGCGCACGGCGCGCTCGCGATGACGACGCCTGGCGACACCTCGATGGTGAACGTCAAGGAAGTCGAAGCCATCATGAAAGGCAAAGGCGCGCGCGTCATCCGCTGAGCGCGCGGCCTTGCAGTGCGGCGCGGGTCAGTTGAGCTTGCACCCCGGAATCGACAGGTTGACGTCGCGAGCCTTGATGTTGTCGCGCAGCGTTCCCGCTAGCTGCCGACTCGGCGGGGCGGCAGCCGGATTGAATGTTCCGGTCACGGAATACTGTCCGCCGGAGGAACTCGCGGTGAACGCCGTGCCGTTGAGCGTCCCGGTAAGAGCCACTGGTACGCCATCGCGCTCGTCGTCCAGGTCAATTACCGATCCAGTGACCTCATTGGCCGCATTGATCTCAAAAGTCATGACTAGAGCCGTGCCAACGGGAAATTGGAAACCGCTGATGCGATAGACCGCGCTCTCCGAGCCGCCAGAACGAATTCCCACGAAGGTGCCATTCTCCGCGCCGTTCGCCCAAGTGCCGCGCAGCTCGCTCGGACTCACATATTCACCTGAGAACGTGGCGCCAGTGCTGGACTGGCCCGCCGCAAAATCGGGTGTAAACGAGAGCAGCAGGTCGCTCGTCTTCTCGAGCAGAAACCCCTCACGATCTACAGCGCTGAACCCGAGCCCTCTCATTTGACCGTTACCGTAGGTCACGATCGCGAAGACGCCATTGTCCGCGCCCGCGTAGGTACCCCGGTACAGCCCGCTGTAGGTACACCTTACGGTGCGGGCGAAGTGGGCACGGGCAACGTCGGCAGCAGGCAACGCGTGTGTGGTCCCGTCTACGCTCATCGCGTCGGCACGGATTGTATCCACGGCGGCAGCGAGATCTGCGGGAGCGACGGTGAAATCCACCTGCTGCCACATTGACGCGCGGGACCGCACACCGTCGGAGATCTCGATGCCATTTTCGGGATTGCCGTCGAAATCGAGCATCTGCAAGAAGCGAACGCGAAAGTAGCGGCGCGGCGGAACGCACCAGTAATGATTGCGGACGCGCTCGATCAGTCGTCTTCGCGGAAAACCCAGGGCAGGCTGCACTCGAGCATCTTGGGCTCGGTGATCGAGCCGATGAACATGCGCTTGCCGAGCACGACGGCCACGCTGCCCGCTGAAATCTCCGCACCATCGTTCATGTAGATTTCCGTGATGCGATCGGGCGTCTGTGGGTCGCCCGCAATGCGCAGCACCTGCGTCGGCGCGCGTTCCTTCCCGTCGCGCAGATGGCGCATGAGGTTCAGCGGCTGCGGATGAGCCGCGACCCAGATCGCGCCGTCCTCGGCGATGCTGAGATTGTCGCCGGTGCTGAAGATGTTCACGTTCTGGAACAGCTCCAGGTCGCCGCTCGCCGAATCCCGCGTATACACGCGCATGCGATGAGCGTTCCCCTCGCTCACGTAAATGCGTCCGCCGTCGGCGCTCGCGGCGATGCCGGTGCCGAGCGCCACCGGCTCTGCGACCTCGCGCATCACCTCGCCGTCGTAGTAGGCAATGCTGGCCGATGCGAGGCGGAACGCGAACTCGATGGCGCGCCGCACGCCGGGTGGCGAGCCATAGGTATTGACGACGTAGAACTGCCGGGGCCCGACCGCCACCACGGCATTGGGGTCGAGCAGCCACGGATTGGTGATGGTCTCGCTGTGCTCGAAGGTTCCGTCCTTCGTGCGCTCAAAGATCTCGACGGTGTGCGGCTTGCCGGCGGGATGATTCACGACGAATAGGCGCTGCGAGCCATCGGTATCGGTGAAAAGACTCAGTCCATGCGGTCGAAAGCCATCGGGTGCGCCGGAAATCGCGGGGCCGCGCGTCATGTGCGCCGACTTGAGATCGACCTTGAGGATCGTGCCGGTGACGTCCTTGCCTTCGTACACAGCACGCCGATCGAGCACCGACAGGTAGGCGGTCGCGGACTGTCGATCGATCAGGATGTCTTCAGCGCTCCCGGGGAGCGGCACCGCTACGCAGGTTCCCGCGAAGTGCGGCGCGACCTTGCGGAACGCTCCCAGGTGTCGAAAGAACTCGAACACCATGATCGCGATGAGCAGGACGACGACCAGCAGAATCGGTACGAAGCGTCTCATGGTGCGGGCTCTTTCGTTCAGGTTGGGGCGCCGCCGTTCAAACGCTGGCGCCAGATGGCGACAGGCTCACTCTATTGTCTTTGGTTGTAGCTTAGCGTTGGGCGCCCGGGCTGCAACTAGGGCCGGCGCGATATGGTCAACATCGCTGGCCCCGGGACGTTGTCAGATAGACGGGGCCGCCGCGCAACGAACTTGCGGACACCATGAAAGGGAGGATGCTGGATTGATGAGTCGGCGCACCACGCGAGCCTTGCGTGCGAGCCTGCTGCTCCTCGGCAGTGCGGCGCTGACGGCGTGCGGCGGCGGTGGCGGTTCTGGAGACTCGCCAGGTAACAATAATCCGCCCCCGGCGTCCGGTGCCAAGGCCGACGCGTATCGCTTTCTCGACCAGGCGACCTTCGGGCCCACGGAAGCCGAGGCGCAACGCGTCATCGATCGCGGTGTCGCCGGCTGGATCGACGACCAGATCGCATTGCCCGCGTCGCTCGAAGTTCCCTACATGAACACCCTGGTGCCGCCGGGCGGTGCGCTCGCGGCGAGCGACCGGCTGGATGCGTGGTTTCGCAATGCGACCCGTGGCCCGGACCAGTTGCGCCAGCGCGTCGCGTTCGCGCTGAGCGAAATCATGGTGGTGTCGGATCAGAGCGTGCTCGTCAATTTTCCGCTCGGCCTCGCTTACTACTACGACCTGCTGGCGCAGAACGCCTTCGGCAATTTCCGCGAGCTGATGGAAACGGTGACGCTCAATCCTTCGATGGGCGTGTATCTCAGCATGCTGGGCAACGAGAAGCCGGATGCCGCGCGCAACATCCGTCCCGACGAGAATTACGCGCGCGAGCTGATGCAGCTCTTCACGATCGGACTGGTGGAGCTCAATCCGGACGGCACCGAGCGGCTCGATAGCCAGGGGCAGCCGATCCCGACCTACACCCAGGAAGTCATCGAAGGGTTCGCGCACGTCTACACCGGCTGGACGTTCGGTGGATCGCCCGCGTTTCACCTCCCGTCGTTCAACTTTCAGCGCCCGATGCAGGCCTATCCGGCGTTTCACGCCACGGGCTCCAAGCTCCTGTTGCGCGGCGTCGTGCTCCCGCCGGGGCAATCACCGCAAGAGGATCTCGAAGACGCGCTCGACAACATCTTCAATCACCCGAACGTCGGGCCGTTCATCGCCAGGCGCCTCATCGAGCGCCTCACGTCCAGCAATCCGTCGCCCGGCTACGTGCAACGTGTCGCCGCGCGCTTCGACAACAACGGCTCCGGCGTACGCGGCGATCTCGGCGCGGTCGTTCGCGCGATCCTGCTCGACGCGGACGCGCGCGCGGCGCCCGTCACCGGCACCGAGGGCAAGCTCAAGGAACCGCTGATTCGACTGATTGCGTTGTGGCGCGCGTTCGACGGCAAGGCCGCGAGCGGCCGATACCTGATCGATCAGCCGCAGGTGTTCTTCGGCCAGGCGCCGCTGCGCTCGCCGTCGGTGTTCAACTTCTTCAGCCCGGACCATCAGCCTCCGGGCGAGATCGCCGATGCGGGCCTGTTCGCGCCCGAAATGGGCATCGTCACCGAGTTCTCGGCGACCAACATGACCAACTACCTGCTGTTCTCGATCTACCTGCGCAACCAGGCGACACCGGGGCTGGTGCCGGATGACATCTACATCGACATCTCTGCCGAGCAGCGGCTGGCCCCTGACCCGGCCGCGATGGTCGATCGCATCGTGGACAGGTTCACGGGCGGGCGCACCTCGGAGGCGGTGAGAGCGCAGGCGATTGCCATGGCGACACGCGCCCCGGCCAGCAACCCGACGTTGCGCGTGGCCGAAGCGTTGTTCCTGATCGCCACGTCACCCGAGTACGCAGCGCTCAGATAGTGCACGCATGACCACACTCGATCGCAGACGGTTCCTGGTCAATTCCGCCCTCGGTGTCGCGGGCGTGAGCCTCGCCCACATTCCGGGTGCGGTGCGCGCCGAGCTCATCGGCAGCAATGCCGCGTTCACCGACTACAAGGCGCTCGTGTGCGTCTTTCTCTTCGGCGGCAACGATTCGTTCAACATGGTCGTGCCGCGCAGCGTCGGCGAGTACAACGTGTACGCGGCCTCGCGCCAGAATCTCGCTGTCGCGCGCGACGTGTTGCTGCCGATCCTGCCGCTCACGAGCGATGGCGCGCAGTACGGTCTGCACCCGGGCATGACGGGCCTCCGTGACCTGTTCGAGTCAGGCCGCGCCGCCGTCGTCGCGAACATGGGGCCGCTGATTCAGCCGACCACGCGCGACCAGTACCTGAATCACTCCGTGCCGGTGCCGCCGCAGCTCTTTTCGCACAACGACCAGCAGGACCAGTGGCAGACGCTGCGCGGACGCACCAGCATCAATACCGGTTGGGCGGGCCGGATCGCGGATGCGCTCGCGGCCGAGACCAGCGCGCAGCAGATCGCGCTCAATATTTCTCTCAACGGCACGACGCCGTTCCAATCGGGTGCAGCGACGTTGCCGTACACGATCGGAACCACCGGAGCGCCGCTCTACTTCGGCATGACGACCGCTCCGGAGGAACGCGATCGCCGCGCTGCCTTCGAAGCCCTGCTGGGCGAGAACTGGTTGAGCATCTTTTCGCGTGCCTTCGCAGCGGTGAATCGCCGCGCGCTCGACACCGCCGAGCTCGTCAACGCCGCGCTCGCGACCGCGCCTACGCTCACGACGCCGTTTCCCGCGTCGCGCCTGGCGCAACAGCTCGCCATGGTGGCGAAGCTGATCGCGGTGCGCGATGAGCTCGAGATGTCGCGCCAGATCTTCTTCGTCGCGGCGGGTGGCTTCGATACCCACGACAACCAGGTCAGCGATCAACCGAACCTGCTCACCGACGTGAGCGCCAGCGTGGCTGCATTCCACGCAGCCACCCTCGAGCTCGGGGTCGCCAGCCAGGTGACGACCTTCACCCAGTCGGACTTCGGCCGCACGCTCACCAGCAACGGCGATGGCACCGATCACGGCTGGGGAGGGCACCAGCTCGTCACGGGCGATGCCGTGCGCGGGCGCGACATCTATGGACGGATGCCACGGCTCGAAATCGGGGGACCGGATGACGCCGGAGCGGGCCGCATCGTCCCGACCACCTCGGTTGACCAGTTCGCCGGCACCCTGGCGAAGTGGTTCGGTGTTGCAGATGCACAGCTCGGCGCCATCGCACCCAACCTGGCCAACTTCACGCAACGCGATCTGGGCTTCCTGACATAGTCTTTCGGTGGTCTTACGGCGCTGGATTTGCCGTAGAATGGACGTCCGAACCCTCCCGTCCGGATATCCGCCGCCATGAACGTCACCGAGCAATTCTTCGACGATGCCTTTGGTAAGACCGTTGAGCTCGGTAACCGGCTGGCCGAGAAGCACGACAACGCGGATCTCTGGGACATCGCCGACGGCCTGCTCGCCGGTGCGATCCAGTATTGGCTCTACTCGCGCCAGCCGTGCGGCAATCCGCGCTGCGAAGAGTGCCTGCCGATCAGCACCGCCGAGGGACGCGTCAGCGAGCTCAAGCGTCTCGCAGCGCAGTTTGCCGAGGAGAGCGAGTACTACCACTCGCCTTCGGATTCGAACGTCGGCCGCGCCTGATCAGCTTGGGGTCAGAATTGAATTCTGACCCCTCCACCAGAATTGAATTCTGGCCCCTCTACGATCTCGCTTCCGGCAGCGGAATGAACTCGGTTTCTCCCGGCACGCGTGCGAAACGTTGCGCCGCCCAGTCGTCCTTGCGCACGCTCGATGCGTTCGCGCGAGCTCGCCACGAAGTTCCACCAGACGTAACGCGGCCCGTCGAGCGGCGCCCCACCCACGAGCATCACGCGCGCGTCGGTGAGCGCACGAATCTTCGCGCTGCCACCCGGATCGAGCACGATCAACCGACCGCTCGCATGCTCGCCACCGTCCACCGCGATCCTGCCCGTCGCGACATAGATCGAGCGCTCGGAATATTCGTCCGGCAACTCAAACGAGGCGCCGCTCGCCAGTTCCGCATCGACATAGAGCGTGTCCGAGAAGGTCTTGACCGGCGATTGCTCACCCCAGGCAGCACCCGCGATGACCCGCATCTTCGCGCCCGCGCGCTCGATGAGCGGTAGCGTCGCCGCCGGGTGATGAAAAAACGCGGGCTCGGTCTCCTCGGCTGATCTCGGCAGCGCTACCCACGACTGGATGCCATGAATGTGCGTGGGCTGTTGCCGCAGCACGGCGTCGGTTCGCTCGGAGTGCGCAATGCCGCGGCCGGCCGTCATCCAGTTGACGTCGCCCGGACGGATCGCCTGCACGAATCCCAGGCTGTCGCGATGCACGAGCTCGCCCGTGAAGAGGTACGTCACGGTCGCGAGGCAGATATGCGGATGCGGCCGCACGTCGATGCCGGTGCCGGCGGCAAACTGCGAGGGTCCCAGGTGATCGAAGAAGATGAAGGGCCCTACCATGTTGCGGCCGGCCGCGGGAAGCACGCGCCGCACCTCGAATCCGCCGAGATCCCGCGGTTTTGGCTCGATCACTCTCTCGATAGTGGTTGCCATGCGTTTTCCCTCACGCTGCGCGGCGCGATCCCATGAACTCCGCCAGGGCTTGTGCGGTGTGCGAGCCTCGGACGCGCACTACGGATTCCGGTGAGCCCTCCGCGACGATACGCCCACCGCGATCACCGCCTTCGGGACCCAGGTCGATGATCCAGTCCGCCTCGGCGATCACGTCGAGGTTGTGCTCCACTACAACCACGGTGTTGCCCGCATCCACCAGGCGATGCAGGACGCGGATCAGTTTCTCGACGTCGGCCATGTGCAATCCAACCGTGGGCTCATCGAGCACGTAGAGTGTCTTTCCCCCTCTCCCGTTCGCGGACGGGTTGGGGTGAGGGTCTCACCTTCGCGAGCTCCGTGACCAGCTTGATGCGCTGCGCCTCGCCGCCCGACAGCGTCGGGCTCTGCTGCCCCAGGTTGAGATAGCCCAATCCCACGTCCTGCAACAGCCGCAGCGCGTGGTGAATCGAGGGATGTGAGGCGAAAAACGGCACCGCTTCGTCGACGCTCATCGCCAGCACGTCACCGATGCTCTGGTTCTTGAAGCGCACGGCCTGCGTCTCGGGATTGAAGCGCCGTCCGCGGCAGACGTCGCACACCACGCGCACGTCGGGCAGGAAGCTCATCTCGATCTTCTGGAAGCCCTGGCCCTCGCAGGTCTCGCAGCGGCCGCCAGCGGTATTGAATGAGAAGCGGCCCGGGCCGTAGCCGCGGATGCGCGCCTCGCTCGTCTCGGCGAAGAGACGGCGCACGGCATCCCAGAATCCCACGTAGGTCGCCGGGCAGGAGCGCGGTGTCTTGCCGATCGGCGTCTGATCGACTTCGAGTACGCGGCCCACGTCCTGCCAGCCACGGATCTCGCGGCAGCCTTGCGTAGTCGCGCCATTGCGCCCGCCGCGCGCGGCGTTCGCGACGAGGTGCCTGAGGTTGTCGTGCAGAACATCGCGCGCGAACGTCGACTTGCCCGAGCCCGAGACGCCCGTGATCGCGATGAGGCGCGCCAGCGGCACGCGCACTCGCAGATCGCGCAGGTTGTGACGCGACACCTCTTCGAGCACGAGCACGGGCGTGCGCGGTGACACTTCGCGGCGCGTGCCGAGCGGATGCGCGAGCGGGCGCGCCAGGAAGCGTCCGGTCACCGAGCCGGGGATCCGCATCAAGTCGCGCGCGGTTCCCTGTCCGACCACTTCGCCGCCCTGTCGTCCCGCACCGGGTCCCAGGTCGATGACATGGTCGGCGTGCCGGATGGTCTCTTCATCATGCTCGACCACCACCAGCGTGTTGCCATTGCTGCACAGGGCATCAAGCGTATCGAGCAGCACGCGGTTGTCGCGTGGATGCAGACCGATGGTTGGCTCGTCGAGGATGTAACACACGCCCTGCAGGTTCGAGCCGAGCTGCGCCGCGAGCCGGATGCGTTGCGCTTCGCCACCCGAGAGCGTCGGCGCCGAGCGATTGAGCGACAGGTAACCGAGGCCGACATCGTTGAGAAACTTCAGGCGCGACTCGAGCTCGACCAGCACGTCGCGCGCGATCTCCGTCTCGCGCTTGTCGAGTGCGAGACCGTCGAGGAAGGTCTGCAAGCCCGTGACCGCGAGCGCGGTCAGCTGCGCGATGGAGCGGTCGCGGAAACGGACGTTGAGCGCGACTGGGTTGAGCCGCTGGCCGTCGCAGTCCTTGCAATGCACTGCCGCGCCTTCCCACCAATCGTTCCACCAGATCTCTTCACCCGTCTGCTCCTCGTCGAAGCCGTGCAGCTCGAGCCCGGTGCCGAAGCAACGCTCGCACCAGCCGTGACGCGAGTTGAAGGAGAAGAGCCGCGGGTCGAGATCCGCAAAGCTCTTGCCACAGCCGGGGCAGTTGCGCCGCGTCGAATACACCAATACGTCGTTCGACTTCGCCGCCCTGGGCCGAGTGTCTTTCGGCTCCAGCAGCAGGTGCAGAACGCCCTTGCCGAGCTCGAGCGCGCGGTTGACCGCTTCGCGCAAGGTCGATTCCGTGCGCGCCGACACCGTCAGCGTCGCGACCGGCAGCTCGATCGTGTGCTCGCGGAAGCGACCGAGGCGTGGCCACTTGGCGGTCGGTGTGAGCTCGCCGTCGACGCGCAATTGCTTGAAGCCCTTGCCAGACGCCCACTTGGCCAGGTCGGTGTAGTAGCCCTTGCGCGCGACCACGAGCGGCGCCAGCACGGTGACCGACTGGTTGCTGCGCTCGCGCAGGAGCCGCGCGACGATCGAGTCGGCGCTCTGCGGTTGAATGGCGAGGTCGCATTCGGGGCAGTACTGGGTGCCGAGCTTGACGTACAGCAACCGCAGGAAGTGATACGTCTCGGTGAGCGTCGCCACCGTGCTCTTGCGCCCGCCGCGACTGGTGCGCTGCTCGATCGCCACCGTGGGCGGAATCCCGTAGATCGCATCGACGTCGGGGCGCGCAGCCGGCTGCACGAACTGGCGCGCGTACGCGTTGAGCGACTCGAGATAACGCCGCTGGCCCTCGGCGAACACGATATCGAAGGCGAGCGTCGACTTGCCTGAGCCCGAGACGCCGGTGATGACCGTAAAGCGATCGCGCGGGATCTCGACGTCGACGCCTTTCAGGTTGTGCTCGCGCGCACCGTGAATGCGGATGGCTCGGGAGAGGGTTGGGGTGAGGGGTTCTACGCTTCTCCCGCGCCCCTGTGAGGAGAGGGTTGGGGTGAGGGGTCTTTCCAGCGCGCGCTCGTACTCCAGCAACGCCTTGCCCGTGTGCGAGCGCTCGCAACGCTTCACTTCCTTCGGCGTGCCCACGCACACGATTTCGCCGCCGGCGTCGCCGCCTTCCGGTCCGAGGTCGATCACCCAGTCGGCGGCGCGGACGACGTCCAGGTTGTGCTCGATCACGATGAGCGAATGCCCCGCGGCCAGCAGTTGCCGGAACGCGCGCAGGAGCTTCGCCACGTCGTCGAAATGCAGCCCGGTGGTCGGCTCGTCGAACAGCAGCAGCTTTTCCGACGTCGTGCCG
This sequence comes from uncultured Gammaproteobacteria bacterium, assembly GCA_963840405.1. Lineage (GTDB taxonomy): Bacteria > Pseudomonadota > Gammaproteobacteria > Steroidobacterales > Steroidobacteraceae > DATBVX01. The sequence continues at coordinate 36,794 of CAWIYW010000011.1, forward strand.
ACGTCCGCCAGGTGGCCTGCGAGCTTGAGACGCTGTGCTTCACCACCCGAGAGCGTCGGCACCGGCTGACCGAGACGCAGGTATTCGAGGCCGACGACCTTGAGGGGTTGCAGCCGCGCGCAGATCGCCGGGACGTCACGGAAGAAGTCGAGCGCTTCGTTGACGGTGAGCTCGAGCACGTCCGCGATGCTCAACCCACGGCCGTTCTTCCCCTCGATGGTCACTTCCAGCGTCTCGGCCCGATAACGCCGGCCATCGCAATCCACGCAGCGCAGGTAGACATCGGAGAGGAACTGCATCTCGATGCGCTCGAACCCGTTGCCGCCGCAGGTGGGGCAGCGGCCGGTGCCCGAGTTGAAGCTGAACGTGCCGGGCGTGTAACGGCGCTCGCGCGCGAGCGGTTCGCGCGCGAACAGCGCGCGGATCCCATCGAACGCGCCGACGTAACTCGCCGGATTGGAGCGCGTCGTGCGCCCGATCGGCGCCTGGTCGACGAGCACGACATCGGCGATGTGGTCGTGTCCATGCAGTACACGATGAGCGCCCGGCGTTTCGGTGGGCTTACCCTTGGCGCGCAGCATCGCGGCGTAGAGCACGTCGTGTACGAGCGTCGACTTGCCGGACCCCGACACACCAGTGACACAGACGAGCCGGCCGAGCGGGAACGTCACATCGATCGACTTGAGGTTGTGTTGCGTCGCGCCTTCGAGCCGCAACACCGGAGCCTGGGCCGTGTGTTTCACCGCAGAGGGTGTGCTGTCGGTGCGCACGCGCCCGGCGAGATAGTCGCCGGTGAGCGATCCCTTCGTCGCCACGAGCTCTGCCGGTGTGCCGAAGAACACCACTTCGCCGCCTCGCTCGCCGGGGCCCGGCCCGAGATCGAGGATGCGATCGGCCGCAAGCATCACCTGCGGATCGTGCTCGACGACCACCAGCGAGTTGCCCGCATCACGCAGGCGCCGCATCACCTCGACGACGCGCCCCATGTCGCGCGGATGCAGGCCGATCGAGGGCTCATCGAGCACGAACAGCGTGTTGACGAGCGAGGTGCCGAGCGCGGTCGTCAGGTTGATGCGCTGAACCTCGCCCCCGGAGAGTGTGCGCGATTGCCGATCGAGCGTGAGGTAGCCGAGGCCGACGTCGGCAAGAAAGCGCAGGCGCGAGCGCACTTCGCCCAGCAGCAGGTCGGTCGCTTCGTCGAGCGGCGCCGGCAGCTCGAGGTGCGCGAAGAACTCACGGCAACGCGCGATCGGCAGGAGCATCAGGTCGCGGATCGTCACGCCCGGCAGCGAAGCGAATCGCTCGGGCGGGCATTGCATGCCCTGCGGCCGGGATCGGCCGATGCCCGCCAGTGCCTCGTCGGCGTTCTGCCGCGTGCCGAGGCGCCAGAGCAACGCATCGGGCTTGAGACGCGCACCCTCGCAGTCCGCACAGGGCGTGTAGGCGCGATACTTCGAGAGCAGCACGCGGATGTGCATGCGGTAACTCTTGGTCTCGAGCCACGCGAAGAAGCGTCGCACGCCGTACCAGACCTTCTTTCTCCAGCTGCCCTCGCCCTCGATGACCCACTGGCGTTGCGCCTCGGTCAGCTCGCGCCACGGCACGTCGATGGGAACGCCGCGCTTGCGGGCGTAGCGGATCAGGTCGTCCTGGCACTCCTTATTTGACTCGGTCTGCCACGGGCGGATGGCGCCGGCCTTGAGGGACTTCGACTCGTCGGGGATCACCAGGCCGTAGTCGATCCCGATCGTGCGTCCGAAGCCGCGGCAGGTCTCGCAGGCGCCCAGCGGCGAATTGAACGAGAACGCGTGCGGCGCCGGGTCCTGGTAGTGGATGTCGCAGTCGGCGCAGTGCAGGTCGGTCGAAAACCGCCATGCCGGTTGTTGTTCGCTTGCGGCAGAGTGCTTCTTGCCCCCTCTCCTGCTTGCGGGAGAGGGTTGGGGTGAGGGTTCTTCTTCCACCACATAAGCATTGACTCGCCCTCTCCCTACGCGCAGTGCCGCCTCGATCGCGTCGACCACGCGCGCGCGCTCCGCACCCACGACGCGCAACCGGTCCTGGATCACTTCGAGCGTTGCGCCGTTGCGTGCGTGGATGCGCGTGTAGCCCTGCTTCTCGAGGAGTGAGCGCACTTCGTCCTCGGAAAAGCTCTTCGGCACCGGCACCGGAAAGGTGATCAGCAGCCGTGGATCGCCCGCCGCTGCGGCGCGCTCCAGGAGCGCAGTGCAAATGCTCTCCGGTGTGTCGCGACGCACGGGGTCGCCGCACTGGCGACAGAACAAGCGGGCCGCACGCGCGAACAGGAGCTTCAGATGATCGTTGAGCTCGGTCATCGTGCCCACGGTCGAGCGCGAGGTGCGCACGGGATTGGTCTGGTCGATCGCAATCGCGGGCAGGATTCCCTCGACCCGGTCGACGCGTGGCTTGTCCATGCGATCGAGGAACTGCCGCGCGTAGGGCGAGAAGGTCTGCACGTAGCGGCGCTGCCCCTCGGCATACAGCGTGTCGAACACCAGCGACGACTTGCCCGAGCCCGAGACGCCCGTCACGACGATGAGCTCGTTGAGCGGAATGCTGAGCGTCAGGTTCTTGAGATTGTTCTGGCGTGCACCGCGAATAACGATCGCCTCGGCAGACGCATCCGCTCGCGGCGGCCGCGCGGCCGCACCACGGCCGGTGGACTCACCATCGGAAACGGCGCGCGCAGGCTTTCTATCGCCCATGCTCAAAGGCATCTCTCGTGCAGTGGAACCGGGGAGGACTCGAACTCTACCAGAGACCGCCGGCGTTAAGTCATCTGCGGGGCGGAGCCCTCGGGGCGCGCGGGCGGGTGCCCGAGACGTCGAGACCGTCGCGCTGCGGGTGTCGCAAAACATCCCCGCGCCATACGGGAACGCCAAGCGCCGGCAGATTAAGTGAATCAATCACTTCGGATGACGCCCAGAAGATTATCGGACAGATCAGGTGCATTATTGGACAACACATGAGTCCCATAATTACTAGTTAGCGCGACAACCATGGTGAGTACGTGTGCCGGTGGTTCGCGAAGTCAGGTGGCTATATGCCTTGCCGCAATCGGATGCCATAGCGGTTGCTCTTGGGATTGGCACTTCACTCGGCGGGGTTCCAGCAGGCGCGCTTTGGGGTGTCGCTGCCTACCTTGTCGATTCGCTGCAGTTCTCGTGCGCTGATCGCACGAGATCATGTGAATCCGGTGTGCGGCTACTTGCTCAAACGCCGTTGGTCTGACGCGCTCCCGTATTTCGAGAGGAGCCAGAGGTACTTTGAGCGTCAGTTCGTGGGTCGATCGATATGCGATCTATCGTAATGATGTCGCCGCTCTGCGGAGTAGCGGGCGCTATCACGAGATGGCGCTCTTCGAATCAACGCCTCGGATGATTGCCTTCAGTCTATCTTGCGACTCGCGGACTCGAGGCTCGATGCTCTGGTACGCGCGAGTGCTTCAGCTGTATCCAGACGTCAATCCGAACTTGCGCAGTAGCGGACAGAGTTTAGGCGCAGTCACGGAGGCTGGCAGTAGCGACGTCTAACAACCGGTTGCAGCGGTCCGTGAGGGATAAAGTGCCAGCATCCAAATGTCGCGGTCGGCCCGCTGAACCGGGACGTTAGGCGACCATGAGGACATCACAGCCAAACGTTAGCATTGGCGCTGGCTCTCGCGTGCTCGGCATGCGTGCCCGCGGAACGCATAGTGTCGCGGCCCACCGTCGAACGCCTCGAGCGATCCGCTTCTTCGTTTCTATGTGATCGAGATTCCCGCTACGGGGAAAGCGCAGCGAGTCGAAGGACTTGTCGAGATGGTGCGGAGTAGCGATTGGACCGTTGTTACCGATGGAATGCCTCTAGGGCACGGGGCGCAGCTCAGAATTGATGCGGGAGCAGCGCTCACGGTGCAGTTCTCGCAGACGTGAGCGAATGATTTCTTCCGGCACCCGCGGAACGTTGGGTACAACTAAAGTGTGTTTCAGTACGATTGAATGGACGCCTAACAACCGGTTGCAGCGGACCGTGAGGGATAAAGTGCCAGCATCCAAGTGTCGCGGTCGGCCCGCTGAACCGGGACGTTAGGCGACAGGCGCAATTGTATGCGGAATCAAGGCGTGCGCAGTGTTGCTGTGCTGGCGAGAGCGGGCTGTGTCGATGCTCCGACACAGGCCACGAGAGTCCGGAGTGGCATGCCTCTGGTGGGCACGTTTTCTGCTGAATCGCGCGTTCGTTGGCCACCTCGTGAGTGCGTTTCTGCTCGATCGCGTGGTCGGAGATCGCTCCGATCGTGGAGCCTATGCGTTAGGAAACTCGGTCCGGGTCTCGCTGTTATATGGCGACCGACTGCTGTGACGGGAGCGATGACGGACTCAGCGTGTCGTTTGACGCAGTTCACGACAACGCCAGAGTGCGACGTCTGGAGCGTGCGCTTAGGCGATCTCACTGTCCACACCTGTACTGGTACGAGTTGTGCGCCCGAAATGTGAGATTCGAATGTGGGAAGAGCCTCGTCGTCTAACAACCGGTTGCAGCGGCCCGTGAGGGATAAAGTGCCAGCATCCAATTGTCAGTAGTCGGCCCGCTGAACCGGGACGTTAGGCTCCAACACAACTATGGGTACTTTCATCGTCTCGGGTCGCACGATTGAGCTGAAGGCCGTCGCGCAAGCGCACATACCATCGCGCGACGACAACGCTTGGCTAAGCCGATCCTATGCCACAGTAAGACTCTCGGCTCTTGTCGAGGCTTTGCTCGTGCACACAGGCGGAAAGTCGTTCTCCGGCCGTCGGAGTTCTCAGCTCGAAGGTGCACTGGTATGCGTCGGTGATGTCATCGAGACCAGCGAGGAGTATTTGCAATCGCGCGCCCTGCCCGGTCCATTCACAAGAGTGGCGATAGTATTCGTTGTCGCCAGGGACGATTCTGAACATCGGATTCTGCAGCCCGCTCTTTGAGAAGATTGGTGGCGGTGTCACAGGCAGAACATGTAGGCGGGCCTCCTGCACGTCTATCCCCACTTTCAAACGTTTGGCACTCCAAGAGCGGACGCGCATGACGCCTAACAACCGGTTGCAGCGGTCCGTGAGGGATAAAGTGCCAGCATCCATAACACAGCAGCGCGTTGCTCAACGCGGACGTTAGAGGCCAGCCATTGAACCCAGTCGCTCGTTCCGAGCTGGTCTTCTCGCACTGATTCAGAGCCTTGATCGCGAAATACTCTCCAATCTCTCCGGCGAAACGTTCAGAAGATCCACAACTGAAAATCCACGTGTCAGTGGTTCGATTCCGCCCCTGGCCACCACCTCCGGGAGTCCGCTCACCTTCGTGAGCAGCAATTGCCATCGGGCCGTTGAAACGCCTATCGTTCTCTATCCTTCGACATCATCCTGGCTGGGAGGATTCCAATGGGAAGGCAACGCCGACTGTTGGCGGTCACGCTTGCCGCCAGTTTGCAATTCGTAGGACCTGCATCGGCGCAGGACTGGCCGACCCGGCCTGTGACCATGGTGATTGCGTTCCCGGCCGGGGGCTCCACCGATATCATCGGGCGCATCTTTGCGCCGCGCCTTTCCGAGCTTCTGGGTCAGCCGGTGATCGTCGAGAATGTCGTTGGCGCGGGCGCCATGGGCGGCGCCTATCGCGTGGCCAAGGCAGCGCCCGACGGCTACGAGTTCGTGATGGGCCATTTGGGCACCCACGCCCAATATCAGACAATCTACAAAAATCCGCTCTACAATGCCGCGACCGATTTCGCGCCGGTGGCGCTGCTCGTCGAGCAGCCACAGGTGCTGGTGACTCGCAAAGATTTGCCGGCCAACGATTTATCGGAGTTTGTTGCCTACGCGAAGGCTAACCAGGCGACGATGCGATACGGCTCAGCCGGAGCGAGTTCCCCGACCTATCTCAACTGCGTGCTGCTCAATACGGCGATCGGGGTCAATGTCACGCATGTCCTTTATCGCGGCAGCGGGCCGGCTGTGCAGGATTTGATCGCGGGCCGCATCGACTACATGTGCGCCGGCCTTGCGGAAGTAAAGCCGCAGATCGAGGGCAACCGGATAAAGGCCGTCGCGATTTTGGCGAAGAACCGCTCACCGGTACTGCCGAACCTGCCATCCGCGCATGAGCAGGGGCTGACCGATTTCGAAACCTCTGTCTGGTTTGCCTTTTTCTTGCCCAAGGGCACACCCGCTCCGATCGTCCAGAAGCTCAACGACGCCACCGTCGCAGCGATGAACACATCGTCCGTGCAGCAGCGGCTGAAGGAACTCGGCGTGACCGTGGTCGCACCCGAGCGCCGGTCACCGGAGTACCTACAAAAATTTGTCGTGAGCGAGATCGAGAAATGGGCTCCGACGATCAGGAGGGCAAACGTCAAGGCGGACTGAGGTTTTAACGAGATGCCGAATATTTGTTTGGGGCAATCCCAGTTTGTTTTTGTTGGCCGGATATATCTATACCCCCTAACAACGCGTTGGAGTCCACTTAGACACCGATGAGCGGTAGCACTTCAACAAAGCCATCGCCGACTCGGGCCGCGGTCATCTGCTGGGTCTTTCTGTTGTTCATTTTCATCCTGGTTGCTCCACTAATTGTCATCGCTCTACCGATCGCCAGGTACGTCGAACCGACGCTGCCATTTGAGATTCCCCGGAGCGTGAATCCCAGACAAGATCCGCTGGGTGCGCTGGTTCTTTGTGCAGCAGTGCTGGCGGTGTTCATTCCATGCATCGCAATTGCCCAATTCATCGCGCTAGTTGCGCTCAGACTCCTATTTGGTCGGGAGGAAGTCCTTGACGCTCTGACCCGTGAACCTAGACCAATGCTGAGCGGAAAGTTCGGGCTATGGATGTTCAACTTGGTGTGGCCACAATGATGCGTAGTTATCATTGGTGTCTAACAAATCGCTGGAGCGCACCCGTGAGGATTCGCGTGCCAAGTTCAAATCGCTGCGCGCGCGGCGCTCAGCTCAACCGTTAGGCGACACTCATGAGTCCCTCGCATCTCCTTACCAAGAACCTCGAACTCGTGCCCAAAACGCGAAGCGAGGTCCAGGCGATGGTCGACGCGATGGATCCTAACGAGAAGGTACAGCTGTCGGCTGGTTGGCTCGCCCGACCTTGACGCGTCAGCGGCGATCGATCCCTGGGTGCACGGATTTTCGGCTGTCCATCGCGGTAGCAGCGCAGTCGTTGGGACCGGCGGATTCAAGGGTCCGCCGGCTGACGGCGCGGTGGAGATCGCCTACGTTGTGACGGTCGAATATCGGCGAAGGGGCTACGCCACGGAGATCGCAGACGCACTTGTCGCATACGCATTCAGGTTTGCCGACGTGGAAGTTGTGCGCGCTCATACGCTTCCGGATGCAGTGGTTTCACAACGGGTTCTATCGAAGTGCCGTTTCGATCTTGTGGGCGAGGTCAATGATCCCGACGATGGCGTCGTATGGCGATTTGAGAAACGCAAACTCGACAAGAATCGGAGTCGCCTAACAACCGGTTGCACCGATCCGGAGAGGGATAGAGTGCCAACATCCAATTGTCACGGCCGGTCCGCTGAACCGGGACGCTAGGCGATCCCTGTGCGAGTGCTCAGTGATATGTCTGCCGTGGCGGCGATATCGTGTGTCAGCAGAGCTGTGATGCGCGTGAGTCCCATGCTCGTTGCGTGCGCTGCCGCTGCTCTGGGCGCCTTGCAACCGGTCACGGCACGTGCCGATCCGCCAGCGGCGCAAATCACCATTCTCTATGACGCCTTCGGCAAGCCCTCCGGATGCGAAAGGACTGGGGTTACGCCGCGCTTGTCGAATACGGCGGCAAGCGCATCCTGTTTGACACTGGTAACAACCCGGACGTCCTCGCCCAGAACGCGAAAGCGAAGAGTGTCGATCTGTCCAAGCTCGACTTCGTCGTCATGTCGCATCGTCACGGTGATCACATGGGAGGTATGGACCTACCTGCTGAGCGTGAACCCGAAGGTGAAGATCTACGCGCCCAAAGAGGGTTTCGGCGTGTATGGCGCCGATCTACCGAGTTCCTTCTACCGCAGGGATGAATCTCTGCCGGCCGAGCAACGCTACTACGACGGCACGCCACCGGCGGTGATGCGATTCGGCACCGCTTGGCCAACAGCCAACTTCCAGTTGATCGACAGGACCACGGAGATTGCCGCGGACGTCTATCTCATCGCGCTCGTCTCCGACAAGCCAGGCACAATGGAATTGCGCGAGCTGTCGCTCGCCTTTGACACACCCGACGGGATGGTAATTGTGGTGGCCTGCTCGCATCCGGGCATCGACAAGATCGCCGCCGCTGCGGGCGCGATCAATCCACGAATCCACCTCATCGTCGGCGGATTCCATCTCGTGACGGCTGCCGATCAGGAGGTCGAAAGGATCGTTACGACACTGCACGACAGCTTCAAAGTGGAATTCGTGGCGCCTGGCCATTGCACTGGAGAACCAGCCTTCAGCGAGCTCAAGAAGGCATTCGGGAAGCGATACCTCTACGCGGGGCTTGGCACAACCATCGCAATAGACTCCTCGGCGGAAGGAGCGGCTGGTCAGGCCCCCGCTCAACGCGGACGTTAGGCGGCGGAGCGGCAGCGTGCGACCCTTGAACGTAGCTGTGGCAATCAACGGCGTAGTGATCGCTGGCGTCGGCGTGATCGGGGTTTTCGCTCCGTCCCTGCTGCTCGATCTTGTGAGATCTCTGCTGAACGCGAACGGGCTCTACGCCGTTGCCGCGGTGCGAGTTGCGTTCGGGCTGCTTCTCTTGTTCGTTGCGGGGCGTTCGCGCATGCCAAGAACTGTGCGCGTTATCGGTGTTGTAATCCTCATCAATGGTTTGGTTACGCCGCTCTTTGGCGTTGAGCGTTCCGAGGCACTGCTGAACTGGTTTTCGATTCAGGGGCCCGCGTTCGTCCGCCTCATGGCGACATTTCCGATGGCCTTTGGCGCGTTCGTCGTCTATGTGGTCAGTCCTCGGCGACACTCCGCCGCCTGACAACCGTTTACGGCCGGCCGTGAGGATGCAATGTCGCCAGCAACGCAAACCCAACGAAACCTCACCTTTCGCCTCGAGGTAGAAGATGACTGGCCCCCTGTCGCAGCGGAGTGTCTTCCGTGCACCCTTGATGCGTCGGGTTTAAGGGTTGATGCGCCGCCGTTCTTTGTCAAAGACTTGTCGGTCGGCGACGTCATTGCCGTCACAGAGGAATCACATGGCCAGGTACTGGCATGGACTCATGTGCGCAAGTCGCGCCGTTCAACCATCTGGGCAATGACATTTGGCGATGTAAGTATTGAGGCGTCACTAGCGCGCCTTCTTGAAGCAACTGCACTGTTGAACGCTTCCCAAACGGTCGACTGTTCGCGATCGACGTGCCGCCTTCAGTGGCTCCCGCCTTCCTTGATGACTGCTTTTCGGGATATGACCAGGACGAGGTTAGTGTTGCCTATCCCTCGTGGCGCCATGGATAGGTCGACGCCTGACTACGCGTTTAACTTTGATTTTCCATGAATTCCAATAGAACTATGCAGACGGTTTACGAAGCCGTAGGTGGTCGCGACGGGCTGCTAAGGTTGGCCAGCGCGTGGCACATCCGGGTGCTAGACGACGAAGTGGTTAGCCATGCGTTCAGTCACGGTTACCACCCGCAGCACACCGAGCGCCTGGCCGCGTACTGGGCGGAAGCACTCGGTGGGCCAGCGACCTACTCCGAGCGGTATGGTGATGAGTCCTCTGTCGTCCGGATTCACAGCGGTAACGGGCCGCACGAGGAGATGGACCAGCGCGCGATCGCGTGTTTCGATCAGGCGCTGGAAGATGTCGGGCTGGCGCGCGACGAGCGCCTCCGACGCGTGCTGCACGATTACTTCGCGTGGGCCACTACTACCACGATGGCTCGTTACCACCACTCGGCAGAGGATGTGCCGGATGGCTTGCACATCCCGAAGTGGTCCTGGCACGGACTCGTCAGTGGAGGAGAGTCTCGGGGTGACGGCGCTGAACCGGTACGTTAGGCGGCGCTTGAACGCTGGGCAGTTGCTTTGAGGGAGAACGATCCATGAGCTTGCGTCCAATGATGCTTCTGACGTTGGCTGTCCTTGCAACGGCTGCCTGCACCGGCGGAGGTAACAGCGCGAACCCTGGTGGCGCTCTGGACGACTCCGACGCGCGAGCGGCCATCGACGCGACTCGGGCGGAGTACGTCGGGGCGTGGAGGGCCGCTGACGCGGCTCGCGTCGCTGACCTTTACGTCGAGGACGCCCTCGTTCTCTATCCGAATCAGAGCGCAATAGCCGGGCGCCCGGCGATCCACGCCTATTTCGGCGCGTTCTTCAATGAGTTCGCGCCGGAGCGTTTCGAACTCATCTCCGACGAAATCCAGGTTGCCGGTTCGTGGGCTTTCGATCGCGGTACTTACGTGTGGCGTGGGGTGCCGCGAGCCGGGGGAGATCCGGTCGACGATAGTGGGAAATACCTCGTCATTCTTCAGCGACAGGTGGACGGTTCGTGGAAGGTGGCGCGGGACATGGACAATAGCGATCGGCCGCTTGCTCAGAACTAATCGGGGCGCCGGCTAGCAACGCGTTGGAGCAAACGCCAGACAGACTTAGCGCCAGCGTCCATTCCACAGCGGCGCATTGCTCGACGCGGACGTTAGACGACACTGGGAGTAGCTATGAACACAGGTCTCGTTGGCGGAATCGTCGGTGGCGTACTTGGACTGCTCGGGGGAGTCGTTGGCACCTACTTCAGCATCAAGAACACTTCTGGGCCGCGCGAACGCGGTTTCATGATTCGAGTCGCGGTGGTGGCCTGGATTGTCGTCACGGCGTTCTTGATCGGCCTGATGATGTTGCCGCGACCGTACAATTTCTTGCTGTGGGTGCCGTACGCGATTGCGCTGCCTCTTGGGATCGTATGGTGCAATCGCCGTCAGCGGACGATTCGTACTGAAGAGGCGATGTCAACGGCACCGCGTTGAGGTGCCAGCATGCAATCGGATTCATTTCGCGCGGAGACTGCAACATGACTGAGAGTCAGAAGATCACGACCGGAGGTTGTCTTTGCGGGGCTGTGCGCTATGAGGTCAAAGGCCCGTTGCGCGATGTTGTTAACTGTCACTGCAGTATGTGTCAGCGCTTGCATGGCAACTTCGGTCCTCACTCAAAAGCCCGCAAAGTCAATATCAAGATCACCAACGACACAGGCCTGGCTTGGTACAAAACCTCGGAAATAGCTCAACGCGGCTTTTGTCGGGTATGTGGATCGAGCTTGTTCTGGGAGCCCTTCGACCTGGATGCCACAGGGATCATCGCTGGCTCGCTGGATGGCCCCACAGGACTCAAAACGATTGGACACATCTTCGTTGGCGAAAAATGTGATTTCTATGAGATCACGGATGGCCTTCCGCAGTATCAAGCGTCCTCCGATGGGGCGCTCGTCAATGACTACAGCTGATGGCGCGTCTAACGGCAATGGTGCGGACGCCAGTAGTGAGGATCTAACTGAACCGGGACGCCAGGTCCGCGGCGCTGATGTTTGAGTTCGCAAGGTGTCGCCAGGGCATCTTTACAGGAGGTATCTGTGACGCGACTCTTTATGGGAATGCTTGCGTGCTGCCTCAGTGGACTCTTGATGGGGCAGGCAACCAACTCCGTACCCACGAGCAATTCAGGAGGTGATGCGATGAGACTTGGCAACTTCTCGGTCAGCCTGGCCGTCAAGGACATCGCGAAGTCACGTGCGTTCTACGAGAAGCTCGGCTTCCGGGTGTTTGGCGGCGACCAGGCCAAGAACTGGCTGATCCTCCAGAACGAAACGTCAACGATTGGCCTTTTCCAGGGGATGTTCGACAAGAACATCATGACCTTCAATCCAGGCTGGGACCGTTCTGGCAATTCGTTGCCGGACTTTGACGACGTCAGGGACCTCCAGAAGACGCTCAAGAGTCGTGGCCTCGCGTTGACGAGCGAAGCCGATGAGACGACGACAGGCCCCGCAAGCCTGATGCTTCTCGATCCAGACGGAAACCCCATCCTCATTGACCAGCACGTGTCGAAGCCGCAGAGGAAGTAGAGGGTCGACGTTAGCGCAACAGGATCCGAGCGACAGGCATCAGCAGATGTGGCGTCCAGTCTTGATACTCACGGCGTTGATGATCGGCCTGAGTGCTCAGGCTGTGAGCGGTCCGGTGGCGCCCAAGCCGAACGTCGTCCTCATCCTCATGGACGACATGGGATATGGCGACATCGGCAGCTATGGCGTGACCGACGCGCGGACGCCGAATCTCGATCGCGTGGCGCGCGAAGGCGTACGTCTGACCGACGCCTATTCGAACGGGCCCAACTGCACGCCCACGCGCGCGGCGCTCATTACCGGGCGATATCAGCAGCGCGTCGGCCTGGAATGGCCGCTGAGTTCCACGGACAAAGACCTGGGACTCCCGGTTACGGGCGCGTCGCTACCGGCGCTGCTCAAGAAGAGCGGCTATGTCACCGGGCTCGTCGGCAAATGGCATCTTGGATTCAAGCCGGAGTTCGGACCGAATGCGCACGGCTTCGATGAGTTCTTTGGATTCCTCAGTGGCGCCGTCGATTTCTACTCGCACAAGCGCGGCGACGGGGAGCACGACCTCTTTGAGAACGTTGCACCAGTTGACATCCCGAACTACCTGACTGACGAGATCACTCAACGGGCGGTCCGCTTCGTCGACAAACACGCGGGCGCTCCGTTCTTTCTTGAGGTGGCCTACAACGCCGTCCACTGGCCATTCGAGCCACCCGACCGGCGACCTTCAGACCCGAACGCAGTGCCACGGCCAGATGCGGAGGGTGACCTTCGGCTATTCCAGGGACCGGACGATGCTGTGCCGGCGACACGTCAGGAATACGTGCAGATGTTGGAGCGCGCCGACCAGGGAGTTGGGATGATTCTCGAGGCGCTCGATCGGCACGGTCTTTCGAGAAACACGCTGGTCGTGTTTACGAGCGACAACGGCGGCGAGTGGCTTTCGCGTAACGAGCCTCTCAGCCACCGCAAGAGCACCCTGTGGGAAGGCGGTATCCGCGTGCCGTTGCTCCTTCGCTGGCCGGCGCGTCTGCCTGCGGGGAAGAGCTCCGCACAAGTCGCCATCACGGCGGACCTGACGGCATCGATCATTGCGGCGACGGGCGCCGTGATCCCGACCGACCACCGTCTCGACGGCATCGATATCCTTCCGAGCCTGGCGGCCGAATCACCATTGGTCGAGCGCCAGCTATTTTGGAGGATCGTACGTCCGGAACGTCAGCAGAAGGCGGCACGGTCGGGCCAATGGAAGCTCCTGGTGGACGGGAAGCAGTATCTGCTCTTTGATGTACGAGCTGACGCTGGCGAACGGCGTGATCTGGCCGCTCAGCGTCCGGACGTTGTCCTCAAGCTCAAGGGTCTGCTGGCCGAGTGGGAGAAAGATGTCGACCAGAGGCCACCGCCGAGTCCAACATCCAACTCGTTGTAGTCGGCAGCCTCACCAGGAGCGCCCATGCTTTGTCTTGAAGTCTCAGTCAACGGCGAGAAGAAGACGCTGGCTGGAACCGCCGATGCCGAAACCGTAAACGCAGCGATTCGCATCTTCCCTGGACTGGGGCAGGCGGATGTGCATGTGACTGGCGACATCGTTCCGGAAGATCAACCTGGTGCTGAGGCAACCTGGCTTCTCACCGCCCTCAAGCGCGGCGACGAAGTGACAGTGCGTCTCGTCGAGTCAGACAACCCCAGCCCTCCACTGCTTGGACGCACGGACCCTGGTGCCGGCGCTACCGATTCGATACCGCGGACTTGCGCCTTCTGCAGCAAGCCCCACACCGAGGTTGACGCGATGATTGCTTCGACGAACGCGCACATCTGTCACGGCTGCGTAAGGGTGTTGTACGAAATGGTCACTGACGCCGACGGCGAGTCGAGCCGCTGAACCGGGACGTTAGGCTCCGCATGCGGCACATCGGTGTCCTTGTCGGGATCGTTGCGTTGGTGGCAGCTGCCGAGGCGGATTTTGTCATCGTGGAAGGAGAGCTTTCGTTCGACTCCAAGGGCATCGGGAGGGTCGCGGAATGCGAGGGTGGGCGCATCTATACTCTCGGAGCCATGGGGCGCGATCCGTATCTTCGCCTGGTCGATCGGTATTGGAGGAGCTCGAACCACGGCAAGACGCCGGTCCTCGTCAAGGTAAGTGGCGGCTTGTCGAGTACGATCCCGCCTGGAAGGGAATTGACTATTGATTCGCCGAACGTGGTTACGTTGGTCTCTGGGCGGTGCGAGGTCTAACGCGCCATGCACATTGCCCTGTATGCCTTTGCACTTTTCTGTGGCATATCGGCCGTCCGCGCAACAACCATCATGGACCGGGCGCGCGTCAAGGATCGCAGTGTCATCTTCTCCATCATCAGCGGCCTTTCTTTGCTGGCCACGTTCGCTATCGTCGGCCTGGGTTTCCTGCTGTATCCGTGGTGGACTCCCATAGTGGCAATCTTTGCGATGTCGCTTCTCGTCGGGATTGTCGTGACACGTGCAACGCATGCACTCTTCTACAAGGCGGTCCCGGTAACCGGGCTCGTGACCATTGCGGTCTGTGCATACGGATGGCTCAAGTGGGCCGGCGCCTAGCAACGCGTGCCACCAGTGACACCAGAAGCGGACATGACGGACGAGGGAAGAACAACATGAGCAGACTTTACGGTGAGCAGCATCGGGCATTGCAGGATGCGCTCAGCACTCGCAAGCTGGCCGACCGCATCGAGCAGCTCGCTTGCAAGACGGAGTTCGACCCGGACTCCAAGGGCTTCATCGAAACGCGGGACATGTTCTTCCTTGCCACCGTTGACCACCACGGCCGGCCGACGGTTTCGTACAAGGGCGGCGACCCCGGCTTCGTCAAGATCCTCGACAGCACCACCCTGGTGTTTCCCAGCTACGACGGCAACGGCATGTTCCTGTCCATGGGCAACATCACGGGGCACAACCAGGTCGGCCTGCTGTTCATGTCCTTCGAGCGGCCGCATCGGCTGCGCGTGCAGGGGAGCGCCACCATCTCGCGCGAAGATCCGATGATGGCTCACTACAAGGAGGCGGATTTCGTCGTGCGCGTACAGCTCGCCGAGCTGTGGCAAAACTGCCCGCGCTACATTCATCGTTATCAAAAGCTGCAGCCATCACGCTATGTGCCGCGTGAAGCGACCGAAACGCCGCTGGCGGAATGGAAGCGCGTCGACGCGGTGCAGGACGTGCTGCCCGAGCGCGATGTGGCGAAGGCGCAGGCCGTCGGCACGATCGGCGTCGAGGAATGGATCAACAAAGTGAAGACGGGCGATCCGACTGCGTGAGCCAACACCCATGATCCTGATTCGAACCAGCCGTGATACAGATTCGGCGGCGATGCTGGCCATAGTGAACGCCGCCGCCGAGGCCTATCGGGGCGTGATTCCGGCGGACCGCTGGCATGAACCCTACATGTCGCCCGATGAGCTGGAGAAGGAGATCGCGAATGGCGTCGTGTTCTGGGTCGCGGAGGAAGACGGGCGCTTGCTGGGTGTCATGGGACTTCAGGACAAGGGCGATGTAGCCCTGGTGCGCCACGCTTACGTCACGCCGAGCGTGCAGAGAAAAGGCGTGGGGAAGAGTCTCTTGCGGCACGCGCAGGGCCTCACGCCCAAGCCTGTGCTGATCGGCACGTGGGCGGACGCGTCGTGGGCCATCGACTTCTACCGCAGGAACGGCTTCGAGCTCGTTCCGAACCCGATCAAGAACTCGCTCCTTCGCAAGTACTGGTCGATCCCGGCGAGGCAGATCGAAACGTCGGTCGTCCTCGCTGATCGCCAGTGGCTGGATGCCCGGACGCACGCTCCGACCGAGACCTGATCGCCGTGATGCCGCTCGTCTGCCGGGTCGAGCTTCGGCAGAATTCGTGATCGCCGTAACGCTGCTTCACGGCTCGGCATGGTTCAGACGGCATGGCCTATCAGGAGGGCACGATGTGCATGCATCCCGCTCGGTTCAGCTCCTTGATGATCGTCGCCGCGTGCCTGTTGATTCCACTGTCGGGACTGACGGCGGAGCCACAACAGGCCAAGCCGGCGAGCAGGACGCAGGTGGTTTTGTTGGGAACCGGGAATCCTAACCCCGATCCCGACCGCTCGGGACCCGCGACCGCGATCGTCGTCAACGACACGCCCTATCTCGTCGACTTCGGCGCAGGCATCGTGCGGCGTGCGAAGGGTGCGGTCGCCGAGCGCGGTATCAGCGCGCTGGAGCCGACGAATCTGCGCGTGGTGTTCGTGACCCACCTGCATTCGGATCACACCGTGGGCTACCCGGACCTGATCTTCACGCCCTGGGTGATAGGGCGGCGCTTTCCGCTGGAGGTTTACGGGCCCGCCGGGATCAAGGACATGAGCGCGCACATTCTCGAGGCCTACCGCGTCGATGGCGACTCGCGCGCGAAACAGCACGCGGAGAAACTGTTTACGGTTGGCACGTTCCCAGAGGCGCGCGCTGTGCAGGCCCATGAGATCAAGCCCGGTGTGGTGTACAAGGACGCGAACGTCACGGTGACCGCGTTCGCGACCAAGCACACGATCGAGAGCTACGGCTACCGCTTCGACACGGCCGACCGCAGCATCGTCATCTCAGGCGATACCAATCCGGCGCAGGCGACGATCGACGCCTGCAATGGATGCGACGTCCTGATTCACGAAGTGCTGACGCATGACTGGCTGTCGAGGCGTCCGGACTTCGTGGACTACGCGGCCAGATATCACACCACCACGACGCAGCTCGCTGAGCTGGCCACCAAGGCCAAGCCGCGCTTGCTCGTCATCTACCATGCTTCGATCGGGTGGCGACCCGTGGTCGACAACCAACGCTCGCGCCCCGAGGTGCTGCTGAGCGAGATGGCAGCGCGCTATTCGGGACATTTTGTCGTCGGCCGCGACCTGGATGTCTACTGAGTGGGTCGATGCGATCCACGGTGAGGCGGAGGCACGGAGACCGCGTACACTCACGCGAGTCCGGGTGAGAAGCATTGGGGGATAGCCGTATGCCGCAATCGACAATCTTCGCTCCGTTCTTCGTGCTGCTGCTGCTGACGCTCGCGGTCTGGGTGTACATGTATGTCCGGCGCCTGCACTTCATCGCGAGCAACCACATCAATCCGCAGGATTTCGCTGCCCCGAGCCAGCTGGCGCGGCCGGCGCCTGCGGCGGTGGCGACGCCGTCGGACAACCTCAAGAACCTCTTCGAGGTGCCGGTGCTCTTCTATGCGCTGGTGTTGTACCTCTTTGTCACGAACCAGGTGGATTCGACGTATGTCGCTGCGGCATGGGTGTTTGTCGCCTTCCGCCTGGCGCACAGCGCCGTGCACTGCACGTTCAATCGCGTGACGTTGCGCTTTGCCCTGTACGTGCTTTCTACTGTCGCCCTATGGTTCATTGCGGTGCGCGCGGCGCTCGCCTATTTCCAGGCGTAGGCTGAGCACCGGGGCGCCGGGTCCGGGGAGGTTGCAGATGACGTACAAGGGCAGCTGTCACTGCGGGAAGGTGGCGTTCGAAGTCGAGGGCAGTCTCGACGGAGCCACGTCGTGCAATTGCTCGATCTGTTCCCGCAAGGGTTCTCTCCTGTGGTTCGTGCCGCGCGACAAGCTGCGGCTGCTCACCAACGAGAGCGACGTGCGTGCCTACACCTTCAACAAGCAACGCATCAAGCACTACTTCTGCCCGACGTGCGGCATCCATCCGTTCGGTGAGGGGACCGATCCGAAAGGCAACCGGATGGCCGCCGTCAACGCCCGCTGTCTCGAGGGCGTGGACCTGGAGGCAATTCCAGTCCGGCACTTCGACGGGCGCTCACTGTGAGGGGTGGACTTCGTCAGACCATCACCGTCGCGCTCGTCACGCTGTTCCTGGCGGGCTGTGCCAGCCTGCCGAGTCTCGAGGGCAGAACGCCCTCCACTGCGGTGACCGATACGGCCGACACGCCGCTCGGCAAGTACGTGCAGCAGGCCAGCCCCGACCCCGCCAAGAGCGGGATCTATCCGTTGGCGTCTCCGGAGGAATCGTTTGCCGCTCGCGCACTGATCGCGCGCGCAGCGCAGCGCTCGCTCGACGTGCAGTACTACATCTGGCATGGCGATGCGACGGGTTACCTGCTTTTCGAAGAATGCTGGGACGCCGCCGAGCGCGGCGTGCGGGTGCGCCTGCTGCTCGACGACAACAACACCGCCGGGCTGGATCCCACGATCGCGGCGCTCGACAGCCATAGCAACATCGAGGTGCGGCTGTTCAACCCGTTCGTGAACCGCGGCATGCGGATGCTCGGTTACCTCACCGATTTCAGCCGGCTCAATCGGCGCATGCACAACAAGTCGCTCACCGCGGACTCGCAGGTCACGATCGTCGGTGGGCGCAACATCGGCGATGAGTATTTCGCGTTGGGCGAGGGCATGGTGTTCCAGGACCTGGACGTCATCGCGGCGGGCCGCGTCGCGCTCGACGTCGCCAGCGCGTTCGATCTGTACTGGAACAGCGATTCGGCCTATCCGGCGGAATCCATCGTGGGCAAGGCCGCTGCGGGTGCGGTGCCCGACCTCAAGACCCAGTTCGCCAAGACGCGTTCATCGCCCGAGGCGGCCGCGTACATCGACGCGCTCAAGCGCACCAGCCTGATTGAGTCCTTGCTCGCCAATACGCTGGTGCTGGATTGGGCTCCGACGCACTTGGTCTATGACGAGCCGACGAAGGTGCTCGACGACGTGCCGAAATCCGATCTGCTGTTCACCCGGATGCTGCAGGTGCTGGGAAAGCCGGAGCGGGAGGTCGACCTCATCTCTCCGTACTTCGTGCCCGGCAAGGAAGGCACCACGGCCCTTTCCGCACTACCCGAGCGCGGGGTCAAGTTGCGCGTCCTGACGAATTCGCTCGCTGCCACGGACGTCGCCGCAGTCCACGCCGGATATTCAAAGCGTCGTGAGGACCTGCTGCGCAGCGGCGTGAAGATCTACGAACTGAAATCGGATCCGGTGGATATCGCCGCTCGCGAGAAATCCAAGGCCAAGGGGGTCGGAGGCAGCGGCGGCAGCACCGGTGGCAGCTCGGCGTCGAGCCTGCACGCCAAGACTTTCTCAATCGATCGCAATCGCGTGTTCGTCGGATCCTTCAACTTCGATCTGCGCTCGTACGGCCTGAACACCGAGCTCGGCGTCGTGATCGAAAGCCCAGAGCTGGCAGCGAGCATCTCGAACGCCCTCGATCAGGCGATCGACCGGGCCGCCTACGAGGTATTGCTCAAGGGCAACGGTCTGGAGTGGGTGGAGCGGACCGAGCAGGGCGAGATCCGCTACGACAAGGAGCCAGAAACCTCGTTCTGGAAGCGATTCGGTGTCGGCTTCATGTCTTTTCTCCCGATCGATTGGATGCTGTAGGAGTAGACCCGGGTGACGCATGGATGAGCTGCGCGTCGATGTGTTTTTCTACGGCCTCTTCATGGACAGCGACGTCTTGCGGGAGAGCAAGGTGGACGTGGTCGACCCGCGGCCCGCCTTCGCCGAAGGCTACGCACTGCGCATCGGCCGGCGCGCCACGCTGGTTCCCTTCGCTGGCCAGCGCGCGTATGGCATGGTGTTCGCGCTCACCGAGGCCGAGCTCGGACGCCTCTACTCGGCTCCGGGGCTCGAGCAGTATCGCGCTGAGCCGCTGCTCGTGCAGGTGGAGGACAAGACCTTGCCGGTGTTGTGCTACCTGTGTCCCGCGCCACAGCCGGGAGAGGCCAACCCGGAATACGTCGCACGCCTCAAAGCGGTACTCAAGAAGCTGGGATTCCCGAAGTCGTACGCCGACTCCGTGGCATAGAGCCGACGCGCGGCGCACCGGAGCAACGGACCGACGTGACCACCGATGAGGCCCTGACGTTTGTCCGCACGCATGGCGTCGTGCTCGAGTCGGGCGCCGGTCCGGTGCCCTCGCTCGCCAACGCAATCGCCGGTGAATCCATCCGCGGTAGCTGGTGGGCTCACGAGCGCAGCCGCGCAATCTTTGCCCTGACTCGTTCGATCCGTGACCACCCCGACGTCCTGGTCTGTCGGCTGATCGATGGCAAGATCACCTACGTCCATCGACGCATGTGGGCCGCGCTGGTGCGAGTGGCGGGGCGATTTCCAACCAGGAACCTGGCGCGAGTGCAGGAGAAACACACCGCCTCCGGCCGCCATGTCAACGAGGAAGTCGCCTTTCCCGGCTGGGTTTCGCGGGAGCTTTCCGCAGAGGCGAGCGCTCTGGACGCGGAGGAGGCGCTCGCAACCCTGGGGAATTGGTGCGAGTCGGCTCGAACGAAGCCCTCACCCACTCAGAGGATGTAGCGGCTGAGGTCTTCGTCCTTGGCGAGCTCGCCAAGGTGCTCGTCGACGTAGAGCGCATCGATGACGACGGATTCGCCCTGGCGTTCGGTCGCATCGAACGAGACCACCTCGAGCATGCGCTCCATGACCGTGTGCAGGCGTCGGGCGCCGATGTTCTCGGTGCGCTCGTTGACCTGGGCCGCGATCTCGGCGATGCGGCGCACGCCGCTCGGATCGAAGCTGACGTTCAATCCCTCGGTGGCCATCAATGCCGTGTACTGCGTGCAGAGCGACGCATCGGGTTCGGTGAGGATGCGCACAAAATCCTCGACCTTGAGGGCTTCGAGCTCCACGCGGATCGGCAGCCGGCCCTGCAGCTCCGGAATGAGATCCGAGGGCTTGGACATGTGAAACGCCCCGGATGCGATGAACAGGATGTGATCCGTCTTGACCATACCGTACTTGGTGTTCACGGTGCAGCCTTCGATCAGCGGCAGGAGGTCGCGCTGCACACCCTCGCGTGACACATCCGCGCCAACCGTTTCCTGGCGGCGCGCCAGCTTGTCGAGCTCGTCGATGAACACGATGCCGTTCTGCTCGGCGTTGTAGAGAGCCTGCGTCTTCAACTCCTCCTCGTTGATCATCTTGGCCGCTTCCTCGTCCGTGAGCAGCTTCTTCGCCTCCGTGATCTTGACCTTACGCGCGCGCGTGCGTCCGCCACCGAGGTTCTGGAACATCGACTGCAGCTGCTGCGACATTTCTTCCATGCCGGGCGGCGCCATGATCTCTATGCCGAACGGGACCGCACGCACCTCGACCTCGATCTCGCGCTGGTCGAGCTCGCCTTCGCGCAGCATCTTGCGAAACTTCTGCCGAGTCTCGGCATCGCGCGGCGCTGCAGGCTGGTCGGTCGAAAAGCCCATCGCCCGCGGCTGCGGCAACAGAATGTCGAGGATGCGGTCCTCGGCCGCGTCCTGGGCGCGGTGACGCACCTTCTCGACTTCCTGTTCGCGCGTCATTTTCACTGCCACGTCGATGAGATCCTTCACGATGGAATCGACGTCGCGGCCGACGTAGCCGACTTCGGTGAACTTGGTCGCTTCGATCTTGATGAACGGCGAATTGGCGAGCTTGGCGAGGCGGCGCGCGATTTCCGTCTTGCCGACACCGGTCGGGCCGATCATCAGGATGTTCTTGGGCGTGATTTCCTGGCGCAGCGGTTCCGCGACCTGCAGGCGGCGCCAGCGATTGCGCAGGGCAATCGCGACCGCGCGCTTGGCGGCGGCCTGACCGACGATGTGCTTGTCGAGTTCCTGGACGATCTTGCGTGGAGTCATGCTGGACATGATGAGGGCCTGGCTCACTTCGACGCGGACGTCGCGGGAAGTTGCTCGATGACGAGGTTGCGGTTGGTGTAGATGCAGATCTCGGCGGCGATGTCGAGGGACTTCTCGACGATCGTGCGCGCGTCGAGCTTGGTGTGCTGGAGCAGTGCCCGGGCGGCTGCCTGTGCGAACGGGCCGCCGGAGCCCACCGCCATGAGCTGGTGTTCGGGCTCGATCACATCGCCGTTGCCCGAGATGATGAAGGAGCTGGTGGCGTCCGCCACGCACAGCAGGGCTTCGAGCCGGCGCAGAAATCGGTCCGTGCGCCAGTCTTTCGCGAGCTCGATCGCCGCGCGCGTGAGATTGCCGAACTTCTCGAGCTTGCCCTCGAAACGCTCGAAGAGCGTGAAGGCGTCCGCCGTCCCGCCGGCGAATCCGGCCAGCACCTTGTCGTTGTACAGGCGGCGGACCTTGCGGGCGTTGCCCTTCATGACGGTGTTGCCGTGGGTCACCTGGCCATCACCGCCCATGGCGACCGTGCCGTCGCGGCGCACGGCAAGAATCGTGGTGCCGTGAAAAATCGGGGCCTCACTCATCGGGAAAACTCTCCTCTGGTGGCGGCCCGCGTCGGGCGGAGCAGGGACTTCAGCATCGCCGTTTGCGTTTGGTGCGGGCGCGAGGCGTCGTATATACGGCCCGGGTGCTTGAAATCAAGATGACCATGAACCTACGTCATAGTGATATGGGCGTGGGCGGGAAGTTCCGGCACACCGCGCCGTCGCCGCTGGTTCACAGACCCCGGGCTTCAGCCTCGATCCTGATCCGCTTCAGCTGCCGGAGTCGACATCCAATTCAGGGCACGACCTGGATTGGCGGGCTGGTGGCGAGGCGTACGTAGCCGCCGCCAGCACGGAAGAGTCGGAACTCGTATTCGCCCAGTGTGGTCGGCATGTTGACGGTCCAGACGAACGTGGTTTGGCCCGCGCCGACGTAGGTATACCTCACGTAGCTCGAATTGGCCGCGGTGACCCGCGCGAGCGCGATCCAGTCGTTCGCGGTACCTGAACCGTTGGTCAACGTGACAGTCACCGGCGTGCCGGGAGCGGCGGCGGTGACATCGGGCGTCAGCGTCGGCGGCGGTCCCGGCGGTGGTGTCGGTGTCGTCACCGTGATCGTCGGGCTAGTGGCGAGGCGCACATTACCGCCGCCGGCCTGGAACAGGCGGAACTCATATTCGCCCGCCGTGCTCGGCATGTTGACGGTCCACACGAAAGTGGTTTGGCCCGCGCCGACGTAGGTCCAATTCACATAGCTCGTATTGGCCGCGGTGACACGCGCCAGTGCGATCCAATCGTTGGCGACGCCGGTACCGTTGCTCAGCGTGACGGTGACTGGAGCACCGGTGTTGGCGGACGTGACATCGACTGCGAGCACCGCCGTCGACGGCGGTGGCGGCGGTGGAGGTGGCGGTGGTGGTGGCGGCGGAGACGACGATGACGTCACGGTGATCGTCGGGCTGGTCGCGAGGCGCGTGGAAGTGCCGCCGCCGCGGAACATGCGGAATTCGTAGTCGCCCGCCGTGCTCGGCATGTTGACGGTCCACGCGAAAGTGGTTTGGCCGGCGCCGACGTAGGTCCAGCTGAGGTAGCTCGAGTTGGCCGTGCCGACACGCGCGAGCGCGATCCAGTCGTTCGAGGCGCCGGAGCCATTGGTCAGCGTGACCGTGACCGGGGCACCGGTGGTGGTGGCAGTGACATCAACCGCGAGCGCCGGCGGCGGAGGGGCCGGTGGCGGCGGTGGTGTCGTCACCGTAACCGTCGGGCTGGTCGTGACGCGGTTGGAGCCTGACCGGAACAGCCGGAACTCGTAATCGCCCGCCGTAGTCGGCACGTTGACGGTCCACGAGAACGTGAATTGGCCAGCGGGGACGTAGGTCCACTTCACGTAGCTGCTGTTCGCAGCAGTGACACGCGCCAGTGCGATCCAGTCGTTCGCGATACCTGAGCCATTGGTGAGCGTCACCGTGACCGGCGCACCGGTGTTCACCGTCGTCGCATTGACGCTCAGCACCGGTTGCGTGACGAACAGCGACAACGTGGCCGAAGTGCCGCCGCCCGGCGGTGGAGTCACTACTGCGACGGGGATCGACGTTGCCAGGGTGGTGAGGTCGGCGGTCGTGACCGTCGCCTGCAACTGCGTATCGCTGATGTACGTCGTCTGTCGAGGTGTACCGTTGATCTGTACGACCGACGCGCGCACGAAGCCGGAACCGGCGACGTTGAGGACAGTGTCCGGCGCACGTGCGCGTAGCGTCGAGGGCGAGATCGCGAGCAACACCGGCGCGGGCGCTGCGATTCCGAGCGCTGCGCCCAGTCGTATGCGCGGCCTCGTGACGGTGCCTGCGCTCCGCCCGTCGAACGTCGGTCTCCCGGTATCCGCGAACGTGGTCAGTACCTCGTCCACGGAGGCCAGCGGGTTCGCCTGGCGCATGACCGCCCAGGCGCCGGCCACGTGCGGCGTGGCCATCGAGGTGCCGCTGAAACTTGCAAAGCCGCCGCCCGGTACCGAGGACACGATGCCGACGCCGGGAGCAAACAGGTCAAGACTATTCGAAACGTTCGAGAAGGAAGCGACCTGGTCGTTGTCATCCACGGCACCGACGGCGATGGCGGCGCTGATGCAGGCGGGGAAACTGATCGACGACCTGCTGGAGGAGTTTCCCGAGGCAATCACCGTCGCGATGCCAGCCGTTCTCAGGTTGTTGATCACGTCGGTCATCGCCGGCATCGACGCGTCGCACGCGGTCGACGACAGGCTCGAGCCCAGGCTCATGTTGATGGATGCGATATTGAGCAGATCGCGCCGCTCGTACACGTACTCGAGCGCGGCGGCGATGTCGCTCGTGAAGGCGCGCGCGCAGGGGATCGTTTCGGACAGCGTGCACTGCGTGGAGCGATGAAAGACCTGCACCGCGAATACGTTCGCCGCTGGCGCGACGCCGGGTGAGTCGCCGGAGCCCGCGGCGATGCCCGCGACGTGCGTACCGTGCGGACAGGTGGCCAGCGAGAACGAGCAGGGCGCGCCCGCGCCGAGGCCGAGTTGCTGGCTATCGCCGTTGGGGCAGCTGCCGGGATCGGCCGGCTGTTCGCGATCCGCGAAGCAGGCCTCATCGACCACTTTGCCGGCCAGGAACGGATGCGCGTTGTCCACGCCGGTATCGACGATCGCGATCACCGAGCCGCTGCCGTTGTACCCCTGCGCATGAGCGAGGTCCGCTTCTATCTGCGGGATGCTGACAGCAAGACTGGCCTCGAGAAGGGGGTCCTCGACGATCTGCGCGACGTCGCCGATCGCCCGCTGCAGCCGCGCGAGTCCTGCGGCGTCGATTTCGACGACGACATAGGGAAGCGAGCGGAATTCGCGGCGAACGCTGTGGTTGGTGCCGCGCAGATGCTCGCGAATCCGCTGTTGACGCGTGGCGATGTCGAGCTGGCGTTGCCGCTCGCGATCCTCGCTGATGCCGAGCCCGGTGGCTGCTGGCTCGGCCGTGTACAGCCTGACTACGACTCGAGCGCGGCCCTCCACGCCGATGCTTTTCTTGACGCCGGCCGAGGCGACGTCGCGGGTTTCAGGGGCGCCCTGAGCACTGGCGAGGACGCCGAGCAGCACGAGGCTGAGCAACGACGTGCCGATTCGACGGCTGTTGCGTGACCGTATCCGTTCCATGGCGACGCACCTCTCGCGCTCGCGCGGAGTATTGGGGCCGGGGCGAATGCCCTTGAAAATTGCTGTTGTCGGGCCGACCGCCTGTTCTTCTTTGCGCTTTCAGCATACGCCTGGAGCCCGCCAGGTCAAAATGAGGAAAAAGCAGGGCTTCAGCGTTGTCGTTTGCGCTTTGCGCGCGGGTGCGAGGCGTCGTAGACACGAGCCAGGTGCTGGAAATCGAGGTGCGTGTAAACCTGCGTCGTGCTGATGTTGGCGTGCCCGAGAAGCTCCTGCACGCCGCGCAGATCGCCGCTCGATTCAAGGAGATGCGTGGCAAAGGAATGCCGGAAAAGATGTGGGTGCGCCTTCACGCCGAGACCCGAGCGCCGTGCCCAGTGATCGACCCGGAGCTGCACGGCCCGCACGCCGAGGCGCTGTCCCTTCTGGCCCACGAAGAGCGCCGGTTCGTCCGCGGGGGCGAGAGCGCCGCGCTCCTTGAGCCAGGTCCTTAGTGCATCGAGCGCACAGCGGCCGACCGGCAGAATGCGCACCTTGTTGCCCTTGCCGGTGACGCGCACGGTGTGATCGGCGATATCGAGATCGCCGCGATCGAGCATGACCAGCTCCTGCAGGCGCAACCCCGAGGAATAGAGGAGCTCGAGCATCGCCTTGTCGCGCACGCCGAGGGTCTCGTCGGTGCGGAACTCGAGCAGGCGCTGCATCTGGTCCGCATCCAGCGTGTGTGGCAGGTGCTTGCCCGCCTTGGGCGCGCGCACGTCGAGCGCCGGGTTGACGCTCAACTCGCCTTCGCGAATCAGGTAGCCGCAGAACGTGCGGATCGCCGAGAGTTGCCGCTGGATGCTTCTCGGCGACAGTCCACGCGCGTGCTGGCGGGCGGCGAAGACACGGACGTGCTGGCTGTCAACGTGCTTCCAGGTGGCGAGCTGCTGCGTTTCGCAGAATGCGGCGAGCGCCAGCAGGTCGCGGTGATAGCTGCCCGAGGTGAGGCTCGAGAGGCGGCGCTCGGTGCGCAGGTGACGCAGGAAGCGATCGATCAGCGCGCGGGCCGCGGCGTTCATCCGAACCGTGCGATGGCCTCGCGCAGATGGTCGCCGACGCGCGCCAGGAAGTCCGTGCTCATCGTCGGGTCGAAGCGGTCCGAGTCGCTGCTGCCGATCGCAAGGAAGCCGAGCGCGGCATTCTGGCCGATGGGCGCGAGCGCGACCGAGCCGATCTCGATGTTGCCGGAACCGAAGAGATAGTCGCGCTGCGCATCGCGGACCTGGCCGCAGCGCGGCTTGGCGGCGTTCAGGAAAGTTTCGAACATCTTGAGGTCCGCGGTCTCTCGCTGGGCCAGCCGGAGAAACGGCCCAACGAGCGGCGCGAGATCCGCCGCCTCCGGCCTGAACAACACCAGGACGGTGTGCATGGCCTCGAAATCTTCGCGCAGCGACGCCTCGATCGCGGCGACGGTCTCGGGCAGCGTGCGGGCGCGGATCAGGCGACGGGCGAAGCGATGGATCTTCTCGGTGAGCAGCTCGTTGGCGCGGGCAACGTCGATCAGCTCCTTCAGCTTGCGCTCGAGACCCTGGTTGCGTTCGCGCAGGACATCCACTTGCCGCTCGACCAGCGACACGGTTTGCCCGGTGTTGCGCAAGTGCGGCAGCCGCAGGCGGGTGAGGAGGCTCGAATGGCGCTCGAAGAAGTCCGGGTAGGTCTGCAGGTACTGCACCACCGAGTCATCGGTCAGCGCTTCCGTCTTCAATCCCCGCGCCTGCTGCGTCGTCATTGTTTCTGCCCCCTGCTGATGGATCGAATGTCAGATATCGACGCGACCTTCGAATGCCGTTTCGGTCGGTCCCTTGAGCCAGATGTGCTCGCCGTCGCCCGGCCAGCTGACGCTCAGGCGCCCGCCGGGCAGGTCGACCGCAACCTCGCGCTCGAGCAGTCCGTGGCGGCGACCCACAGCGACCGCGGCGCAGGCGCCGGTGCCGCACGCGAGCGTTTCGCCGGTCCCGCGCTCGTGAACGCGCAAACGAATGTGGCTCGGCGTGACGACCTGCATGAACTCCACGTTGGTCCGCTTCGGAAAGCGCGGGTGATTCTCTACGGCAGGGCCCAGTCTGTCCACGGGTGCCGCATCCACGGCGGCGACACGCAGCACGGCATGCGGGTTGCCGATCGACACGGCGCCGATCTCGATCTCGCTGCCGCCTGCCTGCAGCGGATAGATATACGCCTCGCCGCTGGCCTCGAAAGGCAGCGCGCGCGGATCAAAATTCGGGATACCCATGTCGACCGAGACCAGGCCGTCATCGTGCACGCGCGCCCGGACCAGGCCGCCGGGACTATCCATCACCATGTCGCCCGGACCTGAGCCCGAACGCCGCGTGATCAGCGCGGCGATACAGCGCGCCCCGTTGCCGCACTGCTCGACCTCGATCCCGTCGGCATTGAAGATGCGATAGAACACCCGCGTGTCGGGCCGGCGCGCCGGCTCGAGGACCAGCGCCTGGTCGAAACCGATGCCGGTGTGCCGGTCGGCGAGCTTGCGGAAGGTGTTGCGGTCGGGAAGGCTGGCGTTCGGCGGGGCGTCGAAGACGATGAAATCGTTTCCGGTTCCATGCATCTTCACGAACTCGACCCGCATGCGGCGAGGATACCCGAACTGGCGCCGGGTCACGATGGCTTGAGCGGGTGCCATCGACATTCGGCAAGCCCAACGAACACCACGGGCCCGAATGCGACACGTCGTGGTGAGAAATACCGGGAGAATGCGGCGCGCGCGGTGCCCGCTCGAGGCCAGGGAGTTAATCTGTGCGTGGCTCGACAGTAATCGCAGTCGCCCTCACTGAAGATGCGCCCGGCCCCTGGCCCTTGAGCGGATTTCGGGGCCTTCATATAGGGAGTTCCTGAAATGCTTCGTATCCTTCTGGCCTCGGTTCTCGCGCTGCTCACCGCCACCGCCTATGGCGATGAGCCGGTTCCGTCGGGCGACGCTACGGCATCTGAAACCGCCGAGCCCGCCGCGGCCGCGGAAGAGCCCTCATGGCCCGAGCTCAAATACCAGAGCGGCGAAATCGTGCTGCCCAACAAGGTGGCCACGCTTGCGCTCACTGACCAGTACCACTACCTGAGCCCCGAGGACACCGAGAAGATGCTGGTGGCCTGGGGCAACCCGCCCGGCTGGGAAACGCTCGGCGCGGTCGTTCCCGCAAGCATCGGGCCTTTCAGTGACGAGGGCTGGGCCGTGATCGTCACCTACATCGACGATGGGCACGTGAGTGACGAGGACGCGAACAAGATCGACTACAACGACCTGCTCTCCGACATGAAGGAGGGCACGCAGCAGGAAAGCAAGGATCGCGTCGAGGACGGGTACGAGAGCCTGGAGCTCCTCGGCTGGGCCGCGCCGCCACATTATGAGCAGGCCACGCGCAAGCTCTACTGGGCGAAGGAGCTCAAGTTCGGCGAGAGCGACGTGCACACGCTCAACTACGACGTGCGCGTGCTCGGGCGTGAGGGCGTGTTGTCGATGAACGCCGTGGCCAGCATGCCGCAGCTCGCCAGTATCGAGACTGACATGAAAAAGCTGCTGCAGGCGGCGGCTTTCAACGAAGGCTACCGCTACGAGGAATTCAACGAAGACACCGACCGCCTGGCCGCGTACGGGCTCGGCGCGCTGGTAGCGGGTGGCGTCGCCGCCAAGGCGGGCTTCTTCGCCAAGCTCGGCGTGCTGCTGCTCGCGTTCAAGAAATTCATCATCATCGGACTGGCGGCACTCGGTGCCTTTCTCGCGAAGGTCTTCCGCAGCCGCAACGCCGAGGGCGCGGGCGGCTGAGGAGTTGCAGTCGGATCCCGCCGGTGCGGACTGCGCCTGCGAGATCTGAACCCTCCGCGCTGGCACGCCAGCGCGCGCTGCTGCAAGCTTGGCTCGCATGAGCGAGCCCACCGAACCGCTGCATCACGTCACACTGCTCCCCGAGGGACGTACCTTCGGCGTGCGGCCTGACGAGTCGATCCTGGATGCAGCGCTGCACCTCGGGATCAACCTGCCGCACAGCTGCAAGGGCGGCAGTTGTTCTGCCTGCCGTGCGCGGATTGTCTCGGGACGCATCGTCTACCCGTTTGGGCGCCCGGCCGGGATCACCGCCACCGAGGAAGCCGAGGGCTTCGCGCTCCTGTGCGAGGCGCAGCCGGCCGGCGATGTCAGTGTGGACGTGCACGAGATCCGGCTCGCCGACAACGTCGAGATCAAGGATCTGCCCTGCCG
Organism: uncultured Gammaproteobacteria bacterium; assembly: GCA_963840405.1. Taxonomy (GTDB): domain Bacteria; phylum Pseudomonadota; class Gammaproteobacteria; order Steroidobacterales; family Steroidobacteraceae; genus DATBVX01. Next base: position 66,473 of record CAWIYW010000011.1, read on the forward strand.
CATCGCGCGCAAGCAACTGCTGGCGCCCGACGTCATGGCCCTCTTTCTGCAGCTGCCCGCCATTGAGACGTTTCACTTCCTCGCCGGTCAGTACCTCGACATCATGTTGCCGGGAGAGCGCCGCCGCAGCTTCTCGATCGCGAGCCCGCCCCACGACAGCGGACTCCTCGAGCTGCACGTCAGGCGCGCGCCGGGCGGCGAGTTCACACAGCGCGTGTTTACCGAGCTCAAGGAGAAAGCGCTGCTGCGGATCGAGGGACCGCTCGGCCAGTTTTGCTACCGCCACGACGCTGACATGCCTGCGCTCCTCATCGGCGGCGGCACCGGCTTTGCGCCCCTCAAGTCGATCATCCGGCATGTGCTCGAGAAGAACTTGAAGCGGGAGCTGCACCTGTACTGGGGCGCGCGCACGCAGCCCGATCTGTATGAACAGGAGCTGGTGCGTGGATGGGTCGCGCGCCATGCCAATTTTCACTACACCCCGGTGCTTTCGGATGCGGCCGGTGACGCTGCCTGGACCGGCCGGCGCGGCCTCGTGCATGAAGTCGCGTTCGCCGACTTTCCGGATTTGCGTGCGGTCGATGTCTATGCGAGCGGTCCGCCGGCGCTGATCGAGGCCATCCGTCGCGAGGGACCGGCACGCGGTCTCGACGTCGCGCGGCTGCACTTCGATTCGTTTGAATACGCCCCGGATGCGCTCGCCAAGATGCGGCGCCTCAGTCAGACCAGGTAGGAATCGCGGCCGCGTTTCAGCGTCGCACGCCGTCGCTGTCAGCGCGCACCTGAAAGCGCCGTGGCTTGATCTTGGGCAGCTCAGCCCGGTGGCCGATCGCGAATGCCAGCCCTTCGCGCAACACTTGCGCGGCGCGCTCCTTGTCGCCGAGCAGGTCGAGCAGGTGACCCAGGATCTGGTAGGTCTCGGGGTGACGTCGGATGGCGAGGCTGGTTTCGAGATAGCTGCGCGCCTTGCCATAGAGCTCCGCGCGAATCGACAACCGGGCGCAGGTGACCAGCAGCACTGGGTCTTCGCGGTGCGAGCGCAGCCACTTCTCGGCGACGCCCAGTGGCTCCAGCGGCTCGGGAAGCTCGACCTCGCCATAGGCGGCGGCGAGCGCATCGTTCCATTCGTCGTCGAGAAAATCGCGCAGCACCTTCTCCGCAGTCTCGTGATCGCGACACTTCATCGCGCCACGGGCGTACGCCAGCACGATGTCCGGGCGGCGTGTGGCAGGTTTCGAGGCGTCGTTCCAGGCGCGCTCCAGCCGCTCCGGATCGCCGCTGTCCGCCGCCACTCGCAGCATTTCGAGGTACGCCTGGTCCATGAGCTCGTCCACGGCCGCGGGACGGATGCGGCGCGCCCGGCGGAGCTTCGGTTCGAGCGCGCGCAGCTTCTCGAATTGCCCGAGATGGCGATACAGGCGCGCCAGCAGCAGCAGGCCACGGGGATTCTGCTGGCCGGAGGCATCGAGCTCCTGCAACGTGGCGCTCGCCGCATCGAACTGCTTGTGCTTGAGCTGGAGCTCGGCCTGCGTGACCAGCACCGGTGCCACTTCCTCCGGCGCCGCTTCGCGCGCCATGCGCAACCATCCTGTGCGGCGCTCGTGCGCGCCCTGCAGATCGGCGGCGCGCGCTGCGATGAGGTAGTTCACGGCGGGTTGTGCATTTTCCCGGGCGCTGCGCGTCACGGTGATCTCCGCCGTCGGCCAATTGCCCTCGGCCAGCTCGAGCACGCCGCGCGCGAGATCGCTACGTGCGCGTTGCTGACGACGAATCGCCTGCGCCTCGCGCCGGAGCTTGCGGGCGCGTATCAGCCGAATCAGCAGCCACAAGGCGAAGTACGCCGCCAGCACCAGCAGGATCAGCGTCACCACCGACATTTCGATCAGCACGCCGAGAAAGCTGATGGCGACGTAACCCGCATCCAGGCGCAAGGCGGAAGCGATCAGCGCTCCGGCGAGCAACGCGAGGATCAGGTAGACGGTGCGTCTCATGGGCCACCGACCCGCGGCGTCACGCGCTCGAGGAGCTTGAGGGAGCGCGAAATGTCGGGCAGCGCCGGTGCGACGTCCACCTGCTCGAGCATCTGCAGGTCCTTGTGCAGGCTCGCCACGCTCAGGTCGCGGAGGTCGAACATTTCCTCCAGCCAGCGGCGCGCGGCGCTCACGTTCGCGCGATAGTCGGCTGCATCACCCCGCAACGCGGCCATGCGCGCGCCGTAGAGCAGCAGCTGCAGGTGATGCCGGCGCACGCCCTGTTCCTCGAGTGACACCAGCTCAACGGCATCCTCGCCAATGCGACGGATGCTCACCATGCCGACGAACGAGCTCTTGATGACCTGCCACGCGCGGGCGAACCCGGGGGTCGATCCCGAGGTGGGCTCGTCAGGCCGATAGTGCTCCGCGATTGCGCCCATCAAAGGCAAGCGGGCGGCGAGCTCCTCGCCACTGGCCAGGCGCGCGACGATTCCGGTGATGTCAGGATGGGGAATGGCACGGAGGCTTTGCATTTCCTGCGCCAGGGCGCGACGCACGCCGTTCAGGGCCGGGTCGCGCAAGGACTGCAGGCGCGCGTCGGCGGCGAGCAGCGCCGCCAATGCCGATGCGTCGTCGCGCTCGAGCGCGAGACGGCGATTGGCGATCTCCATCAGGTAGCGCGCCTCGGCCACGACCCAGGCGCGCTCGCCTGCTTCAGTTCGTGCGCGCAGCTCCTCCAGGATCCGGGCCAGCTCGGTCACCTGTTGCGACAGGGCTGCCAGTTCGTTGAGCCGTCCCTCATCGGAGCGGGCGCTGGCCACGAGCTCATCCACCTGCGCGCGCAGGCGTGCGGAGTCATCGGTCAACCTCTGCTGCTCAGTGCGAACGGCGTCGATTCCGCGCCGCACTTCGGACTGCTGCCACCAGCCGAGGGCCGCGAACAACACCGCGATGGCGGCAAACAGAATCGCCAGCAGAGCGCGAACCGAAGCCCGCTCCGCTTTGCGACGATCCTCGCTACGGCGTTCGGCTTGACGGCGTTCAGTATCGGCGGGCCTGGAAGGCTCGCCGGAAACAGCGGGCAATTGATCCATCGCGATCGGCTGAGAACAAGAAAGAGGTTAGGCCCCATTTTCCGCGCAAAGTCGGCTGGGGAGAATGGGGTCTGCCCCCTTTTTTGGTTGTCAGCCGCGAAAGCGGCGCAGGACTTCCGTCGCCAGTCGGCGGCTGACCGGCAGTTCCTCGGCCTGGCCGCGCAATCGCACCGCGTACTGTCCGTCGCCCGCGCGCTCGATCGAGGCGATGTGGCGGGCCGCAACCAGGGCGTTGCGATGGATGCGCACGAAATCCGGCGTGAACTCTTCTTCCAGCGACCGCAGCGATTCCTCGATCAGCTCCTCTCCGCCCACATGACGCACGGTCACGTACTTCTGGTCGGCCAGGAAATAGAGCACTTCCTCGAGTGGAATGAGCCGCAGCTCGCCGCGCAGGCGAACGGAGAGATGGGTGCGGCGTTGCGCGGGCGACGCATGCTTGGCGAGCGCCGCCAGCTGCGGCTTGGTGAGACGGGCCGCCCGCTGCAGAGTGTCGGCGAGTCGCTCCTTGCGCACGGGTTTGAGCAGGTAGCCGACGGCCTGTGCATCGAAAGCACGCAAGGCGTATTCGTCGTACGCCGTGACGAAAATCACCGCGGGTGGCTCGTCGAGCCGGCTCAGGTGCTGCGCCGCCTCGACTCCATCCATGCCCGGCATGCGGATATCCAGCAGCACGACGTCCGGCGCCAGCCGGCCAACCAGCGCGATCGCCTCGGTGCCGTTGCCCGCTTCGCCCGCGCATTCGCACCCGTCCAGCTCCTCGATCAGGCGCTTCAGGCGGTCGCGCGCAGGCGGCTCATCGTCGACGATCAGGATCTTCATGCCGGCACTTCGGCTGTGGGCTCGACCATCGGGAACGTGAGGGTGACCTGATACTCGCCGTCCTTGTTCGCGACGTCCACCCGCGCGCGACCGGGATAGGCGAGCTCCAGGCGCTCACGGATATTGTCGAGGGCGATGCGATTGCCGGTGCGCGCCGGATTCGCCGTCGAAGAGGCGACCGGATTCGAAACCCGCAGCTCGATCACATCGCCCTTGCGTTCGCCGCTCACCACCACGGTGCCACCTTCGGGCAGGGGCTCGATGCCGTGATAGATCGCGTTTTCCAGGAGCGGCTGCACCACCAGGCTGGGCACGAGCGTCCCCATCGGCAGGGCCTCGATGCGCCAGATGACTTTGAGACGGCTGCCGAGCCGCAGCTCTTCGATGCGCTGATAGAGGCGCGCTACCTCGAGCTCCTCTTTCAACGGAATGCGCCCGCGTGTCTCCCGCAGATTCGCGCGGAAGAGATCGGCCAGGTCCTCGACCGCTTCCTCGGCCTGGACCGGGTTGGAGCGGGTGAGCGCGGCAATGGTGTTCATGCTGTTGAACAGGAAGTGTGGCCGGATACGCGCCTGCAGGGCGTCGATGCGGGACTTGGCCTTCATTTCCACGTTGCGGCGCCACTCGTATGCCACGAAGAAATAGCGCAGCGCCAGCGCGTTCACGATGAAGGCGATGAAGAGGTTGCGCAGCAGGAAGCTCGCATGGTCGACGGGAAAGAGACTGCCGACGCCGCTCTCGAGACCCTCGAACCAGACCTTGCCCAGCCAGTAAGTCACTTCCGAGATGAGGAGCGTCACGGTTACCAGGAGCGCCAGTGAGATGAGCGAGGCCCGCGCCACGCCCAAGCGAGCCAGCGCAGGTCGCGAGTAGCAGAGCACCGTCGCGCTGCTCAATCCAACCCAGAGCAAGAAGAGCGAAGTGCGGGCGAGATCGGTCCAGAAGCCATGCAGTTCCTGGCGTGCGAGGGTGAGGACGATCGCGACCAGCTCGGAAATGAGCACCACCGCCAGCACCGTCGGGGTGGCGCAGAAGTCCGGCAGGTAAAAAGCCGGGGGCTGGGGTGTGGGAGCCGAGTCGTTGGACTGGCTGTTCATGGGTCAGCTTGATGCCGCGCCGTCGAACATCGCTGCCTTCAGACGAAAGAGGCTGGAGATGTCCTCATCGCCGAATCCCTGCTCGATGAGGCGGCGATAGTGCAGGAGCGTCATCTCGATGACTGGCAGTTGGACCCCGTGCCTGGCCGCCATGTCGTGACAGATGTGCAGATCCTTCTCGTGCAGCCGCACGCGGAATCCCGCGGGGAAGCTGCCGCGCACCATGTTGGGCGCGCGATTCACGAAGTACCAGCTGGAGCCCGCGCCCTTACCGAGCGTGTCGATGACCTTGTCGAGGGGCAGACCCTCGGCGCGCGCGAAGGCCATCGCTTCCGCCACGGCCTGGATGATCCCGGCGCACATGATCTGGTTGGTGGCCTTGGTGGCCTGCCCCGCGCCACTCGGTCCCAGAAGGGTCACCGTGCGGCCCAGGGCGCGCAACACCGGCGTGGCTCGTTCGAATGCGATGGGATCACCGCCCACCATGATCGCAAGCGTCGCGTCGCGCGCACCCTCGACGCCGCCGCTTACGGGGCAGTCGAGAAAATCGATGCCCTTCGAGCCGAGGCGCTGGGCTGCAGTCCTCGCCGTCGTGGCACTTACGGTGGAGCAATCGATCACCAGGGCACCGCGTGGCAACGCCGCGGCGAGGCGATCGACGATTTCGAGGACGTCGGCATCTGCTGACACGCAAGTCACGACGATGTCCGAGCGCTTCGCCAGGTCCTCGATGTCCCCCGCCACCGGGCAGCCGGTTTCGGCGGCGAAGGCGCTCGCCTTGTCGGGCGTCCGATTCCAGACGGCTGACAGCAGAGTGTTCTGGTGGAGATTGCGAGCCATGTGCCGGCCCATGGCACCGAGCCCGATGAAGCCTGCGCGCATGGTGATCGCTCCGGTGGCCTTCAGAGGGTCTGTAAGGCGCGCGTCGCCACGAGGCGCGCGCGGGCGCCCAACACTCTAGCAGGACAAACGGCTAAGAGAAGATCGAGATCGATCAGCTGCTCGGTCCGCAGATCTCGTCCATGGCGCGGCGCGCGTTCATGCGCGCCTCGTCGATCTCGGCGGAGGTCAGGTACTGACGCTCGCCGTCCTTACCTAGGCGGTAGAGCTTCTGCGATTCGATGGAGACGCGATACTGTTCCTTCGCGTCCTTGCACTGCGTTTCGCGCGTCTTGGCGACGTCCTTGTTCACTTCCTTGGCGGCGGTCTGCTCGCGCTGCTGCTGCGCCGCTTGCGCGTTGGCCTGCGCACGCTGCTCGCCTTCGGATTCGTCACGCTGGGCGATCGCTTCAGAATTCGAGCGCCGTGACAGCACCGCAACGCGCTCGGCACCTTCGACATCCGGCACGTCGCTGTAATGAACTCGGCCCTGGGCATCGACCCATTTATAGACGTCGGCTGATGCGCCGAATGACACGGCCATCAGACCCAGTACCGCAACGATTCGCATCAACATGCTCATCCTCCAACCGCCCGGCGCATACCCAAGGATCTACAGTGCGTTGGCGTCCGTCTCACCGGTGCGGATCCGTACCGCGTGACCCAAATCCTGTACGAAGATCTTGCCGTCCCCGATCTTGCCCGTGCGCGCGACCGTTGTGATCGCCTCGAGCACCTGGTCCACCCGATCATCGGGCACTGCCAGCTCGAGTTTTACCTTAGGCAGGAAATCAACGACGTACTCGGCCCCCCGGTAGAGCTCAGTGTGGCCTTTCTGCCGCCCGAAACCCTTGACCTCGGTCACAGTGATCCCCTGAATGCCGATTTCTGCGAGCGCCTGCCGCACGTCGTCGAGCTTGAAGGGCTTAATGATGGCCGTAACGAATTTCATGCAGTTGGGCCTCCGGGCCCGGCGTTGGGCAGTTTAACAGAATGCTTTCGGCACCCCTGGAGCCGGCCGGAAACGTGCGGAATCGCACGAAATCCGGCCCACTTAGGGTAATCCCTCAGGTGTAGGCACGCTCGCCGTGCTCGTTGGTGTCGAGGCCCTCGCGCTCGACCTCCTCAGTCACCCTCAGGCCGACGACGACCTTGACGATCCAGAAAGCGATGAACGCCACCGCGGCCGTCCAGGCGATGACCAGTACCACGGCCTTCGCCTGGATCAGCAGCTGGGGCCAGATGCCGGGATAGCCCATGGAAACGGTGACCCAGTCGGTGACGAGACCGGGGCCGCCGAGGGCGGGCGAATTGAAGACGCCCGTCAACAATGCACCTAACACGCCGCCGAGGGCGTGCACACCGAAAACGTCGAGCGAGTCGTCGGCCTTGATGAGCTTCTTGAGGCCCGTGACTCCCCACAAGCAGACGATGCCGGCGCTCAGCCCGATCACGAAAGCTCCCGGGATGCCGACGTTGCCCGCGGCCGGCGTGATCGCGACCAGGCCCGCCACCGCGCCCGAGGCTGCGCCCAGCATCGAGGGTTTCCCCTTGATGCACCCACTCGGCGAAGGTCCACGACAACACCGCGCACGCGGTCGCCAGATAGGTATTGATGAACGCGAGCGAGGCGAAGGCGTTCGCTTCGAGCGCCGAGCCGGCGTTGAATCCGAACCAGCCGAACCAGAGCAGTGCGGCGCCGACCATCGTCAGCGTGAGGTTGTGCGGCGTCATCGCTTCCCGGCCCAAGCCGATGCGCTTGCCCAGAACGAAGGCACCGACCAGGCCTGCGACACCGGCATTGATGTGCACGACCGTGCCACCCGCGAAATCGAGCGCGCCCCATTGCCAGATCTTGCCTGCGGTTTCATTGAGCTGGCCGACGACGTCGGCCGACGTGTACGCATCGGGTCCGGCCCAGAACCAGACCATGTGTGCGACCGGGCAGTAGGAGAAGGTGAACCAGATCACCACGAACAGGAGCGACGCCGAGAACTTGAGGCGCTCCACCAGGGAACCGAGGATCAGGCAACAGGTGATCGCGGCAAACGTCGCCTGGAAAGCGACGAACACGATCTCGTATATGGGCGTGCCCTTGCTGAAGGTCGCTGCGAGGGAGAACACGCCCGTCGTCGAATCGAAGGTGCCATTGAGAAACAGGCGGTCGAATCCGCCGAAGAAGGCGTTGCCCGTCGTGAAGGCGAGTGAGTAGCCGTACACGCACCACAGGACCGTGATCAGCGAGAACCCCACGAACACCTGCATCAGCACCGACAGCATGTTCTTGCTGCGCACCATGCCGCCGTAAAAGATCGCGAGTGCCGGAACCGACATGAGCAGCACGAACGCCGTGGATGTGAGCATCCACGCGGTGTCGCCCTTGTCGGGAACGGGTGGCGCGGCCTCCTGCGCGAACCCCAGCGCCGGCGCCAGCAGCGTGGCCACGGCCAGCACCTGCCCGACAACCGATATCAAGGGGACCCCATTCGCAGTTGCTGATTCGTTTTGCACGTTGGCTCCTCGCTGATGATCGCTGCCAATCAAATCGCGGCTACTCCCATCTCGCCGGTCCGGATGCGGATCACGTCGGCGAGATCGAGCACGAAAATCTTGCCGTCGCCGCTCTGCCCGGTACGCGCCACGTTGCCGATCGCCTCCACCACGGGCTCGAGGATCGCCTCATCGACCGCGACCTCGATCCGGGTACGCGGGGCAGAGTCGAACGCGTACTCGGCACCCCGGTAGTGCTCGCGCTGGACGTGCTGCCCGAAGCCGAGCACTTCCGTCACGGTGAGGCCTTTCAAGCCGAGGTCGGCGACCGCGCGGCGCACGTCGTCGAGCTTGAACGGCCGGATGATGGCCGTGACCAGCTTCATGGCTGCGCGCTCGAGCGAGATGGGTTGCACGCGCGGGCAAAATGCAGCTTCCGTGCCACGGTCTGGCGGCCGTGAAATCAGCCAGTTAGCGCGTGGGTGTCGGTGGCGTGCGCGCGGGCGCACTGTTTTGGCGCGTGCGGCATCTCGGCGTGCATGGATCGGGAGCGCACTTGACGCCTGTGCGCGCTGCTTCGATGCTGCCCGTATCAACAGAACAAGCCTGATCGGCATAGGGGGTCATCATGCGGATGTTGCTTCGGATCGCGGGCGTATTGGTTGCCTCCCTGGCGATGCTGGTGATCGAACCGCGCCTCGCCTGCGCCCAGGATGCGGATACGAAGGAAGTGCTGCGCTACACGCTGACCGAGGCAGGTCTCGCGAAGTACACAGCGGCGACGAAGAAGCTTGCGTCACTGCCGGAAGACGCTTTGGATGCGTGCGACGACGATGACACGGAAGGTGGCGGCTCGCTCGACCAGATGGCCGCGAAGCTCGATGCGGTACCCGGTGCCAAGGCCGCCCTGCAGTCTGTCGGCACGACCTCCCGCGAATATGTGCTGTTTTCGATGTCCCTGCTGCAAAATGCCCTGGCAGCCTGGGCCGCCAGCGAGCCCGGCGGCACGCTGCCACCTGGCGTCTCGAAAGCCAATGTCGACTTCCTGAAAGCACACGACGCGGAGCTAAAGCAGCTCGAAGGGCTCACTGAGCAGGACGAGTGCACGGACCAGGGAGCCGACGACGAGGACGACAGCGAAGCTTGAAAGGCGATAGGCGAGCGCACACGAAGCCCGCCCCGCGACAAATTTCGAAACACGATAAAGGGGGATGCATGATCAAGCAGTGGTCCGGCCGCCTGGCGGCCATTTCTGCACTCGGTATTCTTTCGTTGACGCCGGCGGGCGCCGAAGACCCGCCGGGCAATCTCTGGGAAACGACCTCCCAGATGTCGATGGAAGGCATGCCCATGAAGCTGCCGCCGAACACCATCAAGGTCTGCACGGCCAGAGAGTGGACCAGTCCGCCGCCGGGGGCTGATTCAACCTGCGTCAATTCGAACTTCCAGCGGGTTGACAACAAGGTGACCTGGACGATGACGTGCAGTGGTCAAATGCCGATGGAGGGCACCGGCGAGATCATTTTCGACAGCGACGATTCCTACACGGGCGTCATCAAGGCCACCGCCGAGAACATGGCCATGACGATCAATCTCTCGGGCAGAAAGATCGGCACCTGCGATAAGCCAGTCGGCTGAGGTAAGGGTCCATGAAATCGCCTGTCTTGCTGACGGCCGTCGCGGTCGGTAGGCGTCCGCCGCCACGCCCGCGGATGCGGCATTTCTGCGTGCAGGGATCGGGTGTGCGCTCTTGACGCCTGCGCGGGCGGCTTCGATGCTGCTGTTCGAGCTACTACTACAGGACCGCCATGGATCCAAAAGTCATCGATGAGCTCGCGCGACGCCTTGCCGCGGCCGTACCCGAAAGCGTTTCCGCTCTCGGCCGCGACTTGGAGCAGAACTTCAAGTCGGTGCTCCAGGCGGGACTCGCGAAGCTCGATCTCGTCACGCGCACCGAATTCGATGTGCAGGCGGGCGTCCTGAAGCGCACCCGCGAGATGCTGGAGGCGCTCGACACGCGGCTGCATGAGCTGGAAGCGGAGCTTTCCAAGAAGACAAAGAAGCGTTAAGGATCGAGGCCAGGGAGGGCGAACAAGATGCTCGCCACGGTGCTCAGCCGTGCGCAGACCGGCATGGAAGCGCCGCAAGTGAGCGTCGAAGCCCACGTCGGGGCTGGATTGCCAATGTTCTCGATCGTGGGTCTGCCCGAAACGGTGGTGAGAGAGAGCAAGGACCGTGTGCGTTCTGCGCTCGCCAATGCGCACTTTGAGTTTCCGCCCGGCCGACTGACCGTAAACCTTGCGCCTGCCGATCTGCCGAAGGAGGGCGGCCGCTTCGATCTGCCGATCGCGCTGGCGGTGCTCGCTGCCTCCGAACAGCTGCCGTCAGCCGCGCTCGCGGGATGCGAGTTCTATGGCGAGCTGTCGTTGAGCGGCGAACTGCGAGCGGTGCGCGGCATGTTGCCCGCGGTGTGCGAGGCGAACCGGGCGGGGCATCGCGTGGTGTTGCCGTGGTCGAATCTGGCCGAGGCGTCCCTGGTCGAAGGCGTCGGGATTGCGGCCACTGCGCATCTGCTCGAAGTGTGTGCACACGTCAACGGCACAACACCGTTCACGTTCTGCAACGTCGGCATGCCGCACGCGGCTGAAATCAGCTATCCGGATCTCAGCGAAGTGCGCGGCCAGGCGCATGCGAAGCGGGCGCTCGAGATCGCGGCGGCAGGTGCGCACAGTCTGCTGATGACCGGCCCACCGGGTTCGGGCAAGAGCATGCTCGCGCATCGACTGCCCGGGATCCTGCCGCCAATGACCGAGACCGAGGCGCTCGAGGCGGCGACCATCGCGTCGATCAGTACTCTGGGGTTTCGTCTGCAGGACTGGTCGCGGCGACCGTTCCGCGCGCCACACCATACGGCGTCAGGCGTCGCGCTGGTGGGGGGCGGGTCGCATCCGCGGCCGGGCGAGATTTCCCTCGCGCACAACGGAGTGCTGTTCCTCGACGAGTTGGCTGAATTCCCGCGCCACGTTCTGGAGGTGCTGCGCGAGCCGCTCGAAACCGGAACGATCACCATTTCGCGCGCCGCCCGGCAGGCGGATTTTCCCGCGCGCTTCCAGTTCGTGGCGGCCATGAATCCCTGTCCCTGCGGCTATCTCGGAGATCAGAGCGCCCGCTGTCACTGCACTCCGGCGCAGGTCGATGCCTATCGCTCGCGCATCTCGGGTCCGCTGCTCGACCGCATCGACCTGCACGTGGAGGTGTCGCGGCCGGACTCGACGCGATTCATGGTGGACCCCGCGGGCGAGGACAGCGTCTCGGTCGGGGCCAGGGTGGCGCGTGCTCGCGCCCTGCAAGAGGCGCGCGGCCATACGCCGAACGCCTATCTCGGCAACCGCGAGGCGGAGCGAACCTGCCGAACCGAGCCGGCCGCGGGAGCGATGCTCGTGCGTGCCCTCGATCAGCTGGGACTTTCCGCGCGGGCGTATCACCGGATCCTGAAGGTGGCGCGCACCGTCGCGGATCTCGACGGGCGCGAGTCGATCTCCGCGCTACACGTCGGCGAGGCGATTCAGTTCAGGCGATTCCAGGCGATGCAGCGAGTCGCGTGATCTCGAGCTTTAGCGCGAGCGCTCGACCATGTAGTCGACGCCCTGGCGGATGAGATCGTCTGAAAGATCCACGCGCCCGCCTTTCGGGGGCATGAGGCCGGTCTGCCCCTGGAAACCCTCGATGGCATGGAGGTGCAGCACATCGCTGCCCTTGGCGATACGCGGCGCCCATGCCGCCTTGTCACCGATACGCGGAGCACCGCCAATTCCCTGCGCGTGACAAGTCGAGCACGCGGTGTTGTAGAGCTCCTCGGCGCTCTGCGGTACCGGCAGTCCAGGCGACTCAGTGGTTGCCGAGGCCTTCTCGACGATCGCGAGCGCGGCGTTGTCCTGGCCGGCGACGGCAACGCGCGCGAACGGGCGCGTGCGATCATCGACGCTCGCCAGTTGCAACTTCTCGGCCTTGACCTGCAGACCCTGGGTGGTGCTGCCGACGACCTTGGCGAGCGCAAACAACAGGATCGCCACCGTGATCAGGAGGCCGAGCACCAGACTGAAGTAGTTGGCGAAATGGCTGTCGTGTTTGCTCACGTCTGCACCGCGGGCGAGGCCAGGAGTGGCGCGCAGTATAGCCAATCCCGGCGATATGAGTGGTTGGACGGTGGCTGGCGGCGGCGGTTATGATGCGCGCCCCGCCGATTTTCCCGGCGCTCGCAATCACACAAGCGCGCTCGTAGCTCAGCTGGATAGAGTACTGCCCTCCGAAGGCAGGGGTCGTGGGTTCGAATCCCGCCGAGCGCGCCAGCTTCCGGGCTCGGCGGATATCGAACCGCCCTTGCACCACTTGATACTATCGCCTGCACCCAATTCCTCCCGGGACGGACGAAGCAGAACCATCGATGTCGGAGCGCACCACACAAGACGATCCATTCCGTCTCGACGGCAAGGTCGCGCTCGTGACGGGCTCGTCGCGCGGCATCGGCCGTGCGATCGCGGAGCAGATGGCGCGCGCGGGCGCAAAGGTCGTGATCTCGAGCCGCAAGCCCGACGCTTGCGAAGAGGTGCGGGCCTCGCTCGCGGCGCAGGGACACGAAGCGATCGCGATCGCCTGCAATGTCAGCCGGCGTGCGGAGCTCGACAATCTCGTGACGCGCACGCTCGAGGCCTGGGGACGCATCGACGTCCTGGTCGCCAACGCCGCCACCAATCCTCACTATGGGCCGCTGTCGTCGGTCTCCGAAGACGCCTGGAACAAGATCCTCACTACGAACCTGACTGCCTCGCTCTGGCTCGCGAACCTGGTACTGCCTGGGATGGCGGAACGCGGGGATGGCGCACTGATTCTGCTTTCATCAGCCAGCGCGCTGGTCGGCACGACGGTGATCGGCGCCTACGCCGTATCGAAGGCCGCCGAGATGCAACTCGCGCGCAATCTCGCCATGGAATGGGGCCGCAAGGGCATCCGGGTCAACGCGATCGCGCCCGGCGTGATTCAGACGGAATTTGCGCGCGCCTTGTGGGAGAACCCTCAGGCGCGCAAGAGAATCGAAGCGCTGAACTGCGTCGGCCGCCTGGGGTTGCCGCAGGATGTAGCGGGTGCCGCGCTCTTTCTCGCGAGCGATGCCAGCCGTTTCATCACCGGTCAAACCCTGGTGATCGACGGCGGGGCATGCATTTTCAATCCGCTGGAGCGCATGTGAGCGCTCGTCTCGCGCTGCTATGCGCGCTGATCGTGCAGCCGTTCGCCGGCAACAGTGTTCGAGCGGATTCGCTGGTTCTCTTCAACGGCAACATTCACACGGGGAATGAGCGGCAACCGCAGGCCGAGGCAGTCGTTGCATCGCACGGACGCATCGTGTTTGTCGGCAGCAGCACTGACGCACGCCAGCGCGCGCCACGCGATCCCAAGCTCATCGATCTCAAGGGTGCCACGGTCGTGCCGGGCTTCACCGACTCGCATGCACACCTGTCCGGTATCGGGATGCGCGAGCTCGCCTTCGATCTGGAAGGCACGGCGAGCGTTGCCGACCTGCAGGCGCGCCTGAAAGCGCGGGCGGCGACAACCAAGCCCGGGGACTGGATCTTCGGACGCGGCTGGATCGAATCGCGTTGGACACCGCCTGCGTTTCCCTCCCGCGCCGATCTCGACACTGCGGTCGCGGATCGCCCGGTGGTCCTCGAGCGCGCCGACGGTCACGCAGTCATCGCCAACAGCCGCGCGCTCGAGCTTGCCGGCATCACTCGCACGACCGCGAATCCGCCCGGCGGAGAGATCCTGAAGGACGCGAAGACGGGCGAACCGACGGGCATGCTCATCGACCGAGCCATGGACCTCGTGACGCGCCTGATTCCGTCGCTCACGGAAGCTGAAGAGCTGCGTGCTCTCGAAGTCGGCGCCGAACGGAGCGTCCGTGTGGGTTGGACGCAGCTGCAGATTGCCGGCAACACGTTCGCGGAAGTAGAACGGCTCTGCACGCTCTATGCTGGCGGGCGGATCAAGCTGCGGCTCTACGACGCGGTCGGCGGACCGGGACCGGACGCCGAGCGCTTGATCAGGCAGGGCGCGTCGGGCGTGAAGTGCAGCGATCGATTCGTGGTCCGAAGCATCAAGCTCTACATCGACGGCGCGCTCGGTTCCCGGGGTGCGGCCTTGCTCACCCCGTACAGCGATTCGCCCGGCAGCGTCGGATTGCTGGTCAACGAGGAAGAGCAGCTGTTCCCATTGCTCATCGCAGCGCTGCGCAACGGGATCCAGATCGAAACGCACGCCATCGGCGACCGCGGCAATCGCATCATGCTCGACCTGTACGCGAAGGCGTTCGCGGCTGTCCCGGCGAAGGAGCGGGCGGTGGCCGATCCTCGCTGGCGCATCGAGCACGCGCAGGTGCTGCATCCCGACGAGATTCCGCGCTTCGAAGAAGCTCGACGTGATTGCCTCCATGCAGCCGTCGCACGCGATCAGCGATCTCTACTTCGCCCCCAGCCGCCTCGGCCCCGAACGCGTCGCTGGTGCGTATGCCTGGCGGAGCGTGCTCGATGCGGGCGCGATGATCGCAGGCGGGAGCGATGCTCCGGTGGAGCGCGGCGAACCGATGATCGAGTTCTATGCCGCGGTGGAGCGTCGGGCGCTCGACGGATTTGCCGACGAGAACTGGCATCGCGAGCAACGCGTCTCGCGCGCCGAGGCGCTCAAGATGCTCACGCTGTGGCCCGCCTACGCGGCCTTCCAGGAGCAGGATCGCGGCAGTATCGAGGCCGGCAAGCTGGCGGACTTCACCGTGCTATCCGCCGATATCATGCAGATCCCGGCGGCGGAGATTCTCAAGGCCCGCGTCGTAATGACGATCATCGGCGGCGAGGTCGCGTACCGCGAAGGCAGCTAGAGCCAGCCGCGGCGCTTGAAGTAGACATACGGCAGGATCGCCGAGACCACCATCAGCCCGATAGCGAAGGGATAGCCCAGCAGCCACTCGAGCTCCGGCATCACCTGGAAATTCATGCCGTAGATGCTGGCGATGAGTGTCGGCGGCAGGAACACCACCGCGGCCACCGAGAAAATCTTGATGATGTTGTTCTGCTCGATGTTGAGCATCCCGAGCGTCGCCTCGAGCAGGAAGTTGGCCTTGTTGCCGAGGAACGAGGCGTGATCGGAGAGCGCGAGCACGTCGCGACCGAGGGTGCGGAAACGTGCGCGTACGTCATTAGCGAGTGACACGGCCGCGGACTGCTGCACGAACGTGAGCAGCCGATTCAAGCTCACCAGGCTCTCGCGGGCTTTCGAGGTCAGATCGCCGTTCTGGCCGACGCGGGTCAGAATCGTCCGTGAGTCGCGCGCCACACTCCTGGCGGTGCGCCGTCGCTTATTCGATTGGGAGAAGATTCCGCTCGACAGCGAATCGAGGTCGGAGCCGACACGCTCCAGCACGTCCGCCATGCGATTCACGATCGCTTCGATCAGGCCGGCGAGCAGGGCAGCCGCCGAGCTGCACACCACGGGGTGGCGCTCCGCATAGGCGATGAAGCGCTGGAACGGCAGCGGATCCGAATAGCGGTTGGTGATCAGCCGCTCCTTGGCGAGGATGAACGTGATCTGGGAGCTTTCCGGCAGATCGGAGTCGAGGCGCGTGACGATCGTGATCGTCATGTAGAGCACGCCGTTTTCTTCATACAGTCGATTCGAGGCCTCGATCTCCTTCATCTCTTCGCGCGTCGGCACGTCGATGCTGAAGGTCGACTCGACCAGCTGTTCCTGCTCCTGCGTGGGCTCGATGAGATCGAACCAGAGCGCCTCGGCCGGAAGCGAGTTGCCCGCTACTTCGACGCGGGCGAGGCCTTGAGGTTGCGCGACAAAAACGTTCAGCATGGCGACCTCGCGCGCGTCGCGCTTGCGGCGCTACTGTTTCTTGTGTTCCAGCGCGGCGAGATCGTTGATCAGCGCCACGAGTTGATTCTGGCCGCCGGCTGATCCCACATCGGTCGTGTACTTGCCATTGATCACCATGAACGGCACGCCGGTCACCTGGTACCGCTTGGTCATCTGGTCGGCGCGCTGCAGGTTCGTTTCAACCGCGAAGGAGTTGTAGGCCTTGCGGAAGTCGGCCTCGCTGATGCCGTTGCGCCGCGCGAAATCCATCTGCATCTGCTCGGTCTCGACGGGATCGTTGGTGACCAGAAAATTCTTGTTGACCTGGATCTCGCGGAACACCGCGGAATGCAGCTCATCGAGCTTGCCGAGCGCCTCGAGCGTATAGAAAAGACGCGCGTGCGCCCGGTGCGCCGGTCCCCACATCACCGGCAGGCGCGTGTACTGGATGTAAGGGGCCTTCTTTTCCTTCCAGCTCTCGAGGAACGGATCGAGTGCATAGCAGTGGTTGCACGCATACCAGAAGATGTACGTCACCTCGACCTTGTCGGGAGGCGCGGAGGTGGGTTGCACCGGCACCAGCATCTTGTAGTTGACACCCTTCTGCCAGCGCATCGCGGGATCCGACGGGGTCTCCATCACCGCCGCCGCCATCAAGGTATCGGCGCGCGTCGCCGATGATTCTCCTTCGGCGGTCTCCACCGCTTCGCCTGCCTCGATACCTTCACCTGTGCTTGCATCTGCCGCCGGATTGGGCGTTGTCGTCGGGGCGGCGGGCTGTGTCGGGGTGGCGCTCGCGGGAAGTTGTGCGGCCGGTTGCTCCACCACAGGTGCGGGCTCGGAGTTCGAGGTCTCCTGGCCGCAACCGACGGTGACGAACAACAGGCAGGCGAGCGCGACGAAGATCTTCATCCCGGGACTCCCTTGAAACGATGCTATGGCGGTTCGACCAGCGTCGCGGCGATCAGTTGCCGCGTCAGCGCATGCCCTGCACGTAGGACGAGACGTTGCGGATGTCTTCCTGTGTCATGCGCCGGGCGATGGTCTGCATGATCTCGGCGTTCGCTCCGGTGCGCGTGCCGGAGGCGTAATCCTGCAACTGCTTCTGTGTGTACTGCGCATGCTGTGCGCGCAACGCCGGGTAGCCCGCTGCCGAATTGCCCCGGCCCACTGGGCCGTGGCAGGCGATGCACGCGGGAATCGCGCGCGCGGTGTCGCCGCCTCGATAGAGTTTCTCGCCCGCCTGCCAATAGGACGGATCGGCCTCGAGCCCGCTGGGTGTCTGCGTGGCGAAGTACGCGGCGATGTCGCGGATGTCCTCGTCCGACATGCCACTCGCGAGCGGCGACATGACCGGATCGTTGCGCTTGCCGTCGCGAAAGAGATGCAGCTGTTCGACCACGTAGCGTTCGCCCTGGCCGGCGAGGCTCGGCCACTGGGGGTTGGCGTTGGCCGGCCCGTGACAGGCGAGGCACAGAGCCGCCTTGGTGGCGCCCGTTGCCGCTTCCTCGGATTCCTGAGCCAGGGCGAACACGCTGAGACTCGCGCCCGCGATGACTGCCAGCACCCCAAACGCTTTCATGCCCGGCTCCCCAAGGATCGGAATGCTCGTGTTCGTAGCCGTCTCCGCGCGCATTCCGAGGCACGGGCGGGCGGCGAATTGTACACTACACTCAAGTAGTTAAGTCCAACCCCAGCCGTGCCGGTCTACCCTGCAGTCCACTTCCTGCTGAGTGCCAACCACGCGCCACAATTCCCCGCCGACAGCGGTTCCGAAGTGGCGGTCGCCGGCCGCTCCAACGCGGGCAAGTCGAGTGCGATCAACGCGCTTACGCAGCGCAAGAGCCTGGCACGTACCAGCAAGACACCGGGACAAACGCAGCTCATCAATTTCTTCGAGCTGCTGCCGGAACGCCGCCTGGTCGACCTGCCCGGATACGGCTTTGCGAAAGTGCCGCCGCGGATACGTGCCCATTGGCAGGAACTCGTCGGGGGTTACCTCGAGACCCGCAACTCGCTCACGGGCCTGCTGCTCATCGTCGACGCGCGCCGCGGCCTCAACGACGACGACCGCGGGCTCATGGGATGGGCCACGCAGCGCGGGCGACGCGTGCACATCCTGTTGAGCAAATCGGACAAGCTTTCGCGTAACGAAGCGCGGCGCACCCTCGCCGCAGTGCTGGGCGAGCTGCCTACAGAGGCGTCAGCACAGCTTTTTTCGGCCGTCAGCCGGGAAGGCGTGGAGGAGGGTCAGCGGGCGCTGGAAGCGTTGCTCGAGAACAAAAAACCCGGTGGTTCGGGGGGCCGAGCCACCGGGTAAGACTAACCCGGCATGGGGATGACAAACCGGGCAAACCCGCTCAGGGAGGAAAGCGGGGAGTGCTCTAGGCACTCGGTACCGTTTGATGGAGTGGTTTTCGGAAAGTTCCAGCCCATGCCTAAATTAAACAGGTGAACAATTGTAAGGACGTGCGCGAGTGTCACTCGTGTGTCACAGGAAAGTCCACGTGAGGCCGAGCGAGATCATGTCGACGGTGTCCGCATCCTCGATTTCGAAACGCTCGTACTCGAGTCGTACACCGAAGCTGCCGAATCCGAATCCGACGCCCGCGCCGTAGGCCAAGTCCGTGCCATCTTCATCGGACACCTCTCCGAAGCCGGAGACCGAGGCTTCCGAATCCCACGAAATGACACCGGCCTTAAAAAAGATATCGACCACCGGAAGCGGCAGGAACAGCACACCGAACGCGTCGATTCCCGTAACGTCGACGTTGAGTGGCAAGCCCGCGATGTTGTCCGAGGCGGTGCCGAGATCGACGTAGTTGGCCTCGATCGCGAACCATTCGAGGGGGCGAAAACCGACGATCGCCTTGAATCCCGTGTCATCGCCGTCGAAGACCTCACCAGGCAAGGAGGGATCGAGGTCGTCCGCCTTGACACCCGCTTGTCCGACCGCAGCGCCGATGTAAAAGCCGTTGTCCGCACCCATCGCAGACATCGAAGCGCAACCCAGGATCACAGCCGCAATCAATGCGCGAAACATGCAAACCTCCTTGGTCTGATTGGAAGCGCCCGGCGCAGTATGCAGCGCGTAGCGATGATCGCAAAGCGCGAGCTTCCTGAATGGCAGAAAGCTGTCGCACGCTCACGACAATCAATGCGCCTCGTCCCAGTTGGCGCCGATCCCGACGTCGACTTTGAGCGGCACACGCAGCTGAGCGGCATCTGTCATGTACGCGCGGACGCGCGCACCCGTCGCTTCCACCGCATCGGTCGCAACTTCGAACACCAGCTCGTCGTGCACCTGCATGATGAGCTTGGCCGGGATGCGCTCTGACTGGATCCACGCGTCCACCGCGATCATCGCGCGCTTGATGATGTCGGCCGCCGTGCCCTGCATCGGCGCGTTGATGGCGGCGCGTTCGGCGGCCTGGCGCAACGCGCCGTTGCCTGAGCGGATGTCGTTGAGGTACAGACGGCGCCCGAAGATCGTCTCGACGTAGCCTTGGCCGCGTGCCTGCGCGCGCGTCTCGTCCATGAAACGCTTCACGCGCGGATAGCGCTGGAAATAGAGGTTGACGTACTGCTGCGCCGCGCCGCGCTCGATACCGAGCTGGCGGGCGAGACCGAAGGCCGACATTCCGTAGATCAGCCCGAAATTGATCGCCTTGGCGGAGCGGCGTTGATCGTGGGACACCTGCTCGAGCGGTACGCCGAAGACTTCCGCGGCGGTCGCCTGATGGATGTCGCGATCCTGCGCAAACGCGCTGACCAGGCCTTCGTCGCCCGACAGATGCGCCATGATGCGCAGCTCGATCTGCGAGTAGTCCGCCGCCATGATGACGAAGCCGGGCGGCGCGAGAAATGCCTGGCGAATGCGTCGTCCTTCCGGCGTGCGTACGGGGATGTTCTGCAGGTTGGGATCGGCCGATGACAGCCGGCCGGTCGCGGCTACCGTCTGGTGATAGGACGTATGCACCCGGCCCGTCCGCGGCTGGATCTGCTCGCAGAGCTTGTCGGTGTACGTGGACCGAAGCTTGGTGAGGGAACGGTGCTCCAGGATGAGACGCGGCAGTGGATAACTGACGGCGAGCTCCTCCAGAACCTCTTCCGCTGTCGAAGCCTGCCCGGTCTTGGTGCGCACGCGCACCGGCAGGTTGAGCTTGTTGAAGAGCAGCTCCTGCAATTGCCGCGGCGAATCGAGATTGAACGGCGCGCCCGCCTCGCGATGCGCTTCGGCGACGATTTCCTGGATGCGTTTGCCCAATTGGGCACTTTGCTGCTTCAGCATGCCGCGATCGATCAGCACGCCGTACTCCTCCATTCGCTTCAGCACGGGCACGAGCGGCTGTTCGATCTCCTCGTAGAGCTGCTGGAGCAGCGGCATCTGCGCGATCTTTGGCCACAGCACCTGGTGCAGGCGCAACGTGACGTCCGCGCTCTCGGCCGCATACTCGGCGGCGCGGTCCACCGGCACCTGGTTGAACGTGAGCTGTCGCGCGCCTTTTCCGGCGATCTCCTCCAGGTGCAGGGTCTGGATGCCGAGATACTTTTCGGCGTTCGAGTCCAGGTCGTGGCGCGCGGTGCTGTTCAGCACGTAGGACTCGAGCATCGTGTCGAACCGCATGCCCTTCAGCTCGATACCGTGATTGGCGAGCACGTGAGCGTCGTACTTGAGATGCTGGCCCAGCTTGTGCGCCTGCGGATCCTCGAGCAGCGGCCGCAGCGCATCGAGAGCTTCCTCGCGGCGCAGCTGTTCCGGGGCGCCGGCGTAGTCGTGCCCCAGTGGAACGTACGCCGCACGTCCGATCTCAGTGGCGAATGACACACCCACGAGCTCTGCCTTCATGTAGTCGGCTTGCGTGCACTCGGTGTCCAGTGCGAACAACGGCGCCTGCCGCAGCATCGCGATCCAGCGATCGAGATCGGCGCGCGTCGTGATCGTGTCGTAGTGCCGAGGCGTCGCCGCAGGCAAGCTCGCGACGGGTTGCGGCACGGGCGTCGGTGGGACCTCCTCGGCGCCGGGACCGGCGGCGGGCACTGGCGGTGGTGTTTCGCTGCCGCCCGGCAGTTGCCGCAGCAGCATCTTGAGGTCGAGCCGCGAGTAAAGAGAGCGCAGCCGCTCCAGGTCCGCAGCCTTCGGCGCGAGATCCGCAGGTGCCACGTCGAGCTTCAGGCGGGTGTCAATCGTCGCCAGCCGCCGTGAAAGCTCAAGCGTGGTCAGGTGAGCGCGCAGGCTTTCGCCGACTTTGCCCTCGATCCGCTCCGCATTTGCGACGAGGTTGTCGAGTGTCGAATATTCGGCGAGCCACTTTGCCGCAGTTTTCGGCCCGACCTTCGGCACACCTGGAATATTGTCGATGCTGTCGCCGATGAGCGCGAAGTAATCGACGATCTGCTCCGGGTACACGTCGAACTTGGCCTTGACGCCGGCGCGATCGAGAATCGAGTTGCTCATCGTGTTGACGCAGGTGATCGACTCGTTCACGAGTTGCGCCATGTCCTTATCGCCGGTCGACACGACTACGCGAATGCCGGCCTCGGCCGCGCGGCACGCGAGCGTGCCGATGACGTCGTCGGCTTCGACGCCTTCGATCCTGAGTAACGGCCAGCCGAGAGCCGAGACGGCTTCGAGCAGCGGGCCGACCTGTGATCGCAGGTCGTCGGGCATGGGCTCGCGTTGCGCCTTGTATTCGGCAAATAACGCGTCCCGGAAGGTCTTGCCCGGCGCGTCGAACACAATCGCCACCAGCTCCGGGGAGCGCTCGCGCATGAACTTGAGCAGCATGTTGAGCACGCCGTACACGGCGCCCGTCGGTTCGCCGCGCGAGTTGCTGAGCGCCGGGAGCGCATGAAACGCGCGATAGAGGTAGGAGGAGCCGTCGACCAGCACCAGCGTGCGCGGAGTGGCCATCGTCAGCGCGGTTCTTCTTTCTTCTTGGTGGTTTCTTCGCTCGCGGGCTCGGTCCCCGGCTGCGGCGCGGGAGGCACGGCTTCTTTGGTTTCTCCCTCCGGCAGAAAGAGCGGTCCCGTCTGGCCACAGCCCGCCAGCACCACCGGGCCCACCAGGCAGCAGGCGACGGCGCACGCCCTGATCGCGAAGCTCACGCCCGCGGCAGTACTTTTCATGACCCGGTTTCCGCTCGGCGCGTCTCGTCGCGCGCCAGGACCGCGAGTGTCAGACGCGAAATACACACGAGGCGCTCACGCTGGTCGCGGATTTCGATCTGCCACACCTGCGTGCGGCGCCCGATATGGATCGGCCGCGCGGTTCCCGTGACTTCACCCGAGGCGACCGGGCGCAGGTGATTGGCATTGATCTCCTGGCCGACGCACACGAACTGTTGCGTGTCGACGCACATGTTTCCCGCGATGCTGCCGAGCGTTTCGGCCAGGGCCGCGGACGCGCCGCCGTGCAGAATCCCCATCGTCTGATGGGTGCGCCGATCGACGGGCAGCGTGCCTCGCAGGTAGTCCGGTCCGATCTCCGTGAGACGCATGCCCAGATGCTCGACCAGCGTATTGCGGCTGTGTTCGACGAGATCGTCGATCGTCACGTGACGGAACCAGATGCTCATGGGAGGGCGTGCCGGATGAAAACCGGCGCCGATGATAGCACCCACCGGCGCGCACACCGTCGAGCCCCGGGGCGGCCGTGAAGGCTGCGCACGACTGTGACCGCGGCCACGAAGATTGAGACTAGCGCCAGTCTTTATCTGGCGGTACGGGGGTAGTCCGCCTAACATGCGCGCCATGCGCCGTCGTCCGGTTTGCGCCCTGCTTGCAGTACTGCTCGCGTTGCAGACGGTGATCTTTGCACCGCTGGCGATGCGCATGGCACAGGACGCCAGTCCCTGTGAGCACATGAGCTCCGTCCCGGACATGGCACCTGATTGCCCTTGCTGCCCCGAGGGCGCGACCTCGATGGGTGCATGCTTCAACGTCTGCATGGTTCAGGCATCGGTCGCTTCGGATCCTGTTGCGGCAATGTTTGAACTGACGGCCACCGCACCGGCCTTCGATGCAGCTCCTTTCCGCGGCCTGACCCACCTGCCACCGGTACCTCCTCCGATCGCCTGATCGACTTCGCGCGTCGAGATCATGTACGCAAGCGCATGACGCGCTTGCCGTCGATCACCTTGCGAGGATTCGATCATGAACAGATCATCTCGCGCCCTGGCCGGCGCGACTGCGCTCGTGACCGCTATTGCGTTGTTGCCTCACGCACAAGCGAAGCCAATTGCATTCGGCGATGGCAACACCGTCATGGCGGAGTACGGCGCCGGAACGATGAACGAGCTCCAGTTCTTTCACGCGCCCAAGCACTTTTTCTCGCTGGGAGGCGGTTACCTCGAGCTGAAGAGCGACATCGATGAGCGCACGCGCTATGTCACGTACGCCAGGCTCAATTACCTGGTGAAGCGCTGGAACCGTGAAGCAGCGCAGGCGAACGTGTTCGCCTGGGGCGGCGCGGGGAGCGGCCGCACAGGTGAAACGGACGACCGCGAACTCACCTGGAACGTCGGCGCACAGTTTGACTACGAGACACGCCGTGTCTATGCGTCGGTCAAGACGGATCTGCAGGAATCCTCGGCCTTCTCGAACCGCATCGATACGCTGCAACTCGGACTTGCGCCGTATCAGCACGACTACCAGAGCCTGGCCACCTGGTTCGTCCTGCAGGCGCGCCAATACACCGGAGGGATCCACGACGGCACCGAGTGGGCGCTGCTGTTGCGCCTTTTCAAGGGCGGCACGTGGATCGAGGCCGGCGCCACGACCGAAGGAAAAGTCCAGGCCATGGTCATGTTCAACTTTTGATCCGGAGCAACCAAGCATGCGTCAACTACTGATTGTCCTGGCGGCCATGGCGGCCCTCGGGACTACTGCTGCGGCAGCCACCATCGAAATGAAAGTCAACGGCCTGGTGTGCGCCTTCTGTGCCCAGGGCATTGAAAAAACTCTACGCAAGAACCCGGCCACGGCGGACGTGATCGTGAGTCTCGAGCACCGGCTGGTGGCGATCGCGACCAAGGAAGGCAAGGACATCTCCGATGCGGAGCTCAAGCAGGCACTCGAGGATGCCGGGTACGACGTGAAGTCGCTCGAGCGCACCGATCGCACGATGGCGGCGATCCGGGACGAACTTGAGAGCGCGAAGCGATGATCGACCCCCATGCGCGCAACGTGGGCGTTGCATTCGGGGCGTTGCTGGCGAGCACCGCGACGCTCCTCTGCTGCGTGTTGCCGGCGGTCCTGGTGTCACTGGGCGCCGGAGCCGTGGTCGTCGGGCTCGTGTCCGCTTTTCCTCAACTGATCTGGTTGAGTGAGCACAAGGCGCTCGTATTCGGCACGGCCGCCGCGCTGCTTGCATTCAGTGGAATGCTGCTGATGCACGCGCGCACATTGCCGTGCCCCGCAGACCCCGTCGCGGCCCGTGCGTGCAACCGGCTGCGGCGCATCAGCCAGGCGATCTATGGTGTTGCGGCCGTTGCGCTCGTGATCGGGGCATTGTTCGCGTTTGTGCTGCCTCGCCTTTAGCTATGAGAACGCATTGGCTGGTGTGATGCTGCTACGATGAGCGCCGGAGACTTCGATGCCCGAGTATCGCGCCCCGCTGGATGACATCCGTTTCGTGCTCAACGAGCTCGCGGGGCTGCCGCAGCTGGTGGCAGCAATCCCGGCCTACGAGAGTGCCACCGGCGACGTGGTGGATTCGGTGCTCTCCGAGGCGGGGCGGTTCGCCGGGGAGGTACTGAGCCCGATCAATCGCCAGGGAGATCGCGAGGGCGTGCGCATCGTCGGCGACGAGGTGAAGGTCGCGAAAGGGTTTGGCGAAGCGTATCGCGCCTTTGTTTCGAGCGGCTGGGTGGGCTTGAGCGGCGATCCGCAATACGGCGGGCACGGTCTGCCGCAGGTGGTCGCCGGAGCGGCCAGCGAGATGTGGGCGGCGGCCAATGCCTCGTTCTCCAACTGCCCCGAGCTCGCCGGCGGAGCGATCACCGCGCTCGAGTCCCACGCATCGCCCGAGTTGCGCAACCGGTTCCTGCCACGACTGGTCTCGGGTGAATGGTCGGCGACCATGTGCCTGACGGAACCGCAGGCAGGCACGGATCTCGCGGCGGTGCAGACGCGGGCGGAGAAAGCCGGCGATCACTACCGGCTGTTCGGCCGCAAGATCTTCATCACGTGGGGCGACCACGACATGGCCGACAACATCGTGCACCTGGTGTTGGCGCGCGGTCCTGATGCACCTCCGGGCGTGCGGGGCATCTCGCTTTTTGTCGTGCCCAAGTACGGCGTGAACGCAGACGGCAGCCTCGGCGAGCGCAATGATATCCGTCCCGTGTCGGTCGAACACAAGCTGGGGCTGCACGCGAGCCCGACTTGCGTGATGGCGCTGGGGGATAACGGCGGCGCCGAAGGTTACCTGGTGGGTCGCCTGCACGAAGGCATCGCCTGCATGTTCACGATGATGAATCACATGCGCCTGGGCGTCGGTCTGCAGGGGATCGGGCTCGCGGAGCGCGCCTACCAGCAGGCGGTCGCCTACGCGCGTGAGCGCCGCCAGGGCAGCTCCCGCGATGGCAAGGAGCGGTTGCCGATCATTCGCTACCCGGACGTGCGCCGCATGCTTCTCACGATGCGCGCTCTGACGGAAGCGGCGCGCGCTCTCGCATACGTCACCGCCACGCATATCGACCTCGCACATCACGCCGCGGATGAGAACGAGCGGCGCCGGCACCAGGCGCGTGCGGACTTACTGACGCCGGTGGTGAAAGGCTGGAGCACCGAGATCGCGCAGGAAGTGGCGGCGCTCGGTGTGCAGGTACACGGCGGCATGGGATTCATCGAGGAGACGGGTGCGGCGCAGATCCTGCGCGATGCGCGCATCACCACGATCTACGAAGGTACCAACGGCATCCAGGCCATGGACCTCGTCGGCCGCAAGGTGCTGCGTGACAGTGGACACGCCCTGGGCGAGCTGCTGCGCGACATGGAAGCGCTGGACGATGGACTGGCGGCTGCCGGCGCGCCGCTGACAACGATTCGCGCGGCGTTCCAGGCGGGCGTGCGCGTACTGCGTGACAGTTCACGCGTCATTCTCGAAGGCAGTGCGAAAGACGAGCATCTGGCGGGCGCGGCGGCGTTCAATTTCCTGATGTTGCTCGGTACGGTGAGTGGCGGCTGGCAGCTGGCGCGCTCTGCAGTGGTTGCGGCCACGGGTACCTCGCCGGCAGCGGAGCCCCGTTTCCTGCAGGCCAAGCTCGCGACCGCACGCTTCTACGCGGACCAGATCCTGCCGCGTGCCCAGACGCACGCGCTCGCAGTCGCCGCGGGCAGCGCCAGCGTCATGGGGTTCGACGAAGAAGATTTCTAGAGTCGCTCGCGACTCGGCACGGGCGCGATCTTCAGCTCGGGCAGACGCCCATACGTGTACGCCCGCCATAGCCATTCCAGCGGTCCAAAGCGAAAACGCGCGAGCCACCAGCGGCTCAGCAACACCTGCGCGGCATACACCACGATCACGATGACGCTCAATTTGCCGGTACCGATGCGCCCGACCAGCGCCAGTCCCGGACCGACACCGGTGAGCACGAACCCGAAGACGGCGCTTTGCGCGACATAGTTGGTCAGTGCCATGCGGCCCGCATACGCGAAAGGCGCCAGCAGCTTCTGGCCGAGCGGTGTATGCAAGCCCACCACGATCGCACACAGGTAACCGGTGGCGAGCACCGGCACAGAGATCAAATGTAGAGTGTCCGCGACTAGCTCCCAGTGCTCCCACGCGGGTAGCCGCTCGCTCTCGCCATAGATCTCGGCGATACGCGCGATGCCCTCGGCGATCAGGCCCGCCGGTAGCGCGACACGGAGCACACGTCGAAACCCCGCCAGGTGCGCGCTGCAGTCCTGAAGCCAGCCGCGCCGCCCCACCCAGGCGCCCAGCATGAAGCGCCCGAGCGCGTACAGGAACCAGCCGACGACCAGAGCGTTGAGGATGTAATCGACCCAGGTGAACTCGGCGAAGACGCGCACCAGGCCCCAGTAGTCGCCCGCGACCATCACCTCCTGACGCACCGCCCGGACTTCCGGCGAATAGGGGTTCGGCCATCCGTGCCAATCTTCCAGGCCGGCGAATTCAACGAGGAACTCCTGCGCCGTGCGTCCGAAGAGCGCCAGCAGGATTCCAACGAGTAGCAACTTGCGATCACTCACCTTGCGCAGGGCGAACAGGACAAAACCGGCGAGCGCGTACAGGTGCAGAATGTCCCCCGTCCACACGAAGAAGAGATGAATGAGGCCGAGGACCAGCAGGAAGGTCAGGCGTCGCAGGTAGATGCGACTGAAATCGGCGCCGCGTGCGTCCAGGCGCTGCATTTGGATGTAGAACCCGATGCCGAACAGGAAGGCGAAGAGGGTGTTGGCCTTGTCGACCACCAGCCACGCGGCGATCTCATCGAGCGTGTAGTCGAATGGGCCGGTGGGCAACGACAGCAGTTGCCGCTCGCCCGCGACCACGTGGTTGAAGAAGAGCATGTTCATGAGGAACACGCCGAAGAGCGCCACGCCGCGCAACACGTCGAGCTCCTCGACGCGCTCGCCGACACTGACCGGAGCGGGGGTGGCTGCTGACGCAGTACTCATCACGCGCTGGCGAGCATATCCGACTCGTAGACGTTGCGCCCGCAGGCTCCCGAGCGCGATCGCACTGCGCTGGTGGCGAGTCAGTCCCGGGCTTCGCTCGCCAGTACGCGCAGCCACATGCGCGAACGCAGCCGCGAGTATTCCTGCGACTCCGCCGGCACGAGATGCAAGCGCGTTCTCACTTCAGATGGCGGATAGACACCTGGGTCGTTGCGCACCGCGACATCGACGAACGCATCGGCGTCGCGATTGGCGTTGGCGAACTTGGAAGCGTTGGTGACCGCGGCGATGACAGCGGGCTCCATCAGGTAGTCGATGAAGCGATGCGCGGCTTCGACGTGCGGGGCGCCGGCGGGAATGACCAAAAAGTCGACCCACATCAGCGCGCCTTCGGCGGGGAGCACGTAGCGCACCTCCACCCCGGTGCCGTTCTCCTGCGCGATGTCGCGTGCCTGCAGCAGCTCGCCGCTGGAGCCGATCGTGATGCAGATGTCGCCGCTCGCCAGATCGGACCGGTACTTTCCGCTGCTGTCTATATAACGCACGTACGGGCGCACTCTCATCAACGCGGCCTCCGCGGCTGCCAGGTCCTCAGCACTTTCGCCCGCAGGATCGCGGCCGATGGCGAGCAACGCGAGGTCGACCATGATGGAGCCCGCGCTGTCCTGCCAGGCGATGCCACAGGAAGCGAGACGGCGCGCGATGGCGGGATCGAAGAGCAATTGCCAGCTCGGCTCCGGTGAGCGCCCGAGCGCGCGCTCGACGGCCTGCACGCCATACGCAAAGCCCTGCGTGCCCCAGACATAGGGCACACCGTACTGATTGCCGGGGTCGATGCGCTCGAGCACCTGTAGCAGGTCTGGATCGAGGTGACGCCAGTTGGGCAGGCGCGACCGATCGAGTTTCTGCAGCGCTCCAGCGGCGATCAGCGGACCGAGAAAGTTCGAGCCCGGCACGACCACGTCGCTGCCCGAGTGACCGGTGAGCAGCTTGGTCTGCAGCGAGACGTTATCGGGGATCTCCTCGACCACCACGGAGATGCCGGTGCGTCGGCGAAATTCCACCAGCGTGTCGGGCCCGATCTCGCCGTCCCAGTTGGAGAAGTACAGTGTCGGTGCGTCGGATGGAGCCGGCGCGGTGGACTCTTCGGAGCTGCTTCCGCATGCGACCGCCAACACGGTGACCGCGGCAGGGATACAGGCGCGCGCCAGGCGCATCGATAGTGATCCGGGGGTTGGCACCGAGCTCAGCCGCGGTGCCACGCGCCGAAGGTGCCGCCGTCGTCTGCGAGCGCCTCGATCAACGGCGCCACTTGCCAATGCTCGGCCCCGTGACGTGCGGCGAGGTCGTGGATGCGATCGCGAACGTAGCGGAGCCCCATCGTGTCCGCGTGGAACATCGGGCCACCGCGGTGACGCGGAAAGCCGTAGCCCAGCGCCCAGATCACGTCGATGTCGGATGAGCGCCGCGCGAGACCCTCTCCGAGGATGCGCGCACCCTCGTTGACGAGCGCGAGCGTGCAACGTTCGACGATTTCCTCATCCGCGATGCGTCGCTGCGCGATGCCAAGCTTGTCAGCCTCGGCGCGGATGAGCGCAGTGACCTCGGGATCGGGAAGTGGCGTGCGCGAACCGCTCTCATAGCGATAGAAGCCCCGTCCGGTCTTCTGCCCGAGCCGTCCCTGTTCGACCAGCGCGTCGGAGACGCGAAACCAGCGCGGATCGGTGGGCCGCGTCTTCAGCTCGCGGCGCGCCTTGTAGCCGATGTCGAGCCCCGCCAGGTCGCCAACCGCGTTGGGCCCCATCGCCATGCCGAACTCCTGCAGCGCACGATCGATGTCCTGGGGTGCCGCGCCTTCGAGCAGCAGCAACTGATTCTCGCGGCCGTAGGCGTAGAACATCCGGTTGCCGACGAAGCCGAAGGCGTTGCCCACGACCACGCCGACCTTGCCGAGGCGTCGCGCGAATGCGAGTGCCGTCGCCAGGACCGGGGCGCTGGTATCGCGCCCCCGGACGATCTCGACGAGTCGCATGACATTGGCGGGGCTGAAGAAGTGCAGGCCCACGACCTGGCGCGGGCGGCGAGTGGCCGCAGCGATCGCATCGACGTCGAGCGTCGAGGTGTTGGTGGCGAGAATCGCATCCGCCCGTGCGATGCGGTCGAGCCGGGCGAAGACCTCGCGCTTGACGTCCATGCTTTCGAACACGGCCTCGATGATGAGATCGACGTCTGCGAGCACGTCGGCGGCGAGGTCGGGCTCGAGTCGCGCGAGGCGTTGATCGCGCTCGGCTGCGGTCAGGCGTCCTTTCTGGACGCTCGCATCGAGGAGCGCTGCGATCTGCGTGCGGCCTCTCTCGAGCGCGTCCCTGTTCTGCTCGATGAGCCGGACCTTCAGCCCCGCATTCAAACAGCTGAGTGCGATGCCGGCGCCCATCGTGCCGGCACCGACCACGCCTACTGATGCCGCGGGCCGCACCTCGGTGTCTGCGGGCAAGTCCGATACGCGGGCCGCTTCGCGCTCCGCGAAGAAGAGATGTCGCAACGCTGCCGACTGCGGCGACTGGCGGCACTCCTCGAAGAGCTGGCGTTCGAGCTTGAGTCCCTCCTCGAACGGCAAGGTCGTGGCCGCTTCCACTGCGCGAACGATGCGCTCCGGCGCCATCTGCCCGCGCGCCTGCCTGACGATGCGTGCACGGGCATCGTCAATCGCGGAGCGCGCGGTATCAGCCTGGGGTATCGGGAGGTCGCGTACGCGACGCAGCCGCGCGGGCTGTGCCAGCAGCCGCTTCGCGTACGCGATCGCGCCACTTTCGAGCTCGCCGTCGATCAGTTCGTCAATGAGCCGCCAGTCACGAGCGTCTGCGGCACCGATGGGGTCGCCGCCCAGGATCAGCTCCAGGGCGCGCCCGACGCCGGCGAGTCGCGGAGTGCGTTGTGTGCCGCCCGATCCGGGCAGAATCCCGAGCTTGATCTCGGGGAAACCGATGCGTGCGTTCACGAGCGCACAGCGATAGTGACAACCGAGTGCGACTTCGAGGCCACCTCCCAGCGCGTTCCCGTGAATGGCGGCGACCAACAGTTTTTTGCTCTGCTCGAGTCGCGCCACGACGTCCGGCAAATGGGGCAGCTGAGGGGGTTTGCCGAACTCGCTGATGTCCGCCCCCGCAATGAAGGTGCGTCCACGGCAGAGGATCACGCCTGCCTCGAGCGTCGCCTCCGAGTTGAAGAGGTCCACCGCTGCGATCAGGCTCTCGCGAACCGCCTGCGAGAGAGCGTTGACCGGCGGGTTGTCGACGTAGATGAGCCCGATCGAGCCGTGTGGTTCGAGCGTTACAGGCTGGTTCACACGCGCCATACTACAAGCCCATGAAGCTCTACACCTATTTCAGAAGCTCGGCCGCGTACCGCGTGCGCATCGCGCTCAGCCTGAAGGGTCTGAGCTACGAATCGATCAGCAAGGATCTGCGCAACCAGACCGGCGCGCATCGCCTGGCGGATTACCTGGCCCTCAATCCCCAGGGTCTGGTGCCGGCGCTCGAGGACGAGGGGCGGGTGTTGAGCCAGTCGCTCGCGATCATCGAGTACCTCGACGAGAAGTTCCCGTCGCCGCTCTTGCTGCCCACGGCCGCCGCGGACCGTGCGCAGGTACGCGCGATGGCGCTCGGGATCGCCTGCGACATGCACCCGCTCAACAACCTGCGCGTCCTCAACTACCTGCGCGACGAGCTCAAGCAGGGCGAGGAAGCGGTCAACCGCTGGTATGCGCACTGGATCGCCGCGGGCTTCCGCGGGCTCGAGGAACTGGCGCGGCGCTCGAGCACCGACCGCAAGCATTGCTTCGGCGGCACCGTCACGCTCGCGGATGTGTTCCTCGTTCCGCAGATGTTCAATGCACGCCGTTTCAACTGCGATGTGACGCCATACCCCACGCTCGTGAGCATCAGCGGTCACCTCGAGCAACTTCCCGCCTTCGCGGCCGCACACCCGGAAAAGCAGCCCGACGCGGTTTAGCGCCCCCGCCCGCCTGGGCCGCCGGCCCCGGACTGCTGCGGCGCGCGCCGGCTTGATTTGGCCGGCGCCGTCCCCAAGGTACCGCCCAAACCCCGTTTGGATGAGCTCCAGATGAACCGCGATCCGCATTCGTGGATGTGGGCCGAAGCCCTTGACCTGCTCGAGCAGGCCAATCGCATGCACCGCCAGTTCTTTGCGCTGACGGGCTCGACGGGCGCGCACGTGCGTTGGGAGCCACCCGTCGATGTGGTCGAGGGCACGGCGGAGGTCGTTGTCACGGTGGCGCTTCCTGGGGTCGTGCCCGAGCGGATCGAGCTGCATCTCGACCACGACGTTCTCGCGATCAGCGCGGTCCGGCCGCCGCCGGCGTGCTCGCGCACCACGGTGATTCGTCGCATCGAGATCCCATACGGGCGCTTCGAGCGCCGCATCGCCCTGCCGGCCGGCCGATACGAAGTCGTGGAGCAGGTCGTCCCTGAATGGCTGCCTGCATTTGCGGCTGCGCAAGAGTTAAAGGGAATCATCATGAGTGAGAACGAAAGCACTACCGTCGAGACCGCCACGCGGGAGATCTCCGACGACATGCTCATCATCCTGCCGGTGCGCAACCTGGTCCTGTTCCCCGGCATCGTGCTGCCCGTGGCCATCAATCGCGAGCGACCATCGCCGGCGCGCAGGAAGCGGTGCGCACGCGAGCGCAAGGTGGGCTTTCTGCTGCAGCGGGATCCGGACAAGGACGACGCCGACCGCGGACGATTTGTATCGCGTCGGCACCGAGCCGCGAATCGTGCGCTACGTGACGGCGCCGGACGGCACGCATCACCTGGTCGTCCAGGGCGAGCGGCGCTTCCGCGTGCTCGACTTCCAGGCAGGGATGCCGTTCCTGGTGGCGCGTGTCGAGTACGTCGCCGATGCGCCCAGCGCATCGAGCGAAGTCGAAGCCCGGCGCTCAATCTCAAGCGCCTGGCGAGCGAGGCGATCTCGCTGCTGCCGCGCGCGCCCGGCCGAGCTCGCCAACGCGGTCCAGTCCATCGAGTCGCCCAGTCGACGCTGGCGGACCTGGTGGCGAGCTTCATGGACGTGAAGCCTTCCGAACAAGCAGCAGATCCTGGAGACGATCGATCTCAAGGCGCGGCTCGACCGGGTTACCGAGCACCTGTCGCAAGCGCATCGAGGTGCTGCGGCTGCAGCGCCAGATCGAGCAGCAGACGCGCGAGCGCGATCGACGAGCGCCACCGCGAGGTGCTGCTGCGCGAGCAGATGAAGCAGATTCAGAAGGAGCTCGGCGAGGACGGCGGCACCGGGCGAGGACATCGCGCGAGCTGGGCGAGGCGATCGACAAGGCGGGCATGCCGGAGGAAGCGCTCGAGCAGGCGAAGAAGGAGCTCAAGCGTCTGGAGCGCATGTCGGATGCGAGCGCCGAGTACTCGATGCTGCGCACCTGGATCGACTGGATGATCCAGCTGCCGTGGTCGAAGCTCGACGAGCGAGGCGATCGACATCGAGAAGGCGCGGCGCATTCTCGACGAGGATCACTACGGCCTCGAGAAGATCAAGCGCGCATTCTCGAGTACCTCGCGGTGCGCAAGCTCAATCCGCAGGGCCGCAGCCCGATCCTGTGCTTCGTCGGTCCGCCGGGCGTCGGCAAGACCTCGCTCGGCCAGAGCATCGCGCGCGCCCTCGGGGCTCAAGTTCGCGCGCGTCAGCCTCGGCGGCGTGCACGACGAGGCGGAGATCCGCGGCCATCGCCGCACCTACATCGGCGCGCTGCCCGGCAACATCATCCAGGCGTTGCGCAAGGCGGGCACGCGCAATCCGGTGCTGATGCTCGACGAGATCGACAAGCTCGGCGCGGGCATCCACGGCGATCCCGTCCTCGGCGCTGCTCGAGGTGCTCGATCCGGAGCAGAACAACACGTTCCGCGACAACTACCTGGGACTGCCCTTCGATCTGTCGAAGGTGCTGTTCATCGCGACCGCGAACGTGCTCGACACGATTCCGGGACCGCTGCGCGACCGCATGGAAATCATCGAGCTCACCGGCTACACGGAGGAGGAGAAGGTCGAGATCGCCAAGCGCTACCTGGTGAAGCGCCAGCTCGAGGCGAACGGACTGAAGCCCGAGCAGGCGTCGATCACCGAGCAGGCCATTGCGACAGATCGCGCGCGACTACACGCGCGAGGCCGGCGTGCGCAACCTGGAACGCACGATCGGCGCGGTGCTGCGAAATGTCGCAGTGCGCATCGCCGAGGGCGCGATCGCAGCAGCAGACGATCGATGTCGGACGACTTGCCGCCGATCCTCGGTGCACCGCGCTTCGAGAGCGACGTCGCCATGCGCACCAGTGTGCCGGGCGTAGCGACCGGGCTCGCCTGGACGCCGGTCGGCGGCGACATTCTCTTCATCGAGTCGACGCGCGTGCCGGGCGGCGGACGGCTGATCCTCACCGGTCAGCTCGGCGATGTCATGAAGGAGAGTGCGCAGGCCGCCTGTCCCTGGTGAAAGTCGCGCGCTGCGCATCTGGGCATCGACGCCGGCGACGTTCGACAAGAGCGACATCCACATCCACGTCCCGGCGGGCGCGATCCCGAAGGACGGCCCGAGCGCGGGCGTGGCCATGTTCACCTCGCTCGTGTCACTCCTCACCGGCAAGACGGTCGACCGACAACGGTGGCCATGACCGGCGAGATCAGCCTGCGCGGACTGGTGCTGCCGGTCGGCGGCATCAAGGAGAAGATCGATCGCGGCGCACCGCGCAGGCATTCGCAAGGTGTTGCTGCCGGCGCGCAATCGCAACGATCTCGAGGACGTACCCGAAGAGCGTGCGCAAGGAGCTGCGCTTCGTGTTCTGCGAACACGTCGAAGACGTGCTGGCGGAGGCGCTCGGCTTGTCGGCGCGCGATACGGCGCTGCGCGTCGCGAGCTGAGATCAGGTCTTGCCGGAGAGCTTGCGCGCGATGCGCTGATAGGCCTCGCGGAAGGGAATGCCTTCCTTGACAACCAGCGCGTTCGCCTCGGCGGCGGCATGGATGGCCGGGTCGAGCCGGATATTCTCGCGCCGGAAACGCACGCCCGCGAGAGCAGCCGGGACGATACCGAGTGTCTGCCTGCAAACGTCGATGCCGCGGAACAGCGGGGCCTTGAGAAGCTGCAGGTCGCGGTGATAACCGGAGGGAAGCTTGGCCACAATGCCGAGCGCCTCCTGCAGACACGCCTGCGCGACCGCTGCGCGTCCGCGGATCAGTTCGAGCACGTCAGGATTGCGTTTCTGCGGCATGATCGACGAGCCGGTGGTAAACGCCTCGGGCAGCTCGACCAGCGCGAACTCCTGTGTATAGAAGAGGAGCAGGTCCGAGGCGAGCCGTGACAGGTCCTGCATCAGCAGGCTGATTTCAAACAGCACCTGCGCTTCCGCCTTGCCGCGCGAGAGCTGTACCGCCGTCACCGGCTCGTGCGTTACCGCAAATCCCAACTGTTCGCGTGTGCTTTCGCGGCTCACCGGGAGATTCGGCGTTCCGTAGCCAGCGGCTGAGCCGAGCGGGTTGCGGTCAATCCGGCGATGGGTGAGATGCAGACCTTCCGCGTCGTCACGAATCTCGGCTGCAAATCCGGACGCCCACAAGGGCACCGAGCTCGGCATCGCCTGCTGCATGTGCGTGTATCCGGGCAATGGCGTATCGCGTTCGCGGGCGGCGAGCGCATCGAGCGCATCAGCGACCGCACCCGCTCCCGTGCACAGCTCCGTGACGGCATCACGCAGATAGAGACGGATCGCGGCCAGCACCTGGTCGTTGCGGGACCGACCCAGATGCAAGCGGCCGCCGGTCGCTCCGATGCGCTCGATGAGCAGGTTCTCGAGCGCCGTCTGACCATCCTCCTGTTCGAGCGTCACGCGCCAGTCGCCGCGCGCGTGCGCAGCGCCGAGCTCGCGCAGCGCCTCGAGGATGAGCGCCAGGTCCTGCGCCGGGAGCAGCTTGCAGTCGTGCAGCATCTCGGCGTGGGCGATGGAAGCGCGCACGTCATAGGCAACCAGGCGGTCGTCCAGGGAATAGTCATCGCCTGCCGTGTATTCGAGCACGCGCTGATCGAGCGGCTTGCCCTTGTCCCACAGGCGCGTCAAGTCAGCGGCCTCCGCCTTGCTGCTCGGCCGGGCTCAGGGCGTTGACGTCGGCGACGATCAGCGTGCCCGTGCCTTCGTTGGTGAACACTTCCGCCAGCACCGCGTCGGCAACGTCGTAGGAGATGACGTGCACGCGTCGCACGCCGCCGCGAATCGCGGTCTCTATCGCGGTAGCCTTCGGCAACATGCCGCCGCTCAGGCTGCCGTTCTCCCGCAGTTGCTTGAGTCCCTTGAGGTCCGTGTATGAAATGACCGAAGTCGGGTCGCCGAGGCGCTCGAGAATGCCGGGGGCTCCCGTGCACAGGATCAGTTTCTCGGCTCCGAGCTCGGCCCCGATCGCGGCGGCCACCGTGTCGGCGTTGATGTTGAGGAGCACGCCGTTCGAATCCGCCGACAGCGGACTCACGACCGGCATCAGGCCGTTGTCGAGCTGCTTGCGCAGGACATCCGCATCGACGGTGTCGATGTCGCCTACGAAGCCGAAATCGACCGGCTCCGGATCGCCACCTTCAATCTTGACCGGCGCGCGCTTGTGGGCGCATATCAGCCCGGCATCGACACCGCTGATGCCGACCGCCTCGATGTTGAGGTCGCGGCAGATCGCGAGGATGCGGGTATTGATGAGCCCGTTGAGCACCATCGTGGTGACGTCGATCGACTTCTCATCCGTCACGCGCCGCCCCTGCACCATGCGCGTCTCGATGCCGAGCGCGTCGGACAACTCGGTGACCTGCGGACCGCCGCCGTGCACCAGCACGACCTTGATCCCCACCTGGTGCAGGATCGCGACCTGCTCCATGAGCTCGCGGGTGGACTCCGGATCGGCGAACACCGCGCCGCCCGCCTTGATGACGAACACCTTGCCCTTGAACATGCGGATGTAAGGTGCGGCATTCTTGAGCGCGCGCACGGCGACGGTCTGATCGGTTCGATAGTTCATGGTTTTTCCAGCATCCTGTGCAACACCGCCATCTGCGTCGTGAGCCGATTGAACGCCTGCGGCTGCACTACGCTGCGTGGCCCATCGAGCACTTCGTCCATGACGGCGACGTTGCGCCGCACGGGCAGACAGTGCATGAAACGACAATCGGGCGCCGCCTGCTCGAACCAGCTCGAGCGCACGCACCAGTCGCTCAAGCCCGCGCGCAGTTCCGCATCGGTCTCGCTGTCCCCGTAGCGAGTGGTGCAGCCCCACTCCTTGGCGTAGATCACGTGGGCGCCGCGCAGCGCCTCGTCGCGATCGCTGCTTTCACGAACCGAGCCGCCCGAGCTGCGCGCGGCGGCACGTGCCTTGTCCATGACCTGGGGCGGCAGCGCGAAGCCTTCCGGCCGCAGCACCGTGACGTCCATGCCGCGCAGAGCCGCCATGTGCACCACGGCCGAAGGCACCGCCAGCGGCAGAGCGCGCGGATGGTACACCCACGACAGCACGAATTTCGCGCGCGCCGGCAGACGCAGATCATCCATCGTCTTCCAGTCGGCCAGCGCCTGGCAGGGGTGGTTGATGGCGGACTCCAGATTGATGAAGGGCTTGGTGCAGGCTGCGCCAATCGCCGCGAACTGCGCGTCGGCGAGGTCCGCGGCCAGGTCCTTGCCGTCGGCGAAGGCTCGCACGCCGAGCGCATCACAGTACGAGGCGAGAACGGGAATACCCTCGCGCACGTGCTCAGCTGCAGCGCCGTTCATCACGACACCGGTGCGCGTCTCGAGCTGCCAGGTGCCCTGGCCGGGCGTGATCACGATCGTTGTCCCGCCCAGGCGATGCATGCCCGCCTGGAAGGAAGCGAGCGTGCGCAGCGACGGGTTGAAGAAGACGAGGCCGAGAATGCGCCCCTCGAGTGCACGCGGTTGCGGTCGCTCCTGCAGAGTGCGCGCGAGCGCGAGCAGATCGAGGATCTCCTCGCGGTTGAAATCGGCCAGATCGACGAAGCGCAGCATAAGGTGTGAAACGCCAACGCCGTTATCCGCTCTGCTTCAGCGCCTCTCGCAGCAGGCGCACATGGGACTCATCCAGGATGAAGGGCGGCAGCAGGCGCAGGATATTGGGGTCCGCGCTGGTGCCCGCGAGGATGTCGCGCTCGAGGAGCTCGCGCTGCACGTCCTTGGCAGGCCGGTTCGTGCGCAGTCCCAGCAGAAATCCGGCGCCCTGGCTCCCCACGACGGGGCCCACCTGGCAGGTTTCCCGGATCAACGCGGAAATGCACCGCACGTTGGCGAGCAGCCCCTCGGTTTCGATGCTGTCGATGACCGCTTCGATCACGGCGCAAGCCATCGGTCCGCCGCCAAACGTCGTGCCGAGCATGTCGATCTTCAGATGTCCGGCAACGGTGGGTGACATGAGGAGCGCCGCGCACGGGAAGCCGCTCCCGAGCGCCTTGGCGGTCGTGATCATGTCCGGCACGACACCGTAGAGATTGGCGGCGAACGGCTCGCCACAGCGACCCATACCGCACTGAACCTCGTCGAAGATCAGCAGCGCTCCGACCGCGTCGCAGCGCTTGCGCAGGGCGTTGAGAAATGGTTTCCCGAGATCGAACGCACCGGCGAGCCCCTGGATCGGCTCGACGATGACGGCCGCGGTGCGTGCGGTCACGTGCTCGTCGATCGCGGCCTCGTCGCCGCGCGGGATGAAGCTCACGTCGAACGGTGCGCGTGGGAATCCATACCACTTGCCGGCGGCGCCATGCGTGACGGCGCCGGCCGCGGCGGTGCGGCCATGAAAGCTGTGCTCGATCGCCGCGATGTGCGTGCGGCTGGTGATGCGCAACGCCAGCTTGAGCGCATTCTCATTGGCCTCGGCGCCGGTGTTGACGAAGAACACCGTGTCGAGACCCAGGCCGGCGAAGCGCACGACGCGGTTGGCCGCGCGCTCGCGCACTTCCATCGCGACCGCGTTCGTCTGAAAGAGCACCGATCGGGCCTGCTGCTCGAGTGCCGCGAGCCAACGCGGATGGCCGTAGCCAAGCGCCGCCACCGCGTGACCGCCGTAGAGATCGAGCACGCGGCGCCCATCACGCGTGCCGAGCCACACGCCCTGCGCGCTCTCGACTTCGAGCGGGTACTGCGCGAACACGGCCGCCAGGTGAGACGTGCCAGTCGCGGATGAAATGGCGGCGTTCATGGCTTCAGGTCCAACCGGGTGCTGGCGCGGTGAGGCCGGCGGTTTCGTCGAAACCCAGCATGCGGTTCATCCATTGCACGGCTCCGCCCGCCGCGCCCTTGGTGAGATTGTCGATGGCACACATGACGGCCACAGTCTCGCCGTTCGCGGCGGCGCTCAGGTTCGCGAAGTTGCTGGTGACGACGTCCTTGATGCGTGGCGCCTCTGCGCTCACACGCACGAAGAAATGTTGTGCGTAGTATTCCTGCAGCGCGGATTGGATTGCGGGGGTGTCGAGCGGTCGCTTCAGCGCGCCCTGAACGGTGACGTGAATGCCGCGCGCGAACGATCCGGAATGGGGCACGAAGGCAAACTCGGCCGCGACGCCGGTAGCGGCCTGCGCGCACGCAGCGACTTCGTGAGTGTGGCGGTGCGCGAGCGGGTTGTAGACGTACAGATCCGACTGGCGCTGCGGATGATGCGTGCCCTCGATCGGCTTGCGGCCCGAACCGGTGCTGCCGGTGACGCCGGCGACGAAGAGGCGCGGCTCCACCAGGTCGAACGCCAGCAGCGGCACGCTCGCGAGCAGGATCGCCGTGGCAAAGCAGCCGGGATGTGCCACATGGGGCGTGGCGAGCGCCTTGAGATGCTCCGGCACCGCGCAGGTGAACTGGCGGATGCGCTCCGGCGCACCGTGCGCGTGCTTGTACACCTGCTCGTAGGCTTTCGCGGTCGAGTAGCGGAAGTCCGCGGAGATGTCCACGGCGCTCACGCGCACCTTGGCACGCTCGGCGCGCGTCAGCAGGCCATCGATCAGGCCCGCCGACACGCCGTGGGGCGCGGCGGAAAAGAGCGCACTCGAAGGCGTGCGCGTGATGGCCTCCGCAATCTCATCGTGGGAGGCGAAGGTGAGACCGGGGAAGCTCGACTTGAGATGCGGAAACGCCTTCGCCACCGGTTCGCCGGGCTGGCTGTCCGACATCAGCGCCTTGAGCTCGAGATGCGGATGACCGGCGATCAGGCGCACGAGCTCCCCGGCGACGTAGCCGGTACCGCCCAGCACGAAAGCGGGCGTGCGTGTGCTCATTCCGCAGCCACCGGCGGCGCCGCCGCCTTCTCCACGCCCACGCTCGCGATGACCTTGTCGCCCAGCGCTGC
Source organism: uncultured Gammaproteobacteria bacterium (assembly GCA_963840405.1). Classification (GTDB taxonomy): domain Bacteria; phylum Pseudomonadota; class Gammaproteobacteria; order Steroidobacterales; family Steroidobacteraceae; genus DATBVX01. The sequence continues at coordinate 106,772 of CAWIYW010000011.1, forward strand.
ACCATCGGTAATGGCGTTGAACGCGGCGACGTTCATCTGCTCGTTGATGATCTGCACGCCCACCTGGTTGTCGGTGGCCGGGCCCGTCACGACGCAGGGCTCGATGCCGAACTTCTCGCGCAGCAGCTTGACGCCGCCCCACGCGGCCACCGGGTCGTTGGCGGACAGCACGAGGCCCGTGATGGCGCTGCGAATGTCCTCGCACTTGAGGATCGCTTCGACGCCGTACGTGCCGAGAATCCCGTCCCCGAGTTCGAAAACGATGACGTCGGGCTTCCCGGAAGCCATCTCGGTCAGCATGCTGCGGGTAAGGGCCGGGCCGGTCTTCGGCGTCGTGGTCACGACGCCGAGATCGGTGAAGATCATGGAGCGCCGCGCGCCCGCGTCTTCCATTGCGAGGATGTCACGCCGCAGGGACACACCGGTGGCCTTGAACGCATCGACCACGAGCCCCCGATGGCGCATGCGCGCGACGATCGCGCAGGCCGCGGCAGTCTTGCCGGCTTCCATGCAGGTGCCAGCGAGCGCGACGACCGGAATGCCGCGCGTGTTCAAAGTCGCCTGGTAATCGAGCGGCTTGTAGCCGACACGCGCCGGCACACCGATGCGTTCGCCGAGATAGGGAAACTGCAGCACCACGCCGAGCACGCGGCAGTCGAAGGGCTTGCCCTTGTCGTGCGTCACCGAATCGCAGATGCCGAGCACGCCGCCGATGTTGAGCACCTGGATGACGTCGCCCGCCTGCACCGACTCCGGCAGGTGGCCCGAGTAGCCGAACAGAGCCTTGCGATGGCCGAGCGCGCCCGCTATGACATCGCCGCGTGCCAGCTTCGCCATGCGACCGCTGGTGAGCTCGAGCGTGTTGTAGGTCGACTTGTTGTTGAGGATTTCGGCGACCAGCACCACGCCTTCCTCGCAGGGTATGTCCGTGGAGATGCGCAAGTCGTGCCCCAGCCCGCAGGCCTGGGTGACGGATGCGATCTTGTCCACGACCACGCTCTTCATTGACTGACCTCCATTCACGAGCGATCTCCCGCGCCCGCACGGCGATGAAAGATCCCGGTGAGCGCCTGTATGCGCGAAAACCCGAGCGCATCGACGGCGCTCCATTCGCCGGCCGACTCGCCGTACACGCCTTTCGAGGCGGCCATGAGCGAGTGGGGCGATGTCGTGCCTTCGACGAAAGCGGCGCCGGGCCGGAACAACAGCTTCACCTCGCCCGTGACGCGTGCTTGCGAGGAGACGAGCAGCGCCTCGATGTCGCGACAGACGGGATCGAGATGCTGCCCTTCGTGCACGAGGTCGCCATAGGGCTGCGCGACGAGTTCCTTGATGCGCGCCTGACGTCCCGTGAGGACGAGCTTCTCCAGTTCGCGATGCGCGGTCAGCAGAACTTCCGCCGCTGGAGCCTCGAATGCGACGCGTCCCTTGGTCCCGATGATCGTGTCGCCGAGGTGAATACCGCGGCCGATGCCGAAGGGAGCGGCCAATGACTCGAGATTCTCGATGAGCTCTACGGGCGACAGGCGGGCGCCATCCAGGCTCACCGGAACTCCGGTCTGGAAGCCGACGACATGGCGCTCCGGCGCGCGCGGGTTCGTGAACGCCTGGCGCGTGAGCACCCAGGCATCATCGGTAATGCTCTCGTGGGAGGTGAGTGTTTCCTTGCCGCCGATCGTCACGCCCCACAGGCCGCGGTTCACGGAATAGGCCGCGCCGTACGGAGGCACAGGAAGCTTGCGCGCCTCGAGAAAGCTCAGTTGCTCGGGCCGCTTGAACGCACGATCACGCACGGGCGCGAGGATCTCGAGCTCGGGCGCGAGCGTGCGCAAGGCCACTTCGAAGCGCACCTGGTCGTTGCCGGCGGCCGTGCAGCCGTGCGCCACGGTACGTGTGCCGAGCCGGCCCGCGAGCTGGGCGATGGTCTGCGCCTGCATGACACGTTCGGCGCCGACGCAAAGAGGGTAGAGCGCGCCGCGGCGGACATTTCCCATGACCAGGAACTTGAGCACCTGCGCGAAGTAGTCCTCGCGCGCGTCGACCAGCTGGTGATCGGCAGCGCCGAGCGCCCGGGCGCGTTGCGCCAGCGTGCGCGCAGCCTCGGCGTCGATGCCGCCGGTGTTCACGGTCACCGTGATGACCGGCCGGCCGGTGTTCTCCCTGAGCCACGGCACCAGGAACGAGGTGTCGAGACCGCCCGAGAACGCCAACAGGATGGGCTCATCGCCCTTGTGAGCAACCTGGTTCATGGAATCAGACGCGGAAGATGGAATGCAGGCGCTGCAGCACCTTTCTTTGCTGGCTGGCGCCCTGCGTGGCAATGAAGATCGTATCGTCGCCGGAAATCGTGCCGACCACCTCGGGCCATTGGGCGCGGTCGACCGCCACGGCGACGCTCTGCGCGGCGCCAATGGTCGTCTTGACGACGGTGAGCGTCGAACCGGCCGAATGGATCTCGCGGACGAATCCCGCCAGCGCGTCGAAGTTGCCGTTGACGCGCTCCTGCAGCTCGGGCAGCAGGACGTAGCGATCGCCCGCCTTGAGCACGCCGAGCTCGCGCAGGTCGCGGCTCACGCTCGACTGCGTCGCCTCGTGCCCCAGCTTGTGGAGCAGGCGCACGAGATCGCTCTGCCGTCCGACCGCCTGCTCGCGCAGGATTTTCACGATCGTGGCCCGCCGCTCGAGCTGTTGTGTCGCTTCGCTGGTCAATTTCATCCGCCCGCGCCCAAGGCGCGTGCATAAAAGTCCGTGCATCGTGCATAAATATGCACGAACAGTCAAGCGCGGCGTGCCGGCGGCGGAAAGCGCCGGCGCAGCGTTGCCGCTCTGCTAATCTCTCCCGTCCCCAGGTTCTTTCCCGGCAGGCTCACCCGTGACGACGCTGCTCGAGACCGTGGAGGTCGAAACCGGAGCGAAGCCCGCGGCGAGCATCCTCTGGCTGCACGGGCTCGGCGCCGATGGGCACGACTTCGAACCCATCGTTCCGGAGCTGCACCGCCGGGCTCGCCATGCCAGTGAGATTCGTCTTCCCACACGCCCCGGTGCGGCCGGTAACGATCAACAACGGTTACCGCATGCGTGCCTGGTACGACATCACCGGTTTCGATCGCAGCGCACTGCAGGACGAGGTCGGGATCCGCGGCTCCGACGCGGCGGTGCGCGCCCTGATACGCCGCGAGAACGAGCGCGGCATCGCGACCAGCCGGATCGTACTGGCAGGATTCTCCCAGGGCGGCGCCATGGCGCTGTTCACCGGTCTGCGCTACCCGGAGAAGCTGGCGGGGGTCATCGGGCTGTCGTGCTACCTCGTACTTGCATCGACGCTCGATGCGGAGCGCCAGGCCGCGAACCAGGACACCAGCCTCTTCATGGCGCACGGATCGTTGGACCCCGTCGTCGACGTGCGCCTGGGCGAAGAGGGACGAAAAGCTGTAGAAGCGCGTGGCTATGCGGTCGAATGGCGCACCTATCAGATGCCGCACGCCGTGTGCCCGGAAGAGATCGGCGATATCACCGCCTGGCTGAAGAAGGCCCTGTAGCGAACTACTGTTCCTTCTCGCAGAGCGCACAGCTAGGCCAGAACTTTTTCTGCAATTGTTCGAGCGTCCAGGCATTGCCCTTGCGAAAGTGCTCCTTGAGCCGTTGCGATTCGGCGTCATCGCCATAGCCGAGACCCACCACGCGCACATTGGTCATGCCGGGCTCCAGCGGCTGAAAATAGAGCACCGTCCACATGTTGCGGGCGGCCTCGCCGAGCGGAAAGTTGGCGGGCGCCTGGTAGACCTTGATCGACAGCATGCGCTCGGGCTCGAAGCTCAGGATCTGGTTGACGATCGTGTTCGGATCGCCGAGCGTGCCCTTGGGATCGTAGTGGGTGCGCATCAGGCCGCCGATCTTGCAGCTCGATATCCGCGTGGGCCACCATCCACCACTCCATGCCCTCCTTGGTGGTGAACAGCCGCCACACTTCGCTCACCGGCGCATTGATGATGGCTTCCGACACCAGTGGTCCGGTATCGGCGCGAGCGCCTGGTGCCAGTGCCAGGGCACCGATCAGAAGCGCTGTGACGATTCGATTGCCTGCGCGCACGTTGTCCTCCGCCTGTCGTCAGTGCCAGGCGCCCAGGATCGCGCCCATGACGGTGTACGCCACCACGTTGTAGCTCCCGTTGATGAAGAATAAGGCGAGTGGCCGACGCTCGAACAGATACACGACGCCGAAAGCCGTGGCCACCCACGCCGCACCCACCATGAATCCGGCGCTCGCACCAAAAGCGACGTCGACTTCGGCCCCGAGGAACATGGCGAGCACGAACGCGGCCAGCAGCTGCAATAGCAATGAGACACCGAAGATCAGCGCCATGTTGCCATGACTCAACTGCTCTTCGGTGAGCGCCGCGGCGCGCAGCCAGCGACGATAGAAGAGCACCGGCGAATACCACAGCCCGCCGATCACGAAGCTCGCCACGGCGGCGGCCAGCACCGCCCAGTAGTTGATCGAAGCCATCACTGCGGAGAAGTCCATAAGCCCCCCTTGTCTTGGTTATCGAACGGGGTGGCAGGGTAGGGCCCGCCGCGGCGCGCGTCTTGTAGAAATTTGACCCGCCGGCCGGCACGCCCGGACGGTCCGCAGCCCCTGCGTTATGTAAGCTTGACAAGAGAGGCAGAGAGGACTGTAATTTCTGTCATGACAGAAACAACTGGAACACTTGACCGACCTGCCCGATCCCGTTCGCCGCTTCGTACTGCACTGGGGAAACATGGGCGATCGCTGGGGCGTCAACCGCTCAGTGAGCCAGGTGCACGCGTTGCTGTACGTCTCCGAGCGCGCGTTGACGGCGGAGGAGATCGCGGATGCGCTCTCCATGGCGCGCTCCAATGTGTCCGACTCGCTGCGCGAGCTCTTGTCGTGGCAACTGATTCGCCGCATGCCGGTGCTGGGCGATCGACGCGATCACTTTCAGGCTGAAACCGACCTGTGGACGATGGTCAAGCGCATCGCGGCGGGCCGCAAGGCGCGCGAGCTCGATCCGGCGGCGGCGGTGCTGCGTGAGTGCGTGGCGGAAGCGCGCAAGGACGCGAGCGTCGGCACGCAGGCGACGGCACGGCTGGAGGAAATGCTCGCCTTCGTCGAGCGGCTGGGCCGCTGGTACGAGCAGATGCTGTCCTTGCCGAAGGTGCAGGTGATCGCGTTGATGAAGCTGGGCACGGGTGTCGTGCGCCTGCTCGAACGCCGCCCGTTCCGACGCAAGGCAGTGGGCGAATGAGTCCAGGTCATCCTGGGAAGGAGTGAGGTCATGAGTACGCTGCGTCCTGGGTATCGCGCTGGCCGTCAGCCTGACGTTGAGCACGATCCTGGTCGTGGTACTGGTCAGGCCATTGCGGCTGGTTCTCTCGACGCTCTGCGAGCGCGGCGAGGGCGTCTCGTTCTGGGTGTCCTTCACTTCGCTGATGCTCTACCTGACGCCGCTGTTCGTCACGATCGTCCGCAACGGCGGCAGGCACCTGGAGTTCGCGCCCGTGGCGGAAGTGGTGCGTGTCTCGCTGAGCGCCGCCGTTCTCGGTGCGTTCATGGCGCTGCTGCCAGTCGCATGGCAGATCGCACAGACGCGGCCGCGCTCGCTCCCCTCGCCAGCACATGCCGAGCACGGCGGCTTCTCGCGCGAGACGAACCGGGGGTAACGGCACGCTGGAGCGTCGGCCCGAGCGTTGGCCCATGAACCCTGCGCACCAGCCCGCCCGGATCGATGCGCCGCGCTCACCCTCGATGTCCCCTGCACACGTCCGCGCGGATCTCCGCGACCACCAGGACTCACGGTTCCGCAACCTCGTCGGCGCCGGATGATTGGCAGCGGTTGCCCTGGCCGGTCCGCCGCCGGTTCACTCATGCGCTCGCCGACGGCGAAACGACCGTCTTCGTCGGCAATGTCGCACGCACGCAGTTGTCGATTTTTGGAAAGCTGATCAGCCAGGTGCTGCGCGTGGTCGGCGCGCCACTGCCGTTGCGACTCGGCGGGCGCGACGCCGCCACGGTCGTGGTGACCGAAGATCGGGCCTGTGGCGGACAGCTGTGGACGCGCATCTACGGTTGCAGCGGGCGCTTTCCGCAGGTCATTCACTCGGCCAAGCGCTTCAACGGCCCGACGGGTCTCGAAGAGTGCGTCGGCAAGGGCGTCGGCATGGCCCTCACCGTACACGTCGAGGATCGCGCGCTGGTCTTTCGCAGCGCCTGGTACTTCGTGCGCCTGCTGGGCGTGACTTTGCGGCTGCCATCGATGCTTGAGCCCGGGCCTGGTGGAAGTCATTCACCGCGAGGAGTGCGATGGTCGCTTCAGCTTCACGCTGATCCTCACCCACCCGCTGTTCGGCGAAGCGGTGCGGCAGGTGGCGTTCTTCAGCGACTGGTCGGAGGGGGCTTGATTCGCCAGGACCCCGTAGCCGCACCGCTCGTCATCGTCTTCGATGGCAGCTGCGTCCTGTGCTCGTCCTGGGTCGCGTTCCTGCTGCGCCATGCCGAGCGCGGGCGCTTCCGCTTCGCGGTCACCCAGTCGCCGGCGGGCCGCAAACTGCTCGAGGCCGATGGGGTGAACGTCGACAATCCAGGCACGTTCCTGCTCGTCGAGGCGGGGCAGGCGTATGCCGAGTCCGATGCCGCGATTCGCATGCTGCGGGCATTGCGCGGCGCCTGGCGTGCGGCGGTGCTGGCACGCGTCGTCCCCAAGCCGCTGCGCGATGCCGTCTATCGCTGGGTGGCGCGCAATCGGTATCGCTGGTTCGGCCGGCGCGAGCAGTGCTTCGTCCCGTCAACCGCGGACCGGCACCTGTTCCTCGTGTAGCTCGGTGCGGATGGCATAAGCGTCGAGCTCCGCAACGATTTCGCTCAAGGACAACAGGCCGACGCATGGACTCGCCCCACGCGTGGTCAGGGATGTATAGCCGTGCACTCCCAGCAGCTTCTTGACGAGCAGTGCAGCTGGAGTGGCCGGGATCTGGGGGCCATCGCCGCGCTCGGCGACCAGGAACCAGGCCCGTCGCAGCAGTTGTCCCCGCTCATTTTCCGCAACGATCCGCACGTGCATGGCGCCCGCATCGGACGCCAGCGAATCGAACGCATCGGCCACGCGCATCATGGAACGCGCATGCGGGACGAGTGAGGGCAGCGCACCCAGGCGCACGAGTGTCGACGCAACGGTCAGGGCGAGGTGCAGGACGCCGACCTCGAGTCCGGCGGCAGAAGCGCAGCGATTGCAGGCCCCGGTAGCGCGTCGGCCAGATCTCCCGTTCCGGCACGTCGACATTCGAAAGCCAGCGAGCTCCCACCGGTGCCGGGTAGCGCTGGCGATGCAGGCCGCCCCAGCCGTATTCCGTCGCGGGCTTGCCGGCGCCGAAAGCCGGAATCCGTCGGCCGCAGTAGCTCAGGATCGATTGAACCGTGGCGCGGCCGCGAGGCGCGCGGTGTCCCGGCGAGATGCCGACGTCGATCGAAGTGCAGCCTCGAAAGGCCGCGACCGAGCTCATCGACCACGGCCGTGCTCAGGGCAGGAACCGTGGAAGCCCCGCTCACGATCAGCACATCGTTGTCGAGCGCGACCGAGTGCAACTCGCCGACGGCACTGGCTTGTCGACGGTTGTCGGCGATGTCCACGTAGTGGATGCCGGCTTGCGCGCAGCCACGCGCCAGCGCCAGACCGCGCTGCTGAAACGCTCCCACAGCGTCGACGACAACCGTCGGCTCGAGCGCCAGCACACGCTGGAGACCATCAGCCGCGGCGCAGTCGACCGCGGCGGGTGAGACCCGCAGCGTTCCGAGCCCGGCACAGAAGCGCGCCGCCGCGCGGCCGCTGCGCCCCGCCGCCACGACGTCCAGTTCTGCGTGACGCGCCAGCGAACGCACGATCCGGGAGCCGAAGACGCCGTAGCCGCCGAGCACGACGACACGGGGCACGGGCACTACTCGACGATCGCGTGATTCAGGTTGGGCAACCGGCTCGCGACGTATTCGCCCGGCGTCAGGCCACTGAGGCGGCGGAACTCGTGAGCCAGGTGCGGTTGATCGTAGTAGCCGCAATCGGCGGCGACCGCGGCTCCAGTCGGGCTCGCTCTCGCGCGCGATCTGGCGCAGCACGGCCTGAAACCGATAGATCTGCGCGAGCGACTTGGGCGTCATGCCGACGTCGCGCTGGAAAAGCTGCATGAGCCGCTTGTGGCTCAATGCCACCTGCTCGACCAGCTCGCTGATGCGCACCGCCCCGTCCCAGGAGCGGATGCGGTTCGCGAGATGCAGGACGGCCGGGTGGGCGCTGCGTTCGAAATCTAGGGACGCGAGCAGCATTCGCCTCGAGCAGGCGGAATCGCTCCGGCGTGGTGTCGACCTCCAGGAGTTGTTCGCGCACATCGGCGAAGCGCTGGCGGCAGATCAGGTCGAGCTCGACGACCTCGTCCGCGAGCTCGCGCATCGGGAAACCGAACAGCGCGTAGGCGCCACCCGGGCGAAAGCGGATGCCCAGCAGATCGGTCTCGAGCAGGGCCTCGATGACGAGGTGGTGATTCTGAATACCCGCCACCCAGCTGTCCTGGTACAGCCGTTCGCGCGAGAAGTCATCGCGCGCCAGTACCTTGTGGTAGCTGCCCAGGTTGATGATGACTTCGACCACGCCGTTCGGCAGTACGCGTTCGCGCTTGTGCCCGGTGGTGCCGCTCGGCCCGCCACAGGCATTCGACGTAGCGCGACAGCGGCGGCCGCGGCACGTGCACGATGAAGGCGGGAATCAGCTCAGTGCTCAATCTTGTACTCCAGGTCGGCGCTGCGATGTTCGCCCGCCTCGCTGCTCGATCGTCCAGCGATCGTTGATGGTGTAACGCAGCTTCAAGGTGTTGATCGCCTCGGTGAGGCTGATGCCGTAGCTGACGTAGAAGCGCGGTGACAGGTAACGGCCGAGCACCAGGCGCGTCTCGTCGTTGACATCCGATTCCATGCAAATGTCCTCGACATCGACGCCGAGCTGCTGGCCGAGCTGGTTCGCGAGCATCGCGCTGCCCTGAACGAGCAGCTCGTTGCGCGGTCCGGGCAGCCGACTGCGTTTGGCGTCTGGAATGACTCCAGCTTTCGCCGCCGGTGACGATGAGCGAGGCGATCTGCGACTGGGGCAATTGAGGCTCCGACCAGAACGAAAGCTTCGGATTGCGCAGTGTGCCACGGACATTGACACCCACGGTGCTTCCGGGAATTCCTTGCTCGCGCGCATGTCGACACCGGGATCGGTGATCAGCCCGCCGCTGAAGATGAGACGGCCACGCTCGATGTCGAGCTCGCGCGTGTACGCGGAGTACTTGCGCCCTCCGCGATCCGCAGCTCGCCGGTCGCGGTGCTGACTTCGTCGGGTGCGACGTAGGCGGCGACGTTGCCCTCGATGCGCGCTTCCAGCCCGTAGGAATCGATCCGCACATCCTTGCCGAGTACCAGCTGAATGCCGGTCGTCACCTCGAACCGCCTTGTCGTCACCTTCGGGTTCGCGACCCACGATGCACTTCATCCGACGACGGCAGGACCGCGCCGCTCAGATCGGCGGGCGTGAGGAATGCGCTCGGCACACGCACCGCGCCGTCGACGCCGATCTTGCGACCATCGATGCGGAAACGCAGATCGGGGGATACCGCGACGCGCGCCTCGGGCACGTTGACCAGCTCGAGATTCTCACCCTTGAACTTGATCTGGCCAAAGGGTAGACGATCGCGCCACTCGAGATCCCCGGCCATTTCCGCGGTCCCCTTGCCAGCACGCAGCTGGCGGTGAGCTTGAGTGCGTTGTCCGCAAGGTCGACGCGCATCGCGATATCGCGCAACTGCATGTTGACGGTGTAGATGTCGAGCTCGCCCTCGCTCAACACCAGCGATCCCTCGATCTCGGGAACTCCGAGCGTGCCGGCGAACGCAGATTCGCGGCAACTTGCCGGCAGCGCGGTCGATCTCCGGCACGATGACCGGTATGAACCCGAGCTCGCGCGTCTCCGCCTTCAGCGTGCCGGTGAGAGGCAGCTTGCGCCAGTCCGCGGACGCGGTGCGGTCGGCGTTGCCGTTTGCATTGAGCATGCGGCTTCGGTCGCATCGAGCTGCAGACGCACCGGAAGCGTTGTGGGCTGGCTTCGAAGGTCGCACGTCCCGCACCGATGCGCGACGTCTTCCATTTCACCGCTTGGCACGCCGGTAGCGGAACACGCCGTCGGCAAAGGTCGCTCGCGCTTCCGATCCAGGGCTGTCCGGCTTCCTGTGTGCGTTTGCCTGCAAAGCCAATACGCCGCTGTACTCGGACTGTCGCACCGAACCTGCGGCCAACAACTTGAGGGGCAGACCGGTGGCATCCGCCACGAGATTCCACGCGCCCGCGCGACGCCAGTTGCCGTTCGCGCACGCACGTTCGGTGGTGCTGCCGGTGAGACACAGCTGCTCGAGCTCTATCAGGTCCTGGCTCACGGCGTAGCGCGCCGGCGCCGCGAGCTTGAGCGCCGCCGAGCCAAGCCCCAGGTCGAGCTTGACGATCTCCCCGCTCCAGGTGCCGGCGTCGTAGCCGGACTGGGTGCGCACCGCGAGACTGACATCGTCCCCGTCGGCGAGCACGCTCAACTGGTGAGCGCTGGCGCGCCCGTCGAGCACGATCTCGGCGGAATGCAGCACACGGGCGCCGATCTGCAGCTCGACACCGCTCACCTGCAGGTGCGACGCGCGCTGATCCGCCAGGTCGAGATCGGCCTGTACCTCGAGCCGGCCGAGGTGGTGTTCGAGATAGCGGAGATCTTCGGCCGTCAGCGAGGCCCGGACCTGGGGTTCCCGTTCCGTGCCCGACAAGGTCCCGTGCGACGTCAGCGACCCGCTGGCATCGGGCGCGAGCTGGGACGCATCCGGAACTGAAATCTGCCACGTCAAATCGTGCTGGCCGCCGTATTGCCCGTTGGCCTGCAGGCGTGCCGTGCCGAAGCGCAGGTCGGCATCGGCAATGCGGTAGCGTCCATTCGCATGACTCGCGCGCGCGCTTCCACCGACAGGCAGCGAGCGCAGTTGCCCGGAGAGATCGCGCAGTTGCGCCGACCAACGCGCCTTCGGATCGAAGCCGATGCCTTCCGCCGCGAGTCGAAACGTCAGCCGGCCCGGGAAGCGCGGGTCGATCGTGCCTGGATTCAGCCCCGTGGCGCGGGTATTCATCCGCCAGGCCTTGGTGTCAAAACGGAGTTCGCCGTCCGCTTGCAGCTCGCCGCCGAACGTGCGCGCGACCAGTCGCTCGAAACGCAGCGCATCGCGGTCGAGCTCGCCGGCACTCGAGAACGTCGTCGCCGGCACCTGCGGCAACAGCAGCTCGCCGCTCGCCGCGAAGCGGTACGGCAACTCCCCGTAAGGTGGAACTCACCGCGCGGACTGCCTAGCGACGGGCTGGTATCAGCGGCCATCCGAAATCCCGCCACGTCCCCTTGAGGTCGAGCGCCATCGGCCCGTTCCCGAACCGCGCTGTGCCGCTCGCCTCGATCACCGTCGCGCCACCCTGCTGCGCAATGCGCAGCTCGTCGGCGCGCAGTGTGCGCTCCGCATAGTTTCCGGTGAGTGCGACATCGAGCGGCCCGGTCGCGGGCATGGCGGGATGGAGGCTCCCGGTCACGCGGAACCCGTCGCGATTGGCGCTGGCGCCGAGTGCGATGTCGCGCACCTGGACGCTGGAGTTCGGCGACCAGGGCTTCAGAGAAAATTCCTCGATGCCGGTCTCTGCGTCGAGGCGCCACTCGCGTGTGAGATCGCTCAGCGCACCCTTGACCGTCGCCACGAAAGGCTGCGTGAGTTGGCCGCTCACCGCTAGGCGGTTGAGATCGCCTTCGAGGCTGAGCTGTCCCGCCCATTGCGGCTGGTCGGTGGGGCGAAAGACCCATTCGATGTCACCGGCCAGCTCGAGCGGTTCACGCGCGCGCAGCTCACCGCTGCCGGAAAACTCCAGCCGCTCGCTGGCAAGCGCGATCTGTTCGGCAACGAGAGAGTCACTGGTCATGCTGGAGGCGAGCTTGATGCGCTCGGCCTCGAGGACGCGCCCGTTCCTGAGAGTGAGCGTGGAAGGAACTCACCGCGACGGAATCCGCCTGCAGTCGCAACCAGCGCGGCAACAGGCGCAGCGGGCGTTTCTCCGGTGGCTTGGAGCGCGGCTTGAGCAGGATTTCAAGCCGGCCGACCTCCACGTAGTCGGCATGAATCGTCTGCAGCAGGAGGCTCCGAAGTTTCGTGTCCGCGCGCAGGTCGCGGACCTCGATGTGCGCTCCCTGCGTATCGATCTCCAGCACAGTTGCGCTCAACGGTCCCGTGAGCCGGCCCTGCAGGCCTTCGAAGCGAATGCTCACCTTGCCGACGTGCGAGACGCGAGCGGCCAGCCACTGCAGCCCGGACTCGGTGTAGCACAGCCAAGAGACAGCGATCACGGGTATGCCGATCGCCACCAGCAGGCTCAGCGCAATGATGACGAGAGTGCGACGCTTGATCATAGGCGCGGCTGGATATTGAGGTGCAGGCGCGGGTCCACGTCGTTTTGAGACAGCGCCTGGGCGACATCGATGCCGAGCGGTCACGACCGGAATGCGCCAGCGGAAGCCCACTCCCACGGAGTACTCGACCGGATCGCCGAGCTTGTTCATCGCGTTGCCGGCATCGAAGAAGACGGCTACGCCGAACCGTCGCGGCAGGTCGCGTTCGATCTCGATGCTGCCCACGAGCAGGTGCCGGCCGCCGGTGCGGTTGCCGTCCGCGTCGAGCGGAGACAGCTCGTTCAGCCCAAAGCCACGCACGCTGCGATCGCCGCCCGCAAAGAAGCGCCGCGACCCGGGGAGATCGGAGAAGTCCGCGATCGCGCTCACGCCGACCTCGGCGCGCACGATCAGGTGCCACAGCGGGTTCAGGTCGAACACGCGCTCGTCCTGGACGTGCAACTGGAGGAAATCCGCATCGGAGCCCGAGGGCGCTGTGCGAACCGGTCAGTTCTGCATACAGGCCGCGGGCGAGCACCAGCGAGGAGTCGCCGTTGAAGTCGGCGGCAGGCGCGCGAAACTGATGCCGGGCATGAGGTAGTTGGCGCTGTCTGCTTTCGTCGGGCGATTCACTGTTGCTGCGCTCGAACGTGACGAACAGGACACGCTGCCACTTGCCACGGATTTGCGTCAGGTTCGGCGTAACCTCGGTCGAGGTGACGTCGAGATCCGCCAGTTGCTTCGCGACTCCGGTCCAGTCGAGGCCGACTGCTCGAGCGCCGGGTCGCCAACGGGAATGATGTAGTGCGCTTCGAACGCCTGCTTGTTGTCGGAGCCCAGCAGCTCCAACGCGCGAGCGATGCCCGCGACGGTTGAGGCGGCGGTTGTCCCAGGCGATGGTGCCGCGGACGCGCGTGTCGGTGCCGTATCCGACACCGACGGTGTACTTGTTCTTCTTGGACGGTTGCGCGCGAATGGTCACCGGCACCGTGAGGGTCTCGGGATCACGAGCGCCCGGCTGAATCTCGACCGTCGAGAAGTACTGGGTGTCATCGAGCGCGAACTGCGTGGTAAGCAGCTTCGCGGCCTCGAAGGGGTCACCTTCCTGGTAGCGCAGGTACTTGCGAACCAGTTGCTGGTCGATCGCGTCCTGCTCGATTTCGGTGGCGCCGAAGCGATAGCGCTGACCGGTCTCGAGGACCAGGTACGCCCACGCGCGCCGGCTCGGTGGATCGACCAGCAGCTCGTGGCGCGCATAGCGCGCGTCGAGGAAACCCGTGCCAAGCGCCGTGCGCTGCAGGTCGCCCTTGAGCCGGTCGTAGGCACCGTGACTCAGACGTCGTCCCGGCTTGAGCTCCGAGTTGGCGATCAGGTCGCGGAACATGGATTCTTCCGCGCCGGGCCCCGTCACGTCGACCTGCACCTCTTCGAGAAGAACCGGCGGCCCCGGATCGATGCGCAGCGTCACGCGCCAGTCGCGGCCGTTCGGCAGATGCTCGAGGGACGGTTGCACGGTCGGCTCGTAGTAACCGAAGGGACGCAGCGCCTGGCGCACTTCGATGGGAGTGCGTTCGTGCAGGCGCCCAACCGTGTCGGCCGACAGGTCGTCGCGATCGCGGTAACGCTGCAGGCTCAGGTAGACGCGGAGATTGGCCTCGATCTCCTTGTCGACGCCCTCGATGACGACCTCGACGTCCGCGCGGGCGGGCTGCCAGGTGGCAAGGAGTGCAAGCGCCGCGAGCCAACGACAGGCATGGTTGCTGGACCGTTTCATGCGCGCATCGCTTCTGGCGCGTCGAACTCGAACTCACTGGTGCCCGATATCCGACCCGTGGCATCGAAGCGGCGTTCCCGGATCTCGACCCGGCCGTCGCGGCCCATGCGCAGCACCGTAGAGCAGCGCGTGCCGTAACGCTCGCTCACGATGAAAGGCGATGACAGCAACCGCTCCCATTCGGGTCCCACACCCGTGTCTGGAAGCAGCTCGTCCTGCGCCGGCGTGCGATCGCTCAGCATCGCGAAGAGATCCGGCAGCGATGGTTCCTCCGCGGCAATCAACTGCTCGAAGCGACGCCGCGTGAGCGCGAGCTTGGGCCAGGGTGTGTCGAGCAGGTGATTGCTGAGCCCATGGACTCCCGCAGGCACTGTGTGCGAGAACTCGGGCGAGCGGTTCGAGGCATACACCATGGCCTCATCATCGGCGAGGAGCAGGTTGAAGCCACCAAAAGTTGCGGCAGTTGCCTGTATTTCCTTCGTGAACGCATCACCGTCCGATTCGCCGACCAGGTAACCAGTGATCAGGTGGCCACGGGACGGCGCGCCGGGGAGCGGTCGCTGCATGTCGCGGAAGTTGGTGACCACGCCGAATCGGCCGCGCCGCGACACTGCCAGCCAGGTGCCGCCCGCCTGCAGGTCGCGTCCGCCGAGGATGTGCGGATGATCGTCCCACCACGCCATCGGCGCTGCGGGTCGGTCATGAAACTCGTCGCGATTGCCCGCGAAGATCAACCGATAGCGCGGGTGCAGATTCCAGGCGAAGACCAGCAGGCACATGCCCGCATTCTAGCCAAGCCGTGCGGACGGCCTCTGCCTGGCGAGACGCCACTTCCTCCCCCTCGCCCCGCACTCCGGGGGGTGGAAGCGCGAGGTGAGGGGGGCCCACCAGAGGTGGGTTCCTTCAACCTGAACTATATCGGGAGCGCGTCCGCTGAAAAGCTGTACCTTCGGTCAATACCGCGGTAGCCCTTCAGGGCGAGGCTGTTGCTGTCCGGCCGGGGGCGTTAGCCATAGAGGCGGGCGGGTGAGATGTGCGATGGCGTTGGCGTAGTAGCGCACCGTGGGCAACTCGGCAGGGTTCACGCGGAAGCGCCCCTGCGACTCGATCACGAGGCGCCGCAGCGTCAGCATGCGCAGACCTACGAGCACCGAATAGTCGGGGTCGCTGCGCGGCACGTAGACGTGAGCCCCGAGAGACTCGTATTCCTTCTGCAGGGCCTGGGCGCGGCTGCGGATCTCGCCTTCCGACCACTCGCGCTCCGGCTCGTCCGCGAACAGCCGCGCGACCAGCGATACCGGCAGCACCGGCACGATGCGACCCACCGCCGTCATCAAGTCGCCGGCCAGTTCAGTGACCCTGGCCGCGCGCGCTTCGCGATCGAGCGTTGCCGGGTCCCAGCGACGATCCGTGAGGTATTGGCGCAGCGAGATCGGCGAGCCGAAGTTCGCACAGGCATAACCGAAGCGATACCAGCGTCCGCGCAGGCGCAACCACAATTGGGAGGCGGCGAAGGCGAGCGTCGTGCGCAGCGCGGCGAGGCCGGAACGCGGCTCGGAAGCGGCAGCGGCGTCGCGTAACAGGGTGCGGTCTTCGAGCACGCGATCGTAGTTCATGGCCACCGGCACGAACACGATGTCGCGTCCGCCGCGCAGGTCGAACGAGCGCAGCATGTAGTCGAGCAATCCGATCTTCGGCTGGCGCAGCAGTCCATCGCGGCTCAACCCGCCTTCGGGAAAGATGGCCTGGACCGCACCGCCCTCGACCGCCATCTGCACGTAACGCTCGAGGACGCGCCGATAGAGATCGTTGCCCGATCCACGCCGTACGAAATAGGCGCCGAGTGAACGCACCAGTTGCTGGATCGGCCACACCTTGGCCCACTCGCCCACCGCATAACTCAATGCCACGCGCTTGCGTGCCAGGTGTGCGACCAGGATGTAGTCGACGTTGCTGCGATGGTTCATCACGAACACGACACTCGAGTCCGGGTTGAGGCCTTTCAGGAGTGCCTCGTCCGCGTGCCCGATGCGCACGCGATACAGCATGTTGAGCACCGCCTTGGAGATGCCGCTGCCGATGCGAAAGTAGGCGTATGCATTGAACGCGGGCACGATCTCGCGCGCGTAGTGCTCGACGCGCTTGAGCACCACCTGGCGCGGAGTGCCCTCGGCCTCCGCGACGCGCGCTACTTCCTGCAGCACCTTGGGGTCATACGCCAGCCGGTCAACCAGCACCTGTCGGTGCGTCATCGCGATCGGCGGAATCTTCAGATCGAGCGTGCGGTTCACCTGCTCCGTGAGGCGATTGACGCGACGGCTGATGAACCAGCGCACGCTGGGCAGGAGCAGGCGCGACACGATCGCCCACGCGGCCAGGAGCGCCAGCAGCAGGAAGAGCCAGGTGGGCAGAACGACCGAGTCCGTCATGAGCAGCAGCCGGGCATTGTTGGTTGTTGTCGGCGCTGGCTGATTGTGCCCGATCAGGTCGGGGGCTTCCTTTCCTGCACATCCCAGAGGCCGGCTCCCGGAGTCTCGCGCAACGGGCGTTCCGCGCCGCTGTCGTACCAGTCCTCGATGAGTCGAAACGAGATCGACTGGATCGACGGCAGCGCTGGAAATCCTGCGGCGATGTCGGCGCGGCTGAACCAGCGCGCGTCCTCGAGCTCCTGGTCGGCTCGCACGATGTCCGCGCTCGATGCCATGGCAGTGAACCCGAGCATGATCGAAGAGGGGAACGGCCAGGGTTGCGAAGAGTGATAGCGGATGTCGTGCACCGAGACGCCCGTTTCCTCGTGCACTTCGCGCGCGACGGCGTCCTCCAGGCTTTCGCCGGGTTCGACGAACCCGGCGACCGTGGAATAGCGCCCCGCGGGCCAGCTCGCCTGCCGCCCGAGGAGAGCACGCTCGCCGTCGGTGACGAGCACGATGATCGCCGGGTCGATGCGCGGAAACTGCTCGGTGCGACAGGATTCGTTGCTGCAGACGAGCACATGCCCGGCGCGCACGCCGCGTGTCGGTGCTCCGCACACGCCACAGAAGCGATGCCGCTGCCGCCAGAGCGTGAGCGCGCGCGCATAGGCGAGCAGCCCGGCCTCATCCGCGGGCAACAGCGCACCGAAGAACCGCAGCTCGCGGAATTCGCCTTGCGGATCGACTTCGGGCGGCGCCTCGCCTTCGAGCTCCACCAGGAAGCAAGCCTGCTCCCGGTACAGGCCCAGGAAGACCAGGCTCTCCGGCGCCGCTGATTGCACGACCACATGGTCGGCGGCGAGCAAAACCGCCCCGGGCGAATCGCCCCGTAAGAAAAAATTGCGCGACTGCCATACCGGGACGAACCGCGCGTGCGGATCGCGGCCCGCCTGCGCGAGCCAATCCTCCTGGTCGCGCAGCTGGCTGCGACGGTCGAGGTAGGGTCCGGCGAAGATGTTCGGCCGGTCGGATCGCGAGCTCATCGAGGGAGGCCGTCGGGGAAGTTGCGGTCATTGTACCGCCCTCGACGAGCCGCACTAGGTAAAGGCGCTGGGACTCCAGTCGCGGTGCACGGGGACGAGCCCGTTCGCCTGCGGCGCGCGGCGTGCCTGCTCGGATTGGGCATACCTGGAGCAGCGGGCGCAGGTTGCAGTGGCCGCCGCAAATGCTTCCACCAGGCCGAGGCCGCCGCATTCGCGACACGTCTGCAACCTGAGCTCTTCTTCGGAGAGGAGCGCGAGCAACAGGAACCACGCGTGCTCGAACGACACTCTTGGCGCGACATGCAAGGCGAGGTAGCTCTCGTACGCCTGACAGAAGAACTCGCCCGCTTCGAGACTCATCGCCGGCGCGGGACGTCGAGCACGCTCGCTGGGCGGAGGCAGGACTCCCAGCATGCACAGCAGGCTCGCCAGCGTGGTCGCCTCGAACTGCATCGCCGGTGATCGCAGGAAGTAGGCGATCTGTCGCGGCGATTTTCCGCGGTGGCGGCGGACTGGCACGGCGGGGGCGTGTAGCAGGTAGGTGCGATACAGCTTGCGGATCCGATCGTCGCTCAGACCCGTCCACGCGCGAATCGTGCAGGTGCGCGCTTCGTGCCGGATCATGCGCAGCGCCAGGTCGAAACGCAGGCGGTCGCGGGAATAGCGGTCATCCGATACGCGCATGGTTGCCAACTCCTGTAAGGGTGCTCCGGAAATTTGGTATAAATAAACCCTGTGTTTAGCAGGGTTCCATGCTGTCCCTCAACGTCTCGTGATCCGCACTCGTGGCTGTAAAACACGTGAAAGACAGTACCACGGCGGCCTATAATGTCCCATGACAACCGATCAATGGTGACGGTATAGGTGACGGTATTCACGGTATCGGCTGCTGGATACCGTCAAAAGAGCACTGAGGAAGCGAATGGGAAGGCTTACAGACACTGCCGTCAAGCAGGCGAAGGCAAAGTCGGGTCCACGGAAGATGACCGACGGAGAGGGCCTATATTTGTTCCTGACGGCCTCTGGAGCGAAGTCCTGGCGCTACGACTATCGCTTCCTTGGACGGCGCCAGACGCTCGTACTGGGGCCATACCCCGAGGTGTCGCTCAGGGACGCGCGCAAGCGCCACCAGAAGGCCCGATCTCAGCTCGAGGATGGGGATAACCCGGCTGCCATCAAACAGCGCGAGAAGCACGCCAGGCGCCGGGCGGCAGCCAACACATTCGAGGCAGTCGCCGACGATTGGTACGACGAGCTCGAGTCCCACCGCTCGCACTCCTGGCGTATCGGGGTCAAGGGGTGGCTCAAGAACTACATCAACCCACGGATCGGCAACCGGCCTCTCGAGGCGATCGATGCGGCCGACGTGCTGGCCCTGGTGCGCGGCATCGTAGACAAAGGCAAGGCCAGAACCGCCGAGAACGTTCGCTGGCTCATCTCGCGTATTTACTCGCACGCCATCCGTAACCTCAAGGTAACGGTGAACCCGGCAAAGGAGCTGCGCGGCGCCATCCAGATCCCGCCACCGAAGCACCATCGTCCGCTGAGGGCGAAGGAGCTGCCCGAGTTCGTCAAGAAGATCGACGCCTACGAGGGTAGGCCGGAAACCAGGCTCGCGCTCAAGCTGCTGCTGCTCACGTTCGTAAGGAAGGCTGAACTCATCGGTGCCACTTGGGATGAGTTGGATCTCGACGAGAAGGAGTGGAGGATCGCACCGGAGCGAATGAAGGGACGCGAGCAACACATCGTGCCCCTATCACATCAGGCGATCACTTGCTTCAAGGAACTGAAGCGGCTATCTCCCAAGACGAAGTTCGTACTGCCGCATTTTGGTGACCCGCGGCGGCACATGTCCACTTACACCTTCAATGTCGCCTTCGACACGATGGGCTATGCCGGCAAGTTCAAGCCGCACGGCATTCGCGGCACCGCGAGCACGTTGCTCAACGAAGAGGGGTTCAGGGCGGACGTGATCGAGCGTCAACTGGCGCACGTCGAGCCTAATCGTGTGCGGGCAGCGTACAACTCCGCTGACTACTTGCCCGAGCGGGTAAAGATGATGCAGTTCTGGGCTGACTATCTCGACGGACTCGACACCGCCGCGAAGGTAGTCATGATCGGAGAACGCAGAAAGAAGTGAAGGCTTCGCGCCATGTCTAGCATGACGGGACGAAGGCGGTTGGTGATCTCTGGGTAGAACGCTGGGGGGGCGGATGACAACGACCAAACACAAGAACACCAACGAGCGAGCGGAAAGCTTGAAAAGCTTGAACTGGTTGGCGACGGGAGGTCTTCTATTTCCCGCCACCACTGAATCGGGGCGAAACGACATGCCCATCTGCGGATGGCCAGGCGACCATCAGCTAGGAGCTGACCGCGCGGCAATTGCCGAAATCTATCTTGCGAGTGCAGTGGGCCTCCTGAAGTCACTCAGTGAGAAACGCACTGACTCAACCGCGGCATACTTCAGAGCTGAAGCGGAGCGAAGTAAGACGTGGTTCAGCGACTCTCTGACCAGGCTCGCTGCGCAGGTAATACTGTACGGACTAATTAACGAGCCAAGGAAGAGAGGCCGTCCGAAAGCATTTGTGTCGCCACTGCGGACCGCATTTCTGGGGGGACTTGCTGGGGCTCCCGGCAATGGCATCTTCGCTGCATTGAGCCGCCGAGGACGGCCGCAGGAATACACGCCAGACTTCTTGTTGAAGCTTGCGCGGACGGTTGATGAAGCCAAGGCCACTCTACGCGGGGGAGGCACTCGTCACGTGACGGAGCGCGAGGGCGTGGAGCGAATGGTACGCGACTTTCTTCGAAGGACAGGGACTGCTGTCAAGTCTCAGCGAGACTTTCGGGAGGAAATTCGTATGTGGTGCAACCTTCTGAAGCGTGCGAGAAAACTAGAGCGCGAAAATCACAAATAAATTCTGATCATTTTCGGCCAGACTTATTCTCCAATAGCTGGCCTAGCGTGAGCCTCACTCGCTGCCCATGGCAGCTCATAGGACGAAGTGAGATGGAACACGCAAACGCTCTTCTCAGACTCCCCGAAGTTCAGCGAATCTCAGGTCTGAGCCGCAGTTCAATCTACAGATTGGAAAGTGAAGGCGCATTCCCAGCTAGGGTGCGCCTGTCCCAGCGCGCCACCGCGTGGCGCGCTGACGAAGTGCTCGCATGGGCCGAGGCGCGTCCTCGCGCTAGAGCCTATTCCAGAGCTTCAAGCTTCACCACCCGCCGGGTGATCCAATAGATTGTCCTGTTCATGGCGAAGTAGTTGCCGACGAGAGAGTTATCCAGTTCGTCTAGACATGCGCGAACTCCTACGACGCCTGGAGAAGCTGGAACTGCAGATCCACCCAGCTGACTGCATTTGCGGGACACAGCACCCCGTTTGGTTTCGATTGGCTAATCACTTCGGCGAGCTCGAGCCTGACGTCGTGCCGCGACCGGACCGGATCGATTGTCCGGCGCACGGAGAGGTAGAGGTGTTTTCGATAATTTTCCGCGCTGTGGATGCGCAACAGGCGACATGAACAGCGTACTCAAACGAATCGAAGCGCTTGAGACCCGGCACAGCCACGAGTGCTCTTGTGGGGCATCTGGCCTGACGGGCGAACTACGCGCGATCAAGGATGCGCTGTGCAGCAAGCACGGCACGTTCCAAAGCTACGATGACCTAGTAATTGCGCTTCTCAAGCGAGACTTCGAGACGCACCCAGAAGTGAGGAGTTAAGTTCATGGGCGGATACGGCGGTTTTGCTCAAGCCTACGGGCGCGGGCTCGAAGACAAGCGACGCAACGCGCTTGGAATAACGCACCGATGAGTACAGTCGAGATACCCAACTGGTGGGTTCGCGGAGGAGTAGCGCGTCATGTAGACTTCTCTTGGCGCATCGAAAAAGAACCGACGCAGCCCGCCCATGGCAGGGATCGCCGCGAAACGACAGCGCAACCGTTGGATTCCGATACCTGTGCGAGGCGGCTGGCGCGGGGACAATGCAGCAAATCAGCGCTTTCTCGGTCCGAATCGTTCAGGTTGACCCACGCAATCTGGCAACCTGTGACGCCGCGTTCTTCGGTGAAGGGGAGAACGGCCTCGAATACTGCGTCAAGACTGTGGAAAAGACGCCTGCGGTGCCGGCTGCGGAGTACTTGTGTCACACGTTGGCGGCCGCGTGCGGTATCGCGGTGCCACAATTCGACATCGTCGAGCTCCCAAGTGGTGCTCTTGCCTTCGGATCTGTCTGGGAGGGATCCGCTGTGGCTGATAGGCAAGCGCTATACGGCATTCTCACCGGCACGCTTCCAGCTAGGCAGATCCGCTCAACTCTTTCCCGGATTTACGCCTTCGACATGTTCGTCCACAATCACGACCGCCATGCCGGAAACTATCTATGCGTTGGCGGCAGGACCCCGGGCCACTCTCTGAAGGCCTACGATTTTAGCCGTGCATTCACGGCGGTTGCATGGCCACTGCCTTCCCTTCCGATGGTGCCGAGCTGCGGGACTATTGTGACATCGCGGATGCTTCGGAAGCATCACGCGTTTGATCGCGACGCGGCCTTTGGGCTGCTCGACAAGATAGACGACCTACCTTTCGCGGACTTTAGGCGCGTGGTTGAGAAGTTGCCGCCGACTTGGATGGAACAGAAGGTGCGGAACATGGTCGTGAGGTGGTGGGCCGAGGAGCGCACCAAGCGAACCAGGATGGAGCGCTGATTGACACAGCGCCGAGCGTGGGGGACCAACATGCGAACGCTCTCCTGGGCGAACGGCCGCAGGCGCATCTTGCCTTCGCCCTTCGCTTGGCTCTTCTCATTGCTGCTGGCCATCGCGGCGCTTTTCCTGTCAACCCGGGTCGACGCCCAGGGCGTTCCGTCGGGCTGCCGGCCAAATCCGGGAGCCACACTCGACTGCGCGCTGAAAATCCCCAACCACTACAAATTCATTGCAGGAAACTGCGGCGCTCCCGGCGACAATCAGCTGACGGAAGGCGCCGCTCAAGCGGCCTTTGAGGACACGTTCGACGGTTCCGAATGCCCGGTCACCATCGAGCCGCAAGGGTTTATCGCTCCAGGGACTACGAAGTCGATCCCCACAGACTTCATCGTAGCCTGTGGTGGCAGCGGCACCTACCCGGCGACGTCCTTCGGATTCGAATCAACCAACTGGTTCCTGAACGAAGTCACTACGACTTCGCCTCCGCCCACCTGCCAGAATTCCGTCGAGACAACCCGCGGGTCAGTTCGGCGCGAGCGCACCTTTGTTTGCGTCGATGGCTATGACCCGCATACCCAAAACGTCTGCTCGCGCGGGACTGGCAATCGAGACCACGCCAAGAACCTGGGTGACTGTCATCACCCCGACCAGTGCCGGACCGACCACCCGATCAATGTCAGCGCGGCCAACAAGTTCCGCGCCGAAACCGACTATCGGGCTGCAGGCAACTCACCGCTCGCTTTTGTGCGCTACTACAACAGCTTTCCGGGCAATTCTGGTTTTGGAGGGCACTACCGTGATGCGGCCTTCGAGGTCCACGCTGGTGCGGGCACCAGTGCCTATGCCTACTCGAGTGCGGAGCCGAGCGAGCTGACCGGACACTACGGTGTTCTTGCCTTGGGTGCGGTTGGAGTGGCTTGGAGGCACTCCTATCAGCGTGTGATCGTTCGCCAGGCCGGGACGGCCATCACTAGCGCTTTTGCGTTTCGGCAGGATGGTAAGGTTCTGACGTTCACAAAGATGAGCGGGCAGTGGTACTCGCACGTCGATGTCCCCGATCGGCTGCAGGAAATCGTGAACGGCGGGGGAATTCAGACGGGCTGGAAGCTCACGCTTTCCGATGATTCGACCGAAACGTTCGATCTGACAGGTCGCCTACTCACCATTCGAAACCACACCGGGATAGAGGAGACACTAAGCTACGACGGTTGCGGCCGCCTCACCACAGTCACGGATTCGTTTGGCCGCTCTCTCTCGCTGTCCTACACAGCAAGCTGTGCCGCATTCAATCCACAGCGGCTAGCCACGCTCACGGTGCCGGGCGGCGGAACCTACCAATATGTCTACGATTCAGCCGGCCGCCTGACAACGGTGACTGACCCGGCTGGCAAGACCCGCCAGTATCACTACGAGAACAGCAGCTATCCGCTTGGGCTCACCGGAATCACGGATGAGTCGAACCAGCGTTACGCCACGTTTGGCTATGACGCGGGTGGTCGCCCGAACCTGAGTGAACTCGCGGGTGGAGCCGATCGAGTCAGTATTGCCTACTTCGGAACTTCGATCGTTACGCCGCAGGCCACACTCACAATGCCGTTGGGTGCCGCGGCGACGTATGTCTTTACGACGAAGCAGGGCATCTCGAAGGTAAGCACGCAGAGCGCCTACTGCGAGGGGTGCCCACTCAACGCGAAGTCACTGACCTACGACGCCAACGGCAACATCACCATCTACAAGGACTTCAACAATCGCGAGACCCGCTATAGCTACGATCTCGCGCGCAACCTCGAGACCTCACGCACGGAAGCGTACGGCACGCCCAAGGCGCGCACGTTTACGACGCAGTGGCACTCAAACTTCCGGCTTCGTACGCAAATCGATGAGCCCAACCGACGCACGGCGTTCACGCACGACACCAGCGGCAATGTGCTGACCCGCACGGTCACGGATCTGTCAGTAGTGCCTAACGTCTCGCGTACCTGGACCTTCACCTACAACAGCTTTGGTCAAGTGTTGACACAGAACGGTCCGCGCACGGATGTCACGGACGTTACGACATACACGTACTACAACTGCTCAACCGGCTATCAGTGCGGCCAGGTGGAGACAATTACAAACGCTGCCGGCCACGTCACGACCTACAACACCTACAACGTCCACGGCCAGCCGCTCACGATCACCGATCCGAACGGCCTGGTTACCACCCTGACCTACGACACGATGCGCCGGCTGACAAGTCGGGCAGCTGGAGGCGAAACAACGAGCTTCGAGTACTGGCCGACGGGCCTTCTCAAGAAGGTTACGCTCCCCGACTCCAGCTTCCTGCTCTACACGTACGACAACGCGCATCGCCTAACCCGCATCGACGACGGCGATGGCAACCACATCGTTTACACGCTGGATGCGGCGGGCAACCGCACCAAGGAAGAGGCATTCGATCCGTCGAACTACCTGGTCCGGCTGCAGCACCGGGCGTTTAACACGCTCAACCAGCTGTGGAAGGAGATCGGCTCAGCCAATACAGCGGCCGTAACAACGACGTTCGGATATGACCCCGTCGGGAATCAGACCACCGTAAGTGCCCCGCTTAGTCGCAACACGGCGAATCTCTATGACGAACTCAACCGGCTGAAGCAGATCACCAATCCTGCGAGCGGCATCACGCTGTTCGCCTACGACGCCAACGACAACCTGACCTCGGTCACCGATCCGCGGAGCAAGGTAACGAGCTACGCCTACAACGGCTTCGGAGACGTCAAGCAGCTGACGAGCCCGGACACTGGCGTCACCAACAATGTCTACGATTCCGGTGGGAATCTCTTCACGAGCACGGATGCCCGGAGCAAGACCGGCACGTACAGCTACGACGCCCTGAACCGCGTGACGCAGCTGAGCTATCCCGATCAGACGATCACATACAGCTACGACACCGGCACCAACAACAAGGGCCGGCTGATGCAAGTGACCGATGCCTCGGGCAGCACGAGCTGGACCTATACGTCGCTGGGCCGCGTAGCGTCACGTACGCAGTCGATGGGCGTGAGCAAGAGCGTGGGCTATGGGTACAACTCGGCCGGGCAGCTCACCACCGTGACGACGCCTTCCGGCCAAGCAGTCACGTACGGATACTCAAACAACCGTATCACCAGCGTCACGGTGAACAGCACGACGGTGCTCAACAGTGTGCTCTACGATCCCTTCGGCCCAGCGCGGCAGTGGAGTTGGGGGAACAGCACGCTCGCGGCGCGCACCTTCGACCAGGACGGCAATCTCGACCAGCTCGACAGCGCGGGGCTGAGGACCTACAGCCAGGACGATGCGTTCCGCATCACGGGGATCACGGATGTAGTGAACTCAAATTTCACCTGGAGCTACGGGTACGATTCACTTGATCGACTGACCTCGGCAAGCAAGACGGGACAGAACCAGACCTGGACATACGACGCCAACAGCAATCGGCTCACGCAAGGTGGCACGACGAGCTCGACATTCACGATCTCGAGCACGAACAATCGCCTCTCGAGTGTGAGCGGGGCGATCAGCCGCACCTATGGATACGACGCTGCGGGCAACACCACGAGCTACAGCGGGCTCACACTTGGCTACGACGATGCTGGTCGCATGACGAGTGTCTCCGGTGGCGCCACCGCGAGCTATAGCCACAACGCACTCGGCCAGCGGGTGAAGAAGACCGTGAGTGCTGTTGCGACCTACTTCGTCTATGACGAAGCGGGCCACCTCATCGGCGAGTACAACAGCTCAGGTGGGCTGATACAGGAAACCGTGTGGTTGGATGACGTGCCAGTTGCAACACTCCGTCCGAATGGCGGCTCCGTGTCGGATCTTCTACGTGCACGCCGATCACCTGAACACTCCGCGGCGGATCACACGCCCCTCGGACAGCGCGATCGTGTGGCGGTGGGACTCTGATTCATTCGGCACGAATGCTGCGAACCAGGACCCGGATGGCGACACGACTCAGTTCACATACGGACTAAGATTCCCGGGGCAATATTGGTTGCTTGTGTATGGCCAACGGCATCGATACACGCGAAATGCGCTTGGCGCGACTTGAGTCGATTCGTGGCCTTGCGATGGAGGGCCGCTATGAAGACGCATTGCGCGAAATTTCGAAGTTTCTCGAGGAGACGCCGAACGACCTCGAGGCAATTCGGCTAAAGGCGAACACACTTGAACTAAAGGTGTTCGATCAAGGAGAACATCGCTCTGACAAACTGATGCGCTCCGCTGAATACCTTGAGGCTCGAAGGTGCTATGAAGAAATACTTCGGGCTCGCCCGAGTAGCACGCTTACCTTGATCGACCTTGGCGACCACTTTGGAAATCTCGGCGCATACGAAAAGGCTAGAACATTCTACGAAACGGCTATCGACGCATTGCGTCAAGGTAAATCAGAGTTGTGTTGGACGGACGAGGTGAACGAGGCATTTGACAGGTACATCGACCTGTGCGGTCAGATGGGATTACCGCACGAACAGAGCCGGCTTCAACTTGAGCGAGAAGCTTTGCTTAGTAGGGCCTTAGTTAATGAGCGAACGTAAAGGACAACTCTGGATACGATGCTGGGTTCAAGTGATGAAGCTACTGACGCATCGCACTCGGTGTGCCGAACAGAGTGGGTTCACTTCTGCGAAAGTGCTCCAGCAAACTGGCTGAGCACCGGAGGGAGGTCACGTGATCAGCGCGTCGGTATAGCTGGCGGTATTAAAGCTATAGTTAAAACAAAAAGCTATAAGTAACAAGATGTTAGTGATCGGCTTGCCATAAATAAACCACAATCTGAGGATGCCGGACAAGGGCAGAATCGGCGAGAATCCACGCGAAAAACCGGAGTGCGCCGATGCCAGAAGGAAAACCGACAACGCCCCTCGCGAACGAGTCGCGGCAATGGCTGGCGAGCGCGGCCTTGAGTGCCGCCGTGCTGGAGCCGCTCCATGAGCTCAATCGGCGCTGGCTGGCGCTGCTGGTGCGCATGCCGCGCTTGTGGCCGGCGAAGACGGCGAGCGCCCGCTTGCCCGATCTGGTCGGCGCAAGCCTGGTGGCATTGACGCCCGAACGCTGCATGGATATCGCACGTTGCCCGTTCTCGCTCTTCACGGCGAGCTTCAATGACGGCGCCTACTGGCGTGACCTCGCAGGCAATATCGCAGTTCACGAGCGGCCGGCCGCAGAGCAAGTCACACCCGCGCGTGACGCGCTCACCGGTTTCGCGGAGCTCGCGTTGTTCTATGCATGGCATCTGGCGCGGGTGAATCCCGCCGCGGCGCGCATCGTATTGGGAATGACGGACCAGACGCTGGCCGCCTTCGAAGTGCTCACGTTGACTGCCCTGCAGGACCTCGCCCTGTCGGGAAAGGGACTTTTTGCGCCGCGTTGGCCCGATCGGCCTGGCTTCTGGTTGCAGCTGCTCGAATCCTCTCCGAACACGGCGTTGCCAACCGATGCGCGTCTCCTGGGATTGCAGATGATGGCTGCGGAACTGAACGCGGCGCCGCCGAGGGTCGGCGCTGCGCCCAATCCGGGTCGCACCCGGGCCAGATAGTCGCCCACGGTCCGGAGTGGTTGTACCGGCGGATTGCTTTGACGTGGCGGGACCGCGGGTTAGCATCCGCCCGACGCCCGTCGGCGAGAACAGCCTCGGGGCGCAGGCGGGTAGCTCAGCCCGGTTAGAGCACGCGATCGATAATCGCGAGGTCGCAGGTTCGAATCCTGCCCCGCCTACCACCGTTCACGACTCGACCTCAGCGCATCCGCGACCTGTAGAGGCGTATCGCGGCCACGCTATACGCCAGCAGATTGATCACGGCGAGTGCGACGCCGAGGACGAACTGCGTGTCGCGCGTAAGACCTACCGGGTACATGAGTGGGATCAGGTAGTACTCGATGAAGCCGCCGGCGTAACCGCGCTCACCGGCGAGATGGCGCAAGTGATTCTCGAGGGGCGTCAACGGACAGATCTTTCCGCCGAACTCCACCCATGCGCCCCAGATGGCCGCCGGCAGATGCGCCCAGGCCCAGCGCACGTTCCACACCACGAGCAGTCCGCCGAGCACGACGAACACGACGAAGGCGCCGTGCACCAGAACCGTGAGATCCGCGAGTACACGATAGAACACGTCGCCTCAATCGAAGGGATTGTCACGCTCTGCCGGGGGCGGCCGCGAGAACCTCCGCCACAAGGACCACCCCCAGACGATGATGAAGGCGGCGTAGCTCGCCAGCAGCCATCCGAGCCGTTGCACGTTGAGCTGCGCCGGCCGCAGCGCATTGGCATCGACGACCAGCTGGAACACCGCCATGAGCAGCAGCAGTGTCACGATTCCGTACCAATGGAACTGGCGCTGCAGGTAGTCGATGGTCTGCGGCACACGTTCGGGCGCGAGCCAGTATTCGCGGTTCGGCAGCCGCCACTTGAGGCGGCGCCGGGGTGACAGCATCCCGGGCAGAATCAGGAACGCGCTCACGATCACGGCGACGATCACTACGTTGACCGTGGCGAAGTATTGCGCCGAGTTCCAGGCCACGGCCGCGCCGGCCGCGTTGAAACGCACCGCCAGCGGGGACGGCAGGTTGGGCGCCTGCAGCGCGATCTGGATTACGGTGAACACCGCGATCAGGATCAGGAATCGGCTGAGGGCTTGATTGACGGACATTGTGCTAACCTGCTGCGCCCTTACTCCTACCCACCCCGTATGTTGGCGCTGTCGCTCAAGAATCTCACGAAAACCTACAAGAACGGCGTCCAGGCACTCAAGGGCATCAATCTCGACGTGGAGGAGGGCGATTTCTTCGCGCTCCTGGGGCCGAACGGTGCCGGCAAGACGACCGCGATCGGCATCGTCACCTCGCTCGTCAACAAGTCGGCCGGCACGGTCGAGGTGTTCGGTCACGACAGCGACAGCGAGCTCGAGCTGGCGAAGTCCTGCATCGGGCTGGTGCCGCAGGAGATCAACTTCAACCAGTTCGAGGCCGTCGAGACGATCGTGGTCAACCAGGCGGGCTTCTACGGCATCCCGCGCCAGCTGGCGCGCGAGCGCGCCGAGAAGTACCTGCGGCAACTGCAACTCTGGGAAAAGCGCCGCTCGATGGCGCGCAGTCTTTCCGGCGGCATGAAGCGCCGCCTCATGATCGCGCGCGCCCTGGTGCACGAGCCGCGGCTCCTGATCCTCGATGAGCCCACGGCCGGCGTCGACATCGAAAACCGGCGCTCGATGTGGGAGTTCCTCGGCGAGACCAATCGACGCGGCACCACGATCATCCTCACGACCCACTACCTCGAAGAGGCCGAGCGTCTGTGCCGTCACATCGCGATCATCGATGAGGGCCGGATCATCGAGCACGATCGCATGAGCAACGTGATCCGCAAGCTGCAGACGGAAACCTTCGTCTTCAATTTGCGCAAGGCCATCGGCGCCGCCCCGCCGCTGCCCGCTTACCAGGTCACGCTGGTCGACGATCACACGCTCGAGATCGAGGTGGATCGCGAGCAGAACCTGAACGACATCTTCGCGAGGCTAAGCGACAGCGGCATCGAAGTCCTGAGCATGCGCAACAAGGTCAACCGCCTCGAGGACTTCTTCATGAGGCTGGTCGAGGGCAGGGTCAATGGCAGCGGCGCGGGTGGCGGATGAGAGAGTCGCGGCTCAGGCCCAACCTGATCGGCTTCTACACCATCGTGATCCGCGAGTTCGGGCGCATCGTGCGCATCTGGGGACAGACGATCCTGCCGTCCGCGGTCACCGCCTCGCTCTACTTCATCATCTTCGGCAACCTGATCGGCCAGCGCATCGGCGAGATGGGCGGTTACAGCTACATGCAGTACATCGCCCCCGGGCTCATCATGATGGCGGTGATCACCAACTCCTACGCCAACGTGGTGTCATCGTTCTTCGGGGCGCGCTTCGGCAAACACATAGAAGAATTGACGGTGTCGCCGCTGCCCAATTGGCTGATCGTGCTTGGCTACATCTGCGGGGGGATGCTGCGCGGGCTGATCGTGGGCATGGTGGTCACGACCGTGGCGCTGTTCTTCACGCAGCTCACGATCCATCACTGGTTGATCATTCTCTCCGCGGTGGTGCTCACTTCGCTGGTGTTCGCGCTGGGTGGCCTCATCAACGCGATCTTCGCCAAGAACTTCGACCACATCTCGTGGTTCCCGACGTTCATCCTCACGCCGCTCACCTACCTCGGCGGCGTGTTCTATTCGATTTCACTGCTGCCGGGCTGGGCAGAGGCGATGTCGCACGCCAATCCTATTCTCTACATGGTGAACGGCTTCCGTTACGGCTTCCTGGGCGTCTCGGACGTCGACATCGGGCTCGCTTACGCGATCATGCTGGCATTCGCGATCGCGCTCTACGCTCTCGCGGTGACGCTACTCAACCGCGGCGTCGGGATCCGGGAGTAGGGCGCGGCGTTCCGTCGCCGCGGCCCGCAGACCCCTCTCTTATTACTTCTGCTTCCATCCCCCAGCGTCTTTGTACCACCAGCCAGCCTGCGCCTTCGCGATCCAGCGCTTGGCGAAGGTCTCGCGGATGTCGGCTTCCCATTCCGGATGACCATTCGCCTTGGCGATCGCCGCGTAGAGCGCCGCGCGATCCTTGTTCTCTTCCGCCACGAGCTGCCGTGCCTGGTTGCGCTCGGGCAGCGGAATCGCATTCTGATCGCGCACCTCGACCATGCCGTCGCCCGTGAGGCCGATCGCGCCCGAGCCGTAGTACGGCGCGAGCGAACCATGGCGGCCTTCCATCGAAGCGGTGATCGCGCGGATCTCGGGTGTCGCAACGTCCAGATCGGCCTGCGCATGCGCAGCCGGGATCACGAAATCGAGCATCGCGCCCGCCGCAGCCAACAACACGCGCTGCGCCTGTGGCACAACGCTCGAGGTCTTGTCACTCGGGGGGGTGGCGGCCGGTGCCTGGTCCTTGCCCCAGACATCCTCGATGATCTTGTCGGCCGCTTTCTCGGCGGCGGCCGCCGGGAAATATACGTTGATCGTGACGCACGCCGCGATCAGCACGCTCACCAACGCCAGCTTGAGGGGAACGAGACGTCGCATGACAAGCCTCCTGTAACCTTGCCGCAGCCTCGGGTCCAAGGCTTAAGCATCTATTCTTCGCCTGCCCGCTGAATGCGGGCTGAACATTAACATATCACTCCACGACCGGGCCGCCCGACTCCTGGATCGCGACCAGCTGGCTCACCAGCCGGCTCCAGCTGACGCGGCGGGCGTTGCCGATGATGTCGATGCGCGGCAGGCCGCTGCCCTTGACGATGTAATACGCCTCGCCCCGGTACGGCTCG
Source organism: uncultured Gammaproteobacteria bacterium (assembly GCA_963840405.1). Lineage (GTDB taxonomy): Bacteria > Pseudomonadota > Gammaproteobacteria > Steroidobacterales > Steroidobacteraceae > DATBVX01. The sequence continues at coordinate 138,531 of CAWIYW010000011.1, forward strand.
ATCCCATCCATCAGGCAGATCTCGTTCTCGAGGCGGCAGCTCAGGCCCAGGCGCGCGTAACGAAAGTTTTCGAAGAAGCGCAGGAATCCGCTCGAAAGCGCCGCCGTCACGCCGCCGCTGCCGCCGATGTTCGAGAGGTTGTTGACCGCGCGCTGGCTGATGAGGTGACGCGATTTGTCGCCCGGCGGGGTGTACAGGCGGGCATCAAAGCGCACGGGCGCCCACTGGAACAGCTCGAGATCGCGAACGTCGGCATTCAGACGCCCCGTGATCTTGCCGAACGAGAACGTGCCGGTGACAGCCTCGAGATCGAGGTTCCGCATCGTGATGTTGGCGCTGAAGCGCGGATAGTCGCCGAGCGGGTTCTGCAACTTGAGCGCATTCACCGTCACCTGGCCTCCGAAAACCTGTGCCTCGAGATCGCCTCCCAGCGAGAGCACGTCCTGCTCCAGGCTGACCTGCGGAATGCGTCCCGCGACGGTGCCCGAAAACTCCGGCCAGCCGAACGCACGCGATAGCAACGTGACGCTGATGGGCTCGAGCTCGCCCTCGAAGCGCACCGACATCTGCGGCTCGCCGAACTCGCGCACGCTCAGTTCACGGATCGCCAGCCCGCCATCGAGAATCGGCACCTCGGTGGGTTCGAGCAGCCTGAAGTCCGCACCGGACATGACGAAATCGACACGCGCCGCGCCGGTCGAGATTCCATAGAGCGCTCCGCTTTGCCATTCGATCCGCGACGGCGCATCGCCGGTCCGCGCAGCGGAATCCGCAACCGCGGTGCGGCGCGCGGATGACAGCCAGTTCACCCGCCCGCGCAACGCCTGGAGCGTGACGACCTGGCCTGCCGCGTTCATATCGTGAAGCTCGAGCGCCAGCGCGGCCGGCGCGCCTGCTTCGACTTCGACGATGCCGGAAATCCGGCCCGCCATCTTCAGGTCCTTGAGCTCGGTATCGAGCAGGAACGGCAGCATCAGGTTGGTGAAGGCGGCTGGAAACTCCAGGCTCTCCAGCTGCACTCTCAGACGGCGCAGCAACGTTTCGCCGCCCAAGTCGAGCTCGCCGCTTGCACTCCCGGTCACCATGCCCTTCTGCTGGAGCTTGAGCTCAGTGAGTTGCAGCAGGCTCTGCCCGGTGATCCAGCGACCGGTGAGGGTCGTCGCGGCGGCGTGTGCGCCGAAGTCGAGGAAGATGGGGTCGCTGTAGGCCTGGCCGGCGCTCGAATCGACCTGCGCGCGCAGCTCCCAGTCCGGGCCGCTCGCCTTGGCAACCGCATCGAAGGTCACCGCGAGCTTGTCGGTGGCAAATGTGCCCGCCGCGTTGTTTGCGGTGAGCTCGCTCAGCGTGCCGCGCGCATGGATGTCCGCGATTTCGGCCGCTCCACGCAGGGTGATATCGAGAGCGCCGCGACCCTCGACCGTGAGGTCAGCGGGCATTGCGAACCAGGGCGCGACCAGCTGGCGCAACCCGGCGAGCGCCACGTCTTGTGCCTGGGCCGCGAGCGTCCAGCCCGATTCGAGCCACCGACCCTCAACGCGCACGCGCCCTTGCGCGAGCTTGAGCCCCGCGATGGAGAACGTGAGGGTTTCCTTGTCGCTCTGGTATTCGAGATCGGCGCTGAGCCGCTGTCGCCCGAAGCGTCCAAGAAGTCCTGACACCGTCGCGTTCCGGCAGGCGAAGATCGGCTCCTTGACGAGCGGATTGCGGCAGGTGATCGATACGTCCTGCAAGGGGCCGACCTCGGTCATCAGTGTGGCCTGCTTGACGTAGACGTGCGCGATGCTCTGTCCCGCGCCGGGCAATTCGAGCACGACGCTCACCTCGCGAGCCGACCAACCGCTTCCGGCAACATCACCGACGTCGATGCTGATCTGGCCCACCGCGACGCCGCGCTCGGGAGCGATCGACAGGACTGCCGTCGCGAGCGCCACGCACACCAGCAGACGTGGCTTCAGGGTGGCGGGAAGAGTGGGGAATCGCTCATCGGGCATGCAGCCCGATTAACGATGAGGCGAGATTGGAGTGTCAATAGTGGGGGTCAGAATTGAATTCTGACCCCAGTCAGGCCGCGGCCGCGGACTCGACCCGGTTGCGGCCGGCTTCCTTGGCGCGGTAGAGGGCCTGGTCAGAGGCTCGCAGCAGCGCATCCGCCGTGACGCCGTGGTCGGGGAAGGCGGCGACACCGCAGGACATGGAAACCGAGGGCAGATCGACCTGCGCGTGGCGCACCCGCAGAGCCGCGACCGCGGCCCGCAGATGCTCGGCCCGTTGCCGCGCCACATTCAGGCTCGCGCCCGGCATCATGATCGCGAATTCCTCGCCGCCCATGCGGCAGGCGATATCGCCGCCGCGCACCGAGGTCTGCAGCTCCGCCGCTACCGCCTTCAACACCGCGTCGCCCGCGTCGTGGCCAAAGCGATCGTTCACGCGTTTGAAGTAGTCGATGTCGAGCGTGATGATCCCGATCGAGCCCTGCTCACGGTGCGCGCGATGGATTTCCCGGGTGAGCGTCTCCTGCGCGAAGCGGCGGTTATAGAGAGAGGTGAGCGGGTCGGAAATCGACAGCTCCTGCAGCTCCTCGCGCAGCTTCAGGTTCGCGAGTGACAGCGCTGCCTGTTCCGCCACGGTCTCCGCGAGCGCCTGCGAGGCGGGGAGTGCCGGCTCCTCTCCTTCCTTGTGCGCGGTCGCGTCGCGGATGTGCAGTACGCCGAGGGCGGTGCCCTGGGCCAGCAACGGTACACACAGCGTGCGCGCCTTGTAGTCGGCAGCGTGCGCGCAACGCAGGTCGCCCGCATCGTGATCAACCACGTGAACCTGGCCGCGCCGCAGCGCCCAGCAATCGCCCGCCGCCATCGGCGTGGCGCTGCGCGTCAGCGCGCCCTGACCGATCACGGGCTGCAGGTCATCCGTCGATTGGTTCGAGAGATATAGGGCAGCCGACAGACCCGGGAACAACTCCCCGATGGACCGGGCGATGATGCGACAGGCTTCCTCGCGCGTGGCGCAGGCGTGCAACAAGGCGCCCATCTGCGCCAGCAGAGTGACCTCCTTGGCGCGCGATTCGGTCGCTTCGAGCTGATTGCGCTGGCGCAGGTGCACCTGGCGCAGCGCTTCCTCGGCGCGCAGGCGCTGCACCATGTCAGATTGGCGCGCGAGCACGCTCTTCTTCAGACGCTTGCGCAGTGTGTCCATGCCCACTGCGATGTCGCCGATCTCGTTCGACGGGCCCTTCGGCACCTCAATGTCGAGCGACCCCAGCGAAAGCCGCGTCGCCGCCTCGCGCAGCCGCTCGACCGGCAACAGCAGCCGCTGGGTCACGAGGACGGTGAATACCAGAATGGCCAGTCCGGCGATGATCCCGGCGGTCAGTAGCACATAGCGCGTTTCGGTGCGCAGCTGGCTGTCGAGCGCATTGCGCTCGCGCGTGTAGTTCACGACGACCGCGCCGACGATGGGCCCGGCTTCTGAGACGACCGGTGTCACCAGCCTGTAGACGCGCGGCGGGTCGCCGCCAGTTACCTCGATGAAGTCACGAGCGACGCCGTCCTGAAGCGTAAGACCCACTTCGTTATGCGGATCGTGCGCAAAGTTCGAGCCGACGTGGAAGGGGAACGAATGCGCGATGACTGTCTTGGCCGGGTCGACGATCACGGTTTCGCGCGACAGCTGCCGCGCAAGCGCCGCCACGAGATCCGCGAGCGCGCGTGTCGGCTCGAGCTTCGGTGACGCCACCCCGCCGGAATGGGTGGCAGCCTGCGAGAGCGTGATAGCGGTGTCGCGCACGCGGCCCTGAAGCTCATCGTGGGCGTGCTGGGCGCGGACGTTGAGGTACCAGCCGGCCGCAGCGGCCACCAGCACCACGGAACTCACGAGTATTACGAGCAGCGTGGCCCGCAATCCAATACCGCGGCGCCGCCGATGCAACGTGAGGCTGCCGGTCTCCAGCATCGCGGCCTGGTCGTGACGGATCTGCGCCTGCTGCAGGATGCGACCGACGACGTAGGGCAGGCGGTAGAGGTCCTCGCGCTTGAGTACGTCTTCGGCGCCCGCAGCGACTGCCTCGAGGCTCAGGACTTCATCCACGCGATCCGTCAGCACCACGACCGGCGTCTCGAGCTGGCGCTCGCGCAGCACCTGCACCACCGCGGAGCTGCTCAGCGCCGCGAATTCGCGCGCCGAGATGACGATGTCCCACGAGCCCTTGTCCAGGGCAGCCGTGTACGCTGCGGGTGTTTCGACTCGTTGCGAGGCGACCGTGTAGCCCGAGCTCTCGAGCTCGCGGGTGATGCGATCAGCGTCGCTCGAATCGCCGACGATCAGGACCACCAGGCGCGCGCTCAGCGAGCGCGTGATGGGCCCGGTCTTGTCTTCGGATGAGAGCACGATGCTCATGGCTACAGCGTACTAACCTGATTCGAGCCGCACCCGGGGCGCAGCAGGCGTCTGAACATAATCCGCGTGGCCGGGCAGGTCACGAAATAACGCCGCCCCGATGTGCGATTTGTGAGCGGGATCAAGTCGAAAACACCCTCGAAATCAGGCGCAAGCTGTGCGCTGCCGCGCGTCCGCCTGTAGGGGAAACCAGTAACCTGCGCGCTCGTTTGTCCCCAGGGCCAGGCCCGGGCTGGCAACGAGATGGGCCGCGGCGCGCCGAGGAGTAAATTCAAGCGCGCCGCAGCCCCCGAGGGGCCGTTTTTGCAGGGCAGCCCCTCAACCAGTTGAGCCATCGCGCAGGGCCGCCACCGCGGTCATGTTGGGTTGCTGGCGCGCGAGTTGCTCCACGTCTTTTGCCGGCATCGGGGGCGCGAACAGCACCCCCTGCAACGAGTCGCAGCCGGCATCCTTCAGAAATTCGCACGCCGCTTCGGTCTCGACACCTTCCGCGCACACGCGGATCGAAAGCCGGTGCGCGAGATCGATGATGGCGGACACGACGGTGGACGCCTGGCGCGAGTCGGGCACGTCGTGGATCAGCGTGCGATCCACCTTGATCTCGCTGAACGGCAGCCGGCAGAGCTCGGTGAGAGAGGAATAGCCGGTGCCGAAATCATCGAGCGACAGGCCCACGCCGTGCAGCCGCAGGCGAGTCAACACGTCGCGCACCAGCTCGCGATCCTGGAGCGATGCGGCCTCGATCACCTCGAGCGTGATGCGCTCGGGCGAGACCTCGTATTCCTTCAGAGCGCGCATGAAGCGCTCCAGGAATCCGCTGTCGCGAACCAGGCCGGGCGAGAGATTGATGTCGACGGCGAGCTCGAGTCCCTGCGCTTCCCAGCGGCCCGCCTGGCGCATGGCGTCGGCGAACACGAAATCGGTCAGCTCGCCGAGCAGCCCGCTCGACTCGGCGAGCTTGAGAAACTGGCCGGGGTACAACAAGCCGCGATCCGGATGCTGCCAGCGTACCAGCGCTTCCGCGCTGCGGATGGCCCACTGTCCGGTCTGGCGCGCGAGGATGGGTTGATAGTGCAGCAGCAACTCGTGCTCGTGCAGGCCGCGCTGGAGCTCTTCAGCCGTAATGGGTGCCCTCGACTCGCCGTGCCGGGCGAGCAATCGCGCGAGCGCGCTCATCATCAGCGGCCGTTCGAGTGTTCCCGCGACCTCGAGCGACAGATTCTCGGCAACCCGCTTGGCGTTGACGAGCTTGCGCAGATCGATCCCGGTGAGCAGCACGATCTTGCTGGTGGCCTTGGTGGTCTCGAGCAGCTGGAGCGCATCGATCGGATCGAAACCCGGCGCCTCCAGGTCGATCACCACCGCCAGCGGCGCCGGAACGACCAGTTCCGCGAGTCGCTCGAGCGTATTCGCCACCTGCCATTCCTGGACGATCGCGGCGCTCGGGCCGTGGACCGTATCGAGAAACTGATAGTCGTCGGCAACAATGACGACGCGATTGCGCTCTGCGGTCATCTGATTACTCCGGAAGCGTCGGATGATGCACGACGCGGAGCGCCGCGATAACGCGGGCGCTGACAACGAGTCGCGCGGGCTTGAGGGATCGCGTCCGGTGAGCACGCGATCGAAGGGGAGGGGCGCAGATTCCTTTCTGGCATTTTCACGTCCCTATGTGCGTTCGGGCCTCCGGGGCTGGCACCGAACTGCTGCGGGCATTTCTGATTGCTCGCGATGCCCACGGGCATCGTGCACGCCGCTCACTGGCACGCCATCCTGGAGATCCGTCGTCCTGCCGGAATTCCACACGTCCTTGATTCCTTTGAATCCGTGGGCGGCAAAACTACGTTAGCGCCCGCGCATTATGTGTGATCGGCTGCGCATCTCGGCAACGCATCGGAGCGTGCGCCGGCGTTGTCTGACGCGTGCCTCAGTCGCTACTAATGGTTTCCCTGAAGGGCATGGCGGTCGTCGAGCGGACACGCTGACACACGCTGAAAAAAAAGCGGCGCGGATCTTCATCTCCGCGCCGCATGTTCCGGGTGGCGTGTTGTGCGCCAAATACCCGGTGTTGTCTGACGGCTCGTCAGGGTGCGTCCACCTGCACGTCTTTCGTGCACTTGCCCGCGACCTTGTCGCAGCTCACTGTCTGAGTGCGCGTGCCCGACTCGCCATTCGGGCCCGTCACCGAGGTCTCCCGGACGTAACCATCGTCGGTCCGGGTGCTGACCGTGTTGGCGGTCGTGACCTGGCCGTTCACTCCGGTGTAGGTGACATCACGAGTGCGTGTTCCGGCCTCGGGATCCTTCACCACCACGGCATTGCGCGTGGCGGTCTCACCCTGCGCATTGGTGTAGGTGGAGTTGCGCGTGTAGCCGTCATCGGTCCGCTGCGTCACGTCGTTGACCGTACGCGTCTGGCCGTCGACGCCCGTATAGGTGACATCGCGCGTACGCGTGCCACTCTCTGGGTCGTTCACGACCACGGCATTGCGCGTTGCGGTTTCGCCCTGCGCATTGGTATAGGTGGAGTTGCGCGTGTAGCCGTCGTCGGTCCGCTGCGTCACGTCGTTCACGGTGCGCTCCTGGCCATCGCGACCCGTGTACGTCACGTCCCGTGTGCGGGTACCGGCCTCGCCATCGTTCACGACTGTCGCGTCGCGCGTGGCGGTGCGTCCTTGCGCGTCGGTGTACGTGGAATGACGCGTGTGGCCGTCGTCGGTGCGCGTGGTCACATCGTTGACCGTGCGCGTGCGCCCGTCGGGGCCGGTTTGGGTGGTATCGCGCGTGCGGGTGCCCGCCTCACGATCATTGACCACGGTTGAGTCGCGGGTCGCGGTCCGGCCATTGGCGCCGGTCACCGTGCTTTGGCTGGTGTGTCCGTCGTTCGTGCGTTGCACCTCGGTATGCCGGCTGCGATCGCTCCGCGGAACCTGGGGTCGCTGCGGCCGCGCCGCGGGACGCTGTCCGCGATCTGCGACACGCACCGTGTCGCGGGCCTGGCCCGCCGGCTGCGCCTGCGCCGTTGCCATGACGAACAGCGCCGCAAGCGCGCTGGTCCAGAGGGACGGCCTTGAAAACACACGAGTCAACATATGTCCTCTCCTTCGTAAGGCCCGCGGGGCCGGCTGGGCCGGCACAAAATTCGGGCATGGGCTGATCAACGCCCGACCGCCGGCTTGGTTTACCCGCCGGGCGGGACCCGTGACCGACATCACAACGACAGGAATCGCGCTAAACTTTCCGCCATGTCCGCTAAGCGCGCTTTGATAGTGGACGACTCGCTCTCGGCCCGCGTCGTGCTGAGCCGGATGCTGCAGAAGTACGGCGTCGAGGTGGATACCGCGGAGTCGGCCGAAGCAGCGATCGCTTATCTCACCGAGCAGCGTCCCGACGTCATCTTCATGGATCACCTGATGCCCGGGATGGATGGGTTCCAGGCGCTGCAGGCCATCAAGAACAATCCGCGCACGGCGACCATCCCCATCATGATGTACACCTCCCAGCAAGGTGAGCTGTACGTCGGCCAGGCGCGTGCGCTGGGCGCAGTGGGCGTGCTGCCCAAGCTCGTCAAGCCGGTCGATGTCTCGAAGATTCTCTACCAGCTGCATCTCCTGCCCGAGCGTCGCGAGACGTCGCCGCCGTCGTTCGTGCCGGTGAGCGTGCCGCCCGTGGCCGTGCAGGAAGCACGTCCGCAGTATCCGAGGCCCACTGCCGGTGCAGCCGATGTGCCGGCGGACTGGCGCCCGCAGCTCGAGTCCACGCTGCGCAATCACGATGCCGACCTGCGCCGCTTCGTCGTCGGCAGCCTCGACACCTTCGCGCATCGTGTCGTCGGGCGATATCCGCAATCACCTCAACGAGGCGCCCGCCTTGCAGCCACTGCCGCCGCCAGCGGCGCGGCCGCCGTACCTCTGGATCGGGGGGCTGCTGCTGGTGCTCGCCACGAGCATCACCCTCGCGTGGTTGTATCAGCGCGCACTCGAAGCGAACCGGACGGCCTCCGCGCAGACGCAGGAGCTGCAACACCTCAACACTGCGCTGACCGCCGAGCTCAAGCAGCTGCGCGAGCTCGAAGCCGTGCACGCGCAAGCGACGCTTGCGGCGAGCCAGTCGTTGCAGGGCCGGGCAGTCCCGGTGGTGGCGCCGGGCGGGGTTGCGCCGTTGGTCGAACCGGTTCCGTATGGGGAAATTCCATTCGCTTTCGGTCGGCTCGACGCGCTGCGCGAGCTGCTCACTGAGCTCGAGGATCGTTCGTTCCAGGGCTCGGTGGAGGTGCGCAGCTACTCGGGGCGCTTCTGCGTGGTGGGAAACGCCAGCGAAGGCTATGCGCTTGCGCCGGAAGATCTGCCCGCATCCCGTTGCGACGTCATCGGCAATCCGTTCCAGGATTCACTGAGTCCGGCGCAGCGACAATCGCTCGCGTTCGCGAACCTGGCCTCCAGTGTCCGGCAGCGCAGTGCCGGCGTCCTCAACGTCGCTGTCAGGGAGCCCGTCGCTGACGTGGTGAGTGACTACCCGCGTGAGGGCGAGACCGCCACCGCCGGCCGCTGGAACGAGATCGCGGCGCGCCACAACCGGGTCGAGTTCGTGGTCGTGCCAGGAGCGCCGCATTAGCTTGTCCGAGTTCACTCCGCCTTTCTGGCTCCGTAACCGGCACCTGCAATCGATTGTCCCGAGCTTTCCGCTGCGGCGCGGTGGCGTCGAACGGCGCGCGGTGCCGCTGCTCGCGAACAGCGTCGAACACATCCTCGATTGCGGCGACGGCGTGCGCCTGATGGGACTGCACTCGTCGCAGACGCGCCTCGGCCGCGTGCCGGCGCGGCAGCTGGTGGTGATGTTTCATGGCTGGGAGGGCAGCGCCGACTCTCTCTATATAGTCGGGCTGGGCCAGTACCTCTTCGAACGCGGCTACGACATTTTCCGTCTCAACCTGCGCGATCACGGGCCGACCCATCACCTGAACCGCGACCTGTTCCATTCCTGCCGGCTGCCCGAAGCAGTCGGTGCAGTGAAGCGTCTGCAGGCGCTCTTTCCACAACAGGAGATCAACCTCGTCGGCTTCTCACTGGGCGGGAACTTTGCACTGCGGATCGGCGCTCGCGCTGCGAGCGCGGGACTGCGGCTGCGCCGGATCATCGCCATTTCGCCGGTCCTTGAACCCGAGGTCACCCTCCGGTCACTGGAGAACGGACTCGGCGTCTATCGGCAGTACTTCGTCTGGAAGTGGCGCCGGTCGCTCCTCAAGAAGCAGCTCGCGTGGCCGGGTGACTACGACTTCGAGGAGATGCTGCGCACGCCGACGCTCACGTTCATGACCGATTACCTGGTGCGCAAGCACAGCGAGTTTCCCGATCTGCAGAGTTATCTGCAGGGCTATGCGATCGTGCGCGGCGCGCTCGAGTCGCTCGATGTGCCGGCGCGCATCATTGCCGCGGAGGACGATCCCATGATCCCGGCGGACGATCTCGCGCGCCTGCCGCGCCTGCCCAACCTCACCGTGCAGACGACGAGGCACGGCGGCCACTGCGGGTTCCTCCAGCGCCCCGGCACCAGCTGGATCGCCGGCGAGGTACTCGCGGAGCTCGAACGGTAAGATGGGGTCAGACCCCATTTCCCGTTCACATCCCACCAGGAAATGGGGTCTGACCCCATCTTACCCTCCAACCGCCTTCTTCATGGCCTTGAGCCAGGCGAGAAAACGCTCGAGCAGCGCTACGTCCGGTTCGGGATCGAACAATCGCGCGGCACGACCGGGAGCGAAGTCGGGCGGTTGATTCGCAACCAGGAAGGCGAGCCCGCGCGCCGTTGCCTCGCGCTCGGAATGGCGCATCACGGGCAGCGAGGTGAGGTTCGCCAGGCGCTGACACAGGAAGTCGGATGCGGCGATCCCTCCAGTCAGGAGGATTCGCTGCGGCTTCGGCACCTGCAGTTGCATGACGTCCAAGTTCACACGGATGAGGAACAAGATGCTGTCGAGGAGCGCGATGAACTTCTGCTCGGTCGAGCCCTCGCCCACGAAGCGGGTCTCGAACTCTGCTTTCCAGAACGGCGAGCCCAATCCCGCGATCCCGTTCAGCAGGATCGGAGGTCGAGCGGCGCTAGCAGCAGACGGATCAAGTGACGCCAGCATGCGATGCGCGTCGATGCCCTCGAGCTCGCCGAACCAGTCGAGCGCACTGCCGGCACCATTGACCGCGCCCTCCAGCACGTAGGTGACATCCTGCGCGTCGGACCACACGACACTTGTCAGTAGCGGGGGTGCAATGATCGGCTTGGCGAGCGGCCGCTGGATGAATGCGCCGGTGCCGATGTTTACGTACGCGATGTTGGGGTTCGCCGGTCCAAAGGCGAACGGCACTGTCGACTGGTCGCCCGTCGACACGCAGAGCGGTACGCGACGGCCTCCGAGCAGCAGCGTCCCAAACGCGTGGCGGCTGGCGACCGGGCGTGGCAGATGACGCGGCTCGATGCCGAACAGGTTGAGGAGCTCCGGCGCCCACGCCTGCGTCACCGGATCGAACAGCTGGGTGCGCGAGGCGTTCGCAGGATCGACCACAAACGGTCTCTCATCGAGCAGGCGAAACAGGATGAAGCTCGCCAGTGGCCCAAAAGCCAGGCGGTTTTCCGCAGCCGCGCGCGCGACGATCGGCAGATGGTCGAGACACCAGCGCAGCTTGCTCGCGCCATAGTGTGGCGACAGCACCAGTCCCGTGCGGGCATGGATCTCGCTCGCATGCGGCGTGAGACCCTCCACGAACGAGGCATTGCGCCGGTCCTGCCAGGAGATCACCGGTGAAAGCGCGGCGCCTGTGCGCTTGTCCCAGCAGACGATGCTCGAACGTTGCGTGGCCAGGCCCGCGGCGACGAACTCTCCGTGTTCGAGCGAGCCTGGCGCGACGTCGGCGATAGCCGCGAGGAGCGAGTCGATGATCTCGTCCGCATCGTGTTCGACCTGCGAGGGTGCGGGTCTGCGGGTGGCGATGGGGGCGAAGGCCTGCGCGATGAGCTCGCCGCGCTCGTCGAAGACGATGGCGCGGCTGGCGTGACCGCCCTGATCCAACGCGAGATGGAGCTTTGCGCTCACCCAGCGCGGAATTCTGAAAGCTAATGCGCGCTGCGTCCAGCGCAGTCGGTCAGCGTCTCACTTGCAGGTACGGCGATTCGACGTCCTGCCAGCCGGCGCCGAGCGCCTTGTAAACCGCCACCAGCGCGGTGGCGGAGTCGGCGCGGCTCTGCGCAAGCCGGTCCTCGGCCTCGAGTTGCGTGCGTTCGGCATCGAGCACCAGCAGGAAGTCGGACACGCCCTCTTCGTAGCGCACGCTGGCGAGCCCGGCCGCCACGCCGCTGGCCTCGGCGGCTTCCTGCAACGAAGCCTCACGCTCCAACGCCTTGGAATAGGTCGTCAGGGAGCCTTCGGTATCCTCGAGGGCGCGCAGGACCGCTTGTTCATAGCGTGCGAGGCTGGCATCCGCGCGGGCGTGCGCGGCGGCAATGCGAGCCTGAACGTGGCCGAGGTCGAAGATCGCCCAGGAGATCGAGGGGCCATACCGATAGGTTTCCGCCTCGGCATTGCCCAGCGAGTCGAAGTCGAGCGCCGTCCAGCCAAAATTCCCCACGAGCGAGACTTTGGGGAACAGATCACCCACCGCGATGCCGATGCGCGCGGTCGCCGCCGCGAGGTCCCGTTCTGCGACGCGCACGTCGGGACGCCGGCGCAGCCACTCCGTGGGGTCTCCGACCGGCGTGAACGCCGGCACTGCACCTAGCGGTTGGGAGGCCAGCCTGGCGTCAACCTCGCCCGGGGTGCGGCCGATGAGCACCGCGATGCGATACTTGGAGCGGGCGACCGCCGATTCCAGCTGTGGCAGCGTTGCGAGCGTGGTGGAGAGTTGCGACTGCGCGCGCGCCACGTCGAGATCCGTGCCGCTGCCGGCTTCGCGCCGTGCCTGGGTCAGCTCGAGCGAGCTCGCCTGCACTTCGGCGTTGCGCTTGGCTACATCGTAGCGGCTCTGCAGACCCCGCAGTTCGAAGTAGTTGCGCGCCACCTCGCTGGTGACGCTGACGTGCGCATCCTCGAGCGATGCCACGCTACTCTCGAGCTCGGCGCGGCGCGCTTCATTGCCGCGACGCACGCGTCCAAAAATGTCGAGCTCCCAGGTTGCATCGAAGCCCGCATCGTAGACGTCGACAGCACCCTCGCCATTGGTGATTCCGCGGGTCTCGATGTCACTGAAGCGCGTCCGCAGCGCTGAGCCGTTCGCACCAACCACCGGCCCGAAATCGAAAGCGGCCTCGCGACGCAGAGCGCGCGCCTCGTTGAACCGCGCGGCAGCGATGCGCAGATCGTGGTTCGCGGTGAGCGCTTCTTCGACCAGTCCGGTCAGAACCTCGTCATTGAATACCGACCAGAACTTCGCCGGCACGGGCTGCTCCGTATTGAAGGAAGCAGCGCTCGCGCCGGCGAACTGTTGGGCAGTTCGGTATCCGGTCGCTCGTAGGACGGGCCCACGGCGCAGGCCGAGAGCACGAGCGTGAGGACAAGAGCAGCGATCCGGTGCATGGTCACTCTCCGGTGTCGGTGCAAGTGCGGGCACCGCCCGCACGCGGCGCATGCGTTGCGCGACAAGCTGGATGAGGACGTAGAAGACTGGCGTCAGGAACAGGCCGAAGAACGTCACGCCGAGCATGCCGGAGAACACGGCGACGCCGATGGCGTGGCGCATCTCCGCGCCGGCGCCCGTCGCGAGCACGAGCGGCACGACGCCCATGATGAACGCGATGCGACGTCATCAGGATCGGCCGCAGCCGCAGGCGCGCCGCTTCGAGCGCCGCGCGCGACCGGCGTCGACGCCGGCCTGCTCGCGGTCCTTGGCGAACTCGACGATCAGGATCGCGTTCTTGCACGCGAGGCCGACGAGCACGAAGAAGCGCGATCTGCGTGAAGATGTTGTTGTCGCCGCCGGTGAGCCACACGCCGGCGATCGCCGAGAGCAGCGCCATCGGCACGATCAGGACGATCGCGAGCGGCAGCGTCCAGCTCTCGTACAGCGCGGCGAGCACCAGCAAGACGAGCAGCACGCACAGCGGGAACACGAAGACCGCGCTGTTGCCGGCCAGGATTTCCTGGTAGGTGAGATCGGTCCACTCGAACTTCATGCCGTTCGGCAGCGTCTCGGCGAGGATGCGCTCCATCGCCGCCTTGCGCCTGGCCGCTCGAATAGCCCGGCGCGGGCCCGCCGTTGATGTCGGCGGCGAGATAGCCGTTGTAGCGGAACACGCGGTCCGGGCCGTAGCTCTCGCTGACCTGCACGAGCGAGCCGAGCGGCACCATCTCGCCGGCTGCGTTGCGCGTCTTGAGCCGCGCGGATGTCCTCCGGCCTTGGCGCGGAACGGTCCGCGTCCGCCTGCGCGATCACCTGGTAGGTGCGGCCGAAGCGGTTGAAGTCGTTGACGTAGATCGAGCCGAGGTAGATCTGCAGCGTCTCGAACACGTCGGTGAGCGCGACGCCGTGCTCCTTCGCCTTGACGCGATCGACGTCGGCGCTAGAGCTGCGGCACGTTGACCTGGTAGTTCGAGAACACGCCCGCGAGCTCCGGCGTCTGACGCGCCTTGCGCGAGCACCGCCTGCGTCGCCTCGTAGAGCTCGTCGTAGCCGAGGTCGGCGCGGTCCTCGAGCTGCAGCTTGAAGCCGCCGATCGTGCCGAGGCCCTGCACGGGCGGCGGCGGGAACACGACGATGCAGCGCGTCCTGGATCGCGCCGCAACTTCTGGTTGAGCTGCTTCGCGATGTTCAGGCCGTAGAGTCGTCCGAGGACTTGCGCTCCTCGAAGTCGTCGAGCGCGAAGAACACGAGCGCCGGCGTTCGGGCTGTTGGTGAAGCCGGCGATCGACAGGCCCGGGAACTGCACGGCGTCCGCGACGCCCGGGCGCTTGCAGCCGATGTCGGCCATGCGCCGCATGACCTCTTCGGTGCGATCGAGCGACGCGGCGTCCGGCAGCTGCGCGATCGCCGACCAGGTACTGCTTGTCCTGCACCGGGATGAAGCCCTTCGGCACGACCTGGAACAGGCCCCAGGTCGAGCGCCGAGCGAGCACCAGCGAACACGCCCATCACCACGCTCTTGTGCGCGCAGCACGCCGCGCACGCCGCGCGACGTACGCGCTCCGGAGCGCCCGAACACGCGGTTGAACGGCGGAAGAACCAGCCGAACACGCCGATCGATGCCGCGCGTCAGCGGCATCGGGCGTCGCGCCGTGCGGCTTGAGCAGCAGCGGCCGCGAGCGCCGGGCTGAGCGTCAGCGAGTTGAACGCCGAGATGACCGTCGAGATCGCGATCGTCAGCGCGAACTGCTTGTAGAACTGGCCGGTCAGGCCGCTGATGAACGCGATCGGCACGAACACGGCGCACCAGCACCAGCGCGATCGCGATGATCGGGCCGCTCACTTCCTCCATGGCCTTGTAGGTCGCCTCGCGCGGCGACAGGCCGTCCGCGATGTTGCGCTCGACGTTCTCGACGACGACGATCGCGTCGTCGACGACGATGCCGATCGCGAGCACCAGGCCGAACAGCGACAGCGCGTTGATCGAGAAGCCGAACGCCAGCATCAGCGCGAACGTGCCGACGATCGAGACCGGCACCGCGAGCAGCGGGATGATCGAGGCGCGCCAGGTCTGCAGGAACAGGATGACGACGATCACGACCAGCACCAGCGCCTCGAGCAGCGTCTCGACCACGGCCTTGATGGAGTCGCGCACGAACACCGTCGGGTCGTAGACGATCTCGTACTCGACGCCTTCGGGGAAGTTCTTGCTCAGCTCCTCCATGGTGCGCGCGCACGGCGTCGGACAGCTCGAGCGCGTTCGCGCCCGGCGCCTGGCAGATCGGAATCGCGACCGCCGACTTGTTGTTGAGCAGGCTGCGCAGCGCGTACTGGCCCGCGCCGAGCTCGACGCGCGCGACGTCCTTGCAGCGTCGTCACCGCGCCGTCCGGCAGCGTCTTGACGATGATGTCGCCGAACTGCTCCTCGGTGATCAGGCGGCCCGAGGCCGTGACGTTGAGCTGGTACTCGGTGCCCGCCGGCGCCGGCTCGCGCACCGATCACGCCCGCGGCGACCTGCACGTTCTGCTCGCGGATGGCGCGCACGACGTCGCCCGCGGTCAGGCCGCGGCTCGCGACCTGCTCGGGATCGAGCCAGACGCGCATCGAGTAGTCGCCGGCGCCGAACACGCGCACCTCGCCCACGCCCGGCAGGCGCGCGAGCACGTCGCGCACCTGCAGCGTCGCGTAGTTGCGCAGGTAGACGGTGTCGTAGCGGCCGTCGGGCGAAGTCAGGTGCACGACCATCAGCAGGTCGGGCGAAGCTCTTCATGGTCGTGACGCCGACTGCGGCGCACGTCCTCGGGCAGGCGCGGCAGCGCCTGCGCGACGCGGTTCTGCACCTGCACCTGCGCGTTGTCGACGTCGGTGCCGAGCCGGAACGTGACCGTGAGCAGCATCACGCCGTCGCTGGTCGCCTGCGAGGACATGTAGAGCATGTTCTCGACGCCGTTGATCTCCTGCTCGAGCGGCGCGGCGACCGTCTCGGCGATCACCTTCGGATTCGCGCCGGGATACTGCGCGCGCACCAGCACCGACGGCGGCACGACCTCGGGGTACTCGCTGATCGGCAGCTGCCACACCGCGATCGCGCCGACGAGGAAGATGACGATCGACAGCACGGCCGCGAAGATCGGCCGGTCGATGAAGAAGCTGGCGAATTTCATGCGGATTTCCTGCTGGGCGCTAGCGCGGCCTTGGCGAGTCTTCGTCTCGGCTGAGTCTCGCGTGCATCCATCGCGACGCGCTCCGGCGCGACCGACGACGCCGGGCCGCACGCGCTGCAGGCCGTTGACGACGACGCGTCTCGCCGGGCGTGCAGGCCCTGCTGCACGATGCGCAGGCCGTCGATCAGCGCGGCCGAGCTTCACCGCGCGGTACGTGACCTTGTTCTCGCGTCGACGACGTACACGAACTTCTGGCTCTGGTCGGTGCCGATCGCGCGGTCGTCGACCAGCACGGCCGTGGTACGAGTTGTGGCCGAGCAGCTTGCACGCGCGCGAACAGGCCCGGCGTGAGGTAGCCGTCCTTGTTGTCGAACGACGGCGCGCGCGCGGATCGTGCCGGTGCGCGGATCGAGCTGGTTGTCGACGAACACCATCGCGCCGTCGATGCGGAAAGTCCGTCTCGTTCGCGAGGCCCATCAGGACGGGATTCGCGACGTCGCGCGAGCTCGCGCGCTCGCCGCGGCGCGCGAGCTCCGCGTACTTGAGGTAGACCTGCTCGTCGCCTTCGAAGGTCGACGTAGATCGGATCGATCGAGACGACGGTCGTCAGCAGCGTCGCAGCGTTCGAGCCGCCGGTGACGAGGTTGCCGGCGCGTGACTTCGGCCTTGCTGACGCGACCGTCGATCGGCGCGGTGATGCGCGTGAATTCGAGATTGAGCGTCGCGGAATCGACGGCCGCTCGGGCCGCGCGACGCTCGCCGTCGCTTCGCGCGAGGCGTTGACGCGCTGGTCGTACTCTTCGCGCGACACCGCCTTGATGCTCGAGCGAGCTTCTCGCTGCGCGCCACTTCGTTGCGCGCCAGCTCGGCAGCGTGCCACGCGCACGCACCAGCTCGGCTTCGGCCTTCGACGAGCTCGGCGCGATACGGACGCGGGTCGATGACGAACAGCAGGTCGCCTTTGCGCACCGATGCTGCCTTCGGCGAAAGCGACGCTCTCGATGTAGCCGGTGACGCGCGGACGGATCTCGACGGACTCGACGGCTTCGAGGCGACCGGTGAATTCGTCCCATTCGGTGACGTCGCGCTCGATCACCTCGGCCACGCTCACCTGCGGCGCCTGCGGGGCCGGTGCCGCTTGCGGCGCGCAGCCGCTCACGAGCGCGATGGAAAGCAAAATCAGCGCAGGCGCGGCGAATGCAGCGCGTAGCAGGGTCGATGTCTTGCGATGAGTCACGGTGCTTGGTCCTTTCAATGATCAGCCCTGAAAAAAACTGCGGCCATGTCATGGCCGCGAGGGTGCAGATTAGAGAAGGCAGGCGGAGAGAAAAATCACGGGTCTCGAACTTCACTCATGACCCGGGGGAACCAATCATCGTGTCGATCGGGAGTGGCTTCTACCGTCTGGGGTAGGGAAGAGGGTCACCAGAAAGTCGATGAAAGCCTGCACCTTAGGCGAGGGATGCCGGCCTTTCATGTAAAGCGCGGACACGGGCCTTTGCCCTTCCAGCTGCCAATCGGGCAGCACGCGGGTCAGCAATCCCGCGGCGAGCGGGCGCTCGGCCAGGAAGTGGATTGCAGGCGCTATTCCCGCTCCGGCCACTGCGGCGGTCGTCATCGAGGCGATGTCGCTCACCAGCAGGCGGCCCGTGACCGGAACGACCTTGCGGATGCCGTCGCGTGAGAACGCCCATTCGAAGATCTTGCCGGTGTTCGGGTTGAAGAAGCGCACACAGGAATGCTTGAGCAGGTCGTCCGGATCTGTGGGCGTGCCGGCGCGAGCCAGATAATCGGGCGAAGCCACGAGCAGCACGTGCCCCGCGGGTCCGAGACGACGCGCGTTCAGGCGTGAATCCGTGAGCTCGCCCGCGCGAATCGCCACGTCGATGCCCTCGTTGACCATGTCGACGAGGCGATCGGTCAGGCTCACCTGCACGGTGACATCGGGGTACTGCGCGAGAAAACGCGGTAGCGCGGGAATGATGTATTCCCGGCCGAGCGCCAGCGGCATGTCGACGCGCAATCGCCCGCGTGGACGTTGCCGCGTTTCGACGACTTCGGATTCTGCGTCCTGCAGCTGCGTGACGAGGGCCTGGCAACGCGTGTAGAACTCGCTCCCAACGTCCGTCAGGCTGAGCGAGCGGGTGGTGCGATTGAGGAGTCGGGCGCCGAGACGCTCCTCGAGCCGCGAGATCGACTTGCTCACGGCCGAAGGCGTCACGGCCAGGTTGTTGGCTGCGGCCACGAAGCTGCCCGCGCCGACTACCCGCACGAACGTGACGATGTCGCCCAGATTGTCCAAGCTGCGCCCCCCTGTTCGGTAAGGCTATTCTCCAATTCTATTGCTGACTGGGGGTCATGAGTGAAGTTCGGTGCGAACCCGTAGACCAGCGGGGCCAGCCTCACTAGGCTTTGCAGCCGGTTTTCAATAGACGGTTTCGGCAGAGGGGATCCGACAGTCCATGTGGCTCGTAACTCACGCGAGCGGCACTTTTGGCCGGGCGGTGGTGCAGGCGGCGTCCGTAGCTGGCCATGCGCTGAGGCTGCTGGTTCGCGACCCTGCGCAGTTGCCGGCTGAGCTCAAGGCGCACGAAATCCTCGCGGCCGACTACGCCAACGGAGCGGCGCTCGCCCAAGCCTTTGCCGGCGTTACCCATCTGGTGCTGATGACGCCGCTCGACGGTCACATGGGCGACTGGCACGCCGCGCTTGCCCGCGCCGCGCGTGCGGCGGGCGTCACGCGCATCGTCCAGCTGACGGGTTTGGGTGCGGATCCACGCTCGCCCATCCGGCGGTTGCGCTGGCTCGGGGAAGCCGAAGCCAGGGTCGCCGCCGAGGGTGTCAAGGCGTGGATCCTGCGACCTGCGGTCGCCATGCAATCGCTCGTCAAACACAATCCCGAGATCGGCAGCGGCGGGCGGCTCGAGGCGCCCTTCAGGCGCGCCAAGATGCCATTGGTCGATGCGCACGACGTGGCGGCCGTGGCGCTGCGGGTGCTCGACTCGAACGATCCGCCGCGCGCGCTGGAGCTCTCCGGCACCCAGGCGCTCGATTACTTCGAGATCGCGCGCGAATGCTCACGCGCCTGCGGCCATCGCATCGAATACCTCGACATCTGTTCGCCGAAGGCGCGCGGCAATCTCGAGGCACGCGGCTTGTCGCCCCGCCTCATCGAGGCATTGATCGAGTTCTGGGATTACGCGGCAGCCGGTGTCGTGCCCGTGCCCATCACCGATGACATCGAGCGCGTACTCGGGCGTGCGCCACGCTCGCTCTGCGACTTCCTGAAGGACGGCAAACCGACACGCCGCGCCTGCAAGCCCTAGTTGGGGTCAGACCCCAACCGCACCGTCGGACCGTTGGGGTCTGACCCCAACTAGGACTCCACGGGTAGCTTCAGCGTGCGAGTGTCGGCACGCGCAGCGCGCGCCGGGAGCGATGGCGCGATCCGTTGACACACATGCTCGGCCGTGGCGCGCCAACCCGTGAGCTTCCCGCCGTAGATCGCGAGCGCTCGTGGTCGCAGCGGTCGATCCCCAATCAGCAATGTCTCGCGTGAGCGATGAAAAGCGTGGCCGGCGCCGGCCGGCAACACCCGCAGGCCCGCGAACGAATCGACAAGCTGACGCGCATCGAGCGTCGCATGCTGCGTGAAGTAGTGCTTGAGCACCGAGACCAGGTAGTGCCGCTCGGCGGCGAGCGGCTGGACCTGGTCGGGGTCGCCGCGAAAGCGCGTCTCGGTCGTGCCGACCAGCGTGTTGCCGTACCAGGGCATCACGAATACGGCGCGGCCGTCGCGCGGACTCTCGACGTAGTAGATGCCCTGCCGCGGCTCGCCGGCTACGACGATGTGACTGCCCTGCACCAGCTCGACGGGGGGCACGGCAACAGCAGGTGAGATGCGATGGGCGACTTCGCTCGCCCACGGGCCGGCCGCATTCACCAGGACGCGGGCCTCGGTCTCCTGCTGCTTGCCCTCGTGCACATAGCGCACCAGCACGGCGTCGTCGTGCAGTTCGGCGGCATAGAGCTCCGCCGGCAACGCGAGTTCTGCGCCGAGCGAGATCGCCGAGCGCATGACTGCGCGAGTGAGGGCGGCATCGTCGGTCTGCGCGTCGTAGTAGCGGAGCACCGCGACCAGGTCGCGGGTCACCAGGCCGTCGAGCCCGGACCATTCGCGGCGTGCCACGGCGCCGAAGCGCAGCGCGCGACGAAACCCGCCGAGCAGCGCGTACAGAGACAAGCCGATGCGCAATTGCCAGGGGCGCCGCCGCGTCGTGCGGTAGACCGGCATATGAAACGGTACCAGGCGTACGAGATCGGGTGCGATCTCGAGCAGGATGCGCCGCTCGACGAGGCTCTCGTGCACCAGGCGGAACTGGCCACTCTCGAGATAGCGCAGCCCGCCGTGGATCAGCTTGCTCGACTTGCTCGAAGTGCCTGCGGCCAGCGCGCGCTTTTCCAGTACCAGGACACTGTGCCCCGCGGCCGCCACCGCCTGCGCGACGCCGACTCCGTGAATGCCGCCGCCCACGACGACGACGTCAAAGGCTGGCATCGCCGCGCTTGCCGCTCCGTGCGGCGAGATCGCGAAACGCGTCGATCATCGGCGCCACGGCCATCGTCTCGATGAAGTCCGCGCCACGCTCGGCGAGCGACAGCGCCAGCTCCTGGTTATCCACCTCGTAGATGGCCCAGCGCCAGGGTCCCCGCCACAGGCGGGGCGCGTGCGCAGGCAGCTTTTCGTGATCGCAGAACAGGAACTCCGGCTTGAAGGCCTCGTACTTGAGGCGCGCGTGAGCATCGTAGTCGCTCAACACCCAGCCGATCGCCTGGCCATCGCGCTGCCGCGTCATGTGCACGGCCGGCAGGTCGAAGGAGATCACCACGCAGCGCGAGCGCACCGACTTGAGCGCCTCGAGCACCTTCGACACCACGATCTCGTGACCGAAGTGGCGCAGGCTCGCACGCTTGATCTCGACGAACGCGGTGATCTCGTGCCGCTCCGCCAGGAAAGTCACCACGTCGCTCAGCAGCGGAATGCACGTGCCGCGGTAACGGCCGCCGAATCGCTCCGGCTCGTTGGCCTCCGTGCGGACAAGATCCGCAGCCGCGAGATCGAACACGCAACCGGGAAGGCCCGTGGTGCGGGCGAGCTCGTGATCGTGAATGACCACGGGAACCTGGTCCGCTGAGAGCTGCACGTCGAACTCGAGGAATCGCACGCCCAGGTCCACGGCGGACTGCAGCGCGGGGAGCGTGTTTTCCGGGTAATCGCGGGCGTTGCCGCGGTGGGCGATGAGATGAGTGAGTCGGTGCGCTACGGGACCGGGCATTCGGATCTGTCGCCTTATGTCCTCTGTCGCCGTTCTCAGACAATGAAACGCGTTCTCACCACCACAGTCCTGTGTAAGGATGAGATGGCTCGGACATTATACGAGGATCGTCCGATGACCGACGCAACGCTGCGGCTCTTTGCCCCACTGTGCTTGCTTGCAGCACTGCTCGCGGGTTGCGATTCGGGCGAGGGGACGAACTCCAATCCCGCGCCGCCTGCGCCGCCCGCACCACCAGCTCCGCCGCCGCCACCACCGCCGCCAGGTCCGACGATCGGTCTCGATCAGCGACCGAGCAACACCACGTGCCTGGCGCCTGCGCGCCCAACCGGCAGCGTGACGATCGGCGTGCAGCGAGTCTTCGCGAATCTCCCCGCCTTCAACCAGCCGATCGCGATGCTCCAGGCGCCGGGCGACGACACGCGCTGGTTCGTCGTGGAGCAGACAGGCGTCGTGCGCGTGTTCGACAACAACGCCGCAGTCGCGGCATCGAGTCCCTTCGTCGACATCGACGATGGGCGCGTGACCTCCGGCGGCGAGACGGGTCTGCTCGGAATGGCGTTTCACCCCAACTTTCCGACGGACCGGCGCGTTTATCTCTCATACACAGCCCCCGGGCCGCTGCGCTCGCGCATTTCCGAGTTCACCACGCCCGACGGTGGCTTGACGCTCAATCCGAATTCGGAACGGATCCTGCTCACGATCAATCAACCGGAGTCCAATCACAACGGCGGCGGCATCGCCTTCGGGCCGGACGGTTACCTCTACCTCGGCATGGGCGATGGCGGTGGCGGCAACGATCAGCACGGCACCATCGGCAATGGCCAGCTCCTGACGACGCTGCTTGGCAAGATGATTCGCATCGACATCTCGGCCGGGGCGGGCGGCATGCTTTATCGCATTCCCACCGACAATCCCTTCGCCGGCAATGCGCCATGCGGAACGAATGGCAGCGGCAGCGCCAATTGTCCCGAGATTTTTGCATGGGGCCTGCGCAATCCGTGGCGCTGGAGTTTCGATCGCCAGACGGGAGCGCTCTGGGTCGGCGACGTCGGCCAGAACGCCATCGAGGAAGTGAGTCGCGTAACGCGTGGCGGCAACTACGGCTGGCGCTGCTTCGAGGGCACGCGCGCCACCGGCCTCGCGTGCGGATCGCCCGCGAGCACGATACCGCCCGTGGCGGAATACGGCCGCTCGGTCGGCGTCACCGTGACGGGCGGCTACGTCTATCGGGGGCAGGACTTTCCGGGACTCGCCGGCCGCTACGTCTTCGCCGACGTCGGCACGGCGCGTCTCTTCCACATTCCCTCCGACACGCAACCCACGCTCACCGTCACCGGTGGACTGAACACGGGTCTCGCCATCACCTCGTTCGGCGAAGCCAATGACGGCGAGCTCTACGCGGTCGATTACGGCAGCGGCGGGCTCTACCAGATCACGGGCACAGGTGGCGGCGGCAGCGGTGTCGCGACGCAACTCTCTGCGACGGGTTGTGTGAGCGCAGCGAATGCCGCGCAGCCTGCGAGCGGATTGATCCCGTACGCGCCGAACGCAGCGTTCTGGTCCGATGGCGCTCTCAAGGAGCGGTGGATCGCGCTGCCGAATGGCCAGAACATCACGGTCGGCGCCAGCGGCGATTGGGATTTCCCCAACGGCACCGTGCTGGTAAAGAACTTCCGGCTGGGTAACCAGCTGGTCGAGACGCGGCACTTCATGCGCCATCCGGACGGAGTGTGGGCGGGTTACACCTACGAGTGGAACGCACAGCAAACCGACGCGACGCTCGTCAGCGGTGGCAAGCAAGTGACGGTCGGCGGTCAGCCGTGGATCTTCCCCAGCGAGGCGCAATGCCTGCAATGTCACACGAGCGCGGCGGGTCGCAGCCTCGGCCTCGAGAATCTGCAGCTCGCGCACCCCATCACGTATCCGCAGACGGGCCGCAACGCGCATCAGCTCGTGACGCTCAACGCAATCAACGTACTGTCACCGCCGGTCGCCAATCCCACCGCGCTCACACCGTATCCGGATCCGGCCGGCTCGGCCGGAACTCTCACGGAGCGTGCGCGCTCTTACCTGCATACCAACTGTGGTGGGTGCCATCGCCAGGGCGGGCCGACGCCATCAGGCATGGATCTGCGCTATTCGGTGGCGCTCAATGCCACGAGCGCATGTGACGTGGCGCCGCAGCTTGGCGATCTCGGCATCGCCAACGCGCGCCTGATCGCGCCGGGCGCTGCGGCGCGCTCCGTACTGATCGCGCGCATGAGCCGGCGCGATGCGAACGGCATGCCGCCGGTGGGAAGCGCCCAGGTCGACGCTGCGGGCGCAGCGCTGCTCACGAATTGGGTCAACTCGCTCACCAGCTGCAACTGAGAACGTCGATGAATCACACCTCGCACTGGCAGCCGACCGCGCTCATCACCGCGGCACTGGCGCTCGCCGGTTGTGGCGGCTCCGATGGCTCGGGCGGCGACGGAACTCCGGTCAACCCCGTCACGCCACCGCCGTTCAGCCTGCAGCCGGCGTTTCCGAGCCTGCGCTTCATCAATCCGGTCGCCCTCTTGCAGGCGCCGGGCGACGAGACACGCTGGTTCGTCGTCGAACAGCCGGGTGAAGTCCGGGTATTCGAGAACAACCCGGCGGTCACGACGGGAAGCTCGTTCATCAACATCACCGGCCGGGTGCGCAGCGGCGGTGAAATGGGTCTGCTCGGCATGGCGTTTCATCCGGGCTTCCCCACCGATCCGCGCGTGTACCTCTCCTATACACATCTCGACGCGGGCCTCGGCCTGGTGTCGCGGATCTCGGAGTTCAGGACACCCGACGGCGGGCTCACGCTCGATCCCAGCTTCGAGCAGGTGCTGATCACGATCGTGCAGCCGGAAGAGAATCACAACGGCGGCGGTATCGCCTTCGGCCGCGACGGCTTCCTCTATATCGGCATGGGCGACGGCGGCGGGGGCAACGATCAGCACGGCACGTTCGGCAACGGGCAACTCCTCACGACGCTGCTCGGCAAGATGCTGCGCATCGATGTGTCCGCGGGCGCGGGCGCAATGCTCTACAGCATTCCGGCCGACAACCCATTCGCCGCCAACACTCCTTGCGGCACCGTGGGCTCCGGTCTGCAGGAGTGCCCTGAAATCTACGCTTGGGGTTTTCGCAATCCCTGGCGCTGGAGCTTCGACCGGGCCACGGGTGACCTGTGGGTCGGCGACGTCGGTCAGAATGCGATCGAAGAAGTCAGCCGCGTGGTACTGGGCGGCAACTATGGCTGGCGCTGCTTCGAAGGCACGCGCAACACGGGGCTCAACTGCGGTTCGCCCGCGGCGACCACGCCGCCCGTCGTGGAATATGGGCGCAGTGCCGGTACCACCGTCACCGGCGGGTACGTCTACAACGGCACGGCCGTGCCGGCACTCGCGGATCGCTATCTCTTCGGCGACTTTGGCTCCGGGCGCATCTGGAGCATCCCGGCGAGCACGCAGCCGACGCTCACGGTGACGAGCGGCGGCGCCCTGGAGTCAGGATTCGCCATCTCGTCATTCGCAGAAGACAACGACGGGGAGCTCTACGTCCTCGACTACGGCGGCACGATCCATCGCGTCGTCCCACGTTGAGGCTCGGCTGGGCGCGTTGGCCGGCGGGCGCATTCACTCAGAACCACGCGCACTGCCAGGCAAGTCCGAACGTATCGAAACTCGACCCGATGCGGGTCGAAGCGCCCTCGCTGAAGGAGAGCTTGAGTGACTGGCGTCGCGTGAGTGGCAGCGAAAGCGTCACGCCGAGGCGAGTGTTGTCCTGCCAATCGACCTTGCGGACGTCGTCGACCGTCGTTCTCCCGCCGGTGTAGTACGTGTAGCTGGCGGCCAGCCAAAGGCGCGGACGGATCGTGTATGCGACGTGACCCTGGACCGTCGTGAGCGGATCCTGTTCACGCGTTACGCCGCCGAAGAAGTTGTCGTTGTCGGTGAAGAGCCAGACACCGCTCGAGAGCTCGAAGTCCCAGCGCCCCCACGGCCATGTAAACCCCAGCTCCGGTTTGAAGCTCCACCGGTTGGATCCGATGTTGATCAGCTTGTCCGGCAGGTATTCGCCGGTGGGGGCGACGATCACGAGGCTCGCACCGAGCGCGGGCCCTGGCGTGCGGCGCGCGAACTCGGCCGGGGTCATGGGAGGATTACCGATGAGGCTCGTCGCGAGGCGCAGACGCACGTCGGAAAAGCCGGTGCGCGTCACCCGCTGCGCCTGGTCCATGACGTCGCCGCTGAATTCACCGTCCACGTAGGCGAGTGCGAGGGCAGCGCTCGCCCAGTGGCCAAACACTTCGAATGACTGGCCGTAGCCCGCGACGAGCGAATCGACCGTTGCCTCGACATTCTCGACGGGCACCGAAGCGTCGACCGAAACTCCGCCAGTCGACTCCGCACCGCCCAGCAGAATGAAATGTGTGCCGGTGGGGCTGGGAGAGTAGGCCCGTGGCTCCAGCTCCTGCGCACCGGCCGGTGCCACCAGGAGAAACAGTGCAACCAGTGTTCCCCATGCGGACGAGGAACCTGGCGGCGAAAGCGTCAGTCGCATGCTGATCGATGCAAGCCCGTCGCTTCTAGTTGTGCCGCGCTCGCCCAGGCGAGGCCTAGCCCGATCGCTTTTCTTCGAACCGCGTGATGGGCGTGCCGCTCGTCACGGTAATGTCGCCGTCGACGACGGCACCCTTGGCGATCGCGAGCGTGCGCGCGGTGACGCTGCCGCGAATGACCGCCGTCTGACCGATCTCGAGCTTCTCGTCGATGCGGATGTCACCGGTGACGCGGCCCGCGATCACCGCCTGCGTGGCCTGCACCACGCCCTCCCAGTGACCCGATACCGCGAGGTTGAGCGGGCCGTCGATGCGACCATCGCCCTTGATGTGACCGCAGAGAACGAACGGTCCGGTGCCGGACAGGTTGCCGACAAATTCCGTCCCCTCGCCGATGAACGTAGGTGATGAGGAGACCGCATCGAGTAAACGGCGGTGGGGACTTTCGGCCATGCGTTCTTCCCCTGTTTCCCTGAGATCAGCCGCCAGCCTACCACTGCATTACAATCCGCGACCAATGCCGCACGCGGAGGCGCCGTGAACAGACCCATCCTGATCGCGTTGTTGATCGTGAGTCTTGCAGTGGCGTCGGGCTGCAGCCGGCGGCAACAGGAATGGGAAGCGGCTCGCCGCACCGACACTGTGCAGGGCTACGAGCGGTTCCTGGCCTCGTTCCCGGACGGCGAATTCGCCTCGCAGGCGCAGGCGCGGGTGCGCGAGCTGCAGGAAGGCGATGACTGGCAGAAAGCGATGCGGGCGGACACTGCGGAGGCCTATCAGGAATTTGTCGCGCGGCATCCGCAGGGGCGCATGGCGGATGAAGCACGCATCCGCATCGGCAACTTCGCACTCGCCCAGACACCGACCGGCACGCCACAAGAAGGTGCCGCGCCGACGGTCGAGATGGCGCCCGGTGTCGCCACCACGGTGGCTCCGGCCGCGGGCGGCGCATATCGCATCCAGCTCGGAGCCTTTGCCGGAGGCGACAAGCAGGCGATGAACGAATGGCGCCGTTTGCAGAGCGAGCATCCGCAACTGCTCGGCGGCCTCACGCCCTCGGTGAAACTCTCGACGACCACGGCCGGCCATCTCTACCGGCTGCAGGCGGGCGTCATGACCGAGGAGCGCGCGCGTGCCGCTTGCGCGAGTCTGAAGAGCGCAGGCCAGGGTTGCGTGGTCGTGCCGCCGTGACGTCTGCCCTCACCCCAACCCTGTCCCGCACGCGGGAGAGGGAGAAGAGGGTGTGAACCCGATCGCGAGTTGACGCAAGCCGCCACTGCGGCGTCAGAAACTGACAAATTCCGTCACCGCCTACCGGCTCGCCGCGCCGCGGTAACTCACTGATGAACCTTGGTTTTGCCCTCTGGCACGGGGGTTGCTTTGTCTAACGCCCAGTGAGTAGCAGCAATCAGTCGGAAGTGGTCGCTTTGTTACTGCCCGAGGGTGAGTCGGAACACGCCGCCCACCCCGAGCATCACGCGACGCTCCTGATTCGCCGCCCGAATGGTGAGTTCGCGCTGGAACAGGTCGATGCGCGACTCGCACTGGCGAAGCGCGCTGCGAACACCGGATGTTTCCGCAAGGGCCAGCCGATCATCGATCCGACGACCCGGCAGGTGATGGGCTACGAGATGGAGGAGATTTCTTTCGCCCTGGCGATGGCTTGAACGAGTTTCTAGTTTCCCCCTGAACCCCTGTGGTTCGCTCTTGGCGCCGCGATTCAGCTTCCCCCGCTCGCGGCGCTTTTTTTTTGCCTGCACGTGTCAGTCATAATCTGCCCCATTCCGTGAAGGGGGCCAGTCCATGGGATGCGCGCGCTCGAGTATCAGCCTCGCCGGCTGCCTGTTCACTCTGCTCGCTCTGGCCAGTCAATCGGCAAGCGCGCGCGACAAGACCGATGTGATCACGCTGCACAACGGCGATCGCGTCACCGGCGAAATCATCGCGCTTCAATACGGGCAGCTGCAGCTCAGCACCGACGACATGGGCACGATCTATATCGAGTGGGCCGCGATCGCCGGCATAGACAGCAACTACTACTTCGACGTCGAAGAGATCGGCGGGGCACGCTACTCCGGCGTGCTCGGATCCACGCCGCAGGGCAACCAGGTGACGGTGAGTGCGCCCGCGGGCACGGGCACGATTGAGCATGAGCGCGTCACGCGGATTGCCAAGCTCGAGTCGGGCTTCTGGTCGCGCATCGACGGGTCGTTTTCGGCCGGCTACAGCTTCTCGAAGTCGAGTGACGTTACCGTGCTGAGCGGCGGGTTCGACGCCAGCTACCGCGCCGAAGACATTGCGGCGTGGCTGAACATCGACGTGAACTCCACTACCTCGCCCGACAAGGGGACGCTCGATCGCGACAAGATTGCCTTCACCTATCAATGGTTGCTGGAGAATCGCAACTACTGGGCAGGAATTGCTTCGCTCGAGCGCAACGAGGAGCTGGGAATCGACAGCCGCATGCAGCTCGGCGGCGGCTTCGGCAGATACGTGCGCCAGACCCCATACAGCGAAATCTCGGCTTTCGCCGGCGCCACGCTCACCAAGGAGTGGGTCACGGGCGCGGAGAACAGCCAGGACAGCGCGGAGGGAGTCCTTGGCGCAAGCTGGCGGATCTTCCGCCTCAATACCCCGAAGACCACGCTCACTTCGCAGCTCACGCTGTACCCGAGCATCACCGAATCGGGCCGGTATCGCGGCACGGCGGATGTGTCGCTGCGCAGGGAGATCATCAAGGACTTTTTTCTCGAGCTCTCGTTCTACTACGACTACGACAATCAGCCGCCGGGCGAGGCCACGGAAAAGGACGACTACAACATCACGACTTCGCTCGGTTACACGTTCTGATGGGGCACGCCGTTGCCGGAGCTTCCCGACGTCACCCTCTACATCGAGGCCCTCGATGCGCGTATCCGCGGTCACGTGCTCGAGAAGGTCACCCTCGGCAGTCCGTTTCTGTTGCGCACGGCAGAACCGCCGCTCACCAGTGTGCTGGGCCAGCGCGTCACGGCGTTGCGGCGCCTCGGCAAGCGGATCGCGATCGGGTTGGAAAACGATCACTGGCTGATCCTGCACCTGATGATCGCCGGCCGGTTGCACTGGTTCGCGAGTGACACGAAGCGTTCCAGGCGCCGCGCGCTCGCCGTGTTCGAGTTCGACAACGGTGCGCTCACTCTCACCGAGGCTGGCACGCAACGCCGGGCCTCGCTGCATGTAGTGAAAGGAGCGGATGGTATGCGCGCTCACGAACGCGCGGGGCTCGAGGTTCTGCAAGTCCCGCTCGCCGCATTTTCTCAACGCCTGCGCAGCGCCAATCACACGCTCAAGCGGGCGCTCACCGATCCACAGCTCTTCAGCGGCATCGGCAACGCCTACTCCGATGAGATCCTGCACGCCGCGAGGCTCTCGCCCGTCGCGCTCACGCAGAAACTCACCGACGAGGAAATCGAGCGCCTGCGGACAGCGACCACGGGCGTGCTGACGCGCTGGACGCGGGAGCTGCGTGCCGAATACGCAGGGCAGTTCCCCGAGGGCGTGACGGCGTTCCGTGAGGGTTTCGCGGTGCATGGGCGCTATGGCAAGCCCTGCCCGGTGTGCGACACCAAGGTGCAGCGGATCCGCTATGCGAGCAACGAAACCAACTACTGCCCACGCTGCCAGACCGCTGGACGCATTCTCGCCGATCGGTCACTCTCGCGTCTGCTCAAGGACGACTGGCCGCGCAGCATCGAAGAGATGGAGAAGCAAGAAGAAGGAATGCGAAGGGGAGACTGATCGATGTCCGAACACGGCTCTTCGGCGAAGGCGATCCTGTACGCCTTTCTCGCCAACCTCTTCATCGCGCTCATCAAGACGGGGGCAGCGATCTACACGCATTCGGGCAGCATGCTGGCGGAAGCGATTCACTCCTACGCGGACACCGGCAACCAGGTCCTGCTGTTCCTGGGCTTGAAGCAATCGCAACGCGCGGCCGACGAGCGGCATCCCCTCGGGTACGGGAAGATGAGCTACTTCTGGAGCTTCATCGTCGCGGTGCTGCTCTTCAGCATGGGAGGCCTGTTCTCGATCTACGAGGGCTGGCACAAGCTTCACTCGCCAGAGCCCCTCAACCAGGCATGGATCGCGCTCATCGTACTGGGGGTGTCGATCGCACTCGAGATCGGCAGCCTGATAGGGTGCCTGCGCGAGATCAACAAATTGCGGGGCACCCGCAGCTTCCGTTACTGGCTCAAGCACACGCGCAACGCGGAGCTGGTCGTGGTGCTAGGCGAGGACATCGCCGCGCTGCTCGGGCTGCTCATCGCCTTCAAGTTCGTCGGGCTGGCGATGCTGCTGGATGACACGCGTTTCGACGCGGCGGGTTCCATCAGCATCGGCGTAGTCCTGATCGCGATCTCGGTGTTCGTCGCGTTGCGCATCAAGCGGCTCATCGTCGGCGTGTCCGCGGAAGAAGACCTGCGCGAGGGGATTGACGAGCTGATTCGCCAGGACCCGGCCATCGAACACCTCTTCAATGCGATCACTTTGCAGATGGGCCCGAAGGTCATGCTGGCGGCCAAGATCCGCATGCGTTCCGATCTCAACATCGATGCCGCGGTGGAGCGAATCAACGCGCTCGAGCGGCGCATCAAGGAGCGCTTCCCCGAGATCGGCTGGTGTTTTATCGAGCCGGATGTGACGGACTGAAGACCCTCACCCCACCCCTCTCCGGCGAGCGGGAGAGGGAGTGAGTGAGAATTAATAGCCGCGCTTGACGTCGACCACCGACAGCATGGGTTCGCCCGCGACGTAGCGTCGCAGGTTCTCGCGTGCGATCTGCCAGTGCCGCTCGCTCCCCAGGTCGGAATCCACGGACACATGCGGCGTGATGATCACGTTCGGCATCCGCCACAGCGCGTGATCCGCCGGTAGCGGCTCGGGATCGGTCACGTCGAGCCCGGCGCCGCCGAGACGCTTCTCGCTGAGCGCCCGGACCAGTTCTGCGGTCACGACGGTGCTGCCGCGCCCGACGTTGATGAAGAGCGCCCGAGGCTTCATGGCCGCATAGGCGCGTGCGTCGAAGATGCCCGTGGTCTCGGGCGTCAAGGGCAGCGCATTGACGACGACATCCGCTTCGCGCAGCAGCGACAGGAGCTCTTCGGGCGGGCCGACGTGACTCACGAACGCCGGCGCCGGCCGGTTGCTCGCGCGTGTGGCCACGATCCGCATGTCGAACGCATGCGCGCGCCGTGCGACCTCGGTGCCGATGCCGCCGAGACCTGCGATGAGCATGGTCTTGCCTTGCAGCGCCAGCGATCCTTCATCGCCGACCGCTTCGGGATTCCAGCGCGCCTGTTCCTGTTCACGTACGTAGGTTTGCAG
The DNA here is from genome assembly GCA_963840405.1 of uncultured Gammaproteobacteria bacterium. Taxonomy (GTDB): domain Bacteria; phylum Pseudomonadota; class Gammaproteobacteria; order Steroidobacterales; family Steroidobacteraceae; genus DATBVX01. The sequence goes on from CAWIYW010000011.1 coordinate 169,969, forward strand.
ACCTCGCGCCAGCGCGAGTGTCATCGCCATGACGTGCTCGGCCATCACGGGGCCGCCGACGCGCTGCATGTTGGTCACGAGGATGTCGCGTTCCGGCACCGCCGGCACGGCGACGCAACGCTCCGCCCCGGCGCTCAGGAGCTGTATCCAGCGAATCCGTGGCCCCTTCGCCAGCATGTCAGCCATGCAAAACCCGATGACTGCGTCCGCCCGCGGTGCCGCGGCGATCGCCGCATCGAAATCCCCTGCCGCGATCAACTCGACGCCCGGCGCGACTTCACGCAGCCATTCGATGCTCTTCGGCTCGGGGTTGCGCACGATGATGACCTGGGGCTTGCTCCAGCCCGGCCGTTCGCGCACCGCCGTGGCTGCTTCCTGCAGGCCGAGCTCGGAGATCAGCTTGGCGGTGTCCGGTGCTGCGGCGGGCGGCGATTGACCGAATGACGGCGCGGCGCCGAGCGCCGCAATGATGCCGGCGCCGATGCAGAGTGCGCGCGCAATCGAATTCATGAGCATTCCTCGCTCCTTGCAGTCGTTGAACATAGTCAGGCGGCGTGCAGCCAGTCTAGCGCGCGGGCATCAGAGAATCCCCTACGCGCGCATTTCGCCTGGTCCACAGACTCGCGATCTTCATGGAATCTTGACATCCGCGGACCATGTCCTGCGCGGCAGGTCACAGCGATGGTCAGGGACGATCATTAATTTGTGCGCCGCGCATGAGCACACCCATTCCCTTGCGATCGCAGCCCAGCGCGGGCGATGCGTCCGGCGAGATCGCCGACATCATCGAGCACGCGCGCATACAGACCATTTTTCAGCCGATTCTCGATCCGCAGGGACGCGGGGTCCTGGGCTACGAGGCCTTGTCGCGGGGACCATCGACCAGCCGCCTGCACTCACCGCTCGAGCTCTTCGCGGCGGCGATGCGCGCCAACTGCACCGTGGCGCTCGAGGAATGCTGCCTCGGGCGCGCGATCCAGCGCTTTCGTACCGCGAGCCTGCAGGGCCGCCTGTTCCTCAACATTTCGCCCTTCACGCTGCTCGCTGCGCACTCGCTTCCCACGCGGCTCGCCAACCTGCTCGCGAAGCTCGGTCTCCCGGCCAATCGCTGCGTGCTGGAGATCACCGAGCAGAGCCTGGTCGATGACTATGCCGCGGTGCGCCGTGCGCTCGATGCGCTGCGCGAGATCGGTTGCGAGATCGCGGTCGATGACCTGGGCGCCGGCTACTCGGGCCTCAAGACCTGGTCGGAGCTGCGCCCGGACTACGTCAAGATCGACCGCTACTTCGTCTCCGACATTCACGCCGATGGAGTGAAGGCCGAGATCCTGCGCTCGATCGTCGAGATGAGCCGCGCCATCGGCAGCCGCGTCATCGCGGAGGGCGTGGAAACGGCCGAGGAGTGCACGGAGCTGCTCGATATCGGCGTGGATTTTCTGCAGGGCTACTACTTCGGCCGGCCGCAGGCGGAGCCGAAGGTGAACGACGCCGCCATGGCGCACCTCGCCGGTCGCGGCGCGACCGTGAACGCGGTGTGTGCGGAAGAGCTGATCATCAAGGTCGCGCCGATCGAGCCCGACATGCGCGTGCAGGACGTGGTCGCGATGTTCCGCGAGCACCTCGACTGGGACTCCCTGGCGGTGGTTCGCGACGGGCGACCGCTCGGCATCGTGCGGCGCGATGACCTTTTTCTGTTCCTCACCAAGCCGCTGCACCCGGAGGTCTACAACCGCAAGCCGGTGACCAGCGTGATGGAGTCACCGCCGCTGCTGATTGACTCGCGCCTGCGGCTCGAACAGGTGGGTCGCCTGGTGACGCGACGCACGCGCCCCAAGGTCAATGACGACTTCATCATCACGCGCGACGGCCGCTACGCGGGCATCGGCAAGATCATCGACGTGCTGCGCCAGATCACCGCGCAGCAGATCCAGGCCGCCAAGGACTCCAACCCGCTGACGCTCCTGCCGGGCAACGTGCAGATCAATGCCCACATCGAGCGCATGTTGTCGCAGCGACGCCAGTTCGTCGTGTGTCATCTCGACGTCGATCACTTCAAGCCTTACAACGACCAGTACGGCTATGCGCGCGGCGACCAGTTCCTGCTGCAACTCGCGCAGATGATCCGCACCGCGATCTGCGGGCGTTCGGATTTCGTGGGGCACATCGGCGGTGATGACTTCATCGCCGTCATGCGCAGCGCCGACTGGAAAACGCGCGTGCTCGGGCTGATCGCGAACTTCTCGGGCGCGGTGCCGAGTCTCTACGCCGCCGAGCATCGCGAGGCGAGCGGCATCCGCGCGGTGGACCGCGAGGGCATGCTGCGCACCTACCCGCTCGCGTCGCTCTCGGTCGCGGCGTGCGAGGTCACGGCGGACGACAGCCTGGACACCCACGCGATAGCCGATGAGCTGCGGCGAGTGAAGGCGCTGGCGAAAGCACAACGCGGCAGCAGCTTCCTGCTGAGCGCCGGCGACGAAGTCATCGATCTGCAACTCTCGCCCGCCTGAGCGGGGCGATCATCCCTGGTGCTGGCCGAAGTCCGGTGCGTCCGCGGCGAGGTAGGCCCGCTCCGCCGGTGTGCCCTCGCGTGCCAGGATCGCATTACGGTGCGGGAAGCGGCCGAAGCGACGAATGATATCGCGATGCACCAGCACGTATGGCAGGCAGGACTCGACAAACGGCCGTTCCCGGTCGCTTGCCTCACGCACCAGTGAGCCGAATGCTTCGACCGCGCGTTCCTGCATGACGAGCGACTCGGCGTGTTGCAGCGGCATGTAGAAGAACACCCGCTCACACGCTGTGAGGAGACGATCCGTGCCTTCCTGCATGCCTTCGCTCGTCAGTCCGAGCGAGTGGGCATCGCCGGCAAAGGCGCGTGCCGTCCCTCGGTGAATGTTGCGAGGAAACTGGTCCAGCAGAATGATGAGGGCCAGGCAGCCACGCGCAGTGCCGGCCCAGGAGTCGAGCTCACCCCTCAGGGCTTGCTCCACGACCGCCGCGAACCGCGAGCGGATCAGCGCGTCCTGTTCGACGATCTCGGCAGCAGTGTCCATGCCGAACCAGAACCTGGTGCGCTGCTCGAGTGCGGCCGCGCTCTGCGCGGAGTCCGCAAACCAGAAGTCCAGCACCGCGTCCGCCGTTGACGTCATCCTTGTTACCCCGGAGCCCTCGATGCATCGTTGCCTTTCCCGCTTGCGGGAGAGGGTTGGGGTGAGGGACCCTTGCGGCCGCTGATCACGGGCACCTGCCACACGGCGTAGTGATCGGGCGCGCGGATGCTCGCACTCACCTGGTCGAACAGCGCATGCAGCTCCGCGAGCGTGAGCGAGGTGTGCGCGCTGATCACCCCGGAATAGCCGTCGCGCCACGCATCCATGATCGAGGCGAAGGTTTCGCGCGGAACCCGCAGCGTGTCCACGGTCACGTAGTCGACGCGCAGCTCCTGCAAGCCCAGATGTTTCAGCAGCGAGTAGGTGCGCCGGCCGATCCGGCCGTCGGTGTGAATCGCGCGCAGATAGGCGATCGCGCCCTCGTGCCACAGGCGGTCGGGATCGAGCTCGCCCGGCATCATGTGCAGCATGCCGTAGTCCTCGCTCAACACGTGCACCCAACCGCCGTCCCGGCAGACCCGCAAGAGCTCACGCAGAATTTTTTCGGGCTCGGGCACGAGCTGCGTCATGTGACGGCACACGACCAGGTCGAAGTGCGCGTCGGGCAGCCTGAGCTCGAAAGCATCGCCTTGCTCGAACCGCACGCGTGGCGCGAGAGCTGCGTGACGCCGCCGTGCGTAGCTCACCAGCATTTCCAACAAGTCCACGCCCAGGACCTCGGCGCGCGGGTACAACGCCGCCAGGCGGGCGGTGATTTCCCCGGTGCCGCAGCCGATGTCCGCAATCCGGGCGTCGTCTCGCAGGCCGTAGCGGGCAAGGAATGCCTGCTCCTGGGGCCAGATGCATTCGGCCTGCGCCGCGAGGTTGCGCACCATCGATTCGTCGGCCATCTGCTCGGCTTGCGGATTGCGCTGCCCAGTCATGCGTGCGATTGCTCAACCCGCCGCGCGGGATATTGGCGTTGACAGTTCAATGCTTCTGCGGTTGAGATTCTAACGTGCGGACGCCGCGGCGCACCCGCTTGCAGGGAGAACTCATGACAGCGACACCCGCTCGATTCGTGCTCATTTGCGCGCTTGCGCTGGCGACGCCGGCCCGGGCAGCCGAGGTCGCGGTGCCGCCCGATCTGCAACCGTGGCAGGGCTGGGTGTTGCACGGCGAAGAGTTTCGCCGCTGCCCTTATCTCACCGGCGCGGATCCGACGAACGCCCAGGCTTTTCAGTGCGCCTGGCCCGAACGGCTGGTTCTCGATCTCGATGCGCGCAGTGGGCGCTTCAGTCAGCAATGGCGCGTGTACGCCGATTCGTGGGTTCTGCTCCCCGGCAATCTCGAGCACTGGCCTCGTGATGTGCAGGTGAACGGCGCACGCGCGACGGTCGTGGCGCGACAGGGTGTGCCGCAGATGAGGCTCGAAGCGGGCAACCACACCCTGAGCGGCAGCTTCCGCTGGACCAGCCGGCCGGAATCACTGGCCGTGCCTTCGCAGACCGGCATCGTCGACCTGGCTATCGATGGGCAGCCGATCGCGCAACCCGAGCGGCCGGGCAATAACGTGTGGCTCGGCAAGCGCCGCAGCGCCAGCGAGCAACCGCAGATGGAGATCGACGTCTATCGCCTGGTGAGCGACGCCATTCCCGTGATGCTGACCACGCGAATCCGCTTGCGCGTGGCGGGAGAAGCACGTGAGGAGCTGCTTGCCAAGGTGCTGCCGGCTGAATTCATTCCGTTGAACCTGGCTACAGCGCTCCCGACACGGCTGGAACCTGACGGACGACTGCGCGTGCAGGTTCGCCCCGGCACCTGGCTGATCACGATCGCGGCGCGCGGTAACGGCGTCGCCGATTCATTGCAGCGTCCGGCGGGCGACGACCCGTGGGCGCGCGACGAGATCTGGAGTTTCGCGAGCCAGGACCGGCTGCGCGTAACCGCCGTCGAGGGCGCGGAAGCCATCGATCCCGTCCAGGCCGATGTGCCCGGGGATTGGCGGCAGTATCCAAGCTATCGCATCGCACCGGACACGGTCTTCAGGATCGTGGAGCGCAGCCGCGGCCTTTCCACCTCGGATGACAATCGCCTGAGCCTGCAGCGGGAAATCTGGCTCGACTTCGCACACGCGGGCTATACGGCGGTGGACCACATCCAGGGACAGATGCGGCAGGGCTGGCGCCTGGATCTCGCGCCGCCCTACCGGCTGATGAACGCGCGCATCGGCGAAGAGAACCTGCTGGTCACGGAAGGTCAGGTTGCGGGTAGCACCGGCGTCGAGATGCGTTCACCGAACGTCGACGTCACAGCCGTGAGTCGCATCACGGGATCCTCGGGGATGCCCGCGACCGGATGGCAGAGTCGCTTCGACGGTGTGCAAGGTGTGCTGAATCTGCCACCGGGACATCGATTGCTGGCGGTCCTCGGTGCCGACGATGCCCCTGGCGCCTGGATCGAACGCTGGCGATTGCTGGATCTGTTCCTGGTGCTGATCGTAAGCCTGGCGATCGGAAAGTTGCTGGGCTGGCGCTGGGGCGCCGTGGCTCTCGCTGCGCTCGCACTCACGCATCACGACGCCACTCACCTGACCTGGTTGTGGGTGAATCTCCTGGTCGCGGCGGTGCTGGCCCGGGAGGCGCCCGAGGGCCGATTGCGAACGGTGGCATCGGTCTATCGCATCGCCAGCTTCGTCCTGCTCGCGGTGATGCTGGTGCCATTCGTTGCCAGCCAGGCCAGGCTCGCGATCTATCCGCAACTCGACCAGCTCGGCGATCAAGTCGCGCTGCCGGAGGTCGCAGTCGAGACGCCAATGCTTGCGATGCCGCCGGCGGAGATTCAGGTGGAAGGTAGGAGCGACTCCATGTCAGAGATGGAGTCGCTGGAATTGCCGAGGAGCATGAACGCGCCATTGGAGCCTCTCGCGACGACCACGCGCATCAGCGAGCCCAAGCTCAGGCAACGCTATGCCGCGGGTACGCTCGTGCAGACCGGACCCGGGATACCCGAGTGGACCTTCGTGCAGCACCACTACTCGTGGTCGGGGCCGGTCGATGCGGCTGAGAAGCTGCGGTTCGTCATCATGACACCGCTCTTGCTGTCGCTCTGGCGGCTGGCAGGCATCGTGCTCCTCGTGGTGCTGCTCACCGCCCTGGTGCGGTTTGCTTACGGCTGGCCGCGACAGTTTCCCAAGCTCCCCCGTTTCGGCGCTGCGGCCGCGGCGCTCGCTTTCCTCGCAGTCAGCTCGCTGCCGCTTGCGGCCATGGCCGCCACGCCGGATGCCGCGCTTCTCAGCGAGCTCAAGGCGCGCCTCACGCGCGCGCCTGAATGCGCACCGGCTTGCGCCGAAGTCACGGCGGCGCGCGTCATCGCGTCTTCCGCGACGCTCGCCATCGAGCTGGACGTGAGCGCACTGACGAACGTGGCCGTGCCGGTTCCCGCCGCCGAGGGACGCTGGGAACCGGAAGCGATCAGCATCGATGGCCAGACCAACGGTGGCCTGTACCGCGACTCCGAGCGGCGCTTGTGGGTGCCGCTGCGACCCGGGACGCACGACGTGCGCCTGACGGGCAGAATCATCGCCGCCGAGAGCGTCCAGATCATCTTTCCGCAACCGCCGCGAACCATCGAGACCCGCGCCGACGGCTGGGAAATCTCGGGTGTCAACGATGGCCGCCTGCTCACCAACACGCTCGAACTGGTGCGCAAATCGGGTCCCGGGCAGGCGGCGCGCCTCGAAGCCTCGATGCAGTTTCCGCCGTTCGTGCGCGTCTCACGCCGCATCCAGCTCGGTATCGACTGGACCGTCCACACGGTGGTTGAACGACTCGCGCCTGAGCGCGGTGCGTTCACCGTCGTCGTGCCCCTGCTCGAAGGTGAATCCGTGCTGACCGAGGACATCGAGGCGCGTTCGGATCGCACCGTACTGATCGCGATGCCCGCCGGCCAATCAGCCGTCGCGTGGCAATCGAGCCTGGCGCGCGGCGAAGGTCTGCAACTCAAGAACGGCGTGGACACGGCGGCGCGCGCGGAAGTCTGGAGCTTCGACGTCAGCCCGCAGTGGAGTGTCGAGTTTGAGGGTACGCCCGAGGTGCTGCCCGCGGAGGTCACCGCTGCGGAGTGGTCCTACGAGTTTCACCCGCGTGCCGGCGAGGCACTCGCGCTGAAGGTGACACGTCCGGCTGCGGCCGAAGGCGCGACGCTGGCATGGGACGCCGTCAGCCTGCAAGCGAATATCGGCAAGCGCTCGACCACCGCGTCGCTCCAATTACGCTATCGAAGCACACAGGGCGGGCGTCACACGCTGCGGCTGCCCGCGGATGCGCGCGTCAACAGCGTGAGCGTGGATGGCCAGAGTATTGCGCTGCGCCCGCAGAACGGCGAGCTCGCCATCGCGCTGTTGCCCGGCGCTCACAACCTCGACGTCGAATTGCAGAGCGACGCCGGCGCCAGGATCCTGTCGCGGGCGCCTGTTGTCGATCTCGGGCACCCCGCGAGCAATCTGCACATGCAACTCAATGTGCCCGAGGACCGCTGGGTGTTGTACGCGTTCGGTCCGGGTGTCGGACCGGCCATTCTCTTCTGGGGCGAGCTGCTGGTGTTCATCGTCGCAGCGGTGTTGCTCGGCCGCCTGCATCTCTCGCCGCTGACCACGCGGGAGTGGTTGTTGCTCGGGCTCGGCCTGAGCACATTTTCCTGGGCGGCGCTGCTCAACTTCGCGGTCTGGATGTTTGTGATGCGCTGGCGCTCTGCCTGGGAGGCCAACGTGAGCGCGCGCGCGTTCAACTGGATCCAGGTAGCGCTTGCCATCCTGTCGATCATCGCGCTCGTCAGCCTCATCGCGGCGATTCCCTTTGGCCTGCTCGCCTCACCCGACATGCGAGTTCAGGGATACGGCAACCATGCGTTCTCGTTCAACTGGTTCGTCGATCAAACCTCCGGCGCGTTGCCGCAACCCGGTGTGCTCAGTGTTTCGCTGTGGTGGTACAAGCTCGCGATGCTAGCCTGGGCGCTATGGCTCAGTTTTGCGCTGCTGCGCTGGCTGCCGTGGGCATGGCGAGCATTGACGGCAAACGGTTTGTGGCGTGGCACGATCGGCCGCTCTATGCCGCCGTCAGCGACCGCGGCGGCGTCCGGCCCCAGCGCGAATCCCGGTTGAGGGTGCTGATGAGCACGATGCGGGCGTCGGCAGCCTCGTGCCTCCTCCTGGTCGTGATGCTCGCGGCGTGTAGCCGTGAGCCCTCGCCCAAGGACCAGATCCGCGCGCTCGTGGCGGCCGCCGAAGAGGGTGCCGAAGCGCGCGATCTCTCGGATGTCATGGCACTGGTGTCGGATCGCTACACGGATCTGCAGGGCCAGGACAAGGCGGCCGTGCGTGAAATGATGGGCGGCTATTTCCTGATCAACCAGTCGATACATCTGCTGACCAATGTCGAGGACATCAAGTTTCCGGCGAACGACATGGCCACCGCGCGGGTGACCGTCGCCATGCTGGGCCGCCAGGACGACACCGCGGGCGACTGGTCGCTCGCCGCCGAAGTCTACGAATTCGACCTTCGATTCCTGCGGGAAGACGAGGAATGGCGGCTGCAGAGCGCCACGTGGCGGCGCAAGGCACGCTGAGCCGCGCGCGGTATCGCGCGCAATCGGCAGGACCTGCACGGCGCGAGTGCCGTGTCGTATCCTGTCCGCCAACCCTGCCTCCGGAGGCCTCGTGAAAATCGAGCTCACGTCACTCGAAGCGCGCGTCATCGGTTGCCTGATCGAGAAGCAGATCACGACGCCTGACCAGTATCCGCTGTCGCTCAACGCGCTCACCAACGCCTGCAACCAGAAGAGCAATCGCGATCCGGTCATGGCGCTCGAAGAGCCGGCTGTGCAGCAGACGCTCGATGCCCTCAATCACAAGCATCTCATCCTGGAACGGTCGGGATTCGGTAGCCGGGTGCAGAAGTATCAGCATCGGTTCTGCAACGCCGAGTTCGGCTCGTTGCAGCTCGCCGAGGTGGAAGTCGCGATCCTGTGCGAGCTGATGTTGCGCGGACCGCAAACCCCGGGCGAATTGCGCAGCCGTGCCGGGCGCATGGCCAGCATGAGCGGCGTGGAAGAGGTCGAGACCGCGCTCGAGAGTCTCGCGACGCGTGCCGACGGGCCGCTGGTCGCGAAACTCGCACGCGAGCCGGGGCGCCGCGAGTCCCGCTATGCGCAGCTTTTTACCGGTCCACCGCCGGTGCAGCCCGCGATCGAGGAACGAGCGCCGGTAGCGGTCCTGGCGCCAGCGTCGGATGAACGGCTGACGCAGCTCGAGGTCCAGGTCGCGGAGCTGCGCGCCGAGATCGAGCGTCTCAAGCAACGGCTCGGGTAGCGACTCACGATCGATCAGGCTGACTTCAGCGTCTGGTCGAAAAACTCGACCGTGCGTTTCCAGGCGAGCTCTGCCGCCGCGGCGTTGTAGCGCGCGGTGGACGTGTCGTTGTGGAAAGCGTGCTCGACACCTTCGTACATGTGCAGCGTGTAGCGCACGCCCGCCTGGTCGAGCGCCTTCTGAAAGTCCGGCACGTTCGCGTTGATGCGTTCGTCGTTGCCCGCGTAGTTGAGCATCAAGGCGGCCTTGATCTTCGGCACATCGGCCAGCGGCGGCACGCGTCCGTAGAAAACCACGCCTGCGTTGAGCTTCGGATCGGCAGTCGCGAGGCTTCCCACCAAACCGCCGCCCCAGCAGAAGCCGACCGCGCCGACCCGACCGGTGGAACGGTCGCCGGAACGCAGCCATTCCGCGGTGGCGACTGCAGCTTTCAGGGTCCATTCCGGATCGAGCTTGCCGATCTGTTCACGCGCCAGATCCTCGTTCGCGGGTGTGCCGCCTGACGCGGTCAGAAAGTCCGGCGCCAGCGCGACGAAGCCCGCAAGCGCCGCACGCCGCGCGACGTCTTCGATATGGGGATTGAGGCCGCGATTCTCGTGAATGACGATCACCGCCGGGAGCGCTTTCGATCCGTCAGGGCGCGCGAGGTAGCCGCGAAGGTTTCCACCCGGGACCGGGTAGGTCACCTGCTCGGCTTTCAGACGCTTGTCGTCCGCTGGCACCTGGGCGGCCGCGGCACGATTCGCTTGCAACAACGGGAGCAGTGCCAGTGCCGCACCCGTGCCGCCAGCGAGAGTGGCGAGGCGCTCGAGGAAATCGCGGCGTGCGAGCGGCGCGTGCGTGTACTCGTCGTACAGTTCGATGATGCGTCTGTCCATCACGTCTCCAGTGACGGGGCGGAATTCGCCCGTGCGTTTTGCCGGGTTCGTTCGATGCGTGCGATGCTTCGCGCACAAGAACCATAACCGCGGAGCCATTACATGACCATCGCACTCTGGTGTGTGTTCCTCGCCGGGATCCTGCCGTATGTCGCCACGCTCACGGCAAAGGGCGGCGCCTCGGGATTCGACAACCGCGATCCACGCACCTGGCTCGCGCGCCAGGAAGGCTTTCGCAAGCGCGCCAATGCCGCGCAGATGAATGCCTTCGAAGCGTTTCCCTTCTTTGCAGCCGCGGTGATCACCGCGCACGTGTTGCAGGGGCCTCAAGGTCTGGTGGACACCCTGGCCTTGACCTTCATCGCCGCACGCGTGGCGTATTTCGCCTTTTACCTGACGGATCAGGCCACCCTGCGATCGCTCGCGTGGTTCGTGGGCTTCGGCTCTGTCATCGCGATTTTCATAACCGCGGCCTAGAGTTACGCGCCGTAACCCAGCTTTCTTGCTGCGTTGCACCTAGGGAGCCGCAGCGCAGCATTGACGCGGCCGGCCCCGGCGATAAATGATCGCGCCCATGTTTGCAGTGCACATGCCGAGCTCGATCCGCCGCCCCGCTACGACTGGTGGCCGAGTCAACGCGATCGCCGGCGCGTGCACACGCAACGCTCGCATCTGTTAGCTCGGCACCTGTGTTGAAAGCGTGGAGTACGTGACGGCGCCGTCGACGAAGCGCCGAAACCGGCTTCGACACGTTCGCATCGGCGCCCGAATGAGGATGCGATGCGTGAACATGCTGCGGGTCTCTTCGATCCGGCCTACGAACGCGACAGCTGCGGCTTCGGCCTGATCGCCAATCTCGACGACCAGCCCAGTCACTGGCTGGTGCAGACCGCCATCCGTCGCTCAATCGCCTGACGCATCGCGGCGCCATCGCCGCCGACGGCAAGACCGGCGACGGCTGCGGCCTGCTGCTCAAGAAGCCCGACGCATTCCTGCGCGCCGTTGCCGGGCGACGCCGGCATCGCAGCTCGCCGATCGTTTCGCGTCGGCTGCGTGTTCCTGAGCACGATTCGAGCGACCAGGCCGCGCGCGCGCGCGCCGAGCTGTCGAAGCGCAGCTCAAGCGCGAAGAGCTCGAAGTCGCCGGCTGGCGCGTGGTGCCGACGAACGCCGACGCCTGCGGCGACGAGGCACTCAAGACCCTGCCGCGCATCGAGCAGGTCTTCGTCAACTGCCGCCTCGACATCGACGAGGCCACGTTCAACCGCAAGCTGTTCCTGGCGCGGCGGCGCGCCGAGAAGGCGCTCGAGCGCACGGATCCGGTGTTCTACGTGCCGAGCCTGTCGGCCACGCACCATCGTCTACAAGGGCATGGTGATGCCCGCAGCACCTGGCGCGAGTTCTATCCCGGACCTGCGACGATCCAGCGCCTCGACGACCTCGGTGGCGGTGTTCCACCAGCGCTTCTCCACCAACACGCTGCCGCAGTGGCGGCTGGCGCATCCGTTCCGCTTCCTCGCGCACAACGGCGAGATCAACACCATCCAGGGCAACCGCAACTGGGCGGTGGCGCGCGGGCCGCTGTTGCGCTCGCCGCTGCTGCCGGACCTGCTCGGACATCCTGCCGCTGGTCTCGCTGACGGCTCGGACTCGCAGAGCCTCGACAACATGCTCGAGGTGCTGCTGATGGGCGGCATCGACCTGCTGCACGCGATGCGCCTGCTGATTCCGCCGGCCTGGCAGACGCGTCGACTCGATCGATCCGGATCTGCGCGCGTTCTACGAGTACTACGCGCACGCACATGGAACCGTGGGACGGCCCGGCCGGCATCGTGCTGACCGACGGCCGCTATGCCGCCTGCACGCTCGATCGCAACGGCCTGCGCCCGGCGCGCTTCGTGATCACGAAGAACCGCCATCTCACCATCGCCTCCGAAACCGGCGTGTGGGACTACGCGCCCGAGGACGTGGTGCGCAAGGGCCGCTCGGTCCGGGCGAGATGATCGCGCTCGACCTGCAGACCGGCGAGCTGCTCGAGAGCGAGCGACATCGACGACATCCTGAAGACGCCGCCATCCGTACAAGCCCTGGCTCAAGAAGGGCGTGCGCTACCTGGAATCGGACCTGATCGATCCGCGGCTCGCCGCGGAGCCCATGGACCGCGAGACGCTCGCGCGTCTACCAGAAGATGTTCAACGTCACCGCCGAGGAGCGCGACGAGATCATCCGCGTGCTCGCCGAGGACGAGAGCGAGGCGGTCGGCTCGATGGGCGACGACACGCCGATGCCGGTGCTGTCGCACCAAGGTGCGCCCGCTGTACGACTACTTCCGCCAGCAGTTCGCGCAGGTCACCAATCCGCCGATCGATCCGCTGCGCGAGTCGATCGTGATGTCGCTGCAGACGCAGATCGGGCCGGAGTGCAACATCTTCGTGCCCGCGCCGGAGCACGCGCGGCAGATCGTGCTGAATTCGCCGGTGCTGTCGCAGCGCAAGCTGCGCCAGATCCTCGCGCTGAGCGATTTCGGGCATCACGCACGAGTTCATCGACCTGCAGTACGACGCCGAGCGAGGGCCTGCAGCGCGCGATCGCAGCGCATCTGCGACCAGGCCGAAGCCGCGGTGCGCGCCGGCACGCTGGTGCTGCTGCTCTCGGATCGCTACCTGGTCGCAGGGCAAGCTGCCGATGCACGCGCTGCTCGCCACCGGCGCCGTGCACCACCACCTGGTGCGAGACAGGGCTGCGCTGCGACTGCAACCTGCTGGTCGAGACCGGCACCGCGCGCGATCCGCATCACTTCGCCTGCCTGATCGGCTACGGCGCGACCGCCGTGTATCCGTACCTGGCCTACCAGACGCTGTTCGACATGATGCGCAAGGGCCGCGTGAAGCTCGGACACGCACGAGCGCCTCGAGCTCGGCCGCAGCTACCGGCGCGGCATCACGCAAGGGCCTGCTCAAGATCATGTCGAAGATGGGCATCTGCGACCATCGCCAGCTATCGCAGCGCGCAGCTGTTCGAGATCGTCGGCCTCGCCGACGAGGTGGTGGAGCTGTGCTTCCCCGGCACCGCGAGCCGCATCCAGGGCGCCGACTTCGAGGATCTCGAGGCCGATCAGCAAGTACGCTGGCGGCGCGCGCCTGGAATCCGCGCGAGCCGATCGAGCAGGGCGGCCTGCTCAAGTACGTGCACGGCGGCGAGTACCACATGTACAACCCGGACGTGATCGCGCACGCTGCAGGCGCGGTGCTCACGCGGCGACTACGAGAGCTACCAGCAGTTCGCGCGCGCTGGTGAACGAGCGGCCGGTCGTCGACGTTGCGCGACCTGCTGGCGCTGCAAGACCGACGCCACGCCCGATTCCGCTCGACGAAGTCGAGCCGGTCGAGGACGATCCTGCGCGCGCTTCGACGGCGCCGGCATGTCGCTCGGCGCGCTGTCGCCCGGAAGCGCACGAAGCGCTCGCCATCGCGATGAACCGCCTCGGCGCGCGCTCCAATTCCGGCGAAGGCGGCGAGGATCCGGCGCGCTACGGCACCGAGAAGAACTCGAAGATCAAGCAGGTCGCCTCGGGCCGCTTCGGCGTCACGCCGGAATACCTGGTCAACGCCGAGGTGCTGCAGATCAAGATCGCGCAGGGCGCCAAGCCCGGCGAAGGCGGCCAGCTGCCCGGGCACAAGGTCAACGAGATGATCGCGCGGCTGCGCTTCGCGCGGCCGGGCATCGGCCTGATCTCGCCGCCGCCGCACCACGACATCTATTCGATCGAGGACCTGGCGCAGCTGATCTTCGACCTGAAGCAGGTCAATCCGCAGGCGCTGGTGTCGGTGAAGCTGGTCGCCGAGCCGGCGTCGGCACGATCGCCGCCGGCGTGGCCAAGGCCTACGCCGACCTGATCACGATCTCCGGCTACGACGGCGGCACCGGCGCGAGCCCGCTGACGCTCGATCAAGTACGCGGGCACGCCGTGGGAGCTCGGCCTGGCCGAGACGCACCAGACGCTGCGGCAGCAACGACCTGCGCCACAAGGTGCGCCTGCAGACCGACGGCGGCCTCAAGACCGGCCTCGACGTGATCAAGGCCGCGATCCTCGGCGCCGAGAGCTTCGGCTTCGGCACCGCGCCGCATGGTGGCGCTCGGCTGCAAGTACCTGCGCATCTGTCATCTCAACAACTGCGCCACCGGCGTCGCCACGCAGCACGACGTGCTGCGCGCGAAGTACTTCATCGGCCTGCCGGAGATGGTGATGAACTATTTCCGCTTCGTCGCGCAGGAGTGCCGCGAGATCATGGCGCAGCTGGGCGTGCGCGGCATCGCGGACCTGATCGGCCACACCGAGCTGCTCGAGATCCAGCGCAGGGCGAGACCCCGCGGCAGCGGCGGCTCGACCTCAACGCCGACTGCTGTCGACCGCCGGGCTCGCCGGACGACAAGCCGCAGTTCTGCCTCGATGCGCGCAACGCGCCCTTCGACAAGGGCGAGCTGGCCGAGCGGATGGTGGACGACATGCGCGCGGCGATCGAGCAGCGCAAGCGGCGGGCGATTCGGCTACGAGATCGCGCAACTATCGACCGCTCCATCGGCGCGCGCATCTCCGGCGAGATCGCGCGCCGCTGGGGCAACCACGGCATGGCGGACGCGCCGCTCATCGTGCGACTGCACGGCTCCGCCGGACAGAGCTTCGGCGTCTGGAATGCCGGCGGCCTGCACCTGCATCTCGAAGGCGACGCCAACGACTACGTCGGCAAGGGCATGGCGGGCGGCAAGATCGTGCTGCGGCCGCCGCGAACGCGAACTTCGTCGCACAAGCGACACCGTGATCATGGGCAACACCTGCCTGTACGGCGCCACCGGCGGCGAGCTGTACGCGGCCGGCCACGCCGGCGAGCGCTTCGCGGTGCGCAACTCCGGCGCGCATCGCGGTGGTCGAAGGCGCCGGCGATCACTGCTGCGAATACATGACCGGCGGCGTGGTGTGCGTGCTCGGGCGCACCGGGCTCAACTTCGGCGCCGGCTTCACCGGCGGCTTCGCCTACGTGCTCGACCTCGATCGCGATTTCGTCGATCGCTACAACCACGAGCTGATCGACATCCACCGCATCACGCCGGAGGGCATGGAGACGCACCTGCAGCACCTGCGGCACCTGATCGAGCGGCATGTGCGCGAGACCGGCAGCGTCTGGGGCGACGGAGATCCTGAACGACTTCCGCGCCTTCCTCGGCAAGTTCTGGCTGGTGAAGCCGAAGGCCGCGGCGATCGATTCGCTGATCGAGAACCTGCGGCGGGCGGCGTAATGGCGGACAAGCATTTCCAGTTCCTCGACATCCCGCGCCGCGATCCGGAGAAGCTGCCCGATCGAGGTGCGCCTGCGCGGCTTTCGCGAGATCTACTCGCAGTTCGACGCCGACGGGGCCGCGCAGCAGGCGGGACGCTGCCTCGCCTGCGGCAATCCGTTCTGCGAATGGAAGTGCCCGGTCCACAACTACATTCCGAACTGGCTGCAAGCTGGTCCAGGAGGGCAGTCTGTTCGAGGCGGCGGAGCTCTCGCATCGAACCAACTCGCTGCCCGAGGTCTGCGGCCGCATCTGTCCGCAGGATCGCCTGTGCGAAGGCGCCTGCACGCTCAACGACGGCTTCGGTGCGGTGACGATCGGCTGCGATCGAGAAATACATCACCGACGAGGCGCTCAAGGCAGGGCTGGCGGCCGGATCTGTCGCACGTGCGTCGCCACCGGCAAGCGCGTCGCGATCGTCGGCGCCGGGCCCGCCGGTCTCGGCTGCGCCGACATCCTGGCGCGCAACGGCGTCAAGCCGATCGTGTTCGACCGCTACCCGAAGATCGGCGGACTGCTCACGTTCGGCATCCCGCCGTTCAAGCTCGAAAAGGAAGTGGTCGAGACGCGTCGCGAGCTGCTGGAGGGCATGGGCGTTGAGTTCGTCCTCGACACGGAGATCGGCAAGGACATTCCGTTCGCAGAGCCTGCTCGACGATACGATGCCGTGTTCCTCGGCATGGGCACGTACAGCTACGTGAAAGGCGGCTTTCCCGGCGAGGACCTGCCGGGCGTGTACGAGGCGCTGCCGTACCTCATCGCCAACATCAATCGCGAGCTCGGCCTCGAAGGTTCGGCGGAAGCGTTCATCGACATGCGCGGCAAGCGCGTGCGTGGTGCTCGGTGGCGGCGACACCGGGATGGACTGCAATCGCACCGCGATCCGCCAGGGCGCCGAATCCGTCACCTGCACCTATCGGCGCGACGAAGCCAACATGCCAGGCTCGCGGCGCGACTTCAAGAACAGCAAGGAAGAGGGCGTCGAGTTCCTCTTCAATCGCCCAGCCGATCGAAATCGTCGGCACCGATCAGCGTCGAAGGCGTGAAGCTGGTGCAGACTCGCCTGGGCGCGCCGGGTCCGAACGGCCGCCGCGTTCCGGAACCGATTCCCGGGACCGAAGAGTCCTGGTGCCCGCGGATGCCGTGATCATTGCCTTCGGCTTCAATCCGAGCCCGCCGCCGTGGTTCCAGGATTCTGGCATCGCGCTGCATCCGGAACGGCCGCGTGCGCGTCTCCGCCGACCAGGCGCGGCCGTTCCAGACGACGAATCCCAAGGTGTTCGCGGGTGGCGACATGGTGCGCGGTGCGGATCTCGTGGTGACGGCAGTGTTCGAAGGACGCGAAGCGGCGCGCGGGATACTCAACAACCTCGCCATCTAATGGGGTCAGAATTGAATTCTGACCCGGGCTAGAGATACGACAGCCACCAGTCGTTGCGCCGCCGCTTCAGGTCCGCAAACCAGCGGCAGAGCGGGTAGAGCAGCGCGAGCACCACGAGCCACGCGGCGTACACGACCGGCAAGCCGTAACCCCACGTGGGCGGAAAGTCGAAGAAGAAGCCCGTGAGCACGCTCGTGCCATGACCGGTGAGCAGCGCGACTACGCCCGCGAGAGCGTGCGCGAGCGCGATATGCAGCACATAGAAAAAAAGTGGCACGCGCCCGAACACTTCGAGGAAGTTTGCCAGCGCCCCGCGCGCCGACTCGAACCACACGAGCAGCAACAGTGCAGGTCCGAGCGTCACCAGCAGGTAGAGAAGCGACGGCGGATACTTGTGCACGTTGAGGAAAGAAAGCAGCGTCAGCGTCGCCGATGACTGCGACGCCCACGGATGAGGATCGCCGTAGCCGTTCGCCAGCCGCAGCGCGATGAAGACAGCGATCATCGCGCTACCGAGCGCGAGCAGAACTCTGCGCCGCCGCGCGGGCTCGAGCTCGAACAGGCCTCCAAGCACGTAGCCGAGCGCCATCACACCCACCCACGGAATCAGCGGGTAGTGCACGAACCCCACTGGGATCGGCATCTGCACGTGCAGCACAGCCCACAACGGCGCCGCCGCACCGAAAGTCGCGGGCTGGATGCCGTCGAGCAGGTTGTGACCCGCGATCATCACCACGGCAAACACGCCGATCCACGGCAGCGGCACGCGCACCAGGAGCGCGAGCACCATCATCGACACGCCGATGGCCCAGAGCACCTGCAGGAAAAGGCCGAGGTCGTAACGCAGGTTGAACGTCCAGGCGAGCGTCACGACGGTGAACTCGAGGACCACGAGCCACAGGCCGCGCGTGAGCAGGAAACGCGTGAGCTCGGGCCGCGTGCAGCGCCGGCCGACGAGCCAGGCGCTGATGCCGGCGAGAAAGATGAACGTCGGCGCGCAGAGGTGCGTGATCCAGCGAGTGAGAAACAGCGCCGTATCGGTTTGCGTGAGATCGAGCGGGCTGAAGCGCACACCGGTGAAGTAGTCGCGCACGTGATCGAGCGCCATGAGCACGATCACCAGGCCGCGCAGCACGTCGATCGCCTGCAGACGCACATGGCTGCGGACGTGCGCGATCGAAGGCGCGAGATCCCGCGCCTTCTCACCGCCAATATGACCCAGCTCGGTCGATTCAACTGACATGGCTGCTCCCGGACCGGCAACGCGCGGACACTCATCCAGCGCGGCCGAAGCATGACAGCACGCCGCCCGGCGCGATCAGGGCACGCGGTCAGGTAGCGGCCGCGACTTTCGACAGTGGAGAAGCGGGCTTGGGTCGGTGGCAGGCAAAAAAAAGCCCCGCGCGAGGCGGGGCTTCGGGCTGTCCAGGATCTGGGTTTTTATACTTATCGTCGATCCCGGGGATTCTTCTTCTTCTCTTTGTTGTTACTTTTTGTGTTTGCGGCGACGAGACAGCGCCACACCCATGCCGATGAGACCGATGGCGAGCAGTGCGAGAGTGCCGGGCTCGGGTACCGGTATGCGCCGATAGCCGCGAGCAGTGAGGCGCGAGGAGTCGAACATGAAGTCGCCACCCCAGCTCGAGACCACGACGTCGTACGTTCCGGTGAGGTTCAGCTGCAGCCAGCCAACCAGCGAGGCACCTTCAAAAACGGTTCCGGAGAACGCCCCGGAGAGATCGAAGTAGGCGCGATCGCCCAACCAGCCGCCGCCCGCACCCTCGATGTACGCCCACTCGCCGGCGTTGAACCAGCCATCGTACTGGTCGTCGTAGAGGTGCACCGACAGCGAGTACCAGTCGATGTAGTCGTCCAGCGGCCGGAACGAGGCGGCGCCGTTGTCTGTCAGGTTGTGGGTGTACGGATAATCCGGCGGGATCGTGATGTCCGGCGTCGGATCGACGTTATCCGTCCACGTCCACGGAATGTAGTTGGCATTGGCGACACTGGAGAGGGCTGTCAGCAAGAGTCCCGCCGCCAGGGTCTGTACCAATCTCAGTTTCTTCTTGGACGACATTCTCAAATCCCCTTTGAAATCCGCTTCTCTGATCAATCGACGTTACGTTTCGCTCTTGGCACCTGGCCACGGATTACCGTGGCTCGGCCAGAACAAAGCAAGGCACGTGCCACGGCAGATAAACATTTAAATATCATGTAGATACACGAACTGGTGAAGGCCTGACCTGCTCGTGCGTCCCCAGCCTGTAAGAAAGGCCGACACGGTGGGGGATGAGGGTGAAGTCGTGCATGCTTTGGGTTCTTTCGCGGATCGTGCCAGTTACGGCCACGCCTGTCGGCTCGGCACTAAACCTCTCATTAGCATCAAGAAATTCGTGACCCGTCCCGCCTTGGCGGACATATTCCTCTGGACGCTCGCCCGGAGCCTGTAAAGTCCGCCGACGTTTGGCCCTGGACGCCCCGATTCCAGGGTCGGATCAGGGGGTTGAGGAGGGGAGTCGGACGCCCACGCGCACCCCACCGGCCGGGGCGAGGTACTCCGCAAAGGCACGTCCGCCGTGGAACTCGGCGATCAGGCGCACGATGTGCAGCCCCAGGCCAAAGTGGGGCTTGCCGAGCGGGTCGCGCCGAAACTGGAACATCGAGTCGAACAGCCGCGCATGCACCGCTGGCGGAATCGGCGCACCCGGATTGAACACACTGAGCGTCAGCAGCTCTCCCTCGCGAGCGAGCGCCAGCTCGAGCGTCGCGCCGGGCGCGCTGAAATCGATCGCGTTCTCGACCAGCTTATCGAGCAGCTGCACGATGAGCTCGGGCGCTCCGGTCATGGGGCACTCGCCGTCTGGAGCGCGCACCACGAACTGGTGCGACCTGAACGTATCTGCATACGCACGTGTCATCGAGCGCACCAGCTCGGCCAGGTCGAAGCGGGTTCGCTGCGCGCTGCGGATGGCTTCTTCGGTACGCGTGGCGGCGCCCATGGCGTTGAGAATCGCGTGCAGCCGATCCGTACCCTCGCGCGCGCGCTGGACGTAGGCCTCGAGTGAGTCGCGCTCGGACTCGAGGTTATCGAGCGAGGAGCGCACGATCGCGAGCGGCGTGCGCAGCTCGTGCGAGAGCTTGCCGGCGAGCGTACGCAGGTAATCGGTGTATTCGTTCAGGCGTTGCAGGAGCGCCGCGAAGCTTCGCGCCAGGTCGCCCAACTCGTCGCGCGCCCGGGTTCCGGGTATCACCGCGTTGAGGCGCCCATCCGGCGCCAACGCGGTTTCAGCGGCGCGCTTGAGACGCGCGAGACGCAGCGAGATCACGGTCGCGAATGCCAGCAGGCCCGCCACGGCCACGGCGGTCGCGACGAACGTGATGTTGAGGAGCCGTGTCAGCGCGCGGTCGCGCAACGTCAGCAGGCGATCGTTCGCCTGCTCCAGGACCAATACTCCGAGCGGTTCGGCTCCGCTCTGGATCGGCGCGCTGACCGCGAGCAGGGTGCGCCGCTCGTCGGCAAGACGAAACCATTTGCTGCCGGTCGCTCCCGCGAAAGCGACGTCAGCGGGAGGATCGATGAGCCGCCCCGCGCGCACACGGCGCGTGGGTAGATCGGCGCGTCCGCTCTCGAGCACGCGGCGATAAAGGCTTTCGAGCCAGCGCGCGGGCGCGTGCACGATCTCATCGTAGGGCGGGTAGGCCGGGTCCGGTTGCAACACGCCGGCTTCGGCCAGCACCCAGCCGTTGACGTCGGCCACGGCCGCGCGTGTCGCAGTGGGCAGCAACTCATCGAGCTCGCTCGCGAGCCGCACCGAGGGCAGGAGCAAGCGTCCCCGTGGCTGATGAGTCGCGGTATCGAGCGTGCCGGCGCGCGCCGGCACCGCGTTCTCGCCGGAAACATCGACGACTTCAAAACCAAGTCCCGCGCCCACCATCGATGCGGGCACGCGTATCTCGAGGCGATAACCCTGTGGCTCGGCTTGCCAGAACGCCTGGATGCGGGGCTCCGGAGTTTCGCGACGCTGGCCGTAGGTGGACACGACCGGCTGGCGCGCACCGAAGAGGCCGGGAGCGCTGGTGGAAAGGAGATACACCTCGTTCATCCCGGCCGGCGTGAGCAGTGCGAGCCAGACGTGATCGGCGCGCGTCTCAGTATCACGGTCCGGGTTCGTCGGCGACTCGAGCCGCGGCGTGGCATCGGCGACGACGAGCAGCAGGTAGAGATTGCGTTCGTCGAACCCGGCCGCGTAGTCGACGGTGAGCGGCGCGCCGGCCGCGCCCAGGTGCGTGAGCGCATCGGCCGGCAATCCCCAGTCATCCGCATAGCCATCGAGCAGTGGCTGGGCCCGCAAGCGGTACGCATAGACATCGCCCGTCGCCGGGTCGAAAGGCGCTGGTCGCGAAGAATCCGGGTACAGGAGTTGCGGGCGCGCAGCGAGCATGTTGGCGAGCGTCGAGGCGGTCGCGAGCAATGCCTGTTCCTGGCCCTCCCGCAACACCGTTTCCATCTCACGCGCGTACTGGCAACCCGCCCACGGCAGAAAAAGAGTCAGCAGCCCGAGCAGCAGGAGCTGGTAGCGCAGCGACATGCGGAAGCGCGCGTTGATTATTCGGTACCGAGCCAGCGATAGCCCATGCCGTACGCGGTGTGGATGGCGTCGAATCCCGCATCGGCGGCCACGAACTTGCGACGGATCCGCTTCACGTGGGAGGTAATGGTGTTGTCGTCGAGCACCACGTTGGCCGCGTCCATGAGCTGTTGGCGATTCTTCACGTGACCGGGATGCTCGGCGAGTGCGTACACGATCCAGAACTCGGTGAGCGACAAGGGCACCACGCTCCCGTTCCAGGACGCCTGCAGGCGCTCGGCGTCGAGCATCAAGGCTCCGCGTTGCAGGATCTGCTCGGATTTCGCCGGCCGGTTAAGCGCCTCGATGCGCCGGAAGAGCGTCACCACGCGCGCCACGAGATGGGCGAGGCTGATGTCCTTGGTGAGGTAGTCGTCCGCCCCGAGCCGCAGGCCCGAGATGGCGTCGATCTCGCTGTCGCGCGCGGTGAGAAAAATGATCGGCAGCGTCGCCGACAGCACGCGCAGCTCCCGGCACAGCTCGTAACCACCTTCCACTTCGTCCTCGAGCGAGATGTCGATGATGGCGAGATCGGGCAGCCGCGAGTTGAATGCCTGCATGGCGAGGCGGCGATTCGCGAACGCACGTACGGCATAACCGTTGCGCTCGAATGCGGCCGTGTAGTTGGCGCGGATGGCCGGCTCATCCTCGACGATCGCGATCAGCTTTTTCATGCCTGGCCAGTCTACCGGTTAGCCGCGCGTGCCAGAACGATTGCCCGAATTGATCACAATTGATCAGGTCCCGGTCCGAATCCCGGCTGCGCTGTGCCCGCATCCGGCGGCTGAATGAACCCTGCGACGAGCGGCTGGCAAGCGGCCGCAGGACACCGACAGGCGCGGCGGGAGAGGGCACATGCGCAGCGAGACCGAGACACGACGGCTCAACGAATCAGCCGACAGGAATTCCTGGGTGCAGTTCAACAGGCGCCGGGGCACGGGTTGCGAGCCCTTCCCCCAGCGCCTTTCGCGCGCGCGGCTGTTGTTCCTCAGGCGGCGCGACACTGCAGCGAACTGGCTGGCGCTCGCGGTCGCACTGTCGCTCTACGCCTTGATGGGCTGGACGCACGCCGCCCACGCCAATCCGGTCGATGGCGTGCGCGCCGGCAGCCTCCTGTTGCGCAATCGAAGCGGCGTCCTGCAATCCGCCGTGCGGGTCGACACCACGGTCGACGCACAGGTGAGCGGCATGATCGCTCGTGTCACCGTGCGCCAGCAGTTTCGCAACGATTCCACCGAATGGATGGACGCCGTGTACGTCTTTCCGCTTTCGGAGAAAGCCGCGGTCGACCGGCTCGAAATGCGAATCGCCGAGCGCGTCATCGTCGGCGAGATCCGCGAACGCGAGGCGGCGCGCAAGGTCTTCGAGCACGCGCGCCAGGCCGGTCAGCAGGCGAGCCTCGTCGAGCAGGAACGACCGAACCTCTTCACCACATCGATCGCCAATGTTCCGCCCGGTGAAACGGTCGCGGTCGAGATCGGCTACCTCGAGTCGCTCGACTACTCGAACGAGCAGTGGAGTCTGCGCATCCCGCTGACGATCACTCCGCGCTACAACCCCGCAGGCGCGGGCGGCGACGATGCGACCGAAAAGGCGGCGCCATCAGTGCCCGATGCGCATCGCATCTCGCCTCCCACCGATGCGGGCGGCCCGGACTCGCAGCGCGCCTCGATCCGCGTCTCACTCGATGCCGGATTTCGCCTCGCGAAGCTGCGCAGCCTGCACCACGCCGTGCAGATGAGCGACGCGAAGGGCCGCTATTCCGTTCAGCTGGTGGAGGAAACCGTCCCCGCGGATCGCGACTTCGAGCTGGTGTGGTCGGCCGATCTCGGTTCGGCGGCCGGAGCGGCCGTGTTCACGGAGCAGGTCGGGGCGGACACGTATGCGTTGTTGATGCTCGTGCCCCCGCATGAGCAGACGACACGTGCCACGCCACCGCGCGAGGTGATTTTCATCATCGACACCTCCGGGTCGATGCAGGGACCGTCGATCGTGCAGGCGAAGGCGGCGCTCACCATGGCGCTCGACCGGCTGCAGCCGACCGACCGGTTCAATGTCATCCAGTTCAACAGTCTCACAGAGACCCTGTATCCCGAGCCCATGCCGGCGAGTGCCGCGAATCTCGAGGTGGCGCTCGACTACGTGGCGGCGCTCGAGGCCAACAACGGCACCGAGATGCTGCCGGCGCTCGAGGCCGCGTTCGCCATGCGCGCCAGCGCCGCTCACCTGCGGCAGATCGTGTTCATCACCGATGGTGCGGTGGGCAATGAAGAGCAGCTCTTCAACCTCATCAAGCAGCGCCTGGAGCGGGCACGCTTGTTCACCGTGGGCATCGGCGCAGCTCCCAATGGCCATTTCATGCGCGACGCGGCCGCCATGGGACGCGGCACGTTCACCTTCATCGGCTCGGATCGCGACGTCCAGAAGCGCATGGGAGAGCTCTTCGAAAAGATCGAGTCCCCCGCACTCACCGACATCGAGTTGCGCTGGCCTGAAGGTCTCAGCGCGGACCTCGCGCTCGCCAAGGTGCCCGACGTGTACTACGGCGAGCCCGTCATCCTGAGCGCGCGTCTCGTCGGGCGTGTGCAAGGCCTGCTCTCGCTCACCGGCCGCAGCGAATCGGGCTACTGGTTGCGCCAGGTACCGCTCTCGATCGCGACTCCTCATCACGGCGTGGCCTCGCTGTGGGCGCGCCGCTGCATCGACGACCTGCTCGATCAACGCCGCTCTGGCGCCGACCCCGAAACCATTCGGCGCGATGTGCTCGCCCTCGCGCTCACGCATCAGCTCGTAAGCCCTTACACGAGCCTGGTGGCGGTCGATCGCACGCCCTCGCGGCCCGCCGGTATCTCGAGCGGCAGCACGGCGGTGCCGCAGGTCGCGCCCGCAGGTTCGGCATGGTCCGCGGCAGCCGTCGGTTATCCCTCGACCGCAACGCCTGCGCCCTTGCATGTCGCGCTCGGAGCAATGCTCCTGCTCCTCGGGCTGCTCGCGCTCGCACTGCCCCGCAGGGAGCGCGCATGAAACTCCGCAGTCTCGCAGCGCCACTCCTGCTCGCGCTGGCGACCTGGCAGTTCGGTGCGGCCGCGTACATCCACGCAAAGGCGCTGCTTGCACAGGAACTGCTGGAGCGCGCGTGGGAGCGAACGCTGCTCGGTGAGCGCTCGGTGCGTCCGTGGCCATGGGCGGACATGCATCCCGTCGCGCGGCTGCGAGCACCCGGGCAGGACCGCCACCTGATCGTCCTCGAAGGGTCATCCGGGCAAGCGCTTGCGTTTGGACCCGCCCACATCCTGGGGACAGCGCTGCCGGGGCAGCCCGGATCGGCTGCCGTCGTGGGTCATCGCGATACTCACTTCCGTTTCCTTCGGGAGTTGCGCAGTGGCGATCCGATCGAGATCGAGCGACTCGATGGCGCCCGCGTTCGCTACCGGGTGACGGGGCTGCGCATCGTGGATACGCGGGTCGAACGCCTCGTGCTCGACGCGGAAGCCGGGTCGCTGCGCCTCATTACCTGTTTTCCGTTCGATGCCGTCCGGCCCGGCGGACCGTTGCGTTTTGAAGTCATCGCAAAAGCTGAACAAAACCTGTCTGTGAGCACGAGTGTCGCCTCCAGGCAACGCAAATTGAGCGAACAGACAGGTGAATCCAGAGTCACAATCCTCACGAAGATAGGTGTGTCATGAGCGTCCGCGACCGAGTTCAGTCCCTCATCAACGGCGGCGATCCGTCCGCAGCCCTGCGAACGCGTTACCGCGATGCCGCGATGAACTGGATTGCGCTGGGCGTGCTGCTCAGCGCCTGGCACATGGAAGGGCGCATCGACCGCACCCTCAGCGCGCAGTCCAACGCACACGTCGCCAACCCGTCAAACGGGCGGGGAACCCAACCTCTGTGGAACGCGCGACCGCGGGAAACGTCGTGGATCAGCCGCGCCGCGTCTGGTGCAGCCCTGGCGGGAGTCCAGCACGTGGTACCGCCGGCCTCGATCTACAACCCGGTGAGCACGCTGCGGATGATCCGCCGCTGGCTCCCGGGCGTCTGACCCCTCTAGAACGCGCTCACGCCTGTCAGCTCGCGCCCGACCGTGAGCTGGTGGACGGTTTCCGTCCCTTCGTAGGTGATCACGCTTTCCAGGTTGAGCATGTGCCGGATCGGCACGTACTCGGCGCTGATTCCTGACCCGCCGAGAATGTCACGGCAGTCGCGCGCCACATCGAGTGCCATGCGCACGTTGTTCCACTTCGCGAGCGAAACCTGTGTCGGCGCCATTTCGCCCTTGTCCTTGAGACGCCCGAGGTGCAGGGCCAGGAGTTGCGCGGTGGTAATGCGGCGGGCGTGGTCCGCGAGGCGGATCTGGATTGCCTGGGTGTGGGCTACGGGCCGGCCGAACAGCACGCGACTTTTCGTGTATTCGATGACCTGGCCGAGGCAGGCCTGGGCGGCGCCGATGACGCCCCACGAGATGCCATAGCGCGCCTGGTTCAGGCAGGAGAGCGGTCCCTTCAGGCCGACGACGCCCGGCAGCAGGTTTTCCTCGGGCACCATGACATTGTCGAGAAAGAGGCTCGAGGTCACCGAGGCGCGGAGCGAAAACTTGCGCTCGATCTCGGGCGCATCGAACCCCTTCGTGCCTTTCTCCACCAGGAAACCGCGGATGCCCTCATCCGTGCTTGCCCACACCACGGCGACGTCCGCGATGCTGCCGTTGGTGATCCACATCTTGGCGCCATTCAGCACCCAGTCCTTGCCTTTGCGCCGGGCGTGCGTGCGCATGTTGGCGGGGTCGGATCCGCCATGCGGTTCGGTCAGCCCGAAGCAGCCGATCAGCTCGCCCTTCGCCATGCCGGGGAGAAACTTCTGCTTCTGCGCCTCGCTCCCGTAGGTGTAGATCGGGTACATGCAGAGGCTCGTCTGTACGGAGACGAAGCTGCGGATACCCGAGTCGCCGCGCTCGAGCTCCTGGCAGATCAACCCGTAGCTCACGGCGTTGAGGCCTGCGCAGCCGTAGCCCTTCAGGTACACGCCGAGCAGTCCCAGCTCGGCCAGCTCGCGGACGATCTCGCGCGGAAAACGATGCTCCTCGAAGCAGCGGCCGATGACCGGGATGATCTTCTCGTCGACCATCCGTCCGACCGTGTCCTGCACCATCTGCTCCTCTTCCGAGAGCTGCGCGCGGACGTTGTAAAGGTCGAGCGGATTGAGTGAGGGAGCGCTGGTTTTGCGGGCGGGTGCGGCGTCACTGGCGGGGGTGGCCACGGTGTTCTCCGGCTACTTGCGATCGCGTATTGGGCGGCGAAATCGGGCGCGAATGATAGCAGCAGAAGCGCTGCCGACCCGTCCGCCGCTGCCTCGCGACCGTGTGTTCCCGGTGATACCGGGCGGCCTCGAATGATGTCCTCCCCGTGCTCAAAGCTGGTGACACCAGCTTGATTGTTGCTTAAGATGGCAACAGAAATGGATCTCTACTCGCTGTCCACGTTCGTGAAGGTCGTTCAGACCGGCAGCTTTACCAAGGCTGCGGCAGCCATCGGAACCCACAAGGCGCGCGTCAGCCGCGGCCTTTCGGGCCTCGAGAAAGAGCTCGGTGTGCGCCTCCTCGAACGCACCACACGGCGTGTGCGGCTCACTGAAGTGGGGCAGCAGATTTACGACCAGGCGGTGGGCGTGCTGGCCGCCGTCGAGGACATCCAGTCGATCGCCGGCAACCTGCAGAGCGACCCGCAGGGAACGTTGCGTCTCACCATCGCCTCCGAGCTCGCGATCACCGGTGTCGGCCGCTGGATCGATGTCTACGCCGAGCGCTATCCGCAGGTCGCGCTCGAGATCGATGTGAGCGGACGGCCGGTCGACGTGGTGGCGGAGGGCTTCGACCTCGGACTGCACACCGGACCGCTGGGCGAGTCCGCAGTCGGGGCACGCAAGGTCGGCGAGCTGACTTACGGTTTGTACGCGAGCCCGGCCTACCTCGAGCGCCACGGGACACTCCAGGATGGCGACGATCTCCGGAAGCACCCGCTCCTCATGTTCTCGGGCAGCGGTCAACGCGGCTGGCGGCTCTTAACCCTGTCGCGCGAACTGCGCATCGACGGTCCCGCCCGGGTTCGGGCCAATGACAGCCTGGTGGTCCGGGACGCCGCCATGCGCGGGCTCGGCATCGCGCTGCTGCCCGCCGCAATCGGCAAGGAAGAGGTGACGCGCGGCACATTGAAGCGCGTGCTCTCGGCGTGGTCGGCGCCGAAGGTGCCCGTTCATGCGATCTTCCTGGGCGGGCGCGATCTCGTGCCCAAGGTGCGAGCCTTCATCGACCTCGCGATGACGACCCCGCTCAGCTGAGAGCCAAACGACCGAGGCGTGTCAGCCTCGCGGCTCGAGCAAACGGTATCCGACGCCCGGTTCGTTCTCGATAAAGCGGGGATTCGCCGGGTCGTCTCCCAGTTTCTCGCGGATTTGCCGGACGTAGACGCGCAGGTACTGGGTGTCCTCCAGGTGTTCCTGTCCCCAGACCTCGCTCAACAGCTGGCGATGGGTGATCACGCGCCCGGGATGCGCTGCCAGCATGACCAGGAGGTCGAATTCGCGGCGCGAAAGCTTTACCGGTTTGCCGCCGACCGTGACCTGGTGCCGCGCGACGTCGATCTCGAGATCGCCCACCTTGTAAAGCGGCACCGCGGCGGCCGGATGGCTGGAACGCAACGCCGCGCGCAGCCGCGCGACGAATTCAGGCATGCCAAAGGGCTTGACGACATAGTCGTTGGCGCCCGCGTTGAGCGCGGCCACCTTTTCCCGCTCGTCGGCGCGCACCGAGAGCACGATGATGGGTGCACTGGTGATCGCACGCAGGTCGGGGATGAGCTCCTGGCCATCCCGATCGGGCAAGCCGAGATCGAGCACGATGACCGCGGGCGATGTCGTAGCGACCTGCTCGATCGCCTCGCGCGCACTGGCGGCTTCGAGAACCTCGAACCCCAGCGCGGTGAGACTGATCCGCAGCAGGCGGCGAATCTGCGGCTCGTCATCGACCACCAGCACGCGGGGATTGGCGACGCTCATGCGGCTTCGGTGACGCGCCCTGCGGGCGGTTCCCGTCGCGGGAGGCTGAGCGCAATTCGGGTGCCCCGTCCTTCCGCTCCGCCACGCACCGAGATCGTGCCGCCCATGGCTTCAACGAATCCCTTGCAGATCGCGAGTCCCAGGCCCGTGCCCGGGCGACGCTGATCAGACGCGCGCACGCGGTAGAACATATCGAACACCCGCTCGCGTTCAGCGATGGGGATGCCCGGCCCCTCGTCCGCGATCTCGATCAATACCTGGCGCGCGGCGACGCTCGCGTTGAGAGTGACGTTGGAACCCTCGGGCGAGTACTTCGCGGCGTTGTCCAGCAGGTTCACCAGCACCTGCTCGAGCAGCGTCGGATCCGCGTATACGAGGGCCGCATCGGGGGCGATGTCGACATCCAGGCGATGCTGACGCAAAGGTTGCTCGAGGCGTGCACGCGCGCGACCGACGACTTCGCGCAGGTCGCACCAGTCGCTGCGGGCGGCGAGGGCGCCGTAGCCGAGACGCGTCATGTCGAGCAGGTTCTGCACGAAGCGGTTGAGCCGTTCGGCCTCCTCGATGATCGTATCGAGCAGCTCCTTGCGCCCGGCGGACGGCACCGATTCGCCGAGCTGCTTGAGGCTCGTCGCGGAGCCGATGATCGACGCCAGCGGCGTGCGCAGGTCGTGGGATACGGACGAGAGTAGCGCCGATCGCAGCCGGTCCGTTTCGGAAACGAGTTGGGTGCGCTCGACTTCCTCTGCAAACACCATGCGCTCGAGCGCCACCGCCGTCTGGTCGCGCATGGCGAAGAGCAACCGCCGCTGCTCAGGTGTGAGGACGGCCTTGCGCGCACCCAGGTTGACGCCGAGCACGCCGAGCGGAGGCTTCGAGCTGGCCAGCGGCACGAACAGCCACCACGAAGCGGGCAGCGTGCCCGTGCCCGAGCCCGCCGGTTCACCGTGCGTCGCGGCCCATGCCGCTGCGGCGGTGTCGATGTCTATCAATGCGGGCGCTTCGCCGACGCCGATCGCTTCGCCCAGGCCGCCTTCCGCGTGCGAGCGAATAGCGACCGACTCGAAGCCAAGTGTGTCGGTGAGATAGCTGCAGGTGGTACGAAACAGGTCTTCCTGGCTGACTGCGCCTGCGATGCGCCGACTGAAGTCGTACAGCAACGTTGCCTGCTCGGCATTGGTGCGTGTGACCTGCATCTGCCCGCGCAGGCGCGCCGCCAGGTTTCCGCCGAGCACCGAGACCAGCAGAAAGAAGACGATGGACAACAAGTCGCTCGCGTGCGTGACGTGCAGCGACAGTCGCGGCTCCGTGAACAGGAAGTTAAAAGCGATGGAAGCGAGGATCGCCGCGAGCAGGCCTGGTCCCAGGCCATGCCGTACGGCCGCCACCAGCACGGCGAACAGGAATACCAGTGAGAGCTCGGCGACCACCAGATAACGATCCAACAACGCTGCGATACCGGCTGCCACGGCGACGAAGGCGACCGCTTCGACCCAGGCGCGCTCCGGTGTGCGCGGTGCGATCAGGCGTGCCGCGCCGCTCACCTTCTTCGGCTTGTCTTCCTCGTCGCTCTGGTTGGCGACGGTGATCTCGAAATCGGCGCCGCGGTCGATCAATGCCTGCGC
The DNA here is from genome assembly GCA_963840405.1 of uncultured Gammaproteobacteria bacterium. GTDB lineage: Bacteria > Pseudomonadota > Gammaproteobacteria > Steroidobacterales > Steroidobacteraceae > DATBVX01. The sequence continues at coordinate 200,323 of CAWIYW010000011.1, forward strand.
CAGGCTCGGCCGCAAACGCAGCCGCGCGAGCCGGCGACGCGTGCGCCCGACGACGATCTCCGCGACGTTGTGCTCGGCTGCGTAGGCCAGAACCTCGTTGGCGAGGCTGCTGCCGGGCACGGTCACCGCGAGCGCGCCGAGCTGCTCGGCGAGCGCGAATGCCTGCTGCAACCGTTCGGGCGCGTCGCCGCGCGTTTCATCCGGGCGTGCGGCCACATGAAGGACCACCCACGGGAGCTGTCTGCGCTCCGCGATGCGTTTGCCGAGACGCACCAGTCGTTCGGCGTCATCGTTGGCGCCGATGCACACGAGAATGCGTTCGCGCGCGGGCCACGGGCCCTCGATCGCGCGAGCGCGCATGTAGTTCTGCAAGTCCGCGTCGACGCGCTCGACCGCCATGCGCATCGCGAGCTCACGCAACACGAGCAGATTGCCGCGCGTGAAGAAATTCTGCACCGCGCGCTGCGCGTCCTCGGGCACGTACACCTTGCCCTCGCGCAGGCGCTTGGTGAGCTCCTCGGGCGGCAGGTCGATGAGCTCGATCTCGTCCGCGGTCTCGAGCATGCGGTCAGGCAGCCGTTCGCGGACTTTGACGCCCGTGATGCGCTCGACCAGGTCGTTGAGACTCTCGATGTGCTGCACGTTGAGCGTCGTCAACACGTCGATGCCGGCGCGCAGCAGCTCCTCGACGTCCTGATAAGCGCTTTTCGTGGCGGCTGCCGGGCACGTTGCTGTGCGCCAGCTCATCGACCAGTGCGAGCTGCGGCTTGCGCGCGAGCAGCGCATCGAGGTCGAGCTCGTCGAACTCGCGGCCGCGGTAGGAAACGCGCCGCCGCGGCACGCCGGCAAACCCTCGAGCAACGCCTGCGTTTCGGCGCGTCCGTGCGTTTCGACGACGCCGATGACCACGTCCACGCCTTCCGCCTTGCGACGGCGCGCGACGGACAGCATCTCGAAGGTCTTGCCCACGCCGGGCGCTGCACCGAGAAAAATCTTGAGCCGCCCACGTCCTTCGCGGCGGGTCTCGGCCAGCAGTGCATCGGGAGAGGGACGATCCTCGCTCACACGAATAGGTTAACCCGCATTCGCTCGCAGCAGAAGTTGGTCGGGCGGGAGCCCTTCATCGGGCCGCTTGCGGGTGTTCGTCGTCGAGCGCCAGATTCAACTGCAGGACATTGACGCGAGGCTCTCCGAGGAAACGGAGCCAAGTCGTCCCTCGGTGTGGCGAGCGACGAGCGCTCGAATCACGTCCTCGGACACGCCGCGCCTGGGCCACGCGGCGCACCTGCCAGTCGGCCGCCGCCGGCGAGAGGTGTGGGTCGAGTCCACTGCCCGATGCGGTCACGAGGTCGGCCGGCACGTGGCCGCTGGTCGTCCCGTCGGTCGGCAGCGGCGACGCGCTCGCTGACCGCGTCGATCAGGGCCTGGCTGGTCGGTCCGAGGTTGCTGCCGCTGCTCGCGCCGGCATCGTAGCCGGAGCCCGCCGCCGAGGGTCGCGGATGAAAGTAGCCCGGTCCTGTGAACGCTTGAGCGATGAGACGCGAACCGATGACCACGCCATCCGGCTGATCAGGCTGCCGTGCGCCGCATCGGACCACCACCACTGCGCGAGACCGGTGATGACGAGCGGATAGATGCAGTCCGGTGAGCAACGTCATCAGCAGTGAGCAGTACGAGCGCGGCGACGCAGTTGGGCGAGCATTGCACTCCCCTTCAGGCGAGGCCAGGAGCGTTCACGACGAGGTCGATGAGCTTGATGCCGAGGAACGGCACGACCAGCCGCCGAGTCCGTACAGCAGCATGTTGCGACCCAGGAGCGCGATCGCGCTCGTGGCGCGGTAACGCACGCCACGAATGGCGAGCGGAATGAGTGCGATGATGATGAGCGCGTTGAAGATCACGGCGGACAGCACTGCGCTGTTCGGGACTCGCCAGCTGCATGACGTTGAGGACATTGAGCTGCGGATAGGTCGCGGCGAACATCGCGGGCAGGATCGCGAAATACTTCGCGACGTCGTTCGCGATCGAGAACGTGGTCAGCGCGCCACGGCTGATGAGCAGCTGCTTGCCGATCATCACCACTTCCATGAGCTTGGTCGGATTGCTGTCGAGGTCGATGAGGTTGCCGGCTTCCTTGGCGGCGGCGGTGCCGTCGTTCATGGTGACGCCGACGTCGGCCTGCGCGAGCGCCGGTGCGTCGTTGGTGCCGTCGCCGCACATCGCGATCAGGTGTCCCTTGTCCTGTTCGGCGCGGATGAACTGCGAGCTTCTTCTCCGGCGTCGCCTCGGCGATGAAGTCATCGACGCCCGCCTCGGCGGCGATCGCCGCGGCGGTCAGCGGATTGTCGCCGGTGATCATCACGGTGCGAATGCCCATCGCGCGCATACGCGAGAAACGGTCCTTGATCTCGGGCTTGACGACGTCCTTGAGGTGAATGACGCCGAGCACGCGCGCGCGCGCGCGCGACCACCAGCGGCGTGCCGCCGCTGCGGCCAACGCGATCGATCTGCGCGGCGATACGTCGGACGCGTATGCTGCGGCTCCGCCGCGCTCGCGCACGATACGCTGGATGGCATCCGAGGCGCCCTTGCGGATCGATCCGTCGGGCAGATCGAGCCCGCTCATGCGCGTTTCGGCGCTGAAGTGAATGACCGTGGCGTGTTGCGGGACGCGTGGCGTCGAGGCGATGACGCTGCACAGCCAGCGCCACGATCGACTTGCCCTCGGGAGTGTCGTCGCCGATCGAGGCCAGCATCGCGGCTTCGCGAGCCCCAGCCTCCGTTGGCGCCGTCCGCCGGCAGAAACTCGGTCGCCATGCGATTGCCGAACGTGATCGTGCCGGTCTTGTCGAGCAGCAGCACGTCGACGTCGCCCGCGGCCTCGACGGCACGGCCGGACTTGGCGATGACGTTGGCCTGCACGAGGCGATCCATGCCGGCGATGCCGATCGCCGAGAGCAGCCCGCCGATGGTGGTCGGAATGAGCGTCACCAGCAGCGCGACCAGGAACAGCACCGAGATCGGCGCGCCGGAGAAGAACGCGAAGAATTCGAGCCCACCGACGACGAGCAGGAATACGATCGTGAGGCCCGACGAGCAGGATGTGCAGCGCGATCTCGTTGGGTGTCTTCTGACGAATCGCGCCTTCGACCATCGCGATCATGCGATCGAGAAACGATTCGCCGGGCGCGGCCGTGATCTGCACCTTGATCCAGTCCGAGACCACGCGCGTGCCGCCGGTCACGCCCGAGCGGTCGCCGCCACTCTCGCGGATGACGGCGCGGATTCGCCGGTGATCGCCGATTCGTTGACCGAGGCGATGCCGTCGATGACTTCGCCGTCGTTCGGAATCATGTCGCCGGCCTCGACCAGCACCACGTCGCCGCGCTTGAGACGCGCTCGCGGACACCAGCCGGTGCGTGCGCATGTCAGGATCGTCGAGGAGCTTGGCCGACGTTTCGGTTTGCGTGCGATCGCAGGCTGTCCGCGCGTGCCTTGCCGCGACCCTCGGCAAGCGCCTCGGCGAAGTTGGCGAACAGCACCGTGAACCATAGCCAGAGCGTCACCTGACCGACGACGGCCGCGTCCTGCCGCGCCCGACGCCAGATCCCGGATCCACAGCGCCGTGACGAACGCGGCTGTGACGCCGACGACGAACATCACCGGGTTGCGGACCAGGACGCGCGGGTCGAGCTTGCGCAGGCTCGCGCCGTCGCGACGAGACGAGCTGTGCGCTCGAACAGCGGCAGCTGGCCTGGCGTGCAGTCATCGCCGTTTCCTAGAAGGTCTGGCCCGCGTGCATCGCGAGATGCTCCGCGATCGGCCCGAGCAGCGAGCGCGGGAAAGAACGTCAGACCGCCGATGATGAAGATCACGGCGATCAGCAGCACCACGAACAACGCCCGTGAGTCGGGAAAGTGCCGCTCGAGGGCGGCACGGACTTCTTGGCGGCCATGCTGCCGGCGACGGCGAGCATCGGAAGCAGCATCGCAAAGCGACCGAAGAACATGCAGATCCCGAGCAGCGTGTCGTGATAAGGCATATTGGCGTTGAGTCCCGCGAACGCCGAGCCGTTGTTGCCGGTTGCCGAGACGTAGGCGTACAGGAGCTCGGTGAGACCGTGCGGACCCTTGTCCTGGAGCGAGCTCAGGCTCATCGGCAGCACCGCGCCGAACGCCGGCACGACGATCATGCCGAGCGGAATCACGAGGAGCGCGAGCATGCACAGCAGCACTTCGCGCGCTTCGATCTTCTTGCCGAGATACTCGGGCGTGCGCCCCACCATCAGGCCCGGCGATGAACACCGCCAGCACGACGTACATGATCATTCCGTATAGGCCCGGAGCCCACGCCGCCGAAGATGATTTCGCCCAGCATGATGTTGAAGAGCGGCACGAGCCCACCAAGCGGAGTGAAGCTGTCGTGCATCGCGTTGACCGAGCCGTTGGAGGCATCCGTCGTAGCGGTCGCCCACAGTGTCGAAGCGGAAACGCCGAACCGGACCTCCTTGCCTTCCATGTTGCCTGCGGAGCCATCGACGCCGAGCGCGCCGAGCAGGGGATTACCGGACATCTCCGCGCCGTAGCAGATGAAGAGTCCGCCCGCGAACAGGATGGCCATTGCCGCCCACAGCGCCCAGCCCTGGCGCCGATCGCGCACGATCACGCCGAAGGTGTACACGAGCGCCGCGGGGATCAGCAGGATGAAGAACACCTGGAGGAAATTGCTAAGCGGTGTCGGATTCTCGTACGGGTGGGACGAATTCGCATTGAAAAACCCGCCGCCATTGGTGCCGAGCTGCTTGATCGAGATCTGCGAGGCCGCTGGTCCTTGTGCGAGTGTCTGCGGCGCTCCCTCGATGGTTTGCGCTTGAGCGTAGCTGTCGAAGCTCTGCGGGACTCCCTGCCATGCGAGCAGCAGCGCTCCCACGATGGCGATCGGCAGCAGGATGTAGAGCACCGAGCGGGTGGTGTCGACGAAGAAGTTGCCGAGACTATTGGCGTTGTGGCGGGCGAGACCGCGCGCCAATGCGATCGCGGCCGCCATACCGGTGGCGGCGCTCACGAAGTTCTGCACCGTGAGCCCGATCATCTGCGAGAAGTAGGAGAGCGTCGTCTCACCGCCATACGACTGCCAGTTGGTATTGGTCACGAAGCTGATCGCGGTGTTGAACGCGAGGTGCGGCGACATCGGGCCGAGATCCTGCGGATTGAGCGGCAACAGGTGCTGCAACCGCAGGATGGCGTACAGCAGCACGAGGCCGACGACATTGAAGGCGAGCAGGCCGAGAGCGTAGCTCGTCCAGTGCTGCTCTGAGTTCGTATCGACGCCGCAGGCGCGGTAGAGCAGACGCTCGAGCGGGCCGAGCACGCGGCTGAGCAAGTGGGGCTCGCCAGCATAGACGCGAGCCATGTAGCCACCCAGCAACGGCGTGCAAGCGAGGAGGAGCAGCAGGTAGATGCCGAATTGCAGGAGATCGATGCCGCGCATCAGAACCGCTCGGGATTGAAGAGTGCGTACAGCAGGTAGGCGAGCAGCAGGATCGTGAGCACGCCGCCGAAGATCAGCTCGCCGCTCATGAATCCCTCGTCACGATTCGATCGCAGAAGCGCACGAGCGCACGCACGAGTGCGACGCAAACGGCAGCAAGGACCAGGTACAGCAGATCCGTCATGGGAGCGGCTCGGCGGGCACTCTACGGGCCCAGGCCGTCAGGCCGCGATATGCGCCCAGGGCGGGCGCTGTAAAGAAGAAATAAAAAAACGCCCTCTCTCCCGTTTGCGGGAGAGAGAGCAAGGGGGGTCCGTCAGAAGCTGTAACTGATCGTGACGCCGGCCCACACGGGGTCGCGGCTCCCAAGGCCTTCGCGAATTTCCGCGGTCTGATAACGCATGGCGTAGCTCATCTGTGTCCCGCCGATCGACTGCGCCGTAATTCCGAGCCACAGCTCGCCGATGACGTGATTGAGGTCCGAGGCGCCCAGCCGATGGTCGCTGTCGCGGAACTGGCCTTGCAGGAACGCGTTGTACGCACGCAGCCGCGCCTTCGCGCCGGCCCAGACGTACAGCTCTCTCAACCCACTTCCACGTCGGCTCGCGACGGGCGAGGGCTGCGCGATGTAGTCGACGCGCTCCGGATTGAACGTCCACCAGGAGGAATTGATGTTGCCGAGGCGCGTCGAGAACGCATAGCTCATCTCGGTGAGATAGCCCGCGCTGATTTCCCACGTGCTCTTCGCTTCGAGCAGCCGGCTGCCGAGCGCCAAGCGTTGCGCACGCAATCGCGAGCCGCCCGTGACGTAGCGCGCCGTGGGCTCGCCGCCCGCCGAGATCTGGTGCGCGTATCCGCGCGCCGTCTCACTGCCCACCGCCCTGTGAATGGCGTTGTGGATGTCGGCGGTGATCGGGAGTCCCAGCACACCCAGCGTCAGGTCGCTGTAGCGAACCGAGCGCGCATCGGGTGCGACGTATTGGCGGGCACCCGTCACGAACAGCAGGCTCGCGTACGGGCGATCCGCGAAGTTGACGTCCTCCGCGAGCAGGTCTTGCGGCGTGAAGCTTGCCAGTCCGACCTGCACCGCCGTGTTCACCGCTGAGTGCTCCGAACTCGGGCCGGGAAGCAACAGGCCATCGATTCGCCGCAGCAGCGGATCGAGCGACCACCAGTACTCGGTCGTCTGCGGACCAGCCACGGTGAGGCGCAACACCGCCGGTGTAGTCACGGTCGCTCTGGGTGGGGGCGAACAGGTCGTTGTCGATTGCCAGCGACCAGCCGCGGGCCGGCTCGCTCGACCGCGGGCAGCGAGTAGGCGCGCTCGATCAGATCATCGACAGCCGAGTTGCCGGACCCCGAGCCCTGCGCTGCCGCCATGACAGACGCGCCCGCAGCCGCCAGCGCGGCGATCCATCGCGCTGTTCTGAGACCCCGGGTTGTCTGGCGCGCAAACACTTGTTGATTCCTTCCTGTCGGGTGCGAGCGATACGGTAGCGACGTACAGCTCACTGAAAAATCCATCACGGCGAAATTCATTGGTTCCGGGAAAGCAACAATCGGCGGGCGACCGCGCTCCGTTGACCGACCATTCGCGTTTCCAGGGCTTGTGGATGCAGTGACGCACCGCGATCGCCACCGCCAGGACAGGATTACGCACGGCGTTGCCGCGCGTTAGCAGCGTTGGTCAGTCTTGCGACTGACTTCGGTCTGCATTCTGGTTATGAGGAAAGTCTAGAAGGGAATACGGGCGCGCCTGAAGAGATGGGCCAGCAGCCATAGCGGGCCGATCATCAGGAACTGGACGTCCTTGAAGAACGACGGCCGCTTGCCCTCGACGGCGTGACCGATGAACTGACCGATCCACGCGACGACGAACAGCGTGACACAGGTGATCCACAACGGGACCGGCAGCAGGTCGAGGCCGTAGACGATGGCGAGCATCGCGAGCATCACCACGATCATCCCGATGCCGAGGGTGGCGGACAGCGTGAAGTAGTAGGCCACCGCGAGCACGGCGACCACCGTCGCCCAGTTGAGGAAGGGCGAGGTACTACGCAGTGCGCCGGGAAAAGGCAGCGCCCACAGGAGTCCGACCACGCTCAGCAGGATGACCGGCACGCACACCCAGTGCAGCACCTTGTTGGTGGGGTTGCGGTGGCTCTCGGAGTATTCGTCGAACCAGGCTTGCGCGCGACGCGTCATGGCGGCAAAGCTACGCCCGCGGTTTCCGCCCCGCAAGACAACGCGTGGTTCGTACATGAGCAAACCAACCGTCGGCCAGCGCGTGATGCAGTACTTCGCGCATGCGCGATTCCTTTCCGATGCGCGCAGGCTCGAACTCTATCCGCCGTTCTTCCTCATGCGTGTGAAGGTTCTCGAAGTCAGCTCCGACTGGCGCCGCCTGCGCATTCGGCTGCCGCTCAACACGTTTTCGCGCAATCCCGGTGGCGTCATGTTCGGCGGCTACCAGGCGGCGGTCGCCGATCCCATCGCCGCGCTCGCCTGCGCGCGCATCTTTCCCGGTTACTCGGTGTGGACGCGCGCGATGTGCATCGATTTTCAGCGCGGGGGTGGCACGGACCTGGAATTGCGCTTCGAGCTCACGGCTGAACTCGAAACCGAGGTCCGTCGCGAATTGGAGACAACCGGGCGCGCTACGCCCACGTTCGAGTATGGCTACTATCTGAGCGATGGAACGCGTTGCAGCGTGGTGCGTAATACCGTGGCAATCCGGCCCAAGGGCTATCGCAAAGCAACGACGCCCCCTGCGCCGGAGCGCGGGCTTTGAGGGTTGAGAACCCGTTCAACGGCGGTTCAGGAACCTGAATTCACACTACCCCTCGAACATGATTGGCAATTGGAGTGGAGGAATCATGAAGCCATTGCGAGCATGGAAAGTGCTGACTCTGGTGGTTGTGGCTGCCGCGGTCGGACTCGCGGGATGCAGTACAACCAATCCGTATACCGGCGAACAGCAGACGAGCAAGGTCGTCAAGGGCGCCGGAATTGGCGCTGCGGCTGGCGCCGTCGTGGGATGGATCACGGGTGATGACTCGAAGGAGCGGCGCGAGCGCGCGTTGATCGGCGCCGGCGTCGGTGCGGTCGCGGGCGGCAGCGTCGGCTACTACATGGACGTGCAGGAAGCGAAGCTTCGCCAGCAGCTGCAAGGCACGGGCGTGAGCGTCACGCGCATCGGCGAAAACATCACGCTCAACATGCCCGGCAACGTCACGTTCAAGACCGACAGTGCCGACCTGAATTCGAACTTCTTCAGCGTCCTCGACTCGGTCGGCCTGGTACTCAAGGAATATGAGAAGACCATCGTCGAGGTTGCCGGCCACACCGACAACACGGGCAGCGACCAGTACAACGAGGCGCTCTCCCTGCGCCGCGCCCAGACGGTCTCGACCTACCTGGCGGGCAAGGGCGTGATGCAACAGCGCATGATCATTGTGGGCGCCGGCGAAGGCAGGCCGGTGGCGAATAACGACACGGCCGACGGGCGCCAGCTCAATCGCCGTGTCGAACTCACGCTCGCGCCCATCACTCAGGGCTGAGCGAGTTCAGACTGGGGTCAGAATTGAATTCTGACCCCGAACAAAAAGCCCGGCTTTCGCCGGGCTTTTTCTTTTCAACGCAGCGTTGAACGCGGCGCCTCAGGCGCTCTCGATCGCGTCTCCCTGTACGACCTTGGCCCGAAGCTTCTTGATCGCATTCGCTTCGAGCTGGCGGATCCGCTCGGCCGACACTCCGTAACGCTCCGCAAGCTCGTGCAGGGTCGCTTTCTCGTTCTCGCCGCTCATCCAGCGGCTCTTCAGAATGTCGCGGGTGCGCGCATCGAGCGCTTCCAGGGCCACCCCGAGCCGCCCCGCCGTGGTGTCTTCCCATTCTTCGCGTTCGACCAGCACCGCGGGATCCGCATCTGCGGCACGCAGATAAACGGCGGGGCTGTAGTTGTTGTCATCGTCACCTTCCGGGACGGGATCGAACGACAGGTCGCGCGCGGACAGGCGCTTCTCCATCTCGGTGACTTCCTCGGGCGCGACACCGAGGTCCCGCGCGACCGCGCGCGTTTCGGAGTCGGTGAGCCACGCGAGGTTCTTCTTCATGCGCCGCAGATTGAAGAAGAGCTTGCGCTGCGCCTTGGTGGTGGCGATCTTGACCAGCCGCCAGTTGCGCAACACGTATTCATGGATTTCGGCGCGGATCCAGTGCACCGCGAAGGACACCAAGCGCACGCCCACGTCCGGATCGAAACGCTTGACGGCTTTCATCAGGCCGACGTTTCCTTCCTGCACCAGGTCTCCCATTGGCAGGCCGTAGCCGCGATAGCCGCGCGCGATGTGCACGACGAAGCGCAGGTGCGACAGCACCAGCTGGCGCGCCGCGTCGAGGTCGTCTTCACCGCGAAAACGCTTGGCGAGCTCGACTTCCTGCTCGCGGGTCAGCACCGGGATGCGGGAAACGCGCTCGATGTAGGCATCGAGACTGCCCAGCGGGCCCGCCAGCTGCTGCGTGTCGATGCTCTTGAGGACCAGTGACTTGCTCATTGACTCAGAAGACCTCCCGTCTAGCGAACGATGCGTATGTTAGCAGTCCGGCTCTTAGAGTGCTAAGGGTCCCGGCAGTTCAGGAGTTGCCAGAAAAACATTATGAAACATTAAGTTACACGCTGGTGAGCGGCGGGCACTAGTGCCTTGAAGGGCAGGCCGGGTGCGGCGCCGAGTGGGCGCGCGACGGAATCTCGACGCCCGCCGCCTGCTAGGATTGCGCGGCATTTTCGGCCCCAAACGAGAGAAAACGCCGACCCGCCGCTACCGAAAGCCGCGGCGTCGCCAACGACCGGTGACCCTGGATGATGAAGACCATGCTACGCGAGCCCTTGCTGCATTTTCTCCTGTTGGGTGCAGGACTGTTCGTCCTGTATCGCCTGGTGGCGGGTGAGGATGTCGCACCGAACGAGATTGTCGTCACCTCGCGCACCGTAGAAGGCCTCGCCGATAACTGGCAACGGACCTGGCAACGCCCGCCCACGCAGACTGAGCTCGATGGCCTGGTCGAAGACTATGTGCGGGAAGAAGTGCTTTATCGCGAGGCGCTGGCGACGGGCCTCGACCGCGACGACACGATCGTGCGGCGGCGACTGAGACAGAAAATGGAGTTCGTCACCGACGACCTGGCTGCCCAGGTCGAGCCCAGCGATGCGGAGCTGCAGGAGTATCTCGACCAGCATCCGGATGCCTTTCGGCGGCCAGCGCGCGTCACTTTCGAGCACCTCTACTTCAACGGGGATCGACGCGGCGAGCGAGCGGGGGCGGACGCGGCGGCGGCGCTGACGCTGTTGCAGAGCTCCGCCAGCCAACGTCAGGCCTCGAAGCTCGGAGATCCCATTGCGCTCGCGTCCACCTACGAAGGCATCGCCGTCGACGAGCTCGATCGTTTGTTCGGTGATGGCTTTGCCGCGCAGATCCTTGCCTTGCCGCAGGGCCAATGGGCCGGCCCCAGCGAATCCGGCTATGGATTGCACCTCGTGCGAGTGATCGAGGTGATTCCCGGAAGCCTGCCGCAGCTCGGCGATATTCGCGAACAGGTCGCGCGTGACTTGCTCGCGGAAAGACGCAAGCGGTTGAGCGACGAGTTCTATCACAAGCTGCGCGAGGGATATTCAGTCACCGTCGAGCCCACGCCGGGCGTAAAGGTGCTGCAGGCCGCGGGAGATCAGCAATGAATCGGCCGTGGCGAGCCCTGCTGATTGTCCTCGCGTGGGCCTGGCCTGCGGCGGCGCCTGCGCACCAGTTCTGGCCCGGATACTTGCAGCTGCGGCAGACCGACGCCGAAACGTACGAGGCCATGTGGAAGGTGCCCGCGACCAGTGGCATGCGCCTGCGGATCTACGCACAGCTGCCCGCGAGCTGCACGCCGACGTCGCCGCCTGTCGGCTCTTTCACGAGCGGTGCGTACGTCGAACGCTGGAAGGTGCACTGCGCGGGAGGCCTGCAGGGCGGCACAATCACGGTCGAAGGACTGGCGAGCGTCGCGACCGATGCGCTGATCCGCATCGAGCGACTCGACGGCACCGCGCAGGTCGCGATGCTGACCGCGGATTCGCCCTCAGTCGCCGTGGAGGCTGCGCCGGGCTGGACGCAGGTCGCATGGACGTACCTCGGCCTCGGCGTGGAGCACATCCTGCTCGGCATCGATCACCTGCTGTTCGTTCTTGCACTCCTCTTCCTGGTGCAGGGATGGCGCCGCGTGGTCATCACGATCACCGCGTTCACCGTCGCCCACAGCATTACGCTCGCCGCGGCCACTCTCGGCTTCCTTCACGTGCCGCAGGCTCCGGTGGAGGCGACGATCGCGCTCAGCATCGTGTTCGTCGCGACCGAGATCGTGCGCAGCCGCATGGGCCGCGTCAGCATCGCGGAGCGCTGGCCGTGGGTGGTCGCCTTCGTGTTCGGCCTGCTGCATGGCTTCGGGTTCGCCGGGGCCTTGCGCGAAGTGGGCATGCCCGAGGACGCGATTCCGCTCGCGCTGCTGTTCTTCAATATCGGTGTCGAGCTCGGGCAGCTGGCGTTCATCGCCGCCGTGGTCGTGTCAGTCGCTTTGTTGCGCAAGACCGCCGTGAGGATGCCCGACTGGGCGTGGCGGGTGCCGGTTTATGGCATCGGCAGCGTCGCGATGTACTGGACGATCGACCGCGTCGCTGGTTTCTGGCAGTAAGGAACGAAAGGCCGCCGGTAAGGAGCTGCAATGAGCCCGAAGAATGTCACGAGCTGGAGCCTGGTCGCGCTCCTCTGCGCCGGCTGCGTCGGCGTCGCGCAGGACCCGACCGTCAAGCCTGCGCCCCCTGCGGCCTCGCCCGATGTCCGCATGCTCGCGGATGCAATGCTGCCCGCGCTCTATGAAGGCGTGCTCCCGTGCGCCGACTGCAAGGGCATCCGCTACTCGCTGGACGTGCGCCAGGGGCGCGTCTACTTCCTGCGCACCACTTACCTCGGCAAGGGCGCGGGCGAAGGAGAGGCGTACGACGACATCGGCACCTGGACGATGTCACCGGACGCCAACAAGGTCATCCTGCGCGGCGGCCGGGAAGCCTCGCTGATGTTCTCGATCGAGAATCCCGAGACGCTGCGCAAGCTCGACACTGCTGGCAACCCGATCGAGTCGACGCTCAACTACGAGCTCAAGCGCAATGCCAGCTACAAACCGCTGGAGCCACGCGTTTTCATGCGTGGCATGTATTCCTACATGGCAGATGCGGGAGTGTTTCGCGAGTGCCTCACGCAGTTGAAGTTCCCCGTTGCACAGCTGGGCGACAACGCCGCGCTCGAGCGTGGCTATTCGAGCGCGCGCCAGCAACCCGGCCAGGAACTGCTCGTGAACGTCGACGGGCGCATCGCGGAGCAACCGCGTATGGAAGGCTCCGGCACGCAGCAATCGCTGATCGTGGAGAAGTTCATCGCGGTCATGCCCGGCGAGAGCTGCTCGGGCGCGGCCGCGAGCGCGACACTCGAGAACACGCACTGGAAGCTGGTGGAGGCGGGCGGTCAACCGGTCGTCACGCCGGCGGATGGGAAGGAGGCGTATTTTCGCCTGGACCCGATGGGCAACCAGGTGCAGGGCTTCGGGGGCTGCAACCAGTTTGGGGGAAGCTACGAGGTCGAGGGAAGCACGCTGAAGTTCACGCAGGTCCGCATGACGATGATGGCCTGCACCGACAGCAAGAATCCCGAACAGAACTTCACTGCCGCCATCAATGGCGCGGCCGCCTGGAAGATCAAGGGCAATCAGCTCGACCTTCTGAATGCGTCAGGCGCGCTGCTCGCGCGATTCGAGGCGCGCGCGCCGCAATAGGCAGTTGCTGCCCTAGATCAGGCCCTCGCGCTTGAGGCGCCTCGACACAATCTCGGCCACGTCCTTCACCAGGGTCTCGATCAGCCGGGGCTGCAGCGTCTCGATCGTGCCTGACCACAAGAGCTTCTCGTTCTCGAGCGAATAGATATTGACCTCGATCTGCAGCTTCGAATCGACGGCCAGGTAGCTGGGGCCGCGTTCGGCAATGGTGACGAAGCCGTAGTAGCCCCAGATCGTGTAGTACGCCGTCGGCAGGGGGTCCTGCTCATTGCGCAGCTCGGTCTCCGCCCCGACCAGCCGTATCGTGATCGCGCCATCGAAGCCTTCTGCCACGAGTCGCGCGCGCACCTTATCGACGTCCTTGCGCTCCGCCTCCGGGATCACTTCCGACGCGGCCACCGCGTCCGGCCCGATGATCTTCACCATCTCGGCCTCGGCGAGCCGGCGCGTGGGGCCGTCGTCGCTGATGCCGATCGCGACTACGCGCTCGAAATCCAGCTTCTTGACTGAAGGATCCTTCCACGACTGCATCATCCTCCCGGTACTGGCGGCACACGCAGCGAGCCCAAGCGCGGTGACGAGCACGATCATCGAAAGACGGCGCAAATGCATGAAGGTCTCCCTGGCGATCAATTGATTCAGCCGGACGGTTCGATGGCACGCAGGTGACGCGAGGCGGCGAGCCACGAGCCCAGCCAGCCGAGCAGTGCGCCGCCACCCAGCAGCGCCGCAATGGTACGCGGATCAAGGCCGCTCAAGCGGAAGTCACTTCCGTAGAGGCCGGCGAGCCGATTGACAGGCTCCTGCAACAGCCAGGCGCCGAGCGCCACGAGCCCACAGGCCAGCGCACCGCCGACGAGTCCATACCAGAAACCAGTGTAGAGAAACGGGCGGCGGACGAAGGAATCTGATCCGCCGACGAGCTTCGTGACCTCGATCTCTGAGCGGCGGTTCTCGATGTCGAGACGGATGGTGTTGCCCACGATCACGACCACGCCGGCGGCGAGCAGGGCCGCGACCAGGCCGAGCACGCGGCGCAGGACGTCGAGCATGGTGTGAAATCTCTTCACCCATTCGGTGTCGACCTGCACGAGATCCACCTCGGGCCAGTTCTGCAGATGGCGCTTGAGCACATCGACCGCCGCGGGCGAGGTGTGGTCGGCGGCGGGACGCACGATGAGAGCGTGCGGCAACGGGTTATCCGTGAGCGCATCCAGCGCCGCGCCGAATCCCGAGAAATCCCGGAACTCCTTGAGCGCCGCGTCCGATGGGATGAGCTCGACCGCGGCGACGCCGCTGCGCTCTTCGAGTGCGTGCGCGAGCTGCTCGGCCTTGGCGAGACCGACGTCGCGTTTGAAATACACAGAGAGCTCGATAGCGCTGTCCCACGCCGCCGGTCGCCGCATGCGCATTCCTGACCAGCAACGCGAACGCAGCAGGCAGCGCCAGCGCGATCCCGATCACCATGACCGTCATCAGGGTTGCCAGCGGTTGTCGCGTCATGCGACCGAGCGCCGCTACGAGCGTCTGGGCGTGGCGTTCGAAGTACACGCCGATGGAAGCGAACACGCCGCGCCGGTGGGCGGCGGCGCGCGCCGCGGGTGCGCGTGCCTCAGCCATGGCCGGGCCCCGCCTCGTGGCCGGACAGGCGCCCTTGTTCCAGGGTCACCCGCCGCAAGTCGAAGCGCTCGATGAGATGCACATCGTGGGTCGCGACGAGCACGGTGACGCCGACCTCGTTCAGCCGCTTGAACAGCTTCATGATGTCGACTGCCAGGTCGGGATCGAGGTTGCCGGTCGGCTCATCGGCGATGAGCACCGGCGGCTTGCTCACTACCGCCCGCGCGATGCCCACGCGTTGCTGCTCACCTGTCGAGAGCTCGAGCGGCCTCGACTCCTCCTTGCCGAGGAGTCCCACCTGGTCGAGTGCGGCGCGCACGCGCTTGTCCATCTCGCGCCGGCGCATTCCTGCGATCACCAGGGGCAGCGCGACGTTGTCGAATATCGGCCGGTCGTTGAGCAGCTTGTGATCCTGGAAGACCACGCCGATCTGGCGTCGAAAGCCGGGAATACGCCGCCGTGGCACGCCCGCGGTGTTCTGCTGGTTGACGATCACCTGGCCACGGCTCGGGCGGTCGATCAGCGCGATCAGCTTGAGCACCGTGCTCTTGCCGGCGCCGGAATGCCCGGTGAGGAACATCATATCGCCACGCGCGACGGAGAAACTCACGTCGCTCAGCGCCTCGCGGCCGTTGGGATAACGCTTGTGAACGCGCTCGAAGAGAATCACGTGCCGCCTGCGGAGCCGAGCAGCGCATCGACGAAGGGAGCCGCCGCGAACTCGCCAAAATCCTCGGCCTGCTCGCCGACGCCGACGAAGCGGATGGGAATCTTGAGCCGCTCGGACAGGGCGAGCACGATGCCGCCCTTGGCCGTGCCGTCGAGCTTGGTGACGACGAGGCCCGTGACGCCGAGCGCGGCGTTGAATTGCTCGGCCTGCGCGAGCGCGTTCTGGCCGAGGCTCGCATCGAGCACCAGCAGCACCTCGTGCGGTGCGCTCGCGTCGAAGCGCTGGATCACGCGCTTGATCTTCTTGAGCTCCTCCATCAGGTGCGCCTGGTTGTGCAGCCGGCCCGCGGTATCGGCGATGAGCACGTCCGCGCCGCGCGCCCTGGCCGCCTCCAGTGCATCGAACACGACCGCCGCGGGATCTGCGCCACTCTGCTGCGCGATCACGGCAACCTCATTGCGTCGTCCCCACACCTGCAACTGCTCGATGGCCGCAGCGCGAAACGTGTCGCCAGCGGCCAGCATCACTTGCAGCCCTTGCTGCTTGAGATGGCGCGCAAGCTTGCCGATCGTGGTTGTTTTTCCCGAGCCATTCACGCCGACGACGAGAATCACGAACGGTCGCTGCGAAGGATCGACGGTAAGCGCGCGTTCGCAGGAGGCGAGGATCTCGAGCATCGAGGCTCGCAGCGCGCCGAGCAACGCCTCGCGGTCCTTGAGCTCGCGCCGCTCCACCGCGCTGCGCAGCTTTCCCAGGATCGTCTCCGTCGCCTCGACGCCGACATCACCCGTCAGCAACCGTGTCTCGAGGTCCTCCAGGATCTGCGCATCGATCTCACGCCCCGGCAGCAGGTTTGCCAGGTCGTACGTGAGCCAGGAGTCTCCCTGGTTGAGCCGCGCGCGCAGCCGCTTGATGAAGCCGCCCCGTGGCTCGGTGGCGGCGGGGTCCGGCGCAGGGTTCGCTTTTGATCCGAACATCGTTGGGCGGCGCGCTGTCAGCAGGTGGGCGTGGCGATTGTACCGCACGAAAAAAGCCGGGCGGCCCCGAGGCCGCCCGGCTTGAATGTCTTGAAGGAAATGCGCTTGCCGGGTTACGGCCCCTGAATGACGGCGGCATTCAGGACGCGAATGACCGTGCCCTGGCTCGCCGCGAAGAACACCGTCTGCTGCTGCATTTCCGCGGTCGTCGCGCCACACAACAGCGGATCCGGGCCCACCGGCGGAGTCGAGCACGATGGATCGATGATCGAGCCGTGATGGCCGAAGACATAGTTCACGTACCCGCCGTTGCCCGTGCCGGTCGGATTCATCCCGGCGGCGGTGATGCGATGTATGGCTGCGCCGCTCGCGGTGATCATTCGCTGCGTGGAGCTGTTGGGAACGACCTGGTCGGGGAGCCACGTCGGCGGGCTCCCGATCACCTGGACGATGTGCACGGGCTTTGCTGCCACCAGCGTGCTGATGTAGTTGAGCGGATCGCCCGCGTCCACCGCCGTCTGCGCATCGCGCAGGAATTGGTTGTACAGCGTGGTGCCCTCGATCAGTCCCTGAGCCGCGAGCGCGTTCTTGATTGCTTGGCCGAATGCCACCGAATCGGTGATCGTCTGCGCGACGCCGCCACCGGTCATCAGAAGCGAGGCGGTGCGTGCGTTGGCGCCCACGGTTGCGTAGACGCCGCCGACGATGCTGCCGAGCGAGTGGCCGACGAAGTGGATGCGGTTCAGGTCGGCATCGGGCGTCGTGTCGCCCGTCACCTCGAGGCCCGCGAGTGCGCGAGTCAGCGTGAGGAGATCGACCGCTCCCTGGCGAAGGTTATCGCGCGTCGTGAGGAGGCTCGAGAGATTGACGAAGTTCTGTCCCGAGCCATCGATGACGCCATCCGGTCCCGGCGCGAGCGTCTGGTTGTTGCTCAGGTCGAGGTCGAAAGTGCGCTCGAGCCCGGGCATGCGGAAGGCCGCGGCGGCCGATGTGGCGCCAATGCCATGCAGCGGCAGGTCGATCGAGACCACCACGAATCCAGCCGATGCAAACGCATCCGCGATAGCGACCGCATCCACCCGATTGCGAGTCAGCCCGTGCTGAAAGATCGCCACGGGCCAGCCGGTTGCCGGCCGCGCGCCTGCGGGACCGGCGCCAGCGTTCGGCACAGTGACGAAGATCGGGATAGTGAGATCCGCAGTCTTCGCGGGCACCGGGTTGAAGCGCGTGAGATTGCGGCTCGCCGGATCGAGCCCCGCCGGCGGTGGTCCCGCGGCGGTCCAGAAACGGTTGGCCGGGGCCGCGGGATTGGCTGGGCTCGGCGCGGTCAGGTAGTAGGGAACGGTGAGCGTGCCGGCATAGATGTCAGCAATACCCGGCAGCATCGGATTCACGACACTGGTCGTGAATCCCGTGGGCTGCACCAGGAGTGCAGTCGCAGGCGACAAGGCGGTAATTTGCGCGAGCGCGGCCATGGTGTCGCGCGTGGACTCGGCGGAGAAGCTGAACGACACGATCACGTCGGTAAGGGTCAGGGGTCCCGGGAATGCCTGTCCCACGGCCGCGCCGATGCGCAGGTGGCCAAACGTCAGGCGGCAGATTGCATTCAGTGTTGTATTCGTGATCGGTGTGCAGGTCGGCGTCTGTGCGCCCGCGACAATCTCGCTGATCGCCTGGTCGCGCACGGTGCGATAGTCGGCATCGGGACTCGCCGCTGCGCCACCGGTCGCAGCCGTGGCGCGAATCCCGTTGGTGAGCAACACCAGGTAGCCGATATTCTGGCCGCCGGTCGAAGCCCGCAGCGGCCTGAGCGGGCGGATGATGAGCGTCCCGCCGCCGGAACCGGCTTCCGTGGACACCGAGGCGCTGAAATCCACATTTGGAATCAGGGGTGCCGGATTCTCTGCTCCGGGGGCGGGCGGAAGCAGCGGACCCTTGGTCGCGTTGTCGAGTGTGAGCCGAATGACGCGCACGCTCGTCGCGGTCAGAGTCGCCGGATCGATGGCTCCGCTCGCGAAGCGGATCGACCAGTAGGCCGTGGTCGAATAGCCATCAAGCGCGTTGATGGTCGCAACCGTGGGTTGGAACGGGTTGGCGGGCAGATTGAGCGTGCCATCCGTGCTGCCGCTGAAGTACAGGTCGTTCGGGTAGGGGAAGATGCCGTTCAGCGGTTGAAACTGCGCCCTGAAGCCGATGGCCGGACCAGGCGGCGGCGTGGTCGGCGCGCCGTTACCACTGGTCGGATCCGTCGGGCCGATGTTCGATTCGCCGTCGGAAGCGGAGTCGGAAAAGCAGCCCGCCAGCAACAATCCGAACGAGCACAGGATTGCAGCGCCCACAGTCCTCATGGTTTGCTCCTGAAAAGTTACCGGCGCGAAGCGCTTGTTGTAGTGGCGCCAAGCCTACGCCGTGCGCCCAAGCGCAAGCAAGTCGCTCCGCCACTCGATGCAAGCTGAGGATATGGTTCGCAAAACGTCTGATCGGCAGCGCTCCGGCAAGCGGGTTTCTTCCCGCGTGCAACGTGCGCGCAACGAGCTGAGGATCATCGGCGGGGAGTGGCGTAGCCGCCGCGTGAAATTCCCGGACGTGGCCGCGATCCGGCCGACGCCCGATCGCGTACGCGAGACGTTGTTCAACTGGCTGCAGCACGACATCGCCGGCAGCCGCTGCCTCGACCTGTTCGCGGGCTCCGGCGCACTCGGTCTCGAGGCGTTGTCGCGTGGCGCTGCGCACGTCGTGTTCGTCGATCGTGAACACGCAGTCATCGAGCAACTGCGTGCGACGCTCCTCATGCTCGACGCACGCGCGGCTCAGGTCGAACAGCGCGATGCGCTTCGTTTCCTCGACAGCGCGCCGCACCCTTTCGATATCGTGTTTCTCGATCCGCCGTTCGATCAGGGCCTGCTACCCGAAGTCTGCAGCGCTCTCGAGAACCGCGGCTGGCTGACCCCCGGCGCGTTCATCTACCTCGAGTCGCCTGCGCACGCCGGCTCGCCTGTCGTCCCGCCGACCTGGACGCTGATGAAATCCGGGCGCGCGGGGGAGGTCGGTTATCATCTCGCGCGGCGGAGTCAGCCACTGTCGGCCCCCAGTGAGACAACGAGGGAGACTAGATGAAACGCAGTTGCGTCTATCCCGGCACGTTCGACCCGATCACCAACGGCCATCACGATTTGGTGCGCCGCGCCGCGAGCATCTTCGAGCGCGTGATCGTGGCGATCGCAGGCAACTCGCACAAGGCGCCAATGTTCAGCCTCGAGCAGCGCGTGAACATGGCGCGCAAGGTGCTCGCGGACGTGCGGGGTGTCGAGGTGGTCGGCTACACCGGCCTCACCGTCGACTTCGCCGCCAAGCAGGGCATCAGCGTCGTCGTGCGCGGTCTGCGCGCGGTATCCGACTTTGAATTCGAGTTCCAGCTCGCCAACATGAGCCGCCACCTGGCGCGCGACATCGAGACCGTGTTCCTCACGCCGCAGGAGCAGTTCACGTTCATTTCCTCGACGCTGGTACGCGAGATCGCGATCCTGGGCGGGGACGTGTCGCAATTCGTGCACCCGACAGTCGAGGCCGAGCTCAAGAAGTTTCGACGGGAGTAGCAGCGTGCGAGCCGCCTTTCGCCTCTTTGCCGTATTCCTCCTGTACGCAACCCACTGGGCGGTGGGCGCCGAAGCGCCCAAGCCGCCGGCTGCGGCGATAGCGAGCGCCTATCCACTCGCGAGCGAGGCCGGGTTCGAAATTCTCGCGGCCGGCGGCAACGCATTCGATGCCGCGGTGGCAGTGAGTGCTGCGCTCTCGGTCGTGGAGCCGCGCGGCTCGGGCCTCGGCGGCGGCGGGTTCTACCTGCTGCATCGTGCGAGCGACGGCCACGAGGTGTTGATCGATGCACGCGAAGTGGCACCGGCCGCTGCCACCCGCGACATGTTCCTCGACAGCGCCGGCAAACCGATACCTGGCCGCTCGACGGAAACGGCGCTGGCCGCAGGCATTCCCGGCGAGGCCGCGGCGTTCGCCCATCTCGCTGCGAAGTACGGACGATTGCCGCTCAAGCGCAGCATGCAACCCGCCATCAAGCTCGCGCGCGACGGATTTCCCGTCTATCCGCGCCTCGTCGAAGATCTCACGCGCAAGAAACCGGCGCTCGAACGCAGCGCCGACGCCAAACGCATCTTCCTGGTGAAGGGTGAACCGCCCGCGGCGGGTCACATCCTCAAGCAACCCGACCTCGCGCGCTCACTCACGCTCGTGGCGGAGAAGGGCGCCGAGGGTTTCTACAAAGGAGAATTCGCACAACGGATGGTTGAAGGCGTGCGCAAGATCGGCGGCATCTGGTCGCGCGAAGACCTGGCCCAGTACCAGCTGATCGAGCGCGAGCCGTTGCGCGGCGCCTATCACGGTGCGCGGATCGTCACGGCGCCACCGCCATCCTCCGGCGGCGTCGCCTTGCTCGATGCGCTCAATATTCTCGGCGGCTATCAGCTCGAGCGGCTCGACAGCGCGGCGCGCAAGCACCTCATTCTCGAGAGCCTGCGGCGCGTGCATCGCGACCGTGCTGAATATCTTGGTGACCCGGCATTCGTGGACGTGCCGGTCGAGCGCTTGCTGAGTCCGGAGTACGCCGCCGGTCAGCGGACCTCGATCCGCATCGACAAGGCGACACCCAGTGAAATGTTGCCGGGCTACATCGGCGATACGAGCTCAGGCACCAGCACCACCCATTTCGGCGTCCTCGACCGTGAAGGCAACCGCGTCGCCGCGACCATCACTCTCAATGGCTGGTTCGGAACCGGCCTCGTGATTCCCGGCACCGGCATCCTGCTCAACAACCAGATGGATGATTTCGCCATCAAGCCGGGCGCGCCCAACATGTATCAGCTGGTCGGCGCCGAGGCGAACAGCGTCGCGCCGCGCAAGCGCCCCTTGTCCAGCATGACACCCACATTCGTCGAGTCCGACAAGGGAGTGGCGATCCTCGGCACTCCCGGCGGCAGCTTCATCCCCTCGATGATCCTGCTCGGTACGCTCAACTGGCTCGACGGCGCGGACGCGTGGGGCATCGTCAAGGCGCCGCGCGTTCACCACCAGTACCAGCCCGATGCGGTGTTTGCCGAACCCGGAGTAACCGCCGAGGAACGCGAGGCGCTGGAAGAGCGCGGGCACAAGCTGCGCGATTGGCCGGCGACGATCGGCAACATGCAGATCATTACCTGGGATTACGCCTCGGAGAAGGTGGTGGCGGCGTCCGATCCGCGCGGCGCCGGAACAGGAATGGTTCGCTAGGGCGGCGGGCGAAGCTAGCGCTGACAGCGGGGACAAAAGTACGTCGAGCGCTGGCCCTGCGTGATCTGCCGGATCGGCGTGCGGCAGACGCGGCAAGGCTTGCCGGCGCGCTCATAGACATAGAGTCTCTGACGGAAGTATCCCGGGTTCCCGTCCGCACCGACGTAGTCTCGCAACGTCGTGCCGCCGACCTTGATCGCAGTCGTGAGCACGCTCTTGATCGCGCGTGCGAGTTTCGCCAGCTGTACGCGGCTCAGTCGCCCCGCCGCCCGGCGCGGATGGATGCGGGCGCGGAACAGCGCCTCGCTCGCGTAGATGTTGCCGACCCCGACCACCAGGTGGCTGTTCATCAGCAATTGCTTGATCGCGACACGCCGGCGGCGCGAAGCGGCGTAGAGATATTCACCGTCGAAGCCGTCCTCGAGCGGTTCTGGCGCGAGGCGCTCGAGCAGTGGATGAGTCAGGGGATCCGTGCGTGTCCACAGGAGACTGCCGAAACGGCGTGGATCGTTGAATCGCAGCGTCAGGCCCGAATCGAGCAGGATGTCGATGTGGTCATGATCGATCACCGGTGTCCCGGTGGGCAGCACCCGCAGGCTCCCCGACATGCCGAGATGCAGGATGAGGCTGCCGTGCTCTAGATCGATGAGCAGGTACTTGGCCCGGCGGCGCACGCCGCTGACGGATTGTCCGGCAATCTCGCCCGCAAGTGACCGCGGCACGGGCCAGCGCAGCCGGGGCTCCCGCACTACGAGTGCCGCGATACGGCGGCCCTCCATGGCGGGGGCGATGCCCCGGCGGGTGGTTTCGACTTCAGGCAGTTCAGGCATTTATTGCAAAGTGTAAGGCAGTGACGGCTTTACATTGGCGCGCCGGGTGTGATTCGTTATAGTCGGCCCCCTTCCCTTGGGCTGGAGCTGGCATGGACCTCGGATTTCTCTACGGTTTTCTCGATTTCAGCTTCTGGGAGTACGTCCTGGTCACCTTCCTGATGGTTCAGGTGACTGTGATGGGCGTCACGCTTTACCTGCACCGCGACGCCGCACACCGCAGCCTCGAGCTGCATCCGGCCCTCCGGCATTTCTTCCGCCTGTGGATCTGGATGAGCTCTTCGATGCTGACGCGCGAGTGGGTCGCCGTGCACCGCAAGCACCACTCGTTCTCGGATCAGCCGGGCGACCCGCACAGCCCGGTCGTGTTCGGGCTGAGAAAAGTGCTGCTGGAAGGAGCCGAGCTCTACTCCGATGAGACGGCCCACGATGAGACGCTCGAGAAGTACGGCCGCGGCTGTCCGGATGACTGGGTCGAGCGCAACGTGTACTCGCGTTTCCCCAATCTCGGCATCGTCGCAATGGTGGTGATCGACCTGCTGCTGTTTGGCGTGCCGGGCATCATCATCATCGCGGTACAAATGGTTTCGATGCCGCTGTTCGCCGCAGGCGTGATCAACGGGCTCGGCCATCACAGCGGCTACCGCAACTTCGAGTGCGAGGACGCGGCTCGCAACATCGTGCCGTGGGCCGTGTTACTCGGTGGCGAGGAGCTGCACAACAATCATCATGCGTTCCCGGCCTCCGCCAAGTTTTCCGCGCGCCGCTGGGAGTTCGACATCGGCTGGCTCTATATCCGCGTGCTCGAGGCCGTCGGCCTCGCCAAGGTCATCCGCGTCGCGCCGGAACCGACACGCATCGAGCCACGGCTTTCGGTCGATCTCGAGAATCTGCGAGCCGTGATCGTCAACCGCATGCACGTGCTGCGCGCCTACAGCCGCACGGTGACGCTGCCGGTGCTGCGCGCCGAGCGGAAGCTCCGCACGACCCAGTCGAATCTGACGCGCGGTGTTCGCAGGCTCCTGGTCCGCCACCCGGTCCTGCTGGATGCGGGTGCCAAGGCCCGCCTGCAGGAGATACTGAGCAAGCACCAGGCGCTCAAGACCGTGCACGACTTTCGCGAGCGCCTGCAGCAGTTGTGGAGCGGTGCCAACGCCAACAACGAACGCCTGCTCGCGCAGTTCAGGGATTGGTGTGCGCAAGCGGAAGCGAGCGGCATCAAGTCGCTGCAGGACTTCGCCCTCAGCCTGCGCGGCTACGCGCTGCAGCCTGCCTGAAGTCACGCCGCATCCGGCCAAAAAAAACCCGCCACGAGGCGGGTTTTTTCATTTCAGGAGCTTGCGCGCTTACTTGATCTTGCTTTCCTTGTACTTGACGTGCTTGCGCGCCACCGGGTCGAACTTCATGGTTTCGAGCTTGTCAGGGTGCAGGCGCTTGTTCTTCATCGTCGTGTAGAAGTGGCCCGTTCCCGCGGATGACACCAACTTGATTTTCTCGCGCATGGTCCACTCCTTTAGACGTGCACGCCCTTGGCGCGCAGGTCGGCGATGACTTGATCGACGCCGCGTTTCTCGATGGTGCGCAGTCCGCGGGTCGACACCTTCAAGGTGACGAAGCGACGCTCGCTCTCCAGCCAGAAGCGCTGCGTATGCAGATTGGGCAGGAAGCGGCGGCGCTTGCGATTGTTCGCGTGCGAAACCGTGTTGCCAACCACCGGGCGCTTGCCGGTTACCTGACAGACTCTGGACATGACTGAAGCCTCGAATTTGGGCCGCTGGCCAATGAGTTAGGCGCGCAGCGGTCGTTCAAAGGGCGGCCAAGATAGCCGAAAGGCGCAAAAGCGGCAAGTTCCGGGCGGGGAGGAATTAGAGATGCGTGTCCGGCGGGTTGAGTGCAGGGCCTGCGTTTCCTGGGTGGCGATCGTGGGCTTGCTGAGCTCGTCCGCCGGGTTTGGTGGCGACGCGACCCGCCCCGTAACGATACCCATGCAGATCCTCGGAAACTTTCCGGTCATCACGGTGCGCATCGACGGCCAGGACTTGCCGCTGATGTACGACCTGGGCGGAGACTACAGCCTGGTGCTTTCGGAGCCGGCTCTTTCGCTGGTGAAGACCGTGCCTGTCGAGGGGACCTACAGGTTCTCCGACGCCAAGGGCAACATCATCGAGGCGCCGCTGTTCAAGGTGCCTCGAGTCGAGGTCGGCGGAGTTGTCTTCTCCGATGTCGCCGGGCGCGGCGACCGCAGCGATCCCTCCTATCGACCGACCGACGTCGGGCACAAGGGCCTCCTCGGCCAGCCCTTCTTCGGATCGAAGAAGATCGTGCTCGACTATCCGAATGCGCGCATGACGATCATTCCGGGCGACAGCGCGGATGCGGAGAGCGCGGGCTGTCGAGGCACGCCGGTGCCGTTCCTTCCCGAATGGGACGGCGCGCCGGTGACGAAGGCGACCACCGATATCGGTGAGCTCACCGTGGTCTGGGACACCGGTGCGCCGGTGTCGGCAATCCGCAGAGCGCACGCACTGAGCTCCGGGGCGAAAGTGCTGAGCGAAGTCTTCAGGAGCGAGCGCTTCGTGCTGGGCGGCATTGACTTCGGTCCGCTGGAGCTGCGCCTGTTCGACTACCAGGAGCCGCAAGGTACGGATGGATTCGTCGGCTACAGCTTCTTCGCCACGCACATCGTCTGCATCGATTTTCAGTCTCACCGTCTGCTCGTGCGCGCGCCTTAGGTACCCTTTCTGCTCATTCCACAATGACGCGGTGAGGACGGTCCCCGCACTCCGGGCCGTCCTCAGAGCAGCCCCTTCTCGGCGAAGCTCACGCAGCTACCGTCGCCCACGACGAGGTGATCGAGCAGCCGGATGTCCACGAGAGCGAGCGCTTCCTTGAGCCGCTGCGTGATGAGCTCATCCGCCTGACTCGGCTCGGCCACGCCCGACGGATGGTTGTGCGCGAGGATCACCGCGGCCGCGTTGCGCGCGAGTGCCTGTCGCACGACTTCGCGCGGATGCACGCTCGCGCCGTCGATCGTGCCGCGAAAGAGCTCATCGAAGGCGATCAGGCGATGGCGATTGTCGAGATGCAGGCAGCAGAAGACTTCGTAGGCGCGATCACGCAGTCGCGAGACCAGGAAATCGCGCGTGGCACGCGGCGAATTGAGCCCCGGGCCTGTCTGCAGCGCTTCCTGGTAGTGGCGCCGTGCGAGTTCGAGCGCCGCCTGCAGCTCGGCGTAGTGCGTCATGCCGAGACCCGGATGCTGGCAGAAGCGCTCGGCATCGGCGCTCAGCAGGCCGCGCAGCGAGCGAAACTCCTTGAGGACCGAGCGCGCGACGTCGACCGCACTCGTGCCACGGCCGCCCTTGCGAATAATGATCGCGAGGAGCTCCGCCTCCGACAGGGCGGCGGGGCCGCGCTCGAGCAGCTTTTCGCGTGGGCGTTCGGCGAGGGGCCAGTCGCGGATCGACATCGGGTCTCCGTCCGTGGAACCGTTCGCAGTATGACGAGCGCAGACCTCTGTCACAGCGGGGTTTTCTGCTGTGAATGGTGAGGATTGAACGGGTGGGCATTGCCTTATTCCCATTGGCAGTTTGCCCACCCGGGGCCCGGCCGCGATAATGCCCCGCCATGAGCGCTTCCGAACGCACTCGCGTCCTGCTCGGAGTCACGGGCGGCATCGCAGCCTACAAGAGTCCCGATCTCGTGCGCCGGCTCGCGGAGCGCGGCGCAGAGGTGCAGGTCGCGATGACGGCCGCCGCCAAGCAGTTCGTCACGCCGCTGACGTTTCAGGCGGTTTCAGGACAGCCGACGCGTGATGACCTCTGGGACAGCGCCGCGGAAGCGGCCATGGGTCACATCGAGCTCGCGCGCTGGGCCGAGCTGGTGCTGATCGCCCCGGCGAGCGCCAACTTCCTCGCGCGCCTGGCGCACGGCCAGGCGGATGATCTTCTGAGCACTTTGTGCCTAGCGACCGACGCGCCGATCGCGGTCGCGCCCGCGATGAACCGTCTCATGTGGGCCAACCCGGCGACGCAAGCGAATATCGCGACGCTGCGCGAACGGGGCGTGGCCATTCTCGGTCCCGCCGAGGGCGACCAGGCGTGCGGCGAAGTTGGACCGGGAAGAATGCTCGAGCCAGCGGAGCTCGCTGAGCAGGCGCTCAGTCTTCTGGCACGCTCACGCTTGCTCGACGGCGTGCACGTCGTGATTACCGCGGGCCCGACGCGCGAGGCGATCGATCCCGTGCGGTTCATCAGCAATCGCAGCTCCGGCAAGATGGGCTTTGCGACTGCGCAGGCCGCGCGCGCCGCGGGCGCCAAGGTCACCTTGATCAGCGGACCCGTGAGCATCGACACGCCGATCGGTGTGCGGCGTATCGACGTGGAAAGCGCGCAGGACATGTACGACGCCGTGCATCGCGAGTTGCCGGCCATGGATATCTTCATCTCGGCGGCCGCGGTCGCCGACTACCGCCCGCCGCAGGCGCAGGCGCAGAAGATCAAGAAGAGTGGCGACACCATGCACCTCGACCTGGTCAAGGCACCCGACATTCTCTCTTCGGTGTCGGCGAGCAAGCGGCGCCCGTTCGTGGTCGGATTTGCGGCGGAAACGGAGCGGGTCGAGCAGCATGCGCGCGAAAAGCTCCTGAAGAAGAATCTCGACATGATCGCCGCGAACCTGGTGGGTGAGGGCCTGGCGTTCGATTGCGACGACAACGCGCTGCTGGTTTTGTGGCCCGGTGGTACGCGCACGCTCGAGCGTGCCGCCAAAGCCGACATCGCGCGCCAGCTCGTGGCGCTCATCGTGGAGCGATTCCGCGCACGTGCGGAGCAGTCGGCCCGGCAGCGCGCGAATGTCTGAGGCGGCCCGTGTCCTGGAGAGCGCGCGCCCGCTGCTCAAGGTGAAGATTCTCGATCCGCGCCTGGGGCGCGAATTTCCCTTGCCGCAGTACGCGACCGCAGGCTCCGCGGGTCTCGACCTGCGCGCCTGTCTCGATGCGCCTCTCTTCCTCGAGCCCGGCGCGGCCGAGCTGGTCCCAACCGGCCTTGCGATCCACCTGGATGATCCGGGCCTCGCGGCCGTGCTGCTGCCGCGATCGGGCCTCGGACACAAGCACGGCATCGTGCTCGGCAACCTCGTGGGCCTGATCGATTCGGATTATCAGGGCCAGGTGATGGTGTCGTGCTGGAATCGCGGCAAGGAACGCTTCACCGTGCAGCCGGGTGAGCGCATCGCGCAAATGGTGGTCGTACCCGTGGTGCAGGTCGAGCTCGAGATCGTGGATTCTTTCGAGACCAGCCGCCGCGGTGCCGGTGGCTTCGGTCATTCAGGGCGGCAGTAGCGCCGCCGAGCCGTCAGTCGATGCCCTTCAACTCGCGATAACGGTCGATGTAGGTCTGGAACTCCGTGCGCAGAGCGTCCTGCTCGGCGCGCTTGCCGGCGAGGTTGCGCTCCTGCGTGCGGATGTCGCGCACGGTGTGCACCAGGTCTTCGGCAAGATGGTCCGGCATCGGGTCGGCGCTGCCGTTCGGGTTATAGGGCCGGAAGAAATACGTCTGGGTCTGCAGGTTCTTGAGTCGGCCCTCCAGTGTCTCGAGATACTGCGACGTCACCTTGACCTGGCCTTCGATCAGATCGAGGCGCTGGTCGCGAACTTCTTCGATCTGTTCGACCGAGACGTAAGCGGTCACCAGCATCTGGTCGCGTTGCCGGGCGCTGCTGTAGGCCTGGTTGCGCGCGGCTTCCGCCGTGCGCTCGGCGTCGGTCTTCTCGCCCTCGAGAAGACCGACCTCGACGCCGCGGCGATTGAGCACGTGCCGATCCTGCTTCGCATACTGCGGTGGAATGCTGTCGCCGTAGTGGACGACACCTTTTTCGTCGGTCCACTTGTACAGCGGTTTGCCGTTGCTCTTGTTCGATGATTGCGCGGCGAGAGCCGTCGCACCCGCCATGAGCAG
The DNA here is from genome assembly GCA_963840405.1 of uncultured Gammaproteobacteria bacterium. Taxonomy (GTDB): domain Bacteria; phylum Pseudomonadota; class Gammaproteobacteria; order Steroidobacterales; family Steroidobacteraceae; genus DATBVX01. Next base: position 229,001 of record CAWIYW010000011.1, read on the forward strand.
GAGCACCGTCAGCACCAGACGAAGCTTTGCGAATTTCACGTCTCGATTCCAGTAGCCCAAACTGGAGGGGCGACTATTCTGCCTCAAGTACACGTGCTCTCTGCAAGTGAAATAAGTAGTGCAGCGCGTCGTGATGTGTCGACCGCGCACTCATATGCCATAACGCGACCGATAATCGCGCATGGCGGCGAGCGTATCGGCCCGACCGGAACGTTGGAGCGAGTCTATGAGGTCGGAAAGTGTGATGATGCTCACACAGCGCACGCCGAATGCAGTTTCCACTTCCTGCACGGCCGATTGCTGGCCCTGGCCGCGCTCCTGTCGATCGAGCGCGAGCACCACGCCCGCGAGGCTGGCACCCGCACGCAAGATCAACTCCGCGGATTCGCGAATCGCAGTGCCGGCAGTGATCACGTCATCGACGATCAGCACGCGGCCGCTGAGCGCGCTGCCAATCACTGAGCCGCCTTCGCCGTGATCCTTGGCTTCCTTGCGGTTGAAAGCGAATGGAACATCGCGCCCATGCACATCGGCGAGCGCGATCGCCGCAGCTGCGACCAGCGGGATACCCTTGTAGGCCGGGCCGAACAGCATGTCGAAGCCAAGACCGGAACGCTCGATGGTCTCGGCGTAGCAGCGGCCGAGCGTCGCGAGCGCGCCACCGGTGTTGAAGAGCCCGGCGTTGAAGAAGTAGGGACTGCGCCGCCCGGACTTGAGCGTGAACTCGCCGAACTTGAGGACACCCAGCTCGAGGGCGAGATCGATGAACTGTTGCTGGTGCGCAAGCATGCGGCGGCTGACCGTGCTCCGTGGGGCGGGACGAGACGATCCCCGTTCTTGCCGTCAACTGTCAACTCTCAATTGGCAACCTTATCTATACTTTCGCCGTGCGCGTCATCACCTTGAACGTCAACGGGATCCGTTCGGCCGCCAGCAAGGGCTTCTTCGAGTGGCTCAAGCGCCAGCGCGCCGACGTGGTTTGCGTGCAGGAGACCAAGGCGCACGAGGCGCAGCTCGCGGCCGATCATTTCCGACCCAGGGGTTATCACAGCTTCTACTTCGATGCCGAGCGCAAGGGCTACTCCGGCACGGCGCTCTACTCGAAGCGCGAGCCCGATGACGTGATGCGAGGCTTCGGCATCGCGGAGTTCGATCGCGAGGGGCGTTACCTCGAAGCGCGCTTCGGACGCCTGAGCGTGGTGTCCGTCTACCTGCCGTCGGGATCGGCGGGACCCGAGCGGCAGGCATCGAAGTTCCGCTGCCTCGACTGCTTCATGCCGCATCTGCGCAAGCTTGCACGTTCGCGCCGCGACTACATTCTGTGCGGCGACTGGAACATCGCGCACAAGCCCATCGACCTGAAGAACTGGCGCTCCAACCAGAAGAACTCCGGTTTTCTCCCGGAGGAGCGCGCGTGGCTCGATGAGCTCTTCGGACCGGCGCGCTTCGTGGATGCGTTTCGCAGCGTCGACCAGCGACCCGATCAGTACACGTGGTGGTCGAATCGCGGCCGAGCGTGGGCGAAGAATGTCGGCTGGCGCATCGACTACCAGGTCGTGAGCGCGGGTCTCGCCGGTGCGGCGCGCAAGGTGAGCATCTACAAGGCACGGCGCTTTTCCGATCACGCGCCACTCATCATGGACTACGACCTTTGACCGCCGAGTCCGACTCCGCAACGCCTGTTTCCCGCGGCTGGCTCGACGCGATCCTCGTGTATCGCCAGCCGCGCATCGCGGCGATGCTGTTGCTCGGCTTCTCCGCCGGCCTGCCGTTCATGCTCGTCTTCCAGACCTTGTCCGCGTGGCTGCGGCAAGTGGGCATCGAGCGCGCCACGATCGGCATGCTCGCGTGGGTCGGCATTCTCTATTCGATCAAGTTTCTCTGGGCGCCCGTGGTCGATCGCGCGCCGCTGCCGTGGCTCAATCGCCTGCTGGGCCGGCGGCGCAGCTGGATGCTGGTGGCACAGATCGGCGTGGCGATCGGGCTTTTCCGGCTCGCGCACTGCGATCCCGCAGTCGACCTCACGCCGGTGGTTCTCGGCGCGCTGCTGGTCGCCTTCTGCTCTGCCACCCAGGACATCTCCATCGACGCGTGGCGCATCGAATCGGCGCCCGTGAACCAGCAAGGCGCCATGGCGGCGGCCTACCAGCTGGGCTATCGCGTCGCGATCATGACCGGCACCGCGGGCGCCCTGTGGATCGCGGCGGATGTGGGCTGGAAGGCCTCGTACCTGACCATGGCGACGCTGATGCTCATCGGCGTGCTGACGACGCTTTTCATCCGCGAGCCCGCTGTCGCGGCATCGCCTGACTCGGAGCAGCGCAATCAGCGGGTCATCGATTGGGTAGCGCGCAAGGCGCACTGGCCCGCTTCACTGCGCGGTGCCGGCGCCTGGTTCGTGGACGCGGTGGTTTGCCCGTTTGTCGATTTCTTTGCGCGCTATGGCCTGCGCCTCGGCGTGCTGATCTTCGTCTTCATCGGCACCTATCGCCTCACGGATTTTACGATGGGGGTGATGGCGAACCCGTTCTATCTAGACAAGGGATTCACGCTGAAAGAGATCGCCGCGGTGGTGAAGGGCTTCGGGCTGATCATGTCGATTCTGGGCGTGATCCTGGGCGGTACGGTCGTTGCGAAGCTCGGTGTCACGCGTGCACTGGTGCTGGGAAGCGTGCTCGTGATCTGTACCAACCTGGCATTCGCAGTCTTCGCCTCGACACCGTCGCCGAATCTCCTGGGACTGGCCATCGTCAACAGCGCCGACCATCTCTCGCTCGGCGTGCACGGCACAGCGTTGATCGCGTTCATGTCGAGCCTGACAAGCTCCAAGTACACGGCCACGCAATACGCGCTGCTCTCCTCGCTCTACGCGCTGCCCGGCAAGCTCCTCATGGGGCTCTCTGGCTTCGTCGTCGATGACATCGGCTATCCCTGGTTCTTCGTCTACACCGCCTCGCTGAGTCTCCCGGGACTCATCATGCTCTACTGGCTGGTGCGGCAGGTGCCGGCACACGCGGCGAGCCAGCCGAAACCATGAGCGCCGAAATCGACATGGCGCGCGTGATCTGCGCGTTCGCGGATCTCGCGGACCTCGGCAGTCGTGCGTTCAGCCTGGGCGGCGGCGATTGGCCGTTACGCGGATTCGTCGTGCGTCGCGGACAGCAGGTTTACGGCTACGTGAATCACTGCCCGCACGCGGGGCATCCGCTCAACTGGCACCCCGATCAGTTCCTGAGCCCCGATCGCTCGGTGATCATGTGCTCGTCGCACGGCGCCTTGTACGACATCGCGAGCGGAGAGTGCATCGCGGGACCATGCGCCGGGCGCGCGCTCACGCCGCTGCCACTGCGGATCGAGGCAGGCCTGGTGCTATTGAGCGAAGAAGTGGTGCTCGAGTCAGCGTGACTCGTCGAGATAGTCGAGAGGGCTCAGCCACTGGCGATCCGAGTCTTGATTGTCCGTGCCCTCGGTGTCTTCCGTATCCACGTCCACCGATCCGGTCCAGTCTTCGGGCGCTTCCGCGGCCTCGATGAGCGAGTCCTCCCATTGGTCGTCCCAAGCGTCGAAATCCATCTCCTCGACCGTGCCGTCGAAGTGCTGCACTTCGATGGTGCCGTCGTCCTCGTCCACGGCCACGACCTCGAACAGCTCACCGCCCTGGCGCCGGTACCAATCGCCGACAATCGGTTTCGGTGCATTGGGAGTGGGTGATTCCATCTCGGTACCCCTCTGCTCGTGTGCCGTTACTCGAGTCCCCGCGTGATTCCGCTGCTGCGAGCGAGCTGCCACTGCTATGCTCGCGCAGGCAAATTGTTAGCCCGACTTCGCAGGCGACGCAAGCGGAAAATTTGGCGCGGAGCATCATGATCGAGCCGCTCATCAAGTTCTTCGTTATGTTCTTCGTGGTGGTCGAGCCGGTCAGCCTCATCCCGATGTACGCGCTGCTCACGGAAGGGGCGAGTTCAGGCTACAAGCGAAAGATGGCGTGCAAGGCCGTGATCCTCGCGGGACTCATCCTTGTAGTTTTTGCCCTCGCCGGTGGCGCGCTGCTCGGAGCAATGGGCATCAGCCTGCACGCCTTTCGCATCTTCGGAGGGCTGATGCTCTTCCTGATCGCGCTCGACATGGTGTACGTGCGTCCTTCCGGCGCGCGCACGACCACGAGCACGGAGGAAGCGGAGGTGAAGCGGCGCGACGACATTTCGGTCTTTCCGCTCGCCTTCCCTTTCATCGCCGGACCCGGGGCCCTGGCCACCATCCTGCTGGTGACCGGCGAACTCTCGCCGACGTCGATGCTGTTCTGGGGAATGATGGCGGTCGTCGTGCTCGTGCTGGTGATCACCTACGTGTTGATGCGCCTCACGCCACAGGTGATGCGCGCGCTCGGGCTCACCGGTGCCAACGTCGTAAGCCGCCTGACCGGCGTGATCCTCGGCGCTCTTGCGGTGCAGTTCGTGATCGACGGCGTGAAGGGAAGCCTGTGAGATGAAGTGCTTGCCCGCTACTTCTTGGTGAACTCGAGATCCCACACACCGTGACCGAGTCGCTGGCCGCGCCGTTCGAAGCGCGTCGGCGGGCGAATCGACGGATGCGCCGCGAAAGCGCGATCAGGCGCATTGTTGACCAGTAATTCACAAGCGTTGAGCACCTCGAGCATCTGCCCGGCGTAAGGTTGCCAGTCGGTCGCGAGGCGCAGCACACCGCCGCGCTTGAGCTTCCTTGCGAGCAGCGTAGCGAAGGCGGGCTGAATCAGGCGCCGCTTGTGGTGGCGCTTCTTCGGCCAGGGATCAGGAAAAAACACCAGCGCCTCGTCGATCGACTCATCCGGCAGCTGCTGCTCGAGCACCTCGACGGCGTCATGACAAAGGATGCGGAGGTTGCCCACTCCAGCCTCCTGCGCCTGCAGTAGGAGACGACCCACGCCCGGCTCGTAGACTTCGACGCCGAGGCAATCCCAGTCACTGCGCTCACGCGCGATCGCCAGGAGTGCCTCACCGTTGCCAAAACCGATTTCGAGCACGCGCCGGGCGCGCCGGCCGAACACACGATCCAAGTCGAGTGGCTGCGGCGCGAAGTCGATGCCGAGGCCGGCCCAGAGCTCCTTCAGTGCACGCGCTTGTGCAGCCGTGATCCGCCCGCCCCGGCGCACAAAGCTGCGCACACGCCGGCGGCGCACTTCACTGTCGGGGGCGGTGGACTCAATCATCAGCCGAGCATAAGGCACGCCCGGCCTGCGCTCACCTGACTCGCACCAACCGAGGCAATGTTTTGACGGCCTGTCAGGCGGTTCTGCGCGCGTCTTCTCCGAGAAGCGCCTGGAGGTTTTTCTCGTTGAAAAAGGATTCGCGCGGGATCATCCCCTGGTTGGCCATGAAGTACTGGCGGGTCGTCTGCGGATCGTCCTTGATGGCAGCACGCAGCCGCACGAATTCCTCGGGCAGTGGCTTGTTGCCAGCGAGCAGCAGGTTGAACTGATACTCGTCCCTGGAGGCGCGATTGCGTTGCTCTTCATAGCGCTCGAGCGACGCGTGCAGCGGCGTCTTGCCGGAGAATCCATCGCTCAGTGCCTCGGCCAGCAGTTCCGCATCCCGAAACGCGTCCGACACGCCCAGCGCGAGATACGGATCCTTGTGGTAGCCCGCATCGCCCACCAGCGCCCAGCCCGGACCATGCGGCTTGCGATAGAAATTCGGCAGATCCGCCGCTCCATACCAGCGCTCTTCCCGCCGGCCCGCCCTGACGCGTGCGTTGAGGTCGGGCAGTTCGGCCAATGCGGCGTGCAGCGCGCGATCGACGTCCACGCGCACGTCGCCCAGCCGCGCAATCGGCCAACCTGCGAAGATCGCATGCACGTTGTCGTTCGTGGGGAACATGAACAGGCTGCAGCCGGGGCGCCGGTAGATCTCGATGCTCGGGCTGTGCAGGCCGCTGAAGTAAGAGAAGTAATAGAACATGAGAGTGGGCGTGACCTCGTACATGGGGGCACGCACCGTGCGCGCGAGCGCTGAATTCCTTCCATCCGCGCCAACCGTGATGGCAGCCCGCTCGGTCGTCACCAACCCGGTGGTCGCGTCGCGGCCGCGAATACCCCTGATCTGGTTGTCCTCGCTCAGGTAACCCTCGACCGAAAACCGCTGGCGAACTTCGACGCCGGATTCGGCCGCGGCTTCGACCAGGATCGAGTCGAGAACACTGCGCCGCGGGCCAACACCGAGGCCCACACCGTCGACGGCCACATCGCGGCTGATCAGGACCACCCCGTCGTCGTAGTCGCTCAGGATGGAATCGACGGCTGGGCAGTTGGAAGCGACCACACGCTCGATCAAGCCCCAGCGTGCCAGGCACCGGGGCCGTGCCGGTGTACGAAGTGGCCTTGCGGGATATCGCTGGGGAATCCCGCGCGATCGACCAGGAGAACCTTGTGCCCCCGGCGCGCCAGGAGCATGGCCGTGGCAGCGCCGCCGCAGCGCGCGCCAACGATGATTGCGTCGTACATCCGTGTCCCTCACGAGGCTTTTTCTCGAGCCTCGAGGGTTGCACACGCGATGCGTCGGAGCGTCCGACAATGGCGGGAATCGCGCCATCACTTTGGTCATGACAGCGCCAGAGTGCCCGCGCGTTCGGGCCGATGCCCGCGACCCGCGGCGTAGGCTAGAATTCAGCCAGCGCGGGTGTAGTTCAATGGTAGAACCTCAGCTTCCCAAGCTGATGGCGTGGGTTCGATTCCCATCACCCGCTCCACCTACCACCTTCGCAGCACGTCCGTGTTCAGGGCAAGTGGCGCAGCCTACGGGCTTGGTGCGCTCGGTGGTGCCGCGCGCACCTCGTCCAGGCGCTTGCGGAGCTCCGTTGCCCAGCTCTTCAGGATGCGATCGGCAGCGGCCTTGTTGGTGACCGAGCTGGAGCGTTGCGCGAAGGCATCGTTGTCCGCCTTGGCATCCATGACTCGCGCGAGAATTGTGCTGGTGCCGCCATCCCACAATTCGAGATAGAGCGTCATCTGCCCCGCGGACCGGACGATGGTGGCACTCATCCCCGCCGTCATGAGGTCGGGCGCATTGACTTCGACGTTGGTCAATGCCGGGCGCAGTACCAGCACGTCGGCCGCCTGGGTGTCGACGACCTGGTAGCCGCCGTTCTTCTGCAACTCTTCCGCAAAGACTTTTTTGAATTCGGCGGCGAGCTCGGTCTTGATCCGCTCGACATCCTTGTCCGTCACGCGTCCGTCGAGGCCGACGGTGCTGTCGTTGTAGTCCCGCTGCCAGTCCTTCTCGAATTCGACGTAGCAATCGACGATCGCCACGCGGTTGTACTGCGAAAAGGTGGCGCCGGGTTTCAGGTAGACGAGCCGCGTCTTCGTACTCTTCTGCAGTTGCAGGCCGTCCTGGCTGACCTGTGGTGGTTCTTCCTTGGCGCTGAGTGACAGCGAGCAGGCGAGCGCCAGGCTGGCGCATAAGCCCGCGGTCGGGCCAACCAACCCACGTAGGATCGATCGATTCATCACGACCTCCATTCGACGACGCATGGCGATATCGTCGCCGAACATGACTAAAGAGCTTCGGGCAGCCCGTTTGAGTTGGTGTTGTCGCCGCAGTCTAGGCGACCGTCCAAACGGCGGGCAATTGCACCAAGGGTCCGATTCGGCAAACTCGAGGCGGGCCCATCCGCCCGCTTGACGGTCAAACGCTCGATGCCGTGTACTGGCCTCCGGGCTGCTCGCGGCGGCCCACCGACATCTGACGTGACAGGGGTTTACCTATGAATTTCAACCGGCCGACCACCATTGCCTGCTGCGCGGCGACGCTCGCGCTTGTCTGCGCGAGCGGCGGATTGCGGGCTGACGAGCCGCCCGCGGCCGACCCGGCGCTGCAGGCGGCGCTCGCGGGCCCATGGCGCACCGCAGAGGCCAAGTCGCGTGACGCTTCGCGGCACCCGGCCGAATCGCTGGCGTTCTGGGGCCTGAAGCCCGGCATGTCGATTCTCGAGGTCCAGCCGGGGTCCGGATGGTGGACAGATATCCTGGCGCCCTACGCGCGCCTCACCGGAGGACAATTCAGCGTCACGGCCGCCGATCTCGGCAACCCGGAGCTGTCGGACACGTCGCGCAAGGCGCGCGCTGACCTCGAAGCGAAGTTCGCGGCCAAGCCCGAGGTGTACGGCAAGGTGAGGCTGGTCAACTGGGGACGGCAGTCCGCGCCGCTGCGCCGCCAACCAGTTCGACTTCATCCTGACCGCGCGTTCGGTGCACGGCTGGATGGATGCTGGCGGCGGCGGCGTGGTCGAGAAAACGTTCGCGGACTTTCATCGAGCGCTCAAGCCGGGCGGCATTCTCGCGCTCGAGCAGCACCGCGCCGATCCCGGCCCGCAGGATCCGGACGCCGCCAACGGCTACGTCACCGAAGCGTTCGTCATCGAGCAGGCCGAGCGGGCGGGTCTGAAGCTCGTCGGCGGATCTGAAATCAATGCCAACCCCAAGGACACCAAGGATCATCCGTTCGGGGTCTGGACGCTGCCACCGACGCGCACCTCGGTGCCATACGACCGCGGTCTGCCACCCGATCCGGACTTCGATCATTCGAAGTACGATGCGATCGGCGAGTCCGACCGCATGACGCTCAAGTTCCGGAAGCCGTAGGTACGGCACCAGGCCTGGTCATGGACTCACGGTCGAGCGCTGTGAATGTCTGATCAGCCCCGCAAGTCCACGCCGACACTGGAGCAGCTCGCGGCTGCCGTCGCCGCGCATAACCGCGACATCATCCTGGTGCTCGGACCGCACGGCACCATCCTTCACCAGAACGCCGAAGTCGAACGCCTCATTGGCCGCTCGGCAGCCGAGCTCTCGGGATTGCCCCTGCTCGACCTCGTGCATCCAGATGACGTGGCGCCGCTGCGCGAGCGACTCGAACGCCTGATTCCGCATCCGATCGTGACGCTGCCCGGGGCACTCGAAGTGCGCCTGCGCCGCGCCGACGGGCACTGGTCGACCTTCGCCTGCAACCTGATCGATCGGCGCGCAGATCCCGCGCTCGCCGGAATCGTGATTGCAGGCCGCGACATCAGCGAGCGCAAGAGCCTCGAGCAGCGGCTCAAGGACAGCGAGGTACGTTTCGACACGGTGCTCTGGGGCGGCAATATCGGTTACTGGGACTGGGACGTGCTCGCCCAGTTCACCTCGCGCAGCGACCAATGGTTCGCGATCACCGGCTGGACCCCCCAGGCGTGGTATGCCGAGTCGCAACCCTGGCTGCAGCGCGTGCACCCCGATGATCGCACGCGAGTCGAGGCGCACGTGCTCGACCACCTGGAAGGACGCACGAAGGCGGTCGAGCTCGAGTACCGCATTCGCTGCGCCGACGGCAGCTGGCGCTGGATACTGGACCGCGGCCGCGTCGTGGCCTATGACGCCGCCGGTCGCTCGACTCGCGTCACCGGCACCTCCATGGACATCGACGCGCGCAAGCGGGCCGAGGAGGCCTTGCGCCAGAGCGAGCTGCGCTATCGCACGGTCGGTGAATTTGCCGAAGGCTTCATCCAGGAGTTCGAAGTCGACCGTGCCGGGCAGACCACGCTGCGCTGGGTGAGCGAAGGATTTCAGCAGATCATCGGGCTCAGCCTCGAGGAGGCACGCCTGCTCGGCGGCTGGCAGGTCTTTCTTCCCGCCGGAGGAGCTCGCAGGCGCCCGGCAGCGCATGGAGCGTTTGCTCAAGGGCGAGCAAACGGACGCCGAGGTGCGCATCGTCGACGCACGCGGCGAGGAACGCTGGTTGCACACCATCAACCAGCCCCTCAGGACCACCGATTCGGGCTCGGTCGTGGTGATCGGCGTGGTCTACGACATCACCGCCCGGCGCCGGGGCGAGGAGGCCATGAGAACTCACAGCCGCGTGCTCGAGGCGATGCGCGAGGGCGTGGTGGTGCTCGATGCCCACAGCACGATCCGGCTGGTGAATCGCGCGCTGCTGCGCCTCACGGGCTACGAGCCCGCGGAGCTCGTCGGGCGCCATGCGCGGATGCTCACGCTCCTCGGCGAATCCCAGTATCGCGACGTCAAGGCCGAGATCGATAGCCGGCTCAAGGAAGCCGACTTCTTCCAGGTCGACATCGATTGCGTGCGCCGCGACGGCACGATCTACCGCGCCGGGTGCGTCTTCACGCCGATCGAGATCAGTGGCGAGAAGCTGCGCCTGGTGGTGGTGGAAGACGTCACGCAACGCCGCGAGCTCGAGCGCGAGATCATCGAGATCGCCAATCGCGAGCAGCGGCGCATTGGCAATGACCTGCACGACGGCCTGGGCCAGGAGCTGACCGGCGTGGCGCTCATGTTGCGTGGCCTGGTCGGACGCCTGCGCAAAGAGAGCTCGCCCAGCGTGCAGGACGCGGAGGAAATCGTGGCGCTGGTCAACAACACCATCGAGAGCACCCGTTCGCTCGCCCGCGGCCTGTCTCCAGTCAGCGTCGAGCGCGGCGGTCTGCCGTCGGCGTTGCGCGCGCTCACCACCCGGATGCGCGAGACCTACGGCACGCAGGTGCGTTTTCGCAGCAAGATCTGGCCGCAGCTCGCGCTCGACTCGGGCGCGAGCAATCATATCTACCGCATTGCACAGGAGGCCGTGAACAACGCGATCAAGCACGGCCACGCGCGCGAAGTCATCATCGACCTGCACGTGACCGGCGAAAGCGTGACGCTGATCGTGAGCGACAACGGGCAGGGGGTGGCGCCGGGCGCCAACCTGACGTCCGGGATGGGACTCAAGATCATGCGTTACCGCGCGACCATGCTGGGTGGCGAGGTGAAGATCGATGGCCGGCCGGAGGGCGGTACGCGCGTCATTCTCAGTTGCCGACAACCCGCGCCAGCGGATAGTGTGGGTGCACCGGCTGCCGATGCTCCGTTGACGACCGGTGAAGGATTATCCTGAGGCTCCACAGGGAGGAAGCCCACATGACCCCGGGACAAGCGACCACCAAGGCCACGGCGAGTGCGGGCGGAATCGCGACCAAGCGGCGGCCGAGGCGGGTATTGATCGTGGACGATCATCCGATCGTGCGCCAAGGGCTGCGCCGGCTCATCGACCTGGAAGAAGACCTCGACGTGTGCGCCGAGGCCGAGACCGTGCGCGAAGCGCGCGCCGCGATCCGCGAGCACCGCCCCGACGCCATCATCGTCGACATCTCGCTCAAGCAGGGCGACGGCCTGGAGCTGGTTCGCGACGTACGCGCCCAGTATCCGACGCTGCCGATCCTGGTCCTCTCCATGCACGATGAAACCATCTACGCGGAGCGCATGCTGAGCGCGGGGGCGAGCGGCTACATCATGAAGCAGGCCGCGAGCGAGCAGTTCCTGGTGGCGGTGAGGCGCGTGCTGGACGGCGGGATCTACGTGAGCGACACGGTCAGCAACACCATGATCCAGCGGTTTACCTCGGGCAATCCGCCCGTGGCAGCCAACCCCATCGACCGGCTGAGCAACCGCGAGATCCAGATCCTGCACCTGATCGGAAAGGGACTGAGCACACGCGAAACGGCCGAGGCGCTCGATCTGAGCATCAAGACGGTGGAATCGCACCGCCAGCGCATCAAGAAGAAGCTCACCCTGACCACGGGCACCCAGCTCGTGCAGTACGCGGTCAACTGGTTTTCGGGGCGCGGCGAGACCTAGCGGAGATTGGGTCAGCGGAGAATTGGGGTCAGACCCCAAAGGGAAGAATTCGAAGAACTGGAGAAATTGGGGTCTGACCCCAATTCTCCGCTGACCCCAATCTCCCGTTCAAACCCTTGCTGGCGCGGCGGCCTCTAAATGGGGGAGACGGCCGGCCTCGGCTTGCCCGTGGGCGTCCCGCGATACGTTGACATCATTTTGACGGGAGTCACTCTGAGCCCTGGCATGACGGCAGAGGTCTTGACGGTCGATGCGGAGGCCGAGTGGGTCGAGCGTGCCCGGCAGGGCGATCGCGCCGCGTTCGAGCACCTCTACCGTACCTACTGCGGACGCATCTACGGCCTATGCCTGCGGCTGACCCGCGAGGTCACCGTGGCGGAGGATTGCACGCAGGAGACCTTCATCAGCGCCTGGCGCAACCTCGTGCGTTTCGAGGGGCGCAGCGCCCTGGGTACGTGGCTGCATCGCATCGCGGTCAATGTGGCGCTCGCGCGTGGCCGGCGCGTTCAGCTGGAGATCGTGCCGCCGCCCGAGGACAGCGAGCGCGCCGAATCGATTGGCGGCGTGATCGATGACGACACGCCGCCCATCGACGTCGAGAAAGCGATCGCGACGCTGCCTGAGGGCGCGCGGCACGTATTGGTCCTGTACGGCATCTACGGTTACACGCATGAAGAAGCAGCGGACATGCTCGGCATCGCGGTTGGCACCTGCAAGGCGCAGTTGCATCGCGCGCGCCGCCTGCTGCGCGAGCGCCTGAGCGCATAGAGGCGAACATGAATCACGAACGCACGACTTCAGGCTCTTCCGGCGACGACGCGCTGCTGCGCACGGTCGGTCGGCTGTCGCAATCCATCGAGCCGGCGCGCGATCTCTGGCCCGCCATCGAGAGCCGTCTCGACGAGCCTGCGAGCGGGCGCGGTGCGCGTGTGCAGATGAGCTGGGGCTACGCGATGGCCGCGGCGATCGGCTGCATGGCGCTCGGCGCGCTCGTGAGCTACTCGCTCCTGCGCCAGGACACCGCGCCGGCAATTTCAACCGAATCGGTGGCGGCGACATCCAATCGACCGGCAGTGCTGCAGGCGAGGTTCGGTGGTTACGCAGCTCTGGGGCCGGAGTACGAGCGCGCACGCGCAGACCTGGTGATCAAGCTGGCCGAGCGGCTGCATCGGTTGCCGCCGATGGCGCGAGTCAAAGTCGAGCGCAATCTCGATGAGATTCAACGCGCGGTCACGGAGATCAACGCCGCCCTCGAGCTCGCGCCGGACGACCGGCTGCTGCAGGAGCTGCTGCTGGATACCTATCAGGACGAGCTCAAGCTGCTCGCCCACGTGAATCAGATAGCGGGAGACCTGCCCGCGAGGACTTGAACATGACGAAACCGTTCATCGCCGTCGCCGCTCTGCTGCTGGCCCCCCTGGCGTGGGCCGATGAGCAGCCGGTGGACAAGCGCGCGCCCGCGGATGCGCAGGGCGAAGTCGAAGTGTCGAACGTGGCCGGCAACGTGAGCATCAGCGGCTGGGACCGCAATGAGGTTCACGTGAGCGGCACCCTGGGCGAGGACATCGAGCGACTCGAGTTCGTGAGTGAGCCGAAGCGCACGATCATCCACGTGAAGCACAAGGAGTCGAGTCGCCGTCACAACGACAGCGACGCTGAGCTCTCGATCCGTATCCCCGCCGGCAGCCGGCTCAATGTCAGCACCGTGAGCGCCGAAATCAGCGTCACGCGGGTGAACGGCGAGCAGCGCCTGCAGTCCGTTTCGGGCGACGTGTCGAGCGAGATGGCGGGCGAGGACGTGGAGGCGAAGACCGTGAGCGGCAGCGTGGTGCTGCGCGGCGAGGGCAAACCCGCGGTCGTGACGGTCACCACCGTGAGCGGCGATGCGCAGGTGCGCAGCGCCGCCGGCGAAATTCTCGCCAACTCCGTGAGCGGGAGCCTCAACCTCGATCTCGAGCAGATCACGCGCGCCCGTGTGCGCACGACGTCGGGTGACCTCGCGCTGGAAGGCCCGCTCGCGCGCGAAGCGCGGGTCGATGCCGAGACCATCAGCGGCGAGCTGGTGCTCGACTTCAAACAGCCGCTGAACGCGGAATTCGAGATTGAAAGCTTTACTGGCGATATCGAGAACTGCATCGGTCCGAAAGCGCAGCCGAAGAGCGAGTACGGCCCGGGCTCCGAGCTCAACTTCAAAGAGGGCAATGGCTCGGCACGCGTGCGTGCGCAGAGCATGAGCGGCGACATCCGGTTGTGCGCGCGCTGAGCAGTCTCTGAACCACATCGTTGCGCGCCGGACGGCCCGTCTGCGCGTGCGCGCACCGATCGCTTCCGGCTCCTTTCGGGAACTTCATTCATCCCAGTGGTCATTGAGCGGTAGGCCGATACAATGTCGGCCGCCGACCGGCGTCGGCTTGACCGCAAGGTGATGGATGCGTCTCCTGAAGATCGTAGGGTGGTCGCTGCTCGGTATCGCGGGCCTGTTCGTGCTCGCGATGGCGCTGGTCGTCTGGCTGGTCGATCCCAACGACTACAAGGACGAGGTCGCCGCGGCGGTCAAGAAGGAGACCGGCCGCGAGCTCGAGCTCGAAGGTGATCTGCGCCTCTCGGTCTTTCCCTGGCTCGCGCTCGAGCTGGGTCCCGCGCGGCTCGGCAACCCGGAAGGGTTCGGTCCCGGAGCGTTCGTGTCCGTCAAGAAGGCGGACGTCGGCGTGCGGCTCTTTCCGCTGCTGCGCGGCGGCCTCGAGGTGCGACGCCTCGAGCTCGAAGGCCTGCAGCTCAACCTCGTCAAGAATGAGCAGGGCCGCACCAATTGGCAGGACCTCACTGAGCCGTCGCCCACCGCAACGGCTGAACCTGCCGCGGCCGGCGACGGCACACTGCCCGACATCGCGGGGCTCAGCATCAAGGATTCCGCGCTCGACTATCGCGACCTGGGCACGAGTGCCCACTGGCGTTTGCGCGATCTCAACGTCGATACCGGCCGGCTCCGCGAGGGCGATCCATTCGATGTGGAGATGGCGTTCACGCTCGACCAGGGTGACGAGAGCGCCGCCACGGCCCTGAAGCTCAAGTCAAAGGTCACCCTCGATACCAAGGCCGAGCGTTACGCCTTCAAGGATCTCGATCTCGGTGCCACGCTCAAGTCGGCGGACAAGGACGCGAAGGACCGGCAGATCGAGTTCAAGGTGCCCGCGCTGGAAGCAGATCTCGCCAAGCAAACGCTCGCCGCTCCCCAGTTCGTCCTGCGAGCTGCGGGTGCCGAGCTCAGCGGCAGTCTCTCGGGTGCGCAGATCGTCGATGCGCCGGCGCTGACCGGTTCGGTTGCGCTCAAGCCGATGTCGCCGCGCGACCTTCTGCGCGAACTGGATGCCGAGGCGCCGAAGACGACCGACCCCAAGGCGCTCAGCTCGCTCGCCTTCGAATCGAAGCTCAAGGCGACCGACAAGAGCGTGCACCTCGAGGATCTCAAGCTCACGCTCGACGACTCGCACATGACGGGGCGCCTGGGAATCGAGGACCTCGACGCGATGGCGATCCGCTTCGACCTCACCGTCGACCAGATCAACGTCGATCGCTATCTCGAGCCCGAAGAAAAGGACGAGAAGCCGACCGAGGAGCCCGTGGAGCTGCCCGTCAAGGATCTCGAAGCGCTCAATGCGCGTGGCACGCTCGCCATCGGCGCGCTCACGTTTGCCGGCATCAAGATGAGCGCGGTCAAGGTATCGCTCGATGCGAAAGACGGCCTGACGCGCATCAATCCCTCGCAGGCCAAGCTCTACGGGGGCTCGCAGCGCGGCAATCTAGTGCTCGATGGCCGGGGCTCGGTAGCGAAGATGTCGCTCGACCAGAAACTGAGCGGCGTCGAGGTCGCGGGCTTGATGGGAGACCTCTTCGACAGCAAGCGGCTGAGCGGCAAGGCGACGGCAAACGCGGTGCTGGCGGCGCGCGGCAACAACGATACGGCCATGCTGCGCAGCCTCGACGGACGCATCGACTTCGACATCGCCAACGGTGCCATCGAAGGCAAAGACCTGTGGTACGAAGTGCGGCGCGCGCGTGCCCTGTGGAAACGTGAGGCCGCGCCGACGCAACCGGACACCGGGCGCACGGCGTTCCGGACGCTCAAGGGGAGCGCCACCATTACCGATGGCGTCCTGCACAACCCGGATTTCATCATGGAGATGGATTACCTCAAGGTGAACGGCTCGGGCACCCTCGATCTCAGCTCGCAGAAGGTCGACTACAAGCTGCAGACCAATCTCTACAAGATTCCGCCCGCGAATGCGGGGGCGGAGATGCAGGACCTCAAGGCCGCAGAGATTCCAGTGCGCGTGAGCGGCACCCTGGCCGACATGAAGGTGCGCCCCGATTTCGACGCCCTGGTCAAGGCGGAGGCGACGAAGAAGGTAGAGGAGACGGTCACCGAAAAGCTCAAGGACAAGCTCAACAAGTGGCTCGGCGACAAGAACTGACGCTCCTTGCGGCGGCCTTGCTCTGGGCGGGCACGGCGAATGCGCTCGAGGTGAGACGGCTCGAAGTGAACTTCCAGGGCGATCGCTACGTGGTGGTCCTGAACGCGCAACTCGACGCGCCCGCAGAGGCCGTGGGCGAAATCCTCAGGCGATATGACGACTACCCGACGCTCGACCCGCGAATCATCGAGAGCCGTGTGCTGAGCCGCGACCGCGAGCATTCGCTGCGCTTGTACACACGCATGCGCGGCTGTCTCGGCTCGATCATGTGCCGGAGCATGAAACGCGTGGAACAGGTCGAAGAGCGTCCCGACGAGCTGCTCGCAACGACCGTGCTGGAGGAAAGTGACGTGCGCTTCGGCGTCACACGATCCCAGTGGCAACCGCAGGACGGGGGCACGGCCCTGCAGTATCGCCTCGAGATCATGCCGAAATTCTGGGTGCCGCGATTGTTCGGACGCCGGCTCATGCTCAGCATGCTGCGCGAGGGTACGTTGAGCCTCTTCACCAACGTCGAGCGCGAAGCGCGTGAGTGGAGGCCCGGCCCGTGAGCGAGAGGATCGGCGCGGCGGTCCCGGACTTCGCTTGCCGCGTTCTCGCCTGGTTCGACGTGCACGGCCGCAGGAACCTGCCCTGGCAGCAACGGCCAACCCCATACCGCGTCTGGGTCTCCGAGATCATGTTGCAGCAGACGCAGGTCGCGACCGTGATTCCGTACTATGCGGCGTTCATGGAGCGCTTCCCGGACGTCGAGGCGCTCGCGAGTGCGCCGCTCGACGACGTGCTGCATCACTGGTCGGGGCTCGGCTATTACGCACGGGCCCGGCATCTGCATCGCGCCGCACAGATCATCGTCGCGGATCACGGGGGCGACTTGCCCGATTCTCACGACGCATTGATGGCCTTGCCCGGCATCGGCCGGTCGACGGCAGGCGCCGTGCTCGCGCTCGCCCGTGGCCATCGTCATCCAATACTCGATGGCAACGTCAAACGCGTGCTGGCACGCGCTTTTGCCGTGGAGGGCTATCCCGGTGAGCCCAGGACGCAAGCCCGCCTGTGGCAGATCGCCGAGGCATGCACGCCGCAAGACCGCGTCGCCGACTACACGCAGGCAATGATGGATCTCGGCGCGACGGTTTGTGTGCGGCAGCGGCCGCTCTGCGCGGCCTGCCCCCTCTCCGAAGGCTGTGTCGCGCGCTTGACCGGACGACAGGGCGAGCTGCCTGGTGCGCGCCCCCGACGCAATCGTCCCGCGCGCGCGACGTGCATGTTGCTCGCGATCCACGGTGGAGCCAGCGTGCTGCTCGAGCGCCGGCCACCGCACGGCATCTGGGGTGGGCTATGGGGCTTGCCGGAGTTCGCTTCCACCGAGGCCGCGCGCGACTGGTGCGCGCGTACACTGAGCACGCGTGTTGCAGCTCCGCAGCGTCTCGCAACGTTGCGTCATACCTTCACCCACTTCGATCTCGACATCGAGCCGGTGCGCATCGATTGCGACCGCACGGATGTGGTGATGGAGGGTGACCGGTTCGTCTGGTATAACCCCGCGACACCACAATCACTCGGCATCGCGGCGCCCGTGCGCAGGTTGATCGAATCGATACTCGACCCCCTCACCTCAAGGATGAGGGCCTGATGGCGCGCACGGTTCATTGCGTTGTCCTGGGCCGCGACGCTCCCGGTCTCGATTACGTTCCCTACCCAGGCGAGCTCGGTCAACGAATCTACGAGAACGTGTCGCAGGAGGCCTGGGCGCGGTGGGTGCAACACCAGACGACGCTGATCAACGAGTACCGCCTGACGCCCATCGATCCCAAGGCGCGCAAGTTCCTGCAGGGCGAGATGGAGAAGTTCTTCTTCGGCTCCGGCTCCGAGAAGCCGCAGGAATTCGTCGATCCGGACAAGAACGCCTAGCCGCCGTCTATTCCTGCTCTTCCTTCGGCTTGAACGCCTCGGCGAGCTCTTGCTGCTTCTTCGGCGGCACCGGGTCGTAGTGGCTCAGGTCCATCGTGAAGGTGCCTTCCCCGCCGGTCAGTGACTTCAGGCGCGACTGATAACCGTTGAGCTCGGCGAGCGGCACCAACGCATTGATGGACACGCGCCCGCCGGGCAGCGAGTTGTTGCCACTGATGCGCGCACGCTTGGTGGCGAGATCCCCCGTAATGTCACCCATCGACGTGGCGGGCGAGGTGATCTCGACGCGCACAATCGGCTCGAGCACGATCGGGCTCGCCTTCTGTATCGCGTCGATGAAGGCCTTGCGTCCTGCCGATACGAACGCGACTTCCTTCGAATCCACCGCGTGGTGCTTGCCGTCGTACACGATGACGCGCACGTCGTGCAGCGGGTAGCCTGCGATCGCCCCCTCGGTCAGCACCTGGCGCACGCCTTTCTCGACGGCCGGGATGAACTGGCCTGGAATCGTGCCACCCCTGACCTCGTCCTTGAACTCGAATCCGCCGCCGCGCGCCAGCGCTTCGATGCGTAAGTACACCTCGCCGAACTGACCGGCACCACCGGTCTGCTTCTTGTGGCGGCAGTGGCCATCGGCCTTTCGCGTGATCGTCTCGCGATAGGGAATGCTGGGTGGATGCGTCTTGACGTGCACGCCGTAGCGTTCGGTCATTCGCTCGAGCAGCACGCGCAGATGCAGATCGCCCATGCCATAGAGCACCGTTTCGTTGAGCGCAGCATGGTGCTCGACGCGCACGCAGGGGTCCTCGGCGACGAGCTTGTGCAATGAGTCCGATAACCGCTGTTCCTCGCCGCGCCGCTCAGGCTCGATCGCCACGCCGAGCATCGGCGGTGGGAACGCAATCGATTTGAGGTGGAAGTGATCCTCGTCGTGCGAGTCATGCAGCACCGCATCGAAATGCAGCTCATCGACTTTCGCCACCGCGCAGATGTCGCCCGGAACAGCGTTCGTCGCCTCGACGTGATCCTTGCCCAGCAGGCGGAACAGGTGCGCGATTTTGATGGGCTTGCGTCCGTCGCCCACGAGGAGCTGGCTGCCCGGCCGCACCGTGCCCTGGTGGACGCGGAAAACGCCGAGCTTGCCCACGAACGGATCGATGGTGACCTTGAACACGTGCGCGATCACATGCTTCGCTGGATCCGGTACGACAGTCGCTGGCTCGGCTGCGTCGCCCTCGCCCTTGAGGAAGGGGGAGGATTGCCTTCCGCCGGATTCGGCATCAGCTTACGGATGATTTCGAGCAACTCGCGCACACCCGCGCCCGTCTCCGCGGACACGAAACATACGGGAACGAGGTGGCCCTCGCGCAACGCTCGTTCGAACGGATCGTGCAGTTGTTCGGCCTTGAGCTCCTCGCCCTGTTCGAGATAGAGCGCCATCAGCTCGTCATCGAGCTCGACCACCTGGTCGATGATCTCGGTGTGCGCCCTCTCGACCGAGGAGAAATCGGTCGGGCCGCCACGCGGCTGGAAGAAACAGTCGACGACTTTCGTGCCGCCCTCGGCGGGCAGATTGAGCGGCAGGCACTCGCGCCCGAACTGCTCGCGCACTTCCCGCAGGACGTCGGCCGGCTTTGCTTCGCGGCTGTCGATCTTGTTGATGATGACGAGTCGGCACAGCTGGCGCTCACGCGCAAAATCCATGATCCGTTGCGTGACCGATTCCACGCCATTCGCTGCGTTCACCACCACGGCGGCGGTTTCGACGGCTTCGAGCATGCTGAGCGATCGGCCGATGAAGTCCGGAAATCCCGGAGTGTCAATCATATGAATACGCTGCCCGCCGCTCTCGAAGGTGCAGATGGAAGAATCGAGCGAGTGCAGCAGCCGCTTTTCCTGCGGGTCGTAGTCGCATACGGTCGTGCCGCGCGCCAAGTTGCCCTTGGCTCGAATCGCACCGGCCTCGAGCAGCAGCGCCTCGGCCAGTAGCGTCTTGCCCGCGCTCGCGTGTCCTACGAGCGCGATGTTTCGGATGTCTGCAGTGGTGTTCGCCATGTTGTGCCCCTCACCCCAGCCCTCTCCCGCAAGCGGAAGAGGGAGTGGATCCTCGTTGTTTCCTTCCCCTCTCCCCGTCCCTCGGGGAGAGGGCAGGGTGAGGGGTCTTGAATTTCAAGCTATCGTCTCGCGAGCAGCTGCACGCTGAATTGGCGGGCCTCGTCCGTCCAGACCTCACGCACGTGAAGTCCGGCGCTCTGCGCCATCACCGCGAACTGCTCGCAGTCATACTTGTGGCAACTCTCGGTCCAGATCGATTCGCCTGCGGCGAATGCGATCTCGATGCCCCGGATGCGAACGCGTTGCGCGCGCCGACTGACGAGATGCATCTCGATGCGGCTCTCCTCATGCACCCACGGCGCACGGTGCTCGAATGCATCGAGATCGAAATCCGCTCCGTACTCGCGATTGAGCCGGGCGAGCAGATTGAGATTGAAGGCGGCGGTAACCCCCGCGCGGTCGTTGTATGCGGCTTCAAGGATCGCCGGCGACTTGCGCAGATCCGCGCCGACGAGCACGCATCCGTCGTCACCCGCCAGACGCGCCATCATGGCGAGCAGCTCGATCGCCTCGGCGCGATCGAAATTGCCGATGGTCGAGCCCGGAAAGAAGACGAGTGTCGTTCCAATGCCCGCGATCGGTTGCGGTAACAGAAAGGGCTGGGTGAAATCTGCAGCCACCGGCAGGATCTCGAGATGCGAATACTGCGCTGCGAGCGTGCGTGCGGCGCTCATCAGATGGGTGCGTGAAATATCCACCGGCACGTACACGGCCGGTGGCACGAGTGCATTGAGCAGAATGCGGGTCTTCAGGCTCGAGCCGCTCCCGGGTTCGACGAGGCGCACGCCGGGACCGAGCGAGCGCACGAAGCGGGGCGCGTGCTCACGCAGAATCGAGACCTCGGTGCGCGTGAGGTAATACTCGGGCAGCTGGCAGATGCGGTCGAAGAGCTCGGAACCGTGCGCGTCGTAGAAGAATTTCGGATAGAGATACTTCGGGCGCGCGGTAAGCCCGGCGAGCACTTCCAGCAGCAGTGGGTCATCGGCCGCCGCCGCGCGCAGGAACCTGGGTGCGGCGGCGAACGGCTTCATGCACGACCCTTCGCAAGGCGGATTCCTGCGAATTGCCAGCGCATGTGGGGATAGAAGAAATTCCGGTAGGTGGCGCGGATGTGCGAGAGAGGCGTCGAGCAGGAACCGCCGCGCAGCACGAACTGGTTCACCATGAACTTGCCGTTGTATTCGCCGAGCGCGCCCTTGAGCGGCTGATAGCCGGGATAAGGAGAGTAGGGCGAGGCGGTCCACTCCCACACGTCGCCGAAGAGTTGCGTCACCGGTGTCTCTTTCCCCCTCTCCCTTTGGGAGAGGGCTGGGGTGAGCGCGACTTGCGGGTGATAGACGCCGTCATCGAGAAAGTTGCCGCGGATCGGCTGGCGGCTGGCAACGACCTCCCATTCGGCCTCGGTCGGCAAGCGCGCACCCGCCCAGCGCGCAAACGCGTCTGCCTCGTACCAGCTCACGTGACACACCGGCGCGTCGGGTTCCAGCTCACGTTCGCCCATCAACGTGAATTCCGAATCGAGCGCTTCCGACCAGTAGAGCGGATGCGTCCACTCCTGCGCCTGGACAGTCGCCCAGCCATCCGACATCCACACTTCCGGGCGCTGGTAGCCGCCTATGCGGATGAATTCCCCGAACTCGGCATTCGTGACGAGGCGTTGCCCGAGCTCGAAGGGCTGCAGGTATACGCGGTGGCGTGGCGTCTCGTTATCGAAGCTGAAGGCATCGCCCGCATGGCCGATCTCGTAAATGCCTTCCGGGAAAGAATGAAACGCGGGCGTGGACGTTGCTTCTCTCTCTCCCGCGCGCGAGAGAGAGGCGGGGTGAGGGCGCTCTTCTCCCTCTCCCGCACGCGGGAGAGGGCCGGGGTGAGGGCGATAGGGGGGCCTCAGCGGATTGCACGAGAGCAGGTGCTTGAGATCCATCAGGATCAGTTCCTGGTGCTGCTGCTCGTGCTGCAGACCGAGCTCGATCAGGCTTTCGATCTCCTGGTCCGCGCCGCGCGTGCGGAGCAGCCGATCGACGTGTACGTCGACATGTTGGCGATAGGACTGAACCTCTTCGACCGTCGGGCGAGTGAGCAACCCCCGTTCCGGCCGTCGATGCCGCGGACCGACCGTTTCGTAATAGGAGTTGAAGAGGAATCCGAACTGCTCGTCGAAAGCACGGTAGCCGGCGAGGTGGGGCCTCAACACGAACTGCTCGAAGAACCAGGTCGTATGTGCCAGGTGCCACTTCGCCGGGCTCGCGTCCGGCATGCTCTGCACGACGTAGTCTTCGGTTGCGAGCGGCGCGCACAAGGAGACCGACACCGTGCGCACGTCGGCAAAGCGCTGGGCCAGCGAGACGGCACGCCCGCTGGCCAGAGGGGATGCGGGCCCTAGCGGCATTTGGTTCTTCGGGGGATCGGAATGACAGAGTACCGAGGCATGTTGGCAACGTCAAAGGCGCCGCGATCTGCAACAATTACCGCGAACGCGGGCTGACACCGCGGTTGGGAGAGCACTCTGGACGCCATATCGATACCAGCTCTGATGGTCCTGACCGTTGGCCTGACGCTCGCAGCGGTCGAAGCCGGGTACCTTCTCGGGAGATGGCGCCACCGACGGGCCCACGAGCAGGAAGTGACCGCCAGCGCGACTGGCGTCGCGACGCTGGGTCTGCTGGCATTCACGCTGGCATTGACGTTCACGATGGCCGCCGCGCGTTACGACACACGCAGGGAACTCGTGGTCGAGGAGGCCAACGCCATCGGCACCACGTATCTGCGAGCGCTGCTGCTGCCGGCAGCCCAGGCAGCCGAGACCCGTAACCTGTTGCGCCGTTACGTGGATGCGCGCCTGGAAGCCGCCACTGTTGGAAAACAGGCGGAAGGGGTTGCGCGCTCCGAGCGCTTGCACGCTCTCCTCTGGCGGCAGGCGGTCGCAGCCGGTGCGGCGCAAGCCGACTCCGTGACGACCGGGCTCTTCATTGCTTCGCTCAACGACGTGATCGACCTGCACACCAAGCGCCTTGCAGCGTGGCGCAATCGCATCCCCGGGGTGATCTGGGTGTTTCTGTTCGTGACAACTGTACTTGGCATGGCGAGCATGGGATATCACGCGGGCCTGACCGGATCGCGCCGCACGCTGGCCGTGATTTTCCTCGCACTAGCGTTTTCGAGTGCGCTGGCGCTGATCGAGGATCTCGATCGGCCCAGGGAAGGATTTCTCATCGTGAGCCAGCAGGCCATGCAGGACCTGCAGGCGACCATGCAGGCAGACGCGCAGCAACCGCGTTGACCTCACGTCTTCCCCTCTCCCGCTTGCGGGAGAGGGTGGGGTGAGGGTCTAATACGCGCCTCTTCGCGGCCGGACTCATTCCGCCGCAGCAGCATCAATGGCCAGGTAGCTCAGTTGGTAGAGCAGCGGACTGAAAATCCGCGTGTCGGTGGTTCGATTCCGCCCCTGGCCACCACTCTAAGCGCTCATCCCTGAGTGGCGTCTTGCCGACCTATGTCGACGTGACCACGCGACCGGCCCTAAACGAGGGCAACCTCAGCCCAAGCTGCGGAATTTTTTGAGCGCCGCCAGTAATGCCGCGAGTTCCGCCGGCTTGAACAGTGCCTTGAATCGGGACTCGTGCTCGGCGATGCGCGCCTTGACCTTACGCAACGTGCTCTGACCTGAAGGCGTGAGGTACAGCTCCTGGCGACGCCGATCGACACTCGAGCGCTTGCGCACCAGCAGACCGCGTTCTTCGAGTCGGTCGGTGACTGACATCATGGTGGCGCGATCCATACCGAGTGCGCCCGCGATCGAGACCTGCGAGACGCCGGGATTGGCATTGATGAGCCAGAGCGTCGCGGTCTGCTTCTGCGTCAGGTCGAGATCGGCGACAGCCGCCATGTAGTCGCGGTGCATGGCCCCTTGGGCGCGCCGCATCCGGTAACCGAGCAGGCCGTCCAGTTCCTCGAACATGAGTTCCGGACCCCGCAGATCTTCGACGAATTCTCGTTCCCTGGCGTTCGAACGGCGCGGCATGGCGTTTCCAGAATTACCTGTCGGGCCCGAATGTACTCACTTGCCAAATCGCTGACAACGCTAATAGTATGTATCACATACAAACATCTCCATCGGGGGGAATCATGGAGTATGTTTGCCGCCAGCTGAGACGTGCACTCGCGCGCTGCACGGAATCTCTCGTCGTCATCTCGCTGGTCGCGATTGCCTGGCCCGGATCCGCGACCGCACAGCAGGCGGCCGACGCGTCGGATCCGCAGCGCCGAGCCGATCACGCAGATCATCGTGACCGCGCGCCGCCGCGCAGAGAGCCTGCAGGACACGCCGGTCGCCGTCACCGCGCTGAGTGGCGATGAGCTCGAACGGCAGCAGGTGATCGGTACGACCGATCTCGACAAGATCGCGCCCAACCTGCAGTTCCACTCCTACGGAACGCTCACCGGCAACAACTCGGCCGCGCAGGTCTTCATCCGCGGCATCGGCCAGACCGACGCGACGCCGGCCGTCGATCCGGGCGTCGGCATCTATATCGACGATGTCTACATGGGCCGCGCCGTCGGCGGCGCGATGGATTTCCGCGACATCGCCAGCGTGCAGATCCTGCGCGGGCCGCAGGGCACGCTGTTCGGCCGCAACACGATCGGCGGCGCCGTGCTGCTGACGACGAACGCGCCGGGCGAGGACGCCGGCAACTCGGTCCGGCTGGGAGTGGGCGAGGACAGTCTGCTACGAGGCTTTCGGCGCCTTCGACCTGCCGTTCGGCGACACCTGGTCGGCGCGGATTGCGTTCGGCTGGCCGCCAGCGCGACGGCTATGTGACGCGCGTGTTCGACGGCGAGGATCTCGGCGATGAGAAGATGTACACCGGCCAGGTCGCGCTGCGCTGGAAGCCCTCCGAGAGCCTGACGCTCACGCTGCGCGGCGACTACACCAAGGAAGACGAGAACGGCTCGCCGTTCGTGTTCCGCACCATGAACGAGGCGGCGACCTTCGTCGGCGCCGCGAGCCAGGCCGCGGGCTGCCCGAACATGATCGATCCGCTGCCGCCTCCGGTGCTCGTCGGTCCGCTCGACGATCCTCGCTGCGGCAACGACGCGCAGGCGCTGGGCCCCTTTGCCAACGGCGGCACCTATCCCGCGGCGAGCACGCTCGAGAATCGCGGCGTGTCGCTGGTCGCGGACTGGGGCGTCAACGACGTCCTGTCGTTCAAATCGATCACCGCCGACCGCCAGCTCGAATGGACCGGCACGCGCGACGCCGACAACACGCCGCTGCTCATTCTGCACACGAACTACGACAGCGAGAGCGAGCAGTTCAGCCAGGAGTTGCAGGCGCTCGTCGACACCGGACCGTGTCGACGGCGTGATCGGCCTGTACTACTTCGACGAGGATTCCTTCGACCGGCTGATCGTGCCGCTGGGCAATCCCGGAACGTCCTACGACACGCAGCGCGTCTCCATGGACACCGAGGCGGCCGCGGCGTTCACCGAGTGGACCTTCAGCGTCACGGACGCGTTCAGCCTGTCGGCGGGCGTGCGCTACACCGAGGAAACCAAAGGACTTCAGGCCACGATGTTCAACGTGGCGCCGGCAAGCGCACCCGAACCACCGCCGCCGACAGCGCTGTGCCCGTTCGCCGGTCCCCCGCCGACGCAGACGGGCTGCCTGTTCCTCACCACCAATCGTTTCGAACGGGAGTTCAATGCGACCACGACCTCGGCCAGCGCTCAATACCGCTTCAACGAGCGCGTCATGACCTACCTGAGCTGGTCGGAGGGCTTCAAGAGCGGCGGCTTCAATCAGCGCTACAACGCCGCTCCTCCCGGCAACGCGCCGATCTCCTTCGAGCCGGAGACCGCCGAGACCTTCGAGTTCGGTTTCAAGCTCGATCCCACCGACAGCCTGCGCATCAACGTCGCGGCGTTCAGTTCGGACTACGACGATATCCAGATGACCTATCGACTCGGCGTGGTGCCGCTGCTGTTCAACGCCGGCGTCGCGTCCATCGACGGCGGCGAGATCGAGCTCGACTACGCGCCGATTCGCTGAATTCCGGCTCGACGCCAGCCTCGGTTATCTGGATGCGGGCTTCGACAGCATCACGCCACCCCCGCCGTTCGGCCCGGTCACGCCGACCGCTACAGCGACGCTCAACAGCAGCCTGCCGTTCACGCCCGAGTGGCAGGGGCATTTCGGGCTTTCCTACGACTTCGTACTCGGCAGCGACTGGCGCCTGACGCCGCGCGCCGACGTGAGCTACACCGACAGCCAGTTCTTCGACGCCGGCAACTCCGTGGAGATCGCGCAGACCGATGACGTGACGCTGGTGAACGCGTCGCTCACGCTCGACTTCCGGAGATGACAAGTGGCGCTTCATGCTGAGCGGCTTCAATCTGACCGATGAGCTGTATCCCGTGGCCGGAACATCGTCGCTGACCACGGCCTCGGGTTACGCCGAGATCATCTACGCGCGGCCGCGCAATTTCACCCTCAGCGCGACATGGAGTTTCTAGCCTCGGGACGGTCCCCTCGTGCGCCGGCGGAGCGAGCCGAAGGCCGAGCAGGAACGGGAGAGCGGCTCGGGTACCTCGACCCTCGCGGGTCGATGAGCTCCCAGTTCTTGTCCGTCGCAACGGTTGGATCGGGAGGCGAATGTCGAGGCGGGCCTCTATCTGCTGCCCAGCCTGGCCGTTTCCAATAATGTTTCCAACCCATCGTCAATCAGCATGATCAACCGTGACCCATCAGCGCGCGAGTCATTCGCAAGCCGTTCACTCCGTTGCGGCGGGTTCTCCGGGATCATCTTCGCAATCGACTGAAAATCCGCGTGTCGGTGGTTCGATTCCGCCCCTGGCCACCAATTCGTTCAAGGGGTCACGTCAGAGGAGAACGTCGTCAAAGAGCGCGCCGGGGAAGTCGCACTAAAGCGTCCGGTCGATCACTTACTGGTGCTATTCTCGCGGCGGGGGAGCGGTTTCGGGGGATCGAATCATGAACAAGAACCGCATTCATGCGGAAATTTCTGCTTTCTTTTTTCTCCTTGCTGTCACGGCGTGCGCGCTCGGAGACTCTGACTGCAAGGTACGCGACGTCACAGCTGCCGAGCGCACACAAATGACGAACGTGCTCGAGGCCGCGCAGAGCGCGCTGCCGCCGGCGCCGCAAGGCTGGATCATCGTGGTAGACACGGCCCTCGAGATTTCGGTGCCAGGCACGATCTGCGTCGACGTGGAAAAGGCGCCGTGGAGCTACGAACTCGCACGCACGTACCGCAATGGCGCCAACGGGGACGCCCGCCAGCAGATCATCGTTGACCAGGCGGAGCGCCAGCGTGCGGCGATGCAGGAGCGTCAGCCGCGCTTCGAAGCCCTGCAGGGAAAGATGCAGGCGATCATCCAGCAGCAGATGGCGCTGAACCAGAAGGGTGACTACGCCGGCGCCGAGAAGCTCCAGCCGCAGCTCGAGGCGGCGCAGAAGGAATACGAAAAGCTCATCAACGAGGCCAACGACCCCGCGGCGATGGCGGCCGCCGACAAGGAATTCAACAAGGATCGCGAGCTGTTCATCAACGTGCGCGTGAATCCGCGAAGCGAAAAGGTAGGCCCCGACGCCCAGACCTTCGCGCCGCCCGCCGGCGGGAAAGCGGCGCAGCGCTGGCACACCGAGGACGAAAACCAGAGCAACGACGAAGCGCTCTACCTGTTCGGCGCCTGGAAACCGGGCGCGGCGGGCAGCTGGCAGCAGATGTCGCGTGCCGGCGTCGCGCCGCCGGGCGCACATGGTGTCGCGATGTACGTGAGGGGCGACCCCGAACGCGTCACGCAGATGGTCGCGAAAATCGACTTCGCGAAGTTCGCCGCCACGGTCAGGTAGTTCGCAAAGCCTCGTGACGTAGCGCTGACTCTCGACCGTCCCTTATTTGTGCGGCGCGCTCGTTCAAGGGTCGGACCGCCGGTTCTTATCCGTCGCAACGGTTGGATCGGTCGGTCTCAGCGCAGGTCCCGCTGACACCATCGTGCAATAGCCCGAGATGTGCGACACGGGCAGCATTGACTGGGACCTTCGTCATCAGGAGCAGAGGCAATGCGCAAGTTCGGCAGGGACCCCGTCGCTATCTCGAGCCTTTCACCGGAGCAATTTCGCGTTACACAGCAGGGCGCCACCGAAATGCCGGGAACGGGAGAGTACCTGCACAATGAGGAGCCGGGCATCTACGTCGACGTCGTGTCGGGGGAGCCGCTGTTCGCCTCGTCCGACAAGTTTGAATCAGGGTGCGGCTGGCCGAGTTTCACCAAGCCCATCGAGCCGGCCAACGTCAACGAGTTGACGGACTCGACGCATGGCATGATCCGCACGGAGGTGCGCTCGGTGCACGGCAACAGTCATCTTGGGCACGTGTTTCCCGACGGTCCCGAGGAGAGCGGGGGGCTGCGCTATTGCATCAACTCAGCGTCGCTGCGATTCATTCATCGCGACGACATGAAGGCGGAAGGCTACGGGGCTTACTTGAACCAGGTGGAGGACAGGAAATGACTGAGGAACGCGCACTGCTTGCCGGCGGTTGCTTCTGGGGCGTGCAGGATCTCTTTCGCCGCTACGACGGCGTTCTCTCGACGCGGGTCGGCTACACCGGCGGCAACACGCCCAACGCAACTTATCGTAATCATGGAGCACATGCCGAAGCGGTCGAGATCATCTTCGATCCTGCGAGGATCAGCTATCGAAAGATCCTGGAGTTCTTCTTCCAGATTCACGATCCGAGCACGCGCAACCGGCAGGGGAACGACGTCGGGGCCAGCTATCGATCGGCCATCTTCTACACGAGCGACGAGCAGCGTCGGATTGCCGAGGACACGATTGCGGATGTCGAAGCATCAGGGCTGTGGCCAGGCAAGGTCGTGACCGAAGTCGTTCCGGCCGGCGACTTCTGGGAGGCGGAGCCCGACCACCAGGATTACCTGCTGCGAAACCCCGGCGGCTACACGTGCCATTTCGTTCGACCGGGCTGGACGCTACCGATCCGCAAGAGCAAGGCGGCGAAGCTGGGGTGACTGGGCCAGTTGGACGCCGCCGGAGTACCGGCTGTCATCACCAGCCGCGGCAACAAGTGGGTTACCGCGTGTAATAACCCACACCGAGAACGAAGTTTTCCACCTTCTTCAGAAAGGTGTGTTTCTTTTCGACCTCATTGCTCTCGTAGTTGAGCCACTTGTATTCCACCGCAGCAGTCTGCTCGGCTGTAGCTGCCTCCATGACCAGGTTTCCAACGGGCTGGCCAGCGGCATCTCTCGTGTCGCGCAACGATGTCCCTATCAGGGTCGGTGCCGCACTGTGCGCAAAGTAGACTCCGTCCATGTTGATGACAAACACATAGAGCGGACCCTTATGGAAGGCGCCATTGACGTCGTTGAATGCGCAGAATGCCCGCGCCACTCCGTTGCTATCGAGGTAAGCCACCGCTTTGTCGAGAAGGGCCTTGGCTTCGCCCTCGCCGGGGCTCTCCGCAGCGAGACAAGGACTATTCACTGCCAACATGAAGACAGCCGCGGCGGCGCTGCAAAACACTGCTCGGAGTCTCATGGAACGTCTCCCTCTTGGTTGCAAAACCGAGGCCAAGCTCGAGCAGAGTGTGGCACGAGTGCTCGGGGTCTTACCATCGTGCAGCGGATGGAATATCACCGATCGAGCTGAACCAATTCGCAGCGGTGAGAGAAAATCCGCGTGTCGGTGGCTCGATTCCGCCACTGCATCGCATGAGGGGCCCGTACTATTCGCCGCAGCCCGATAGACTATGAAGTGAAAGCCGTCGATGGGAGGAACCGATGAAGGGCCATGTTCGTGGTCTTGCGGCGTCGACCGTCATCGTGCTCAAGTGCAGGCTCACCTGTGCCATCGTCGCGAGGTGCAGCCCGAGAATTCCGCCTCGAATGCCTAGTGTGCAACTGGCGGCGTCGTCCTGCTGCACGGAACTCGAACTGAGAACTGGCTGCCAAGCCCTGGACCGTCGCTTGTCGCATGAACGGTCCCGCCATGAGCCTCGATGACACGCCGGGCCAGATACAGGCCGATGCCGACACCGCCCTCGGAGCGCTCCGTCGACGCCTGCCCTGCCTGCGCCCACATGTCGAAGATCCCATCGAGCTGCGTGGAGGCGATGCCAATGCCGTTGTCGCTCACAGAGATCACGGCCTCGTCCCCATCGCGCCACGCGTCGATGTGAATCCTTCCACCCGGGTCCGTGTACTTGCCGGCGTTTCTCACCAGGTTCTCCAACGCGTGCGACAGCCACACGGCATCGGCGTCGAGATCTATCGGTTCAGGCGGCAAGCTCACCATCAGCGCATGGCCGTGTGCTGCAATGAAGGGGCCGACAGTCCCGACCGTGCGCTCGACGATTTCTGACACCGTGACGATCGAGCGCCGCAATTCGAGGTTTCCAAGGCGTAGCCGCGAAACATCGAGCAGATCGTCAATCAACTGGCTCATCCCCTGGACCTGGCGATCGATGATGTCCGAGGTTTGCCTCGCCCCCACTGCGTCAAGCGTTCCGTTTCTGAGCAGTGCAGCGGCATTGCGGATCGGGCCCAGCGGGTTGCGCAACTCGTGCGCGAGTATTGCGATGAAGCGATCCTCGTTGCGGCCCGCGGCGACTGCGAGCTCCGCGGCCTTGCGCCGTTCCGAGAGATTGATCTCGATCTGGTCGAGCGAAATCAGCAATTCCAGGGCTGCGCCGGAAAAATTCGCCAGGCTCGTGAGGAGCCTGGCATCCTCGGCGTCGAACTGGCGCGTGATATCGTGCGCCACGACCCAGATCGTCCCGAGCGGCCTGCGATCGACGTGAATGGGAATCGTCAGGGTCTCTTCGATGGAGGGACGGAGGGAGTCGATGTAGGCAAAATGCCGGACCGGCTGGATCATGAGCTGGATCGCATCGTGGTCGAGCACCGTCCCACAGGGACTGAACGCGCGCGGCAGGGCCGTTCCCACGAGGGGCGAGAATTGCCCGGCGAGCGCGCGCCACCGAACCACGGGCACACCGCGCGAGTCATCGAGCAGGCTGATCCCGGCGGAATGCGCGCTGCACAATTCGAGGGCGACCTCGGCGAGTTTCTGCAGCGCAGATCGGGGCGAGGCGGACAGCGTCGCGAGCAGAGTGCTCAGTGCGCGGCTCTCACCCTCGAAATCGGGCGCTCGTCGCGGCCTTCGCAGCAGCTCGGACGTTGCGATGACAGAGGCGAGTGGGGCCGCCGTTGGCGAGAACGCTTCTGCTGACAGCATGTTTGATCCCTGGTGCGGCACGATGGCAGCAACGTTACTGCGTCCCTCTTGAGAACAGTTCCGCAATCCCATGTTACGGCAGGCTCCGATCAATCCCGCGCGGCATCTGTGCGGTCCCGGACTTGCCGTCAGCCTTCGCGCTGACCGTAAGTCTCTCTGAAGTAAAGTTATTACAATGTGCGAGCGGGAAATTACATCCGCCTGCTCTGCGACGTCTGTTCGCTACCGCACCTAGTGGGCGCCACCGTACGCTTGGGTGACCCGGCGCACAGCCCGTTCCGCGGTCGGGCCCGTTCTGCCATGTGCGCTGTGTACGCTATGGCACATACAAACCCTGGTTATTCCTCTACCGTTTGCGTGGATAAGCGAATCTGCGCGTCAAATGTTGCGTGCATCTCGGTGACTGCCCAGGAATTCAAGGGGAGACCGGCGATCAGGACGAGAATCAAGCCCGCTCAGTCACTGGCCAAGCTTGCCACCGGCATCGAGGGATTCGATGAGTTGAGCCGCGGTGGACTGCCCCGACACCGCACGACCCTCCTCATCGGGGGTCCTGGTGCCGGCAAGACCGTATTCGCTCTGCAATGTCTCGTCAACGCTGCGCGCCGGCATCGATCGCGCGGATTGTTCGTGGCGTTCGAGGAGAGCCCCCGTCAGATCATCGCCAATGCTGCCACCTTCAATTGGGGACTGGCGGGTCTCGCGGCGAAGGATCTCTTCTTGATGGATGCCCACTTGTCACCCACGCTGGTCACGGCCGGGGACTTCGACCTGGTCGGTATGCTCGCCATGCTCGCGGCGAAGAAAAAAGAGATCGGCGCACAGTGGATTGTCTTTGACGGCATCGACGTGCTGCTGACGCTGCTTCAGGATCCTGTCGCGGAAATGCGCGAGATCTACCGCATCCGCGACTGGCTCGAGGACAACGCACTGACGGCTATTATCACGGCCAAGCTCGAGAATCGCACTTCCGAGACCGTGCACTACGGCTTCCTGCAGTTCATGGTCGACTGCGTGGCGCGATTCGAGCGGCGCCAGGATGACCGCGTCTCCACGCGCACCATCCGGATCACGAAATACCGCGGTTCGGGTTACGCCTCGGCCCAGTTCCCCGTGAGCTTTGGACCGTCGGGCATCGAGGTGGGCGCCACCGAACCGGCCGAGATCGTTCACGAGGCCTCGAGCGAGCGGATTACCGCGGGCTTCAAACGTCTCGACGCGATGCTCGGCGGCGGCGTATTCCGCGGTAGCACGACGCTCGTCACGGGAGTACCGGGCACTTCCAAGACCACTCTGGCCGGCAAGTTCGCTGAAGCAGCCTGCCGGCGCGGCGAGCGAACACTGTTCGTGAGCTTTGACGAGGGTGCTGAACAGATAGCTCGCAACCTGACTTCGGTCGGAATTCGGCTCAAGACTCACATCAAGTCCGGCATGTTGCGGATGTACTCCGCGCACACCGAAGGCGTCAGCGCGGAAGAGCACTTGATCAAGCTCAGAGCGCTGATCCGTGAGCATGGACCGCTTTGCATGGTGGTCGACCCGCTGAGCGCAATCGCGAAGGCGGGCACGCTGGGCGCCGCACGCGCGGTTGCAAACCGCCTCATCTACATGATCAAGGACGAGGGGATCACCCTGGTGGTGACGGCGCTGAGCGAAACCGAGGAAGCGCGGAGTGAATCCACCGACCTGCAGGTGTCGACGATTGCGGATACGTGGATCCATCTCTCGTATCTCGTGCGAAGCGGCGAACGCAACCGCTCCCTCACGATCGTCAAATCACGCGGTACGACGCACTCCAACCAGGTACGCGAGCTCGTATTGAGCAAGGCCGGCCCCACGCTTACGGATGTGTACAGCGCAGGGGGCGAGGTGCTGATGGGTACGCTGCGCTGGGAAAGGGAGGCCGAGGAAAGCTCGAGGAGGATCCGGCAGCGGCAGGAGTTCGATCAGAAACGCCGCGAGCTGCAATTTTCCGAAACCAGGACCCGAACCCAGATCAAGAACCTGCAGCTGGATCTGCAGAGGCAGCGCGCCGAACTGGCCCGGTCCTCGGGTGAAGATGCCGGACGCTCGGTTTCCTCGAGCGATCGCGAAGTCCAGCTGCGCAGAAGGCGCAGCGCGGACTCGGCGCCCATTTCTTCGAGGGGGAACGGGAATAGCACGCCGAAATGACGTCACGGCAACACAAACCGGTCATCGCAGGGAAGCGGCAAGAAGACCGCAAGGCGAATCGCCCACGCCAGCCGAAGGAACTCAGCGCGCATACGACGGTGGTTGTGCTGCGCCTGTATGTCGCGGGGGGAGCGCCGAATTCAGTGCAGGCCATCGCCAATCTGGAGGCGATCTGCCGGGAGTACCTGAAGGACGGTCACAAGCTGGAAGTGGTCGACGTCCTCGAGAATCCGCTGCGCGCAATGGCCGAAGGTGTTCTGGTCACACCGAGTCTTGACAAGCTGTATCCGTTACCAGCGGCGAACCTTGTCGGAAACCTGAGCGACAAGGCCAAGGTGCTCCTTGCGTTGGGGCTGAGGCGCTAGTTCAGTGAACCCCAATTCGCACCACCTCCCGCGCGGAGCAGATCGAAGAGAGGCGGAACGATCGTGAGACTACAGGACGCATTGCTTAGGCTGGACAAGGGAAGTCCCGAACAGCAAGCCGCCGAGGCAGGCGAGATCGACGCCATCATCGACTATTCGAGCAGCAACGTCATTCTGTTCCCCGCCGCGCGTCGCGCGTTGCGCGAGATTGCAAGCCGCGAGTCGGTTGCGAACAGTCTGCTGGCTGCGCTACCCCTGTCGGAGCATCGACGCCTGCTTGCTGGACTCGAGCCCGTGACACTCAGGTACGGGGAAGTGCTTTATGAGCCGGGAGAGACGAACCGGTATGTCTATTTCCCCACCGACTGTGTTGTTTCCTTGCTGACGACAGTAGACGACGGCCGCACGCTGGGAGCTGAGCTCGTCGGCTATGAGGGCATGATCGGAATTTCGCTCGTGCTGGGAGTGGACGTAGCGAGCGTGCGCGCCAGGGTACAGGCAACCGGAATAGCCCTGCGAATCGAGACGGCGCGCTTTCACGATGCATTCCTGCAATGCCCGTCATTGCGGCGTGAGCTCTACCACTACGCGCATACCAGGCTCGTCCTGGCCAGGCAAAACGGCGCGTGCAGCAGCTTTCATGCCGCCGAGGCGCGCCTCGCTCGCTGGTTCCTGCTCACCAGCGATCGTGTAATGTCAGAGCAATTCTTTCTCACGCAGACGTTTCTGGCTGAAACGCTCGGAGTGCGACGCGTAACAATCACCGAGGCCGCCGGCCGCCTCCAGCATCGCAACCTGATCAGCTACAGCCGCGGCAGGATCAGGATTCTCGACCGGCAAGGCCTCGAAGCAGCCGCTTGCCAGTGCTACGCGAAGAATAGAGAGCTACCTCGCGAGACGCCGTAGCACGAGGCGTCGCAAAAAGGAAAGCCCCGCAGGGCGGAGCTTTCAGGTGCGCATGTGCGCTCAACCAGAGAAGATCGTCAGGCGGCGGCCGCCAGCAGTTGCATGTTCCTCGGCACGATAACGGCATCGATGGCGTGAATGACGCCATTCGTTGCGACGATGTCCGCCTGAGTGACGCGAGACCCGTTGACCTTGACGGCCGGGGATGCCGAAGCGGTGAACGTGCTTCCCTGCAGCGTCATCACCTCGCCCGCCTTCACGTCTTTGGTCATGAGAGTGGCCGAAACGACGTGGTAGCTCAGAATCGCCTTGAATTTCGCCGTGTCCTTGAGCAGCGCTTCAAACGCGCCAGCAGGAAGCCTGTTGAACGCATCATCGGTCGGAACAAAGACCGTGAAGGGGCCCTTCCCGCTCAGAGCTTCGATCAGACCCGTCGCCTTGAGGCCGGTGACGAACCTGGAGAAATGATCCGCAGCGATCGCCGTATCGACGACGCTTTTCGCGGGTCCGGTAGTCCGAACGCTCTTTGAGTAATCCATGAGAATGATTCCTCGCCGTATGACCTGCGAGAATTCGCGGGCCAACTCAGCTCGAATTCGGCTGAGGCGGCGGAGTATGCGCGCTATGTCGCCCGCGTGCGGCCGACCGCGAAAATAGCCTGCCTCCGTCCGATTCAACTTGACTCTTGCCCCGAACGGGCGACAGCTAAACCGTTCGCACACATGGCAGCTCCACATTTGATCGGCAGCTGCCGAGCTTTCACCGTGCGCAAGCGCACAGACGCCGCCGTGACCGCGGCGCAAAAGTTCGTCTGTAACTTCGATGAGCATGACGGCAATGCAGAACGATATGGCTCCAGGCGCCTCGTCGCAGCTCGCCAAGGAGCTTGAACGACTCTGGAACGAACCGACCACTGCCAAATGCCGGCGTCTGTCTCGTGACGCCGGGAACAATCAGCAGGCCGCACAATTGGATGCCTGGGAAGATGAAGGCGGCACGAGTGCACCGGGTGGATGCACATGAGACTCGAGGTCAAGACCATGGACACCTCCGGGCGCGGCGGAACCATCGTGCGAAGCGAGTACATGGTCGACCGCTTTCGCGTGAGCTTCGAATCGGGCAGTGCCTGGCACTGCGCGTGCCGGGATTTTGCGGTATCCAAGGCGTGCAGCCACTCCCGGGAAGCCGCTGGCATGCGCGCTGCGCAGGCCCAGATCGTGGAGCACGTCGCCACAGGGCGGTCGCAACTGGCACCGAACGCGAGGCGAAGTCCCGTGGTGTCGTCGCGCGCGCCAGGTACAAGCGCTCCGTGAATTCCCGTGGGCCTATGTGCGATATCGCACAGAAAAGCCTGAGTTCCCGGATAGCCTGTGCCTATCGAGGCAATGCCATGGCGGGCAAGCTCACGGACATGAGGCTCTTTTCGGCTCCAGCCATCTTTCAAGGTGCCCACCCTCCCCACCCCGGCCAAGCGCGCCAGGATGGAATCGTGGATCTGTTGCGCGCGCAAATGCGACAGGCCCGAGCGATACTGATGCAGTTCAGGGATCAGTTCATCGCACATCGCGAGGCATCGCAAGATGCGCGGCGGCACATTGAGATGCTTGCTCGGAGCAACGCTCGGCTCACGAAGAAACTGGTTCGTCTGAAGCGAGAGTCAGCGCAGGCGCGCCATTTCGCCTATCACGATCAGCTGACCGGGCTGCCCAATCGCAGCCTGCTGATGGACCGGCTCACACAGGCCTTGGCTCAAGCCGCACGACAACACAAGCAAGTAGGGCTGTTGCTTCTCGATCTCGATCAATTCAAGAGCGTCAACGACAGGTTCGGACATGCTGCGGGAGACCAGGTCTTGCAGGAGGTGGCGGGGCGGCTGTCGGCCTGCATCCGCAGTTGCGACACGGCTTGCCGCTACGGCGGCGACGAGTTCGTGATCATGCTGCCGGAAATCGCGGGCCGGGCAAACGCGGAGGCAGTAGCGTGCAAGATTCGCGCGCGCCTGTTCGCGCCGTACATGCTCGACAACCGGGTCATCTCACTAACGGCGAGTATTGGCATCGCCGTCTATCGGTCGGACGGGCGCGACGGTAGCGAGTTGATCAGAGAGGCCGACAGCGCCATGTATCTCGCAAAGGCGCGCCGCAACTCTCCCGCGCGCGCTCACTAGGCCGCGAAACGCTCGTACGTTGTCTTGTCCGCCGCGTAGCAGCCGCACGAAGCGGCTTCCAGGCCGCGCCCGTTGAGGATCGTGAGGTCGCCGCGACCGTAGCGGATCATCTTGCGCCTCTGCAGGGAACTTGCGGCTCGGGTCACGCCTGCGCGGCGCACTCCCAGCATGTAGGCAAGGAATTCATGCGTCGACATGAAACTCATCCGAGTGCGCCCGATCGCGAGTCATCAGGAGCCACCGAGCGAGTCGCGCCTCGACGAGATGGAAGCGGGTGCAGGCGGCCGTCTGTGCCAGTTGACTTCTCTTTACGTAGAGATAGCGCTTCAGCGACTGACGCAGCGCCGGGCTGTGTTCGAGCTCGCGGCAAAATGCCGCAGCGTCCATTCGCCAGGCCGAGCCAGCGCCCTGCACCACGCAGTGCAGCGGTGCCACACTTACGCCGAGTATCAGGGAAACTCCCACCATGCCTTCGTTGCCGACGAGTCCCACTTCGAGACGGGAGTTGGCGTCGATCTGAGTGACCAAAGAAATGAAGCTGTCTATCGGGAAGAAGACGTGGCGAATGCGCCCACCAGACTTGCAGAGCTCATCGGCAAAGCCAAGCTCGACTCTCTCGCAACCCGCCAGCAGATGCCGACGATCGCGGCCCGGTAGAGCGGCTAGCAGAAGATTCTTTGAAGCGGCTACGCATCGGCTCAGGAACATAGCCGATGGCAGCACAATTATCTGTTCGCTAGACCACGCAGCAGAACTGGAGCTCGAGTCGTCTTTCGCGGTCTCAATGGGCCGCGGCGGTGGGGCTTCAGGCGATCGGTTTCCTTCTTGACGACGGCATAACACTCGCAACACAGCGCTTCGAGCTTTGGCCGGTCCAACACCGTGATGTGCCCGCGGCTGTACTCGATCACACCGAGACTCTGCAACTTGCCCGCGGCGTCGGTGACGCCTTCACGACGGACGCCAAGCATGTTGGCGATGAGTTCCTGGGTCATGGTCAACTGGTTGGACGGCAGGCGGTCGAGAGAGAGCAGCAGCCAGCGGCACAGCTGCTGGTCTACCGAGTGATGCCGGTTGCAGACCGCGGTCTGGGCCATCTGTGTGAGCAGGGCTTGCGTATAGCGCAGCAGCACATGGAGCATCTGTCCGTGACGGTTGAACTCCTGCTTGAGCCGGTATCCCGTCAGCCGGTAAGCGGAGCCGGCACTCTGCACGATCGCCCGGCTCGGCGTGGTCTCGCCGGCCAGGAACAGCGAGACGCCGATGACACCCTCGTTGCCTACGACCGAGATCTCCGCCGACGCGCCGTCCTCCATCACGTACAGAAGCGATACGATCGAATCGGTCGGAAAGTAAGCGTAGCGCAGGTGGTCGCCGGACTCGTACAAGACCGCGCCGAGCGGCATCGGGACGAGCTGCAGGTGCTGATAGAGCCGCTCACGCTCCGGCGCTGGCAGCGAAGCCAGGATATGATTTTGTTCTGGCTGATGAGTCTCTGGCACGGAGACGACATGCCCCACTAGAGCGACACCAAGCGAAAGGCAGTATAGGCCACGCATCGTCCGCTGTGTACTGCACCGCACACAGCCCCCCGGTTCAGGATCTCAGACACCGCATACCGGTCGTAGCCGGACGATCCGGGGCTGCCCTCGGTCCGCCGGCTTGGTGACATAAGCGCGGCAGCGCACCGACGCTGCGCTGCTTCCCCAGTATTGTTCGGTGGTTACGCGAAACGTGCGGTTCCGACGAAGCGGGGCGGCAGGTGCTCAGGAAAACCTCCCACATTCTTCGGGCACGGTCATCCGACCGCCTTCAACAAGCTTCAACCCTTTTCGCAATGGAGAATTTTCATGTTCAAGCAATCCCGCAATCTACTACTCGCGTCGGGCATCGCGCTGGCGTTAGCCAGCGGCGCAGCCGCCGCGGGTACGCCGTCCCAGGACGTCACTGAGGCACGGCAGGAAACCCAGATCTGGACGACCTATGCGTTGAGTCCTTATCTGCGCGCCAACGACCTCGGTGTGTCGGTGCACGATGGCAAGGCCACGCTGACCGGCAAAGTCGAGGAAAGCGTCAACAAGGACCTCGCTGAGCAGATCGCGCTCGGCGTCGACGGCATCAAGGACGTGGATAACCAGATCGTGATTCAGGCCGACTACACTCCGCCGGCGCGGTCTTCAGAGCGCAGCTATGGCGAAGTGGTTGACGATGCGACGATCACCTCCCAGGTGAAGTCGAAGTTGGTGTGGAGCAAGAATACGGAAGGTCTGTCCACAAACGTCACTACGAAACGCGGCAAGGTCTCGCTGGTAGGCACTGCCGACAGTGCAGCGACCAAGGATCTCGCCGGTCGACTGGCAATGGACACCCGCGGTGTCGTGTCGGTGGACAATCAGCTCGTGGTCACGAGCCCGAAGCCAAGCGTAGCCAAGACTTCAACGCAGGAAGCCAGTCACGACATGTCTGACGGTTGGATTACGACGAAGGTGAAGTCCACCTTCATGTATTCCAGCAATGTTGACGGTGGCGATATCTCGGTGAACACCGACAAAGGCATCGTCGCGCTGAGCGGCAAGGTCGACAGCGGCGCCGAGCGTGCCCTGGCTATCGAGCTCGCGCAGAACGTGCGCGGCGTCAAGAGCGTCAATTCGAAGGCTCTCACGCTTTAACTCGCAGTAGTTGATAGTTGATGGACCGCCGCGCACCCCGATCACGGGAATGCGCGGCGATCTTTTTCAGCCTTCCCTCCGCGCTCGTCGACCGATGACACCTGCGCTACAACGCCGAGTCGCCTTACTTACGGCCGGTCTGATGACCCTGCAAGGCTGTGCGACTCTCCCCGACGCCGAGCGCGACATGGCGGTACCGCACACTCAACAGGTGGAGTTCGAGGGCGCGCACGGCCCGGTCTCGACGGCAAGAAGTGACGCGATTCTCGACCGGCTCGAGGGCAAGGACGGCGACTCCGAAGTGCTGCGAGAAACACCTGGCCTACGAGCAGGCGGTCAATGCCGATAGCCCGCTGGTGCTGGGCAACAAGCTGACCCTGCTGCAGAACGGCCCGGCAACCTACCAGGCGATGTTCGCGGCCATTCGCGAGGCCAAGGACCACATCAACCTGGAGACCTTCATCTTCGACGACGACGAGGTCGGCAGGCAGTTCTCCGATCTGCTGCTGGAACGGCAGGCCGCCGGCGTTCAGGTCAACGTGATCTACGACAGCGTCGGCGGCATCGACGACGCCGAAGGCATTCTTCGACCGGCTGCGGGACGGCGGCATCCAGGTGCTCGAATTCAATCCGCTGAATCCGCTGACCGGCAACAAGAAGGAATGGCTGGTCAACAACCGCGATCACCGCAAGCAGCTGGTGATCGATGGCCGTATCGCATTCACCGGCGGAATCAATATCAGCGACACGTACTCGAGCGCGCCCTCGGGCAAGCGCTCCGGCAAGAAGCGCGACCCGGCCGCCAACCCGACCGACGGCTGGCGCGACACGCACATTCAGATCGAAGGGCCGGTGGTCGCCGAATTCCAGAAACTGTTCATGGATACCTGGGCCCGGCAGAAGGGCGAGCCGCTGGCGGCCAGGAACTACTTTCCCGAGCTGCAGGCTCAGGGCGACGAGATCGTGCGCGCCATCGGCAGCACGCCGGACGATCCACAAGAGCCTGATCTATCTGACTCTGATGTCAGCAATCAGCCATGCGGAACTGACAGTGCATCTCACGATTGCCTATTTCGCACCTGATCCGCAATTGCTCAAGGCACTCACCGACGCGGCGCGGCGTGGCGTGGACGTCAAGCTGGTTCTGCCGAGCTATTCCGACTCCGGGGCGATCTTCCATCTCGGCCGTTCGTACTACACGGAGCTGCTGCGTGGCGGCGTCAAGATCTACGAGCTGCGCGGCGCGGTGATGCATGCCAAGACCGCGTGCATTGACGGCGTCTGGTCCACCATCGGTTCAACCAATCTGGACTGGCGCAGCTTCCTGCACAACGACGAGATCAATGCCGTGATTCTCGGCCGCGGCTTCGCCGCGCAGATGGAAGCCATGTTTGCCGCAGATCTGACGGAGTCGGAAGCGATTACACTCGATCAATGGAAACACCGGTCGTTGGCTGCTGCGACTGAAGGAGCGCAGCGGCGCGACTCGGCGCGTACTGGCTGTAGCCTCGCGACACAGTCCGCTGCCGGGAAGCCGGCGCCTTGTCCAGGCAGAAAGAATGCCTGCGAAATCACCCGCGTGGATGATCCGGCAGGCTCTTACAGTGCCCAATGTACGCTACCGAACGGATTCTGTTCGCTGCTCAGATAGTCTTGAGCGAATGAACGGCACTTCCACGCGACTTGCGGTGGCGAAGCGGAGATCGATGACGCATGGCATCTCTGTGCAGCGCGAGCCTTGCGACGAGGAGACGCTCCCTGCGCCGGCGCAAATCCAAGCATGGGAGGACGAGGGCGGCCCAGCGCGGGCCGCTGCAGACAGCACCGCGCAAGTGCGTCTTGACCGACGGGCGGCTGGACTCGATCACCGGACGCCTATGGTCATTCAGCCGAACCATGCTGGAGAGCGGGTTCGCGCCGTGCTGAGTCTCGGAATCGCAACGAGCGCGATCATCGGGCTGTCATGGACATATGCGATGACCGCCCCCCAAGTGGAGCGGGCAACGACGGGCGCTAGATCCGACAACCCGGAGAGCTCATCCGGCCTCACTGCCGGTGGACTGCGCATCTTCCGCTTGAACACCCTCGATGACGAACGGCCCTGGACGGACGCTCTGCGCCTGCACGGAGGCGTGGAGAAGGGGAGGCCTGCCACCTACGCCGACTGCGGGCCAGAAGGCGATGTGACGCTCCTGGGGCCGTGGTGAGACGATCCTGAAGCAAACCCTCCGGCTTTTTGGGGCGGGGGTGTTCGAGGTCTACTCGCTCCGTGCTTTGTGTGTGCGGTACCGAACAGATAATCGCCGAGTCGGCTCCTAGCCTCATGGCATTGATGAACTCGCATGGATGCGGTGATCGTTGCGCGTGCGACGCAGAACTCTCCGGACACTAGAGGCATTCTTTGCGCGAACCGGTTGAGTCGAGTGATGACATTCGCGGCCCCGGCAAGATGAACGGAGAGCTGGCGAATGCTGCGCTCGTTGCCAACGCGCAGCACCTCCCCCCACGTACTGCCCCAATCGTCGGGCTCAATGCTCAGGACGCACCCCTGCGAGAGGCGCGAGAAAGTGCCAGGGATCTCGCGGCGTCAGACCGACTCATCATCGAGTACCTGCCGGTGGTTTCACACGAGCTGCGAAACTCGCTCGGCGCAATCCGATTCGCCGCCCGTCTCATGGAGATGAACCAACACGAGCCCTTCTTCGCAAGAAAGGCACGGCTGATCATC
Organism: uncultured Gammaproteobacteria bacterium; assembly: GCA_963840405.1. Taxonomy (GTDB): domain Bacteria; phylum Pseudomonadota; class Gammaproteobacteria; order Steroidobacterales; family Steroidobacteraceae; genus DATBVX01. The sequence goes on from CAWIYW010000011.1 coordinate 271,449, forward strand.
GTACGTCAGGCCGACCAGATGGCGCGGCTCATCGACGATCTTCTCGAGGTATCACGGAGCATGAGTCCGGGCCTGGGCCTGGGCCTGCGCCGCGAGCGCGTCGATCTGCGTGGCATAGCGAAGGATGCGGTCGATAGCGTCGAGCTCGAAATCGGCCGGCGCAAACAACGGCTCCTGGTAGCGTTGCCCGATGCGCCGGTGTGGTTGCAAGGCGACCCCGGTAGATTGGCGCAGGTGTTGGTGAACCTGCTCAACAATGCGGCGAAGTACACTGACAACGGCGGCGAGCTGCGACTGTCTGTCGAGTGGGAGGCCGATCAGGCCACTGTGCGCGTTCGCGATTCCGGCATAGGTATCGCCCCGGATGTGCTGCCGCACGTGTTCGAGCCCTTCATGCAGGCAGAGTCCTCTTTGCCGCGCTCCGAAATGGGGATCGGCATCGGACTCGCGGTGGTGCGCGGTCTCGTCGAACTGCACGGTGGGCGTGTGACCGCGGCGAGCGCTGGCCTGGGGCAGGGAAGCGAGTTCACGATTCAACTGCCCGCCACCCGAATCTGATTGCACGCCGATAGATTGCCTTGCCAGCCCTCTCGGTACGTCGACCGAGCTGCCTTGGTGCGCCAGCGTACAGATTCAAGGGCAGAACCCGGGTAGCCTCTGTCGCCGGTAGTAATTTGGAGGACATGGCTATGAACATCATTGTCTGGCTCGTGGTCGGTGGACTGATCGGTTGGGCGGCGAGCCTGGTCATGCGAACCGACGCGCAGCAGGGAATCTTTCTCAACGTCGTGGTCGGAATCATCGGCGCGGCCCTCGGCGGATGGTTCTTGAGCCCGCTCGTCGGAGTGTCGACCATCAATCAGGCCAACTTCAGCGCACCCGGCTTACTCGTCTCGCTGGTGGGAGCAGTCATCCTCCTGGCCGTCGTCAACCTCGTCCGGCGAGGCGCAACACGGTAATGCGATCCGATCTGAGTTGATCCCCTTCGTATCCGCGCAGCGCGAGCTGCGCGGGCTTTTCCGTGCAATCGTCGGATGACGTCCGTTCAAAGTGGCGCCCGTACGTTGTTGCGGCTGTGTTTGGAATCAATGCCATTGGCGGCGTCGCCGCGGCACAGTCAACGGGCGAGCCGTCACAGAGCCCTGACCCCGCCACCTCCACGCCGGCATGGGTCGATCTCGTTCCGATCCCGGTCGAGCTCAAGGGCCCTCCAGCCGACGTCAGCGAGCTGTGCGGTGACAAGCCGAGCGGACCGGCTTGGCTCGATCGAATGCAGGCCAGCCTCTACAGGACGATGTGTCTGTCGACGGCTCGGTTCGATGGCTTCTTCGGCAACGCACGTTTCGACGACGAGTATCAGGCCACGCACGGCAGTCTCGCGGTGGGCGCACTATGGGACGAGCGTGATCATTGGGATCCGAGCGTCCGGTTCCGGGCGCACGTGCGCCTGCCGCAGCTCAGCGAGCGCTTCAATGCATTCGTTGGCAGGCTCGATCCCGACGAATACGTGACCGAGTTGCGGGACGATTTCGACACCTTGCCCCGGCAGTTTGCCCGGGAAGACGATGACGCAGTACTGTTCGGCCTCGGTTACCGTCAGCCCGGTCGTCGTGGTGGGAACTTCGACGCAAGCGTCGGAGCCAAGCTCGACTGGCCCGTGGAACCCTACGTCAAAGGTACGTACCGACTGGCGCAGCCGTTCCTCGATCGCAACCTCGTTCGCCTGCACGAAACGATCTTCTGGAAAGAGGGCGAAGGGTTCGGTGCCACGACACGCCTCGACCTGGAGCGCTTGCTCACCGAGGACTTCCTCGCGCGCTGGACCGGCTCCGGCAGGTTTACGGAGGAAACCAAGGGCGTACGCTGGTTCTCGACCGTGACGCTCTATCAGAACCTCGGCAATGGACGCGCCTTCGCCTACCAGGCGGGGATCTCGGGAGAGTCCGATCACGAGGTCGAGGTTGCCGACTACGGGCTGCGGGTCATTTACCGGCGCCGCATTCACCTCGAATGGTTGTTTTTCGAGCTGCGCTCGAGCATCACGTGGCCGCGCGAGGCCCTGCTTGAGCGCCGCGAGCCCAACTGGGGTGCAGGCGTTGGACTCGAGCTGATGTTCGGCGAGCGCACGAAGAAATGAACGTTCAGCCGAGTGCTGCGTGTCAATGAAAAAGCCCGCACGACTTGCGCCGTGCGGGCTCGAAGGGGATGGCGATCTCTGCCGCTTACTATCGTGCCAGGTCGCTGGTCACCACCGCGACGGGCGGATTGTCGATGATTACCTCGACACGACGATTCTGCTGCCGGCCTGCTGCGGAGTCGTTGCCCGCGAGCGGCTGGCCTTCACCCTTACCCGATGCGGCGAGCCGCGTGGAGCCGATCCCGTGGCCCATCAGATAGGACTTCACTGAATCGGCGCGGCGCTGTGACAAACCCATGTTGTAGTCGTCGCTGCCCGCGTTGTCCGTATGACCCTCGATGAGAGCGCTTCGATCCGGATAGTGGTTGAGAAACGCTGCCAGCTTATCGAGACTGTTGGTGGCGCCCACTTTCAGATCGGACATGCCAGTCGTGAACAGCACATCCCCGAGCGTAAGCACCAGGCCACGGTCTGTCGGCTTGGCCTGCAGCTCGTCGATCTGCCGCTGCAACTCTTCGGTCTGTTGTTCAGCAGAGCTGCGCACTGCGTCCGTCTCGGCCTGGGCTGTTGCGATCCCAGCCTCAGCTGCTGCGACCTGGCCCTTGGCGACGTCGGCCTCGCGCGTGCGGGCGTCCAGCCTGCCTTTCTCGCGCTGCTCGGTGAGCTTCACGCGTTGATCCTCGGAGAATTGGGTTTGGGCCTCTGCCTTGGCGATTTCGACCTTGCGATCGGCAAGGTAGGCCAGGTGCACCGCTTCCTCCTCATCGGTCTTCGACGCCTCTGCAGCCACTACAGCCGCCTCGGCCTCCTTGATTGCGACCGGCGCGCGGTTGGCCAGATTCACGTCTGACTGCAGAACGGTGAGCTTGGCGCGTGCGTCGGCAGCACCCGTCGACTTGAGCGGCGCGGCCGCACAGGCGGCGAGCACCAGCGATACAGCGACGGCGATAAGAGTCTTGGAACGGTAACGGGTGTAATTGGCTGTTGTGTTCATCGCGGCTCTCCCGAATTACGTTGCGTTTCCTCGACGACCGCCTCGTTGCCGCGCTTCATTTCTTCGTTGACCGTTGCGGCCTTCACAGCTTCTGACCTTGCAGAAGCGAGCTCAGCCTCCACGCGCGACTGCTGGCCCAGCCGCTCGGCAATGACCATTTTTTCTTCCTTTACGGCGTCATTGGCCGACGCGAGCTTGGTGCGCGACTCGGCCAGTTCCGCTGCCGCGTAACGGCCGGCATCGGCCTTCTCCGCGGTCAAAATCGCCTGCTCTGCGGCGTGCAGAGTTTCAGTTGGCGGTGGTGTCGACGCGCACGATGCAACCAGCAGGAGTGCGCCGGTCAGGCAGGTGGCGGTGCGTAGGCGAGGTGGTGCTCGGGATAATGCGTTCATAGGGCTAACTCCAGAGGATTTGAGGGGATCTTCGATGCGACATCATGCTCGTCATCACGAAGGACTTCGGTGCGGCCGCGTACATAACGTCAGCACGGGCCCAAAAGCAATCGACCCCGGCGAGCGCCGCCCGCCAGGGTCGATAGCCGAGATCATTCGATCGAGCTTTATTTCCTGAGCACTGGTTCGCCGTTCTCGACGGCAATTCGGTTGCCTGGGTCGTAGTCCGTGTGGACCACATGTTCCTGCCCATCGAAGCGATAAGTCACGTCGTAACCCGCTTGCTCCTGCCGACTGTCATGTACGGTCTCGCAGTTCCGCTGGGTTTCCTCGTACGTGTTGCGCTCCTGCATGCCTTCCTGGATCTTGTTGCCGGCATAGCCGCCGGCCGCAGCACCGGCGACGGTCGCGATGTCCTTACCCGTGCCGCTACCGACCTGGTTGCCGAGCACGCCGCCGACTACCGCACCCGCGACCGTTCCAGCAATCTGGTTGGGGTCCTTGGTCGGGTGCGTGCGCGTGACGAGGTCATCGCGACACTCTTCCCGCGGAACGCTGATCGTATTCATGGCGGGCTTGACGGCAGTCACTTCGCCATAGTTCGCCTGATCCAGATTACGGTATCCGGCCACCGCGCCGATTGCTGTGAGCGCCAGGCCACCTGCGATGAGGCCACCTATGATCAGTTGTTTGTGCATACATCACCCAAAGTCACATTTAGGGTTGAACTATCCCCGTCGCTAGGGTGAGCGTCTGTTCGTCAGCGTACATTCGGGATATGCCGCGGAAGTATTGTCGCTCTCTGTCGCCAATCGGCGTCTGAGCCTGGCAGTGAGCGCTCGAGCGCAAAACTGCTCGATAAGCTAAATTGGTGTTACGCGGGGCCAGAGGCCACTGTGCGCAAGCGTACAGACGCACTTGCCCGCTTGGCCAAGACTTCACCTCTAACTCCCGTTGAGCATTGCGATGAATACCGCAGCGATGACCCGGAACTCCACCGTCAACGAGCGCGAACTGTGCGCGCGGTTCGCCAAGCCATCATTGGGCCGGGCACTCTGGCAACTGACCAGCACCCTGCCACCGTTTGTGCTCCTCTGGATGCTGATGCTGTGGAGCGTGCACGCGGGCTGGGGCTATGGCTGGACGTTGCTGCTGGCGCTGCCTGCCGCTGGAATGTATGTGCGCCTCTTCATCATCCAGCACGATTGCGGCCACGGCTCATATTTCGCCAGCAAGCGCGCCAACCAGTGGGTGGGAGCCTGCCTGGGAGTGATCACGTTGTTTCCGTTCGGCTACTGGAAGAAAACTCACGCCGTGCACCACGGCACCTCCGGGAACCTCGATCGCCGCGAGTTCGGCAATGTCCGAACGCTGACCCTGAACGAGTATCGGGCGCGCTCGCGATGGGGCCGCGCCTACTACCGCTTCTACCGCAGCATGCCGGTCATGCTGGGCATCGGGCCGATCTATCAGTTCGTGATCAAGCATCGGGTTCCGTTCGATCTGCCGTGGTCCTGGAAGAAGGAGTGGCACAGTGTGCTGCTCAACAATCTGGCGCTCCTGGTGGCGGCAGCGGCCTGCGGCGTGGCGTTCGGCGGGCATGCGATGCTGCTGATACAACTGCCCGTGGTCCTGGTCGCGGGTGCGCTGGGTGTGTGGCTGTTCTATGTACAGCACACCTTCGAGCACGCTTACTGGTCACGACGTGAACACTGGGACTCTGATCAAGCCGCGGTGGCCGGCAGTTCCTACTACGACTTGCCGCGAGTGCTGCACTGGATTACCGGCAACATTGGCTACCACCACATTCACCATCTCGCGCCGCGCATCCCGAACTACCACTTGCGCGCGGCGTTTGAATCCAACCCGCTGCTGCAGCGTGCGCCGAGCCTGACACTGCGTACCAGCCTCCAGTGCGCACGCATGAAGCTCTGGGACGAAGATCGGGGACGCATGGTCGGCTTTCCGGAGTGAATTCATCGGGCGGGTGACTCCCGCTCACGTGAGCCACTACTCGCAGGTACGCTTCACGACTGAGCGGCTTTTCGTCGCTGCCGCAGATATGTGTGCCAGCGTACCGAAAGTCCCCGGCGCCCGGCGCAGCCTGTACCGAGTGCGGGCGCACTGCAGGCGCGCCTTGCGCGGAGACTGAAATGGACTGGGATTTTGCAGTTATCGAGTGGCAGCTCTTCAAGGGCGAGGTCCGGGCCAATTGGGCCAGGCTCACCGATTCTCACCTCGAGGTGATCGCCGGCAAGCGCGTGCGGCTAGCTGACCAGATTCGGGATGCTTATGGCCTCACGAAGGACCAGGCGGAGCGGCAGATCAGGAGCTTCGAAGCACGTATCCAGGACCCTCGGCCGGTAAGCTCACGATGAGTGCGCTGCGCGGTGCCGCGATTCCTGGCATGCCGCACCTGCGTGCGCATCTCGATGTTCGCTGAGGCCGCAATTGCCCATGGGATTGCCAACGAACGAGGCGCGCCGAGCGACGCATTGCGCATTCTGATTGTCGATGGCGATGTCTATGCGGCGGACTCGCTCGCACGGATGCTGCAGGCGTCGGGACATCCTGAACCTCGCGTGGCTTATTCTGGTGTGAGAGCTCTTGCAGTCGCCGCGGAGTTTCGGCCCACCGTCGTCCTCCTGAATCTCTCGTTGCCGGATATCAGCGGCTTCGAAGTGGCTCGACTGCTGTGTCAGGATCAGCACTGGCTTCAGGGCTCACGATTGATTGCGCTGACCAACAGCAGCGAGCACGGCGACCGCGAACACGCGGCGGCCGCGAGGTTCGAACGTTATCTCGTCAAACCGGTGAGCGCGTCGGCGCTCAACGAGCTGCTGGCGACGTCCTCGCGGATGACGACACCGCCTTCGCTGCCGTCTGTAGCTCGCACGCTTTCAGGCCCCCAATAGGGAATGAGTCAGCCGATCAGTCTCCTTCCTGACCGCTACGTAGCACTCGCAGGACAGCTGTTCCAGTTTCGGCCGGTCGAGCACCGTGATCTGCCCGCGGCTATAGCGGATCACCCCGAGCCTCTGCAATTTCCCGGCGGCCTCGGTGACGCCTTCGCGACGCACGCCGAGCATGTTGGCGATCAGCTCCTGGGTCATGGTCAGCTTGTTCGAAGGCAGGCGATCGAGCGACAGCAACAGCCAGCGGCACAGTTGCTGGTGCACGGAATGGTGGCGGTTGCAGATGGCGGTCTGGGCCATCTGCATGATCAGCGACTGCGTGTAACGCAGCAGCAGATGCAGCATTTGCCCGTGACGGTTGAATTCGTCCTTGAGCCGTCTCCCGGTCAGCCTGTAGGCGAGACCCCCGCTCTGCACGATCGCCCGGCTCGGAGTGGTCTCACCACCCATGAACAGAGCCACGCCGATGGCGCCTTCGTTGCCGACGACCGCGATCTCCGCAGACGAGCCGTCTTCCAATACGTACAGGAGCGACACGATGCAGCTGGCCGGAAAGTACATGTGACGCAGGGTTGCGCCCGATTCGTAAACCACCGCCCCGAGGGGCATTTCGACCAGCTTCAAGTGTGGGAAAAGCCGCTCGCGCTCGCCGGCCGGCAGCGACGCAAGAATCTGATTTTCCTCTGGATGCGGAGTCGGTGGCATGAGGGCCGGCCTGGAACAAGGGCAACGTACCGGTGAGTCTAGCCCAACGGAGTGGCTGTGTACTCAACCGCACAGATCCCGGGAGGGACGCCGCGTAGCCTGTCTCACTGTGTACCTGCCTGCGTGAACCCGAACTTCCTGCACTTGGCGAAGCGACCAAATGACGCGCATCCTGATCGTCGACGACGATGCGGACTCGGCGCGCTCACTCGAAAGCATGCTCCAGGAGTCCGGACATGACGAGACGCGCACCGAGCACTCGGCGGTCACCGCGCTCAAGGCCGCGATCGAGTTCGCTCCCAGCATCATCTTCGTGGACATCGAATTGCCGGACCTGAGCGGCTACGACGTGGCTCGGCTCCTGCATCAGCATCCGCGTCTGCAGCAGATGCGGCTCATCGCGTTGACGGACAGCGGCGAGCATCCGGGTCGGGAGCACGCGCGAGCATCGGGATTCGAACGCTACCTCGTGAAACCGGTCACCGTCGCGGCATTGCAGGAAGTGTTGGACAGGCCTGCGCGATAACTGCCATGTGTTCGACAGCGCACGGATGGCGTGGTTGGATGCAAGCAAGCTCCATCCTCATGACAGCAGCGCCAGATGAGGAGTCTCCATTGAATACTGAACCCAGGCGCCACGGCGCGATGACGAGTAGTCTGATTCTCGCCGCGTCCTTGATGGCCGCATCCGCGACCGCTCTACCCGAGACAGTCCCGAATGCAACGCCGGATAATGCCCGGGCGAGCCGCTATGGCGGCAGCTGGGAGTGCGTGCGAGGATTTCGCCGCGAGGGACAGCTATGCGCAGCCGTCGCGGTGCCTGCGAAGGCGTACCTCGATTCCGACGGTGCCAGCTGGCACTGCGATCGCGGGTACCTCAAGGTCAGTCAAGAATGCGTTGCGATCACGGTCCCGGCCAATGCGTACGCCGACGATTCGGCCCACGGCGCCGGTTGGCGATGCAACCGCGACTACCGCGAGACCAATGGCAGTTGCACGCAGATCATCGTCCCGGCGAACGCCTATTCCTTGAATTCAACCTACGGTCGCGGCTGGGAATGCGATCGAGGTTATCGCCTCGACGCAGACACCTGCATCGCGGTGAAAGTGCCGGCAAACGCATACCTGCAGCGTGAAGGAAATGGTTGGGAATGCGATCGGGGGTTCATGAAGCGTGCCGATGCGTGCGTGTCGGTCGAGGTGCCCCAGGACGGCTATCTGGACACGACGGGCAGAGACTGGAAGTGCGAGCGCGGATTCAGGAAGGAAACCTCGGGCTGCGTGGCTCTGACCGTGCCAACGAATGCCTATATCGACTATTCCGGGAATCAGTGGCGTTGCATGGAAGGCTTCCGCAAACAAACCGAAGGGTGCGTTGCCGACTGATTGCCGTCGAGCTCTCGATTCCCCGACTGGAGCGCGTCATGGCGGCGTGATTGACAGGGCTGGCGTTTCCATCAGTGCTTCCAGCCCGCCGCCAACCACCGCGATTCAGGGTGATCCATCGCAGCGCGAATCGCGTGAAACTCGTTCACTCGCCGTCGGTGGTTGAGCCTGGATCACCATCCGCGTCGCCTGAAATCCACGTGTCGGTGGCTCGATTCCGCCCCTTCATCCTATGAGGGGCCAGTACTATTCGCCGCAGCCCGATAGACTATGAAGCGAAAGCCGTCGAGGGGAGGAACCGATGACGGGCTATTTGCGTTTTCTTGCGGCGTCGACCGTCATCATTTTCGTAGCACCGCTGGGTGCCGCTCCTCCGGAGGGCTTCGACGCGCGCGTCGAGAGCCTGCGCACGCGGCTCGGTGTGCCCGGCATGGCCGTTGTGATCGTCGAAAACGGCGCGACCACGCTGGCTCGTGGCTATGGCGTCACCAAGATGGGTGGGAACCAGTCCGTCGACGCTGACACAATTTTTCCTACGGGCTCCACCGGGAAGGCCTTCACCACCGCCGCTCTCGCGACTCTCGTCGATGCCGGCAAGATCGGCTGGGACGACAAGGTGATCGATCGGCTCCCCGGCTTCCAGATGTACGACGCGTGGGTTACGCGGGAAATGACCATTCGTGACCTGCTGGTCCATCGCAGTGGGCTGGGGCTTGGCGCGGGCGATCTGCATGTTCGTGCCGCGCGGCAGTATCTCGCGCGCGGAAGCGGTGAAGCGTCTGCGTTATATCAAGCCGGCGACCAGCTTTCGCAGCGGCTACGCATACGACAACGTTCTCTACATGGTCGCAGGTCAGCTCATCGAAGCGGTCAGCGGGAAGACATGGGAAGACTATGTGCGGGAGCACGTCCTGCTTCCCGCCGGCATGACGAATTCGACCAGCGACAACGACCGCCGCTTTGCCACCGCCAATCGCGCATTCCCGCACGCGCGCACGAGCGCCCGCGTGCGCGGCATCGGCCCGCTGCAACTGCTCGACGAACGCGAAGAGCTGGGCCGCGCCGCGTCGCCTGCGGGCGGTCTATCCGTCAGCGCGAACGACATGAGCAAGTGGCTGGTACTGCAGCTGGCGCATGGCAAGCTGCCCGGCGGCGGCACTCTGTTCAGCGAAGCTGCCCACGCCGAGATGTGGAAGCCGCAGGTATTGCTGTCGGGCTCGCCTCGTAACGAGGACGCTCAAGCTCGCCGAACCGATGTTCGACACCTATGCGCTCGGTTGGCGTGTCAATGACTACCGCGGAACGAAGATCATCTCGCATGGCGGCGCGGTGTTCGGGTTCCAGGCCGTCGTCGTACTGGTTCCCGACAAGAACGTGGGCTTCGCCGTCGAGATCAACAGCGAGGACGGCGAGATCATCCTCGGCCTGATGTACGAGTTGCTCGACCACTACCTGGGCTTCGCCGCCAACGAATGGCCGGAAAAATTCTCGGCATACAAGCAGGATCGCTTGGGGAAAGCGGTGAAGGCGCTCGAAGCCCCCGAAGCCAAGCCTGCCAAGGTCGGACCTTCGCTGCCGCTCGAGCGTTACGCCGGCATCTACGCCGATCCCTGGTACGGCAACATTGACGTGGCGGTTCGCAACCGCGCTCTCACGATCGACTTCAAGTCAACGCCACGCATGGGTGGCCGCCTCGAGCATTGGCAATACGACACGTTCATCACGCGGTTCGATGACAAGACCATCGAACCCGCCTATGTGACCTTTGGCCTTGGTGCGGACGGTCACGTCGAACGCGTGACCATGAAGCCGGTCTCGCCGCTGGCAGACTTCAGCTACGACTACGCGGACCTGCTCTTCAAGGCTGAGCAGCGGCCCGAGGCGCCGGCTGAATAGCCTTGATTCGGATCCCGTTCCCGGGATGGAGGTAACCAAGGATATCCCGGACACGGGACGGACGCGGACGTCCGCAGCGGACACTGCGATCTCGCGACTATCGAAATAACAACCAGTTAGCGCTGCGCAGGAGGCTGGCACGCAGCGTGCTTAGAAGAGAGCGACCGACGAATTCCTGGACGCACTCAACGCAGCACGAGGCCGCTACCATGACGCACTCAAACCTGATCTCCCTGAGCCGCCGCGCCCTTCAGCTCGCGACACTCTCTCTTCTGGCGGCCGCGCCGCTCGCGTTCGGCGGCGAGCCGGTCACCTCCGATCACAAGGATCCGCTCATCGGCCAGATGGTGGTCAGTGCGGCGCGCGAACCCGCGCTCATCGGCCACATCGTGGTGACCGCGAGCCGACTCGCGCCGGCGAACGTGGTCTTTGCGGATCTTGGTGGAATGACCGTGACCGCGCGCCGTGATACTGCGCTCGCGCGCAACGAGACCTCGCGGGTCGCGCAGGCACCTCTGTAGATCTGGCGTTGTCCGTGACCGCTGCGGGATCTGCGTCGCGTCCATCGCGTAGCGGTTGCGTTGCTCGAGCCGACTCGCTAGCCCTGAAAATCCGCTTGTCGGTTTCTATTCCGGCCCGACCACCATTCGCTCGAATAACGAAATCAGCAAGTTCAACAGCAAATCTTCCGTCGGCGCAGCGTAGGAGTGATCTGACGGCTTTTGGCTGAACGGAGGGCTATCATTTTCGGCGCCTCCGGTCTCGGAGGTCAGGCTTTCCAATTGGAGAGGGAACTCGCAATGAAGAGAATCATTGGTTCTACGATCGTTGCATTGGCGCTGACATCGCTCCTCATCGGGGCGGACATGCCAGGCCCCACGGACCCGCAGATCGCCGCCATCGTCGTGACCGCCAACCAGGTCGATATCGATGCGGGCAAGCTCGCGAAGTCGACGTCGACGAACGCCGACGTCAAGGCGTTTGCGGAACAGATGATTGCCGACCACACGGGGGTCAACAAGTCCGCCACGGATCTCGTCACGAAGCTCAAGGTGACGCCGGAAGAGAACGACACCAGCAGGAGTCTCAAGAAGGGCGGAGATGACAATCTCAAGAACCTCAAGACTCTCAAAGGTGCGGATTTCGATCGCGCGTACATCGATCACGAGGTGATCTATCACCAGGACGTGATCAAGGCGTTGGACAGCACGTTGATCCCGAACGCCAAGAATCAGGAGCTCAAGGACCTGCTGGTGAGTGTGCGCCCGGCATTCGAGGCTCACCTCGCGCACGCCAAGAAAGTTCAAGCGAAGCTCAAGCCGGGTGCTTGAAGTCGACCGCGGCCCCGTTTTCCCTCTCGGGTGTGGGGTACCGTCGGTTGATCTACGCCAGCTGATTGCCAACCGCTTCGCGCGGTTGGTTCATCTGCATGCGCGGCGCTAATGCGGCCCCGCGAACACGATAACTCCGAGCACCAGCCTCGGGTGCTGTTCGCGCGGGCCGCGTGATTCACTGTACCAAAGGACCTATCACGCACGCAGCGGGGCAACTACTCTAAGAGCCTGTCAGGTCCGGGCAAGGGATGTATCCGCTCGGGTTTCAGGCCCGATTTCTGGCGACGCATGATCTAAAGAACAAGCGAAGACCGCACTGCGCGTTCGGGATCCAGGTGCTGCCATGGCGTCAGAACACATGTCACCTCGCCGCCTCGTCGTCATCGTTCTTTCCGTCGTGGGAGCGGTGCTCCTCGCGTTCGTGTTCTACCTCGCTTTCGTCGATCTCGGCCGACACAAGGGCCGCATCGAGGCCTTCGTCACGAAACAGACAGGCCGGCCTTTCGCGATCGATGGGGCATTGGAGCTCAAGGTGTTCCCCTCGGTATCTGTCGTCGCCGAGCGCGTCCGCTTTGGCAACGCTGAATGGGGCTCGAAGCCGCAGATGGTCGAGGTCGGGCGCCTCGCGACGCACATCGGGTTGTGGTCGCTGATCTCGGGGCCCGCGGACATCCGCTCATTCGAGCTCAGCGACGTTTCAGTCCTGCTGGAAAAGAACCGCGACGGCAAGGGCAACTGGGCGTTCGGCGGGCCTGCACCAGAAGAGGCAACTTCGCCCGACTCCGGCGCCACCGAAGTCCCGGCGGTCATTCAGCACGCCAAGCTCAGCCACGTAGAGATCATTTATCGCGAACCGGGTGAGCCGGACCGCGTCGCGCTCCTCGAGTCGTTGACCATCGAACCGGGAACGGAAGGCCTCCTGGCGATCTCCGGCAAAGGAAAGCTGGACGACTACAGGACTTCGCTGGAGGGACACCTGGGGCCCATCGATGCGCTCTTTTCTGGACGCAACATCCGCATGGCGATCCAGGGCGCGATCGAAAAGCTGCGACTCGACATCAAGGGCAGCCTCGGCGGCCTGGATCCGCTGACCGGCGCGGATCTTGCCCTGAAGGTCGAGCATCCGGACCTCGGCACGATGCTCAAGAACCTTCGCTTGCCAGTCATCGCAACGGGTCCGCTGAGCGTCGACGTCGGGCTGAAGGAGGCAGGCAAGCTCACCCAGCTCGATCTCGACGCGAAGCTCGGCGACATCACGGCCAAGACGCACGGAACGCTCAGCACTCTCGGCCTGCCCGGCTCGGACCTGCGGTTTGAAGTCTCGATCCCCGATGTGGCCCGGCTTGCAACGGCATTCGAGGTGACCGGGCTGCCGGCCGAGACCTTGAAGGTGAGCGGGCACGTCGCGTCCTCGAGTAAAGAAATCAAGCTCGACGGGGTGAGCGCGAAATTGGCCGGGGCACAGGTGAGTGCGGACGGCACGATCCGCCTGGCTAGCGATCGGGCCGCCGACATTCGTTTCGAGTTCGCCGCCGAGAACCTGAGGAGCTTGCGCGATGGGCTGCCGGAGATCCCCGTCTCGATGAGCGGAAGGTTCCTCGAAAGCCGCGACAAGTTCGAGCTGAAGGACCTCACCTCGCGCGTCGGCGAAACCGAGATCTCCGGTTGGGCGTCGATGCTGCGCAATGACAAGAGACATATCGAAGCCGACCTCGCCTCGCCTCGTCTCGATCTCACACGGCTTTCCGCGAAGGAAGCGGACAGCAAGGCGAAGACGAAAACGGCCGGTGGTGCGAGCGCGCCGCCCGCGGACGCGAAACAGCCTGCGAAAGCGCCCAAGGAGAAGTACGTTTTCAGCGAGGCGCCCCTGGCGCTCGACAAGCTGCCGCGTGCCGACGCGAAGTTGCATTTCGTCGCCACCGAAGTGAAGCACGCCGCGGGAACGCTGAAGGATGTCGATGGCACGCTGATCGTCGAGGCTGGTCAACTGGCGTTCACAGGGCGCGCGCGGGGCGGCATCGAGGGCACGCCTCGACGGCGCGGTCAAGCTGAAATCGACGAGCGACGGAGCCGCGGATCTCGAGGTCAAGTTCGTCGCCAAGAAGCTGCGTGCCGGCCATGGTGGCCGGCGACGCCGTTGACCCGCGTCTGGCGCCGCCGACGAGCATTGAGGCGAACCTTGAGGCGAGCGGCGTCTCGGCACGTCAATTGGTGTCGAGTGCCAACGGTCACGTCCTGCTGACGCAGGGACCCGGCAAGACCAAGAGCGGCGTCCTCGGCATGTTCGGGGGCGACCTCTTTGCCCAGCTTGCGAGCAAGCTGAACCCGTTCGCGGCGCAGGACCCGTACACCCAGGTGGATTGCACCGTGGCCCGCGTAGACATCGTGGACGGCCGGGCGACGGTCGAGCCCGTGCTACTGCAATCGGCGAAGGTCACCATCACGGCGAGCGGCAAGGTGAATCTTCACACCGAAGAGCTCACGGTCGACTTCAACACCCGTCCGCGCGAGGGCATCGGGGTCAGCCCGGGCATGTTTACCAACCCCTTCATAAGGCTCGACGGGACACTCGCGAGCCCGAAGCTGGGAATTGGCGCCAAGGGCGCGACATCAGGCGCCGTCGCCGCAGCAACCGCCGGCGCATCGGTACTCGCGAAAGGACTCGTGGACCGCGCCCGCGGAGAGGCGGACCTGTGCAAGAAGACGCTCGAAGAGACCGCGCATCACTGAAGGAAGCTGACATGTTCTACAAGAGCGGTACCGTCAACCGCGCGTTGCGTGTGGTTGTCGCGAGCGTGACGCTCACTGCTACGAGCCTGCCTGCCCGCTCGGCGGAGTGGGAGCCACCACCGCCCATGCCGGACAAGTTCGATTGGGTGCAGCTGACGTCCGGTGAATGGCTCAAGGGCGAAATCAAGGTGATGTACGAGGAAACGCTGGAGTTCGACAGCGAAGAGCTCGAGCTGCTGATCATCGATCTCGAGGACATCAAGGAGCTGCGCTCCGCCCAGGTGCTCAACGTCAGGATGCGCGGTGGCGAAACGGCGACTGGCAAGGTGCTGCTCGAGGATGACTCCATCAGGATCCTGGGCGATTCGCCGCAGCAATTCGCTCGCGCGGAGCTGCTGAGCGTCACGGCCGGTGTGCCGAAGGAGAGCAACTACTGGACGGGAAAGGTGTCAGCCGGAGGCAATCTGCGCTCCGGCAATACGGACGAGGTCGAGGCCAGCGCGAACGCGTCCTTCCGGCGCCGCACCGTCGAGAACCGCGTACGCCTCGACTATCTCGGCAACTACAGCAGTACCAACGATGTGGAATCCTCGAACAATCACCGTGCGAACGCGGTGTGGGACTGGTTCTTCTCAGAGAAACTGTTCCTGCGGC
Organism: uncultured Gammaproteobacteria bacterium; assembly: GCA_963840405.1. GTDB lineage: Bacteria > Pseudomonadota > Gammaproteobacteria > Steroidobacterales > Steroidobacteraceae > DATBVX01. Next base: position 286,592 of record CAWIYW010000011.1, read on the forward strand.
CGGTATTTTTCGAATACTTCAAGGATCCGTTTCAGAACATCGACAGCCGCTACACGCTTGGAACCGGCATCGGCTACCAGCTCATCGACAATGCCAGGACCGACTGGAGCATTTTTGCAGGGCCTGCCTACCAGACGACTCGCTTCGACCAGGTGGCGCCAGGCGAAAGCCGCGACGAGGACACCGGGGCCCTTAGCGCCGGTACCACCTTCGAAATGGAACTCACGAGCAACATCGACCTCGACTACGAGTACGTCTTCCAGCTCACCAGCGAGGAGTCCGGCGAGTACAACCACCACATGATCGGCACGATCGAGGTGGAGCTGACGGACGCACTCGACTTCGACCTGTCGCTCGTCTGGGACCGCATCAATGAGCCTCGAGCCAACGCCGACGGCAGCTTGCCGGAGCAGGACGACTACCGGCTGATCGTCGGGCTCGGTTACGACTTTTGATCGACTCGTGTCATGGAGCGAACTCGTAGGCGCCAATGTCGACGAGGCTCTCGATGACGCGGCCTTCACGATTGGCCGTGTGCCTGTACTGGTAGACCGGGTTCAGGCTCACGCCCCGGGCCGTGCCCGGCACCGTACCCACATCCCGCGCCGGCGAGGCCTCGGTGAGGCGATAGTCGAAACCAGCCTGGTTCAAGAGTACGGGTGCGTCGGTCTCCAGGTTCGTGCTCGCCAGGACGATGTCGCCCGAGGGTTGCGAGCCGTTGCCCACGAACAGGTTGTTGATGGTGCGCACCAGGTCGGCGTCGTCGTCGAATTCGAGGAAGTCGCCGAATCCAGCCTCGTTCACGAAGGTGTTGTTCACGAGGTAGAGCTCGTGAGTGCCGCCTCGCAGGTTGTCGCTCCCATAACTCACCATGATGCCGTCGGCGGTGACCGGCCCCTGCTGCAGGAGGTTCCCGATGATGAAGGTCAAACCACCGTCCGGCACGTCGATGTTGAAGCCCGAGGAACCCGTGCTCTCGTCCATGATGCGGTTATAGAGAATCTGGTTCTCGCGCGCGCGAGTCCTCACCAGGTGACCGCTCTCGACATGATGCGAGTAGTTGTGGCGGAAGATGAATAGTTCGGCATCGTCGACGTCGATGTTGTGGTTGTCGCCGACATCGGTGAGACCGTTGTGGTTGAACTCGGAGTACTCGACCACGAGCGTGCCCGCTCCGCCCAACATCCCGTTCTCGTTGTCGTGGAAGGAGCCGTTGCATACCGTGAGATGGCGGCCCTGCACGCGAATGCCGGCGCCGTTCCCACCCTGGACGCGGGAAAGCGAGAATTCGATGTTCTCGACGCGGATCGAATTTCCGCGGGTGACCATCAAGCCCAAGCCATTGTTGGAGTCATCGCCGGGGAAGAATGAAATCACGCGCGTGCCGCGGATGTGGGCACGACCGCCGACGCCGCGGATCACGACATTGTTCTGGCGCCAGACCGTGACGTCGTCGTCGTAGATCCCGGCATCGATCTCGATCACCGACCCGTTGGTGGCGGCTGCACTCGCTGCACTCAGCGTGGCGAACTGGCGTCCGGCTCCGACCTGCAGGATGTTGCTCGGCCGGAAATCCTCGGTGGCGCCCGGTGAGCCGATATTGACTGTGCGGGTGCCGACGAACTCAAGGTTGTCGTCTGCGTCAGGCCGGTCGTCCGCGCCTTCAGGCGTGAACGCGATCGTGTACGTGCCCGCATCCAGAGCGCCGCCGGCGTAATGGAATGTGCACGCGTTTTCGTCCTGGGTCGCAGGCAAGGTGAGCACCGGATCGTCTGCATCGCCGTCCATGTCATCCGGCGTGACGTTGCCGTTGAACACATAGATGCGGTTGTCGCCGAAGATATCGACGAAGCTGCTGTCGACCTGGCCCTGCAACGTGGCGTTGCCGCCGGTCACAGTGACAGTCGCGCTTTGCGATGTACTGCCGCCGGCACCCGTACAAGTCAGCGTGAAGATCGACGTCTGCGAGAGTGGTCCAACCGTTTCGCTGCCGTTCGTCGGCCTCGCTCCGCTCCACGCTCCCGATGCCGTGCAGGCGGTTGCATTGCTCGAAGTCCACGTGAGCACGCTCTGGTTGCCGGCGCTGATCGTGGATGGATTGGCGCTCAGGCTGACCGTGGGCCCCGGAGTCGCCGGGATCACCGTCACGGTCACGCTCTGCTGTGCAGTGCCGCCGGTCCCCGTGCACGCCAGCACGAACAGCGTGGTTGTGTTCAGTGCGCCGGTCGACTGGTTTCCAGAGGTCTGCCTGGCGCCGCTCCAGCCGCCCGAAGCCACGCACGAGGTTGCATTCGTCGCTGACCAGGTGAGAGTCGAGGCGTCGCCCGCATCCACCGACGTTGGATTGGCCGAGAACGTGAGCGTGGGGGGCGGGGGCGCGCCCATTATCGCGACGGTGACACTGCCCTGCGCGTTGCCGCCTCCGCCCGTGCATTGCAGGGTAAAGGTCGTATTGGCGGTGAGATTGTCGATCGTCGCGTCGCCGGAGGTCTCGCGAGCGCCGCTCCAGCCGCCGGAAGCCGTGCATGAGGTCGCATTCGTGGACGACCACGTGAGCTGCGTGCTCCCACCACTCGCGACCGTGGTCGGATTGGCATTCAAGGTCACAGTCGGTGTCGGCGGCTGTGCCCCGGATACTGTGACGGTGACGGAAGCGACTCCCCTTCCGCCGTCGCCATCGCAGCTGAGCGTGAAGGTCGAGTCGGCGTTGAGTGCGCCTGTGCTTTGGGACCCGCTGGTGGCCTTGCGACCGCTCCAGGCGCCCGACGCCGTGCATACGAGTGAATCCGTAGTGGACCAGGAGAGCATCGTCGAGCCCCCTGGCGTGATCGAGTCTGGCGCTGCGACCAGTTCGACCGTGGGCTGCGGCACGCCCGGGTCCGAGTTGCCGCAACCGGCGCTGAGCGCGATGAGTACCCCGAGCGTTCCAATGCGTATGACGGTCTGCATGAGCTGATCTCCAGCGTGCACCGCCACGCCTGTGCGTCCTGCCTTCACCACTGGGCGCTGCGCGCGAGTCGCGCGATCAGCAACAAACACCCCGCGCTCATGGGCGTTGCCGCCCGGGTCCCATGCCACTCAGGGTGTAAGTCGTCGGATTAGTCAGCGCCCCGGTCGATTGGTTGCCGGAAGTCGCCTTGGAGTCGCCGGGCTACCCGCCGGTCGCCCAGCAGGAGTGGGTCTGCCTGCTGTCAGGCGATGCAATTTTTTCATCGCGTTCGGGCGCCGGGAAAGACACTGTACCAAGGGCGCATTGCCCCCATCGGGTGGGCAGTTTCCGCAACCGGTGTGGACGCCACCTGCGGTGGTGATGCGCGCCACGGTCCGCGGGTCGAAGAACGTGGCTGGCGGGATCGTGCCCGCCAGGACGCTCATCGCGTTTTCGCTTTCCTGCCGGCGACGTCCGTCAGGAGGGCGTGCCAGTCTTCCAGGCTCTGGTAAAACTGGTCGACCCGGATACGCTCGTTGAGACCGTGCGCGAACTCCTCGCTGTGCTTGCCGAAGAGGAACAGCACGCCGTACACGGGTATGCCGGCTGCACGGAAATGCTTGCCGTCCGTGGCTCCCGCGGACATGTACGGAACCACGGCGACTTCCGGGTATCGCGCGTGCACGACGCGCGCGATGCTGTCCATCAGGTCCTTGCGCATCGGTGAGGCGTCGCTCGCGAACGGCTCCCCCAGGACCTTGATGGTTACCTTGTCTCCAGCGATCTTCTGAAGCGTCGCCTTGACCGTTTCGATCGAGGTCCCGGGAAAAATGCGACAGTTGATCGTCGCCGTGGCGGACTGCGGCAGCGCGTTCTCCGCGTGCCCGCCGCGGAGCATGGTGGCCACACAAGTGGTGCGCGTCAGCCCGACGTACGCGCCTTCGCCAGCGAGCATTTCCGCGGCCGGTCCGTCGTGCGGATTGGCGGCGAATTCACGCAGCGCCTCGCCGAGGCTTCCCGGCGTGGTCTTGCCGACTGCGGTCAGATTCTGCAGCGTCCATTCGTTCGACATGATCGGAAATCGGAACGCCTGTATTTTCTTGAGAACGTCCGCGAGCTCGTAGATTGCATTGTCAGGTCGCGGCGTGGAGCTGTGCCCACCCGGGTTGCGTACGCTGAGATCGAAGTCTGCATAGGTCTTTTCCGCACCTTGCACCAGGAACACGGTGGGCTTCGCGTCCGCTTCCGCGAGCTCGCCACCGCCCGCGTCGGCGTTGAATGCGAATTCGGCATCGACCAGGTCGCGGTGGTCCTTGATGATGCCGGCCACGGTGTGCTGCTCGGTCTCTTCGTCGCCGCTGAAGAAGATGATCAGGTCGCGCCGGGGCACGAACTTCTCGGCCTTGAGCCGCAGGAACGTCGACGTCAGAGCGGCGACGCCGGCCTTGTCGTCCGAGCTGCCGCGGCCGAAGAAAAATCCGTTCTCCTCGACGAGCGTGAACGGATCGCGTTCCCAGTCTTCGCGCTTGGCGGGCACGACGTCCATGTGCGCCAACAGCAGGATCGGCTTGCCGCCCGAGCCATCACCGCGATAGCGCACGACCATCGATGCGGTTTCACCGAGGGGCACGATGTGGATGTCGCTCTCGGGGAACGCCGCTTCGCGGAACTTGCCGGCCAGGTAGCGCGTCATCTCCGGAACCTTTCCGTTTCCCTCGAACGTCGGGTAGGAAATGATCATGCGGTAGATCTCGAGCGCGGCGCTCTCGTGTGGCGTCGACGGTTGGCGCGTCGCGGCCTGTGCGAGCGCGGAGCCCAGTATCGCGACGGCCAGTCCGCTTGCGAGCACGGAAGCCGAAAGGAAGGGGAAGGCGCTTGGTTCGGTCGGGCGCATCAGTGTCTCTTGGGTTGAGGGCGGACGTTGACGGTCATGCGCAAGGATACCTGAGAGGAGGCGCCGGGTTTGCTCGAACGACGTGCACTCGCGCACGGCCACCGCTCTCTGCGTTACGCTCTGCAGGCGCATTGGACTCGTGAGGAGCTGGCCTGTGAACAACAGACGTCAAGTGCTTGTGGGTTCCGCCAGCCTGTTGCTCTTCAGCGCACTTGAGTCGCGCGGCGGGGATGCTTCGCGGCCGCCCAACGGGACCAGCGAGACGCTCGTCGCGCTGCCGGGTAAGAAGCGGCTGATCAAGCGCAGCTTTCGTCCACCAAACTTCGAAACGCCACTCGCGCAGCTGCAGAAACCCTTTACGTCCAACGACCAGTTCTTCGTGCGCTACCACATCGCCGACATCCCGGAAGTGGATCCGCGCAACTGGCGACTGAAGGTGGGCGGCGCGAGCGCACAGCGGGACCTGGAACTCTCGCTCGACGATCTGAAGCGCAACTACGAACGCGTCAACCTCGCGGCAGTGAACCAGTGCTCCGGCAATCGGCGCGGGTTGTTCGCGCCGCGAGCGGGTGGCATCCAGTGGCACTACGGGGCGATGGGCAATGCGATGTGGGGCGGTGTGCGCCTGCGCGACGTATTGAGCCGTGCCGGCATCAGGGCCGATGCGCTCGAAGTCGTGTTCGACGGCGCAGACCGGGGAGTGCTGCCGGCAACACCCGATTTCATCAAGAGCCTGCCGATCGACCGGGCGCTCGACGAGAGCACGCTGATCGCATTCGAGATGAACGGCTCAGCCGCTGCCGCATTGGAACGGCGCACCCGTCCGGCTCGTCGTGCCGGGATGGACAGCGACTTACTGGATCAAGCACCTCACCGACGTTCGCGTCGAGCCGAAGCCCTTCGACGGCTTCTGGATGAAGAGCGCTTACCGCATTCCCACCGGCGCGTTTCCGGGCGCGCGCTTTGCAAGCCAGGAGACGCCGGAAACGACGCCGATCACCGAGATCCTCATCAACTCCTGGTGACCAGCCATGAGAACGGCGCGCGTCTGCAGCGCGGGCGGAGTGCGGAGCTTTCCGGATGGGCCTGGGATGGCGGCAGCGGGATCAGCACCGTCGAGTTTTCGGTGGACGAAGGGCAATCCTGGCGGCCCGCGACGCTCGACAAGGACCTGGGCCGCTTTGCGTGGCGGGGTTTTCGCTTTGCATTGGATACGGCCAGCGCGGGTTCGCGGTCCGTTGCGGTGCGCGCTGCGAGTCGCGCCGGCGCGCGGCAGCCCGACAAACTGACGCCCAATCCTTCGGGCTATCATCACAACATCGTTCAACGCCTGACGCTGGAGGTCGCATGAGCACTCGCGCGGCCCGTTCGGCGTTCATCGTTGGCGCGATGGCGGCGCTCCTCGGTGCCGGCTGGGCATCGGCAGGTGAGGAAACGATCCAGTTGCGCGATGCTCCCGGCCGTGACTTGACCACGGCTTTCTGTGCCACCTGCCACAGCCTCGATTACATCGAGATGAACGCCGACGTATTCGATGCGACGGCCTGGGAAAAGAGCGTCCGCAAGATGATCGATCGTTTCGGCGCACCGATTTCTGCTGAGGATGCAGTGAAGATTCGCGATTACCTCGCAAAAAACTACTGATTCAGAGAGAGCTCACCCCTGACATCCCGCGGGATCAGTCCTTCAGGGGCAGCGCCCGGAGCTCATTGATCATCCCGCGGCGATGATCCTCGAATGCCTTGCGTCCCGGCGGAACCTGCTGTTCGCGCGGAAAGGCCGCATCGAGCATCCCGCAGAGCTCGCGCACTTCATCGCGGAATTCCACATGAGTGAGGATATAGGGCGAGTTGTTCCGAATGCCCTCGACCACGTAGGCGCCGAGCTCGACGGGGTCCATCCAGGATGCCGTCATCTCTCGCGCGGCCGCCCGCGCTGCCTCATCGCGCGCGCCGGCCTCGACGATGCGCGTTCGCGTACCACCCGGAAAGAGGCATGACACACCGATTCCATGCGGTGCGAGAGACATTCGCAGCGACTCCGTAAAGCCCCGTACGGCAAACTTGGCGGTCTGATACGCGCCGAGGCCGCGCAATGGCAGCGGCACGATGCCGGCCATCGATGAGGTGTTCACGATGTGCCCGCCCTCGCCGTGGCTGAGAATCAGGGGCGTCATGATCTTTACGCCATTCACCACGCCGCCCAGGTTGATGCGCAGCGCACGATCCCAGGCTTCGAAATCCGGGTCATGCGTGTCGCCACCGCCACCCACGCCGGCGTTGTTGCAGAGGACGTGGATCTTGCCGAACGTGCGGATGGCCTGGTCCGCGGCGGCGCGCAGCTGTTCGCGATCGCCGACATCGGCTTGCACGAAGTGCACGTGCTGGCGTCCCGCAAGCGCCTGCTGTACTTCATCGAGGTAGTCCCGGTTGAAGTCGACGACCACGACCTTCATGCCGACCTTGAGGAAGTTCTGGACCAGGCCGTAGCCGATGCCGCTGGCGCCGCCAGTGACGAATGCCACCCGGCCGGAAAAATTCTTCATGTGCCTGCTCCAGAGGTCGTAGCCAGGGCCGCGGCCACGCCAATCACCGCTCAGCGCGCCTCGCCCGTGAAGGTGCGCAGCGCCGGATTTGTCCGGTTGGGCATCGCAAGCGCGGCCTTCACCCCGGGCCGTGCATTCATGCGCACGACCCAGTCGACCAGTCGCGGCGCGCGCTTCTCGAGATTCATCTCCGGGAACATCCGCTGCACGGCCATGCCGCACATGGAATAGAAGTTGATGTCCGCCAGCGTGTACATGCTGCCGGCTATCCAGGGCGTCTGCGCCAGTTGCCGCTCCACCTTGTCCACCGCGACCTCGATCTTGCGCGTCGCGTTGGCCAGATCCGCTTCACTGAAGCCGGAGCGCGCCGTACGCCATTTCTCGCGCTGTTCGTGCAGCGGAATGCGTGCCACCAGCTTCTCGAACTCGCCGCCCTCGATCGAGCGGGCGATCACCCCGACCATGCGATGCCAGCCGTGAATGGAAACGTAGTTCATCACGTGCTCATCGCAGAACTTGTTCCAGTAGCGCATGCGGGCCTTGCCCACAGAGTCGGCCGGCCGGAGCGGGGGTGCGTCCGGGAAAGCGTCCTCGAGGTATTCGCCGATCACGGTGGTGTGCGTGATGATGACTCCGTCGTGGTCCAGCACCGGCACCTGGCCCTCCGGATTGATCGCGACGAACCTGGGCTCGTGCTGCTCGAACTTGTGCAGATCGACGTAGATGCTTTCGAACTCGATCTCCTTCTCCTTGAACGAGAGCAGCGCCTTGAGGGAATTGGCGGCGGGTTCGGCGTGATAGAGCTTGATCATGGCGGTCCCCTGAGAATGAGTCGGTTCATGCACGGTTGCGGCGGTCAAAGCGTCTCCACCGCCGCCGGGTCAGTTAACTCGGGCGGTGGTTTGTCGAACAATACGCGCAGGCGCAGCCCCAGGAGCTCCGGCCGGCTGAGCGTGCGGCGCCCTCGATCACGCCTGCGTTCATGCAGATCCCCCACGCTCGGTGACGATTTTCAGTCCGAGGCCGACGAGCACGACGCCAGTCATGGCCTCGATCGCGCGACGCAGGGGAGCTGTGCGCATGACGTCGCCTGCCAGGCCCAGGAGCAGCACATAGAAGGCAAGCCAGCACACGGTCATGAGCACGAAGGTGGCGCCGAGCAGAAGGAGTGCGGCAAATGCATCCGTATGAGAGGGCACATACTGAGGGAGCAGGCTCGCGAAGAACACCACCATCTTCGGGTTGCCGAGATTGCTGATGATCCCTTGCCGGTATGCGATCAGAGGTGGCAGCCGATTCGCCGCTGGAGTGCAAACGCCTGGTCGGTGTGGATCGGCGCGGTGAAGGAAGGCGCTGCGCAGAGCCTGCACGCCCAGGAAGACCAGGTAGGCGGCGCCTGCATACTTGATCGCCAGGAAGACTGGTTCTGCCGCGGTCAACAGTGCGGTCAGTCCCAGGCTCGCTGCGCCCGCCCAGAGCGCCTGCCCGCTGCCCACCCCGAGTGCGGTGAACAGTCCCGCCGCGCGCCCACCCATGATCGTGTTGCGGATGGTGAGAGCGGTATCCGGCCCGGGCGTGACGATGACGATGAGGGACACCAGGACGAACGACGCGAAGGACACGATCACGCGAGTACCCGCAGGCTCGGGGCGGGCCACGCCGGCATGGGGCGCATGTCGTCAACCTCCTCGCAGGTGTGGAAAGAGCCTGGAGCGCGTGCCGAGTATCGCGCGGGCCTGGAGCCTCCAGCAATGTGGCGGTCGCCCGAGTTGCGGCAGGAGGTCGCGAAGAGGCGCAGGCGCGCCCCAGTGGCCGCCTCAATTTCCTATGCCGCGGACTCGACGTGTATCGAAGTCGTGATCTCGCGCGATCCGCCAGGCTCGAGTGCCCATAGCCCGGCCCCGGCAGGGTCGGAGAGGTTCATTGCGTTGACCGCGTGCGTGACCGGCTCGACGCAAAAATAGTCGGCGCCTGGTATGTAGACGACCACGAAGCGAGTCGCCTCGCAGCCCTCGACGACAATGGCATGGCGCGAACCCTCGAAGCTCAGGATCGCTCGCCGCTGCCAGCCCTCGAAGCAGTGATCCATTCCGACGCGATCCGAGATCGGCGCACCCTTGGCAAAACAGAGGTGCTGCGGCACCGGTACGAGGTCGCGCGGAAAGTCGCGGACGCTTCCGTTCCAGACCCGCTTGGCTTCCACCAGCAGGCGCGCACCTTCGCGCGCTGGAAGGAAAGGATGGAATCCGAGGCCGCAGGGCATCGTGGTGGAAGCCAAATTGCGGATTGCGAGCGTGATTCGCAATGTGTTGTCGAAAATCTCGAAGGCTTGCCTGCCCTCGTAGTGCCAGGGCCAATCGCTGGTCGCTTCACGACGATAGACCAGAGAGCAGGTGGTCGCGGTGCTGTGCTCGACCTGCCATGCCACTTGCCAGCCATGTCCGTGAATCGCGTGCCTCGTTCCCGCGACGTTCTTCGTCAGATTCACCGTCGAGCCCGCGAAGTCGAATTGGCTATTCTCGATGCGGTTGGAGTACGGGATCATCGGGAAATAGCAACAGGACGAGCGCGCTCCGCCGATGCGTTCGAGTTGCGCGGTCGGCCTGAGCACGGCCGCCCCGTCGAACTCGCACAACTGCAGCGAGCCGCCGTGAGATGGCGAGACCACGACCTTCCAATGGCGATCTACGAGGTTGAGTGCCTCAGTCATTTGACGCGCAGCTCGCATGCGGGCGCGAAGCGGGCATCAGCCCAGCTCGACGCGCACCCGCACAGTCGCGCCTGCCGGCGCCAGGGGGATCACATTCCCGGCAACAGGCCGGTCGTTGACCAGTATTCTTCTCACGCCGCGCGCCACGCCGGCCGGATTCAGGAATTCGAACTCGTAGGTCGCGCCACGGAATTCACGCCTGGCGTTGAACGCGGCCCATTCGTGCGGGATGCAGGGTTCGACGATCAAGCCGTTCATGCCGGCGCGTATGCCGATGAGATACTGCGTGACGGCCACATACGACCACGACGCAGAACCGGTCAACCAGGAATTCTTGGCCTCGCCTGGCTTGCCGGCCGCAAGACCCGCGACCATCTGCGCGTAGACATAGGGCTCGGTTCGCCGCGTGTCCGCATCGGTCTGGTACGTCGGCGCGATCGCCCGAAGATACTGCATGGCGCGGTCGCTGCGGCCGCGCATGGCTTCGGCAATGATCACCCACGGATTGGTGTGGCAGAAGACCGCACCATTTTCCTTGTACCCGGGCAGGTAGGTGGAGATCTCGCCGAGCTCGCTGTGATACTCGCGGTAGGGCGGATCGAGCAGCTGCACGCCGAACGGGCAGGCGAGGCGCTCGGCAACACTCTGCAGCGCCTTGTCGATGAACCCGGAAGCGGCGCCGATGCCCGCCATGGCACACAGCGCCTGCGGTTCCAGGAATATCTGGCCTTCGCGATTGCGATGGCTGCCAACCGCGTTGCCCGCATCGTCGTACGCGCGCAGGAACCAGCTGCCGTCCCAGCCGTGTTTCTCGATTGTCGCTGCCATGTTGTCGGCGGCGGCACGGTACTTTGCGGATGCCGCGAGATCGTTCAGCGCGACCACGAGCGCGGCGAAGTCGCGCGCCGCGAGCACGAACAGCGCACCGATCATCACGGATTCCGCGCGTCCGCTGGAACGCAGCGGCCCGGTCTGGAAGGACTCGTCCGGGTCGGTCGAGTGTGCGTTCAGATTCAGGCAGTCGTTCCAGTCGGCCCGGCCGATCAGCGGGAGCTCGTGCTTGCCCAAGCGACTGAGCGTGTGCTGCAGCGATGCCTCGAGGTGATCCCGCATCGTTGCGCCACCGCCGGGCGCATCCTCGAAGGGCACGGCGGCACCGAGAAAATCCAGGTCGCCACTTTCACGGATGTACGCCGCGACGCTGAGCACCAGCCACAACGGGTCATCGTTGAATCCGCCGCCGATCTCGCTGTTGCCGGTACGTGTCAGCGGCTGATACTGATGATAGGAGCTGCCATCGCTCTTCTGCGTCGCGGCCAGGTGAATCAGCCGTTGCCGGACCTCGCCAGCGGCGATATGCACGACACCGAGACAGTCCTGGTTGGAATCGCGGAATCCGATTCCGCGACCGCGGCCCGTTTCGAAGAGCGATGCGCTCCGTGCCAGGTTGAAATTGACCATGCACTGGTACGGATTCCAGGTATTCACCAGCTCGTTCAGTTGTGCATCGGGCGTCTGTACCTGCAAGGTGCCGAGGATTGATTCCCAACGGCTTCGCAGACCCGCGCGCGCACGGTTCACGTACTCCTTATCCTCCAGTCGTGAGCGGATCCGGCGCGCCGCTGCGATGTTGGGAGAGCCATCGGGGCTCCACTTGTCCGCCGCTGCGTTTTCCGCGAATCCGGTGGCAAAGACCATTTCCTCCGACTGACCGGGTTGCAGCGTGACCGAAACGGCGAGAGACGCGATCGGCCACCAGCCGCTGACGTGCGAATTGTTCGAACGGCGGGCGCGCACCACGGCGGGATCCCTGAGATCGCCGTAGTTGCCGAGGAAGGCGCTGCGGTCGGTATCGAAACCGACGACCGGTCGGTTCACCGCGTGGAAGCTGTAGTGACTGCGCCGCTCCCGGTAGCCGGTGATATGGCAGATCATGGGGCCGTCGACCAGGCACTCGGCCAACGACAGATTGCGCTGCAGGTTGCCGCTGTCATCTTCGGCGTTCCACTGGCACCACTCGACGAACGAATAGATGTTGACGGTCTTGGCCGAGGGTGTGTCGTTCCTCAGCGCCAGAACCTGCAACTCGACGTCATCCTCGTCTGCGACGAAGACTTCGAGCTCCGCGTGCAGGCCGTTCTTGGCCGAGTGGAAGCGGGAATAGCCGAGACCATGCCGGCACTCGTAGTGATCGAGCGGTGTCTGCGAAGGCCGGAAACCGGGATTCCACGTGCACTCGGCGTCGGTGATGTAGAGATACTTGCCGACACTGTCGAGCGGCACGCTGTCATAGCGGTAGCGCGTCAGCCGGCGAAGCTTGGCGTCGCGGTAGAAGCTGTAGCCCCCGCCGGTATTCGAGAGGATGGAATAAAAGGCCCTGCTGCCCAGGTAGTTGATCCAGGGAAGTGGGGTCAGCGGCTCTGTGATCACGTATTCGCGCGCCACGGGATCGAAGTGGCCGTAGGCTCCCGAAGGCAACGCGCCGTTTCCCAGTCGCGTGGCCATCAGTCGTTCGCCAGGCGGTCGTACCAGGTCTTCTTCAGGACCACGCCACCGAGCGCGACCAGCGCCAGGCAGACCGCGATGCCGTCGAAGCGGCGCAGGACGACGTAGATCGGCAGTGCGACCAAGGTGGTCTGCACACAGGTTCCAACAACGATGTTGAACATGTCGCGGCGGAAGTTGCGGTTCACTGCGAAGCCCGGGTCTTCCCTGAGCACTGCATCGCGCACCGGGCCCCAGAAACCCCAGGGTCTGACGCGGCGATAGAAACTCATGAGCAATCGCATGTCATCGGCGGGCGTGAGCAAGGTGCCGATCAGGCAACCCGCGATCGACAGCAGCAACAGCACGGGGAAGCTGTAGAGCGGAAAGACGTCGGCCGCGATTTGCGGGAACAACGGGCCAAGCAGCGGCGGCAACGCCAAGGCGCCGATCATTCCGACCAGCATCCCCACGAAGAATCCATAGCCGTTGAAGCGCCACCAGTACCACTTGAGGACGTTGGCGGCGGTGTACCCGCCCCACAGGCCGGACACGATCCAGATCAGCAATGAATTGATGCTCGGGATGTACAGGCCGATGCCTGCGCTCAAATAGACGACCGCGACCGAGACTGCGTAACTCATGTAGATCAGCCGCCGTCGACTGGCTTGCGGATTGATGTGTCGCCGGTACACGTCGTTGACCAGGTACGCCGGCGCGGCGTTGAGGGTGCCCGCAAAGGTAGAGATGAAGGCCGCGATCAGGCCCGCGATGATCAGGCCGAGGACGCCCGGGGGCGCGAACTTGTACATGGCCGCCGGCAGGATGCGGTCATAGTCGGCCGCGCTGGCCGTGGCAATCCCGAGCTCATCGAAATAGGCGATCGCGAGGATCGCAAAACCGGCGACCATGAGATAGCGAACCGGCATCAGCACCACGGACACAAAGCCGCTCATCAACGCGGCCTCGCGAGGCGAGCGCGAGGAGAGAATCTTCTGCATGTCGTAGTTGGGCGCCGGACCGGCCGCGCTGATCAACACGCCCTTGAACAGCATCATCATCATGAAGGCGCCGAAGATCGTGTAACCGTCGCTCGTGATCTTGTGATTCAGCGCGGCGAGATTTCCGCTCCAATCGAGATCGAGCGACCAGCCGAAGAACGGCGTGTCCCATCCGGCCGGCGTCAACGCCGCGAGGGTCGCCGGATCCACCCGCTGGATGGCAATGACCGCGACGATCACCGAAGCGACCGTCATCACGGCGTACTGCAGCAGGTCAGTCCACACGATGCTGAACATGCCGCCCAGGACCGCGTAGATCATCGCGATCGTCGTGAACGCGATTCCATACACGTTGGCGACGTTCTCCGGCGCCACATCGAAGGGAACAAAGGGAGCAACAGCCGACCATGGCAGGAAGATCTCGATGAACTTGCCGATGCCGACGAACCCGTAGGCCAGAAATCCGAGCACGCTCAAAACGGCGAAGGCGATCACGACAAACTGCGAAAGTTGCCCGCCGGTTCCCTGGCCGAAACGCGTCTCGATCCATTCCGCGCCGGTGAGTGCGTTCGAGCGACGCAGCCACGCCGACAGGTACACCATGAGAAAAATCTGGTTGAAGACCGGCCAGACCCAGGGTATCCAGATGCTCTTCAGGCCGTAGACGACGCACAACGCCACCAGCCACATGGTCCCGGAGATGTCGAACATGCCGGAAGCATTCGAAATCCCGAGCATGTACCAGGGGAGGGACTTGTCCGCGAGGTAGTACGACTCGAGATTGCGCGCTGCACGCCGCCGCGCGACTAGGCCAATCGCAATGGTCGCCAACACATACAGACCGACGATCGCAATGTCGATGGCCTGCATGTTGCGGTGATCCCCCCGAGGTTGGCTGTACTGTCCTGATCGAGTCGCGGTCGGCTTACGGGAGAAAGCGAACGGCGCTGCGCCCGTGCTTGGCGACGCAAGCTCATCCCACCGCTTGCGCGCAGAATCATTTCATGTTCGTGACAGCGCTGTCAATAAAGTTTATGATCGGTGCTGCACACGGAGCTTTCTGTCGCTGGCTTTCAACCGCGATCAGACTGAAGTCGCGGCGCAGCGGGGAGTGCTATCGTGGCAGGGGCGCGGACCTGAGGGAAGGCATGAGAAAGCTGCAAACCCAGAACAAGACCATCGATGATGTGGCGCTGCGCGCCGGAGTGTCGATCAAGACAGTCTCACGGGTCTTCAACCGCGAGCCCAACGTTCGTCAGTCGACTCGCGACAAGGTCTTTGCAACTGCGCGGACCATGGGTTACGCGCCGAATATTTCCGCGCGCCGGCTGGCCGCGCGCCGGTCGTTCATCGTGGCCCTGGTGTATCGAGATGACGATGTGAATCACTACATCCCGGACATCCAGCACGGCGCGCTCGACACGTGCCGGGAGCGCGGCTACAACCTGCTGCTGCATCCCTGCCAGGGCGACATCGACGACGCTGCACACGAGATTCAGCAGCTCGCACGCCAGGCATTGCTCGACGGCTTCATCGTCACGCCGCCGTTGGCGGACTCGCGCAAGCTCCTGACGGCGATGGCAAGCCTCGAACTGCCGTTTGTGCGCGTTTCGCAGCTGTTTCGCAGCCAGTTTTCGCCTTCCGTCTCGGTCGGCGACCGCCAGGGCGCCTTCAGGATGACCGAGTATCTCGCGGGTCTGAATCACCGCAACGTCGCTTTCATCGTCGGCAACGAGAACCAGGGCGCCAGCGTCGATCGTCTGCGGGGGTACCGGGATGCCGTGAAGGAGTTCGGTTTGACCGACAACCCCGAGTTGATCCGGCAGGGCGACTTCACTTTCGAGTCGGGCAGCCGCTGCATGACGGAACTGCTGTCACTCAAGAAGCGACCGACCGCGGTGTTTGCGAGCAACGACGATATGGCGGCAGGGGCGCTGATGGTGGCCCATCGCGATGGCCGCGCGGTTCCGGGCGACCTGAGCATCGTCGGGTTCGACGATATCGCGATGTCGCAGCGGCTGTGGCCACCGCTGACCACCGTTCGCCAGCCCACCAAGAAGGCGGCAGCAGTGGCGACCGCCATGCTGCTCGACAGCCTCAGGACCGCGGACCGCACCCCGGTCAACCGCGAGATCCCCACGGAGCTCGTGATCCGCGAAAGCGCCGGACCGCGGCAGTAAGAAATAGCGAGGGCGGAATAGCCCCAGCAGGCGCTCAAAAAATTACTATGGACAGCGCTGTCATTTGTGCTTAAGATGATAGCGCTGTCATTCCGGACCAAGAAGTCCGACAGCTGCGGGTTGAACCGCAAGGCATTCGTCAGCGCCACACATTTTGGGAATAGATAACCGCGTGAGCGATCGTTGCCAACTGTCGATTCGACCCGCGCGTCCAGCAGGCGGGAGGAATGGCGCGGTCCGCACCGCGGGGGTGTACCGGTCGCCGTAAGACTACACGTTCAGGGGGGATCACCATGTCGCATCGGAGAGAGAAGCGCGCGCGCCGCGCCGCACGTGCCAGTGCAGCGCTAGTGACTGCTGCATCGCTTGACCTTTTGATGATTGCCACTCCGGCAGGCGCACAGGATGCGGCCGGGGTCGAGGAGATCGGGGAGATCACGGTCACCGGTTTCCGCGCCTCGCTGGCCGAGGCGCTCAACAGGAAGCGCGAGTCCAACCAGATCATCGAGGCCGTGTCCGCAGAAGACATGGCCAAGTTCCCGGACCAGAACATTGCGGAAGCACTGCAGCGTCTTCCTGGTGTGCAGATCGATCGCGAGAACGGCCAGGGCACCAAGGTCCGTATCCGCGGCCTCGACCAGAACGTGACGCTCCTCAACGAGGAGATCTTTCAGAGCGGCCTCGAGCTCTACACACTGGGTGAGGGCAATTTCCGCAACACCGACTCACTCGAAGGCATTCCGTCCGAGCTGCTGGGCGGCGTCGATGTCTTCAAGTCCCCGACCGCCGCACAGGTCGAAGGTGGACTGGGTGGCATCATCAACCTCAGAACGCGCAGCCCGTTCGCTCTGAGCGGCACCACGCTTGCCGGTAACGTGCGCTTCGCCGAGAACAGCGAATCGCGCGAGGATTGGGAGCCGCTCGGCGCCTTTCTGTTCGGGCATGAATTCAGCGAACGTGCCGCGGTCATCGCGACCGTTTCCTACGACAAGCAGACCCTCAACACCGACGTGCTGGGCGGCGACAACCGCGGCAACTGGCGCTTCTCCAACCGCGGCGACCGCCTGACGGTTCCGCAGGACTATTTCGCACCGGAATATCGCTACACCACGGATCGCGACGAAGAGCGCGAGCGCCTGGGCGCCTCGGTCAGCTTCGCGTTCCGTCCGAGCGAGTCGACCGAGATCCAGGCGGACTGGTTTCACTCCGACCTGGAGATCCTGACTTCAGAGGCGTCGCTGAAATTCCCGTTCACGGTCGAGAGCCCCGGCCTCGATACGACGCAGCCCTTCGAGATCGACGAGAACGGCGTGCTCCTCAGCGGCACGATGATCGCGAATTCGGCGGAGGCCATCTCCTTCGTCAAGAACACCGATATCGCGTCGGACAACTTCCAGCTCGCCTTCAAGTTCGACGATGGTGGTCCGCTCCGCGGCCGGGTGATGGCGGCGTATTCCGAAGCCGACCAGGAGAGCGGCAGCGCCAACAGCGACGTGCGCTATACGCAATACACGGTACGCAACGACACGCCGGCGGGCTTGGTGCCGAACGCTGGTGCGCCGCCGAACTACCGGTTCCTCTACAACAACAACGGCGGCACACTCCCATCATTCACGCTGGTCGGTAACGAGGATCTTTATACCAACCCGGCCAATGGTTTCTTCAAGTCGCACTGGGCGTTTGCCGACACGACCGAGACCGAGAACTGGGGGGTGCGCGGTGACCTGGAGTTCAATCCGCCGTTCATCGAGGACGAAGGCGTCGTGTTCAGCGGCGGGCTGCGCCTGGCTGAGCGCAAAGTCGATTACGAGTTCGGGCGCTATCTCGCGGATCTGGGCGCGGTGGGCGAGTTGGACGGCACCACGTTCGGACAAACCTGGACACCGTTCGGTTACTTCCAGGACGGAGCGATCGGCTTCAAGGCGTGCGATTCCCTTGAAGGGGGCGGTGCACCACTGGGGACGCCGGGACGGCCTGATTGCCCGGTGGGTAGCCGCTTCGGTGACTCCCCGGCGGTGGTCGTGCCATACCAGACTATGCCGGATACACCAGGCCGGGTCGAATCGCTCACCGATTTCTGGAACAGCGGGCATGTCGCCGGCAACTCCGTGCTGGTGCAGGACCGTTCCCAGATGGAGAACGCGGCGGCCTGGATCCAGGCGCTGTATCCGAACACACCGTTCGCGTTCTTCACCCAGCCGCTCGAAAGCTTCCAGGTCGAAGAGCAGACGACATCCGGTTACCTGATGGCGGACATCGGTGAACCGGGTGACCGCTATCACGTGAATGTCGGCGCACGCATCATCCACACGGAGTTGACGGTCAACCAGAACGCCGCGCTGCCCAACCCGCGATTTTTCGGCACCGACAGCTGGAACGGCGTGCTGGCTGACTTTTCGACTGTGGAGCACAAGCGCAGCTACGACGACATCCTGCCGAGCGCGAATGTCGTCCTGGATGTGACGGATCAAAGCAAGGTGCGAGCGTCTGCGGCGCGTGTCGTCGCCCGCCAGCCGCTCTTTGACCTGGGCCGCGGCTTTGCCACGGACTTCACGCGCGAGTCGGATCCGACGAGTCCGTTCGTGGACCTCTTCAGGTTCACCAGCGGCAGCTCCGGCAATCCGGACCTCGAGCCGTTCCGCGCGTCACAGTTCGACCTGGGCTACGAATACTATTTCGGCCGCCAGGGCCTCGTATCCGCCACCGGGTTCTGGAAGGAAGTGGATTCCTTCATCACGTCGGAGACCCGGCCGGAGTTCGTAATGGACCAGGCGGGCGGCCGTGAAGGGCCGGTCACGCGTCCGGTCAATGGCGGCGGTGGCTACATCCGCGGCTTCGAGGTCGGAGGCCAGATGGCTTTCGATTGGGGCGGCGGCTTCGCAGCCAACTACACCTACTCGGATTCCGAATCGCCGACCTTCAACGACGTCGACTCGAATCTGCCGATTCCCGGTGTCGCGGAGCACGCCTTCAACGCGCAGATCTACTACGAGGACTACGGGTTCCAGGCGCGCCTGTCCTATTCATGGCGCGACGATTCGTTCGACAGCAATTTCGGCTTTGCCGATGCGACGTTCGACGCGAATGGAGTCCAGACCAACATCACCCGCACGTTCGGCGTCTGGAACCGGGACTACGGGCAGCTCGATGGCCAGATCGGCTACCAGGTGAGCAAGAACTTCCTCATCACCCTGGAAGCGATCAACATCACCGAAGAGGACTACAGCCAATTCCTCCAGTACGAGAACCTGCCGTTCGCATTCTCGTCAGGCTCGATGCGCATTCTCCTCGGCGTACAGGCCAACTTCGGAGGCCCGGGACTCTGACGCTGGTGGCAGCAACGGCGGCGGCGGGAGACGCCGCCGCCGTCATGGCGAACGGGGACGACTAGCCCCGGATCCGGCGAGCCGTGTGTGTGCGGTAGACCTGGCGCCCGCTTAGCTTGCTAAGCTGTCCGGCGCTGGCATCAGAACTTGGTCACGCTGCGTGCAGCGCGACCGAAACTGGGTACACCCATCGAGGCACTCATGGAAGGCCGTAGGCAGATCAACAGCATCGCTATTGTTGGGGGCGGCACCGCGGGCTGGTTCGCCGCCAGCATCCTGGCGCGCATGCTGCGTGGGCGTTGCGCCATCCGACTGATCGAATCGCCCGACATCCCCACTGTAGGCGTGGGTGAGGCCACGGTTCCGGGAATCGTCGATCTCCTGTTCAAGTTCCTCAAGATCGACCAGAACGATTTCATGGAGAAGTGCCAGGCGACCATCAAGCTCGCCATCCGCTTCAAGGACTGGCGGACTCTGGGGCACAGCTTCTGGCATCCGTTCGGGCTGTTCGGCGTGACCATCGACCGGATCCCGTTTCATCACTTCTGGCACAAGGCGAAAGCACAGGGCCTGGAGGTCGACGCCTCCCACTTCAATCTCGAGATCGCCCTGGCGGCCGCCGACAAGTTCATCTACCCGACGAACTCGCTCGGAATTGCCCAGGGCCTGCGCTACGCATTGCACTTCGACGCCGGCCTGGTGGCGCGTTATCTGCGCTCGTACGCTGAGGCCTTGGGAGTCGTGCGCATGGAGCGCTCCGTGACGGGAGCGACGCAAAGCGAGGACGGCTCGATCGATGAAGTGGTGTTCAAGGACGGCGAGCGGCTGAAGGCCGACCTCTACATCGATTGCAGCGGCTTTCGCGGACTGCTGATCGAGCAGACGATGAAAACCGGGTATCACGACTGGACGCACCTGTTGCCCTGCAACCGGGCGGTCGCGACGCAGGTTCCGAACCGGATCCCCCGGCCGCCGTACACGATGGCCACGGCGCGGCCCGCCGGCTGGCAATGGCGCATTCCGCTCCAGCATCGCGTGGGCACCGGCTACGTCTACTCCAGCGAGCACATCAGCGATGAGGAAGCGCTCAAGGATCTGCTGGCGGTGCCGGGCAACGAGCCCCTGGTCGAGCCGCGCTTCATTCGCTACGTCACCGGCCGCCGGCGTGTGTTCTGGAACAAGAACTGCATCGCGCTCGGCCTCGCCTCTGGATTCATCGAACCGCTGGAGTCGACCAGCATCCATCTCATGTACAGCGGCGTGTACAACCTGCTGGACCACTTCCCCGACGCGAGCTTCGACCCGGTGAACATCGCCGACTACAACGCGCAGATGATCGAGGAATTCGAAAGGATCCGGGATTTCATCATCCTGCACTACTGCACCACCCAGCGCACCGACTCGCCGATGTGGCTCCAGTGCCAGAAGACCGAGCTGCCGGACAGCCTGGCCTCGCGCATCGAGCTCTACCGCCGCACGGGCCGGATCTTTCACAAGCAGTACGATCTGTTCGTGGAGCCGAGCTGGTTCTTCGTGATGGACGGCATGGGCATCACGCCCGCGAGCTACGATCCCTTGGTCGACTCCTCCGACTTCGAGCAAGTGAAGCGCATCATGGCCGGGCTGCGGCAAAAGGTCGCCTCCGACGTCGCCGCGGCGCCCAGCCACGACAGCTTCTTTCCCGAGGCGGCGGAAGGAGCGGTCACGCGCGGAACAGGCTGGAAGCTCGTGGGCGGCCAGGCGACGTGATGCGGCCTTCGCATCTGTTGGCCGGGGTCGAGCTCGGCGGGACGAAATGCGTGTGCGTGCTGGGCACTGGCCCCGACGACGTGCGCGCGCAGGAGCGCATACCCACACGCGATCCTGAAACGACGTTGGGTCAGATCGAAACGGTCATCGAGCGGTGGCGCGCCCAGCACGGGCCGATTCGCGCCCTGGGGCTCGCATCGTTCGGCCCGCTCGACCTGAAACCGTCCTCCTCTGCCTACGGATACATCACCACAGCAACGAAGCCCGGCTGGCAAAACACCGATCTCGCCGGGCGGATGGAACGCCGCCTGGGCCTGCCCGTCGGCCTGCACACCGACGTCAGCGGCGCGGCACTGGCCGAGGCGCGCTGGGGCGCGGCGCAGGGTCTCGACGACTGCGCTTACGTGACGGTCGGTACCGGAGTCGGCGTGGGTCTGAGGGTTGCTGGCCGCGCCGTATTCGGTTGCAGCCACCCGGAGCTCGGTCATGTTCGCATCGCCCGAATGGCAGGCGACACTTGGACGGGGGCGTGCAGCTTTCACGGCGATTGCGTGGAGGGATTGGCTTGCGGTCCCGCAATTGAAGCGCGGACCGGCGCGCGCCCGGATCGCCTGTCCGCGGATCACTGGGTGTGGGCGAGCGTCGCCCATGCGCTCGGACAACTGCTGCATGTGCTGGTATTGGCGACGGCACCCAAACGAATCCTGATGGGCGGTGGAGTCATGCACGGACAGCCACACCTGTTTCCTCGGGTGCGTGAGGAGCTGGCGCGCAGCCTCAACGGTTACGTTCCCGTCGACGAAATCCTCAAGCATCTCGACAGCTATGTCGTGCCTCCAAAGCTGGGAGTGCTGGCCGGATCCCTGGGTGCATTGATCATTGCCGCGGAAGCGTTTGCCGCGCGCACGGCGCACGCGGGCGCGCCCGCCCGCGGGCTTGCACGAGTGTAGTCGTGGCTGCGACTGATCGCGGCGAGACGATCCTGCGCGAACCGTCGCTGACAATTGGAGCCGACGGGCTGCGGGCGGCCTTCATCGCGGTCACCACGCTCTTCTTCGCGTGGGGCTTCACCACCTCGATGCTCGACCCCCTGGTCGCTTCCGTGAAGGCGGTGTTCAGCCTGAGCTACGCCGAGGCCATGCTGACGCAGTTCGCTTTCTTCACCGCGTATTTCGTCGTTTCGCTGCCAGGCGGCATGTTCGTGGCGCGCGTGGGCTACAGCAGCGCCATACTCTGCTCGCTGCTGGTGATGATCGTGGGCTGCCTGTTGATCCCGATGGCCACGCACCTGCAGCGCTACGAGCTGGTGCTGGTGGCGTTGTTCGTGCTGGGCGGCGGCATCACGGTGTTGCAGGTCGCGGCCAATCCGCTCTCGGCAGCGTTGGGCGCCCCGGAAAAGTCGCACTTCCGGCTGACGTTCTCGCAGGCCTTCAACTCCCTGGGCACGCTGATCGGCCCCGCGCTGGGATCAGTGATCATGTTGCGCGGCGGCGTGTTTGCGGATGGGGGCGCGACGCAGACCGCGTCCGTGCGCGGCGAGTCTCTGCGCAACATCGACACGTCTTTTCTCATCGTCGCGGGTCTGATCGCGCTCCTCGTTCTCTTTATCTGGCGGTCGAGACATCGATTGCGCCAGGCCGCACCGCTGCGGGTGGATGCCCCCCCGTCGGTGCTCCAGGCCCTCAGATCGCCTTGGGCCATGCTGGGCGCCGCGGCCATCTTCCTCTATGTCGGAGCCGAGGTTTCCATCGCCAGCATCATGATCAATTTCCTCAACCAGCCGGACGTCCTGGGCATCGCGCTCGACACGGCGGGTACGCTGCTTGGTTATTTCTACTGGGGCGGCGCGATGGCGGGAAGGTTTGTCGGCAGTGCACTGCTTACGCGCATGCCAGCCGCGCGCCTGTTGATGGGTGCGGCGGCCGTCGCCGCCATCCTGTGTCTGATCGTAAGCCAGGGCAGCGGCGCCACCGCGGCCGTGGCAGCGATGGCCGTCGGCTTCTTCAACTCCATCATGTTCCCCGTGATTTTCACGCTCACTCTGGAACGTTCTACGGCGCCGGCTGCATCCACGTCCGGGTTGCTGTGCATGGCGATCGTCGGCGGCGCCATCCTTCCCGTGATCGTGGGAGCGCTGGCAGACACTGCCGGATTGCATGCGGCATTCCTGATACCCATGAGCGCCTACGTCCTCATCAGCCTGTTCGCATTCGGCGCCGCGCGGGCGCGAGTGATGGCGCGCGGTCAAGCCACGTCTGGCCTGCATTGATCTTGGGTGGTCAGGAACCGCAGACCGGCGACGCCGCGCGGCACTCCGTGCGGGCGATACAAGCGTCGCTGGTGCACTGGCTGGTGTCGGAGGCATATCCGTTGTGGTCGACTCGAGGAGTCGACCGCATGCGCGGCGGATTTCACGAGCGTGTCAGCTACGCTGATGCGCCTCTCGAGGATCCGCGGCGGGCCCGGGTACAGCCCCGGCAGGTCTATTCGTTTGCACGATCGGCCGAGCTCGGTTGGCGCGGCGATGCCGCGGAGCTCGTTACCCACGGCCTCAACTATTTTCTGTCGCGCTATCGGCGGCCGGACGGGTTGTTCCGCACACTGGTCGGACCCGATGGTGGGCCCATGGACGAGCGCGCAGTGCTGTATGACCACGCATTCGTGCTGCTGGCGCTCGCCACATGCACGCAGGTCCTGGGGCGGCGGCCGTCGCTGGTGCATGAAGCGCGTGTCTTGCGGGAAGCGATCTTCCGGCGCTTCGAGCGCGTGGGTTCCGGTTTCGAAACGGCGATTCCCGCCGTATCCCCGCTCCCCTCTAACCCACACCTGCATCTTCTCGAGGCGAGCCTCGCATGGATCCCGCTCAGTGGCGATCCCGAATGGCGCCAACTGGCCGATGATCTGGCTGGACTCGCGCTCACGCGCTTCATCGATCAGTCGAGTGGCGCGGTGCGCGAATACTTCAGCCGCGCGTGGTCGCCGGCGCCGGGCATCGAGGGACGCATCGTCGAGCCTGGGCATCAGTTCGAATGGGGCTGGGTGCTGCTTCGCTGGGGACCGGATCGGTCCGATGCGCGACGGGCGGCGCTGCGGCTGATCGAGCTGGGCGAGGAGCACGGTGTGCACCGCGGCGTAGCGCTCAACGCACTGCTCGATGACTTCTCGATTCACGATCCGGACGCGCGTCTGTGGCCGCAAACGGAACGGCTCAAAGCCGCAGCCCTCGCGGCGCGTCTGACCGGAGAGACCCGATACTGGACGATGGCGGCCGCGGCAGCCCAGGGTCTGATGCGCTATCTGGATACGCCGGTGGCCGGACTCTGGTACGACCGTCTCACGGCGGAGGGAAAATTCATTCGAGGAGCCCGCGCCGGCTAGCAGTTTCTATCACATCGTCGCGGCCATCGGTGAGCTGACTACGGCGGTGTCGGCCGGTTGTGCCGGCGACGCGCTAGAACCACCGTCGGAGATCGGTTCTGTCGCGCGCGATCACGACAGCGCTGCGACAACTTTTTTCGATATCCAAATCATTTGCACAAGTTGCGCACAGCTTGCTCTCTGGACAAAAGTTTCGTCCCGCGTAGGCTTGACATCCACGGTGCCGGAACGTCGCGAGTCTGGAAAAACACCGGGCCCCAATTGGCTGGGGCGAGGGTCACGAGCCAAGGGTGACCAAGAGCGCACGGGAAACCCGCGCGCAGGTCCTCTCGAAAGGGAGGGCAGGCGAAAACGAGCGGATGAATCAATCCGCAAGTGATGCGGGTGGAGAGTGCACTCGACCGTGGAGGCGCTGACGGAGCGTCTCGGCGGGGGACGCAGCCAGGCGTCTTAAAAGAAGCGAGCGGGGGCTGCAGCCCTCAGGCCGGTGATAGGCACGTATCGACGGTCGCCTCGTGCGGCCGCGGAGCGAGCCGAAGACCGAGCGGGAACGGGAGAGCGGCTCGGGCACCTCGACCTTCACGGGTCGATGGAGCCGGGGAGCGCAACTCGATCAGGCTGAACGAGGGGATGAGACCGGCGGGTCTCATCCCCTCACTTATTTGTGCGACGCGATTCGTTCAAGGGTCGGAGCGCTTCCAGCGTCTACTAGATCGGCCTCGCCACGGACACCTCCGCGCGCGGCAGGTAGCGCCTCAGCATGGGCGTCGTGATCACGGTGCTCACGATCGCCATGATGACGAGGATCGTGAACATCTGCTGCGAGATCACGCCCAGATCGTAGCCCACGTTGATGACCACGAACTCCATCAGCCCGCGCGTGTTCATCAGGTATCCGAGCATCATCGACTCGGCGTGCTGAAAGCGCGAGGCGCGCGCGGCGAGATAGGCGCCCCCGAACTTGCCGGCGGTGGCTATTACGAGAATGAGAGCACACCACCCCCACGCCTCGAGGCTGTCGAGTCCGCCGATCGAGGTTCTCAGGCCCGTGTACGTAAAAAAGATGGGCAGGAAGAACACGGTCACGAAGTTGCCCATGCGCTCACGCCAGGCTCTGACCAGCTCGGGTTCATCGTAGAGGATCACGCCGATCATGAATGCGCCGAAGAGCGCGAAGATGCCCATCTGGTAGGTCGTCATCGCCGCGATAAAAACCACTGCCAGCAGGCCGCCGAGAAGATTGTTGGACATCCTGCCGTCGTGCGGAGCGGAGAAGGCGACCACCCTCTTGAGCAGCGGACGAATCGCGCGCAACCCCAGCACAATGAATGCCGCGACCAGCGCTACGCGCAGGCTGAAGCTTCCCGGATCGAACGTGGTCTGCGCGAGCGCCGTCGTCAGGGCCAGCAGCAACCAGCCCACTACGTCGTTGACGGCCGCGGCGCTGATGGCCACGACGCCGAGACGTGTGCGCTCCATGTGCAGTTCGAGAATGATCCGCCCGAGCACCGGCAGGGCCGTGATCGAAAAGGCCGTGGCGATGAAGAGCGCGAAGATCAGGCGCTCCGTATGCGGTCCGAGTACCGGCGCGGTGGCATATCCAAACCCCAGGCCGAGCGAGAAGGGCAGGACGAGGCACACGCCCGCCAGCTTCATGACCGCGGCGCGGTTCACGCGATGGGTGAGATGCGAAAAGTCGAACTCGAGTCCGACCTGGAACATGACCAGAACCAGCGCCAGGCCCGAGAGGATCTGCATCGGCTCGGGAGGCGCCGAACGGAACACGAAATCGAATGCACCGGGAGCGACGAGCCCGAAGAGCGAAGGACCCAGCAGGATCCCGGCAACGATGTGACCCACTACGGGAGCCTGGCCCCAGCGCGGCGCGAGCGCACCACCCACGCGTCCCGCCACGACGATCACCGCGAGCTGCAACAGTGTGAAAAAGAGCAGAGCTTCCGTGCTGTGGACGGAGACGGCGGCGAGTGGGTTCTCGGCATTCATGCCGCTACCTGGAGACGACCGCCGTCGCCGGCTCGACGTTCCAGCCCCTCAGCTTGAGCTGTGCCGGCGCATCGGCACGCGCGCGGTAGCGGATCTCGATCCGGCGCGGCTCGCGCGGCAGGAGCGAGACATAGTTATCGCTGTAGAAGGCCGGCAGGATGCGCGCGCCGCGATTGTCGAAGATCGTGAGCTTGGCGGCGAGCGCCGGCGCGCTGCCCTGGTTCTGCAGCTCGACGTCGAGAACCGTTTCGTCGCCCTGGCGACTGGTGCGCACGTTCATGGCGATGGGTTGTCGCGGCATCGCGTTCAACCGCTGATGGCTCGCTTCATCGAGGCCCTGCCAATAGATGTTTTCCGAGAGACGGTTGCCCGCGGCGTCGGTGAGCAGTAGCGCCACGAGAACCATGCCTTCCTGCGCCAGATGCGACTCCAGAGCGAGTGCATCGCGGCGGGTGACAGCGTTGGCCGCAGCGTCGAGATTCTGCGTGCGGTCCGCGAGCGATCGACCGTCGAGCGACAGGATGCGGCTGCGCAGCTTCAGCCCGGGGCGATCTGTGCGCGTCGTGTTGACCACGGCCAGGCGATGGTCCGGCAGGTTCATCTGTGCGTGAATCGGCTCGCACGCTTTCTTCACGCCGTAGTAGGCCGCGTGAGTGTCGTAGTCCGAGCTGTAGATCTGCCAGGCGTTGCTCGGCCATGACGGATGCGTCATCCACAACAGCCGGCCGCTGTTGCGAGTCCACAGGTGGGCGTGGAAGCCCTCGAACAGCGCCCGGTACGTGACGAAATTCATCATCTGGGCCTTGCGCTCGAAGTCCTCCAGGCTGGTCGCCGCACCGAACTGGGTGGCGAGCGAAGTCATGAAGGTGGCGACGTCGCCGTTGCCGCCAAAATGCCAGTCGTGATACGCGATCGTGTCGCTCAACGGCCAGCGATCGGCTTCTGGGATGGAGGCGTGAAGCGACTCGAGCGTCGACAGTGAAGGCGTGCCCATCTCGACCGAGAACCCTTGCGCCAGCTCCGTGAAATACTGGTGCGGCGGGCGATAGTTGTAGGGTCCGCTGCCTTGCAGGTTGACGTTGTTCGAGCTGCCGGTGAAGTAGCGCGTGCCGTCCAGAGTCGCGACCAGCTCGTCCAGCCCTTCGTTGAGGATCGGCTGCGGCACGCCCTCGTTGCGGCCGAACCAGAGTACGATGGATGGATGATTGCGGTAGCGCAGGATCATGTCGCGCGCATTGGCAAGGAACAGCGCCGGGTCCTGCGGCTCGACCTGGAAGTCCTGGGTGGACGCCCAGAAGTCGTTGAGTATCAGCAGGCCGTATTCGTCGGCCAGCTCGTAGAACGACGTCCTCGGTGTTCTGTCCCACCCAGTTGCGAATCGATGTTGAGATTGGCGTCGCGGTGCAGGCGAAAGTAGGGCTCCAGTCGCGCGCGCGCGATCCGCTTGCGCGAGTCGTCCGTGCCCCAGTTTCCGCCGCGCGCTGCGATTGCGCACGCCGTTGACGCGGATCGCGAGGTGGGGCGACAGCGACTCGCTGGCGATCGCACGCACGGCCGGAGAAGATTCTCCCGCCGGTGTCAGCGATGCGGCCCAGCCGTGCGGCGTTTTCTTGATCGCCTCGTGGCGAACGTCGATGAGCGGCTCGCCGCGCACGGTTGCAGCGGCGGGATCGACTTCCACGCGCCGCAGGCGTCCCGCCTCATCGAACAGTGACAGCTCGTAGGTGATGTGGCGCACGCCAAAGCGCAGGGTGCGGGTATCCGATTCGGTTCCGTCATCGAGCACGGCGAGCGCCAATGTATAAAGATTCGCAGGGCCATAGCCGTTGGGCCACCAGAGGCGCGGCTGGCTGAGTCGCAGCTGCGGAAATTCCTCAGGCTCGAGCCGCACCTCGGATCGTCCCGGCTCCAGGGTCACGGCCTTTCTCACGCTTGCCTGCTCGAAGCGTGCCTCGATCACCACCGGTCGTGGCAGTGCATGAGCGCTGTCGAGAGGCACGACGATGGAAACATCGGCCCGATCGGTTCGCGGCAAGGGCAGACGCGTGACGACCTGCGGATCGAGCAAGCGCACGCGGCCGGTCGCCTCGAGCTCGACCTCCTGCCAGATGCCGGTGTTGCGGTCGCGAATGCCGGGGATCCAGTCCCAGCCCTCGGCGGCGATGAACGTCGGTCCGTCGATCGCGAGACTGCCGCCGTTCTCACCGGGTCCCGCGGCGATCGACTCCTCGTGCGGGATTCCCGGATGAGGCGGAGGCGATACACGCACGGCCAGGGCATTGAACTCGCCCGGGCTGCAGCTTCCCGGTCACGTCGAACACGCCGCGGATGAACGCGCCCTTGATGTCTCCGAGCCGCACGCCGTTGAGCCAAACTTGCGCCGAATAGTTGATGCCCTTGAACGTGAGTGTCAGGCGAGCACCGGCGAGATCCGCCGGTACTGCGAAGCGGCTTCGATACCAGTAGTCCTGTCGCGCCAGGCTTTCGGGAATGGCCAGATTGTTGAGGCCGTAGTCGGGATCCGGATAGATGCCCCGATCGATCAGCGTCGTGAGCGTGGTGCCGGGCACCGTGGCGGGATACCAGTCGTCATCCGCGAATTCCGGCTGCGAGATCGCAACGCCGTCGGCCGCGACGAAGGGAGCTTCGCGCATCCGCCAGTCGCCGATGCTCCAGACACCCTTTTCCTTCGAGAGCAGCGGCTCTCGCATCGGCGGGAGGGGAGCGGCGACAGGGTTGCTTGGCGGAGTTCTGCCGCGCGGCAGGGTCCAGGGATCCTGCGGCTCGAGCAGTCCGCGCCAGGCGCGAGCCTGCCATGGCCAGCCGACGCCGACGCGGTGAAAGACGATCAAGTTGAAATTGGGTTTCGACGCCGCGAGATCGGCAATCGAGCGCGCGTCCAGAGCCTCGGCGTGGACCTGCAGGCCCGCCAGTTTGCCGCCGAAATGATCCGCATCGAGCCCGCCCAGCGAGTGCGGCGCCAGATGCAGGATCGGGGCGGCCGGCCGGGTGGCGCGCGGTGCGGAGGCGCTGACACGGCCATCAACAAAGAGGCGCGCGGTGCTTCCGTCGTAAGTGGCGGCTACTGCGTGCCACTCGTCATCGGCCACCGCGACACGCGTCCGCAGCACACCCCCCTGACCCGCCCAAAGCCCGAGTTCGCCGTCCTCGAGCACGAGACACCGGCACGTGTCACCGGCTGGCTCGCCAAGCGCAGCGAGCACCACCGTGCCGGGCTGCCGTGAGGCGCGAATCCACCCCGTGATCGACCAGGGGGCATCGGCACGCAGCAATGGGCTGTCCGTCGCCAGCGGGCGCGAAAGGCCCACTCCGCCTTGCAGAAACTCGAGGTTGTAAGGACCCAGATTCGAGCTCAATGACTGAAGTACCGGGTTCGAGGCTGGCGAGCCGAAAGAAAAAGAACAGATGAGCGCCAGAAGCACTAGCTGCCGGCGCAGGCTCGGTCGCATCCCGGATCCCCCCGATTCGAGGATAAAGCCTATCAAAAATGACTGCGCGTCTGGGGCGACATTCATTTGGTCCAGTTGCGGGCGTCGGCAGCGCGAAGTATTTTGCGTCAGACGAAACGCGCACGCGCGGCTGCGAGACACGGAAAAGAATACGTCACTGCCGCGCTCGTACTTGGCGGGGGCCCCTCGAGCATGCGCATTCCACCGGGTGTCAGCGAGCAGGACTTTGCGGAGGCGGCCCGCCAGTTCGAAACCGTCGTCGGCAAGGAATGGGTCTTCACGAGCGAGGAGGACGTTGCGCTCTACCGGGATGCGTACTCGCCTTTCTGGGGTGAGCCGGAGGAGCGACTGGCGTCGGCAGCCGTCGCTCCAAGCGCCGTCGAGCAGGTGCAGGAGATCGTCCGGATCGCGAATCGCTTCCGTATTCCTCTTTATCCCATCTCGACGGGCCGCAACCTGGGCTATGGCGGCTCGGCGCCTGCTTACACCGGCAGTGTGGTCCTCGACCTGAAGCGCATGAACCGGGTGCTCGAGGTCAACGAGGCCAATGCGTACGCACTCGTCGAACCGGGCGTGAGCTACTTCGACCTCTACAACTACATCCAGGAGCGGGGCCTCAAGGTCTGGCTCGACGTGCCTGACCCGGGCTGGGGAAGCCCGATGGGCAATGCTCTCGATCGCGGCGGCGGCTACACCATGGCGCAGTTCCGGCACCATTTCGATGCGCACTGTGGCATGGAGGTCGTGCTGCCGAACGGCGAATTGATGCGCACCGGCATGGGGGCCATGCCGGGATCGAAGAGCTGGCAGGAATTCAAATGCGGATACGGGCCGTGGATCGACGGCCTGTTCTCGCAATCCAATCTTGGCGTCGTGACCAAGATGGGCTTCTGGCTGATGCCGGAGCCGGAAGCGTATTTCAACGCCACGGTGTCCGTGCCGCGCTATCGCGATCTGGTCGCGTTCATCGATACGCTGAACTATCTCGAGAACAGCCAGATCACCCACGGCCTGTCCGAGCTCATCTCGCCGGTCATGGGCATGCCCGCGCCCTTTGACGCGCCGCCGATCCATGCAGACCTGCGCGCACTCATCGACAAGGCGATCGACGGTGATGCGAGTGCGCTCGATGCGCATGCCGAGCAGAAGCGGTTGCCCATGTGGAGCCTGCGGCTGAAGTTCTATGGGCCGGCAAAAACGATCCCCACGCAGTGGGAGTTCTGCCGGGAGAGATTTGGACGCATCCCGGGCGCGACGTTTGCCGATGGCGAATTCGTGAAGCTCCCCCTCACGCCGGAGCAAAGAGCGCGCATCTACCCGGCAGAGTTCGGCATTCCGGCGTTGTCGATCTGGGCCATGATCTCGCGCAACGAGAACAACATGCGCCCGACCTATGGCCACCAGGGTTTCTCACCCATCGTGCCGCGTTCGGGTGAGGCGATCTTCGAAGCGAACCGGATCTTCGCGCGCGGCGGGCGAGAGCTCGGCTTGCCGGTGCCAGCCTATTCGATGCCTTTCTTCTTCTGGCAACGCTCGCTCGTTTTTATTTTCCTGTTCCCGGTGATGCGCGACGCGGGTGAGAACGCCAAGTCGCGCTCGGCGATCCAGCAGCTCGTGAAACTCGCCGCGGAGGCGGGCTTTGGCGAATACCGGGCGGCGCCGGCGTACCAGGACCTGATCATGAGCACGTATTCGTTCAACAACCACGCGCTGTTGCGATTCCACGAGACGCTGAAGGATGCAGTCGATCCGAACGGCATCATCTCCCCGGGACGCTATGGGATCTGGCCCAAGCACCTGCGCAAGCGAACCTCATGAGAGCGAACACG
Organism: uncultured Gammaproteobacteria bacterium; assembly: GCA_963840405.1. Lineage (GTDB taxonomy): Bacteria > Pseudomonadota > Gammaproteobacteria > Steroidobacterales > Steroidobacteraceae > DATBVX01. The sequence continues at coordinate 318,091 of CAWIYW010000011.1, forward strand.
AGGAGGTCCCTGTGATCACACGACGGGTCATGCTCCAGGCGGGAGTGGGTTTCGCGGCGAGCTCAGTGGCACTCACCGAGCTGAGCCATGGCCGCTCGATGTTCACGCCGGGCGCGAGTCAGCAACCGCACGCCGTGGTGATCGCTGCCGAATCGGCCGACGCCCTCGTCTTTGGACACGCCGCCGGTGAGCTCGGGCTGCCCCTACACAAGATCCATGCGGATCTGACGGATCTGTACTGCCAGCACCTTGCACCGCATTGGCGACAACACGGTCCCGCGCCCGTCATCGGCATGACCGGAGCCGCGCCACTCTTTTATCTCGAGCGCCTGGCGTGGGATGTGAAGATGCGCGTCGTGTTTCTCGGCCGTCATCCGAAGACGCGAGACGCTGGGGCAGAGCACACCTTCACTGGGCCGCGTTCGGTGGTCGATGCCCTGAGTGACACGGCTCGAGTGTTCGATTGGCGCATGGCGTTGGCACATGTGTTGACGCAAATGCCGACCGCGGTTTCGTCGATCCAGCCGCCCAGCGCCGCACGCGACGCGGCCATTGCCGCTGATTCCGCGCTGTTCAGTTGGGTGCTGGCACCGGTGAGGGGTGAAGGCTCTTCGGGTCGGCTTCGGGTGTCGCTATGACGAGCCAGGCGCTGCTGTCCTTTTTCTTGCTCGCCGTATCGGCAACGCATTCAGCACGCGCCGAAGAGCCTTCGGGTCGCCAGGTCTTTGCGAAGTGGTGCGCGCCGTGCCACTCGCGCGGTCCCGGCAATCCTGGCACCACCGCGCTGGCGGCCGTCTACAAGAACGCGAAGCCCGCCGCCCTGGAAGATCGCAAGGACATGAGCGTGCCTTTCATCAAGCAGGCCGTCCGCAACGGCGTGTTCGTGATGCCCTTCTTCCGCAAGACCGAGATCACCGATGCCGAGCTCGACGCGCTCGCGGCCTACCTCTCTCAACCCGCGAAGAGCAGGTAGTTCGCGGGCGGGGAACAGCGCATGACGACAGGCCGGCGGGTGCTGATCGTGGGCGCGGGACCCACCGGTGTGCTCACCGCCTGGGGTCTTGCACGTGCCGGCGCTCAAGTCACGCTCGTCGAGCGCGAACCGGATGTCGTGGCGTCACCGAGGGCGACCGTGTACCTGCCCTCGACGCTCAAAGTGCTCGATGAGCTCGGCTTGCTCGCCGATGCGGTGCGCCTGGGTGAAATCGGCCATGAGCTGAACGTCCACTTCAAGCTCAGCGGGCGCATCGGACGCATCGATCACCGGGTGATTTCCGACCTCACCCCGTACGGCTACACCTTCCACCTTGGCCAGCATGATCTTGCAGGCATGGTGTTGCGACATCTGCTCGCGCAGCCCGGCACCGAAGTACGCTGGAACACGGCCTTCGAAGGTCTCACGCAGGACGGCAATGCGGTTGCGGTGCGCCTCAGCACTCCGGAAGGTCCGCAAACCCTCGAGTGCGATTGGGTCATCGGCGCAGACGGAGCGCGCAGCGCCGTGCGCCGCTCGATGGGCGCGACGTTCGACGGCTTCACGTGGCCGGAGACGTTCATGGCGACCAACGTCTACTACGACTTCGAAAGCTGCGGCGGCTATGCCTACTCGAACATGATCGCCGCTGCCGACGACTGGCATGTCGTTGCAAGAATCGACCAGCGGGCGAACTTCTGGCGGGTTTCCTACGGAGAAAGCACCGAGCTCAGCGAGCAGCAGCGTCTCGATCGTATCGCGGAGCGCTACAAGTCCTTCATGCCGCGCGAGACGCCCTGGCAACTGGACCGCGCCAATTCGTACCGGGTGCACCAGCGCTCGGCATCCACTTACCGCGCCGGTCGAGTCCTGCTCGCAGGCGATGCGGCGCACTCCACCAATCCGATCGGCGGCATGGGCCTGACCTCGGGCATCCAGGATGCGGGTGCGCTCAGTGGCTGCCTGTCGGCGGTGATCGCAGGCGAGGCGGCCGATGACATCCTCGACTGGTATGCGTATGAGCGCCGCCGATGTTTCCTCGAGGTCGCCAACCCCTCGGCGATCGAATTCAAGCGACGCGCCCAGGAAGCCGATCCCGTGCGTCGCCGTGAAGACGAAGCCGGCTTCCTGGCCATGCAGGAAGACCGCGAGATGACGCGCGCCGCGCTGATGGCCATATTTGCACTGTGCAGCCGCCCCTATCAGCCGGACTGGCGGGACACGCTGGTTCGCGAGGATCGGGCCCGCGGCTCTTCAGGCGAGACCCTGATCCTGGGTCCGAAGACCGCTCGCGTGACGCGCGAGATCGAATGAGGTTCGGGCCGCTTGCGGCTAGTCGTGCGTTGCGCCCGACAGCGGGGTAGCGCGCATCGAGGGTCTCGCTTCGAACTCGTCGAACCAGGCTACGAGCCTGGGCCGCTGAGTGCGAAAGGTCGGCAGCTCGCGAAACTCGAGCCAGCTCAACGCGGTCGCCAGCGCGATATGACCGACGTGGAGCGGTGAGTCTGCGTCGAGCTCTCGCTCCAGCCAGTCGTAACCTGCCAACAGCTTCGCGGCATATCCGTCCTGCAGCGGTGCGTAGCGAAGTTCCGCCGGCCGACGCACTGTTTCCCAGCGAAGTGAACCGCCGGCATTGGCGAGTCCCTGCGCCACCGCCTGCAGGCGCAGTGCTTGCCAGCGCGCTTCGCCCTCCGGCGGAATCAACCGCGGGCCCTCGTGCAGCGTATCGAGACAGGCGCAGATGACGTCGGAATCGAAGACCGGCGGCAGCCCCGGGCGAATCAGGACCGGGACCTGGCCGAGCGGATTCTCGGCGTAGACCGCGTCGTTGCGCCGCGTCGGGCTCGTCTCGTGGTGCACGACTTCAATGCGCTGGGCTATTCCGATCTCGTGCGCAAAGACCAGCACCTTGCGGGCGTAGGGCGAATGCGTCTGATAGAGCAGTTTCATCGTGCAAATGGCTCGTGACCCGCGAATGATACCGCTTGTCGGGTCGATGCCTCTCCAGGAGGTACACTGCCGGCCGTGTCGGCTCATCGAGCGCTCGTTCGTCCTCGGGGTAGCAGCCGGCAGGAAGGTCAGTCATGTGTCGAAACATCAAGACGCTGTTCAATTTCGAGCCGCCCGCCACCGAAGAGGAGATCCGCGCCTCCTCGCTGCAGTTCGTGCGCAAGCTGAGCGGCTTCAACGAGCCTTCGCAGGCGAACGCGGCCGCCTTCGCACGCGCGGTCGAGGACATTGCGGCTTGCGCACGCGTCCTCATGCTGTCGCTGTCGACAAAAGCCCCGCCGCGCTATCGCGAAATCGAAGTGGCCAAGTCGATCGAGCGCTCACGCCTGCGCTTCGGTCGCTGAGCGCTCGACTGCCATGTTCGTCATCGAACTCGTCTACAAGACCGACCTCGCGAAGATCGACGCGCACATGACCGCGCATGTCAGGTTCCTGAAGAAGTACTACGCTTCCGGCAACTTCCTCGTCTCGGGGCGAAAGATACCGCGCGACGGCGGGATCATCCTGGCGGTGGGCAAGAGCCGGCGCGATATCGAGGCCATCGTCAAGGAAGATCCGTTTCATGCGCACGGGCTCGCCGACTTTCGCATCATCGAGTTCCGTGCCAGCCAAAAGGCGGACAATATCCAGGAACGGATTGAGACCCCGTGAGTCGATAGTAAGTCGCTTATCACCCCGTCCCACTCGCGCTCGGTGCCATCACCGGGAGCCTGGGACAGTTATGTGTGCGTCGGCGTTACCCCATGGAGGCCAGCATCATGATGAAGAGCATCCCGACCTTCGCGACCCTGGTGGCACTGCTCGCTGCCTGCGGCGGCGCAGGGACTCCCTCCGGCGTTGCCGGCGCGGCGACTCCAGGCGCATCCGGCAAGCCCTTCACGGCGACCGCAGAGGCAACGTTCGAGGAAGGATGGGCGATGACTTTTCTGCCGGACGGGCGGCTGCTCGTCACTGAAAAGAAGGGCGCGCTCAGGCTGCACGCCATCGGCGGTGCGACCGGTGAGATTTCAGGAGTGCCGAAGGTTGCATACGGTGGCCAGGGCGGCCTCGGTGACGTCGTGCTGCACCCGGATTTTGCGCGCAACAACCTTGTATACCTGAGCTACGCAGAGGCGGGCGACGGAGGGAAACGAGGTGCGGCCGTGGCGCGCGCCAGGCTCACGCTCGATGCGAAGGGTGGCGGCGAGTTGTCGGACGTCACCGTGATCTGGCGCCAGGTGCCCAAGGTATCCGGCGCGGGCCACTACGGTCACCGGATCCTGTTCGGGCCGGACGGACATCTCTGGATCAGCTCCGGCGAGCGTCAGAAGTTCGATCCCGCGCAGGACATGAAGTCCAATCTCGGCAAGATCGTGCGCCTCAATGACGATGGCTCCGTGCCGAAAGACAATCCGTTTGCCGACAAGGGCGGGGTCACCGCGCAGATCTGGTCGCTGGGGCACCGCAATCCGTTGGGAATGGCCTTCGATGCGCAGGGCAGGCTCTGGAACGACGAAATGGGACCGAAAGGAGGCGACGAGCTCAATCTCGTCGTGCGCGGCGCCAACTACGGATACCCCGTGGTTTCCAACGGCGATCACTACGACGGCCGCCCGATACCCGATCACGACACGCGACCGGAATTCGCTGCGCCCGCTGTCTCGTGGACGCCGGTCATTTCGCCGTCCAGCTTCATCATCTACAGCGGCAATGAATTCCCCGCCTGGCGAGGCAACGGATTCATCGGCGGGCTTTCATCGCAAGCGCTGATTCGCGTCGAGTTCGACGGCGACAAGGCTCGCGAGGCCGAGCGATTCGACATGGGAAAGAGCATCCGCGAGGTCGAGCAGGGACCGGACGGCGCGCTCTGGCTCCTCGAAGATGACGCCGGTGGACGGCTGCTGAAACTGACAGCAGATTGATGCAGTTGGAAGGGAGACAGGCTCGTGGTGCCGGCGTCGACTCGTAACGGCCGAATTCGAGGGGCGCCGCTGGGCTGTTGTTAGAGCGCCTTGCAATAGATGGCAAGCGGCTGACCATCGTGAACGATGTTCTCGAGAAGCTGCCATCCACAGCGGCGCAACAGGGATTCTGCAGTGCTCGTGCCGCAGTAGATCCTGCGGAAACCAAGCTTGCGCGCCTCTTGCTCCAGTGCCACAACGAGTTGCGAGCCGATTCCCTGGCCGCGTTCCGACGGCTTGACCAGGCCCGCGGCTGCCCAGGGAGTCAAGTGACGGTGGCTCGCGACGGAGTCGGCCTTGAGAGCCGCGAAACCACAGAGTGTGCCGCCACGAAATGCGACGACCCCGACCGGCAGGCTTCCCTCGTTCGCAAAGTCTCGCAAATCGCGGTCCGCATCGCCTGGGCCGCCCTTGCCATAGTAGTCCGACCACTCGGTGGCAAACCATTCTCGCAGCAGCGCCAACACTTCAGGGTGCGCGGCGAGCGGTTCAATTGAAAGTGCGTGGCCCACCGGTGCGGCCTCATGCCGCAGCGGTGTCGCCGGATTGCTTCTTCGCTGACTTGAGACAGCGCGCGAGCAGTCGCGCGTCGCCCATCTGCGTCGCGCGTGCGGCGAAGCCTGCGGTGGGTCCGCGCCATCTCAGCTCGTCAACGTCGCCAAAGAGCGCAGCGTCCGTCCTGAGAGTCGCCAGGTTCTTGAACAGGAGCGCCAGTGCCCGGCGCTCGCCGAGAACGGTCGGCGGAAAGTCCTCGATCCTGCCGTGGAGACTGACGAGGCGTGCCGCGGTCACGCGACCGATCCCCTCGATGCCGGGATAGCCGTCGGCCGCATCGCCTACCAGCGCCAGGAAATCCGGGATCAACGCAGGCTTCACTCCAAATTTCTCGCGAACACCCGCCGCATCGCGAATCTTCTGTGTCTTGCGGTCGATCTGCACCACCCGGTCGTCGCGCACGCATTGCGCGAGGTCCTTGTCCGGCGTCCAGATGCAGACCTTCTGTACGCGCTCATCGGCTGCGGCGATTCCTGCGGCAGAGGCGAGTGCATCGTCGGCCTCCAGCTCGACCATGGGCCACACGACCACTCCCATGGAGGCGAGCGCTTCCTCGAGCGGGTGAAACTGTGCGAGCAGTGCAGGCTCCATGCCTTCGCTCGTCTTGTAGTCGGCCCACAGACGATTCCGGAAGGACTCGATGACATGGTCGGTCGCCACGCCGACGTGGGTTGCTCCCTGCTCGATCATCTGCAGCACCGTGTTGAGCACACCGATCACGGCGCCGCTGGGCATGTCCTTGCCCTTGTTGAAGCGCCGCGCGCCATAGAAATGGCGGAACAGCTCGTAGGTACCATCGATGAGGTGAACGATCACAGAATGCATCCTCCGAAAGGTGGCTCGCTGCGCGGGCGATCACCTTACTGCAGCGTCGCGTGAGTGGCCACAGGTCCGTCATCACGACGGTCGCAGACTGTCTGTCACTCGAATGACGTTCACGCCAAACAAGCGGCGCAGCTGACCGAGAGCTTCCCTGCTCACCCACTTTGGTGAGTGACCGCGCCCTGCGGACGAGGGTTATGCAGGTTGCGCGCGCGGCGCAGAGTCGCAGCCGTCACTCTCACGCTATCTGGTTGCATCGACATGAAATGGCTCTTCGTCAGGCGACTCAGATCGTTCGTGGTGCTCGCAGCACTCACGAGCCTGGTACTGAACGTCACGTTGCTCATGCCCGCGGTCTACATGCTGCAGGTCTTCGATCGCGTGTTCACCAGCGGCAGCGTCGAAACGCTCGCGATGCTGGGCATCATCACCTTGCTGTTTCTTGCCCTGGGCTACTTCCTCGATACCGTCCGTGCCCGCGCACTGTCGTGGGGCGGACGCTCCATCGACCGCTTGCTCGCGCCGGCCGCAATCCGGAGCGCGCTCGAGCAGGCGGCCGCCGGGCCCGGCCGCGTCGACACGGACGCATTGCGCGACATCGCCCAGTTGCGCGCGTTCCTGAGCGGGCCGGGCGTCCTGTCGCTGTTCGATGCGCCCGTGGCTCCCGATCTACCTGCTGATCATTGCGCTGATGCATCCGACGCTCGGGCTGGTAGCCGCGATCGGCGCATTTGCACTCGTCGGTCTCGGCGTGCTCACCGATCGTCTCACCCGCGAGCATGCCGAGCGGGCGCTGCGCAGCTCGCGTGCCGCAACGCGCCTGGCGGAGAGACTGACGCGCAATGCCGAAGCCATCATCGGCATGGGGATGACGAATCACGCGATCGCCCGCTGGAGCGAGCACCACGATGCGCTGCTCGGTACGCAACAGGAGCACGGCCGTGTTTCCTCGGCGCTATCGAGCTTCGCGCGCGCGCTGCGGCAGGTGTTGCAGGTCGTGATGCTCGGAGTCGGTGCCTGGCTGGTGATCGACATGCAGGCCTCCGCCGGCGTGATGGTGGCGGCCACGATCCTGTTGTCGCGCGCGCTGCAGCCCGTCGAACATCTCATCAGCGGCTGGCGAACGCTGCTCGACGCTCGCGGCGCGTGGCGCCGCCTGCAAGAGCGGCCCGCGAACACATTCCAGCGCCATGGAGTCGCGCTGCCGCCACCGAGCGGCCGACTCGACGTCGAGCGTCTCGCCTATACGTTCGCTCCTTCGCGTCCCGCCCTGATCAAGAACGTGAGCTTTTCACTCGCGGCGGGCGAGAGCCTGGGGGTGATCGGAGCGAGCGCCTCGGGCAAGACGACGCTGCTGCGCGTGTTGCTCGGCCTGTGGCGGCCGCAGGCGGGTGCCGTCCGCCTGGACGGCGCGGACATCGCGCGCTGGGACCGCGACGCGCTCGGCGAGCACATCGGGTACCTGCCGCAGGACGTCGAGCTCTTCGCCGGCACCGTGGGCGAGAACATCGCGCGGCTCGGCGCGTCCTCCGGACCCGAAGCGTCTGAAGGCATCGTGCGGGCGGCGCAGCTCGCCCGCGCTCACGAAATGATCCTCAAGCTCCCCGACGGTTACGACACGCAGATCGGAGACGGTGGTGCGGTGCTGTCGGGAGGTCAGCGCCAGCGCATCGCGCTCGCCAGGGCGTTACATGGCGATCCGCGATTGGTGATGCTCGATGAGCCCAACGCGAATCTCGACGTCGCCGGCGAGGCCGCCCTCCTGGCAGCGCTCGCGGATCTCAGGACGCGCGGCGTCACCGTGATCATGGTGAGCCACAACGCGGTGTTGATGGCGGCTCTCGACCGGCTGGCGGTTCTCAAAGACGGCGCGCTGGAGATGTTCGGCGCCAGCGCCGCCGTGCTGGCGCGTCTGCGCGGCTCGGCGCCGGCGAACCGCGTCGTGTCTTTCCCGTCGGCCAAGAGCACGGAGGCACTCGCATGAATGCTGCGAATGCGACCTTTGCATCACTGCTGGCGCTCGGCGAGGCCGAGCCGCAGGCAAACGGCGAGCTGCGCAAGCTGGCCCGGCATGCATTGATCCCGCTGGCCGTGATGGGCGGTCTGCTGGGAGTGTGGACGCTGACCGCACCCCTATCCGGAGCAATCGTGGCCGCGGCGAAGCTCAAGGTGGAGCTCAACCGCAAGACCGTGCAGCACCAGGAGGGCGGCATCGTGCGCCAGATCCTCGTGCGCGACGGCGAGCTGGTGCGCGCGGGTCAACCACTCGTGGTCGTCGGCGATGTACGCAATGAAGCCGAGTTGAGCCTGTTACTGGATCAGCTCGCGGCCGAACGCATCCGCAATGCGCGCGCATCGGCCGAAGCAACGCTCGCGCCGGAAATGCAGGCCCCATCCGATCTCGAGGACACACCGCGCGCGCTCGAACACCTGGCGCGCGAACGCGCGCTGTTCGCGGCCCGCCGGCGCACCCTGGATGAGAAGATCACGGCGCTCAAGGCGCAGATCGGCGCCACGCAGGCCCAGGGCGCGGCGCTTGCCAGGCAGATCGAGTCGACTGAAGCCGCGGCCAAGCTCGCCTCCGAAGAGCTGGAGCTCAACACCAAGCTGGCGCGGGATGGTTACGTGCAGCGTGCCCGGCTGCTGCAACTGCAGCGCGAGGAAGCGGACTACCACAGCCGCCTTTCCGAGAGCCAGAGCGAACTCGAGCTCGGCCCGCCAGCGCACCGACGAGCTGCAGGCGCGCATCGTGCAGGCGCGCAACGAGTACCAGCAGCAGGCGACTGATGAGGCGCGCGAGGCCGCGCAGAGAATCCGCGAGCTCGAGGAGCGCTTGCGTCCGTCGCGCGACCAGGCCGAACGACAGTACGTGCGGGCGCCGGTCGACGGCAGAGTCATGGCGTTACAGGTGTCTTCGGTCGGCGAGGTGATCGGGCCGCGCGATCCGCTCCTCGACATCGTGCCGACGCAGGAGAAGCTCGTCGTCGAGGCGCGCATCCGGCCACAGGACATCAATCACGTTCGCGAGCATGCGGCCGCCGAGGTGCGCCTGACCGCCTTCGATGCGCGCACGACGCCGCTCCTCAACGGCGAAGTGGTGTTCGTCTCCCCCGATCGCATCACCTCGCCCGAGAGCGGCGAGTCCTGGTTCGTCGCCACTGTCGAAGTCGACGCCACGGCGCTCAAGCACCACCCGGAGATCCAACTGCAGGCTGGCATGCCTGCGGAGCTTTTCGTCAAGACACCGGAGCGCACGCTCTTCGAGTATCTCGCCAAGCCGCTGCACGCATTTGCGGGCAGGGCGATGCGGGAGCCGTGAGGTGCCGGGTCATGACCGTTCCCCCCACCTCATCCTCAAACTAAGGGAGTAGACACAATGAGCAGACTCAAGCCCCCCATCCTGGATCCTGTCATCCCGCCGGAGCTGACGCTCTTCCATCAGTCTCAGAAGCTCCGCACCGTCGAGCTTGGGGCGCTCATCGATGAGCACCCGAAGCCGCGGCCACCGGTGGCGAAGCCCATTCCTGCCGACGACAAGGGCGCGCCCAACGCCGATGCGCCTGCGGCGACCGGCGATGGTGACCAGGCCGGCACCGCATCGGGGATCGAGGCCCTGACGCCTCTCCCGGGCGGCCCCGTCACCCAGGCCGTGACGGGCACCTTCACCAACGGCGTGCTCACCGTATTCGGCGACAACCTGAACAACAACGTCACCGTCAGCCGCAACGCGGCCGGCACGATCCTCGTCAACGGCGGCGCCGTTCCAGTCCAGGGTGGCACTGCGACCGTGGCGAACACGAGTCTGATCCAGGTTTTCGGCCAGGGCGGCAACGACACCATCACGTTGGACCAGGCGAATGGCGCGCTGCCGCGCGCCAACCTCTTCGGCGGCGCCGGCAACGACACGCTGATCGGCGGCGCGGGCGGTGACATGCTGTTCGGCCAGTCCGGCAACGACACGCTGCGGGGCAACGGCGGCTTCGACTTCCTGTTCGGCGGATCCGAGAACGACGTGCTCATCGGCGGCGACGCCGACGACCAGATGTTCGGCGAGGCGGGCGACGATCGCATGATCTGGAACCCGGGCGACGATACCGATCTCATGGAAGGCGGCAGCGGCACCGACACCGTCGAAGTCAACGGCGGCGGCGGGGCCGAGGTCTTCACCCTCACGGCCAACGGCACTCGTGTGCGTTTCGACCGGGTCGATCCCGCACCCTTCGCCCTCGACATCGGCACGAGCGAGCGGATCGTCCTCAACATGAACGGTGGCGACGACTCATTCTCGGCGACCGGCAATCTCGCGGCGCTGATCGGTGTCACCGTCGATGGCGGGGCGGGCAACGACACGATCCTCGGCAGCAACGGCATCGACCTGTTGCTCGGCGGTGACCGGCAACGACTTCATCGACGGCCAGCAGGGCAACGACACGGCCTTCCTCGGCGCGGGCAACGACGTGTTCCAGTGGGACCCGGGTGACGGCAGCGACACGGTCGAGGGCCAGGACGGCAGCGACACGATGCTCTTCAACGGCAGCGCCGGTAACGAGATCTTTGCGGCGTCCGCAAACGGCGGGCGGCTGCTCTTCACCCGCAACCTCGGCAACATCGTGATGGACACGGACGACGTCGAGCAAATCGACCTCAACACGCTCGGCGGCACGGATACCGTCACTGTCAACGACCTGAGCGGGACGGACGTGACGGAGGTCAACATCGACCTCGCGGGCACCATCGGCGGCACCGCCGGCGACGGCGCGGCCGACACCGTGATTGCCAATGGCACGAACGGCGACGACATCATCGATGTGGTCGGCGCTGGCGACCTCGGTCTCAGTGATCGGGCTCGCCGCGACGATCAACGTCACCAACAGCGAAGGCGCGAACGACTCGCTCGTCATCAATGCGCTCGGCGGCGATGACACCATCACCGCTACCACGCTGCCGGCCGGCGTCATCAAGCTGACGATCGACGGTGGCGCGGGCGACGACACGATCCTCGGCAGCCAGGGCGCCGACGTGTTTCTCGGCGGCGACGGCGATGACTTCATCTTCGGCGACAACGGCAACGACCTCGCGTTGATGGGCGCCGGCGACGATGTGTTCCAGTGGGATCCGGGCGACGGCAACGACACGCTCGAGGGCCAGGACGGCACCGACACGATGCTCTTCAACGGCTCCAACGCCTCCGAGAACATCGACATCACGGCGAACGGCGGCCGGGCGATCTTCTTCAGGAACGTCGCGAACGTCACGATGGACCTGAACGACGTCGAGCGTATCGATTTCCGTGCGCTCGGCGGCGCCGACAACATCGTGGTCGGCGATCTCAGCGGGACGGACGTGACTCAGGTCAACATTGATCTCAGGGGCCCCAACGGCGGCGGCGACGGACAGACAGACAACGTGACGGCGAACGGCACGCAGGGAGACGACGTGTTCGGTGTCGCGGGCGATGCCGGAGGTGCCACGGTCTTCGGCCTGCAGTCGGCCGTCAATATCCTCTTCAGCGATGGCGATGACCGGCTGACGCTCAACGGTCTCGGTGGCGACGACGTCATCAACGCCTCGGCGCCTCGAGGCTGATGGCATCAAGCTCACGATGAACGGCGGTCTCGGCGAGGACCTGTTCCTGGGCGGCGAGGGCGACGACCTGTTCAACGGCGGCGACGGCAACGACACCGCTCTCATGGGCGCGGGCGACGACACCTTCGTCTGGAACCCGGGCGACGACAACGACACGCTCGAAGGCCAGGCGGGCCTCGACACCATGCTCTTCAACGGCTCCAACGCCGCCGAGAACATCGACATCGCGGCGAACGGCGGGCGTGTGCTCTTCTTCCGCAACATTGCCAACGTCGACGATGGATCTGAACGATGTCGAGCGCATCGATTTCAACGCGCTCGGCGGCGCCGACAACATCGTCGTCAATGACCTGTCGGGTACGGACGTGAACGAGGTCAACGTCAACCTCGCGGCCACGCTCGGCGGAACGACGGGCGACGGTGCGGCCGACACCGTCACCGCGATCGCGACCAACGGCGACGACGTCACCATCGTGACCGGTGACGCTTCGGGCGTCAGCGTCTTTGGGCTCGCGGCGCAGATCAACGTGACCGGTGCGGAGAGCGCCAACGACCGCATCATCATCAGCGGCCTGGCGGGCGATGACGTCATCGAGGCGTCCGGCGTATCGGCGGGTGCCATCGGCCTGGTGCTGGACGGCGGCGCCGGCAACGACGTGCTGATCGGCGGCGCCGGCAACGACGTGCTGCTCGGTGGCGCGGGCGACGATGTGCTGGTCGGCAACGATGGTGACGACGTGCTCGACGGCGGCGACGGGGACGACATCATCATCGGCGGCGCGGGCAACGATATCGAGATCCAGGGATTCGCGGCCGGCGCGGGCTCCGAGGATCGCATCGACCTGAGCGCCCTCGACGTCAGTTTCGACTGGTTGATGGCGCACGCGCAGCAAGTCGACGGCGACGTGGTGCTCGATCTCGGCAGCGAACAGATCACGCTGCGCGGCGTGAGCCTGTCAGCGATGCATCTGGACGATTTCCTGGTCTAGCCCAGGTCTCGCGAACGGCGCAGGCGGGGGCCCCGGTGGCCTCCGCCTGCTTCGCGCGGCGCATCCGCGCCAGCGACGCAACGTCGAGCCTTCTCTTTTTTTCAATGCAAGTTTTGCAACACCACGCGCAGCTTGCCGCGTGGTTCACACGCGGGAATACTCTCAGGTCGCCCGATCTGAAAGTTCTCGGCAACCGTGGCGAGCACTTTGCGATCGGTCCGTTCGCCGGGAGCGTGCCTTGCCAAGTGCGCAGCGAGAATCTGGAAACAACTCAGTGGCCGTTGCTTCGCGGTCCGAGACCGTAGCGCCGTTTCAATCGCCAGTCGGTCCGCTCTTCGGCGGCCGTGCCCCGTGGCTGCGATATGCCATCGCCCTGCTCATCGTCTGCGCCGTGGCCGCGGCCCGCTATTTCACTGCCCCGGTGCTCGGGATGCAGGCACCGCTGCTGCCTTTTGGCGTAGCCATTTTTGCTGTGGCCTACCTCTGCGGCCTGGGACCCGCGCTCATTGCGACGCTGACATCCGCGGTCATAGCCACGCTCTTCTTCGCGATCCACCCCCTGGCTGACGGAGTGATTGCGTGGGCGGGTCACGTGGGGGTCTTCGTGCTCCTGGGTGCACTGGTCAGCCTCATGATGCATCGGCTGCAGCGCTCTTATCTCTCTCAGCGCGAGGCTCTGCGAGTTGCGAGCGCGAGCGAGACGCAACTGCGGCTGATTGCGGATTCATTGCCGGCGCTCATCGCGTATGTCGATGGGGAGCGGCGCTACCGGTTCAGCAACAAGGCCTACGAAGTCTGGTTCGGTCTGCGTGCCGTCGAAATGACCGGGCGGCACATGCAGGACGTGCTCGGCGAAGAAGCCTACGAAGCGGTGAAGCCGCATGTGGAGCGGGCACTGTCCGGCGAGACGATCCGCTTCGAAACCGAAGTCGACTACCGTGATGCGGGCCGCCGGCACATCAACGCCCACTACGTTCCTGACCGCGACGTGGACGGCGTCGTGCGGGGCTTTTTTGCGTTGGTCCAGGATGTGACCGAGAGCAGGAAGGCCCGGCAGGCGCTCGAGGAGGCGCGGCAAGGCCTATCGCTCGCGCTGCGGGCCGGCCGGTCAGGCACTTTCGACTGGGACATCGCGTCGAATCGCAGCGCGTGGTCGGAGGAGCTGCTGGAGCTCTATGGATTCGAGAGCTGCGACTTCGCGGGCACACAGGAAGCGTGGCAGGGCTGCATTCACCCCGAAGATCTCCAGCACGTCCTCGTCAGTTTCGAGCGGGCTTCGGCCGATGATGAAGTGGTGGTCGACTACCGCATTCGCCGGCATGACAACGGTGCGGTGCGATGGCTGCATTGCCGGGGCAGAGTCTCCCACGATGAGCAGGGGCGCCCGGTGCGCATGTTCGGCATCAACGTCGATATCACCGAGCAGAAACGCGCCGAAGAGGCGTTGCGGGAGTCCGACCGGCGCAAGGACGAGTTTCTCGCCATGCTCGCTCACGAGCTGCGCAACCCCCTCGCGCCCATTCGCTACGTGGCGCACCTGCTGGCGCAGGAGAATATCGACCCCAAGGTCGTGCGACGCAACGGCGAGATCCTCCTGCGGCAGGTCACTCACCTGGTGCGCCTGGTGGACGACCTGCTCGATGCAGCGCGCATCAGCCGCGGCAAGATCGAGCTCAGGAAAGAGCCGCTGAATGTCGAATCGGCGCTGCAGCGCGCCATGGAAGCCATGCAACCCACGATCGGCACGAAGCGTCAGACACTGCGCTACACGCCGACCGCTGAACGGCTGCCGGTAATTGGCGATCCCGTCAGGCTGGAACAGGTCTTCGTCAACCTGCTGTCGAACGCCTCGAAGTACTCGCCCGAGCGGGCGACGATTCACGTCTCCGCCGAGCACGAGGCAAAACAGGCGGTCATACGCGTGCGCGACGAAGGATCAGGTATCGACGCGCAGACGCTGACGCGCGTCTTCGACTTGTTCCTGCAAGCCGATCAATCGCTCGACCGCCCCCAGGGCGGTCTGGGAATCGGGCTCACGATCGTCAAGCGGATCGTGGAAATGCACGGCGGGCACGTCGAGGCACACAGCGAGGGAGTGGGGCACGGCAGCGAGTTCGTGGTCCGCCTGCCGCTCGCCGAATCGGAGCAGCCGCTCGTGATTGCCGAGCGAGACTACGAGGTCACCACGCGGCGCGTGCTGGTGGTGGAAGACAACAACGATTCGGCAGAAATGCTCTGCTCGCTGCTGAAAGCCGATGGCCACGAAGTGGCCACGGCCAGCGATGGCGGCGACGCACTGAGCCAACTGGAGTCATTCGCGCCCGAGTGGATCCTGATGGACATCGGCTTGCCCGGCATGGATGGCTATGCCGTCGTCGGTCTCATGCGCCAGCGCGAGCGGGGAAAATCCGCGCGCATCTACGCGCTGACGGGCTATGGGAATCCCGAGGATCGGGACATGGCGCTGCGGAGCGGCTTCGATGGGCACCTCACCAAGCCAGTCGATCCACAGAGCCTGCTGCGACTGGTGTCGGAAATGCCGTCCCAGCACAGCCACGCGCGACAGCGGCATACGACGCGCCACTGACGTCAATCTCGCGACCCGCGACGATTCGGGATCTTGGGGTCTGACCCCAAGATCAGGGCGCGCCAGGATCAGAGGGTTTTTGCCGGCAGCGTAAAGCGGAAAGTGGCGCCGCGTTCGCGGTGCGCCTCGGCCCAGATGCGTCCGGCGTGAGCCTCGACGATCGAGCGCGCGATGGCGAGCCCGAGGCCGATGCCGTCCGTCTTGGTGGTGAAGAAAGCGTCGAACAGCCGCGGCAGGTCTGCAGCGGCAATGCCCCGGCCGGTATCGCTCACGGCGACTTCGACGTTACCTGCGGCCTGGCGTGTTCGCACCACGACCTGCCGCTCGAGCGCGTCGAGCTCCATCGCATCCATCGCGTTGACGATCAGGTTCAGGATGACCTGCTGCAGCGAGACGCGGTCGGCATCGATCGCCGGCAGCGAGGGAGCCAACTCGGCACGCAGGGTCACGCTGCGGCGGCGCGCGTCCACCGCGACGAGGCGCAGCATGTCCTTCGCCACGTCGTTGACGTCGAGTGGCTGCAGGGCGAGCGGGCGCTTGCGCGCCAGGTTGCGGATACGTTCGACGATCGCCGCGGCGGTGCTGCTTTCCTCGTGGATATCGCTGAAGATCTCGTAGAACTGCTCGGCGTCGGATCCCGTGTTCCGATTTTCCGTACGCATCATTCCCGCGTCGGAATTGGCAAGGATGGCCGTGAGCGGCTGGCGGATCTCGTGCACGATCGAGGCGGTGAGCTCGCCCACCAGGGCCAGGCGTGCGGCGTGAGCGAGATCCATGCGCGTCGCCGCCAGCTCCTTCTCGGCGTGCTTGAGCTCCGTGACATCGCGGCAGGTGCAGAGCACCGTGCCGTTCTTGATGGCAACGCGCTTGAAGTGAATGAGAACGGTGCGTTGCTCGCCGGACTTCGCAGTCACTTCGCGCTCGACGTTGCGGATTTCGCCCTTGGCGTCGAGCTCGGCGGGGTCGAACAGGTTCGCACCGAGAAACTGCCCCATCCGGCCGATCGCCTGCACCTCGTCCGGCGTGTAGCCGAAGATGACATCCACGTTCGGACAGATATAGGTGAACGCACCCGCGTCGTCGGCGAGGAAGACGGCATCTGAGATGCTGGTCAGGGTTGCGCGGTGCAACTCCTCCGACTCGTGCAACGCCTGGAATGCCCGCTCACGTCCACCATTGGTCAATCCGCTCATTGGAACCGCTCTCCATTCATCGTAGGCAACGGTGTTTCATTGGCCCCAGCCGCGAGCGCGACAAGAGGCCAGTTCCATCCGAGAAGAGATCGAATACGCGAAAAGCTATCGTCGTGACGCGGCTTGCTCAGTTACTGGCGCATGTCGACGCGTTGGCGCACACCTTGGTGGCGCGAATCAGCTCGTCACTCGCGTTCTTGTTGCGCTCGATGACAAATTCGAGATCCGCCTGGGTGTAGCAGGTCTTGTGGGTGAAGCGGGATCCGCTTTCCACGTCGCGTCGGCAGTAGAGATCCACGCCGTCGCGCCTCTCCTTCTTGTAGCCAAGGGGCGGCTTGTACTCTTCCTGCTTGGCCGCTGCCGCCGCCGGTTTCGCCGGCGCGGAAGCGGTGCCTTCGGCCGAGGTAACGGCCTTCGTATTTGCGGTTGCGGCGGCCTTGTCCGGCTCCGCTGTCGAGGCCGCCGACGCTGGTGCGTCAGCCGCGGGCTCACCCGCCGTGAGCTGCGAAGGGCAAACCACCCATGCGAATACTGCAAACAGGACCAGGCGCCGCATCGATCGTCTCCAAGCCGGAACACGTTTCGTACATGCTGCCATGTTTTGGCATCGATTGCAGCCGCTCGGGCTAAGCGCTTTGGGCGGGCGGCGGGAAACCCGCTACCATCAGTTTCAGATGTTACCTATCACCGACATAGCGGCAGCCTGAGGACAAACATGAGCACACAACCGGCACCCCGCGACGTGGAAGCCGAGGTGCGTTGCGTCGAGGCCGCGATCAGTTATGTCGCCCCGGGCTCCTTTATCAACCGCCGGTTTGTGGCGCCTGGGGTCGAGCGCAACACCGGACGCTATGTAACGCATCAGGTGCGGGTCCGCGACGGCCGCTCCATCAGCGACCACTTCAGCCTGAACGTTCATGGCTTCGTCCTGGCGCGGTACCCGAGTCGCGTGGCGAACTTCTTCGACAAGGACGAAGTCGACCGCGTGTACCCCGGCGAGGTGGTCGACATCGTGAAGGCGCTGACCGGCGCGACGCGGGTCGCCACCCAGGGGTGGATGGTCCGCACGTCGGGTGACCTTTCGAAGCACCTGCCGCAGAAGACCGTCGGTTACACGCACAAGGGCGGCGTGCAGCCGCCGGCCGGCGAGGCGCACGTGGACTTCACGCCGGAACGGGCCGAAACGCTGGCGCGAACGTTGTACGAGAACACGTTCCCGGACGGCAAGGGTTACTCCCGCTTCATCGCCTCGAGCTTGTGGCGCTGCTTCTCGCCGCCGCCGCAGGATTGCCCGCTCGCCCTGTGCGATGCGCGCAGCGTCAGCGCGGAGGAGGGCGTGCCGAACACGCTCTTCATCGTCGACCAGTTGCCAGAGGAAAAGGTCATGCTCGGCCCGATGCCGAACGAGGACCGGGCGTTGGCAGCCGCCATCTTTCACCACAACCCGGATCATCGCTGGTGGTATTTCTCGAACATGAACCGCGACGAGGTCGTGATGATCAAGTTCCACGACAGCGATCGGGCGCGGGCGCTGCGTACGCCGCACACGGCATTTCGCGACACCAGCTTTCCCGGCGCGAAGCCGCGCGAGAGCATCGAGTTACGTTCGGTCGCTTACTTCGAGTAGCCGGTGCGGAGAACCGACACTTTGCCGCAGTATTGCGCTCACTTCGGCAAGCGATCGGCAACTCGCCACGAACCCCCGCTCACGACCGCGATCCGGCCCGCCTTGTCACGCGCAAAGCCGAGCAGCCGCTCGCCGTCGGTTCGCACAAAGAGGTCGCGCTCCAGAGGCACCCACTGTTGCCCCCACAGTCCGAGTGTTCCGTCATTGCCAACGGTGAGCTCGAAATCCTGGTCAGGGTCCGCGTCGCGACACGTGTGACAGGCCAGGCTTGACCTGTAGCGGCCGGCGTACTCCTCGAGGCCTGGCGCCTGCTTCGGGTCGGCCTTCGGATCGGTGCGATGCCCGACCTCGGGATAGAGCGCATCGAGCAGGGCGCGCCGGACACGAAAGCGCAGGTCGCCTCCCTCGCCATGATTCACCATGAAGAAGGCTGTGTGCTCCTCTGGAATCAGCGTGAGGAGCGAACTGAAGCCGCCGATGTCACCGCCGTGTTCGGCGAGTTGCCTGCCGTTGTCGACGTCGAGCTGAAACGCATAACCCCAGCCCGGCAATGCCGGATGGATCGTCGCTTGCTGGGTTCGCATCGCGACCGCGTGGGACTCGCTCAGAATCCGCTCGCTGCCACAGCGGCCGTTGGCGAGGTGCAGCATGGCAAAACGCGCCATGTCGGGCGCCGTTGCAACCAGGGACGACGTGGGCGCGGTGATGTACCACTCGTAGGCCATTGGTTTCGCGTGCCCATCATCGATCGCGTACGGGATCGCCACGCCCTTCTCGTCACCCGGGTGCTGCATGAACCACGAAGAGTTCATGCCACAGGGAACAAGGATGTGTGCGCGCACAAACTCTTCGTACGACCTATCGGAGGCGTCTTCGATGGCGACGCCGACAAGGGCGATGCCGTAGCTCGAATACGCCGTGTACAGACCGGGGTCGCGATAGCGGACGAGGCGGTCCTTGAGGAATTCAGCAAGTGAGGGACGTGGCCCCCTCGGATCGAACTGGCGGCCGGGGAGCTCATCGAGGGCGGCGGTGTGCGAGAGCAGCTCCGCGAGCGTCATGTGCGGATGACCTTGCGCTGGCACCGCGATTCGGCGCAAGGACCGATTGATGTCCTGGTCGAGGACCAGATCTCCGCGATCGACCAGTTGCAGTGCGGCGACGCCCGTGAAGAGCTTGGTGATGGACGCCACCGGCCAAACGGTGCGCTCGACGTCGACCGCCACGTTTCGTTCGCGATCCGCCATCCCGTAGCCCCGCGCGTACACGACTCGATCGCGGTGCACGAATACGAACGCAGCGCCCGGAATCCCTTCTTCCCTCATGGTGCGCTGGATGACCGGATCGACGGCACTGGCGACAGTCTCGGCCAGTGGCGGAGATTGCGCCGCGGTTTGCGATGAAGCCGGGCCTGCGTAGGCCAGCGCCCAAAACGCCGCGACCGCGTTTGATATCAGGATCGAGCAGCAGCGCGGGAATGACATTGAGTTCGGATCGACAACTGTTTATGACGACTGCAGATGGTTGGCGATGAGCTGCCCGCGGGTCAATGAGCACGCGCTATACCTGTTTTGAAAAAAGGGACGAACGCGAAACGGCAGTCAGTATGCCCTGCAATATCCGAGTCGGGGCAGGCGGACAACCGGGCACGGCGACGTCGACGGGAATCACCTCAGAAACGCGCCCACGACTCGCGTAACTCTCGCCGAAGATACCGCCCGTACATCCGCAATCTCCCAGTGCGACGACCAGCTTGGGATCCGGCGTAGCCTCATATGTGCGGCGCAACGCCACCTCCATGTGGCGCGACACCGGCCCGGTCACCAGGAGCAAGTCCGCGTGCCGCGGACTCGCGACGAAGCGGATGCCCAACCCTTCGATGTTGTAGATCGGGTTGTTGAGCGCATGAATCTCCAGCTCACAGCCGTTGCAGGAGCCCGCATCAACGTGGCGTATGCAGAGCGCGCGACCGAGCACGGTGCTGATGCGCTCTTGCAAAGCTTCGCGTATTCGCAGTGTCTCGTCCACCGGCGGCGGCGCCTCCGTGGCGACTCCCACGATCGCGATCTGTCGCAGCGTTTTCAGCATATGCCGAAGCTAGAGATCATGGCCGCTGTAGGAAAGGTTGAACGACTTATTGATCAGCGGGAAATCGGGCACGATGTTGTCGATGATGGCGTGTTCGAGCGCCGGCCAGTTCTGCCAGGACGGGTCGTGCGGATGACAGCGGCGAATCATGCCACCGGGACCTAGCTCGAGCGCCACCAGCACGGGACCGCGCCAACCCTCGATCAATCCCACGCTCGCTCTGTCGGGCACGGGCGTGCCGACCTCGACACGATGCGGACCGCTCGGCAACTCCCCGAGTAGGCGTGAGAGTAGGCGGCACGATTCCAGCAACTCGTCGAATCTCATTGCGACGCGCGCGGCAACGTCGCCCTGCTCGTGCGTGATTCTCACGGGCGCGAGCACATCGTAGGGCGCCGACGGCAGATCCACGCGCGCATCGAACGGCTGTCCGCTCGCGCGGCCCGCGAGCCCGACGAGCCCCAGGCGGCGCGCGAGCTCCGGGATCACGCGGCCGGCGCCCACGAAACGGTCGCGGACGCCGGGGTGTGCGTCGTAGATTTCGCGCAACTTGCGGGTCTCGGCCGCGAGCGCCGCTGCCTGCTTCTCTAGCGCGACCGTGGCTGCGGCTGCGAGATCGACGCGCGTTCCGCCCGGTACCACGGTATCGAACAGATAGCGCTGGCCAAACGCGATCTCGACGGCGCGCAACAGCTCTTCCTTGAGGCGGGAGAACTGCGTCAGCCCGAAGGCGAAGCCGGCGTCGTTGCCGAGCGCTCCGAGATCGCCAAGATGGTTCTGCATGCGCTCGATCTCGAGACACAACGCCCGCAGATAGGCGGC
Source organism: uncultured Gammaproteobacteria bacterium (assembly GCA_963840405.1). Taxonomy (GTDB): domain Bacteria; phylum Pseudomonadota; class Gammaproteobacteria; order Steroidobacterales; family Steroidobacteraceae; genus DATBVX01. The sequence goes on from CAWIYW010000011.1 coordinate 339,283, forward strand.
GCGTCGCGGAAGCTCGCAGCCGCACAGCGCCTCGAGGGCCTGGCAGTACGACCAGGAGAATGCCACCGCGGAGTCGCCCGACACGCGCGCCGCGAGTCGGTGCCCTTCGAGCGCCGGGAAGTCGGCGAATCGGCGTTCGATTCCCTTGTGGACATAGCCGAGCCGCTCCTCCAGCCGCAGGACTTTCTCGCCGACGATTGAGAACCGGAAGTGTCCCGGCTCGATGATCCCCGCATGGACCGGTCCGACCGGAATCTCGTGCACTCCTTCGCCCTCCACCCGCACAAACTCATAGTGATCGACCGCGGGCTCGCCGACCGGCGCCGGGACCGGCGCGTCCAGGAGCGGTCGATAAGCTTGCGGCCACGCCGTGTGGCGCAGCCACGGGCGTGTATCGGCTGCTGTGGACTGCACGCCTGAGAGGTCAGCCACGGTGCGCTGCATGCGCGCCGCCGCAGGGAAAACCTCCTCGAGTCCTGGGTAGGTGTCACGCTGGCCCACGGTCACGCTGACCACGAGACCACTTTCCTCCGCGCGATACACGGCATGCACGCACGCCTTGCCCGAATCGGCCGGGCTCGCCCAGAGCGTTGCGAGCCATCCGCCGGCGGCGGCGACATCCCGTGCCAGTTGCCGCCACTCATCGGACGAAACGTGCAACGCGCGCAGTCCCCGGGCGCCGAGTTGCGGCTCGCTGCGCGACAGCCAGGCTCGCAGCGGCATCTCACTGACCCCCAATCATTCTCGCGGCCGCGCGATACCAGTCGGCCAGATACGGAGGCACGTAGAGCCCGAGCACGAGAACGAGCCCTAGATGCGTGAATACGGGAATCAGCGCTGGCGGATGCGGCAGGCGGCGCGCGCGAGTCTCACCAAAGACCATCGGCTGCACCCGCCCAAAGATCGCCGCGAACGCCACGCCGAGGGCCGCGAGCAGAATGGGTGTGGCCCAGGGCTGCTCTTTCATCGCGGTGGTCAGGATGAGGAACTCACTCGCAAAAACCCCGAAAGGTGGCATGCCAAGAATGGCGAGCGAGCCCATCATCAAGCCCCAGCCGATGGTCGGACTGAGGGTAATGAGACCACGGATCTCGTCCATGAGCTGCGAGCCGGCCTTCTGCGCCGCGTGTCCCACCGCAAAGAAGATGGCGGACTTGGTGAGCGAATGCACGGTCATGTGCAGGAGCGCAGCAAAGTTTGCCACCGGCCCGCCCATCCCGAACGCGAACGTGATGATCCCCATGTGCTCGATAGAGGAATAGGCGAACAGCCGCTTGATGTCGCGCTGCCGCCAGAGAAAGAACGCCGCGAGCACCACCGAAAGGAGGCCGAAGCCCATCAACATGCGCCCGGGGAGCGGCGATTGCAGCGAACCCTCGACCAGTACTTTGCAGCGCACGACCGCGTACACCGCCACGTTGAGGAGCAGCCCCGACAGCACCGCTGAAATAGGCGTCGGTCCTTCCGCATGCGCGTCCGGCAGCCAGTTGTGAAGCGGCGCGAGTCCCACCTTGGTGCCATAGCCCACCAGCAGGAACACGAAGGCCAGGCTCAACACGGCTGGCTCGAGCTGGCCTTTCACGGCATTCAAGTGTGTCCATAGCAGCGCACTGACGCCTTCAGCTCCCAGAATCTTTTCTGCAGCAAAGTAGAGCAGGATCGTGCCGAAGAGCGCCTGGGCGATGCCGACGCCGCACAGGATGAAATATTTCCAGCCGGCTTCGAGGCTCGCCGCCGTCCGGTACAGCGTCACCAGCAATACCGTCGAGAGCGTGGCCGCTTCCATCGCGACCCACAGCAGTCCCAGGTTGTTGGTGGTGAGCGCGATGAGCATGGTCATCATGAAGAGCTGATACATGCTGTGATAGAGCCGCAATCGACCCGGGCTCAGCCGGCCGTGCTCGGTTTCGACACGCATGTAGGGGCGGGAGAAGATCGCCGTGGTGAGCCCGACGAAGGCGGTGAGAGTCACCAGGAAGACGTTGAACGGGTCGATGAAGAACTGCTCGCGTGCCACGACCAGAGGTCCTTCGCCGATCACACGGGCGGTGAGTGCGCAGGCAGCGGCAAAGGTGACGAAGCTCACGGCGACGTTGAGCTCGGGTGCCCGGCGCCGGGCACCGAGGAAACCCAGGGCGATTGCGCCGAGCAGCGGAGTACCAAGGAGCGCCAGGAACTCCAAGCTACTCGTCCTCCCGCAGCGATTCGAGATGATGCAGATCGAGACTGTCGAACTGCTCCCTGATCTGGAAGAAGAAAATGCCGAGCACCAGCACGGCCACCAGCACGTCGAGCGCAACGCCAAATTCCACGACCATCGGCATCCCGTAGGTGGCGCTCATGGCTCCGAAGAACAGCCCGTTCTCCATCGACAGAAATCCGACCACCTGCGACATGGCCTTGCGCCGCGTGATCATCGTGATGAACGAGAGCAGGATGACGGCGACGGCGATGCCGATCGAGTTGCGGGTGGCGGTGCTCGCGAGCGCCGATATCGGTTGCGCCAGGCCGAATGCAAACACCACCACCACCAGACCGACGAGCATGGTGCCGGGAATGTTGAGCAACGGCTCAGTGTCCCAGTGCACTTCGAGCCTGCGGATCAGCCGGTGCAGGATCCAGGGCAGGAAAATCACCTTCAGCCCGAGGGTCAGGGCGGCGGACAGATACAGGTGGGGTTCACCGGTACGCCACGCAAGCAGCAGCGTTGCCGCCAACAAGAGCACGCCCTGCGCTGCGAGGAGATTGACGAGCGCGACAATGCGCCGCTGCGTGAGCATGGCGAAGGACAGGAGCAGCAGCAGGGCCGCGCACAGGTTCAGCAGCTGCAGATCAAACGGTGTTCCGGCCACGGCTCAGGCTCCAAGCAGCAGGTGCACGAGGAGGCCCAGCACCGCGAAAAGAAACGCCGCCGCCAGGAACTCCGGCACGCGGAAAACGCGCAGCTTCGCCGACAGGGTCTCGACAATCGCCAGGCCCACGCCGACCACGGCGAGCTTGACCGCCAGGATCGGAATCGAGGCGAACAGCGCCAGCGGCCCGCCTGCCTGCGTCGAGACACCCCAGGGGACGAACAGAGCGAAGCCGATGCAGGCGTAGTTGAAGAGCTTAAGCGCCGTCGCCCACTCCATGAGCGCCAGGTGGCGCGCAGAGTACTCGAGCAGCGTCGCCTCGTGAATCATCGTGAGCTCGAGGTGCGTCGCCGGGTTGTCGACCGGAATGCGCGCGTTCTCCGCGAGCAGCACCATGGTGAAGGCGATCGCGGTGAACGCCAGGCTCGGATACAGGCCAAGCGTCTGCGTCACCAGCCGCTCGGAAATGGTGGGCAGCGCGGTGGTCACGGAAATCAAGGACGCGACGAAGATGACCATCAGCAACGCGGGCTCGGCGAGGAATCCCACCATCATTTCCCGCCGTGCGCCCAGCGATCCGAACGCGGTGCCCACGTCCATTGCCGCCAGCGACATGAAGACCCGCGCCGTGGCCAGCAGACCCACCAGCGCGATCGCATCTGCCGCCACCGAGAGCGGCAGCCGCGTACCCATCGACGGGATGATCGCGGCAGCGACCACCATGGTGGCGAATACCACGTAAGGTGCAAAGCGGAAGAAGGGCGATGCGTTCTCTGCGATCACCGCGTCCTTGTGAAAGAGCTTGCGAATGCCGCGATAGGGCAGCCAGATGCTCGGCGCCCGGCGATTCTGCAGCCACGCGCGGCATTGGTTGATCCAGCCGAGGAAGAGTGGCGCCACAGCGAGCGCCGCGATGACTTCCAGGAGCTGCGTCAGGATTTCGAGCGGCGTCATAGCACGAGCGCCAGCAGCACGACGAGCGTGACGAAAGCGTACAGAAGGTACGTCGCGATTCGCCCCTGCTGCAGCCAGGCGAATGCGTTCGCGATGCGCTGCACGAACGAGCCGAGCGGCTCATAGACCGTGCGCCAGATCTGGTCGCCGACCGCGACGCGGTAGCGTGGCCGGAGGTCGGACGGCGCCGGGAGCTCCCGCTCGATCGCGAAGAACGGCTGGAAGATGTGCCGAATCGGCTGCCCAAAGCCTTCGGCGCTGTCCTGCATGCGCGCATCGAGTCGCGCAAACCCGCAGTCCCAGGCCGGCGCGCGCCGCACGCGGCCATGATAGAAAAGGCGCACGCCAATGACTGTGAGCACCACGACGAGCAAAATGGCAACGAACAGCACGATGGCGGAATACGACGTCTGCCGATCCGGCAGGGGCACCAGCAGCCACCACGGCGCGTCCGCGCCTGGAAGCGTGGCGCCGCTCAGCTGTGCGGACACCAGGCGCAACGCGTCGATCACCTGTGTCGGGAAGAGTCCGAGCACCAGGCACCCGGCCGCGAGCCAGCCGAGTCCGATCCGCTCGAGCACCCCGGCATCGTGCGCCTGCGCGAGCGCGGGCTCCCGCGGCTGCCCGAGGAAGGTCACGCCGAAGAACTTCACCATGACGTACGCCGAGAGTGCCGCCGCCAGCGCAACCAGCGCCGCTCCCATGGGCAACAGCATGTCGATGAAGGCGCGTGGCACCTCGTGCGCGAAAAGAAAGGCCTGTAGCAGTAGCCACTCCGAGACGAAACCGTTGAGCGGCGGCAACCCCGCCATGGAAAGCGCACCGATGAGCATCAGCCACGCGACCCACGGCATGCGGTGGATCAAGCCGCCCAGGCGTCCGAGGTTGCGTTCGCCGGTCGAATGCAGCACCGCGCCCGTGCCGAGAAACAGTAGGCTCTTGATCAGCGCGTGGTTCAAGCTGTGATAGAGGAGCGCGATCAGCGCGAGCGCTTCGAGTGAGGACATCCCGACGCCGTGAAAAACGATGGCGAGCCCGAGGCCGGTGAATATCACGCCGGTATTCTCGATGGAGGAGTAGGCGAGCAGGCGTTTCATGTCGGTCTGCACGGCGGCAAACACCACGCCATAGAACGCACTGAAGAGTCCGAGTGTGAGCGCCAGCAGGCCCCACCACCATTGCGATTGCCCCAGCAGGTCGAAAGTCACACGCAGCACGCCGTAAACCGCGGTCTTGAGCATGACACCGCTCATTAGCGCCGACACCGGCGATGGGGCTGCGGGATGCGCCTCGGGCAGCCACACGTGCATCGGCACCAGTCCGGCTTTGGCGCCGAAGCCCATCAGGGCGAGCAGGAACGCGAGCGCTGCCTGTTGCGGCTCGAGTCCCGCGCCACGCATCGCATCGAAGGTGAATTGCCAGCTCCCTCCCTGCATGACGCCGAAGGCGAGCAGGATGGCTATGGCCCCGAGATGGGCCATCAGCAGGTAGAGAAAACCCGCGCGGCGGATCTCGGCGATCCCGTGCTGTGCCGTCACGAGAAAGTACGACGACAGCGCCATGGTCTCCCAGGCAACCATGAAGCTGTACGCGTCGTCCGCGAGCAGCAGGAACCCCATGCTGGCGAGAAACAGATGGTACTGCAGGCAGAGCAGACCCGCCGATGTGCCGCTGCCGCGGCGAAAATAGCCGGCGGCGAACATCGAGATGCCGGCAGACGCCACGCCGAGCAGGACCAGGAAGAAGGCGCTCAGCGCATCGAGACGCAGGTGCATCGGCAGATCCGGCAACCCGATCGGCAGGATGGTGCGTTCGGGAGCCGAACCCAGGCTGAGGGCCGCGACCAGCGCGAGCGCGACGCCACACAGCGCGCCGACCGGGAAGAGCGTGCGGCCCACCAGCGCGAGGCTCGCGGGGCGCAGCAGACCCAGCACGCCAATGAGGGCCCAAAGTCCGAGGATCGCGAGGCACGCGACCAGTGGCGATGAAAAGAGGAGCGTCACTATGGCTGCTACTCAGATGTGTGCTGGATTATAATGACATTCAACCTCCGAAGTCGCTTACCCCGGGGAACGCCTTGGCTCTCGAAGACCGGACTGCCCGCCTGACGATCCTCATCGATCCACGCAAGAAAACCGCGTTCGAGCGCCTGTGCGCGGAAGAGGACGCGACGCCCTCGCAGGTCGTGCGTCGCCTGATACGGCGCTACATCGAGGAACGCACCGGGCAGCCCTGGGTCCCGCCCACTGGTGCGTCGGCTCGGAAGTCGCCTAATGTGCGGCGGCGCAAGAGCGCCAGACGCCGCGGCGATGCAGTGCAGGGGCGTTAGGGCGCGATCCGCTTCGCCTTGACGCGCGAGCCGTTGATCGTTCCCGTGAGCGTGGCGATGGCGTTCTTCTGCACGTCATTCCATTCGATCTCGAGATTACCGATGTTGCGACCGTCCTGACGCAGCCGCACGTCCGCGATGACGTCGCCCGAGGCGAGCTTCCAGCGCAAGGTGCCCGAGACTTCCAGGTCCTCGGTCCACTTCACGCGATTGAGGTCGTACGCGTAGCCGAACGGCTCGAGCACGTAGGTGTACTCACCGCCGCGCAGTCCGCTGCCGATGCCGAAGGTGATCAGGAAGCGCGAGAACACATCGCCGACGGTCTCGAGCGTGGCTGCGGCGAGCTTGAGCTCGCGCGTTTCGGCCTGGTTGCCGTGCAGCGCATCGGCGGGCGCTACCTGGTGGGCGAAGCGCACGAAGCGCGGCACCGTGCGGATCGGGCGCACATTCGGAATGCAGCTGGTATCGCCCGGTGAGAGCTGCGAAACGAAGCGGCGCACGATGCGCTGCACGCAGTGCGTCGTGTCGCCGCCGTCCGGCAGATCGCCCACGTCGCTGTAGAACCACGCGGTGACGTGCGTCAGGTTCGGGACGATGAGATGGATGACATTCGGGAACTGTGCGGCCGCGTCTGCCGCGTCTTGCGGCGAGGTGACGGAGTCCAGGTCGCCTGACAGCACCAGCGTCGGCACGTTCGGGAACACCGGGTTCGCCGGCAGCGGATCACCTTGAGGGTACGCGGGTACCGGTATCGGCCAGTCCAGGCAGGTCGCGAGCGGCGTGAAGTTGGCGTTCGAATCGAGCGCCTCGTCGATGGTGAACGGGGCAAACAGGTCGGAACGGTTCACGCGCGCATCTTCGATCGCCCGCTCGTATTGCCGGCGCCGTTTCGCCGGCGGGTCGCTCAGCTTGTAGTGCAGTGGATATTCATCGCAGACCAGCGTCTGGTACTGGCCGTAGCTGAAGTCGACCGGATCGGAAATGAACGGCGTGTTGTACTCGGACGCCAGGCGCAGCAGCGGCAACGTGTCGCCCGAATTGGACCAGGCGCGCGTCGCGGCATCCAGGTCGCGGTACGTGATCGGCGAATTGCCGAGGTTGGTCATCAGCAGGAACAACGTCGGGACATCGAGCGTCGTTTCCGTCGGAATGCCGTCGGAGTCGGGCGCGGTGCCTTCGATGGGCTCGCGCCGCAACGCGTTGAGCAAGGCTCTCGATGCGCGCGGTTGAGCGTCCGCCCAGCGCGCGGCAGGACGGCGAGCGGTTGCAGACGAGATCCAGCCCGTCGCGACCGGTCGCCCAATCCGTCGGGAACCAGATGTCCGGCGGCCGCACCGGGATAGGCGCTGTCCAGGATGATGCTGCGCAGGCGACTGGGGAAATACGCGGCGAACACCTGGCCAACGAAGGTCCCGTAGCTGTCGCCGTAGAAGTCGACCTTGGCGATCCCGAGCGCGTCCATGACCGCGACGATGTCCGCTACGGCGAGGTCCGTGCCGTAGAGCGGTGCCTTGCGTCCGAGCTGGTCGGCACACTCCTTGAGCAGGTCGGGATCGCTTGGATCGCCCGTCTGGATGCCGGGGCAATCGACCGCGCCGGACGTGCCGGTGCCGCGCTTGTCGACGATCAGGACGTCGCGGCGATCGCGCAGCTGCTTGAAAATGTTGAGGTACGCATCGCGCGTGCCGGTCGAGGAGTAACCCGGGCCGCCTTCCTGCGGCAGGATCGTGCCGAGCGCGGGGCGGCTCTGGTCTTCACGGGGGTAGTACTCGAAGCCGATGGTGATCTTGCCGCGCACGCCACCCGGTCGGATCGAGCTCGCGCTTGATCGAGCCGCAGTAGCCGCCGTAGGTCTCTTCGCAGAACTTGAGCTTGAGCGTGCCGACCGTGATGGTTTTCGGCGGCGGCGCCGCGAACGCGGTGCCGAGCGGCGAGTAACAGAGCGGCAAACAACAATGAACGCGGATTATTGGTAAATGGCGTCATCACGGCGATTCCCCTGCAGTCCGTCGAGATGTGAGGTCATTGACGCACGGCCATTTCGTCAGCGTCAAGCGTCCCGAGGTGCAACCAAGCGCGCGGATCGATTCGACCGGCGATGCCTAGTGCGCCGGCGATCGTCGCGCCCGCTCGCTCGCCGATGAAGAGCCACAGCACCGCGCCGGTGAGGGCGAAGATCGAGCCGCTGGCGAGCGTCGCAAGCCAGCCGAGCTGATCCACCATCAGTCCGACCACCGGCGCGAGGAAGCCGGCGGCATTGCCGCCGGTGTTCATGACGCCGGTGGCGGTCGCGGTGTGTGGGCCGGCGACGTACGTCGACGCCGACCAGAACGCGCCTTCGGTGAACTGCGTGAAGCCGAAGCACAGCGACAGCAGTCGCCACGGCCACGTACGGGTTCGATCGCGTAGACGCCGGCCATCAGGAAGACGGCCACGAGCACCAGACCGCTCATCGCAGGCAGCCGGCATCCCCAGCGTCGCGCCGATGCCGTTGGCAGAGCGCATCGCACGTGAGTCCTCCGACGGCCGCGAGCACCGCACCGGTCGCGAATGGCAGTACGTACAGCAAGCCGCTTTCCAGCAGCGAGAAGCCGCGCGCTTCCACCAGGTAGGTGAACAGCCACTGCGCGAACATGTAGAACACGTAGTTCATGCAGAAGTAGCTGGCCGGCGAGCAGCAGCACGTCGCGATGCACGAGCATGCGGCGCCAGCCGCCGCGCTCTCGCGTCGCAGGTTCGACGGCGGCGCGATCGCCCTCGATCAGCCGCACCTCTGTCGGCGGTGATCGCGGGATGCTGCGCAGGCCGATCGCGGCCGTACCAGTACCACCACGCGCCGACGAGCAGGCCGAGCGGCGCGAAGACGTAGAACGATTCGCGCCAGCCGAATTGCACGATCAGCAAGGTGACGATCGGACCGATCGCCGCCTGCCCGAGCGCCAGGCCGACGCTCGTCGACCGCGTTCGGGAAAGCCCAGCTGCCCGTCGGGAAACCAGTTGGCAAAGGCGCCCGGCAGTGACCGGAAACAGCGGCGCGTTGGTGGCGCCGAGCAGCAGACGTATGACGATCAGCGACACCATCGCACCGGTGGCCGACGCGGCCATGAGCGCCGGAACGAAGCCGGTCAGGAACGTGAGCACGCCCCAGGACACGGCGATGAACGTGAGCGCGCGGCGCGGACCGTAGATCTGCTCCGAAGATGCCGCCGGGAATCTGCAGCAGCGCGTAGCTGAAGTTGAAGCTGCCGAGGATCCAGCCGAGCTCGGCGTTGGTGAAACTGAATTCGTCGCTGGATGCTCGGAATCGCGATCGACAGGTTGTTGCGCAGCAGGTAGTTGACGAAGCTCAGCACGAACAGCACGCCGAGGATCCGGAATCGCACCGGGATCGCGCGCGCGCCGCTCATGCGCGCTTCATGCGCTGATCGCTTTGCGCAGCTCGCGGTCGCGGCGACAGGTCGACAGGATGCGGTGTGCCGCGTTGAACCCCGGAGCACCGGTCACGCCGCCGCCCGGGTGCGTGCCGGCTCCGCACAGGTACAGCGCGCGAATCGGCGTCGCGTAGCGCGCATGCGCAGGCAGCGGGCGCATGAAGAACAGCTGATCCGGCCGCAGGTCGCCGTGGAAGATGTTGCCTTCGGTGATGCCGAAGGTGCTTTCGAGATCCGCCGGGAGTGTAGAGACGGCTCGCCACCAGCGAGCGCTGCACCGCCGGCACATGCTCGGCCAGGTGGCGAGCAACTGACGTCGCAGCGACTCGCGCGCGGTCTCCCAGCCTTCGCGTCGGCTTGCCCGGCAGGTATTGCACGAAGCAGGTCATGACGTGCCGGCCCGGCGTCACCAGCGACGGGTCGAGCGAGCGAGGGCACCAGGCAATCGATCCACAGACGCTCGTGCACCCTTCCCTGGCGCGCACTCTCGTAACAGCGTTGCGCGCCTTCGAGCCACGGCACGAGCGTGAACTGCGCGTCTGCGCAGCGTGTCGGCGTCGGGATCGCCGCCTGAGCAACCGAGGCTCTTCGCCCAGCACCAGGTTGAGCTTGCCGCAGGGCCCATCCATCTTGATTCCGCGCACGTCCGCGCGGAATTCTGGCGTCGAGCTCCTTGGCCGGCACGAGCTCGAGGAACGTGCGCTTGGGATCCGCGTTCGAGACCACGATGGCCGCGTCGATCTGCGAGCCGTCCGCCAGCACGCACGCCTTCGGCGCGACCCGATCGGATCGACACGTCGCTGCACGGCTGACGCGGTGCGTATCTCGACGCCCTTCGCGCACGCAGGCCGCGGCCATCGCCTGCGTGATGGCGCCCATGCCGCCCATCACGTGCCCGACGAATCCCTGCTTCGCCTCGGCACCGCCGCCCAGCAGATGGAACAGCAGTCCGAACAAGCGTGCCGGGATCGTAGGGGCCGCCGTGCTTGCCGTAGAGGCTGTTCGACAGCACCAGCGACTTCAGGTGCGGCGATTCGAGCGAGCGATCGAGAAACTCACCCAGGCTGCCGGTGGCGAATGCGATGAGATCGGCGACCTGGCGACCCTCGCAGCCGGCGAAACTTCGAGCCAAAGCGCAGCAGTTCGCGCCAGGCCGGCGAAGCCGCTGCGCTGCAGATCGGGTGGCGCCTGCATGAAGAGCGGTTCGAGATGACGCGCGAGTTCGCTCGAGGCGGACGTCGAGCGACAGGAAGCGTTCGCAGTCCCTCGGAGCGCAACGCGCATCAGCAGCTCGCGCATGCGCTCGCGGTCGCTCCACCACGGCAGGACCACGCCGTCCGGCGTCACGGCCTGGACCGTCGGTTCGGCCGCGACCATGCGCAATCCGTGTCGATCGAGCTGCGAGATCGCGAATGATCTCCGGGCGCAACATGCTCGCCATGTACGACGCGGTGGAGACGCGGCAACCGGGCGCCGCGACGCGATCGATTTCCTCGGTGACGCAGCAGCCGCCGAGAATGTCGCGGCGTTCCAGCACGAGCGTCTCGAGTCCGGCGCGCGCCAGATAGAACGCGGCCGTCAGTCCGTTGTGCCCGCGCCGATGACGACGACGTCGTAGCTGGGATGTCACGGCGCTTTGGCTCAGCCGACCGGCGACAGGTCGCCGAGATGCTTTTCGAGGTAGCGCCGGATGTCGAGACTCGGATCCTCCATCGGCGCGTAGAACGCCGCCGCGGAAGCCGCGCGATCGCATCCCGTCCTGCACCGACTTCGCAGATCTGCCAGTCCTGGCGATTGACGATGTCCCAGAATTCGACCACGTCGCGCGGATCGAAGTCCGCCTTCGCGATCTCGTCCGGAGTGGAACAGGAACTCGCAGGCGATGCGCGTGTGGTCCGGACCCTTCGGCCAGAGTGTGAAGGCCGCGACGTGTTCCGCCGCGACGCTCAGCAGCAGGTTCGGATACGCGATTTCGCCCTTGTGATGCGTCTTCTCCTTGTCCGACAGCCCGGGGAATGGCGCGCGGTTCGAGGTGCCGCTCAGCGTGAAGGTCCACGCGCCGGCGCGATGTGGAATGCCGTCGTCCCAGTCGAGACCCGCACCGCCGCGCTCGCGGAAGGCGGGCACGAGCGCGCACAGCTCCGGGTGCACGGGCCCACAGTGATAGCACTCGTTGTAGTTCTCCATGATCACTTTCCAGTTGGCGCGCACGTCGTAGACGAGCTGCGCGCCACGACGCAGATCCTCCAGCGGGTAGCGTTCCAGCTTGCGCACCGGCACGGCGAGCTGCTCGTGCAGCGACTGGGCCGGCGTGGTTGCGCAGGTTCAGGAAAATGAAGCCGCCCCACGTATCCAGGTGCACGGGCACGAGCGAGAAGCCTTCCTTCGGACAGGTCGCGTCGAACTGCACGTGCGGCGCCGCGCGCAGCGAGCCGTCGAGGTTGTAGGTCCAGGCGTGATAGGGACACACGACGCGCCGCTGAGCTGGAGGTCGATGCAGCGGCCGATCGGCTGGTCGGGATCGGGCAGCGGCGGCGTGCGGATCAGCCGGCTGCCGCGATGACGACAGACGTTGTAGAACGCGCGCAGCGAATCGTCGCGCCCGCGAAGAATCAGCACGCTTTCGCCCGCCACGTGCACGTGCAGGCAATCGCCGCGTGGCGGGAACCTGCTCGGCGCGCCCGACGCAAAACCACTGGCGTGAAACAGGCGCTCGCGCTCGAGGCGAAAACCTCGCGCTGCTGTAGAAGCGCGCCGGCGAGCGCCGGCTTGCAGTTCGCGCGCCGGAACGCCTTGTTCGTTCGGAATTCATGTCGCACCTCAAGTATTCAGATCGCTGGACCCGGGCGAATCGGCGAGCCGTCGAAGAAGCGGCTGCAACCGAAAGGCCGGACAGCTCGTTGCGATCGGCCACACCCCGGACCATGTCGGCGATGAGTTTACCGGCGCCGGGGCCAATGCCGAAGCCATGCCCGCTGAATCCGCTGGCGACCGGAACACCCTCGTGTCCGTCGACGTGCGAGATGACCGGCAAGCACGTCGGGCGACGCCTCGATCATTCCGCCCCAGGTCTCCACGAACGGCGCGGCAGCAATCTCCGGAAACCAACGCTCCGAGCGCCGCGCGGATCTGGCCGAGGACCCGCTGCTCAGGCTCCGGGTGCAGCATCCGTTGGCGTTCGAAGGGCGAGACCTCATCGAGATGCCCAGTCGATGGGTGTGCGCAGCGCCGCGGAAGAACTCGCGCCCCAACGCGAACGCGGATCGACTCGTGACCCTGCCGCAAGGCCGGCCAGAACTTGCGCGCGAACCGCAAGCGTGTCGGGCGTCAGCGAATGGAGGAACGAGCCGCCATGCGCCACCGTGTAGCCGCCGTCCGCGCGACGGCGGATCGCGATGCTCGGCGACCACGCTTCGCCTTCGAGCATCTCGCAGCCGCCGGCGCGGTGCGCGCAACCGTGCCGAGGACAGTCAATTGCGGGAAGGTGATGCCCATCGATCGGCAGAAGCAGCGCGTCCAGGCACCGCCGGCACAGACGACCATCGATGCCGCGACGCGCCCTCGCTCGGTAATCACACCCTGAACGCGAGCCGCGGCGCGATCGATGCCGCGAACCGCACAGTGACTGACGATCTGCGCGCCGCGCCGCTGGGCTGCGCGGGCGATCGCCGGCGTCGCACGGCTGGGTTCGGCTCGCGCATCGCTCGCGGTGTGCATCGCTCCGCCCAGCGCCGACCATCGGGCACTTCAGGACTCCTGCGAGCTCCTGCGCATCGAGAAGCATCGTGTATCGAGTGCGTGCTCGCGCGCGACGCTCAACCACTGCTCCAGCTCCGCGAGTTGCGCGTCGTCCTCGGCGAGGTAGAGCGATCCACCCTGCCTGAAGCCGATGTTCGCCCAGTTCCTCGCGCAGCTCCAGCCACAGCTGCAGGCTGCGCATCATCAGAGGAAGTTCGACGGGTGAACGGCCTTGCTGCCGCACCCAGCCCCAGTTCCTTCCGGATTGCTCGCCGGCGATCCGGCCCTTTTCGAAGACAGCGACGCGCAAGCCTTCGCGTGCCAGGAAGTACGCGGCCGAGCAGCCGACGATGCCACCGCCGATGATGACGACTTCAACCGAAGAAGGCAGCGGATTCTCGACCGCGTGCCACGCCCACTCATCCGGGATCTCCCGATTGACCTGCGCTTCCCCTGCCATCAGCCCACCTGCTGCAGCTGCTCAACGATTTCCTGCAGGCGCGCTTTCGTGTCGGCGTCCGCGGTGTGGTCAACCGTACGGATGAGGTCGCGCAACACCGAGTCGAGCTGCCACGCAGCTGCGCCGTCGCGACTGACCTGCTTCATGAGCGCAGTCGCCAACGGCACGTGGCCCGCCTGGAACGCTGCCAGGAGGAGCGTCGGATTGAGCCACGGATCCTTCTTGCCCAGCGCCTTGGCGCGCTGGCAAGCGAGCGCTGCAACGCCCGCAGCGCTTCTGGCCAGCTCATCGTCGCCCGCCTCACCGCGAATCCTGAGCAGGCCGGGAAGGTTGCTGGACGGGTAGTAGTCGTTGAGGTCGCACAGCATGCCGCGACGGTAGGCATCGATCGCATCCTCGAGATGCTTGCTGGCGCGCGCCTGGAGCTTCTTTTTCTGCGCGGGATCCTGGCTCTCCTTGAGCGCCTTGCAGGCGCGGTCATAGAGATCCTTGTGGCGGCCACCCAGCAGTCCCAGGCGTTCCGACGAGGGACCGAACCGATCCACCAGGCTCTGCAGCGCGCCGACACGTTCTTCGAGCTCCACTGTCTTGAGCTTGGCCTGGGAGAGGAGACGCTGCTCCTCGACGGCGGGTCGCGCGCGCAGGTGATCCGGCATGGCCGCGATCCATTCGAGGACCACCTCCCAGTCGCTGGTGGCGTCGCGGAGAAACGGCAGCATCTCGAGCCACACGCCGTCCGCAATCGCGGGCTGCCCTCGCACCTCGTCCCGGAACGCGAGCGCGCTGCGCTTGCGGTCCGCCTTTTCGCTGATGGCGTTGATGCCGGCCTTGCGCTCGCTCCAGGCGGAGAGCTCCTTCACCTCGTCGGCAAAGGCCCGGACCCAGCCCTCATCGCCGTCGATGTCCGGGAAGGCCGGCACGGCTTCGAAGACGGGCGAGGTGCCATTGATGGCTTTCCTGATGTCGGTGGCGAGCGCGCTCGCGATTTTCTCGGCGCTCGGGTCGGTAACCGTACCCTCGACCAGCGGATAGCTGACGCGGCGCATCTGGCCGAGATCGAAAACCGGTTTGGACCAGTCGGCGCCGATGAGAACGCAGTTGCGGCCCTTGGCGGCGTGGCGCACGCCGATCTCGTAGTACACGTTGGCGTTCGGGATGCTGACATCCGCAATCACCAGGTCCGCGTAGGCCAGGCGGCGGAGCATTTCGATGATGATGAGCGAGCCCGTTTCCTGGTCCGCGCGCACCGCCTTGTAGCCCAGCTTCTCCACGGTGGGCTTGAGCGCCTTGCTCCACAGGGTATCGAAGTTGACTTCGACCGGCCCCTTGCCCGCTTCCACACCGGTGGCCTTGGTGCCGAAGGGCATGATCATGAAGCAAACGGGTGTTCGCATGGCTGTCACTCGGTGGAAACGTACGGCATGCGGTCGATTCCACTGGCGCGGATCGGCGACCGGGGCGCATTCTCGCACCGGACGGCGCCGGGTTGCGCGTCATTCTCAGGTCTGCACTTCCCGCGCGCGTCGAGGTCCAAGGAGCAGTCATGACGCAGCGGCGCAAATATCGCAAGAAGGCGAATCAGTTCGTGACCGCGGTGCGGCTCGACCTCGATACGGACGGTCTCGTGTACCGCAAGTGGGGCGGCCAGCAGCGAGCGAAGCGCGGTGACTGGCTGATCGACAATCAGGGCGAGGTGTACACGGTTGAAGCCCGCTCGTTCGCGAGAACCTACAAGCGGCTGCGACCAGGGGTCTTCGTCAAGACCACTCCCGTCTGGGCGGAAGTCGCGATGGAGAGCGGCAGCGTCAGGACCAAGGAAGGCCGGTCACGCTATCGCAAGGGCGACTACATTGTTTACAACGATCGCTTCGGCCGCGACGGTTACTGCATCGGTGCCGCCAGGTTCAAGGCGACGTATCAATTCGATCGGTCTCGCGCGCGGTAGCGCGTGGCCGCTTCTAATGGCTCGGCTGAGCGCGGGGCTGTACGGTCAATCCGAGCTGAAAGCCGATGTCGGGCGTGTTGTTGATGTTCTGCAGATTCTCCGTGAAGCCGAACGACAGCAGGCCACCTCCCATCCGGTGGTAGATGCCGATGCTCAGCTGGAACTTTGGCTCGAGCAGCTCGTCGAGGTCCGTTTCATCGTGCGAGTAGATGCTCGGACTCGCGTAGCCCTGCAGGAGCAGGTGAGTCTTCGCGGGTGAGGCGGCGTTCATAACCGACCAGTAGCGTCGGGATGACCTGTGCAGGGAGTGGGTGTGATGCTGTTGGTGCCGTCGTAGTACACGCCGGAGATGCTCAGGTACCAGGCGTGATGCTCCGAGAAACGCTGCAACGTCGCCTGCAAGCCATAGTCGGTATCGCCGGTGGACAGCAGTCCTTCTGTCCCTGCACGGGAACCTTCACGGCGGCCTCGACCACGAGGTCCCAGCCCATGATCGCACCCACGCCCGAGTACCGCACGCCGATCGTCGGATCGAGCATGCCACCATCGGTCGGTGCCTCGAACACGGCGACCTGGGCGCGACTTGAGGTCGAAGATGGCGTTGACGTCGTCGCGGCTGACCGCGGTCCGCCCGAAAGAGTGCGAAGCCAAAGGTGTCGTGAAATCTCTCGATCGTGCTGTCGAGAAAGCCGCCCCGGTAGGAGACCGCGCTTACGATCAGGTACACCCCAGCGCTCGGAGAATTTGTAGTGAAAGGTCATGTCGAGCTCGCGCGAGCTCGACGTCGAACAGGTAGTTCTCACCCGGGCAGGTCACGGATGGCCTGCACCTCGGCGGGGCCGAGCTCACGCCGTGAGGGGAGCGACTCGAGGTATTCCTCCGTCTCCGGGCTCAGAGCCCAGGTGTTCTGGTACGCAGCTCCGTCTCGATGGCCCAGGTTCCCGGCCGGCGCGAACACCGCGTGGGCGGGACGCATGTCGAGCCGCAGGAATCCGAACGGCGTGAGATCGCGCGCGCGCAGCAGGCCAAAGAATCCGCGATCGTCCGCGGATGACGGCGAGGGGATTGCGATAGTACGAGTGCGAGCAGTGCCGCCAGCATCCGATGTTGCCGGCGCGTCATGAATACGTCCGCTGCAGAGTGTGAGTGCTCACGCAGGTCGCCAACGTTCGAGTCGCGGAAGGCCGCGCGTGAAGAGCCACGCCATGAAGTGCGGCATGCCCTTTGCGGCGCAGTGCGTCGACGCAGTGAGCCTGCATTTCCGTTACCGAGAAACCGGGATGGCGAAACTGGCCACCGGCGTAACACAGGGAGCAGAAACGAGTGCTTTTCGATCCATCGGCATTCGTTCCGCCCGCCTCAGGGTCCCTCTTCAGCGGCATACCGCAACTCTGGCAGATGGCGCCCATGACAGTTCCCCTTTGTTTTGATTGCGGCTTGGGGTCAGACCCCAAGCCTTGCAATCGTACCGGGACCGACGTGGGGGCGAAAGAAAAGGGATTATGCGGCGGGCCGGATGTTCTGGTTCACCCGGAAGAAATTCTTCGGATCGTACTTCTGCTTCACCGCGGCGAGCCGCGTGTAGTTAGGCCCGTAGGTCGCCTCGGTGCGCCCGTCGATCTCGTCGTCCATCATGAAGTTCACGTAGGCGCCGCCGAGATTGTGAGGGATGCACCGCCTGCCAGTAGTCGCGTCCCCACTTCTTCAGTGCCGACGGCTTTCTTCGGATCGGGATCGATGCCGGCGATCACCATCGACCATGGCGCATCGCGACAATTCCACGCGGTGGCCTGCGCGCCCACGCGGTGCACGGCGCCGTTGATCGGATAGAGATGCATCAGGCGAGAGCTCGCTCGGCGCGTTCGACGCGTTGCGCGATGTGCACGTCGATGGCGGCGTCGGGCAGCTCCTTCACGTAGTCGCCCTTCCAGTACCACTGCATGCCCTTCGGCAACAGCGCCGATCGAACAGACCCTGCAGCGTCGGGAATGGCATCTGGCCCATCCAGTCGAGCAGCGGCGCCGGCAGCGCCTCGCGCACCGGCGCCATCGCCTTCACGCCCGTCCTCGACCGGTCCGTTGAAGCAGGAGATCAGCGCGCAGATGCGCTTGCCCCAGATCTCCTTCGGGAAGGGTCGCGTCGACGGGCACGGTCTTCAGCCCGAGGAACGGACCGAGGTTCTCGGGCGCGATGCGGCAGGAAGTCGCGGTAGAAGCGCATGATCTGCCTGCGCGTCCTTGATGTCCCAGAAGATCGGGCCGGCGTAGACGTTGGTCACCGGATGGGCGCGGAAGAGGAAGCTGGTGACCACGCCGAAGTTGCCGCCACCGCCACGCAGCGCCCAGAACAGGTCCGGGTGTTCTGTCGCTCGCTCGCCGTCACGAAACCGACCGTCGGCGAGCACCACGTCGGCTTCGAGCAGGTTGTCGATCGTGAGCCCGTAGGCGCGCGACAGGTAGCCGTGCCCGCCACCGAGCGTCAGCCCGGCGACACCGGTCGTCGACACGATGCCCGCCGGCACCGCGAGGCCGAACGCATGGGCCGCGTGGTCGACGTCGCCCTGGGTGCAGCCGGGCTCGACCCGCACGGTGCGGGCAGCCGGATCGACGCGGACGCCCTTGAGGCCGCGAGAGGTCGATCACCAGGCCGTCGTCGCAACTGCCGAGCCCCGGCCCGTTGTGGCCGCCGCCGCGGATGGCGATGAGCAGGCCCTGTGTCGCGGCCGAAATTGACCGCCGCGATCACGTCGGCGACGTCGGCGCAGCGCGCGATCAGGCGCGGCCGCTTGTCGATCATGCCGTTGTAGAGCTTGCGCGCCTCGTCGTAGCCGGCGTCCCCCGGCTGGATGACTCGCCGCGAAAGGACTGCGCCTTGAAGGTGACAAGGTCCTGGGCGTCGAGCATGGTAATGTCTCCCGGACTGGCACCCCTTCCGGCACCCGGTGCGTGGAACCGAGACGATCCTAGATCGCGCTGCGGCTGCAGGCAATATGATCGGATTGCGCCAAGTCTTGCCGGTCGTCCGGACTTGGCTCGCCGAGCGCCCGGATACCGAACTTTAGCTCCAGGGGGTCGAGCAAGTGGATGTTCTGTCCGACGTGCTGCGTGCGGTGCGACTGACCGGCGCCGTCTATTTCGACATCAACGCCCGCGCGCCCTGGACCGCCGAGATCGCCTGCCGGGCTCGAGCATCTGCGCGCAGCGTCATGCCCGAGTTCGAGCACATCATCTCGTTCCACATCATGCTCGACGGCTGGTGCTGGGCGCAGCTCGCCGGACGAATCCGCGGTCCGCCGTGCGCCTGGAAGCCGGCGACGCCGTCATCTTTCGTGCGGGGCGACGGTCATTTCATGACCACCGAGCCCGGCCAGCGCGCCGACGCCCGACCTGGCGATGTATTACCGGCCCGACGGACCGCCCGTTGCCGTTCGTCTTCAGCGAATTCGGCGGCAACGGCGAACCTTCGCGCTTCGTCTGCGGCTACCTCGGCTGCGACGCGCGACCGTTCAATCCGATCCTCGACGCGCTGCCGCGCGCTCCTGCACGTCAAGCGCGCCAGCACCGGGCGGCCAGCTCACTCACGATCTGATCCGCGTCGCGCTCGCCGAGACGCGAGCGCCCGAGCGCCGGCGGCGAGACCATGCTCTCGAAGCTGAGCGAAGCTGATGTTTCTGCAGGCGCGTGCGCCAGCACATCGATGGCCTGCCCGCAGGAATCGACCGGCTGGCTCGCCGCGCTGCGCGATCGCCATGTCGGCGCGGCTCTGCGCCTGATGCACGGGCGGCCGGCCGAGCCTGGACGCTCGACACGCTGGCGCGCGAGGTCGGGCTGTCGCGCTCGGTGTTCGCGGAGCGCTTCGCGGAGCTCATGCGGCACGCCCGCCGATGCACTATCTGAGCAACTGGCGCCTGCAGCTCGCGGCGCAGCTGCTCGAGCAGCAACGGACCTGAGCATCGCGCAGGCGGCCGCCGAAGTCGGCTACGAATCCGAGGCCGCCTTCAATCGCGCCTTCAAGAAGCAGGTCGGCGTGCCGCCGGGCGCATGGCGGCGCGCGCGCGTGCCGGCCGCCGCTGGCCGCGCGTGACTGCATCAGTGCTGCGACTCGTAGATGCGCCGCACCGACTCCATGGTATCGGCGTCCTCGGCGCGCTTGTCTTCGCGGTAGCGCTTCACGCGCGCGAGCCGCAGTGCGAGGCCGCCCGGATAGCGCGGGCTCGCCTGCAGGTCGCTGAAGGCGATTTCGACCACCAGCTCCGGCCGCACGTACACGGTCCACTGATCGCGTCGGACCTCGCGCGCGAGCAATTCCTTCGTCTGCCACTCGAGCATGCGCATCGGTGAGGCCCTTGAACGTCTTGCCGAGCATGACGTAGTCGCCGGTCGCCGGGTCGAGCGCGCCGAGATGCAGGTTCGAGAGCTTGCCGGTGCGACGGCCGTGGCCCCACTCGGCCGCGAGCACGACCAGGTCCAGGGTGTGGGCGCGCTTGATCTTGCAGCCAGCTCGCGCCGCGATTGCCGGCTTCATAGGGTGCGTCGAGCGACTTCGCCATGAGGCCTTCGTGCCCCGCCGCGATCGCCGCCTCGTAGAAGGCCTCGGCCTCCGCCTCGGAGGACGTCACGAGCCGCGGAATCCGCAGAGACGCCGGTACCGCCGTCGCCAGCGCCTCGAAGCGTTCGCGCGTGGGCCGATCCGCCAGGCTCCGTCCTCGAGCCGCAGACAATCGAAGAAGAAGACCTGCATCGGCAATTCTGGCGCGCAACTCCTCGACTTCGAGCTTGCGGCCGAAGCGGCGCATGGTGACCTGGAAGGGGTGCGGACGACCGGCGGCATCGAAGGCGATCGCCTCGCCATCGAGGATCAGCGTTGCGGACCGGCAGGCCGCGCACGATGCTCGACGATTTCCGGGACCGCCGCGGTGACCTCGTTCAGGCTGCGCGTGTAGATGCGCACCTCGTCGGCGACCTTGTGCGCCTGGATGCGGGCGCCGTCCATCTTCCACTCGAAGATCCACCTCGCCGCTCGAGTTGCTGCAAGCGCTTCGGCCGTGTCGGCAGCCGTTTGCGCGAGCATCGGCGCCACCGGCGTGAGCAGCTCGAGCTGGAACTGTTCGAGCCCGATGCTCCCTTCGAGGCAGCGCAGCACGCGCCACCGCGCCGAGGCTCTTCGCATACATCGCCGCACGCCGCACAACGGCGACCGGCAGATCGGCTGCGGCAGCGATGGCATCGATCATGACGCCCGCCAGCGCACCCTGGCGCAGCTCGCCGACGAGCAGCCGGATCAGGAATTCCTGCTCGGGGACGCTCGCACGCGACAAGAGCTCGCGCAGCGCTTCGGACCGGCGCGCCGTCGCTCCGGAGCCGCGGATCAGCGCGATCTCGCCCAGGCGCCCGTCGACCTCGGGGATGGAAAGCAACCCATGTGGCGCGGCCGCGCCGGAGCTCGCCTCGCGCAGTACTCCGAAGCCGATACCGAAACGGCCCTGCGGCACCTCCCCGGAGAGATACTGCACACCGATCTCGATCTCCTCCGGCGTCAGCGCGCGCAGGCACGTTGCCAGCTCGCGCACCTTGGCCAGGCGCGCGGAGGTGGCGCTCACGCGTTGCGAGGTCTGAACGAGATCGAGGAGCAGCGTCATGGGGCCGGACCGATGCGACGGGTTCGAATGATACGGAATCTCCAAGTCGAGGGCAGGGCGCCGTGGACCTGCGTGGCCGGGTTGACAATCCACCTGGATGTGCTAATTTTTTAGCATAGTGCGGATTTCATAGCAGGCGCGCGCGCATGTCCCAGCCTTCTCTCAGCCGCCGCGAGCGGCAGATCATGGAGATCGTGTATCGCCTGGGCGAGGCGACCGCGGCCGACATCCAAGCGGAAATTCCCGATCCGCCGACCTACTCGACCGTGCGTGCCCTGCTGCGCGTGCTGGTCGACAAGGAGCATCTGCAGCATCGCGTGGACGGGCCGCGTTACATCTATTCTCCGACCGTGTCGCGGCAGAAGGCGCGCGCCGGCGCCCTGGCCCAGCTCGTCAACACCTTCTTCGATGGCTCAGCGACGCAGGCCGTGTCGGCGCTGCTCGGCTCATCGCAGGCGAAGCTGTCGAAGACGGAACTCGACGAGCTGAGCGAGTTGATCGCTGCCGCACGCAGGAAGGGGCGCTGATCATGGTCGAGCCGTCGATGCTGCTGGCGATCGCGCTCAAGACCAGCCTGTTGCTCATGGTCGTCGCTATCGCATGCACGGCGCTCACGCGTCACTCTGCCGCCTACCGGCATTTCCTGTGGAGCTGCGCGCTGGCGTTGTCGTTGTTGATGCCGCTCGCCGTGACGTACCTGCCGTCCTGGGCAGTGATCCCTGCGTTGTGGCAACCGGACGCGGCTTCGATCGCGGACACGAACGAAAGCGTATCGCTCGTGCAAGGGGCGGGGTTTCTCTCCGGGACCGGCGTCGTGATCGTCTGGTTGGCGGGCGCGCTCGGTTTGTTGCTTCGCGATGTGCTGGCCGCCGTCGGATTGCTGCGCTGGCTCCGGCGGGCGCGGCCGGTGAGCTCCGCGCAATGGACTTTGACCCTGCAGCGCTTGCCGTGCGAGTTGGGCATCGACCGATCGCTGCGTGTGCTCGAATCTGCGCATGTGACGAGCCCCTGTACCTGGGGACTCGTGCGACCGGTGTTGCTGTTACCGGTATCGGGCGCCGGTTGGCCGGAGTCGCAGCGCCGCGATGCGCTGCTCCACGAGCTCGCGCATGTTCGACGCTTCGATTACCTGAGCGCGCTCGTGGCGCGCCTCGCGTGCGCCCTGCATTGGTACAACCCGCTGGTGTGGTGGGCGGCCGCGCAGCAGCGAAAGCTCCAGGAGCAGGCCTGCGACGATGCCGTGTTACGTGGCGGCGGGACGCCATCCGCCTACGCGCAGTTCCTGCTGGACGTCGCCGGTGGTTCGCGGCACGAACGCGCTTCGTTGCGTTTCGCGCTGGGCATGATGCGGCGCTCATCGCTCCACGGTCGCGTGGTCGCGATTCTCGATCCCCATCGCACGCGGTTGCAGCCCGGCCGGTTCGCACTCATCGGTGCCGTGGTGCCGTTGTGTTCCCTGGCCATCGTTCTCGCGGCCGCCGCGACCGTGCCGCCGGTCAAGGTGACGGCTCCCGTATCCGTCGTGACCGTCCTGTCGGGAGTCCCTGACGACGTCAGTCCGATGCAAGAGGTCGAGGCGCCACCACCGGCCCTTGAGCCTCTGCCGCCCGTTGGCGCCATCCCAGCGATACCAGCGATACCCGCGACTCCGGCGACGCCAGCGACTCCAGCAACTCCAGCAACTCCAGCAACTCCCCCGCGGCCACGTGAGGAGTCGAGGGCCCAAGTTCGGATCGAGTTCTACACGCTCGGCGCTAATAGCGAACGCAACGCATGAATTCGCGCCACGCGCTCGCCGCAGTTCTCATCGCTCTCATCGGCAGCAGCGTGCATGAGCCGGTCCTGGCCGCTGGCACCGCCGAGGAGTTGGCTGGGTTGTGGACGGCGAAGCGCTGGTTCGGCCCCGTCGCGCGCGGCCACCTCGTCATCGAGCGCAACGGCGCTGACTACACCGCGGACATGGTGGGACGGGTCTTGCCCGTGCGCGTTGCGGGCGAGGAGCTCTCCTTCCAGCTGCCGAACGACCAGGGCGCATTCCGCGGACGACTGCAAGCCGGTGGCGAGCTGCACGGCCACTGGTACCCGCCCAGGACACGCACGTCGGGCGGCGCGTTCCATTTCGCCTCGCCGGTATGGTTCAAGCGCGAGGGCGCGGACCGCTGGAGCGCCGAGGTGGTGCCGTTCGACGACGTCTTCACGTTTCACCTGCTCGCGCAACCAAACCCGGACGGCTCTGTCGCTGCGCTCCTCTTCAATCCCGAGCGCGACTGGGGAGCGCAGATTGGCGTCGAGCGCCTCGTGCGCGAAGGCGACGTCGTGCGGCTCCTGGGCAATCGCTCGGCCAGCGATCCGGAGCGGAGCCTCGCGAGCGGCACCTACGATGCGGCCAATGAAATAATCACGCTCGACTTTCCCGGTCGCGGCGGCTCGTTCGATTTCCGGCGCGACGGCGAGCAAAGCGATTACTATCCACGCGGCAAGGATCCGGGCCGCTACATCTATCACCCGCCGCCCGCGCGCGATGACGGCTGGCCCACCGCCACGCTCGATGAGGTCAACATCGATCGGGCCACCGTCGAGACGCTGATCCAGCTGCTCATCGATACGCGACCCGGATCGAAGGACACGCCGAAGGTTCATTCCCTCCTGGTTGCGCGCCACGGCAAGCTCGTGCTCGAGGAATACTTTTACGGCGAGCACCGGGACAAGCTGCACGACACGCGTTCGGCGGCGAAGAGCGTGACGGCGACGGTGATCGGCGCGGCGATGCAGGCCGGTGCGCCGCTCGCGCTCGACACCCCGGTCTACAAGGCGATGTACGGCGGCACGTTATCCGGACGGTCTCGAGGCGGGCAAGCGTGCGATGACGCTCGAGCACTTGTTGACGATGTCGTCCGGCTATTTCTGCGACGACACGAATCCGGAAGCGCCGGGCAACGAAGAAGGGATGCTCGACCAGTCCGAGGAGCCCGACTATTACCGCTACACGCTGCGCGTCCCCATGGCTTCGCGCCCGGGCGAGAAAGCGGTCTACTGCAGCGCCAATCCCAATCTCGCGCTCGGCGTCATGGGCCGGGCACTCAATGAATCGCCGCTCGATACATTCGATCGGTTGATCGCGGGGCCGCTGCAGATCGCGCGCTACGGCTGGTTCCTGGATCCCGCGGGTCAGCCGTATGGCGGCGGCGGCGTACAGTTCCTGGCGCGGGACTTCATGAAGTTCGGGCAGCTCATGCTCGATGGCGGGACCTGGCAGGGGCAGAGAATTCTCAGCAAGGACTTCGTCTCGCGCGCCGGCTGGCCGCCTCTATCACTTGCGTCGCTTCTACTACGGCTACCAGTGGTGGGGCCTCGACTATCTGTACAAGAACCGCACCGTCGCGGCGTTCGCCGCGGGCGGCGCCGGCGGCCAGAGCGTCATCGTGATTCCTGGAGCTCGACCTGGTCATCGCCACCCACGGCGGCAACTACAGCAGCACCGGCACGTTCTACGTGCAGCTGACACTGACACCGCGGTACCTGCTGCCCGCGGTGAGAGAAGCGGGCGATGATCGGAGCGTCCCGGTGTACCCGCGTGAGTACTACCAGCCCCGGCTGAACTCTCCGACGGAGTCCGGCCCGGTAAAGAGCACGCAGTGATCGAGCTGTTCGTCGCGGCGCTGCTGCTGCGGCAGGAGCAGGTCAGCGCCCCGCCCGCGGCTGCGCCTGCCGATGAACTGGTGGGTTTGTGGAGTGCGCGCCGCTGGTACGGTCCATACGCGCGCGGCGAACTCGTGCTCGGGAAGACTCCAGGCGGCTGGTTCGCCGACTTCATGGGCGATCTCTACCCGGTGCGTGCGGAAGGCGCGCAGCTCCTCTTCGATCTGCCGGACGGGCAGGGTTCCTTCAGAGGACGAATGCCGCAAGGTGCGGGTGACATCACCGGGCATTGGACGCCGCCCAATTCGCGCGTCCATGGCTTCAAGTATGCAGCCCCGGCCCTGCTGAAGAGCGTTGCACCCGATCGCTGGCGTGGAAACGTGGAGTTGCGCGAGGACACCTTCACTCTTTACCTGATGGTGCAGCGACGGCCTGACGGCACGCTCGGCGCGTTCCTGCGCAATCCCGAACGCAACATCGGCGTGTTCTATGACGTCGACCACCTGATCCGCGATGGCGATGTCGTGCAGCTGATCGGCAAGCGCATGGGTCAGAAGCAGGAAGAGGTCCTGTTCAGGGGAACCTACAACGCGGAGAGCGGTGTGCTGGCCGTGGCATTCCCGGATCGAGGCGGGACGTACGATTTCAGGCGCGACGACGACCAAAGCGACTTCTATCCGCGCGGAAAGAACCCCGGGCGTTACGGTATCTGCCGCCGCTCGCGCGCGACGACGGTTGGCCCACCGGCACGCTCGAGGAAGCCGGCATCGATCGCGACGGGATCGAGAAGTTCATCCAGATGATTCTCGACATGCCCATCGAATCGGTGCGCACGCCGGAAGTGCAGGGCGTGCTGATCGCGCGGCACGGCAAGCTGGTGCTGGAAGAGTATTTCCACGGCGAGCATCGCGACAAGCTGCACGAGACGCGCTCAGCGGCGAAGAGCCTGACCGCGACAATCGTGGGCGCAGCCATCCAGGCGGGCGCGCCGCTCGAGCTGGCGAGCCCGGTGTACAAGATCATGAATGGCGGCTCGTTCCCGGCGAGCCTCGATGACCGGCGCAAGCGGGCGATGACGCTCGAGCACTTGCTGATGATGCGTTCCGGCTACTTCTGTGACGACGGCAACCCGAACGCTCCGGGCAACGAAGACACGATGCTCGATCAGGACGAGGAGGGCGACTACTACCGTTACACGCTGCAGGCTGCCGCTGGACAGACAACCCGGAGCGAAGGGCGTCTACTGCAGCATCGATCCGAATCTCGCCCTCGGCGTCGTGAGCCGCGCGACCAACGAATCGCCCATGGAAACGTTCGATCGCCTGCTGGGCGCGCCACTGCAGATTCGCACTTACGCCTGGCCGCTCTCTCCGGCCGGACAACCCTACGGCGGCGGCAGCGTCCAGTTCCTGCCGCGCGACTTCCTGAAGCTCGGCCAGCTGATGCTCAACGAGGGAACCTGGAATGGACGCCGAATCCTCGGCCAGGCCTTCGTCGAGCGCGCCTCCGCACCGCTGCACGACCTCAATCGCATCCAGTACGGGTACCTCTGGTGGAGCATCGAGTATCCCTACAAGGATCGCACCGTGCGCGCGTATTTCGCCGGAGGGAACGGCGGACAAGGGGTGATGGTGGTTCCGGAGCTCGATCTGCTGATCGCTACCTACGGCGGGAACTACGCCACCCGGGTGGGGCTGCACATTCAGCAGGATTTCGCCCCGAACTACATTCTTCCCGCGGTGCGCGAACCCGGCGACGACCCGAAGGCCCCGGTGCTCCAGCGGGATTTCTCCACTCCCTACGGGAGGCAGCCGGCGCCAGCGAACTAACGACCTCCTGCCTGTCGGGATTGGGCATACTCATTCGTCCTTGAGTGAACCGGCTGAGGAGGTCTCCCGATGCTCTATACAGTCCTCTGTTACAACTCCGAAGCCGAGGTGGCCGCGTGGACCAAGGAGAAGGACGACGCGCTCATCGCGAAGCTCTCGGCAGTGGGCAAGAAGCTCAAGGACGAGGGGAAGCTCCACTTCAGCGCCCGCCTGATGTACACGACGACCGCGGTGACGCTGCGGCCGGGGCGCGATCCGTTGCCGATCGTCGACGGCCCGTTCGCCGAGACCAAGGAGCAGCTGCTCGGCTTCTACATCATCGAGTGTGAAACGCTAGACGACGCCATCGAGGCGGGCCGCCAGCTCGCCGGGCCGCGGGAATCCGGTGCGCTGGAGATCCGGCCGATGCGCTCCGTGCATGAGGGCAGCGGGCTCTAGCTGGGCGGCAATCTCGTGAACCCGATTGCCCGGGCAGGCTCCCGGTGACGGAAGTCGGCTGGATCGATGCCGCGCTCACCTCCGCGCGCCCGCAGGCCGTCGCGGCGCTGCTGCGCTACTTTCGCAATCTCGATACCGCCGAAGAAGCCTTCCAGGAAGCGTGCCTGCGCGCCCTGAAGACCTGGCCGGTCAACGGCCCGCCGCGCGACCCGACCGCGTGGCTCATCTTCGTGGGGCGCAACTTCGTCCTCGATGAGGTCCGGCGCCAGAAGCACCACGAACCGCTGCCCGCCGAGCACATGATCTCGAGCCTCGAGGACACGGAGGGCGCGCTCGCCGAGCGGCTCGACAATTCGCACTACCGCGACGACGTGCTGCGGCTCCTCTTTATCTGTTGTCATCCCGAGTTGCCGGCCACGCAGCAGATCGCGCTCGCGCTTCGGATCGTTTCCGGCCTGTCGGTGAAGGAGATCGCCCGCGCCTTCCTCGTGAGCGAGAGCGCGATGGAACAGCGCATCACGCGCGCCAAGCGCCGGGTGGCGGCCGCCGAAGTGCCGTTCGAGACGCCGGGCCCGGAGGAACGCTCCGGGCGGCTGGGTGCGGTCGCCGCGATGGTCTACCTGCTCTTCAACGAGGGATATTCGGCCAGCGGCGGCGAGGTGCACGTGCGCGTGCCCTTGTGCGAGGAGGCGATCCGCCTGTCGCGCCTGCTGCTGCGGCTGTTCCTGGGCGAACCCGAAATCATGGGACTCACGGCGCTGCTCCTTCTGCAGCACGCGCGCGCGCGTGCGCGGCTCGATGCCGAGAATGCCATCGTGCTGCTCGACGACCAGGACCGCAGCCTCTGGGACCGCGAGTTGATCGCGGAGGGACTCGCACTGGTGGCCAAGGCGCTGCGTCTCCGGCGGCCTGGGCCGTACCAGGTGCAGGCGGCGATCGCCGCCGTGCACGCGCGCGCGGCTCGCCCGGAGGACACCGACTGGTCGCAAATCGAACGGCTCTATGCCGCACTCGAATCCCTGCAGCCGTCTCCCGTCGTCACGCTCAACCGCGCCGTCGCGATCGCCAAGGTCAGGGGTCCCGCGGCAGGCCTGGCGATGATCGAGCCGCTGGGCGAGTGGCTCGACGGCTACTTCAACTTCTTCGGCGTGAAGGGTGCGCTGCTCATGCAGCTCGGCCGCGCGGATGAGGCTCGCATGGCCTTCGACCGCGCGATCGCCCTCGCCAACACGCCGGCCGAGGCCGCCCACATCCGCCTGCATCTCGACCGGCTGATGAAGGACAGCCAGACACGCGGCGCCAAGGCCTCGGCGTAGCCGCGCTCGTCTACCCCTGTCGGTTCGCACCCTGTTCGCCCGTCCTTGACGTGCGGGCTCGCATGACTCGCGCGCCGCACTGCTCCGACGATGAGGAGGCGTTCATGGCGACGAACAAGGTCGAGCTGCCGCGTGTGGGATCGCGAGCCGAATGGCTGGCGGCGCGCAAGGAGCTGCTGAGCAGGGAAAAGAAGCTCACTCGCGAGCGCGACGCGTTGAGCGCCGAGCGCCGCAAGCTGCCGATGGTCAGGATCGAGAAGGACTACTTCTTCGATGCGCCCGACGGCCGGAAAAGCCTGGGCCAGCTCTTCAACGGACGCAGCCAGCTCATCGTCAATCACTTCATGCTCGGTGCGGGATGGACGCAGGGTTGCGTGGGCTGCTCGTTCGGCGCCGATCATATCGAGGGAGCCCTCGTACACCTCGAGCACCACGACGTATCGCTGATCGTGGTGTCACGCGCACCGTTGCCGGAGATCGAGCGGTTCAAGGCTCGTATGGGCTGGCGCTTTCGCTGGGTGTCATCCTCCGGCAGCGATTTCAACCATGACTTCCATGTGTCCTTCAGCGAGGAAGAGATTGCCAAGGGCCGCGTCTATTACAACTTCGAGATGCGGGAGTTCCAGAGCGAGGAACTGCCGGGCTTGAGCGTGTTCTTCAGGGATACGGATGGCGGGATCTTCCACACCTATTCCAGCTACGCGCGCGGCGCGGAGGAGCTCCTCGGCACCTACATGTGGCTCGACCTGACGCCGAAGGGACGCAACGAGACCGGCCCAGCCTTCGACCTGACCGACTGGGTCCGCCATCACGATCGTTACGAGGACTAGCCCGTCACTACGGGTGCAGCTCGAGCAGCGCCTTGCCGGTCGTCATATCGATCGGCACCGACACGTGCTCATGCACCACCTTCCAACGGCCATCGATCCGGCGCAGCACGAAGGTCGAACGCAGCCAGTTGACGATCTGGGTGCCATCGGTCCGGGTGCCGCCGAAGCGATTGAGCGCGCGCGCGAACGCCACGTCACCGCCAACCTCGATGTGCAGTCGCTGAAAGTCGTAGTCGAGCGGCGCCTCGAAGCCCTCGAGTGACTTCTCCCACAGGCCGCGCAGGGCATCGGTTCCCTCGTGCTTGATCGGCGGCACCATGTCGAAGGTCACGAGGTCGGTCGCGCACTGCGCGAGCATCGCCTCGACATTCTTGCTGCGCACCGCGCGCGCGATCGACTCGAGAACGGCGTGGACTGCGGCTTCGTCCTCGCTCCTGTTTGCGGTTGCCATCGGTCACTCCTTGTACGAATGGACACCCCCGGCAAGGCATTTTCAGCCGCCGTGCTTCCACAACCCCATCATGCGTCCCTCCACGTCCGTGAAGAGCGAGAGCTTGCCCATTCCGGGCACGGCCTGTTCCTCGATGAGGATCTTGCCGCCGGCCGCGACGATGCGCTTGCGATAAGCCGCGAGATCGTCGACGTCGATGTACATCGTCATGTTGCCCGGCCAGGGCTCGGGGTGCGGCGGCTTGACGATGCCGCCGTTGATACCCGCCTTGGCGCCGGTCTCGACGATGCGGTAGTTGAGCTCGGGCCGGTCCTGGACCTTCCAGTCGAAAACCTTCTCGTAGAAGGCGGCCACCCTGGCCGGATCCTTGGACATCAATTCCCAGTGAACAACGGGACTACCCATATGTGTCTCCTTTCTTGATTGCGCTCGCTCACCACGAGACCAGGACTTTGAATCCACCG
The DNA here is from genome assembly GCA_963840405.1 of uncultured Gammaproteobacteria bacterium. Lineage (GTDB taxonomy): Bacteria > Pseudomonadota > Gammaproteobacteria > Steroidobacterales > Steroidobacteraceae > DATBVX01. The sequence continues at coordinate 369,597 of CAWIYW010000011.1, forward strand.
TAGGCGAAGCGCTTCATGTCGAACGGCATCTGCTTCATCTCCGGCGTATTGACGCGCGGGTCCTTCATCACCTTCGCGTTCACCCTGTCGCGGTGCTTGCGTGACTTGTAGACGATGAAGGAGAACACCACGGTCTCGCCGCGCTTGAGCTTGGCCAGCCGCGTGAACGGCATGCCCCACTTGACCTTGAGGTCATCGCCCACGCATTCGTAGTACTCGAGCGCGCCGTATTCCTTCCACAGCTTCGCGCCGAGCTTCGCCATGCGCAGGTAGGCCTTCACCTTCCTCTTCTGCAGCGGGATCACGAAGCCATCGACATAGCGTGCCATCTGCGACCTCCTTTGATTTCAATGCTTGCTGCCACCGACGCCGATTTCGCGAAAGCGCTCGATGGTCTCGCTCGGCTGAAAATCCTCCAGCTCGAAGAGCTCCCGGATCTCGATCTCGGCGTCCTTGCCTTCGCCGGCGGGATTGGGGAAGCGCTTCGCCCACTGGATCGCCTCATCGCGCGATTTCACCTGGATGAGCGTGTAACCCGCGATCAGTTCCTTGGACTCGGTGAACGGACCGTCGATCCAGGTGCGCTTGCCGTTGGAGAACCTGATGCGAGCGCCTTTGGACGTGGGTTTCAGGCCGGAGCCGTCGAGCAGCACACCTGCCTTCGCCAGTTCTTCGTGGTAATTCGCCATCTCGGTGAGCCGTTCTTCCGAGGGCATCACGCCCGCTTCCGAGTCTTTCGTCGCCTTCACAATGATCATGAATCGCATCGTCACTTGCTCCTCTTGGGTGCGTCAGGGCCCGGCGCCACGATCATCCACGACACGCCGAAGCGGTCGGCGACCATGCCGAAGCGGGCAGAAAAGAATGTCTTGGCGAGCGGCATCTGCACCTGCCCGCCATCGGCGAGCGCCGCGAACTTGCGCTCGGCCTCGGCCTCGTCGGCGACCGAGACCGCCAGCGAGATGCCCTTGAAGGCGGGCTGGCCCTTGGCGAGGCCGTCCGAGGCCATCAACTCCGTCTCGCCGATGCGGAAACTCGCGTGCATCACTTTTTCGCCGAGCCCCGGCGGCACGCTGCTCTGGTCGGGGTTCTCCTTGAAACGCATCAGCATCGTGACCTCGGCGCCGAGCAGGCGGCGGTAGAGATCGAGCGCTTCTTCACAGCGGCCGTCAAAGAACAAATAGGGTTGAACTTGCATTGCGATTCCTCTTGCTGGTCAGTGCGATGCGCAGCCGGGCGGGGCCGCGACGCAATGTGATGGTGTCAGCCGGTCATGAAGAACTGACGAACGACCCGGAACAGGTCTCGGGACCACCCGTACCTGCTGCGGGTTCCCCGGCGAGCGATACTTCGGCCGCACGACCTCCAATTGCGGATGCACAACGCACGGATCGCGTGGTTGCAGGGCAGCAATTACAACCGCGCACGCCGCGAGCCACGCGGCTCTTCGCCAACGCGGAACTTTTCCACAGCGGATGAGACCGTTGACTGGCTGACATGACACAAGGACGGCCGCACCCGACGCGGACCGACAAATCGGCAGAGAGTTTTTCTTCCTCTAGAATGGCTGTCAGTGCCCGACAGATCTTTAACAAAGGAGCTCGTGATGTCGCGTTCGAAGTCTTTCCTCGCCTCAATCATCCTCGCATTCGGCCTGCCCGCACTCGCCGTGGCGGACAACTACAAGATCGATCCGGACCACACCTATCCGAGCATGGAAGTCCCGCACATGGGTATTTCCACCTTCCGCGGAAAGTTCACCAAGACGACCGGAAAGGCCACGCTCGACCGCGCCAAGCAGACCGGGTCGGTGGAGGTCGAGATCGACGCGTCCAGCGTAGATTTCGGCCACAAGAAGCTCGAAGAGCACTTGCTGAGCAAGGACTTTCTCAACGTGGCGCAGTACCCGACCATCAAGTACCAGGGCGCGTTGAAATTCAGCGACGGCGCGCCCAAGTCGATCGACGGCCAGCTCACCCTGCTCGGCGTGACCAAGCCCGTGAAGCTCACCATCAACAGCTTCAAGTGCATCGACCATCCCTTCTATAAGAAAGAAGTCTGCGGCGCCGACGCGGAAGGCGAGTTCAACCGCGCCGACTTCGGCATGACCCACTACGCGGATGGCGAGTTGGGCAAGGTTCGCGTCAGGATCCAGGTCGAAGCGATCAAGGAAGGCTGACGGCGGTCAGGAGGACAGCAATGCACACCAGCAGCGCAGCGGAGCTCGTCCGCAGGTATTTTTCCGCATTCCAGTCGAAGGACCGGCAGACGGTGGAGGAACTGCTGGCCGATGATTTCACTTTCACCAGCCCGCTCGACGATCACATCAGCCGCGCGAGGTATTTCGAACGCTGCTGGCCGTACAGCGAGCTCAGCCGGATTTTCCGCATCGTGAACCTGTTCGAGAACGGCACCGAGGCCTTCGTGCGCTACGAGTGCGAGCTCAAGGGTCACGGCAGCTTTCGCAACACCGAGTACTTCAGGGCCGAGGGTGGCAGGATCCGGGAAATCTGCGTCTACTTCGGTGGCGACATGTCTCCCGCAGATAGCAACACCGGTGAGTCGCAGATCCGCGCGGTCATCGAGAGATGGGCCGGCGCGGTGCGCAACAAGGACGTCCACGCGCGCCTCGAGAACCATGCGCCCGACGTGATCACCTTCGACGCCGTCAGTCCTCTGCGGCGCATTGGCACGGCGGGGATCCAGCAGAGAGTGCAGGAGTGGTTCGGGATCTACGAAGGGCCGATCGGCTACGAGGTTCGCGACCTGAGCATCACTGCGGGAACGACGTGGGGTTCAGTCACAGCCTCAGCCGGGTCAGCGGTAGCCTGAAGGACGGAAAGAAGGTCGACATGTGGGTGCGCGAGACCTGTTGCTTCCGCAATGTCCACGGCAAGTGGATGGCGACGCACGCGCACGTGTCGGTGCCCTTCGACGCCAGCACCGGCAAGGCCGCGCTCGACCTGAAGCCTTGAAATTCCGGGCCCGGTGATCAGCGTGCCGCGCCGATCTCCCGCCCGAAGCCAGCCGCGGCAATTGCGCCGGGCACGCAAGCGTGCCAGGCGCCGCTCAACCATTGCGACGCTGTGGCCGAGCGCGCAGTCACGCCGCCGCTGGTGGGGCGCGTTTCAGCGCGCGCCGGTGTACGCGCGCCTCGCGGTCGGCCTGATCGCGATATTCACTCTATGGCTCGCCGTCAACTGGACGTACCAGGTCGGCCGCAAGCCTTCGGAGCTGTTCTTTCCGGTGAGCGGCCAGCTCTACAAGACGCCGGGCGAGACCTGGGACACGTACCAGGGGATTTTTCGCCGGCATGCGACCCGCAGGATCACGCCGGAGCTGCTGGCGGCGCTCGCCCAGGTGGAAGGTTCCGGGAATCCCGTGGTGCGCACGTACTGGCGCTGGTCACTGACACCGCAACCGTTCGAGGTATACCGGCCGGCATCGAGCGCGGTCGGCATGTACCAGATCACCGACGGCACGTTCGCAGAAGCGCGCCGCTACTGCGTTCATCGTCATGTTGTCGTGACCGATGGACCGTGGCACGACCTGCGTTCCTGCTGGTTCAACAGCCTGTACACCCGGGTTGTACCGGGCCATGCCGTCGAGCTAACGTCGGCGTACCTGGACGCGCAGATCGCGAGAATCCTGCACGGCCGCAGCGTCCCATCCGCCACGCCCGCGCAAGTGCACGACCTGGCGGCCGTGATTCACCTGTGCGGCCGGGGCGCCGGCGCCGCGTATGCGCAACGGGGTTTTCGGCTGCTGCCACAGCAGCGCTGCGGGGATCACGATGTCCGTGGCTACCTCGCCCGCATCGAGAGCATGAAAGCCGTCTTCGCGCGCCTCGCCGCGTCCTGAACACTGCGACCAAGGAGCTCACGTCATGGGCGTCTACGAAAAACTCAAAGAGCTGAACATCACGCTGCCTGCGGCCGGTGCGCCGGTGGCGGCCTTCGTCATGGCGGTACGAACCGGGAACCTCGTGTTCGTGTCCGGCCACATCGCCCGCAGGGAGGGCAGGCCCTGGGTGGGCCAGCTCGGCAAGGACGTGACGACGGAGGAGGGCAAGGCCGCCGCGCGCAGCATTGCAATCGATCTGCTGGCGACACTCCACGGTCATCTCGGCGATCTGAACCAGGTACGCCGCATCGTCAAGCTGCTCTGCCTGGTCAACTCGGTGCCATCGTTCACCGAGCAGCACCTGGTCGCGAACGGTTGCTCCGAGCTCCTTCTCGCCGTCTTCGGTGACGCCGGGCGCCACGCGCGCAGCGCCTTCGGTGTTGCGCAGATCCCGCTCGGAGCCTGCGTCGAGATCGAGCTCGTCGCCGAGGTCGACTGACGGGTCGCGGCGTACTTTCCTCCCAACGCCTGCTGACGTCGCGATGCAGCGACCAGCCGCTCGGCAGGACAATCAAACAGTTGCGCCGATCGTGTGGCGGCTGACGTCGGTGAACGAAGACAGAATCCCTTTTCCTCACTGAACGCGGCGCAGTGCGCCGTCGAAAAAACGTCGTCGACTCAGTGCGATATGAAATGGCGCAGCGCGTGGCACGACGCATGCTCCATAGATCGGGCTCACGGCAACGCCACCGAGCGCTCGAGCTGTCGCGATTTGCGAACGCCGCGCCGGACTACAAAGTTGCCGACAAGGGGGACTCATGTTCAGCCGAAGAATCGCCCGGACCCTGGTGTCCGGGTGCGCTGCACTCGCGACCATGCTGGCGCTCACCGCCACGGCCCAGGATCAGACCAGCAGCTCGCGCGAATTCCTGGGACCGGCGCTCAACATCGCGACCACCAGCGCGGCTCCGACCCTTCTCGACCGGCCGCTGCGTCGGCTGACCAACGCCGCCGACTCGCTGCGCTACTGGAACCAGATAGCGATCGATGCGAGCGGTGTCGACCACACCCCGCTGCAGCCCGGCGACTGGCGCGCGAGATCCGGCGAGCAGCTTGGCCCCGGCCGCGCCAGCCGCGCCATGGCCATCGTGCACATCGCAGTTTTCGACGCGGTCAATTCGATCGTCGGCGGCTATCGCGGCTATACCGGCCCTGCCGCGCTCGTTCGCCACGACTTCCCTCGACGCCGCCATCGCCACGGCGGCGCATGCCACCCTGGTGGCCATGTTCCCGGCGCAGAAACGGGAGTTCGACGAGCTCCTGGTGCGCGACCTGAGGCTCGTCCAGCCCCGGGACCTGCGCATCAAGGTGCGCGGCATCGCCCTCGGGAGAGCCGCGGCCGAGCTGATCCTCGCGCGTCGCGCCAACGATGGCGGCGTGCAGGTGGACCCGCCCATGGAGGGCGAGGGCGCGTATCCGGGCGGCGACAGCCCCGGTGAATGGCGACAGGATCCGATCAGCCAGATCCCCATCGCGCTCGGCTTCAAGTGGGGCACGGTCAAGCCCTTCGTGCTGCGCTCGGGCAGCCAGTTCCGGGCGCCGGCGCCACCGGCCTTGAACACTCTTGCTTATGCCGAGGCGTACAACGAGGTGAAGGCGCTGGGCGGCGATGGCGACGGCACCCCCACCAGCCGCACGGAGGAACAGACCCAGATCGGCATCTACTGGGCCTACGACGGCACGCCGAGCCTGTGCGCGCCCCCGCGGCTCTACAACCAGATCACCACCGAGGTGTCGAAGCGCAGCACCAGCGTGATCCGGCTGGCGCGCCTCTTTGCGCTCGTGAACGTGGCGATGGCGGATGCCGGCATCGTGATCTGGGAGTCGAAGTATTTCTACAAGGTGTGGCGGCCGATCACCGGCATTCGCGAGGCGGACCCCGACACCGGTCCCAGTGGCCTCGGCGACGGCAACGACCTGACGGTGGGCGATCCGACGTTTTCGCCGCTCGGTGCGCCCGCGAGCAACCTGCAGGGACCGAACTTCACGCCGCCGTTCCCGGCCTATCCATCCGGTCACGCGGGCTTCGGCGGGGCGCTGTTCCAGATCCTGCGTAACTTCTACGGCACGGATCGCGTCGCGTTCACCTTCGTCTCCGACGAGCTCAACGGTGTGACCGTCGGCAACGACGGCGAGGTGCGCGAGCTCGTGCCACGCTCCTTCGAATCGTTCTCGCAGGCGGAGGAGGAAAACGGTCAGAGCCGCATTTATCTCGGAATTCACTGGGCCTACGACAAGAGCGAAGGCATTGCGCAGGGACGGCGTGTGGCGAACTACGTCTACAGGAATGCCTTCCAGCCCGTGAATCGCTGAGCACGCCGGGGAAGCGCGCAGTCACAGGACTTGCAACCACCCCTTGCCGCGCGTCGTGCGGATGCCTGGATGGTCAGGCATCCGTGGCGCGCGGAGTGAGTTGAGCCGGGTGATGCCCCGGCCGGCTTCATGCCCGGCGCGCTCAGCGTCTTTGCCGCCAGTCCCGTTGGCGCCGCGCGCGCCGCACAGAATATAGTGCGGGCGCCCGGCCGGGGCGCAGCAACAGGCGGCTCAAATTGCGTGATATTCCTTCGATCGCGCTGGTCATCCTCGCGACCACCGTGATCGTGAGTCTCGCCGGTCTTTACCTGGCGCCGGCCATCATCGAGCGCGCCATGCTGAGGCCCTATTGGTTGCGACGGCAGGGCGAGTACGAGCGGCTCATCACCAGCGGCTTCGTGCACGCGGATCTCGCGCACCTGGCCTTCAACATGATCACGCTCTATTTCTTTGCGTTTGCGCTCGAGCAGCGCATCGGCTCGCTCAAGTTCCTGGCCTTGTATCTCCTCGGCCTCGTGGTGAGCGACCTGGGCACCTGGTTCAAGCACCGCGACCATCCGGACTACGCCTCGCTCGGCGCCTCCGGGGCGATCTCGGCGGTGCTGTTCGCCTCCATCGTCTATTTTCCGCAGCAGTCGCTCTACCTCATGCTGGTGCCGGTGCCGATCCCCGCACCGCTCTTCGCCGTGGCGTATCTCGCCTACAGCTACTTCTCCGCGCGTTATGCGCGCGGTCGCATCAATCACGATGCGCATCTCGGTGGCGCGCTGACGGGTCTCGCCTTCGTGGCCATCACCGAGCCGCGTGCCTACGGCGAGCTCATCCGCATGCTCAGCTGAGGCGCTCAGGCGCGCAGCGACGGTGCGCGGCGCAGGAGCAGGGTGGCGATGGCGCTGACAAAAAGCAGCGCTGCCAGGAGCAGCAGTCCGCCCTTGAAGCTGCCGGTCGCATTCTTCACGAATCCCACCATGCTGGGTCCCACGAATCCGCCCAGTGCGCCGACCGTGTTGATGAGCGCGATGCCCCCGGCGGAGGCACTGCCGGTCAGGAAACGCCCCGGTAGCGCCCAGAAGGGTCCGCGGCCGCCGAGGTCGCCTACCGCGGCAATCGTGAGCGCGATCATGCCGGGGATCGGCGAGACCAAATACGCGCTCGCCGCGAAGCCCACGGCGCCGACCAGCAGCGTGCCGGCGATGTGCATGAAACGCTCACCGGTGCGGTCCGAGTGCGCTCCGATGGCAAGCATGCCGATGGCCGCTGCAAAGTAGGGGAGCGCCGAGATCATTCCGACCTCGAAGTCGCTGAATCCCGCGAGGCCCTTGATGATCTGCGGGATCCACAGGCCCAGGCCGTAGCTGCCGCACTGGAATGCGAAAGCGATGAACCCGAGAATCCAGACGACCGGATGCAGCAGCGCCCGGCCCAGGCTGACGCCATGGAGCTCGTGCGCGCGCGCCTGCTCGGCCCTGATCGTGTTGCCGAGCCAGGCCTTCTCGGCCGGCGCCAGCCAGCGCGCGTCATCCGGGCGATCGGTCAGATAGAAGTACACCACGACACCGAGGACGACAGCGGGCAGACCCTCGAGCAGGAACAACCACTGCCAGCCGCGCAAACCCCACAGGCCGTTCATGCCGAGCAGGTAACCCGCGAGCGGGCCGCCGATGACGATCGTCAGCGGGATCGCCACCATGAACCACGACACCGCCCGCGCGCGCTGCGCGGCCGGGTACCAAGAGCTCAGGTAGTAGATGATCCCGGGAAAAAATCCCGCCTCGGCGACGCCCAGCAGGAAGCGCAGGGTGTAGAAGCTCGCCGGGCCGCTCACGAACATCATCGCGGTCGAGATCAGGCCCCAGGTAACCATGATGCGCGCGATCCAGCGGCGCGCTCCGACGCGCGCCAGCACTAGGTTGCTCGGGACCTCGAACAGCGCGTAGCCGATGAAGAAGAGTCCCGCGCCCAATCCGTACACGGCGGGACTGAACTGCAGATCGTGATTCATCTGCAGCGCTGCAAAGCCGACGTTGACGCGGTCGAGCCAGGCGACGATGTAGAGCAGCAGCAGGAAAGGCATCAGCCGCCGCGTCACCTTGCGCAGGGTCGTGCCTTCGAGAGTGGGCGGGGCCGCTGGGGTCGGCGGCTGCTTGTCGTTCAAGGATTTGTGGCCGCCCGCTATGGGAGGGATCGCCGGGCGCGATTCTATTTCACGGTGCGTTGGTCCCGCCAGCAAGCGGTTCGTCACCTCGACCCATCGCTTCGTCACATCGTGTGCTCGCATGCGTGGACGCTTTGAAATAATCGCGCCACTGGCCCGGGTCGTGCCCGGCGCATTCATTTCCATGACAGGGGGAAGGTCGATGAACAGGAACAAATTATCGGGCGCGGCCGTGGGCACGCTGCTGCTCGGATTGGCGGCGGCTTCAGCCACGCTCGCGGCGGTCGAGGAAATCCCGGTGACGACCCAGTCGGCAGCGGCGCGCATGGACTTCATCGCCGGCCAGGCAGCGCTCGATTGCGGCGATGGCGCCGAAGCGAATGCGCTGTTCCGCGCCGCGGTCGCTGCGGACCCCGATTTCAGCTATGCATGGTTCAATCTCGGCAACGCGGCGTTTTCGACCGAGGAGTTCGCCGAGAGCCTGAAGCGCGCCGCCTCGACTGGCTCGAAGGCCTCCGAGGGTGAGCGGCTGCTGGTTCAGATCAACCAGCGCTTCCTCGACAATGACTTCAAGGCGCAGCTCGCGCTCGGCAAGCAGCTGGTGGAGAAGTACCCGCGCAGCCCGCGGGCGTGGCTGGCGCTCTCCGGCGTGCAGGGCGGTCTCAACCAGTTCGTCGAGCAGCGGCAGTCGATCGCCAAGGCGATGGCGCTCGATCCAAACCTCGCGGCCGCGCCATTCGCGATGGGCGCCTCCTATCTCTTCAATGAGCCGCGTGACTTCGCCCAAGCCGAAAAGTATTACCGCCAGGCCATCGCCATCGATCCGGGTGAGGACAACTACTGGTGGTCGCTAGGCGATGTGTATCGTGCGACCAATCGCCTCGAGGAGGCGCGTGAGTACTACAAGCGCGCCACGCTCCTCGATCCGCATGACGGCACGGCGCCCGTGAAGCTCGGTCACGTGGATTCGTTCCTGGGCCGCTACGACGCGGCGCGCAGCGACTACGACCGCGGCATTGCCAATGCGGATGCGGCCACCAAGCCCTTCCTGGCGAACTACCGCACCTTCACGTGGGTGCATGCGGGCGACGCCAAGACAGCCGTGCAGGCGCTCGAAAAGCTTGCCGCGGATAGCGACACCATGGATGTACCGGCGGATCAGCGCATGGGTGCCAAGGTCTTTGCGCTCACCAATGCGGCGCAGATCGCACTGCATTCCAGCCTGAACGACGCCGAGCGCGTCATCGGCAAGCTGGCCGCGGCGCTGCGAGCCAACGCCAAGATCGTCGGCACCGAGGAGTTCTCAAATATCCAGGAGGCGCAGATCGCCTACCAGGAAGGGCAGCTCGCGGCGCGCAAGGGCGACTACGCCAGGGCGCAGAGTCTCGCGCAGAAGAACTCGGAGCTGGTCGCGAAGCAGCAGAACCCGCGCAAAATGGAGAATTACCACGACCTGGTGGGCCTGATTAATCTCTCGCAGAAGAAATACGGCGAGGCGGTCAAGGAATATCGCCAGGCGGATCTCACCAACATGTACAACAAGTACCACCTGGCGCTGGCGCTGCAGGGCGCGGGGCAGAGCGACGAAGCTCGCAAGATCTTCAAGGAAGTGGGCTCGTGGAACTTCAACACCGCGGGCTTCGCGCTCGTGCGCAAGGACGCGCTGGCCCGGGCGAGTTGAAGCGTCGAGCGTAGGTGGGGTCAGAATTCAATTCTGACCCCGCTTACTTCAGTCGCGCGATCGCCTGCAATTCCTTGTCGCGCGGCGGCCAGCCTTCGGGCTGCGCCCGCCGCGTTTCCGGTTGCGCGCGCCACCAATCGAGCGTCGCCTGCGCGGTGTCGGGGAGCGGCCGATAGACGAGGCCGGCCTTCTGGCCGGCGGCATTCGCGAAATGACGCGAGGGCCGCCCGGGCGAAACGAGCGGCAGCTCGATCTCCAGGTCCTTGAGGACATCGGCCGTCGCCCAATGAAACTTCGCGGGCTGCTCAGCTTGCTTCGCGAGAGCCGCCAGCGTTTGCTCCCAGTTCATCGGCGTCACAGGCCCGGCGGCGTTGAATATCCCCGGCACGTTGCGCTCCGCCAGCGTCACGATCCATGGACAGAGATCGCGCGCATCGACCCACTGCAGCTCATTCCTGGGATCCGTGGGGCCGAGGACATCGCCGCCGCGCGCCGTGCGCTCCACCCAGTAGGTGAAGCGATCGGTCTCGTCGCCCGGTCCCACGATGTAGGTGGGACGCACGATGGTCGCCTGCGCGCCGAGGCTCGCCTGCACGACGCGATCGCATTCGGCTTTCAGCGGACCGTAGTTCGCCCACGACATGTCTTCGAGGTTGGGATCCGGCAGCGGCCGCAGTGGCGATGATTCTTCAATCACAGCTCCCGCGCCCGGATCGTAGACCGCCACCGTCGATACGTAGAGATAACGGCCGACGCGGTCCTTGAGCAGGGACACCGAATCGCGCACGTGACGCGGCAGGTAGCCGGAGTTGTCGATCACGACGTTCCAGCGGCGCTCGCCCTGCAACGCGGTGAGTCCCTGGTCGATGCGTGTGTCGCGGTTGCCGATCAGTACTTCGACGCGATCGCCATAAAGGCCCGGTGCGCTGCGGCCGCGATTGAAGAGCGTGATGCGGTGTCCGCGCGCGAGGGCGGGCTCGACCTGGTGGGGTCCCAGGAAGCCGGTGCCGCCGAGGATGAGAATGTCGAGCGGCTTTGGCGCGGGTTCGCCGGCGCCGCGCGCCAGCCCGCTCGCGAGCGCGCCCAGGCTCGCGGCTGCCCATTGCAACGTTTCGCGTCGCGTCATCATGAGTTCGCCCCCAGGCTGCTGCCCGTGTTTGTTCTGCGCGCATCGTACCCGAAAGCCGCTGCGTGGTTGGTGCGCACCACCGTCAGGATGCTAGCCTGAGCGCCCCATGAGTGCGCGCAAGGCCACAGCCGCCGACCTCGAGCCGATCGAGAAAGCCAGCCAGGACGAACTGCGCAGCTTGCAGCTCGAACGGCTGCGGTGGTCGCTGCAGCACGCCTACGAAAACGTCGAGCACTATCGCCAGCGCTTCGATCAGGCGCGCGTCCATCCACGCGACGTAAAGTCGCTCGATGACCTGAAGCACTTCCCGCTCCTCACCAAGGAGGATCTGCGCGGCCGCTATCCGTTCGGCATGTTCGCCGTGGCGCGCGAGAAGATTGCGCGCATTCACGCCTCGAGCGGCACCACCGGCAAGCCGACGGTGGTCGGTTACACGGCGCGCGACATCGAGACCTGGGCGCAACTCGTGGCGCGTTCGATCCGCGCCTCGGGCGGGCGGCCTGGCGACATCGTGCACGTCGCCTACGGTTATGGACTGTTCACCGGTGGGCTCGGTGCACACTACGGTGCGGAGCGCCTCGGCTGCACGGTGGTGCCGATGTCGGGTGGGCAGACCGAAAAGCAGGTGCAGCTCATCCAGGACCTGCGGCCCGACATCATCATGGTGACGCCTTCCTACATGCTGGCGATCTCGGAGGAGTTTCGCCGCCAGGGACTCGATGCGCGCGCCTGTTCGCTGCGGGTCGGCATCTTCGGGGCGGAGCCGTGGACGGAAAGCATGCGCGCCGAGATCGAGAGCCGCATGGGGCTCGACGCGGTGGACATCTACGGGCTTTCCGAGGTGATGGGACCGGGCGTCGCGAACGAGTGCATCGAGACCAAGGACGGGCCGGTGCTGTGGGAGGACCATTTCTATCCCGAAATCATCGACCCCGATTCGGGCGCGGTGCTGCCGGACGGCAAGATGGGCGAGCTGGTGCTGACTTCGCTGACCAAGGAGGCGTTGCCCGTGATCCGTTATCGCACGCGCGATCGCACGCGGCTGCTGCCGCCGACCGCGCGCTCGATGCGGCGCATCGACCGGATCACGGGGCGCACGGATGACATGCTGATCATCCGCGGCGTCAACGTATTCCCGACTCAGATCGAGGAGCTCATCCTCGCCGAACGCCGGCTGGCGCCACATTACTATCTCGAGATCAGCCGCGAGGCGCATCTCGATGCGCTTGCGGTGCATGTCGAAATGCAGTCCGAGGTGCAGGGCACGCAGGACGACAGCGAGGCGCTTGCGCGCGCTCTTGGTCACCGGATGAAGTCCCTCATCGGCATCAGCGCGCGCGTGGTCGTCAATCCCGCCGGCACGATCGAGCGATCGCTGGGCAAGGCCAAGCGCGTCATCGACAAGCGCGGCAAGTAGTTCGCACCAGCCGCATCCCTCCCGGCCCAATGCGGGCCGCGACCCCGGGGAAAGCCCAGAAGATCACGCCAGACCCTCGCCGGGCGACGTGCGGCGTTGTGTCGCGTGCTTGACAGAAGCAACCCGGGCCCGCGCGCAACATAGCTCCCGCAACTGGCGGACATCCGCCGGCTGGCACAAAGAGGGTTGACGGTCTTGTTGCTTAAAGAGGAGCTGGAAACATGAGCATCATCACTTCATCGGGACTTCGCGCATCGGTTAGCGCTGTCGCCGCAGTGGCACTGACGTCACTACTCGCCTGGGGATTCGCATCTTCCACGGCGGACATCCAGTGGCTCGGCAGTGACGCGGTCGCACCCGAACAGGTGGCGAGCACTTCGTTCGATCGCGACTCGCGCAACGGTTGATCGTGCTTAGCCCAAAACGGCAGGCGGCGCTGGTGTTCGTCCGGGACCCGACTGCACTCCCTGGCGACCCTGCGCCGTCCAAGCCGCGGAGATGACTCTCGGCTGAAGGGTGCCCGCGCTGCCCAAGCTATACTCGGCTGGGAACGGCGGGGCCATGTCCAGAACCAACCGGAAAATCGCGGCCATCCTGGCCGCTGATGTCGTCGGCTACAGCCGGCTGATGGGTGCGGACGACGAGGGAACGCTCGTCGCACTCAAGTCCCGCCGCGCGATCTTCGACCGGCTCGTCGTCGAGTACGACGGGCACGAATTCGGCAGCGTGGGTGATAGCCTGATGGCGCAGTTCGCGAGCGCCGTCAATGCGGTGCGCTGTGCGCAAGCCATCCAGCACGCGATTGCCGAGGCCAATCAATCCGACTCGCCCGAGCGGCGCATGGCCCTGCGCATCGGCGTGAACCTGGGCGATGTCATCGAAGAAAGCGGCGCGCTGTTCGGCGACGGCGTCAACGTGGCCGCGCGGCTGCAGTCGCTCGCCGAGCCGGGCGGCATCCTGGTCTCCGGGGCGGTGTACGAGCAGGTCCGCAACAAGCTCGAGGCTCGCTTCACCTTCGTCGGCACGCGCCAGGTGAAGAACATCGCCGAGCCCATCCGCGCCTACGAAGTGTCCGACCCCGTGGCCGCGCATCTCGGCGAGCAGGTCGTGAGCTTCTTCAAGCGCCCGGTCGTGCTCGCCATCGTGGCCTACGTGGTCATCTCGTTGCTGGCTGTCTGGGCGTACGTTCGCTTCGCGCCCGGCTGGGGAGCACCGACCTGGACATTGCCGGCGCTGATCACGCTCCTCGCCGCCGCTTTCGTGCCCACGATGAGCGCGGCGTGGCGCCTCGAGCGGTCGCGTCCGGCGCGCACCTGGGTCGGATTCGCCGCCGCATCCGTTGCGATCCTGCTGAGCTGCGCCGTCGTGTGGTCCGCGTGGGTCGGGCATTTCCAGCGGGTGGCGCAGGCGGCGATCACGCGCCCCGATCCGAAGGCGCTCCCCGTGGTGGCGGTGGCAGCGCTGCAGAATCTCACCGGCGATGCGAAGCTCGACTGGCTGAGCGAGGGCGTCGCCAACCTGGTGCGCGACGGGCTGGCGGAATCGAGTCACGTCGTAGTGGTCTCGCCGCGCCGCTGGCAGGCGGTCTTGCGCGGCGTTCAGAGCACAGCACCCACGCCCGATGACGTTTTCGAGGCCGCCGAGCGTGCCGGCATCGACTACGTCGTGTCGGGCGAATATCTCAAGGGTCCGGAGGGGCTGCTGCTCACGGCACGCCTGTCGGACGTTGAGAGTGGTGTGGAGATCAATGCGCTGCCCAGCGCGAAAGATCTCGATACCTCCTCGATGCTCGCGGAGGCCGCGCGGCTGGTCGTGCTGACAAAGCAGGGGCTAAAAGTCCCGCACACGGAGAACGTCGCGAGCTTTTCCGCCGACTTCGCCGTCAACAACATGGCGGCCTACGAGGCGTATTTGAGCGGGCTGCAGTACTTTCTCGGTTTCGACTATCAATCGGCCGAGCGCGCTTTTCGGGCGGCGCTCAAACTCGCTCCGGACTTCCACATGGCCCGTTATCGCCTTGCGCATGTACAGGTCGCGAGTGGCGACACCGAGGCGGCGCTCGCCACCCTGGACCAAATCCCTGCAGATGCGCCGCTCACGCCCCGCGAGCGTGCATATGTGGACGGAGCGCGTGCGCTATTCGCGCGCGACGCGGGCCGCGCAAGGGAAGTTTACGAAGGGTTGCTCACCGAGCTGCCGTTCGACGTCGAGGCAAGGACATTCCTGGCCCAGTCCTACGACGTCGCCTTCGAAGACGAAGCCGCGGCCGCCGAGCTCAAGCGCCTGCTCGACCAGGAACCGCAGAACGACTACCTGTGGAGCTACCTGGGAGAGACATATCTGCGTCTCGGTGAATACGAGCAATCCCGCCAGGCGCTCGACCGCTACCTGCAACTGAAGCCGCGCGACCCCTACGGATTCACGATTCTCGGTCAGCTCGAGCAACTGACCGGCGAGCCGGCACGGGCCGCCAGCCAGTTCAAGCATGCGCTCGAGCTCGAACCGGGATTCGCGCCGGCACGCCTGGCGCTCGCGCAGACCGAAGCGCTGCTCGAGGATTGGCCCGCCTCGCAGCGCCTGCTCCGGGCTCTCGTGGACGACTCGACGGTCGCTGCCGCCTACCGCATCGACGCGGGCTTTGCTCTCAGCGCACTGCTGCGCGCCGAGGCCCACTTCGCTTCCGCTCTCGAACCGCTGCAAACCCTCGAGCCCGAGCTGCGCAAGGAGTCCATCCGCGAGGCCATGGCATTTGCCGAGCGCGCATGCGCGCTGGCCGAGCTCGGCCGCTTCTCCGAAGCTGAGCGGCTGATCAAGCAGGCAACCGATCGCTCGCCCGGTGTGCCGACGCGCTACCTCTTTGCGCACTCCACGATACTGCTAATGCAGGACGACGCGTCCGGTGCGCGTGCGATCGCGATGGAGATCCGCAATCTGCACGTGCCGAGCGACAACCCGCAGGACGCCGCGATCGTGAAGGAAACCGCCATCAAGGCGGCGACCTACCTCGAAGGCATGGCCGAACTGCAGGCCGGCGAGGCTGCGAAGTCGGCCGAAGTGCTCACCCAGGCCGTAGCGCTTCCGGGCTACCAGTACTCGATCTACAAGCTGGGACTGGCGCGAGCCCTGCTGGCCGCGGGCAAGCGGGAGGAAGCGTTGGTTCTCGCGCGCGCGGCGGCGAGCGACCGCGACGTCGGCGACCTGCGCCTCGATCTCGAGCTCGACCGCTCACGCGCGATGCTGCTCGAGGCGGAAATTCTCGCGCTCATGGGCCAGCCGGCTGCGGCGACCGCGCGTGCGCGCGAGTTCCTGCGTCGCTGGCAGGGTGCCGAACCGGGTCAGGAAGAGCGGCTGCGCGCCGAGCGACTGGCCAAGACCGGTCGCGCCGGCGCGAGCGAGGTGTAGAGGTTTCCTAGAGCGGCGGACGCCGCACGCGCGTCGCGCCACCCGTTCCCGAACAGTTGATCGCGCCGTCGCGGCCATTGCCGTCCAGGTCGCGATAGGTCAGGGAGGCGGGCGGACAGGTGCGGCCCGTGAACGTCTCGCTCACCAGCACGTCGAAGTCGACCACGAGCTTGAGTCGCGCTTCGTTCGAGATCACGTTGAAGCCCATCCTGCGCACGTCGGCGGCGGTAAAGCGACCGTCGTTGTTCATGTCGTGGATAAAGGTCGGCGCGACCCCCTCGACGATGACCACGCGCATGTCGACTTCGTAAGTTCCGTAGGTGGAACTGATGTCGAGCAGTACCTCGTCATCGTTCTGCGGCGGCGTGATGAAGTTGAAAGCCTGCACGGGGCCGCTTTCGAGGCGGCGCAGGTAGTCGACATCGGTCGCATCGAGGTCGAGATCGAACTGCGCGATCGGCTCGAACATTCCGGCCACGATCTGCATCCAGGCGACCACGGCCGATCCGCCGCGCTTGGTGACCAGTTCCTGGGCGACGCTGTTGATGAACCCGGCCAGGTTGCGAATGACCTTGCCCTGCGTGCGATCGAAGTTCTCGTCGAACACGCGCGAGGCGCCGAGATCGGACATCATCACGACGCCGACCAGGTCGTCATCGGGGCCGAAGCCGAAACCGTCCTTGAGATTGCCGCCTGTTTGCGGCCGCTGCACCGCGACGATGGCGCCGGCGTTGTTGCGCAGGTACGGCTTGTTGAGCAGCACTCCGGCGGTAAAGGCGTCGTCGATCAGGCGGTCGCGCACCTGGAAATTTCCGGTGTTCGAGTCGGCGACGTCGAAGTTGTCGAAGCGCTCGGTCGTGAACTCGAGAAACGTCTCGTCCGGTCCGGCGCAGTCCTCGTACGGAATCCCGGCGCGGATGATCGGGAAGTGGCGCATGTCGATGCAGCCATCGGGATCGGTCAGCACGATCGCCTCGCGCCGCCCGATCGGTTGCGTCGGCTCTTCGGGCGATTCCACGATAGCGACCGAGTCAGGGGTTTCTATGCGCAACACCAGTGCCCAGCCGGTCGGCGTCGTGCGTCCCTGGAAGTGTCCGGAGTTGGGCGCATCGAGCGTGATGTGCACCGGCGGTCCCTGGTGTCCAAGGTCGCCCGCCGTGGCGTCCGTCGGTGAGAATGTCGATACGGATCCGATCAGCACGCCGATTCCTGCGGCGGCCATGGCATTACGCGCTGGCATGGGACTTCTCCGGCTTATCGTCGTTGGAAGACGTTATTGGGAGACGATGATCCGTCCTGAGCGCAGGTGCGTCAAACGTAACGCACCAGCCCCCGCTGCCCGGTCGTGTCGAGCGCCGCCGTGGTGGTGGTCGGCGAGAGCGCATCGCTGCCCATCCACTGCACGTAATCCGTCGAATGCACGAAGCTCGCGGCCAGCAGCATCGTGAACGAGATCGCCGTCACGGCTGAAATGAAGGATCTGAACTTCGAGCTCTTGTCGGTAAACATCGGACTTGCTCCTCGGGTTTGTGTTTCGATCCGGGAGCAATGGTGACGGAGGGCGTGCCGGCGCTCTGTCAGGCACCTGACACAACGCCGCAGAACCTCAAACTGACATAATCTGGCTTCAGCCTCCGTGTACGAGCCCGGCGAGCGCTTTTTCGTTGCGCACCATGACGGCACCGCGCCCGAGCTCCACCCAGCCACGGCCCTTCCAGTCCTGCAGGTATTGATTGACGACCTGGCGCGAAATACCCAGGAAGCTCGCGAGCTCCTCCTGCGAGATGCGCAGCTTCACCCCCTCGGGTGTGCGCTCGCCGTGCACCTGGCTGAGGCTCACGAGACGCTTGGCGAGACGCGCCGAGGCATCGAGCAGGGCCGCGTCCTCGACCATCCCGCTCGTCCATCGCAGTCGTTCGCCGCACAGGCGCAGCAATTCGAGGGCAAGCCGCGGCTCGCGCTCCAGAGCGCCGAGGAAGTGCTCGCGCCGGATCGAGACCAGGTCGGTCGCGATCATGGCCGTGGCGGACGCCGTCCGCGGCCCGCCGTCGAGCAGCGCGATCTCGCCGAAGGTATCTCCGGCTTCCATGATGTTAAGAAAGATCTCGCGGCCGTCCGCGGTGCCGGCGCTGATGCGCACCTTCCCGGTCACCACTCCATAGAGCGCGTCGCCGGCATCGCCCTGTGAGAAAACGACTTCGCCGACGCTATAGGCTCGCTGCACCGCGAGGCCGGCGATGCGTTCCAGCGTGGGTGGAGCCAGCCCGCGAAAGAGCGGGCTGCGCTGAAGCATGATCTTGCCGGCGAGTGTCGTCATGGCATACCGGTTGGCGTGGGAATGAGTGATGATATGCCTCATGCCTGCATGTGAAGCAACACTGTTGAGTCCTGCTCTGCGCCGCCTTGCCCACGCCGCGTTTGTCGTCGCCGCGATGCTGCTGGTGGTGGCCGCTGCGTGGGGAGCTCCGGAATCGCGCATTACCGGCGCGCAACGCATCGTTGCATTCGCCGATGTGCACGGGGCATACGACGAGCTGGTGTCAGTGCTGCGTGAAACCGGCATCGTCGATGAGGCGCTGCACTGGAAGGGCGCAAACACGCACCTCGTCAGCACCGGCGATCTCGTCGATCGCGGCCCGGGATCACGCCAGGTACTCGATCTCCTGATGAGCCTCGAGACCGAGGCGCGCCAGGCCGGCGGCGCCGTGCACGTGGTCCTCGGCAATCACGAGATCATGAATGTCGTCGGTGACCTGCGCTACGTATCCGCGGAGGAATTCGCGGCGTTCGCCGGCAAGGAAGACGACGCGCTGCGCGAGCAGGCATGGACGCTCGTCTCGAGCCAGGAGCCCGCGGCCGTACGCACGGACTTCGACGCCCAGTTCCCGCGCGGCTACTTCGCCCATCGCCAGGCATTCTCGCCCACGGGTCAGTACGGCTCGTGGCTGCTGACGCGGCCGTTCCTCCTCGTCGTAAACGATACGGCGTTCGTGCACGGCGGCCTGTCACCGATGGTGGCGGAGGTCGGGCTCGAAGGCACCAACGATCGCCTGCTCGCGAGCCTCGCGAAGTACTTGAACACCTGGGCGAGCCTGGAACAAGAACTGCAGATCGTGAGGCCCGTCGCCTTCAACGATCGGCCCGATGCGGTGGCAGCCAAGGGTGCCGAGCCGCAATCACAACTGTTGCGCGAGATGCAGGCGAGCGGCGTATTTGCACTCGACGCGCCGATCTGGTTTCGCGGCCAGGCGCTGTGCTACCCACTGACGGAGGCCGACAACCTCGAGGCCGCGCTGCGCGTGCTCGGGGTCGCGCGTGTGGTCGCGGGCCACACGCCCTCCGATAACGGCCGGGTACACAGCCGCTTCGACGGCCGGGTCATCCTGCTCGATACCGGGATGCTGAAATCCGCTTATAACGGCACGCCCGCGGCGCTGGTGTTCGAAGGGGGCCAGTGGAGCGTCGCCTACGCCGATCACCCCGGGCAGCGAACTCAGCCCGAGGTCCTGGCGCGCGCCGTCGGACCACGGCCGGCAGGCCTCGACGACGACGCCCTCGAGCGCTGGCTCGCCGAGGCCGAGATCGTGAACATGGAGGACATCGGCACCGGCGTCACCGAGCCGCACAAGGTCACGTTGCGCAAGGATGGCCTCGAGTTGCGGGCGGTGTTCAAGGAGCTCTCGACCGAGGAATCCGGGGCCTACGATCGCTCAGCGGCCGTCAATGCCTCCGATCGGTTCGAGTATGAGGTGGCGGCTTACCAGCTCGACCGGCTGCTGGGACTCGACATGGTCCCGGTCACCGTGAAACGCACCGTCAAGAATCGCCGCGGCATCCTGCAGTTCTGGGTCGACAATTCGATCAACGTGCGCCGCATGCTCGAGCAGAAGCAGCAGCCCGACGGCTGGTGCGCCTCAGGGCCGCAATACAACCTCATGAACGTTTTTGACGTGCTGACTCACAACAGCGACCGGACGCAGGAAAACGCGCTTTTCACGCAGGACTGGATGCTCGTGCTAATCGACCACTCGCGAGCTTTCCGCACGCTGAAGACCAATCCGACCCTGCTGTACAAGGGGGGTGTGCAGGTGCCAGTGGCGCTTGCCAAGCGCCTGGAAGGCCTGGATCGGGACACGCTGAGGGCTCAGCTGGGACCGTATCTGCAAGTTCGCCAGATTGATGCATTGCTGAAACGCCGCGATCGGCTTCTGAAGGAGAACACCGCGCCCGCCGCCGCTGCCCCCGAGCGCGTTGCCCGGTGAAGTTTCGCCCGGCGAGCTGAAGCTGCGCGAGTATTCGCGGCCGATGAGCCAGGCCACCAGCGTCATGGTGAGGCTCAACACGATGATGAGCCACACGAACTGCATCCGCGGATCGTCGAACATCTGCAATCCCACGAACACCGAGAGCGTCGAGAGCAGGTCGCCGGCGCGGTAGAAGAAGGTGTCGATCGTGGTCTTCGCCTGGTACTTCACGCTGCGGCTGGTGGGGAGGAGCAAGGCATTGCGCGTGGTGTTGAGGAGCGAGTAGTCGAGGCTCTTCTGCACCACGAGCACCGATTGCACGAGAGCGAATACCGGCACGATGCCGATCAACAGGTAACCGGCGAGGAATGCCACGGGGGTCACGATGAGCGCGCGCACCACGCCGGCGGCCATGATGACGCGCGACACCACGAGCAGCTGGATGAGGAATCCCACCAGGGTGATCGAGGCGCAGTAGTTGCCCATGAAGCGGCCGATGAAGAGCTTCTGCGCGTCGGGCGCTTCCACGCGCGCGATGTCGATGAGCCAGTCGGACAGCACGTACTCGCCCGTCGACGTGATCCAGTTGAGCAGCACGACGAGCGCCGCGATGCCGGCGAGATAGCGGCTGCGGCCGATCACCGAGAAGCCGCCCAGCCAGCGCGCGGCAGGCTTCGTCTCCGCCGTGGCGGGTTCTTCGGCCGGCACGCTCTGCGAGGTTGCGGGCACGACGCGGCGCGCCCATTGGCCGAGGAACAACGTTCCCACGAGGATCGCCGCCGAGGCCAGCATGAGGCCGTAAGGTCCGAAGGTCTCGAATAACGCGGACGACAGCCGCGATCCGATCCAGGCGCCGCCGGAGATGCCGATCGCGATGACTCCGAAGAGGCGCTGGCCGCTCTTGACGTTGAAGAGGTCGGTCGCGAACGCCCAGAACTGCGTCACGCACATCACGCCGAAGAGGCTGGCCCAGATGAAGAAGGGCAGGCCGATACGAAAACCGGCCTGGCCCAGCAGGAAGAAGATGACGAGGTTGGAGGCGAAGAAGGCGCCGACGATCTGGAACACGCGGCTCGCGTGCACGGTGCGCACCAGCATGCCGTACGCCGGGATGACCAGCATCAGGAGCACTGCCTGCACGCCCACGGCATAGCTGCGCAGCTCCGCATCGCCCTCGGTGAGGATGAGCGCCTCGCGCACCGGCCGGATCAGGTAGTAGGCCACCATGAGGGCGGTGGCCTGCAGCAGCAGCACCGCCACGCACCGCCCTTCGCCCGCTTCCACTTTGGTGGACAGCGAGAGCAGTCGCTCGAATCGGCTCAATTGACCCCCGGTGCTCATTGGGGGAAGGCTAGCCCCCGGGCACCGGGCGAACTGTCAAGTGGATGACACTGGGAGCTTCAGCCCCCGGCGCGACGCGCTCCCGCCTCGTTGGCGGCAAAACCCCGATCGCGCGCCAGCACGGCGGCCTGGGTGCGAGTCCTGACACCCAGCTTCTCGAATATCCGCGTCAGGGAGTTGCGGACCGTCTTCTCGCTGATGAAGAGCTTCGTGCCGATCTCGGAGTTGCTGCGACCCGCCACCAGTGCCGCGAGGATGTCGCGCTCGCGCTCCGAGAGGGCCCCAAATAGCGGATCTTCGGCACCCGCCTCGGCAGGCCGCCCGGTGAACTCGAGGACGGCCTCCTTGAAACGCGCCCACGCGGGCTCGTGCTCCAGCAGGATGTGATTGCGCGAATCGAGCTGCACGAACTCGGCGTGGGGAATCTCCGCCGCCAGGAGTTTTCCGTTCACGAATGGCACTACTTCATCGTGCAGCGCATGCAACACGAGGGTGGGCACCGGCACCGAACGCAGCAAGTCACGCACATCGACCTCGGAGCGCGCCTTGAGCAGCCGCATGGCTATCTCGGGAGTCGTTGTGCGTCGGCACAACTCGTTGAACCACTCGAGCTGTTCGGCGGTGCCACCCGGTATGAACAAGCCTGTAAACAGTTGCCGGAAGACCGGGTTGTCCTTGCCCCAGCCGAGCCGGGCGAGCTCGATGATCGCCCGGTAGCGGCGCAACCCCTCGCTGTCCTCACGGTGCGCCCAACCCAACGCGTAGCCACCATAGAGGATCAGCCGTGAGACGCGCTCGGGATGGCGGACGACGTAATGGACTGCGGCCGCCGCGCCCTGCGACACGCCGAGGAGCACGAACGGCTCGCCAGGGTTGCTCGCCTCGACCACGCTCTCGAGATCGTCGCCCCAGCGGGCTACGGACAGATCGCTCACCTCCCAGTCGGTGAGACCGCAGCCCCGCTCGTCGTAGCGGATGAACTGGTAATGAGCGTTGAAAAACTCGATCCAGTGTCGCCACACCGGGCTCTCGAGGTCGTAGTTGAGATGACTCAGCCAGTTGGCGGCCTTGAGGAGCGGCGGGCCCTTGCCGGAGACGGCCCAGGCGATGCGCACGCCGTCGGCGGTCTTGAGATAGCGGATTGATTGCTGCACCGCGAGCCTCCCCTCTCGCAGTTTAACCGGCCACCGCATCGCCGCGCATCGCACGCCGGGACATAGCTCCCCTGCACCACGGCCGCTATCGGCTTACGCCGGGACATCCTTCCCGTTCATCCGCGAATGCGGCTTCGTCATCCTGTGCACCACTGAAACATCGACCTCGAGGGAGATTTCGACCATGAATGCATCCGCCCAGATCGTGCAGCACCCCGCAACCGTCGATCACAGCGGCCGCTACGCGCGCAGCATCAGCGCCTCCAAGCGTGTCCGCTGGGACATCGAGGCGGATGTGATTCGCGGCCGGCAGTTCGACCTGTCGCAGCGCTTTCTGCCCAACGGCCTGTCGAAGGTGGACGAGCTCAGCTTTCTCAGCGCAGCGGAGAAGCGCCTGCTGAGCCAGGTTCAGGGCCGCACCTATGCCAATCTGTTCGGCCTGGTCGAGCGCTTCGTGAATGCGAAGGTGCTCGAAGTGAGCCGAGATCACTGGTTCGGGGACCAGACCGCGCTCGAGGCCCTGGTCCGTTTCAGCGACGAGGAGCTCAAGCACCAGGCGCTGTTCCGCAGGATCGAAGAGTTGATGGCCGCGGCCATGCCCGCGGGGTATCAGCCGGTGGTGGAAGCGAATGCCGTGGCTGGCGTGGTGCTCGGCAAATCAACCTGGGCGGTGCTCGGCCTTACCTGCTTCATCGAGCTGTTCACGCAGAAGCACTACACCGAGAGCATTGCGGGCGAGACCGACCTTTCGCCGCTGTGGAAGGATGTCTTCATGTATCACTGGAGGGAGGAATGCCAGCACGCGATGCTGGATGAGCTCGAGTGGCTGCGCGAGGACGCGAAGCTTACGCCCGCAGAGAGGGATCGCGCGGTCGATGACCTGATTGCGCTGGTCGGGGCCGTCGATGGCATCCTGCAGGTCCAGTCGATCGCGGACGTCGCCTACTTCACGCTGATCGCTGGCCGTACCTTCGATGCCGAGCAGCGCCGCGCGCTCGATAACGGTGTGCTGAAGGCCTACCGCTGGCAGTACATCGGCTCCGGCGTGCAGCACCCGCACTTCCAGAAGGTGCTGGGGAGTCTCATCAATTCACAGCAGGCGGAGCGCATCGGCGCTGCGCTGGCGCCGATCCTTCAGTAAGAAATCCCATCGCCCTGTTCCGCGCTGGCGCGACCGTTTGAATCGCGCCAGCGCGAGGAGATTAATACCCGACCGTGTAATTGACGAAGACCGACAGCGTCATCGTGCCGAGCGAACCCGAGCCGGCCGGGTTCGCCGCACCGTCCGAGAACATGTCACCATTGCTGTGCGTGTTCGCACTAGAGAGGCCCTTGAGCCGAGTGACGGCGCTGGTCGAGCCGCTGTGGACCATGATCCAGTAATTGCCCGGATCGAGCCTCACGGCGGGCGAAGGAAAGTACAGCCATCGCGAGCTGCTGCCTGCCGCGTTCGAGACGGTGTTGCTCTGCGCGACCATGGAACCCGGCACGCCGCCGCTGTCCCGGTAGAGCACCATCCTCAAACTCTGCCCTGCGGAGCCCCCGCCATTGCCGTCAACCCCTGCCACCATGCTGAGGAGCGTGCCCTTCTGACTGAGTGAAAATCGCGAGCCGCGCTTGGTGTTCACGGCCAGGGCGCTGGTGAAGTACGTGCCACCGCTGATGCCCTGCCCGAAACGCTTCGGCCGGTCGGTGAGCCGGTTGAAGGCCACCGGCGGCGCAGTGACCTGGCTATAGCTCTGCTGATTCGAAACGTGCGTGACGCCCTGGACGTCCTTCCATGCCAGGGCGTCGGCGTTGCTGCGACCGATCGCGATCACGCGCCGGTGTCCGATGTTGCTGAAAGCGCGGCCGGCATAGGCCTTATGCCAGGCGCTTGTCGCGAGGTGGTGTTCGAGGACGACGCCATCCACGTATTGCTCGCCGGCGTTGGCGCGCGTATCGCTGCCACCGCGCGACCACACGCCGTTGTTGACGACGATGAAACGAGGGTTGAGCCGGCGGCGGCTCGCGTCCAGGCGGCGGACCAGGTCGACATTGCCGTCGGTCCAGGCATCCTTCTCCCACTGCGGCCAGGAGTCCCAGTTCGCGAGAGAGGACCAGAGTCGACCGCCCACCACGTCGAGAAACACCCCATCCACCTTGTCCTCGCGCATCATATTTTCGATGTACGCGACCACGTGGTTGCTCCACGCGGAACCCTTGCGCATGTCCGTCATGTGGTAGTTCGGATAGTTGACGCGTTGGCCGTAGGACGGCCAGGGCCATTTCGGCGTGTTGCGCACGTCGCCCATGAAGAACTGGTCGCTCAACTCGCAGTGCGACCAGTCGGGCACCTCCATAGGGTTGAGGTAGGCGAGGATTTCAGCGCCGTTGGCGCGCGCGCTGGAGAAAGCAGAATTAGTGTAATTACAGGGGCTCGCAATCACCATCCCGCCCGGACGCCCGTACTGAGAGACATTCGTGGTGAACTCGTAAGCGATGCCGACGGGATTTACCTGGTAGGTGTTCGCCGCAGTGGCTACGACGGGTGCGACGAGCGCCGCCAATGACAACGTGACCATCGAGATGAGATGACGCATAATTTCCGGCCCTGAGCGAGTTGTTGCTTGAAAAAAAACATGCGCAATGAAGAGTGCGCTTTCGTCAATTTCAAAAACGCGCGCAGTCTAGCGAAATAAAAACAAATTACGAGGCCCGAAAACGTCCTCGATCCGCGACAAATAGCTCAGGCCCTGTCAGCGATCGGCGACAACAGGCGTTTTTCTGCGGGGAAATACCGCGAGGACCACGGCGTAAATGAGGAGCGCGAGGCAGAGAACCGGCGTGAGTCCGAGGTCGATGGCCAGGAGCGTCGCGAGCGCGGGGCTCACCACCGACGCACAGCCGTTGATGCCCCAGGCCCAGGGCACCAACGGGTCCTCGAGCTGGCGCAGCGCCAGAGGGAAGGGAGTCCCCATCAGGAACGCGAGCGGTGCGAGCAGGAGAGTCGCCACCCCGGCTCGCGCGGCGAGAGGCAAGCCGCCGAGCGCAGCCAGCAGGGGATCGAACATCACGGCGTAGAGCGATCCCAGCAGCACTATTCCAGATACGGCGACGGTCAGGCTGCGGCGCGCTTCGGCGCCTCCGAGCCGTGAAGTCCAGGCGCTGCCGGCGCCTGCGGCCGTGAGAAAGATCGCGAGCACCAGCGCGAGCGCCAGCGTCGGATGATGCACGACGAGCTGCATCTTCTGCAGGAAGACGATCTCGATGAAGAGAAACGCGAGCCCGATGCCGCTGAAGTACCCGAGCACCCGCCACCTGACGCCGGGCGCCGCCTCGCGCCGCCCCATGAGCAGGATCGGCACCACGATCAGCAGGACCCCCGCGACCAGCGCCTGCAGCACTGTGACGGCCAGCACCGCGTAGCCAGCCTCGAGCAATGCCATCCCGCCACGGCCGCGCGCCTGCCAGGCCTGCACGAACGCCGGCCAGCGGAAGAAGTTCTGAAAGTAGGGCCGGTCATCCGTCGCGGGGCGAATATCGAACGGATAGCTGCCAATGAATTGCTCTGCTTGATCGCCCAGCAGCGCGCGCGTCCCGTCGTAGAACCAGGGCTCAGGCAGCAGGTTATGCCGGTTCGCCAGCTCGCGCGGCATCGCGGGAAACCATGCGACGTCGAACGCATGCCGCTCGGTGAATGCGCGCATGCGCGCGATCTCGGCGGCGGTGATTTCTCCTCTCTTGGCGAGCAAGGTCATGGTCTGCCAGCCGCGGATCACGAGCAGGCGGCGCCCGGGTTCCGCCACTCCGTTCGCCTCGAGCGCCGCGATCATTGCCGCGATCAGCTTCAGGCCGTCCCGCGGTGGCACCTGGACGTAGCGCGTGATCGACAGGAACCCGCCCGGCGCCAGGCGTTTGTAGTAGAGCCCGAGCGCGTCGACGGTATGAAGGTAGTCCTCGCTGAGCCCGCCGAGCCCGCCGCCGCCGCCGGCCACCAGCGACATCTGGACCAGCTCATAGCGATGATCATCCGCAGCGAGATAGCCGCGCGCATCGCCGATGTGCAGTGCCACGCCGGGCTGCTGCACCACCCCGCCGGTGTAGTGGCGAAACTCACGCGTCAGCAGCCCTGCGACCTGCGGGTTGAGCTCGACTGCATCGATGCGCGTCGCGCCGAGTGAGCGGGCGCGCAGTATTTCGAGTCCGCCACCAGCACCCAGAACGAGCACCGTTTGGGGTCGCGCCACCTGGTAGGCGAGCGCACTGGTGGTCTCGGCCAGGAACGCGAGGCGTTGCGGGTCGGTGGTCGCCGCGGTGATCGCGTCCATCTGGTCGCCATCGGTGAACAAACCGAGCTGTTGCGGAGGTTCGCTGGCGGCGGTGAGGCTGAGTCCAGGGGCGTGTCGCAGCGGTACCTTCGGGCTTTCGATCACGTTGACCCGTCCCAGAAGGCCGGACTCTTCAGCAATCGTTTTTGTACCACTCACGAGCAGCGCCTGGCTCAGGGCCTTGTAGGGTCCCGGTTCGGGACGCAGCCAGCCGGCGGGCGTGATGCCCACCAGCAGCATTCCGACCGCCGCTGCGGCGATCCAGCCCCGACGCCACCAGCGCAGCTCGAGTGCAGCGATGAGGATCGCTGCGAATCCCGCGGCGGCGAGCAACGTGAGTGCGCGCTCGGGAGGGAGGAAGGCGAGGGCCACGACGATCAGCAGACTTCCGGCTCCCGCACCGAGGAGATCCGCGGCATAAAGACGGCCTGCCTGCGCGCGATACGCCATCAACGCCAACCCGATCGCGTTGGCCGCAAAGAAAAAGGACGTCGAGAGCGCCAGGTAGGTGCAGACGAGCCAGAGCGGCTGCCATGGGTTCCACAGCAGCTCCTCGGCCCTGAAAGGCAGTTGCAGCGCGATGGCCGGGCCGAGGAGCACGAAGCAACCGAACAGCAGCAGGTTCGCACTGAATGCCGGCGCGAAGTGCCGCAGCAGCACGCGCCGCGCGAGAAAGAGAAACGTGCCGCTCGCGCCGAGGCCGAGCAGCGCGAGACTGATCATCATGTAGGCGAAGTGATACCAGTGAACGATCGCGAAGAAGCGTGTCAGCAGGATTTCACTCGCCAGCGCCGCGCAGGAAACCAGTGCGACGGAGGCGAGCGGCGCGCGCTCACTCATGACCGCCGGTCAGGGGAACGAATGCCACCGGCAGGACCTGGCGCGTCGTGATGTGCCCGTCCGGCGCCTTCAGCACCAGCACCAGCTGCTGCGTGGTGAAGCGCGTTCCGACCGGCAGGATCATGCGACCGCCGGGCTTGAGCTGCTTGATGAGGGGCGGCGGAATGTGACTCGCGACGGCGGTGACCACGATTACGTCGAACGGCGCGCGCTCCGGCCAGCCGTGGTAGCCGTCGCCGACGCGCACCTCGATGTTCGAGCGCCCGAGCCGCTTGAGCCGTGCCTGTGCTTCGAGCCCGAGCGGCTCGACGATCTCGACCGTGTGGACGTGGTCGCACAGCTCGCTCAATATCGCGGCCTGATACCCTGATCCGGTGCCGAGCTCGAACGCGCGGCAGCCGGGACGAGGCTCAACGAGATCCGTCATGATGGCGACGATGTACGGCTGGGAAATGGTCTGCCCGTGCCCGATGGGCAGCGGACGGTTCTCGTATGCCGCTGCACGCTCCGTCGGCGGGACGAATTCGTGCCGCGGCACGCTCGCGAGCGCGCGCATGACCCGTTCATCGAGGGTGCGGCGGTTGAGAAACTCGGCGGTGTCGCGCACATCCTGCGCAATCTCCTCGAGCAGCGCCTGGCGCTCCTTGCCATACGCATCCTCCGCGTCGCCGCGCGAGCTGGACGCGTTCAGTATGAGTGCCGCAATGGCGAGGCAGCGAACGATTGCGCCCAGGGATTGCACGCGCGGCAGTTTACGCCGCCGCGCATCGTGGCGTGGAGCTGCCGGGAGCGAACCTGTCGGCGCAGCGCCGGTCCATACCCGCGTCTTCTTCTGAGGAGTCACGCATGAAGCAGGAATTCCTATGGGTGCTCGGAGCGTTGGCGCTCGCTGGCGTGGGGACATACTTTTATTTCCAGCGCAAGGACGCGGCGCTCGAGCAACAGCAGGAGGCCCAGGTCCAGGAACCCGCCGAGGGAGCGGGCGAGCCGAAGATCGAGAATCCGATGCCGGCGTCTGAGCCTGAAGCCGGGCCGCTGCCGAAGCTGAAGGAGAGCGACCCGGCAGTACGCAGCGCGCTCACCGTGGTGCTGGGGGACCAGGCCGTCGCTGAATATCTCGTGCCGCAGGAGGTCATCCGGCGTTTCGTCGTGACGGTCGACAATCTGCCGCGCAAGAAGGTCGCCGTCGACCTGCGGCCCGTGAAGACGGTTGCGGGCGAGTTCGAGGCGGGCGGCGGCGGGGACAGCGTCGTGCTCGATGCGGACAACTATGCGCGTTACGCCCCGCTGATCCGCCTGGTGCAGACGAGCGACTCCAAGCAGCTCGCCGCGCTCTATCGGCGTTTCTACCCGCTCTTCCAGGAGTCTTACGAAAACCTCGGCTACCCATCGGCGTACTTCAACGATCGCATGGTCGAAGTGATCGACCACCTGATCGCGGCTCCCGACATCAAGGGGCCGATCGAGCTCGTGCAGCCGAGCGTGTACTACCAGTTCGCCGATCCCACGCTCGAGTCGCGCTCGGCGGGGCAGAAGCTCCTGATCCGCATGGGACCCGCGAATGCGGCGGTGATCAAGGCAAAGCTGAAAGAGCTGCGCGCCGAGATTGCCAAGACGCCGCCGCCTGCAATCGTCGCGCCGTAGCCGGGCTCATTCGCCGGTCGAGCCCTGCTTCCCGGCTTGCGCCAGCTGGCGCGCGTTGTCGGCGCGGATGCGCGCATACCAGGCGGTGAAGCGCGGATCGTTGCGCACGCTCGCGAAGGCCGGATTGTCTTCGCCCGGGTACGGAACGGCGATGTAGGCGGAACTGAGTGTGCTGCGGTGGCCCAGCTCGAAGGCGTGATCGAGCGTCTCGAAGACCTGCTCCCGCTCGCCAAGCAGCGCGTGGACTTCTGCGCGGGCCACCCACTTCTGCGGCCGGCGCGGCGCAGGCTCGCTGTCCAGCCAGGCCGCGACTCGGCGCAACAACCGCTCCGCTTCACCGGATCGGCGCGTCCGCTGCAGGCCCGTCGCCAATGCAATCGCCGCATCACAGTTCGCAATGGCGACGGGCTCTGTCGTCAGTTCCGGAGATCGCTCGAGGAGCACGGCGACCGCACGCTCAGGCTGACCGGCGAGCAGCTCGAGATGAGACGTCATGAGTGAGTACCAGGGATCGCCCATGAATCGCGGCAGCGCCCGCCTGAAAATCTCCACCGCCTGCGGATACTGACTTTGCAAGCTGAGTTGCACGCCTTCGCCCACCAGGTCAAACATGGCAACGCCCGCGATTCGCTGCGCCCATTCGGCTGCAGCCGCCCGGTCGCCAAGCTCGACGCTGATCACGTAGACAGTTGCCGCCCCGAACGCGTCGGGCTCCAACCCGTAACTTTTCATGTGGCGCGCGCGAGCCTCGATAAGGTGGCCCGAGTGGTACTCCAAGTCACCGGCCGCGCGATAGGCGCCTGAGAAATCCGGATAACGATCGATCACCTGCTGCAGGCCCTCGCGCGCCTTGCTGTACTGGCCCCTGTCGAAATACAGATTGGCGACGGCCAGCTGCGCCTGCCTCATCAGGGGATCGAGCTCGAGCGCGCGCTCGAGTGCGCGCAAGGCGGCGCCGGGATCCTGCTCTTCGAGTGCAATGCCGTACCAGTGATACGCCTGGGCGTTCGCAGGATCGAGCTCGATGGCACGCCGGTAGTCACCGAGGGCCCGATCGAGTGCCGTCGCGTCGCCGCGCCTTCCGTAATCCAGCAGCGCGAAGTTGGCCCGCGACGCATGAGCCTCGCTGGACGTCGGATCGAGCTCCAGCGCACGCGCTACTGCCCGCTCGCCCTCGCCGTAGTCGAGCTCTTGCAGGTGGTTGTTGATGAGCAGGAAGTACGCATCGGCGAGACCCGAGTAGGCGCTCGCATACGACGGATCCTGCTCGATGGCGTTCTCGAACAAGGCCTTTGCGGCGCGCAGGTTCGGCAGGCCGCGCTCGCGCATGCGCCCCCGGGCCACCAGGTAGAGTCGATGGGCCTCGGCGTTGTCGGTGCCGCGCCTGGCGAGGTGCGCTTCATCGGCCGGCATGAGCTCGACGCGTAAAGCGTCGGCCACGGCCCGCGCGATCTCCTCCTGTACCGCAAACACATCGGCGGTGTCGCGATCGAAGGCCCGCGACCAGAGGTGATCGTTGTTGCTTGCATCGATGAGCTGCGCGGTGATGCGCACCTTCGTGCCCGCCCAGCGCACGCTACCCTCGAGCAGGTGGTTCACGCCCAGGGTTGCGGCAATCACATCCGCCCTTTCGCTCTTGCCCTTGTAATAAAAGGAGGACGTGCGCCCGGCCACCTTGAGCCCTTCGATGCCCGCGAGCACGTTGAGGACTTCCTCAGACAGGCCGTCGGCGAACGGCTCGTTGTCCGCTTCAGTGCTCATGTTCACGAAGGGGAGCACAGCCACGGAGGGTTCGGCACGGTTGGCGTTCGGACCTGGCTCGCCCCGGTCGCTCCGCCAGTAGAGGAATGCGCCAATGCCGAGCGCTCCGATCAACACAGCCGCTGCAACGCGCCAGCGGTGCGGATGGCGGACCAGGGATCTCAGCGGCGTGGATGGCGCATCCGCATCCAGCACCTCGTAGGTGGGAACGGGATCGACGATATTCTTGACCTGGCGCGTGCCGGCGAACCGCAGCGAGGCCGGCACCTTCTTCTTCACCTGTTCGTAGACGGCACCCGATACCAATATTCCGCCCGGCGCCGCCAGCGCTTGCAGGCGCGCCGCGACATTGACGCCGTCGCCGAACAGCGCGCCGTCTTCCTCGATGACGTCGCCCAGGTTGATGCCGATGCGCAACTGCATGCGGCGTTCGGCAGGCAGGGGTCCGTTCTCGCTCGCTACGGCCTGCTGTATCGCCTGTGCGCAGCGCACGGCGTTCACGGCGCTGGGAAACTGCGCCATCAGGCTGTCGCCGACACTGCCGAATTCATGGCCGTCGAAATCCTTGACCATGCTTTCGAAGAGCGCGCGCCGGATCTTGAGGGCATCGAGGGTGCCCGGCTCGTCCACACCCATGAGCCGGCTGTATTCGACCACGTCGGCCGCCAGGATCGCGGCGATCTTGCGCGCGTGCTCAGCCATGCGGGTACCGGAGGCTGGACCCGAAGGCGCCAAGGTGAACAATCCTGAAGGGCGCGCCCGGAGAGTTGATGCCGCCCATGTGGGCCGCGATTGTAGCGCGCGGCGTGTATGCAGCGACAAGCTCAGAAAGCACAACGGCGCCGACCCTTGCGGGCCGGCGCCGTGCGGTCAGCTTCGTGCTAGTCCTTCTTCAATTCGTCGGCGGTCTCTTCCGCGCCTTCGCGCACTTCGTCAACCGCGTCGTCGAGCTTGGTGCCGGCGGATTCCTCGCCATGTTTGGCGGTGTCGACGGCTTCGTCGACCTCTTCGCCAAACTGCTCCACGGGGCCCTTCTTCTCGCAGGCGCCCAAGCTGAGGGCGATCGAACAGATCAATGCCGTCCACAGAGTCGTGCGGATCATGCTCGTCACTCCTGTACCGGTCGCGGCGTTCGCGCCGGCTTTGAACAGTCATCATCGGCGCGGGGGCCTTTACGGGGGCGTCGGTGCGCACCCCGATGCGCTGTAGGACAGACGCCGATACCGTCACTTCGGCCGTGGAGCGCTCAGTCCGGCGTCCGGTTCGCGGCGTCCGCGGCGGATCATCCGCACGGCATTCACCAGGCTGCGCGCGGCATTGCGGACTTCTTCGAACAGGGCCCGGTCACGGTCGAGGGCCTCGTGACTGGTCGCATAGGGTTCGTAGTAACCGACATAGCGATCGAAATTGGCGGCGGCTCCCGCAGGCACCAGCTCCATGTCGGTGAGCCAATCGACCAGCGAGCGGCGCAGCGTATCCGCGCCCTCGGCGTCACCGTGCACGACGACGGAAAACGCACGTCCTGCGAGATGTCGCGGATAGTGCCAACCCTTGAGCTCGAGCTCCTTGGCAAGTTTCGGATCCTTGCCGCGCGTGGTCGTCGGATCGGGATTGCCGCCGTCCGCGCACACGAGCCGATCCATCATCAGCTTGAGACCGCTCGGCGCCTGGTACCAGTACACGGGCGTGATGATCATCACCCCGTGCGCCGCGACCCAGCGTGGATACAGCTCGCTCATCCAGTCGTTGACCTGGCCGAGCGCATGATTCGGATAGCAGGAGCAGGGCCAGTGACAGAGTGGCATCGCCGTCGACACACAGGCCTTGCAGGGATAAATGACGCGCCCGTATTCAGAGGTGAGCGTGCTCAGGTCCAGCAGGTCGACTTCGAAGCGCTGCGCCTCCAGCGTCTTCCTGGCGCTCTGCACGAGTCGATAGGTTTTCGACATCTCGCCGGGACAGGTCTTGTCATTGCGCGAAGCGGCGCAGATCAGCAGGACGCGCGATCGCGAGCGACGGTTGCGCTGCTGGCGCGCCGCCGCCTGGATATTCGCGCGCGTACCGAGCCATTCGATGGAAAGCTCGTAGCCGGGCCTGGCGAATGCAGCACCGGCGCGGCGTCGGCGCGGGCTCTTGCGATATTCGAAATGACCGTCGGCCGCGACCTCGCGAATGCGGGCAATTTCGTTGCGAACCGCAGCGAACGCGGGGTCGTAGAAGCGCTCGTCGAAACGGCGCGCAAACTCCTCGCGTGTGGGTGGCCACTTCGCCTGTCCCGTGCGAACCGCGGGCGGTTTGGCGGGGCGGCGGCCGCGTTTCCTCGATCCTGAGGTCGGCATGACCTCCCTTCGATGGGAACCCGGGGGTTCCGTTCCCGGCACGCGGACTTTTGCTAGGCGAAAGCGAGGCGCCGGCGCAGCTCTCCCCGCAACAGCCACAGGCTCATGATCGCCTGCAGTGCGATCGTGGCCACCGACAGGTACCAGAAGTGCTCGAGGTGCACCCACGGTTGCATCGAAAGCCAGACTGCCGGCATGCAGAAGGTGAGGATGCGCGCGCCGCTGCTCAGCAGCGCGGGCCAGGTGTTACCCATGGCCTGGAACAAGCCGGAACACGTGAAGATGATGCCGGTGCCGATGAAGTTCCACGAGACGATGCGCAAGTAATGTGCACCCACCTCGACGACGTGCGGATCACTCGAAAACGCGCGCACCAGCAGCTCCGCCTGCCACTGGCAGAGAATGGTGAGCGCCGCCATGATGGCCATGCTCACGAGCGCTGCGGAACGAAATGTCTCGCGCACGCGGTCGGCGCGACGCGCACCGAAGTTCTGACCCGCGATCGGCGAGGCCGCGAACGCCACCGCCATCGCCGGGAGAAAGATCGACTGCATGACGCGGGCGCCGACGCCAAATCCCGCCTGCGCGGCGGCGCCGAAATCCCGGATGCACCAATAGATCACGCTGAGGACGAGAAACATGAAAATGAACTCGCCGCCCGCGGGCAATCCGACGTTGGACATGCGCTTCCAGGTGTCTAATTGCGGGCGCCACAACGAACGGTCGACGCGCACGTACTTCTCGAGCCTGACGAAATAGCCCAGCAGCAGGAGCGCGCCGATCACGATCGCGATGGTGCTGGCAAGTCCCGCGCCCATGACGCCGAGCGGACGACCGGTGCCCCAGCCGGCGATGAGGATGGGCGCGAGCACCACGTTGATCACCAGCGTGATGGCCTGGACCAGCATCGTGGGCTTTACGATGCCCGTGCCACGCAACGCCGATACCATCGCGACCGTGGCGAACTGCAAGGCGAGCCCGGGCAGGAACCAGTGCAGATAGGTTTCCCCGGCGCGCGCCGTCGCTGCATCGGCGCTGATCTGCTCCATGTAGAAGTCGCTGAGCGCGTAACCGCCGATCAGCAGCAACGCGCCGGCGATCGCGGCGATGGCGAGCGCCTGGTTGAAGATGAGGCCGGCATCGCGCTCGTCCTTGCGCCCCACCGCGTGCGAGATGAGCGTGACGGTGGCGACGCCCAGCGCCTGTGTCAGCGCCAGCACCAGGAACGTAACCGTGCCCGCGGCGCTCACGCCGGCGAGCGCGGTCCCGCCGAGGCCCGCCACGAAGTACAGGTCGACGATGTAGTAGAGCGTCTGGATGAGCATCCCGGCGCCGATGAAGAGCGACATCTGCACGAGATGTCCGCCGATCGGGCCCTGGGTCAGGTCTTTCATTGGGGAAGTCTAGTAGAAGAATGGGGTCAGACCCCATTTTCCCGACCGTCTTGCCGCGGCCCGTGAATGGGCACACGATCCAAAAATGGGGAGGATGGGGTCAGACCCCATTGGACCGAGGTCCATGCCATGAGCCGAGCCTTCGTACGCGAGTCGGACCAGGACGTCGAGCCCCTTCCGGAGCGCGTCGTGAGCCCGCATCCGAACTTCGTGACCAGCGCGGGGCAGCGACAGATCGAGGACCAGATCCGCGAGCTCGAGGCCGCGCGAAGAGCAGCCCGCCAGGAGACGGACGCTGCCGCGCTCGCCCGCATCGAACGCGACTTGCGCTACTGGACGCAGCGCCGCGCGAGCGCCCGCCTGGTGGAGCCGGTGCCGTCGCCGGACACCGTGCGCTTCGGTGTCAAGGTGACGCTCGCGATTGCCGATGGATCACGGCGCGAGTTTCGCCTGGTCGGTGAGGACGAAGCAGAGCCCGCGCAGGGCCGCATCAGCTGGGTGTCACCGCTCGCCGTGGCGCTCATCGGCAAGCAAGTCGGAGAGGTCGTGACCTTCCAGGAGCGCGACGCCGAAATCGTGCAGCTGGAGTAGGGCCCCGCTACAACAGCCGATCGATGAGCGGCACCGTGACGAGCGAGATCACGATCCCTGCACCGAGCGCCATGTTGGCGATCTCGGGTTCGAGCCGATACTGCTCGGCGAGGATGGCGGAGGAAATCATCGGCGCCATCGCGGCCTGCAGGACGCCCACCGTCAGCGTAAGTCCCTCGATGCCGGTCGCATAGCCGACGAGGTAGACGGCGAACGGCGCCAGGGCGAGCTTCCAGGCGAGCGAGAGACCCGCAGCACCGAGCTGCGAGCGATTCAGATGCAGCTCGAACTGCAGGCCGATGGAGAAGAGCGCGATCGGCGCCAGCGTTGCGCCCACCCGTGCGAAGACATTTTCCAGCGCCGGCGGCCAGCCGCCGGCCGCACCCGCGACGAGCCCGATCACCAGCGCGACAAACGCGGGAAACAGCAGTACCCGTCGCACCAGCGCACTGGCCGGAGGTGTGCCACCGCCCGAATAGAGGGAGGCCACGAACACGCCGCCCGTCGCGAGGACGACGGAGCAGCCCAGCTGGTCGGTGACCACCGCGAGCGCGAGCCCTTCCTTGCCGTGCAGCGCTTCGATCAACGGATAGCCGGTGAAGGCCGTATTGCTCAGCCCGGCGGCGAGCGTCACGCCGCCGATGCGGGCGCGTGACCAGCCGAGCGCGCGCCCCACGATCGCCGCCAGCGCCCAGGCACCGAGGAACACGATCCACATCGCCGCGACGAGAAACCACAGTTGCGGATCGAATCGCAGACGCGGGATCAGCTCGAGAACGAGTGCCGGCAGGGAGACGTAGATGACCCACCAGTTGAGGCCTTGCGCGAGACCCGCTGGCGGGCGTGCGAAGCGTGCGACCAGGACGCCGAGCGAAAAGCACGCGATGAGCAGCAGCAGCGCGGTCATCGTGCCTGTGTCATGTCATCGCCGGACATGTGAGCTCCGCGGAGGTTGTTCTTGTGGAGTAGGGCGAGGGTAGCGTCCCAACACGCCGGCGGATAGTGGGCGCGGGTGTGCTTGCCCAGCGCAAGGCTGGTGTGGAAGAGTGCGTGGCTCATCGACCTGGGGGATGACCAATGGCACTCGAGATCCCGATGCGTCGCCGCGATTTCGTCAAGACGACAGGCCTGCTGACGGGCCTGCTCGCGGCAGGGAGCCCGTGGTCGCTGCTCGCGCCGAGTCGCGCCTGGGCGGTCGACCTCACCGCGCTCACGAGTGCGGAGGGGCAGGCCCTCGTGAGCATGGCGCGCACGATTGCGCCGCACGACAAGCTCGAGGACGCCGCCTATGCCATGGTCATCCAGGCGGTGGATGCCGAGGCGGCCGGGGACTCCGGGCTCGCGGCGCTGCTGAAAGACGGCGTGAAGAGCCTGGGGTCCGGATTCGCAGCTGCCGGTGAAGGCGCGCGCGTCGATGCACTGAAGAAGATTGAATCCACTGCATTCTTCCAGACGATGCGCGTCAAGACGCTGCAGATCCTCTACGCGACGCCGCTCGCGTATGCCTATTTCGGCTACGAAGGTGAAGCGTTCTCGAAGGGCGGTTACCTGTATCGCGGCTTCAACGACCTGCGCTGGCTTCCGGACGTGCCGCTCGCCGACAGCGGGCCCGCGCCGGTGTCGGAATAGGGGGCGCGATGGCGAGCTTCGATCACAACGATGAAGGTGTGGTGGTCATCATCGGTTCCGGCGCCGGGGGCGGAACGCTCGCGCACGAGCTCACCCGGCGTGGCATCAAGGTGGTGCTGCTCGAGGCGGGAGCGCGCCAGACGATCGGCACGTTTTCACAAGTGCCCGGCGAGGCCTTCGGGCAGCTCACCTGGCTCGACCCGCGCACGCAGTCCGGCAATTGGAGCGTGGCGCGTGAGTTCCCGACGCTGCCCTCGTGGACCTGCAAGACCGTGGGCGGCACGACCGTGCACTGGACCGCGACCACGCCGCGCAACCAGGCGTGGGAAATCACGGCGCGCACGACCTACGGCGACATTGCCGGCACGTCGCTGATCGACTGGCCGATCGAGTACGACGAGCTCAAGAACTACTACCAGCTCGCCGAACGGCGCCTGGGTGTCACGCGCCGCAACGGCAATCCGGGCATGCCCGCCTCGAACAATTTCAAGGTGATGTATGCGGGCGCGAAGAAGCTCGGCTACAAGCGCGTGCACACCAACTACATGGCGATCAACACGCGCGCTCGCGACGGCCGGGGGTTCTGCATTCAGCAGGGATTCTGCGCGCAGGGCTGCAAGACTGGCGCCAAGTGGAGCACGCTGTACACGGAGATTCCGCGCGCCGAGGCCACCGGCAATCTCGATCTGCGCATCCAGTCGATGGCGACGCGCATCGAGCACGATGCCGGTGGGAAGGTCACCGCCGTCGTCTATCGCGATCATACCGGGAAGGAGCAGCGCCAGAAGGCGCGCGTCGTCTGCGTCGCCGGCAATTCGATCGAGACGGCGCGCCTGCTGTTGCTCTCGGAGTCGGCGAAGTTTCCGCAGGGTCTCGCCAATTCGTCGGACCAGGTGGGACGCAACTATTGTCACCACGTGAGCAGTTTCGTCTGGGGAATCTTCGATCAGCCGGTGTACTTCTGGCGCGGCGCGACCCTGGCCGGAGTCGTCGAGGACGAGACGGTCAATGAGCCGAAGCGCGGTTTCGTCGGCGGCTATCACCTCGAGCTCGCCGCGCTCGACCTGCCAAGCCTGCCCCTCGCGGGCCTGCCGTACGGCTGGGGGCGCGAGTTCACCGCGCCGCTGGAGGATTACCGCAACTTCGCCGGCATGCTGATCAACGGCGAGGACCTGCCGCAGTCGAACAACCGCATCACGCTCGATCCGAAGGTCAAGGATGCGCACGGGCTGCCGGTCGCACACCTGCACGTGGACGATCACCCCAACGACCTCGCGATGCGCAAGCATGCGCACGAGCAGGCTACGAAGCTCTACGAGGCGGTCGGCGCCAAGCGCGTGATCCGGGGTAACAGCACGCCCTCGGCACACAACATGGGCACCGCGCGCATGAGCGCGACTCCTCGCGACGGCGTCACGAACTCATGGGGTCAGACGCACGATATCCGCAATCTGTTCGTATCCGACGGGAGCCTGCTGAGCACGTCGGGATCGGCGAATCCCACGCTCACGATCGTGGCGCTGGTGCTGCGCCAAGCCGAGTACATCGCGCGCCAGATGTCCGCCCGCGCGATCTGAAGACCCCTCACGCCGGTGAGGGTGGGATATTGATCTCGATCTTGACGCCGTTGGGATCGTAGAGGAACAGCTGCCTCAAGCCGTTGCCCGGCACGACGTTGAGGTGTGCGGGTATGCCGTTGCGATCGAGCCGTGCACGCACCTCTTCATAGTCCACGGCGTTGAACGCGATGTGATCGAGCGGCCCGGTTCCCGGAGCACGGCTGGTCACGGGAATGCCGAGCTCCGTGGAATGCTCCACGTACGATTTCCACTCGCCGATGTGAATGCACGGCGTGTCGCCCACGTAGAGCCAGTAGCCGGCGAACTTCAGAGGTGGCCGCGGACCGACGTGCATGCCCAACGCGTCGCAATAGAAATCCCGCGTGCCGTCGATGTCATCCGTCAGCACCAGGTAATGCTCCATGCGCGTCAGTGGCATGGCGGAATTGTGTCATAACGCGAGCAGGTGGCTCACGGGCGTGTTGGCCTGGTCGCGCGGCCACTCTTTATATACGCGCGCGACCGGCCGAAATGACCCCCCGCGACCTGCAGGGCGTTTCTCAGGGGGTAACCGGCGCGGGCAGCGCACAGGGCGGTCGCGCTGCAGGCACGCCGCTGCGCAGCCGCGTCAGCACGGCGGCGACAATGCGGTCGCAACGCACGCCGTCGAATTCGAACACGCTCAACTGCTCGCGATGCAAACGGCGTGAGAGATCGGTGCGCAGGCGCCGTTGCGCGCGATGCAGGCGCGTCTTGACGGTCGCGCTGTTAAGGTCGAGGCACGCGGCCGTTTCACTGATGCTGAGTTGCTCGACGACGCGCAACACGAACACCGTGCGGAAGTTCTCCGGCAGCGCGTCGATCGCCTGCTCGAGAAGCTGGCGGGCATGCGCGGCTTCCAGGCCGTCGGACGATACCGTGATTTCCACGGCAACGCCGCGCGCACCGATGAGCGTGGCCTCGTCGACATCCTCCAGCGAAACCATGTCAGTGCGCATGCGCCTGCGCAGCATGAGCGCTTCGTTGAGTGCGATGCGGGTGAGCCAGGCGCCGAAGCTCCCGGTCGGCTGGTAGCGATCGAGGTGAGTGAAAGCGCGTATGTAGGCTTCCTGCACGGCGTCCTCGGCGGCGCCTTGTTCACGCAGCACGCTGCGCGCGACGCGGAACAGGCGCCGGTTGTAGCGGCGCATCAGCGTTTCGAACGCGCGCGCCTCGTTCTGCAGCACGAGCTCGACGAGCGCGTGGTCGGGAAAGTCCGCGAGCGCGAGCGCAGAGCGGGACGGACGGCCGACCAGCAGGGCTTCGGTTTCTCCAACGCGGTTGTCGATGGTGGGCTGTGACACAGTCGCCTCTTGGTGTTTGGAGAGCGACCCGCCATCGGCGCGCGAATCGCTGCTTCTTAAATCCATAATGCTCCGACCAAGTGCCGGAGTTCCCGCTATTTTCCAGAATCCTTGGCTGTATTTTCTGCAATGCGCGCCGAGTCGACCCGGAAGCGGACTGCGCCGAGCTGTTCCTGCGAAACAGCGCCAACTCCCGCGTCGACCGTGACCCGTTCGCCCGGCTGGAGTGCCTTGGGGATGGCCACGGGCTTACCCTGCTGCACGACGTTCCCGGCGCCATCGACGAGCACCGGCGTCACCTGGATATCAGTGAGCGCCAGCGGCGCGCGATTCTCGATGACGAGCACCAGGCGCCCGTCGGCGGCGACCTGCGGTCCGGTCGCCAGGTAGTTGCCGGGATTCTTCGGCAGGTCGAGACGCACGAGCTCGGTGGCGGCGGCCTTGCCAATGTCGCTGTTCGAAGTGGAAGCGGCCTGGTAGTACTTGACCGCGTTCTGCGTGTCGCCCTTGTCGCGCGCGAGGTTGCCCAGGAAGTACGCGGCGGGCGCGGTGGGGAGCAGCTTCGCGCTCTGCGTGAGCCACTGTTCCGCTTTCGCCTTGTCGCCGGCGCGATATTGCGCAACGCCGCCGCCCAGGTACGAACCGAAATAGTTGGGACTGAGCTGGATCGCTTTCTGGTAGTAGCCGACCGCCTCCTGGGGTTTTTTGTCCGAGAGCGCGATCTCTCCGAGCAGTTGCTGAAAGCGGCCTTCCTGCGGAGCGAGCTTCACCGCCTCGCCGGCGAGACTTTTGGCTTGCGCGAGATCGCCCTTGCGCGCAGCGGCCGTCGCCGCATCGTACTTGTCGTACGCGGGTTTCATGGCCACCAGCGGCTTGAGGTTCGCCATGTAAGGCTCCGCGCCGATCTCGCCTCCGACCCCGAGTTCCGCCGCGGTTTTCTTGTTCTCATCGACGCGCTCCTGCGAAGGCGGATGCGAGGCGAACAGGCCTTCGAACCAATCGGCTTCCTTCTTTTCTCCCTGGCTCGAGAGACGCACGAACGTCTCCTGCAGGGTCACCGCGCCGTTGGGATCGTAGCCCGCGGCTTTCATGTACTTCATGCCGTACTGGTCGCTTTCGAGCTCCTGTTCGCGGCCATACTTCTGCTGGACCATCTGCGCGCCGACGCCCGCGCCCCCCAGCACCAGGCTCGCCAGATTCGCATCGACTCCGCCCACAGCCGCGCCGATCTGCGCCACGCCGAGCCCGGCCTGCATCATCGTGGCGCGCTCCTGCGCCTTGGCACCGTGGCGTGCCGCGGCGTGCACGATCTCGTGTCCCAGCACCGCGGCGAGCTCGGCCTCGTTCTTGAGCTCGGTGAGGAGTCCGCGATTGACCGCGATCTTGCCGCCGGGCAGCGCCCATGCGTTCGGCACTGAGCTGTTGAGGACCACGAACTCGTACGGGAGCTTGCGATCGGCGACGGCCGCCAGTTTCTGGCCGACCCCATTCACGTAGGTCGTAAGCTCGGGCAGCACCGTCAGGTCACCGCCTTCGCTCTGGCGGGTCGGTGCGTACTGCTGCTCGCCGAGCTGCACTTCCTGCGCTTCGGAAACGAACTGGATCTCGCGCTTCCCGGTGACCGGGTTGGTGCCGCACGCGGCGAGACTGAGTCCAAGGATCGGGACGGCAAAAAGGATGGCGCGCATGGCGTACCTCATGGATCAGTGCGATCGGTTGCGGCAGATTCTAGTTCCCTACTCGGCGCCTGGCGCGCATCAGGTATCCTGCTGGCCCATGGCCGACGGGACTTGTCTTTGCGGCGCCGTCCGTTTCGTGGTCGACGGCCCCTTGAGCTGGATGGCGCACTGCCATTGCTCGATGTGCCGCAAGCA
The DNA here is from genome assembly GCA_963840405.1 of uncultured Gammaproteobacteria bacterium. GTDB lineage: Bacteria > Pseudomonadota > Gammaproteobacteria > Steroidobacterales > Steroidobacteraceae > DATBVX01. Next base: position 411,620 of record CAWIYW010000011.1, read on the forward strand.
CCACGGGTCGCTCTTCGCAACCGTCGTGGGCGCGCCCGTCAGCCGTTTCCGCTGGCTCGCCGGCGAGGAGAACGTGGCGAGCTATGCCTCTTCACCCGGGGCCACGCGCAACTTTTGCAAAATTTGCGGATCGGTGGCTCCCGTGGTGCTGCCCCAGTTCGATGTCGTCGCGGTACCGGCGGGTAATCTGCAGGGCGACCTCGGCCTCAGGCCCGGCGCCCACATCTTCGTGGGCTCCAAGGCGTCCTGGCATGAGATCACGGATGACCTGCCGCGCTTCGAAGCGTATCCGCCCGGTTTTCCGGCGCCGGCCATCCAGCGACCGGTCATCGAGGCGAAGCCTGGCGTGACGCTCGGCAGTTGCCTGTGCGGCGACGTGGCGTTCGAGATCGAGGGCGCGCCGCTGCGAGCGTTCAACTGCCACTGCACGCGCTGCCGGCGAGGGCGCGGCGCGGCGCACGCCACGAACCTGTTCTACCCCGCTGAGGGTTTCCGCTGGACGCGAGGCCAGGGAAACGTCGCGGAGTACAAGGTCCCGGAGGCACAACGCTTCACCGTGGCATTCTGCCGTGACTGCGGCGGCGAGCTGCCCTACGTCATGGTCGGGCGGGGCGTGGTCGTTCCCGCGGGATCGCTGGACTCGGACCCGGGCATGCAGCCCCTGGCGCACATCTTCGTCGGCTCGAAGGCCGACTGGTTCGACATCACCGATCGCCTGCCGCAATACCCGGAATTACCCGCCTAACCGCTGAGCCCAGGCTCTTCTGACCGGCATACCCGCTCGCTTCAGGAAGGCGTCGCGGTCGTTGCGGCTGTCGATCCGGCGCCTTGCAGATCGGAGCGTCGCGCGAAAGAGAACGTGCAATTGATCGTGATGCGCGGACGCTCGCCGAGATAGGTCGTGACTTCGCGCAGCAGATAGGCCGGCAGGAATACGACCTGCCCCGCACGCAGCTTCACCGTCGGATGCCCGAAGCCGAATGGAGTCTGCCAGCGCGCGTTCGCCGGATCGATGTAGGTGCATGCGGAGATACGCGTGTCGATGATCCGTAGTACTCCGCTGTCCGGAAACTCCGGCGACTCATCACCGGGGTTCACGCAGTAGACCGCCGACCAGGAAGCCATGGGCTGGTTGTGTGCGGCCATCGCTCCGCCGTGGCGCGTGATGTGGAACCGGGTCTGGTTGGCGGCGACGATGTTCGAGAGCTCCTGCAGCGAATACGAGCTCAACTCGCCCATCAGCCGGCTGACAATGGTCATCATCGCGACGCGTAGCTTCGGCATGGGCGCATCGGGCCATTGCAGCACGCCGGAGTTGCTCTCGAACACGTTTCTCGTGAGCAGCGGCGGCGGCGACGGATTCGCGTACTCGCTGTTCTCACGGGAGAGCAACAGCGGCTCGAGCCCGGCATTGAGAGCTGCCGCATCGGCCACTTCGGTGACCGCGAGCGGCACCGAGAACAGCTGTGCGATGTTGATGTTGATCGTCGGTGTCTCAGCCATGGAGAAATCCTGCAGGCGCGGAGCGGGTGGCGTGGATTGTACGTTTGATTGCGGCGCTTGCCATCCGCGCGAGGGGCGATTCGGGCCATCGTGTAAGATTTCGCGGCATGAATGAAGCCCCGCAAGCCGCTGCAAATCGAGCCGAGCTCGCACGGGCATACGCCCTGCTGCGCGAGGGGCAGGTTGCGCAGGCGGAAGCGCTCGTTCGTGAGCTCCTCGATCGCTCGCCGCGCGATGCCAGGGTGGTGCACGCACTCGGCCTGATTCGCAGGGACGCCGGTGATGCAGTCGACGGTGAACGCCTGCTCGCGCAGAGCATCGAGCTCGAGCCGGGTAATGTGGACTTTCGCGCCAACATGGCGAATTTCCTGCGACGCCTCGGCCGGCTGCCTGACGCCGAGCGCGAATTTCGCGCCGCGCTGGCGCTCGACCCGCAGCATCGCGGAGCGCGCTACGGCCTGTCGCGCGCCCTCAATGAGCAGGGCCAGCATGGCGCAGCGGAGGCAGAATGCCGTGCCCTGATCGCCGCCCGGCCCGACGAACCGCGCGGCTGGACGGCGCTCGCGCTGACCTTGCGCGACCAGAACCGGCTGGCCGAAGCCGAAGCTGCGTACCGGCGGGCGATCAGCGTCGATCCGCGATTCGCCGCCGCGCATCACAATCTCGCCTCGCTGCTCGCGCAGATGGCGCGTGCTGAGGAGGCGCTGGCCGCGCTCGAGCGTGCACGGGCGCTGGGCCTGTCGGGATTCGAGGAGGCATTCACTCGCGGACGCGCGCTCACACAACTCTATCGAACGGAGGAAGCCGAACAGGCGTACGCGCACGCCGTTGCGCTCAATCCGGGGCACGGCGAGGCGCAGCTGCATCTCGCGCGACTGCGCTACCAGCGAGCGGATCCGGAATTCGCGCGCGACATCGCCGCCGCCGCCGCGGCGCATCGCGAGGATCCCTCCCTGCAGCTCCTGCTCGGCATGGTGCAGCGGCAGGCGGGCGACCTCGACGGTGCGCAAGCTACGTTGCGCGACCTGATCGCGCGCCAGGGTCCGACGCCCGACGCGCGCGCGGCGCTCGCGCAGGTCCTGCGCGAGGTGGGTCGATTGAAGGAAGCAGAGAGCGAGGCCATGGAGGCCGCGATCGCCAAGCCGCAGGATGCGGCGGTCGTCGAGACCCTGGTGTCGATCCTGCTATCGCGGGGCCGTGCGCAGGACGCGCAGCCGTTCATCGAGGCGCAGCGCGCGAAGTCGCCGCACGACCAGGGCTGGATCGCCTACGAGGCGACGGCTGCCCGGTTGCTCGATCTGCCGCTCTATCGGCAACTCTACGATTACGACCGGCTGGTTCGCACCTACGACCTCGAGGCTCCGCCGGGCTGGCGTTCCATGGAAGAGCTCAACGCGGCGTTGCTCGAGGCGCTGAATGCACGCCAGCAATTCGCGATGCATCCGCTCGATCAGAGCGCGCGCAATGGGACTCAGACCGCCCGGAGTCTCGTCACCGATCCCGATCCCGCGATCCAGGCGGTCATGCGCGCCTTCGAGGGTCCGGTCCAGAGCTACCGCCACGCGATCGGCAGCGATGCGGCGCATCCCTTGTCCGCGCGTAATCACGGCGCCTCGGCGTTCAGGGGAGCGTGGTCGGTGCAGCTGCGCCGCGAGGGCTTCCACGTCAACCATTTTCATGCGCACGGGTGGATCAGCTCGGCGTACTACGTGTCCGTGCCGCCGGAAACGCAGGACCTCGAGCTCATGTCCGGCTGGCTCAAGTTCGGTGAGCCGCGGTTCGCGACTCCCGGAGCCGCCGCGGAGGTCTTCATCAAGCCGCAAGCCGGGCGCCTGGTGCTCTTTCCGTCGTACCTGTGGCACGGCACGAACCCGATCCTGGGTTTCGAGCCGCGTACGGCGATTTCCTTCGACGTCGTGCCCGTCGCTGCCTAGCGAACTCTCGTGACGCGAGTGGTGCGGTCCGAGGAGACTTTCGACATCAGGAAGGCACCCAGCGCGCCAGCCTTGATCCTGACCTCGTCTCCTATCTTGAGATGGAAGTTGGACTGTGCGGCTTTCTGTGCCCAGACCTGGCCGTTGTCGAGCGTGACTACGAGCTCGCCGTACCCGCGCGTGCCGAGTTGGGTCACGGTTGCGAGGATTTCCTGGAGTTCCGGCTCCTTCTTCTCTTCGCGCGTCATGGCTTCGGTGTAGCCGAACTTCTCCTCCGCGGTGGGGGGCACTGCTGCTGGCGCGGCGCCGGCCGATGCCTGGGCAGTCGTGGCTTGTGGAGCCGCTGCGACCGGCGCTGCACTCGCCGCCGGCGGATCGACGCTGGTCTTGGGCATCGCTGCCGCTGCGGCCGCCGTGGCGGCGGCCGCGGTCGCGACCTCAGTGTCCGCCGTATTGGCGGCGGTGGCCGCGGGTGTCATCTCGGCGGCGTAACGGTCGTAACACGCCAGCCGCTTGGCATCATCCGGTTCTTTTCGGCAGGCGGCGAGCGCTGCCGGCAAATCCTCGGCGGCGCCGCTGGGCATCGCCGCCAGGAATGCTCCGGTCAGGGCCAACCCGCAGATCCAGTATGGCCTCATCGATTTCCCCTCTCTTGTCTGTGTTCCAATCAGATTTCCCATTCGGGCCGCTTGCCGCTGTGAGCGTCGATGGCCTCGAACAACGAGACGACCAGCGCACGTTCTTCCTCGGTGAGTTCCGGGCGCCAGATGTCGAAGAGCAGCACGACCCGGGTCTGGTCGGTGCGGTTCCAGGCTTCGTGCTCGATGGTGTCGTCGAAGGCCCAGGCCTTGCCGTGGACCCACTCGCGCGTGTCGTTGCCGACCCGGAAATCGCACTTGCCGGGCACCAGCACCGGGAGATGGCACACGAGGCGCGTGTTGACGAGACCGTTGTGAGGCGGAATGTGTGCGCCCGGCTTGAGCAGCGAAAACAGGATCGAGGGCGAGCGGTACGGCACGCGCGCGAGCGGCGCATTCTGCAGGGCGCGCATCGTCTTCGGGCAACGCACGGCATTCTCCGGTACGACGTCGCCGTTCTTCACGAGGTAGAACGCGCTCCAGGCGGGATTATTCAGCATGCCGGACTTGTCGTTGCGCGGCCGGTTCGCATCGCCGGTCACGTACGGCGAGAACGCACCGGCGTCATTCATCACGTCGATGAGCTCCGCGCGGATGTCGTCCGTCGCCGCTTCCAGCTCGTCCATCCAGGGGAAGGTATTGCGGTCGTAGAACTGGATCTGGGGCAGGCCCGGAAAGTAGTAGTAGCGCGGTTGCTGAACGAAGACGCGCTTCTTGCCGAGGATGAGGTCGAGCGATTGTGCGAAACGCGGGCTCGAGCGCTGCGCATCGAATCCTTTCGCCGCGAGGCTCGTGCTCAGGTAGTTGCGGTATTCCTCGGCGTAGCGCTCGCACATTTGCTGCGCGCGGCGCAACTCCGGTGCGAGATCGGGAGCAATCTGCGCATTGGGCGGCACGGCCCGGATCGCGGCCAGATAGAAAGAGGAGGCGGAGCGCGTGTCACCGGCTGCCGCGAAACCATCAGCCCGGAGGATCAGCGCGGGAATGTTGCGGGGCTCGGCGGCGAGCAGCCGATCGAGCGCCGCGGCCATGCCTTTTTCGTCGGCGAGCGACTGGCACGCGCGGGCGAGGCCGAGCATCACCGCGGCATCGGCGCGCCCACCGTCCGCGGCGCGCTGCAGGAGCTCGCGAGCCTTCAGCGCATCGCCCTGGCGCAGCGCCTCCGCGCCCGCGGTCGCGTTTTCGATCGCATTGCTCACGTACAGGATGGAAACCAGTGATCCGGGGCGGAATTATGACGGTGGCGGCACATGTGAGCAAAACCTTGCGGGTCCATTCAATGGCACCGTAGTCTTGCAGCCGCATGAGTGAAGAAGTCGCGCGAATGAACCGCTCCGCCATGCAGGCCATGGCGGCGGGAGACGCGAAGAACGCCCAGGCGATCCTGCTGGAGGCGCTGAAGCGCGATGACTCCAGCGTCAGCCTGTGGCTCAACCTCGCCGTGGTGAGGCGCCAGCTGGACGACGTCGACGGCGCCTTCGAGGCGTTGCGCGAGGTTCTGCGGCGCGACGCGCGCAGTTTCCCGGCGTTGCTCATGCGGGCAAGCCTGCTCGACCGCCTGGGGCAAGCCGTGCCCGCGGCAACCGCCTACGGCGTGGCGCTGGCGCAGGCGCCCGCGGATCGCCATCTCGATGCCCCCACGTTGCGCGCCGTGGAGAGAGCGCGAGCCGTGCATGGCCAGTATGTCGGCGAGCTCGGCACATTCATCCGCGACCGCGCCGCTGACACCGCGGATCGTTGCACGGCCAGCGAACGGCGCCGCGTCGACGCCTTCATCGACACGACTCTGCGCACGCGCAAGCGCTACCAGCAGGAACCGAGCGACTACTACTACCCGGGCCTGCCGGCGATCGAGTTCTACGAGCGACGCGAATTTCCCTGGCTGCCGGAATTCGAGGCCGCCACCGGCGCCATCCAGCGCGAGCTCGCCACGATCCTGGTCGAGGACGAGCCGGGCTTCAAACCGTACATCCAGTACGAGGACCACATGCCGCTCGACCAGTGGCGCGAGCTCAACAAGTCGCCGCGCTGGAGCGCCTTTCATTTCTACCACCTGGCAAAGCCGGTCGAGGAGCGCTGCCGCCGGGCACCGGCAACCCTGCAGGCACTGCACAAGCTCCCGCAGGCGCAGGTGGACCTGCGTTCCCCCACAGCGATGTTCTCGGTGCTGCACCCGAAGACGCACATCCCGCCGCACAACGGCGTGGCGAATTTCCGCCTCGTGGTGCACCTGCCGCTGGTCCTGCCGGCCGGCTGCCGGTTTCGCGTCGGCGGTGAGACGCGCGAGTGGCGGCTGGGCGAGGGTTGGGTGTTCGACGACACGATCGAGCACGAGGCCTGGAACGACAGCGACCAGACGCGAATCATCTTCATCTGTGACGTGTGGAACCCGCGCCTGTCCGACGAGGAGCGCGCAGCGATCCGCTCGGTCATCACCGCCGCAGATGCCTTCAACGGCACCGTGCCGCCGGCTCATATATAGTGGCGCCGCGTGTTCCTCAAGATAAAAAGCCTGCTGAATGACGCAGAGATTGCGCGTCTCACGGCGCTGAGCCACGAGCTGCGCTTCGTCGACGGCAAGATCTCGAACCCGGCCAACGAGAGCAAGCAGAACCTCCAGGCCGACACCGGCGATCCCAAGTACGCCGAGTCTTCGCAGCTGGTGGCGGGGGCCTTCGCGCGCTCGCGCGAGTTCATGAGCTTCGCGATGCCGAAGCGCGTGGCGCCGCCGCTGCTCGCACGCTACGAACCGGGGATGAAGTACGGGCCGCATGCCGACGCGGCGATCATCCAGCTGCCGAAGATCGCCGTGCGTTCCGATCTTTCCTGCACGGTATTCATCGGCGACCCGGCCGCTTACGCCGGCGGTGAGCTGGCGCTCGTGGTGGGCAACCAGGCGTTGGCGTTCAAGGGCGCAGCGGGCGAGGCGATCGTGTATCCCTCGACGTTGCTGCACGAGGTGATGCCGGTCACTTCCGGCCAGAGGCTGGTCTCGATCACGTTCATCGAGAGCCTCATCGCCGATCCGCACCGGCGCCAGCAGGTGTACGAGCTCAACGAGATCGCCGCGCTCGAAGGCAAGAACATGAATCCCGAGAGCCGTGTGCGCCTGGACGTGGTGCGCCAGAACCTCATGCGCATGTGGTCCTCGACTTAGTCTCGCTTCAACACCCCGCGTATCCCTTCGAGATGGCGCTCGTAGTGGCGCCAGCGGCCTGACGACCGGCGATAGACGGGCTCGCGCACCTGCGCCACGCTCGCGGTCCTGACGCGATTGCGAACCGCCTGGAACTCGAGGCACCCCGGGTGCCACTCGAGCTCGAGAAAGCCGAGGAGCGCGCGCGTCGTGCGCTCCGGCTCGGCGACGAAGTCCTCGTACACGGCATCGAAGATGGCAGCGCCGAAGAGTTCCTTCCAGCGCTCCATGAGCTGCCGGTATTGCAGGTAGTAGTGCGCGATGTTGCCCAGGTCGTTCGCGTAGCTGAACTGTTCGTCGAGCTGCTCGAAATAGATCGACAAGCAGGTGTCGAGCGGATCGCGCACGGTGTGGATGAAGCGCGCATTCGGGAAGAGCGCGCGGATCAGGGCGAGAAATGCGAAGGTGTCCGGACGCTTGTCGGTGACGAGCCCGCCGGCAGCGAAGGTGCGGTCGAGGTGCTCCAGGTAGCCGGTTCCCAGCTTGCGCCACAGGTCGGGCTCGTGCGCGGCAAGCCCGGCCGGGAACTGCACGCCGAGACGCGCGAGTTGCGGGCCGAAATAGTCGATCTCTCCGCCCGCCGTGATGCGCGGATGCGCGGCGAGCACCTGCTCGAAGAGCGTCGAGCCGGAACGGAACATCCCCGTGATGAACACCAGTGGCCGCTCGGACACCGGCTGCGCGCGCGCCAGCCACTCCGCGGTGAATGTTTCCAGGACCAGCGCGGTGCGTTTCTCGGCAATCTCCCGGTCATACAGTCCGATGCGGGCCGCGCTCCAGCGGTTGCCGAGCTCAAATTGCGCGAAGGCCTCGTCGTATGCGCCGTAGTCATCGAGGACCTTCCCCAGCGCGATGTGCAGGCCTTCGCGGGCCGTGCCATCGAGCTGCGAACGGCGGAGTGCTCGGCGCAGCTTCTTGACCACCGGATCGCCCGCGTCGCTCACGCGCCGGGCATGTGCGATCCGGATCAGGGCAGCGTGGTAAGTTGGGTCCTGCTCGAGGATCTGGTTGAAGAGCCCGAGCGCCTGCTCGCGCTCACCAAACTCTTCGTGCAACAGGGCGAGGTTGTAGAGCGCCGGTATGTACTGCGGATTTACGGCGAGCGCGCGCTGCAATGAGGCTCGTGCCTCGACGTCGCGATGCAGTTCGGTCTGGATCGCAGCCATGTTGGAGTGGACTTCCTCCGGCTGCTCGATGCCAAGGTCGAGCGCATTCTGGTGCTCGCGCAGCGCATCCTCGAGCCGGCCGCTGCGTCTGAGGGAACACGCGTGGTTGAAGCGCGCGACAGCCAGCTCCGGCTGACTTTCTATCAACGCTGCATAGCGCGCGGCGGCGGCTTCGTGCCTGCCGTTGCGCTCGAGCACGGCGGCGAGATCGAGCTGAAAGCCCGTCTCACCGGGCCAGGAGGCCACCAGGCGCTCGAGGACTGGCTCGGCCTCGCCCAACCTGCCGGTCCGCAAATAGATGCCGGCGAGACCTTGGAGCGCCTCGCGGTCGTCGCCCAGCGCATCGACCAACAGCAGCAATTGCCGTTCCGCTTCGAGAAAGCGGCCCCGCTGCAGCTCGGCGTACGCTGTGGAGAGCTGCTGTGCGCGTTGTGCAGGTTCCATCGGGCCACTATCGATCTTGCGGCCGTCAGCTCAGGCGGCGCCCGCGGCGAGGATCGCGGCTACGGCCGTGTCGCGTTTCGCGAGGTCCTCGAGCCAGGCCATGCCCTTCGCGATTTCCTCGCGGTTTTGGCGCCGCGATTCGTGCAGCAGCCGCGCCCGTTCGTCCGGAGTGAACGCACGGTCCGGCGCCTTGGAATAGCGCCCCAGTACAGGGCTCGCACCGATCTGGGCGAGGTACGTGGCGGGCGGCGAAAGCCCGAAGTGCTGCACGATGCGCCGCATGCCCTCCGGCACGTCGGCGAGGAAGCCATCGAAGTCGATGGGCAGCACGCGTTCCGGTAAGCGACCCACGGCGTCGAGTTGGGATCCCGTTTCCACCAGCCAGCCGAGCGCTGCCAGCTCGCCGATCGACAGCTGGTGCAACGGCCGGGCAGCACTCGCCCCGAGCGCCTGCAAGCGCCTCATCCGGCCAGCCGCGTGCCCACGCAGATCATCGGCCGAGTTCTCACCCGCCAGCAGCGTGGCCAGGTAGGGCTCGGCACGCACATTGAGATAGATGGCCAGTGACTCAGGTGCACCGTCCAGTAGCGGAATGGCTGCCCGTCCCGCGCTGCTCGTCGCTTTGACGACGACTGCGCGTGTCCAGTCATATCCGCGGGACCACAGGCGCAGGAGCATGTCGCGCAGCTCAGCGAACTGTGCCTCGTCCAGCAGAGACTCAGGCACGTGGAGCACGTCATGCGCGTCGGCGAGCGTCCTGAGCGGCAACGGTTCGCGCAAGGACAGCACCAGGCCCGTCTCATCGAGCAGGCGGCTCACCAGAGTCGAACCCACGTGGCCGGTGTGAAAGATGAAGTGCAGCGGACGCGGCCCGGAGACGCGCCGGGCGGCTTCCAGGACCCGCTTCGCCGACATCCAGACGCCTTGCGTCGCCGGCCCCAGGATGCGGTCATCGAGAAAGCTCGCCGCGCGGTAGCCGTTGGCATCCAGGCGGATGAGAAGCACCAGCTGACGGATCAGGTCGAGCTTCTGCGGGTAGGCGTCGGGTGAGATCGGCAGGTGGGCCGAGAGCTCGCCGCCGATCGGGTTCAGTCGAACGTCCGCCATAGTGCGTTGGCCAGTCTACGCGGACGCCCAAAAAAAAGCGGCGGTCCCGAGGGACCGCCGCCAATCAAATTACCCGATTCTTGTAGATCGGTCTTAGAAGTCCACCATCGCGCGCAGGAATACGTAGCGACCCATGGCGTCGTACGTCTGCGGGAAGGTGTTGCCGTTACCCGTCGTGCCTACGCTGGCGGTCAGGGTCGGATCGTCGTCCAGGATATTGTTGATACCCATAACGAGACCCGCCTGTTCCGTCACCTGCCAGTTCGCCGCGAGATCGAAGTAATCCTCCGAGGGGAGGTACCGATCAATGCGGTTGGCCGGTAGCGTCACATTGGGATTGGTCGTCACGCCCGTGACGCCACCGTAGTGCCGCCAGGTGAGTGACAGATCGACATCCCACGGGGTCATCCAGCTGGTCCGCATGCGAGTGCGGACCTCCGGAGTGGGCGTCTCACACGAGCCGCTGTACTTTCCGACGCAGTCATAGGGCAGGATACCCGGGCCCGGCTCGGTGATGAGCTCGTCAACGTACGTGCCGGTCAGGTCGAAGCCCAGGCTGCCGAGACTGCCAATCTCGAGGCCCCTGTACACAATGTTGGCATCGATGCCGGTCGTTTCCAGCGCGCCGATGTTGATGTTGGTGTCGACCACGTTACCGGTGCCGACCCACAACGAGCCGTTGGCGTTACGGAAGACACGTCCGCACGCAGCGGCATCGCCGTCGTAACACGCGGCCAGCGTGTTCGGTGACCCGAACGTAGAGATCGTGTCCTCGATCCGGATGTTGAACCAGTCAATCGTCAGGCTCAGGCCAGGCGCGAAGCGCGGTGTCAGGATGACGCCGAACGACTTCGTGTCGGATTCTTCCGGTTCGAGCGTGGGATTGCCGCCCTGCAGGAAGTTGTACTGGCCGGCCGGGCTGTCCAGAGCGCCGCGCTCTACGGCGTCGTTCACGCCATCATAGAACGCTGCCGGAACGCCCGACGCGATGCACTCCGCCTGCGATGCGCCCGGGAGCGGCGCAGCGATACCGCAAGGATCACCGTTCAGGTCGTACAGGTTGAAGCCCTGCGCGGTGAACAGCTCCACGATGTTCGCAGCGCGAACCGCACGCTGGTAGCTGCCACGGAAGCGCACGTCCTGGATCGGCGCCCACTCGATGCCGCCCTTGTAGGTGTCCGTATCCACATCGCCGTAATCGGAGAAGCGATACGCCACGTCGAGGGACAAGCTGTCGAATCCGGGACGATCCTGCGCGATCGGCAGACGGCCTTCGAAGAAGTACTCGTTGACCTTGACCGCGCCATCGATGCCGATGGTCGGGCCACCCGAACCGGCAAGGCCGCCCTGCTCTTGAATGGCGTCCACCTTGTTGTCGAGTGAGTCACGGCGGTACTCGGTACCAACCACTACTTGCACCCCGTCGCTCGCCCACGGCATGGTCAAGCCATAGACGCCGAGGTCGCCGGTGATGACGCCGTTGTAGATTTCCTGATCCAGCGTGCCCACCTGCACGCCGCGGGTGCTGAGATAGGCCAGCTGATCACCCGTGACGCCACCCGGTATGAACGGGTTGTACGGCACGCAGGCCGGGTCGATATTGTCAATCACCGATTGACAGGTCGGCACGCCCGCGACGCTGACGACATCCAGTGCTCGCACGAGGCGCTCGGTGACGAAGTATTGCTCCGTCGACGTGTTCGCCCGGGTGCTCGAGAACTGGCCGCTCACGTCGTAGCCCCACGCATCGTTGATCTGGCCACGGAGGCCCGCCAACGCGCGGAAGGACTGGTTCGCGAACACCTGCTGACGTCCGCCACCCTCGACGTTACGACGCCCGATGTAGAACGGCACGTCGGTGCCAGCTGCTACGTTGGCTGGTGTGCAGCCGATCGTGGCGAGCGAGCCCGGGGGAAGCAGTGGGTTGTTGCAGTTGATGGTGCTGGTGTTGAAGAAGTTGCCGCCCGGCGCGATCTGCGCAACCGAACGGTAGTCCGTGAACATCAGCTGCGTATAGGCGTCAGCGCCCTCGCTGAACTCGTAGTGACCCATCGCACCCAGGCTGTAACGACGCTCCGGACGCACATAGTGATTGAGCGGTCCGAAGTTGTACTGATCCGCCGTAGTGAACGGACGGAACGCAGTGGCATCGTTGGCCGTGAGGTTGAAGGTCGTGAAGTTCGTGAAGGAACCGCCGGCGCTCGTGCCGGAGCCACCGCACGCGAACGACACGGTCGGGTTCGCACCCAGCGTGCACGCCGAGTAGTCGCGATCGCGCTGCAGGACCTGGTCACCGTCGAACACGGTGAAATAGGCCGTCAGGTTGCCGCGTCCGTCACCGCTGTTGACGCCCAGCATCAGGTTACCTTCGTAACCTTCGCCGTCCATCTCGGTGTCATCGGGCAGGGCGAACTCGTTCGGGTTGAGAGCACCGCGCGCCGCAATCGTGTCGCGCAGCTCGACCACGCCCGGGCCGCTGTAGTCGTTCTCATGCCAGTAGAAGCTGTACTGCCCCGAAATCTCGGCGCCTTCGAAGTCCTTCTTCATGATGAAGTTGACCACGCCGGCAACCGCGTCCGATCCGTACACCGCCGAGGCGCCACCCGTGAGGATGTCGACGCGCTCGACCATGGAGGCCGGGATCTGGTTGATGTCCGCTGCCGAGTTGGTCACGCCGCCGTAGGGCATGCGCCGGCCGTCGATCAGCACCAACGTACGTGCTGAGCCGAGGGCGCGGAGATCCAGCGTTGCCGTGCCAGTCGCGCCGTTCGCAACCGTCACGTTTTGCGCAGCGAAGGCCTGCGGCAGCTGGTTGACCAGGTCTTCGATGCGGGTGACGCCCTGCGTCACTACGTCTTCCGCAGTGACTTGCGTCACTGGTGTCGTGGCTTCGAGGTTCGCGGATTTGATGCGCGAGCCCGTGACCACGATCGTACCGACGTCCGCTGCGTCGTCTTGCGGGGCAGCGTCTTGAGCGACGGCCGCGACGCCATACATCGCGGTAGCCGCTGCACTACTTGCCAGCGCCAGACGAACCGCTTTGCGGATCGTGCTGTTTGTCGTCATTGATGGGTCCTCCTGCAAGAGGTCTAAATCGAATTGAGTTTCTTCGCTTCCCTTAGGTACCCGTCTTGTGCCAAAGCGGACACACGTGGTTGCGCCACACGTGCCAGCCGGTTCAAGCGTGGTCAAAAGAATACACTCACCCCCCAGCGAATGAAAGCCGCTTTTGCGGCCCTGCCACGAACGTTGTGTTCGTCCCTACTGGCAGGCGACTTATCGCTCCGGGCGCGCTGTCTGTACTGATATTGCCGGGGCGCCGCGGGGGAGCGTGGGCGTGACTCTTTGTTGCGTGAATGCGACGACAGCCGCCGCCAAGCGCGAACCTACACCGTTTTTCGTCGTTAACGTCTGATATTTGCTACGAGAAAGGTTAAATGCGGCGGCCCTCTGTCGCGTGTCTGCGTGCGCCCTCAGGCCGGCAATGTCGCGATGCACCATTGGTCCGTGCCAGCCACACGCAGTGCAGCAAAAGAAAGCGCCGACGCTCGCGAAAGCGTCGGCGCAATGAGTGAGGCGAAGGAGGGGTGAAAAACTTTTCTATTGCTGCTGATCCGTGCGCCTGAGCACCACGCGACGGTTCTGCGCACGGCCTTCGGCCGTCGTGTTGTCGGCTAGGGGCTGGGTCTCGCCGAAACCCTGGGAAGTGAGCCGCGATGGCGCGACCCCTTTGCTCACCAGGTAGTCGCGCACGGTCTTGGCGCGACGTTCCGACAGGTCCTGGTTGTACTCGTCCGATCCATTCGAGTCCGTGTGACCTTCGATCACGCCCGTGATGTGGGGCAACTCGTTCAGTCGGGTCGCGACGCGGTCCAGATACGTATCGGACCCGGACTGCAGCTCACTCGAGTTGTTGTCGAAATTCACCTCGAGAGTGAGCGTGAAGGGGCAACCCTGGGCGTCGACCTTTTCACCCCGCGGTGTAGCGGGGCACTTGTCGAGCCGATCGACGACACCGTCGCCGTCGCCATCGAGCTCGCAGCCGTTCGCATCGACCGCTGCGCCCGCGGCGGTACCGGGGCAGCGATCCTTGTCGTCCGTCACGCCGTCGCCATCGCTATCCATGGGGGCTGGCGGCGGCGGTGGCGGCGCCGCGGGAGGCAGCGGCTCCGGCTCGGTCACGCACGGGTTGCCGCCCCAGAAAAAGTGCAGGCCCAGTCCGGCCATGTAATCGACCAGGCGATCGCTTCCCTGCTCGGTGAAATCATGGCGTGCGCGCAGATCGGCGCGCAGCCCGAAACCGCGGCTGCAATCGCTCGAGCGGTTGAGTCTGATGAAGAGACCCGCACCGGTATCGACGTACACGTCGGAAGAGTTCGCGGAGATCTCGTAATTGTCTTCGTGCCAGCCAGCACCCAGCAGCAGGTAGGGCGAAAAGAACGAATCGCGATAGAACACGAGGAGCGCGTTCAGGCCGGCGGAGTTCATGGTGAGATTGTCACCGCCGGGGCCGTCGTGCTCGCTGCGCCAGCCGTCGAGCTCCAGGTTCCAGCGCTCGCTCACGGCCTTGCCGATCGCGAGGTTGAAGCCGTAGTCATCGTCGACGTTGCGCTCGTCGTCGGTCCAGATGCCGTGCACGCCCGGCGAGATGTACCACGCGCCGTCACGCTCGGCCGCCAGCGCGCCCTGTGCGCCGAGCAGCCCCAGACACGTCATCGAAACTGCTGCGAGGAAACGCTTCATGAGTAGCTCCGTGTAGATGCCCGATTCGAGCGCTTGTTGAGGTTTTGCCCGCGCTTCCCTGCCAAATCGGCGTCCAGATCTTACTCCCGGGCGGCTCCCTGCCGATATGGGCAGAAAGGGCTAGCCGGTCCCAAACGCCGGGTGCAACACGCGCGCGCCGGTCTGGATCCCGAGGCGTTCGGCCTCCCCGCCGGCGAGTTCGATGACTCCACGCACGGGACCCATCGAGGTGATCGACTCGAGTGACAGCGGGCGCGTCTGGCGTGCGATGCGGGTGATTCGCCCGTCCGCGGCCACGAACAGCATGTCGAGCGGGATGAGCGTGTTCTTCATCCACATGGACACCACGCGCGCCTCGGAATAGACGAACAGCATCCCGCGCAGCGGCGCGAGCGCCTTCACGTGCATGAGGCCCTGTGCGCGCCGCGGGTTGGTGTCGGCGATCCACACCTCGAGCTCGAGCCGCTTGGTCGGCAGCTGGATCTCGAGGCCCGATTGGGGAAAGGCGTCGAGCGGCTCGAGCTCTGCAGCGGTCTGCGCGAGAGTTGAGATTGCCGGGATCGCCAGCGTGCAGAGCAGCGCGCCTCGCATCATCGGGCTCGCGGAGATCACGGGCCGCTTGCCGGGATCGAGGCAGGCGCGTCTTCGTAGCGCACTTGCCCGGCAAAATCGAAGCTGCTCATGAGGACGCCGGCTTCGCCACCCACGGCCCGCGCGGGCTGCATGCAGAAGCCGCGGCCGCTGACGCGGTAGGTGCGCGATTCGCGCCGCCACGGCGTGATGAGTTGCTGGCTGACATTGTCGAGCACGCACTTGTCATCGCCCAGCGTGCCGAAGACCTGCGCGCCGCCTTCTTCGACGATGGTGAGATTGGCCGGCAGGGCGCGTCCGGAGCTGCTCTCGCTCAGGCCCGCGATGCCGAAGACGATCAGCAGGCGCCGGCCGTCGGTGTCGAGGGCGCGGCTGAAACTCACGCGGATGCCATTGCCCTCGGGGCGCGGCATGCCCTCGCACTGCAGGCCGTCGTTTTTCCAGTCGAGGCGCAGTTCCAGGGCCCCGTCGAGCCGTGCGCGCAGGAAGCCGTCGCCGGAAGGCAGGCACCCCGTCGGCACAGCCTCTTCCTTCTCCTCGGCGGGCGAGGGAACGTCCAGCACGCTCTTGCCGGCCGGATGTGGCCACAAGTAGAGGGCTGCAACGATTGCAACTGCCGTACCGCCAACGCTTGCCGCGATCATACCTTTCGACTTCACTCGGTCATCCCGTGGAGCGCACCAGCAGTGCCTTGGCGAGATGCCCGTGCATCATGCCAATCGCCCGGGCGAGATGCATCAGGAGCGTCAACACTACGACCCCCAGTGCGATCACGAGCGGAAAAGCCCACACCGGCGCCCATTCCATCTGGGCGTTCGGGCCGAGATGTACGGCGCCGGTGTCCACCAGCACGTGGAATATCGAGCCGCCGATCAGGCCAAGCCCGAGCGTGAGCCCAAAGACCGCGAGGGTGAAGTAGATGATGCCGAGCGGCAGCTGCAGCAGCATGTAGAACATCGCCGTCCAGGTCTGGCGGTCCTTCACCATTTCGATGATGCGCTGGTACCACGGCGAATCGCTGCGAGCCTGCACGGGGCGGCGGGGCATGCGCATTCCGGTCAGCGCTTCCACCAGGCGGCCCTCGGCGAGCGCGAGCACGCGCACCAGTCCGAGGAAGAGCAGGAAGAAGGGGATGCCGATGATCAGCACGATCATGCCGGCGGACATGGAGAGCCCGGTCACGGTGACCGTGAAATAGATGATTCCGGTCGCGAGCGACAGGAACATGAAGAAGAGCGACGTATACGCACGGGTGTCGCCGAAAATGGCGAAGAAACGGCCCAGCGCGCCGCGCGGCTTGCGACGCGGCGCGGGCGCGAGCGCTGCCTTCACGGTCGCTTCGGTGGTGCGGTAGGCGTCTGCGACCTCATCCGGCGCGCCGTAGGTGCTCGCGATGAGCTCGAGCACATCGCTTTCGGATTTGTCCTTGTGCTGCGCAATCTCTGCGCGCAGGTATTCCTCGGCATCGTAGAGAGCGTCCTGCTGGAGCGCGGTATCTTCGCCGGCGAGCGCGGCCTTCAGCTGGGCTAGGTATTGTTCGACGGAGCGCGGGGCGTTCATGGGATCTCCTGCATCAGTCGGCGCGGTTGGCGCGTGCAGCGGGTTGGGTGAAGAGTTCAACGAAGTCACGGGTCTGCCCCCAGATGGCAAGCCATTGGCGCAGCACCGCGCGGCCCTCGTCGGTGATCCGGTAGTAGCGTCGCGGTGGTCCGGCGTAGGAGGGGACGACACGGCTCGCGAGCAGCCCGCTCGCGCTCATGTTGCGCAGGACGGGGTAGAGCGCACCCTGTTTGACGACGTTGACGTCGGGTGCGGCGCTCTGCAGCTGCTTGGCAATCTGGTAGCCATAGAGATCGCCCTCCGCTCGCTCAAGAACCGAGAGCAGGACGAGCGCGATCAGGCCGGAGTTGAGCTCCTTCTGGAATTTCCGGGCGGAAAGGTCGAGTGAGGCCTCGCCTTCGTCCGTCGCCGTTTCGGTTCCCTGAGGCTCTGTCATGAGCGAACACAGCTAGATGCCTATTACAGGGCATCATTAAATACTATTAGATTAATAGTAGTCAAGACTTCGCAGTAGATACTTAGCCCTCCACAGGAAGCCTCAGCGCCAATGCTAGACTTCGCGGCCCCCACGGCCTTACGACTTACGTGTCGAGATGGCCCGATCAAGGAGCTGAATGAGTCCGACCCGCTTCCCCGTTGAGGTCAACCCCGCCCTGCCTGCGCCCTTGGCCCGACTCGCCGAACTGGCGACCAACCTGCGCTTTTCGTGGCATCGCCCCACGCGGCGGCTTTTTTCAACACTCGATTCCGAGCTCTGGCGCGCCGTCGGCGGCAATCCGCGCGTCTTCCTGCGCTGTGTCGACCAGGCGCTCCTCGAGCAGGCGGCTGCGGATCCCGCTTACCTGGAGAACTACCGCAAGGTCCTGTCCGGATACGACGCGTACCACAGCGAATCCACTGCAGGATCGGGCAACGGCGAGTCAGGCCCCGACGAGCTGATCGCCTACTTCTGCGCCGAGTACGGCTTTCACGAGAGCTTCCAGATCTATTCGGGTGGCCTGGGCGTGCTGGCGGGCGATCACTGCAAGACGGCGAGCGACCTCGCGCTCAACTTCGTGGCGGTGGGGTTGCTCTACACGCAGGGCTACTTCACGCAGACCATCGACAAGGAAGGCAACCAGGTCGCTCACTACCATGATCACGAGCGCGCCGACCTTCCGGTCGAGCCGGTGCTCGGCGGCGATGGCCGCGAAGTGCGCGTACTGGTTCGCTTCGCCGGCCGCGACGTGCACGTGCGCGTGTGGCACGCGCGCGTGGGGCGCGTACGCGTGTACCTGCTCGACACCAACCTCCCGGAAAACAGCGCTGCCGATCGCGAGATCACCCACAAGCTCTATGGCGGCGACGAGACCGTGCGCATCCAGCAGGAAATCGTGCTGGGACTCGGTGGCGTGCGGGCGTTGCGCGCACTGGGCCTCAGCCCGGGCGTGTGGCACATCAATGAAGGTCATCCCGCGTTTCTCACGCTCGAGCTGGTGCGCGAGCTGGTGGCGCAGGGCGTGGAGTTCGCGGCCGCGAAGGAAGCGGTGGCGGCGGCCTGCGTATTCACGACGCACACGCCGGTCGCCGCGGGACACGATGTCTTCAGCCGGGAGCTCGTGCTCGCGCATTTCGGCGAGCTGATCCCGCAACTCGGCATCGATGCGGAAACATTCCTGCGCCTGGGGCGCGCACCGCAGGGCGGAACCCATTTCAACATGACTCGCCTGGCGCTCGGCGGCTCGCGGCATCAGAACGGCGTGAGCCGCGTCCACGGCGGCGTCTCCTCGCGAATTTGCGCCGACAACTGGCCCGAAGTGCCACCCGAGGACAATCCGATCGGCTACATCACCAACGGCGTGCACCTGCCGACGTTCCTGTTCCAGCCGTGGGCCGATTTCTTCGACATGTCGCTGGGCGATGGCTGGCGCGCGCGTCTCACCGACGCCACGTTCTGGAAGCGCATCTACGACATTCCCGATCATCGCTTCTGGGACGTGCGGCAGTCGATCAAGGTCGAGGTGCTCAAAGGGTTGCGCCAGCGGCTGCACGCACAGTGCCTGCGCAACCGCGTGAGCGAGGCGCACTTCCAGCGCCTGATGCGTTTCGTCAATCCCGCGGATCCGAACGTGCTCACCATCGGCTTTGCGCGCCGCTTTGCCACCTACAAGCGCGCCACGCTCCTGTTCAACGATCTCGCCCGGCTCGCGGCGATCGTCGGCGACGCGCAGCGCCCGGTGATCTTCGTATTTGCAGGCAAGTCGCATCCGGCCGACGAACCCGCGCGCAAGCTTTTGCGCGACGTCAATGCGATCAGCGCGGGGAGCGACTTTCTCGGTCGCATCATCTTCGTGGAGGACTACGACGTGGCACTGGCGCGCCTCCTGGTGGCGGGCGTGGACGTCTGGCTCAACAATCCGATATCGCCACTCGAGGCGAGCGGCACCTCGGGGATCAAGGCGGCGATCAACGGCACCATCAACCTGAGCGTGCTGGATGGCTGGTGGGCGGAGGGCTACGACGGCAAGAACGGCTGGGCGATCGCCGCCGCCGCCAGCGACAACGAGCTCGATCGAGATCGCGACGATGCGCAGTCGCTCTATGAATTGCTCGAAGACGAAGTGATTCCGCTCTACTACGCCCGCAACGAGCACGGCTTCTCGCCCGAGTGGGTGGCGCGCTCGAAGCACTCGATGGCGAGCATCATTCCGCACTTCAACATGCGCCAGGTGCTCGACAACTATCGTGCCGGGCTCTACCGGCCCGCGGCACAGTGCGGCCGCGCGCTGGCGGCCGATCGTTACGCGGGCGCGCGCGCGCTGGCCGCCTTCAAGGAGAAAGTGACTCGTGCCTGGCCGCGGGTCGCCTTACGCCAGCTCGAGCAGGTCCCCGTGCGGCTCGATTTCGGCGGCCGGCTGAAGATGCGGATGGCCGCGTTCCTCAACGGACTCGAGCCGGGCGATGTACGTGTCGAGCTGGTGCTCAAGCGTGTGCTGCCGGCCGGCGAGACGGAGCCGCCGCCGTATAGCTCATTTTCGCGTGATGATGGCGCGCGGGCGCGCGGTGCGGTGCGCGAGTACTTCAGCTCGACGGGCAAGGTCGACAGCGAGGGCTCGCACGAATTCGCGATCGATTGCGCGCCGCCCTGGTGCGGGCGGCTCGACGTGCAGGTGCGCATCGTTCCGCACCAGGCGCTGCTGAGTCACCCCTACGAGATGGGAATGATGAAGTGGTTGTAGAGTTCTTCATCTGCCTTCCACTTCCAACACCACACCCGCCAGTGGTGGCAGCGTCAGCTCGATCGAGTATGGCAGCCCGTGCATCGGCACGGGCCGCGCTTCGACAGGCAAGGGATTGCCGAGATTGCTGCCGCCGTAGTAGGTCGAATCCGAATTGAGGATCTCGCGGTATCTGCCCGCCGCCGGCACGCCGAGCCGGTAGCGTTCGCGCGGCACCGGCGTGAAATTGAGTGCCACGACCACGAAATCATCGCCCGCGATGCGCAGGTAGCTGAGCAGCGAGCGGGCGCGGTCCTCGCAATCGATCCAGCGAAACCCGGCGGGTTCGAACTCGTGGCGGAACAATGCCGCCCGCTCGCGGTACAGACGGTTGAGGTCCGCGATCAGCCGGCGCACACCGGCACCGCGCGACTCTCCCGCCAGGTGCCACGGCAGTGCGGCGCGGAAGTTCCACTCGTTCGGTTGGGCGAATTCGCTCCCCATGATGAGGAGCTTCTTGCCCGGATAGGTCCACTGGTAGGCGTAGAGCAACCTCAGGTTGGCGGCGCGCTGCCAGTCATCGCCCGGCATCTTGGCCAGCAGCGAGCCCTTCAGATGCACCACCTCGTCGTGCGAGAAGGGCAGCACGAAGTTTTCGCTGTACGCGTACATCATCCCGAAGGTGAGCTTTTCCTGGTGGTGCGCGCGGTGCACCGGGTCCTCGCTCATGTACTTGAGCGTGTCGTGCATCCAGCCCATGTTCCACTTCATGCTGAAGCCGAGACCGCCCGCGGACACCGGCCGGCTCACCAGCGGCCATTCCGTGGATTCCTCGGCGAGCGTCACCGTGCCGGGGAATTCACCGTGCGTGACTGAATTGAGCTCCTTCAGGAAGTCGATCGCCTCGAGGTTGTGGTTGCCGCCCTGCACGTTCGGCACCCAGTTCGTCCTTGCGGCGGCTGTAATCGAGGTAGAGCATCGAAGCCACGGCATCCACGCGCAGTCCGTCGAAGTGGAACTCCTCGAGCCAGTAGCAGGCGCTCGAGATCAGGAAGCTGCGCACCTCGTGGCGCTCGTAGTCGAACACCAGCGTGCCCCAGTCGAGGTGCTCCGCCTTGCGCGGGTCGGCGTACTCGTACAGCGTGCTGCCGTCGAAATGGGCGAGCGCGTGCGAGTCGCGCGGGAAGTGCGCGGGCACCCAGTCGAGGATCACGCCGATGCCGGCGCGGTGACAGCGATCGACGAGGTACCTGAGCCCGTCCGCACTGCCGTGGCGGCTGGTCGGCGCGAAGTAGCCGGTCGCCTGGTAACCCCAGGAATCATCCAGCGGGTGCTCGGTGATCGGCAGCAACTCGACGTGCGTGAAGCCGTGCTCCGCCACGTAGGGCACGAGCCGCTCGGCGATTGCCCCGTAGTCGAGGAAGCCGCCGTCGGCGCTGCGCTGCCAGGAACCGAGGTGCACTTCGTAGATCGACATGGGTGCATGCAGCCAGTCGCGCCGTCGCACGCCGCCGCATCCATTCGTCGTCCTGCCACGCGTGCGAAGCCGGGCCCGTCACGATGCCTGCGGTGGCGGGCCGCAGCTCGAATTGCCGGCCATAGGGATCGGTCTTGAGGTGCAGCGTGCCGTTGTGCGCGGTTCCTGATCTCGAACTTGTACATGGCACCGGCGCCGATCCCCGGAACGAACAGCTCCCAGACACCGCTCGCGCCACGCGAGCGCAGCGGATGGCGCCGGCCATCCCACAGGTTGAACGGTCCGACCACGCTCACGCGTTCGGCATTCGGTGCCCAGACGGCGAACTGCACGCCCGCGATGCCATCGACCGTGCGCGCATGGGCGCCCAGGAAGCGATGCGCGCGCCGATGCGTACCCTCGCTGAATGCGCGCAACTCGCCCTCGTCGATGAGTGGCGGGAAGGCGTAAGCGTCGTGCACTTCGTAGAGACCACCCGCGCCGTCCTGCCAGGAAATCGTGTAGCGGGGAGGCACGCTCCCCGGGGCTCCCTGCCAGACGAAGAAATCACTGCCGCGGTGACGGGCCGCATCGTGGGCCCGGTTGATGCGCACGTGCGAGGCGCCCGGCAGGTACGCGATGACGATTTCCCGGCCGGCATGCTCGTGCCGGCCCAGGATCGAGTGCGGGTCGTGGTGGCGGGCGTCGCGCAGTCGCTCGAAGTCGCGTTCCAGGCCCGCAAGCAGCTCGCGCATTTCGCGCTGGCGTGTTGCAGACATCGACTTCAAAGGTAACATAGCCGCGCCATCCCGCCGCCGCGGTGCCCGCCCGACAATGCCGAAGCAACCCGCCCGTGCATCTTCCGGCCGCTACGTCAGCCGCCTGACGAGCGGAACGCTCGCTGTGATCATGGCGGGCGGCCGGGGCGAGCGGCTCAAGGCGCTCACCGATCATCGCTGCAAGCCCGCCACTCCGTTCGGCGGCAAGTTCCGCATCATCGATTTCGTGCTGTCGAACTGCGTGAACTCCGGCATTCGCCAGATCTGCCTGCTCACGCAGTACAAGGCCCAGTCGCTCATCCAGCACGTGCAGCGCGGCTGGAGGTACCTGCGCGGCGAGTTCGGCGAGTTCGTCGACATCATCCCGGCGCAGCAGCAGGTCGGCAAGCACTGGTACCGCGGCACGGCGGACTGCGGTGTACCAGAACCTCGACCTGATCCGCTCGCACCGGCCGACCCACGTGCTGGTGCTGGCCGGCGATCACATCTACAAGATGGACTACGGCCCGATGATCGCCTACCACGTCGAGAAGGGCGCCGACATCACCGTGGGCGTGGTGCAGGTGCCGCGCGAGCAGGCGCGCGAGTTCGGCGTGATGACGACCACGGAATGGAATCGGATCGTCAAGTTTGCCGAGAAGCCCGCCAATCCCGACCCGATTCCAGGCCGCGACGGACGTGGCGCTCGCCTCGATGGGCATCTACGTCTTCAACGTGCGGCTGCTGGAAAAGCTGCTGCTGGCGGATGCCGGAGAACCCGGATTCCGCCCATGACTTCGGCACGCAACATCATCCCGAACGCGATCGAAAAGCTGCAGGTGTTCGCCTACCCGTTCCAGGACGTGCGCACGCGCGCGCAGAGTTACTGGCGTGACGTGGGCAGTGTCGATGCCTACTACGAGGCCAACATGGAGCTCGTGCACCGTCAACCCCGAGCTCAATGTCTACGACCAGCAATGGCCGATCTGGACCTACCAGCTGCAGCAGCCGCCGGCCAAGTTCGTGCTCGACCAGGAGGGGCGGCGCGGCATGGCGGTCAATTCGATGGTCGCGGGCGGCGCCATCATTTCGGGCGCCTACGTTGGCCAGTCGCTGCTCTTTTCCAACGTGCGCGTCGAAGAGCGCAGCCACATCGAGAGCTCCGTCATCCTGCCTGATGTCGAGATCGGCCAGGGTTGCGTCATCCGCGGCGCGATCCTGGATGAGGGTTGCGAGATCCCCGACAACACCAGCATCGGCGTCGACCGTGCCGCCGACATGCAGCGCTTCTATGTCACCGAGAAGGGCGTGGTGCTCGTCACGCCCGACATGCTGAGAGAAGCGGAAGGGTGAGCAGGGCGCAGCCGCTGCGGGTGGTGCTGTGCTGGCACATGCACCAGCCCCAGTACCAGGATCTCGTCACCGGTGAGCACCTGCTGCCGTGGACCTACCTGCACGCCATCAAGGACTACGTCGACATGGCGGTGCATCTCGAGGCCGAGCCGCGCGCCGCCGCCGTGGTGAATTTCTCGCCGGTGCTTCTCGAGCAGATCGGTGATTACAGCGCGCAGGTGAGCGCCTGGCTGCGCACCGGGGCACCCTTGCGCAACCCGGTGCTGGCGCTCCTGACGCCCGAAGGCGTGCCCGAGGATCCGCAGGCGCGCATCGCGGCGGTTCGCGCCTGCCTCAAGGCCAACGAGGAGCGCCTGATCAAGCGCTTCGCCCCGTACAGCGCGCTGGCGAATATGGCGCAGGAATATCTGAAGCAGGACGCGATCGAATACGCGTCGCAGCAGTTCCTCGTGGATATCGCGGTCTGGTACCACCTCGCCTGGCTCGGCGAGACCGTGCGGCTCGGCGATCCGCGCGTGCAGGCGCTCATGGATCGCGAGCGGCACTTCACTGCCGAGGACTGCCGAGCGTTGCTCGAGATCATCGGCGATGTCCTCGCCGGTCTCCTGCCGCGCTATCGCCGCCTCCTCGGCAGCGGCCAGGTCGAGCTCTCGGTCACGCCATACGGCCACCCGATACTGCCGCTGATGCTCGATTTCCGCAGCGCGCGCGAGGCGCTGCCTGCGGTCGAGCTACCGGCGACGCGTGAGTATCCGGGCGGCGACGATCGCGCGAGCTGGCACATCGCGCGGGCGCTGCAGGTTTTCACGCACGCCTTCGGCGTCCGGCCGCGCGGCTGCTGGCCCTCGGAGGGGGCGGTGAGCGCGCGCACGCTGGCACTCCTCGATCACTTCGGTTTCGACTGGGTGGCGACCGGCGAGGCGGTGCTGCGCCACAGCCTGACGGCCTCGCAGGCGTGGGATGCGGTGCGCGAGGTGAGCGTTCTGCATCGTCCGTATCACCTGCCCGGGCAGAAAGTGCGCTGCTTCTTCCGGCATGACGCGTTATCCGATCTCATCGGCTTCACGTACCGCAGCTGGCATGGCGAGGATGCGGCGATGAACCTCGTGCACCATCTCGAGCAGCTCGCCAGCGCGTACGAGGACGACCCCGAGCACGTCGTTGCGATAATCCTCGACGGCGAGAACGCGTGGGAGTACTACCCGGGTAACGCGTATTACTTTCTCAAGGCGTTGTACGAGCGCCTCGCGACGCATCCAGGCCTGCGGCTCACCACGTTCTCGCAGTGCCTGGCCGAGGGTGTGCCCGCGCGCGAGCTGAAGGAAATGGTGGCGGGAAGCTGGGTGCACGGGAATTTCTCGACGTGGATCGGCCACCCGGCGAAGAACCAGGCGTGGGAGCTGTTGAGCGAGGCCAAGCGCGCCTTCGATCGCGGCGTGGTCGAGGGGGCGCTGAGCGACGCGGAACAGCTCGCCGCCGAGCGCCAGCTCGGCGTGTGCGAGGGCTCGGACTGGTGCTGGTGGTTCGGCGACGACAATCCGGCCGAGTCCGTGCGCAGCTTCGATGAGCTCTACCGGCGTCACCTGGCCAATCTCTATCGGATCCTGGAAGAAGAGGCGCCGGCGAATCTCGCCGAGCCGCTCTCGCAGGGCGGTGGATCGCCGGATCTCGGCGGCGTGATGAAACGCAGCGCATGACCCAACACCCGCGCCGCGCCGGCGTACTGCTGCATCTGACCTCGCTCCCCGGAGCCGAGCATCACGGCGCGCTCGGCGCCAGTGCGCGTCGCTTCGTGGATCTCATCGCCGCGAGCGGCTTTACGGTGTGGCAGATGCTCCCCGTGGGCCCGGTCGATGAAGACCGCTCGCCCTATTTCTCGCGCTCGGTGCATGCCGGTGATGCGGCGCTGATCGATCTCGACGAGCTGATCGCGGCGGGTTGGATTGCGCCCGGCACGCCACATCCCGCGGAGCCCACCGCCCATTTCCGCAAGCGCCGCCTGCTCGAGGCGCTGATCGGGTTCGAGAACCGCGCCGATGCGGGCACGCGCGCCGACTACGAGCAATTCGTCGAGCTGCATCGCGGCTGGCTGCTCGATGACGGCTTGTATCTCGCAGTGAAGGCCGAGCACCAGGGCCTGCCGTGGTGGCAATGGCGTCCGCAGCTGCGCGATCGCGAAAGCACCGCGCTCGCGGCCGCGCACGAGCGGCATCGCGCCGCGGTCGAGCATTTCGTGTTCGAGCAGTTTCTCTTTGATCGCCAGTGGCGCGCGCTCAAGGAGCATGCGCGGCAGCGAGGGGTCGCGCTGTTCGGCGACATCCCGATCTACGTCGCGCACGACAGCGTCGAGACCTGGGCGCATCGCGCGAATTTCCGGTTGGATGCGCAGGGCCTGCCGGTCGCGGTCGCGGGCGTGCCGCCGGATTACTTCTCGGCCGAGGGACAGCTCTGGGGCAATCCCCTCTATGACTGGCGCGCGATGCAGCGCGACGGCTTTTCCTGGTGGCTGACGCGGCTCGCGACGCAGCTCGAGCGCTTCGACCTGCTGCGCATCGATCATTTCCGCGGTCTCGAGTCCTATTGGGAAGTGCCCGCCGGCGCAGCGAGCGCGCGCGCCGGTGCGTGGCAGCCAGCCGCGGGCGCGGCGCTCATCGAACGCATGCGTGAGAAATATGCGCGCCTGCCGTTCGTCGCCGAGGACCTCGGCGTGATCACTCCCGCAGTCGAGCAGCTCCGCCGCCGCTTCGACCTGCCGGGCATGCGGATCCTGCAGTTCGCCTTCGACGGCTCGCCCGCCAATCCTTATCTTCCCCACAACCACCAGGCGCGCACCGTCGTGTACACGGGGACGCACGACAACGACACCACGCTCGGCTGGTTTCGCTCACTCGATGCGAATGCGCGCGGGCAGGTGCTCGACTACCTGGGTTGCCGGGCGGAGGAGGTGCTGCCGTCGATGATCCGCGCGGCGCTCGGTTCCGTGGCCGAGCTCGCCATCCTGCCGCTGCAGGACCTGCTGGCCCTCGGCAGCGAAGCCCGCATGAATACGCCGGGAACGACCTCGGGCAACTGGCGCTGGTCCTTTGAATGGCAGCAGATCCCGGTCGACTTCGATGCCCGTTGGTGCCATATGAATCGGCTGTTCGCTCGGGCATAAACTCCCCCCTCGAGGCACCAGGAGAACCCCATGCGATGGACTGTCGCGCTGCTGGCCGCACTGCTGAGTGCGTGCGCTGCGCAAACCAAGCTTGAAGCCCCGAATCTCGCGGTCATCAACATGGAGATGCTCGAGAGCAGCCTGTTCACGCAGCGCCTCAAGGTGCGCGTGCGCGTGCAGAATCCCAACGACATCGAGCTCCCGGTGAAAGGCGTGAGCGCCAAGCTCGAGATCGACGGAGAAGAGTTCGCGAGCGGCGTGTCCGCCAATTCCTTCGTGGTGCCCGCGTTCGGCGAGTCCGAGTTCGACCTGCTGGTCGATGCCAGCATGGCGCGCACGGTGATCGGCATGCTGGGCAAGGGCAGGGACAAGCCGATGGAGAGTCTCGACTACCGCCTCACCGGCAAGGTGAGCCTGTCGTCCGGCTTCGTGCGCTCCATCCCGTTCGACGAGGCCGGCTCGTTCAGCCTGAAGTCGAGCTCGGCCGCGACTACGACCCCGCAGTAGACGACCGGAGGGAAATTCGCGCGGGCGCCGATGTCCGGAAGGTCGCGGCTTCGGGAGGCGGCGCCTCCTCTTATCCAGCTCTCACTCGCACCGTCTCGCCGATGGTGTTCATGATGCTGGCGCAGCTGGTCGTAGTCGGGATGGCGCACGCGCATCCAGGCGTTCGCCATGTAGCCCGCTTCCACCGGCTGCGTCGGCGTCCCCGCCGGCGGCAGGTGCGCGGCGACGATGCATTCGCCGAACTCGCGCGCGATGCGCTCCATGCCTTCGTAGCCGACGATGCGGCCATCACGATCCGGCCGTAACGCGATCATGCCGCAGGCGTAGCGGCGCGACGGCGCCTGGCCCGTGCGGCCGTGCACCAGCGCCATGGCCCATTCGCGATAGATATCGAGCTCGTTGCCGGCGCAGTACACGTCCCACTGGCCGACCCCGGGTGGACGGCAGCCGATCTCGGAGAACTTGAGTCCCTTCGGGCCGAAGAACCACTCCATGTGCGTGGCCGAAGTGCCGATGCCGAGCGCCTGGATCACCTTGCGCGCCATGACCTTCACTTCGGCGTAGCCGGGCGCATCGATGCGATTCGTGGACACGATCTGCGGCGAGATCCAGCGCTCACGCATGGCCTCGAGGACGTTCGGGTAGTAGTGGCTGATGAATTCGTGCGCGACCTCGCCGCGGATCGCGATGGTGTCGAGAAATCCCTCGTGGCCCTCGATGAACTCTTCCACCGCGATCGACTGGCCGCGATCGAGCCCGAATTCGCGAATGCCACGCTCGAGCTCGTCTTCGTTGGCGATGCGCGTGGTGCCCGCCGCGCCCGCCCCGGCGCGCGGCTTGAAGATGAGGGGGAAACCCACCGCGGCCGCGAAGGCACGTACCCCCTGCGGACTGTCGGCGCTGGTCGATTGCGCGCACGGAATACCCGCCTCGCGCAGCGCCTCCTTCATCGATGGCTTGTCCCGGCAGAGCCATGCCGTGCGCACCGACGTACCCGGGATACCGCACGCTTCGCGCACCTTGGCCGCCGGAAAGATGTGCGCTTCGACGGTGGCTTCGAGCCGGTCTACCCAGACGCGCTTCTGGATCTTGCGCACCGCTTCGAGGAGCGAGGGCTCGTGTACGACGGAACGCACCTGCTCGTAATCGGCGAGCCAGCCCTTCACCTCGCCGTCGAGATACTCGTGCGGTCGCTCGCCGATGCCGATCACGCGCGCGCCGACCGCGTGCAGCCCGCGCACGAACTCGCGCTGGTTATACGGGAAGGCAGGCTCGATGAAGATGACGTTCATGCCGGCACCATCCGTTCGTAGAGCTCGACGTAGCGTGCGCCCTGTTTTTCCCAGGAGAAATCCTGGGCCATGCCCTGGCGCTGAATCTGGTTCCACAGCGCGCGATTCTGGTAGAGGTCGAGCGCCGCATTGATCGCCCAGGCGACGGCCTCGGCATTGTAGTCGTTGAACAGGATGCCGGTGCCGTGGCCCGTGTCCGGGTCGTAGAGCTGGACCGAGTCCGCCAGCCCGCCGGTGCGGCGCACGATCGGCACGGTGCCGTACTTGAGGCTGTACATCTGGTTGAGGCCGCAGGGCTCGTAGAGCGAGGGCATGAGGAACATGTCGCTCGCCGCTTCGATGAAATGGGCGAGCTCTTCGTGATAACCGCGGTGATAGACGACCTGCGCGGGGAACGTGCGCTGCAGGCGCGCGAAGAATTCTTCGTAGCGCGCTTCGCCGCTACCGAGCGCGGCCACGCGCAATGGCCGCTCGCGCAGGATTCGTGGCAGGGAATCGAACAGCAGGTCGAATCCCTTCTGCGCCGTCAGGCGGCTCACGATCCCGAGCAGAGGCGTGCGCCGGCGCGCGTCGTAGCGCAGCTTCAGGGTCTTGAGCAGGTGTTGCTTGTTCTTTTCCTTGCCGCTCAGGTCGGTCGCAGTGAAATGATGCGGGATGAAACGGTCGGTCTGCGGGCTCCACTCCGAGTAGTCGACGCCGTTCAGAATCCCGATCACGCCGCCGGGCCGCATCCGCAGCGTGCCCTCGAGTCCCATGCCGTAGGCCGCAGTACAGATTTCCCGGGCGTAGGTCGGGCTCACGGTGGTCACGGCGTCCGCATAGAGAATGCCGTGCTTGAGCGAGTTGATGCGGCCCTGGCGCATGTCGTCCTGGTGCAGCAGGTGGCTGCTCGGGCCGAGCGCGAGATCGCTGGCTGCGGCCGCGGAGAAAATGCCCTGGTAGCCGATGTTGTGGATCGTGAGCACCGTGCGCGTCGCGGCGAACAGCCGATCCCAGGCGTAGACCGAGCGCAGGTAGAGCGGCGCCAGGGCCGTGTGCCAGTCGTTGCAGTGAAAGATCTGCGGCGCGAATCCCATGCGCTGACAGGTCTCGATGGCGGCGCGCGTGAGCAGCAGGAAGCGCAGGTGCTCATCCACGCCGCCGGTGTAGATCCCCGGCCGGTCATAGAGTGCGGGGCAGTGCACGAGGTAAATCATCAGCGACGAACCGGGCAGCGGGGCGGTGAACACCGAGAAGTGGAGGCGGTGCGAGCCGAGTGCGAGCGGCACGTTTTGCAGGAACTGCACGGGGTGCATGTCGAGCGCGCGCCTGTCGATGCGCGAGTAGAGCGGCATGACGAGCCGCACGTCGTGGTTTTTCGAATGCAGGTAGCGGGGCAATGCGCCCGCCACGTCGGCGAGCCCGCCGGTCTTGGCGAGCGGCGCGACTTCGGAGGCTACGAAGCAAATGCGCAGCGGCGCTGGCATTGGCCTGAGTTTACACTAGGGTCATGAACGTCCTGCTGATCTCCCCCGGTTATCCGGCCGACATGCCGCACTTCGCGCGCGGTCTCGCCGAGGTCGGCGCGACGGCCCTGGGAGTGGGTGATCAGCCGGTCGGCTCGCTGCCTGAGCTGGTGCGCAAGTCGCTGACCGCGTACCTGCATGTGCGCTCGCTCTGGGACGAGAAACAGGTGGCGCAGGAGTTACGCACCTGGCTCAAGGGTCGCGAGCTCGACCGGATCGAATGCCTGTGGGAGCCGGGCATGGTGCTCGCGGCGCAATTGCGCGAGGCTCTCGGCGTTCCCGGGCTCAGCACGACCGAGACGCTGCCGTTCCGCGACAAGGAGCGCATGAAGCAGGTGCTCGATGCGGCCGGCGTGCGCACACCGCGCCATTTTCCGGCGACCAGCATCGCGCAGTGCTGGGAAGCGGCCGAGCGCATCGGCTTTCCGCTGATTCTCAAGCCCATCGCCGGCGCGGGTTCGGCGGACACCTATCGCGTCAATGAACCCGACGAGCTGCGCGATGTGCTGCCGCGCCTGCGCCACGTGCCGATGGTGAGCGTGGAAGAGTTCGTGGACGGCGAGGAATACACCTTCGACACCATCACGATCAACGGCGACATCGCTTATCACAACATCGCCTGGTATCGGCCACGGCCGCTGATCGCGCGCTCCAATGAGTGGATCAGCCCGCAGGTCATCGCGCTGCGCAACGTCGAGCAGGCGGACCTGGCCGGTGGCGTGCGCATGGGTCACGACGTGATTCGCGCGCTCGGATTCCAGACGGGCTTCACGCACATGGAGTGGTATCGCAAGGCGAATGGCGAAGTGGTGTTCGGCGAAATCGGCGCACGCCCGCCGGGCGCGCACCAGGTCGACCAGATGAACTTCGCCTGCGACTTCGACGTGTTCCGCGAATGGGCCAACGCCGTCTCCCACGGACGTTTCGACACGCGCATCGAGCGCCGCTACAACGTCGCGACCATCTATAAGCGTGCGCAGGGCCTCGGCAGGATTCGCGCGATCGAGGGACTCGACGACCTGCAACGCGCGTACGGCAAGCACGTGGTGTGGAATACGCTGCTGCCGGTCGGCGCGCAGCGGCGCAACTGGCGGCAGACGCTGGTGTCGGACGGCTTCATCATGCTGCGTCATCCCGACCTGGCCGCGACGCTCGAAATGGCGGACGACGTCGGTACGCGTCTGAAGCTTTACGCGGGCTAGCTCTGCGGCGCGCGTCCGGAAGCTCTTAGTCTCTTCGTTATTTCTTGCCGGTTGACTTGCGGCGTGCACGCGCCACTGAGGACATGCGACCGGTGTCGGCGGGCGCGGTGGGCTCGACTTCCTCGTCGCCGTGCAGCTCGAGCAGTGATTCCATCAGGCCCTCGTCCGCGCTCGAGCACACGCCCAGCACCGTCGCCTGCTCGCAGCCCTCCGCCGCGACGTACGCGTGCCCCATGTTCGAGTCGATGTAGATCGACTCGCCGGCCTCGAGCACGATCGGGTCGTAGAACTCGGTGTGGATCTCGATGCGACCCTCG
Source organism: uncultured Gammaproteobacteria bacterium (assembly GCA_963840405.1). Classification (GTDB taxonomy): domain Bacteria; phylum Pseudomonadota; class Gammaproteobacteria; order Steroidobacterales; family Steroidobacteraceae; genus DATBVX01. Next base: position 443,246 of record CAWIYW010000011.1, read on the forward strand.
AGGACGTAGATGTATTCCTCGCCCGAGTGATGCACCAGCTCGCCGAACTCGCTCGACGCTCTTGGCGCGGATGCGCGTCAGCACCGGGATCATGCGCTTGCGGCGCAGCTCCGCGCACAGGTAGTAGTAGTCGTAGTTGCGCGTGTTGACGCGCACCGCGCGATCGATGCGCCCGATGCTGCGACGCGCGGTCACGGCGGGTTCCGGCACCCGTCGCCGGCTCGGCGAACAGCTCCGACATGCGGATCTTGAGGCGCTCGCTCAGCTGCTGCAGCTTGTCGTAGGTGAGCGTGAGGCGGTCGTGCTCGACCTTGGCGAGCGTCGAGAGCGGTATCCCGGTGCGCTCGCTCATTTCCTTGAGCGTCCAGTCGTTGCGCTGGCGCAGGCCGCGCAGCAGGCGGCCAAGGGTCGGCTTGGTGGATTTCATTCGCCGCATTCTAGTGTGGCAAAGCGTGCCGTGATTGACGATTCTCCAATTGGGCTTATTATAGCCCGATTGGGATAAATCGCAGCTCGTGCCGCGCGGGCTCTCCAGGGGGTCGAAATGCGCTCCTTTTCCGCCGTGTTGATATCCGCAGCCATCGCTTTCAGCAGCATGGCGGCATTCGCGCAAGGTCCGCAGCCACCGGCGCCGGCGCTGCAAGCGGAGGTGTCGTCAGCACCGGACGTGCCGGAGTCACCCGCCGGCAACGCGCCGCCTCTCACGCGCGCCGATGTCGAGGCCTGGCTCGACGGCTTCATGCCCTTCACCCTGCGCACCGCCGACATCGCCGGCGCGGTCGTGGTCGTCGTCAAGGATGGCCAGATTCTTCTGCAGAAGGGCTACGGCTACGCGGATGTCGAGAAGCGCGCGCCGGTCGATCCCGAGCAGACGCTCTTCCGCCCCGGCTCGGTGTCGAAGCTCTTCACCTGGACGGCGGTGATGCAGCAGGTCGAGCAGGGCAAGCTCGACCTCGATGCCGACGTGAATCAATACCTCGATTTCAAGATCCCGGCTCTCGACGGCAAGCCCATCACGTTGCGCAACATCATGACGCACACGTCGGGCTTCGAAGAGCAGTACAAGGGACTCATCTTGGCGGGCGGGGAGGTCAAGGCTCTCGGCGAATATCTCAAGGAGTCGATGCCGCCACGCCTGTTCGCGCCGGGCACCACGCCGGCGTACTCGAACTACGCCACTTCGCTCGCGGGCTACATCGTCGCACGCACTGCGGGCATGTCCTTCGACGACTACCTAGACAAGTTCGTGTTCGCGCCGCTCGAAATGACGAACTCGAGCTTCCGCCAGCCGCTTCCCGAGGCATTGCTCGCCAGGATGTCACTCGGCTACCCGCGTGCCTCGGAGCCCGCGGAACCCTACGAGCTGATCACGCCGGCGCCGGCAGGCAGCCTCGCGTCGTCCGGCGTCGACATGGCGCACTTCATGATCGCGCACCTGCAGAAGGGTCGTTACGGCGACAGTCGAATCCTGACAGAGGAAACCGCGCGGCTGATGCACGACACCGCGCTCACCATATTCCCGCGCGTGAACCGCATGCTGCTCGGTTTCTACGAAACCAACTACAACGGTCACCGCGTCATCAGCCACGGCGGCGACACGCGGTGGTTTCACAGCGACCTGAGTCTCTTCATCGACGATGGCGTGGGTCTGTACATTTCGATGAACGCCCCGGGGCGTGAAGGCGCGTCCAACAAAGTGCGCGGTGGGCTCTTCGAGGAATTCGCCGATCGCTATTTCCCGGCCGACATGCCCTCAGGTGAGATCGATGCGCAAACCGCGGCCGAGCACGCGCGCATGATTGCCGGCGCCTACAGCATTTCGCGCCGCATGGAGAGCAACTTTTTCAGCCTCCTCGGCCTGATCTCTCAGTACCAGGTGACCGTCAATGAGGACGGCACCATTACCGCGCCGGTCTGGACGAATGCCGCGGGCCTTCCGCTCAAGTGGCGCGAAGTCGAGCCCTTCCTGTGGCGCGAGGTTGGAGGCAAGCAGCTGTTGTCGGCACTGGTCGAGGACGGGCGCGTGACTCGTTTCACTTTCGAGCCGCTCTCAGCGATCCTGATTTTCGAGCCCACGCCCGCCTACAAGTCGGGCACGTGGCTCGTGCCTCTCGTTGGCGCGGGTCTGGTGGCGCTATTGCTGACGACGCTGGCTTGGCCCGTGACCGCGCTCACGCGCCGACACTATCGCGTCGCCTATCCGCTCGCGGGACAGGATGCGCGCGCGCATCGCTGGGTGCGCTATGCGGCACTCGCGGCGGTCGCGCTGACAGTCGCCTGGCTTGTCACGGTCGTCATGGCGCTCAAGAAGCTCACTCTGCTGAACGGCTCGCTCGACTGGTGGTTCTGGGTGCTGCAGCTCATGTCGCCCATCGTGTACGTCGGCGCGGCCGCGATCGGAGTGTGGAACGCATGGGTCGTGCTGCACAGTGGACGCAAGTGGTACGCAAAACTGTGGGCGGTGCTCCTCGCGATCGCGCTTCTCGCGCTCCTCTGGGTGGCCATCGTCTTCGATCTGATCGCGTTCGACCTGCGTTACTGAGGTGAGCAGGGCCGTCCCACGCCTCGAGCTGCGCACCGCCGTCGAGGCGCTGCCGCTGCGCGTGCCGTTCCGGATCTCGGGTTTCACTTTCACCGAGATCCCGGTGCTGGTCGTCGAACTCGCCGCCGATGCTTTTCGCGGTCGGGGCGAAGCGGCGGGTGTGTACTACCTCGATGATCACCCCGCGAGCATGGTGGACACGCTCGAGGTGTGCCGGCCCGTGATCGAGGCAGGGATCTCGCGCGAGGAGTTGCGCGCGCTGCTGCCGGTCGGCGGCGCACGCAACGCGGTGGATTGCGCGTTGTGGGAGCTCGAGGCGAAGCGCGCCGGTCAGCCCGCCTGGAAGCTGGCAGGACTCGATTGCGCCATACCGCTCACGACGACCTTCACCTTGAGCGCCGATGACCCCGGCGCGATGGCTGAGGCCGCCCGCGCCCAGCGCGACGCGCTCGCTCTCAAGATCAAGCTGAGTGGCGATATCGAGGTGGATGTCGAGCGAGTGAGGCAGGTACGGGCTGCCCGTGCGGACGTGTGGCTCGGCGTCGATGGCAACCAGGGATTCACGCTGCAGACGCTGAACCAGATCATGTCCGTGCTCGTCGATGCGCGCGTGCTGCTGATCGAGCAGCCACTCGCACGCGGGCGCGAGGTCGATCTCGACACCTTCGAGAGCCCCATCCCGCTCGCCGCAGACGAAAGCGTGCAAGGACTCGCCGACATCGAGGACCTGCTCGGCCGCTACGACGTCGTGAACATCAAGCTCGACAAGTGCGGCGGGCTCACCGAGGCGCTGATGATGGTCGAGGCGGCGAGACGCTGCGGGTTGCAGGTCATGGTGGGCAACATGATCGGCTCGAGCCTCGCTATGGCGCCGGCGTTCGTCGCCGGCCAGCTCTGCGACATCATCGATCTCGACGGACCGACCTTCCTGGTCTCCGACCGTGTCCCCGGGGTGAGCTACCGCGACGGCGCCATCTGGTGCCCGCGAGAAATCTGGGGCTGACCGGACACCTGCCAAGCCGCACAGCCACGATTGACAATTCTCCAAACAGGATCAATATGTCCTTATTGGGCGGAATAGGCCGGAGCAGACCTATGAGGGGAGAGAGCGGGATTCGGGGTGGTCGGCGCCGATTCTGCCGCGCGGCGCTCGCCGCCACGGCGCTGGGTGCTGCGCCGTTCGTCAATCTCGGCCGCTTCCAGGTTTTCGCCGCCAGCCCCAGCAAGTACTCCGCGCGCGCCATCAAGGTCATCGAGCGCTCGCTGGTCATCGACATGCTCGCGCTGGTCAAGATCGACTTCGAGCCGGAAGCCTTCGCGCTGCCCGCGAGTGACGAGCTAATGGCGCAGTTTCGCAGCAGCGGCATCACGGCCATCCACAATTCCGTCGGCACCGGCGGACCGCTCGCTCAAGCGGAATCGCTCGAGTTCATGGCAGCGTGGCAGGGCTACGTCGGGCGCAACTCGCAGCTCTTCACGCTGGTGGGTGTGGCCTCCGACCTTGAGCGTGCCAAGGCCGAGCGGCGCATCGCCGTGATCATGGGAATTCAGAACTCCGAGCACTTCCAGCAAGTCTCGGACGTGAAGCGCTTCTACCAGCTCGGGCAGCGCTCGTCGCAGCTCACGTACAACGCCCAGAACCTGCTCGGCACGGGCGGCACGGACCGGGTCGACGGCGGCGTCAGCGACTTCGGCGCCGAGATCATCAAGGCGATGAACGAGGTCGGCATGCTGATCGACGTCTCGCACTGCGGCGATCGCACCACGCTCGATGCCATCGAGATTTCGGGCAAGGCGATCGCGATCACGCATTCGAACTGCCGCGCGCTCAATAACCATCCGCGCCTCAAGACCGACGAGGCGATCACCAGGCTCGCCGCCCGCGGCGGGGTGATGGGCATCACTGGCGTGCGCAACTTCGTCCGCGACAGCGAGCCGACCACGGTCGAGCACATCGTCGATCACATCGATCACGTGGTGAAGCTCACCGGCATCGAGCACGTCGGCATCGGCTCGGATTCGGATCTCAACGGCTACGACGACATGCCGGCGGAGCAGAAGAAGAAACTGATGGCCGCCTACAAGTCGAGCTATGCGTTTCGCGACAAGCTCGACACCGACGGCTTCGATCATCCGCAGAAGATTTTCGACCTGACCGAGGCGCTCATTCGCCGCGGTCATTCCGACGACAACATCGCGGCCGTGCTGGGCGGCAATTTCCGGCGCCTGCTGGGCGCGACCTGGACCTGAGCTGATCAATTTGGGGGACTGTACATGAGCACTATCAGGCTACTGGCGCGCCGCATGGCGCTGACGTGTTTGATCGGCACGCTGCTGGCGGGAGCAGGTGCCTTCGCGGCAGACGATACGGGAGTCATGGGCGAGGTGGTCGTCACCGCGCAAAAGCGCGTCGAGCCGCTCGCCGAGATCCCCATGTCGGTCTCGGTCATCGGAGGCGAAACGCTGGAACGGCAGCGCGCCGACAATTTCCAGGATCTCATCGCCCTGGTGCCCGGCTTCAGCATCAACAGCAATACGCGCGGCGTCTCGCGCATCACGCTGCGCGGTATCAACACGGGCGGCGTCGCCTCCACCATCGGTGTTTACGTTGACGACGTGCCGTTCGGCTCGAGTACCGGACTGGCCAATGGCGCGATCCTCTCGGGTGACTTCGACACCTTCGACATGAACCGCATCGAGGTACTGCGCGGGCCGCAAGGCACGCTATACGGTGCCAGCTCACTCGGTGGCGTGATCAAGTACGTCGCCAATCAGCCGTCGACGGCGGGCTTCGAAGGCCGCGTGCAGGGAACCATGGAAGAGGTCGAGGGCGGCGGCATGGGCTATGCGCTCACAGGCGTGCTGAACATGCCCGCGAGCGAGACCTTCGCGATCCGGGCCAGCGGCTTCTACCGTTCCGACGAGGGCTACATCGACTCGATCGGCAACAACCCGATCCCGACACTGCAGGATCCGTCGGTCAACATCGAGAGCACGCGGGTGGAGGAGGAACTGAACAGCGACGAGACCTACGGGGGGCGCATTTCGGCACTATTTCAGCCTTCAGACGCCTTCTCGCTGAACCTGACCGCCCTGTTCCAGGAGATCAACAGCGACAACGCGAATCGGTACGAGGCCGACGCGGAGACACTCGATCCCTTGTACGGCGGCTCCGTGGTCTCCCGTTACCACCCGGAGTGGACGGATATCGAGTACCAGGTCTACAGCGCAACGATCGACTGGGACATGGGACCCGTCACGTTGCAGTCGGTGACGAGTTACGCCGAGGGCACGGAAACCTTCCAGCGCGACGTGGCCGTGGTGCCTGCTCTTGGGGCGCCGACTGCTCAGCTCGCGACTCTCGTGTTCAGCACGCCGGGCACCACGGATACACTCCTGTCCGGAATCCTCGAGCAGGTGACCAGCACCGAGAAGTTCAGCCAGGAGCTTCGCCTCCTGTCGCCCGAGAACGATTCGTTCGAGTGGCTGGTCGGCGCCTTTTACACGGACGAAGAGTCCGGCCTCAATCCGCAGAACCTCTTCGCGGTTCTGCCGGGCACCGAAGATCATGCGCCGGGTATTCCGCCCCTCGCCGAGATCAGCCTGGTATCCACCTACGAGGAGCTCGCGCTGTTTGCGAATGCAACCTGGCACATGAGCCCGAAGTTCGACCTTTCCCTCGGCGGACGCTGGAGCGAGAACGACCAGGATGCCTCCCAGGTGCTCTCGCTCTTCGTGCTGCCCGCTCCCGTCATTTTCGACAAGGTGAGCTCATCCGAAAGCCCGTTCACCTACTCAGTGTCGCCGCGCTACGAGCTCACGGACACGACGTCGATTTACGCGCGCGTCGCGACCGGCTTCCGCCCGGGCGGTCCGAACGTGCTGCCACCGGGCGCACCGGCGGGCACGCCGGCGTCTTATGACTCGGACGAGCTCACGAACTACGAGCTCGGCCTCAAGATGGCCAATGCGGCCGGCACCTTCTCTCTCGACGTTGCGGCCTTCTTCCTCGACTGGGAAGACGTCCAGCTGTTCGCGGTGGTCAACGGCGTTGGCGTCAATGCGAACGGCGGGACCGCCGAGAGCCAGGGCGTCGAATTCAAGGCGACGGCCAGTCCGGGCTCGGGCCTGACGCTGACGTTCAGTGGCGCCTACACCGACGCCGAGCTCACTCAGGACACGGATCCGGTCGTGGGCGGGCTCGACGGCGACCCGCTGCCGTTCGTGCCGGAATGGAGCCTCACGCTCGGCGGTGACTACGAATGGGCTGCCTTCGGCGACTCGACCGCCTACGTCGGCGGCCACGTCTCGTACACCGGCGAGCGCACGGCGGATTTCGGAAATCGCAACGCGGCCGGCGACCTCCGCGAGGCCGACGCGTATACCACCGTCGATCTGCGGGCCGGGATCATCCGCGATCGTTGGTCCATCGAGCTCTACGGGAAGAACATCACGGACGAGGAAGGCATCACCGACATCGAGGCGCCCGGGAACTTCCCGAATGGCGCAGTGGGGATCAGCGCGATCCGGCCACGGACGATCGGCTTGGCGCTGGGCGCGCGTTTCTGACGGGCGCACGGAATCGGTAGCGCAGTGTCGGCAGTTCGTAACGGGAGCGCCAGGCGCGACCCATCAGACGCGCTCGTGACCGGGCTGCCGTCGCCTTATCTGCTGTTCCTCGGCGACGTCACCGATCCGACGTATGCCAAGACGGCGTTCGGCTTGCGCGATTGGGCGCCCGAGCGCTGCATCGGTGAGTTGTCCTGCGACGGCGGGACGGTGAGCACCGGCCTGCCGCGGCTCACGGCGTCGGAGGCGCGTGCGCGCGGCGCGCGCTCGCTCGTGATCGGCATCGCCAACGAAGGCGGGCGGATCATGGACAGCTGGATTCCTTCGCTGGTGAGCGCGCTCGAGGCAGGCCTCGACATCGTGAGTGGCATGCACGCACGCCTGGAGGACATGCCGGCGCTCAAGAGTGCAGCGGAGCGACACGGGCGGCGCCTGATCAACGTGCGTACCCCACCGCGCAACATCCCCATCGGCACGGGTGCCAAGCGGTCAGGCAAGCGCTTGCTCACAGTCGGCACCGACTGCGCGCTCGGCAAGAAGTACACCGCGCTCGCGCTGGCGCGAGCCTTCCGCGCCCGCAGTGTCGCTGCGGATTTTCGCGCGACCGGCCAGACGGGAATCATGATCGCCGGCAGCGGCATGCCGATGGATGCCGTCGTGGCAGATTTCGAGGCTGGCGCCGCGGAGCAACTGAGTCCGCACGCCGCTGCTGACCACTGGGATGTGATCGAAGGGCAGGGGTCACTCTTCCACCCTTCGTACGCAGCGGTGTCGCTCGGCCTGCTCCACGGCAGCCAGCCTGATGTGATCGTGGTCTGTCACGAGCCCGGACGGCGCCAGGTGATCGGCCTCGAAGCCTATGAGCTGCCGACACTCGAGGAGACCATCGAGCTCAACCTCAGGCTCGGCCGGCGCACGAATCCATCGATCCGCTGCGCTGGCATCAGCTTCAACACCTCGCGCCTGCCGGAGGCGGCAGCGCGGCGGCTCATGAACGAAGAAGGGGCGCGCCTCGGCCTGCCGGTCGCCGATCCGATGCGCGGCGGAGCGGAGTTCGAGCGGCTGGTCGATTCCTGTCTGCGATAGCATCCCTTACGTGGCCAGCCTGCGAACTTCGGCTGCGGCAATTTCGCGCCTGACGAGCTTGGGCGCCATCATCCTCGCGTTCGCGTCGATCGGCCCGGACGGCGAGCGCCCGTGACCGCGCGCTCTTCCTGGTTCCAGCGCTTTCTGCTGCCGGGCTTCGCCTTCAAGGCCGTCGTCATCGGCGGGGGCTATGCCACGGGGCGCGAGCTCGCGGAGTTTTTCCTGCCGAGCGGTCCCTGGGGCGGACTGCTCGCGATGCTGCTCGCCATGGTGATCTGGAGCGTGGTCTGCGTCATCACGTTCCTGTTCGCGCGCCTCACCGACAGCCGCGACTACCGCACCTTCTTCCGCAATCTGCTCGGTCCGGGCTGGATCGTTTTCGAGGCCGCCTATTGCCTGTTCGCCATCGTGATCCTCGCCGTGTTCGGCGCCGCAGCCGGTGCCATCGGCCAGGCGCTCTTCGGCTGGCCGCCGATTGCGGGCACGCTGTGCCTGATCGCCGGGATCGTGGGATTCGCTACCTACGGCAATGTCTCGGTGGAGCGTCTCTTCAAATGGGTGTCGTTCTTTCTCTACGGCGTTTACGCGCTGTTCGTGATATTCGCGCTGAGCACGTTCGGCGACCGTGTGCTCGCAAACTTCGCGTCGGCCCCGCTGGGTGAGGGGTGGGTGCTCGGCGGTTTCACCTACGCGGGCTACAACATCGTCGGGGCGGTGGTGATCCTGCCGGTGCTGCGCCATCTGCTCAGCAATCGTGATGCCGTCATCGCCGGGGCGCTCGCCGGTCCACTGGCGATGATTCCTGCATTCCTGTTCTTCATCTGCATGGTGGCGTGGTATCCCGAGATCGGCCAGGAGGCGCTGCCTTCGGATTACATGTTGCAACGCCTGGACATGCCGGTGTTCCACGTGATCTTTCAGCTGATGATCTTCTCGGCCCTGCTGGAAAGCGGCACCGGTGGCGCACACGCGATCAACGAGCGCATCGCGCAGGCCTATCGATCACGGCGGCAGCGCGAGCTCTCGAAGTGGACGCGCCTGGCATTCACCGGGGGCCTGTTGCTGGTCGCGATCTTCCTGGCCGATCGCTTCGGTCTCGTCACGCTGATCGCGCGCGGCTATCGGCTGCTCGCGGTCGCGATTCTCGCGACCTATGTGCTGCCGATCCTGACCTACGGTGTGTGGCGCGTGACTCGCCGCCCCGCGTAGGGCGATCACGTCGGGCGCCGCAGCTATGTGAGCCGGGTGTGCCTCAGGCCGAACACGAGACTCACGCAGGCCACGACGAGACCCGAGCAAAGCAACGTGAGTGGCTGCTGAGCCAGGGTGGTGAGCTCCGGGTAACGCGTCGTTAGATCGGTGGCGGGAAGCGCTACGACCAGGACCAGCGCCAGCGCGGCCGCGAGGATTGCTCCGAGCTTTGCGAACAACACGTGCCGGCCACTGCGCCAGGCCCGTTCCAGCGCGACCGCCAGTTGCCGATCCTGTTGTTCTATGCGTGCCCGTGCCGCAGCGCGCACCTTGGCGAGGCGTGCGGCGTCGAGGCGTCGAATTTCAGCGAACACGCGCTGCTCGAAGCTCGCATCGAGTGTCATCGGCACGAGGTGACCCTGGAGCCGACTATCGAGCTCGCGCAGGCGAGTCAGCTCGCTGCCGCACGTTTCGCAGCTCTCGAGGTGCGCGTCGAGACGCTGCTGCGACGAATCATCCAGCTCGCCGTCGAGCGCATCCTGCAGCAGGTCCGACCACTCGGGGCCATGCGAGGCATCGGGGACGATTGGCAGCTCACTCATCGTGATTCCTCAGCGAGCTCCACCAGCTTGCGCCGCGCCCGGTGCAGCATGGCCTTGACGGTGCCGAGCGGAACTCCGAGCGCTTGCGCGGTCTGCTCGTATGACTTGTCTTCCATGTAGAAGAGCGTCACGGCCTGTGCATAACGCTCCGGCAAGCGGTCCAGAAGCCGCTGCACGCTCGCTACTGCGCTGTCGTCCTGGTCCGGCGCTGCCAGCTGCGCTTCGCTGATTCGTCCCCGGCCGCCGGGTTCGTCGGTCTGTTCGGCGATGACGTCCCACGACACCTGCGGCCGCCGCTTGCGCAGCTCCGAGATGCAGGCGTTGCGCGTGATCGCGTAGATCCACGTGCTGAGTGAGGCCTGGCCGCTGTATCCCGGCAGCGCGCGCCACAATCGCAACATGACGTCCTGGGCCGTGTCTTCGGCCGCAGCGGAATCCCTGAGCAGGCTCATGGCGAGCCGGAACACTTGATCGCGATAGCGCGGCAGCAGGAGCTCGAACGCCGCGCGGTAATCGCGCGCCTGCAGCCGAGCCGCGATGTCGGCATCGTCCATTCAGCGTCCCGAGGCTTTTGCGGATCTCACGCACACCCTGCCTGCCATGTCTCGCCTGGCCGCCAACTGCTGGCAGCCGTCTACGCTGGTACGCGCGATCGACCCAAAAGGTTGCCTCGGACCCGGATTTCCGTTGCCCGATGCGCGCAACCCGCGGCCGTGCAACCTTGCGGACGGCTGGCGCGTCTCAAGCGCAGTCGCAACGAACCTACCGAGGAACACACGCGTGGAAACTGAAACGGCTGCGGTCATGATCCCGATCTCGGCGATCGTGTTTGGGCTGTCGATTCCGATCGTCTATGCCATCACGGACTATCGCAAGCGCAGACGGCTCATAGAGCTGCACCACGCGGAACGCATGGCGGCGATCGAGCGCGGCATGGAACTGCCGCCGTTGCCGGTGGAGATCCTGGGACAGGCAGGGCGGCGGCGGACGAGCTCCGAGCTCCTGCCCGGGCTGGTCTGGCTGTTCGTGGGTATCGGCATCATCGCCGCGCTCGGGTCGCTGACCGGGGAGAGAGGGGTCGCGCTGCTCGGGCTCATCCCTGCAGGCGTCGGTCTCGCCTATCTCATCTACTACGCGGTCGAGGGCAGAAAAGTCCGGGCCACCAACGGTGTGTTGCCGAGCGACACCGCAGGCGACGTCGGCCGCAAGCCGCAGTAATAGGGTCACGGGCGCGCATCGAGGGCTTCGCGCATGTGTACGGTGCTGGTGAAACTGGGGTTGCTGCTCGTGTCGGTGAGCTGGTGCGCGCCACCCGAGCACAGCGCCGGATCAGGGTTGTGCGTCCTGCCGGCCGGCATTCATATCCACATCACGTCAGAGGCGATCGAGATTTCCCTCAGCCCGTGGCGCACCACCGGCGCCGCGCGTACGAGTTCACGCCAGCTCTGAAAGATATTTCGGCAGCATTTCGCGCCACGTCACCCAGTTGTGGTGGCGATCCTTGCCCCACAGGTCGACGCGGTTCGGCACGCCCTTGGCGCCCAGCACATTGGCGATCCGCCACGACTCGCCTGGGTCTTCCCAGTCTCCCTCGCCTGTGGGGATCACGACGAAGCGCTGGCGCAGCTGCGCCAACTGGGGGCCATCGTCGAGCCCCGGCAGGTAGTGCAGCGGCGATGAGAAATAGAAATCCTGGTTGATGCGACCGTCGAGGTATTTCGACAGGTCGAACGTTCCGCTCATCGCGATCGCGAGCTTGAAGGCGTCGGGATGGCGGCAGATGCTCGCCACCGCGTTGAAGGCGCCGATGGAAGCGCCGGCCGCTACGACCTCGATATCGTTCTGGTTGCAGTCCTTGCGGATCAGCGGCAGGACCTCGTGGTAGATATAGCCGTCGAAGAGGTTCTGCACCCGCGAGCAGTACTCGGCCGAGTGCGTGCCCTGCAGCCAGGTCTTGCCGGCGACGCTGTCCACCGAGTAGAGCTTGATGCGACCCGCCTCGATCAGGTCGCCGAGCACGCGCACCAGGTGGAAGCGCTCGATCTCCTCGTAATCGCCGCCCGCCGTCGGAAAGAGCAGTACGGGTGTGCCGAAGTGACCCCAGCGCGCCACGCGCGCGGGTTCCGGAAGCCGCTGCGTATTCCACGACCAATTCTGCTTGGGGAGCTCGGCCATGCTATCCCCGCCTGCCTTCCTGCTCGCGCCACTTCTGTATGCGGCCGAAGAAGAGTTCGGTGAACTGATCGATCTCGTGCGCGGGATAGAGCGCCGCGACTTTCTTGCGCACCGCTTCACGCGCCTCCCCGGTGCCAAAGAACTCGTACGCGATCTCGTCGAGATGCGCGAGGTGCTTGGCGCAGAATTCCTCGAACGGTTCCGCTGCGAGACGCTCGCGCGCGATGCCCGCGTAACGCTTGAGCTTGTCGCGATACGGCAGGTCGAGCGCCGCCACTTCGAGAAATGGCTCCCAGTCGAGGTTCTTGCGCATGCGCCGCTGCGTGGCGGCGCAGAAGATCGACCAGCGCAGGTTGGCCTTGATGAGCCACGGAAAATGGTAGTGGAGCGATGTCACCTGCGAGTCCGGGCAGGCGTTGGCAAAGTCGATCGGGTACCACTCGCCTTTCTTGAGCAGCGCCTCGCAGGAATTGAAGTCCCAGCCGAAGAAGGCGTTGATGGTGAGCGTGATGTCCTCGAGCACGCGCTGCGCTTCGGGCTGGAGAAAGCCGTGATCCATCCGGTAGCGATCGTGCAGCGGCGCGGAAGGGTCGTAGTTGACCACACGCGTCTGCGGGCCGAGGCCGACGCAACGCACGAACATGTCGTAGGGGATGACGCCCGCCTGCAGATGCATGATCTTGACGCCGCTCGCGTCGTACGCTGTCTTGAGCGCCGCCTCGTCGTCGATCTTGCTCACGCCCACCCAGCCGCCGCCGTCGTAGGGCTTCATGAAGAGCGGATAGCCGATCTGCTGGCCGATCTGGCCGAGATCGAAGAGCCGCGCGTAACGCTGCAGGGTCGGCTCGAGGTCCGCGGTCTTGTCGTAGGACTTGGGCGGCAGCATCCAGGTCTCGGGGATCGGCAGCCCGAGCCGCATCATCGCGCCGTAGGTCGTGTGCTTCTCGTTCGCCTGGATCGACCACGGGTTGTTGAACACGTACAGGTCATCGAGCACCACCGCCTTTTTTATCCACTCGCGGCTGGTGTGATACCAGTGCGTCACCCGGTCGATGACCAGGTCATAACGGCACGGCTGGCGCAGGTTGAACGGCTCGATGGTCACGCGGCTCACGTCGAAGGCGAGCGTGTCGCCCTTCCAGGGAATGGCGAGCTTCAGCCGGCGCATGATCTCCTCGTAGCAGATCGGCCAGCAGATGTCGGCGCCGAGCGAGAGGCCGATGTGGCGGGTGACTTGAGCCATGCGCGGGAACGACTGTTATTGGTGGTCTGGTACCGAGATTACGCCAGTGGCTATTCGTACACCATCCACAGCGGCCCGGGGAACAGCCACGACAGGCCCGCGCGCAGGCGGTCGCGCCAGTTCTCCCAGTTGTGGCCGTCGCGCACTTCCTCGTAGCGCACCTGGATGCCCTGCTCATTCAGCAGCGGCACCATCGAGCGGTTCTCGTAGATGAGCGATTCGTAGATACCGCAGCTCAGGTACATGCGCGCCGAGGGTTGGCCCGGGCGGGCGCGGAACTCGTTGACGAAGCGCACCACCGGATCGAACACGGGCGTGCGCCGATGGTGGCCGATGTCCGAGAACGCGAACGATCCCGACTGCAGCAACAACCGCCCATAAATGCCTGGATACCGCCACGCGGTGTGCAAGGAGGCGACCGCACCGAAGCTCGCGCCCATCAGGCCGCGGCCCGCGGGCTCTTCGATGAGCGGGTAGTGCGCGCGCATCAACGGCAGCAATTCCTCGGTGAGGAAGCGCGCGTGGGCCGCGTCGCCCGCGTACTCGCGCAGGCGGTCCTGCGACTGCGTGAGACACACGATCATCGGCGGAATCTCGAGCCGGTGGATCAGGTTGTCGAGCACGGTCTTCAGATCCGCGAAGCGCACGTAGTCCTCGCCATCGTGCACCATCAGCAGCGGATAGCGGCGCGTACGGCGGAAGCGCGCCGGCACATAGACGAACAGCCGGCTCACTGCATCGAGCGCCGCGCTGCTCAGGCGCAACTCCTCGAGCGCACCGCGCCGCGAGTCGGCATCGGGCAGGGTCCACAACGGGCGCTCGTAGCCGTAGCCCTGCGCGACCGAGTTGGCGCCGAAGGGGTCCACGGCCTTGTGCGGATTGAGCGGGTCGGTGATCCACTCGCTGCGGTCGCCGCGCACCACTTCGAGCTTGTACTCGATGCGCGAGTTGGCCGGCAGATCGATGCGCAGCACCCAGAGATCCGTATCGGGCACGCGCTCGAGCAGCTGCGCCGTCGGCAGGCCATGGATCCAGCAGCGCAACAGCAACGCGTCCGCCTGGCCGCGATAGACGAAAGTGATGCCGGTGCGGTCGGCGAGCGGAAACTCGTGCGTGGCGATGAACTTGTCAATTGCAGCGGCGGTCGGCGTGCCGTCACCGAGGAGATCCCGCAGGGAATCGCTCATGCGGCGCGCACCTCGGCAAGCGAACCCTGCCGGGTGAGACGCCAGCACGAGCTCGAGCCCGCGAGCGCGCCCGCACGCCAATGCAGGAGCGACCCATGATCGAGCGTGAGACAGCGTGCGGGCGCGAAGCGCCGGGCGAACATGGCCACGCGCTCGGCTTCGTGCAATGCCAGGCGCGCCTGCGCGTGCGGCAGGGCCACCACGCCGGGCATGAGTCCCAGCCCGGAATCGAACACTTCGGCATTGCCCGCGCCCTGCGGCGGATGATCGTGAAACAACACGATGCAATCGCTCAGCGCCATCGCGCCGGCGGACCACGCGATCAGGGTCTTGCCGGCGAGCAACCTCTGCAGGTCGAAGAGCCGCAAGCGGTTGGCGAGCACCGCGACGTGGCCGCCGGCCACCAGCACGGCGGCTGCGGGCTCGATCAACTCACGCAATTCGCGGATGTGCGGCACCACGCTCGCGCGCTGCTGCGGACGGAGCCGGCGACGAAAGCCCGCATGCTCGCGCTCGATGGCGCGCAGGTGCTCGTGGTCGAGTGTCCGCAACGCGCGCAGCGATGCACGCTGCGCCGAACGCACCAGGGCGGGATCGCCGTCGCGCGACAGAAGCTCGCGGGTCGCATCCTTGGCATGGGTGAGTCGCAGCCGGTAGAGATCCTGCAGCTCGCGCAGCAGCCCCTGGCGTTGCCGATAGGCCGCCGCGAGCTCGGCGTCCGCCGCCAGCACGGCTTCGGCGCGAGCGTAGAGACCGAGGTCCGTCACTGGCATCCCCACGTGCGCATGCAGCTCGTCGAGTTCGCCTTCGCGCTCCTGCCAGCCGGCGGATATCGACACCAGCGGCCCGCGAATCGCGAGCCGGCGCAGGGCGAAGGCGAGGTTCGGCTCCTGGAACTGCGGGCCGAGAAAGACGACGTCTGGCATGCCGAAATGATAACGAGTTGTCAGCCGGCAGTGGGCAGTGAAGAATTGCGTCGGCCGATCGTTGCGATCGGGCTAGGGCCGGATCGACTCCGGCAGGGGACATAACTTGAGGATCAGGCTCCTGGTGGCCGGCGCCTTCGTGGCGGCGGCATTCTCGGTCGCGGCCGAGCCGCGCGTGTTCGATGCAGAATCGCTTCTCGGCTGGCAGTTCGTCGGCGATCCGCGCATATCGCCGGACGGCAAGCACATCGCCTATGTGCATGTCAGCGTCAATCGAGCCAAGGATGCCTACGACCGCGACCTGTGGATGGCGGACGCCGATTCCGGTCCGCGGCAGGTCACCTCCGGCACGCACGATGACGAAATGCCGCGCTGGTCGCCCGACGGCACACGCCTGGCATTCGCCTCCAACCGCAGCGGCAAGCGCCAGATTCACGTGCTCGATCTGCAGGGTGGCGAGCCCTGGCAACTCACGACCGACGAGGAAGGCGTCGGCGCCTATGCCTGGTCGCCCGATGGCAAGCGCATGCTGTTTACCTCTTCCATCGCGCTCGCCGGCGATGCCGGCTACGAGCCCGACGCCGCCAAGGAGTCCGCCGCGGACGCTGCTCGCGCCAAGCCCGCCTTCGTGACCGAGCGGCTCATCTATCGCAACGACGGCACGCCGGGATACCGGCGCGTGCAACGCTCACACATCTGGATCGTGCCGGCGGATCGCGGGCCGAAGCAGTCCGCGCGCCGGGTCACGAGCGGGGATTTCGACGCCGAAGGTCCGGCGTGGTCGAGCGATGGCAAGACCATCTACTTCAGCGCCGTGCGGCGCGAGGACGCGGAGTACGCGGCGGAGGACTCCGAAATTTTCTCCGTGCCGAGCGACGGCGAGCCGACGCTCACCGCCCTCACGCAGCGCCGCGGACCGGATGCGGCCCCGTTGCCGTCGCCGGACGGCAAGTGGATCGCGTACCTGGGATTCGACCAGAGCGAGCCGTTTCGCTCGAGCTCGGTCACCAACCTCTACGTCATGCGTCCTGACGGGTCGCAAAGCCGTCAGCTCGCAGCCAGCTTCGATCGCAACGTCGGTGAGAGCATGCTGGTCGACGCGGCCGCGCCACGCGTCGGCGGGGATCGCATCGCCTGGACGGCCGATTCGCGCCGCTTGCTGATCACCGCGGCCGACCGCGGCCAATCGCAACTCTTCCAGGTCGACGTCGCGAAAGGCGATCTCGCTCCGCTGACGACTTTCCCGCAGGGCGATCTGCGCGAGTTTTCCGTGGGCCGCAGCGGCGTGGTGGCGGCCGTATTCAGCGCGCCGACCCGCCCGGCTGAGGTCTATTCGTTTGCGCTGTCAGCGCCGGCGCACGAGAACTGGCGCGAGATCTCGCACCACACGGCCGCGCTCGCGCCCGCCAACGGGTTCTCGCCCTACGAGGAGCTCGGGTACGACTCCTTCGATGGACGGCGCATCCAGGGTTGGCTGATCAAGCCGCCGGGCTTCGATGCCGCGCGGCGCTACCCGACGATCCTCTATATCCACGGCGGCCCGCACGCCATGTACGGGACGAGCTTCTTCCACGAATTCCAGGTGCTCGCACAGGCGGGCTTCGTGGTGCTCATCACCAACCCGCGCGGCAGCACCGGTTACGGCGGTGAATTCGCCAACGTGATCCAGTATCACTATCCGGGCGATGACTTTCGCGACCTGATGGCGGGCGTCGATCTGCTGGTCGCGCGCGGCATCGCGGATGCCGACCGTCTCGGCGTGGCCGGCGGCAGTGGCGGCGGGCTCCTGACCAGCTGGACCGTGGGACAAACGGAACGCTTCGCGGCGGCGGTGGTGGAGCGCGCGGTCACCAACTGGCACAGCTTCGTCGGCACTTCGGATCTCAACTACTACTTCGTCACCCGCTGGTTCCGCGACTTTCCATGGCGCGACAGCGCCGACTACCTGGCGCGCTCGCCCCTGAGCCGGGTCGACAACGTCAAGACGCCGGTGCTGGTGATCCACAACGAGGCCGACTACCGCACCGCGCTCGACCAGGGGCTGCAGTTCTACACCGCGCTCAAGATGCTGAAGAAGCCGGCCAAGCTCGCGGTGTTTCCGGACTCCTCGCACGGCATGAGTCGCGAGGGGCGTCCGAGCCAGCGCGTCGAGCGGCTCAACCTGATCGAAGGGTGGTTCGAGGAACGGCTGAAGATGGGCAGTGAGCCCTGAAGCCTCAGGTCTGACCTCGCCCAGGCCGCGCCGTTGCCGCCGTCGTTACCGTTGCCGTTGCGCGCGGACGGATCCCGCTCGCTCATGAATTGCTCCACGCTCTGCTCGAGATGGCGCGCCATGAATTGCTGGCAGCGAGTTGCCGTAGAGACGGATGATCGACTCGAGCAGCGGCGTGGATAGCATCGGTTGGCCGAACTGCTCCTGCTCGGCGATCACGTGCAGCAGGATCAGGCGCGTGATGTCTTCGCCCGTCTTGTCCTCGACCACGCGGATTTTCTCGCCCTGCACGATCAGCCCGCGGATGTCTTCGAGGGTGACGTGCCTGCTGAGGGTGGGATCGTAGAGCCGCCGGTTGGCGTATTTTTTGATCGATTCTTTCGCCGCTCATGCGCTTCGAGTGTACCTGAAGAGCCTCGTGGAGCCGCCGTCGGTGCCACCCTTCGTTAGGGCAGGATACCTGTGCAGAGCTGCCCCATGTACAAGACAATGACATACTCGGGTGCCCACCTGTCTTAATCCGGTCAGCAAGCTCTCCATGTCTTCGATCCCGCTTCACCGCAACTGGCTGCCGGCGCTGGGCCTGGTGGTCGTCCTGACGGCGGCGTGCGGGCGCGACGACGGTCAGGGGTCCGGCGATCGGTCCGGGGGTGCCGCCAACGCGCAGCCGGCCGCTGACGATGCCACGCGCGCGAACCCCGCCGTCGGCGTGCTCACGGAGCCGGCACGCCAGGAACCGTTCGACTACGAGGTCGAGGCGCTCGGCACCGCCAGGGCCAACGAGGCGGTCGAGATCACCTCCAAGGTCGCCAATCTCGTCACCGCCATCCGCTTTCGCGAGGGTGAGCAGGTGCGCCGCGGGACGGTGCTGGTGGAGCTCGACAGCGTCGAGGCGCGTGCGGAACTGGCCGCCGCCCGCGCGGCGCTCACCGAAACGGAGAGTCAGCTCAAGCGCAGCCGCGAGCTCTTTGCGACCCGGGCGCTCTCACAATCGCAGCTCGATCAGCTCGCGGCGACGCAGAGCGCCAACCAGGCGCGCGTGACCACGGCCGAGTCGCGGCTGGCGGACACGGTCATCCGTGCACCGTTCGACGGCCGCACGGGATTGCGGCGCGTGAGCGTTGGCAGCTTCGTTTCACCGGGTGCCGTGATCACGACGCTCGACGACCTGCGCGTGATCAAGCTCGATTTCTCGGTTCCGGAAGGCTTCATCGCGGTGCTGGTGGAGGGTCTGCCGGTGAGCGCGCGCAGCGTGGCGTTTCCCGGGCGTGAATTCACCGGCCAGGTCGTGAGTATCGATTCACGTGTCGATCCCACATCGCGCTCGGTGGCATCGCGCGCGCCGAATTGCCGAACCCCGATAGCCTGCTCAAGCCCGGGATGTTCCTCACCGTGCGGCTCAAGGAGAAGCGCGCCCCGGTGGTGATGATCTCGGAGCAGGCGCTGGTGCCCGAGGAGGGGCGCCAGTTCGTCTACGTGGTCGTCGAGGGACGCGCCCAGAAACGCGAGATCACCATCGGCCGCCGCTCGCCCGGCAAGGTCGAAGTCGTCACCGGTCTCAAGCCGGGCGAGACCGTGATCGTCGAGGGCACGCAGAAGGTGCGCGACGGCGGCCCGGTGCGCGACGTCAGCCGGGAGCCGGCGCCAGCCACCGCCTCGTGATCTCCAGCGCTTGTGTCAATCGAACGCGCTGCATCTAAGTTACTGATTTATAAGTAGACTGTTCCGAGCCACGGGGTTGCCGGCGTGCGGCTCTGTTAGAATTTCGCGCCATCCCGTCCATTCCCGCTCGTTCCCGTTTGATCGTTTTCGGGGCGGTCCGCAGGTGCGACTGCGGCGCGCTGGCAGCCGACCTACAACACGAATCATGGCCGCCACACCCTATCAGCAACTCGAACAGGAATTTCGCCGCCTGCATGCCTTTCGCGGCGCGCTGTCGCTGCTGCGCTGGGACGCGGCGGTGATGATGCCGCGCGGCAGCGCCGAGGTGCGCGGCGAGCAGCTGGCGGCGCTCGAGACCGAATACCACGCGCTGCTCACGGCGCCCAAGATCACGCGCCTGCTCGATCGCGCGCAGGCCAACGCCCAGGGGCTGGAAGACTGGCAGCTCGCGAACCTGCGCGAGATGCGCCGTCAGCGCGATCACGCGATCGCGACGCCGCCGTCGCTGATCTCGCGTCTGGCGCGGGCCACCGCGCGCGCCGAGGTGCAGTGGCTGGAGGCGCGGCGACAGGACAACTTCGAGCTGTTCGCGCCGCACCTGGAGGAAGTGGTCGCGCTGGTGCGCGACAAGGCAGCGCTGCTCGGACAGGCGCTCAACCTGCAGCCCTACGATGCGCTGGTCGACGAGTTCAGCCCGGGCATCACCACGCAGGACATCGACACGATGTTCAAGGCGCTGTCGCGCAAGCTCCCGGGCCTGATCAACGAGGCGATCGAGCTGCAGGCGAGCCACCCGCTGATGCCGCTCACGGGCAAATTCAGCGTCGCGCGCCAACGGCAGCTGGTCGTCGACGTGATGAAGGCGCTCGGCTTTCCCTTCGATCGCGGGCGCCTCGATGAAAGCGAGCACCCCTTCACCGAGGGCGTGCCCGGCGATATCCGCGTCACCACGCGCTTCGATCAGAACGATCCGTTCACGGGCCTGCTCGGCGCGCTGCACGAGAGCGGCCATGCGATGTATGACCTCGGCCTGCCGCAGGACTGGCGCGATCAGCCGGTCGGACGCGATCGCGGCATGGCGCTCGAGGAAAGCCAGTCGCTCCTGCTCGAGATGATCGTCGGGCGCTGCCGCGGGTTCGTGCGCTACCTCAAGCCGCTGTTCGAAAAACACTTCGGCGTGAGCGGACCCGAATGGAGCTTCGAGAATATCTACCGGCATCTCAACCGCGTGCGCCGCAGCCTGATCCGCGTGGATGCCGATGAGCTGACGTATCCATTGCACATCATGCTGCGCTACGACCTGGAGAAGCGCATCCTCGGTGGCGAGCTCGCCATTCGCAGCATCCCCGAAGCCTGGAACAGCTTCATGGAACAGCGCCTCGGGATCCGTCCGACGAGTGACGCGGAAGGGTGCCTGCAGGACATCCACTGGGCGGTCGGTTCGTTCGGATATTTTCCGTCCTACGCGCTCGGCGCCATCATCGCTGCGCAGCTGTGGGATTCGCTGCACGCGCAGCGGCCGCAGATCGAGGAAGAGATCGCTGCCGGCCAGTTCGGCGGGCTCTTCACCTGGCTGAACGAGAACGTGCACGGGCTCGGAGCCAAGGTCTCGATCCAGGAGCTGTTGACGAGCGCGACCGGCAAGCCGGTCACGGCGGCCGCGTCGCTGCGCTATCTCGAAACCAAGTATCTCGAGGTTCCCACGGAGGCCACCGCGTGAACCGCCGCCGCCGTTGGTTTGCCATGCTGCTGACGGGCGCCGCGCTGCCCGCGGGTGCGCATGACTACTGGTTGCAGGCCGACAATTACCACCTCAGCGCGGGCCAGCAGCTCGTCGTGCACCTCAACATGGGGGAGGGGCTCGAGGTGCAGGAGGAAAAGGCGCACCAGGTCGAGCGCACCGAGCGCTTCGAGCTGCGCCTCAAGGACGATGTGCGCGACCTCGCGGCCGCGACGCCCGAAGGTCACAAGCCGGTGTTCGCGGACAGCTTGCCCGCGGACGGCGCCTTCCTGTTCACCCTCGTGCGCGGCGCCGCGCAGGTCGAGCTTGCGGCCGCGGAGTTCAACGAGTACCTCGAGCACGAAGGCATTCGCGGCGCGCAGGCCGGGCGCGCCACCGAGCGCGAGCGCTACTGGCGCTTCCTGAAACTCCTCGGGCGCGTGGGCGCCGACAACGAGACCGACCTGCATCATCGCTTCACCGGCGCGCAGTTCGAGATCGTGTTGTTGCAGAACCCGTTCACGCTGGCGGTGGGCGACGAGCAGATCGTGCAGCTGCTGTTCGAGACCAAGCCGCTCGCCGACACGACCGTGTTCGCCTTGCATCGCGCCGCGGACGGCGCCGTGACCAAGCTCAGCTCCACCACGGACAACCGCGGCGTGGCGCGCTTCACGCTCGCTCAACCCGGCACGTGGCTGATCCGCTCCGTGTACTTGCGTGAGTGCAAGGGCTGCAAGGACGTCGACTGGGAGAGTTTCTGGTCTTCGTACAGCTTCGCGCTCGAATGAGTGCAGGCCTCGCTGACCGCCGCGCGGGCTGGGTGTTCGCCGGGGCGGTGCTGGCGTGCATCGTCGGCACCGCGCTCGCGCCCGAGTTGCCCCAGCCGCAGGCCTATCACGCGTTCGCCGACGCACGCACGCTCGCCGGCATCCCCAATTTCTGGAACGTGGTGTCGAACGCCGCCATTCTGCTCGCGGGGCTCCTCGGCTTGCGCGAGGTGCTGGCGCATCGGGAGCGCTTCGTGACGCGCGAGGAAGCCTGGCCCTATGCCGCGTTCTTCGGCGCCACCGCGCTGGCGGCGATCGGGTCCACCTACTACCATCTCGCGCCCGGCGACGCGCGGCTGGTGTGGGACCGCCTGCCGATCGCGCCCGCCACCACAGCACTCGCCATCGCGGTGTGGTCGGATCATTCCGGGTCGAAATCCGTCCAGCGCCTGCTCGTGCCCGCACTGATTGCCGGCGCGGCTTCAGTGATCTATTGGCGCGCGAGCGCGTTGCACGGTCATGAGAACCTGGTGCCGTACCTGCTGCTGCAGTTGTTCGCCGTAGGCGGGATCGTGCTGCTCGCCTGCCTGCCCGGGCGTTACACGCGCGTGCACGACTGGTGGATGGTGATTGGCCTGTACGTACTGGCCAGGCTTGCGGAGGTCTTCGACCGGGCGATCTATTCGGCCGGAGAGGTCCTGAGCGGCCACACGCTCAAGCACCTGCTGGCGGCGCTTGCGGCCGCTTGGGTGCTGCGTATGATCCGCCTGCGCCGACCGGTGGTGGTGTTTGCAGGCGAAGCGAGTGAGCGATGACTGAAAGTCTTTCCAACAATTCCCGGCGTCTCGGCGCGCGCCTGCGCGGCCTCGTCGGCAAGGCGATCGCGGACTACCGCATGATCGAGGACGGCGACCGCGTGATGGTGTGCCTGTCCGGCGGCAAGGATTCCTACACGCTGCTCGACCTGCTGTTGAGCCTGAAACGCAGCGCGCCCGTGCATTTCGATCTCGTGGCCGTCAACCTGGATCAGAAGCAGCCCGATTTCCCTGCGCAGGTGTTGCCGGATTACCTCGGCAAGCTCGGCGTGGCCTATCACATCATCGAGCAGGACACCTACCGCGTCGTCAAGCGCGTGATCCCCGAGGGCAAGACGATGTGCGGCCTGTGCTCGCGACTGCGCCGCGGCGCGCTCTATCGTCATGCGAGCGAGCACGGCTTCAACAAGATCGCGCTCGGTCATCATCGCGACGACATGATCGAGACGCTGTTCCTCAACATGTTCTTCGGCGGCAAGCTCAAGGCGATGCCGCCCAAGCTCCTGTCGGAGGACGGGCGGCACATCGTGATCCGCCCGCTCGCGTATGTCGAAGAGCGCGACATCGAGCGCTACGCGAGGAGCCGCGAGTTCCCCATCATCCCGTGCCGCTTGTGCGGCTCGCAGGAGAACCTGCAGCGGGTCGCGGTGAAGCAGATGCTCGGCGAGTGGGAGCGCCGTCATCCGGGGCGACTCGAGAGCATCGCGACCAGCCTGCGCAACGTCGTGACTTCGCACCTGGCCGATGCCAGCGCGTTCGCCTTCGACCAGCTCGAGCTCGAGCGCCTGATGCGCGGCGCGGAAGGTGCGCCGGGCGATGAGCGGGCCGCGCTCGCCGAGCTCGAACCGCGCGAGCAGGCATTCGGCACCCGCACCGCAGAGTGACGGCAACGGGCGTGAATACCCGCCAACCTCTGCCCCAGTCGCCGCCGCCGCTGCCCAACAGTTATTGGGTGGAGCCGGGGCGCTTGCTCGCGGGCGAGTACCCGGGATCGCCTTCGCGAGCCGACACGCTGGAGCGGTTGCATCGGTTGCTCGCCGCCGGCGTGACGTACTTTGTCGATCTCACCGAGCCGGGCGAGGCCACGCCGTACGACCAGCTGCTCCCCCATGAATCCCGGCAGGGACGACAAAACGTGCTGTACGCGCGCAAGCCGATTCTCGATCACGACGTGCCGGCCGGCCCGGAAATCATGGTCGAGATCCTTGCCTATATCGATCGCGCCCTCGCGGCCGGACACTGCGTCTACGTGCACTGCCGCGCGGGCGTCGGTCGCACGGGTACCGTGCTCGGCTGCCACCTGGTGCATCGGGGCATGACGCCGGACGCCGCGCTCAAGCATCTCAATGAGCTCTGGCGTGCCAACGAGCGTTCGCGCATATGGCCTTCGACCCCGGAGACCGACGAGCAGGTCGATTACGTGCGCAACTGGCGCTCGGCGGGCACCAATGCCGTCGGGGCCGATGACGCGGCGGCGGCGCGCAGCCTCCAGGAACGCTTCCGGGGCGCGCTCGTCGGACTTGCCGTCGGGGACGCGCTCGGCGCCGCGGTTCAGCATCGCAAGCCGGGATCGTTTACCGCGGCCAACGACCTGCTGGGCGGCGGGCCTTTCGAATTGCCCCGCGGCGCGTGGACGGACGACACGGCGATGGCGCTATGCCTGGCCGAGAGCCTGGCCGAATGCGGCGGTTTCGATCCCGCCGACCAGGTCGCCCGCTACCAGCGCTGGCAGCGCGCGGGCCACCTCAGCAGCACCGGCGAGTGTGTCGGCATCACGGCCGGCGTCGCCCGGGCGCTTGCCACGGCCGGCTGGACTGGCAAGGCTTTCGCGGGCTCGCACGATCCCGCGCAGCTCGACAAGGAAACGCTCTCCCGCGTGGCACCGGCGGTCCTGTTCTTCCTGGCCGAGCCGCGCGACGCGGTGCACTACGCGGCCGAGGCCGCTCGCACCACCAACCAGTCGCCGCTGGTGCTCGATTCGTGCCGCTATCTCGCAGCGCTCCTGGCCGGGGCGCTGCAAGGCGTGGGGCGCCCGCAACTGCTGGCGCAACGTTATTCACCGGTCGCAGGGCTGTGGGACGAGCGCCCGCTCAAGGAGCCCGTCGCAGCGATCGCCGAGGGCTCCTACCGTCGCGCGGCCGCCGCGGACCTGGAGGCCGGCGGGACGGTGTTGCAGACGCTCGAGGCCGTGCTCTGGGCACTTGATCATTCTGGCAATTTCCGCGAAGGCGCACTGCTCGCGGTGAATCTCGGCCTGGATGCTGACGTCACCGGCGCGGTTTATGGTCAATTGGCCGGCGCCCTTTATGGCGTGAGCGGCATCCCGCCCACCTGGCGCGCCGCGCTCCTAAAGCGCGAACAGATCGAGAATCTTGCCGACCGCCTGCTCGCTTGCGCCCTGCAAAGGACGGCCGGTTGACCTGGTGTCCTGGGGTCAGAATTTAATTCTGACCCCATCTACTGAATTGAATTCTGACCCCATCTACCGCACCATTCGGGCGCGGTTGCAGGTTCTGCGACCGCGGTTTTCCAGACCTTTTCGAGCAACCACCGGTATGGCGTTCGCGGCGTCCGTTTCGTCTGCGCGTCGCGTGGCTCGCGCCCACGCGCGCACTGCTGCGTGGCCGAGACTGGCCGACGAGGACTTGCTCGGCGTTCGCCTGCGCGATCTCAACCTGCGATTCGACAGCACGCTGGCGCGCTGCGTGCGGCGGCTGTACGCCGAGCTCGAAAGAGCCGGCCTGAAATTCCGGCCCCACTGCTGGCTCGCCGAAGAATGGTTCTCGCCCGATGGCATTCCCGGAATCGCGATTCCGTTCTACCTTTCCCATGCGCGTCTGCGGCGTCTCGAGCGGCGCATGATGCGCGAGGTCGAGGGCGGCAACACCAACTGGATGATGCGGATCCTGCGGCACGAGGCGGGCCACGCCATCGATTCCGCGTATCGCCTGCGCCGACGCACGCCGCTGGCGCGAGATCTTCGGACCGGCGTCGCTGCCGTACCCCGACAGCTATCGTCCGCGTCCCGGCAGCCGGCGTTTCGTGCAGCACCTCGGTTCCTGGTACGCGCAGAGTCATCCGACCGAGGACTTCGCCGAGACCTTCGCCGTGTGGCTGAAGCCGCGGGCCGTCGTGGCGGCGCGCTTACGACGGCTGGCCGGCGCTCGAGAAGCTGCGTTACGTCGATGAGCTCATGCGCGAGATCGAGCGCCGTCGAGCCGCCGGTCCGATGCCGCGCGTAGATCGAGCCGGTCGCATCTCGATGCGCGCGCACACTGGGCGATCACTATCGTGAACGGCTCGCCCGCCACGAACGGCCGCAGCCGCGCCTTGCCGACGAACTCATCCTGCGGGTTTTCACCGCCACTCCCTCAGCACGCGCCGCGTGCGTGCGTGCGACGCTCCTGCGGCGACTCAAGCACCGCGATTCGCCGCTCGGTGGCGCGCCGCCTGGATACCAACGAGTACCTGATTCACCAGGTGCTGCGGCACGTGATCGAGCGTTGCCAGGAGCTCGGGCTGTATGCCCGCGACCCGGTGCGCGTCGCGCGCCGGCGTATCGAGCGGCTCGTCTACCGGATCGCGCGTCTCTATCTCGTCGGAAGTGCCGGCCGCCACGTGCTATGAAGCCTTTGCGCACGCTGGTCGTGATGCACGAGAGCCTGGTGCCTCCGGAGAGCCTCGAAGGTCACAGCGAAAAGGAAATCGACGAGTGGCGCACCGAGTACGACGTGATACGCCACCTGAAGAAGTGCCGGTCATGACGTCAAGCCGCTCGGCGTGCTCGATACCCTGAGCGCGCTGCGCACCGAGATCGCGGAATGGAAGCCGCAGATCGTCTTCAACCTGCTGGAAGAATTCGACGGCATCGTCACCTACGACCAGCACGTCGTCGCGTTCCTCGAGCTGCTGCGCCAGCCCTACACCGGCTGCAATCCGCGCGGGCTGCTGCTGTCGCGCGACAAGGTGCTGAGCAAGCAGCTGCTCGCCTATCACCGCATCCCGACGCCGCAGTTCGCGGTGTTTCCGCGCGCGCGGCGCTTCCTGCTGCCGAAGCGGCTGCGGTTCCCGCTGTTCGTCAAGTCGGCGACCGAGGATGCGAGCCTAGGGATTGCGCAGGCCTCGGTGGTCGACGACGCCGCGCAGTCTCAAGGAGCGCGTCGAGTTCATCCACGAGCAGACCAAGACGGATGCGCTGGTGGAGGAGTACATCGAGGGCCGCGAGCTGTACGTCGGCGTGCATCGGCAATCGGCGGCTGACGACGTTGCCGGTGTGGGAGATCGTATTCGGATCGTTGCCCGATTCGCTGCCCGACGATCGCCACGCGCAAGGTGAAGTGGGACAAGCGCTACCAGGAGAAGTACGGCATCACCACCAAGGCCGCGGAAGACCTTGCGCCGGCCGTCGTGGACCAGCTCGAGAAACTGTCACGCCGCATCTACAAGGCGCTTGCACCTGTCGGGTTACGCGCGCATGGATTTCCGGCTGAAGCCCGATGGCAGCATCTTCGTGCTCGAAGCCAATGCCAACCCGAACCTGAGCGCGGAGGAGGACTTCGCCGATGCCGCGCTCGCGATCGGGATCACGTACGACGATCTGCTCAGCCGGATTCTCACCGCCGGCCTGAGCTACCAGGCGGCCTGGCGCGAAGCCTAGTGATCTGCCGATGGGACGATAGCGTCGGTCGTCAAGGTTGACGGTCGCGAGGCCTGTCCGGGTCGCTTTCTGTCTCGTGCGACAAACGCGCACAGAGATTTCGGGCGGCGGACCGCCTCGAAATCTCTGGCGAAACCGCAGCCCGGTCGGACGAACAGCCGTGGTTGACCATCAGAGACAGATACGTCGCAGGGCTGTTCGTCAAACGCCCGTGCAGCGGCGTTTGGTGACACGAGCCAGAAAGCGACCCGGACAGGCCACGCGACTCTTGAATCTCAGCTCACCGCCAGGGTGAGCATGCACGACGGAGACGGACGCCTGGGGTGAACGCGCTGACAGCGGCGTACCTATGTATGCGGCGACGGATTTGTGGTGGAACGTACTGCGACCTCACGCGTGACCCGCCGCGCATCAGCGCGTTCACCCCAGGCGTTCGGCTCCAGAGTGCCTGCCACTCCTGGCTCAATCCCCCACCTTGCGGAAGCGGTACAGCGGATCTTCCTTGCGTCCCTCGACGAGATTGCCCTTGGAATCGAAGGAGCGCTCCGAGAGGTTGAGCGTCTCCTCCTCGAGCTCGTAGACGATCTCCACCTTCCTCGAGAGCCCGGCCTTCGGTGCCGACTTGCAGCTCGTCTTCGAGCTCTGGCCGACGAAGTGTTCGTCCTTGAATTCCCACTTGAGCTCGCAACCGGATTGCGTGCTCAAGTCATCGCGCACCAGGCTCTTGAAGATGTCCTCGCGATCCGTGCCTCCGGCCCAGCGGTCCGGTTCCTTGAAGCGGTAGATGGTGTGAGCGATCGACATGTTGTCGGAAGTAATCTCGAAACTGTACAGGCGCTGATCGGTGACGTTGCGGGTGTTCATCGCGTCGCTCGACTCGGCGTAGTAGATGTATTCGCCGATGATGGGCGCTGCCACGGGGACGATCACCATCCTGATGGGCTCATGGATCTCGGCGGCATTGCGCGCCAGGTCCTCATCCACCTGGGCGCGATTGTCGTAGGTGCCCGGCAGCCACTCGCCGAGACGCGAAAGATCTTCTTCGCGCAGCAACTTCTCGTTGGGGCCGCAGCCCGCGCACATCACCAGCAGCGCGGCCAGCGCCATTCCCCGAGCGATCATTGTGTCCACCTCGCGAGCCAGTCGAGCACTTCCTTGTGCCACTGCAGGCTGTTCTGCGGCTTGAGGATCCAGTGGTTCTCATCCGGGAAGATCACCAGCCGGCTCTCTATACCGCGCCGCTGCAACGCCGTGAACGTCGACAGCCCCTGTGCATACGGCACACGGAAATCGAGCTGGCCGTGAATGACGAGCATCGGCGTGCGCCAGCTCGAGACGTGATTGACCGGGTTCTGCTTCTCGTAGTTCTCGGGCTTCTCGAACTCCGGCGCGCCGTTTTCCCATTCCTCGAACCACAGCTCCTCGGTCTGGTAGTACATGCCGCGCGCGTCGAAGATGCCGGCGTGATCGACGAGGCAGCGAAAGCCATCGCTCCAGTTACCCGCGATCCAGTTCATCATGTAACCGCCGTAAGAGGCTCCGAGCGCGCACGCGCGCTTGCCATCGAGCCACGGGTATTTCTCGAGCGCGGCGGCGAATCCCTTGCGCAGGTCTTCCAGCGGCTTCCCGCCCCAATCGCCACTGATCGAATCGGTGAACGCCTGTCCATAGCCGGGCGAGCCGTGAAAGTCGATGAACACGACGCCGTAACCTGCCCCCGCGTACACCTGCGGATTCCAGCGATAGCTCCAGGCGTTTGCCAAAGCTCACCTGCGGACCGCCGTGCACGAGGAAAGCGACCGGGAACGTGGCGCCCTCGCGGTACTCGGCCGGCTTCATCGACGTAGCCATGCACGGTCTCGCCGTTCCAGCCGGCGAAGGTGAACTGCTCGAACGCGCCGAGCGAGCGCTCGCCGAGCCGCGCGGCGTTGAAATGGGTCAGCCGGTGAGGCTGTCCGCCGCTCAGGTTGAGGCCATAGAGATCCGCCGGTGCGCCGAGATTCGCGAGCGCCATCACGACCTGCTGCGGTCCGACCGAGAACTCGGTGACCTGCCCGGTCGGTTGACGGAGCGTGGGCTTGCCCGAGCGTGTGTCGATGGACCAGAGCGCGTGCTGACCGAGATGGTCCGTGGTGGCGAAGATGCGGCGCGCGTCCGGCGAGAAATCAAAATGATCGATCGAGCGGTCCCAGGCTTGCGTGAGGCGGCGGGTCTCGCCGCTTTTCAGGTCCTTCAGCACCAGCTGAAAGCGATCGGCCTCGAACTTGGGACGCTCCATCGCGAGCCAGGCGAGCCAATGGCCATCGCTTGAGTACACCGGCTGTGTGTCCCAGGCCGGATTGTCGGCGGTCAGGTTGCGCGGCTCGCCGCTGCCATCGGCGGCGGTCTCGTACACGTCGAAGTTGGTCGACCACGGCTCCTCCTTGCCCTTCACGCGCGCGGCGAAGACCACCCGTGTTCCATCCGGGCTGAAGTTGAACTCCTCGTCGCCTCCCATCGGTTTCGAGGGCACGTCCGCGTCAAGTCGCCCGGAGAGGCTCACGGGCGCGCCCACGACGTTGCCCGTGCCGTCGAGCGCCACCGAGAAGAGTTGGGCAATGCGCCCGTCCTTCCACGTGTCCCAATGGCGCACGAACAAGCGGTCGTGGACCTGCCCCTTGGCGGGCGACTTGTCGTTGGCCTCGAGCCGCTTCGAGGTGCACTCGAGGTCGGTGCAATCGGGAAAGACTTCCATGCTGATGAGGAGACGCGTGCCCTTGGGCGCGACCTTGAGCTCGTTCACATCGACCGGGAAGCGGGTGACCTGCATCGCTTCGCCGCCGGCCAGCGCGAGGCGCCACACCTGCGAAGTCCCGGAGCGTGTCGAGAGAAAAAAGAGGCTCGCGCCATCCGCCGACCAGCGCGGCTTGGAATCGTTGGCTTCGTGCTGCGTAAGACGGCGCGGTTGCGGCTCATCCGCGTCGAGATCGAGCAGCCACAGGTCGGTTCGACCCTTGTTCGCGTCCATGTCGGTTTCGCGCACCGTGAAGGCCACGTAGCGGCCGTCGGCCGAGGCCTGCGGATCGGAGACGCGGTCGAGGCGCACGAGGTCCTCGGCAGTCAACGGAGATTTCACAGCGGCCTGGGACGGCGAGGCGAACATCGACAGGGCAGCGGCGAGAATCAGGGTCGTGCGCATGAGCAGGCCTTGGGTGAGGGCAACGAGGCGCGGATTGTAAGAGTGAGGCGGGGTCGAGCGCGAGCCTGGAGCTCAACTTCAGCGCGGCGGACGCGGGCTGATGATCGCAATCGCGCTGGTATAGCCATGCACTTGCGTCATGCCGTGCACCGCGCCGATCTCGCCGCTGCAGAAGAAGCCACCGACGGGAAGCTCGCCGAGGCGCCGCTTGAGCGCGTTGCTGTCGTGATCACCGCTGCCATAGAGACCCGCGCCGCGGCCGACACAGGAAAAGAGCAGGGCCGCCGCAGGCTTGCCGTGGCCGCTCTCGTATCCGAGCAGGGCGCGCTCGAGGTCCTGCGACGAAGAGAGTGCATCGCGCACGTGAAACTGCACGATGCTGTTCGCCTCGAGCTCGGCGCCGACCCAGATCGCGCCCGACTGCGGGTCCATGCCGAGCACGTTGCGGATCAGGAATTCACCGGCCTGGATGCGCGGCCGCTCGCCCGGCATCGCGAGGCCGACGAAGAGGGCGCGGCTGAGGAGCGTCTGGTCGCGCTCGTTCAGCCGGTCGTAGAGCTCGGACAGGACCTCGCGCGGCACCTTGCCGTCGAGCTCGCGCAGCAGGTTGCCGTGACAGTTGGTGACGAACATCGGGTCGCCGATCGGCCGGCAGCCCTGCGCGACGATCGGGTCGACGCGCACTTCTCCGCTCAGCGCGAGCACGATCGCAGCCACTGTGGTGAACGCGGTCGCCCAGGTACAGGAAACTCTCGCCGGCCTGCCGCGCGCCGCTCGCGAGGCCGCCGATCTTGGTGCTCGCCGGGAAAGCGCGGTCGAGTCCGCGCACGAATTCTTCGGTGTCGAAGCTGAAGGGGTCGGAGATGATGAGGAAATGCGGCTCCGGCGTGCCGTGCAGATCGAGCGCGGTCTGCCACGCGACACGCTCGGCGTAGACCGGCGGAAGCGCCTGCGACTCGATGTGAATGGGATTGAGCCGGACATTGGGCAGCCAGGCGGCCGTGATCGACACCGCGGCGGCTTCCTCGACTTCCCGACCCGCACCGATGACGCCGCTCGCGCAGCAACCGAACAGCAACGCCTCGCCCCATTCGGCGCGCACCCGCGCCTGCAAGGTCGCCTGCTCGGCCGCAAAGACGCGGGTGGCAAACGCGAAAACGACGTGGGGACGCCGCGAGCCGAGCTGCGCGGCGACCTGCCCGACCGCTTCGCCGACGGCGTCGCCGGCCTCTGTGGCGGTCGAGATGGCGGAAGCCCACAGCATGCGCGGAATGTGCGCGCCTGCCCGCACGGGCGCAAGGCCGGCCGCGCACGGGGCCGGCAGGGCCTTGAAGAGAGCCGCGCCGGGCTGTAAACCTCGCGTATTCAGCAGGAGATGCAGATGCCAACCGTGTTGGTCACCGGCGCAAGCCGCGGGCTGGGACTGGAGTTCGTACGCCAATACTGCGCCGACGGCTGGTCGGTGCTGGCCTGCTGCCGGCTACTGGATCGGGCAGAGGGATTGCAAGCTCTCGCGCCCGCGCCCGGGCGGCTGCAGGTGCACGCGCTCGACGTGAGCGACTTCGCCGCCATCGACGTGCTGGCGGCGCGGCTTCGCGGCACACCCATCGATGTGCTCATCAACAACGCCGGCCTGTTCGGTCCCAAGCCCGGCGCCGAGCACGATTCGCAGCAGGAGTTCGGCCAGGTGAACTACGCACACTGGCAGCGATTGTTCGTCGTGAATACGCAAGCGGCGCTCAAGATGGCCGAGGCGTTCATCGATCACGTCGCGGCGAGCGAGCAGCGCAAGATCGTGGCGCTCTCGAGCGGGCTGGCCTCGATCGGCGATGCGAGCGGAGGTTACTACGCTTATCGCACCACGAAGGCTGCGCTCAACATGGCGATGGTGGCACTGGCCAATGACCTGCGCGCCCGGCGTGTCCGGGTCGGCCTGCTCTGTCCCGGCTGGGTACGCACCGACATGGGTGGGCCGAATGCGCCCCTCACGGCCGAAGCAAGCGTTCGTGGGCTGCGCGCGCGCATCGCCGAGCTGGACGATGCGCGTTCAGGGCAGTTCTTCTCCCACAAGGGCACGCGCAAGCCCTGGTGAGCCGGCTCACCGCCCAACCGCGTCGATCGATTCGACGCACTGACTTTCCATTTCCGCCGCCCGTACCCACTCGACGAGCGGCGGGTCGGCCAGCACCGTGTCCCGGTATGCACGCGAGATTGCCGACAGCGGCAGGCCGTAGGTGTTGAAGCGCAGGACCACCGAGGAGTACATCGCATCGGCGATCGAGTAGTCGCCGAACAGCCACGGCCCGTCGCGACCGAACTGCTCGCGACACTCTCGCCAGAGCGTGTCTATGCGCTCGACGTCGGCCAGCAGCTCCGGCCCTTGCTCCACGCGCCTGCCTCGAGCACGTGCATTGAACGGGCAGGCCGCGCGCAACGACTGAAAGCCGGCGTGCATTTCCGCGCTGATGGAGCGCGCCCGGGCACGCGCCGCGCTGGCTCGCGGCCAGCCGCCCGCCGCCTTCTCGGCGAGATATTCAGCGATCGCGAGCGTATCCCACACGTGCAGGTTTCCATCGAGCAGCACGGGCACCCGGCCCGCGGGACTGTAGCGAGCGATCTCACCCGCGAACTGTGCGGTGTAGAGGGGGAGCATCAGCTCCTCGAACTCGAGACCGAGGTGTTTCAGGAGGATCCACGCCCGCAGTGACCAGGACGAGTAGTTCTTGCAGCCGATGATGAGCGTCATAGCCATTGAGACATTCCTATTGCGGTAGATCCAGCGGGTCGCGGCGGGGACGGATTGACCGGGTGGCTTCTAGCACTCGATCGTTTCCATTGCTAATTCATATTGTTGCGGAATTGTGCAGTGCTTCGCTATAAGCACTGCAACAGAGGTCGATCTTTCGCACGCGGTCACGGTCTGAACACCCTTATCGGGGTCAACGTGGCAGCACAGGGGGAGCAGAGACAGGTATCGAAGGCGAGTGAGGAGGTGCGGCGTTTCATGACGCACGATGGCTCGAGACACAAGCTGGTTGCGGTCGGCAACCTGCAGGAATTCTTCCGCGACGCGCTGCATTCCGCGATGTCGCACCAGAAGCTCGCGGTCCGCGACCATACCGAGCACTACGTCGTCAACCTGCTGACTCTTTTCTCGCGCGCCGACGCGCTCTACGAGCGCACCGCGCACGGCATCCGCCTCAAGCCGCTCGTGGTCATGCTGGGAGAGGCGCTCGAGGCGCAGACCATCAGTGAGCGCAACCGGGCCCTGCAGCGGCTCGGCGACGTGTCGCTCTTCATCGCCGGTTTCTTCGCCGGGAGTTTCGCCCGCAAGCTCGTCGACATCGACTACCACATCGCGATGGGTGGCCGCGCCTACGGCTCGCTCGCCGACTGCATGAGCCGCGGCCGCGGCCAGGCGCTCGCGGGAGTTTTCGAGGAGCTCGCGCAGAAGTTCCAGCGCCTGGTCGATGCGCTCAACGAAGTGAGCGAGATGGCGCATACGCACACCGACCGCGACATCCTGCGCCTGTACGAGATCTGGATGAAGACCGGGAGCCGGCGCGCGCACGCCCTGCTGCGCAAGCTCGGCGTCGAACCCGCAAGCGCCGCGCGGACACCTTTCCAGCACTGACATGCTGTTGCGGAAGCTCCAGGAGTTGCTCGGCCGTATCTACGACATCCGGGTCGAGCCCGACGTGCGCGATTTCCTGATCACCGACCGGCGCGCACTGGGCGGGCGCCATGCCATCGGGCGCGATGCCGACGAGGCCTTGCTCGTGAGCGAGGGGGGCACGGAGCCGGGTGTATCGCTATACGTCGATGCGCGCGTGCTCGAGCGCCTCGACGGCCAGGACCCGCTGCGCGCGCTGCACGCCGGAAACCTCGCTGACTACTGGACGGCGCTCGAGGGTGTCAGCCATTTCCAGTATCTCGCCTGGAATGCCGCGCTCAACCGCGCGGTGTCCATCCATGAGCTCGAGGTGCAGGCCGAGGTGGACAAGTACGCCGCGACGCTGTTTCTCATGGGCGCGCAGCATGCCGGGCGTTTCCCGGTGCGCTTGCATCACTGGCTCTTCGAGCGCGCGTCCGTCGACGGCTCGCTGCCGCGCCCCAAGCGGGAGCTGTACCAGTCCGCGAATCGTTACGCGGCGCGTTTCTGCCAGGCGCTCGAGCGGCGCTTCCTGGCGCGCGGCCGGTTGCGATGCGAAGCGCTGGTGCGGGAACTGCGGCACTTCTACCGGCTGACGCACGCGCCCAAGATTCGCCTGATCGAGATCGGCCCGTGAGAAGGTGGGGTCAGACCCTATTTCCCAGTTCCGGCAAGGGCCTCTGTTCAGAAAATAGGGTCTGACCCCACCTTCTCACGCGCCTGCGGGCTCAGCCGTCCGTGTCGCGCTCGCGATCCTTGCTCGCTTCGATCCACCGCGACAGCGCGCGCAGGTCCTTCTTTCGACGGTATGAGGGCTTCGGCAGCATGCCGCTGTCGTAGGGGTTGTAGCCCGCTTTCAGCCCCGTGCCGTTGGTCTTGAGCGTGTTGCGCGGAGGTTGGTCGTTGGCGAGCGCCAGGGCGGGATGATCGAGACGGCGATTACGACCCTTCTCCCAGACGGCGTTGCCACGCTCGTCGAAGCGCACCTGTCCGGAAGGTTGCTCGGCGTCTTCGTGCTCGCTGAAGAAGTTGCGTCTGTTCTTCAAGTTCTTGTTGCTGCCCGGCGTCGGGCAGTTCCCCCGTCAATGGCGGGCAGATTATTAAAAGGCAGGCCCTGCGGGTCGTGCCGCAGATCACGATTTGCGCCGCTTTGACTTAATGGTCCTGAATCGCGCGGCGGCACGTGCGAGGCCCACCACGGTCTTGCCATCGGTGATCTCTCCGGCCAGCGCCAGCGCCAGCGCACGCTCGAGCGCGATCCAGCGGATTTCGAAGACTTCGCTTTCCTCGGGCCGCGCCGCTGTCGGTTCGAGGCCGGTGGCAAGAAACAGGTGCACTACTTCGGTGAAGACGCCGGGCGAACTCACGAATTTCCCCAGCGTCCGCCAGCGCGTGGCTTTCACGCCGGCTTCCTCGGCGAGCTCACGGCGCGCAGCGCGCAGCGGCTTTTCCCCGTCGTCGAGCTTGCCCGCGGGCAACTCCCACAACCAGCCAGCGAGGGCGTGCCGGTACTGGCGCAACAGGCACACCTCGCGTGCGGCGTTGATCGCGACGGCCGCCGCGCCGCCCGGATGACGGATGATCTCGAACTCCGCGAGCGCGCCGTTCGGCAGTTCGACGCGCTCCACGTCGACCGCAATCACGCGGCCGCGAAAGGCCGATCGCCGTTCGAGTGAGGTTCCGCGACGCTTGCTCCGGGATTTTCGCGAGGGCACGAGCCAACCTAACGCGCGAGGGCGTGGTAGTCCTCGTTCGGCATCATGTCGATCGCGGTGGCGAAGCGGTTGGTCATGTTGAAGAAGGCGGTGACCGCCGCGATGTCCCAGATGTCGCGATCATTGAAACCCGCCTTGCGCAAGCGCTCGCGATCGGCTTCGCCGACGCTTTCCGGCTCCGCGGTGAGCTTGTGGGCGAAGTCCAGCATCGCACGCTGGCGGCGCGAGAGCTGTGCCGTGCGGTAGTTCATGACCATGAGCTCGCCCAGCTTCGGATCGCCGGACAGGTGTCGCACCGCCTGGCCGTGCGCGGTCAGGCAGTAGAAGCACTTGTTGTGCGAGGAAACCACCACCGCGATCATTTCGCGCTCGAGCTTGCTCAGGCGCGAATCGCCGAGCATCAGGTCGTTGTACATGTTGACGAAGGCGCGCAGCTTCACCTGGTCGAAGCTGTAGGCCTTGAGCACGTTCGGCACGAAGCCGAGCTTTTCGTCGCACTTGTCGAAGTACTTGCGCATGTCGGCATCGAGTCCCTTGCGGGACGGGATGCGCAGCTTGAGCGCGGTCAGGTGTTTTGGCTGTGACATCGCGACTCCCCGGCCGGCTCAGCGCTCGTCCACTTCATCCACCGTCGCCTGCCCGGAGAAACGCCGCCGCACGTGCGCCCACGACACGCCGGCGGTCAGCACCAGCGTGACGATGATCAGCACGATCCAGCTGAGGGCGCCCGAGTGGGCGAGG
Source organism: uncultured Gammaproteobacteria bacterium (assembly GCA_963840405.1). GTDB lineage: Bacteria > Pseudomonadota > Gammaproteobacteria > Steroidobacterales > Steroidobacteraceae > DATBVX01. The sequence continues at coordinate 479,886 of CAWIYW010000011.1, forward strand.
TTGATCCAGCCCCAGCTCACGAACAGCCAGATGACGGCCGCGAAAAACAGGCCGATGAGCGTGACGCCGACGATCCCGATGGCTTGCATCGTGGCGCGCACGAACACGATCCAGGCGATCGCGAGCGCCAATCCTGAGACCACCTTGAGCGCAGTGATATTCGGGAAATCGCGGAAGAACCAGTGCAGGTAGGAATGGCCGGTGGGATTGAACGTCACCATCACCAGCAGCAGCGCGAGCAGGAAGCGCACCAGCAGGCCGGGAGCGGTGAAGGTTTCCATGGCAGCGCACCTGGGCGGCAAGGGAGGCGCTCATCGTACGTGATCGTGCCCGGACCCGATCTGGATAAACATACAGTCTCGCCCTATAGTTCCGTCCCGCATGTCCGCCACCACTTTCGACCGGCTCAACGCGGCACAGCGGATCGCCGCCCAGTTCGGCGACGCGCCGCAGGCCGGTCATGGCTGGCAGGCCGGGCCGCTGCTGATCATCGCCGGTGCGGGCACTGGCAAGACCAATACGCTCGCGCATCGCGTCGCATGGCTGGTGCTGCGCGGCGTGCACCCGCACCGCATCCTGCTGCTCACATTCACCCGTCGCGCCGCGCAGGAGATGACGCGGCGAACGCAGCGCATCCTCGATGCGACGCTGCGCGAGCGCGCGGGGACGAGCCGCGCGGGCGAAGAGCTGCGCTGGGCGGGCACGTTTCATTCGATCGCCAATCGACTGCTGCGCCAGTACGCGCACAACCTCGGGCTCGACGCGAGTTTCAGCGTCATCGATCGTGGTGATTCGGCGGATCTGCTGGACGTGGCCCGCCAGGAGCTCGGGCTCGCGGCCAAGGAAAAGCGCTTCCCGCGCAAGGACACCTGCCTCGCGATCTATTCGCACCGCGTCAACACGCAAGGCGAACTCGAGGCGACGCTGCGCGAGCAGTATCCGTGGTGCCTGGAGTGGCACGACGAGCTCACGCGCCTGTATCGCGAGTACGTGCGGCGCAAGCAGGCGGAGTTGCTCCTCGACTACGACGATCTGCTGCTCTACTGGAACATTCTGATGAGCGACGCAGCGCTGGCGCGCGCGGTCGGCGCGGCCTTCGATCACGTGCTGGTGGATGAGTACCAGGACACCAACACGTTGCAGGCCGACATCCTGTTGCGCATGAAACCTGACGGTGCCGGCCTCACCGTCGTCGGCGACGATGCCCAGGCGATCTATTCATTCCGCGCCGCGACCGTCGACAACATCCTCGGATTTCCCGAGCGCTTCTCGCCTCATGCCGCGACCGTGGCGCTCGAGCAGAACTACCGCTCGACTCAGTTCATCCTCGACTCGGCCAACGCGCTGATCGGCGAGAGCGCGCGGCAACATCGCAAGGAATTGCGCGCGGTGCGTGGCGGCGGAGAGCCTCCCGCGCTCATGACGGCGGCGGACCTGCGTCAGCAAGCCGAATACGTCGCCACCCGCATCCTCGCGAATCGCGAAACCGGCATGCAGCTGCGCCGGCAGGCGGTGCTGTTTCGCAATTCTTCCGACAGCGACCTGCTCGAGATCGAGTTGAGCCGCCGCAACATCCCGTACGTGAAGTACGGTGGCCTGAAGTTTCTCGAGGCGGCCCACGTCAAGGATCTGCTGTCCGTACTACGCTGGGCGGACAACCCAAAGAACACGCTGGCGGGCTTTCGGGTGCTGCAACTGTTGAGTGGCATGGGGCCGGCGAACGCGCGGCGCCTCCTCGACGCGCTCGCGGCGCACGGTCAACGTCTCGGTGCGCTTCGCTCGCTGACCGTACCGCCGGCGTCGGCCGAGCGGTTTCACGCGCTCATCGAGCTGCTGGTCTCGCTCAGCGATACCGCGACACCGTGGCCCGGCCAGGCGCGACGCGCACGCGAGTGGTATGAGCCCGAGCTCGAGCGCCTGTATGACGCCGCGCATGTGCGAGCGGCGGACCTGGAACAACTCGAACAGCTCGCGAGTCAGTATCCCTCGCGCGAGCGCTTCCTCACCGAGCTCGCACTCGATCCGCCCAATGCGAGCGGCAACGAGTCCGGACCGCCGCTTCTGGACGAGGACTACCTGGTGCTCTCGACGGTGCATTCCGCCAAGGGCCAGGAGTGGGACGCGGTCTTCGTCCTCAACGTCACCGATGGCAGCTTCCCGTCGGAATTTGCGGGCGGCAAGCCCGCGCAGATCGAGGAAGAACGGCGCCTGCTCTATGTCGCGATGACGCGGGCGCGCGCACAACTCGAGCTCATCTGCCCGTTGCGCTTTCACGTGACGCAGCAGCCGCGCTACGGCGATGCCCACGTCTACGGTGCACGCAGCCGCTTTCTCACCGAGCAGGTATTGCGAACGCTGCGCGAGGGCGCGGCGCCGTCCGCCGTGCCGCAGGATTCTGAGCTCGCCGCCGCCAGTACGCGCATCGACGCTGGGGCGCGGCTCCGCGACCTGTGGTAGGTGAGACAGGGCAGAGTGCCGTGGCGTCAGTTGCTGCAGAGTATTTTGCCCGATAGAGTCTCCACAGTAGGGAGTCACCCGGCCAGAACAACAGAGTCGGTTCGGCAACACATGTCGGACGTGTTCGTCAGTTATCGACGCGGGGACAGCGGTTCGGCCGGGCGACTGGCTGATGGCCTGCAGGAAGCGTTCGACACCTTCCACGACACGGACTCGATCAATCCCGGCGAGCCGTTTCCAAAGCGCATCAACGACGCCCTGGCGGAATGCCGCGTTTTCCTGGCCGTGATGGGCGAGCATTGGGTCGAACCCGCAACGCTGCAGCGCCTCGCCGATGAGCGCGATTGGGTGCGCCAGGAGATTCTCGCTGCTCTCGCGCGTCCCGGCGCGGTGCTGCTCATCCCGGTATTGGTGGATGGCATCCAGATGCCTGACTCAGGCAGCCTGCCGGCGCCGCTCAGCGCGTTCACGGCGCTGAATGCGATGACACTTCACCACAACGACTGGCACACCGGCGTGGGTAAGCTCATCGACGTCGTGGAAGCGGCGCTCGCGGGGCAGCCGCTCACGCGGGCCGCAGGTCAGCCGATGCCGCGGGACCTGCCTTATCTCTGCGATCGCGTCGAGCCGGAGGAGGACCTCATCGACCTGGCGACGCGGGCGGCTGGCACCAACCGGTGGTTCGTTTGCGTCGTGCACGGACACAAGTGGGAGGCGCACGAGGGCTTTCAGATCCGCGTCCGCCAGCGGCGCCTGCTCGAGGACATTTTCGATGCACGCGACACGGGCGTGGAGTTCCGCCAGCTCGAGTGGAATCGCGAGAAGGCGAAGGCGGGTCTCTATGCGGAATGCCTTACGCGCGCCATCAAGGGGCGGGCAATGGATCGTCCCACCGCGAGCGACGGGGACCTCGCGCAATTCCTGCGCGTGCAACCGCGGCCGCTGGTGCTGGTGCTGCAGATCACCTGGACCGACCTTCAGGAGTGCGGTGAGAAGCTGCTACCCGGGCTCGAGCGGGCGTGGACGGACCTGATGAGCACAGTCGGCGGGGCACCGGTCGAGCCGATCGGCCTGTGGATGAACGTAACCTACGATGAGCCCGCGCAGGAGCTGGGTCGCGGCGATTCGCCGCCCAGACTGACGCGGCTCAAGCCCGTGACGGATGGACATATCCTCGAATGGATGAACCGTCCCGAGGTCAAGCGGTTCACGAGCGGGCACGAGATCAACCTCATACAGCTTGCCCGGGATTCGCGTTTTTCCATCAGTCCCGGCGAGCTGCCGATGCAGCGCTTCGTGGACGCGGTGCGTGAACTCATAACGGCGCGTTAGCCGCCAGGAGATTTTCGGCCATGTACTTCATGCAGGACGCGAGTGCGCTGGTCCATGCCACGGATGCGCAGGTTGCTGGCCAGCTCGGCCGGGACCGGCCCGAGGGGTATCGTCCGGATCCCGGGCTGGTCGACGCCGTGAACGTGGCGCTGGTATTGAACCGTCCGCTGCTGCTCACCGGCGAGCCCGGAACTGGCAAGACACAACTCGCTTACAGCGTCGCCTGGCAGCTCGCGCGCCAGCGTGTTCTCAATGTCACGTCGCCGCGCGTGGAGAAGTTCGAAGCCAAGTCCACCAGCATCGCGCGCGATCTCTTCTACAGCTTCGACACGCTGGCCCGTTTCCAGGCGGCCTATTCGCACGGCAGCTCCAACAACCTGGACTACATCACCTACAACGCCCTCGGGCGCGCGTTGCTGCAAGCCATGCCCCGGGACGCGATCGCGGACAGCCTGCCGGCGGATTTCGACCATCAGGGTCCGACGCGTTGCGTGGTATTGATCGACGAGATCGACAAGGCGCCGCGCGATTTTCCCAACGACCTGCTGAACGAGATCGACCAGACCTATTTCCGCGTGGCTGAGCTCAACAATCGCCGCATCGGTGGTCCCGGCATGCTCACGGACGAGTTTCGCCCGCTCATTTTCATTACCAGCAACTCCGAAAAGAACCTGCCGGACCCGTTCCTGCGGCGCTGCATCTACTACAACATTCCGTTCCCCTCCGAAGACGAACTGCGTGACATCCTGCTATCGCGAATCGCGCAACTGCAGTCGACGGGTGGCCGGCTCGGCGAGGAGGCGCTCGCGTTCTTCTACCACCTGCGCAACGACGACGTGGTCAGGCGGCGGATTTCCCCAGCCGAGCTCATCCAGTGGCTGGTCTACATGCTGAGCCGCGGTGCCAAGCCGCAGGACTCGCTGCTGGCGGCGAAACCGCTTGCCCTGTCCGGACTCAGCGCGCTGACCAAGGACCCTGAGGATCAGGACCGGGTGCGCGCCGACCTGAACTCGCGCCTCGCAAGCCACTGACGCTGCCTGCATGGAACCGGCGCTCGACCTCGCGGCGCTCGTCAGCCACCTCCGCAATGCCGGGCTGCGCGTCGATACGCGCCAGTTTCTCGCCGCGCACGAGATGCTGATTGCGTACGCGGCGCGAGGCCGCAGGCTGGTGGAAGACCCTCTGGCGCTGGCCTCGCATCTCGGGCCGATCTTCTGCGGCTCGCCCGAGGAGCAAAGACTCTTCCGGGACGAGTTCGGGGCGTGGCAGCGCGCGTTGTCATCGACGGCTTTTCCTACGACAAGTCCCGTCCCAACGCCACGCAAATGGCTGGCGCGCACCATGACGCTGGTCGGCGCACTGGCAGCCGTTGTGCTCTTCGCGGCTGCCGTCTACGGCCTGTTCAAGCCCGTGCGCATCGCGGGTGAGGTCATCTCCGTCGCCCCCGACGGGACCCAGCAACCGGCTGCGGCGGCGCAGGTGAGCTACCGCGGCCTGAAAGTCGCGGTGGATGAGAAGGGGCGGTTTCGGATCAAGACCTCCCGATTGCGTGACCCAGGCGAACTGCGCGCAGCAATGCCGGACTTCGTCACGGCCGTGCAGCAGGTGAGTGCGAGCACGGACCAGCCTTTACAGATCCTGTTGCACCCTGTCGAGAAACGCCCGCCCCCGATCCAGTCGGCGATTCGCGTCGGATCTCCGCAGCTTCTCGCGGAAGGCGAAGTGCTGACCAGCCCGGAAGCCCTTTCACGTGTCGACTGGATCAGGCCTGCGCTCGTCGCTGTGCTCGGCGCAGGCGTGTGTTTCCTGTTGCTGTCCCTCTCGCAGCTGGCACGAAGCCGGCTCGCGCTCAAGCGACTGTCCGCGGCCGGTGATCCGGAGTTCGTGACTTTGCAGCCCGCTGCAACCAGCGGCTGGGAGCTGTCGCAGCAGCAGGTGCGCAGGATCGTGACGGGGCTGCGTCGCGTGCAACATGGCACCAACGTCGAGCTGAGCGTCAGTGCCACGGTGGAGAGCACGGCGCGCGCGGGCGGCCTCGTAACGCCAGCGTTCATCGCCCGCATGTCGGTTCCCGAATACCTGGTGTTGATCGATCGCCGCACCGCGGAGGATCACCAGGCGCGACTCATTGGCGGCTGGATTCGCCAGCTGCAGGACCAGGGGCTCGCGGTGGATAGCTTCTATTTCCGTGCAGATCCACGAGTGTGTGAAGCGGATGGGTCGGCGCAGCAGGATCAGCGCCTGCTCGAGTTGTTGGCGCAACACCATCGCGCCACGCTGGTGCTGGCCGGCGACGCAAGCCTTTTCTTCGATCAGTTCAGCGGCCGAATGCACCCCTGGGCGGAAGATCTGCGCGCCTTGCCTCGGCGCGTCCTGCTGACACCGGAAGCACCTTACCGGTGGGGGCGGCGAGAGCTGGAGCTCGCCGACGCCGGATTGACTCTTGTCCCGGCGACGCCGGCGGGTCTGGCAGGCCTTGCGGAGATGCACGGGGAGCCGCGGACTGAGAGAGCGCTGCATGCCAAATACGCGCGCGCTTTTCCGCAGCTCATCTCTCACGACGAGAAGCGCTGGCTGGACCGCAATCCGCCACCCGAGGAGGTGACGGTCGGATTGCTCGAGCAACTGCTCGGCTACCTGGGACCGAACGGGTTCGCCTGGCTCTGTGCGTGTGCGGTGTATGGGGAAATCTCGTGGGCGCTCACCCTCAATCTGCTCAGCGCCATTCGCCCGGACCGTGATCAGCTCGCCGAGCGACGCGCCTTGGGCGAGACCCTGCCCGCGCTGGCGCGCTTGCCGTGGTTTCGCTACAGCTTCATGCCGGACTGGCTGCGGCGATTGCTCATCGCGAGACTCTCGCCGGCGCATGAGGCAGCTGTTCGTGGGCGACTGGTCGGGATTCTCCACTCCACATTGGCGCAACCCGAAGCGCGGACTCGTTACCGCTGGCTCGCACCGCTCGACCTGGTCAAGGCGGCGCCTCCTGGCAGTCCGTTGCGCGACGGCGTGTTCGTGGGGTTCATCGCCGAGACTGATCCCGACCCGCTCGCCCTGCAGCTCCCGCAATCGCTACAGCGCCTGCCCGGCGCGCAACCGCGCAACGCTGCACAGCTCTTTCGCCAGAGCTGGCGGGCGTTTGTCGCGTTCTCACCGACCCTGGCTCGCAGCGCCATATCGCTCGTGATCGGGGGCGTCGTATTTGTCGCGTTCGGCAAGGTGGTCGGCGAGAGCTCGGCGCCGCAAGAGCGTACGCCATTCGATCGCAGGTATGTGCTTCCTCCGGACCTCGCGCCCGAATACGCGGGTGACCCTCCGCTCGTGCACGTCGCTGCCAGTCGCGACGGAACCTCCCTGGCACTGTCGAGCGGCAGGGACGTGATTTTGTGGGATGCTGCGAGCGCCACCGCGCGGAGCCGGCTCGCGGGGGACGAAGAGGACAGCGCCATTTCAGGCGTTCTCTTCAGCCCGAGCGGTGCGCTGTTGGCCGCCGCTCACCGCGACGGAATGATCGTCGTCTGGGACGTCGCGCGCGGCGTGCAGGTCAGCATCCTGCGGCCCGGACGTAACCGAGCCGTGTTCGACATGGCCTTCAGCGAGAACAATCAGCTGCTCGCCGTGGCGGGCGATGGCGCGAGCAATGTCTTCGACGTGCGCCGCTCCTCACTGATTTTCGGCGTTCTGCCCACCGGCGAATTCAGCACCAGCATCGCCTTCAACCCCCGCGACGACTCCATCGCGGCCGGGGATGACGCCGGGGGAGTGAACTTCTTCGACAGCGAGGGCGAATATCAGACGGGTGTCGGGCTCGCGGGCCAGTCGCTCGCGGTCGGCCGCATTACCTACAGTCCCGATGGTGCACTACTGGCGGCGACATTGAATGGGAGCGACTCGTCGACCGCTCGACTGCTCCAGGTGTGGGCTGCGGCGGCGCCTCACGCGAGCGTGGCGTCCGCCACACTCGCAGTCGAGGCGTCGACTGTCGTGTTCAGCCCGGACAACCAGCTCCTGGCCGTGGGACAGCCGCAGCGACTGCCGCGGCTGATCGATTTGCGAACGCAGGCCGATGTGAAAATCTCTGCCACATCCCTGACAGACTCCGGCCCAAGCCCGCAATCGTCTACGGCGAATTCATTCATCAGCGTTCGTTTCAGCACGGTACAGGCGGCCGCGGACCGCACGCGCTATGAAGTCGTGAGGTGGCCGCTCGAGATCGATTCAGAGCCGGCGCCCGCGACAGATACCGGCCCAAGGGCAGAAGCTCCGACGTTCAGCACGCTCGATGCCAACGGAGACGGCTTCATCACCCGCAAAGAGGCCGCAGCCTGGCCCATCCTTTCAAGGATGTTCAGCGTAGCCGATTCGGACAAGAGCACCATCGTGACATCGACGGAGTACGCGAGCTTTCTCGAGCTCAACGAGTACGCGATGAGCGATGAGTACACCGCCAAGCTCAGGAAGGAGCTGGATGCGCAGAAGGCACCGCCGGTGCGGACCCCGCCCAAGCAGACGCCGCCTGCGCCAGATTCGCGGAACGCATCGCCCGAGCAAGCATCACCTGCGCCGGTGACAGACTCGCCTGCGCCCTCGCCCGAGCAAACATCGCCTGCGCAGGAATCGCCAACCCCGTCACCCGAGCAAGGGCAAACCAACAGCGGATTGGACCTGGAACAGACCTCGTTCCAGCTGGGCGTCGGTCAGGAGGCGGTGGTGCGAAACCGTGCCGGCGCCCAGGTCGGGGCAATCCGTGTCGAGGCCGTGGATGCCAAGACGCTTCCCGACAAGCGCATGGTGGCCCAAGAGATCCGGGTGCGGGTCAGAGCCATGGGAGCCACGGATCCGTCGAGTAAGCAGGATTCCAGTGCGCGCGGCTACCCTGAGGCCCAGGTGTCTTTCCGTGCGCCCGCCTTCAAACCGGGAATGACGGAAAGCCGTGCCGCTGGGGCCCTGGCATTCTCGATCGTCCTCACGGAAGCACGCACCGCCGGGCCCGACGCTCCGCAGCTCTTCGACGTCGCGACGGTGCGAGTTCGCGTCGATGTGACCGAGGCGAAAGTCCCGCGTGCCCCGACGTCATTGCGCGTCGAGTGATCCGGTCTCTCACCCTGCAGGTTTCACGAACCGGAGCGTAAAGCGGTCGCTCTCGCCGATCGCGGCGTACTTGGCGCGGTCCACTTCGCCCAGCCGGTACACGGGCGGCAACGTCCAGACACCCTTCTCGTAGTCCTTGGTGTCCTTCGGGTTTGCGTTGATCTCCGAGCGGGCGACGAGCCTGAAGCCCGCGGCCTCGATGAGCTTGATCGCATAGTCCTCGTTCACGTAGCCGCTCGCCGCCTTCGGGTCCTGCGCAACTGCGGGATTGCCGCGATGCTCGACGACCCCCAGCACACCGCCCGGCTTGAGCGCCTTGTAGGCAGCTTCGAGCGCCTGCGGCGCCCAACCGCGTCCCATCCAGTTATGGATGTTGCGAAAGGTGACGACCATGTCGGCGGAACCCGCCGGCGCGATCTCCGGCCTCTTGGTTCCTTCCTGCCAGAGGACGGTCACTTTGACCTTGCCGTAGAGGTCCGGGTTGGCGGCGAGCTTGGCCTGGTAGGACTTGAGACCGTCCCTGCCGCCCTGCGGCGCGTCGACGGGGTCGACATGAGCGGCGTAGTAGGTGCCCTTGTCCTTGAGGATCGGCGCGAGCACTTCCGTGTACCAACCCCCGGCGCCGGGCCACAGCTCGACGACCGTCATGTCCTGGCGCAACCCGAAGAACGTGAGCGTTTCCCTGGGATGGCGGTACACGTCACGCGCCTTGTTGACGTCCGACCGATGCGCCCCGCTGAGTGCCGCATCGATGGCGGCCGCGGTTGCGGTATCGGTCTGCGGCGCGCCTGACTCCGCCCCGGACTTGGGGGCCGCACAGCCGATCAGGGCGCTGCACACCGCGGCTGCGGCGATCCGGGTTGGAATGCCAATCGGTTTCATGACTTGAAATCCTTGTCGTTTGGGAACGGCGTGGGCAAAGGGATAAGGGTTCGGGATCTGCGTCACGTAGCCGACCCCGGTGAATTCTGGCGCTCGGCGCCTCAAAAAAGAACCCCGCGCGAGGCGGGGTTCCGAAGCTTCAAATTCTGTCAGTCGAGACTCTTACCAACGGCCGCGTCCGCCACCGCCACCGCCGGCGAACTTCGGGCGCGCCGGACGTTCTTGAGCCTCGTTTACGCGCAGCGGCCGGCCACCCATCTGGAAGCCATTGAGCTGCTGAATCGCGTTCTGGGCCTCACCCGATGCCATTTCCACGAAGCCGAAGCCACGCGGTCGCCCGGTTTCACGGTCATTGATCAGCTTGACCGATTCAACCTTGCCATGGCGCTCGAAAAGCCCGCGCACTTCGTCTTCCGTGGCGCTGAAAGGCAGATTCCCTACATAGATCGTCGTCATTCAAATTCTCACTCTTCTAGCGGCGCCGGATCTGCCTCCCTGGAGCTGGCGATCTGGAACCGCAGTTTCGAAATACAGGTCAGGTACGAGAAGCACGTGAATCTGGGAGACACGGCAGCCCGGACCAAGGCCTGCGCCTTGGATCGTCACCAATCAAGTTGAGCTGGCTGCTGGGCGAGAAGCCTCGAAGAAGAACTCACTCTGACGCCCGCTGGAAGCATGATGAGGGTTACGAACCGCGCGCGATCTTACTTTAGGCCTTGGGTGTTGGCAAATTCTCGCGGTCCGGAAAGCCCTATTAATCAGGCTTTTGCGACGCAAGAGCGTCCGGGTCAGGCCCGCCAGAGCGTCCAGACGCCGATCAGGATGAAACCCACCCCCGCCGCACGTGCGAGGAGTTTCGTATTGACGTGCTGGGAGACGAATCCGCCGGCGAGCACCGCCAGGGCCGCGGCCACCACCAGTGCACCGGCCGCCGCGGCGAACACCAGCCACCTGTTGCCGGGGTTTCGAGTCGCGAACAGCAGGGTCGCGAGCTGTGTCTTGTCGCCGAGCTCCGCGAGCAGCACGGTGCCGAACACGGCCGCCAGGCTCTTCAGGTCCAAGGTATTTGCCGTTATCTCGGTGCGGCGCTGTCCGTGCGATCCGGCTCGAGGTACGCGTACCCGTCGAGCTCGCCTTCGTAGAAGCGCTTGAGCGCCTGGCTTTCCGCCACCGTCAGCCGCCCCTCGCGCACCGCGCGTTCGCAGTCGCGCGACAGCTTCGGGTGCAGCTCCGCGATGTCGTACTCCATGTACTCCAGCACGCGGTTGGCGGTATCGCCCTTCACGATTTCCTCGATCCACCAGCCGCCTTCGTCATGCAGACGGATATGGACGACGTGCGTGTCGCCGAACAGGTTGTGCAGGTCGCCCAATGTCTCCTGGTAGGCGCCCACCAGGAACGCGGCCAGGAAGTAGTCCTGCCCGGGCTTGAGGTCGTGCAGTTCGAGCGTGCGCTTGACGTCGCGATGGCTCACGAAGCGATCGATCTTGCCGTCGGAATCACAGGTGATGTCGGCCAGGACGGCGTTGCGGGTCGGGCGCTCATTCAACCGGTGGATCGGCATGATCGGAAAGAGCTGCCCGATGGCCCAGCTGTCGGGGAGCGACTGGAACACCGAGAAGTTGCAGAAATAAGTGTCGCTCAGGATCGGCTCGAGGTTCTCGAGCTCTTCGGGGACGCTGTCGAGCTTGCGGCAGTAGTCGCGAATCTTGGCGCAGGTCGCCCAATAGAGCCGTTCGGCCAGCCCGCGGAATTCCAGGTTGAGATAGCCGAGATTGAACATCTGCAGCGTCTGCTCGCGCGCCTGCAGCGCGTCGTGATAGCACTCGACCAGGCGCCGTTCGCTCACGGTCCGGTACGCCTCGAACAGGTCCTGCACCGGCTGCGGGATGTCGTGATCGCCGTTGTAGTCCTCCGTCTCGCGGCCGGCGACGCGGAACTTGTCGAGCGCGGAGGAGCCGAGCGTGTCGAAGATGAGCACACTGTGGTGTGCAGCGATCGCGCGGCCCGATTCGCTGACGATCATCGGATGCGGGATGTCACGCGCATCGAGGACGCTCGCGATGCGGTAGACGACGTCGTTCGCGTACTCGTTCAGCGTGTAGTTCATCGACGATTCGAAGTTCGTGCCGCTGCCGTCGTAATCGACGCCGAGCCCGCCGCCGACATCGATGTACTGCAGGCCCGCGCCCATGATCTTGAGCTCCGCGTACACGTGCGCCAGCTCGTTGATCGAGTCCTTGACGCGGCGGATGTCCTGCAGCTGGCTGCCCGGGTGGCAGTGCACGAGCTGCAGGCAATCGAGCATGTTGGCGCGCTTCAGCACCTCGAACAGCTCGAGGATCTCGGTGATGAAGAGGCCGAACTTGGATTTTTCACCGGCCGATTCGCGCCAGCGCCCGGCGCCTTCGCTCGCGAGTTTCACGCGCACGCCGAGGCGCGGGCGGACCTGGTAGCGCTCGGATTGCCTGAGGATGATCTGCAGCTCCGAGAAGTTCTCCACCACCGGGATGATCTTGCGCCCGAGCTTGGTGGCGAGGATCACGGCCTCGATGTAGGCGTCGTCCTTGAAGCCGTTGCAGACGATGAGCCGCTCAGAGTCGCCCTCGGTCATCGCCATGACCGCGAGCAGCTCCGGCTTCGAGCCCACCTCGAGTCCGAACCCGAATTGCTCCCCGTAGCGGTACACCTCTTCGACCACCAGGCGCTGCTGGTTGACCTTGATCGGGAAGACGGCCGCGTAGCGGTTCTTGTACTCGTTCTCGGCGATGGCGGTCGCGAAGGCATCGTGCAGATGACGCAGCCGGTGCGCGAGGATGTCCGAGAAACGCACCACGAGCGGCGCACGCAGGTCGCGGGCCTGCAATCCCTCGACCACCTCGAGCAGGTCGATTTCCCGTTCCGTGCGCGTGTCGGGCCGCACCACCACGTGGCCCGCGGCGTTGATCCCGAAGTAACCCTTGCCCCAGGCCTGCACCTGGTACAGCTCGAGCGAGTCCTCGATCTTCCAGGGCTGTCCCGGGACGAGATTTTTCGCCGCGTTTTCCGCGATCACCGATGACACTGCGCCGCCCCTCAAAAAGTTGCGCGCACGATAGCAAAAAGGGGCGAGAAGTAAATTGAAAAGAAGCGCCTAAGTGTCGGCGATCGGCGGCGGGCCGAGCGCCACAGGCCGCGACGGATCGCGGATCCATTCGCTCCATGACCCGGGATACAGCCGCGCGCCGCTGAAGCCCGCGATCTCGAGCGCCAGCACGTTGTGGCAGGCGGTGACACCCGAGCCGCACATGCAGACGACGCGTTCCCCCGGTGTGCCCGCGAGCGTGGGGCGCCAGATCGCCCGCAACTCCTGCGGCGTGAGAAAGCGCCGCTCGGCGTCGACGTTGGTCAGGAACGGATGATTGTGCGCGCCCGGAATGTGACCGGCGACAGGGTCGAAGGTCTCGTTGCGTCCCGCGAAACGGTCGGCCGGGCGCGCATCGACCAGTACGATCGCGCGTGTCGCCAGACCGCTCTGCACTGCGTGCACATCGAGCGCCATGGAGCGATCGATGCGTGGTGTGAACTCGGAGGGCGTCACCGCGGGAGGCGCATCGTTTACCGGGTAACCCGCAGCGAGCCAGGCGCGCAACCCCCCGTTGAGCACGGCAACCTGGGCGTGTCCGACCCAGCGCAGCAGCCACCAGAGTCGCGCGGCCATGCCACCGCTGGCATCGTCGTAGGCGACCACCTGGGAGGAATGACCGATACCCCACTCGCCGACACGCCGCGCGAAGCGCTCCGGGTCGGGCAGGGGATGGCGGCCGGAGGCCGCCGTCACCGGTCCGGACAGATCGTGGTCGAGATGGGCATAGCGCGCCCCCGGGATGTGGCTGGCGGCATAGAGCCGAGCGCCGGCGCCGGGATCGGTCAGGTCGAAGCGGCAGTCGACCACCGCCCACTCCGGATCGGAGAGGTGTGCCAACAGCTCGGCCGGTTCAACGAGGGTGGTGTAGCTCATCGGTGCACGAGCCAGCGTGTTTCGGGCCCGACTCCTGGCGGACAAGGTACCTCAGGCGCGGTGGCGGCGGCATTCCCGGCACCGCGAGGTGTGCGCCCGACCCGACGGCTTTCGTCATCCGGCGCGCTCTGGCTACAATCGAAAGAGTTCGCGCGCTGCCACATTTCGACACAAGATTGCGCATGGCACTCGAGCTCTTTTGGGGAAGCGGAAGTTCGTACTCCTGGCGGGTGCAGCTCGTGCTCGAGCACAAGCACCTGCAGTACGTGTCGCACCTGCTCGAGTTTTCGCGGCAGGAGCAGAAGTCCCCGCACATGCTGAAGCTCAACTTCCGCGGCCAGGTGCCGGTGCTCAAGGACGGCGACTACGTGTGCTTCGAGTCGCTCGCGATTCTCTATTACCTGGACCTCAAGTATCCCGACCCGCCGATCTTCGGCCGCTCGCCCGAGGAATCCGGCGTGATCATGCGCGTCATCTGCGAGTTCCAGGCCTATGTCGAGCCGCACATCATGAAGGTCGCGCACGCCGTCTTTGGCGGCGGCCCGTCCGTGCGCAGCGAAGAGACGACGCACGCACTGCAGACGGTGGGCAACGAGGCGCGCAGTATCGAAGCACGACTGAGCAAGTCGGAGTGGATCGTGGGCGCGACGGTGTCGGCGGCCGATTTCGTGATCTTTCCGAGCATTCAGCTGCTGCTGCGCGCTCTGCAACGCAAGGAGGCATCCGACCTGCGCTCACGATTCCTGCCGATGGCGCCGAACTATCCCGCGCTTGCACGCTGGATCGCGCGCATGGAAGCGTTGCCCGGATACGAACGCACTTACCCGCCGCATTGGCGCGAACACGCTGGGACGAACGTGGGCTGAGCGCCGCCACGGGCAGCGCTGCCCGGACGCAGTAGCGCGACGACGCGGGTCACTGCTACCCTCGCCAGCCCGTGCGTAGCAGATCGAATAACCGTCATCCATCATGAGCAAGCACCAGATACACGTTGACTTTCCCGGCCGCATTGTCTTCATCGGATTCGGCAGCATTGGGCAGGGCGTATTGCCGCTCATCCTGCGCCACCTCGGCGGTGTGAAACCGGAGCGCATCACGATCGTCACCGCCGACGAGCGCGGGAGCGACGAGGCCAAGGAGTTCGGCATCAAGTTCGTCAAGAGCCCGCTGACGCGCGACAACTTCAAGCGCGTGCTCGAGCCGCTCGTCGGTCGCGGCGATTTCCTGCTCAATGTCTCGGTCGACGTGTCGAGTCTGGCGCTGATCAAGTTCTGCTGGGAGAAGGGCGCGCTCTATCTCGATACCTGTATCGAGCCGTGGCCGGGCGGCTACACCGACCCGACGATCCCGATCTCAAAACGCTCCAACTATGCGTTGCGCGAAGAAGCGCTGGCGTTGCGCCAGACCAATACGCGCGCGCCGACCGCAGTGATCACGCATGGCGCCAATCCCGGCCTGGTGTCGCACTTCGTCAAGCAGGCGCTGCTCAACATCGCCGCGGACAGCGGCTTGCAGGCGGGCGCACCCGCGAGCCGCGAGGAATGGGGCCGGCTCGCGCAGAAGCTCGGCGTCAAGGTGGTTCACATCGCCGAGCGCGACACGCAGATTTCAAGCAATCCGAAACAGCTCGGCGAGTTCGTCAATACCTGGTCGGTCGATGGGTTCGTGAGCGAGGGCTCACAGCCTGCGGAGCTCGGCTGGGGATCGCACGAGCGCAACTTTCCGCGCGACGGTGCGCGCCACGATTTCGGCTGCCAGGCGGCTATCTATCTCAACCAGCCTGGCGCGGCTACCCGCGTCCGTACCTGGACACCGAAGGCGGAGCATTTCCACGGTTTCCTCATTACGCACGGCGAGTCGATCTCGATCGCGGACTACTACACCGTGCGCGAAGGCATGAACGTCGTCTACCGGCCGACCGCGCACTACGCCTATCACCCGTGCGACAACGCCGTGCTGTCGGTGCACGAGTTTGCGGGCCGCAACTGGCGGTTGCAGGACACGCAACGCATCATGATGGATGACATTACGCAGGGCATCGATGAGCTCGGCGTGCTGCTCGCCGGCCATAAGAAGAATGCGTATTGGTACGGCTCGCAGCTGTCCATCGACGAAGCGCGCAAGCTCGTTCCGCATAACAACGCTACCAGTCTGCAGGTGACGGTCGCTGTGCTGTCAGGAATGGTGTGGGCGATCGAGAACCCGAGCCGCGGGATCGTCGAGCCCGACGAGATGGACTACCAGCGCAATCTCGAAGTCTGCATGCCGTACCTCGGGCCCGTCGTCGGCGTCTACACCGAGTGGAATCCGCTCCTCGACCGTGGGCGGCTGTTCCCGGAAGACCTCGACACGGGCGATCCCTGGCAGTTCAAGAACGTGCGGGTCCTCTAGTGGATTGCTCTGCTACTCCGCCAGGAGCTTGACGACGAGGCTCTCGACTTCCTTCGCCCGCTTGTCGCCGACGTGGGTTTCGCCCACGAACGTCCCACGCAGGCGCCCCTGCTTGTCGATGACGTAGAACGCCGGCCAAAAGCGATTGCCGAGCGCGTTCCAGTAGGAGAAATCGTTGTCGAGCATCACCGGATGGCCGATGCCGAACTCCTTCACCTTCGCTACGACCTTGTCACGCTCCTTTTCATGCGCGAACTCCGGGGTGTGCACGCCGAGAAGCGCCAGTCCCTGTGGTCCCAGCCGTCTCTCGACATCCTTGAGCCACGGAATCGACCGGTAGCAGTTCCAGCACTCGAAGGTCCACACGTCGACGAGCAGCACCTTGCCGCCGAAGTCGGCGAGCGTGAGCGGTTTCGAGTTGATCCACTCGTGCGCTTGCGTGTGCGTGAACTGGGGCGCCTGCGCAGGCGAAGCCGAGGC
This sequence comes from uncultured Gammaproteobacteria bacterium, assembly GCA_963840405.1. Classification (GTDB taxonomy): domain Bacteria; phylum Pseudomonadota; class Gammaproteobacteria; order Steroidobacterales; family Steroidobacteraceae; genus DATBVX01. Next base: position 496,516 of record CAWIYW010000011.1, read on the forward strand.
CGTACCGCACAAGACCAGCGCCGCGGCGGTAGCAAATGGTCGAAGGAGCTTCATGGATGTGTTCACCGTGCCTCGTCGTGAAGTGCTGTTCATGTGCTGTTGACCCGGCCAATGCCGCTCTTATTTCACCGGCCGCTCACCGTAACGGATATCCAGCACCACGAAAGTGCGCGCGCCCGACGGAAGCTCCACCGTCACCTCGTCGTCCACCGCCTTGCGCATCAGGGCGCGACCAAGTGGCGAGTCCATGCTGATGAAGTCGGGCTCCATATCGAACTCGTCCGGGCCGACGATGCGCACCGCTCGCTCCGTTCCTTCGTCGTCGGCGATTTGCACCCACGCGCCGAAGAACACGCGCGACGCATCGCTCGGCGCCTGGTCCACGATGACCATGTCCTCGAGACGCTTGCGCAGGTGGCGCACGCGCCGATCGATCTCGCGCAACTGCTTCTTGCCGTAGATGTACTCGGCGTTCTCCGAGCGATCTCCCTGCGCCGCCGCAGCGGACACGGCGGCGGTGACTTGCGGGCGCAACACCCGCCAGAGGTGGTCGAGCTCGGCCTGCATGCGCGCCGCACCGGGGCGGGTGATGTACTTCGAAGCGGGTGCACTGGGTGCGCGATATCGGGCCATGAAGCGTAGAAACCCCTGAAAAGCCAGCGATTTGTGCGTCCGATCACAGTTTTGACTTAAGCGCCTCTACTAATCTCCGCCCGCATGGGCGTCAAGTACTACACACATTTCCTGATGCACGAGCAGCCGGAGCGCCTGAGCGAGTTCAGCGGCGTGGTCGAGCTCAACCGCACGCCGCGCGCCGCCAACGACATGAAGGACATCGCCGCGATCCTGGCACGCAGCCTCCACCTGGAGTCGAAAGACATCCGCATTCTGCACTGGGCGCGTTTGCACTGAATCCCCTAGCGGACTTTCCTTCCCTTCATCAAAGTCCGCTTCTCTGACCCCAGACTCTAAAAGGTCTGGGGTTTTTTTTGATGGGGGTCAGAATTAAATTCTGACCCCAGGCCCTCCAGGCCCTGACCCGATGTTCAAGGATCATTTTTCCCGTCAGTCGAGTCACTACGCGGCGCACCGCCCAGGCTATCCGCCCGAACTCTACGCGTGGCTCACGCTGCACGCGCGCGCGCACGAGCGCGTGTGGGACTGCGCGACCGGGAGCGGTCAGGCCGCGATCGACCTGGTGAAGCACTTCGAGACCGTGGTGGCATCGGACGCGAGCGCGGCGCAGATCCGCAATCGTCTCGAGCACGAGCGCATTCGCTACATGGTCGCGCTCGCGGAAGCCGCGCCGCTCGCACCAGCTTGCTGCGACGCCGTGACCGTGGCGCAAGCGGTGCACTGGTTCGACTTCGAGCGCTTCTACGCGGAAGTGCGCCGCGTGCTCAGGCCCGGCGGCCTGATTGCCGTGTGGACCTACGCGACGTTTTCGATCACGCCCGCGATCGATGCCGTCGTGGGAGAGTTCTACGAGGGCGTCGTGGGACCGTACTGGCCGCCCGAGCGACGGCTCATTGAAGACGCGTACCGTACTTTGCCATTTCCATTTGCCGCGATTGCCGCGCCCGAGTTTCGCTACCAGTGCCCCTGGACGCTGGATCAAGTGATGGGCTATTTCTCCAGCTGGTCCGCCGTGCAGCGATTCATGCAGGCCGAGCGGCGCGATCCCCTGGTTGCGCTGCGCCCGCTGCTCGAGCAGGCCTGGGACGCCCCGCCAGGGCAGGTCCGCAAGGTCACCTGGCCGATCTACGTACGCGCCGGACGGGTCTGATCCGGAGCAAGGCGCACAGGTCTCCCGGCGGCGCGACTTCGCATATACTGCGCGGCCCATTGAACCCCCAAAACTGGTGGTTCGGCCGCGGGGCGCCGGTATCCGGTCCCGAAGCGGCCCACCACCCCACCGAGACCGCGAGACAGATGAATCGACTTGTCATGACGCTCTTAACCGCATCGCTCACCGCCTGCGCCGCCACCCCCCCGAACCCACCAGCCTCCGCCCCGGCAGCACCCGTAGCCACGCTCGGCTCGGGGCTCGACACGGCGGGCTTCGATCGTGCCGTGCGCCCGCAGGACGATCTGTTCCGCTTCGTGAACGGCAAGTGGCTCGAGACGACGCCGATCCCGGCGGATCGCTCCAACTACGGCGCGTTCGTGGCGCTCGACGATCAGGCGCAAGCCGACCTGCGTGAGATCGTGGAAGCGGCCGCGCAAGCCCCGGCGCGCGCGCCAGGCTCCGACACGCAGAAGATCGGGGATTTCTACGCGAGCTTCATGGACGCCGCGCGTGCCGACGCGCTCGGGTTGCAGCCGCTCGCGCCAGAGCTCGCCCGCATCGATGCGCTGCGCGACCGCAAGGATCTCAACAATTACTTCGGCTACTCGCAGCGCCTCGGGGTCATGCATCCCATTTGGCTCTATGTCGCGCAGGACGAGAAGAATACGACTGCGTACATCCCGTACGTGTACCAGAGGGGACTGACGCTGCCCGATCGCGACTACTACCTGAAGAACGACGAGAAGTTCGTCGCCATCCGCGCCAAGTACCTTAGCTACGTCACGCAGGTGCTCGAGAAGGCGCGCGTGCCCGATGCAGCGGCAGGCGCGCAGCGAATCATGGCGCTCGAGACGCGCCTCGCCGACGCGCACTGGACGCGCGTGCAGAACCGCGACGCGGAGACGACCTACAACAGGTACAACATCGCGCAGGCGCAACGCAGCTGACGCCGGGGTTCGACTGGGACGCATTCTTCGCCGGCGCCGCAGCTCCCGACGCAGGAGCTGCGTGATCACGCAGCCGAGCTACTTCAACGCGCTCGGCAAGCGCTCGGCGAAGTGCCGGTCGCGGACTGGCAGGTCTATCTCCGCTACAAGCTGCATCAACGGCTACGCGCCGTACCTGAGCGCCGACTTCGTCGACCTGCACTTCGAGTTCTACACGGCACGGACGCTCAAGGGCATCGAGGAGATCCGAGCCGCGCTGGAAGCGCGGCGTCGAGACGATCGACGAGCACGATCGGCGACGTCGCGGGACGGCTCTACGTCGAGCAAGCACTTCACGCCGGACGCCAAGCGAGCGCATGGACGCAGCTGGTCGCGAACCTGCTGCGCGGCCTACCGGCAGTCGATCGACGAGCTCGAGTGGATGAGTCCGGAGACCAAGCGTCGAGGCGCAGGAGAAGCTCGCGCAGCTTCACCACCAAGATCGGCTATCCCGACAAGTGGAAGGACTATTCGGCGCTCGACCGTCCGCCGCCGACGACCTGGTCGGCAACGTGCATGCGCTCGGCCGCAGGTCGAGTACCAGCGCGCCGTCGACAAGCTCGGCCAGCCCGATCGACCGCACCGAGTGGCTGATGACGCCGCAGACCGTCAACGCGTACTACAACCCGCCGATGAACGAGATCGTGTTCCCGGCCGCGATCCTGCAGCCGCCGTTCTTCAACGTGACCGCCGACGACGCGGTGAACTACGGCGCGATCGGCGCGGTCATCGGCCACGAGATCAGCCACGGCTTCGACGACCAGGGGCGCAAGTACGACGGCCACGGCAACCTGCGCGACTGGTGGACGGCAGCAGGACGCCGAGCGAGTTCAAGCAGCGCGCGCCAAGGCGTCGTGCGCGCAGTACGACGCGCTACAGCCCGCTCGCCGGGCATGCACGTCAACGGCGAGCTGACGCTGGGCGAGAACATCGCGCGATCTCGCCGGGCGTCGCCGATGGCGTATCGCGCGTACCAGCTGTCGCTGCAGGGCAAGGCAGGCGCCGGTGATCGACGGCTTCACCGGCGATCAGCGCTTCTTCATGGGCTGGGCGCCAGGTCTGGCGCGCGCAAGTACCGCGACGACGACCTGCGCCGGCGGCTGCTGACCGACCCGCACAGTCCGAGCGAGTACCGCACCAACGTCATCGTCACCAACCTGCCCGAGTTCTATCGCGCGTTCGACGTCAAGCCCGGCGACAAGCTGTACCGCGCCGGCCGAAGAGCGCGTGAAAATCTGGTGAGCCCGAAGGAGCTCCCGCATGCGCTTCGCATGCTCCACGACCTGTATGATCGCTCGCTGTCGATCGCTGCTCCTGTCCGGCTGCGGCTACAACACGCTGCAGCAGCCGACGAGCAGGTGAAGGCGGCGTGGTCCGAGGTCCTGAACCAGTACCAGCGCCGCGCCGACCTGGTGCCGAACCTGGTGAACGTGGTCAAGGGCGCCGCGGCGCAGGAGAAGCAAGGTGCTGGAAGCCGTGGTCGAGGCGCGCTCGCGCGTCGGCGCCATCCAGGCGACGCCCGAGCTGATCAACGACCGAAGCCGCCTTCAAGCAGTTCCAGGCGGCGCAGGGCGAGCTCACCAGCGCGCTGTCGCGACTGCTGGCCGTGGTCGAGAACTATCCCGATCTGAAGTCGATCGCCGGCGTTCCGCGACCTGCAGGCGCAGCTCGAGGGCATCGAGAACCGCATCACCGTCGCGCGCAAGCGCTACATCGACGCGGTGCAGTCGTACAACATCACGGTGCGCTCGTTCCCGAGCAATCTCACCGCGATGATGTTCGGCTTCAAGGTCGAAGCCGAACTTCAGCGTCGAGAACGAAGCCGAGATCTCGAAGCCGCCGACGGTCGATTTCGGCACGAGCGCCCGCCGCGCAGCCAGCACCCTGAGTCGCGCCCGGCGCAAGCCCGATGCGCCTCTTGCAACGCTGCAGCTGCTCGCCGGCCGCGCATGCTGTGCGCTGCTGCATGCGCCGCGGCCGTCGGCGCAGATCGCGGTGCCGCCGCTACAGCGCGCGCGGTCACGGACCTCACTGGCACGCTGACAGCCGAGCAGCTTGCGCGGCTCGAACAAAAGCTCCGCGCGTTCGAGGAGCGCAAGGGCAGCCAGATCGCCGTCCTCGATCGTGCCGACGACCGAGCCGGAGGACATCGCGCGAATTCGGCATCCGCGTCGCCGAAGCCTGGAAGCTCGGACGCAAGGGCGTCGACGACGGCGCGATCCTGCTCGTGGCGCAAGGACGATCGGCGCATGCGCATCGAGGTCGGCTACGGGCTCGAAGGCGCGCTCCCCGATGCAATCGCCAAGCGCATCATCGAGGAAACCATCGCGCCGCACTTCAAGCAGGGCGACTTCTACGGCGGCATCGATGCCGGTCTCGAGCAGATGATCAAGGTCATCGACGGCGAGCCGCTTCCCGAGCCGGATCGCGGCTGGACGCCGCCGGGCGCGGCAATTGGCTGTCGTCGTGCTGGTGCTGATCGTGATCGGGGCTCAGTAGTTGCGCGCGTGCTTCGGACGCATCGGTGGCGCGCTCGGCGACCGGCGGGATCGTCGGTTTCGTCGCCTATGTCATGACGCACATCATGCTGATCGCGATCGCGGTGGCGAGTGATCGGATTCATCTGGTCGCGCTGCTGTTCGGCGGCCTGGGTGGACCGCGCGGCTGGTCGAGTCGCGGGCGGCACGGCGGGTCCGGCGGCTGGAGCGGTGGCGGCTGGGGCGGATCGGTGGCGGCGGATTCGGCGGTGGCGGTGGATTCGGCGGTGGCGGGCGGCGGTTTCGGTGGCGGCGGCGCCTCGGGGGGCTGGTAGATGAACCCGCGACGCTTCCTGAGTCATCTGTTCGCGACCGGCCTGCGCACCCACCGCTGCTTTCCCGGCCACGCGCTCACGGCGATCGAGCAGGAGATCCGCGAGGCCGAGCGCGCGTCACAGCGGCGAACTGCGCTTTGCCGTCGAGAGCGCGCTCGACGGCGCGGCCCTGTGGCACGACGTGACTCCGCGCCAACGTGCGCTCGAGGTGTTCGCGCGCCTCGGTGCGTGGGATACCGCCCGCCAACAATGGGGTGCTGATCTACGTGCTGCTCGCGGACCGGACGTCGAAATCGTCGCCGATCGCGGCTTCGACGGCCTCGTCAGCCTGCGGAATGGGAGACCGCCTGTCATCAAATGGAGACGCAATTCCGCCAGCGCCGGTACAAGGAAGGCGCGATCGCCGGAGTTCACGCGGTCAGTGCGCTCATGGAGCGCCATTTCCCGCCCCAGCCGCGCGACCTGAACGAGCTGCCCAATCGACCGGTCATACTGTGAGCCCGTGAGAGAGGCGGGGCGATGCAATAGTCTGGCGGGGGGAACGAGGCAAGCGGCGTGAGCAGCATCAAAGAGAACAAGTATTGGCAGAACGGCGCATGCCGCATGCGCGAGGTGCTGCTCGGCGTGTTGGCCTTGCAGCGGATGTTCCTGCTCTTTGGCGAACCCTTCGGCGAAGAGAAGCCGGAAGCCCAGCCTGTCGCCGCGCAGCCGGAACGCGTCGCGCTCGCCCCCGGTCGCCACTCACCGTTTCACGCTCGAGCCCGCGCACGATGACGTCGTGGGCGTGGTCCAGAAAACGATCGCCAGCGCCGATGACACGCTGCCGGACATCGCGCGCCGCTTCAATCTCGGTTACGAGGAGATCGTGCGCGCCAACCCGGGAGTCGATCCGTGGTTACCGGGCGCCGGCCGCGAGATCATGCTGCCGACGCGCTTCGTCCTGCCGAACGCGCCGCGCGAGGGCATCGTCATCAACGTCGCCGGCGATGCGTCTCTTCTATTACCCGAAGCACAAGAAGGACGAACCGGTGAGCGGTTATCACCTATCCCGATCGGCGTCGGGACGCGTCGGCTGGGCACGCCCGAGGGCGCGACCAAGGTCAGTAAGCGCACGCTCGATCCGACCTGGACGGTGCCGCCCTCGATCCGCAAGGAACATCTCGAGATGGGCGATGAACTGCCGCCGGTCGTGCCGCCGGGGCCCGACAATCCGCTCGGCGCCACTCGTTCACGCTCGGCTGGCTGAGCTACCTGATTCATGGCACCAACAAGCCCTACGGCGTCGGCATGCGCTCGAGTCACGGCTGCATCCGGCTCTATCCCGAGGACATCGCGCATCTGTTCGATACGGTGCCGCTCGGCACCCGGTGCGCGTCGTGAACGAGCCGTTGCTGTTCGGGCGCGCGGGCGACGATGTGCTGATGCAAGCGGTCGCGCCGCTCGAGGATGACCCGCGCGACTGGGCCAACAGCGGTCGCAAGCTCATGGACAAAGCGGTTCCGCAGAACGTGCCGCGGCAGCTCAAGGAGAACGCGCTCGAGATCGACTGGGACCACGCGCACGAGTGAGCGCTGATGCCCACGGAGTGCCCGTGTCGGTGCTCGCGCCGGACTCGAGCGTGGACAGCGAATTCCTCGCCGCTCGCCAGGTGTGGAATGCCGTGCCGGAGGGAGCGAACTGGAATGGCGTGATCGTGGTTGACGAGGAGAAATTCCAGGAGTTGCTGTCCGATCGCGAGCCCGCCGCGGATGCCGACGGCACCGCGCCGCCCTGACCGGAACCTTTCGCCGCTCGCGAGCGTCGAAGCGGATCGATTTGCGGTCCGCTATGGGTGGGACCGCACTTCATCTCCCCGACTTCTCCCCGGGCGGCTCACCGGCCGGGGATTTTCTTGAACTGGCGCACTGCGGGCAGCCTGTTGAACTGCTCGGCCCAGGCCAGGCGCTCTGGTTCAGCGAACGGGATGGGCTGGGCGCGGCCGCGCATGCCGGCGAGCTGTTCGTCACTGAATTCCATCGACGCTCTCCACTCTTCGCAGAGGGGTCAGAATTTAATTCTGACCCCCGACTGAGGCGCATGATACCCGCGGGCCAACCATCACACGGCTGTCATGCGACGTGCGTAGTGTCCGCCAGATTTTGACCGAGGGCACCTGAGCATGCGTGTGCTGATGATCTCGGACGTCTATTTCCCGCGCATCAACGGCGTGTCCACTTCGATCCAGACCTTCCGCCGCGACCTGCGCGATCTCGGTGTGCACTCGCTGCTCATCACACCGCAATACCCCCAGGGCGAGCAGCCTGCCGATGCCTCGATACGCCGCGTCCGTTCGCGTGGCGTACCCCGCGATCCCGAGGATCGCATGATGAGGCGCAGCGACATTCGGCGATTACTGCCGCAGCTCTCGGAGGAGGCCTGGGATATCGTCCACATCCAGACTCCTTTTGTCGCGCATTACGCGGGGCTCGAACTCGCGCGCTCGCTCAACGTGCCGACGGTCGAGACCTATCACACCTATTTCGAGGAGTACCTCCACCACTACGTACCGCTGCTGCCGCGCGGCGTGATGCGCTTCGTCGCGCGCCACTTCACACGCTCCCAGGCCGAAAGCGTCGACCGCCTGATCGCGCCCTCGCGCGCCATGCGCGATGCGCTCGCGGCCTATGGCGTGCAAACGCCGATCGTGATCATCCCGACGGGGCTGGAGGCGGATCGCTTCGAACCGGGCGACGGGGTGCGTTTTCGCGAGCGCTGCGGCATCGCGCCCGGGCGTCCCGTGCTGGTGCACGTGGGGCGCATTGCGCACGAGAAGAACATCGACTTCCTGCTGCGCATGCTGGTGCGGGCGCGCGCCGAGATGCCCGAAGTCCTGCTCCTCATCGCCGGCGAGGGTCCCGCACTGGAGCATTGCCGGCGTCTCGCCGCCGAGCTCGGCCTGGGCGCGAACGTTCACTTCGCCGGCTATCTCGATCGCCGGCGCGAACTGCTCGATTGCTATCGAGCCGGCGATCTCTTCGTGTTCGCCTCGCGCACGGAAACCCAGGGACTGGTGCTGCTCGAAGCGATGGCCCAGGGTGTGCCGGTGGTTTCGACGGCGCACATGGGCACGATCGATATCCTCGGTCCGGGGCGCGGTTGCGTCGTGGTCGAGGAGCACGAGCAGAGGTTTGCGGCAGAAGTCGTGCGCGTGATGAGGGATACCGAGTTGCGCGAGCGGCTCGGGCGCGATGCACAGGCCTATGCGGCGACGTGGTCGGCGCGCGAACAGGCGGGGCGACTGGTCGAGTTGTACGGCGAGCTCCGCGATCGCCCGCCGGCCCTGGCGCCGGCAGCACCAGCGAAGCGTGCCTGAGCGCGCTGACGAGGTCGCTGACATGAGGGTTGGGAGTATTCCCGGTATAGTGCGCGTCCCGGCTTTCCCGGCGGACTCGCATGACGGAATGGTTGAAGCTGATGCTCGAAGAGATTGCGCGCAAGCAGGCCGAGCGCGAGCGCGGCTTCGCGGAACAGGCGCGGCGCGCGAGCGAGAGCGCAACGGCGCGCACTGCAGAGTCGGTTGAGCAAAGTCGCGTGCCAAAGCGCCCGCGCGCGAACGAACCATGATCCCGCTGAAGGACGACAACCCGTCGCAGATCACGCCGGTGCTCACGTACGCGCTGATCGTAGCGTGCGTGCTGGTGTTCCTGTGGCAGCTGGCGCTCGGTCCCGAGGGCGGCCAGAGAGCGGTCTACGCGCTCGGCGTGATTCCGGCGGTGCTGCTCGGCGACATGCATCTGCCGCCCGAGATCGAGGTCGTCGGCCCGTGGACCACGGTGTTCACGTCGATGTTCATGCACGGCGGGTGGATGCACCTCATCGGCAACATGCTGTACCTGTGGATCTTCGGTGACAACGTCGAAGACAGCATGGGGCACGTGCGCTTCATCGTTTTCTATCTGCTGTGCGGTGTCGCCGCCGTGTTCGCTCAGGCCTTGCCGGAACCGAGCTCGCAGGTGCCGATGATCGGCGCGAGCGGCGCGATCTCCGGAGTGCTCGGCGGGTACCTGCTGCTCTTTCCGCACGCGCGCGTGTTGGTAGCCATTCCGCTCGGCTTCGTGATGCACACCACGCGGATGCCGGCGATGGCAGTGCTGTTGCTGTGGTTCGGCCTGCAGCTCCTCAGCAACCTCCTGCAGGGCGAAGCGGGCGCGGGCGTCGCGTTCCGCGCGCACATCGGCGGTTTCGTCGCCGGCATGGCGCTGATTCCGCTCCTCAAGCATCGCAACGTGCGCCTGTGGCACCCGCCACGTTCCGCCGTCTGAGTCCTGCGTCCGTGAGTCTCAATCGCCGGCAAGTCCTGAGCCTGGGCGCGGGCGCCGCCTGTGCCTTGTGGGCGCACGGTGCGCGCGCTACGCGCGCCGCGGGTGCGATCAATGCGACGTCCGGCCGCGCGGGTCTCGCCCGCATTGGTCCACTGCGCGAACCGGACGCCAACGGTCTGCGCCTCGCGGAGGGCTTCACGTCGCGCATCGTGGCGCGTTCGCGCGTCCGGCCGGTCGCGGGCAAGGCGTACGAGTGGCACGACGCGCCGGACGGTGGCGCGGTATTCGGCAGCGCCGACGGCGGCTGGATCTATGTTTCGAACTCCGAGATCGCGAGCAACAACGGCGGCGCGGGCGCCTTGCGATTTTCGGCCAGCGGCGAAGTCCTCGACGCCTATCCCATTCTCGCGGGGACCAACTGGAACTGCGCCGGCGGATCGACGCCGTGGGGTACGTGGCTCTCGTGCGAGGAGACATCGCGCCGGGATGGTGTGGGAGTGCGATCCGATCGGGCGCAGAGGCCGCACAGAAGCGCAGTGCGCTCGGCGCCTTCACTCACGAAGCGGTGGCGGTGGACCCGGTACGCCTGCAGCTCTATCTGACCGAGGACGTACCGGACGGCTGCTGGTACCGATTCACGCCGGCGCGCATCGACGCAGATCGAAGGCCGGATCTCGAGGACGGCACACTCGAAGTGGCCGAGGTGGCCGCCGACAGCGGCGCGGTGCGCTGGCATGCACTGCCAGACCCGGCAGGCCGGGGACAGGTCACCCGAGCGCAGGTGCGGCAGGCCACCCGCTTCAACGGCGCCGAGGGTTGCTGGCACGCGAACGGCGTCGTGTATTTCTCCACCAAGGGTGATGACCGGATCTGGGCCTACACGCTCGCTTCCCAGCAGCTGCGCGTGATCTACGCGGCGGGCGATCACGAGCAGCCGGTGCTGAGAGGGGTGGACAACGTCACCGTGTCCGCGAGCGACGAGGTCCTGGTCGCGGAAGACAACGGCGACATGCAGGTGGTCGCCATCACGCCCGCGCGGCAGATCGTTCCGGTCGTCCAGGTCGTCGGGCACCCCAACTCCGAGGTGACCGGCCCGGCGTTCGACCCGTCGGGCAGCCGTCTCTACTTCAGCTCGCAATGGGGCGCGACCGGCAGAGGTCGCGACGGCGTGACTTTCGAGGTGACCGGACCGTTCAACGGCTGAGCCGACTCCGGTCAGACGCCCGGCGGCTCCGGCGGGCGCGTCTCCTGCAGCTGCTTCGATTGCTGCGCTCCGAGCGCGCACAGTGCCGAGCCCGCGACCACCAGCAGTGCGCCGACGATGCTCAGCGCGTTGAGACCCTCCGGCTCGATCAACCCGGGAGCGACGCGTTCAATCAGCCACATGCCCGAGAGCGTGAACAGCGGCGCGAGCGCCAATATCGCGCCCACGCGCGAGATTTCCCAATGCTCCAGCGCCTCCGCGAACGCGCCATATCCCACCAGCGTGTTCGCACAGCAGAGCGCCAGCATCCAGAACTCGAAGGAGTCGAGCGCGCGCACCGAACCGGGTTTCGAAACCGGCAGCAACAGCACGATCGCCCCGAGATAAAGGAGCCAAAGGATCTGCTGCGAGCTCAGCGTCTTGAGCAGTTGCTTCTGCACCATCCCATAGACGGCCCACACCACGGAGGCGACGACCAGCAAGGCGACACCGAGTCCCAGGCCCTCCCCGAGGTCGGCGAGCTCCCCCAGCCGGCGATTGAAGAACAGCAGCAGCCCGCCGATCAGGATTCCCAGTCCGAGCCACTGCCAGCGCGAGAAGCGCTCGCGGAAATAGATGAGCCCCGCAAGCAGCAGGCACAACGGGGCGAGCTGGATCACGGTCTGGTTGACCGTGGGCGTTACGTGATACAGCGCGAGCACATAGCAGATGTAGTTCACCAAGAGTCCCAGCAGCGCCAGCGCGAGCAGCAGCCAATCGTGCCGGGTCAGCGAGCGCAGGCCGGGCAGGCCGTGCGTGGCGGCCAGAAAAATCCGACGATCACGCCCGACACCGCGAACCGGTACCAGGTGATCGTGTAGGGATCCATGCCGGTGAGCGTGAGCTTGAGCGTGATCGGCAACAGGCTCCAGACGGCGGCGGTGATGAGCGCGAGCGCGAGGCCGAGTTTCCAGCGTCCGGAGGTGCGATGCATGCGCAGGCAATTGTGATAGAGTCGCGCGCGAAACAACATGGGGATGCCGTGGCTGAGCGCCTCACCACAGGGATTCAGGTCGCCGAACAATCAGGTCCAGAACAAGCCATCGCGCGTGCGCCGACCGCCGTCACGGCCTTCGTAGGGCGCACGCTTCGCGGTCCGATCAATCGCCCCGTCGCGATTTCAAGTTTCACCGATTACCAGTCGATCTTCGGCGGCCTGTGGCAGCCGAGCATGCTCAGCTACGCGGTCGAGCAGTTCTTCGAGAACGGCGGGCGTCACGCACTCATCGTACGCATAGTCAACGGTGCGCGGCCGCCGACGCTCGAGCTGCCGACAGGTGACGGGACGCTCAGGCTCGAAGCGCTCACCTGCGGCACACGCGAATTCCTGCGGGCGTCGGTCGACTACGACGGTATCGGCGAGAACGAGGAGGACTGCTTCAACCTCGTCATCCAGCGCGTGCGGGCAGCAGGTTCCGAGCACGTCGAAGACCAGGAAATACTCCGCCGCCTCTCCATCGACGCCGATGCTCCGCGCTTCGTCGCCGTGGCGCTGACCGAATCGGCACTGGCGCGCGTCATCGGCGAAGTGCCGTTGACGCGCCCCGAGCCCACGCTGCGCCACGATGGACGCGGCAGCATCGGCTATGTGAGTTCCCGCCCCGACGGTGACGACGGTGCGCCGCTCTCGGACTACGACGTCATCGGTTCCGCGGTGAGTGCCACGGGGCTGTTCGCGCTGCGAGCGGCCGAGCACTTCAACTTCCTGTGCATTCCGCCGCTCACGCGCGAGACCGACGTCGGCATGAGCGTGCTGCTGGTCGCTGCGCGCTTTTGCCGTGAGCGCAACGCCATGCTGATCGTGGACCCACCGCTCGGCTGGACCAGCACGGACGTTGCATTGAGCGCACTGCGCGAGTGGCAGTTCCATCACGAGAACGCACTCATGTATTTCCCGCGCGTCCTGGCTTTCGACCGGCTGCGACGGCGCTTCGAGCAGTTCGCGCCGGGCGGCGCGGTCGCGGGGCTGCTCGCGCGCATGGACGAAGCCTGTCCGCTGTGGTCGGCGGCGGAGGCGGACGAAGCGCTGCTGCGGCCGAGCTATCGGCCAATCTGCCTGGTGAGCGAAGCGGAACGCGTGCGCCTGGGCCAGGCAGGCGTCAACACGTTGCAGTCGGTGCGTGCGACGGTCCGATCGACATTCAGCGCGCGCACGCTCGCCGCGGGCTCGAGCGGCTCATCGGACTGGAAGTACCTGTCGGCGCGGCGGCTGGCGCTCTTCATCGTGACGAGTGTCGAGCGGGCCACGCGCTGGGTGGTGTTCGAGACCAACGACGCGGAGTTGTGGCAGCAGGTCACCCTGCAGGTGGAGACGTTCCTGGCTTCCCTCGAACTTGAAGGCGCCTTCGTCGGGCGGGAAGAGGACGAAACGTTCTTCGTCGTCTGCGACGAGCGCATCAATCGCCATGCGGAAATGCGCACCGGCACGGTCAACATCCTGCTCGGTTTCGCGGCGCTGCGCGCGGGCGAGTATCACGCGTACTTGATCACCCACGATGCGGCGGGCAACCGTGTGCGCCCGGTGAGCGTGAATCGCTACGAAACCGGCGGCCGGCGGCTCGACGAAGAAATGGAAGGCGAGCCGGAGCGCGCCATGCTACGCATCTAGCGCGCAGCCGATTTTTTGCTTTTTTCCGACACGTACATGGTGATGACGGCGCGCACGACCTCGTTGCCGTGCCGGTCGGTGACGCTCACCGGCACGCCGACGTCCGAGGCTTCCGGCCATTCCGTCTTGTCGAGCCGCGCGGTGCCGGTGACGTCAGTCTCCGCCTTGCGCAGATACTCGATCGTCATGCCGCGCGGAATCCAGCGCATGCGGCTGGGAATGGTCGCCTCCATCAGCATGCCGGCCGCCAGCTCGCACAAATTGGCCATCGCGATGGCATGCACGGTGCCGATGTGGTTGAGCACCGCGCGACGCTTGCGCAACGACACCTGACAGAAGCCCGGTCGCAGATCCTGGAAGCGGGGCTTGATGCTGGCGAAGTAGGGCGCGCTGAAAGACACGATGCGCGCGAACAGCCACCGTCCGCAGGGCCAGCGCGCGAGGCGCTGGTAGTGACGCAATGTTGCCGGGATGTCGCTTGCGGCGTTCATGTCTTCCTCTCACTCTTGCCGAACCCGCCGCCGCCCGGTGTCTCGATGACGAATGCATCGCCGGGCGCAACCTCGACGCTCGCAGTGGCGGGCAACTCCTCCACCGCGCCGTTCTTTCGGATGACGCGGTTCGAACCGAGCTGGCCCGCTTCCCCGCCGCGCAGGCCGAACGGGGCAATGCGGCGATGATTGGCGAGGATCGAGGCCGTCATCGATTCGCGGAACTCGATACGGCGCACCGTTCCATCGCCACCCCGATGCCGGCCGGCACCGCCTGAGCCCTGGCGAACACGAAACTCGCGCAACAGCACCGGAAAGCGCAGCTCCAGCACTTCCGGATCGGTGAGACGAGAGTTCGTCATATGCGTGTGAACCGCGGAAGTGCCGTCAAAGTTTTCCCCGGCGCCGGAGCCGCCCGCGATGGTCTCGTAGTACTGGTGACGTTCGTTGCCGAAGGTGAAGTTGTTCATGGTGCCTTGCGAAGCCGCCAGCACGCCGAGTGCACCGTAGAGCGCATCCACGATGCACTGCGAGGTCTCGACGTTGCCGGCGACCACCGCGGCGGGATAGCGCGGATTGAGCATGGAGCCCGCCGGAATGACGAGGCGGAGCGGTTTCAGGCACCCGGCATTGAGCGGGATGTCCTCATCGATCAGCGTGCGAAAGACGTACAGCACCGCGGCCGCGCACACCGAGACCGGCGCATTGAAGTTGTTTTCGGCCTGCACGGAAGTGCCGCTGAAGTCGATCACGGCGCTGCGCGAGGCGGAATCGATCTCGACGCGCACCACGATCGCCTGCCCGTTGTCCATTTCGTAACGGAAACTGCCGCTGCCGAGCTGGCCGATCACGCGCCGGACGCTCTCTTCGGCGTTGTCCTGCACGTGCTGCATGTACGCGCGCACGGTCTGCAAGCCGTAACGCTCGATCATGCGTGCGAGCTCCGCCCCCCCCTTTTCGTTGGCGGCGATCTGCGCCTTGAGATCGGCGATGTTCTGCGCCGGATTACGCGCGGGATGCGCGCCGGCGACCAGCCGCTCGCGCAAGGCCTGCTCCTCGAAATGTCCGGCGGACACGAGGCGGAAGTTGTCGAACAGCACGCCTTCTTCATGCACGGAGCGGCTGTGGGGTGGCATCGATCCCGGCGTGATGCCGCCGATGTCGGCGTGATGGGCGCGCGAAGCCACGAAGAAATCGGCATCCGCACCCGTCCCGAGGAAGATGGGCGTCACGACGGTGATGTCCGGCAGGTGCGTGCCACCCTGGTAGGGCGCATTGAGGATGAAGACATCGCCCGCGCCCATGCGCCCGGCGTTCGCCTGCAGGATGTGCTCCACGCTCGCGCCCATCGAGCCGAGATGCACGGGCATGTGCGGCGCGTTCGCGATCAGGCCACCGCGCGCATCGAAGAGCGCGCAGGAAAAATCGAGCCGCTCCTTGATGTTGACCGAGGCGGCGGTGTGCTCGAGCGCCGCGCCCATCTGCTCGGCGATGTGCATGAAGAGGTTGTTGAACACTTCGAGCAGCACGGGATCCGCCCCCCCCGCGGCTGGGGAGAGGGAGTCGTCTCTTTCCCCTGTCCCGCTTGCGGGAGAGGGTCGGGGTGAGGGTGCTTTCCTGGTCAATAGCAACTCACCGCTGTCGAGGCGCTGACAGCTCCAATCTCGTTCGAGCACCACGGTCGTGTGCGGCTCCACGATCAGCGCCGGGCCACTGCATTGCTTGCCGCTATGCAGCTCATCGCGGTGCGTGATGGGGATCTCGAGCCATTCGCCCGACATTCGCACACGTGCCGTCGAAGGAGCAGGGGCCGCGCCCTGTGGATCGTCCGCGCCGCGTGACTGCGGCATCACAGTGGCTACGATCGCCTCGACGCTGATCGACGACACGCCGAGCGCGGCCTCGCCCACGCCGAATCCATATTGACGGCGATGCAGGCGATCGAACTCCGCGCGCATCGCGGCAATGCCGCCGAACGGCACCGCCAGGCTGGCATCGGTATCCGCAATACGCAGATCGACACGCCGCTCGATCGCGACCCTCGCCGTGTCGAAGCCCTGCTGACCGAGTGAGGCGCAGGCTGCTGCCTCGAGCCGCGTGAACTCACGTTCGAGGTGCTCCATCAGCGGCGCATCGAGGATGCGCTCGACCGACTGGCGGCGGATTTCGCGCACATCCGCCAGGCCGATGCCGTAGGCCGACATGAGACTCGCGAGCGGATGAATGAGAATCGCCCGAATGCCGAGCGATTCGGCGATGAGGCAGGCGTGCTGGGCGGCAGCGCCGCCGAAGCAGAAGAGCGCAAAGTCTCCGGCATCGTGGCCCTGGCGAACCGAGACGTGCTTGATCGCGCTCGCCATAGTCTCGACCGCGACGCGCAGAAACCCTTCGGCGATTTCCTCGGGCGCGCGCTGCTCGCGCGTCTCGCGCCCGATCTCGTCGGCCAGCCGCCGGAACCCTGCCTCCACGGCGGCGACGTCGAGTGGCTGATTCGCGTCGGGTCCGAGGACAGCGGGGAAGAACGCGGGTTGCAGACGACCGAGCAACACATTGATGTCCGTGACGGTCAGCGGCCCACCGCGCCGATACGCTGCGGGGCCGGGATTGGCGCCGGCCGACTGCGGGCCCACCTGGAAGCGCCCGGCCGCGAAACGCAGGATCGAACCGCCGCCCGCCGCGACGGTGTGCACATTCATCATCGGGACGTTGAGCCGCACGCCCGCGATCGTGTTGTCGAAGCGGCGCGGGTATTCGCCATCGAACAGCGATACGTCGGTCGAGGTGCCGCCCATGTCGAACCCGATCAGCTTGTGGTAACCGGCCGCGGATCCGGCCTTCACCATCCCCACTAGCCCGCCCGCAGGACCGGAGAGGATGCTGTTCATGCCGCGAAACGCACTGGCGTCCGTGAGGCCGCCGTTGCTTTGCATGAAATAGAGTCGCGGCTCGCCCAAATCGGTCGCGAGATCCTGGCGCAGCTCCTCGATGTAGCGCACCAGCAGTGGCGACAGATAACCATCGACCACCGTGGTATCGCCGCGGGTGACGAGACGCAGGAGCGGTGCGACTTCATGCGAGGCCGACACCTGTTCGAAGCCCAGTTCGCGCGCGATCGCAGCGGCGCGCCGCTCGTGAGCGGTGAAGCGGTAGCCGTGCATGAAGACGATCGCGATGCTGCGCAAGCCGTCGGTGCGCAACTGCTGCAGGCGCTCGCGCAGATGCTCTGCGTCGAGGGGCACGAGGATGTCGCCGTGTGCATCGACTCGCTCACGCGCCTCGATGACGCTCGAATACAAGAGCTCCGGCAGGACGATGTGGCGCGCAAAGAGCTGCGGCCGGTTCTGGTAGCCGATGCGCAACGCATCGCCGAATCCCTCGGTGATGACGAGACCGGTCGGCTCGCCGCGACGCTCGAGCAGCGCGTTGGTCGCGAGCGTGGTGCCCATGCGGATGCTGGCAATCTTCGGGCGAGTGTCGCCGCCGTGCTGTCGCAGGATGCGCCTGATGCCCTCGACGCCCGCATCGCGGTAGTGAGCCGCATCCTCGGACAGGAGCTTGAGCGTCACGAGCGCGCCCGCAGGTGCGCGCGCGATCACGTCCGTGAACGTGCCACCACGGTCAATCCAGAATTGCCAGCCGGCTGGGGTGAGACCATCCACGCGCAACGAGATACACTGCGTCCCGCGACCTGACAACTCGATCAACAAGTCGGGACCCGACATGACCAGTCATCAGACCCTGCTGCTTGCCATGGGCGGAACAGCGGCGCTCGTGTTGCTGCTCGGCCTGTGGACCGCTCGCCGCACCGGCACGATCGAGGATTTCCATCTGGCCGGGCGCGGGCTTGGGGCCCTGCGCGCGGGTTTGAGCCAGGCGACGAGCGCCTACGGACTGTGGATTGTCCTGGGTGTGAGCGGCGCCGCGTACACATTCGGCCTGGCCGCCGCGTGGATCGCGGCGGGCATTCTCCTCGGCGCCGCGCTCACCTGGTTCTACGTCGGGCCGGCGATCCATCGACAGGCGCGTGCTCGTGGTGTGACCACCGCGTTCGAACTGCTCGCCACGGATCGACCCGGCAGCGCCGCGCAATCCGCCGCCGGGATCGCGGCAGTCGCGGTGTTCTTTGGCGTGTGCGCGCAATTCAGCATCGCGGGCGGCGCAGTAGCGCGCGGCCTGGGCCTCTCGCATGCGCTCGGCGTATCGATCATTGCCGCGCTGACCCTCGGCGGTGCGCTGCTCGGCGGATTGCGCGCCATCAGCGCGATCGCCGTGCCGGCTGCGATCGTGATCGCCGCGGTGGCGCTCTTTCTGCCGACGCCGGCACTCTTCTTTGTGGGCGGACTCGAGGGCATGCACTCGGCCCTGGCGCAGACGGGCGCTGCCGCCGTGCATCCCTTTGGCGGGCATGCCGGGGCGCAGGCGCTCATTTTTCTGCTCGGCGCCTTCGGCATCGGGCTCGGCCTCTGTGGTCAGCCGCCGGTGCTCGAGCAATTCATCGCCACGCGCAGCGAATCCACGGTGCGATGGGCCGGCGTCGTGGCGATCGCGTGGTTCGCGCTGTTGCTCGCCGGCTTGCTGCTCATCGGCTGGGAGGCGCGCGCGCTCTACGAAAGCATTGAAAGCGGCGATGTGGCGATCTTCGAGCTGGTGCAGCGCATCCTGCCGCCCAATCTCGCGGCCCTGCCGGTGCTCGCGGTGTCGGCCGCCGTGATCGTGGGCATGGGCGCACAACTCCTGGTGGTCGCCGATGCGCTCGTGCTCCTCACCGCACGCAACGACACGGACCCGCCGACGGTGGGGCGCTTGCGCACCGTGATCTTCCTCACCGGGCTCGCGGCCGCGACGATCGCTGCGTTCGCAAGCCTCGGGAGCGCTCGCGTCGCTTTGCTCTGCTGGCTCGCTACTTCCGCGGTGCTGGGTCCGCTCTTCCTGGCGCGCGCATCGGGTGTACAGGTGCGATCCGGATTCGCCGCCGCCGCCATGCGCGTCGGAATTGTGCTGACGCTGCTGCTCTTTCTCATGCGACGTGAGCGCACCGACTGGATGGCGGCCTTCGTGCCGTTTGCGATCGGTTTGCTGCTCGCGATCTTCGGGCGTGAGCGCAGCAATTCCCCGCGCTGAGGCGCCGCATTCCGTCCCTGTCGTGTCCCCGTTGCGACGCTGCGTCACTCGCTAAGCGATTGATCCGTTTGAGGTATCACCCGGTTGCGATCCTCCTGTTGGCTGGTCACAACGTCCGGTGTCAGAATAAGTCATGGGGATGATCGGGTTGGGCGCCGAGTCCCCGCAACAAACTGGGGGTACTCGTCATGAAATGGACGACAGATTGCCGATGGCAGGCGCTGGCACTGGGGATTGCAGTGCTCGCGGCCGTGAGTGGTGCGCAGGCGCAGGACGACGTCGACACGGTCGTCGTGACCGGCTCGCGCATTCGACAGGATCCACTGAATCAACCCGCGCCACTCGTCACCGTCGACGACAAGGACATCGCCAAGTCCGGTCTCACGTCGGTCGGTGATCTGTTGCAGCGGCTGCCGGTCTCCGGCGGTGGGCTCAACACCAAGTTCAACACCAGCGGCAACATCGGCTTCCCACCGGACGGCGGTGGCACCGGCGCCGGTTCCGCAACGGCAGATCTCCGTCACCTCGGCGCCAAGCGCACGCTGGTGCTGGTGGACGGCATCCGCTGGGTCAACGAGTCCTCGGCGAGCGGTGTTTCAGCCGCGACCGATCTCAACACGATTCCGACGAGCATCATCGATCACATCGAAGTGCTGCAGGACGGCGCTTCCGCGATCTACGGCTCGGATGCGATCGCGGGCGTGATCAACATCATCACCAAGAAGTCGTTCGAAGGGATCGAGTTCTCCGGCTACGGCGGTGGTTATGACGAGGGCGACGGCGACACCTCGCAGTTCAACATTTCGGGTGGCACGTCCTCCGAGACCACCAGGGCGTTCTTTGGTGTCAGCTACGTCGAGCAGCGTCCGGTGAGCTCAGGCGATCGCGAGATCTCCGAGTTTCCGACGCCGGGCTTGGGTGTCTGCACCAACCGCTGCAGCTCGGGTACACCGCAGGGACGGTTCTTCTTCACCGATCCCAACACCGGTCTGGGACTCAACCTGACGGTCAACGACGGCGTGACGGGGATTCCGATCTACGACCCGACGAACCCGGCTGCTGGACCGCGTACGGACGACTTCCATAACTTCACGACCGCCGATCGCTTCAACTTTCAGCCCTTCAACTTCATCCAGACGCCGAGCGAGCGCATCGGGCTCTACTCGCAGGTTGAAACGAATCTGTCCGAGAATGTCAGCGTGTACGTGAAGGGCCTGTTCAACAACCGCCGCTCCACCAACCGGGCGGCGCCGGAGCCGATCTTCATCGGACCCGAAGCGGGCAACGGCGGTGGAAGCCTCCTCGATGTCACCGAGGTCGATGTCGCCAACCCGTACAACCCCCTGGGCTTCACGCTCAATCTCAGCACCGACCCGATGGCTGGCGGCACCGACTACTTCATCGGCCGCCGCCCGTTGGAGGGTGGCCCGCGCGTGTTCGATCAGAACGTGGACACCTGGTACGTCGGCGGCGGATTCCGTGGCGATTTCACGGCGGCGGACCGGGACTTCTACTGGGACGTGAATGCCGTGTGGTCGCGTAACCGCGCCGACCAGATCACGCATGGCAGTTACAACTCGCAGAAGATCAAGAATGCGCTTGGTCCCGGCACGGTAGCGGGCCTCAACGGCGCGACAACGACTGCCTGCGGCGAAGTGGTTGGCAACGCTGTTCCCAATCCAATTCCCAACTGCGTGCCGTTCAACATCTTTGGCGGCCAGCAAGGCGGAGCCGGCTCCATCACCCAGGATCAGCTCGACTACATTCAGCCGGTCCTGCACGACAACAGCGAACAGGAGCTGAAGGACTTCAGCGCCAACATCACCGGCACCATCATTCCGTTGCCGGCGGGCGGCCTCAACTTCGCGCTGGGCGCCGAGCACCGCGAGCAGAGCGGCTTTTATCAGCCCGATGCGATCTATCCCGCCGGCGAGAGTGCCGGCGTACCCTCGGGCGCCACCGAGGGTGACTACGATGTGGATGAGATCTACGGCGAGATCCAGATCCCCATCCTCAAGGATGCGCCGTTCTTCGACCTGCTGCAGGTCAGTGCGGCGATCCGCTCGTTCGATTACTCGACGTTCGGGAGCGACACGACCAGCAAGTTCGGTGTCAATTGGCGGCCCATGAAGGACCTGCTGTTGCGGCGCACGTTCGGCGAAGGTTTCCGGGCACCGGGAATCGGCGAGTTGTTCGGGACGTTCTCGCGTTTCGACGCGACGATCGATGATCCGTGCACGGACTACGCAGGCGTCCTGGGTGGACACACCCGCAACCGGCGGCGATCCAGGCGAATTGCGTCGCGCTCGGCGTGCCCAACACCTACGCGCAGTTCAACACGCAGATCTCGGTCATCACGGGCGGCAATCCCGGATCTCGTTCCGGAGACCTCGGACGGCTACACGGCGGGATTCGTCTACAGCCCGCGCTGGGCGATCGGGTACGTCGCTGGTCCGATGCGCTGCGAGTTCGAGTTCACCTACTACAAGATCGAGATCGACAGACACGATCCAGGCGCGCGACGCGCAGGCGAAGCTCGACGGCTGCGTGGAGACCCTCGATACGGTGCTGTGCGATGGCATCACCGCGTACTCCGGGCGGCGTGATCAGCGGCTTCAACAATACGCTGATCAACATCGGCGGCACCGACACGTCGGGTTACGACCTGAACTGTGCGCTGGGTGCTGCCGACAACCGGCATCGGTCAGTTCACGTTCAGCTGGCAGAACACCATTCTCGATGAGTACGTCGATACAGTGGCGACCGCCTCGGGCTTCGTTGAGGAAGCGCGCGAGGGCACGGAGCGAGGAAGCCCCTCGATGGCGTTCCCGGAATTGAAGTCCGCGCTCACGGCTGACTGGACTCTCGGCGACTTTGGCGGCTGCCGGCACTGTCCGCTACACCGACGCGGTCACCGAGGTCTGCGCGGCCGCGGCGCAAGGCCTCAACCTCTGCAGCAACGACCCCGTCTCGAACAAGATGGACGCGACTGCCTACCTGGATCTGCAGGGCAGCTGGTCGCCGTCAGGGTTGTCCGGGTGGACCTTCACGTTGGGCATCAACAACGTGCTCGACGAAGATCCGCCGTTCTGCTTCAGCTGCGAGCTGAATTCGTTCGACGGCAGCGCCTACGACGTACCGGGAATGTTCTGGTACGGGCGCGTGGTGGCACGGTTCGGCAACGAATAGAAAAGAAGAGCCTCACAAGACCGGCCCCCAACAGGGCCGGTCTTTTTTTTGATCTACGGAATGCGGCCCCAGCCCTCGCCGGGAGGCGTCGAGCCATTGAGCACGCCCGCGGGCAGGTCGCGCAGTTTTTCGATCGTGTAGCGATAGCCCGCCTCGATGGCGCGGTCGAAGCCTTTCCAGTTGAGCATGTCGAGCGTCTCGAGTGGTGGTGTCAGGAGCAGGTCTGTCTGTTCGCGGTGCGCCATGGTCGCGGCGGCGCTGTTCACCATGCCGGCGCGCCACAGGATCTGGAAAATGTTGAGGCGCCTTTTCTTGGAGCGGAACCAGGCCATCACCTTCCAGAGTCCCGGCACATCGACATCGTCGAAATCCGCGGTGAAGGCGCGGTCCGCACCGACGTCAACGCCGATCACGGGGCCACGGCCGACTTCGCGCATGACGTCCACCGGGAGGTTGTTCATGGCGCCGCCATCGACGTGCACTTCGCCGCGGTGAAACACCGGCGGCAACACGCCCGGGATCGCGACCGAGGCGCGCAGCCAGCGCCACAGCAGGCCCGAGCGGTGCACGGCGATGCGGCCGGTGGTGAGATTCGACGACACGCAGAAAAACGGCAGCGGCAGATCCTCGATGTCGCGCTCGCCGAACTCCTGGCGTAGCAGGCGCGTCACCTTGCGACCCGACACCAGCGACATGAGCGGCAAGGTGTAGTCGTTGAGCGGATTGGTGTCGACGAAGGTGCGGCGGAATCGTTCCACCAGCTCCTCGTGCGTCCACTCCAGTGCAACTCCGGCGCCGAGGATCGCGCCCAGGCTCGTGCCACCGACCGCGTCGATGGGCACGCGCGCTTCGCGCAACGCCTTGACCACTCCGATATGCGCCAGGCCGCGGGCCCCGCCACCGGACAGCGTGAGCCCCACGCCGCGAGCCGTGAGCAAGCGCGCCAGGCGCGCGACGTCGTCGGCGTGACGCACGTGGTGGTGTGCAAGACCGGGATGCTGATTGAGCCAGCGCTTTGCCGCGCCGGAAACGAACCCGTCCGTGTGCAGCAGCACGAGCTCGGCACGCTGCAGCGTGGCGCGCGATTCGTGGCGCGCGCGCTCGATCGGCCAGACGCCGGGTGTGGCATCGGCGCGCGTCAGCAACAGGACCGAGTCCGCCTGGCGCATGCACAGGCGGCTCCAGGTGGTGACACCCGGATCCGCGGCGTAGACCACGAAGTCGTTGGCGGACTCGACGTTCGCAAACCAGTGACTGGTGTGGGTCGAGCCGCGCACGCCCCACACGAGCTCGGTCTTGGTGCCGTGATTGAGCGCAGCGACCAGTTGCGCGGCAAAGGTGCGGATGTCGACGTCGGCATCGTACGGAACGATCGTGAAAGTCTTTGGCACCGAGCGCTTGCCGCGCTGCTGGCGCTGCGAGTTCTCGAGGCGTTGCACGGTGAGCTGCGCGATGCTGAGCATCGCCTGCGGGTGATCGAGCAGCAGCGTTTCGAAGGCGCGCTTGGAGAAGCGGCCCATCTCGGTGTCGCGCAGCGCCAGCACGCTCGCAGTGCGGGGCTTGCCGGAAATGAGCGCCATTTCGCCCACTGTTTCGCCCGCCGCGACGCGTCCCACGAGCCGCGTGTGCCCATCGGGCGTGCGTGAGAAAGCGCCGAGGCAGCCGCTGATGACGATGAAGAGAGCGTCGGGTTCTTCGCCAGCCTCGAACAGGCACGCCCCGCCGGGCAGCGAGAACCACTCGATCTCGCTGATGATTGCCACCAGCGTTTCAGCGTCGAGACCGCGGAACAGCTGCATCGTTGAGAGCAACGCCAGCATGCTGCGTCGTTCGATGGACGTTTCGACCAGAGTGTCGTGGTCCAGGCTCATTTCTGAGTGCGCTCGGATCAAGGTCCGCGTATTGTCAAAGCCTTGTAAACGCCCTGCGGGGCACCGGTCACAGTTCGGCGGCAAATGGCCGCGCTGGCCCGCAGAAACGGCCGGAAAGTACCATCTCCCATGAGCATGACCGCCGCCGACCTGGAAAAGCGCATCCTCACCGACATTGTGCTCGCCCGCCACATCGGCGTGCGCGTGCTCGAGTTCGACGGCCGCACGCTGGTCCTGGGCGCGCCATTCGCCTCCAATTCCAATCACAAGGGTACCGCGTTTGGCGGCAGCCTCTTTTCGCTTGCCGTGCTCGCCGGTTGGGGTCTGCTCACCGTGAAGTTGCGTGAGCACGGCGTCGAGGGCGAGCTCGTGATCCAGGACAGCCGCGTCAGCTATCTCGCGCCGGTGACGGGCGAGCTGATCGCACGCGCGGCCCTGCCTGCGGAGCCCGAGGTCGAGAAATTCCTGCGTGCCGTGGACCGTTACCGCAAGGGGCGCATTCGCCTGCACGTCGCGATCGAGCACGCGGGCCGCGAAGCCGTGCGTTTCGAAGGAACGTTCGCGTTACTCGGGATCGCTTGAGGCAAGAAGCACCTGTCTCCGTCGCGCACGCTCAGGTTGCAGCGGACAGATCGAAGGGCAGGCTGCGCAGGCGGCGGTTGGTGAGCGCGAAGAGAGCGTTGCCGACGGCCGGTGCGATCGGCGGCGTGCCCGGGTTCGCCCGCGCCGCCGGGCTTCTCGCTGCTCGGCACGATGTGCACTTCGATCGCCGGCGATCTCGTTGATGCGCACGACCCGATAGTCGTGGAAGTTCGATTGCTGCACGCGGCCTTCCTTGAGCGTGATGCGACCGAACAGCGCCGCCGACAGGCCATACACGATGCCCGACTCCATCTGCGCGCGAACCCCCTCGGGGTTGACGCAGATGCCGCAGTCGATTGCGCACACCACGCGGTGCACGCGCACCTCGCCGCCGTCGACGGACACCTCCGCCACCTGCGCCACGAACGAGCCGAACGATTCGTGCACGGCCAGGCCGCGAGCGCGTCCCTTGGGCAGAGGCTTGCCCCAGCCGGCCTTCTCGGCGGCGAGATTGAGCACGCCGAGATGCCGCGGATGCCCGGCGAGCAATCGCGCGTCGATAGTCGAGCGGGCTCTGCTTCGCAGCGTGTGCGAGCTCGTCGATCGAGGCTTTCCATGACGAATGCGTTGTGCGAGTGGCCGACCGAGCGCCACCACAGCGTCGTCACGGGCAAGTCCGGCGAATGCAACTCGACGCGATGCACGGGCGTGCCCCTGACGTAAGGCGAATCCGCCACGCCTTCGACCGAAGTGACGTCGACGCCGTCCTTGACCATCACACTCTCGAACGGTGAGTCCTTGAGGATCGACTGCCCGACGATCGTGTGATCCCAGCGGCGCGGCAGGCCGTCGTCACCGGTGTGCACGGCGACACGGTGGAACCACTGCGGGCGGTAATAGCCGCCGTGCATGTCGTCTTCGCGCGTCCATACGACCTTCACCGGCATGCCGGTCGCTTTCGCCACCGCGCACCGCTTCCCGCACCACGTGTGACGAACCGGTCGCGCGCCGGCCGAAGCCACCGCCGAGAAATGTCGTGTGGACAGTGACCTGTTCGGGGCGCAGGCCGGCGACTTCCGCGGCTGCCTGCTGGTCGAGCCCCTGGAACTGCGTCCCGAGCCAGACCTCGCACGAGCCCTCGCTGAGTCGCGCACGGTGCAGTTGAGCGGCTCCATCGTCGCGTGCGCGAGATAGGGCACGTCGAATTCGACTTCGAGCGCCGCGGGTCCCGCGCTATCGGTGCTCGAGATCGCCTGCCTGGGCGGCAATCGCGCCCGGCGTGCGGCTCAGTTCCCGGAAGTGCTCGCGCAGTTTGTCGGTGTCGAGCGTGGCCCCGGGGCCCAGCTCCCACTCGACGACGAGCGCGTCGCGGCCGGTCTTCGCGGCCCAGAAGTTCTCGGCGACCACGGCGACGCCCGAAGGCACCTGCACCACCGCCTTCACGCCGGGGACCGCCTTCGCAGGCGCGGGATCGAACGATTTCACGTGTGCACCGAATACCGGCGCCCGCGCGAGCACCGCGGTCATCAGGCCCGGGAAGCGCACGTCGAGCCCGAACTGCGCGCGTCCGGACACTTTCTCCGGCGAATCGAGCCGCTTGGTCGGCTTGCCGATGATTTTCCAGTCCTTGGACGACTTGAGAGTGACTTCGCCTGGCGGTGACAATTTCTGCGCCTTCGTCGCCAGTGCGCCGTAGGAAAGGCGCCTGCTTCCGTGAACGACCGCTCCGTTCTCGGTACGACACTCGGATGACGCCACTTGCCACTCGGCGGCCGCGGCGCGCACCAGCATGTCGCGCGCCATCGCCCCGACCTGGCGATAGCGGTCGAACTCGGACCACGTGGTCGACGACCCGCCCGTCATCTGCATGCCGAACGCGGGGTGCGCATAGATCGGTGCGGCGGGAGCATGCTCGATGCGCATTTGCGACCAGTCGCAATCGAGCTCCTCGGCCACGAACATCGCGAGCGTCGTCCAGATGCCCTGGCCCATCTCCGAGTGCGCGATGCGGACGGTCACAGTGTCGTCCGCACCGATCTGCAGGAATGCATTCGGGGGCGGCAGCGAAGGTTTCGGCTGAGCGGGTTCCGCCGCACGTGCCAGGCGGCCCACCAGGGGGACGTGAAACGCGATCACGAGCCCGGCGGTCGCACCCGCCGAAGTCAACAGGAAGCGGCGTCGCCCAGCGTTCACGGCGCTCATTTCTTCTCTCCCATCGAGCCAGCCGCCTGGTGGATGGCCTTGCGGATCCGCGGGTACGTGCCGCAACGGCAGATATTTCCCGCCATGGCCGCATCGATATCGGCGTCCGTCGGCTTGGGCGTCGCGCGAAGAAGAGCCACGGCGCTCAGCACCTGGCCCGACTGGCAGTAGCCGCACTGCACGACGTCCGCGTCGATCCAGGCTTGTTGAACCGGGTGCAGCTTCCCGTCGGGGGCCAGTCCCTCGATCGTGGTGATCCGCTGATCCGCGGCGGCGGATGCGGGCAGCGTGCAGGAACGCACGGCCTGGTCGCCCAGCAGCACCGTACATGCGCCGCATTGGGCCATACCGCAGCCAAACTTCGTGCCGGTGAGCCCCAGTACATCGCGCAGAACCCACAGGAGCGGCATGTCCTCAGGCGCCGCGACTTCGTGAGGAGTCCCATTCACGGTCAGCTTCATCTCTCACCTCGTAAATTTGGCGAAGCGCGCCGAAACGCCCGCTGGCAGCGGCACAATTGGTTCTCCCAGGATGATCTATCGTACTACGACTTTCGCGTGACGCGCCGCGCATCGGCGCGGCACACCGGCTGCCCTCTCCGGAGTGCTCTTCACGGGCAGCTCAACGTCATATAGTCCCGGTCGCGACGGCACGAAGTAGTGATCACTGCAGGATGCCCATGACGGCCGAGGCAGGGCTCGAGCACAATCCGCTCATCACGGTGCAGGCCCTGCAGGCGCTGCACGAGCAGTCATATTCCTGGGCCCTGAGTTGCTGCCGGTACGATCGCGGAGAGGCTGCCGACGTGTTGCAACAGAGTTACGTGCATCTCATCGAGGGCAGCGCCCGCTTCGATGGCGCTTCCACGCTCAAGACGTGGCTGTTCGCGGTGATCCGCAACGTCGCCCGGCAGCGCGCGCGGCGTCATCTCTTGTGGACTCGCTGGTTCGTTGCCGAGTCGAGCCAACTGACCGAACGCGAGGACGCGGGTATCACGAGTGATGCGCAGGATGTGCAGCAGCGCGAACGCCGCAGCCGCGTGCGGGAGGCGCTTGCATGGCTCTCCGCCCGGCAGCGCGAGACACTCGAGCTCACCTTCTATCGTGACCTCACCATCGAGCAGGCCGCGCGTGTCATGGGAATCTCGGTGGGATCGGCACGCGTGCACTACGAGCGCGGCAAACGTGTGCTCGCTGGCCGCCTGGAGCGGGACCTGATCGATGACTGAACGCGAACCGACATTGCAGCGTCTTTTCAGGGAAAGCCGCGATCCTGAGGCAGCGGCGCCCGCATTCCAGCGCATGTGGAACGCCGCACGCGCGGAGGCCGAGCAGGGGTCCGCGAAGCCCGTGCGGTGGGGCGACACTCTCGCCGCCGCGGCCGCCACTGCGAGCGTACTGGTGATCGGGCTGTTGCTCGCGCTCGATGCGCGGCGGCCACCTTCGCGGCAGGCCGAGGATCCGGCTCTCTATTCGTTACTGATCGCCCGGACCACGTGGCGCTCGCCGACCGACGTGCTGCTCGAAACAAACGCGGGCCAGACCCTCGGCAGCTTGCCCGCACTGCCCACTGTCAATACGAATCCACCCGTGGAGTCGCTCCTATGAAATCCGTTCTGGCTTGCCTGGTGATGCTGCTCGGCCTGACCTTCGCGACCGCGCAAGCCGCAGATGAGGGGACGAAGAAGGATCCTGGCGCGGACTTCATCCGCGGCAAGCTCTTTGCGCCCGAGCTCATCATGCGTCACCAGGCCAAGCTCAACCTGACCGACAAGCAACGCGCCACCATGAAGAACGAGCTCAAGAGCTTCCAGTCGCGTCTCGCCGAGGTGCAATGGGACATGCTCGAGGCCAGCACGGGTCTCGACACGGCCATCGACCAGTTGCCGGTGGATCGCGACGCGGTACTGCAGCAGGTCGAGCGCGTGCTGCAGGGCGAGAACCGCGTGAAGATGCTGCATCTCGAGATGCTCATCGCCATCAAGAATTCGCTCTTGCCGGAACAGGTCGCGTACCTGAAGAGCGTGCCGCAGGAATGAAACGCCGCGGCGTGCCCGCCGACATTGCCGAACGCATCTATTCGATCGTCGCGCGCATCCCGTCGGGCTCCGTCTCCACCTATGGCTGGGTGGCGGAACGCGCGGGGTTTCCCCGGCACGCACGTCTGGTCGGTCACGCACTCAGGGTTCTGCCGGACAATCGACGCATTCCGTGGCATCGCGTGATCAATGCCCAGGGCCGCATCTCGTTCCCTCGCGGCAGCCGGCCCTACACGGAGCAGCGCCGCCGCCTGGAGAAGGAGGGCGTGCACCTGATACGTGGGCGGGTGAACCTCGATCGGTTCGGGTGGCGCCTGACGCTGGATGAGCTGCTCTGGAAGCCTGACGAGTTGCGCGATCTCTGAATACACGCGCTGCGGCGCGCACTTACACTGTCGTCGAGTGACGTCACCCGCTTGCCTGTCGCGGGCCGGTGTCACTTGCTACCATCGGTCCGGTCAAAGAAGAACGCCCAGGGTACGCCGCGCATGCCGGACCGTTACGTCGTCTTTTCCCACGGCCAGAACAGTGGTCCCTGGGGCAACAAGATCACGGCCATGTCGGAGATGGCTCGCAGCGAGGGATTCGAGGTCGAGTCCGTCGACTACCAAGGCATCGACGATCCGGCGGACCGCGTGACCCGCCTCCTCAGCTTCTGCAAGGACTTGCGCGGCTCGCTGGTGCTGGTCGGCTCGAGCCTCGGTGGCCACGTGGCGACCGCCGCCTCGCGCCTGCTCCAGGCGCGCGGGCTCTTCCTGCTGGCGCCCGCCTTCTACATGCCGGGCTTCGAGCAGCACACGCCGAAGCCCGCGGAATGCCCCATCACCATCGTGCACGGCTGGCGCGATGACGTGATCCCGGTGGAAAACAGCCTGCGTTACGCCAAGCAGTACAAGGCGACGCTGCACATCCTCGACGGCGACCACCGCCTCGAGGAAAACATCCCGCAGATCAACTATCTCTTCGAATACTTCCTGGTCACGCTCGAGCCGTATCTCTGATACCGGTTCGCCGTCGCGGCGAGCTAAAATATCTGCTCAGTCGTGCGTGGGCGCCCGCTCCAGGCCGGCGCCCGCAACCGGCCATCACAAAAGTGCAACGTCAGTTTTACGGCAGTGCCAACTACCGCCGTTAAGGTCTGAGCACGAACCGGCGCGTCATGTACGCGGTAATCAACTGTGGGGGACACCTCAATGCTAGTACGGAAGCTTGCGATCACCATCACCACCACACTGGCGATCCTGACCCTTGCGGCGCCCGCCAGCGCTCACGATCAGGGCCATTCGCTGGAAGCCGACCAGGACGACGTGCGGGCGGAGGGCCCGGCGGCCAGAGCGCAGGCCCAGCAGCGCGTCAGCTGGCGCAACGAACGCGGCATGCACGATCCGCTGGTGCACATCAAGCTGCTCGGCATCAACGATTTCCACGGCCAGCTGAGCACCGGACGCCTGGTGGCCGGCCGCCCCGTCGGCAGCGCCGCGGTGCTCGCCTCCTATCTCAAGGCCGCGGCCGCGAACGCCCGCGATGGATCCTTCCTCGTGCACGCCGGCGATCACGTGGGCGCATCGCCGCCGGCCTCCGCGTTGCTGCAGGACGAGCCCTCCATCTCGTTCCTCAACCAGCTCGCCAACAGCCACTGTCGATACGTCGACGTGAGCCGCGGACCCTGGAACCTGAGCTACCTGCAACCGTTCTGCAACGTCGTCGGCACGCTCGGCAATCACGAATTCGATGAAGGCGTCTCCGAGGTGATCCGGCTGCTCGACGGCGGCAACCATCCGAAAGGTCCGTTTCTCGAGCCCAGGTGGCGTGGCGCGCGTTTTCCGTACGTCTCTTCGAATGTCGTGGACGCCGACAGCGGCCAGCCGGTGCTCGCGCCGTTCACGGTTCGCCTGGTCAATGGAGTGCCGATCGGATTCATCGGCGCGGTGCTCGAGGAAACGCCGACGATCGTGACGCCGGCCGGCGTCGCGGGTGTGCAATTCCTCGACGAAGCGACCGTGATCAATCACTACGCGCGCCTGCTGCGGCTGATCGGCGTGCGCGCGATCGTGGTCACGATTCACCAGGGCGCGTTCCAGACTGCCTTCACGGGTCCCACCAGCCCCGACGTGAACACGACCATCAGTGGCGCGATCGTCGACATCGTGCGCCAGCTCCGCGACGACGTGGATGTCGTGGTCTCGGGTCACACGCACGGCTTCACCAACGCGCTCATCGCCAACAACAACGGCACGCCGATCCTCGTCACGCAGTCGTTCTCGGCGAGCACGGCCTACAGCGACATCGATCTCGCGCTCAGCCGTCGCACGCACGATGTTGTGGAGAAATCCGCCGTCGTCCTAACGACCTGGGCCGACGAAGGTCCGGGCCTGACGCCGGATCCCGCGGCAGCGCAGCTGACGGCGGCAGCCGAGCAATCGGTTGCGCCGCTCGTCAACCGTGTTGTGGGTGTCGCTACCACCGACATCACGCGTGCCGAAAGCCCGGCGGGCGAGTCCGCGCTCGGCAACCTGATCGCCGACGCGCAGCGGACCGACACCGGCGCGCAGTTCGCCTTCATGAACCCGGGCGGCATCCGCGCGGAGCTACTCGCGGGCGAGGTGCTCTGGGGTGAGCTCTTCACGATCCAGCCCTTCAGCAACGATCTCGTCTCGATGGATCTCACCGGCGCACAGATCCGGGCACTCCTCGAGCAGCAATGGCCGAACGCCACCACGCAACGCATTCTCAAGACCTCCGGTCTCACTTACACGTGGAACGCGGCGCTGCCCGTCGGCGGGCGTGTGGTCGAGATCCGCGATGCGGACGGAAATCTGCTGGGTGACGCAACGGTCTATCGTGTGACCGTCAATAGTTTCCTGGCGTCGGGCGGGGACGGATTCACGGTGTTGAACCAGGGAACCAACCGCGTGGTGGGCGCCGTTGACCTGGATGCGCTGGTGGAATACGTCGAGAGCCTGCCGCAGCCGTTCAGCGCCACAATCGAGGGACGAATTCAGCGGCTGAACTGAGTCGATCATCGGGGCGTCGCAGCCGGGACTTCACAGTTCCGGCCGCGACGCCGGCTAGTCGAGCCAGTCGGCGTCGCTCACCGGACGAGCGCGCTTGAAATCGACGCGCCAGGCTTCCTGCCACTGGCCATCCTTGAGCTCGCGGGTCACTGCGACATAGCGGTCGTCGCTCTCGCGCTTCCAGGTCGTGCCGAATTCGCGCGTCGTATTGCCTTCGGTGTAACGCTCCGAAGGAAACACCAGCGTGTCGCCGTCGGCCTTTGCAAGCCCGCGGCTCACGCCGCCGTCCGAGTTGAAATAGATGTAAGCGATGGCCTTCTCGGCCGGCTCCCAGTAATAGAGAGTCTCGCCGCGATAGGGCTTCTCGCCGCCGCGTACGATGTGCCGGTCGCGCAGGAAACGCCCGCCGTATACCCATTCGAAGCAGTGCTCGTCGGTCGACTTGCCATCGGCAAAGGGACCGCTCCAGCACTGTCCTGCGAGGAAGGCCATGGGTTGCAGTTCCGGCGTCAGCGAGGACTCGGCTGAATACGCGGGCGTGATGGCGGCCACGGCGGCGATCACGGCGAAGGATACGAAACGGCTGGTCATGCGCATGAGCTCCCGCGAAAAATGACTGTGCAGATGTACCCGGCGAGCCGGCGCGCGTCTTGTAGGTTTGTTACCGGGGTCAGAATTCGAATTCTGACCCCGACTCAGTCGTTCCACGGTCGCGATGCCGTCCGGCGACAGTGATTCACGCAGGCTGGTCGGCGCCATGCCGGCGAACGCCTGGCAATCGTGCACCAGGTGCGCCTGGTCATAGAACCCGCAAGTCTGCGCAAGCTCCGACCAGTCCGGCGCGGGCGCCCGCGCGAGAGACCCAACCAGGCGCTGGAAGCGGGCGACGCCTGCATACTGCTTCGGCGCGAGGCCCACCTGCTTACGGAACCATTGGTTCAAGTGCTTGCGGCTCACGCCGAGCTCGCGGCACAGATCCAGGATGCGGACCGCCCCGTGCGTGCGCTCGATCTGGGCCGAGGCCCAGCGGATGAAAGGCCGCACGCGAAATTGCGCACCGACGCGTTCGCGCACCAGGGTCTCGAGCAACGCAAAGCGTTCGGTACGCGACGAGGTCTCGCGCAGTTGCGCGTGCACGCTCGCGAACGCCGGCGTCGAGAGCGCGTCGAGATCGATGACGTCGTTGCTCAGCTCATCCATCGGGAAACCGAAGAACGCATACGCGCCCGACGGGCGCAGACGCGCGGCCATGAGGTGCGAGGGCACGCGCGATGCGTCGAAGCACGGCTCGATCACGAGCGGCCGGCGCTGCAATCCCGCCACCCACGCCTCGCGAAAAACGCTGGCGCCCGCTGGTCGCGTCGGATCGAGCAACAGATGGGGCGGGCCGAGGTTGAACATCAGCTCGATGTTGGTCTTGGGCAGGATGCGCTCGCGCGCGTAGTCCGCAAAGCCGTGGACTTCCCAGAACACTTCCACGTACGGCGCCAGGTCCGGCGGCGGCGCGAGCAGAAAGAGCGACCAGCGACCCACGGCGGGCGCATCGAAACGCAGTTCCTGGATGTGGCGCATCAGTGTCGCTCGCGAATCGCGCGCGCGGCGATACGATCGATGGCGCCGGGGGCGATCAGCTTGAGCCAGCGGCCGAGCCGGCCGCGCGCTGAAGTGATCAGGAGACGCTGCCGCTTCTCGATCGCGCGCACCGAGAGCCGTGCGCACTCTTCAGCGCTCATGATGCGATCCTGGCGCATCGGGCTTTCACCGAGCGGCCGTCCATCGGGCCCGAGCGCGCGCTTGTGGATCTGCGAGCGGACGAAATCGGGCGCGATCACCGTGACGCTCACGCCGCTACCGCTGAGCTCGATGCGCAGGGAATCGAAGAATCCGATCATCGCGTGCTTGGACGCGGCATAGGCGCTGCGCTCCGGCACTCCGGTGAGCCCGGCGATGCTGGCCACCGCGACGATCCTTCCCTGCGTCTGCTTGATCCACGGGAGCGCGTGACCCGTGAGGTAGACGCTGCTCAGGTAGTTCAGCCGCATCAGCGGCTCGAACACCGACCAGTCGGCCAGGGCATCGAAGCGCGCCCACATCGTGCCGCCCGCGTTGTTGACGAGCGCGTCGATGCGACCGAAGCGAACCACCGCGGCATCGATCAGCGCGCGGCATTGGGTTTCGTCCGTGACGTCCGTGGGCACCGCGAGCGCGGCACTGCCCGCCGCTTCGCACTCGCCGGCGAGCTGGGCGAGCCGCTCTTCATTGCGTGCGGCCAACACGAGCGACAAGCGTTGTGGTGCGAGCGCGAGCGCCAGGGCACGCCCGATCCCTTCCGAAGCGCCCGTCAGGACAATGACGTTTCCGGACAGCGCGCCCATCGTTCACCCGTCAACGAGCGCGCCCGCGCGGGGGCGCCGGCGTTTTCACGGTAGACTCTGCGCCGTGAGCGGGAGGAGAGCGCCATGAAGAGAGTATTGGCATGCCTGCTGGGTATCGGTGTTGTCGCGGGCTGCGGTCAGGATAACCGATCGCGCGAGCCGGAGCCGATGCCCGTCGAGGACACCGTATTCGGCGACCAGGTGGAGCAGATGCAGCGCGCCGAGGATCGCGCCCGCGAAATGGAGGGCCGTATGCAGGACCTCAACCGGGAGCTCGAGAGCGCCGAAGGCGCGCCCCGCGCCGATCCCGAACCACAACCGTAACTTGAGCATCAGCGAGACTCTCGCGCGCCCGGCGATCTGGCTGCTCCGCAACGTCATTTCACTGTGGGTGCGCAGCACAGCGCTGCCGCCGGATATCGGCGAGCGGCTGGGCGGGCGTGAACGGCCGCTCTGCTACGTGCTCGAGCGCCAGAGCCTCTCCGACCTGCTGGTGCTGCAGGAAACCTGCGTCAAGCTCGCGCTGCCGCGTCCCAGCCGACGGCTTTCGGTCGGCAGCGTCAGCGAGCGACGGTCGATCTGCTATCTCGAGCGCAGCGCCGGTTGGTGTGCGACCCGCGTGGACCGCCGCGCACCCGAATTGCTGAATCGACTGGTCGCGGCGGCGCGCGCGCAGCGGCAGGTCGATCTCGACATCGTGCCGGTGTCGATTTTCTGGGGACGCGCCCCGCAGAAAGAACGATCCTGGTGGCGGCTCCTCCTGAGCGAGGACATCGCGCTTGCCGGGCGCTTTCGCAAGTTCCTCAACGTCATCTTCAACGGCCGCAACACGCTGGTGCACTTCGGCGAGCCATTGTCCCTGCGCGCCTTCATGGATGAAGGGCTGGAAGGCCCGCGCACCGTGCGGCGCATCTCGCGCACGCTGCGTGGCTCGTTCCGCGAACAACGCACGGCGACGATCGGCCCGGACCTGTCGCACCGGCGCACGATCGTGGCGCAGGTGCTCGCGACGCGCGCGGTGCGCGTCGCGGTCGCGCAGGAGATGAAGGAGAAAAACCTGAGCCGGCGAGAGGCGCTGCTGATTGCCAAGCGTTACGCGCACGAAATTGCGGCCAACTATTCGCACTCCTTCGTCATCGTGATGGAGCGCATCCTCGGCCGCCTGTGGAACCGGCTCTACGACGGAGTGGAGCTGCACCACCAGCAGGTGTTGCAGGATGTTTCCGCGGGCAACGAGCTCGTGTTCGTGCCGTGCCACCGCAGTCACATGGACTACCTGCTGCTCTCGTACATCATCTACGTCACGGGCTTCCCCGCACCGCACATCGCCGCCGGCATCAATCTCAACATGCCTGTCGTGGGCAGGTTCCTGCGCAAGGGCGGGGCGTTCTTCATCCGCCGCACCTTCAAGGGCAACAATCTCTATCCGGTGGTGTTCATGAAGTACCTGGGCGCGATGATGGCGCGCGGGCACTCGCTCGAATACTTCATCGAAGGCGGGCGGAGCCGCACCGGGCGGCTGCTCGAGCCGAAGACCGGCATGTTGTCGATGACGGTGCGCAGCTACCTGCGCGAACCGGTGCGCCCGGTGGTGTTCGTGCCCGTGTACTTCGGCTACGAGCGCCTGGTCGAGGGAGAGACCTATATCGACGAGCTGAGCGGCCGGCCCAAGGAAAAGGAATCGGTGCTCGGCCTGCTCAAGACCCTGCCGCGCCTGCGCGGCAAGTTCGGCAAGGTCCACGTGAGTCTCGGTGAGCCGATCGCGCTCGATGCACTGCTCGTCGCGCACAACCCGGCGTGGCAGAACGCGCCCTTGACCGAGGACGGTCGGCCCGTGTGGTTCAACGTCCTCATCGATGAGCTGGCGCGGCGCATCATGGTGAACATCAATGCCGCGGCGGCGGTGAACGCGGTGAATCTGCTCGCCATGGCGCTGCTCGGCACGCCACGGCAGGCGATGCTCGAACGCGACCTGGTCCGCCAGCTGGACCTTTACCGCTCGCTGCTGAGCGCGCACCCGTACTCGCCACGCGTCACGGTCACGGAGCTGCAGGGTGCGGCGATCGTGCGTCACGGCGAGGCCATGCGCGTGATCGAGAGGCAGCCGCACTCGCTCGGCGACATCGTGCGCATGAGCGACGAGAACGCGGTCTTGCAGACCTACTTTCGCAACAACGTGCTGCATCTCTTCGCGATGCCCTCGCTCATCGCGTGCTGCTTTCTCAACAACGCCGTGATGCGCACCGCGGATATCCAGCGCCTCGCCGCGCGCATCTATCCGTACGTGGCGGATGAGCTCTTTCTGCGCTGGCGCGAGGACGAGCTGGGTGAAGTGGTGAGCGCCATGCTCGAGCTCTTTGCGGACGCTGGCTTGCTCGAGCGGGCAGGCGACGCCAGCGAATGGCATCGCCGGTCGCCGACCGCCGCCGAGGCCATGCAGCTTTCGGTGCTCGCGCAGGCCACGGTGCCGATCGTCGAGCGCTACTACCTGGTGATCTCGCTGCTGGCGCAAGCGGGGAGTGGAGCCATCAGCCAGGAAACGCTGGTGAAGCGCTGCCAGCTGCTGGCACAGCGCATCTCCCTGCTGCACGAACTGAATTCGCCCGAGTTTTTCGATCCGACGCTGTTTTCGAGCTTCATCGACCTGTTGCGCAGGCGCGCCGTCCTGCAGGTGAGCGCGGACAACCGCTTGCTCTTCAACGAAGTCCTGCGCGGTGTCGCGGACGATGCCCAGCTCGTCCTGAGCGAGCACATCCGCCACAGCATCCTGCAGGTCACGCAGGCCTGACCGTCAGCGCCGGGCGGCGCTTTGTGCACTGCAAAGACGATGCCACGCACGCGGATTCCAAATTGGGGTCAGACCCCACTTCTGCGCGTCGTTCAATTGGGGTCTGACCCCAATTTTGAGTTCAGGCACCGTCGTAAATGCCGCTGCTATACTCCGGCGCCAATGGATGTTGTATTGAAGACCCTGATTCGGTAATAAACCAACAAAGCAGGGACAACAATCCGGCCGTCGCGGGAGCGTGACACGAGCCGTTCCTCCGATCAGAAACAACCGGGCACACCCAGAACAGCCTTTTTGGGGACAGACAATGACAAGCACTCCGCTGGACAGAGAGGTTCGATCCCTGCGCCATGGATTTGCGCGTGCCGCGCGCGGCGCGGCCGCAGGTGCGCTGCTGCTGTGGAGCTGGCCCACGCTCGCGTTCGATTTCACCAATTCATCGGGCACGTTCACCGGCAGCTGGGATACCACGCTCACCTACGGCACGGCCTGGCGCATCCAGGATACCGACTGCAACCTCATCGCCATCGCCGACGGCGGCTGCGGGCGCTCGCCCAACATCGATGACGGCAACCTGAACTTCGGCACCGGTTCCTACACGCGCGCCTTCAAAGTATTGAGTGAGCTCGGGCTCAACTACGGCAATTTCGGAGTGTTCGTGCGCGGCTCGGCGCTCTACGACGACTACATCGAGAGCACGCCGACCGAGCGCACGCCCCTCACCGAGGACGCCCAGGACCTGGTCGGCAGCTACGTGCGATTGCTCGATGCCTTCGCGTACTACAAGTTCGACCTGGGCTCGTTGCCGGGCGAGATCCGCGCCGGCAGCCAGGTGGTGAGCTGGGGTGAGAGCACCTTCATCCAGGGCGGCATCAACGCCATCAATCACTTCGACGTGTCGGCGCTGCGCGTGCCGGGCTCGGAACTCAAGGAAGGCTTCATGCCGCAGGAGATGGTGTTCCTGTCGCTGGGCATCACCGAGAACACCAGCATCGAGGCGCTCTATCTCTTCGATTGGGACGACACGGAGCCCGAGCCCGTGGGTTCCTACTTCAGCACCAACGACTTCGTGCCCGATGGCGGCAACAAGGTGATCCTCGGATTCGGCGGCTTCTCCGACATGGGCGTGGATTTCCGGCCGCTGGGTCCGGGCACACCCTTCATCACCAATTTCCAGGCCGTGCCGCGCGGTTTCACCATCGAGCCGGAGGAAGAGGGACAGTTCGGCGTCGCCCTGCGGCACTTCTTCCCGGATTTCAACAACGGCACCGAGTTCGGCCTCTTCTACATCAACTATCACAGCCGCGTGCCGCTGATTTCCGGGCGCACCGGCACATCAACCGGCGTTGGCAACGCGGCCGGCGCGGTGACCGCGGTCGGTGGCGCTGCGCAAGGGATGGCGGCCGGTCTGCCTTTCGCGGCAGCTGTCGCCACGGCCGCGAATGCCGCGGTGGCGCGCGCCGCTGCCACCGGGGGCAACATGACGCTGGCCACGGCCACGGGATACGCGAGCATCGGTGCGAATCTCGCGGTCGCCGGCACGAGCCCCGCCGACATCTCGCGTAACGCCAGCAACATTGCGACGCACGAGTTCGCCCAGACGGCGCAGTACTTCACCGAGTTTCCCGAGGACATTCACCTCATCGGCCTGAGCTTCAATACGCAGTTCCAGAGGACCGGCATCGCGCTTGCAGGGCGAAGTCTCCTATCGGCAGGACGTGCCGCTGCAGTTCGACGACGTGGAAGTGCTGTTCGCGGCGCTGACACCGCTCGAAGCGGCGCTCTTTCCCATCAGCGCGCCTGGAGTGCCGTTTCCGACGGACTGCGTAAACTCGCTCGGCATCACGACGCTGGCGCGTTGCGGGCAGCTCGGTCAGTTCGGCGTCAACGAAGTGGTGCAGGGCTGGACTCTGCACGACACCTACCAGGCACAGTTCACCGCCACCAAGATCGTCTCGAACATCCTGGGCGCTGCGCAGATGGCGTTCGTCTTCGAAGCGGGCGTCACCTACATCGACGGGCTCGAAGACAAGCTTACTGGCGGTCCGAACAACCGCGGCCTGCGTTACAACGGTCCCGGCACATCGGTGAGCGGCAACCAGGAGCTGGTCGGCCGCCACTGTCCGCAACTCCCGGCCGCCCAGTGCCTGGCGCTGAACCTGGTCGAGCCGCAGAACCGTTTCGCGGATCCGACTTCCTGGGGATATCGCGTCGCGGGCCGCCTCGAGTATCCGAACCTCATGGGGCCCTGGACCGTTACGCCGCGCTATCTCTGGTCGCATGACGTCCAGGGCACGAGCCCCGGGCCCGGCGGGAGTTTCATCGAAGACCGTTACGGACTCACGGTCGGAGTCGGCGCCAACCTGCAGGCAGACGTGGGACGTCGATCTGAGCTGGACCAAGTTCGGTGGCGCCGGCCGCTACAACGACCTCAACGACCGCGATTTCGTCGCGGCCACCCTCAAAGTCGCTTTCTAGAGCGCGAAGCCGGGATCAGACCTGAAAATGGGGTCTGACCCTAAGGGGACGGCAATGCTGAAGAGTCTGCATCTCGATCGATCGTCACCGTCGCTCGTCCTGTGCGGATTGCGCGAGCACGGCGCTGGCGGAGTCTCCGCGCAGGACGCGGCGCGCCTTGGCGCCGACCTCACGCCGCTCGGCGGCGAGAAGGCGGGCAACGCCGCGGGCACCATTCCGGCGTGGGATGGCGGCCTCAACTCCGCCAGCGAAGGCCGGCGTGCCGGACTTCAAGCCCGGCGGCCATCACCCCGATCCGTTCGCGAGCGAAAAGCCGCTGTTCACGATCAACGCGCAGAACGCCGCCCAGTACGCGAACAATCTGACCGAGGGGCACAAGGCGCTGCTGCGCGCGTACCGCGACACGTACGCGATGAACGTGTACCCGTCGCATCGCACCGCGGCGCATCCGCAGCGCATCTACGACGCGACCAAGCGCATCGCGACCACCGCGAACCTCGCGGCCGGGCGGCAATGGCGTGACCGGAGCGGTCGACGGCATCCCGTTCCCGATCCCGAAGCAGGGCGTCGAGGTGTTCTGGAATCACGTGCTGCGTTACCGCGCCGATGCGGCGCCAACGCAACATCGGCCAGGCGGCGGTCACCGCGGGCGGCGACTACACGCTGGTGAAGTTCCGCGACGAGTTCTACGTCGTGTACAGCCTCGCGGGCGCGAAGGAAGAAGAGCTCGACAACGTCATCCTCTACTTCATCCAGGAAACCGTGGCGCCGGCGCGCCTCGCGGGCGAGATCCTGCTGGTGCACGAGACGCTCGACCAGGCGAAGGAGAATCGCCGCGCGTGGCTCTACAACCCCGGGCCAGCGGCGCGTGCGGCGCGCGCCCAACGTCGCCTTCGACAATCCAGGCACGGCGGCCGACAACCAGCGCACCTCGGACCAGTTCGACATGTACAACGGCAGCCCCGAGCGCTACGACTGGAAGCTCGTCGGCAAGAAGGAAATGTACGTTCCGTACAACGCCTACAAGCTGAACAGCAACCAGCTCAAGTACAAGGACATCCTCAAGCCGCAGCACATCAACCCGGAGCACGCGCGCTACGAGCTGCATCGCGTCTGGGTGGTGGACTCGACGCTCAAGGCGGGCACCGACCACGTCTACAAGCGCCGCACGCTGCTACGTGGACGAGGATTCCTGGCAGATCCTGGCGGTCGATTGCTACGACAAGCGCGACCAGCTGTGGCGCGTGCAGGAAGGCCATGCGATGGAGTACTACGAGCTGCCGACCGTGTGGACCACGCTCGAGCTGGTGATGGACCTGCAGAACCGCCGCTATCTCGCGCTCGGCCTGCAGAACGAAGAAGCAGCGCAGCTACGACTTCACGGTCCAAGCGCACCGATCGCCGACTACCAGCCCAACGCGCTGCGCTCGCGCGGCACTCGCTGATGTCACTTTCCGCTCCCGGGCTCCGCATCGGAGAGAGGGCCGGGGTGAGGGGAACTGCCGCCACGGCCACGCAGATCGCGCTCTCTCGCGGCCGCGGCCTGCGGTCTGATCGCTGCGGCCTGCCGGCGCGCCACTCGGCCGCCGACCCGGCCACCGATGCGGCCGACGAATATTCCGTCATCGCGACCGCTCGCAGCCGCGCTCGTTGCTCCTCGATGCGGTCGGGCGCCGGCGAGCGCATCGTGGTGGTCGGCGAACGCGGGCACGTGCTGCTGAGCGACGACCAGGGTGCAGACCTGGCGCCAGGCCAAGGTGCCGACGCGCGCGACTTGCTCACCGCCGTGTACTTCGTACGACTGCGCAGGCTCGGCTGGGCGGTCGGACACGACGAAATGACCGTCCTGCGACTGCGGACGGCGGCGAGACCTGGACGCGCATCCACGCGGCGCCCGAGAAGGAACAGCCGCTGCTCGACGTGTGGTTCAACGACGCGCAGACCGGCTTCGCTTTCGGCGCCTACGGCACGATCCTCGCAAGCACCGACGGCGGCGCGAGCTGGGCCGGTGCAGCTCGTTCGAGCCCAAGCCGCTGGTTCGCGGAAGCCGCAGCCTGCGAGGCCGCGCCTCCGGCGGACGACGAATACCTGGACGACGGCGCGGCGAGCGACATGTCACCTCAACGCGGTCGCGCGCGCGGCGGACGGCAGGCTCTACCTCGCCGCCGAAGTCCGGGCACCTGTTTCGCTCGGACGATGCGGGCGCGAGCTGGCTCGAGCTGCCATCTCCCTACGAAGGCTCGTTCTTCGGCGTGCTGCCGCTCGATGGCCCCACGGTGCTGCTCTTCGGCCTGCGCGGCCACCTGTACCGCTCCGACGACGCGGGCGCCCCTGGCGCGAGATTGCCACCGGCACGGTCGCGATGCTGACGAATGGGCTTGCGCGCTCGGAGCCGGCACCGTCGTGATCACTGGGCTGGCCGGCACGCTGCTCGTGAGCCGCGACGGCGGCAGCCACGTTCGCACTCGAGCAGCAGGAGCGATCGCAAGGGCATGCGGCGGCGCTGCCCGGCGGACGGGGCACGCTGCTCGTCACGGTCGGCGAGGGCGGCGTCAAGGTGATCACGCCATGAAGACTCCTCTTCGGCGGCGGAAGCACGCTTCGTCGAGTGGCTCGGGCAAGCATCGTCTTCGGCCACCGCACGCTGATCCTGGCGCTGTTCGCGCGTCGTGACCGCCGTGATGGGCGTACGCCGCGATCACCGGGCTGCGCATCGACACCAAGTTCACCAAGCAGCTGCCGCTCCAGCACGAGTACATGCAGACCTTCGTCAAGCACCAGGCGGAGTTCGGCGGTGCCAACCGCGTGCTGGTGGCGGTGATGGCGCGCGACGGCAACATGTTCACGCCGGAGTTCTTCCAGGCGCTGCGCACCGCGACCGACGAGGTGTTCTTCATCCGCGGCGTCGATCGCGCGCGCGTGCAGTCGCTGTTCACGCCGAACGTGCGCTACACCGAGGTGGTCGAGGACGGCATCCAGGCAGGCAACGTGATCCCGCCGACTTCCAGCCGACGCCCGAGGGCCTCGCGCGCGTGCGCGAGAACATCCTCAAGGCGGGCATCGTCGGGCGGCTGGTCGCGAACGATTTCTCCGGCGCGATCGTGAGCGCGACCTTGCAGGACGAGGATCCGGAGACCGGCGCGCCGCTCGATTACATCCGCGTGGCCAAGGACCTCGAGCAGAAGATCCGCAACCGCCTGATGGGCGACAGACGTCCAGGTCAACGTGCAGGCGTCCGACTTCGCCGGTCGAAGTGCACATGATCGGCTTCGCCAAGATCGTGGGCGACATCGCGGAGGGGTCGCTGTCGGTGGCGATATTCGCCGGCCATCACGGTGGTGCTGACGCTGCTGTTCGTCTGGATCTACATCCAGTCGCTCAAGGTCGCGCTGGTACCGGTGGTGTGCTCGCTCGTCGCGGTCGTCTGGCAGCTGGGACTGCTGGTGGTGCTCGGCTACGGCGTCGATCCGCTCGGCATCCTGGTGCCCTTCATCATCTTCGCGATCGGCGTGAGCCACGGCGTGCAGAAGATCAGCGCGGTCGAGCGACGCGGCGCTCGAGGGCGCCGACAGCATGGAAGCGGCCCAGCGCACCTTCCGTGCGCTGTTCCTGCCCGCGATCGTGGCGCTGCTCGCCGACCTGGTCGGCTTCGTCACGATCCTGCTCATCCCGGTGCAGGTGATCCGCGAGATGGCGATCACCGCGAGCCTCGGCGTGGGCGTCGTGATCCTCACCGATCTCATCCTGCTGCCGGTGCTCGTGTCGCACGTGAACTTCGATCGCGGGTTATCGCAATCGCATCGAACGGCGCGCGAACCACCTGGCGCGCTTCTGGGCCTGGCTCTCCCGGCATCGCGAACCGCGGCCCGGCGCTGGTCGTGATCGGGATCTGACGTGCTGCTCGCGCTGCTCGGCTTGTACAAGGGACGCGAAACGCCGATCGGCGACACGCAGGCGGGCGTGCCGGAGCTCAGGCCCGACTCGCGCTACAACATCGACAGCGACGTCATCACCAGCAAGTTCTCGATCGGCGTCGACATCATCAACGTGATCGTCGAGACCGAGCGCCGGACGGTTGCATCGATTACGACGTCATGACCGCGATCGACCGCTTCGCGTGGCACATGGCGAACGTCGAGGGCGTGCAGGGCGTGATGGCGTTGCCGAGCGTCGATGAAGATCGTGAGCGCCGGCTGGAACGAGGGCAGCCTCAAGTGGCGCAACATCCCGCGCAACCGCGACCAGCTGGTGCAGGCGCAGGCCTACCTCGAGACCAGCACCGGTCTCTTCAACAGCGACTGCAGCGTGATGCCGGTGATGATGTTCACCACCGATCACCGCGCCGAGACCATCGAGCGCGTGGTGGCGGCAGTGAAGGAGTGGCGCGCGGCGAATCCGACGCCCAAGGCGAAGTTCCGGCTCGCCACCGGCAACGTCGGCGTGATGGCGGCCACCAATGAAGAGGTGAAGGCCAAGGAGTTCCCGATCCTCGCGGGCGTCTTCGCCGCGGTGATCGTGATGTGCCTGCTGACCTTCCGTTCGGTCACCGGGACGCTCTGCGTCGTCATCCCGCTCGCGCTGGTCTCGGTGCTGGCCTATGCGATCATGGCGATCGTCGGCATCGGCCTCAAGGTCTCGACCCTGCCGATGGTGGCACTCGGCGTCGGCATCGGCGTCGACTACGGCATCTATCTCTTCAGCCGCATGCAGGACTATCCTCGAGCCGGGCGAGAGCGTGCACGATGCCTACCTGCACACGCTGCGCGTCACCGGCGCGAGCGTCGTGTTCACCGGTATCACGCTCGCCGTCGGCGTCGTCACCTGGGTGTTCTCGCCGCTCAAGTTCCAGGCCGACGTCGGCATCCTGCTCACCTTCCTGTTCCTGGTGAACATGCTGGGCTGCGATCCTGCTGCTGCCCGCGCTGGCAGCGTGGCTGGTGAAGGGCCGAGCAAGGTGCCAGCCCGGGCGGCGCGAATGACGCCGGAAGA
Source organism: uncultured Gammaproteobacteria bacterium (assembly GCA_963840405.1). Classification (GTDB taxonomy): domain Bacteria; phylum Pseudomonadota; class Gammaproteobacteria; order Steroidobacterales; family Steroidobacteraceae; genus DATBVX01. The sequence goes on from CAWIYW010000011.1 coordinate 541,393, forward strand.
ATTTCGCCGTCACGGTCACGAGCTGATCGACTGGCTCGCGGATTTCCGTGCGAGCGTCTACGCGGGCAAGCACCCGGCACAGTCGCAGGTGCGCCCGGGATGGTTGCGCCGGCGCTTGCCGGCTTCGCCGCCAGCCACAGCGGAGCCGTTCGAGGCGATCCTGCGCGATCTCGATTCGCACATCGTGCCGGCGCTCAGCCATTTCCAGCATCCGGGCTTCTTCGCCTACTTCCCGTCGAACGGCCTGCTCGCCTCGGTGCTCGGTGACTACGCGAGCACCGGGCTGGCACAGATCGGGCTCAACTTCGCCTCGAGCCCGGCTCTCACGGAGCTCGAAGAAATCACGACCGATTGGCTGCGACAGATGCTCGGGCTCTCGGAAGGCTGGAGCGGTGTCATCCAGGACACCGCCTCGACCGCGAGCCTCGTGGCACTGTTGTGCGCACGGGAGCGCGCGAGCGATCACAGCGCCACGCGCGGCGGATTGCAGGGGCAGCCGCAGCCGCTGGTGGTCTACTCATCGGAGCACAATCACAGTTCCATCGAGAAAGCAGTGCTGCTCGCGGGCTTCGGTCGCGAGAACCTGCGCCTGATCCCGACCGATCGCGACCATGCATTGCGTGCGGAGGCCCTGGAAGAGGCGATCACCGCCGACTTCGCCGCCGGAAAGCGCCCGGCGGCGCTCGTAGCGAGCGTTGGCACGACGACGACCACCGCCATCGATCCGGTCGCCGCGATGGCCGGCCTCGCCGCCAAACACGGACTCTGGCTGCATGTCGACGCCGCACTCGCAGGCTCCGCGATGATCCTGCCCGAGTGCCGCTCTCTGTGGGAGGGGATCGAGGGCGCGGATTCGATCGTCGTCAATCCGCACAAGTGGCTCGGTGCCGCTTTCGATTGCAGCGCCTACTACGTGCGCGACCCGGGACAGCTGGTGCGCGTCATGTCCACCAACCCGAGCTACCTGCGCACGGCGATCGACGGCGAGGCGAAGAACTACCGCGATTGGGGCATTCCGCTCGGCCGGCGTTTCCGCGCGCTCAAGCTCTGGTTCCTGATCCGCGAGCAGGGCGTCGAAGGCCTGCAGGCGCGCCTGCGGCGCGATCTGGCCAATGCCCAGTGGTTCAAGCAACAGGTCGATGCCGCGCGCGGCTGGCGCCGGCTCGCGCCCGTTCCGTTGCAAACGGTTTGCGTGCGCCACGAGCCGGCGGGAGTCGAAGGCGAAGCGCTCGACGCTCATACTCTCGCCTGGTGCGGCCGCATCAATCGTTCGGGGCGGGCCTGGCTCACACCCGCGCTGCTCGAGGGCCGCTGGATGGTGCGAGTCTCGATCGGTGCCGAGGCGACCGAGCGCGAGCACGTGCAGGAGCTGTGGCAGATCGATGCAGGATGAAGTGGCGAAGATTTCCAGGCATAAAGGAGAAGTCATGAAAGTGCGTAAGTGGTGGGGCCTGATGGCGCTGCTCGCCGTGATGCCCGTGGCAGTCGCTCAGCAGGACCTCAGCAAGGTCGTCATCGAGTCGCAGAAGCTGGCGGACGGTGTCTACATGCTCACCGGCGCCGGCGGCAACATCGGCGCATCGATCGGCGAGGACGGCATCGTCATCATCGACGACCAGTTCGCAGGAGCTGTCGCCGCGCATCCAGGAGGCGCTCGCGAAGCTGAGCCCCAAGCCCGTGCGTTTCGTCATCAACACGCACTGGCATTTCGATCACGTGGGCGGCAACGAGAACTTCGCCAAGACCGGCGCCGCGATCCTCGCGCACGGCAACGTCCGCCGGCGCATGAGCACCACCCAGCTCATGAAGATGTTCAACCGCGAGATGCCACCCTCGCCGCAAGGTCGCGCTGCCGGTCGTCACCTTCGACAGCGACGTGACGGTGCACTACAACGGCGAGGAGCTGTACGTTTTCCACGTCGACAATGCGCATACCGACGGCGACAGCCTGATCCTGTTCCGCAAGGCGAACGTGCTGCACACCGGCGACACGCTCTTCAACGGCTTCTATCCCTTCATCGACTCGGACAGCGGCGGTTCCATCGACGGCATGATCGCCTCGGCGGACAAGGTGCTCGGCATGGTGAACGAGCAGACCAAGATCATTCCGGGTCACGGACCGCTCGCGACGCCGAAGGACGTCAAGGCCTTTCGCGACATGCTCGCGACGCTGCGGGACAAAGTCGCGGCGTTGATTCGCGAGGGCAAGACGCTCGAGCAGGCGATCGCCGCCACGCCGACCAAGGACCTGGATCCCGTGTGGGGCAAGGGCTTTCTGAAGCCCGAGCAGGTCGTGCAGATGGTCTACACGGATCTAAAGAGAACAGTGAAGTAGGGCGGAGAGGGCTGGGGTGAGGGCAGTTGAGCGCGACGTGGCTCTTGTATGGCGCGACGGGTTACACGGGTGAACTGATTGCCCGTGAAGCCGCGGCGCGCGGCCTGCGGCCTATCCTCGCTGGACGGAACACCAGCGCAGTCGAGCGCCTCGCGGGCGAGCTCGGCTGCGAGGCGCGCGCGTTCGCGCTCGACGATGCGGAGACGATCGCGCGTCATCTCGACGGTGTGAGCGTCGTGCTCAACTGCGCGGGCCCGTTCTCCGCGACCGCGCGCCCCATGATGCAGGCCTGCCTCGCGACGCGTGCGCACTATCTCGATATCACGGGCGAGATCGAAGTGTTCGAGCTCGGACACAGCTTCGACGCCGCCGCCCGCAACGCCGGGGTGGTGGTGTGTCCCGGCGTCGGATTCGATGTCGTGCCCTCGGACTGTCTCGCGGCCAAGCTCAAGGAGGCGCTGCCCGATGCGACGCATCTCGCGCTCGGCTTCGATAGCCGCAGCGCACCGAGCCGCGGAACCGCCAAGACCATGATCGAGAGCCTGCGCAAGGGCAGCCAGGTGCGCGTGGACGGCCGGATCGTGCCGATTCCGTTCGCAAGCCGCGTGCGCGAGATCGACTTCGGTGAGGGCAGGAAGCTCGCCATCGCAATCCCCTGGGGCGATGTCAGCACGGCGTTTCGTACCACCGGCATCCCCAACATCGAGGTCTTCATCCCTGCATCGCCTGGAACCGTGCGCCGCATGCAACGTCTCAACCGCTGGCGTTGGCTGGCGGGGTCGGCGCCCGTCCAGTGGTGGCTCAAGCGACGCATCGCGCGCGCTCCCGCGGGCCCCGATGCGCAGCAACGCGAACGCACGCCGGTGTGGCTGTGGGGCGAGGCGCGCAACGCATCGGGACGCACCGTTGCAGGGCGTATGCGCGTCGCCAACGGCTACACCGTGACGGTGCATGCTGCGCTCGGCATCTTGGACCGGGTCCTGAAGGAGCCGCCGAGAGGGGGTTTTCGCACACCCTCGCAGATCGTGGGAGCGGATTTCGCGGCGCACCTGCCGGGATCGACGCCGGTCGAGCTTCGCCGGGACTGACCCTTCGTCTGTCGGTTTCGACGCGTTCCGCCCGTCCTATGCACAGGCAAGGCGGCGCGCAGGAATTCGTCGCGCGGGTTCGGTAGGATAACGGGGCCGGACAAGCAAACTTGCCGCACCGACGGCAGTCCAACCCGCCCGTGATACGCCACGGAAAGGCTCAACGGAAAGAACATGTACAGAGCTACAGGGCGTCTTTTTCTCGGCGTCGCCACGCTGGCGGCGTTGCTGAGCGCGTGCGGCAAGGGCGATCAGGCCTTTACACCTCCGCCACCGGAAGTCGGGGTGGTGGTCGCGCGCGCCGAGCCTGTGCAGCTCACACGCGATGTCGTGGGGCGTCTCTCACCCACACGCGCATCCGACGTGCGCGCACGCGTGCCAGGCGTTCTTCTCAAGCGCCTCTATAAGGAAGGCACCGACGTTCGCGAAGGGCAGGTGCTGTTTCAGATCGACCCCGCGCCGCTCAAAGCGGCCTGGCAGGCGGCCGAGGCGACCCTGGTACAGGCCGAAGCCAATGCGGCCAACGCACACGTGCTCGCGCAACGCTCCCGGGGCCTGGTGGGGAGCGGCGCGATTTCGAAATCGGACCTCGATACCGCCGAAGCGAACGAGCGTTCGACGGCCGCGCAGGTGCAGTTGGCGCGAGCGAATCTCGAGACAGCGCGCATCAACCTCAGCTACGCCACGGTGCGCGCGCCGATCGCCGGGCGCGCCGGCCAGCAACAGGTCACCGAGGGTGCACTGGTGGGACAAACGGAGCCGACGCTGCTCACCACGATCGAGCAGGTCGATCCGATCTACGTCAACTTCGATCAGCCGGTGACCGACGTGCAGCGCCTGCGCCGCTCGCAGGCCGAGGGCAATGTCACCCTGGTCGCCCGCGACCAGGCGCACGTGCAGCTGATCACCGCGGATGGCAGGCCGTACGGGGAGGTCGGTACGCTCGACTTCTCGGACCTCAGCGTGGACCCGAACACCGGAGCGCTCGCGTTTCGCGGCGTGATTCCCAATTCCGACCGCCAACTGCTGCCGGGCATGTTCGTCAGCGTGCGCGTGACCATCGGACAGCTCAACCACGGCTACCTCGTGCCCCAGGTTGCGGTTCTCACGGATGCGAACGGCTCGTACGTGCAGGTGGTCAACGCCGAGGAAAAAGTCGAGCAACGCCGCGTGGAGACCGCCGGGACGCGCGCCGACAAGTGGGTGGTGACCTCGGGACTCAAGGACGGTGACCGCATCGTCGTGAGTGGTATTCAACGAGCACCGGTCGGCGCGCAGGTGAAGGTTGTACCCCAGGAACCGCAGACCGGGACCGCAGCGAACGCCGACGCGAACGCGCCCGGCCAGCCATAGACGTCCGCACTTAATCCCGCATGCCGCAATTCTTCATCGACCGGCCCGTCTTCGCATGGGTGCTCGCGATCCTCATCACGCTCGGCGGCGTGATCGCGATCTACGAGCTGCCGGCGGAGTCCTATCCGGCGATCGCTCCGCCGCAGGTGAACGTGTCGACCAGCTACCCGGGCGCCGATGCGAGCACTGTCGAGCGCACCGTCACGCAGGTCATCGAGCAGCAGCTCACCGGTCTCGACCGCCTGCTCTACTTCACTTCCACGTCGAGCTCGGACGGCAGCGCGAGCATCTCGCTGACCTTCGAGACCGGCACCGATGCGGATATCGCGGCGGTGCAGACGCAGAATCGCGTGGCGCTCGCCGAGCCGCGCCTGCCGGTCGAGGTCATCCAGCAGGGCGTCACGGTTGCCAAGTCGAGCGCGGGATTCCTGATCGCGGTCACGATCCGCTCCGACGACGGATCGCTCGACTCCGGCGAGCTCAACAACATCCTCGCCGCGCGCGTGCTCGACCAGATCCAGCGCATTCCGGGTGTCGGCTCGGCCAACCAGTTCGGCTCCGAATACGCGATGCGCATCTGGCTGAGCCCCGACAAGCTGCATGCGTACGGCTTGTCGCCGACGCACGTGCTCGAGGTCGTGCGCGATCAGAACGTGCAGTTCGCCGCGGGCTCGATCGGCTCCGACCCGGCGGTTCCCGGCCAGCAGTTTTCCGCTCCCGTCACCGCCGAAGGCCGTTTCACCTCGGCGGAGCAGTTCGAGAACATCATCCTGCGCGCCGAAGCGGACGGCTCGACGGTGCGGTTGCGCGACGTCGCGCGGGTGACGCTCGGTCCCGCAGTCGTACGGCTTCGACGTGCGCTACAACGACGAGCCGGTCGCGGGCGTCGGCGTGCAGCTGCTGCCGGGCGCGAACGCGCTCGACGTCGCCAAGCGCGTCAAGGCCAAGATGGCTGAGCTCGCAGCCGACCTTCCCGGCGGGCGTCGAGCTGGTTCGTGCCCTACGACACCACGACGTTCATCCTCGTCTCGATCAAGGAAGTGCTCATCACGCTGGTGGCAGCGGTGGTGCTGGTCTTCATCGTGATGCTGGTCTTCCTGCAGAACATCCGCGCGACCCTGATTCCGACACTGGTGGTGCCGGCGGCGCTCATGGGCGCCTTCATCGGCATGTATGTCGCGGGATTCTCCATCAACCAGCTGACGCTCTTCGGCATGGTGCTCGCGATCGGCATCGTGGTGGACGATGCGATCGTGGTGATCGAGGCGGTGGAGCGCATCATGCGCGAGGAGAATCTCTCGCCGCGCGAAGCGACACGCAAGGCCATGGGGCAGATCACCGGCGCCATCGTGACGATCACGGTGGTGCTCACCGCGGTATTCGTGCCGAGCGCGCTGCTCGAGCGGCGCGACCGGCGCGATCTATCGGCAGTTCGCCCTCACCATCGCGGTGTCGATGGCTTTCTCGGCGTTCCTGGCGTTGAGCTTCACGCCCGCGCTGTGCGCGCACATGCTGAAGCCCACGCATCTCAAGCCCAACGTCGTCTTCCGCTGGTTCAACCGCGCCTACGACCGCTCGCAGGGGGCGTACCTCAAGGTCGTCGCCGAGTCCGTGCGCCACACGCCGCGCTGGATGATCGCGTTCGCGGTGCTGGTGGTGATCGGCGGGTTCCTGTTCACGCGCCTGCCCGGCAGCTTCCTGCCCGAAGAGGACCAGGGCTACGTCATCGGCATCGTGCAGTTGCCGCCCGGCGCGTCGCTCAACCGCACCATGGGCGTCATGGCGCAGATGTCGAACGTGATCAAGAACAACGAGGCCGTCGAGGGCATCTTCCAGGTCGGCGGCTTCGGTTTCTTCGGACAGGGCGAGAACACCGGCATCATGTTCGTGCGCCTGAAGCCGTGGGAGGACCGTGACATTGACCTCCGACGAATTCAACCAGTGGGCGAACGGCGCGCTGTACGGCTCGATCAAGGACGCGACGGTATTCGTCGTGAACCTGCCGACCATCAGCGGCCTCGGCCGTTCGGCGGCTTCGATTTCTTCCTCGAGGACCATGCAGGCCAGGGGCACGAGGCGCTCATGGCCGCACAGCAGACGTTGCTCGGCAAGGCCGCACAGAACCCGAACGTCACCAACGTCACTTCGAGCTCGCTGGGCGATGCACCGCGGCTCGGGATGAAGGTCGATCGCACGCAGGCGCAGGCCATGGGCCTGCGCATGAGCGATGTCTATTCGGCGGTGCAGATGATGCTGGCGCCCGTCTACGCCAACGACTTCTACTACCAGGGCCGCGTATTGCGCGTGCTGTTGCAGGCGGATGCGCCATACCGCATGAGCCCGGATGCACTGGAGCGCATCTATATTCCCTCGAACCAGTCAGCGAATGCGCAGGAGTCATCGAGCGCAACCACGCTCGCCGGCATGCACATGATCCCGCTCGCGAGCGTGGTGCGCTCGAACTGGGGCGTCGGGCCGACGAGCGTGACACGCTACAACGGCTTTCCAGCGGTCGAAATCACCGGGTCACCCGCTCCGGGACGCAGCTCCGGCGAAGCGATGCGCGAGATGGAGCGCATCGTGAAAGAGGAGTTGCCTGAAGGGTATGGCTTCGACTGGGCGGGCCAGTCGTTGCAGGAAATCCTCTCCGGAGCGCAGGCGCCGCTGCTCTTCGTACTGTCGATCCTGGTGGTGTATCTCTGTCTCGCGGCGCTTTACGAGAGCTGGGCGACACCGGTGGCCGTGATGCTGGTCGTCCCGCTCGGCGTGTTCGGCGCGATTCTCGCGATGTGGCTGCGCGGCATGCCGAATGACGTGTTCTTCAAGATCGGTCTCATTACCATCATCGGTCTCGCGGCCAAGAACGCCATCCTGATCGTGGAATTCGCCGTGAGCGAACATGCGGCCGGACAGAGCCTCCGCGATAGCGTGCTCGAGGCCGCGCGCCTGCGACTGCGCCCGATCCTGATGACTTCGTTCGCCTTCATCCTCGGCGTGCTGCCGCTGGTCGTGTCGACGGGCGCGGGCGCCAACGCGCGCCGCGCGATCGGCACGGGCGTCGTCGGTGGCATGTTGAGCGCCGCTCTGCTCGGCGTGTTGCTGGTGCCGGTCTTCTATGTCGCCGTGCGCCGGCTGTTGCGCGATCCGCTCGATGCGCCGACCCTTGCCGCAGGCGGTGCGTTGCCGCTGCCCGCCAAGTCCGAGCCGCGCTAGGAATTGGGGTCAGACCCCAAGGGCGACCTCTTCCTTCCCCTTGGAGTCTGACCCCAATTCCTAGTCCCAGCTCACGCGCCCGCGCAGGCTCTTGATCTTCTTGCGTCCGCGCTTGTGCTCCAGCCGCCGTTCTTTCGCCCCACGCGTGGGCTTGGTGGCGTGTCTCTTCTTGGGCTCGATCGCGGCGCGCTGAATCAGCTCGGCCAGCCGCTCGAAGGCGTCGCGCCGATTCTGTTCCTGCGTGCGGTGACGACGCGCAATGATGAGGACACTGCCGTCGTCGTTGAGCCGCTGTCCCGCGAGCCCGCGCAAGCGCGCCTTCACCCGTTCATCGAGGGCGTTCGTGCCCAGCAAATCGAAACGGAGCTGAACCGCCGAGGCGACCTTATTGACGTTTTGACCGCCGGGGCCGGAAGCGCGGACGAAGCGGATTTCGAGATCGGAGTCCGGGATGTCGATGGCTGGTGTGACCCGCAGGCTCACTCTTTGCCCTGCACCCGCGACCGGTACACCCAGTCCTCCGCGTCCTCGACGGCGGAGTGCAGGTGGATCTCGCGCTGCGCGACCGGGATCGTGATGCCGTTCTCCTGGAAGAGCCGCCAGATGGCGCGATTGACGTCGGAGCGGACGTTGTTGACGCCTTCTTGCGGGTCGGCGATCCAGAACCGCAGCTCGAGGTCCATGCCGTAATCGGTGAACGCCATCAGCCGCGACACCGGCGGGGGCTCGCGCAGGATGCGGCGCTGGTTCTCGGCTGCCTTCAGCAGCACCTTGAGCGCGATCTCGGGATCGTCCTTGTAACTGACCCGCACCGGCAGCTTGATGCGCACCTTGGGATCGGTGTAGCTCCAGTTGATGACGGCGTTGGTGATGAGGTTCTGGTTCGGAACCAGCGTCTCGACGCCGTCGCGATCGCGTACCACCACGTAGCGCCCGCGCAGCTCCTGCACCCAGCCGAAGCCTTCGGTGCTGGTGCCGCCCACACCGGTAAAGCTGATCACGTCGCCCGGCTTGATCGAGCGGTCCATCAGGAGCACGAAGCCGCTCACGAAGTTGCTCGCGATCGCCTGCAGGCCGAAGCCGAGCCCGATGCCGATCGCGCCGGTAAAGACGGTCAGCGTCGTGAGGTCCAGGCCCGCCGTGGAGAGCCCGATCAGGATGCCGAAGGCGATGAGGAAGGCGTGCGCGAACTTGGAGATGCCGATGCGTGTGCTGGCCGCGACCCCCGAGAGCGTCATCACCCGGCGCTCGATCCAGCGCGCGATCCAGGTCGCGCCGAGCACGAAGAGCGTGATGATGAAGAGCGACTTCAGGATCGACCAGAGGGTGACGTCCTTGTTCTTGCCGATGGTGAAGCCGATGTCGTCGAGCCGGCTCACGATCGGGTCGAGCCAGCCGAGTATCTTGAGCGCCACCAGGGTCCAGACGATGAGCGTCGCCTGCGTTTCCCATCCCTTGAGCCAGGTCGTCGGCCCAAGCGACATCCTGAGCAGGAACACGCCGACGCGGATCAGCACCAGCGCCGAGAGGAGCCTCAAGGTCAGGTCGAGAAACGCCGTGCTCAGGTCGACCGCGTCGAGGACGCTGCGCACCACGAACAGCAGCAGCAGCGCAAGGATGAAGGGCGCGATCTTCTTCGACCCCTCGGCGAGCGACTCGCGAAAACTGGTCGGGGCCGGCGCTTCGCGGCTGACGAGCCAGTCGCGCAGAAACCGGCCCAGGAACCACGCCAGCCCGAAGGTGGCGAGCACGGCGGCGACCTCGGTCAGAGTCTGGCGCGTGAGCAGGCGATCGATCAGGGTATCGATCGTTTTGAACAGTTGTTCCATCAGGCGTTGAGGTCCGGGATGAGCTGGCTTTCGAGCTTGGCGATCTGGTCTTTGAGCATGAGCTTGCGCTTCTTCAGGCGCTTCAGCTGCAGCTCGTCGATGTCGTAATCGAGCGACAGGCGTGCGATGACGTCGTCGAGGTCGCGGTGCTCGATCCGCAACTGCCGAAGGCGCTCGATGTTCTTGAACAGATCGGTATCGACGTTGTCCGTCATTGCTTGAGCGGGTTCTGGAATCTCAGCCAGACCGGCTCGACCTGAGCGGGTAGCTTAGCCAAGCGGCCGGGCGGATTCCAACGCATTTGCGGATCGTGGAAATCCGAGCCGACCGAGCCCGCGAAACCGAAGCGTTGCGCGAGCGCGGCCAGCGGCTCGATTTCGCCGCTGGCGGAACCACACACCACCTCGATGGCCTCGCCCCCGCAGCCGCGAAACTCCTCCAGGAGCCGGCGCCGCCCGCCCGCGGACAACGCGTAGCGCAGCGGGTGAGCGAGCACGGCGATGCCGTGGGCGGAGCGAATCCAGCCGACGACGGTGGCGACGTCCGGGTAACGGGACTGCACGTGTCCGGCGCGGCCCCGTCCCAGCAGGCGTTTGAAGGCTTCCTGCGGGCTTGCCACGTGTCGATGCGCGGTGAGCGAGCGGGCCAGGTGCGCGCGCGTGACCACGTCATGGGCAGCCTCGATTTCGGCCACGATCCCGAGGGCGGGAATCAACTTGCGTTCGAGCCGGCGCGCGATGTCGCGCAGGCGCTCGCGGCGCAACTCGCGGACGGCCGTGAGCCCTGCCAACAGGGCTGGAGCGTCCGGGTCGATATCGAGCCCGAGGATGTGCAGCGATTGGCCGTTCCAGGCCGCGGACACCTCGACGCCTGCGATGTATCTCAGCCCCCGCCGCTCGCATTGGTCACGCGCCGCAGCCACGCCCGCAACGGTGTCGTGATCGGTCAGCGACAGCATTTCAACGCCCGCGTCCGCCACCAGATCGACCACGGCGACCGGCTCGAGCATTCCGTCGGAACAGGTCGAATGCAGGTGCAGGTCAACGTTCATCAATGCGCACGGGTATCCGGGGCGAGGCCGACGGCTTCGAGGTCGCGGCCGCGGAGGATGACGAAGCCTTGCAGGCGCGTCACGCCGTCCGGGGTGTAATCGAAGACGTAACTGCGCCTCAACGTGAGCCGGCCCGTCACGTCACGCACCGGTCGGAAACGCGTGAAAGCGACCGTGCCATCGAGGAACTGGACGTTGAGCTTGCGGCAGGTGTCCGCTGCCACGTGATTGGCGAACTCACGCGCGCGCAACGTGGCGTGCCAGGCCCAGGCAACGAGCAATGCGGCGATCAGGAGGAGCGGCGTAAACCACATTCAGGACGAACTACAACCTTGGAACGGGCACGGCCGGTTACGCGCGCGGGACGTAGCGCAACCAATCGCGGCTCGGATCGCCATAGGCGATGAAATGCGGATTCACGAGGCTCGCGCGGGTGTTGTAACGCAGGGGCTGGCCGTCGAGATCGATCACGTGACCGCCCGCGCACTCGAGCACCGCCTGCGCCGCCGCGATATCCCATTCCATGGTGGGGCCGAGCCGCGGGTAGAAATCGGCAGCGCCTTCGGCGACGAGACACAGCTTGAGCGAGCTGCCGACGGGCTTGAGCTCGTGCGGCCCGAGTCGCGCCAGCAGCCCGTCCAGTGAATCACCGCGATGCGACTTGCTGCCGACCACGCGCACCGGGCTCGCGGCCTTCGGGGTGACGCGGATCTGTTCCGGCGTGCGATTCGCATCCTGTCGAAAGGCGCCGGCACCCTCGCAGGCGTAGTAATCGAGCACCTGCGCGGGGACGTGCACCACCCCGAGCACCGGGCGATGCTCGCGCACCAGCGCGATATTCACGGTGAACTCGGGATTGCGCGACACGAACTCGCGGGTGCCGTCGAGCGGGTCCACCAGCCAGTATTGCGTCCAGCGCGCGCGCTCCTCGTACGCGACCGCAGCCGCTTCCGCCTCCTCGGCCAGGATGGGCACGCCGGGAGTCAATTCGGCGAGACCCGCCAGGATCACCTTTTGCGAGCGCAGGTCGGCATCGGTGAGGGGTGAGGAATCCGCCTTCTCGTCGACGCGGAAGTCGCGCGCGTAAACCTGCATGATTTCGCGCCCTGCGGCGTGGGCCAGCTCGAGGACGGGCGCGAGGAGGGCGTGGAGGTCGAGCATCAGGCCGGTATCATACCCATCATGCCGCGTCCGCCGCCGCCTCTGCCTGACTGGACCGCGATCGACACCGTGCTGCTCGACATGGACGGCACCATCCTCGACCTCAAGTTCGACAGCCACTTCTGGCTCGAGCTCGTGCCCGCCAGGTTCGCCGCTGCAAACGCGCTCAGCGTCGCTGCCGCCAAGGAGCGGCTCGAACCCCTGTTCGCGGCCAAGCAGGGGACGCTCGACTGGTATTGCATCGATTACTGGAGCCGCGAGCTCAGGCTCGACCTGCCGGCGCTCAACCGCGAGGCCCAGGAGCATGTGTCGTGGGCGCCGGAAGCCGAACGCTTCGTGCACCGCATGCGCGCGCTCGGCAAGCGCCTGGTGCTGGTGACGAACGCCCACGGCGACACGCTCGCCGTGAAAGACGCACAGCTCGACTTTCGCGGCCACTTCGACGCAGTGCATTCCTCGCACACCTTCGGCCTGCCGAAGGAAACGTTGGAATTCTGGCAGCGCCTCATCAAGCGCGAGCCCTTCGATCCGGAACGGACGCTCTTTGTCGATGACAGCCTGCCGGTGCTGCGCGCGGCGCGCGCCTTCGGCATCGGCTGGCTCTATGCGATCGCGCACCCGGATTCCTCGCGGCCGCGACGCGAGATCGATGAATTCCCAGCCGTCAATCACCTGCACGAGCTCACATGAACACACCCGCACCGCAAACAGCGCTCGAGTACGCCGGCTTCTGGCTCCGCTTCGTGGCGTTCCTGGTCGATTCGATCCTGGTCGCCATCATCGTCCAGCCGATCCTGTCGGCGGTCTACCAAGGCGTCGCATCCGCGCCCGATCCAACGATGCTCGATATGGCAGACCTGATTCTCGAGGCGTTCAGGCCGCAGGGCACGCTCGACGTCCTGCTGTCGTGGGTGTTTCCGGCGATCGCGGTGATCCTGTTCTGGATCTATCGCGCGGCGACGCCCGGGAAGATGCTCATGCGGGCGAAGATCGTCGACGCCAATACGGGCGCGGCGCCGTCGACCGGCCAGTGCATCGGGCGGTATCTCGGTTACTACGTGTCGATCTTCACGCTATTCCTCGGATTCCTCTGGATCGCGTTCGATCCGCGCAAGCAGGGCTTCCACGACAAGCTCGCGGGCACGGTGGTGGTGCGCACGCCGCGGCCGACTTTCACGCCGCAGGCGAGGTAAGTGAAATTGGGGTCAGACCCCAATTCCCGATTGCGGTGCGTGAAATTGGGGTCTGCGTGGAATTGGGGTCTGACCCCAATTTCAGGCGTGGGGGCGAGTGTGGGAGCGGGGGCGGCCGCTGCGGCGCTGGCGCTTGCTGCGGTGTTGCCGTTGTGAACGGGCGCGCCGCTCGCTTTCCTCTTCGGCGGAGCGTTTGCCAGGCGGCAGCGCGGTCGCGAGCTGTTCGGGGTCGATCTGCTCGACCGGGATCTTGTGGCCGATGAAGGCCTCGATGTCCGGCAGCGACTGCACGTACTCCTCGCAACCGAAGCTGATGGCATCACCCGCGGCACCCGCGCGCGCGGTGCGGCCGATGCGGTGAACGTAGTCTTCCGCATCCTGCGGCAGGTCGAAGTTGAAGATGTGGCTCACGTCCGGCACATGCAGCCCGCGTGAGGCCACGTCGGTCGCGATCAGGATGGCGAGGTTGCCGGCGTGGAAATCGCGCAGCATGCGCAGGCGCTTGCGCTGCGGGACATCGCCTGACAGCGCCTCGGCGTGAAAGCCATTGGCCTTGAGCACGCGCTCCAGGTCATCGGCCGCACGACGTGTGTTCACGAACACCATCGTGCGATGCGGGTCCATCCGCCGTAGCAACCCGATCAGGAGCGGCACCTTCTCGTTGGTGGCGGGGAAGTAGAGCAGCTGGCGCACGCTCGCCACGAGCACCCGGTCCGGCTCGATGCGCACCAGCTCCGGATTGTTCATATGCTCGTACGCGAGCTCGAGCACCCGCTGTGACAGGGTGGCCGAGAAGAGCATCGACAGGCGGTGCTCGGGACGCGGGAGTCGGCGCAGGATGTAGCGGATATCGGCGATGAAGCCGAGATCGAACATGCGGTCCGCCTCATCGAGCACCACGACCTGGGCATGGCGCAGGTCAAACACCCGCTGCTTGAAGAAATCGATGATTCGCCCGGGGGTCCCGATGAGCACGTCGACGCCCTGTTCGAGCGTGCGGCGCTGCTTTTCGTAGTCCGTACCACCGAATGCGAGTCCGAGCCTGAGCCCGGTGAATTCGCCGAGCGCCACGGCATCCTTGTGGATCTGCACCGCGAGCTCACGCGTGGGCGCGACGACGAGGGCACGCACCGCGTTGCCGGGGCGCGTGGGCGCAGCAGGGCGCTTCAGCAAGTCGTTGAACAGCGCCACCAGGAAGGCCGCGGTCTTGCCCGTGCCCGTCTGTGCCTGTCCGGCGACATCGCGGCCCGCGAGCGCAATCGGCAGGGTTTCCGCCTGGATGGGCGTGCAGCGCTCGAAGCCGGCCTCAGCTACGCCGCGTGCAAGCGGCTCAGGAAGGGCTAGTGAATCGAAGCGAAGTTCTGAAAGATGAGTATGTTGTGAATCAGCCATTATTGATGGGTGCTTGAAATGCAGACTTGCAAATTGCCGCGAAGTTGGGTCCAATACGGCCCACTCATAGCGGCACCGTCCGCACTTCCCTTAGCCACCCGACTCATTTCTTGATCCTCAAAGCAGGGTTATTGTAACCAAAATTCCATACTCGGCGCCCGCCTGGCGCCGAACGCGCCGCAAGGGCCATCTCCCTTTTACCACTCTCCTCACGTCGAGCTTGACGCAATTCATACTTTCAATCGCCTCCAAGGAGGTAGAACAGAGTGAGCAAGAACATTGTTCACACCAGTGACGCCACCTTTGATCAGGACATCCTCAAGGCTGACAAGCCTGTACTGCTCGATTTCTGGGCAGAATGGTGTGGCCCATGCAAGATGATCGCACCGGTCCTCGACGAGATCGCCGAGGAGTACAAGGAGCGACTGACGATCGCCAAGATCAACATCGACGAGAATCCCCAGACGCCGCCCAAGTTCGGCATCCGGGGCATCCCGACGCTGATCCTGTTCAAGAACGGTATCGTGGAGGCCCAGAAAGTCGGCGCGGTTTCCAAGAGCCAGCTCGCCGCTTTTCTGGACAGCAACCTGTGAGGGGCTATCTGGGCAACTCGGCCCGCAGCCGGCCGAAGGGACAGGGGCGCCCCAACCGGGGTAACGACCCCAATCGCGGCGGACGTCAGGACGACTTCATGCCCGAGCCCGACTACAACGACGCCGAAGGGCTCGACGTCATCACCCCAAGCGAGCTCGACGCCACGCGCCGCTCGATGAACCTGACCGAGCTCAAGACCAAGCCGGTCTCGGAGCTGGTCGATCTCGCGACCCAGATGGGTCTCGAGAACATCGCCCGCTCGCGCAAGCAGGACATCATCTTCGCGATGCTGAAGGCGCATGCGCGCAACGGCGAAGACATCTATGGCGACGGCGTGCTCGAGATCCTGCAGGACGGCTTCGGTTTCTTAAGGTCGGCCGACAGCTCGTATCTCGCGGGCCCGGACGACATCTACGTGAGCCCGAGCCAGATCCGGCGCTTCAACCTGCGCACCGGCGACTCGATCTCGGGCCTGATCCGCCCGCCCAAGGACGGCGAGCGCTATTTCGCGCTCCTGAAGGTCGGCGAGATCAATTTCGATTCCCCGGAGAGCTCGCGCCACAAGGTCCTGTTCGAGAACCTGACGCCGCTCTTCCCCAAGAACCGGCTCAAGCTCGAGCGCGGCAATGGCAGCACCGAGGACCTCACCGCCCGCACCATCGACCTGATGGCGCCGATCGGCAAGGGCCAGCGCGGCCTGATCGTCTCCCCGCCGAAAGCCGGCAAGACGATGCTGCTGCAGAACATCGCCACCGCCATCACCGCGAATCATCCCGAGTGCTACCTGATCGTGCTGCTCATCGACGAGCGGCCCGAGGAAGTCACCGAGATGCAGCGCACCGTGAAGGGCGAGGTGGTCTCGAGCACGTTCGACGAGCCCGCCAGCCGCCACGTGCAGGTCGCCGAGATGGTGATCGAGAAGGCCAAGCGCCTGGTGGAGCACAAGAAAGACGTCATCATCCTGCTCGATTCGATCACACGCCTGGCGCGCGCCTACAACACCGTGGTGCCGTCATCCGGCAAGGTGCTGACGGGTGGCGTCGATGCCAATGCGCTGCAACGTCCGAAGCGTTTCTTCGGCGCCGCGCGCAACATCGAGGAGGGCGGGAGCCTCACGATCCTGGCCACCGCGCTCATCGATACGGGCTCGAAGATGGACGACGTGATCTACGAGGAATTCAAGGGCACCGGCAATTCGGAAATGCACCTCGACCGGCGTATCTCCGAGAAGCGCGTGTTCCCGGCGTTCAACATCAACCGTTCCGGCACGCGCAAGGAAGAGCTGATCACGGCGCCCGATGAGCTCGCCAAGATCTGGATCCTGCGCAAGCTCCTGCACCCGATGGACGAGCTGGCTGCGGTCGAGTTCCTGCTCGACAAGATGAAGGACACGAAGACCAACGCCGAATTCTTCGATTCGATGAAGCGGTAGACGGAGGGTCAGAATTGAATTCTGACCCCTCCGGATAAATGGCCGGATACTCCGGAACACCTCTTTCGAAGAAGCTCGGGATCAAGCCAGGCAGCCGGCTATTCGTGGCCGGCGCGCCGTCCGACTACGTCAAACTCGTTGCGCCTCTGCCGGACGGCGTCGAACTCGTCTCGCGGATGTCTGCGAGCGTCGACCTCGCGCATCTCTTCACGACCCGGCGCACCGATCTTGCGGCGAAACTCGCCTCGACCCTCGCGAAGCTCAGGCCCGACGGCACGATCTGGGTGTCCTGGCCAAAGAAAGCCTCGAAGCAGCCGACAGACATCACCGAGGACACGATCCGCGAAGTCGCGCTGCCGCTCGGCCTGGTCGACGTCAAGGTGTGTGCAGTGGATGAGACCTGGTCAGGTCTCAAGCTGGTGATCAGGAAGGAGCATCGGGAGCGTCGGGGTCAGAATTGAATTCTGACCCGGGGTCAGAGTCGGGGTCAGAATTAAATTCTGACCCCAGCAAGAGCGCGGTGGCCGATGTCACGGCGGTAGTGAGCGCCGGGCCAACGGATCGCTTCCACCAACCGATAACCTTCATCGCGTGCAGCTTGCACGGACTCGCCGAGGCCCACCGCACACAGCACGCGGCCGCCGTTCGTCACGACCTTGCCATCGACCTGCCGCGTACCGGCATGGAAAACCTTGCCGGGTAACCGTGCAGCGCGCTCGAGCCCCTCGATCACATCGCCCTTGCCGTACTGGTCCGGGTAGCCGCCGGCCGCCATCACGATGCCGAGCGCGGCACGCGGGTTCCAGCGCGCCTCGACCTGGTTCAGACGACTGTCGAGCGCGGCCTCGCACAACTCGACGAGGTCCGAGTCGAGCCGCATCAGCACCGGTTGTGTCTCGGGGTCACCGAAGCGGCAGTTGAACTCGAGGACATTGGGCGTGCCGTCGCGCGCGATCATCAACCCGGCGTACAGGAAGCCCGTGTAGGCCGTGCCGTCGGCCGCGAGGCCCAGGACCGAGGGCTCGATGACCTCGCGCATGATGCGCGCGTGCAGCGCCGGCGTGACGATCGGCGCGGGTGAATAGGCCCCCATGCCGCCGGTATTGGGGCCCTGGTCGGCATCGTCGCGACGCTTGTGGTCCTGCGAAGTCGCGAGCGGCAGCACGTGACGCCCGTCCGCCATCACGATGAAGCTCACTTCCTCGCCTTCGAGAAACTGCTCGATCACCACTTCGCGCCCGGCATCGCCGAACTGGCCTTCGAACATGGCGCGCGCGCTCCTGATCGCCTCGGCCGGGCTCGTGGCGATGATCACACCCTTGCCGGCCGCCAGGCCGCTTGCCTTCACCACGATCGGCGTCGCGTGCGATTCGACGTAGGCCGGATCGAAGGTCTCACGGGTGAAGGTGCGGGATGCGGCGGTCGGAATGCGGTGCCGTCGCAGGAAGTCCTTGGCGAAGGCCTTGGAGCCTTCAAGGCGCGCGGCCGCCTTCGTGGGCCCGAAGCAGCGCAGCCCCGCCACGCGGAAGCGATCGACGATGCCCGCGACCAGGGGCGCCTCGGGCCCGACGATTGTGAGGTCGACGCGCTCTTCGCGCGCCATGCGTTCCAGGCCGTCGATGTCCTCGGCCGCCACTTCGACGTTGCGGACCCTGGGCTCGAGCGCCGTGCCCGCGTTGCCTGGCGCCACCAGCACTTGCGTGACGCGTGGCGATTGCGCCACCTTCCACGCCAGCGCGTGCTCGCGACCGCCTGATCCGATGATGAGAATTTTCAAGCTCGACCCTCACCCTGACCCTCTCCCGCAAGCGGGAGAGGGGAAATCAATGCCGGAAGTGGCGCATGCCCGTGAACACCATCGCCATGCCGTGCTCGTCAGCGGCGGCGATCACTTCGGCGTCGCGTTTCGAGCCGCCGGGCTGGATCACCGCGACGATACCGTCGCCGCGCGGCGACGTCGATGCCATCGCGGAACGGAAAGAACGCGTCCGAGGCCATCACCGCGCCCTTGATCTCGAGTTTTTCCTCGGCGGCCTTCATCGCCGCGATGCGGCTCGAGATCACGCGGCTCATCTGGCCCGCGCCGACCCCGATCGTCATGCGCTCGCGCGCGTAGACGATGGCGTTCGATTTCACGAACTTGGCGACGCGCCAGGCGAAGAGCAGATCGTCGAGCTCGGAGGCTGTAGGCGAGCGCCGCGTCACGACCTTGAGATCGACGGACGCGATCATCGCGGTGTCGCGCGTCTGCACCAAGCAGGCCGCCGGTCACGCTGCGATACTCCCACGGCGCACCCGGCGTCGCTTCCAGGCCCCCGACGGCGATGACCCGCACGTTTTCCTTCTCGGCGAGGAACTCCCGGGCCGCGGGCTCGACCGACGGCGCCACGATCACTTCGACAAATTGTTGACGAACGATCGCTTCTGCGGTCGACCGGTCGAGCGGGCGGTTGAACGCGATGATGCCGCCGAACGCGGACGTCGGATCCGTGCGGTAAGCGCGCGCATAGGCCGTCGCGATGTCGGGGCTCACTGCAACGCCGCATGGATTGGCGTGCTTGACGATCACGCAAGCCGGCTGGTCGAACTGGCGGACGCACTCGAGGGCCGTGTCAGCATCGGCAATATTGTTAAAGGAAAGCTCCTTGCCCTGGATCTGCTCGCCGCCCGTGATGCCCGCGCCCCGCGCGCCGGGATCCGAGTAGAACGCCGCGCGCTGATGCGGGTTCTCGCCATAGCGAAGCTCGAGCTTCTTGTTGAAGACAGCGGTGAGCGTCGCAGGCCACGATTGATCGGCCTGCGGCCACTTCTGCATGAGATAGCCCGCGACCATCGTGTCGTAGCTCGCCGCGTGCGCGAACGCCTTGGCCGCGAGCTGCGCGCGGAACAGCGTCGATGTTGCGCCGTTGTGCGCCTGAAGTTCGTCCAACAGCGCGGAATAGTCGGTCGGATCGACGATGACGGTGACGTTCGCGTGATTCTTCGCGGCAGCGCGCAGCATCGCGGGGCCGCCGACATCGATGTTCTCGACCGCTTCTTCGTAAGTGCAGTCGGGACGCGCGATGGTGCGCGCAAAGGGATAGAGATTGACGACCAGCAGGTCGATCGGCTCGATGCCGTGCGTCTTCATGACCGCATCGTCGACGCTGCGCCGGCCGAGGAGGCCACCGTGGATCTTCGGATGCAGCGTCTTGACCCGCCCGTCCATGATTTCGGGGAAGCCGGTGTGCGCGGAGACTTCCTTGACCGGTACGCCGCCCTGAGCGAGCAGGCGGGCGGTGCCGCCCGTTGACAGAATCTCCACACCGCGGCCGATCAGCACGCGCGCGAGCTCGACGACGCCGGCCTTGTCCGAGACGCTGAGCAAAGCGCGACGCAAAGTCATCGGTGAGGGCCTGTCCCGGTGATCAGAGGGCCTCGAAGGGCTGGACTTTCGCGACGCTCCCGGTCGCCCGGGAGGCTTCAGAGCCCGAACACCCGCAGTTTCTTGCGAAGTGTGCCGCGATTGATGCCCAGGATAACCGCGGCGCGGCTCTGGTTGCCGTCGGCATAGTCGAGCACGGCCTTGAAGAGCGGCTCCTCGACTTCGCGCATCACGAGGTCATAGAGCTGCGCCGGCCGATGGCCGTTCAGATTCTGGAAGTACGTGTGGAGGGCGTCTGCTGCGTGACTGCGCAGGGGGATGTCCCTGCTCACCGCGCGCGAGACGGGCTCGCGTCGCAGTTTGGATCTCTTCTTGACCACCATCTAAGGTTCCCCGCTGCCGTCAAGAATTCTTTTTTGCTCAAGCCGCCCTGTGCAGCTCCGATGCCGCGCGATCAAAAAATTCCTTTGCCATCCTGAACTGAGAATCCGTCGTCGCCGCCGTTACCAGTTGCGTCCGTAACTCTCCTGTTGCGGGATGGTGCTGGCAGTACCAGCTCAGGTGTTTTCGTGCCACTCGGACACCCGTGTCTTCGCCATAAAACGAGTACAGGGTTTCCAAATGGGCGAGCAGGATATCACGGACTTCTGCGAGCGCAACCGGCGCGTGAAATTTTCCAGTCGTCAGGTGAAAGTTGACTTCACGGAAGAGCCATGGCCGACCTTGCGCGCCGCGACCGATCATCACGCCATCCGCACCGGTCGCTGACAGCACTGCGCGCGCTTTTTCCGCGTTGTCAATATCTCCGTTGGCAAAAATCGGAATTCGCACGGCGGATTTGATCGCGCGAATCGTCTCGTACTCCGCGGCGCCGCGAAACATGCATTCGCGCGTGCGGCCGTGCACCGCAAGTGCTTGAACGCCGCTCGCTTCGGCGATTTTTGCAATCGCAACGCCGTTGCGCTGCGTCGGCGCGGGGCCGGTGCGGATCTTGAGCGTCACCGGAATGCTCACCGCCTTGACGACGCTCTCGAGAATGCGGCCGACCAGCGCTTCATCGCGCAGCAGCGCGGAACCGGCGTGCTTGTTGCATACCTTTTTTGCCGGACAACCCATGTTGATGTCGATGATCTGCGCGCCCCGATCGGCGTTGAGGCGCGCAGCCTCCGCGAGCATCGCCGGCTCACCGCCCGCTATCTGCACCACGCGCGGTTCGGGCTCTCCTTCGTGATCCATGCGCCGGCGCGACTTGGCCGTGTCCCACAGGCGCGTGTCGGAGGTGAGCATTTCCGAGGGCGCGATGCCCGCACCCAGGCGCCGGCACAGCACGCGGAACGGCCGATCGGTGACGCCTGCCATCGGGGCGAGCGCGAGAGGCGCTGTAAGCCGAAACGGGCCGATTTGCATGGCTGAGTTCAGCGGGCGATGAGCGTCAGCCGGATTGGCGCGCCTGTTCATTGGCGCACTTGAGGCCATTGGGATCGCGCAGGCAGACGTCGATCTCGAATCCCACCGCGTCCTTGCCCGGATCGACGATCGCGATCTCGGCATCGATGCGCTCACCGGCGCCCAATAACGCATTGCCGCCCGGCTCCGCGTGCAGGTATTCGCGCGGCTCGAGAGCGCGCGTCGCGACTTCGCTCCCGAAGCGGTCCTGGAGCGTGAGGCGCAGCAGGGGGTAGGGCTGAGCATGGTCGGCGCCGTTCAGGAGACTGGCCCGCACACGCAACGTACCGCTCGAGCCCGGATCGGCCGCCGCACCCCATTGACGCAACTCATACGCGCGCACATCCCACGCGGGCGAGAGCTCTGCGCCGAGGCTCGCGTAAATCGCACCGAGCGCCGAGCCGAAGACGGGGCTGCGCACGAGCGATTGCCGGTTGGCATGCACGAGCTGGCCGGCGAGGAGCAGCACGAGGAGCGCGCTGCCCGCCATCCAGCGAGAAGGCGTGATGCGGAAGTTGATCGGCTTGCGGGCCAGGACCTGTTCGGCGTCAGGCACTTCGGGCTCGTCGCGCTGGAGCGTGATGCGCCGGCCAGAAGGCAACACGAACTCCGCCGTAGTGGTGGGATCGGCAGCGAACGCCGCCTCGATCTCGCGCCGCACCTCGGCATCGATGCGGGCCGTGGCCTCGCGCCGGGACTCCACCTTCGGCGTCGGCGTCGCTTTCTCGGCGTCGAGCGTGACGGCCGTCGATTCGATCGTATCGCCTTCGAGCGTGATGACTTCGACCGCGGCGCCGTCGTCCTCGAGATCGAGGATCTCGTGCTCCGCCGTGTCGTCATCGTCACGCTTGGCGGGAGCCTTCGAGGCGGACGGGACTGGGACGGGCGGGGCGCCAGCCGCCGGCAGCTTGATCGTCGGCGCCGGCGCGACCACAAAGACTTTGCCGAGGTCATCCGCCGAGAGATGAAACTCGAGGGCCGACTCCGGCACCTCTGCGCCGTCGTCATCGCCCTCGGCATCATCGAGCTCAGGGTCCGCTCCCGGCCCGGACGCCTGGCGCTGTTCCATGAGAAACGTCAGCGCATCGAAGATCGTGGCACAACGCCCGCAGCGCACGCGTCCCTGCGCGGCCTTGAGCATCGCGGCCGATACGCGGAAAGTCGTCTGGCATTGCGGGCATTGCGTGAACACTATCGCCGGACTCCGTGCAGGCACACCCAATCGTCGTGGGCGCCGAATGGCCGGATATCAAACCATGGCTGGTAAGCCAGTGTCACGAATCCGGCCTGGGAGACGATGAGTCCAGCCAGCACGATGCGTCCGCCGGGTCGGACCAGCGTGGCGAAGCGTGGCGCGAGCTCGACCAGGGGCTCGAGCAGGATGTTCGCGAGCAGCACATCGGCGGGATCGAGCGGCTCATCGTGCCGGCGGATCGCAATCGGCCCGGCGACCCCATTGCGCGCGGCGTTGTCGCGCGTCGCGGTGAGTGCCTGCGGGTCATGATCGACCGCGGTGACCGAACGAGCGCCGAGTCGTGCCGCGGCGATTGAGAGAATCCCTGAACCGCAGCCGTAATCGATCACCTCGAGCCCGCCGAGCGCCGCAGCATCGAGCCATTCGAGACACAGCGCCGTGCTGGGGTGTGAGCCCGTCCCGAAAGCGAGTCCCGGATCGAGCCACACGACCACGGCGGGCGCATCGGGCGCCGGCGTGCCCTGCGGACTGACCCACAGCCGCGAACCGAATCGCATCGGGCGGAAGTCGTTCAGCCATTCGCGCTCCCACAGCCGGTCGGCGACCCGCTCGAAGCGATGTTCGGGCAATGGCGAATCGAGGAACGCGCCCAGGAGCGCAACCACGCGTTCCTGCGGCTGCTCGGCAAACAAGGCGCTCAATCGAATGGTCGGCCACAGCGGCGTGGCGCCCGGGGCGGGTTCGAGCACGGGGTTGTCGGCAGCATCGGTCAGCGTGACGGACAGGGCGCCTGCGAGGAAGCACGCGGCCTCGAGCGGCTCAGGGTCGGCCGAGCCCAGGTCGAAGTCGAACTGCAGGTAAGGCATGGGAGCTATTTCAATCCCAGCCGCCTCTCCAGGTAGTGGATGTCGAGCGAGCCGGTGCGAAAGGCCGCGTGGTTGAAGATTTCCTGGTGCAGCGGGATGTTGGTCTTGATGCCCTCGACCACGGTCTCGGCGAGCGCATTCTTCATGCGCGCGAGCGCCGCGTCGCGGTTTTCGCCGTGCGCGATGATCTTGCCGATGAGAGAGTCGTAGAAGGGCGGCACGTTGTAGCCCGAGTAGATGTGGCTGTCGACGCGGATACCGGGACCGCCGGGCGCGTGCCACAGGCGGATCGGCCCGGGTGAGGGCACGAAGCCTTTCGGGTCCTCGGCGTTGATGCGGCATTCGATCGCGTGGCCACGGATCTCGATGTCGCCCTGCTGGAACGGCAGCGGCTCGCCACCCGCGATCAGGAGCTGCAGCTTCACGATGTCGATGCCGGTGATCATCTCGGTGACCGGGTGCTCGACCTGCACGCGGGTGTTCATCTCGATGAAGTAGAACTCGCCCTCCTCGTACAGGAACTCGAGCGTGCCCGGCGCCGCGGTAGCCGACCTCGCGGCAGGCGGCCGTGCAACGCTCGCTCATGGTGCGCCGCTGCTTGACCGAGATGCCGGGTGCGGGTGCCTCCTCGATGACCTTCTGGTGGCGGCGCTGCATCGAGCAGTCGCGCTCGCCCAGGCTCACCACGTTGTTGAAGTTGTCCCCGAGCACCTGGAACTCGATGTGGCGGGGCCGCTCCAGGAATTTCTCGATATAGACCTGGTCATTGCCGAACGCCGCGAGCGCTTCCGCCTGTGTCACGTGAATGGCGTTGAGGAGTGTCGCCTCGCTGTGCACGACGCGCATGCCGCGCCCGCCGCCGCCGCCCGAGGCCTTGATGATCACGGGATAGCCGATGTCGCGTGCGACGCGCAGGTTCTCCTCCGGCTCCTTGCCCACCGGCCCATCGGAGCCCGGCACGCACGGCACGCCGCTCGCCTTCATGATCTTGATGGCGGAGACCTTGTCGCCCATGGCGCGGATGGTCTCACTCCGTGGGCCGACAAAAATGAAGCCGCTCTTCTCGACCCGTTCGGCGAAGTCCGCGTTCTCGGAGAGGAACCCGTAGCCCGGGTGGATGGCGACCGCATCGGTCACCTCGGCCGCGCTGATGATCGCCGGCATATTGAGATAGCTCTGCGCCGACTGCGGCGGCCCGATGCACACCGTCTCGTCCGCGAGCAGCACATGCTTCTGGTTGTAGTCCGCGGTCGAGTGTACGGCGACCGTCTTGATGCCGAGCTCGCGGCATGCGCGCAGGATCCGCAACGCGATCTCGCCGCGGTTGGCGATGACGACCTTATCGAGCATCAACTACTCGATCACGAAGAGCGGCTGACCGAATTCCACCGGCTCGCCGTTCTTGACCAGGATGGCGGTGATCTTGCCCTCCTTGTCGGACTCGATCTGGTTCATCATCTTCATGGCCTCGATGATGCAAAGCGTCTGGCCGACCTTCACCTCGCTCCCGATATCGACGAACGCCTTGGCCCCGGGCGCGGGCGCCGAGTAATAGGTGCCGACCATCGGCGCGGTCACGACATTCTCGGCGGGTGCGGTCGCCGGTCTTTCCGGCGCGGGCGCAGCGGAGGCCGCCGCACTCGAAGGCGACATCGATGCCGGCGCCGGGGCAGCACCGGGCGAAGGCGCAGCGCTCGGCGCCGCGTGGACGACCTGGGCCACCGTCTGGTTGCCGTAGCGGCTGATGCGGACGGATTCCTCGCCCTCGGTGATCTCGATCTCCGCGATGCCGGATTCCTCGAGCAGCTCGATGAGCTTCTTCACCTTGCGAATGTCCATCCGGTGCTCCCGAGTTCAGGTCTTGCCGTGTGCGGCCAGGCGTTCGAGCGCCGCGCTGAGCGCGAACTCGTACCCCTTCGCCCCGAGGCCGATGACCGACCCCACGGCGATATCGGAGAAATAGGAGTGCTGACGAAAGGGCTCGCGCGCGTACATGTTGCTCAGGTGCACCTCGATGAAGGGCACGTTGACCGCGAGCAGGGCATCGCGGAGCGCCACGCTGGTGTGCGTGTACCCGCCGGGATTGAAGAGGAGAAAGTCGATGCCGTCGGCCGGGCAGCGCTGGATGCGATCGATGAGCTCATGCTCGGCGTTGCTCTGGCAGGCGAGCAGGCTGTGTCCCGCCTTGGCGGCAAGGTCGGTCAGTCGCTTCTCTATAGAGGCGAGCGTGTCCGCGCCGTAAAGCGTGGGTTCCCGACTGCCCAACAGATTCAGGTTGGGCCCGTTGAGGAGCAGCAGGCGTGCCATCCCGTGTAGGTTCTATTTGTGGAAATGGGCGCAGATGGGCGCAAGTTTAAGCACAATTCGCCGAAGATGGGTACTGTTTGATGTCAGTGTCCGGGGAAACCCGCCAGAATCAGGAAGATAGCGGCGGGAATGGCAGCGGGGCCGGCGAGTGTAAGGCGGTTCCCCGGCGTTTGCACCCGTTCGGCGCGAACTGCCCTCAGCCAGCGGACGGCATATCCAGGGGGCTCAGTACGCCGCGGCCACCCCGGTTCAGCACGTGCGTGTAGATCATCGTCGTCTTCACGTCACTGTGGCCGAGCAGCTCCTGGACCGTGCGGATGTCGTAGCCCGACTCGAGCAGGTGCGTGGCGAACGAGTGGCGAAACGTATGACAGCTCGCCGGCTTTACCACGCGCGCGCAGTCGAACCGCCCGTTGCACGGCGCGCTGCACCGACTTCGGATGCAGGTGGTGACGCACGCGGCCGGATCCGTACGGGTCGATGCAGAGATCGGAGGACGGAAAAAGGTATTGCCACGCCCAGCTCGTCGCGGCCGCGGGGTACTTGCGGGCGAGGGCGGTCGGCAACGAAACGCCGGGGCGTTGCGCCTTGCGCTCGGCGTTGAACCAGGCGTTGAGTTTCGCGAGATGACCGCGGAGCTCGCTCACCAGGCTCAGCGGGATGACCGTGATGCGGTCCTTGCCGCCCTTGCCATCGCGAACGATGAGCTCCTTGCGGCCGAGGTCAAGATCCTTGACGCGCAGGCGCAGGCACTCGGTGAGGCGCAGGCCGCTGCCATAGAGCAGGCTCGCGATCAGCCAATAGTGGCCGGCGAGATGCCCGAGCACATCGCTGACTTCAGTGCGCGAGAGCACCACCGGGACATGTTTCGCCTGTCCGGCGCGGACCACCGTCGTCCAGCCACGGCAACTCGATGTCGAGCACGCGCTTGTAGAGGAAGAGGAGCGCCTGCAACGCCTGGTTCTGAGTCGAGGGCGCGACGCCACGCTTGACGGCGAGGTGTGTCAGGAACGCCTGCACTTCGGGCGCGCCCAGCTCACGTGGGTGGCGCCGTCCGTGAAAGGCGATGAAGCGGCGCATCCACTGGAGGTAGGTCTTCTCCGTCTGGTAGCTCAGGTGCCGGACTCGCATCTGCTCGCGCGCGACTTCCAGCAGTCCACGTCCCTGTGACATGTCGCAAAACTCCCCGGCGCATTAAGGGAACACGCCGCGCCGACCAGATTAAGTGAATCAGCTACTTGAAACTGTCGCTAGAAGAATATCGGACAAATCAGGTGCATTATTGGACAAGACATGAGTCCCATAATTACTAGTTAGGCCTTGTCATGATCAGCGATCCTTTGCCCGACGGGTGGACGAAGGAGGACGTCGAAGCGGTTATCCGGCGCGACGTTCCCGATGCACTCCTCCATGTCCCAATTTCGGTTTCAATGTATCCACCGGACTGCGAATGGGCTCAGGATGTCTGTGTGCGGCTTTCGGCGCATCCCCATTTCAATGTGAGAGGCAACGCCATTCTCGGGTTTGGTCACCTTGCGCGTGTGTGCCGCCACTTGGACCTCGATCTGGTTCAACCGATCGTCGAGGCGGCGCTGACCGACCCGCACCAATTCGTTCGTGGTCAGGCGAGCAGCGCCGCGCAGGATATCCATATGTACTTGGGTGTTGTCGTGGCAGGCTATGACACCGAACAAACGGACCATTTTCTCGACGTGGTCAAAGAGTTCCTGGCCAAGCAACGTCCCCATTGACAAGGCCTAACAACGCGTTGGAGCAAACGCGGGAAAAATAAAGTGCCAGCATCCATTACACAGCAGCGCGTTGCTCAACGCGGACGTTAGACGACTGCACCTATGCCTCAGGTATTTGAAGTGTCGTGGCTCGAGGCTCGGTGGACGATGGGTGTCGAGCTAGTACGGTATGTATATGCCGAGGTCCGTGCTGGGCACTTCGGCACCTTCGGCTTCCACTTCCATCAGTTCTTGGCTGACGAGTTGCTAGCCGAAAGGTACGGGCCGAAGAAGCGCAGACTGATAGCGCGGTTCGTTGCGGATATGGCCGAGAAATATCACGATGCTCACGCTCTCAGCATTGCCCGGGGCGCCTTGGCCGATAGATAACATGAACGCGTCAGGGGTAGGCAGTCGTCTAACAACCGGTTGCAGCGGTCCGGATAGTTCCTACGGTTTAGTGGACACCCTGAACTAACTGTTCGGGAGTGTGAGATGCCAAGACCAGGGCCGAGAACCACGAACCAATACAGCGATCGATTCAAAGCAACGGCGGTACGGCTGAGCGAGTTGCCGGGAGTTGCGGTGCAGGAGGTCGCTGAGTCTCTTTACATTCATCCGTTCATGCTGTCTCGTTGGCGCAAGCAGATGCGCGAGGGACGGATCATGAGCAAGGGTGCGCCGGTTGAAGCGCAAGTGGCTGCGGAGCTGAAGGAGCTACGGCAGCTGAAGAAGAAGTACGAGCGGTTGAAGCTCGAGCATGAAATCCTAAAAAAAGCCATCGCGTTCACTTCGGAACGAAGGGCGAAGTCTTCGAGTTCATCGAAGCCCATCGGGAGGCGTTCCCGATCCGAGTGATGTGCGCCCTATACGAAGTGAGCGCGAGCGGTTTTTACGCCTGGCGGTCGCGCCCGGTGAGTGAGCGAGCCGTCGAGGACGAGCGGCTGGTGGAGCGCATCCGAGCGACACACACGAGGAGCCGGGAGACCTACGGCAGCCCGCGCGTGCACGAAGCACTACAGCGCCAAGGTGAGTCGATTGGCCGGCGGCGCGTTGAGCGACTAATGCGGGAGCACGGGATCAGAGCTTGCTCGGCGTCGTTGTATCGACGGCTACCGGGCCTCGGCCGGTTCTATAGCAGTGTTGGCAATCGGGTGCAGGAGCTCACGGTGACGCGGCCCGATCAAGTGTGGGTGAGCGATGTGACGTACCTGAGGGTCAACGGTGCCTGGCGGTACCTGGCCACGGTGATGGATCGACACACCAGGCGAGTGCTCGGCTGGGCGTTGGCAGCCCAGAAGAGTGCTGCGGTCGTGCGTCGCGCCTTACAGCAGGCCATTCGCTGCCGCCGGCCGTCGACGGGAACGATCGTGCACAGCGATCGGGGTGTGGAGTTCCTCGCCGATACGACGAAGCAGACGCTGCAGCGAGCTGGGCTCGTGCAAAGCATGAATCGGCCGCGGCGGATGAACGACAACGCGCACATGGAATCGTGGTTCAAGTCGATGAAGTCCGACCTCTATCACCGGCAGAGCTTCAGCAGCGACCGAGATCTGCGCGCAGCGCTGCGTTCGTACGTGGAATTCTACAATCGGGTGCGACTACACTCGGCTCTCGGATACCGTTCGCCGGTGGAGTTCGAAAGCCAGTGCAACTAACCAACCGGTGTCCACTTTTTCGTAGGAAGTCTCCCGTGAGGGATAAAGTGCCAAGATCCAATTGTCGCGGCCGGCCCGCTGAACCGGGACGTTGGGCGACATCCACGCGCGTGCGGAGTGACTAATGCATCATCATCACGCTATCGACTACATCGAGTTCACGGTCCGCGATCTGGACGCAGCCAAGCTCTTCTATGCGGACGCGTTCGGCTGGAGCTTCACCGACTACGGTCCGGATTACGCAGGGATTCATGGAGCGGATCGTGAAGTTGGTGGCTTGCATCGAACAGAGGAGGTTCGGACCGGCGGTCCGTTGGTGATTCTCTATTCAAGTGACCTTGATCAGAGCCTTGTCGCGGTGCGATCGGCTGGTGGAAGGATTCTCAAAGAACCGTTTACGTTTCCCGGCGGCCGCCGATTTCACTTCGCCGATCCAAGTGGCAACGAATTGGCGGTTTGGTCTGATGCGTGACGTATCGACCCAGTGTCAGTCGCCGAACAACCGGTTGCAGCGGGCCGGTGAGGGATAAAGTGCCAGCAACCAATTGTCGCGGTCGGCCCGCTGAACCGGGACGTTAGACGGCGCGTACGATCATTATGGTTGCGGCACCCGTCAAGAGACGTACGCGGCTGTGGATTGCATTGTCGTTCGGCGTGCTCGTTCTGAGTGCGGTTGCCGTCTGGGTGCGTGTGGCGTCGTATCCGGAATTTGTACCGCGCGCTATCGCCAGGGCCCTTGATTACTTTATCGAGCCGGGGGCCGCCGTTTGGTGGTTGACGATAGGTAAGGTGTTCCAGGCCTTTCCTTCTGACTTTCCGGGCTATGTTGTCGTCTCGGTGGCCAACACGGCGGTTTGGGCCGCGGCCGGGGCAGTTGTGATGATGCTTGTGAGGGTCGCGGTTCGTACTGCGCGCCGTCTAACAACGCGTTGGAGCAAGAACGCGCGGCCAACAGCTTCGGTGAGGTAGCAAGGATGTTGAGGCTGTGGATCAAGTGCCTTCGGTTTGCGTCAGCGATGCCGCGCGTCGCTCAACGCGGACGTTAGAGGCCGCATGACGTTCGCAGGCGCGCTCTGGCGCATCGAGTTACGAGCGATAGCTGCCCTGCTTGTTTGCGCTTGCCTCGTTAGCCTCATCAGTGCAGGCATAGAACCGTTCGAGGGGAATCGGCCCGGCTCTCTTGCAGAATCTTTCTATGTCGCATGGCTAGTGTTCTCCTCCGCTTTGGTGATCGGTTTCCTGCCCGTCGTGATCTATGGAGCTCCGCTATACGCACTTCTCCTGCTCCGGGAAAAGCTCTCGTGGCCTCTCGTTCTTGCAATGTCCGCGATTCCAGGAGTCCTCGTGCTTGCTGTAGATTTTGTTCTCGCGTTGTGGTGTATCGCCAGTGGGGCTTTTGTTGCCGCTCTGACTCACGCATCTGTGCAGCGGCGGCCTCTAACTACGCGTTGGAGCGGACCGTGACACAGTGGTGGTTAGCGCG
Source organism: uncultured Gammaproteobacteria bacterium (assembly GCA_963840405.1). Classification (GTDB taxonomy): domain Bacteria; phylum Pseudomonadota; class Gammaproteobacteria; order Steroidobacterales; family Steroidobacteraceae; genus DATBVX01. Next base: position 572,083 of record CAWIYW010000011.1, read on the forward strand.
CCGAGCGCGCGGAAGAGAGTATGCGCGCTCGTCGCGCCGGCAGCGGCACGTCCGGGCGCTCAACGCGATCGTTAGGCGGCTCATCGGAGTCAGTGAGTCATGAAGAAAGCACTAGCAGCTCTCGCGTCAATCGTTTCGCTTGCGCTGATCGTCCTCTTTGCGATGGGCATCGTGTCTCTGGTGCAGAGCGAGGTTATCCCGGCTCTTGCAGCCGGGAGCTTTAGAATCCAGACGAACTCGATGATTCTGAACAGGGTGTGGAAGGGAAACGAGCTGTATTGGCTTTTGGCGACCTATGCGACGCTGGTGTTGATTCTGGCGGTTGTCTGTGTGCTAACAGCAAGATTCGCAATTCGTGGCAAGCGCCGGCTGAGGCCCGCCGCCTGACAACCGGTTGCAGCGGTCCGGGGAGGCATAAAGTGCCAGCATCCAATTGCCGTGGCCGGCCCGCTGAAACGGGACGTTAGGCGCCGTCCGTGAAACCCGCCGAACTTGTCACGCGCATCGTGCAGGATGACATCAAGCCACTCCTTCAAGCGCGGGGATTTCGTAAGAAGGCGTCGCTGTTCTGGCGAGACCACGGCGAAGTGATTGACGCGAAGGCACTCTGGGAAGTGCGTTCGAAATTACGATTTTCCGGTAGCAGGGGAGAATCCATGGGTGATACCACACGCAGGCGCGTCCTGAAGTGCATTCTTACCGCCCCGGCACTCGCCGGTCTCGGACGCGCGCTCCGCGCATCCGCCCAGGACGACCCGTTCATCGCTTCTGCCGCGGAGGCGCGAGATGTGTTTGACTTCGAGCAGCTCGCGCGGGCGAAGCTGCCGCCCGCTCACTGGGGTTATCTCAAGACCGGCGTAGACGGCGACGCGACGCTTCACGCCAACGACGCGGGCTTCGCAAATTACAGCCTGCGCGTGCGGCGCCTGGTGGACATCTCCCGGATCGACACGTCCGTAAGCCTCTTTGGCTCGACCTGGCAGTCGCCGATCTTCCTGGATCCGGTTGGAAGCCAGCGTGCGTTCCATGCGGACGGTGAGATCGCGAGCGCGAAAGCGGCCCGCTCGCAGAAACGCCTGCAGATTCTCTCGACGGTTTCATCGACCGGCCTCGAAGACGTGAACGCCGCGCGCGGCGAGCCGGTTTGGTACCAGCTCTACCCCACCGACCAATGGCCCGTGACCTTGGCACTCGTTCGTCGCGTCGAAGCAGCTGGCTGCCCCGTGCTGGTGCTGACGGTCGATCTCCAGGGCGGCTCGAACCGCATCGCGCTCGCGCGCGCAAAGCGGCACGACACGCGCGATTGCACGGCTTGCCACACGAGCAGCCCCCGGCTTGCCGATGAGATCGCTCGCAAGCCAATGTTCCGCGGGCTCGATGTCCAAGCCGTCGAAGACCTGACGCCGCCTGACATGAGCTGGGACTACGTCAAGCGTCTGCGCGACATCTGGCCGCGCAAGCTCGTCATCAAAGGCCTCGTCACACGCGAGGACGCGCTGCTCGCGGTCAAGCACGGCGTCGACGGCATCATCGTCTCGAACCACGGAGGGCGCGCCGAGGACAGCGGCCGCGCATCGATCGACAGCCTCGCCGAAGTCGCGCCGGCGGTTGCCGGCCGTGTTCCGTTGCTCGTGGACGGCGGCGTGCGTCGCGGCGCCGACGTTTTCAAGGCGTTGGCGCTCGGCGCCGCTGCGGTCGGCGTTGGCCGGCCCTACATCTGGGGACTCGCGTGCTTCGGGCAGGAAGGTGTCGAACGCGTGCTCGAGATCCTGCAGTCGGAGCTCGCCGGCAACATGCGCCAGGCGGGAACACGCAGCGTTGCCGAGATCAACGCGTCACTCATTGTCGACCGACGGCGGGCATGATGATCGAACCCGTGTTGACGCGCCGCGAACTCCTGGCACGCCTGGCTGGCGTCGCGGCATTACCGGTCGCCGCAGTGTCGTGCCAGCGCGGCCCGGCAGGTGCTTCGGTTTCGCAAGTCACGAGACCGCTGCACTACTCGAGTCTGGCGGACGTCGCCAGGCTGATCGCGGCACGGGAGATCCAGTCGTTGGATCTGACGCAACAACTGCTCGACCGGATCGCCGCGGTGGACGGGCGCCTGCAGAGCTACGTCACGGTCATGGCCGACCAGGCGATCGCGAGCGCTCGGCGCGCGGACGCCGAGACCCGCGCCGGCCGGTACCGCGGGCCTCTGCATGGCGTGCCCATCGCGGTGAAAGACCTTTGTTATACGCGCGGCGTTCGCACCATGGCAGGCACGAAGGTGTTAGCCGACTTCACGCCCGACTTCGACGCGACCGTCGTTGCTCGGCTGCAAGCTGCCGGCGCGGTCATCCTGGGCAAGCTCGTGCTGTGCGAAGGAGCGTTCGGACCGTATTTTCCCGGCTTCCAGGTGCCGGTGAACCCGTGGGACAGCACGCGGTGGAGCGGCGTGTCATCGAGTGGCTCCGGCGTGGCGACGGCAGCGGGCCTGTGCTTTGCGTCGGTTGGGACGGACACGGGGGGGTCGATCCGGTATCCATCGGCCGCGAACGGATGCGTGGGGCTCAAGCCCACGTATGGTCGAGTGAGCCGCTTCGGCGTGTTCGCGCTGGCTGCCTCCATGGATCACGTCGGGCCGATGACTCGCACGACCGAAGACGCCGCGATCATGTTTGAAGCGATGGCCGGTGCCGATCCGCGCGACCCGACTTCGCTGCCGGAGCCGGTGCCCGTGGTACGTGCCGAACTGGGGCGAGGCATTGCGGGCCTGCGTGTCGGTTTCGATCGTCGCTACGCCACCGACAACGTCGATGCCGATGTCGCCAAGGCGATGGATGACGTGCTCGGGGAATTGACCCGATTGGGCGCGACCGTCGTGGCCGTCACAATGCCGGACGTCAGCAAAGTTGGTGGCGCCTGGCTCGAGTTGTGTGGTGTTGAGGCACTTGCCGCCCATGCGCAGACGTTTCCGAGTCGGGCCAGCGAGTACGGACCGGGGTTGCGCGCAGCGCTCGAGTTTGCTCAGCGAGTCACCCCCGCGGCGCGGGCCGCGGCCTCGAGAGTTCGATCGGAGGTGTCCGCGTCCATCGAGTCTATGCTGAGTATCGTCGATTGCCTGGTGTGTCCGTCGATGGCGAACAGTGCACGCGTGAAGGAGGCGGACCCGTTCGACGAAGAGACCGCCGAATCGTGGAGCGAAAGCGTCCGGAATGACATTCACACCCAGCCGTTCAACTTCAGCGGCAGCCCCACCTTGTCGGTGCCGTGCGGTTTCTCGGCGGACGGCCTGCCGCTGAGCGTGCAGTTCGTGGGTCGCCGGTTGAGCGAATCGGCGATATGCCGCATCGGTCACGCGTACGAGCAAGCGACCCAGTGGCACTCGAAACATCCGGTCATCTAACCGGCACTCAGGTCAAGCGACGTGACGGTCTATGGCTCAGCCGGGACCGCTCCACTCGAAGGCGATGAGCTTGCTCGATTTGCCCGTACGGTTCCACGAGAAACCGAACGCGTCCGCGCGATCGGCCGTAGCGCGGCCCCACGTAGCTACGCCGCCTGGACCGGTTTCCGCACCCGGCAGGTTGTGGATCTTCGTCACCTTGCCTTCGCTGGTCGGACCCATCAGCGCTTCGGCCGCGGCGAGGACGTTGTAGGCCGGAATCTCGGCTCGCCATTTCGAAAGGTCTGGCGCGATCTCCACGTTGATGGGCGCGACTGCGAAACCCGTGATCTCGCCCTTCACCAGGTCGCCGAAGCGTTTGGGCCAGCCGCCCGCTTGGCCGGTGAAAACGGTCTGCAGGGCGGCGCGCTGGGTTTCGTCGGCGCGCTCGTCCATGAAAATTGCGCTCTTGAAGTCGCTAGCCTTCTCCCACACGTTGCCGCGGAACGACCCCAGCATCGCCACGTTGAGGCCGTCGAGCTTGACGTTGCCGTAGTGACCTTCCTGAATATGCCAGAGGAGGATACCCTCGCAGAACCCGTCGTCGGGCGGCTGGGCCCATGAACACGGGCACGGAATCGCGCAGCGGCATACGTCGAACCACTGACCCTTGATGCGCCACGTCTGAACGTCGTCCATGACAACCCCTTTTCTCTGCAAAGGCAGCCGCTACGATGGCCGACATTATCGACCCGTGGCGCTTGAAACAGAAGGCCGCTTAGGGGGGAAGCAGGGCATGCGAAAGTCTTCTTATCTGGGAGGCAAGGCACTCGTGATCGCCGGCCTCGCTGGGGTGATCGCCTCCGCGTGGGCGTACCTGGTGCCGACGTCACTCGATATGTACGGGCGCATGGACGGAGCCGCCGCCTGGATGATGGAAGCGAACTGGGACGCGCCGTACTTCCTTCTCATCTTCTTGATGTGGGCGGCGATGATGGTTGCGATGATGCTACCGAGCGCGCTGCCGACAATTCTCATCTTTCACAGGGCGGTCCAGAACGATCCGAAGGTCCGCTCGCCAGCCCGGCGCATGTTCGCATTTGCGGCCGGATACCTAGTGGCGTGGTTCGGATTTAGCGTCGCGGCATCGCTGCTACAGTGGGGCTTGGCCGAGGCGGCGCTGCTGTCGCCCATGATGGTGAGCGCCAGCCCGTGGCTGGCTGGTGTGATCCTGATCGCGGCGGGGATCTACCAGTGGACGCCGCTCAAGCACGCGTGCCTGCGGCATTGCCGGTCGCCACTGGGATTCCTCGCAGAGCACTGGCAGCCGGGCCTGCCCGGCGCGCTGCAACTCGGGCTGCTTCACGGTCTCTATTGCGTGGGCTGCTGCTGGGCGCTGATGCTGCTGCTGTTCGTTGGCGGCGTGATGAGCCTATTGTGGATCGGCGCCATCGCCGCCTTCGTGCTGGTCGAGAAACTCGCGCCTTACGGCGCTCATGGAGGCCGATTGAGCGGGCTCGCCCTGGTGCTTGCTGGGGCGTGGGTGCTGACCTCGGCGTAGCTGCGGATAAAGTACCGTCGCTGGGACGTTAGGTGACACGCGGATGGTAGAGTCTGACGTCGACGCGACTTGAGGATCAGCCTGCGCGTTCCCGCGTGACTCGCGATGAGTATGCAATCCTGAACATGGAAGACTCGGAATTCATCCCTTACCTCGTGCTGGTCCGCTTCGACAGGGGCGAAGACTTGCGCGATCGTTTGGAGGAATCATTGGCCTTGCTTCGCGCCGTACTCGCCGAGTGTGGCGAGGTGGAGCCTGTGACAACGTCATACGACGGGTCCGCAGTTAGCTATCTTGTTGCTGCCAAGCCTGACTTTCAGCCGTACCGAATAATCGAGCAGCTCAAGTCCCCTCGATCAGGGCGGCCCGCGCCGCTGAAGGCGCTCGACAAGGCCCTTGTTCTCTCCCTTGAGTGCGCAGCCGCGACGCGCATGGAGCGTGTTACGGATTGGCTTCGTGAGAATGGCTGCCTTTCCGAACGATAGGAACGTGGCGCGCGCAAACAAGCGAGCGGTCGGCACTCCATGTTCAACAGCTGTCACCTGACTACGCGTTGGACTCTTAAGCAATGCGACCTCTTCGGTATTCCATCAATGTCACGTTGGACGGGTGCTGCGATCACCGTGCAATTCTCCCGGACGAAGACTTGCATCGTCATGCGGTCGAGAACCTCAACCGGGCCGATGCCCTCCTCTTTGGCCGGGTGACCTACGAAATGATGGAGGCAGCGTTTCGGCCGGCGTGGACGGGAGAGATGCCCGATTGGATGGAACCCTTCCGCCGTACGATCGACGCGGCAAAGAAGTACGTTGTGTCGAGCACCCTGGGCCGGGTCGATTGGAACGCCGAGCTCGTGCGCGGGGATCTGGGGAATGCCGTTCAGCAGCTCAAGCAGGCGCCGGGTAAGGGACTGTTCGTGGGAGGCGTGAAGCTCCCGCTGGCGTTGGCGGAGCTGGGATTGATCGATGAGTACGAGTTCGTGGTGCACCCCAGGCTGGCGGGCCACGGGCCGACGTTGTTCGCGGGGCTATCGAAGCGTGTCGACTTGAAGCTCGTGGGCCGGCTGGAGTTCGGCTCGGGCGCGGTGGCGATGCGGTATGAGCCGAGACGGTAACAAATTCCTTCCACAGGGCCGCCAGCAGTGACTTTGCCGTGTTGCACTTGGCATGCGAATTCGTGCCGCCTAACACCTCGCTGGAGCGCACGCGTGGACGATAAAGTGCCAAGCCCATACCGCTGCAGCCGCGACGCTCAGCTCAACCGTTAGGCAGCAATGATCCCGAATTCCACCAGCCGCCTCAGAGTCGGTGATGCCTGCTTCGTTCCGCGTAGCGACGGACGACACGTCCCATTTGTCTACGTCGGCAAAAGACCGAAGCATCGCTCCTACTTGTTCGGGGCGCTCGCCGACGTCGCCGTCAATGCGCCGGAGCTTGCGAAGCTGCCTGCGCAGGTAGCATTGCGCGAGCACGCCCTGGTTCACGTCAAATGCTACAAGGAAAACAACACGCCTATCGTTGGGAATATCTGGGACCGCCTGGACCAGGATCAGCTCAAGCAGATCGCAACAGACATTGACAGTTCAGGCGTGGGTCATACCACGCGCGTCTGGGGCTGGAAGACAATCATTGAAAAGGCGAACAACATTGCTGCCTAACAACGCGCTCCACCCGACGGGCCTCGCCCTGCGGGTTCGGCCTTCCCTCGCTTCGCGCAGCGCCGGTGCGCGCGAGCGTTATGCCCCGCCGATAACCTATGAACGCCGAAACAATCCGTGATGCCTAGTCAGACAGTCAGGGTTTTCGTTTCTTATAGCCATTCTGATGCGTCGCTCGTCGCTCCTGTGGTCAGACTGCTCCGCGTTAACGAGTCCCTTGTCTTCCAAGACGCTGATCGAATTCCTCCGGGTAAGAGATGGCGAGAAGAAATCGCTAAGGCGCTGGCCGAATCCAATCTCGTCGTTGTCTTCTGGTGCCATCACGCCTCGCGATCGAGCGAGGTGTCGCATGAGTGGAGGGCGGCTCTCCAACAAAAGAAAGACCTACTCCCCCTTCTGCTGGATGCAACTCCTCTGCCCGCGGAGTTGGGCGACTTCCAGTGGATTGACTTTCGAGGAACAGTTGGGACGAACCACAGTGCTGTCGATTCGCGCGCGCACGAGCTTGAGCCACGCCCGTCACCCTCACCGCGGATGGCGGCATCGCGACGCCGTGCAGCTTGGTACGTTTCCGTTGGAGGCGCGGCAGCGGCGGCGGTGGTTTTGGTTTTTACTTGGACTCTTACAGGAGAACAGACTCCTCCAATTCCCATCCCGCAGGATCCTGGAACAGGGGCGCCTGTTCTCGCGCCTACGATCCCTTGGATCCCACTTGTGGTCCTTGTTGGCGCACTGGGGGCATTCTTTTTTTGGTTGCGGCACCGCGGATCGCGTCGTAGGCGAAGCGAAACTGCGAGTCCGCCTCCCGGGGAAATCGAGCGTCGGATCGCGGTTGAGCTCGAGGCAGAGATTGTTAGGCGCGCGGTACCATCACATGATGGCAAGGCATGACAACCGGTTGCAGCGGGCCGTGGAGGGATAAAGTGTCAGCATCCATTACTCCGCAGCGCGTTGCTCAACGCGGCCGCTAGGTGCCTGCCAGATGAGGGCCGCGCGGTGGACTGCTGGCTGGCTCCTTGGTCTGCTTGACACTGCTGTTGCTTGCATCCGGCCAGAGAAATACATTCTTAGGATCAATCCGTCGCGAAGCGTGCCCTTCCCCAACTCCAATGGAGTTCCATCATGGTCGCCAAACTGATTGCTGAGTTCATCGGAACGTTTTGGCTGGTATTGGGCGGGTGCGGCAGTGCCGTGCTTGCTGCCACTTTTCCCGAAGTCGGAATCGGCCTCACCGGAGTCTCCCTCGCGTTCGGTCTCACCGTGTTGACGATGGCCTATGCCCTCGGTCCGATTTCCGGCGGGCACTTCAACCCGGCAGTCTCGTTTGGCTTATGGGCCGCGGGCCGCTTTCCGGCGAACAAGCTCGCACCCTACATCGTTGTGCAGGTTGCCGGAGCCATCGCAGGGGCCGCGATCCTCTTCGTCATCGCCAGCGGCCAGGCCGGCTTCGACGTGTCCGCGGGATTCGCGGCGAACGGCTACGGCGAGCACTCGCCTGGGAAATACTCCCTCGCGTCGGCGCTGGTAACGGAAGTGGTCATGACCTTCGGCTTCCTGGTGGTGATCCTCGGGGCGATTCACCAGCGCGCGCCCGTGCAATTCGCGGGCATTGCGATCGGGCTGGCGCTCACCCTCATCCACCTGGTGAGCATTCCGGTGACCAACACGTCGGTGAATCCGGCCCGCAGCACGGGATCCGCGCTGTTCGTCGGTGACTGGGCGCTGGCGCAGCTGTGGCTCTTCTGGGTCGCCCCGATCGTCGGCGCGCTACTGGCCGGCTGGGTTTCCCGGACACTGCGGAAACTGCTCCACGCCGAGCTGGAGCCGGTGGTGGACGGCGACCAATCTCAAACGCGCTAGGTTTCTGATTTCTGAACCGGGGCGTTAGGCGACACAACGCCGTCCGCTGCGCGAGGCTTGCCCATGAACTACCCGTTGCGTTGCGAGTGCGGCGTCGTCGAGGGGTATGTGGCCTCGCCCGACGTCGCTGCCCGCGCTGTCTGCTATTGCAGAGACTGCCAGGCTTTCGCCCGCTTCTTGGGAGCATCGGAGCGCATCCTGAACGGTCGAGGTGGCACAGACATCATCGCCACCGTCCCTCGTCACGTCCATTTCACCAAGGGGGCCGAGCAGCTGCGCTGCATGCGCCTCAGTGACAAGGGTCTACTGCGTTGGTACGCAGCCTGTTGCCGCACCCCGATCGGCAACACGCCGCAGGATCCGAAGCTGTCCTATGTAGGACTCGTTCGCAGTTGCCTGCCGGGCTCCGCTAACGAGATTGACGACGTTTTTGGGCCGTCGCGGATATCACTGAATACAGCTTCCGCGAACGGTCCGGTGAGTCCTACGCGGATCGCCAACCTGCAGGGCCTCCTGAAGATCATCAGAAACGTCTGGGGAGCCCGCTTGAGTGGCGCGTTCCGAGACAACCCATTCTTCCGCTCGGGTTCCAGCGAGCCCATATCGATGCCGGAGACTTTGCAGCCGCACGAGCGTTCTGCACTGCGCGGCGACGCCTAACCCATGCCGCCTAACCTTCAGTCACATCGCTTTTCCAGCCGCGAGTCCCTTGACCGCTTCCAAGGACTTCGTGACGTGGTCCGCGGGTGAGATCTTGTCGTCCGCCGACGAAAAGACGGCCACGATTTTGGAATCGGGTGCGATGACGAACGTCGTGCGCTCGGTAAACGCGTGATCGATTTCCATCCCGCGTGTGTCCTTGGCGCCGGGCTTTTTCTCCATCACCTTCAGATCGTAGGACTTCGCGATCGCGCCGTCGGGATCGGAGGCCACCGGGAACTTGCCCGCGCAGTACTCCGGATCGGCCGAGAAATCGTTGAGTCTCGCGATGCTGTCGTGCGATACGCCCAATATCGAGGCTCCGGCCGCGTCGAACTTTTCCTGGTTGATCGCAAACGTATGGGCTTCGATATTGCAGCCGCCGGTGTACGCTGACGGATAGAAATAGACGACCACCGGGCCCTTCTTCAGCGCCTCCGCGAGCGAGAACTTGAAATCTTTCCCCGCCACCGACGCCTGGGCGGAGAAGTCCGGCGCGCTCGTGCCCGTTTTCAATGCCGCCAGGGCCGGCAGCGCCAGCGCGCTCGACAAGATCAATCCGACTAGCATGTTTTTCACGACGCTCCTCCTGGATGTACTGCACGACCACGACTGAGGAACGGATTGTAGACCAGAGATGATGCCTTTGTGGCCTTCGGGTCGGTTGTTGGCGCCAGGCCGGGCGCGCATACTGGTTCATGTGGCTCCGACAAGAACGAATAACACATGAAGATCCACAGGAAAGCGCTGTTCACGACTGTTGTCATGCTGGCCGGCGCGGTTGCGAGTACCGCTGCACAGGGCGGAGTCGAGGTCGACAAGAACGTTGCGCTGCCGGTGACCATCGAGAAGACCTGGTATCGGACGGGAAAGGTTCGACTCTTCGGCAAGGCATACGAACAGACGGGCACGCTCACGGTGAGCGACACTGGCGTTGAGTTCACCTTCGACAAGGGAACCGTCAACATTCCCAAGAGCAGCATTACCTGGGTGGAGTGGGGAAAACTGTCCCCAGACATCCAGAACGACTGGGCCGTCGTCCATTACACCGATACGACCGGAGCGGCAATCGTGGCGTTCAAAGGGGCATTGTTTGCCGGGTCCGACAAGGACAACCTGATCTTCTCCGCGTTGATGAAGCTCATGGTGCCGAAGGACGCAGACTCCGACGTTCCGAGTGAACCGGGCATTCGCGAATAGTCTGCGGATGTCGCGGCCGGCCCCCTGAACCGGGACGTTATGCGCCGCATGAGTGAGTCATTGCGCAAGCTGGGTCTTTACTGTGGTATCGCGAGCCCGGTGCTCTGGCTCGGACTCATCGCTTTTGCCGGCGCCCTTCGCCCTGACTTCAGTCACGTGACTCACTACATCAGCGAGCTCGGGGAGCGCGGTAGTGCCACTGAAGTGTTGATGCGCGGCGCGGCATTCGGATTCACCGGCTTTCTGTACCCGTGCTTCGCTGCCGCCCTGTCGGCCACCATTCGACGCGGGTGGTTAGTAACGATCGGATGCCTGTTGATCGCGCTGGAGGGCATCGGCCGGATGGGGGCTGGTGTGTTCCCGTGCGATCCAGGTTGCGTACGAATTTCGGAGACCCAGGATCTTCACAAACTCTTCGCCACGATCGGTTTCTGTTCCGGCATCCTGGCGACGATCCTCTGGGGAATCCTGTTCCGTCGCCTTGCCCCGCTGCGCCCGCTTTCCTGGTTCTCGATCGCATTGGGGTTGGTGGCGCTTGTGTCGTTGCTGCTGATGTCGTGGGAAGGCAACCCGCTCGGAGCACCAGGTCTGCTCGAGCACCTGGCGACCGGCGTTCTTTCCATTTGGCTGTTCGCGTTTGCTGTTCGCCTGATTCAAGTGGAAAGTGCGCCCACCGGAATGCAATGACCGACCCCGTCTACGCGCTCGGTCACTCACAGCGGGAGTTGGAGCGCCTGAGGTTGCAGGCGCGCTCCCTGGAACCCGTAACGCGACAGTTCTTCCGCGAGGCCGGGATTGGCTCGGGCATGCGCGTGCTCGATGTCGGAAGCGGGGCGGGCGACACCGCGTTCCTTGTCGCCGACCTTGTTGGTGACACTGGAGAGGTGATCGGCACCGACAAGGTGGCGGCAGCGGTCGCGGCGGCGACCGAGAGAGCCAAGGCTGGGGGAATACGCAACGTAGTCTTCCGCCAGGGCAATCCTGCCGAAATGGCCTTTGACCGGCCTTTCGATGCAGTCGTCGGGCGCTACGTCCTCCTGTTTCAGGCGGATCCGGCGAAGTTGCTGCGCGGACTGGTCGGGCAGCTGCGCTCGGGTGGCCTGATCGTCTTTCACGAGCCGGATTGGAGCGCCTGCCGATCGACCCCGCAGGCTCCGACCTATGACCGCTGCCTGCAATGGAGAGAGGACGTGTTGCGGATCGCTGGCACTTCCGATACAGACATGGCAGCCAGGCTGCACCACGCCTTCGACAGCGCAGGCCTGACGACGCATTCGATGCGCATGCAGACCTTCGTCGGCGGCGGTGCGGCATGTGAGGAGTGGTTGCGCGCAGTCGCCGCGCTCGTCGCCAGTCTTCTGCCGGCCATCGAAGAGATGGGTGTGGCAACGGCAGCGGAGGTCGAGATCGAAACCCTGGCTGAGCGTTTGGTCCGGGAAGTGATCGCAAGAAATTGCCTGATCATCGGCCGCTCGGAAATCGGGATCTGGTCCCCAGCGTAGATGATCCACGTGTGGCTCAAAGACACTACCCGCGTGGAACGCAAGACGCTCGGCGCGGCCTTTGCCGGCTATGCGACCGATGCCTTCGACTACATGATCTACACCATGCTCATCCCGACTCTGCTTGCGATATGGGGAATGACAAGAGTGCAGGCGGGCTCGATCGCCACGGTTGCGATGGTGACCTCGGCCATCGGCGGCTGGGCGGCCGGCGTGCTGGCGGACAAGTACGGGCGCGTCAGGATCCTGCAGCTCACGGTGCTGTGGTTCTCGTTCTTTACCTTCCTGAGCGGCTTCACCAACTCCTACGAGCAGCTCCTCATTACCCGCGCTCTGCAGGGGCTGGGCTTCGGCGGTGAATGGTCGGTGGGTTCCGTGCTCGTCGCGGAGATGATCCAGGCGCGTCATCGCGGGAAGGCCGTGGGTCTCGTGCAGAGTAGCTGGGCCATCGGCTGGGGGATGGCGGCGATCGCGTTCTGGGCTGTCTATAGCCTGGTAGCGCCAGAGCGGGCGTGGCGAATCCTGTTTTGGATCGGCGTGCTGCCGGCCTTGTTGATCTTCTATATCCGACGCAACCTCGAGGATCCGGAGATCTACCGCGCCAACCGAGCCAAGATAGAGAAGGAGGGTGACGAGAGTCACTTCCTCGAGATCTTCTCTCCGAAGCTGTTCAGCACGACCCTGCGAGCGACCCTGCTCGCGACTGGCATGATGGGCGCGTACTACGCGGTCACGACCTGGCTGCCTACCTACCTCAAGACCGAGCGCCAGCTCTCGGTGCTGAACACGAGCGGCTACCTCCTCGTGTTGATTCTCGGATCATTCATTGGATATCTCACGAGCGCCTACCTCTCCGACCGCATCGGCCGCCGTCGCTGTTTCATACTCTTTGCCTGCAGCGCAGGCGTGCTGGTCGTCGCCTACACGCAGATCCCGATCACCGACTCGTTCATGCTCATCCTTGGGTTCCCGCTCGGCTTTTTTCTCTCGGGTATCTTCTCGGGGATGGGCGCCTATCTGAGCGAGCTGTTCCCGAGTCGGGTGCGAGGTTCCGCCCAGGGCTTTACCTACAACATCGGTCGCGCCATCGGCTCGATCGCCCCGGCGCTGGTCGGTTACATGAGTGGCACGATGCCCCTGGGGATCGCGATCGGCTACCTGGCTGCCGGCGCGTACTTGCTGGTCATCCTGAGCGTCCTTGCGCTACCCGAGACCCGGGGACGCGAGCTGACGGCTTACGACTGATTCCATTTACAGGCGCCACTCCATGACACGTGACTTGCGAGTCGCATACGAGGCGGAATTGCTGGCCGCACGTCGCGCCACGGGCGAGGGAAACTTCGAGCGAGCGTTTGAGCATCTCGGGCGCGCCCATATTCTCAGCCAGCGCTTTACGTGGCGGCACGTTCATGTGCACTGGTTGATGCTGAAACTGGGCGCCTCTGTGCGTGAGTGGCCGGAAGTCCTTGGGCAGCTGTCTCGCATCGCTGCAGCCGCAATGTTCTCCCGAATCTGGGTGCCGACTGGAAATACGGGTCGTGCCAACGTCAGCGCGCTGAAGCCCATGCCGATGCCTGATGACCTGCGCATCTTGTTGGAGGCCGGTGTCAACCGGTCGCAGCGGACCGGGGACGGATAAAGTGCCAGCATCCAATTGCCGCAGTCGGTCCGCTGAACGGGACGTTAGTATCTCGTCATGATCGTCAGAGAGTACGACCGCGATGCAGATTTCGAGGGCATCCGCGCCTGTTTGATCGAACTCCAGGATTTTGAGCGCCGAATCGACAGCCGGAGGGCCGCCGGCGACGAGATAGCGAACGCCTATTTTTCGGACGCGCTGTCAAAGTGTGCCGAATGCCACGGCAGGATTTTTGTTGCTGACGAAAAGGGTGAGATTGCGGGATATGCAACAGTCCTGGCCAAGGTGCGCAGTGGTGCGCTCGAGGATGGTGATTTGGAGTATGCGTATCTTGCTGACCTCGTAGTGCGGGCGCCGTATCGAGGTCGTGGAATCGGGCGGGCGCTGATCGCCAGGGCAGAGACATACGCTCGTGACGAAGGTGCAAAGTGGCTGAGAGTGTGCGTGCTCGCCGAAAACGAAGGCGCGAGACGCCTTTACGACACCTCAGGATTTTCCGAGCTGTACGTCGATTTTGAAAAGGACCTTACTGCTCTCCCCTCATGCGGATAACGGGCCGCCTCGATTCCACAATTGGCATGTGCCGAACTTTCGAAGTGCCACGACGATCTCAACCATGACATCCGTCGGACACAATGGAGCGCGTCATGGACAACCTGGAACCCCGCCCGTCGGTCTCATCCGCCCTCTGCTACAAGGATCCGAAAAAGGCGCTGCGCTGGCTCGAAGAAGTGTTCGGTTTCGAGCCCTCGATGGTCATCGTCGGACCCAATGACGAGCTGTTGCATTCGGAAATGCGCTTCGGCGACGGTCTCGTCATGGTCGGCTCCGAATGGAGCCCGATGCACAAGAGCCCCGCATCGATCGACGGTTTCAACACCCAGACGGTACACGTCCAGCTCACCACCGACATCGACGCCCATTGCGAGCACGCGCGCAAGGCTGGCGCGACGATCGCAATGGAACCGACAACGCAATTCTACGGCGACCGCACCTATCGGGCCGTCGATCCCGAAGGCCACATCTGGTCCTTCGGCCAGACGGTGAAGCACATGACCCCGGACGAATGGGACAAGGCGATGGGCGTGAAGACGAAGACGCGGCTGTGACAGTTACGATGGCCCGACGGATCGGTCGCGGCAGGGGATGGTACGACAGTGGCGCGAAGATCGCCGGTGAGCAGAGCGTTGCTCAACACGGACGTTAGGCGGAGCCCGCATCGTCATGGATCCAATCAGTGTCGTGCGGCAGTTCGTCGAAGCGATCAACCGCAATGACTGGACCGCTCTGGAAAGGCTCCTTCATCCCGCCTTCCAAAGGCACAGCCTCGCTGCGGGAGAACCTGGTGTGGAGAACGCCACGGAGCTTGTGCGTTTCCTGAAGAGGGAGCATGAGGCGTTTCCAGATGCGCACGAAGAACTTCTCGATGTGTTTGCTTGTGGCGCAAAGGTTGCGGCGCGGCACCTATTCACTGGTACACAGCGAGGTCCGCTCGGTCCGTACCCGCCGAGTGGAGGGCAGGTGCGCTCCGTGTACATCGCCCTCTACGAAGTCGAGAACGGACGTATCAGAGAGTCATGGGCGGAGTGGGACAACCTGTCAGATCTTCGCCAACTTGGACATGTCTCGGACTCCGCGTGACAGCGCGTTCGAGCAAGCGCGGGAGGAACAAAGTGCCAGCATCCAATTGCCGCAGTCGGTCCGCTGAAGCGGCACGTTAGGCGCCCCGATTGGCAGTCACCCGCAACGGTCTCCTCGTCGTTGCAGCGACAATGAGTGCTGCTGCGGCGTTACTTCACATCGGAGTCCTCATCTTCGGCGCCCCCTGGTACCGTTTTTTCGGCGCCGGAGAGCGGATGGCGGAACTCGCTGCGATGGGTCACTGGTATCCCCCACTCATCACCTCCCTGATCGCCCTGATTCTCTTCATATGGGCGATGTATGCGCTCGCTGGAGCCGGGGTCATACGTCCGTTGCCGCTGCTGAAGCCGGTGCTCTCACTGATCACTGCGATCTACCTGCTTCGCGGCCTTGCCATCATTCCGATCGTGGTGTTTGCTTCGAACCTGGCGACACCCTTTTGGTTTTGGAGTTCGGGTATCTGCCTGCTCTACGGCGTTGTCCATCTGCTCGGACTCAGGCAGGTGTGGGCACGTCTGTAGGTAGGAGGCAGGCTTCCTGTTCACCACTCGGAGACACCCATGAAGCGAGTCACAGGTATCGGTGGGATCTTTTTCAAAGCCAAGGATCCCGTCGCGTTGAGAGCCTGGTACCAGAAACATCTCGGCATCGACGTACAGGAGTGGGGTGGCGCGGCGTTCACCTGGACCGATGACACGGGCAAACCGACGACCGGCACCACGATCTGGTCTGTCGGTGACGGAAGCTACTTTGCACCGAGCACGTCGTCCTTCATGATCAATTACCGCGTGGCGGACCTGGCAGGAGTGCTCGAGGTCCTGCGCCAGGAGGGCTGCAAGGTTCTGGAGAAGACGGATGATTCCGAGTATGGAAAGTTCGGCTGGGTGATGGATCCGGAAGACAACAAGGTGGAACTGTGGCAGCCACCGGAAGGGCAATGAAGCGGTAGCAGCAAAGTGTCGGGCATGAACTCGCAGATCCGCGAAATTGTCGACTGCGAAACGCGTGCGTGGGATACGAAGGACGTCGATCTACTCCTCTCCCTGCTTCACGAGGATATGGTTTGGCCTTGGCCGCCCAACTCCACCGCCCATGATCCGGCCGAATGGCTACTGGTGTGGGGCCGGTACAATCGCGATCGGTGGCGCCGTGGATGGCAGGAGCTCTTTGATACGCACGAGCTCATCCACAATCGCCGCGTCATTGAGCGAATCGCTGTTTCTGTCGAAGGTGACGGTGCGTTTGCGGTTGTCGACGTCGATACCTTGTGGAAGCGCCAGGATGGAGTCTTGAACCATTGGCTAGGCCGCGCCTGTAAGTTCTATACGTTGACGGGGCACGGGTGGAAAATGATCGCGCAGACCGGGTTGCTGGATTATTCGATGTTGACGAAGAGCCGTACCTAACATGAAAAAATCGGGCGCGAGACAGGGCCAGTCGGCCTCGGAGCTCATCTCGAAGAAAATCGCCGAGCTCGGGGACTGGCGCGGGAAAACCCTCGGCAGAATGCGCAAGCTCATCAAGGCAGCGGACCCGGACGTCGTCGAGGAATGGAAGTGGATGGGCACTCCGGTCTGGTCGCACGATGGCATCATCTGCACTGGCGAATCCTACAAGAGTGTCGTGAAGCTGACCTTCGCCAAGGGCGCGTCTCTGAAGGATCCGGCCCGTCTCTTCAACTCGAGTCTCGACGGAAACGTACGCCGCGCGATCGACATCCACGAAGGAGAAGAAGTGGACGAGCCGGCCTTCAAGGCGCTCGTTCGCCAGGCGGTTGCCCTCAATAGTTCTGGCAAGTCGAAACGTTCGAAGAAGTCTTAGCTCGACCGTTGGACTGTGCCTGACAAGGCGTTACACAAGAGACATGGCAAGCAAGCGTCCGACTACGATCGCCGAATATATCCGGGCTGCCCCACGCGAGGGCCAGCCGCACTTGCGCCGGCTGTACGCGATCCTCAAGAGCGTCGCGCCGGAGGCCGAGGAGACGATCAAGTGGGGAACCCCTTTTTTCGTGGAGCCTCGATTCCTGTTCGCCTTCTCCGCGCACAAGGCACACTGCAACTTCGCGCCAACACCGGCGGCGCTGCAGGCATTTCGCAAGGAACTGAAAAAACACAAGACGACCAAGAATTACCTGCAAATTCCCTACAACGAGCCCTTGCCAGAAGCTCTGGTTCGCAAGACCGCCAAGTACCGTCTTCGGAATATGGGTGACAGCGACTCTTTCTGGTAGCTCCGGGAAAGCTAGAGTTTTGATTGAACCGATGGACGATCACGCCCGACAATGCGTTGAAGCGGGGTGATAGGTCGACCAGCACAAAGAAGGAAGAAGCATGCGTACAGCTGCCCTGATTCTTGCCGCGACGCTCTGCCTGGATGCCAGCGTCAGCGCTGCAGAGTCATTCGACGTCGTGCTGAAGTCCGGCCGGGTCATCGATCCTGAGACCAACCTCGACGCCATCCGCGACGTCGGGATTCGCGGTGACACGATCGCGCGGATTTCCAGCGAACCGCTCACTGGCACGCGAACGATCGACGCGCGCGGCCTGGTCGTCGCCCCAGGCTTCATCGATCTGCACCAGCATGGTCAGAGCCAGGACGCATACCGCCTCATGGCGCTTGACGGGGTTACGACCGCGTTGGAACTCGAAGTCGGCGTTCCCGATATTGGGCGCTTCATCGATGCGCGTCGCGGGCGCAGCCCCGTGCACTTCGGAGCCAGCGCCTCTTACCTGGCAGCGCGTGTCGTCGCCTGGGATGGTCAGCTGCCCGTGAGCCTCTTCGGCCCAGGGGCAGGAATAGTTCCTCAATCCGGTCCCGCCACCAACGAGCCGGCCTCTCCGCAGCGCCTTGAGCGCGTTCTTGCGAAACTTCGCAGCGAGATCGCTGCGGGTGCATTGGGTATCGGCATAGGCCTGGAGTACGCACCTGGCACGACGCGACACGAACTGATCGAGCTTTTCAAGCTCGCGGCGGCTTCTGGCAGTCCGGTCTTTGTGCACGCGCGCAGCAGCGGCCGAGTCGAGCCCGGGTCGGGCATCGAGGCGGTCACCGAGGTCATCGGTGCGGCAGCGATCAGCGGAGCGGCGCTTCACATCGTGCATGTCAATAGCAGTTGCATGAGTGATTCCGTGGAGTGCCTGTCGATGATCGCAGGTGCGCGGGCCAGAGGCCTCGACGTGACGACGGAGGCCTATCCGTACACAGTTGCAATGACGGCGATCAATTCGGCTTACTTCAATCCGGGCTGGCGCGAAAAGCGACGCCTGGACTATGGCGATCTCGAAATTCCTGAGTCAGGTGAACGCCTCACGCGCGAACGATTTGAGGCACTGCACGCGGCGCCAGAGCCGCGCCTGATCCTGATTCACGTCAACCCGGAGGAAGTCGTGGAGGCGGTCATTGCCGACCCGCTGGTGACCATCGCAAGCGACGGCGTGATGCAGCATCCGCGCGGCGCGGGCACGTATTCGCGCGTGCTGGCGCGGTATGTTCGCGAGCAGAAAGCCATCACGCTGGCCGAGGCGATTCGCAAGATGTCGCTGATGCCAGCGCAGCGCCTCGAAACGATGAGCCCCGACGCGAAGCGCATCGGCAGGCTTCAGGAGGGTGCTCGCGCGGATATCGTCGCGTTCGACCCGCAGGCCATACAGGATCGCGCAAGCTTCCGCGCTCCCACGGAGGCCAGTGTGGGAGTACGGTATCTCGTCGTGGCTGGCAGGCTCGTAGTCGACAAGGGTCGAATCGTCGAAGGTGTCGCGCCGGGCCAGGCGTTCGTACGTTCGGCGACATCGACGAGGAGAGGCACCTGAACCGTTACGACAGGGCTTGGGGGAGTGCGCAGGCGCTGATACTCACTCTTGCCTTCGCGGCTGTCAGTCCGGGCATCGCACAGGACACTGGCCCGACCCTTATCAGGGCCGGAGTCCTGATCGATGGAACCGGGGGTCAGGTCCGTCGCGATGTAGCCATCGTTATTCGCGACGGCCGCATCGCCGACGTGCGCTCCGCGACGAAGGAGGATGCGACGAACGCCGAGGCCCTGGATCTCAGCGGCTTCCATGTTCTGCCAGGGCTGATCGACGCCCACGCTCATCTGACCGTGAGCCCCGATCCGGCGCTCGACTACGGCGGAATCTCGGGACCGGCGAGCGCGATCCTCGGGGTCATGCACGCGAAAAGTACCCTCATGGCCGGTTTCACGACAGTCCGGGATCCCGGCGGACCGCACTACGCCGACGTGGCGCTCCGGGACGCAATAGCCGCCGGATGGGTGGACGGACCCCGGATGTTCGTGAGCGGGCCTCCCCTGACAATGACGGGTGGACACGGCGCTATCGGAAACTGGGCTCCTCCCGACCTTGAACTCAAGAGCTCCGCGGTGACAGTCGTCGACGGTGCGGATGCCATCCGACGCGCGGTCCGCGAACACCAGAAGTTTGGCGTCGACTTCATCAAGGTGATCGCGAGCGGCGGCATCTTCACGGATCGCTCCGACCCTGGGGCCGCCTCGTACACTCAGGAGGAGATTGCGGCTGCCGTTGATGAAGCCCGCAAGCGCGGCCAGCACGTGGCGGCACACGCCCATGGTCTTGAAGGAATCCGCAACTCGGTCCTTGCCGGTGCTCGATCCATCGAGCATGGAAGCTACCTGGACGAGGCCACGGCTCGGCTCATGGCCGAACGACGTGTGTTCCTGGTGTCGGATGTCTACGCCGACGAGTGGTCCCTGCAGAACGGCGAGGCATACGGACTCAAGGCGACGCATCTTGCCAAGGCCCGTGCGGTCAGCAAGCGGTTCCGCGAGAGCTTCAAGCTCGCGCATAAGGCAGGAGTCAAGATAGCGTTTGGTAGCGACGCGGGTGTGTATCCACACGGCGAGAATGCCCGCCAGTTCGCGCTGTATGTGGCGCTCGGCATGTCGCCGATGGAAGCCATTCAAAGCGCCACACAAAATGCGGCAGCACTCCTGGGCAGCTCGGACATAGGGACGGTGCAAACTGGAAAGTATGCTGACCTGATCGCGGTTCCCTCCGACCCCTTGAGTGACATCCGTCACCTGGAGTCCGTCCCGTTCGTGATGAAGGGTGGAGTTGTCGTCAAGAACGAGGTCGTGCGATGACGTCGCGGGAGGTTTCGTGATCGTCACACGCAATTCGCTGATGCCGATCCCGTTTGGTGGGTTGCGCATCTATGATTACACGGCGACGCAGGACCTCGGCTCCTCGCTCGCGGTGATTGAGGTTCCGCCGGCTGCTCAACACGCGGTGGCGTTCTCCAAGCGCTCCGACAAGTACTACCTCGTGACCCAGGGCGAAGTTCGATTTGTGCTCGAGGGAAGCGAGTTCGACCTGGGGCCAGGGGATTTCTGTCTCGTGCGATGCGGTCAGCGCTTCAGCTACTCCAATGTTCGTGCGCAAACGGCGCTGCTGGTGCTGGTCCATACGCCGAAGTTCAGTCTTGAAAACGAGGCCTTTGAATAGTTCCTGCGATGGGAAGCGGCGGCGCGCCGAAGACATTTTTATCCCCAATACGATTCGCGAGGATGAGCTCGAACGTTACCTCGCGGATCTGTGTCATGAATGGGCGACGCCGCGAAATCCAAGCGTCGTACGGATCCGATGAGATCATGAGTGGAGACATTATTCGGCTAATGCTCACTCTCAATCTGATGGTGGCCGCAGCCGGTATCTGCCTGTTTGCGACGCCCCTGCTGGTCGCGATTGCCTTCCTCCCCATTCAACTATTGCTCGACGAACCGGCTGAAATGCGTACGTACGTGGGCGTGGGGGTGCTCGTCTACCTCGCTTGCCTGGTTGCGATCGCTGTCTATGCGGCGCGAGGCAAGTTCAAAATCCCGACTCAGCCCCACGTTGTCTACTGGATTGGGCAAGTTGTCCTGCTCATTGCGAATGCAGTCGCTCTCCCTCTCCTGTTTCAGGTCCCGATGGTCCGGACGTGGTCTGGATTCACCGCACCCGCCTCGAGTGAAGGAGGAGTTGCATACGTGCTCCTGGGTGTTGCATACATCGCGGTCATCATGCTCTGGCTTGTCGGGTTCCTGCTCGTCAGGGTTGTATGGAATGAGGGTAAGGCCGGCGGCTACGGCGCCCGTCCCTATCGGTCCCCATCCGATGGATAGTCGAGTGAAAGCGGAAGTTCACATCGAGCGCTGCACAGGAGTCGATCCCAGGTGGGTTGCGCTTCGACATGAACTGTGGCCGCAGACGAGCCCGGTCGCGCACGGCGAGGAGCTGGCGGAGCTGCTGGCGCAGCAGCGGGCGCCGGTCGGATTTCTCGCCGTCAGCGAGGGTGTGGCGGCAGGGTTTGCGGAGGCAGCGCTACGGTCCGATTACGTGAATGGTTGCGACACGCGCCCCGTTGCGTTCCTCGAGGGCATTTGGGTTGCCCCTCAGTACCGCCGGAGTGGGATAGCCCGCGCCCTGATTGCAGCAGTCGAGGAATGGGCGTGCGGGCTCGGTTGCACTGAGCTTGCTTCCGATGCCGCGCTCGACAACTCCATCAGCCACGCGATGCACGCGGCGGCAGGATTCGAGGAGACCGAGCGTGTGATCTTCTTTCGCAAGCGAGTTCTGCAGCACGGGCCTCCGTGTCGCTCAACGCGGACAGGGAGCCAGGAGCGAACGCATGAATGAGATCGGGATCCTGGCAGGGATCTTTGCGCTCGGCGTTGCGGTGACGCCCCAACCGCCACCGCAGTTCGAGCAGGAGATCAAGACCGCCCAGTTGACCGATCACCTCTATGTGCTCGAAGGCGCAGGGGGCAATGTGGCCGCGTTCGTCTGGGACGAAGGTGTGCTGCTCGTAGATGACAAGATCGCACCAGCGAGCCCGAGGATGAAGGCTGCCGTCGCCGCGATCAGCCCGAAGCCCATCCGCTTTGTAGTGAACACTCATTGGCATCCCGACCACAGGGGCGGCAACGAGACCCTGGCGGGAGATGGCTCGGTGATCGTCGCGCACGAGAATGTGCGTCGACGCATGAGCGTAGAGAGCTTTGTCGAGGTGTTCGATCGCAGACTCCCGGCCTCGCCAACGGCAGCGCTGCCGATCGTCACGTTCACGCGTGATGTGACCTTCCACCTCGGGGGCGAAGAGGTCTCGGTCATTCACGTCGATAGGGCGCACACGGATGGCGACTCTCTTGTCCGCTTCCGCAAGGCGAACGCGATCCACATGGGGGATTGCTACCTGAATGGCAGTTTCCCCGTCGTCGATGCCTGGAATGGCGGCACGCTGCCCGGCACTATTGCCGCGGCGGATACTGCGCTCGGGATGCTGGATCCCCGCACGCGGATCATCCCCGGACATGGTCCTGTGGCGAGCGATCGCGATCTGCGTCAGTGGCGTGACATGCTCGCGACGATTATCGCGCGCGTGAAGGAGTCCGTGGCGGCGGGCCGGACCCTCGAGCAGGTGAAGGCCGAGCGACCCACCCGGGAGTGGGACGAGCGCTTTCCCCGGTCGTTCGTCACGTCGGACCACGTTGTGGAAGAGGCATATCGCGCGGTAACGTCAAGCGAGTAGAGGAGCCAGGCTGGCTGGGGACGCGGTTATGAGCGTTGGCGCGCCCGAATCGAAACAACCTGCGGGCTTGATCTCTGTGCTCATGGACGCGGATGCTGAGTTCGGCGACCGCCATGACGCGGCGATGGACTTGGGGGCGTACGACGAGCCCGCCGCTGAAGATGCGCTGCTGCGCCTCGCCTTCGGCGAAGACGAGGGCCTGGCTGATGCCGCCGGTGAATCACTCTCGGACATCTGGAGCCGCAAGGGCAAGCACGACGCCACCCTGGTATCACGCATGCATTCGGCAGCACGCAAGTTTTTCGAAAGATGAGTGTGGGAACCTGGTAACCCGTCGCATGCTCACTGCTACCTGTCACTGTGGCGCTGTACGAATCGAGGTCGCTCGAAGGCCCCGCAGCGTGACCAATTGCAACTGCTCGATCTGCCGCCGCTACGGCACGCTGTGGGCGTACTACAAGGCGTCGACCGTCCGTATCGTCGCTGCCCGCGGCGCAACCGACAGGTACTCATGGGGCGATAAGGCGTTGCGCTTCGTCCGCTGCAGTACGTGTGGTTGCATCACGCACTGGGAGGCAACTCACCCGAAGCGGGATAGCAGAGTGGGGATCAATGCGCGCAACTTTGATCCCAGGGCCCTCAGCTCCGTTCGTATTCGACGGCTTGACGGCGCGTCCACGTGGAAGTATCTGGACTGATCGGTGCCTGCAATGCCGAAACTGCGCAAGCGTGCGTGATGGATGACCGCGATGGATAGTATTTCAACATCGACTACGCAGCCGCGTTTCGCTCGACCGAGGCGCAAGCGCCACGTCGCAGCCATCGCCCTGCTGCTTGCGTTGGTTGCGGACGCCGAGGCGGACAAGGTCATGGTTAAAGGGGAACTCACGTTCACGCCCAAGGGCATTGGGAAAGTCGCGGAATGCGAGAGCGGGCGCATCGTGACGCTGGGAGCGATGCCGTCTACTCCGTACTTTCGCCTTGTCGAGCGGTACTGGGAGCTCTCGGGCCGTGGCAAGACACCGGTCCTGATCGAAATCAGCGGCGAGCTATCAAAAACGAGCAGTCCTGAGGCCGAAGTGCTTCTTCAGTCGCCCAGCGTAGTTGCGCTGCTCTCTGGGTCTTGCAAGGATGTCTCTTAGCAACGCAGAGCGAACGGGAGAGCAATGAAGTGCGGGCATCCATGACGCTGAAGCGCTTCGCTCAGTGCGGACATTAGACGGCACATGAAGAGGTCGGTCCCGGCAACGCTCGCGACGGCCTCACTTCCGATCCTCCTGCGACTGGAACCCGAGCTGGCCCATCGACTCGCGATGCAGGGCCTGAAACTGCTGCGCTCCGCCTGGCCCACCCCGAAGCCATCGCCAACTCTCGCGGTCACTTGTGCCGGACTACGTTTCGCACATCCGGTCGGGATAGCGGCGGGCTTTGACAAGGACGGCGACTATCTCGATGCGCTCGGAGCCGTTGGCTTCAGCCACATCGAGGTGGGCACTGTCACGCCGAAACCGCAACCGGGCAATCCAAAGCCTCGCATCCACAGGATTCCCGCGGCGACCGCCGTGGTCAATCGCATGGGCTTCAACAGCAAGGGCCTCGCTTACGTCGAACGGCGGCTGACGGGCAGCAGCTACGGCGGAGTCCGTGGCGTCAGCATCGGGAAGAATGCGGCGACGCCAATCGAGAACGCTGCAGAGGACTACGTGCTGTGTTTTCGCACGGTGTACTCGATGGCGGACTATGTTGCGGTCAATGTTTCGTCGCCCAACACGTCGCAACTTCGTGAGCTCCAGACCGCAGCCGGCCTCAGCGGCCTGATCGGTCCGCTTCAGGATGAACGCGTGCGCCTGGTTCGCGAGCGTGGCACGCACACACCGATCTTCGTCAAGCTCGCGCCGGACTTCACACCGGAGCAACTGGTCGCGATTGCCGCGGAAATCCGGCGGCTCGGCGTTGACGGCGTCATTGCGACCAACACGACAGTCGCCCTGGATGGCGTGGGCGCAGTTCCGGCGATCTACCACGGAGGCGGGCTGAGCGGCGAGCCGCTGCATCGACAGTCGGTGAACGTGATCTCACAACTGCGATCCGAGTTGGGACCGGATTTTCCGATCATCGGTGTTGGCGGGATAACCACCGCAGAAGCAGCGTTGGCGACGCTGAGAGCGGGCGCGAACGTGATCCAGCTGTACACGGGGCTCATCTACCGCGGCCCGGCGCTGCTCGATGAGATCCTCACCTCGCTAGGCGGCGCGCCGCGGCTCGGCGAACGGTGAACGCGAAGTCCCACCGCAGACCTGAGCCGGTGTAGAGTTTCGCTTCAGGGGGATTCCGGATGACCAACGCGACCCAGGAAGACACGCAAGCGCGAGTCGCGCGGCTTGCAGGCGCGTCCCCTCTCATGATGAGAGTGCTGTCGGTCGTCCTGGGCGCGCTCCCCGCGACGTGGCTCGCGTTATTTGCGGCCATGGTCATGATCGGTGCAGTCGAAAACATTGAAGCACGTCCATTTACGCGAACGCTCAGTGCTCTATGGGGGCTGGGCGGCGTGCTGGGGGCAATCGGCGGGTGGCTGATCATCTTCGATGTGGGATTCGCGACGAATTGGATACGGCGGGTCGTCATTCTTCTGGTTGCTGCAGGCATTGCCGCTGCCTCGGTTCTGCTGATCGGCTTGTTTTTCCCGACATTGTTCCGACCCAGACCCTTATCCATTGCAGTGTTTCTAGGAGTCGCCAGTGCCATCGGTGTTGGCCTGTTCCAGATCAGCAGAGTGACTCGTGCGCCGGCGCGGGTGGTGCTCGGCTGGACCGCCACGGGTTACGGTATCGCGATTGCTTTCCTGGCCGCGGAGCCCCTGTACACCAACGTCGTCGATACCGAGAGGCTGGTGAAATGGGACTGCTGGGTTGAAGGCGCTTGCGACGAAAACGCTGACGTCGCCCGCCACTACATCAAGTACTCCTTCCCGGGCGGCGCGTGGTACCAGATGGAGGTCCCGACTGAGCTGCTCGCTCACCTGAAACGGCTGGAGGCGGATGAGGTCAAGGCGAAGCTGCGGGTGCAAACGAGATTTGGGCGTTTCGAGAGTTTCACGATCGTCGAGCTGGCAGGGTTTCCGATCGAGGGTGGCAGTGCGCGGAACTCCAATCAGCCGGAGCCTCCGTTCCCGACCCGCGGTGTAGATGACCCATCAGGCCGACAAGGCAGCTGACAGCGCCGGCTGCATGTGTGCGACATCATGAATGCCACGGGTTCCAACGTCGTGAGGGCGTACCCACGAGAACGCTTCTCTTCGCAAGTCGCGCTCACACCGGCGATGGTGGTCGAGTTTGCGAATGCCGCCGGCGACAACAACCCGATCCACCACGACGCGGAATTTGCTGCGACCACGCGCTTCGGCAGGCCGACAGCTAGCGGCCCGCACATGACCGCCTTGCTGCTCGCGCTGACCGCTTCCCATTTTTCGAAGAAAGGGGCGATGCTGGGCCTCGAGTTCTGGGTCCGGTTCCGCCGTCCCGTCTACGCCGACGAGACGATTCTCCTGGAATGGATGGTCATCAAGGTGAGCCCGAACCCGAAACTGCGCGGCGAGATTGTCGAGTTGCGCGGCCGCATCAAGGGCCAGGACGGCAAGACTTCACTGGGTGCGAAAGGTCGGGTCCTGGTGACAGATCGGCTCTAGAAGGTGCGCGCACGCAGCACATCAAACAAGCGGTGGCAGTAGCCCGAGAGAGATAGAATGCCGGCATCCGGTTCCGATCGTCCGGCCACGAACAACAACCCAGGAGCGCGTCGCTCGACGCGGACGTCAGGCCCATGAAACTCAAGCGCGTGATCGGGTGGATTGCACTCGCGATCCCACTCGCGTTGGTGGTGTCGTTGCTGGTCGCGTACTGGACCTCGAGCAACTCGTGCGACGAGCCCAGCGCCGCCGCTCCCAGCAACCCGATGAAGGCGATCGTCTATTGCGATTACGGCACCGCCGAAGTTCTCAAGCTCGAGGACGTCGAGAAACCGACTCCCAAAGACGACGAAGTGCTGGTGAAGGTTCGCGCAGCTGCCGTCAATCCACTTGACTGGCACTACATGAGAGGCACGCCGTACGCCATGCGGTTGTCGGCCGGCATGCGTAAGCCGAGCGACATACGCATGGGCGTCGACTTTGCGGGAACGGTTGAAGCGGTGGGTAGCGCCGTCACACGATTCAAACCGGGCGACGACGTGTTCGGGGGGAGAAACGGCGCCTTCGGCGAGTATGTCACCGTGCGCGAGCATCGAAACGTGGTCCTGAAGCCGGCCAACCTGACGTTCGAGCAGGCGGCTTCGATCCCGATCGCGGCGGTCACCGCCTTGCAGGGTCTGCGCGACAAGGGAAAGGTCCAGCCGGGACAGAAGGTTCTCATCAACGGCGCGTCGGGAGGGGTCGGTACGTTCGCCGTGCAGATCGCCAAGTCGCTGGGCGCCGATGTGACCGGCGTGTGCAGTTCGAGGAACGTCGACATGGTGCTCGCACTCGGCGCTGACCGCGTCATCGACTACACGAAGGAGGATTACACCAGCGGCGAGCAGAAGTACGACGTGATCCTCGATAACGTCGGAAACCGTTCGCTCTCGGACAACCGGCGCGTCCTGGTTGCGGACGGCAGATATGTCCTGATCGGCGGTGGCGGACCGGAGAACGGCCGCTGGATCGGGCCCATGGCCAAGCCGATCAACGCGGCGGTGCTCTCGCTGTTCGTGTCGCAGGACATGGGCATGCACCTGGCGGAGCTAACCCCGGAGGACCTGAAGGTCCTGAGCGATCTCATGCAGAGCGGCAAGGTGACGCCCGTCATCGACCGGAGTTACCCGTTGAATGAAGTCCCTGACGCCATCCGTTACCTGGAAGAAGGGCACGCTCGCGGAAAAGTGATCATCACGCTGGAGTGATCAGGTACCCGACGAGGTGTTGCACTCGACTTTCGAGGATGGCTGATGCCCCGTGAATCTCCTGAGATCCAGAGCGGTCTCTTGCTGCCCCTGTTGCTGGCATACGCCGCAGCGAGCCTCTTTCATCACGTTCACAACGCCGAGTTCATAGGCCATTATCCGAACCTGCCAACGTGGTTAACCCGGGCGCAGGTGTATGGCGCCTGGCTCGGCGTCACCGCGGTCGGCGTGCTCGGGTACGTGTTGCTGCGTCGGCAGCATTGCGTCACCGGGCTCATCGTCATCGGTGCGTACGCACTTCTCGGCCTGTTCGGGCTCGCTCACTACGCGATTGCACCAGTGTCGGCGCACTCAATGACGATGAACCTGAGCATCGGGCTCGAGGTCGGGACGGCAGTCCTGCTGCTGGTGGCAGTCGCGCGCTCGCTGCTGAGACTGCGGAGAAGAGCACACGAATCTGCACAGAGATGACGACGGGAAACGGAGAGCTCCATGTTCAATGCACTGCTTCCCCGGCAGATCGACAATACGTACCGCGGCTACAAGGTTGCGCTGTGGCTCTTTGGCCTGGTCCTGTTCGTGAAGTGTGCGATCAGCGTGAATTCCATCTTCAACGGCCGCTCCGTGGCGAGCAGCGCGGACGGGATCCCGCTTGACACATTCACGCCCGCCGGCGCGCAGGCGGTCGTGTCGCTCTTCGCGCTGCTGGGGTTCTCCCACCTGATCATCTCCTTGCTGGGCCTGCTGGTGCTGGTGCGCTATCGCGCCCTGGTTCCCCTGATGTTCGCGGTGTTCCTGCTGGACCACGTCGGCCGGAAACTGATTCTGCAATTCCTGCCCATCGTCAGGGCCGAAGGAGCACCCGGGTTGACCGTCACCCTCGTGCTCATCGCCGTGATCATCGTTGGGCTGGCGCTGTCGCTGTGGAGCCGGGACAATCGTCCGGCGCCCACGTGAGCGACCTACACCACCCGATCGATGCGACCCGAGACGAAGTACGCCAGAAGCGGTGAAGTGCACATCGCCTACCAGGTGGTGGGCGACGGGCCTGTCGATCTCGTGCTCGTACCGGGGTGGATATCTCACCTCGAGCACCAGTGGGAAGATCCGGCGCACGCGCGCTTTCTCGAACGCCTGGCCTCGTTCAGTCGGCTGATCAGCTTCGACAAGCGTGGCACCGGGCTGTCGGATCGCGTCGCGGATAGCGCGTTGCCCACGCTGGAACAGCGGATGGACGACGTCCGCGCGGTCATGGATGCCGCCGGCTCTTCTCGCGCAGCCGTGTTCGGCGTGTCCGAAGGCGGGCCGATGTCGGCGCTCTTTGCCGCCACTTACCCCGAGCGAACCTCAGCCCTCGTGATGTATGGCACCTACGCCAAGAGGATTCGTGACGAGGAGTACCCGTGGGCGCCGACCCGGGAAGATCACGAAGCCGCGGTGGCGCGCTATTACAAGGAGTGGGGTAAGCCGATTCACCTGCAGCAATTCGCTCCCAGCGTCGCCGACGATGAGCAGTGGCGCCAATGGTGGGCGCGGCATTTGCGTCTCGCCGCGAGCCCCAGCGCGGGAGTGGCGCTCTACCGGATGAACACCGAGATCGACGTCCGGCACATTCTGCCGACGATCAGCGTGCCCACCCTGATCTTGCATCGGAGCGGGGACCGCGTCGCCGACGCCGGCGGTGCGCGCTACATGGCCGCACGGATTCCAGGGGCAAGGTATGTCGAGCGGCCAGGCGCCGATCACCTCCCGTGGCTGGGCGATGCCGAGGCGATCACGGGGGAGGTCCAGGAATTCCTGACGGGCGTGCGTCCGGCTGCCGACGTGGACCGCATGCTGGTCACGGTCCTGTTCATCGATATCGTCGGTTCAACTGAACGGGCAGCAACGCTGGGCGATGCCCGCTGGCGCGACCTGCTCAGCCGCTTTCATGAGTCGGTGCGCCGGGAGACGGCGCGGTTTCGCGGTCGGATCATCGACACCGCGGGTGACGGCGTCTTTGCGAGCTTCGACGGTCCGGCGCGCGCGATCCGCTGCGCCGGCGCGATTCGCGATGCGGTGGCGACGCTGGGTGTCAAGGTTCGCGCGGGCCTGCATACCGGGGAGTGCGAGGTCGCGGGCGAGAAGGTGGCCGGCATCGCCGTGCACATCGGGGCGCGCGTGGCGGCGAGTGCCGAGCCTGGCGAGACGCTCGTGACCGCGATGGTGAGAGACCTGGTCGCTGGATCCGGGCTGCGATTTGCCGATCGCGGCTCTCATTCGCTGAAAGGTGTCGCCGGCAACTGGCACTTGTTCGCGGTCGAACCCGGAGCCTAGGCGCCTGACACCATGCCCTTACTCTTCTCTTACGGCACGCTGCAGCAGGAAGGCGTTCAGCTCTCGACGTTCGGGCGGCGGCTGAAAGGCGAACGGGACGAGCTCGTGGGTTTCGAGCAATCGTTGCTCGAGATCGCGGATCCGCAGTTCGTCGCGAACAGCGGCAAGGCCCATCACGCGATCGTGCGGTTCAACGGCAGAAGCGACAGTCGTGTGGCTGGCATGGTGTTCGAAGTCTCGGAGCGTGAGCTCGCGCAGGCCGACCAATACGAGCCCACGGGATACAAGAGGATCGCCGCGCTGCTGGCTTCGGGGAAGGAAGCGTGGGTGTACGCCGACGCCCGATCCGTTGCCGGCGTGTCGTGATCTCAACGGGTTCACCGCGAGGAGCTGACCTTCGTAGGGCGAGATGCCGCGGTGGTAAGGTCCTACAGCACGCTGACCGGAGATGAGCGCGCACCTGACAAAGTCATTCGCAGTCGCAAGGTGCTGGTCGTAATCCGGCGCGAGGATGCCTGGAAAGTCGGTTGGGGGCAGAATACGCGTCTCGCCGACAGTACCGTCGACTGATTCTCTCCGACTGGCAGAGTGCGAGTGAACCGTGGCAGGAACTTCGAAGTCGTCCAGGGACAATTCAAAGCGCGCGGCGGAGCAGGTACGTGCGTACTTCGCTTCGTTGCCGCCTGAGGCGCGCCGGGCTCTCCGCAAGCTCCGCGCCGCCATTCGCGCCGCGGCACCGCATGCGGTAGACGGTTTCAGCTACGGGATTCCCGTCTTCAGACTCGAAGGACGGCCCCTGGTGTGGTACGCCGCCTGGAGAAAGCATGTGAGCCTTTACCCGATGAGCGCTGCGCTCCGGCGCGCGCACGCGTCCGATCTCGAGGAATACGAGACTTCGAAGGGAACGATCCGGTTCCCGTTGACGAAACCCGCATCGGCGGCCCTGGTGAAGCGGCTGATCAAGACACGCATGGCGGAGATGCCAGGACCACGAAAGGCGGAATAATGAACACAAAATCTCCCGTTGCCCTGCTACTCATCGACGTGCAGCAAGGGCTCGATGAACCGCGCTGGGGCGCCCGCAACAATCCGCACGCCGAGCGCCAGATCGCGGAGCTGCTGGCCAGCTGGCGGCACGCGAAGTGGCCGGTCATCCACGTGCAGCACATGTCGGAAGTGCCCGGTTCTCCATTGCGCCCGGAATTGCCGGGCAATGCATTCAAGCCGGAAGCGATGCCGCGCGAGGGCGAGCCGGTGTTCCAGAAAAAGGTGAACAGCGCGTTCATCGGTACGACGCTGGAAGCTCATTTGCGCCGCGCCGGGATTCAACAGCTCGTGATCGTGGGCCTGACCACCGATCACTGCGTCTCGACTACCACGCGCATGGCCGGCAAC
This sequence comes from uncultured Gammaproteobacteria bacterium, assembly GCA_963840405.1. Classification (GTDB taxonomy): domain Bacteria; phylum Pseudomonadota; class Gammaproteobacteria; order Steroidobacterales; family Steroidobacteraceae; genus DATBVX01. The sequence goes on from CAWIYW010000011.1 coordinate 603,400, forward strand.
CTGGGCTTTGACGTCGTCGTGGTGGAAGATGCTACCGCTACGTTCGAGCGCACCGGCCCGGACGGCGTCAAGTATTCCGCGGACCAGATGCATCGGCTGGCACTCGCGAGCCTGCATGATGAGTTCGCGCAAGTGCAGTCTGCCGCGGATGTGCTGGCGCGGCTTCGCCCAGGCACTACCGCGGCTGACGACGGGCTCGAGAGACTTTCAGGCGTGTTGGAGAGTCGTCCATGGAACCAGCGGTGATCGGTGCGCTGTCGGCTGTATTGGGCTCGGTCGTTGGCGGGTCAGCGACCATCGTGACGGCTTGGGTGACGCAAAGGACGCAGGCGCGCCGCACGCTGGTGCGCGCCGAGATCCGCAAGCGCGAGCTGCTCTACTCGGAGTTCATCGCGGAGTGTTCCAAGGCCGCCATCGATGCACTCGATCACACGCTAGATGATCCCGGCAAGCTCTTTCGCGTCTATGCCCTGGAGAATCGCATCCGGTTGCTGTCCAGTGATGCCGTGGTCGCGGCCGCCGATCAGGCGGTGAAGCGCATAGTTCGCCAGTACTTCAATCCCAACCTCGGACCCGAAGAGCTGCGCAAGCTGGTGATCAGCAGCTTCAGTGACGAAACCATGCGCGATGACCCGCTGCGCCCGTTCAGCGAGGCCTGTCGCCAGGAACTCAAGGACCTGCTGCGGGAGGCGTGAGAAGAATCCATGCAAGCCACAACTCTCCCTCGACCCATCATCGGCGTGCTCATCGGCGGCAGCGTGGCCGCGACGCTCGACATCGTCTACGCCATCGTCAGGAACGGCCAGTTCGGCAGGAGTCCGCTGTGGGTCCTGCAATCCGTCGCGAGCGGTTGGCTGGGTGAGGACGCCTTCTCCAGCGGAGCCCTCGGCGGCGCGCTCGGGTTGGTGTCGCATTACGGCATCCTGCTCGTCGCAGCCGCCCTGTATTTCGCGCTCAGCAAGCGAGCCCCGGTCCTGCGGACCCGGGCGCTTGTCTGCGGCGCAGTCTTCGGCGTGCTCGTCTATCTCTTCATGAACTTCGTGGTGCTGCCACTGTCCGCGTTTCCGTACGAGCTCGCGTACACGCCGGCCAGGCTTCTCGAAGGGTTCGCGTCGCACGCGGTATTTGTCGGCATTCCGATCGCGTGGTGCATTCGCAAGTTCTCGCCGCCATGAACCGTCGAATCCTCCTCTCCTTTGCGTTGATCGTGCCGGCGCTCCTGGCTGCGCCCGGTACGGCGTGGTCGCAAGGCGCAAGCACGGCAACGACCCACACGCAGGTCGTGCTCCTGGGCACGGGCACTCCCGCACCGGATCCGGATCGCTCGGGTCCGGCCACTGCGATCGTCGTCAATGGCAACGCGTACCTCGTGGACTTCGGGCCCGGCGTCGTGCGGCGCGCGAAGGCAGCGGTCATCGAGAAGGGGATCACGGCCCTCGAGCCCACGAGCCTGAAGGTGGCCTTCGTCACTCACCTGCACTCGGATCACACCGTCGGCTACCCGGACCTCATCTTCAGCACGTGGACCATGGGTCGCAGGGTGCCGCTGGAGGTTTACGGCCCGAAGGGAATCGCCGCGATGACGACGAACATCCTCGAGGCGTATCACGCCGATATCGAGACCCGCACCAATGCCGATGGCAACCAGCGCGAGTTCCCCGACGGCTACCGCGTGAACGCGCACGAAATCGCGGCGGGCGTCATCTACAAGGACGCGAACGTCACGGTTACCGCATTTCCGACCAAGCACGCGATGGAGAGCTACGGGTATCGCTTCGACACTGCGGATCGCAGCATCGTCATCTCGGGCGATACCAACCCGACTCAGGCGACGATCGATGCCTGCCGCGGCTGCGACGTGTTGATCCACGAAGCGAACACGCTCGCGTTCCTGGCGAAGCGCCCGGAGATGTTCCAGGCATTCGCCGCGAAGTACCACACCTCGACGAGCCAGCTCGCGGACCTCGCCGCCAAGGCCAGGCCGCGCCTGCTGATCGTCTACCACGCTTCCATCGCACTGCGGCCGGCCGTGAGCACCATCTCGTCCTCGCCTGACGAGTTGCTCAAGGAGATCGAGACTCGATACACCGGCAAGGTGGTGGTGGGCCGTGACCTGGATGTCTATTGAGGGGTCGTCATCATGATGGAGCCGCGCGAGCTTCTTGCTGCGCGCGAGCACCTGGCGCGGGCGGAGTCAGGCTACCGCACCAGGGATGGTCTCTTTCATCTCGAGGAGGGCCTCGCATTGCTGGAAGAGGTGATGGCGGGGAAGTCCGCCGAATGCCGCATCCTGGCGCAGAACCTGGCTTCGACCTATTTCGCGCGGATCTACGGCGCGATCAAGCGGCTGGTCGACACCGATCGCGGCTTGCCGGAGCCCGATCTCGAGCATCTCTTCAGAGTCGTGCTGGCGTTCGACGAGCGCGGCATCGAACTGCCGGCGCAAGCCCGCTCGACCAAGATCAATCTCGTGCGCGACCTGATCGATCGCTACTATGAAGGCCATTCGCCCGAGGCCAAGCGCGCAGCCCTGGAACAGCTCGCGGATATTTCGGGCAAGACGTAGGCGCGCAATGCCGAGCGCTGGAGGTTCATCATGGAGTTGTTCATCTTCGCGCGATTTCATGCCCGTCCCGGAAACGCGACGCAAGGTCGCAGCCACGTTGCTCGAGATTCTTCCGCCCACGCGCGAGGAGCCCGGTTGCCTCAGCACTCATGCGTTTCGCTGCATCAACGATCCGCAACTGTTCTACATCCATTCGCGGTGGAAAGACAAAGCAGCGTTCGATCGTCACCTCGAGCTGGCGCATACCGTGCATTTCGTGGAACGCGTCGAGCCGCTACTGGAGCATTCGCTCAACGCCACTCGTACGGTGCTCCTCGGATAGATGGCGATGACCACAGCAACGCGGCTGGCGACGCTCGGCGACCTCGATGCGGTTGCGCCGCTCTTCGATGCGTATCGCCAGTTCTACAAGCAGCCGCCAGACCTGGCGCTCGCCCGGCGGTACATCGAGGAGCGCTTGCAACGTGGCGAGTCGGTGCTGTTGGTCGCCGAGACTGCTACCGGGGTTGTCATCGGGTTCTGCCAGCTCTATCCGACGTTCTGTTCCGTCAGGGCGGCGCCGACCTACGTGCTCTACGATCTGTTCGTAGGCCCGCAAGCCCGCGGCACCGGAGCCGGCCGCGCACTCATGCAGGCGGCGGAAGCGCACGCCAGGAAAACCGGCGCCGCGCGCCTGGAGCTTTCAACCGCGAGAGACAATGCGGTCGCCCAGTCGCTCTACGAATCGCTCGACTGGGCGCGCGATGAAGCCTTCTTCGTGTACAGCAAGACCCTGCGTGGCTGACGTGGGTGAGATCGAGCGCGCCTTTGCGCAGTTTGTCGGCGCCTTCAACGGTCTTGAATGGGACGAGTTCCTGGGCTCGTTCGCGAGCGACGCTTCACTCTTCAATCCCGATATCCCGGAGGCGCCGTCGCTGCACCGGCTCGACGGCAGCGAAAATGTCGAAGCCACGTTTCGCCGCGTGTTCGACGCCATTCGACGCACGGGCAGCGGTCCGAACATCGTGCCTCGCGACGTGCGCGTGCAGGAGTTTGCGGACGCCGCCATCGTCACGTTCGAGTTCGACCGTGATGACGGTTCGTTCGGAAGACGTACGATTGTCTTTGCCCGGAGCGGGGAAGGCTGGAAGATCGTGCACGTGCACGCGTCGAATATCAGGCCGGGATGACCACTTCGCAGATCCGCCAAACAGCGAGCCCATAACGATGCTCTTCATGGTCATCGAACATTTCAGCCCGGGAGCGGCCGCCGAGATCTATCGGCGAGCCCGCGATCGCGGCCGGCAGATCCCGGCCGGCCTCGAATACGTGGAGAGCTGGGTGGACTTGCAGTACTCGCGCTGCTTTCAGCTCATGCGTACCGAGGATGCGGCGCTGTTCGATGAGTGGATTCGCGCCTGGAGCGACCTCGTCAGGTTCGAAGTCGTTCCGGTGCGCACGTCGGCCGAGGCGGCACAGGCGATCGCGGGGCAGCTATGAGCAGCAGCGCGGTCGTCAGCAAGGCCGAGGCCGAGTGATTCCCTACTTTGACGACGCCAAGGTACGAGCGGCGCTCGGCTGGAGCGAGCTCATCACCGCGATGGAGAATGCGCTTGCGGCCTTCTCGACCGGTGCCGTGCTGCAGCCAGTTCGCACCTGGCTCACGCTCGAGGAGGGCGAGCGCTATTGGGGCATCATGCCGGCGGCGGCACCGGATGCGATGGGACTGAAGCTGGTGAGTTTCTACCCGCGCAACGCCGGCAGCGGGATTCCGACGGTGATGGCACTCGTGCTGCTGGTGCGGCCCGACACCGGCGAGCCGATCGCGATGATGGACGGGCGCACGCTCACGGCCATGCGCACCGCCGCGGTCTCGGCTGCCGTCACCAATCGCCTGGCTGCGCCGGACAGCAGAGTTCTCGCGCTTCTTGGCAGCGGCTTGCAGGCCGAGACGCATCTCGAAGCGCTGCAGCAGGTGCGCAAGTTCGATGAAGTGAGGGTCTGGAGCCGGACGCCGGAGCATGCTCGACGATTCGCCGCGCGACACGGGGCCAAGGCCATGGATGCGGCCTCCGCGGTGCATGGTGCGGACGTGGTCCTGACCGCGACGCCGGCGCGCGAACCGATTCTCGAGGGCAGCTGGCTCAAGCCCGGAGCGCACGTCAACGCGATCGGCGCGCCGATGCCGAGCTGGCGGGAGCTCGATGACGCCGCCATGGCCAACGCAGTCGTGGTCGAATCGCGCGAGGCGGCGCTGAAGGAATCGGGGGACGTTATCCTGTCGAGAGCCGCGATCCGCGCGGAGGTCGGCGAGATATTTGCCGGGACGAGCGTGATCCCGGCTTCGGCAACGACGGTCTTCAAGTCGGTGGGCATGGCGATCGAGGACGTCGCCGCCGCCAAGCTGGTTTTTGACGCGTCCACACGCCGCCACGATTGAGGTGCCACAGATGACGTGCAACCGATCAATGCTGAAGATGCTGGGCTTGCTGCTGCTCGCGATCGCCCTGACCGCAGTTTCGTTGTGGTGCGCGATGCTGCCGCAGATCCGGGCGCAGGTGTTCGGCTGGCTGGGCGTGCTCTTCTTCGGGTTCGGAGTCTTCGTCATCGCGCGCCAGCTGTTTCGACGCGGCGCGGTAGTCGTCGTCGATGAGCTCTCCATTACCGATCACCGCCTGCCCGATGGACCGCTGTTCTGGGACCAGATCAGCTCGGTGTGGATCGGCTCGGTGCACTCGTCGAAGTTTCTCTGCGTTGAGCTCAAGGATCCCGACCTGTTCGTTTCCCGCTGGACAGCGCGGCGGCGTGCGGTTGCCAAGGCCAACGAGGCGCTTGGGTTCCCCGCGATCACGATCTCCTTCTCCGGTCTCTCTCCAGGCCTGGAGGAAGTGGCTGGTTACGTCCGGTCCACTCAACCGGCCAAGCTCGCCCCCGGTGGGCCGCCGGAGCGCAAGCGCAGCGTCGCCGCCTGATTGCCGGGAACCACACGGAAAACGCGGCCGGCTGGCGGCCGTGCATGCGCATCGGGGAGAATGCTTCACCGGGAGCCAGCTTTGCGGCGCGGCTCAGAGGAGAGTTGAAGTGTTGCGAGGTTCCAGTCACCCATGACGTCGATTGCTGCCAGCGAAGCGCTCGAGCGATTGCGAGAAGGCAACCGCCGCTTCGTAGCGGGCGCGCCGAGCCTCGACTCGCTGACCAATCACGCGCGGCGCAGTGAGTTCGTCGAGGGCCAGGAACCGTTCGCCGTCATCCTCGGCTGCTCCGACTCGCGCGTGCCGGTGGAGATCGTGTTCGACCAGGGCCTGGGCGACCTGTTCGTGATCCGCGTGGCCGGCAACATCGTCGCCCCGTCGCAGATCGGCAGCGTCGAGTTCGCCGCCGAGAGGTACGGCGTGCGTCTGGTGGTCGTGCTGGGGCATACGCGGTGCGGTGCCATACAGGCAACTCTCGAAGAACTGGATTCGCAGCTCGACGCACTCGCGCAACCTGGGCTCGATCGTCGCCCGCATCCGGCCATCGGTGGCGGGCTTGCTCGCTACCGAGTTGCGGCGCGACCCCGAAGCGCTGGCGCGGGAGGCGGTGCGCGCGAATGTGCGGGTATCCGCCGACTATCTTCGGCACGGGTCGGAGGTGCTCGAGCGCCTGATCCGCAAAGACGGCCTGCAGGTGGTCGGTGCGGAGTACGCGCTGGAGACCGGCTTGGTCGAGTTCTTCGACGGCATTCCACGCTCGGGCTGAATCGAGGCCGGGAGCGGCACGATGTGGCTCCTGTTGAAGAACGTGGTGTTCACCGTCCTGGTGCCCGGAGCGGTCGGCGTTTATGTTCCCTTGAGCCTCGCGTCCGGGCGATCCATGGTCCCCGGACCATCGGCGGCCGTGGCGATTCTCCTGCTGCTCGCCGGTGGCGCGATCTATGCGTGGTGCGTGTGGGATTTCGCGTCCTTCGGACGCGGCACGCCGGCTCCCATCGACGAGCCCAAGAAGCTGGTCGTGCGGGGTCTGTACCGCTACACGCGCAATCCCATGTATGTCGGCGTCCTGACCGCGATTCTAGGTTGGGCGGTTGCGTTCCAGTCGCGCAACGTGCTCGTTTACGCACTCATCGTCTTCAGCTTCTTCCACCTGTTCGTGCTGCTTTACGAGGAGCCACATCTGAGGCGCGTGTTCGGCGACGAGTACGATCTCTACTGTGCGCGCGTGAATCGCTGGTTGCCCGGGTCGAAGCGGCAGCCCGGCGCATGACCAGGAACGACCGCGGCAACATGCCGGACGCCAGCCATCCGTCGGAGATCGTGAGTCAGCCCCAGTCGGCGCACTGGAAGTTCTGGGGATCGCTCCTCTGGGGTGTCCTGATCGCGGCGGCTTTCATCGTGGTGCAGGCGATCACTATCCTGGCCGTGCTTATCAACGAGCACGGCGCGCCGTCCGAATCGGAACTCGTGGAGCTCTATGTTTCGACCGCAGAGAACGGCTACGCACTTTCGATCGCCACCCTCATTACGGCCGTTGTCTGCTGTGGCCTGATCGTCGGAATCGTCAAGCTCAAGAAACACTCGGTCCTGAAGGATTACCTCGCCATTCGCCCGGTTTCACTGCGCACGATGCTGCAGTGGCTGGGCGCGCTCGCCGCCTTGATCATCGTGTCAGACGTGCTGACGGTCGTGCTCGGCCGCCCCATCGTTCCTGACTTCATGTCCGAGTTGTACGCGACCGCCAATCCCGCCTGGTTGCTCTGGGTCGCCTTGCTCGTCGGCGCGCCGCTGTTCGAGGAGACGTTCTTTCGCGGCTTTCTCTTCAGGGGCTTCGAGTCGAGCTTTCTCGCCACGACCGGCACCGTGCTGCTGACCGCGGGGCTGTGGGCGCTGTTGCACCTTCAGTACGATGCCTACGGAGTGGCGACCGTGTTCTGTCTCGGACTGCTGCTCGGCGTCGCCCGTGCCCGCACTGGATCTCTGTGGGTTCCCCTGGGGCTGCATTCGACCGCGAACCTCGTCGCGACGATTGAGGCAGCAGTGTTGACCTGACCGCGTCGGGAACACCCGGCGGCCGGCCGGGTCGTTAGTTCAATGGAAAAAGCAATGGATGACGATCTTGACGGCTTGAGCCGCGAGCAGCTCGTCCGCGAGGTGAAGCGCTTGCGAGCCGGGATCCGCGCTCACCGCGACAGCAGCGGACACGACCTGTGCTGGCACCACCCCGACCTCTGGGGGCTGCTGCCCGAGCGCGTGACGCCGCAGGTGGCCGTGCCGCCCTGGCCCAAGTTCCTGCGCGGCTGTCTTCGCTACCGCCGGTCGCTCGATCGGGAGCTACCCGGCGCACCCGCGGAGAACCGGGAGTACGAATAGTCGACGAGCGTCGCGCCCGCCATGTCCGCATCAACCGACGAGGTGATGCAACTCCTGGCGGCTGCGCGCCATCAATGGAGGGAAGTATGGAAGGCAAACGACTAGGGATCGGCCTTGCGTTCGTCAATCTGGTGCTCCTCGCTGCCATCCTGGCCAGCGATCGCTTCGCTGGAATGGCCGATGCTGCTGAAAGCGCGGGTGCAGCGCGCGAGGACGTCGTGCCTGTCCTTCGCGGCAGGGCGCTCGAGATCGTGGACGAGCTCGGCCAGGTCCGCTCGCGCCTGAATGTCGAGGCAGATGGCGTCGTGTTCAGACTGATGGATCGCAACGGGACCATTCGCGTGAAGCTGGGCGCGGATGAGGGCGGCTCCGGTCTGGTGTTGCTCGACGAAGCGACCGAGCCCGCTGTGCACATCGTTGCGAGGCGAGTCGGCACGTCCGCGAGACCGCCCACGGGCGTGACACTGCGCGGCGCAGGTGCGCGCGAGCAGGTGATCAGGCCCTAGCGGGCCGCCGGCCTCGAGGGCTACCTTTCCGCGCTCGCGGTCTATATCTTCGAGCTCGTCGTCGACGCCGTGACGGTCTTCCTGTTCGCGTGGGCGACCTATCGCGGATTGCTGGCGTACGGGAGCAACATCTGATGGTCGTAGTACAGACGGCGCGCCTCAATCTTCGCGAGATGCACGAGGACGACGCGGAGTTCATCATCGAGCTGTTGAACGACGAGGCGTTCCTGCGCTACATCGGCGACAAGGGCGTTCGCACCGTCGAGGATGCGCGCCAATACCTGCGCAGCGGTCCCATCTCCAGCTACCAGCGCTTCGGCTTCGGGCTCTACCTCGTTGAGTCGCGGGAGTCGGGTGAGCGGCTCGGCATGTGCGGCCTGCTCAAGCGCGACACGCTCGAAGACGTGGATATCGGCTTTGCCCTTCTGCCGCAGCACCGCGCCAAGGGCTTTGCGGTGGAATCAGGGGCGGCGGTCATGCGTCATGCGCGGGCGGTGCTGGGGCTCAAGCGGATCGTCGCGATCACCTCCCAGGACAATGCTGGTTCCGCGAGCGTGCTGCGGAAGATCGGCTTCAAGTACGAACGGCTGATTCGCCTTCCGCACGATGACAATGAGCTCAAGCTGTTCGCTTGCGAAGGCGTCGGAGTGCGCGCGTGAGCAGCGTGCTCGTCAATGTCGACGTGGATGACCTCGAGAAGGGCATCGATTTCTACACGCGCGCGCTTGGACTGCGCACCGCGCGGCGATTCGGAACGAGCGGCGTGGAGTTGCTGGGCGGCGGAGCGCCCATCTATCTGCTTGAAAAGGCCGCCGACAGCGCGGCCGCAGCGGGCCTCGCGCAGCGGCGCGAGTATTCGCGACACTGGACGCCCGTGCACCTGGACTTCGTGGTGTCCGACATCCATGTCGCGGTCGCCCGCGCCAGGGAGGCCGGTGCACGGCTCGAAGGCGACATTCGAACGGCGAACTGGGGCCACCTCGCCCTCATGGCGGATCCCTTCGGCCACGGGTTCTGCCTGATCGAATTCCTCGGGCGGGGCTACGATGAAATCGCAGACTGACGCCCAGTCGAAGTTGCGCACCAGCCCATGAGCGATCACGAACCGTTCTCGATTCGAGACGAGCGGGCCGAGGATGCGAGCGCGGTGCGGCGGGTCATCGAGCGCGCGTTCGGGCAAGCGGGCGAGGCTGACCTCGTCGACGCGCTGCGTCGCGTCGACGCGCTGACGGTTTCCCTGGTGGCAGAGCATGACGGAGCGATTGTGGGGCACATCGCCTTCAGCCCCGTCACCATCCACGCGAGCGATGCGACGCACGACGGCGTGGGTCTCGCGCCGCTTGCCGTGCTGCCCGAAGAACAGCGGCGCGGCATCGGCGCGGCGCTGGTGCAAGCAGGTTTCGATGCCTGCCGGGAACGCGGGCACCGGCTCGTGGTGGTTGTCGGTCATCCCGCGTACTACCAGCGGCTCGGGTTTTCGACCGCTCTGCAGTTCGGTCTCGAGTGCTCGATTCCGGTGCCGGTCGAGGCGTTTCTGGTCGCCGAGCTTTCACCTGGGGCGCTCACGGGATGCTCCGGCGTCGTGCGCTATCGTCCCGAGTTCGAGGCGGTGAGCGAGTGAGCGCGGACGCGCAACGACTGATCGAAAGGCTGGGGTTGGCGCCTCATCCCGAGGGCGGTTGGTATCGGCAGGTGCATCGCTCCGCCTTGAAGGTTCAGGCTCCCGCAGGCGAGCGAGCGGCGCTCACGACCATCTACTACCTGCTGGAGCAGGACCAGATCAGTCGCTGGCACGTGGTCGATGCGGACGAGGTCTGGCATTTCTACGCGGGTGCACCACTCGAGCTCTACATCTATTACCCGTCTACGCGCCAGCTCTCGCGTCGCGTGCTCGGATCACCCATGGAGCACCGTGATTCCGTCGCGGTGGTCCATGCCGACTGCTGGCAGGCGGCGCGCAGCACCGGCGGCTACTCCCTGATGGGATGCACGGTCGGGCCGGGGTTCGAGTTCAGCGGTTTCCACTTTGTCTCCGCTGTGGCCGATCACCAGCGTCACTTCAAGGGCGAACTGCAGTCCCTCGCATCCCTGCTGTGATTTTCCCTATACGCTGAGCCCGCTGGTCAGTATCCTGTCCGGACAACAAGATACCCGCCGCTGGGGATGCGGAGAGTTCAAATGATTCGCTTTCACATCGTCGAGCGTCCAGGCGCGAATCTGCACCGCGTGCTGATCGCGGCGATGCGCGCCGGCGAATTGCGCACCTTCAAGGCCCTGAAGCGGGGCCGCAAGATCGAGCACATCACCTACCCCGGCTGGATGAACTGGTCGTCCGCCGAAGGCGTCATCAGCTGCGCGATCCTGAGCCCGCGCAAGCCCGGGATGGAATGGCAGCTCTTCAGCGCGTTTCTCGGCCGGCTCGCGGCACGTTATGCCGCTGACATCGTGGCGATCGAAGTCCAGTTTCCCGACGCGCCGTCGAAGCCTGCGAAGTCGCCGCGACGCAAGAAGAAGAAGACGGCGAGGCGCCGGCGAAGACGCGCCTGACCGTTCGATTCGAACAACATCACCCGTGACACCGCAGAGCTCGCGAGAGGGATCCTCGCACCCTCAGTTCGCGGCGCAGCGGGCGGTGGTGTCTTTCAGCGGCGGCAAGGATTCCTGCCTGGCCCTGTGGCGTGCGCGCCAGGCCGGCCTCGACGTGCGCGCCGTCATCAACGTCCTCGAAGAGACTGGCGAGCGCAACCGCTCGCATGGCGTGCCCCGTGATCTCCTCGAAGTCCAGGCGCGTGCCCTCGAAGTCGAGCTGCTGGCGCCGATCGCGTCATGGCGTGACTACGAAGAGCGCTTCGTGCAGACGCTCGAGAGCCTCCGGGCGCGCGGCTTTGAAGTCGCCGTTTTCGGCGATATCGATCTGCAGGCGCATCGCGACTGGGAAGAGAAGGTCTGTGCGAGGGCGGGTCTGAAGTGCTATCTGCCGCTTTGGCACGAGCCGCGGCTCGAGCTCGCCCACGAAGTGCTGCGACTCGGGTTCCGGGCCGTGGTCGTGTGCGTCGACAGCCGATTCCTCGACGATCGATTCTGCGGGCGGCTCTACGATGAGCGCTTCATCGCCGACCTGCCGGCAAGCGTCGATGCCTGCGGCGAGAACGGAGAATTTCACACCTTCGTGTTCGACGGTCCGGGATTTCGCGTGCCCGTGCGTTATGAGCTCGCCGGTACAGAAGCCTATACGGCGCCTTCGGAGCTGGGCGGCGGCCGCTATTGCTTCGTGAAGTGGGGTAACTAGCCGAGCGCCTCGAGGCCGGTCGCGATGCGCGCCTTGGCTTCCTCGAGAGTCAGTTTGCCTGCGTTGACTTCGACGACGGTGTCGAGGATCAGGTCCGCCTGCGCCTGGTGCAGCTCGCCGAGATACGCGGTGACGATGCGCCCCTGGTTGTCGGTGAACACCGTGAAGGGAAAGCCCATCGAACCCAGGCCGAAAGCCGCGGCCGCATCGAGCCCGTCCTGTTCGCCGATCAGCAAGGGGTAGTCGATCTCGACTTCCTTGATGTAAGCCAACACGTTGTCACGGAAATCGACCGCGATGCCGATGACCTCGATGTTCTGCGCGGTGCGCGCGGCGTGCAGTTTCCGCAGGAACGGGATCTCGCGCCGGCAGGGCGCACACCAGGTCGCCCAGAAATTGACCACCAGGGACTTCCCATCCCATTCGGTGATGGAGCGCATTCGACCGTCGCGATCTTCGAGCGAAAAGACGGGACGCACCTGCGGAATCGTGGACTCGGTCGGTGCTGCGGCCTCGACGGCCGCTGGATTTGCAGGGGTAGCAATCGGCGCGGCCGGAGCGGGCTGGTGCATCCAGCGATAGAAGTGGTAGCCGAGCACACCCGAGCCCACGATCGCCAACAAAGCAAACGCCGGCCGTATCGCCCTGTTCATGCTTCGGGATTGGCGATGGCGCGCAGGACGTGACTGCGAAACTTGTCCGCGCGCAGATAGCCCACGACGCGAAACGCCCGCCGCTCGACGCCGTCCGGTCCGAAGAAGGCGATGGTCGGGGGTCCGAAAATACCGAAGCGCTCGAACAGCGCCTGGTCGCGCTCGTTGTTCTCAGTTACATCGGCGCGCAGCAGGATGACGTCGGCAAGGGAGGCCTTCACGTCCGCATCGGAGAAGGTGTATTTCTCCATCTCCTTGCACGAGACGCACCATTCCGCGGAGAAGTCGAGCATCGCGGGCTTGCCGGCGGCGCTCGCGGCCGCGAGCTCGCGGTCGAGATCCTCGACCGACTGCACCGGCCGCCACGGCAGCGACTCGGCGATCGCGGCTGCGCCGGTGGCGGATCCGAACCCGGAGAGTGGCGCGAGCGGATCGCGATTGCCCATGGCTGCGCCGACGATGATCGCGATGCCCCACGCGAGCATCGGCAGCGCGATCGCCTTGCGCGCCTTCGCGGTGCCACTCGGCGCGGGCTCGAGCGCACCGAGCAGGAGCGCGAGACCCACGGCCAGCAGGCCCCACAGGAGCATGACGAGCACGTCGGGGAGCAAGGTACGTGCGAACCAGAGCGCGACGCCGAGCAGCAGCACGCCGAAGAATTGCTTGACGGTGTCCATCCATCCGCCGGCGCGCGGCAGGAGCTTGCCGAGCGAGGTGCCGATGAGGAGCAGCGGCATGCCCATGCCCATGGAGAGCGCAAAGAGCGCGAGACCGCCGCGCACGGGATCACCCGTCTGGCCGATCACGATGAGCGCGGCCACCAGCGGCGCGGTGACGCACGGTCCCACGATGAGCGCCGAAAGCACGCCCATCACGCCGACGCCGATGAACGTTCCGCCTTCCTGCCGGTTCGATAGCGCGGTGAGTCGGCTCTGTACGGCGGACGGCATCTGCAATTCGTAATAACCGAACATCGAGAAGGCGAGGGCCACGAACACCGCCGCGAACACGCCGAGCACCCAGGGGTTCTGCAAGGCCGCCTGCAGGTTCTGGCCGAAGAGTCCCGCGAGCACGCCGGCGACGGTATACGTAAGCGCCATCGCCAGCACGTAGGTGAGGGAGAGCGTGAAGGCGCGCGTCGGCGTCACCTTGTCGCCCTGGCCGGCGATGATGCCGGAGAGGATCGGCACCATCGGCAATACGCAAGGCGTGAAGGTCAGCGCGAGCCCGGCGAGAAAGAAGATGCCGAGGACCGCGAAGATCGAACCGTCGCGCACCACGGCCGCCAGGCGATCCTGCTCGGCGGCGGGCGGTGCACCTGCGAACGCGCCACCCGACAAGCTCGCGGCGTCGACGGCGGGCAGCACGAGCTCCAGCGCTTTCGTGATCGGCGGATAGCACAGGCCCGCTTCCGCACAACCCTGGTACGTGACGCGCACGGTAAAGGTGCCCGCCGCGGGGCTCACGCGCGAGAACGGCACATCGACGTCGAGAAGCCGGTGATAAACCTCCTGCGTGCCGAAGTACTCGTCGGTCTTCTGCTCGCCTTTCGGCAGAGAGGCGGCGCGCAGCTGCACGAGGTCGCTGTCGCTCGCCACCTTGATCTTGGCCTTGTAGAGATAGTAGTCGGGGGCGATGTCCCAGCTCAGCAGCAGCGTGTTGGGACCAGTGACTTCACCCGAAAGCTTGAAGGCTTCATCGGGTGGCAGGAACTCGTCGTCCGAGCCGCCGGTGAGGAGCGGTGGGCTGTCCGCGACCGAAGGGGTGACGCCCGCATACCAGAGCGAGCTGAAAAGCGTCAGTACGACCAGCAGACTCCGGCTCACACGTTCACCGTCCCTCAAGAGGCGACACTCTGACTGAGCCAGGCGAGATAGCGTTCCGACCCCCCTTCGATGGGGAGCGCAATCACCTCAGGCAGCTCGTACGGGTGAAGCTCCTTGATTCGCTGACCGAGTGGCCCCAGTAGCCGCTGGGTGGTCTTGATCAGGAGCAAGGCCTCGGTCTCGGACTGCACTTTGCCCTCCCACCGGTAGGTCGAGGTCATGCGGGAGAGGCGGTTGACGCAGGCGGCGAGCCTCTCCTCGACCAGCACGTTGGCAATGCGCGCCGCCACGACGTCTTCCGGGCAGGTGCAGAGAACCAAAATATGCTTTTCAGTCATGCAGTTACGTGTGTGGCAGGAGCGGCGAAACGGGGGCTGAGGATACCGTCCGACCGCCGCAAAGTCATGTACGAAGTCGCGCTTACGGCTTGAATTTAAAGGATTCGCCACTATCATTGGCAGCCGCTTGGGGGGAGTGCTAACAGCCCTCCGCCAAACGCAAAGCCAAATTCAACCCAGTTAAGAGGAGCGAGAGCATGAAGATCAGACCGCTTCATGATCGTGTGATCGTCAAGCGCCTGGAGGAAGAGCGAACGTCGCCCGGCGGCATCGTGATTCCTGACACCGCGACCGAGAAGCCGATCCAGGGAAAAATCATTGCCGTGGGCAAGGGCAAGATTCTCGAGGACGGCCATGTGCGCCCGCTCGACGTAAAAGTCGGCGACAAGATCCTGTTCGGCAAGTACAGCGGAACGGAGGTCAAGGTGGATGGCGAGGATTACCTGGTCATGCGTGAAGAGGACGTCATGGCGATCATCGAGGGCAAGTAAGCCCCTCGCTGACACTTAACAAGATTTTTAGAGGACCACAGAAATGGCAGCTAAAGAAGTCAGATTCAGCGACGACGCCCGGCAGAAGATGTTCCGGGGCGTGAACGTGCTGGCGAACGCCGTGAAGGCGACGCTGGGACCGAAGGGTCGCAATGCCGTGCTCGAGAAGAGCTTCGGCGCACCGACAGTGACCAAGGACGGCGTGTCCGTCGCGAAGGAAGTCGAGCTCAAGGACAAGTTCGAGAACATGGGCGCGCAGATGGTGAAGGAAGTCGCGTCCAACACCTCGGACGAGGCCGGTGACGGCACGACGACCGCGACGGTGCTCGCGCAGGCGATTATCCGCGAGGGTCTCAAGGCGGTTGCCTCGGGCATCAATCCGATGGACCTGAAGCGCGGCATCGACAAGGCCGTGGAGACGGCGGTCGAGGAGCTGAGGAAGCAGTCCAAGCCCTGCAAGGACGCCAAGGCGATCGCGCAGGTCGGCACGATTTCCGCCAACGCGGACGAAGCGATCGGCAAGACGATCGCGGACGCGATGGAGAAGGTCGGCAAGGAAGGCGTGATCACGGTGGAAGAGGGATCGGGGCTCGAGAACGAGCTCGACGTGGTCGAGGGCATGCAGTTCGACCGCGGCTACCTGTCACCCTATTTCATCAACAACCAGCAGAACCAGACGGCGGAGCTCGAGAATCCGTTCATCCTGCTTTACGACAAGAAGATCTCGAACATCCGCGAGCTGCTGCCGCTGCTCGAGGGCGTCGCCAAGTCGGGTCGTCCGCTGCTCGTAGTGGCGGAGGACGTCGAAGGCGAAGCGCTCGCGACGCTGGTGGTCAACACCATTCGCGGCATCATCAAGGTCTCGGCCGTGAAGGCCCCGGGCTTCGGTGACCGTCGCAAGGCCATGCTCCAGGACATCGCGATCCTCACTGGCGGCCAGGTGATCTCGGATGAGGTCGGTCTCTCAGCTCGAGAAGGCGACTCTCAACGATCTCGGCGAAGCCAAGAAGGTCGTGGTCGAGAAGGAGAACACCACGCTCATCGGCGGCGCCGGCAAGACTTCTGACATCAAGGCCCGCATCGGCCAGATCCGCCAGCAGGCGGAAGATGCTACCTCCGACTACGACAAGGAGAAGCTGCAGGAGCGCGTCGCCAAGCTCTCCGGCGGTGTGGCGGTGATCAAGGTCGGCGCAGCCACCGAGATCGAGATGAAGGAAAAGAAGGCCCGCGTCGAAGACGCGTTGCACGCCACGCGTGCGGCGGTCGAGGAAGGCGTGGTCCCGGGCGGCGGCGTCGCGCTGATCCGCGTGCAGAAGGCAGTCGAGAAGCTCGAAGGGTCGAATTCCGATCAGACGGTCGGCATCAAGATCCTGTCGCGCGCGATCGAAGAGCCGCTGCGCCAGATCGTCGAGAACGCCGGCGAGGACGGTGCGGTGATCCTCAACAAGGTCAAGGAAGGCAAGGGCAACTACGGCTACAACGCGCAGACGGGCGAGTTCGGCGACCTGGTCGACATGGGAATTCTCGATCCCACCAAGGTCACGCGCCTGGCGTTGCAGAACGCCGCTTCAGTGGCAGGGCTCCTGCTCACCACCGAAGTGATGGTGGCCGAGGCTCCGAAGGAAGAGGAACACTCACACGGTGGCCCTCCGGGCGGCATGGGCGGCATGGACATGTAATGGCCACCCGGTAAAGTTTTGCGAAGACGCAAATACTTTCCCGGGGCCCGGCCAAGAGGTCGGGATGCAAGACGAGAAAAGCCCCGCTTTCGCGGGGCTTTTCTTTTTAGAATCGAGCCATGACGCGCACGGCTCCTGTTGCCGCTCGACGATGTCCCCGCGGAGCTGCGCCCGCCGGTCGAGCTCGCGCTCGCCGCAATCCGCGAAAATGCCGACGCCGTCGCGGCCCTCGAGCAGGCGTCGGAAGCGGTACGCCGCTCTCTGCCGCAGGTGCTCGCCTGCAGCGAGTTCATCGCCAACAGCTGTGCGCGCGACCGCGATCTCCTGCCGAGCCTGCTGGCGGAAGACTTGCTGGCGTCGCGCCGCGCGGATGCCAGCACCGGTCGCGCCCAGGAAGCCGCCAGCGTTGTCGCGGACGAACCCGAGTTGATGAGATGGATGCGTGCATGGCGCCGCCGCGAGATGGTGCGCATCGCCTGGCGCGATATCGGCGGTTGGTCGCTCCGACGAGGAGACGTTGCGCGATCTCTCGGCGTTGGCGGAGGCCGAGATCGCTGTCGCGCATGATGCTTCGAGCCGGCTTCTGATCGAGCGACACGGCGTCCCGCGGTCCGGCGCAGGGGAGGCACAGCGTCTCCTCGTTCTCGGCATGGGCAAACTCGGGGGCGCCGAGCTCAACTTTTCCTCCGATGTCGACCTGATCTTCCTGTTCCCCGAAGCGGGCGAGACCGATGGCCCGCGCGCCATCAGCAACGAGGAGTTCTTCACGCGCCAGGCGCGCCAGATGATCCGCCTGCTGGATGCGGTGACCGCGGACGGTTTCGTGTTTCGCGTGGACATGCGGCTGCGTCCCTTCGGCGAATCCGGCCCGCTGGTCGCGAGCTTCGCCTCGTTCGAGAACTACCTGCAGCAGCACGGCCGCGACTGGGAGCGCTACGCCTACGTCAAGGCGCGCGCCCTGACGGCTGGCGACAGTTACGAGGCGCTTTATCGCGACGTGGTGCGGCCGTTCGTCTTTCGCCGCTATCTCGACTTCGGCGTGTTCGAGTCGTTGCGCGACATGAAGGACCTGATCGCGCGCGAAGTCGCGCGCCGCGAACTCGACAGCAATATCAAGCTCGGCCCGGGCGGCATTCGCGAGATCGAGTTCATCGTGCAGGCGTTCCAGCTGGTGCGCGGTGGGAGCGATCAGCGCCTGCAGTCGCCATCGCTGCTGCGCGTCCTGCCGTTGCTCGCCGGCCAGAAATTGCTGCCGGCCGCGGTGGTGGAACAGTTGCGCTCGAGTTACCTGTACCTGCGGCGGCTCGAGAACCGCCTGCAGATGCTGAACGACGAGCAGACCCACACGCTGCCTGAGGATGAGGTCAACCAGCAGCGGCTCACGCTCGCGATGGGCGCAGGCACGTGGTCGGCGCTCCTCGCTGAGCTCGACCGGCATCGCGACACGGTCACACGCCATTTCCAATCGGTGGTTTTTGCGCCCGCTGCCGCGGCGCCCGCCGCCGCACCCCTCGACCTGGAGACCTTGTGGGGAAGTGGAGAACCGCAGGAGATGCTGCGGCAGGCCGTGACGCGCCTGGGACTCACGCCCGCCGCTGAGCTCGCGGAGCTCCTCGCTACATGGCGCTCGAGTACGGCTGTGCAGCGCCTGGACGAGGTAGCGCGCCGACGTCTGCAGGCGTTGGTTCCCAGGATTCTCACCCGGTTGCGCAGCAGCGCCGATCCGGGCACGACATTGCACCGCGCGCTGCGCGTGCTGGAGGCGATCGGCACACGCAGCACCTACCTCGCACTGCTCAACGAAAATGCCCAGGCGCTCGCCCGTCTCATGGAGATCTGTGAACGCAGCGATTTCCTGACGGCGCAGATCGCGGCCTTTCCCCTGCTGCTCGACGAACTGATCGACGAGCGCATCTTCGACGAGCTGCCGACGCGCGCGCAGTTCGCCGAGGAGCTCGCGGCGCGCGTGAAGAACGCGCCGGAATCGGACCCGGAGCGGCAGGTCGAGGCATTGCGCCAGTTTCAGCGCGCGGCCACGTTTCGCGTGGCGCTCGCGGATCTGACCGGGCGGCTGCCGCTGATGCGCGTGAGCGATCGGCTCACCGACATCGCGGAACTGATCCTCGAACAGGCGCTTACGCTCGCCTGGCAGCAGATGACGCAACTCTATGGCCGGCCGATGTGCGGCAGCGACGGGCAACTGCGGCCGGCGGGAATAGCGGTGGTCGGCGTACGGCAAGCTCGGCGGCATCGAGCTCGGCTACGCCTCGGATCTCGATCTCGTGTTCCTGCACGACTCGCGCGGCGAGATTCAGCGCACCGACGGCGCCAAGCCGCTCGACAACGGCGTCTTCTTCCTGCGTCTCGGTCAGCGCATCGTGCATCTGCTCACCATGCATTCCGCGGCCGGCCGGCTCTACGAAGTGGACATGCGCCTGCGGCCGAGCGGCAAGGGCGGGCTGATGGTGACCGAAGTGAGCGCCTTTCACGCCTACCAGAAGAGCGAAGCCTGGACCTGGGAACACCAGGCGCTGCTGCGCGCGCGCGCGGTGGCCGGGAATGCAGACGATCCGCGCGGCTTTCGATGACATTCGCGTCGATGTGCTGTGCCACCACGTGCGCCGCGACACGCTGCGCGAGGAAGTGCGCAAGATGCGCGAGCGCATGCGCACGGAACTGAGCAAGTCGCGGCCGGGCGAGTTCGACATCAAGCAGGATCCCGGCGGCATCGCCGACATCGAGTTCCTGGCGCAGTACTGGGCGCTCAACTGGGCCGAGCGTTATCCGGCGCTGGTGATGTTCTCGGACACCATCCGGCAGCTCGAATCAGTGGCCTCGGCGGACCTGGTGCCGCAGGCGACGGTCGATCAGCTGACGGGCACCTATCGCGAGTATCGCCAGGTCATCCATCATCGCTCGCTCGAGAACCAATCGAGCGTGGTGGAAGAGCAGGCGTTCGCCGTTCAACGCGGACAGGTGAGCGGCATCTGGAACGCTACGATGCGCACGGTGGGGTCAGATCTATCGATCTGACCCCTTCTTGCAGCTAACGCTATACTTCGCCGCCATCACGACGGCCTCCCCGAGGAGCTTCCGGTGTCCGCTCCAACCGCGCCCAGGACCTTGCTGCAACCGAATGCGCAGAATCAGTACGCGGTGACGCGCGAGGATCTGCCGCTGTCCTGCCCGATGCCGCAGATGTACCTGTGGAACTCCCACCCGCGCGTTTACCTGCCGATCGAGCAGACGGGCTGGGCGAAGTGCCCTTACTGCGGCGCGGAGTACACGCTGGAGAACTAGATCCGGTTGCGCGGCGGCCAGTCCGCCGCAAGTGACACGCGGCGTGGTCTACTTGCCCTGACGGTAGTCCTTGTAGGATTTTTCTTCGACGATCTTCGAGCCGAGCTTCTGGTTGATGCGCCGCTTGATCGCCGCGCGTTCGTCGTTGTTGATGTAGACCGCGCGCGCCAGCTCGATGAACCGGGCGTCGAAGGCGCTGCTGCGATTCCTTGTCGCGGATGTCGTCCTCGATGTCCCAGAGCCTGGCGTTTACCGCCTCGAGCGCGCGCTCCTCGGCGCTCACGTCGACTCCGGACTTGCGCGCCGATTCGCTCCAGGTGTGCTCGAGCAGCTCGAGCTCGTGACGCACGTTGGCGACCTTGTCGCGATCGGTCATGCGCTGTGACTTGATGCGCAGGATCGTGATCTTGTCGAGCAGCTCGCCGGGAGAGATGGGAACCAGGATGTTGTTCATGGGGGTCAGGCCCACTGCTTGGGGCGCTTGCCGGTCTGGCGCATCAGCTGGTCGAGCTTGCGCGTGACATCGGGCGGCTGGATCAGGTCCATCACGCCCTTCTTCTCGATCTTGGTGGTCCAGGGAAGCTCGCTGGCCGGGCGCCCGTAGATACTTCTGCGCCGCCTCCTGGTAGCGGTTCACGCACCACGAGCGGCTGAAGTACGGCCCGCTGCGCTCCGGGTTGGTGGCCGCATACAACCCGATGACCGGTGTTCCCATCGCGGTCGCCATGTGCGCCGGACCTGAGTCCGGCGTGAGCACCGCGATCGGCGCAAGCGATGCAGCGCGAGCAGCTGCGGGCAACGTGTCCTGGCCGATGGTGTTGCTCACCGCGCTCCTGCCATGGCTTTCTGGATGGCCTCGCCCATCCGGCGCTCGAGCGCGCTGCGACCGCCGGTCAGCACGACCCGCATGCCATGCATGCGCACCGCGTGATCGGCGACCTGCGCGTAGTACTCCGGGCGCCAGTTGCGGCGCGCGTGGCTCGAGCACGGACTGATCACCAGCAACGGCCTGCGGTCGCTCGACGATCTGCGCGGCGTAGTGGCGCGCACCTTCCGGCAGGGGAATGTCCCAGCGCAACACGCGGTCGTGCACGCCGAGCGCTCCGGCGAAACCGAACAATGCATCCATCACGTGTTCGCGCTCGCGTGGCTCGATGCGATGCGTGGTGAACAGCCACTGCAGCTCGCGCGCGCGCGCGCGGTCGAAGCCGAGCTTGATCGCGCGCGTGGATGTAGCTGCTCAGGAAGCTCGCGCGCAGCGCGACCTGCATGTGCAGCAGCAGGTCGAAGCGGCGCGGTGCGCATCAGCGTGCGAAAGCGCCGCAACTCGCTCAGGCTGTGGCGCTTGTCGAAGATGATAAACTCGATGTCGGGGATGAGCCCCACCAGTTGGCTTCGAGCTTGCCGATGACCCAGGTGAAGCGCGTCTCGGGCCAGGCCTGCTGCAGCGTACGCACCACCGGCACGACGTGGCAGGTGTCGCCGATGGCCGAGAGCCTCAGGATGCACACCTCGCGGGGGATCTTGGAGAGAATCACTGGAGTGGAATGATCGCGGACGCCGCTTCGCCAGGTTCGAACGCAAACTCTGTGCGCCGTGCACCGACGCGGAACGGCGCCATGCTATATGACGCTTCGCGCCTCAGCAACGCGGACGATTCCCTGTTCGACGTGAAATTCTGGCTGGCAGCGGCTGCGACCGAGCGTACGCCAGGCGGCCGCGGCGCCGCGCTCTTCATTGAGCATGTCGGGCAAGCCTGGGTGCTGCGGCATTACCAGCGCGGCGGCTTCATGGCCCGGCTCACTGCGGATCGCTACTTCTGGAGCGGCGAAGAGCGCACGCGCCCGTTTCGCGAGTGGCGCCTGTTGTTCGAGTTGCACCAGGCGGGATTGCCGGTGCCAGCGCCGATTGCCGCGCGCTACCTGCGCGGCGGCCTGAGCTACAGCGGCGATCTCATCACCGAGCGCATCAAGGGTGCGCAGCCCGTTGCAGCGCTGCTTGCGAGCGCGCCGCTGCCGGAGGCGACGTGGCGTGCGATCGGCCAGTGCATCCGGCGCCTGCACGACGCGGCTGTGTGGCACGCGGATCTGAATGCGCACAACATCCTCATCGATGCAGCCGGACGAGTCTCGCTGGTGGACTTCGATCGCGCCCGGCGGCGCACGCCGGGGCGCTGGCGCGCAGCGAATCTCGCGCGCCTCGAGCGCTCGCTGCGGAAGATCTCGAGCGCGCTGCCGCGCGAACGTTTCCTGCCGCGCGACTGGGCGGCGCTGCGTGCGGGCTACGAGTCGGGACCAGCCGGCGTGTCCGGTTAGCGTCCAGCCGTGAGATTTCTCTACATCGCACTCGCCTACCTGCTGGTGCCGTTCGCGCTCGCGTTGCTGTTGTGGCGGGGGCTGCGCGATCGCATTCGCGGCGTAGACGGTGTCAGGTACTCGAGCAACATCAACGAGCGCTTCGGATACGGCAGGCACGAGGAGCTGCCGAGCATCTGGGTGCACGCGGTATCGATGGGCGAAGTGCAGGCGTCTGCGGCGCTGGTGCGGTCACTGCGCGCGCGCTATCCGCAGTGGCCGCTGGTCCTGACCACCGTCACGCCTACCGGCGCGCAACGCGCGCGCGCGCTTTTCGGAGCGCAGGTCCAAGTGCGCTACATGCCCTTCGACCTGCCGGGTTGCGTGCGCCGCTTCTTCGATCGCGTGCAACCGCGGCTCGCGATCATTCTCGAAACGGAGCTGTGGCCGAACCTCTATCACGAGTGCGGACACCGCAAGGTGCCGCTGGTGCTGGCGAGCGCGCGCATCTCGCCGCGCTCCGTGCATCGCTATCGGCGGCTGGTGAGCCTGTTTCGCGAGACTCTCTCGCACGGCATCGTGATCGCGGCGCAGAGCGCCAGCGACGCCGAGCGCTTCAAGTCGATCGGCGCCAATCCGGCGCACACCCACGTGATCGGCAACATCAAGTTCGACTTCGAAGTGCCCGCGGGTCTCGAGAGCGAGGGACGGCAGCTGCGCGAGCGCTACGCGGCGGGGCGAGCGGTATGGATTGCGGGCAGCACGCACGAGGGCGAGGAAGACATCGTGCTGGACGCGCACGCCGGCATCCGGGCGACCGTGCGGGAGGCGCTGCTGGTACTGGTGCCGCGCCATCCCAATCGCTTCGAAGCCGTTGCCGCGAATTTACGCAAGCGCGGCATCAGGTTCGTGGCGCGCAGCGCCGGCAAACCGGTGCGGCCCGATACCGAAGTGCTGCTGGTCGATACCGTGGGGCAATTGCTGACGTTCTACGGGGCAGCGGACGTCGCCTTCGTCGGTGGCAGCCTGGTGCCGATCGGCGGGCACAACCTGCTCGAGCCGGTGGCCCTGCGATTGCCGATACTCACCGGGCCGCACAACTTCAACAGCGAAGACATCGCGAAGCTGCTGGTGGAAGTCGGTGCTCTGCAGGTCGTGCACGATGCGAACGAGCTCATCGCGCAAGTGACGCTGTTGCTCAGCGAGCCCGCGGAACGCGAACGGCGCGGCGGTCTCGGGCGGCGGGCGCTCGATGAAAATCGCGGCGCGCTCAAGCGCCTGCTCGACCTGATCGACCCGCTGCTGCGCGAACGCAGCCTCTACGATTGAGGCGGAGGCGGCGTGGTCTGTGTTGGCGTCGTGGCGGTGGCGGTGAGCCACTGGTTGATTTCCACCACGTCATCCTGCTTGAGAATGCCGGCCGCGAGCTTCAACCGCACCACGTTGATGAGATAGTCGTAACGGCTGCGTGCGTAGTTGGTCTCGGCCTCGGCGAGGCGGCGGCGCGCATCGAGCACATCGACCGTGGTGCGCGTGCCCACTTCGTATCCGGCCTCGGTGGCCTGCAACGCCGTGCGGCTGGATTCCTGCGCCTGCCTGAGCGCCTGCACGCGCGAGAGCTCCGACAAGACTCCGAGGTATGCATCGCGCGTCTCGCGCTCCGTCTCGCGCGCGGTCCGCTCGAGCCGCTCGCGCGCAGCCCGGTGCAGATACACGGCTTCACGCACGCCCGATCGTACGGCGCCGCCCGAATAGATCGGGAAGAAGAGCTGCAGCGAGATCTGCTCGTCCGTGTTGTCGCTGTCGGCCGGGCCCTCGAGGCCGTCGTTGATCTGGGTGGCGTCGGCATCGAAGCCGGTGCGTGACAGCACCAGGTCGAGCGAGGGGAAATGGCCGGAGCGGCGGATCGAGATGTTGTCGCGCGCGATCTCGGCCGCCAGGCGGCTCGAGGTCAGGGCGAGGTTCTGGTCCATCGCCGTCTTGACCCATTGATCCTCGTCCTGCGGCTCGGGCGTCTTGAGCGGCATCGATTCCGAGAGCTTGGCGAGGTACTGGAACGGGTCGCCGGTCAGCTCGCGCAGGAGCTCATGCGCGGTGGCGAGATTGCGCTTCGACTGGATGACGACCGCGTTGGCATTGTCGAAAGCGGCTTTCGCTTCCTGCACATCGGTGATGGCGATCAGGCCCACCTCGAAGCGCTTGTCGGCCTGCTCGAGCTGGCGCGAGATCGCATCGCGCGCCGTAGTCACCGACTGCAAGGTGTCTTCGGCTGCCAGCACATCGAAATAGCGCTGCGCGGAACGCAGCATCAGGTCCTGTTGGGCGGCGGCGTAATCAGCCTCGGCCTGGGCCACCTGCGAGTCTGCCTGGCCAAGGGTCTTCCACTGGTCCCAGCGAAACACGGTCTGTGTGAGTTGCAGCTGGTACTGCGTGAACTCGGAATCGGTCGTCTGATTCGTGGTGTTGATCTGCGGTGGCTGGTTGAGGATCTGCGTCAGAAACGTCGACGAGCCGTCGGAATCCCGCTCGCCGAAGACGCCCGTCGCGTCGATCTGCGGGAGTAACGCGCTCAAGGCGCGTGGTTTCGCTTCGCGGGAGGCGAGGCGATTGGCCTCGGCCTCGCGGATCAGAGGGTCGTTCTGCGCCGCGCGCTGATAAACCTCAAGTAAATCAGATGCTTGAACGGTGGGTGAGGCCAGCAAGGCCGCCAACAGCCCAATCGAAACACAAGTACGTCCGCTCATCGGATCCCCTTCATTCCGCTCCCGCAACCGGGGAGGTGTGGTGTTATACAAGACTATATCACCTTGCTCGGCGGCGGCAAGGCACGTGGGACTCCGCGAAGCCTGCCGCGGTTCAGTACTCCTCGATCGACGGGTCGACTTCACGCGACCAGGCCAGCACGCCGCCGGCGAGATTCGCCACGGACCGGAAACCTTGCTGCTCGAGAAACTGCGCCACCCGCAGGCTACGCCCCCCCGAGCGGCACATGACCACCGTCTCGCGCGCCGGATCGAGCTCCTGCAGGCGCTGAGTGATCTGCGACATCGGAATATGCACGACTCCCGGCACACGGGCGCGCGCCAGCTCCCAGTCATCGCGCACGTCGAGGAGCACGGCACCGGCTGCACGGCGCGACTGGAAATCGGACGGGGAGATCTCGCGGACCATCGGCCTCAAAAGAGAAATCGTGGCGGCTCGGGGGCGTTGAGGAGTGACTCGAGGACGGTTTCGAACAGGCTCTCGTGCACCCACTGGTCCGCGGACACGCGCCGTACGAGCAGGGCCTCCATGACAGGCGTCTCGCCGACCACAACGAAAAGCCGTCCGCCGACCTTGAGCATGCGTTGAAAGCCCTCGTCATAGAGGGGCAGGGAGCCCGTCACCGCAATGGCGTCGTAGCGGTTGGTGTCGGTGAGCGTCATCGCGTCGAGCGTCTCAACAGCGACGCCGCTGACGCCCGAGGCGCGCAGATTCTCGAGCGCATGTGCACTCAGTTCGGGGAAGATTTCGACGCTGCGCACGTGTCCGGCGAGTCGGGCGAGACAGGCGGCCAGGTAGCCTGAGCCCGTGCCCACTTCCAGGACTTCCTGGCCTTCGTTGAGCTCGAGCGCCTGCAGGACCCGGCCCTCCACCTTGGGCGCGAACATCGACTGGCCGTGTCCGAGCGGGATGGAAGTGTCGGCGAAGGCGAGCTCGCGCAGCTCGGACGGCACGAACAGCTCGCGGCGCACTTGGGCCATGACTCCCAAAACCCGATCGTCGAGCACTCTCCAGGCTCGCACCTGCTGCTCGATCATCTGCCGGCGTGCGAATTCCACGTCCATTTGATGTGAACAATCCCGAGGCTTGGAGCGAAGTTGCGCCCGATCTCGAAAAAGGCTGCACAGGTTACGGAGTTTCCACGGGTCTCTCAAGCAAGAGAGACCTCAAGATGAGGGGAAATTATGGTCAAAACTGGCCAGTCCCGCCACGGCCTTGGGCTATGCTTGCTGCGGCCTTGCGTGTCACAACAACCAGTCGTCGCGCGAGCCACGACACTACACATCCGCGAAGGTCAGCCCACTGACCCAGGAGTCTGTCCGAGTGTTTCGGGGCGCCCTCGTGAGCATTCAGTCGATTCGGACAGACCGCTAGGTTTCCAAGGCCGCAGAATCCAGCATGCCCACAATCTGGCTCCTGTCGCTGGCTCTCGGCGTGCTCGCCGCCGGCGTGTTGGTGCTGGTCGTACACAGGCGGCGGCTCCTGCGCGCGCTCGAGACGCTGAGCGATCAGCTCACGCACATCGTCGGTCAGAACCGGCTCGAGGAGCGTGTGAACGTAGCGAGCCGCCAGGCAGGCGTCACGAACGCCGCGGACGCCGTCAATAAGCTGCTCGTCAAGCTCGACACGCGCGGTCACAAACTGCAGGAGCGCGAGCTCCTGTTCCAGCGCCTGGTGGAATCGGTTCATGAAGCGGTGCTTCTGCATCGCGACGGCATCCTTTTCGTCAATGCGCGTTTCGCGGCTCTCACCGGGCTCGCGTCGCGCGAACTGATCGGGCGCAAGCTGTACGAGCTGGTTTCCGCCGATTACGCGGAGCTGGTGCGCGAGAACATCCGGCGCCGGCTCGCGGGCGAGACCGCGGCCGAACGCTATGAGATCGAGTTGGTCGGCGCCCAGGGCCAGGTGAGCAGGCTCGAAGTGTCGGGCGTGTTGGTCGACGTGCCCGAAGAGCCCATGCTCTTGATCACCGCCGTAGAAATGACGCCACGCCGCGGAGGCACGGCACCGGAGCAGGAACGCTCGCGCGCGCTGGCGACCCTGCAGTCGATCAACGAGGGCGTGATCACCACCGACAAGCGCGGACGCATCGACTACATCAACGAGGCCGCGGAACGGCTCACGGGCTCGACCTCGCTGCAGGCGGTTGGCCACGCGCTCGAAGAGATCGTGAGCCTGGTGGACGAAAGCGATCGCAAGTCGCTGGCGGACCCGGTGCGCCAGGCACTCGCCTCCGGAACGCGGGTGAACCTGGGACGCAAGGCGCTGCTCCTGTCGCGCGGCAGTGGCGAGGAATACTCGATCGAGCTCAGTGCCTCGCCGCTCAAGAATCCGAACCAGGAAGTGACCGGTGCGGTGATCGTGCTGCATGACGTGAGCGAGCAGCGCGGGCTGGCCAAACAGATGTCCTACCAGGCGAGCCACGACGCTCTCACGGGGCTCGTCAATCGACGCGAGTTCGAGCGGCGCCTGCAGGAAGCACTCGATGCCGCGCGCTCCGGCCCCGTCACGCACATCCTCTGTTATCTCGATCTCGATCGCTTCAAGGTGGTGAACGACAGCTGTGGCCACGTGGCGGGCGACAACATGCTGCGCGAGGTCGCGGGCCTGCTGAAAGACGCGGTGCGCGACTCGGACACCGTGGCGCGCATCGGTGGGGACGAGTTCGCGATGCTGCTGATCGGCTGCCCGCTCGAGAAGGCGCGCCAGATCGCCGATGACGTGTGCCGCGCGGTCACCGACTACCGCTTCGTGTGGAAGGACAAGATTTTCAACATCGACGTGAGCATCGGGCTGGTGGAGATCGGACACGAGAGCGGCAACGCGGAAGAGGTGATGAGCGCGGCGGATTCCGCCTGCTACGTCGCCAAGCAGCGCGGCGGCCACGTGCACGTCTACTCGGCGCACGACGAGGCGGTCGCGCGCCACCGCGGTGAGATCCACTGGCTGCAAAAGCTGCAGAGCGCCCTCAAGGAGAACCGCTTCGAGCTCTATTCGCAGCCGATCGTGGCGGTGACGGCGGCGATCCTCGATGGCCCGGCACTCGAGGTGCTGGTGCGCATGAAGGACGAGAACGGCCAGGAAGTGAGCCCGAGCGATTTCCTGCGCGCCGCCGAGCGTTATCGCCTCATGGCGCTGGTCGACCGCTGGGTGGTGCAGACCACGCTCTCGGCACTCGGTCGCGGCGCGCTGCAGGTCGACAAGGACCGCAGCGTCGCCATCAACATTTCAGGACAGACGCTCGGCGACACGCAATTCCTCGAATTCGTGGTCGACTGCTTCGATCGCACCGGGGTGACGCCCAACCAGGTCTGTTTCGAGGTGACCGAGAACTCCGTCATCACCAACATCGAGCACGCGCGCCGCTTCATCGGCGTGCTGCACGGCATGGGCTGCAGTTTCGCTCTCGATGATTTCGGCCGCGGTCTCGGCAGCTTCTCGAATCTCAAGAACCTGACCATGGATTTCCTCAAGATCGACGGCTCGTTCATGCGCAACCTGGCGCGCGACTCGGTGAACCAGGCGATGGTGGCGGCCATGATCAAGCTGGCGCGCACCTTGAATTTCAGGGTCATCGCCGAGCAGGTCGAGGACGAAGGGGCGCTCGAGACCGCCCGCAAGATGGGCATCGACTACGTGCAGGGCTACATCATCGCGCGTCCGGCGCCGCTGCTGGCTGCCTAGCAATCGCCGAGTGCCATTGCCCCAGAGGGCACTTGCTCGCGGCCGATAACCCGGGCACGCTCACGCACCGGGCAAACACTACAGTTCCAAGGCGCGGCCCCGACAAGGGTCTACCCCGCCAGCCCGCGGCAAAGAACTTCTAAGGAGTCTCGTATGACGCTGCGATTTTCCGTGACCCGCCTCATTCCCGCGCTGCTTGCGCCGCTCGCCTTGCTGGCCGGCTGCGCGCAGGAGCCGCCGAAGCCGGTCATCGATCGAGAATACGCAGGAGAGTCACGGCCAGCTGTTCGATCGCTCGACTCGACCGAGCACGCGGCTGGTTACCGTTGCGCGGACCCGACGGTGAGGACTTCACGGTGGAGGTCAGGCCGGAGGCGAGAAACCTCGCCCAGGTCAAGGTGCGGCGACAACGTCGTGGTGCGCTACTACGAGGCGCTCGGTGCGCAGCTCGTGAGCCGCGGCGGCACCGCAACCGGTGCCACCACCGAACCAGACTCCGTCGTGGTGGGCCGGGCCGAGGAGGGCGCGCGGCCCTCGGGCGTCGTGAGCTCCAAGCAGACCATGGTCGTCAAGATCAAGGAAGTCGACACGAAGAACAACGTCGTGTCCTTCTACGGCGAAGACGGCCTGCTACGCGCGTTCCCGGTGCAGACGGATCAGGGCAAGGAGTTCATCAAGAAGCTCAAGCCCGGCGACGAAGTGGGCGTGACTTACACTGAAGCGCTGGCGGTCAGCGTCGAGCCAGCGAAGTAGCCGTGCGAGCTGAGCAGGGGTGAGAATTGAATTCTGATCCCTGCCCTAGAGCAGCGGCACGAGCAGCAGCGCGACGATATTGATGATCTTGATGAGCGGGTTGATGGCCGGGCCCGCGGTGTCCTTGTAGGGATCGCCCACGGTGTCGCCGGTGACCGCGGCCTTGTGGGTCTCCGACCCCTTGCCGCCGAAGTTACCTTCCTCGATGTACTTCTTGGCGTTGTCCCAGGCACCGCCGCCGGTGCACATGGAGATCGCGACGAACAGCCCGGTCACGATCGTGCCGATCAGCAAGCCGCCGAGCGCGCGCACACCGGCCGGCACCCGGCCTCGTTTGACCCATCAGGAAGGTCATCGTCCACGCGAGCACGATCGGCACCAGGATCGGCAGCAGTGACGGGACGATCATTTCCCTGATCGCCGCGCGCGTGAGCAGGTCCACTGCCTTCGAATAATCCGGCTTTGCCGTGCCCTCCATGATTCCCTTGATCTCGCGGAACTGCCGGCGCACTTCGTTCACCACCGAACCCGCGGCGCGTCCCACGGCTTCCATGGCCATCGCGGCGAAGAGGTAGGGCACGAGACCGCCGATGAAGAGGCCGATGATCACCGCGGGGTCGGACAGGTCGAACGCGGCGCTGATGCCGCGCGCCATGAGGTTGTGCGTGTAGTCGGCGAAGAGCACCAGCGCGGCGAGTCCGGCTGAGCCGATCGCGTAGCCCTTGGTCACGGCCTTGGTGGTGTTGCCGACTGCATCGAGCGCATCGGTGATCTGCCGCACGCTCTTGGGCAGCCCCGCCATCTCGGCGATGCCGCCGCCGTTGTCCGTGATCGGCCCATAGGCGTCGAGCGCGACGATCATGCCCGTCATCGACAACATCGCCGTGGCGGCGATCGCGATACCATACAGGCCACCCAGCTCGAACGCGCCCCAGATCGCGAGCACCACCGCGAGCACGGGCAGCGCCGTCGATTTCATCGACACCGCGAGGCCCGCGATGATGTTGGTGGCGTGCCCGGTCTGCGAAGCGGCCGCTACGCCGCGCACCGGCTTGTATTCGGTTGCGGTGTAGTACTCGGTGATCACGATCATCGCCGCGGTGAGCGCGAGCCCGATGAGCGTGCACCAGTACAAGTGCATCGTTGTCGGTCCCATCATCTTCTGCGTGATGGGATAGAAAGCGATCGCCGCGATCACGCCCGAGACAGTGACGCCGCGGTACAGCGCGGACATGATCTTGCCGCCTTCGCGCGCGCTGACGAAGAACGTGCCGACGATCGAGGCGACGATCGAAAGCGCGCCCAGGACGAGCGGGTACAGGAATCGCGTTGCTGCCCGCCTCCTGCATGACGAGACCGCCGAGCAGCATGGTCGCGACGACGGTGACCGCGTAGGTTTCAAACAGATCGGCCGCCATGCCGGCGCAGTCGCCGACGTTGTCGCCGACGTTGTCGGCGATCACGGCGGGGTTGCGCGGATCGTCCTCGGGTATGCCGGCTTCGACTTTGCCGACGAGGTCCGCGCCGACGTCGGCGCCCTTGGTGAAGATGCCGCCGCCAAGACGCGCGAAGATCGAGATCAGCGAGCCGCCGAACGCGAGGCCGATGAGCGCATGCAGCGCCTGGTCATCGCTCCCGGTGAGATTGCGTGCGAACCAGAAATATCCGGCGACGCCGAGCAAGTCCGAGCCCGACGACCAGCATGCCCGGTGATGGCGCCGCCGCGGAACGCGATCTTGAGCGCCGGGTTGAGGCCCACGCTCGCCGCGTGCGCCGTGCGCACGTTGGCGCGCACCGAGATGTTCATGCCGATGTAGCCCGCGAGGCCGGAGAGGATTGCACCGACGGCGAAGCCGCCCGCGGTCAGCCAGCCGAGCGCAAAGCCGAGCACCACGCACAGCACCACGCCGACGATCGCGATCGTGGAGTACTGCCGATTGAGATAGGCGCGTGCGCCTGTCTGGATCGCGGCGGCGATCTCCTGCATGCGTGCATTGCCGGCGGGCTGCTTGAGGATCCAGCGGGTCGCGAAAATGCCGTACAGGATGGCCACAATGCCGGCCGCAATCGCGAGCCAGAGGGCTTGACTCGAGGTCATAAAAGTCCTCCCCGATCAGAGACTTATGTTTCGTATTGCTGAGGGTCGGTTTGCCCGGCCCCCAAAAAAGGGGCGGAACTATAGCACAAACGTGCTGCTGAGCTTTTTGCGCACGGCGCGACGCCCTTGAGCGTCACGTACGCGGGCAATCCGTCGCGATACGGCGGGTAATCCTCACCGGCGATCAGCGGGTCGAGATAGCGCCGGCACGGCTCGGTGATGCCGAAGCCATCGCTCGTGATGTAGTCGCGCGGCACCTTCTTTTCCTTGTTGGCGACCGCTTCGAGCGGCACGTGGCCGATGGTCCAGCGATAGGGCTTGTTGGACTTGCGCACGATGGTCGGCATCACCGCGTCGTGCCCCTTGAGCGCGAGCTCGACCGCCGCCTTGCCGACGGCGTAGGCCTGCTGCACGTCGACCTTCGAGGCGATGTGCCGCGCCGAGCGCTGCAGGTAGTCCGCGACGGCCCAGTGATACTTGAGCCCAAGATGACGCCTCGCACCAGGTCGGCGATGACGGGACCGACGCCGCCCAGTTGCGTGTGGCCGAACGCGTCCTTCGTACCCGCTTCGGCGAGGAACTTGCCGTCGGCGGTCGCCGCACCTTCGGAGACCACGACCACGCAGTAGCCGTAGTCCTGCACGCTCTGCTTGACGCGCTCGAGAAACTTCGCTTCCTCGAACGGGATCTCCGGAAACAGGATGATGTGCGGCGGATCGCCCGGCTTCGAGCCTGCGAGCCCACCGGCGGCGGCGATCCAGCCCGCGTGCCGGCCCATCACTTCGAGCACGAACACCTTGGTCGAGGTGCGCGCCATCGAGGCGACGTCGAGCGCGGCTTCGCGCGTCGAGACCGCGACGTACTTCGCGACCGAGCCGAAGCCCGGGCAGCAATCGGTGTGCGGCAGGTCGTTGTCGACGGTCTTCGGCACGCCGATGCAGGTCACCGGGATAGCCGAGCTGCGTGCCGATCTGCGACACCTTGTGGGCGGTGTCCATCGAATCGTTGCCGCCGTTATAGAAGAAGTAGCCGATGTCGTGCGCGCGGAACACTTCGATCAGGCGCTCGTACTCGGCGCGGTTCTTGTCGAGGCCCTTGAGCTTGTAGCGCGCGGAGCCGAACGCGCCGCCCGGCGTGTACTTGAGGCCGGCGATGATCTGGCGGCTCTCCTTGCTCGTGTCGATCAGGTCCTCGGTCAGCGCGCCGATGATGCCGTGGCGGCCCGCATAGACCTTGCCGATGCGGTTGCGATGCTTGCGCGCCGTTTCGATCACGCCGCACGCGGATGCATTGATGACTGCGGACACGCCGCCCGATTGTGCGTAGAACGCGTTCCGCGGCCTGTTCTTTTTCGCTGCGCTCATTTGGAAGCCCGCCGCTGAGAATGGAACGCAAAGGATAGCAGGACAATGTCGTCGGGGTTGACGGCCACCCGGACAGGGCACGCGACTTCAGCGGGTCCTGCCGTCTCCTGGGTGCTTCCGTTTGACGCACCGGGATGCAATGGGTAGCGTACCGGCCTTTCGCGCGCCCACAGCGGAACGAACTACCGGGCGTCGAGGGAGAAGAGAGGAGATGAGGATCGTATTGCTCGGCGCGCCGGGATCCGGCAAGGGCACGCAATCACAACGGCTCGCGGGCAAGTACGGTGCGCCCCAAATTTCCTCGGGCGACCTGTTGCGCGAGGCCGTGGCGCGCCGCACCCCGCTCGGGTTGCAGGCAAAAGCGGCGATGGACGCCGGCGCGCTGGTGTCGGACGACCTGGTGCTGGCGCTCATCCGCGAGCGGCTGAGCCGCCCCGATGCGCTGCACGGATTCATCCTCGACGGGTTTCCCCGCAACATCGCCCAGGCAAACGCGCTCGCCACGATGCTGGAAGCGCTCGGACAGCCGATCGATGCCGTGGTGCTGATGAAGGTGGACCCGGCGATCCTGTTGCGGCGCCTGACCGGGCGGCGCAGCTGCACGCGCTGTGGGCGTCTCTTCAACGTGTACACATCGCCGCCGAACGGGGATACGCCCTGCTCGGACGGCGGTCTCGAGCACGACCTGGTGCAGCGCCCGGACGACAACGAGGACACGATCCGCAACCGCCTCGAGGTCTATGCGGCGCAAACCCAGCCGCTCATCGAGCATTACCGTGCTGGCAGACTGCTCCGCACCGTGGATGCGGAAGGCGACGTCGATGCGGTGTTCGCGCGCCTGGAGCAGGCAGTGACAGCCGTCTCCCAGGGCGCAAGCCGGCGCGTCCGCGCACGCGCCGTCGGGCTGTGGCGCGACGCGCGAGCGCACGTCGTCGCGCGCGAACCAGTGTCCGGCACGCGAAGCGCAAGGCGAGCACGCGCCCCCGCAAGTCGAAGAGCAAACCGAGGGCGCGCGTTGCCGCGCGCAAGACTGCGCGTCGCAACGTGCGACGTTCGCGCAAGCGTTAGTGAAGCGCCGGCGCCGGATCAGAGCAGGCTGAGAAGAGCCTCGCCCACGACTTCGCGGCGCCACCCCTGCAGTGGCGGCACATCCGTGTCGCCGTTCAGCAGCTGTAACAGATCGCGGCGCGTAGCGAGCACTTCGGGAGTGACCTGCAACTGCTCCGCGATGCGCCTGACCGCCGCGGCGAGCGCCTTTAGCCGCGCCTGCGCGGCCGGATCCGGCCGCGCCGCGCGCCGCACGGGCTCGCTCGAACTCAGGTGCGCGCTGCTCTCGACCGCTGCGAGCAGGTCCGCCGCGCAGTTGTCGATCACGCCCTGCGGCAGCGAGCGCAGGCTTTCCAGTTGTGAGCGGTTCTGCGGCAGGGCGCGCGTAATCTCATACAGCGCGTCGTCGGACAGGATCCAGCCGCGCGGCCGGTCGCGCTGCATCGCCCGAGTTTCCCGCCAGCGGGCAAGAGCGACCGCGGTTGCGTGGCGGCGAGGGTCGAGCGAGTCGAGGCCCTTGAGCCGCTGCCACGCGTCCTGCGGGCTCAAGCGCGCGGCGAACGTCGCACTGGCCCGCTGCATCTCGGCGTCGAACCACCGCTGACGATCACGCTTTTCCAGCTCGCGCTGCAAGGCTTCGCGCAGCGGCAACAGGTGGCGCACGTCGTCGGCGGCATACTCGATTTGCTCGCTGCTCAGGGGACGCACGCTCCAGTCGGTGCGCGCGTGCGCCTTGTCGAGCTTCGCACCGAGGGTCTTGTGCACCAGGTCGCCATAGCCGACCTGCGGCTGCATCCCAAGGAGCGCGGCCGCGATCTGCGTGTCGAACAGCGGCGTCGGCGGCTCGACCGTGCGCGTCTGCAACGCCTCCACGTCCTGGCGTCCCGCGTGTGCGACCTTGAGGCATGCCGTATGTCCGAGCAGGGTGGACAGGCGGGTGAGGTCCTCGAGCGCCAGCGGATCGATGCAGGCGATGGCGCTGGCAGTGGCGATCTGCACCAGGCAGAGCTTCGGATAGTAGGTGCGCTCGCGCATGAACTCCGTGTCGAGCGCGAGCTCGGTGGCACCGCGAACTCATCGCCCAGGCGATCGAGTTCCGCGCTCTGATCTATGAAGTGGATACGGGTCATGGGCAGGGGAGCCGCGTGTACAATCCCGGCGCATTATCCGGTAGCCGTGCCCGCCGTTGGAAGCGAAGTTCCGTGATCGACCTGTTCAAGACGTTCGTCGACATCGCGTTGTGGCGCAAGGGTCCGCAGCACTTGCCGGCAATCGTTCTCCTGCTGCTGCTCGTCGCCGCGCTCGATGGCGTATTGACACTGATATTCACGAGCGCTCTCGAAGCCCGCGGAAAAGCACCTGCCCTTGCGCATCGCGCTGGAGGTTGGCCTCAGTCTCGGCTGGATCTGGGCTGCTGCTCGCGCTCTTTCGCCGCCCGGAGCGCTACCTGCAGACGGCCACCGCGATCTTCGGCGTGAGCCTGTTGCTGACACCGCTGATGTACGGTCTGCAGGCCGTGTTGAACGGGGTCCCTGACAGCAACCCGCTGCTCGTGCCGCTGCGCCTCGGCTTGCTCACGGTGTTTGTGTGGTACCTTCTCATCAACGCGAATATCCTGCGCGCCGCTCTCGAAGTGAACCTGTTGGTGGCGGTTCTGCTCACCGTGCTCGGAACGGCGTGCGTATACGTCATCGCCACGCGCGCCCTGGAAGCGCTGGCGACGCAGGCGGCCTGATGCACGTTCATATCCTCGGCGTTTGCGGCACCTTCATGGGCGGCATCGCCGCGCTCGCCAAGGCGCGCGGCCATCGCGTCACCGGTTCCGATCGCAACGTCTATCCGCCGATGAGCACCCAGCTCGAAGCCCTCGGTGTCGAGCTGATCGCAGGGCTACGAGGCGGACCAGCTCACCCCGGCCCCGGACATCGTCGTGGTCGGCAACGTCATGACGCGCGGCATGCCGGTGATCGAGCGCTTGCTCGAGAGCACGGCATCCCGTTCACCTCCGGCCCCCAGTGGCTCGCCGAGCACGTGCTGCAGAGACCGCTGGGTGCTGGCGGTATCCGGGACGCACGGCAAGACCACGACCTCGAGCCTGCTTGCCTGGATTCTCGAGCATGCCGGACACAATCCCGGGTTCCTCATCGGCGGCGTGCCGGTCGACTTCGACACCACCGCGCGCCTCGGCGCCGACCCGTTCTTCGTGATCGAGGCGGACGAGTACGACACCGCCTTCTTCGACAAGCGCTCGAAGTTGGTGCACCTGCGCGCGCGGACCGCCATCGTCAACAACATCGAGTTCGACCACGCCGACATCTTCGCGGACGTGCATGCCATCCAGCGCCAGTTTCACCAGTTCGTGCGGCTCATTCCGGCGAGCGGACGCATCGTCGCGAATGCCGCCGACGCCAACGTGCGTGCAGATGCTCGACATGGGTTGCTGGACGCCGGTCGAAGGCTTCGCGCGCACACCCGTGAGCGGCGCCAAGTGGAGCGTGCGCGTGCCGGAGGGTGGCGATTTCTCCAGCTTCGAGGTGATCGAGGACGGCCGCTCGCGCGGGCGCGTCGAATGGCCCCTGATCGGCGCGCACAATGTCGAGAACGCGCTCGCTGCCATCGCGGCCGCTCAGCATGCCGGCGTGCCGGTGACTGGCTCGATCGCCGCGCTCGAACGATTCGGCGGAATTCGCCGCCGACTGGAGCTGCGCGGCCGGGTCGCGGGCGTCGCCGTGTACGATGACTTCGCGCACCATCCGACGGCCATTGCTTCCACGCTCGACGGACTGCGCCGCCGGGTCGGCAAGGAGCGCATCGTGGCGGTGCTCGAGCCGCGCTCGAACACCATGCGCATGGGTGTGCATCGCGACACGCTCGCGCCCTCGCTCGCCGCCGCCGACGAGGTGTGGTTCTACGTGCCGCCCGATCTCGGCTGGGAGCTCGAAGGAGCCGCGCGGCAACTGGGCGCGCGCGCGCATTTTGCAACCGACGTCGGCGATCTGCTCGAACGGTTGCTGGGCGGACTGAAGAGTGGCGATCACGTCCTGATCATGAGCAATGGCGGGTTCGGGGGGCTGCACGCGCGCCTGCTCGAAGCCCTCGGCGCACGCGGCCGGGTGGCAACGCGAGCCTGAAGACCTGTGCAGAGTTGCCCTGTCGAGCTGCCGCTCTTTCCGCTCAACACGGTGCTGTTTCCCGGCGGGCCGCTGCCGCTCAGGATCTTCGAGCCGCGCTATGTCGACATGGTGAAGCGGAGCCTGCGCGATGAGGCGCCATTCGGCGTGGTGCTGATCCGCGAGGGCGAAGAGGTGGGGCCGGCGGATTTTCACGACATCGGCACGCTGGCGCGCATCATCGATTTCGACACGCTTCCCGATGGCCTGCTGGGACTCACCTGCGTCGGCGAGCAGCGCTTTCGCGTGCACACTTACGCCCGGCTGCCGGATGGGCTGAACGTCGGGCAGGTGAGCGTCTTCGATCAGGACCTGCCGGCTCCGCTACCGGACGAGTACGGCCACCTGGTCGGTCTCCTCGAGCGCCTGCTGCCGGAGCTGGGCGACTGGTATGCGCGGCTCGAGCACCATTTCGACGACGCGAACTGGGTCGGCTACCGGCTGGCCGAGATCCTGCCGCTCTCGATGCCGTCGCGGCAGTTCTGCCTGGAGCTCGAGGATCCAGGCGAGCGGCTGCGCCTGCTCAGCGGTGTGCTCGCGACTGACTCGCAGCAGTAGCCCCGGGCGAGGTGCGCCTGCCGTAATACCAGCACGCCGCAGCGATGATCGCGGCCCAAAGAAACACCAGCCAGCCCACCACGCCGTCATAGTCGCCGACCAAGAAGGACCACGCGCCGCCCGGGGTGCGCACCGAGAGCTCGCGCAGCACGCCGATCACGCACACCCAGCCCGCGTGCACCCCGATACAGGCGGCGATGTGACCCGTGCGCGCGCGAATGATTCCGAGTAACACGCCCACCGCGGCCAGTGCGAGGAAGGAATCGGCGATCAGGCCCGGGTGCGTGAAGGTCACGAAGCTGCCGGCCAGGATGTCCAGGCCGCTGTCCCACTCGACATCCTCGTGGGCGATGCGCACGCGGCTCAGGAAATGGAGCGCCGCGTAGATGAGCGCGGTGAGGCCGATGGCGACGCGCTCGCCCGATTCGCGCGCGATCGCCGTAAACATGGCCCCGCGCAGGAGGGTTTCTTCCACGAAGGCGACCACCAGGCCCGCGAGCAGCGCGCCGCCGCTGGCAAGCGCGAAGTCTGCAAGGCCGGGCGATACCTGCGACTTGAGCTCGCGCACGTCCAGCGCGAAGAGCATTGCCGCGATGGGCAGCATCGAGAGAACTCCGAGGACCAGCGCCCCGAGCAAGGTCTTGATGAACTGCGCGCGTGGCACTCCGAACCCCCAGTCGGCACGACCGGAGACCTGCAGGCGGCGCAAGACGATCACGAGCCCGATGAGCAGCAGCAACATGGCCAGGCGGGCAGCGACCCGGTGAAACGGCCAGCCCTCGTTGAGCGGATGAACCAGCAGGTAGGCCGGGTAGGCGAGCAGCGCGCCTGCGACGAAGCACAGAGCCATGAGCAGGACGAGGATCAGGAAGGCGCGCATGACAGGCGCGGCACATTACTTGAGGAGCACGCAGGCCAACAAGCTCATTTGTCGGCGAACGCGCCGCGAGTCGCCATGGTCGGCGGGTGGCGCGTGGTGTCTAGTGAGCTCGCGATGGATCGCATGGGAGGTCACATGGATGAAGTCACTGCATTGAAGCTGATCGATACCCTGGCGAGCGGCGTGGACCCGGCGACGGGGGAGCTGCTCGCCCCCGGTAGTCCCTGCCAGCAACCGGACGTCGTGCGTGCGCTGTGCCTGGCCGCACGCGCGCTCGATGAACGACGCCAGCGGAGCGAGCGCCAGCGTGGCCTGCCCGCCAATGTGGGCAAGTCCTGGACCTCGTCCGAGGACGAGGCGCTGGTCGCCGAATTTCACGCGGGCAAGAAGCTCGGCGAGCTCGCAGTGCTGCATCAGCGCACCCAGACCGGAATACAGGCGCGCCTCGAGAAGCTCGGCCTGGTCGAGCCCGGGCCTGGAAGCAACGGCGGTGCTGCCGGGTACCGCCGCGCGGCCAGGACCTGAGGACTCGCGGATCGTCCGTTATCATTACGCCAAGGGGGTCGCACCGGTGATCGGCTAGTGGCACGTCTCGAAGTGGTTACGGCGGACATCACGACGCTGGCAGTCGATGCCATCGTCAATGCCGCCAACACGCGCCTCGCGGGTGGCGGCGGCGTGGACGGCGCCATTCATCGCGCCGCAGGGCCGGAACTGCTGGCGGAATGCCGGACACTCGGCGGTTGCCCAACGGGTGAGGCGCGCCTGACCCGCGGCTACAAGCTGCCGGCACGCTATGTGATCCACGCGGTCGGTCCGGTGTGGAACGGCGGGCGTGCGGGCGAGGCCGAGCTGCTCGCCTCCTGCTATCGCTCCTCCCTCGAGCTCGCTGCTGCACACGATCTGCACACCATCGCCTTTGCCGCGATCAGCTGCGGCGTGTACGGCTATCCGCTCGAGCAGGCCGCACGCATCGCGGTCGGGGAGGTGCACGCGAATTTCGCGCGTCACGCCTCGCTCGAGCGCGTGCAGTTCTGCTGCCTCGGTGATGAAGTCACGAGCGTCTATCGGTGGGCGCTGGCGGCGCTGCCCGAAGCCGCACACTGAGCGCGCCGGCATGAAAGCCTACATGTGTGTCATCTGCGGCTTCGTCTTCGAAGAAGAGAAGGGCGATCCGCTGCGGGGCATTCCCCCGGGAACGCGCTGGGATGACGTGCCGCTGTCGTGGCGTTGTCCGGATTGCGGCGCGGGGAAGGAGGATTTCGAGATGATCGAGATCTAGGGCAGCTCTGTGAGCTGCCCTGGCGTCGCGAGTGCTATTGCCGTCGAGCGCCGTGACCCTGCGACTTGAGCATCTCGATGACGCTGTCGGGTCCTGCCAGGTGCAGCGCACCCACCACGATGAGGTAGTTGCGGTCGTCATCGAGGAGCGCGGTGATCTGCCGCGTCCAATTGCGGTTGCGATCCACGACCAGCGGTTGATAGAGATCGGGAAACTGCTCGAAGCCCTCGGCCATCATCCGCTCGAGTCCCTCGACGTCGCCGCGGCTCCAGGCCGCGATGAGCTTGTCGATCTCCTGGGGCAGGTCCACCGCGTCCTCGAGCGACATCAGCAGGAACTCCTGCTGGCGCTCGAGTGACAGCCCGTCGAAGACCCCGAACTGATCGCTGACGGTCTCGAGGCCGCGCACTTCCTTGCCGTCGCGCACGGCATCGCGAACCAGCCGCTGCTCGACCCCGGCCTGCGGATCGAGCCCGAGCCGCATCACCTGGGCTTGCAACGCGCTGATCGCGACCACCCACGGCTCCAGGCGCGCGAGCTGGTCGAGATCGAGACCGATTTTCTGCGCTTCGCTCTTGGCGCGCGCGTAACGTTCCGGGCCCATGAGGTCGGCGAGGGTCTGCTCCGGCGGCAGGACGCCGTTCGTCAGCGTGAACTGCTGCACTTCGGTCGGATCGAGATCGTCGAGATCGATCTCCATGTAGAGCACGTCCGCATCCCGGTAGGCACGCTGCAGCGCCGCGGGCAGCGGTTGCCCGTCGCCGCGCAGGGCGTGCACGGATCCGAGCAGGTAGATGGAGTTTTCCCGTCCGTCGAGTTGCCAAACCGCGGGCGTGGCGCTCTGCGAATGAGCGACGTGCGACAGGAGCAGGGTGCCGAGTACCGCGGCCGCAGCGACGGCGGCGCGGGCGATCACGGTGTGTATTCCTCGACCCACACGACTTCGCTGGAGATGCGCCCGTCCGGATGCAGATCGAGCCATCGATAACCCGGCGGCCGCCGGTCGATCGCGAACGTGGCGCTGTGCGGCAGGAACTGGGCGCAGGTCGAGGGTGTGCTGAGCAGCATGACGCCCTTGCGTTCGGCGTCGTGAACCTGGTGCACGTGGCCCCACAGCACGCCACGCACGTTGCGGTGCCGGTCCAGCACCGCAAAGAATTCATCCGGATTCTCGAGGCCCACCTGGTCGAGCCAGCGGCTGTGCATCGCCACCGGGTGATGATGCAGGCAGACGAGCGCGTGCAGGCCGGCATTCGCTGTCAACGCGGCGTCGAGCTCCTCGAGACTCTTCTGGCTCAGTCGCCCCTGCGCCTTGCCGGCGAGAAAGCTGTCGAGCATCACCGCGATCCACCCGGGCCACACTGCCACGCCACCGAGTTGAAACGGCGGGCCGCGCAGCACGCGCGCCATCGCCTCGGGCTCATCGTGGTTGCCGGGAATGCAATACACGGGTACGCCGAGGCCCGCGAACACTTCGCGAAACCGCCCATACCCCTCGGGGTCGTCCTGCACCAGATCGCCGGTGGCGAGAATCGCCTGGCATGGCCAGTGACGCGCGCGCGCATGCTCGATGGCCGCCAGCAGCGCGGGATAGGTGGCCACGCCACGCAGTTTCCCGTCGGCAGCCGCGTACAGGTGTGTATCGGTGAACTGAATGAGGCGCAGCGTGCTCATCGCGAGCGCTCAATCGCGGGGGTTTCCAGTACTGCCTGCAGGCACGATTGGATCACACTTTGGCCGCTGAAAAATCGCGGGCATGATAACAGGGTCGAAAACGCCAAAGGTGAACCAGGTCGCGCAGGCGGGGCTGTAGGACGCGTGCCGGGTGGCGCGCGTCGAAAGCTCTGTGACGCGCAACACTTTCGCGGAGAACATGATGTCGCGTCGAACCCTGTCGGTCACAGACGACATTCATCGCTACCTGATCGAGCACTCGCTGCGCGAGCACGAAGCGCTTGCGCGCCTGGGCGAAGCCAACGCGCTGCTGCCGGACCCGGAGCTGCAGATTGCGCCCGAGCAGGGCCAGTTCATGGCGCTGCTCGTGCGCCTGATGGGCGCGCGCCGCTGCATCGAGATCGGAACCTTCACCGGATACTCGAGCCTGGCGGTGGCGCTCGCGCTACCCGCCGATGGCCGCGTCATCGCCTGCGACGTCAGCCAGGAATGGACCGCGATCGCGCGCCGCTTCTGGCGCGAGGCGGGCGTCGCGCACAAGATCGATCTGCGCCTGCAGCCGGCCGAGCGCACGCTCACCGAGCTCATTGCGGCGGGGGGCGCGAACCAGTTCGACTTTGCCTTCATCGATGCGGACAAGACCGGCTACGTCGGTTACTACGAGCAGTTGCTGCGGCTCCTGCGACCGGGTGGGCTGATCGTGGCCGATAATACGCTCTGGTCGGGCCGCGTCGCCGCACCGGACGCACCCGATGAAGACACCGCGGCGCTGCGTGTGTTCAACGACAAGCTGCACGCCGATCCGCGGATCGACCTGAGCCTGGTGCCGATCGGCGACGGGATGACGCTCGCCCGCAAGCGCTAGGCAAGAAGGGGTCAGACCCCAATTTCCGATCTGCGGCCTTTTCGGAAATTCGGGGTCTGACCCCTTCTTGCTCGATCAGTAGCGGTAGTGATCGGGCTTGTACGGACCCGTCGTCGCGACGCCGATGTAGCTGGCCTGCACCGCGGTGAGCTCGGTCAGCTGGGCGCCGAGCTTCTTGAGCTGCAGCCGCGCGACCTTCTCGTCGAGGTGCTTGGGCAACACGTGCACGCCGACCGGATAGCGCTCCGGGTGTGCCCCACAGCTCGATCTGCGCGATCACCTGGTTGGCGAAGGAGGAGGACATCACGTAGCTCGGATGCCCGGTGCCGCAGCCCAGGTTCACCAGCCGTCCCTCGGCCAGCAGGATGATCCGTTTGCCATCGGGGAAGATGACGTGGTCGACCTGCGGCTTGATGTTTTCCCAGCGATGGGCCTTGAGCGAGGCGATGTCGATCTCGTTGTCGAAGTGCCCGATGTTGCACACGATGGCATTGTGCTTCATGCGGCGCATGTGCTCGTGAGTGATCACGTGGTAGTTGCCGGTGGCCGTCACGAAGATATCGGCCTTGTCAGCGGCGAACTCCATCGTCACCACGCGGTACCCCTCCATGGCGGCCTGCAGCGCGCAGATGGGGTCGATCTCCGTGACCCAGACCTGGGCCGACAAAGCGCGCAGTGCCTGCGCCGA
The DNA here is from genome assembly GCA_963840405.1 of uncultured Gammaproteobacteria bacterium. Lineage (GTDB taxonomy): Bacteria > Pseudomonadota > Gammaproteobacteria > Steroidobacterales > Steroidobacteraceae > DATBVX01. The sequence continues at coordinate 646,492 of CAWIYW010000011.1, forward strand.
CCCCTTGCCGACATCTCCATACCCGCACACCACGGCGATCTTTCCCGCGATCATCACGTCGGTGGCGCGCTTGATGCCGTCCACCAGCGATTCGCGGCAACCGTACAGGTTGTCGAACTTGGACTTCGTCACCGAGTCGTTCACGTTGATCGCGGGAAAGGCGAGTGACCCTTCCTTCGCCATCTGGTAGAGCCGCTTGACGCCCGTGGTGGTTTCCTCGGTGACGCCCTTGATCGACTTGAGGCGCGTCGAGTACCACTGCGGATCGCGCGCGAGCGTGCGCTTGATCGCAGCGAAGAGCGCGGTTTCCTCCTCGCTCGTCGGCCGGGCGAGCACGCTGGCATCACGCTCCGCGCGGCTGCCCAGGTGCATGAGCAGCGTCGCGTCGCCGCCGTCATCGAGGATCATGTTGGTGTGCCCGCCGTCCGGCCAGTCGAAGATACGGTGGGTGTATTCCCAGTAGTCATCCAGCGACTCGCCTTTCCAGGCGAACACCGGCGTGCCGCGGGCCGCGATCGCGGCGGCAGCGTGATCCTGGGTCGAGAAAATATTGCACGAGGCCCAGCGCACGTTCGCGCCGAGCGCCTGCAGCGTCTCGATCAGGACCGCGGTCTGGATCGTCATGTGGAGCGAGCCGGTGATGCGCGCCCCCTTGAGAGGCTGCGTCGGGGCGAACTCTTCACGGATGGCCATGAGACCGGGCATCTCGGTCTCGGCAATCGTCATTTCCTTGCGGCCCCAGTCGGCGAGCGAAAGGTCGGCGACCCGATGGTCGGCAGTCTGAGTGGTCTTTGGTATCGCGCTCATATCAGTCTCCTTGAGAAGGATGATGAGCGCCGTTGAACGAAAAGTCCCGCCTCCAAGCCTCGCGCACCCTGTCGTTCAGCGATGCGTTGCAGCGCCCCTTGGGCGACGGGAGTTTTGGAATTAGCCGGTCGCCGCCACCTTGCGCACGCCAGCCGCGGCGGCGAGTGCCTCGGCCTTGTCGGTGCGTTCCCAGGTGAACTCGGGCTCCTCGCGGCCGAAGTGACCGTAGGCAGCGGTTTTCTCGTAGATCGGACGCACCAGGTCGAGCATCTCGCGCAGTCCGAAAGGCGTGAGATCGAAGTGCTCGCGGACCAGCTGGGTCAGGCGCTCGCGCGAGACTTTGCCGGTGCCGAACGTCTCCACCATGATCGAGGTGGGTTCCGCGACGCCGATCGCGTAGGACACCTGGATCTCGCAGCGATCAGCAAGGCCCGCCGCGACCACGTTCTTGGCGACGTAGCGCGCCGCGTAGGCCGCCGAGCGATCCACCTTGGAGGGGTCCTTGCCGGAGAAGGCGCCGCCGCCGTGGCGCGCCATGCCGCCGTAGGTGTCGACGATGATCTTGCGTCCGGTCACGCCGCAGTCGCCCACGGGGCCGCCGATGACGAAGCGGCCGGTCGGGTTGATGTGAAAGCGCGTAGTGCGATCGATCCAGTTCCTGGGCAGCACGGGCTTGATGATTTCTTCCATCACGCCTTGGCGCAGGTCTTCCTGCGAGACATCCGGGTGATGCTGTGTCGAGAGCACCACGGCGTCGATGCCGACCGGCTTGTCCTCTTCATAGCGCAGCGTGATCTGGCTCTTGGCGTCGGGCCGCAGCCACGGGAGCTTGCCGCTGCGACGCATTTCCGCCTGGCGCTTCACCAGCCGATGCGCGTAGGTGATCGGGGCCGGCATCAGGACGTCCGTCTCGTTGCTCGCATAGCCGAACATCAGGCCCTGGTCGCCCGCGCCCTGCGCGCGCTCCTGCTCGCGGTCGACTCCCATCGCGATGTCGCCGGACTGCTTGCCGATGACGTTGAGCACGCGCGCAGGTGGCGCCGTCGAAGCCCATCTCGGAGCTGTTGTAGCCGATGCGCAGGATCGTCTTGCGCACCAGGTCCTCGAGATCCACCCACGCGCTGGTGGTGACCTCACCCGCGATGATGGCGACGCCGGTTTTTACGAGCGTCTCGCAGGCGACGCGCGCGCGCCGGTCCTGCCGCAGCATGGCGTCGAGCACCGCGTCCGAGATTTGATCGGCGACTTTGTCCGGATGTCCTTCGGACACCGACTCGGAGGTGAAAAGGAAGCTGCTCGCCATCTGCAAAACTCGTAGAGGAATCAACGGGGTGGCAAGTATAGCGGCCCACAGCGGATTTTTTCAGCGCTGCTTTGATTCATGCATCACACTTGACGCATGTTGTTGAACCGCTTGCCGTTGCTGGCCCCGACGGCATGTTGGACAATGCGCGCCTTTCGTTTCCGGGGGAAGGTTGATGCCCAGTCGCCGTGAGCTTGCCAACGCCATCCGCGCACTCGCCATGGATGCCGTACAGCAGGCCAATTCGGGCCATCCCGGCGCGCCCATGGGCATGGCGGACATCGCGGAGGTCCTGTGGCGGGACTTCCTCAAACATAACCCTGTAAACCCGTTGTGGTGGGACCGCGACCGCTTCGTGCTTTCGAACGGCCACGGTTCCATGCTCCTGTACTCGCTTACTGCATCTCACCGGCTATCCCGTCTCGGTCGAAGAGCTGCGCAATTTCCGCCAGCTCGGCGCGCGCACGGCGGGACATCCCGAGCACGAGCCCGAAATGGGCGTCGAGACGACGACCGGACCGCTGGGGCAGGGGCTCACGAACGCGGTGGGCATGGCGATCGCCGAGCGCGCGCTGGCCGCCACGTTCAATCGGCCGGGATTCGACATCGTCGATCACCACACCTACGTCTTCATGGGCGACGGCTGCCTGATGGAGGGCATCTCGCACGAGGCCTGCTCACTCGCGGGAACGCTCAAGCTCGGCAAGCTCATCTGTTTCTATGACGACAACGGCATCTCGATAGACGGCGAAGTCGAGGGCTGGTTCACCGACGACACGCCCGGCCGTTTCGAGGCCTACGGATGGCATGTCATCCGCGATATCGATGGCCACGACTCCGAAGCTGTGCGCCGCGCGCTCGAAGACGCCCGCTCGGTGACCGACCGCCCGTCGCTCCTCTGCTGCCGCACGATCATCGGTTGGGGCGCTCCCAACAAGCAGGGCACGGAAGCGACGCACGGTGCGCCGCTGGGAGTGGACGAAGTCGCCGCCGCGCGGCAGACACTCGGCTGGAAGCATGCGCCGTTCGTGGTCCCTGACGAGATCCGCACGCAGTGGGATGCGCGCGGCAAGGGTGGCGAGCGCGAGGCGGAGTGGCAACGCACGTTCGAGCGCTATCGAAAGGAGCATCCGCGAGCTCGGCCGCCGAATTCGAGCGGCGCATGCGCGGGGAGCTTCCCGGGAATTTCCGGGATGCGGCCGCCAGCTGCATCGATGGCGCCGTCAAGCAAGCGGCCAGCGTCGCGACGCGGCAGTCATCGCAAACAGCGTTGAATGCGCTTGGCCCGGTCCTGCCCGAGCTGATCGGCGGGTCCGCGGACCTCACCGGCTCGAACAACACGCTGCGCAAGGATTCACGCACGCTGGACGCGGAGAATCCCGGCGGCAACTACATCTACTTCGGCGTGCGCGAGTTCGGCATGTCCGCGATCCTGAACGGCATCGCGTTGCACGGCGGGTTCATCCCCTACGGCGGGACGTTCCTGACCTTCTCCGATTACGCGCGCAATGCCGTGCGCATGAGCGCGATCATGAAGCAGGGCACGATCTTCGTGTACACGCACGATTCGATCGGCCTGGGCGAGGATGGCCCGACGCATCAGGCGATCGAGCATCTCTCGAGCCTGCGACTGATTCCGGGCATGACCTTGTGGCGACCGTGCGATGCGGTCGAGACCGCCGCGTCGTGGGCGGCGGCCATCGAGCATCGTCATGGCCCGACCTGTCTCGCGCTGACCCGCCAGGCAGTGCCGCACCAGCCGCGCACGGCGGCGCAGCTCGCTGCCATAGGCCGGGGCGGTTACACGCTGATCGAGTGCGAGGGCGTGCCAGAATGCATCGTGATCGCCACCGGCTCCGAGGTGGGCATCGCCGCCGAGGCCGTGCGCGACCTGCAGAAGAGCGGGCGCCGCGTGCGCCTGGTCTCGATGCCGAGCTGCGAGGCGTTCGCGCGCTGCGAGGCGAGCTATCGCGAGCAGGTGCTTCCCGCTGCAGTCCGCAAGCGCGTGGCGGTGGAAGCGGGCGTGACGGCGTTCTGGGGACAATACGTCGGGCTCGACGGCCGCGTAATCGGCATCGACCGTTTCGGCGCCTCGGGCAAGGCGCCCGACCTGTTCCGCCATTTCGGATTCACCGCGGCGCGCGTGCGCGAGACGGTCGAGGACCTCATCGGGACGCGCTAAAGCGCGCCACTATTGCTTCTGGAGTAGCACCATGGCGATCAAGATTGGCATCAACGGGTTTGGCCGCATCGGCCGCAACACGCTGCGAGCGCTCTACGAGGCCGGGCGTCAGAAGGAGCTCGCGATCGTCGCACTCAACGATCTCGGCGATGCCAACACCAACGCGCACCTGACCCGTTACGACACCGTGCACGGCAAGTTCCCCGGCGAGATCAAGGTCGACGGCAATTCGATGGTCGTCAACGGCGATCGCATCCGCGTGCTCGCAGAGCGCGACCCGACGAAGCTTCCCTGGGGCGAGCTCGGCGTCGAGATCGTGCTGGAGTGCACCGGCCTCTTCACCAGCAAGGCCAAGGCGAGCGGGCACCTCAAGGGCGGCGCCAAGAAGGTCGTCATTTCCGCGCCCGGTGGCGAGGACGTCGACGCGACGATCGTGTACGGCGTGAATCACGATGTGCTGAAGTCGAGCCACACGGTGATCTCGAATGCCTCCTGCACCACCAATTGTCTCGCTCCCATCGTGAAAGTACTGCACGACAAGATCGGCGTCGTGAGCGGCATCATGACCACGGTGCATTCCTACACCAACGACCAGGTCCTGACGGATGTCTACCACTCGGACCTGCGGCGCGCTCGCTCGGCGACGATGTCGATGATCCCGACCAAGACCGGCGCGGCCGCAGCGGTCGGCCTCGTGCTTCCCGAGCTGAAGGGCAAGCTCGACGGCTTCGCGGTGCGCGTGCCGACCATCAACGTATCGCTGGTCGACCTGACGTTCACACCTGCCCGCAAGACCTCGGTGGAGGAGATCCACGGGCTCATGAAGAATGCCGCGACCGGCGCGTTCAAGGGCATCCTGGCCTACAGCGACGGCCCGCTGGTATCGATCGATTTCAATCACGACCCGGCCTCCTCGACCTACGACGCCACGCTCACCAAGGTGATCGACGGCACGCTGGTCAAGGTGTGCGCCTGGTACGACAACGAGTGGGGCTTCTCCAACCGCATGCTCGACACCACGCTCGCGTGGGCGAATGCGCGCTGAACCCCTGCTCGCCGCCACGGGCGGCGGGAGTCACCCCATGAAAGTGGTGCGCATGACGGATCTCGAGCTGCGCGAGCAGCGAGTGCTGATCCGCGAAGACCTCAATGTGCCGGTGAAGGACGGGCAGGTCACGAGCGACGCTCGCATCCGCGCCTGCCTCCCGACTATTCAGCAGGCGCTCGACGCCAACGCCCGCGTGATGGTGCTTTCGCACCTCGGCCGGCCGGAGGAGGGCACCTCCAGTGAGGAGTTCTCGCTCAAGCCGGTCGCGGCGCGCCTCGCAGAGCTGCTGGGGCACCGCGTCCGCTTCGAGTCGCACTGGCTCGATGGCCTGATCTGCAAGCCGGGCGAAGTCGTGTTGTGCGAGAACGTGCGTTTCAACAAGGGTGAGAAGAAGAACAGCGAAGAGCTCGCGCGGCGCATGGCGGCGCTCTGCGACGTGTTCGTGATGGATGCCTTCGGCACCGCGCATCGCGCCGAGGCCAGCACTCACGGGGTCGCGCGGTTTGCACCCATCGCCTGCGCGGGGCCACTGCTGGTCAACGAGCTGCAGGCACTGGAAACTGCCCTCGAGAAGCCGGCGCGCCCCATGATGGCGATCGTGGCCGGCTCGAAGGTGTCGACCAAGCTCACCGTGCTCGAATCGCTCCTCGCCAAGGTCGATCAGCTGATCGTGGGCGGCGGCATCGCCAACACGTTCCTCGCGGCGGCCGGTTTCCCGGTCGGCAAGTCGCTGCACGAGGCCGACATGATCGACATGGCGCGCAAGCTGATGCAGGAATCGAAGCGGCGCGACACCGAGATCCCGTTGCCGACGGACGTCGTCGTCGCGCGCGAGTTTTCCGCGAGCGCCGAGGCAGACGTGAAAGCCGTCGCCGACGTTGAGCCGGACGACATGATTCTCGACATCGGGCCGGACACCGCGGAGCGCTTCGCGCAACTCATCGGGCGGGCCGGCACCATCGTCTGGAACGGGCCGGTCGGCGTTTTCGAGTTCGACCAGTTCGGTGAGGGCACGCGCGTGCTCGCGCACGCGATCGCCAGGAGCCCGGCGTTCTCGCTCGCCGGCGGAGGCGACACGCTGGCCGCCATTGAAAAGTACGGTGTGGAGGACGGCATGTCTTATGTCTCGACCGGCGGCGGCGCATTCCTCGAGTTCGTAGAGGGCAAGACGCTCCCCGCAGTCGCCATACTGGAAGAGCGGGCACGGTGACATGCAGCGGCGCACCAAGATCGTAACCACACTCGGCCCGGCCACCGACGACGCGAACGTACTCGCCGCGATGATCCGCGCGGGTGCCGACGTGGTGCGGCTGAATTTCTCCCACGGCCGTCCCGAGGAACATGCACGCCGCATGGAGCTGGCGCGCCAGGCGGCTGCCAGCGTCGACAAGTACGTCGGCGTGCTCGGCGATCTGCGCGGGCCGAAGATCCGGATCGAGCGCTTCGCCGCGGGCCCGGTGATGCTGAACGAGGGCCAGGCCTTCACGCTCGATGTGTCCCTCGACGCAGACGCCGGTACGGCCGAGTCCGTCGGCGTGGCCTACAAGGAATTGCCGCGCGACGTCCGGGCGAACGACGTGCTGCTGCTCGACGACGGCCAGCTGGTCCTCGAAGTCGAGAAGGTCGACGGCCCGCGTATCCATACGCGCGTGCGCCTGGGCGGCACGCTGTCGGATCAGAAGGGCATCAATCGCCAGGGCGGTGGGCTCTCTGCGGGCGCACTCACCGACAAGGACCGCGAGGACATTCGCGTGGCCGCCGCGCTCGGCATCGACTTTCTTGCGGTGTCATTCGCGCGCGACGCCGCCGACATCCACGAAGCGCGCCAGATCCTGCGCGACGCCGGCGGCCTGGGCAGCGTGGTGGCGAAGATCGAGCGGAGCGAAGCGATCCAGAATCTCGCACCCATCATCGACGCGAGTGACGCGGTGATGGTGGCGCGCGGCGATCTCGGCGTGGAAATGGGTTACGCGGAACTCACGGGACTGCAGAAGACGATCATCCATCAGACCCGCAACCGTCATCGCGTCGTGATCACCGCAACCCAGATGATGGAGTCGATGATCCACAGCCCGATGCCGACGCGCGCCGAAGTTTCCGACGTGTCGAATGCGGTGATGGATGGCACCGATGCAGTGATGCTGTCGGCGGAAACTGCGGTCGGCAAGTACCCGGTGAAAGCCGTGGAAGCCATGGCGCAGATCATCCAGGGCGCCGAGAAATACCAGCTCTCGCACAGCCGCATCCGGCACCGCGTCGAGGGCCAGTTCCGCGGCACGGACGAGGCGATCGCGATGGCCGTCATGTACACGGCCAACCACCTCAAGGTGCGAGCCATCGTGGCGCTCACCGAGTCGGGCTCGACGCCGTTGTGGATGTCGCGCATCCGCTCGGACATTCCGATCTACGCGTTCACCCGCCATGAACATACGCGCCGCCGCGTGACGCTGTATCGCGGCGTCTACCCGGTGCCCTTCGACATCACCGACACCAACACCGATCCGCAGGCGCTCTACAGCTCGATCTTCCAACAGCTGCTTGCGCGCAAGCTGGTCGCGAGCAGCGACCTCGTGATCCTCACCAAGGGCGAGCTGTCCGGCGTTTCCGGTGGCACCAACGCGATGCTGATCCTCAAGGTGACGGCGGGCTGACGTGCGCGCTTTGCGCCGCACGCTCCTTGCAATCCTCGTCCTGTTGCTCGTCCTGACGAGCGTGGCGTATTTCACGCTGCGGGCGAGCCTGCCGCCCGTTGACGGCGAGGCGCGCGTCGCCGGACTCATCGCCCCGACCGTCATCGAGCGCGATACGCTCGGGGTTCCGACGATTCGCGGCGCCAATCGGCGCGATGTCGCCTGGGCGACCGGCTTTGTCCACGGCCAGGATCGCTTCTTCCAGATGGACCTGTCGCGGCGTCTCGCCGCCGGCGAGCTCGCCGAAGTGTTCGGCCCGATCGCTCTCGACACCGATCGACGCATGCGCATCCATCGCTTTCGCGAGGTGGCGCGCCGCGTGCTCCAGGAGGCGAGCGCCGAGGATCGCGCGCTGGCCGAGAGCTACACCCGCGGCGTCAACGCCGGCCGCGGCTCGCTCGCGAGCCGCCCCTTCGAGTACTGGCTGCTCCGTACACAAACCCGCGAGTGGCAGGTCGAGGATTCGATCCTGGTGGTGTTCGCGATGTACGAGCAGCTCAACTATGACGCCTTCGCGACCGAGGCCGCGCGCGGCCGAGTGCGGGATGCCGTGCCGGAGAGCCTCTATCGCTTCATCTATGCACGCGGCGGCGAATGGGACGCACCGCTGGTGGGCGCGGCATTCGACCTCGAGCCGCCGCCGTCCGCCGCCGAGTTCAGCTTGCGCGCTCAGACCCTACCGCTCGAACGCCTGAGCACAAGTCTGCGGCATCGCGAGGATCTTGTATCCGGCAGCAACAATTGGGCGGTCGCTGGGGCTCACACAGTCTCGGGCGCCGCGCTCCTCGCCGACGACATGCATCTCGGCCTCTCGGTGCCCAATGTCTGGTATCGCGCCCGCCTGCAGGTCGCCGCTGCCGCAGGTGATGCGTCGATCGACGTTACGGGTGTGACGTTGCCCGGCGTGCCGTTGATCGTGGTAGGCAGCAACGGTCACGTGGCCTGGGGCTTCACCAACAGCCAGGGCGACTGGGTTGATCTGGTCGTGTTGCAGGAGGTTCCGTCGCAGCCCGGCATGTACGCGACGCCTGCAGGCCTTAAGCCATTCACGAGTGTCCGCGAAGTCATCCGCGTTCGCGGCGCCAGCGATGAACAACTCGAGGTGCTCGAGACGATCTGGGGGCCCGTGTTCGATCGCGATCATGCGGGACGCAGGCGTGCGGCGGCCTGGATCGCCCACGACCCGCGCGCCACCAACTTTGCGTTGCGGGAAATGGAGACCGCGCGTGATGTCGCGCAGGCGCTTGGCATCGCAGCGCGCTGCGGAGCACCGCCGCAGAATTTCGTCGCCGCGGATGCGCAGGGCAACATCGGCTGGACCATCATGGGCAGCATCCCGGTGCGTCGCGACTACGACAGCCGTGTCCCCTCCGACTGGTCGCGACCCGAGGCGGGCTGGCAGGGATGGCTGGCGGCAGAGCGCTATCCGCGCATCGTCAACCCTCCGCAGGGGAAGATCTGGACGGCCAATGCGCGCGTGGTCGATGGCGAGCAGCTGGAACTTCTGGGTGAGAGCGACCTGTATCTCGGCGCGCGCGCGCAGCAGATCCGCGACGATCTTCTCGCGCTCGGAACCGCGAGCGAGACGGACATGCTCACCATTCAGCTCGATGACCGGGCGCGATTTCTCGAGCGCTGGCACGCGAAGCTGAAAGCATTGCTCGACGATGCGGCGGTCGAGGGCGCACCACGGCGCGCCGAGTTCCGCGCGCTCCTGGAACCGTGGAGTGCGCGCGCGAGCGTCGACTCGGTCGCGTACCGACTGGTGCGCGCATGGCGTCGAGCCATGCACGAGGTCGTCTTCAGTGCCTTGACCTACGCAGCGCGTTCAGCCGGGGAGCCGGCCGACGCCATCGAGATTCCATCCCAGTTCGAGGGGCCGTTGTGGCAGCTGCTCGGCACCGAGCCGGAGAACCTGCTGCCCGCCAATTTCAAATCCTGGCGTGAGCTCGAGCTGCATGCCGTGGACACGGCGATAGCGCGCCTCGGAGAGGAGTGCAACACGCTCGCCGCCTGCACCTGGGGCGACCGGAATCGACTGAGCATGCGTCACCCGCTCAGCGGTGCGCTGCCGTGGCTGGGTTCGTATCTCAACATGCCGCGAACCGAGCTGCCGGGCGATTCGCACATGCCGCGCGTGCAGGCCGTGGGTTTCGGCGCTTCTGAACGCCTGGCGGTGTCGCCCGGGGCGCGAGGCGCAGGGCTACTTTCACATGCCCGGCGGCCAGAGCGGGCATCCGCTCTCACCGTTCTATCGCGCCGGCCACGACGCGTGGGCGAACGGCCGTCCGCTACCGTTCCTTCCAGGTGCCGCCGAGCATCGGCTGACACTGGTACCTGAGGGCGCAGCGCCCTGACGCCAAGTCGGCGCTGGATCGTCGGGGCAGCCGGCCAGGCCACGCGACTCGGCAATCTCGGCTCTCGGAGGTAGCGTGCATCGTCTGCCAGCGCAGGATGCTGCGAACGTTTCGTGTAATCTGGAGTCTGCAGGCGAGGCGGGAAAAAGACATGAAGTCGAAGCGCTTTGCGGGAACCGCGCGTTATGTCGCCACCGAGGATCTGATGGTGGCCGTCAACGCAGCCGTGATATTGGCGCGGCCGCTGCTCATCAAGGGCGAGCCGGGGACCGGGAAAACGCAGCTCGCGCAGGAAATCGCCGCCGCGCTCGACCGGCCGTTGCACGAGTGGCACATCAAGTCCACGACGCGCGCCCAGCAGGGACTCTACGAGTATGACGCGGTGTCACGCCTGCGTGACTCACAGCTCGGTCTTGCGTCGGTGCACGACATCGGCAACTACATCGTCAAGGGCAAGCTCTGGGAGGCCTTCGAGTCCGACGTTCAGCCGGTGCTGCTGATCGACGAGATCGACAAGGCGGACATCGAGTTCCCCAACGACCTGCTGCGCGAGCTCGATCGCATGGAATTCTTCGTGTACGAAACGCGCCAGACGATCAGCGCGCGTCATCGGCCGATCATCGTCATCACCAGCAACAACGAGAAGGAGCTGCCCGACGCGTTCCTGCGGCGCTGCTTCTTCCACTACATCCGCTTCCCCGACGCCGAGACCATGACGCGTATCGTCGACGTGCATTTTCCGAAGCTCAAGCCGGAGCTGCTGCGCGAAGCGCTCGACGCCTTCTTCCGTCTGCGCGAAGTGCCCGGCCTGAAGAAGCGGCCCTCCACCTCGGAGCTGCTCGACTGGATCAAGCTGCTCATTGCCGAGGACATTCCGCCCGAGGTGTTGCGCGAGCGCGATCATCGCAAGGCGTTGCCGCCGCTGTACGGGGCGCTGCTCAAGAACGAACAGGACGTGCACCTGGTCGAGCAGCTCATCTTCCTCAACCGGCGCGATGCTCGTTAGGTTCTTCCTGATGCTGAAGTCCGCCGGCGTCCCCGTGTCGCTGACGGAGTTCCTGACACTGCTGGCGGCCCTGAAAGCTCGCGTGGTGGGGCTCGAAGTCGAGGAATTCTACTTCCTCGCGCGCACCTGCCTGGTCAAGGACGAGCGTCATTACGACCGCTTCGATCGCGTCTTCGCCGCGCACTTCCGCGGCGCCGAGGAGCTGTTCGCGGCACTCGTCAAGGAGTTGCCCGAGGACTGGTTGCGCGCCCACGCGGAGAGGCTGATGAGCGCGGAGGAGATGGCGAAGGTAAGTGCGCTCGGTGGCTGGGAGAAGCTCATGGAAGCGCTGCGCCAGCGGCTGGCGGAGCAGCAGGGCCGTCACGCGGGCGGCAGCAAGTGGATCGGCACGGCCGGCACCTCGCCGTTCGGCGCTTTCGGCTACAACCCCGAAGGCGTGCGCATCGGCCAGCCGCACTCGCGGCACCGGCGCGCGGTCAAGGTGTGGGACCGGCGCGAGTTCCGCAATTTCGACGACACGCAGGAACTCGGCACACGCAACATCAAGGTGGCGTTGCGGCGCCTGCGGCGGTTTGCGCGCGAAGGTGCGCCGGTGCAGCTCGATCTCGATGGCACCATCGACGCGACCGCGCGCAACGCCGGGTTACTCGATCTCAAGATGGTGCCCGAACGGCACAATGCGGTGAAGGTGTTGCTGTTCCTGGATGTCGGCGGATCGATGGAGGATCACGTGCGGCTGTGCGAGGAAGTGTTTTCCGCGGCGCGCAGCGAGTTCAAGCACCTCGAGCACTTCTACTTCCACAACTTCGTCTACGAGTACGTGTGGCGCGACAACCGCCGGCGTTTCTCGCAACACACCCCGACGCTCGAGGTGATGCGCACCTACGGCCCTGACTACCGGCTCATCCTGGTCGGCGATGCGACCATGAGCCCGTACGAAATCACCCAGCCGGGCGGCAGCGTCGAGCACTGGAATGACGAGTCGGGGGCGGCTTGGATTTCGCGGCTGCTCGCCGCCTACCCACACCACGTCTGGCTGAACCCGGAGCCGATGGAGCGTTGGGAGTACACGCCGTCGATCCGGCTGACGCGCGAGCTGACCGGTGAACGGATGTATCCGCTCACGCTCGAAGGACTGGATACGGCGATACGCGAACTGCGGCGCGCCGGCGTGCGGACTATCCCGCAGCCTTCGACAGTTCCTTCAGGTCATTGAGCACGAGCTGCGAATGCCCTTTCGGATCGACGGACGGGTAGTGCTTGGCAATGTTGCCCTTCGGGTCGATCAGGAACGTCTCGCGGTTCGCGAGCTCCATGGTGCCCATGTACTTCTTGAGCACGCCGTAGTCCTTGGCGGCCTGCTTGGTGGGATCCGCCAGGATCGTGAACGGCAGGCCATGCTCGTCGGAGAACTTCTTGTGCGAATCGACGTCGTCCACGCTGATGCCGAGGATCACCGCGCCGGCATCGCGGAACGCGAAGATGTTGTCGCGGAACTCGCAGGCCTGGGTGGTGCAGCCGGGGGTCATGTCCTTCGGGTAGAAGTACAGGACGAGCCACTTGCCGCGATACTCCTCGAGGCTGTGCCACGCGCCTTTCTGGTCCTGCAGCTTGAAAGCGGGCGCTGCCGAACCCACCGCGAGCGCGGCGAACGCCGTTGTGACCAGCGCGAAGAGTGCTGCAGCGGCAGCCGAGAGGATTGCAGTGCGACCGATGGAACGAGCCAACATCTTCGTCTCCCGGGAAAGCGTTCACGGCGCGAGGCCGCTACGGGGCGCTATCTTATGCCGGAACCAGCTGAACGGCTAATGAACGACGGGTGGAACGAGCGCCAACGCGTATGACCGGGACGCACGAACGCATGGGACTGCTGCTCACGGGCGGCGGCGCGCGCGCCGCCTACCAGATCGGCGTGTTGAAGGCCGTTGCCGAGCTGCTTCCCGCGGGCAGTCCCTGTCCGTTCCGCGTGATCTCCGGGACCTCGGCCGGCGGGGTGGCGGCGGTGGCGCTCGCCAGCCGCATGGGCGACTTTCGCGGCGCCGTTGCCGCTCTCGAACACGTGTGGGGCAATTTCCGGGTGGAACAGGTGTTCCGCGCCGACACGGTGAGCATGTTGCGCGCGGGTCTGCATTGGCTGCTGTCCTTCGTATCGAGCGGCCTGCTGTTGCCACCGCCCAAGTCTTTGCTCGATAACACGCCGCTGCGCAAGTTGCTCGCACGTACCATCTCGTTTCGCGGGGTGCGGCGCTCCCTTGCTCAAGGCCGGCTGCATGCGCTCGGTATCTGCGCGACCGGCTTCACCAGCGGCCGCTCGATCGCCTTCTTCGAGGGCGCGCCCGAGATTGCGGAGTGGGAGCGGGTCGCGAGTTACGGGCAACGCACGCGGCTCACCCTCAGTCACCTGATGGGAAGTCTCTCGATCCCGTTTCTCTTTCCGGCCGTGCCCCTGCAGGGCGAATACTTCGGCGACGGCGCGATGCGCCAGGCCAATCCGCTGAGCCCGGCCATTCACCTCGGCGCGGATCGGCTGCTGGTTGTCGGCGTGCGCCAGCGCGGTATCCGCAGCGCTTTCGCGCGCATGCCCGAAGGAGTCGCGCCCAGCGCGGGACAGATTTTCGGCTACATGCTCGACACGTTGTTCATGGACCAGATCTACGCTGACCTCGAGCAACTCGAGCGCCTCAATCACCTGCTGCAATTTGCGCCGGCTTCGTTCGCGGGCTTGCGCGCCATTCGGGCGCTCGTGATCGCGCCGAGTCACGATCCGCTCGAGATCGCCAATCGGCACAGCGCCGAACTGCCGCGCCCGCTGCGCGCGCTGTTGCGGACCATGGGTGCCTCGGCCTCCGCCACCAGCTCGCTCGCGAGCTACCTGATGTTCGAGTCCGGCTACACGCGCGAGCTCATTGCGCTCGGCTTCGCCGATGCCATGGCGCGTCGTGACGAGCTCTCCGACCTGCTCTTCGGTGCCCCGCCCTCGGGCAAGCCGGCGCCGCAGCCGGTACGCGAGCTGCTCGCTGACGAGCCGGCGAGGATCAAGGCGTAGGTCGGAGGAGCGCTCCGAGACTTAGCCGGTGGACTGAAGAGACGGAGCGGGGGGCTCGGTCAGGCTCTCGGGCAGCGCGTTGTGGCGCGCCAGCACGTGCGGATACTTGCCGCGGAAGCGCTCCGCGAGCCGCTCGGCGATATAGACGGAGCGGTGCTGACCGCCGGTGCAACCGATCGCGACCGTGAGGTAGCTGCGATTGTTGCGCTGGAACTCGGGGATTCGTCCCTCGATGAAACGCGCGATCTCATCGATCAGCTTGCCCACCTCGGCGTGCGAGTCGAGGAAGCGAATGACCTCGGGATCGCGCCCCGTCTGGCGCCGCAGGCTGGGTTCCCAGTAAGGATTAGGCAGAGTGCGCGAATCGAAAACGAAGTCGGCATCGCCCGGCAGCCCATGCTTGAAGCCGAACGACTCGAACATGATCGACAACCGCCCCTCGTGGCGCTGCTCGACGCGCTTGCGGATCAGCTCGCGCAACTCGTGCACGCTCATGCGCGTGGTGTCGATCACGAGATCCGCGGCGTCGGTGACAGGCTCGAGCAGCCGGCGCTCCGCGGCGATCGCTTCGCGCAGGCTGACGCCGTCGCGGCTCAGCGGATGCTTGCGGCGCGTCTCGCCGTAGCGGTTGAGGAGCGCATCATCGTCGGCGTGCAGGAACAACACTTCGCAGGCGATGCCGCTGCGTCGCAGCTCCTGCACCAGCGTCGGCACGGTCGCGATCTCGGAGGGGCGATTGCGCGCATCGAGCCCCACCGCGGTGCGCGCGTACGCGGGCTCAGGGCTGTGCACGGTGTGCGAGATGAAAGGCTTGAGCAGCGCCGCCGGAATGTTGTCGATGCAGTAGAAATCCAGGTCCTCGAGCATGTGCAGGGCCACGCTCTTGCCGGATCCCGAAAGCCCGCTGACGATGATCAGGCGCATGCGGCGGTCAGGATGGGCGGGTCTTTTGCGCTTCGTCCGCGTGGTGGTCGGTGAGCTTTTCCTTGTGCTTCTTCACGCGGCGGTCGAGCTTGTCGGCCAGCGCGTCGATCGCCGCGTACATGTCCTCGTCCACGGCGTCGGCGTAGATCTTGCCGCCGCTCACCGAAAGGGTCGCCTCCGCCTTCTGACGCAGCTTCTCAACGGTCAGGATGCAGTGCACGTCGATCAGGGAATCGAAGTGACGCACGATGCGCTCGAGCTTCTTGCTCACGTAGCCACGCAAGGACGGCGTGATCTCGACGTGATGACCGGTGAGATTGAGCTGCATAGGTCTCTCCTTGGGCTGCGGAAGTCAACGGGCATTGGCCGCGCGCTTGCGCTCGTTCGACGGCGCGAGCGACATCGCCTCGCGGTACTTCGCGACCGTGCGGCGTGCGACCGGGATGCCCTCCTGCGACAGAATCTCGGCGATTCTGCTGTCACTCAGTGGGCTGGCGGGGTCCTCCTGTGCAATGAGCTTGCGGATCTTGGCGCGGATGGCGGTCGAGGAAGTCTCGGTGCCGTCCTCGCCGGCGACGTGGCTCGAAAAGAAATGACGGAACTCGTATACGCCGCGCGGCGTATGCATGTACTTGGCGGTGGTGACGCGCGAAATCGTCGATTCGTGCATCTCCACCGCTTCGGCGACGTCGCGCAGGATCATCGGCTGCATCGCCTCATCGCCCTGCTCGAAGAAGGCTGACTGCCGCTGCACGATGCAGCGTGCGACCTTGAGCAGGGTGTCGTTGCGGATCTCGAGACTGCGCAGCAGCCAGCGCGCTTCCTGCAGTTGCGTGCGCAAGGTCGCATGATCCGAAGAGCGGCCGAGCATGCCGGCGTAGCTCTGGTTGACGCGAATGCGCGGCAGGGTGGCGGGGTTGATCTCCACCGTCCAGCCCGAGTCCGTGCGGCGCACGAACACGTCGGGTACCACGTATTCGGCGTTCGAGGCGTGTATCGCGGAGCCCGGACGCGGGTGGCAGGAGCGCACCAGCACGAGCGCATGCTCGAGCTCCTCGTCGCAGACGCGCAGCTGCCGCTGAGGATGCTGAACTGCTGGCCGGCCACCTCATCGAGGTGCCGCTCCGCCAGGGTGAGCGCGAGCGCGCGACCGGGGTATCGGGACTGAGCTGGTGCAGCTGCAGGCGATGCATTCCCCGATGGAACGCGCGCCGACGCCGGCGGGATCGAGCGCTCTGGACCTGCGCCAGCACGCGCTCGATGTCCGCGATGCTCGCAGCTCATCTCCGGCAGCAGGCTCTGACGGATCTCCTCGAGATTGTCGATCAGGTAGCCGTCGTCGTTGATCGCATCGACGATGGCCCGGCCGATGGCCAGGTCGCGCGGCTCCAGGCGGGCGAGCTCGAGCTGCCAGATCAGATGATCCTGCAGCGTCTGGCCGCGCTCGTCGGCGAACTCCTGCGTGCGGTCCGAATCGCCGCTCCACGGCGTCTCGGACGGCCCGGTGCTCTGCTCGGACCAGGCATCGTCCGCAATCTCCACTTCGGCGGAACGTTCCTCCGCAGGCTCGGCGGTGGTGTCGGCACTGCGGCTGCTCGGCGGCGGTTGACTCGAATGTGCCGGCGGCTTCCGGGAGCTCATCGAGCAGACTCGAGCATGACGTTGCTCTCGAGCGCCTGCTGGATATGGGCCTGCAGGTCGAGTGCGGGCAGCTGCAGAAGGCGGATCGCCTGCTGGAGCTGCGGGGTCATCGTCAGTTGCTGACCCAGCCTGAGCTGCAGCGTCGCTTTCAGCATCGGGGAGTGAAAGGATCCTTGTCCGCCAGCCAGTTCTATAGCTTGAAGTCCGCGCCTAAGTACACCTCACGGACCTGCGGGTTGGCAAGAATCTGTTCGGCGGATCCTGAAGCTATTACCGTTCCCTGATTGACAATATACGCGCGTCCGCAAATTCCCAATGTTTCCCGCACGTTGTGGTCCGTGATGAGCACGCCGATGCCGCGCTCGATCAGGTGGCGGATGATGCGCTGAATATCGATGACCGACAGGGGGTCGACGCCCGCGAAGGGCTCATCCAGCAGCACGAAACGCGGCTCCGCCGCCAGGGCGCGTGCAATCTCCACACGCCGGCGCTCACCGCCCGAAAGACTGATCCCGAGACTGGCGCGCACGTGGCCGATGTGCAGCTCCTCGAGGAGCCCCTCGAGCCGTTCGCGGCGCTGAGCGCCGCTCAGTCCATCGCGCGTTTCGAGGATCGCGAGGATGTTGTCTTCCACCGACAGCTTGCGAAAGACCGAGGCCTCCTGCGGCAGGTAGCCGAGGCCGAGCTGTGCGCGCCGATGCATCGGCAGCTGCGTCAGTTCCTCCTCGTCGAGGAAGATCCGGCCCCTGCTCACAGGCGATCAGGCCCACGATCATGTAGAAAGCGGTGGTCTTGCCGGCACCGTTCGGACCCAGCAGCCCCACTACTTCGCCGCTCGCCACCTCGAGCGACAGCTCGCGCACCACCTGGCGGGACCGATAGGTCTTGGCGAGCTCGTGGACACGGAGCGTGCTCATTGCGGGCGGTCCGCCCCATTCTTCTTCTCGTCCTCCATGCTGCGGGGGTTGATCGTGATACGCACGCGCTCCTCGCCCTGCGCACTCGCCTCGGCGAGAACGCGCTGATCGCGGATGCTGTAGACGAGCGTCTGACCGTTGATGTCGTTGCGTCCGTCGGTGAGGAAGGCGTTCTCCATCAGGCGCACGCTGCCGGCGGTGAAGTCGTACTCGATGCGCCCGGCGCGCCCCTTGGCGATGTCCCCGCTCTCCTTGAGTTTTTGCTCGAAGGTGGCCGGTGAGCCGGTGACGATCGCGGTCGCGATCTGATTGTTCACGAAGGTCACCTGCGCGTCATTGGACGAGAGCGAACCGCCCTCGACTTCGATGCGCACGTTGCCGCGGAATTCCCAGCGGCTGTTCTCGAAATCGAGCCCGGTGGCGGTGGCTTCATCGGCCTCGACGCGCACCGTGCCCTGGACGATGCGCACCTGGCGGAAGTGCAGCGTGTTGTTGCGGTAGTCGAATTCGGAGGACGCCGCGTCCAGCGAGATCGGCAACTCGGATTGCCCGGGAGCGACGGCCTGTGCTTCGGCCAGCAGGCAGGCGCCGCATATCGTGACGAGCGCGAACCAGGCTCGCCGCGGCGAGCGCGGGCAACTGCGCAGAGTTGCTCTACGGGCGCGAGGGGACGAAGCGACCATGCACGGCTGATTCTAGCTGCAGCTTTTCGGCCTTCAAATCCGCGACCAGACCCATCGTGCTCAGTCGACGGCTGCCCCATTCGATATCGACGCGATCGCGGGTGGAGGCGATGTTGGTCTCCGTGTCGAGGGTGAGCCGCTCCGTGCGTATCACCGCCGGCAGCGCATCGGGCGCGGGCTGACCGATGATGCGGACATCGCCAGCCAGGTTGAGGGTCTTCGAGGCCGGCG
Source organism: uncultured Gammaproteobacteria bacterium (assembly GCA_963840405.1). Classification (GTDB taxonomy): domain Bacteria; phylum Pseudomonadota; class Gammaproteobacteria; order Steroidobacterales; family Steroidobacteraceae; genus DATBVX01. The sequence continues at coordinate 665,327 of CAWIYW010000011.1, forward strand.
GGACGTAGCCCCGGCGCGCGGTCACGGTCCAGTCGCGCGCTTCGGGTGTGCTGTACGCCAGTGTCAGGTCATCCATCTCGATGCTGCTGTCCAGCGGGTTCTGTTGGATATGCCGGGCCTCGACGCGATAGAGCGGCAGTCCGTCTTTGCCGGTTTCGACGATGCGCGCGCCGTCCATGTAGTAACCGGGCTGCGGCGCCTGCGCCTGGGTCGCCGGCTGATCGGGCGCCGGGCGGCGCTTCCTGTTGAACAAGCTCATCGCGACCACGATGACGAGCGCGCCGATGACGAAGATGCGCCAGATCATGCGCGCGCCCCGCCGGCGGCGAGGAGCCAGTCGCAAACCTCGCGCACGGCGCCGCGGCCACCGCTCGCGGTGGTGACTCGGTCCGCGGCGTGTTGCACCTCCGGGTGCGCGTCCGCGACCGCCACGGCATGACCGACGGCCTGCATCAGCGGGAGGTCCGAAGTGTCGTCGACCACGCACAGGGCATCCGCGGCGCTCAGAGCGAGCGCCTCGAGCACGCGCGCAAGCGCCCTCACTTTGTCCTCACACCCCTGCTCGAGGTGCGCGATGCCCAGCTCGCGACAGCGCACCGCAACCGCCTCGGAACTGCGTCCCGAAATGACACTGACGCGGATGCCAGCCTGCATCAGCAGTTTCAAACCGAGTCCGTCGCGGACGTGAAACACCTTGAGCTGCTCACCGCCCGCACCGTAGTGCAGGCGGCCATCGGTGAGGACGCCGTCGACGTCGAGCACCAGCAGCCGGATGCGGGCGAGCGGCGTGCGCGCGGCAGCCACCGCTACATGACCCCGGCGCGCAGCAGGTCGTGCACGTTGAGCGCGCCGACCAGCACGCCATCGGTGTCGACCACCGGGAGAGCCGTGATCGTGTGCAGCTCCATGAGGTGAACGGCCTCGGCGGCGAGTTCCTTGGGGCGAATGGACTTGCCACCTCTGGTCATCACTTCGCCCATGCGTGTCTTGTGCACATCGAGCTGCTTGTCGAGCGCGCGGCGCAAATCGCCGTCGGTGAAGATCCCGACGAGGTGCCGTTTCTCGTCGACGATCGTGGTCATGCCGAGCGCCTTGCGCGACATCTCCATCAGGCCCTGCGCGAGGGGCGTGTCGACCGTGACCATCGGCACGTCCTTGCCGGTGCGCATGACGTCCTCGACATGAAGCAGCAGGCGCCGCCCCAGGCTTCCTCCCGGATGGGAGCGCGCGAAGTCCTGTTCGGTGAAGCCGCGGCACTTGAGGAGCGCGACCGCGAGCGCATCGCCCATCGCGAGCGTGGCCGTGGTGCTCGCCGTGGGCGCGAGATTGAGCGGGCACGCCTCGGCGGGAACGCTGACATCGACGTTGACGGTCGCGGCGCGTGCCAGCGTCGAATCCGGGTTGCCGGTGAAGGTGATGATCGGCGTTCCGAGCCGGCGGATGTGCGGCACGAGGGTGACGATTTCCGCGGTTTCACCCGAGTTCGAAATGGCGAGCACCACGTCCTGGCGGGTGATCATGCCGATGTCGCCGTGGCCGGCCTCGGCGGGATGCAGGAAAAACGCCGGCGTGCCGGTACTGGCCAGGGTCGCGGCGATCTTGCTGCCGACGTGCCCGGATTTGCCCATGCCGGTCACGACCACGCGCCCCTTGCACTCCAGGCACAACCGGCACGCATGCACGAAGCTGTGATCGAGGCGCGGCACCAGCGCGCTGACGGCCTGCGCCTCCGTGGTGAGCGCCTGCCGGCCAAGCTCCAGCAGCGTGTCATCGGCCAGGGGCGCCGGCGGGATGCTCACGGGATGAGGATCGGAAGCCATGTCTTGCGGCGCCAATACCCAGCGCGGTGATCGGGGCCGACATCATACCTCGCCGGGGTCGCCCGGCCGCGTGCGGGCGCGGTTTGGTTTCGAGACCTGGTCGAATTCATTAATATCCGCCGCCTGTCGCCACGAAAAGGTGTCTACTCACCCATGACCCCCGAACAGGTTGCCGAGCTCATCCGCGCCGGGCTGCCGCAGGCGGAGGTGCGCGTGGCGAGCGACGACGACACCCATTTCGAGGCGCAGATCGTGTGCGCGGCGTTCACCGGCAAGCGCAGCCTTGCGCGCCACCAGCTGGTTTACGCCACGCTGGGAGAGCGCATGGGGCGCGAGATCCACGCGTTGTCGATCAAGGCGTACACACCGGAAGAATGGCGTGCGAGCGGTGCGGGGACGCCGCGTTGATGTAGGCCGGCCACTCATGGACAAGCTACAGATCAATGGCGGCATCCGGCTCGAAGGCGAGATCCGCATCTCCGGCGCCAAGAACGCCACTCTGCCGATCCTCGCCGGTACGTTGCTCGCGGACAGTTCGGTGACCGTCGGCAACGTGCCGCATCTGCAGGATGTCACGACGACGATCGAGCTGCTCGGTCGCATGGGTGTGAGTGTGACCGTCGATGAGCGCATGCGGATCGAAGTAGATCCGACCACGATCCGCGAGTACTTCGCCCCCTACGAGCTGGTGAAGACGATGCGCGCATCGATCCTGGTGCTGGGTCCGCTGGTCGCGCGGTTCGGCCACGCCGATGTGTCGTTGCCGGGCGGCTGCGCGATCGGCGCACGTCCGGTGAATATCCACGTGGCGGGTCTGCAGGCAATGGGCGCGGATATCCACATCGAGAACGGTTACATCCGCGCGCGGGCCAAGCGGCTGCGCGGCGCGCGGCTCGTCCTCGAGACCGTGACGGTGACCGGCACGGAGAATCTCATGATGGCGGCGACGCTCGCCCACGGGCAGTCGGTCATCGAGAACGCCGCGCGCGAGCCCGAAGTGGTGGATCTCGCCAACTTCCTGATCTCGATGGGCGCGCGCATCGAAGGCGCGGGAACCGACACGATCACGATCGAAGGCGTCGAGCGCCTCACGGGCACGAGCTACGAGGTGCTGCCGGATCGCATCGAGTCGGGTACCTACCTGGTCGCGGGCGCGATCACCGGCGGCCACGTGAAACTGAAGAACACCCGCCCGGATCACCTCGACGCGGTGGTGGCGAAGCTGCGCGAGGCGGGCGCGCGCGTGGAGACCGGCGACAACTGGATCGAGATGGACATGAAGGGGCGGCGGCCCCGGGCGGTGGACGTGCGCACCGCGCCCTATCCGGCGTTTCCGACCGACATGCAGGCGCAGTTCGCGGCGCTCAACACCGTCGCCGAAGGCGTCAGCACGATCACCGAGACGATCTTCGAGAATCGCTTCATGCACATGCTCGAGATGCGCCGCATGGGTGCCGAGATCCGGCTCGAAGGCAATACCGCGATCATCCGTGGCGTGCCCAAGCTCACGGCGGCGCCCGTGATGGCGACCGATCTGCGCGCCTCGGCGAGCCTCGTGCTCGCCGGGCTGGTCGCCGAGGGCACGACGCACGTCGAGCGCATCTACCACATCGATCGCGGCTACGAGTGCATCGAGGAAAAACTCCAGCAGCTCGGTGCACAGATCAAGCGCGTCCCTGACTGAGAGCACACCTGTTACTGCGGACGCTCGGAGACCGGAATCGAAAATTCGAACGGTTGACCGCGACGCAGGCCGCCAACTTCAACGGTTGCGCCCGGTTTCAGCACGGCGACGTGCGCACGCGCCTGCACCGAGGTTTGAATCGGTTCGCCGTCCATGCGGGTGATCACGTCGAAGCGGCGCACACCGGCGGCCTGGGCGGGACTATTCGGTCTGACCAACCCAACCAGAACACCATTTCCGTCCGATACTCCCAGGGCCTGCGCGAGTTGCGGCGACAGATCCTCGGTTTCCACACCGATCCAGCCGCGGATCACGCGACCGTTGCGCAGGATTTCCTGCGTGACGCCGCGGACCAGGTCCATCGGTATGGCGAAGCTGATCCCTTCGATGCCGGCGGTGCGCGCCAGCACCGCCGTGTTGATACCGACGAGCTCTCCGGCGGCGTTCACGAGTGCGCCACCCGAGTTGCCAAAATTGATGGCGGCATCGGTCTGGATGAAGCTCTCGAAATCGGCGACTCCCAGCTGTCCGCGCCCCGTCGCGCTCACGATTCCCTGTGTCACGGTCTGGCTGAGTCCGAGCGGATTGCCGATGGCGAGCACCACATCACCCACGCGCAGCGTGTCGGACCGGCCGAGCGGCATCGTCGGCAAGTCATCGAGATCCACCTGCAGCACGGCGAGATCCGTGTCCGGATCGCGACCGAGCACCTTCGCCGGGGCCACGCGCCCGTCCGAGACCTGGACGCTGATGGCGGCCGCGTTGGGCACGACATGGTTGTTGGTGACGATGCGACCTTCTTCGTCGATGACCACGCCGGAGCCGAGGCTGCGCTCGATGCGCTGCCGGTACCGCTGCCCGAACAAGCGTTCGAGTTGCGGTGGCACCGTCCTCTCGGTCACCACGCGCTCGGTGTTGATATTGACGACCGCGGGCGCGCTGCGAGCGACCGCATCGGCATAGGAGGTGGGTTGCAGCGGCGACGCGGACGGGGCTTGCGCTGAGGGTGCGAGGGGCTCGCCGCCCGGCGCACGCGGGCGCAGCAGGTCGGGCTTGAGCAGGACCAGCACGAAAGCGATCGCCAGGCCTACGACGGCAAAGCGCAGCAGGAAGAAGAGGACGCGGGTGAAGGCGGTCATGCGGGGTTTTTTGCTTTGCCGCCGGGTGAAAAAGGGGCGGGTGACGACTTGTGTATAATGCGCCGCTTCCTGCGGAATCGAAACCGGCCCGGCCGGCGGCCTTTTGGCACCGGGCAGTGCGCATATGGCTGTGAGAAGACCGATGCGGCGAGGGAGATCGAATGACTGAAGAGGTCGACAAGAGCCGGCGCCAGTTTCTGACTGCGGCAACCGTGACCACCGGGGCGGTGGGTGCCGTGTTCGCTGCCACTCCTTTCGTACTCTCCTGGCAACCCAGCGTGCGCGCGCGCGCCCTGGGCGCCCCGATCGACGTCGACATCAGCAAGCTCGAGCCGCGGCGCCATGCTCACCGTGCAGTGGCGCAAGCAGCCGGTGTGGATCGTCCGCCGCACCAAGGAAATGCTCGCTCAGCTGCCGCGCAATAACGCCAAGCTCAAGGATCCCGAATCGAAAGCCTCGGACCAGCCGGAGTACGCCAAGAACGAGGGGCGCGCCCGTAAGGCCGAGTACCTGGTGCTGGTCGGCACCTGCACGCATCTCGGCTGCCTGCCCAAGAGTCGCTTCCAGATGGGAGTGGGCGAGGGCGGTCCGGACTGGCCGGGCGGCTTCTTCTGCGTCTGCCATGGCTCGCGCTTCGACATGGCAGGCCGGGTGTTCAAGGAATCGCCGGCTTCGGCCAATCTGCGCGTGCCGCCGTACGACTTCGTGAGCGACACCGTCATCATCGTCGGCGCCGATGCGGCGCCGGCACAGGGAGCCGCCTGATGAGCGCGAACGGTGGTCGGCTCGCGGCGCTCAGCCGCTGGTTCGACGCGAGGTTCCCGGGGCACAAGCTGATCCGCGAGCACGTCTCTGAGTACTACGCGCCCAAGAATTTCAACTTCTGGTACTACTTCGGCTCGCTCGCCCTGGTCGTGCTGGTGATCCAGATCGTGAGCGGCATCTTTCTCGCGATGAGCTACACGCCTTCCGATATCGAGGCGTTCCAGTCGATCGAATACATCATGCGCGAGGTGGAGTGGGGCTGGTTGATCCGCTACCTGCACTCCACGGGCGCTTCCGCGTTTTTCATCGTCGTCTACCTGCACATGTTCCGGGCGCTGCTCTACGGCTCCTACAAGAACCCGCGCGAGCTGGTGTGGATCATCGGCATGCTGATCTACGTGGCGCTGATGGCCGAAGGCTTCTTCGGTTACGTGCTGCCCTGGGGCAACATGTCCTTCTGGGGTGCGCAGGTGATCGTGTCGCTGTTCAGCGCGATCCCCGGCATCGGCGACGGACTCGCCGAGTGGGTGCGCGGCGACTACAGCATTTCGGACATCACCCTCAACCGCTTCTTCGCGCTGCACGTCGTGGCGGTGCCACTGCTGCTCATCTTCCTGGTGATCGCGCACATCATGGCGCTGCACGAGGTCGGCTCGAACAATCCCGACGGCGTGGACATCAAGAAGCACAAGAAGCCGGACGGCACGCCGCTCGACGGCATCCCGTTCCATCCGTACTACACCTACAAGGACCTGGTCGGCACCGGCGTCTTCCTGATCCTGTTCTGCGCGGTCGTATTCTTCGAGCCGACATTTGGCGGATATTTCCTGGAGCGGCCCAATTTCGAGCCGGCCAATCCGCTCAATACGCCGGAACACATCGCGCCCGTGTGGTACTTCACTCCTTACTACGCGATCCTGCGCGCCGTGCCCGACAAGCTCGCCGGCGCGTTGCTGATGGGCCTGGCGATCCTGCTGTTCTTTTTCCTGCCGTGGCTCGATCGCTGCAAGGTGCGCTCGATCCGTTACCGCGGGTGGGTCTACCGCGCATCCCTGACCGCCTTCGCGGTGAGCTTCCTCGCGCTCATGTATCTCGGACTGCAGCCGGCCCAGGGCGTGTACGTGCTGTGGGCGCGCATTTTCTCGGTGATCTACTTCGCGTTCTTCCTGCTGATGCCGATCTACACCAGCTTCGAAAAAACGAAACCCGTGCCCGAGAGGGTCAGCGTCCATGCGTAAGGCCGCGTTTGTCCTGCTGACGCTGCTGGCGGGGGCGGCCGCTGCCAGCGAGGGTGGCGGCGAAAGCTGGCGGCACTGGGTCGCCGATACCGACAGCGGCAGCACGTCGTCACTGCAACGCGGCGCGCGCAACTTCGTGAACTACTGCCTCGGCTGCCATTCGCTGCAATACGTGCGCTACAGCCAGATCGCGCAGGACCTCAGCCTGACCGAAGAGCAGGTGAAGGCCAACCTCATGTTCACCGGCGAACGGGTGCACGACTATGTGTTGAGCTCCATGCCGACGGCGGATGCGGAACGCTGGTTCGGACGTGCCCCCCCGGACTTGTCGCTGATGGCGCGCGCCCGCGGACGCGACTACCTCTACCAGTTTCTCAAGACCTTCTACGTCGACGAGAGCAAGCCCACGGGCGTCAACAACCTCGCGCTGGAAAACGCCGCGATGCCGCACGTGCTGGCCGAGCTGCAGGGCCTGCAGAAGGCGGTGTTCGTTCTCGAGAAACACGACGAGGCCGGGCAGGAGAAGATGTTGCGGCGCTTCGATCACTTCGAGCCGGTGACTCCCGGCCGGTTGAACGAGGCGGAATACGACGCGTTCGTGAAGGACCTCGTCAATTTTCTCGACTACGTCAGCGAGCCCGTGCGCAGCAAGCGTGAACGTCTCGGCATCTGGGTGATCCTGTTCCTGATGGTGTTCACCGGCTTCGCGTGGGCACTCAAGAAAGAGATCTGGAAAGACGTCCACTGAACGCGCTGACAAAAGCGAGTCGAGCGAGTCGGGGGAGATGACCCTGGTGTCCAGTCGCCGTTCGGTGATGACGCTGTTCTCTGCAGCGAACGATCCTTTCAGCCACCGCACGCGGCTGGTGCTGGCCGAAAAGGGCATCAACATCGATATCGTCAACGTGGAGCCGGGTGCGCTGCCCGAAGACCTGCTCGATCTCAATCCCTATCACAGCGTGCCGACCCTCGTTGACCGCGACCTGGTCCTGTACGACTCGCGCGTGATCATCGAGTACCTCGATGAACGCTTCCCGCACCCGCCGCTGATGCCGGTCGATCCGGTCACGCGAGCGCAGTTCCGCCTGGCGCTCTATCGCATCGAGCGTGACTGGTACGGGCTCGCGCAGCAGATCGAGCACGAGCCCGACAAGAAGCAGGGCATGCGCCTGCGCAAGATCCTGCGCGACCAGATCCTGGCGAGCAGCGAGGTGTTCAAGGCGAAGCCCTATTTCCTGAGCGACGAGCTGTCGCTGGTGGACGCGACCATCGCACCGATCCTGTGGCGCCTGCCCTATTTCGGCATCGATCTGCCGCCGCAGGCGCAGGCGATCGCGCGCTACGCCAGCCATGTCTTCGCGCGCCCGTCTTTCCGCGAGAGTCTCTCGGAGACGGAGCAGGAGATGCGGATCTGAGCAATGCCTCCGCGCAGCGCAAGCGTGACCTCGCGCCGGCCCTACCTGCTGCGCGCCATGCACGAATGGATCAGCGATAACGGGCAAACTCCGCACATCGTCGTCGATGCGCAGCTCGAGGGCGTCGACGTGCCGCGCCAGTACGTCAAGGACGGCAAGATCATCCTCAATCTGAGCCATGCCGCCACCAGCACCCTCAAGCTGGGCAACGACTGGGTCGAATTCAACGCGCGCTTCGGCGGCATCACGCGCCACGTCAAGGTCCCGCTCGGCGCGGTGCTCGGCATCTACGCGCGTGAAACCGGCCAGGGCATGATTTTCAGCGACAACGACATGGGACCGGAGCCGCCCGCCGACGGCAAGACGCCTGCCAGCACCGAAAAGCGCCGTCGGCCGCATCTCAAGGTCGTCAAGTAAGGCCGCTCATTCCTCGGCCGCAAAGGCGCCGCGAATCCATTGGATCGCGGGCGCCGCTGCTCCCGAATCAATTGCAATCACGTCGAAGCGAATCGGCAGCTGCCGCAACTCGGCGCGGGCGAGCAGCAGGTGGCGAGTCGCCCGGGTGATGCGGCGGCGCTTGCGCGCATCGATGCTGGCGACTGCGCCGCCGAAGCGCGTGCTGCCCCGGAGCCGCACCTCGACCACGACCAGCGTCGGACCCTCGCGCAGCACGAGATCGAGCTCACCGGCGCGGCAGCGATAGTTGGCGAGCAGCGGCCGCAGTCCGCGCCCGACCAGGAATTCCCGCGCCGCGCTTTCCGCATCGGCGCCGATCCGGCGGCGATCCATGCCAAGGCGCCTTCAGGGCTGGGGTTCGACGGGTTGCTGCACCGGTGCGAGGGCGAGGTTGCGCGGCTTGCCCTCACGAATCTGCGCCCAATCGAGATCGCGATAGATGCGCCCGTCCGCTTCGATCGTCAGGCGCCCCGTCATGCCGGGAACCCGGCGTGTCTGGCCCGCCGGGCGGGCGCGCAGCGCGGGCAGCAAGCGATAGGCATCGTAACCGAACGCATAGAGGCGTCCGCGCCGGTTGGCGCGCGCCGGCCATGCGGCCTTCACCGCTTCGCGCAGTTTGTCGGACACCGGATCGTTCGCGATCATCCACGGCATGTCGGGAAAGATCACGCCATCGAGGTCGACGTTCGCGGTTTCATCGGGCTCGAAGGCCTCCGACGTCGCGTATGTCGGTATGTCGCCGGCGTAGTGGAAGCGCAGCTGCGGACGGATCAGCCGACCTTGCGAGGGCTGGGCCGCAACGAAGATGAACTCGACGTCGCCGCGTCGCCGCGGCTCGAACTCGAGCTTGACGCCGAGCGCGCTCGAGAGCTGCGCGTGCCGCTCGCGGCTGTCCGAGAGGCGCAGCACCTGCTGGATCTCGGGCGTGTAGTCGTTGTCCGCCGGATCGTATACGCCGCGTCCGAGCAGCTCGCCCCCGAGCAGGCCGAGCTCCTCGGAGAATGCGGCGAGAATGCGCGTGCCCCATTCCCCGGTGGGGACCAGGGCGACGCCGCGCGGCCGCCCGTCGGCCACCACGCGTCGCGCGACCTGCCGTGCTTCGTCCTCAGGCACCAGCGCAAACTGGTAGAACCCGGCTGGGACTGCGTGGCCTTCGGGAAGGAAGTTGAGAGCGAGCACGGGCACTCGGCCGTCGGCGATCGCGGCGGCTCCGCTCACTTCGTCCTTGGTCAACGGCCCGACGATGAACTGCGCGCCGTCGTCCACCGCGCGCCGCAGCGCGGCGCCGATATCCTGGCCGCCCACGTCGTAGACGCGAACACGCGGCCGCTGATCCGCCGCCTGCTGATAATAGGCGGAGAAGAATCCATCGCGCACCGCGATGGCCGCGACCTCCTGGCGACCCGTGAGCGGCAGCAGCAGGGCGACCTGCGCCGGATATTCGAGCGCCACGGCCGAATCGCGCAGCAGCTCATCGAGCAGCGCACCGTTGGCGGGATGCAGCGGATAGCGAGCCCGCCAGTCTTTGGCACGCTGGCCGGCAGAGAACGGACTGCGTTCGAGCTCGAGCAGCAAGGTGCCGAGATCGAGCCACCCGGCGAGCAGGGGATCGGCGCCGGCTGGCGGAGCGAGTGACGCGCCGCGCAGCCCGGCGTTGCGCAGGCCTTCGACCATGAGCTGGCGATTGGCGCCGATGGCTTCCGAGCCTGACAACCACCGCTCGCGTGCCAGCAGCGATTTGACCCCTTCCGGCGCGTTACCGCTCGCGAACTGCGCGCGCGCCTGCAACTCGAGGGTTCGCGTGGCAAGCGCGGGACTCGCTGGCGGTGGCAGCCCGCGCAGGACCTTGAGCGCACGCGCGGGATCGTCCGCCGCCAGCGCCGCCTCGGCCTGGAGCAGCGCGCGCGATACCGCCTGTTCAGCGTTCAACGTGCCGGTGATCAGGGCGAGCACCCGTTCCGCGTCCGGCAGCGAGCCGGCGGCCAACCATTGCTCGGCCGCGCGCAGCTGGTACTGCGTGCGCTCGACCGGCTGGGTCGCCTGTCCCGCCAGGCGCTCGTACATCTGCGCCGCTTCGCGCGGCTTGCCCTCGCGCACCAGCTTTTCGGCCGCCGCCGCATCGGGCGGCCGCTCCGTCGGTGGGCGCACCGTGCTCGCGGGGCAACCCGCGAGAAGCGCCACGCAAATGAGCAACCACGCGGCAGCGATCAGGCGCGTACGCAGGTTCCGGTAGCATTGCCCTGGTTTCTGAATGCACGGTAAGCCGCTTCACGGGTGACGGGAGCTGATTATAGTGGTCAAGCGTCGCACACGGTCGCGCAGAATCGAGCGCGCCGCGACAGATTCGGACGTGCCGCGCACGGCCGCGGCGCGCGGCGCGCTCCAGGTCGTGGCCACGCCGATCGGCAACCTGCAGGACTTGAGCGCGCGCGCGCGGCAGGTGCTCGCCGCAGCCGATCTCGTGGCGGCAGAGGACACGCGGCATACGCTGCAGTTGCTCGCGGCGCACGGCATCCAGGCGCGCCTGGTGTCGGTCCACGAGCACAACGAGACGCAACGGGTGGCGGAGATCCTGCAGGCGCTCGCCGGCGGTGCGCACATTGCGCTGGTGAGCGACGCCGGCACGCCGCTGGTGAGCGATCCCGGGCTGCGCCTCGTCCAGGCTGTCATCGCGGCGGGATTTGACGTGCGCACGGTTCCCGGGCCGTGCGCCGCGATCGCAGCACTCAGCGTCGCGGGACTCGAAACCGAACGCTTCGCTTTCGAGGGATTTCTGCCGCCGAAGGCGGCCGCACGGCGCGCACGGCTGGTTACGCTGCGCGGCGATTCGCGCACGCTGATCTGCTACGAGGCGCCGCATCGTCTCGCCGAGAGTCTCGAGGACATGAGCGCGACGCTCGGGCCGGCGCGCCGGGCCGTGGTCGCGCGCGAGCTCACCAAGATGTTCGAGACGGTGTATCGAGGCACGCTCGAAGAGCTCGCGCAGCAGGCGCGCGCAGGCGGCGACATGCAGCGTGGCGAAATCGTGATTGTCGTCGAGGGTGCACCGCCGGCGCAGGACGTGGAGGAGGGCGAGCTCGGGCGGGTGCTCGCAATCCTGCTCGCAAAGCTGAGCGTCTCGCAGGCAGCCGATCTTGCCACCGCGCTCACCGGCGCGAGCCGCAATGCCGCCTATCGGCTCGCCCTGCAGTTGAGCGACAAGAGGAAATAGCCCGAAGTCGGGCCGCCGCGGCATTTGAGTCGCAGGGAAGGATCGCCTATCGTGCGCGGCGGAGTCGGCCAGGCAATCGCTGTACGCGCAAGCGTGTGGAGGAAAGTCCGGGCTCCCAGGGCAGGGTGCCAGGTAACGCCTGGGGGGCGTGAGCCCACGGAAAGTGCAACAGAAAGTACACCGCCTACGTGTCCTTCGGGACGCCGGCAAGGGTGAAATGGTGCGGTAAGAGCGCACCGCGTCGGTGGCAACACTCGACGGCACGGCAAACCCCACCTGGAGCAAGACCAAATAGGGAAGCGGGCTGCGAAAGCAGCCACGTGCGGCCCGCACGGCTTCCGGGTAGGTCGCTCGAGCGGCGTGGTGACACGTTCGCCAGAGGAATGGTTGCCCAAGACAGAACCCGGCTTATCGGCCGACTCTTTTTCATGGCGCAAGCGCCAACGTTCAACCGGGGTACGCCCGCTGGGACTGCGTACCCCGCCCGCGTGCCGACAGCCCGAGCGCCGCAACACGGAAGGGCTGGCTCTCTGCCAGCCCGACAGAGTGTGAAGCGCTTCACAGGCCAAAGAATGGCACGCTGCTTGCCAGTTGGCGCTGACTTCTGAGTTTGCTCATCACGAACAGCGCCTAACCGTTTGTTTGGGTTGACCCGAATACCGGCCGAGGCCGTCCGCGTGCCGCTCTTCTAAGTGCCTGTTCAGCCTGCAATTTCGCATTGACGCCTGCGTGCGCGCTCCCTATAGTGGCGCGCGGTGGGAAAAAGTGGGAGGAGATGGGGGCCTGCGACCCGTCAAGGCATGTTTCGCGGCGCCAACAAAGTGACTCTGGATGCCAAGGGCCGGATGGTCATGCCCACCCGGTACCGCGATCGCATTCACGAGCGCAGCCAGGGGCGGCTGGTGGTCACGGTCGACCGCGACCAGTGCCTGCTCCTCTATCCCCTCCCGGACTGGGAAGAAATCGAGCGCAAGCTCATGCGGCTTCCCACCCTCCAGGTACAGGCAAGACGGCTCCAGCGGCTGATGGTCGGTCACGCGACCGATCTCGAGCTCGACGGTCATGGCCGCGTCCTGCTGCCGCCGAAACTGCGCGAATTCGCGGGGTTGACGCGCCAGGCCGTGCTCATTGGCCAGGGCAACCGCTTTGAGCTGTGGGATGAGGCGCGCTGGAACGAGCGACGCGACGAGTGGCTCAAAGGCGAAGAGCTCGCTTCGGATCTTCCGGGAGAGCTCGAAACGCTGTCGCTGTAGGCCACGGAGACGCGCGCCGTGGAGAGCCACGCGCCGGTGCTGCTCGATGAGGCACTGGCGGCTTTAGGGGTGCGACCGGACGGACGGTATCTCGATGCCACGTTCGGCCGCGGAGGACATGCGAGAGCGATTCACATGAAGCTGGGAGCCTCGGGACGTCTGCTGGTCGTCGATCGCGATCCCGAAGCCGTAGCCTCCGCTCGGCAGCAATTCGGCGACGATTCCCGCGTACACATCGCGCACGGCGCTTTCAGCGCACTCGCCACGCTCGTGCCCGAGCAGTGGGCCGCGCACGGATTCGACGGCATCCTTTTCGATCTCGGTGTGTCCTCGCCGCAGCTCGATGACGCTGAGCGCGGCTTCAGCTTCATGCGCGATGGGCCACTCGACATGCGCATGGATCCGCGCTCCGGCGCAAGCGCCGCCGAGTGGCTCGCGCGCGTGCGCGAGGATGAGCTCGCACGCGTCATCTACGAGCTCGGCGAAGAGCGCTTCTCGCGGCGCATTGCGCGGGCGATCGTCATGCGCCGTGAGCAGGCGCCGATTGTGCGCACCGCGGACCTCGCGGCGATCGTCGCCTCGGCCGTGCGTACACGTGAGCCCGGCAAGCATCCCGCCACGCGCACCTTCCAGGCGATCCGCATGCACATCAACCGCGAGCTCGCCGAGATCGAAGCCGCGCTCACGGCGAGCCTCGGGCTGCTCGCGCCGCTCGGGCGCCTGTGCGTGATCTCGTTTCACTCACTCGAGGACCGGCTCGTCAAAGTGTTTCTGCGTCGGCACGCCAGCGTCGATCCCGTCTATGCCGGCCTGCCTGACGTCCCCCCGGGCGCACGCCCGACATTGCGGCTCGTGGGCAAGGCGGCCAAACCGTCCGCCCACGAGTCCGTTTCTAATCCGCGCGCACGCAGCGCCCGGCTGCGTGTGGCCGAGAGGCTGGCCGCATGACGTCGCGCCGCCTGGTCGCGCTCGCCCTGCCGCTGTTGTGGGTCGCAACGCTCGTCTCCGCCGCGGGCGCGATCTACTGCAAGCACCAGTCGCGCACACTCTTCGTGAAACTCGAAGGCCTCAACTCGAGGCGCGATCAGTTGCAGATCGAGTGGGGGCAGCTGCAACTCGAACAGAGCGCCTGGTCGACGCACGCATTCGTCGAGCGCGTGGCCCACTCGCGCCTCAGCATGTCGATTCCTGCCGCCAACTCCGTGCGCATCGTGAAACCATGAGGACCCCGCCCGCGCAGCGCGACACGGCGGCGGCACGCTTGAGCGTGCGGCTGCAGATGGTGCTCGTCCTGCTGATCGCGGGCGCGCTCGCGCTCGCGGCGCGTGCCGTCGATCTGCAACTCATGAATCACAGCTTTCTTGCGGGCCAGGGTGATGCGCGCTATTCGCGGGTCGCCGAGATCAGTGCGCACCGCGGCACGATCACGGATCGCTACGGCGAACCGCTCGCGGTCAGCACCCCGGTCGACTCGGTGTGGGTCAACCCGAAGGAGTTTTCGCAGACGGCGGATCAGCTGCCGCGACTCGCGCGTGCGCTCAAGCGCGACCCGCAATCGCTGGCGCGGCGCGTCTCGAGCAACGTCAAGCGTGAGTTCCTCTATCTCGCGCGTCACCTGCAGCCCGAGCAGGCGGCGCGCATCCGGATGCTCGACATCCCGGGTGTGTACCTGCTGCGTGAGTACCGCCGCTACTACCCGGCGGGCGAGGTGAGCGGTCACGTGCTCGGCTTCACCAGCATCGACGACAGCGGCCAGGAGGGGCTCGAGCTCGCCTACGATCACTGGCTCGCCGGCGAGGACGGCGCCAAGCGCGTGATCCAGGATCGCTACGGCCGCGTGGTCGAGAATGTCGAGAGCATCCGCGCCGCGCGCCCCGGCAAAGACCTCGTCCTGAGCCTCGATCTGCGCATCCAGTACCTGGCCTATCGCGAACTCAAGCGTGCGCTGCTCGAGCACCGTGCCCGCTCCGGTTCACTCGTGGTCATCGACATCGCGACCGGCGAAGTGCTGGCAATGGTCAACCAGCCGGCCTTCAACCCCAACGATCGTGATCAGCTCGCCGCGGGTCGCTATCGCAACCGCGCGGTTACCGACATCTTCGAGCCGGGCTCGAGCATCAAGCCCTTCATCGTGGCTGCGGCGCTCGATTCGGGGCGCTTTCACGAGCGTAGCGTCATCAATACGGCGCCGGGCTACGTCAAGGTCGGCATCAAGGTCATCGAGGACAAGCACGAGCTCGGCGCGATCGATCTCGCCACCGTGCTCGCCAAATCGAGCAACGTCGCCATGGCGAAGATCGCGCTGACGCTCGATCCGCAACAGATCTGGACCACGCTCAATGGGCTCGGCTTCGGCCAGGTCACGACCAGCGGCTATCCCGGCGAGTCGGCGGGCCTCCTGAGCAACCACAGTCATTGGCGGCCGATCGGTATCGCGACGCTCTCCTACGGTTACGGCCTGTCGGTCACGCCGCTGCAGCTCGCGCAAGCCTACGCGACGCTCGGCGCCGGTGGCGTGCGACGCCCCGTCACCTTCCTGCGTGTCGATGACTCGGTCGCGGGCGAGCAGGTGCTCGATCAGAAAGTCGCGCATCAGCTCATACGCCTGCTCGAGTCGGTGATCACGCCCGAAGGGACCGGAGTGCGCGCCGCGCTCACGGGATATCGGGTTGCCGGCAAGACCGGCACCGCCTGGAAGTCCACCGCCGGCGGCTACTCGACCGACAAGTACATGTCGGTGTTTGCGGGCGTGGTCCCGGCGAGCGCGCCACGGCTCGCGGCCGTGGTCGTGATCGACGAGCCCGGCGGCAAGCAGTACTACGGCGGTGACGTAGCAGCGCCGGTGTTCGCAGGCGTGTTGTCGGGCGCCTTGCGGCTCATGGCGATCGCGCCCGATGACCTGCGGCGCGTACCCGAGGCGACACTCGCGCAAGCGGGGGTCGAGCCATGATGGCGCACGATCTCGAGCACAAGGGCATGAGCCTGGCGGACTTGCTGATCGGCATTGCCGACCGTACAGCCCGACGTGCTGGTGAGCGACATCACGCTCGACAGCCGCTCGGTGTCGCCGGGCGCCGCGTTTCTCGCCTGCCGCGGCATTGCGAGCCACGGCCTGCAGTATCTCGAGCGGGCGCTCGCCGCCGGAGCGCGCGTGATCCTGTGGGAGCCCAGCGCCCGACATCGAGGCTCCGCGCCTGCCCGCGGGAATCGTGGGCCTCGCCATCCCGGAGCTGCGTGCGCAGGTCGGGATCATCGCCAACCGGTTCTTCGCCGCGCCTTCGGCCCAGATCCGCATCGCGGGCTTCACCGGAACGAATGGCAAGACCACCTGCTGCTGGTTGCTGGCGCAGGCACTCGAAGCGAGCGGACGGCGCGCCGCCTACGCGGGCACTCTCGGTGTCGGATCGCCCTCGGCGCTCAAGCGCACCACGCACACGACCCCGGATTGCGTGAGCGTGCATCGGGAGCTCGCCGACCTGCACGGCCAGGGCGTGCGATATCTCGGCATGGAGGTGTCCTCGCATGCCCTCGCGCAGGAACGCGTGAGCGGCGTGCATTTCGACACCGCCGTGTTCACGAATCTCAGTCGTGATCACCTCGACTATCACAGGACCATGGACGCCTACGCCGAGGTGAAGGCGCGTCTGCTCAGGTGGCCCGATATCCGTCATCGCGTGATCAACATGGGCGACGCCGCCGGCCGCCGCCTGGCACAGATGCTTACGCCTGAGGTGCCCCTCACCGCGGTCTGGACCGGTGTCGGCGCGCATCGCGAAGCGAGCGATACCTTCGTGCAGGCGCGCCGCGTGCTCGCCTCGAATGGCGGGCTCGCGGTCGAGTTCGATTCGAGCTGGGGTTCGGGCCGCATCCATTCGCGTCTCATCGGCGATTTCAACGCCGAGAACCTCATCGCGGTGCTGGCGGTGCTGCTGCTCTGGGAGCTGCCGCCACGGGAAGCGGTGGCGGCACTCGAAACGGCGGCGGCGCCCGCGGGCCGCATGGAGACTTTCCGCGGCCGGCCTGGCCAGCCGCTCGCGGTGGTCGACTACGCGCACTCGCCGGACGCCCTCGGCAAGGCACTGCGCGCGGCGCGCCGTCATTGTCGCGGACGGCTGTGGTGCGTGTTCGGCTGTGGCGGCGATCGCGATCCCGGCAAGCGGCCCATGATGGGGGCCATCGCCTCGGAGCTCGCGGACGAGGTCATTCTCACCGATGACAATCCGCGCACCGAGGATCCGCAGCAGATCATCGACGCGATCATTGAAGGATTCACCTCGGGCGAGCCGGTACGCGTGATCCGCGAGCGGGCGCGCGCCATCGCCACCGCGATCGCGGAAGCGGGCGCCGACGATATCGTCGTGATCGCCGGCAAGGGTCACGAGGACTACCAGATCTATGGCACGACCTCGCAACCCTTCAGCGACCGCGACGAGGTGCAGCGGCTCCTCGGAGGCGCTGCATGAGACGCACGCTCGCGGCCGTGGCGGCGGCTTGCGGGGGGTTCCTGCAAGGCGAGGATCGCGAGTTCGGCGCGGTCTCGAGTGATTCGCGCACGCTCAAGAGCGGCGACCTGTTCGTGGCGATCAGGGGGCCGCGCTACGACGGCCACGATTTTCTCGACACCTGCCTGCGCGCCGGCGCGGCGGGCGCCATCGTGTCGCAACCGCTCGCCATCATGCTGCCGCAGGTGGTGGTCAAGGACACCTTGAGCGCGCTGGCGGCGCTCGCGAGTGCCTGGCGCGCGCAGTTCGACATTCCCGTGGTCGGCGTCGGCGGCAGCAATGGCAAGACCACCGTCAAGGAAATGACGGCGTCCATCCTCGGGCGTCTCGGTCCGTGCCTCGCGACGCTCGGCAACCTCAACAATCACATCGGCGTGCCACTCACTCTGATGCGGCTCGAGGGCGCGCATCGCACCGCCGTGATCGAGATGGGCGCGAATCGGCTCGGCGATGTGGCCGCGCTCGCGGCGATCGCGCGGCCCACCGTCGGACTCATCACCAATGCCGGCGCGGAGCACCTCGAAGGCTTCGGCAGCCTTGAGGGTGTCGCGCAGGGCGAGGGCGAGATGGTCGCCGCCCTGCGACCGCAGGACACGGCAGTGATCAATGCCGACGACGACTACGCCGGGCTGTGGCGCAG
Organism: uncultured Gammaproteobacteria bacterium; assembly: GCA_963840405.1. Classification (GTDB taxonomy): domain Bacteria; phylum Pseudomonadota; class Gammaproteobacteria; order Steroidobacterales; family Steroidobacteraceae; genus DATBVX01. The sequence continues at coordinate 683,450 of CAWIYW010000011.1, forward strand.
CTTGTCGAAGGCCGGTCGCATGGTGACCTTCGGTCTCGCGAAGCAGGCGGAAGTGCGTGCGCTCGACATCGAGCAGTCGGTGACCGCGGAAGGGTTCGCACTGCGCTTCAATCTCGTCGCGGGCGCCGAGCGTTGCGCGATCCAGCTGCGGCTCGCGGGGCGCCACAACGTGATCAACGCACTCGCTGCCGCAGCCGCGGCGCGGGCGGCGGGTGCACCCGTGCAGGCTATCGCGGCCGGCTTGGCCGAGGTGCGCGCGGTCAAGGGACGCCTGCAAAGGATCGCCGCTGCCAACGGCTCCTGGCTCATCGACGACTCCTACAACGCCAATCCGAGCTCGTTGCGCGCCGCGCTCGAGCTGCTGCGCGACCTCGAGGGCGCCAAGTGGCTGGTGCTCGCCGACATGGGCGAGCTCGGTGAGTTCTCACAGCAAAGCCACGTCGAGGCGGGCGCGCTGGCGCGCGCCAGCGGCGTGGCGCGGCTGTTTGCGGCGGGACCGATGAGCGCGCACGCCGCCGAGTCCTTCGGCCGCGGCGCCGAATGGTTTCCCGACGTGGAAGCGCTGATCCGGCGCGTGGCGGCGGAGCTCGAGCCCGGCACCACCGTGCTCATCAAGGGTTCGCGCATGAATCGACTGGAACGCGTGGTCGAGGCCCTGGCGGCCGGACCTACGGCGAAGGCGAGTTGAGGAGACCGGGCGCATGCTGCTGTTGCTAGCCGAATACCTGACACGCTACCAGTCCGGCTTCAACGTCTTCAGCTACCTGACGTTGCGCGCGATCCTGGCCGTGATCACCGCGCTCGCGATCGCACTGCTGGTGGGGCCGGCGCTCATCCGGCGATTGTCGCGGCACCAGATCGGCCAACGCGTGCGCGACGACGGCCCGCAGTCGCATCTGCCCAAGGCCGGAACGCCGACCATGGGCGGCGCGCTCATCCTGGTCGCGATCGTGGTGAGCACGGTGCTGTGGGCCGATGTGCGCAGCCGCTTCGTGTGGGTCGCGCTCGGGGTGACCGCGGCTTTCGGCCTGATCGGCTTCTACGACGACTACCTGAAGCTCATCGTCGGCAACTCGAAGGGGCTAGCGCCGCGCTACAAGTACTTCTGGCAATCGCTCGCCGGCCTCGCGGCGGCGATCGCCCTCTATCTCACGGCGCATACGCCCGCCGAGACCACGCTCTTCGTGCCGTTCTTCAAGAACGTCGCGGTGCCGCTCGGCGTCGGCTTCGTCGCGCTCACCTACTTCGTGATCGTGGGCACCAGCAACGCGGTCAATCTCACCGACGGCCTCGACGGGCTCGCGATCATGCCCGCCGCGATGGTGGCGGCGGCGCTCGGGGTGTTCGCATACCTCACCGGCAACGTCGTGTTCTCGGGCTACCTCGGCATTCCCTACATCGCGGGCGTCGGGGAGATCCTGATCTTCTGCGCCACCATCGTCGGCGCAGGGCTCGGCTTCCTGTGGTTCAACGCCTATCCCGCGCAGGTCTTCATGGGCGACATCGGTGCGCTCGCGCTCGGCGCGGCGCTCGGCGTGGTCGCGGTGATGGTGCGCCAGGAGATCGTGCTGATCGTGATGGGCGGCGTGTTCGTGCTCGAGACGGTCTCGGTGATCCTGCAGGTCGCCTCCTACAAGCTCACCGGCAAGCGCATCTTCCGCATGGCGCCGATTCACCACCATTTCGAGCTCAAGGGCTGGGCCGAGCCCAAGGTGATCGTGCGCTTCTGGATCATCAGCCTGATCCTGGTGCTCGCCGGGCTCGGCACGCTCAAGTTGCGATGAACGCCGTGAGAAAACCCCAGCTCACAAGCGCGAAACCGCAAGCGCGGCGCACGGTGGTAGTCGGCCTCGGGCGCACCGGTCTGTCTTGCGCGCGCTACCTGAGTGCACGCGGAGCACGTCTCGCAATTACCGATACAAGGCGCGATCCGCCGGAGCTCGGCAACCTCGGGACACTCGCGGACAGTGTGGAGCTGCGTCTCGGCGGACTGGATCTGCAGCTGCTCGCCGACGCCGGCCAGGTCGTGGTGTCGCCTGGAATCGCGCTCACCGAGCCGTTCATGCGCGAGGCGAGGGCACGTGGCATCGAAATCGTGGGCGACATCGAGCTGTTCGCGCGCGCCGCGCACGCGCCCGTCATCGCTGTCACCGGAACGAACGGCAAGAGCACGGTGACGACGCTGCTCGCCGAGATGGTGCAGGCAGCGGGGCTCAAGGTCCGCGCCGGGGGCAACCTCGGCGAGCCCGCACTCAACCTCCTCGCGGGGTCCGAGCCCGACTTCTACGTGCTCGAGCTCTCCAGCTTTCAACTGGAAACGACTCATTCTCTCGCGCTGCGCGCGGCGGCCGTGCTCAACGTCACCGCTGACCATCTCGATCGCTACGCACGCCTGGCGGACTATGCGACGGCGAAGGCGCGCATTTTCGCGCACTGCGACGTGGCGGTCGTGAACCTCGACGACGAGCTGGTGCGCGCCATGCCGCGAGCGGGACAGGCCGTGATCGGTTTCAGCCTCGATCCGCTACGTCGCGCCCGGTTCGGCCTGTTGCGCGAGGGTCGCAGGACGAGCCTCGCGCGTGCCGGGCGGCCGCTCCTCGCGCTCGACCAGATGCGCCTGACCGGCCTGCACAACGCCGCCAATGCCCTCGCGGCCCTCGCGCTCGGCGAGGCCGCCGGCCTGCCCCTCGAGCCGCAGCTTGCAGTGCTGCGCACATTTGCCGGCCTGCCGCACCGGATGCAGTGGGTGGCCGACATCGCCGGCGTGCGCTGGATCAACGATTCGAAGGGCACCAACGTCGGCGCGACGCTGGCCGCCGTGGGCGGCATGGAAGGGCCCCTGATCGTGATCGCGGGCGGCGATGGCAAGAACCAGGATTTTACGCCTCTCGCCGCGGCTTTCCGCGGCAAGGTCCGCACCGCGGTCCTGATCGGCCGCGATGCGGCGGCGCTCGCACAGGTGCTCGAGCCGGTGTGCGTGGTTGAGCGCGCGGAAAGTCTGGAGGAAGCGGTGCGTCTCGCCGGCGCACAGGCGCAGGCAGGTGACACGGTGTTGCTATCGCCCGCCTGCGCGAGTCTCGACATGTTCCGCGACTACACCCACCGCGGGGCGGTGTTCGCCGCCGCCGTGCAGGCGCTGGCGCGATGAGCGCGGCGACTTTCCAGTTCTCGCGTTCGGTGGCGCGCCCGGCACGCCTCATCCTCGACCCGATGCTGGTGTCCGCAGCGCTCGGATTGCTGCTGATCGGACTGGTGATGGTGACCTCGGCCTCGATGTCGATTGCCGATCGCGCGATGGGATCACCCTTCGCCTATCTCGAACGTCAGCTGCTGTTCGCGCTGGTGGGCGTGGGCTGCGCCGGGGTCGCTTTCATCATCCCGAGCGATTTGTGGCGGCGCCTGAGCCTGCCGCTGCTGCTCATCGGTCTCGCGCTGCTGGTGCTGGTGCTGATTCCCGGTCTCGGCCACGCGGTCAACGGCAGCCGCCGCTGGCTGCGTCTCGGCATGTTGAATTTCCAGGCCTCGGAGCTGGCGCGCCTGCTGATCCTCATCTACCTGGCGAGCTACGCCGTGCGTCACCAGGAGGAGCTGCGCGAGACGCTGGCTGGCGTGCTGAAGCCACTGGCGTTGCTGGTGGTTGCAGCCCTGTTGCTGCTGCTCGAACCCGACTTCGGTGCGGCGAGCGTGCTGTTCGTGACCGGCTTCGCCGTGCTGTTCGTCGCCGGGATGCCGTGGAAATACGTGCTCGTGGTGCTGGGCGGAGGTGGACTCGCTCTCGGCGCCGCTGCGGTGTCCTCGGCCTATCGCGTGCAACGGCTCACGACGTTTCTCGATCCGTGGGCGGATCCGTTCAACACCGGCTTTCAGCTCACGCAGTCGCTCATCGCCATCGGTCGCGGCGAATGGTTCGGCGTCGGGCTCGGCGCGAGCGTGCAGAAGCTCTTCTATCTGCCCGAGGCACACACCGATTTCGTATTTGCCGTGATGGCCGAAGAGTTCGGACTCGCAGGCGTCGTCGTGGTGCTGGGGTTGTTCGCGCTCCTCGTGGTGCGCGTGTGCCGGATCGCACAACGAGCCGCGCAGGCTGGCGAAATGTTCCAGGCTTACCTGGCAGCCGCCTTCGCGATCTGGGTCGGATTGCAGGCCTTCATCAACATCGGCGTCAACATGGGGATGCTCCCCACCAAGGGGCTGACGCTGCCGCTGATGAGCTACGGACGCAGCAGCCTGATGGTGACGCTCGCGTGGCTCGGGATCGTGTTGCGCATCCATCACGAGTCCGCGGCCGCAGGACGGCTCGCCGTTCCGCGCCAGGGCGCTACGGGATGACGACGGTGCTGATCATGGCAGGGGGCACGGGGGGTCACGTCTTTCCTGCGCTGGCAGTAGCGTGTCTTTTGCGCGAGCGTCGTTGCGAGGTGGTGTGGGTCGGCACGCAACGCGGGCTCGAAGCGCGCGTGGTGCCGGCCAATGGCTTTCCGATCGAATGGTTGTCGGTGTCAGGCTTGCGCGGCAAGGGCGTGCTGACCTGGCTGCTGGCGCCCTGGCGACTCACAGTTGCCGCCCTGCAGGCTCTTGGAATTCTTCGCCGGCGCAAGCCCGCGGTCGTGCTCGGCGTCGGCGGCTTCGTCACCGGGCCGGGCGGACTGGCAGCGTGGCTCACGCGACGACCGCTTCTCATCCACGAGCAGAATGCGATCGCGGGGCTCACCAATCGCTGGCTCGCGCGGCTCGCCCGCGAAGTGCTGGAAGCGTTTCCCGGCAGTTTCCCGGCGGGCGTGCGTGCGCGCTGCATCGGCAATCCGGTGCGGCGCGAGATCGCCGCGCTGCCGGCGCCCGAGGCGCGCTTCGCGAACCGGACCGGTCCGATCCGCGTTCTGGTGGTCGGCGGCAGTCTCGGCGCCGCACGTCTCAACACTCAGGTGCCGCGCGCGTTGGCGCTCGTGCCAAAGGGCTCGCGCCCGGACGTGCGCCATCAGGCCGGCGAGCGCGGCATCAACGAGGCGAAAGAGGCGTACGCGAACGCGGGCGTCGCGGCGCGCATCGAGCCCTTTATCGAAGACATGGCGGACGCCTATGCCTGGGCGGACCTGGTCGTGTGTCGCGCGGGTGCGATTACCGTTTCGGAGCTGGCGGCGGCGGGCGTGGGCGCAGTCCTCGTTCCCTATCCGGCGGCGGTCGACGATCACCAGACCCACAACGCGCGCTTCCTCACAGAGGCAGGTGCGGCGGTGCTCATCGCGGATCGCGATCTCGAACCGCAACGATTGTGTGACGAGCTCACCCGGCTGACCGCCACGCGGGCGCAGCTGCTCGATATGGCGCGTCGTGCACGTGGGCGCGCATTGCCAGATGCGGCGGATGAGCTGACGCGCGCCGTGCTGCACGCGGCGGGGAGCGGCTCATGACGCAGTCGTTGCGCCGGCTGACCGACAACCGCATGCGCCGCATCCAGCACATTCATTTCGTGGGCATCGGTGGCAGCGGCATGGGCGGCATCGCCGAAGTGCTCATCAACCTGGGCTATGACGTGCGCGGCTCGGATCTCAAGGCGAACGCGGTGACGGAACGCCTGCAGGGACTCGGCGCCAAGATCGCGTTCGGACATGCCGCCACCAACCTCGGCGATGCGGACGTGGTGGTCGTGTCGAGCGCAGTGAAGTCCGACAACCCGGAAGTCCAGGCTGCACTTGCGCGCCGACTCCCGGTGGTGCAGCGCGCCGAGATGCTGGGCGAGCTGATGCGCTTCCGCTACGCAATCGCGGTCGCCGGTACGCACGGCAAGACGACCACCACGAGCCTGGTGGCGAGCATTCTCGCCGAGGGCGGCGAAGATCCCACGTTCGTGATTGGCGGGCGGCTGAAGAGTACCGGCAGCAACGCACGGCTCGGCGCGGGCCGCTACCTCGTGGCCGAGGCCGACGAGAGCGATGCCTCCTTCGTGCACCTGCAGCCGATGATCGCGATCGTCACCAACATCGACAACGACCACCTCGCCACGCACGAAGGCGACTTCACCCGCCTCAAGCAGAGCTTCGTCGACTTTCTGCACAACCTGCCGTTCTACGGTCTCGCCGTGCTGTGCGTCGATGACGAGCATGTCCGGGACATCATGCCGCGCGTCGGCCGGCCGATGGTCACCTACGGCATCGAGCAGCAGGCGGACGTGCGCGCGCTCAACATCGCGCGCCGCGGGCCCAAGACCACGTTCGAGGTCGCGCGCCCCGGGCACGCGCACACGTTGTCCGTGACCGTCAATCTTCCCGGCACTCACAACGTCCTCAATTCATTGGCTGCGATCGCCGTCGGCAGCGAGCTGGGTATCGCCGACGATGCCTTGAGCGGCGCGCTCGAGAATTTCCAGGGCATCGACCGCCGGCTGCAGCTGATCGGCGACGTTGCCACGGCTGCGGGCCGCGTGACGGTAATCGACGACTACGGTCATCACCCGACAGAAGTGGCGGCCACCCTCGACGCCATCCGCCAGGGTTGGCCCAACCGGCGTCTGGTCCTCGCCTTCCAGCCGCATCGCTACACCCGCACGCGTGATCTCCTCGATGACTTCGCACGCGTCTTGTCGGCGGCCGATGCACTGCTGGTGACCGAAATCTACGCCGCAGGCGAAGCGCCCATCGCCGGCGCCGATGGTCGCGCGATCTGCCGGGCGGTGCGCTCGCGCGGTCAGGTCGAGCCCGTGTTCGTCGAGCGCGTCGAGAGTCTCGCGGCCGCGCTCAAGGACGTGCTGCGCGAGGGCGATGTCCTGGTCACGATGGGCGCCGGCAACATCGGTGCAGTTGCGCACGAGCTGCCCAAGAAACTCGGCGCGATCAAGGCCGTGCGGGGGCACCAGTGAACGCTGTGGCGGTCGCCGCGGATTTCGCCGGACGCGTGCTCTACAACGAGCCGATGGCGCGCCACACCTCGTGGCACGTCGGTGGTCCGGCGGAAGTGTTCTTCCAGCCGCGCGACGCGGATGACCTGGCGGCCTTCCTGCACAGCCTCCCTGCCGGCACGCCGTTGCACTGGGTCGGACTCGGCAGCAACGTGCTCATTCGCGACGGCGGCCTGCGCGGCGTCGTGATATCGACGCACGGCACGCTCGATCGTCTCGAGCGCGTGAGTGACACCGACGTCTATTGCGAGGCGGGGGTCGCGTGCGCCCGGCTCGCCAAGCAGTGCGTGAAGTGGGGCCTCGGGCCGGCTGAATTCTTCGCGGGCATCCCCGGGACACTGGGCGGCGCACTCGCCATGAACGCGGGCGCGTTCGGCGGCGAAACCTGGCGCCACGTCGTCGAGGTCGAGACGATCGATCACGGCGGCGCACGGCGCGCGCGCGCTGCCAGTCGAATACCGTGTCGGCTACCGCAGCGTGGTCGCGCCCGCTGCCGAATGGTACCTGTCTGCGCGCCTCACCTTCGAACGCCGACCGGAGGCGCACCAGGACGAAATCCGCGCGCTGCTCGCGCGACGCAAGGAGAGCGCAGCCCATCGGCGCGTGGAGCTGCGGCTCGACCTTCACCAATCCGCCGGGCGATCACGCGGCGCGCCTCATCGAAGCCGCCGGGCTCAAGGGCTTCCGCATCGGTGGCGCTTCAGTGTCGCGCAAGCACGCCAACTTTCTTCTGAACGAGGGCGAAGCGACTGCGCGCGACCTGGAGCAGCTGATGCTGCATGTCCAGCAGACCGTCGAGCGGGCGCATGGCGTGCGTCTCGAACCGGAAGTGCGCGTGATCGGAGAGCCGGCATGAGCGCGGCTCGCAAGCAGTCGGCCACGGCGCGCGTCACCGACGCCGCTGCCTTCGGCCGTGTCGCGGTGCTCATGGGCGGCACCAGCTCGGAGCGCGAGGTGTCGCTCGATTCGGGTCGCAACGTGCTCGCGGCGCTCAAGGCGCGCGGCATCGATGCGCAACCGGTCGACGGGATTCGCGGCGTTACTCGAGGCCCTCGCGGCCAAGAAATTCGACCGGGTCTTCAACATCCTGCATGGGGGGGAGGGTGAAAATGGCGTGCTGCAGGGTTTACTCGATGCGCTCGGCGTGCCCTACACGGGTTCGGGCGTGCTTGGTTCCGCTCTCACCCTCGACAAGATCCGCACCAAGCAGGTGTGGCTCGCTCTCGGGTTGTCCACGCCGCGCTACGCTCGCCTCGCACCGGGGCGAAGACGTCGAGCAGGCGGCGCTTGAGATTGGTCTACCGGTGATCGTGAAGCCTTCGCTCGAGGGATCGAGCGTGGGTGTCAGCCGCGTGTTCCGCACTTCGGAGCTGCCACAGGCCATCGAGCTCGCGAAGCGCTACCCGGGCGAGCTGCTGATGGAACAGCTGATCGACGGTGACGAGTTCACGGTCGCCATCCTGGGCGAGGAGGCACTCCCGTCCATACAGATCGTTCCGGCCGGCGAGTATTACGACTATCACGCCAAGTACATCGCGGAGGACACGCAGTACCTGTGCCCGGGGCTGACCGGCGCGGCGGAAGAGGAAATCGAGGCGCTGGCACTGAGCGCGTTTCACGCCGCCGGCTGTTCGGGCTGGGGGCGCGTCGACCTGATGCGCGATCCCCAGGGCCGCAACTTACCTTCTCGAGGTCAACACCACGCCCGGCATGACGAGCCATTCGCTGGTGCCGAAAGCGGCGCGTGCGCGCGGCATCGACTTCGAAGAGCTGGTCTGGCGCATCCTCGAGTCGAGCTGCGCGCGGGGAGCGCCATGCTGAACTGCGCCACTGCAAGCGACGCAATCGCCGCAAGCTACGCGGCCGCAGCTGGCGGCTGCCGCGGCTCAACTGGCAGCGTCTCGTGACGGCGCTGGCTTTCTTCGCGCTCGCGCCTGCGTCGCCTACGGACTGATCCTGGCGCTCGATCAGCCGATCCGCATCGTCTCCATCGAGGGACGCTTCCAGCGCGTCTCGCCCGTGCAGGTCGAGCAGGCGGTCAGCGGCGGTCTCGCCGCAGGGCTTCATGTCGGTGGATCTCGAGGCAGTGCGCGAGCGCGTCGAGGCGATGCCGTGGGTCGATCAGGCGCGCGTGCAGCGCCGCTGGCCGCACGGACTGCGGATCGAAGTGACCGAGCAGGTGGCCGCGGCGCGCTGGGGCGAATCGGGTCTGCTCAACACGCGCGGCGAGCTTTTCTCGAGGACGCGCGCCACGTGCCGCCGGAACTGCCGCGACTCACGGGCCCGACGGCAGCGAATGGCAGGTCGCGCAGCGCTACCTCAGCGCGCAGGGCCGCCTGATCGAGGCCGGCATGCGCCTCGCCGCGCTCGAGCTCGATGCGCGCGGCGCCTGGCAGCTCGAGCTCGCGCAATGGCGTCAGCGTGCGGCTCGGCCGCCGCCAGGTCGATGAACGCCTCGATCGCTTCATTCAGACCGCGCTCGCCCGTCATGAGCGGCCGCGCCGCCGAAATCGATTACGTCGACATGCGCTACAGCAACGGCTTCGCGATCGGCTGGAAACGGTCCGCGCGGACTCGCGAGCCGCGGCAGCGCCGCCAGAACGCGCCGACTCCGTCGGCGCCGCGCTCTCCAGCCTGAGGAACCGCAACACATGGCCAAACGTACCGACCGCAATCTGCTCGTGGGACTCGACATCGGCACCTCCAAGGTGGTCGCGATCGTCGGCGAGGTCGGGCCCGATGGCGAGCATCGAAGTGATCGGCATCGGCTCGCACCCCTCGCGCGGCCTCAAGAAGGGCGTGGTGGTCAACATCGAGTCGACGGTGCAGTCGATCCAGCGCGCGGTCGAAGAAGCCGAGCTGATGGCGGGCTGCGAGATTCACTCGGTGTACACCGGCATCGCCGGCAGCCACGTGCGCAGCCTCAACTCGCACGGCATCGTCGCCATCCGCGACAAGGAAGTGACCGGCGGCGACGTCGATCGCGTGATCGATGCGGCCAAGGCGGTGGCGATTCCCGGCCGACCAGAAGATCCTGCACGTGCTGCCGCAGGAATTCATCATCGACAACCAGGAAGGCATCCGCGATCCGATCGCGCATGTCGGGCGTGCGCCTCGAAGCCAAGGTGCACATCGTCACCGGCGCCGACAGCGCCGCGCAGAACATCGTCAAGTGCGTGCAGCGCTGCGGCCTCAACGTCGAGGACGTGGTGCTCGAGCAGCTCGCGTCGAGCTACGCCGTGCTCACCGACGACGAAAAGGAGCTCGGCGTGTGCCTGGTGGACGTCGGCGGCGGCACCACCGACATCGCGGTGTTCTCCGGCGGCGCGATCCGGCACACCGCGGTCATCCCGATCGCCGGCGACCAGGTGACCAACGACATCGCGGTGTCGATGCGCACGCCGACGCAGTACGCCGAGGACATCAAGCTGCGCTACGCCTGCGCGCTGTCGCAGCTCGCCAATCCCGACGAGACCATCGAAGTGCCGAGCGTCGGCGACCGGCCGCCGCGGCGGCTCGCGCGCCAGACGCTCGCCGAGATCGTCGAGCCGCGTTACGAGGAATTGTTCGCGCTGGTGCGCGACGAGCTGCGCCGCGGCGGGTTCGAGGAGGCGATCGCCGCCGGCGTGGTGCTCACCGGTGGCAGCTCCAAGATGGAAGGGCGCGGTGGAGCTCGCCGAGGAAATCTTTCACATGCCGGTGCGCCTCGGCGTACCGCAGCACGTCAACGGGCTGGTCGATGTGGTGAGCAATCCGATCCATTCCACCGGCGTCGGTCTGCTGCTGTACGCGCGCGCCAACACGTTCGGTGCCGTGCGCGAGAAGCCGATCTGCGGCGGGTGAAGAATGTGTTGGACCGAATGAGTGCGTGGTTCCAGGGAAATTTCTGAGATCTGCGCTCTCTCCGGCTTGCGGAGAGGGCGGGTGTGAGGTGCGGGTCTTAATTCAGTGAGGAGAAGTTCATGTTCGAATTGATGGATGCCTACAGTCAAAGCGCGGTGATCAAGGTGCTGGGAGTGGGTGGTGGCGGCGGCAATGCCGTTTCGCACATGGTCGAACTCCGGCATCGAAGGCGTGGATTTCATCTGCATCAACACCGATGCGCAGGCGCTGAAGCACTCGAAGGTGAAGACGGCGCTGCAGATCGGCTGCAACATCACCAAGGGTCTCGGCGCCGGCGCCGATCCGGAAGTCGGGCCGGCAGGCCGCGATGGAAGATCGCGACCGCATCATCGAGCTGATCGAGGGCTGCGACATGCTCTTCATCACCGCCGGCATGGGCGGCGGCACCGGCACGGGCGCGGCGCCGGTGGTGGCGCACGGTGGCCAAGGAGCTCGGCATCCTCACGGTCGCGGTGGTGACGCAAGCCCTTCGACATGGAGGGCAGCAAGCGCATGCTGGTGGCGGAGCACGGCATCGCCGAGCTCGGCAAGTACGTGCGACTCGCTGATCACGATCCCGAACCAGAAGCTGCTGACGGTGCTGGGCGGCGACACCACGCTGCTCGATGCCTTCAAGGCGGCGAACCAGGTGTTGCAGGGCGCCGTGCAGGGCATCGCGGAACTGATCACGCGGCCGGGGCTGATCAACGTCGACTTTGCCGACGTGCGCACGGTGATGTCGGAGACCGGCATGGCCATGATGGGCTCCGGCGCGGCGCAGCGGCGCTGAGCGCGCGCGCGAAGCGGCCGAGGCGGCGGTGTCGAGCCCGTTGCTCGAGGACATCAACCTCGCGGGCGCCCACGGCATCCTGGTCAACGTCACGGCGGGCATGGACCTGTCGATCGGCGAGTTCGAGATCGTGGGCAACACCGTCAAGAAGTTCGCCTCCGACGATGCGACGGTGGTGGTCGGGCACGGTGATCGATCCGGAGATGAGCAACCAGGTGCGCGTCACCGTGGTGGCGACCGGTCTGGGACGGCCTTCGGTGCGGCAGACAGGCGCACGCAGCACGTGCCGCAGCCGCAGATGCGGGTGGTGGCCAGTCGCGGCCGCGGCGCCGATGAGCGGCCGCCGACTACGCCGCGCTGGACAAGCCGACGGTGCAGCGGCAGCGCGCGGTGGGTGATGGGCTTCGCGCCGAACGCTGGCGGCGAGGACTGCTGGATATCCCGGCGTTCCTGCGCCGCCAGGCGGACTGAAGCCATGAATGCTTGGGGGCTTAGAGCTCGTTGACTCATCTGGAAAACGGTTGGGTGGACACGCGCGCTCCGAATTGGCGCATGTTTTGACCCTGTGGTACGGTAGCGCCCCTTTTTAAGTTAAGGCGGGGGTCGGCTGCGGGGCGCGTCGACCGCGAACGGTGACTCGGGCGTTACAGGGCACGTCTCGGGCCAGCGGCCGCCGCGTCAGTGCGAGCATGGTCAATCAGCGAACCCTCAAGAACAGCATCCGCGCCACCGGCGTGGGTCTGCATACCGGCAAGAAGGTGCTGATGACCTTGCGGCCCGCGCCTGCCAACGTCGGCATCGTCTTCCGCCGCGTCGATCTCGATCACTCCGGTCGACATCCGTGCTCACGCCGAGAACGTCGGCGACACGATGCTCGGCACCACGCTGGTCACGCGGCGACGTCAAGGTTTCCACCGTCGAGCATCTGCTGTCGGCGTTCGCGGGTCTCGGCATCGACAATGCCTTCGTCGAGGTGAGCGCGCCCGAGGTGCCGATCATGGACGGCAGCGCCGGACCGTTCGTGTTCCTGCTGCAGTCGGCCGGCATCGAGGAGCAGAGCACGCCCAAGCGCTTCGTCCGCATCAGGAAAGCGTGCGGGTCGAGGACGGCGACAAGTGGGCGCGCTTCGATCCGTTCGACGGCTTCAAGGTGAATTTCGAGATCGAATTCAATCACCCGATCTTCAAGAAGCACTCGCAGGTCGGCGTCGATGGATTTTTCGACCACTTCGTTCCTGAAGGAGGTGAGCCGCGCGCGCACCTTCGGCTTCATGCGCGACCTCGAATCGCTGCGCGCGCGCAATCTGGCGCTCGGCGGCACCATGGACAACGCCATCGTGCTCGATGATTTCCGGGTGCTGAACGAGGACGGCCTGCGCTACGAAGACGAGTTCGTGAAGCACAAGATCCTCGACGCGATCGGCGACCTGTACCTGCTCGGACACAGCCTGATCGGCGAATTCAGCGGCTTCAAATCGGGTCATGCGCTCAACAATCGGCTGCTGCGGACCCTGATCGCGCAGACCGAATGCCTGGGAAGAAGTGACCTTCGAGACCGCTGCCGAAGCGCCCATCTCCTTCGTCAGCGCCGCTGCGGCCACGGCCTGAATCGGCCGCTCAGTGAACCAGCGTCACCTGATCCCGGGCTGGACCCGGACCGTGACGCGTTCGAATGCGGTACCCGTCGCGCGGCTGCGATCGCCGTGCCGCAGGCGCGGCGCCTCGAAGCGCAGCCGGGCGCAGAAGGCCGCGGAATCCAGCCACATGCACCAGTCCGCTGGCGCTGTGCGGCCGCCGTGACGTGGGCCGCCAGGCTGCCGCGGCAGGACGGCTTGAACCAGGTCGCGAAATTCGACAGCCGCCTTGGAGCGGGCCGCCAAGTGCTGCATTCGGGCCGTGGGGCGTGAATCAGGTCACTGATCGGAGCGCGGTTTGTGCACTGCGATCAAGTCAGGACTGAGAAGCAGGTCTGCCGGGAAATCATTGTGTTGGTGACTGCCTCCAGGGGCATAGTCTAGCCCACTGCTCACGGCAAACTCACCGAAAGGTGGGGACGCAAAGCCACCGGTCTACGGCGCGAGCTATGACAGCGGGGTTGCCAGTTTGGACGAAGAATCTATGCGAGCGTCTCGGATCGGCCGCGTCGGTGCGTCCACCACCGGACCGGGCCAGTCCATGCGAATGTCGCCATGGACGTGGTCCGGCTTCGAGGTGTCAGGAACGGTCGGCATGAATGTCATTTTCTTCAGTCGAGACCATGGCCGTGCGCGGCACGTCAATTTTGCGCACCCGGTAGCGCTGACAGCCGCCGCAGTGGCGGCGCGTCGCCATCCTCGGCGGAGCGTCCTCCTCGGCCGGCCACGAATTCGGCCTGTCGCGCGCGGCTGGCCAGCCCGCCGCGCAGGCGGCCGAGTGGTCGCAGCAAGCTCGCTGCCCAGCAGGCGCAGATCGCGGAGACCCGTCGCGTCCTGCAGGAACACGTCGATGCGCTCGCCAAGCGCGTGGGCCAGATGAATGCCCACGTGATCCGTCTCGATGCCCTCGGCCGGCGCCTCACGCAGATGGCCAATATCGACGAGCCGTGAATTCGATTTCGGCAACCCGCCGGCGCAGGGTGGTCCCGAAGGCGACACGCAGGGCCAGGCCGCGCAGATCCCGGAGCTGACCGCGATGGTCGATGACCTCGGCGCGCGAGGTGGAGCAGCGCGAGGTCGAACTCGGCGTGCTCGAGAACGTGATCCTGAGCCGCAAGCTCAACGAGCAGATTCAAGCCCGCCGGCCGCCCGGTGCGCGATGGCTGGATCTCGTCCGTACTTCGGCTCACGCTCCGATCCGTTCACCGGTTACACGGCGTTATCACAAGGGCGTCGACTTCGCCGGGCCGCAAGGGCGCCGAGGTCGTCTCGGTGGCGGCCGGCGTCGTGACCTGGTCGCGCGAGCGCTTCGGCTACGGCAAGATGGTCGAGATCAATCACGGCAACGGCTACGTCACGCGCTACGCGCACAACGAACGCAACCTGGTGTCGGTCGGCGAGACCGTGCAGAAGGGTCAGGCCATCGCGCTGATGGGCTCGACCGGGCGCGCCACCGGCCCGAACCTGCATTTCGAAGTGCTGAAGAACGGACGCCAGGTCAATCCGCTGCAGTTCATCTCTGCTGATTCCAGCCCGGTTGCCAGCAAACGTCCCTGAGCGCTTTGCGGCTCCGAGATCCGCGAGCGAGCAGCCCCGTCGACTGAACTCTCAGTGCAGCCCACGAGGCCGTTCCCCGCGCGGGAACGCAGCGCGTCTGGTGCGCTTGATTTCCCTAGCCCGGCCGCCCCCGTACAATACGCGCCCTTTTGAGCAGACCCCGGTCACCCTGGAAGCCAGGCGCGCGGCCCGGCCCAAGGATTTTCGATCGTGTTGCAGTTTCCTGACGCGCATTTTCGGCAGCCGTAATCAGCGCCTGATCAAGGGTTACGGGCACTGGGTGCGCGCAGGCGAACGCGCTCGAGCCCGCCATGCAGGCGCTCACCGACGAGCAGCTGCGCGGCAAGACCGAGGAGTTTCGTCAGCGCCTCGCCGCCGGCGCGACCCTCGAGCAACTGATTCCGGAGGCTTTCGCCGCCGTGCGCGAGGCCTCGCGCCGCACCCTCGGCATGCGTCACTTCGACGTGCAGCTGATCGGCGGCATCACCCTGCATCAGGGCAAGATCTCGGAGATGCGCACCGGCGAGGGCAAGACGCTGGTCGCGACGCTGCCCGCCTATCTCAACGCGCTGCACCGGCAAGGGCGTCCACGTCGTCACCGTCAACGAATACCTGGCGCAGCGCGACGCCGACTGGATGGGGCCGATCTATCGCTTTCTCGGCCTGAACGTCGGCGTCATCAAGAATGCGCCAGGCGGCGGCCGACAAGCGCGCCGCGTACGCCGCGGATATCACCTACGGCACCAACAACGAATACGGCTTCGACTACCTGCGCGACAACCTGGCGTTTCGGCTCGAGGAACGCGTGCAGCGACCGCTCAACTACGCGATCGTGGACGAGGTCGACTCGATCCTGATCGACGAAGCGCGCACGCCGCTGATCATTTCCGGGCCGGCGGAGGAGAGCACCGAGCTCTACGTCAAGATCAACGCGCTCGTGCCGCGGCTCACGGTGCAGAAGCAGGAGGACGGCCCGGGCGACTACTCGGTCGACGAGAAGACCAAGCAGGTCCACCTGAGCGAGGAGGGACACGAGCACGTCGAGGAGCTCATGTCGGAGTCGGGCTTGCTGCGCGAAGGGCGAAAGCCTCTACGACGCCGCCAATATCCGCCTGATGCATCACCTGAATGCGGCGCTGCGTGCGCACGCGCTCTACCACCGCGACGTCGAATACATCGTGCGCAACGGCGAAGTCGTGATCGTCGACGAGTTCACCGGACGCACCATGCCCGGCCGGCGCTGGTCCGACGGCCTGCACCAGGCGGTCGAAGCCAAGGAAAAGGTCCGGGTTCGTGAGGAGAACCAGACGGTCGCCTCGATCACCTTCCAGAACTACTTCCGCATCTACTCCAAGCTCGCCGGCATGACCGGCACCGCGGACACCGAGGCTTTCGAGTTCCAGCAGATCTACGGCCTCGAAGTGGTCGTGATTCCGACGCACAAGCTGATGATCCGCGACGATGCGTCCGACCTCGTGTACCTCACGCAGAAAGACAAGTTCACGGCGATCATCGAGGACATCCGCGAATGCATGCAGCGCGGGCAGCCGGTGCTCGTTGGCACGACCTCGATCGAGACCTCGGAATACCTGTCAGGAGCTCCTGAGCAAGGAGAGACGTCGAGCACCAGGTGCTGAACGCCAAGCAGCACGAGCGCGAGGCGCACATCGTGGCGCAGGCTGGCCGGCCGGGCACTGTCACGATCGCCACCAACATGGCCGGCCGCGGCACCGACATCGTGCTGGGAGGCAATCTCGAAGCGGAACTGCACGGGCTCGAGAATCCCGACGGCGGACACCGTCGAGACAGGTGCGGAGCGACTGGCAGGAGCGTCACAACACGCGTCGTGGAGGCGGGTGGCCTGCACATCGTCGGCACCGAGCGCCACGAGTCGCGCCGCATCGACAATCAGCTGCGCGGACGCTCGGGTCGCCAGGGCGATCCGGGCTCGAGCCGCTTCTATCTCTCGCTCGAAGACAACCTCATGCGCATCTTCGGCGATCCCAATCGCACCAAGGCGCTGCTGTCGCGCGTGGGCATGAAGGAGGGCGAGGTCATCGAGAGCCGCATGCTGACGCGCCAGATCGAGAAGGCGCAGCGCAAGGTCGAGGCGCACAACTTCGACGCGCGCAAGAACCTGCTCGAGTACGACGACGTCGCCAACGACCAGCGCAAGGTGATCTACCAGCAGCGCACCGAGCTCATGGCGGCCGAGGACGTCGGCGATGCGGTCCGGGGCATTCGCGAGGAGGTCGTCAACAACCTCATCAGCCAGTTCGTGCCGCCTGGCAGCGTGACGGAACAATGGGACGTGGCCGGCCTGGGCACGGCGATCGAGCGCGACTTCGGGCTCAGGCTCGACATCAAGAGCTGGCTCGACCGCGACCAGGCGCTCGATGAGCAGGGGTTGCGCAAGCGAATCGCGGAGGAGATCGCGAACGCCTACGAGCAGAAAGTGACGCAGTACGGTGTCCCGTTCATGCGTCACGTCGAGAAGGCGATCATGCTCCAGCAGCTCGACGCACACTGGCGCGAGCACCTGGCGGCGATGGACTACATGCGCCAGGGCATTCACCTGCGCAGGCTACGCGCAGAAGAACCCGAAGCAGGAGTACAAGCGCGAGGCCTTCGAGCTGTTCAGCGCGATGCTCGATCGCATCAAGTTCGACACGGTGACGGTGCTTTCGAAGCTGCAGGTGCGCAGCCAGGAGGACATCGAGCGCGAAGAGCAGGAGCGGCAACGACGTCTCGCGCGCGCGCTGCAGGCACAGCATGCGCAGGCGCAATCGCTGGTCGCTCCGGAGGAGCCCGACCAGGCCGCCGGGCCGGTCGCGCGCCAGCCCGCCGCCGCCCCGCAAGCTCCGTTCGTGCGCGGCGATCGCAAAGTGGGTCGCAACGAGCCGTGTCCATGCGGTTCCGGGAAGAAGTACAAGCACTGCCACGGCGCGCTGCAGGGCGATGTGAGGCGCGAAGCGTGAGGACTGGGCGGCCGGGAAGCACGTGTCGCTTCGATGGCCCGTGACGCCGAATTGCCCACGATCCGCGTCGTCGCCGGAGCGCTGTTCGATCCACGCGGACGCGTACTGATCGCGCAACGACCGGCCGGCAAACACATGGCCGGGCGCTGGGAGTTTCCCGGCGGCAAGATCGATGCCGGTGAGAGCGAGCTCGACGCCCTGCGCCGCGAGCTGCTCGAGGAGCTCGGGCATCAGGCTCGAAGGCGCCGAACGGATGCTCGAGCTCTCACATGATTATCCCGAGCGACGCGTGCAGCTGTGCATGTGGCGCGTAACCGCCTACAGCGGCAATCCACGCACAGCTCGATGGCCAGGCGTTAAAGTGGGTGGATCCCGCCGACCTCGAGCGCGAGGATCTGCTCGAAGCCGACCGGCCGATCGTGCGAGCCCTGCAAGCGGGCGGCTAGCGAGCCGCCTGCTCGCTTTTCCCCGGAAGACTCTGCTCGAAGAAGCGGCTGACCATCGTGTAGCCGTGCAGACCCGTGTCTGCGTGGCGCAGCAGCCCGTGCTTGCCGCCGGGGTAGGTCATGACGTCGAACGGCTTGTTGAGCTTCTGCAGCGCGCTGAATAGGCGGGTGCTGTGGGTGAACAACACGTTGTCGTCCGCCATGCCATGCATCACGAGCAGCGGCGCGCGCAGATTTTCTGCATGGGGCATGACGGCGCTGGCCTCGTATCCCGCGGCGTTCACCTGAGGCTGGCCGAGATAGCGCTCCGTGTAGTGCGTGTCGTAGAGCTGCCAATCGGTTACGGGGGCGCCAGACACACCCGCTTGAAAGTAGTCCGGTGCGGTGAGGAGGCACATGAGCGTCATGTAGCCGCCGTAGCTCCAGCCAAAAATGCCGACGCGACTCGCGTCCACGTAGGGAAGCGTCCGCAAGAACTCGACGCCCTTCACCTGATCGGCGACTTCGACCTGGCCCATCCGCGAGTGCAGGACAGTCTCGAACGCGACTCCGCGGTTGCCGGAGCCGCGATTGTCGAGCGTAAAGACCACATATCCGCGCTGCGCCAGGTATTGCTCGTAGTAGTCGCCCCAGGTGCGATCGACGTTCTGCACGCCGGGTCCGCCGTAAACGGTGACGATCACGGGGTATCTCGCCTTCGTATCGAAGTGCGGCGGCCGCAGCATCCGGTAGTACAGCGTCTGCCCATCGGCGGTCTGCAGCGTGCCGAACTCGGCCTGGCTGTGATGATCGAGATACGGCCAATACGGGTGCGACTCATCGAGCTTGTTGTCGATCAGCGTGGCGAGCGGGCGACCGTCCGCACTGCGCAAGCGCACGCGCGGAGGCCGTTCCGGGCTGGAAAAGGTTTCCAGAAAGAACTTCGCGCCGTTTGACATGACAACGCGGTGCCAGCCGGTTTCTTCGGTGATGCGGCGCACCTGCTGCGGCGCGCTCGTGAGCAGTGAAGTGACGTACAGGTGCCGCTCCAGCGGACTGCGCTCATTCGCCATGAAGTAGACGAGCTTGCGCTGCTCATCGACGGCCAGGAGGGCGCGCGCACCGCGATCTCCGACGACCATCCACTCCCCGGCGGTGAGCGGGCGCACCAGCTGCCCATCCAGGTCGTAGAGATAAAGGTGGCGGTAACCACTGCGACTCGACGCCCAAATGAAGCGCGGCGACTTGTTGAGAAACGTGAGCTCATCGTGCAGGTCTACCCAGGTCGAGCTGGTCTCGGTGATGAGGACGCGAGTCGCGCCGCTCGCAACCTCCGCCGACAGCAGGTCGAGGCGCTTTTGATCGCGCGATTGACGTTGCACCGCGAGGCGGCGCGAGTCCGGGAACCAGTCGACTCGCGCGAGATAGATGTCGCGATCCGCGCCGAGGTCGATGTTCGTGACCGCACCGCTCGCGAGCTCGATGACCTTGAGCTCGACTAGCGCGTTGCGAGCCCCGGCGGCGGGATAACGTTGCGTGCGCACCTCGACATCGTCCGCGCCGATCTCGAAGCGCCGGTGCTCCGCCACCTGACTTTCATCCGTGCGCGTGAACGCGATGAAGCGATCGTCGGGCGACCACCAATAGCCGGTGTGCCGGTCCATCTCCTCTTGCGCAATGAATTCGGCCATGCCGTTGGCAATGAGCCCGCCGCCGTCACTGGTCAGTGCGCGTTCCCGCCCCGAAGCGAGATCGAGCACCCAGAGGTCCTGGTCGCGGACGAAGCTGACATAACCCCCGCGCGGCGAAATCCGCGGGTCGGTCTCGAACGCGTCGCTTGCGGTCAGCCGACGCACGGCTTTCGCCCGCCTGGCGCGCAGATCGTAATAGTAGAGATCGCCGCCCAGGGGAAAGAGCAGGGCGCCGCCGTCCGGGGCGAACTGGTAGTCGACGATGCCGGACAGCGCCGAGATCCGCTGACGCTCGCGGCGCTGTTTTTCCTCGTCGGACAGCTCGAATTCGCGGTCAACCAGCTCGCGCGAGTCGACCAGCAGCTGTGAACGCCGCACGACCAGGTCGTACTCCCACAGATCGAGCTGATCCTTGTTGTCCGCCTTGCCCTGCAGGAAGGTCACCCGCTGCCCGTCGGGCGAGATCTGCGGCGCACGCAGCGACGGACCACCGAGATCAGGCGCCGCCAGGATGCGCTCGATCGTGAGCTCGCGGGCGCTGAGATGGCCCGCGACGAGCAGGGCAGGCACTAAAATAGTGAGACATGGTCTCAGGACGGGCATGTGTGTAGGCTTCTGGGGAAAAGATCAGGGAGTTTAAGCATGCGGGAAGCAATCATCCATGTGACTCATCGCCCGCGATCGGCTTTCGTGGCACTTGTCCTCGGCGTCGCCTTGAGCGGCTGTCAATCGAATCCACCGCCCGCGGACGCGCAGGCCTCCGCAACCATCCGCTACCCGGCTGCACAGCGCATCGAGCAAGTCGACAACTATCACGGCACCACCATCACCGACCCTTATCGCTGGCTCGAGGATCTCGATAGCCGCAGGACCCAGCACTGGGTCGACGCTCAAAACGAGCTCGCGCAGCCCTACCTCGAATCGATTCCGGAGCGCGCGTGGATCAAGCAGCGCCTGGTCGATCTCTGGAACTACGAGCGCCACGGTGTGCCCGTGCGCGAGGGCGGCCGCTATTTCTGGACGCGCAACGACGGCCTGCAAAACCAGAGTGTGTTGCAGGTGGCGGACGCGCTGAATGCACCTGCGCGCGTCCTGCTCGATCCCAACGTCCTGAGCCGCGATGCCACGATTGCGCTCGCCGATTTCGCTCCGAGCCCGGATGGCCGCTACGTCGCGTACGCGCTCTCGGACGGCGGGACGGATTGGAAGATCTGGCGCATCCGCGACGTGACGACGGCGCAGGACCTGCCCGACACGCTGAAATTCACCAAGTTCACCCAGGTCAGCTGGGATCGGGACTCTTCCGGCTTCTACTACAGCCGCTACCCCGTGGACGCCGATGGTCGAGGTGACGATTCACGCCAGGTCGCGATCCATCGGCACCGGCTGGGCGATGCGCAATCGCAGGACCAGCTACTGTTCGCGGTCGCGGATCATCCCACGCGCAATCCCTACCCACGCCTCACCGAGGACGGCCGGCACCTGATCATCGAAGTGTTCGATGGCTACGCCGCGAACGCGGTCTACTACCTGGCGCTCAAGGCGCCCGGTCAACCTGCCACGCGGGACGCTGTGCGCCTGCTCGACGACTGGAAGGGGCTCAATACCTACCTCGGCTCCAATGGGTCATCGTTCTATTTCCTGACCACCGATGGCGCTCCCCGTGGCCGGGTGATTGCCGTTGCTCTGGAACATCCGCAGCGCTCGGCGTGGCGCGAAATCGTGCCGGAAGCGGCCGAGACACTGGAGACCGCATCCTACGTCGGCGGTCAGGTGATCGCCTCGTACCTGCGCGATGCGCATGCGCACGTGCGCGTATTCGATGCGGCCGGGCAGTTCCGCCATGACGTGCCCCTGCCGGGTAGCGGCACCGTCGATGGGTTTCACGGTCATGCCTCGAGCCCCGAGACTTTTTTTGCGTACTCCGATTTCACGACGCCGGCCGCGCTCTATCGCTACGACGCGGCGACCAATCGCGTCGAGCTGTTTCGCGCTCCCGCCATTGCGGCGGACACCTCGCAGTACGTCACCGAGCAGGTGTTCTTCGCGAGCAAGGACGGCACGCGCGTGCCGATGTTCGTCACGCATCGCCGCGGCCTGCAGCGCGACGGCCAGACGCCGTTGCTGCTCTACGGCTACGGGGGCTTCAACAACGCAATCACGCCGGTGTTCAGTCCCTCGATCCTGGTGTGGCTGGAGATGGGCGGTGCCTACGCGGTGGTCAACCTGAGGGGCGGCTCCGAGTACGGCGAGTCGTGGCACGAGGCCGGCACGAAGCTCAAGAAGCAGAACGTGTTCGATGACTTCATCTCGGCCGCGCGCTGGCTGATCGACGAGCGTTACACCGCGCGCGACCGACTCGCGGTGTACGGCCGCAGTAACGGCGGTCTGCTGGTGGGCGCCGTGCTTACGCAGGAGTCGGACTTGTTCGCGGCGGCGTTGCCGGCCGTCGGCGTGCTCGACATGCTGCGCTACCAGACGGCGAGCGCGAACGCACGCCAATGGTCATCGGACTACGGTTTGAGCGAAGACGCCGCGGAATTCAACGCGCTGCGCGCCTACTCGCCCTACCACAACGTGCAGGACGGCAAGTGCTACCCGCCGACGCTCATCACTACGGCCGATCATGACGATCGCGTGGTGCCCTGGCACAGCTACAAGTTCGGCGCGGCCCTGCAGGCAGCGCAGGGTTGCGCGAATCCTGTGCTGGTGCGAATCGAGACGCGCGCCGGCCACGGCGCCGGAAAGCCGGTGTGGATGCAGATCGACGACGTGGCCGATCAATGGGCGTTTCTCACCAGGCACCTGCACATCCAGGTGCCCGACGCCGCAACCAGTGCTGCGTCCGGCGCTGCCGGTGCGAGCACCCCGACCAACTGAAGGGGCGACTAGGCTTCGGGCTTTTCCGGCTCGTCGGCCGGCGGCTGGGTCTCGCCCGCAATGGCGCGTTCCTCGCTCAGCCAGGCACCCAGATCGATGAGACGGCAGCGTTCGCTGCAGAACGGCCGGAACGGCGAGGCTTCAGACCACTCGAGCGGTCGCTCGCAGGTCGGGCATTTGACGATCGGCGCCGGCATGGCGCGTCTCAGGTGCAGCAGGTGAGCACGAAGGCGACGTCGTGCTCGGCCTGCACGGCCCTCTGGCTGCACATCGGCCCAGGTCAGAAACCGCAGGCTGCAGCGGTGATGACTGCCGCTGATCTCGGGATACAGGCTGGAGTCGGCGGGCAACCCGATCCGAAGTAGCTGAATCGGGTTCTCGCGCTCGAACGCCATCTGGTATACGCCGCCTGCGGCGAGCTCCTGCTTGGGGCGGGAGTTTTCACGCGTGACCCAGAGAAGTTCCACGACGCCATCACACAGGGGACGCAGGAGCTGCAGCCATTCATTGAATGACTCTGCGCGCGTCTGCGGCTCGCGGCTCAACCAGAAGCTGTAGTCGGGCAGGTCGAACTCGCACGTGCCGCCCGGTATGGCGCTGCGGTGCTTGATGGCGTTGAGGAACTCGGAATCGCGCAGCGGTTGCAGGAAATTCGCGCCCAGTCCGACCAGCTCGCTGCGCAGGCGAATCAGATTCGACATCACGACACGCAGCCGTCCGGGATCGACTCCCGGCTTCGCCTGAAATTCATTGAGCGCCTGCACGTGGCGCTCGAGTTCCTTGATCACCTCGCCGCGCACGTCACCGCGGCCCAGGATCGCGAGCGCTTCGAGAAAACTACCCACCGCTGCCCGGCTGCTCCACGAATTCGGCAGCTCGGTGTGATAGAGAATCTGCGAGTAGAGGAACTCGAGCCGCAGGAACGTGCGCATCCGCTCGTTCAGCGGGCTGCTCGTACACGACCAGGCTGGGTGCCGGCTCTGACAGGGTGTAGGACGAGGCGCCGATGCTCATCGGCGTATTCTGCGGCAGACGGTGCACGCGTGTCACCGGTCCAGTTCTGTCTGTCGGCGCCGACAGCCGCAGCGGTCGGGAGTTCCGCGGCGTTTCAGCGAGGTGCTTGACCCGCGAGAGGCTGCGATATTGCGCATCCAGCGCCTCGACCGCCGCGTCGAGGGCGTCGCGGTCGCCGTCATTCACGATCACGTCGTCGGCGAGCGCGAGGCGCTGCTCGCGCGTCGCCTGGGCCGCAATCATCGCGCGCGCCTGCGGCTCATTTTCGGCGTCGCGAGTCAGCAACCGGCGCACCTGAAGCTCGACCGGGCAGTCGACGACCAGCACACGATCGAGCGCGATGTCGCGGGTCCGCTCTCCGCGAGCAGGGGAATGACGAGAATCTGATAGGGGCCGCCCGTGCCCTGCGAGCGACGCCTCATCTCTTCGAGGATGGCGGGATGCAGGATGGCCTCGAGTCGCTCGCGGTGTCAGCGGGATCGGCGAAGACCGAGGTTGCGCAGGCGTCGACGGTCGAGTGCTCCGCGGGCATCGAGCACTTGCGGCCGAACGCCTCGACGACGCGCGCCAAGCGCCGGCTGGCCGGGTGCGACGATCTCGCGCGCGATCTCGTCGGTGTCGATGACCGGCACGCCACGCGCCGCGAAGAGTTCGCCACGACCGTGCTCTTGCCGCTCGCGATGCCGCCCGTGAGTCCGATGCGAAGGGGCTGCGTGGCGGGCAGGGTCTGTATCCTCAGCCCGCGGTCAGTCCTGACAGAGTGCAGATATCGTTCGACGAGCTCCGGTCCCCACAACAAGGCGATCCAACCGGCCGCGGCGAGGAACGGCCCGAACGGGATTGGGGACCTCGCGTCCGTGCCGTCGCAACGCGATGAGCGCGATGCCGACGACCGCGCCGGTGACGGCCGCGAGCAGGATGATCAGCAGCAGCATCTGCCATCCGAACCATGCGCCGAACGCCGCGAACAGTTTGAAGTCGCCGTATCCCATGCCCTTCCTTGCCGGTGAGCAGCCTGAAAACGTGGAACACGCTCCACAGGCTCAGGTAGCCCGCCGGCCGCACCGATGATGCTGCTCGCTGCGTCGACCGGGAATGGAGCGGCCGGCGGAGCTCGGGCCGCACAGGCTGATGAGGAGACCGAGCCACAGCAGGGGCAGTGTGATGCTGTCCGGGCAGGAGCTGGTGATCGATATCGATTCCGGCGAGCGCGATCAGGCTCCAGGTGAAGACCAGCGCAGCCAGCGTTTCCCAGGCTACGCCGAACTGCCACGCGACCACCGCGGACAGCACGTCCCGTCAGCAGCTCGACGATCGGGTAGCGCAACGCGATGCGCGCGCCGCAAGCGGCGCAGCGGCCGCGCAGCAGCAGGTAGCTCAGGATCGGGATGTTGTGCCAGGCGCGGATCGGTGCCCTGCAGGCTGGACAGGCAGAGCGCGGAACAACCAGATTGAATGTCGGCACCGCGGCCGAGCTGTGCTGGCTGCTGCCGGATGCCGGCGCCACCCGGTGGCCTCGTCTGTCGGCCGCAAGCTCGGCGCACTGCCTGCGCCACTCTCGCTCCATCATGAGCGGCAAGCCGGTGGATCACGACGTTGAGGAAGCTGCCGATGAGCAACCCGAGGATGAGGGCGATGGCGATCTGCAACGCGGTGCTGCCTGCAGCAGCTCGATCATGGTCATGCGAACGGCTCCGTGTTGGCGGCGAGGATACGCGCACCGGGCCCAGAAACGCGAACGCCGCGCAGGTGCGCGGCGTTCGCGGTCGAGAGTACCGAGCGCGATCAGATGACGGCGCCCAGCTTGAAGATCGGCAGGTACATGGCGATGACCAGGCCGCCGACCAGCACGCCGAGGATGGCCATGATGAGCGGCTCCAGCAAGCTGCTCATGGCGTCGACCGCGTTGTCGACGTCCTGCTCGTAGAAGGTCGCCACCTTGCCCGACATTTCGTCGAGGGAGCCGGACTCTTCGCCGACGGCGATCATCTGCACCACCATGTTGGGAAAGAGCCCCGTGTTCTCCATGGCGCGCTGCAGGCGCTGGCCCGGTGGCCACTTCGTCCTTCATCCGCAGCACGGCCTTCGAGTACACGATGTTGCCGGTCGCGCCGGCGACGGAGTCGAGGGCTTCGACCAGCGGCACGCCGGCGCTGAACATCGTGGACAGCGTGCGCGCATAGCGCGCGATGGCGGCCTTGGTGAGGATCGGGCCGATCACCGGCATCTTGAGCGACATGCGATCGATGAACTCGCGCATCGGCCGCGAGCGCTTGTGGAAATACATCGAATGCGTAGATACCGGCGCCCGCAACGATCGCGCAGCCACCAGCCCTGGTCCTGCACGAAGCGCGACATGTTGATGACCATTTGCGTGAACGCCGGCAGGTCGGCGCCAAATCCCTTGAACAGCGATTCGAACTGCGGGATCACGAAGATCAGCAGGATGAGCGTGACGATGATGGCGACCGCCAGCACGGCGGCGGGATAGAACAGCGCCTTCTTGATCTTCTTTTTCAGCGCCTCGGTCTTTTCCTTGTAGGTGGCGATCTTGTCGAGCAGGTTCTCGAGCGCACCCGCCTGCTCGCCGGCCTCGACCAGGTTCACGAACAGATCGTCGAAATAGAGCGGATGCTTGGCCAGCGCCTCGTGCAGCGACGTGCCGCCCTCGATGTCGGCCTTGATGGCCAGCACCAGCTTCTGCATCGCCGGCTTCTCGTGCCCGTTGCCGATGATCTCGAAGGACTGCACCAGCGGAATGCCCGCGGTCAGCATGGTCGCGAGCTGGCGGCTGAAGATCGCGATGTCTTCGGGCTTGACCTTGCCGCCGCCCTTGAACGAGCGTTGCTCTGCTTGCTGATCCGGACCGGCACGACGCCCTGACGGCGCAGGTCCGCGCGCAGACGCCTGCTCGCTGGACGCAAGGCTGCGGCCCTTGAGCTTGTTGCCCTTCTTGTCGGTGCCCACCCAGTTGAACTGGGTGTCTTTCTTGATTGCTGTCGCGCTTTGCGCCATGGGTCCTACCTTTGTACCCCGCCCCTCATCGCCGATTCATCCCCGTCAATCCACCGTTACGCTGTTGACTTCATCGAGGCTCGTCAGGCCGTCCTTGACTCTTCTTGAGACCCGCCTTGCGCAGGTCCCAGACGCCCTCGCTTTCCGCCTGGTCGGTGATATCCAGCGCGTTGCCGCCCTCCATGATGATGCGGCCGATTTCTTCGGACACCGGCATCACCTGGTAGATGCCGACGCGGCCCTTGTAGCCGTCGACACATTGAGCGCAGCCCTTCGGGCCGAAAATCTGCAGTCCCTTCTTGATCTCTTCGTCCGTGAAGCCCTCCTTGTGCAGGGCCTCCGGCGGGAATATCCAGCTTCTGCTTGCAATTGCTGCACAGCTTGCGCGCCAGGCGCTGGGCAATGATCAGGCTCACGGAGGTCGCGATCGCGTAGGGCTTGACGCCCATGTCGACCATGCGCGTGAGCGTCTGCGGCGCATCGTTGGTGTGCAGGGTCGACAGCACCAAGTGACCGGTCTGCGCGGCCTTGATCGCGATCTCGGCGGTCTCCAGGTCGCGGATCTCGCCGACCATGATGACGTCGGGGTCCTGGCGCAGGAACGCGCGCAGCGCGGAGGCGAAGGTGAGGCCCACCTTCGGATGCACGTTGACCTGGTTGATGCCCGGCCATCTGGATTTCGGCCGGGTCTTCGCAGGTCGAGATGTTGCAGTCTTCCTTGTTGAGAATGTTGAGCCCGGTGTACAGCGACACCGTCTTGCCGCTGCCGGTCGGGCCCGTCACGAGAATCATGCCCTGCGGCTTGGCCAGGTACTTGAGGTAGAGCTCCTTCTGGAACGGCTCGTATCCGAGGGCATCGATGCCGAGCATCGCGCTCGAGGGATCGAGAATACGCAGCACGATCTTCTCGCCGAAGAGCGTGGGGCAGGTGCTGACGCGAAAGTCGATGGCGCGGTTCTTCGAGAGCCGCATCTTGATGCGACCGTCCTGCGGGACGCGCCGCTCGGCGATGTCGAGCCGCGACATGACCTTGAGACGCGCCGCGATCTTGACCGACAGCTGCACCGGCGGCATGCGCGACTTCCTTGAGAACGCCGTCCAGCCGGGTGCGAATTCGAAACGTCTTTTCGTACGGCTCGAAGTGGATGTCGGAGGCGCCTTTCTTGATCGCGTCGAGCAGCATCTTGTTGACGAAGCGGACGATCGGAGCGTCTTCGACGTCGTCGCGCGTCGACCGCCTGGGAGTCGAGGTCTTCGTCGCCGGCCGTGACATCGAGGTTCTCGAGATCGAAATCGTCCTCGGCCATGTGGGGCATCGAGGTATCGACCTGCTCGATCGCCTTGGTGACCGCCAGCTGCAGCTTGTTGTCTTCGACGACCACGGCCTCGATGCCGAGGCCGCTGGCAAACTTGATCTCGTCGATCGCATGCAGATTGGTGGGGTCCGAGACCGCCAGGAACAGGCGCTTGCCGCGCCGCAGGAGCGGCAGGACCCGGTGCTTGAGCAGCAGCTTGTCGCTGACGAGCTTGACCGTCTCCAGGTCGAACTGGACCGAGTCCAGGTCCAGGAGCGGTACGCCGAATTCGTGGGAGGCGGCGATCGCGATTTCGCGTGCGCTGGCGGCACCGCTGGTGACGAGCTGGGTGACGACGCTGACCCTTCTTTCCTTGGCAGCCGCCATGGCCTCCATCATGGTGGCCTCGTCCACAAGGCCATCCTGGACGAGCCTCTGCGGCAGACCGCCCAAGCCGGACTTGCTGGCGCCAAGCGCCATCATGGCGTTGTCATTCATCGACTTTTCCGTACCGGCACCAGTCTGACCCCCCGAGCCCGGGCCAGTCTACCCAACTGAGGGTGCAGGATCAATTGTTAAATCGGCGGGCATCCTCGCACATTGGCCGTGATTTGCTGCGTGATCAGCCTCACAGGCGTGTCCGGGGCGCCACATCAGGTGAGCAAATGTGCGGCTTGGTTGGACCCCCTGAAAAGAGAAAGCCCCTCCGAAGAGGGGCTTTCAAAGAGACACGAGACTAAGGCTGGATCAGGTGCCGAAGCCCGTGCGGCAGGTCGCCGGGAGGTACTTGTCGAGTACGTCCGTGTTGGCCTGCGAATCAACCGAGGCAGTGCCCGCGGCGTCCGTATCGACGGTGTTGCCACCGGCGGTCGGCGCCTCGGAATTGCCACAACGCCACACCACATCCTGGTTCTGGCTGATCCACGCCTGAAGCGAAAGAGTCTTCGTGTCGAGGACTTCGTTCGCCTGGCCGCCCGAGGTCGGGCTCGAGTACGTGATCTGGATCGTACCCGCACCAAGCATGTCGACCTTGTTGACGTACTTGCCCTGCGGGGGCGTCTCGGCGCCGCCGGCATCGACAATGCCGAGCTCGGTCAGCGTCGCGGGCCACGTGCCCGTCTGCGCATACGTCTCCGCCACTGCAGCCTTGATGGCGCCTGCCAGGTTCAAGCCTTCAGTGACCTGCGAGCGAATGGTGTAGTCCTGATAAGCGGGAATCGCGATCGCGGCCAAGATGCCGATAATCGCAACCACGATCATCAGTTCGATCAGGGTGAAACCCTTTTGAACTGTCTTCAACATGTGTTGCTCCTGTTGCCCTAAGTAAATCCGAACGCACGACCAACGGCGAATACCGCCAGTGCCGGGTATGTTTGCAAGGCATGTGCCACGGCCTCCGTACTGGGCTAACCGCATGATGCGGATACGGTTTCTGGCGGGATGCGGCGGTTCGTTTGACGTAACTCCGTCGACAGAGAGTGACGGTCGGACGCCCAGCGTCACTTTGTGACAAGAAGTGTCAGTTGCGTCGTCGGCCTGCGACGGCCCGAAGGCGAGGCGCACTGCGAGCGCCAGTTTCCCTAGCGCGCCCGGGCGAGTGCGCTGCTCGCCTGATCGGGGTTCAGTTCCGCGGCAGCGATGGCGGAGATCCAGCGCAAGGCCAGGGCCTGCGACGGTGCCTGCGAGGTGCGCGCTGCGTTCTTGTTGATGAGGGCCAGGGCCTCGACGGGCTTGTTGGTCGCGACTGCGCTCGCCGCCGTGGCGATGAGTGCCAGGGAGAGATGGCCTGCTTCGTCGAACTTGTAGTCGGAGGCAAAGAGCTCAGCCCCCATCGAAGCCACGCCGTCCACGTCCCGCAAAGCCACCGCCCGCAGGAGCAGGAACATCTTGTGATCCTGCTGGTTCAGCGCCCCCGCGCAGGGCGTCGCGCCCAGCTGGTCCCAGATCACGCGCAACTCGTTGCTGGCCAGCGGGGCGTTGGTCTGAACGGCGAGGTAGTAGGCCGAATCGAGCCACGCCCGCCGCACAGACGCCTTCTGGCATTCATCCTTCGTGCTCGCGAGGGTCAGAAAGGCGCGCGCCGCGTTGGTATTCAGATGATCGAAGCGAGAGGTTTCCCAGCCGTCCCGCAGAGCCGTAGCCCGCCCCACCATCGAGTCCCGCGAAGAAAAGGCGGGCGTACTGGACACCGTGCGCTCGCGCGCCTGCTCGGTGCCCGTGAGCAACTCGAAGAACGGCACGGGCAACGTAGCCAGGCCGGCAAAGTGCAGCGCATTGCGCTTGAGGATGCGCGCTCGCGGAGCGTTGAGATCGACGAACGGGAAGTAGTCGGAGTTGGCAGGCACGCCCGACGCCTTGAGCAGGGGCAACAGCAGGCGCTTGTCGCCCAGGTAGCGGCTGTCGATGCTCTGCGTCGATTCGATTCCGACGCGCGCCAGCTCGGCGCGCATGGCCGGGGACGCAAACAGCTTCGGGTCCGGTTTCGGCAGCGAACCGCTGCGCACGGCGACGATCAGCAGGTTGCTGTCATCGGCGTTGTAGATCGCGAAGTCCTCGAAGTGGGGCGCCAGGGCCTTGATGACGGACATCACGATGTCGATATCCGCTTCGTAGGTCTGCATCCACTGCACGAGCATTCCGTTGGGCTCGAGATAGTGGGTGATCTGACTGTAGAACTCGTTGGAAAAGAGCGTCGACACACCGCTGACCCACGGGTTGGACGGCTCCGACACGATGACGTCGTACTTCTTGCGGTGGATCGCGAAGAACGTCTTGGCGTCCTCGAAGTAGATGTGGCTGCGCGGATCGCGGAACGTTCGCTCCACGCGCGGCATGAAGCCGAACTCGGCGGCCTCGGCCATGTACGGTTCGATTTCCACCGTATCGACCTCGCGCACCACATCGCTCGACAACAACACTTGCGAGGTCAATCCCGAGCCGATCCCGATATTCGCCACGCGTGCGGGGTTCGGATGCATCGCGATCGGCAGCGCCGCCGCCATCACCATGGTGATCTCGTCGGGGCCCGAGACACTGCCCGCCATGTTGATGGCCGCATCCGGCTTGCCATTGGTGGCGATGCTGACGAGGCCACCGACGTCCACGAGGCTGATCGTGGAGGTCTTGCCGTGCTTGAGATAGAGCACCTTGGTATTGGCTTCGTGTGCCGCACGCCCATGCCGGAAGACGCCGGAGCTCAACCGGGCCGGGTCGAGATCGACGAATCCTGCGGCCGCAAGCACCGCGACTGCGCCGATGGCGGCGGGCCAGCCCGCGAGTCGGAATGACACCGAGGAGCCGGATGGGCGGCTCAGATAGAGGATGCCGAGCCCCATGTGCAGCAACGCACCGCAGATCACGACGCCCTTGACGCCGACGAGCGGCATCAGCAGGTGTACTGCCAGCACCACGCCCACAATCGCGCCGCCTGTGTTCCAGGCGTAGACGGCGCCAATGGCGCGCTCGCCGACACCGCCGCGGATGAGGACGTGCGTCATGATGGGCAGGGTCATGCCGCAGAAGAAAGTGGTCGGAATCATCACGAGCATGGCGATCGCGTGGCTCGCGACGTGGTAGCCGATGTAGCCCTGCTGGGTGGGCATGAACATCTGGATGGCGCCCGCCATGAGATCGAACGTGGCGTTGTAGACGGGGAGGGATAGCAGCGCCACCAGCGCCATGATCAGCAGCACCTTGCCCAGGAACCTGACCGGATCGCTCAGCGCGTCGATGCGTCGATGGACCCAGAGTCCGCCGAGGGCGATGCCGAGGATGAAGGCACTCAGCATCAGTTCGAAGGAGTGCGTGGTGCTGCCGAGGACCAGGCTCAGCATCCGGATCCAGGCGATCTCATAGAGGAAGGCAGCGGCACCCGTGACGGCGGCGCCGACCAGCATCCAGCGCGCCACGTTGCCCGCTTTGGCATCCGGTGCAACCGCAGGAACTGCCAGCGCCGGTTGAACGGCCTCGGGCTGGTACTTGACGATGCCCCAGACTGTGAGCGCGAGCGCCACGTTCAGCAGGCCGGCCGTCATGATCGTCCCCGGAAGACCCACCGCACCGATCAGGACGAAACCGCTCATCAGCACGCCGAACGCGGCGCCGAGACTGTTGGTGAAATAGAGCATCGCCAGCGTTTCGCCGGAGCGGTGCGGATAGCGGCGCACGATGGCGCCGCTCATCAGCGGAAAGGTCATCCCGAGCAGAATGGACTGCGGAAGAATGAGGAGTGAGCCCAGGGTCCACTTGGCCAGCTGCGCGAGCGCGGCCGAGTCGAGGTTCGGCAGGAGCGAATCAAAGGCCCAGGAGGTCACCCCGATCGAGGTCGTGTGGAAGATCAGGCCGAGGAGGCCGATGACACCCTCGACGATCGCATAGCCGAGCAGAAGATTGCGCACACGGGTCGAGTGCTTGGCCATGAGCCACGAACCGACCGCCATGCCGCCCATGAAGATCGCCAGCACCAGTGTCTGCGCATAGGCCGCGTGACCCAGGAAGAGCTTCAGGTAGTGCGACCAGATGGACTCGTAGATGAGTCCCGAGAAGCCTGAAATCGTGAAGATCGCGAAGAAGAGCTTGCGCCCGCGGTCCTGACTGTTCATTTCCACCGATCTCCTGAATTGGTAGGCGCGACGGCGCGAGCGCTTGCAGCGCTGCTTTTTACCTTAATTCGACGGAACCCTTTGAGAATCCGCTCACGCTTGAGGGCATGAGCGCCCGGGACAACGTGACGAGTCACGCAGAAGCCCTATTCAATGCCGAGCTTCTTGATCCGGTATCGCAGCGCACGGAAGCTCATGCCGAGCAGCTTCGCGGCAGCCGTGCGGTTGTAGCGAGTCTGCTCCAATGCCTTGAGGATCGCGTCGCGCTCGATGTCCTCGAGTTGTTCGCCGAGCGGACCCGCGCTCGCGGTGGCCGCTGAGGCGCTGACCGGCGTCTCGCGCAGCCGCAGATCGACCGCGGCGATCGCCTTGCCGCCGGCGAGCGCGAGCGCGCGTTCGAGAATGTTCTCGAGCTCGCGAACGTTGCCGGGAAATGGGTAGTGCGTCAGCGCTTCGATGGCGTCTTCGGTCAGAGCCGGCGGCTCGACCTTCAGGCGCCGCGCCAGGCGCCGCACGATGGCTTCCGCCAGTTCGCTGATGTCCTCGGGCCGCTCGCGCAACGCCGGCACGCGCAGCTCGATGACGTTGATGCGGTAGTACAGGTCCTCACGAAATGCGCCCTCGGCTACGAGAGCGGAGAGGTTCTTGTGCGTGGCGCTCAGGATCCGCACGTCCACCGGCGTCTCGCGCTGCTCGCCAACCGGCCCGCACGGCCTTCTCCTGGATCACGCGCAGCAGCTTCACCTGCATGTGCAGCGGCAGGTCGGCGACTTCATCGAGCAGCAAGCGTGCCGCCTTCCGCGGTCTGCAGCAGGCCCTTCTTGTCGGCGACCGCGCCCGTGAAGCTGCCGCGCTTGTGACCGAAGAGCTCACTCTCCATGAGCTCGGTCGGAATCGCACCGCAGTTGACGGGCACGAAGGGGCCGTCGCGCCGCGGCCCGGACTCGTGGATGAGCTGCGCCACCAGCTCCTTGCCGGTGCCCGACTCACCCGAGATGTGCACCGGCGCCTGGCTGCGCGACACCTTGCTGATCATCTCGCGCAGCTGTTGCATGGCGGCTGACTGGCCGAGCAGACGCGGGCCGTACGCGGTGGTATCGCCGTCGCAGCCTCGACGCCTTGATCGCGCACGCTCACCAGCTTGCGCAGTCCCGACAGATCGAGCGGCTTCGACACGAAGTCGAAGGCGCCGAGCTTGAGCGCCTTGACCGCGGATTCGACGTTGCCGTGCGCGGTGATCACGGCGACCGGCACGCGTGGGCGTGTTGGCCTGCATCCATTCGACCAGACCGAGCCCGTTGCCGTCGGGCAGATTCATGTCGGTCAGGCACAGGTCGAAGTGCTCCGCCCGCAACAGCTTCTGCGCGCCAGCCGACGTCGGATGCGGTCCGCGAATCGAGCTCCATGCGGCTGAGCGTGATCGCGAGCAGCTCGCGAATGTCCGGCTCGTCATCGACGATGAGAACGACCGGCTTGGGCATGGCGCGACTCTAGCCTGCGCGCCGCGCGCGCCTGCCAGCGCTGCGGGTCGGAGAAGATGACACGGAAGATGCTGCCGCCGCCGCCGCGCGGCTCATACACGCAGCAGCGCACCGTTGCACTGGCACAGCTCGCGCGCGATGAAGAGCCCGAGCCCGGTGCCGCCCTTGCTGCTGGTGAAGAAGGGCTCGAAGATGCGATCGACCGCCTGGCGATCGATGCCCGGGACCGCGATCGGCGACTTCGAGAAACGGCCGGCCGGTGCCCGCCATGCGGCCACAGCGCAGCTCGACCACGCGCCGGCGCATCGGCGCGGGCGCGTACTTGATGCGCGTTCTCGCACAGGTTCCACAGCACCTGGTGCAGGTGCGTGGGATCGACGCGGATCTCGATGTCGGCGCCGTCCGGGGCGATCTCGATCGCGGCCTGCGGCGTCTTCGGTCGTCTGGCAGAACTCGGCGCGAAACTCCTGCAGCCAGTCGGCGAGCGTGAGCCGCTCGGGGCGCGTGACGTCGCGGCGCGACAGCTGCATGACATTGCCGATGATCGTGCTGACGCGCTCGGCGTTGGTGCGGATGATCTCGGTGAGACGGCGCTCGTCGTCGCCGAGAGCTCGGCGATTCCGCAAGCAGTTGACCGGCGTGGCTCATGGCTCCCACCGGGTTGCGTATCTCGTGCGCGATGCTCGCGCTCAGGCGGCCGAGCGCCGCGAGCTTGGTCTGGCGCACGGTTTCGTCCTGCAGGCTCGTGTCCTCCAGGAATATCAGCACCGGGCCCGGGTTCGCGCCGCCCAGGGGCGCGAAGTGCGGCTGGATCACGCGACCGCCGTCGGCGGCAACGAATGACGCCGGCGTCGTGCGGCGGCAGGTCCGGATCCTGGCGCCAGGTCGACAGGAAATAGAGGAGCTTGGGGGCCGCCTCACCCAGGAGCGCCCCGGGAACTGCAGCGCGATCGCCCAGGATCTCGGCCGCAGACTCGTTGATGAGCCGGATGTGGTCGTCGGCGTCCACCACCAGGATGCTCTCGCGCAGATGCTGCACGATGTACTGCGAGAGCTCCGCCAGGTTGGCGAGATCGACGTCGCGCTGGCGCACCAGTGCTTCGGTCTCGCGGATCCGATCGGCGAGCGGCAAAACGCCCAAGGCGATGATGAAGAGAATCACGCCCAGCACGCCCGCGGCGGTGTAGTCCGCTGCGGATGCGTATCCGCCGAGGTGCGCCACGACCTGCTGCGCGAGCAATGGCAGGGCGGCGCAGGCGGCGACCACGAACGCGCGGCGCACCAGCAGGCTGATCCGCACCCACCGGAAGCACGAGCAACATGCCAAGACCGCTGCTCACGCCGCCGCTCGAATAGAGCAACAGCGTGATCGCCGTGACATCCACCACGATGTGCAGCCAGGCCTGGCGCCTGATTGATGGCCAGCGCTGCTTGAGCGCCAGGATCGACGCGATCGCGATCGCGAAATACACCGTATCCGTGATCACGAACAGGCGCGGGCGCGCCCACCCCACGGCGGTCGTTTCGGGTGTGACCCAGTGCAGGAATGCCAGCACCAGGGGCACGAGCAGGCGATAGAGATTCAGCAGTCCCAGAACGCGCCACGCCAGTTCGCGCGGTGCGGGTGGTTTGATGATCGCCATCGTTGGTGGCAGGTCGGTCAGTCTCCCTGCGGCGCACTCTAGCATGGGCGCAACACGTCAAGACAAATAGAGTCGTCCCATCTTCCCGAGACCTGTGCGCT
This sequence comes from uncultured Gammaproteobacteria bacterium, assembly GCA_963840405.1. Lineage (GTDB taxonomy): Bacteria > Pseudomonadota > Gammaproteobacteria > Steroidobacterales > Steroidobacteraceae > DATBVX01. The sequence goes on from CAWIYW010000011.1 coordinate 719,328, forward strand.
TCACGCAGAATAGCGGCCCGCTTTCGTCATCGCCGGTCGTCCATGAATCTGCACGAATACCAGGCCAAGCAGATCTTCGCGCAATACGGCATTCCCATTCCTGCCGGACGCGTCGCTTCTTCGCCGGACGAGGCGGTGGCGGCGGCACGCCAGCTCAGCGGCTCCCTGTGGGTCGTCAAGGCCCAGGTGCATGCGGGCGGTCGCGGCAAGGGCGGTGGCGTCAAGCTCACCAGGAACCTCGACGAAGTGCGCGATGCCGCCGCTGCGATGCTCGGGCGGCGACTCGTGACGCCGCAGACCGGGCCCGAGGGACTGCCGGTCGACAAGGTGTATGTCGAAGTCGGCCTCGAGCATTGCGCACGAGCTGTACGTGAGTCTCGTCCTCAACCGCGAGACCGGGCGCGTGACGTTCATCGCCTCGGCCGCGGGCGGCATGGACATCGAGGAAGTCGCGGCCCACTCGCCCGAACGAATCATCAATGTCGGCATCCATCCGGCGGCGGGGCTCCAGGCTTACCAGTGCCGCCAGCTCGCCTATGGACTCGGCCTGAGCGACGCACAGGTCGATGAATTCGGGCGCATCGCCCGGCCGCTCTATCGCCTCTACGTCGAGCGCGACGCGAGCCTGGTCGAGGTCAACCCGCTCATCATCACCAAGGACGGCAAGCTGGTCGCACTCGATGCCAAGATCAACGTCGATGCCAACGCGCTGGCCCGGCAACCCGAGCTCGCCGCCATGCGCGATGCGAGCCAGGAAGATCCGATGGAACGGGAGGCGAGCGAGCACGACCTCAACTACGTCTCCCTCGGTGGCGACATCGCCTGCATGGTGAACGGCGCCGGGCTCGCGATGGCCACGATGGATCTGATCAAGCTGCACGATGGCGAGCCCGCCAACTTCCTCGACGTCGGCGGCGGGGCCACGAGCGAACGGGTGAGCGTGGCATTCAAGCTGATCCTCTCCAATACGAAGGTGCGCGCGATTCTCGTCAACATCTTCGGAGGCATCGTGCGCTGCGACCTCATCGCCGAGGGCATCGTCAATGCCGTCAAGCAGGTAGGGGTGAGGATTCCCGTCGTCGTGCGCCTCGAAGGAACAAATGCCGAGTCGGCACGCAAGATCCTGGCCGACAGCGGCCTGGCGATCACGCCGGCGAGCGACCTCACCGACGCTGCCCGCAAGGTGGTGAAGCTCGCGCAGGGGAAGCGCGCCGCATGAGCATCCTGGTCGACAAGAAGACCAAGGTTCTCTGCCAGGGCTTCACCGGCAAGCAAGGCACCTTTCATTCCGAGCAGTGTCTCGCCTACGGCACGCGCCTGGTGGGCGGCGTCACGCCTGGCCGCGGCGGACAGAAGCATCTCGGATTGCCGGTCTTCAACACCATGCGCGAGGCGGTGAGCGCGACCGGCGCCGAGGTCAGCATGATCTACGTGCCCGCACCCTACGCGGCGGACTCGATCCTCGAGGCCGCCGATGCCGGTGTGCGGCTGATCGTGTGCATCACGGAAGGCATTCCGGTCCTCGACATGATCAAAGTGAAGGCGGCGCTCGCCACGTCTTCCAGTCGCCTCATCGGTCCGAATTGTCCCGGGGTCATTACGCCGGGGGAATGCAAGATCGGCATCATGCCGGGCTTCATTCACCAGCCCGGTCGCGTCGGAATCGTGTCGCGTTCCGGCACCCTGACCTACGAGGCGGTTTTTCAGACCACGCGCATCGGCCTTGGGCAAAGCACGTGCGTCGGCATCGGCGGCGATCCCGTGCGCGGCATGAACTTCATCGAGGTGCTGGCGGAATTCGAAGCCGACGACGCCACCGAGGGCGTGATCATGGTGGGCGAAATCGGCGGCAGCGACGAGGAGGCGGCCGCGAGCTACATCGCGCGGGAGCTCAGCAAGCCCGTGGTCGCCTACATCGCAGGTGTTACGGCGCCACCGGGCAAACGCATGGGTCACGCCGGCGCCATCGTTGCCGGCGGCAAAGGCACGGCCGCCGACAAGTACAAAGCCCTGGAGGCAGCCGGGGTCAAGACCGTGCGTTCACCCGCGAAGCTTGGGGAAGCGATGGCGGAGCTGCTCAAGCGGAAGAAGCCCTCCCGCAAGGCCCCGCGACGGAGCTCGAGGAGCGCAGCGGCGAAACCGGCGCGACGCCGGAAAAGCGCGCGCCATCGCTAGAAAAGGCGTGATGCGAGGCCGGGACGCGGCCATTGGTACAATGGCGTTCCGCAACCGCGTGTCGCATCTATCGTGAGTGCTCCTGACACCCTTCGCATCGCGCTGGCACAGCTCAACCTGTTCGTGGGCGATGTGGATGGCAATACCACGCGCATCGTCGAGGCGGTCCGGTCCGCGCGCGAGCGTCACCACGCCGACCTGGTGCTCTTTCCCGAGCTGGCGTTGTCCGGGTACCCCCCTGAGGACTTGCTGTTCCACGGCGGCATGCGCCGCCGGATCGCTCAAGGCCTCGAGCGCGTGCGCAGTGAGATCCGCGACGTCGGCGTGCTCATCGGCTATCCGGAATACGCTGCGGAAGGCATCTACAACTCGGGGCTGCTCCTGCGCGATGGCGTGACGCTCGCCAACCACCGCAAGCATTGCCTGCCCAACTACCAGGTGTTCGACGAGAAGCGCTACTTCCAGTCGGGCACGGCCGCCACCGTGGTGGAGCTCGGCGGCATGCGCGCCGGCATCCTCGTCTGCGAAGACGTCTGGGAGCCGGAGCCGGCACTCCAGGCGCGGCAGGCGGGTGCGCAAGTGCTGCTGGTCATCAACGCCTCGCCGTACGAATTGCGCAAGCAGAACGAGCGGGAAGACGTGGTCCGCGGCCGCGTTCGGGACACCGGCGTGCCGGTGGTGTTCGTCAACCTGGTCGGCGGGCAGGATGAGCTGGTGTTCGATGGCAATTCATTCGTCATGGACGCGAACGGCGAAGTGGTGCGGCGCGTGCCTGCCTTCACCGAGGGTGTGCATTGCGTGGAATTGCGCCGCGACGGCGAGCGGGTGGTCCCGGTCGCGGGTGAGGTGGCGCCCTACCAGAGCGATGAGGAAAGCGTCTACGGCGCGCTGGTGCTCGGCGTGCGCGATTACGTCGACAAGCACCGCTTTCCGGGTGTCGTGCTCGGCCTGTCCGGTGGCGTGGATTCCGCGTTGACGCTCGCGATCGCGGTTGACGCACTCGGCGCCGAGCGCGTGCACGCCGTCCTGATGCCGTCGCGCTATACGGCGAAGATGAGTCTCGACGATGCCAGCGAGCAGGCACGCCAGCTCGGCGTCAAGTTCAGCGTCATCTCGATCGAGGGCATGTTCGAAGCCACGCTCGCTGCGCTGAAAGCGGAGCTCGCGGACACGAAGCCCGGCACGACGGAGGAGAACATCCAGTCGCGCTGCCGCGGCGTGCTGCTCATGGCGATTTCCAACAAGACGGGCCGGATGCTGCTCACCACCGGCAACAAGAGCGAGGTGGCTGTGGGTTACGCCACTCTCTACGGCGACATGGCCGGCGGCTTCGCGCCCATCAAGGATTGCAGCAAGCTGCTGGTCTACCGCCTGGCGCGCTATCGCAACGCGCGCTCTCCGGCCATCCCGGAACGGGTGCTGAGCCGACCGCCGTCCGCGGAACTGCGCGCCGACCAGAAAGACACCGACTCGCTGCCGCCCTACGAGGTGCTCGATCCGATCCTGGAGGCCTTCATCGAGGAAGACCTGTCGGTCGACCAGATCGTGGCGCGCGGCTTCGAGCGTGCAACGGTGGTGCGCGTACTCGACATGGTCAAGCGCAACGAATACAAGCGCCGGCAGGCGCCGCCGGGCGTGCGGGTGAGTGGTCGTGCGTTCGGGCGTGACTGGCGCTACCCGATCACCAGCGGCTACAGGTAGGAATTGGGGTCAGACCCCAATTCTCGATTTTGCTACCGGCGGGGGAATTGGCGGGGAATTGGGGTCTGACCCCAATTCCTACCAGAACTTCCACCAACTCTTCTTCTTCTCCACGCGCTCGGCGGTTTCGGGGAAGTTGGCGCGATAGACGTTCGCACTCTGCTCTGCCAGCTCGTTCAGGTCCAGCCTGCGATAGGCATCAGTCATGATTTCGAGCGCCTCTTGTACCGCCGGCGAACCGTCATAGTTCTCGATCGCGAACTTCGCGCGCTGCGCGGCGCCGACGTAAGCTCCGCGCTTCATGTAGTAACGGGCCACGTGCACTTCATAGGCGGCCAGCCGGTTGCGCAGGAACACCATGCGCCGGCGGGCATCGTGCGCATACGGGCCCTTCGCGTGCTGCTGCACGATCGTCTGGAACGATGCGAAGGACTGCCGCGCATCGCTCGGCGGGCGCTCGCTCAGGTCCACCTTGAACCAGCGCTCGAGGAAGTTCGGATCGCGCTCGAAGTAGACCAGGCCCTTGATGTAGTACGCGTAGTCGACGCGTGGATGGGTCGGGTTCTCGCGGATGAACTGATCCGCCGCATCGACCGCCGATTCGGACTCGCCGCTCTTGTAGTAGGCGTACATGAGATCGAGGCGCGCCTGGCGGGCCGCGTCGCTGAACGGGTAACGTGCATCCAGCGCCTCGTAATAGGAAATGGCGTTCTTGTAGTCCGCCGTTTCGAGCGAATGCTTCGCGTGTCGATAGAGCACGTCCGGGTCGCTTTCCCGGATACCACCCGAGCCGCGGCAAGCGGTCAGAGAAACAATCGAGGCGATGGTGAGCGCACTCAGGCGCAGGACGGTCAGGGAACGGAAGGGCACGCGTTGCCTCGGTTGGCCAAGAGGCGGCAGAGTATAGCCGAACTCATGACCGCCCTCTGACGCACCCAATGACAACAAAGTTCCAGACCCATTCCTTCACGGTTCCGGCCGAGCTCGCCGGTTTGCGGCTCGATCAGGCACTGGCGCGGCTGCTGCCGGAGCATTCCCGCTCGCGCCTGAAGGAGTGGATCGAGTCCGGCCGCGTGACTCTCGAGAGCCGCACGCCCCGGCCGCGCGATCTGCTCAGTGGCGGCGAGCGCATCGTGGTGAGCGTGGAGCCGGCCGCCGTGCAGACGATCTCCGCGCAGGCGATCGAGCTGGACGTCGTGCACGCGGATGACTGGTTGATCGTAGTCAACAAGCCGGCCGGGCTGGTGGTGCACCCGGGTGCGGGCAATCGCGACCGGACGCTGCAGAACGCGCTGCTGCATTACGATGCATCGCTCGCCGAGCTGCCGCGCGCGGGCATTCTGCATCGACTCGACAAGGACACGAGCGGCCTGCTGGTCGTGGCGCGCACGCTGGCCGCGCACACCGCGCTGACGCGACAGTTGCAGGCGCGCGCCATCGAACGCGAGTACGAGGCCGTTTGCACGGGAGTGCTCACGGCCGGCGGTACCATCGACCGCGCGATCGCGCGTCATCGGACCGATCGCGTGCGCATGGCGGTTCGCGACGACGGACGCGAGGCCGTGACCCACTATCGCGTGATCGAGCGCTTTCGGGCCCATACGCACGTGCGGGTCAATCTCGAGACCGGCCGCACTCACCAGATCCGCGTGCACTTCGCGCATGTGCGGCACGCGTTGGTCGGTGATGCGACGTATGGCGGCCGCCTGTTGCTACCCAAGGGCGCGAGCGCGGAGCTCGCTGAGGCGCTGCGCACCTTTCCACGCCAGGCGCTGCATGCGGGGCGTCTGGCGCTGGTGCATCCGCAGCTGCAGAGTGCAGTGGAGTGGCGGGCGGCCCTGCCGCGCGACATGAAAGCGCTGCTCAAGGTCCTGCGCGCAGACGCAAGCCGGACCGAACGCGCATGATCGAGTTCATCGTCCCTGAATGGCCGGCACCCGCGAGCGTGCGTGCCGTGTCGACCTTGCGCGGTGGTGGTGTCAGCCGCACGCCCTATGAGTCGCTCAACCTCGCCTTGCACGTGGGCGATGAGCCCGATTGCGTGATCGAGAACCGCCGGCGCCTGTGCAGGCAACTCGGGCTCGAAGTGGAGCCCTTCTGGCTCGAGCAGGTTCACGGCACCGCAGTCGCGCTCGCCACGGCGGGGAATCTTCCTGTCGCAGATGCCGCGATCACGGATACACCGGGCCGTGCCTGCGTGATTCTCACGGCCGATTGTCTGCCGGTACTCTTCGCCAGCACCGATGGGAAACGGGCGGGTGCTGCGCATGCGGGTTGGCGCGGCCTGTCGGCAGGCGTGCTGGAGTCGACGATCGAAGCGCTGGCGACGCCGCCGCGGCAGCTGCTGGCCTGGCTGGGACCGGCGATCGGACCCGCGCATTTCGAGGTGGGCGCGGAAGTGCGCGAGGCATTCATGCGTCTCGATCCTGCGGCGGTGGCTGCCTTTCGCGCCAACGAACGCCATCGCTGGCAGGCGGACCTGTACCGCCTGGCTCGCCAGCACCTGAATCGCGCTGGAATCGACGCCGTCTACGGCGGGGGAGGGTGCACGTTCGCCGAAGCCGGGAAATTCTTTTCCTTTCGCCGCGACGGGCAGTGCGGGCGTATGGCCACCCTGATCTGGATCGAGTGGAGCCCCGGCGGCCTGTGGTGCTACGCGATGGGCGACGATTCTAAGCGAGCAACCGCAGCCTTCGATGAAAATCAACACGAGCCTCAGTCCATCTCCTGGATCATCGTATTCACCGGCCTGGGCGGTGTACTGAGCGCACTCGCCGCCAGCGTGTTCCTGTTGATGTCGGCACCGCAGCGCGCCGCGTGGCTGCCGCATCTCATCAGCTTTGCGACCGGTGCGCTGCTCGGCGCAGCGCTGCTCAAGCTCCTGCCGAACGCGATCCAGGCGGCCGGCCTCTCGAACATCCATCTCATCGGGTTCGCGCTCGTGGCGGGCATCTTCGCCTTCTTCGTGCTGGAGAAGCTCGTGATCTGGCGGCACTGCCACGCGCACGATTGCGACTCGCACGTTCCCCACCAGGATGCTCGTGACCGCGCTTCAGGGATCCTGATTCTCACCGGCGATGCGATCCACAATGCGCTCGATGGCGTGCTGATCGCCGCCGCGTTCATGCTCGACGTGAGTCTCGGCATCCTCACGAGCGTTGCCGTCATTGCTCACGAGATCCCACAGGAAGTCGGCGACCTGGCCATCCTGCTGAACAGCGGCATGTCGCGCGCCCGCGCTTTCGCGCTCAATCTCCTCACCAGCCTGAGCTCGATCGTCGGCGGAGTGCTGGCCTTTTTTGCGCTCGCCCAGGCGCAGCAGGCCGTGCCCTACGCGCTGGCGGTGGCAGCCTCCTCCTTCCTTTACGTCGCGGTTGCGGACCTGATCCCGGGCCTGCACCGGCGCGTGGAGATCCGCGCGAGCGTGCAGCAGATGGTGCTCATAGCGGTCGGAATCGCGGTCATCGTGCTCACCGACCGGATCACCGGGATACATTGATTTTCGGGGCCTGGGCCCTACATTTGGACGCATCGTCGTGTCCGGAGTAGCCCATGCGCATGGATAAGCTGACCGCCAAGTTCCAGCAGGCGCTGGCCGAAGCGCAATCGCTCGCCGTCGGCCGCGAGAATCAGTTCATCGAGCCCGTGCACCTGATGCTGGCGCTCCTCAACCAGGAAGGCGGGAGCGTGCGGCCCCTGCTCGAGAAGGCCGGGGCCAACGTCGCGAAGCTGCGTTCCGAGCTCATGGCCGCCATCGACCGCTTGCCCAAGGTGCAGGGCACGGCGGGCGAAGTGCACGTCTCCAATGACCTCGGGCGGCTGCTCAACGTGGTCGACAAGCTGGCGCAGGACCGCGGCGATCAGTACATCGCTTCAGAGCTCTTCGTGATCGCGGCCTTCGAGGATCGCGGCGCGCTCAAGAACATCCTGCGCGACGCCGGCGCAGTGCGCGGCGCGGTGGAGAAGGCGATCGACGAAGTGCGCGGCGGCCAGAAAGTCGAGGACCCCAATGCCGAGGAGAGCCGGCAGGCGCTCGAGAAGTACACGATCGACCTGACCGAGCGCGCCGAGCAGGGCAAGCTCGATCCCGTGATCGGCCGCGATGACGAGATCCGGCGCACGGTGCAGGTGTTGCAGCGGCGCACGAAGAACAACCCCGTGCTGATCGGCGAGCCCGGCGTCGGCAAGACCGCGATCGTCGAGGGTCTCGCACAGCGCATCGTCAACGGCGAGGTGCCGGAGGGGCTCAAGGGCAAGCGCATCCTGGCGCTCGACCTGGGTGCGCTCATCGCAGGCGCCAAGTTCCGCGGTGAATTCGAGGAGCGGCTCAAGGCGGTGTTGCGCGATCTCGCCAGGCAGCAGGGACAGATCATCCTGTTCATCGATGAGCTGCATACCATGGTGGGCGCCGGCAAGGCCGAGGGCGCCATGGATGCGGGCAACATGCTCAAGCCCGCGCTCGCGCGCGGCGAGCTGCACTGCGTCGGGGCGACCACGCTCGACGAATACCGCAAGTATGTCGAGAAGGACGCGGCGCTCGAGCGTCGCTTCCAGAAGGTGCTGGTGGATGAGCCGAGTGTCGAGGACACGATCGCGATCCTGAGAGGACTCAAGGAGCGCTACGAGATCCATCACAAGGTGGAGATCACCGACCCCGCGATCGTCAGCGCCGCGACGCTGTCACACCGCTACATCTCCGATCGGCAGCTGCCGGACAAGGCCATCGATCTCATCGACGAGGCCGGCTCGCGCATCCGCATGGAGATCGACTCCAAGCCCGAGTCGATGGACCGGCTCGAGCGTCGCATCATCCAACTCAAGATCGAGCGCGAAGCGCTGAAGAAGGAAAAGGACGATGCCTCGAAGAAGCGCCTGGCGGCGCTCGAGGACACCCTCAAGGGCCTGGAGAAGGAATACGCCGACCTGGAAGAAGTCTGGAAGGCGGAGAAGGCGGCGCTGCAGGGAACCGCGCACATCAAGGAAGAGCTCGAGCGCGCCAAGCTCGAGCTGGAAACCGCGCGTCGCGCCGGTGACCTCGGCCGCATGTCCGAATTGCAGTACGGCCGCATTCCCGAGCTCGAGAAGCGCCTGGCGCAGGCGACCGAGGCCGAAAAAAAGGGCACCACGCTCCTGCGCAACAAGGTCACAGAAGAGGAAGTGGCGGAAGTCGTTTCGAAGTGGACCGGCATTCCGGTGTCCAAGATGCTCGAGGGCGAGAAGGAAAAGCTCCTCAAGATGGAGGAGGCGATCGGCAAGCGCGTCGTCGGCCAGGAAGAAGCCGTGCGCATCGTGTCGAATGCGATCCGCCGCTCGCGCGCGGGCCTTTCCGATCCGCGCCGGCCGAACGGCTCGTTCCTGTTTCTCGGCCCGACGGGTGTCGGCAAGACGGAGCTTTCGAAGGCGCTGGCCGAATTCCTGTTCGACACGGAGGAAGCGCTCGTTCGCGTCGACATGTCCGAGTTCATGGAAAAGCACTCCGTGGCGCGCCTGATCGGCGCCCCGCCGGGCTATGTCGGCTACGAAGAAGGCGGTCATCTCACCGAGGTGGTGCGGCGCCGGCCTTACTCGGTCATCCTGCTCGACGAGGTCGAGAAGGCGCATCCGGATGTCTTCAACGTTCTGTTGCAGGTGCTCGACGATGGCCGGCTCACCGATGGGCAGGGGCGCACCGTCGATTTCCGCAACACGGTCATCATCATGACCTCGAACCTCGGTTCGCAGGTGATCCAGGAAATGGCCGGCGAGGACAACTACGCGCGCATGAAGAGCGCGGTCATGGAGATCGTGCAACAGAACTTCCGCCCCGAATTCATCAACCGCATCGACGACATCGTGGTGTTCCACCCGCTCGGTGGCGAGGAGATCCGCCGCATCGTCGAAATCCAGGTCGTGTTTCTGCGCAAGCGTCTCGCCGAGCGCGACATCGAGTTCAGCCTCGACGAGAAGGCGCGCAATCATCTTGCGGAAGCCGGGTACGACCCGGTATATGGAGCACGACCGCTCAAGCGTGCGATCCAGCAGCAGGTGGAGAACCCGCTGGCGCAGTCGATCCTGCGGGGCGATTTCGGCCCCGGGGATCGCGTCCGCGCGACGGTCAGGAACGGCCAGATCGTCTTCGAGAAGGATAAGAAATAGGGAGCGCATGCCGATCTACGAGTACCAGTGCGATGCCTGCGGGCATTCCCTGGAAGCCCTGCAGCAGTTCGCCGACGCCCCGTTGAAGAAGTGCCCGGATTGCGGCAAGGCGAAGCTGCGCCGGCTCCTGTCCGCGCCGATGTTCCTGCTGAAGGGATCGGGCTGGTACGAGACGGACTTCAAGTCCGACAAGGAAATCAAGCGCAACCTCGATCGGCCAGAGAAAGAAGAGACCAAGGCCGAATCCGACGGCGCCACGCCGGCCAAATCCGAAACGAAGACGGAAACCCCGGCGCCGAAGGCGGAGACCAAGCCCGCGGCGGAGTCGAAGCGCACCAGGGTCGCGGTGAACAAGCGGGCACGCCAGAAGAAGAAGGGCGCGCCGGGCCGGGGTCAGGAAGGCCAGGCGACGCAGGACGTGAGGCTTTTTGCTACGCTACGCGCCCTTTTTTGGGTTAGCCATGCGTAGTCATTATTGCGGTCAGGTCAACGAGCGTCTTGCCGGACAGGAAGTCACCGTGGCCGGCTGGGTGCACCGCCGCCGCGACCACGGCGGCGTGATCTTCGTCGATCTGCGTGATCGCGAGGGGCTGCTGCAGGTCGTCTTCGATCCCGACGCGCCCAGCGTATTTTCCGAAGCCGAGCGCCTGCGCAACGAGTTCGTGATCCAGGTGCGCGGCCTCGTACGCCCCCGTCCCGCCGGCACCGCCAATTCGAATCTCGCCTCGGGCCAGGTCGAGCTGCTGGCGCGCGAGCTGGTGGTGCTCAATCGCTCCGAGCCGCTGCCGTTTCAGCTCGATGAGGACGTCAACGAGGAGCTCAGGCTCAAGTATCGCTACCTCGACCTGCGCCGCGACGTGATGACGCAGCGCCTGCGGCTGCGGCACGCCGTGACGCGTGCCATGCGCGGTTACCTCGACGAGCACGGCTTCGTCGATCTCGAGACCCCGATGCTGACCAAGGCGACGCCCGAGGGCGCACGTGACTATCTCGTCCCCAGCCGCACGCACCCCGGCAAGTTCTTCGCGCTGCCGCAGTCGCCGCAGATCTTCAAGCAGCTCCTGATGATGTCGGGCTTCGATCGCTACTACCAGATCGTGCGTTGCTTCCGCGACGAGGACCTGCGGGCTGATCGTCAACCCGAATTCACGCAGCTCGATCTCGAAACCTCGTTCCTCGGCCAGGACGAGATCATGGCGCTCATGGAGGGACTCATCCGACACCTCTTCAAAGCGGTGCTGGGTGTGGAGGTGTCGAGTCCGTTGCCGCGCCTGAGCTACGCGGAAGCGATGCGCCGCTATGGCTCCGACAAGCCGGACCTGCGCAATCCTCTCGAGCTCGTCGACGTGGCCGATCTCGTGAAGGACTCGGAGTTCAAGGTGTTCTCGGGGCCCGCGGCCGACGCACAGGGGCGCGTCGCGGCGCTGCGCGTGCCACAAGGCGGCAAGCTCTCGCGCAAGGAAATCGACGACTACACGAGCTACGTAGCCCGCTACGGCGCGAAGGGATTGGCGTACGTCAAAGTGAATGACGCCGGCAAGGGCCGCGAAGGCCTGCAAGCACCGATTCTCAAGTTTCTCTCGGACGCTGCGGTCGCGGGAATTCTCCAGAGGACCGCGGCCCAGACGGGCGACCTCGTGTTCTTCGGCGCGGACAGCGCCAAGGTCGTGAGCGACTCGCTGGGCGCGTTGCGGCTCAAGGTCGGGCAGGACCTCGGCTTGGTCGAGGCGGGCTGGCGGCTGCTCTGGGTGGTCGACTTTCCGATGTTCGAATGGGACGCCGACGAGCGGCGCTGGATGGCCATGCATCACCCGTTCACTTCGCCGTGCAACGACGATCCCGCACAGCTCAAGGCGGATCCGGGCGGCGCGGTCGCGCGCGCCTACGACATGGTGCTCAACGGCACCGAGCTCGGCGGCGGCTCGGTGCGAATTCACCGCCAGGACATGCAGTCGACGGTGTTCGAGCTGCTCGGCATCGGCGCCGAGGAGGCGCGTGCCAAGTTCGGCTTCCTGCTCGATGCGCTCAAGTTCGGCTGTCCGCCCCACGGCGGCATCGCGTTCGGACTCGACCGGCTGGTGATGCTGATGGCGGGCGCCCAAAGCATTCGCGAGGTGATTGCCTTCCCGAAGACGCAGACAGCGGCCGACCCGCTGACGGATGCACCCACCGAGGTGAGCGAGCAGCAGCTGCGGGAATTGCACATCCGCGTGAGAAAGGTCGAGAGTTGACGACGAATCCTTCATGGCTCATACCGCGGTCGTATTCATCCACGGCCTCTGGCTGACAGGCGTCGAGTCCACCCTGCTGCGCCGGCGCATCGCCGCCGAGCTCAGCTGCGAAACCTGCGCCTATCACTACCCCTCCGTCACGGCGTCGATGCCGGACGTGCTCGCCGGGCTGCACAAGTGCGTGAGCGCACTGAACGCCGAGACGTTGCATCTCATCGGGCACAGCCTGGGTGGGATCGTGGCGCTGCGCTACCTGGAATCGCGCCGTGAGCTGCCGCCGGGACGTGCGGTGCTCCTGGGTTCGCCCATCGCTGGCAGTCGCGCCGCGCAAGGCCTGGCCCGCTGGCCCATCGGCGCCGCCATGCTCGGCCGCAACATCGAAGCCGAAGTCCTCAGGCCGACGTCGCGGCAATGGGACGGGCGGCGGGATCTCGGCGTGATCGCGGGCGACTTGTCCCTGGGACTCGGCCGGCTGCTGACCGATCTCGGTGGGCCCAACGATGGCACCGTGTCGGTGGCCGAGACACGCCTGCCGGGCGCCACCGATCACATCGTGCTGCCGATCAGTCACACCGGGATGTTGTTTTCCACAACGGTCGCGCACCAGGTGGCGCAGTTTCTCGCCGGCGGTCGTTTCGCAAGAGATGGGGTCAGACCCCATATTTGAGCGGTATCGGGCCTGACCCATTTCTCGGTATGGGGTCTGACCCCATCTCTTGCGATATGCTCCGCGGCGGCCAAAAGCCCTGGGAGCAGCGTTATCGGCGGACTGGCTGGCCTGCGAATTCGAGAAGCGTGGGGCGTGATCGGCGCGCTGGCTGCGGTCACGATCGCCGCCGCGATCTCCGTTACCTTCTTCGATCGTTTCTGGTACGCGCCTGACGACGGCGCGTATGCCCACGTCGCCAGCAGGATCCTGCAGGGCGAAGTGCTCAATGGCAGCATCCAGGACATTCACGCCGGATACATCAACTTCGTCAACGCGGCCGCGTTGGCCTTCTTCGGGCTCGACCTCGTCAGCCTGCGAATTCCGCTCGCGGCACTCACCGTAGTGCAGGGGTTGGTCGCGTACCTGCTGCTGCAGCGGAGCGGCGTACTACTGGCGCTCGCGGCGAGCATCGCAGTGAGCGCGCTGTCATTCGTCCAGTTCCTGAACCCAACCGCGCACTGGTACTGCCTGTTCCTCGTCCTGCTGATTCCCGCGATCATCGAGGCCATCCCGCACGATGCCTTCACGCGGCTCGTCGGTCTCGGCTTCCTGGTGGGTGCGATCGCGCTGTTCCGGCAGCTCACCGGAGTCATCGTGGCGATCGCCGTGTTCGCCTGGCTGGTCACACAGACTCCCGATTCGCGGGGTCAATCCTGGGCGATTCGCCTGCTGCTCGCGGCGATGGCCTTGCTCGTCGGTGCCTATGTCTTCAAGCAGGCGGACATCGCGACAGCGTTGCTGTTCGGTGTCTGGCCCGTCGTGTTGCTCCTCATGGCGGCCTGGCGTGCCAGCGTTTCCGCTGCGCCAGACCTTGCGTATCGTCACGGGTCTCGCCCTCGGCATCGCCTTCGCGGCGCTGCCGCTGGTCATTTACCACTTTGCTTACGGAACACTGCAAATCTGGCTGGGAGACATCGTCGGAGTCGCCCTCGAGATACCACGCTTCGGGTTCATCGAGCACCAGAGTTACCTGAGCCTCACTACGCTGGTCATTCCGCAACTCCTCAACCTCGGCAACCCGGGTTCGGCAGCCAACGCGCTCTTCTGGCTGTTCCTGATCCTGTTGCCGGCGCTCAATGGCTCGATCCTGCTGTGGCGGATGTGGCAGGGTGAGGTTGGAATCACCGGCGCGGACGCCCTGACATGGCTCGCAAGCTTCTACACGCTGGTGGCTTTGCACTACCAGATCCCGATCTACCTCTTCTATGTCACCGGCCTGAACTGCCTGGCGCTCGCGGCGTTGGCGGTCACCACCCGCGCGCGCGCGCTGGTGACCGGCACGCTGATCGCGACCAGCGCCATGGCTCTGTACTTTCACGCCGGCCAGCCGCTCGCGCGCGGCGTTGAAGGCACGCTGCACGGAGTGCGCATTGAACAGCGCGAGCCCTGCGGGCTGGCGCGCTGCAGTCTCGAGCTCGACGCGACCGAGGTTCGCTCGCATCGCGAGGTCGTGAGTCGTATCGCGGCCCGCTCGAGCGCTCGGGATTGCATTCTGGCGCTGCCGAGCGATGCGGAGTTCTATTTTCTCAGCGGACGCTGCAATCCGACCCGGTTCTTCAACAGCGCGCTCGGGCTGCGGACGGAGGCGGATGTCGAGGGGGTGTGGGCGCGCGTGCGCAAGAAGCCGCCTGCGGTCCTGATCCATCGCCCGAGCGACAAGTACGACACGCCGCTCACGCAACAACTGGTCGAGCGCTTGCGCCCGCTCTATGGGCAGGAGGAGCGCGTGGGCGAGTTCGTCCTGTACTGGAACGCAGCGGGGTCCTGAGCGATGCATGACTGGACCGGCAGGGCGCTCCTCGCGGCTTACGTCATCGCCGCGACCTTCGGTCTTTACCGGATGAAGGCTGCACCGGCGGTCGCGTCCCTCGAGTTCCTCCTCGGTGCCGCCTGCTATGCGCTCAGCTTCCTGCTCTGGATCCTGATCCTGCTGCGCATGCCGCTGTCGATCGCCTTTCCTATCGTGACTGGTCTGGTCATCGTCGCGACTCAGCTCAGCGCAGCCCTCTGGCTCAACGAGCCGCTCACGTGGTGGAAGGCGAGCGCGGTGGTGCTGATCATCACCGGCATCGGCCTGCTCTCGGTCAAGGCCTAGCTGCGAGAACCAGGCAACGACTGGGGTTGGGATCCGAGCACGCAAAGAACTGATAGAGCGAGAGCGGGCGAGCCAGGCCGAACTCGCGGCGCGTCACCTTCCCGAAGCAGAACCCGAGAACCTCCTCGATTTCGCGAGCGTCGTTGACGTGCTCGTGGCGCATGAGCTCGCCATAGTCGAGGCGATGCCTGAGCCAGAATTCGACCCCCGTGGTCAGGCGCCAACCGAGTGTCCACAGGAAGGTGCCCTCACTCGGAATCGCCGCGCGGAATTCGCCGCCGGCTTCGAGCAGCAGCCCCGCCATCGCGACCACCCGCGGGAGATCGCACAGGTGCTCGAGCGTCGCGACGGAGGTGATGCGATCGTAGCGCGTTGCAATCGGGATCTCGCCGATGTCGGCAAATACCCGTCGGATCCTGCGCAGGTGCGGTGAGCCCCGGTAGAGGTCGGTGAACGGCTCGACGATGTCGTAGGGTCCGACGTCCGGCTCGAAGTCGAGCTGATTGAGTGTTCCCGCACCCAGTTCAAGTGTTCGGCGGGTGCCGGCGCCCGCCACGGCATCGCTCGCCACCTGGCGGTGCAGCCACGCTTCCATGCGGCGTGAGAGCGCCGAGGCCGGCGAGCCGCCCGTGCGGTTCAGGTGATAGTGCCGGTCGTAGATGGCGGCGAGCCGCGGTGACAGCGGCGTTCGCGTTTTCGGGAAACGACTGAGGAAAGGCGGATCGTCCGGGGAAAGCGCCATGGTGCGCGGTGCGGCCAACGACTTCAGCGTTGCGTGAGGTTGTGCTCGCGCAGGACGTAGGCCGGCCGGGACTTGATCTCGGTCAGCGCTCCGGCCCACGTATTCGCCGATGATGCCGAGCATCACCAGCTGGATGCCGCCGATGAGCAGGATGCTGATCAGGAGCGAGGTCCACCCCGTGATCACCGTGCCCGCGAAGAAGCGCGCCCACAACGCATAGGCGGCGTAGACCAGGGCGAGGATCGACATCACCGCGCCGATCAGCGTGGAAATGTGCAACGGGCGCAGGCTCGATGAGGTGAGTCCCAGCATCGCCAGGCGCATCATTTCGCGCAGCGTGTACTTGCTCGCACCCGCCTCGCGATTCGCGGGCTCGTACGTCAGGTGAATCTGGCGGAACCCCAGCCAGGGGATCAGCCCACGCAGGAACAGGTTTCTTTCCTCGATCCCGCGCAGCACCGCGACCACGCGCTGGTCGAGCAGCCGGAAGTCGGAGCTCCCGGGCTCGATGCGGTAGTCGCTGATGGCGTTCGTCAGCCGGTAGAAGAACCGCGACGTGACCCGCTTGAACCACGGCACGCTCGCCTCGGCGCGCAGCATGTTGACGACCTCGTACCCCGCACGCCATTGCCGCAGCATTTCCGGGATCATCTCGGGCGGGTGCTGCAGGTCGGCATCCAGCGTGATCACGCAATCGCCGCGCGCGTGATCGAGCCCGGCCTTGAGCGCCGTCTGGTGGCCGAAATTTCGCGTGAGCGACAGGTAGCGCAGCTTCGGCATGAAGCCCGCGAGGGCCTTGACGACATCGAGAGTGCCGTCGGTGCTGCCGTCGTCAACGACGATCAACTCCCACTCTTCACTGTCGTGCAGGACTTTTTCCAGACGCTCGAGCAGGCCCGGGATGTTCTGGGCTTCGTTGTGGGCCGGTGTGACGACGCTGACGGTGCTCACAGGTTTCGTGGTTGAACCTCAGCCCGGTGACTGGCGGGCATTCTAACCCGACGGGGCGATGCCGATGTTGGCGCTGACGGCGGGCCGGCGCAGCTTCCAGATCTTCGCGTCGACCAGGTAGTGATGGATGTTGACCGACTGATAGAAGACCAGCATGTAGGGCAACAGCGCCAACATCTCGGCGGTGCGCGCCGCCGCCGAGTAGAAGGCGGTGGAGAGGCCCAGGCACACCAGCAGGTACAACCACACGTGGTGCGGCTGACTGAGCGTCGACAGGAAACGATGCCGCGCATCGATGCCCGAGGCGAAACGGCGATTGTTGAACATCCACACGAAGGCGATGTATTGCGCGTTGTGCCAGATGTTGATGACCACCCAGCCGTAGTTGAGCTCGGTGAACCAGACGTAGGCGGTCGCATAGATCGCGAAATGACTGAGCATGAAGAGCGCGTAGGGAAGCGCCAGCTGGCCGCGCCGCCACAACCGGAACTGATCGGCGCACCAGAGGACAACGGCGGAGGCCGCGAGTGCGACGGCAACATGCGCGAGGCCGACCGGGACCGGGAACGTCCACAAGGGCGTCCACAGGAACTCTGCAGGTGCGCGGGCCGAGACTGAAAGAATCCCGGCCACCGGCATCGACCAGAAGGCGATCTTGCCGATGAGTGGATTGCCTGCCTGCCGGTCGCGCGACTTGGCGAGGTAGGCGCGCGAAACGCCCCAGCTCTGGCGCGTGTAGTGCCACCACTGCCAGTACAGGTAGATCGTCATGAGCACCCACGCACCCGAGGCGTAGTAGAGCAGCGCTACGCCGCCGAAGACTGCGACCGGCAGGTAGAGCACCAGGGACTTGTGCTGTGCGAAACTCGCGCGGTCGAAGCACAGGCGCGTGAACGTCGAGACGACGTGGTGATAGCCCAGCAGCCACAGGTCGGCGAGAAAGACGAAGAGAAAAAGCTCCGGCCGCGCCGCGATCACCGCGCCACTCGTAAGCGCCACACATGCTGTGCCGCCGATGAAGAAGGCATCGAACCCGGGGCTGCGAAGCCAGCCGCCGGAAACGCGGGCTGTGGACTGGGTCATCGGCTGCTGGCTCGGTTGGGTAGCGGTCACGTTCTACACAAAGGGCTTGCGGGCCGCAAATCGCCTGTGTATCGCGGAGGCGGTGCGGTGGCTACTTGAGCGCCATCAGCATGCGCTCGATGAATGCGGGCCGCTGGCTGTCCTTGATCCAGCGGGCCACCACCACGAGATCGTGCTCCGGGTCCACATAGATCATGTTGGTGCCGTTGCCCAGATGACTGAAGGCCGAGGCCGGCGCCGCAGGCAGCGGCTTGCGGTCGGTATTCAGAAACCAGTTCATGACGCCGTAAGTCGGCAGCACGTCGGTCGGCGTGCTCGCGATTTGCTGCCAGCGCTGCGAGTAGATCTGCCGATCGCCCCAGCGTCCGCTGCGCTGTGTCAGCAGGCCGAAGCGCGCCATGTCCCAGGCGTTGATGAACATCCCGCCGCCCCAATGGCCGCCGCCACTGACCGATTGCACGCGCTGGCCGTCGAGCTCGATGTAGGAGTTCTCGTAGCCGGTCCAGCGCCAGGTGTCGCTGGCCCCGATCGGATCCATGACCTCGCGCTTGAGCACCTCGGGCAGGGGCTTGCGCCAGACATGCAGCGCCGCGAGCGCGAGCAGATTGACGCGCACATCGTTGTACTCGAACGCCGTGCCCGGCGCCGGCACCGGCAGCGTTGGCCAGAGGAGCGGATCGTCGCCCGTCGGCCGGTCCGCCCAATCGGGCTTGTCCCAGAGTGTTCCACGCCAGTTGCTCGTCTGGCGGAGCAGCTGGTTCCAGGTGATGTTGCGGTTGTGCTCGGAGGCGAAGTAGTCGCCGGGCAACGCGTTGCGCACCGGCTCGTCCAGGCTCTTGATGAGGCCGCGGTCGAGTGCCAGGCCGGTCACCGTGGAAATAAAACTCTTGGTGACGCTGAACGTCATGTCGACGCGGTCGGGATCGCCCCATTGGGCGACCAGATAACCGCCCCGCACGACGAGACCGGTCGGATCGCCACGCGGCTGGGTCGGCCCGATGATGGCGTCGTAGGGTTCTCGCGCCCGTTCAAGGGCGATCGAGAGCGCCAGGTCGCGGGGCTGCGCGCTTTCGTTCTCGATGGCGAAGTCGATCGCGGCCTGGAGCTTGGCGGCATCGAATCCCGCCTGCTGGGGCGTGTGCCGGGCCCAGTCTGCGCCGGGTGGCGGCACGTACTCGGCCGCACCGACCGGCGCCGTGATCGCCAGCAGGGCGAGGATGCCCGCGAACAAAGTTCGTAAAGCTGGATGCTGGTTCATGCAGCGCGCTCCTTCTAGTGCTTCGCCAGCTGCTGCCGCAACCGGTACAGCGCCTCGAGCGCCTCGCGGGGCGACAGGCGATCGGGGTCGAGGGCTTCGAGCTCGGCCAGCAGCGCCTCGAGGCGCGGGTCAGGCGTCGCGACCACGAGCGGCAGCTCCGTCTGGGCATCAGACGCGGCGTGCTGATCGCGGGCGCGCTCGAGCTCCTCGAGATAGCGGCGCGCCTGGCCGATCACTTCACGGGGAACGCCAGCCAGTGCCGCCACCTGCAACCCATAGCTGCGATTGGCGGGACCTTCCTTCACGGCGTGCAGGAACACCAGCTGATCGGCATGCTCGGTGGCATCGAGGTGCACGTTGGCACAGCCGGCGGTTTCGCGGGCGAGCGCGGTCAATTCGAAGTAGTGCGTGGCAAAGAGCGTGAACGCCCGGATGCGGGTGGCGATGTGGCGCGCGCTCGCCCAGGCGAGCGACAAGCCGTCGAAGGTGCTCGTCCCGCGTCCCACCTCGTCCATCAGCACGAGGCTGCGTTCGGTGGCATTGTTGAGGATGATCGCGGTCTCGGTCATCTCGAGCATGAAAGTCGATTGCCCCGCCGCGAGGTCATCCGAAGCGCCGATGCGCGTGAAGATGCGGTCGATGGGACCGAGAAGCGCGCGCTCCGCCGGCACGAAGCTGCCCATCCCCGCCAGGATCACGATCAGGGCCGTCTGGCGCATGTAAGTCGACTTGCCGCCCATGTTCGGTCCGGTGATCACGAGCATGCGCCGCTCATCGTCGAGTGCGAGATCGTTCGGCACGAACGGCCGCTCGGTGAAGGCCTCGACCACGGGATGCCGGCCGCCGACGATGTGCAGCCGCGCTTCATCCGACAACTCCGGCTTCGACCACCGCAGCGTCACCGCGCGCTCGGCGAGGTTCGCGAGTACGTCGAGGACGGCGAGGGCGGCGGCGGTCGCCTGCAACGGCGCGAGTTCTTCGATCAGCGTCGTCAGCAGCTCATCGTAGAGCTGGCGTTCGCGCGCGAGCGACCGTTCGCGGGCGCTCAGCACCTTGTCCTCGAAACTCTTGAGCTCGGGCGTGATGAAGCGCTCGGCGGACTTCACCGTCTGCCGGCGCACGTAGTCCCCGGGCACGCGCGTCGCCTGGGCGCGGCTCACTTCTATGTAGAAGCCCTGGACGCGGTTGTAGCCCAGCTTGAGGTTCGGAATGCCGCTGCGTTCCCGCTCGCGCTGCTCGAGGTCGAGCAGGAACTGGTCGGTGTGACTCGCGATGGTGCGCAGCTCGTCGAGGTCGGCGTCATATCCCCTGGCGATCACGCCCCCGTCGCGCAGGAAATGAGACGGTTGCTCCGCAATCGCGCGCCGCAGCCGCTCGACGGTGGCGTGGTGCACGCCGATCCGCGATTTGAGCTCATCGATGTGGGGTGAATCGACGCTCTGCAGCAGTGCTTGCACGCCGGGTAGGAGTGCCAGGGCGGCGCGCAGCTGCACCAGGTCACGCGGACGCGCGGAACGCAACGCGATGCGGGCGAGGACGCGCTCGACATCGCCCACTTCGTGCAGGATGCCGTGAAAGTCGCCGGTGCGACCGCTCGCGATGAGGGTCTCGATCGCGTGGTAGCGGTGTCTGCGCACGACGGTGTCGAGCAGCGGGCGCTGCAGCCAGCGCCGCAACTCGCGCCCTCCCATGGCCGTGGCGGTGTGGTCGAGCACGCCGATGAGGGTGCAGTCGGCCCGGCCGCTGGTCGATTGTTCGAGCTCCAAATTGCGCCTTGTGGGTGGATCGAGGATCAACGCCTCGTCGCGCCTCTGCACGGCGAGGCCGCGAATGTGCGGGAGCGCGGATTTCTGCGTGTCCCGCACGTACTGCAGGAGCGCCCCCGCGGCGCGCACCGCAAGACCGCGACCGTCGCAGCCGAATCCCGCCAGGTCCCGCGTTCCAAACTGGGTGGCGAGAAGCCGGGTCGCGGAGTCGAGATCGAAGTGCCAGGGCGGCCGCAGGCGTGGCACGCCCCAGGTGCGCGACACCGCGTTTTCCTGGTCCTCGCTCAGGAGCCATTCGGCGGGGCGAAGCCGCTCGAGCTCGGTCGCGAGCGCGTCCGGCCCAGCGCCCTCGAGCACCGTGAATCGTCCGCCCGCCAGATCGAGCCAGGCGAGGCCAAAGCGCTCGCCGTCCGTGAGGACTGATGCCAGCAGCGTGTCGCGCCGGTCTTCCAGCAGGGCCTCATCCGTGACCGTTCCGGGCGTGACCACCCGAACGACCTGTCGCTCGACCGGGCCCTTCGATTGCGCGGGATCGCCGATCTGTTCGCAGATCGCCACCGATTCGCCCTTGCGGACGAGCCGGGCCAGGTAGCCATCGACGCTGTGAAATGGCACCCCCGCCATCGGGATCGGCTGGCCGGCGGACTGGCCGCGGGCGGTGAGCGCGATGTCGAGCAGCTTCGCGGCGCGCCGGGCGTCGTCGAAGAAGAGCTCGTAGAAGTCGCCCATGCGGTAGAAGAGCAGGACATCGGGGTACTGCGCCTTGATGCGCAGGTACTGCTGCATGACTGGCGTGTGTTTCGCGAAAGTGGTTGCGTCCACGCCCGTCAGCTCTGCGTCCCCCGGAACATGGGCGCGCATTCTAGCGGGAGAGGGTGGGGGTGAGGGTCCCGCTTGGTTTCTTGTACGCTTCTGGCATGTCAACCCATGCGGAGCTCCATCGCCTCGCCGTGCGCGCGGGCCGACACCTGTTGGCGCGTGGTCTGCGCCTGGCGACTGCCGAGTCGTGCACCGGAGGCTGGATCGCCAAGGTCGTCACCGATGTGGCCGGGAGTTCGCAGTGGTTCGAGGCGGGCTACGTGACCTATAGCAATGCGGCGAAAGCTCGAGTGTTGAGAGTCAGCCGGCGCACGCTGGCCCGGAACGGGGCGGTGAGCGAGGCCGTCGTGAAGGAAATGGCCAAGGGTGCCCTGGCGGCCAGCGGGGCGGATATCGCGATCGCCGTGACTGGCATCGCCGGTCCTGATGGGGGGAGCCCCGACAAGCCGGTGGGGTTGGTGTGGTTGTGCTGGGCGAGGCGCCGCAGTGGATCCGTGAAGACGAGGCAGGTGCGCTTGCCGGGCAATCGCGCGGCCGTGCGCTCGAAGACGGTCGCGCTGGCGCTCCGGGGCGTTCTGCGCAATTGACGCCGGAGCGATGAGCGACGAGCCGAAAACGCGCCGATTGTTCTTTGCGCTCTGGCCGGATGATGCCTCACGGGAGCAGTTGGCCCACGCCACGCGCAAGGCTACCCGGGCAAGCGGTGGTCGCCCCGTTCCCGTCTCCAATCTGCATTCGACCCTGGCGTTCCTGGGCGCCGTACCCGAGGTACGTCTTCGGATCGTCGCCGCGGCGGCCGCCGAAGTCAGGCAGTCCGCCTTCCGCCTGGTCTTTGATCGCCTCGAGCACTGGCCGAAGCCCGCCGTGCTGTGCGCGACCTGCAGCAAGGAGCCGGCCGCAGCGCCGGGGCTGGCCGTCGAGCTCTGGAAGCTCTTGGCGCACCACGGATTTGCGCCCGACAGCAAACCCTATCGTCCGCACGTGACCGTCGCCCGCAAGGTGGTGAAGCCGCACGCCTTGGGCGAGATGCACGCGGTCGAGTGGGTCATCGAGGAGTTCGCGCTCGTCGAGTCCGTCACCGCGCCTGAAGGCGCGCGTTACACGGTCCTCGAACGCTGGCCGCTGAGCAGTCATTAAGAGGGGTCAGAATTGAATTCTGACCCCAGACGCGGCGACCATTTCCCCTCGCTCGCGCCTCTTTCAACTCCTGTGAGCGCCCATCACTTATGGAATAATGGCGACCTTTCCCGGGAGACGTTTTCAATGGAAGAGAATCGCAGAAAGGCTCTCGCGGCAGCGCTTGGCCAGATCGAAAAGCAGTTCGGCAAGGGCACGGTCATGCGCCTGGGCGATTCCACCGCCAGCTGGGACGTCGAGACGGTTTCGACGGGCTCGCTCGGCCTCGACATCGCGCTCGGCGTCGGCGGCTTGCCGCGCGGCCGCGTGGTCGAGATCTTCGGCCCGGAGTCCTCAGGCAAGACGACCCTGATGCTGCAGGTGATCGCCGAAGTGCAGAAGCTCGGCGGCACCGCGGCGTTCGTGGACGCCGAACACGCCCTCGATCCCCAGTACGCCGGGAAACTCGGCGTCAACGTGGAAGACCTGCTGGTTTCGCAGCCCGATACGGGCGAGCAGGCGCTCGAAATCACGGACATGCTGGTGCGCTCGGGCGCGGTCGACATCGTCGTGGTCGATTCGGTCGCGGCGCTCACGCCCAAGGCCGAGATCGAAGGCGAGATGGGCGAGATGCAGGTCGGCCTGCAGGCGCGGCTCATGTCGCAGGCGCTGCGCAAGCTCACCGGCAACATCAAACGCTCCAACACCATGGTGGCCTTCATCAACCAGATCCGCATGAAGATCGGCGTGATGTTCGGCAATCCCGAGACCACGACCGGTGGCAATGCGCTGAAGTTCTACGCCTCGGTGCGACTCGACATCCGCCGCATCGGTGCCATCAAGAACGGCGAGGAAGTCGTCGGCAACATGACACGCGTGAAGGTGGTCAAGAACAAGATTGCGCCGCCCTTCCGCGAGGCCGAGTTCGAGATCATGTACGGCTCGGGCATCTCGCGCGAAGGCGAGATCATCGAGCTGGGCGTGCTGAATGGCCTGGTCGAGAAGTCCGGCTCCTGGTACGCCTACAAGGGCGAACGCATCGGCCAGGGCAAGGACAACGCGCGCACGTTCCTGCAGCAGCATCCCGAGATCGCCCGCGAGATCGAGGGGCAGCTGCGCGAGAAACTCCTGCCCAAGCGCGGCGGCGACCTGGCTCGCGGCGAGGCTGCGGGCTGAAGACGACTCTCGATCCAACCGATGCCGTGGCCGCGCGCCAGCACGCGGTCGCGATGCTCGCCCGGCGCGACCACTCGAGTGGCGAGTTGCGCGCCCGGCTCACTGAGAAGGGGTTCGAGTCCGGCGTCGTGCAGGCGCTGATCGCGGCGCTCGAGCGCGAACGCGTCCTGGACGACGCGCGCTTTGCCGAGCACTACGTCACCTATCATTCCGGCCGGGGACAGGGTCCGAGCCGCATCGGGCGGGACCTGAAAGCGCTTGGCCTGAGCTCCGAACTGGTGGAGCGGTTCCTGGGCGAAGGACCCGAGTGGGTGAGCCTCGCGCGCACGGTGCGTCAGAAGAAGTTCGGCCGCACGCTCCCCGAGACCTACGCGGGGAAGGCAAAACAAGCCCGTTTCCTGCAATATCGCGGCTTTACGGGCGCCCAGATTCGCCAGGCGCTCGGCACCGACATCGACCTTGACGCAGACTCATGACGACGCATCGCACCCGAAAGACCGCCAAGGCCACGACCAAGCGGAAGCCGCAGCCCGCCAAGCGGCCCCGAATCCGTTCGCGACCGAGACCCGCGGCCGCGGCGAAGGGCGCGCGTGTGCCGTCGAGCAACGAGCTCCGAAGCCAGTTCCTCGAATACTTTCGCAAGCACGGCCACACGATCGTGCCGTCGAGCCCGCTCGTGCCCGGCAACGACCCGACGCTGCTCTTCACCAACGCAGGCATGGTGCAGTTCAAGGACGTGTTCCTCGGCAAGGAGAAGCGGGCTTACGTGCGCGCCGCGAGCAGCCAGCGCTGCGTGCGCGCCGGCGGCAAGCACAACGATCTCGAGAACGTGGGCTACACGGCGCGCCATCACACCTTCTTCGAGATGCTCGGCAACTTCAGCTTCGGCGATTACTTCAAGCGCGACGCGATCCGCATGGCGTGGGAGTTCGTGACCAGCGCGGAATGGCTCGGCATCGATCCGAAGCGCTTGATGGTGACGGTCTACAAGACGGACGAGGAGGCGTACCAGGCTTGGCACAAGGATGTGGGCTTGCCGAAGGAGCGCATCGTGCGCATCGGCGACAAGCCAGGTGGCGGCTCCGACAACTTCTGGCAGATGGGCGAGACCGGGCCTTGCGGTCCCTGCAGCGAGATCTTCTACGACCACGGCCCTGGAATCGCCGGAGGGCCGCCGGGTTCTGACTGACGCCGAGGGCGACCGCTGGGTCGAGATCTGGAATCTCGTCTTCATGCAGTTCGATCGCGCCGCGGACGGCAAACTCACGCCGCTGCCAAAACCATCAGTCGACACCGGCATGGGTCTCGAACGCATCGCTGCGGTCAAGCAGGGCGTGCATTCGAACTATGAGATTGACCTGTTCCGTGACCTCATTCGCGCGGCGGCGGAGCTCACCGGGGCGAAGGATCTCAAGTCGAGCTCGCTGCGCGTCATTGCCGATCACATCCGCGCCTGCTCGTTTCTCATCGTGGACGGCGTGCTGCCCTCGAACGAAGGCCGCGGCTATGTCCTGCGTCGGATCATCCGTCGCGCCATTCGCCACGGCTACCAGCTGGGGATGCACAAGCCCTTCTTTCACAAGCTGGTCGCGCCACTCGAGCGTGCGATGGGAACGGCGTACCCGGAACTCGGCAAGAACCGTGCGCACATCGAGCGCGTCCTCGAGCAGGAAGAAGTGCGCTTTGCGGAGACGCTCTCGACTGGAATGGGCTTGCTCGAGGAGGCGATTCGCAGCGCGCGTGGCAAGACCATAGCAGGCGATGCGGTCTTCAAGCTCTACGACACCTACGGTTTTCCGGTCGATCTCACCGCCGACATCGCACGTGAGCGTGGACTCACGATCGATCAGAAGGGTTTCGAGACGGCGATGGACGCGCAGCGCAAGCTCTCGCAAGCGGCGAGCAAGTTTCGGCTCGACTTGCGGAGGGTGTGAGCGTCGAAGGCCGCACGGCGTTTTCAGGCTATGACGGCCTTACGGACCAAGCGCGCGTGCTCGAGCTGATCAAGGAGGGCGCCAAGGTCGAGAGGTTGCGGGCCGGCGAGGAGGGGCAGGTCGTCCTCGATCGCACTCCTTTCTATGCCGAGGCTGGCGG
Organism: uncultured Gammaproteobacteria bacterium; assembly: GCA_963840405.1. GTDB lineage: Bacteria > Pseudomonadota > Gammaproteobacteria > Steroidobacterales > Steroidobacteraceae > DATBVX01. The sequence goes on from CAWIYW010000011.1 coordinate 745,379, forward strand.
ACAGGTGGGCGATCAAGGCGTCCTGACGACCGGAACCTCGCGCTTCGACGTCCGCGATACGCAAAAACTGGGCGACGCGCACGCCCATGTCGGCAAGGTTGCACAGGGCGAGATCAAGGTCGGTGATGCAGTGACCGCGCAGGTTGATGCGCAACTGCGCGGCGCGACGGTTCTCAATCACACCGCGACCCACCTGTTGCACGCGGCGCTGCGCAAGGTACTCGGCACGCACGTGCACGCAGAAGGGCTCGCTGGTGGCGCCCGACCGCCTGCGTTTCGATTTCTCGCACTACCAGGCCGTCACGGCGGTGGAGCTCACCGAGATCGAGCGGCTGGTGAACGCGGAGATCCGCGCGAACGCTCCGGCGGAAATCGAAACCATGCCCTTCGATCGCGCGGTGGCTACAGGTGCGATGGCGCTCTTCGGCGAAAAGTACGAGCACGACGTGCGCGTACTGCGCGTCGGCGAATTCTCGATGGAGCTGTGCGGCGGCACGCACGTGAAACGCGCCGGTGACATCGGCTTCTTCAAGATCGTGAGCGAAGCCGGCATTGCGGCGGGCATTCGTCGTATCGAGGCCCTTACGGGAGAGGCCGCCGTGCGCTGGGCGGAATCAAGCGATGACCTGATCAAGGAGCTCGCGGCGCTCGTACGTGGCAATCGCGACGACGTGCACGAGAAGGTCGAGCAGCTGCTCGAGCGCAGCAGGAAGCTCGACAAGGAGATTCAGCAGCTCAAGGGCCAGCTCGCGAGCGGGCAGGGCGGCGATCTCGCCAGCGGCGCGCGCGAGATCAACGGCGTCAAGGTCGTCGCGACCCGCGTCGACGGCGCCGATGCACGTGCCTTGCGCGATGCGGTGGACCAGCTCAAGAGCAAGCTCAAGTCGGCCGTGATCGTGCTGGGCTCCGTCGAGGGCGCGGACAAGGTGCTGCTGGTCGCGGGCGTGACGCAGGACCAGACCGATCGCATCAAGGCCGGCGACCTGGTGGGCTCGGTCGCGCAGCAGGTCGGTGGACGCGGCGGCGGTCGACCGGACATGGCGCAGGCGGGCGGCAGCAATCCCGCTGCACTGGATGCGGCACTGGCGAGCGTCGAATCGTGGGTACGCGAGAAATTGAGGCGCGTGAGGGGGTTTCGTGCCTCTCATCGTGCAGAAGTACGGCGGCACCTCGGTCGGGTCGCTCGATCTCATCAAGCGCGTGGCGGACCGCGTGCATGCCATCCGGCGCAACGGCACTCACATCGTGGTCGTCGTTTCTGCGATGGGCGACCAGCACGGACCGGCTCGTCGATCTGGCGAAGGGGATCTGCACCGAGCCCGATGGCGCGCGAAATGGACGTGCTGCTCGCGACCGGCGAGCAGGTCTCGATCGCGCTCCTGTGCATGGCGTTGCATTCGATGCGGCTGCACCGCGCGCTCCTACACCGGCGCGCAGGTTCGCGTCGCTCACCGAGTGACGTTCACACGCGCGCGCGCATCATCGATGTCGAACGGCCAGCGGCTGCACGCCGATCTCGAGCAGGGCGTCGTGCCGGTCGTTGCGGGATTTCAGGGAGTCGATGACGGACGGAAACATCACCACCATCGGCCGCGGCGGCTCCGATACCACGGCGGTCGCGCTCGCGGTCGCGCTCAAGGCCGACGAATGCCAGATCCTCACCGACGTCGACGGCGTCTACACCACCGATCCGCGCATGGTGCCGCAGGCCCGCCGCCTGCGACCGGGTGACGTTCGACGAGATGCTCGAGCTCGCCGGCCAGGGCTCGCGCGTCCTGCACCTGCGCTCGGTCGAGTTCGCGAGCAAGTACAATGTGCCGCTGCGCGTTGCTTCGAGCTTCGCGCCCGGGCCCGGAACTCTGATCTGCCGCGAGGAGCCGCGCGTGGAAGCTCCAGTCGTCTCGGGCATCGCCTTCAACCGCGACGAAGCGGAGATCACCGTCGCCGGTGTTCCCGACGTCCCGGGCACGGCGCTACGGCCTGCTCAAGCCCGTGTCCCAGGCCAGCATCGAGAGTCGACATGATCGTTCTCAACGCGCCGCGCGAGGGCAAGGTGGACCTCAGCTTCACCGTGCATCGCGACGATTTCGCCGCAGCACTCAAGCTGTCCGCGAAGGCGGTGGAGCAATTCGCGGTGCGACGGTCACCGGCAACGATCGCGTCGCGAAGCTCGTCCGTTGTCGGCGTCGGCATGCGCTCGCACGCGGGCGTCGCCACCCGGCTGTTCGAAGCGCTGGCGCGACGAATCGATCAACGTGCGCATGATGTCGACTTCGGAGATCAAGATTTCGGTGCTGGTCGACGAGCCGCTGCTCGAGAACGCGGTGTGCGCTCGCTACACGCCGCGTTCGGGCTCGATCACGGACAGGCCAGCCCGCGCTGTCATTTTCGATCATTCGGTCGAACGAATCCCTGTACTTGCGTCGCTTGCGCGACTACACATAAGGAGGATGACCGGCGCTTTCACGCCGTGAGTGTTGCGTGTTCACTTTTTTGTGACGTCCCGCACGCGCGAGAAAATCTCGCTACATTCTGGTGTAAAAACGAAGACATGCGGATAGAATGGTCGCGAACTAGAACAGATCGGCCAGGTTGAGGCCGACGACGGCGCAAGGGAACCTGCGGGTTGGGATGGCAGTAGACCCGATGCCGTCCAGAAGGAGCAGAGCGATGCTAATTCTGACGAGACGCGTCGGTGAGACGGTGATGATCGGCAATGACGTCACCGTTACGGTGTTGGGCGTCAAGGGCAACCAGGTCCGGATCGGCGTGAATGCACCGAAGGAAATAGCGGTGCATCGCGAAGAGATCTACGAGCGCATCAAGCGCGAGGCCCAGAGCGGCGGTGGCGGCCAGGTCGTGCGCGGGCAGTTCGGCTCGGGCACCGACGGCAAGACCTGACCCGAATCGGCCGGCCTTTACCTAGTCCCGGCCATCCCCTTATCATTCGCGCCCTCCTTCCTGGCGGGTGCGGGCTCGTATTTCGCGCCCAGTAGACCCGGCGAATACACGGAGAGATGGCCGAGTGGTCGAAGGCGCGCCCCTGCTAAGGGCGTAGGGGTCAAAAGCCCCTCGAGGGTTCGAATCCCTCTCTCTCCGCCAAACCTTAGACATCGCCCATCAGAGACGATGTTCGTACCTCGACACAAGAAAGTCAGCTCGCGGTTTCGCGCAAAATCCCGCGGATACTCCGCTATCTCACCCTGACGACGACCTTGCCTTTTGCACGTCCTCTTTCGACGTAAGCCATCGCCTCGTTGGTCGATTCGAATGGAAAGACCCGATCCACAACCGGCCGAATAATCCCGGAATCGATGAGGCGACCGATCTCGCGTAACTGATCTCCGTTGGCTCTCATGAAAAGAAATGAATAGCTCACGCGATGACGTTTTGCTTTCTTCCTGATTCGATAGCTCAACAGGCGCATGACCTGTCTCAAGATCCAGGACGATCCCATGTCTTTCGCAAAATCGGGATCCGGTGGACCGGAGATCGAGATGAGCTTTCCACCGGCTTCAGCACTCGGAGGGATTTTTCGAGCACCTCTCCCCCGAGACTATTCAAGACCACATCGTAGTCCCGCAGGATGGTTTCGAAATCGTCCTTGCTGTAATCGATCACGATATCTGCACCGAGGCTTTGACCCAATCGAGATTCGCCGTGCTCGTTGTCGTCGCGACGATCGCACCAACATGCTTCGCCAGCTGAATCGCAAATGTTCCTACACCGCCGGAGCCCGCGTGGATGAGGACTTTTTGCCCCTTCTTCAGGTTCGCTCTTTCGATCAGCGCTTGCCAGGCGGTCAAGCCGACCAGAGGGATGGAAGCCGCTTCTTCCATGGTGAGTGCCTTGGGCTTGATCGCCACGGCATCTTCATTCATCGCAATGAATTCCGCGAACGTACCGATTCGATCTTTATCGGGCCGCGCATAGACCTCGTCGCCGGGCTTGAATCGCCGCACTGCGCGATCCGACCCGGACCACGACTCCCGGCCACGTCATTGCCCAGAATGAGCGGTAAGCGATAAGGCAAAAGGAGTTTGAACTCTCCGTCTCTGATTTTGGAATCCAGGAGGTTTACACCGGCGGCGTGGATCTGGACCAATACGTCATCCTCCCGCAGCTCCGGGTCCGGCATTTCGCCGATCCGTGCGCCGGCTCTTTCTTTCCATAGCGATCGACGATGAATGCTTTCATGACGTTTTCGCTACCGGCACCGCGTCGAGCCGCAGGTCTTTTCGAATCCCGGCGTCCACCAGGCCAGCGGGCGCAAATCTGCGCAGCAATCGCAGGCGGCTCGCGAGCGCCGCCGGCCGTGTATCGGAGTTTCGGGCGAGCCGCACTGGCCGCTTTCAGCACGACGTCGGCCACGACGCCCGGCTCGTCGGCAGTTGCCATCACTTCCTTCAGCCTCTTGCCCACGGCCGCACGAACCTCGCGATACTCATCGAGCTTCGCGTCGGGTTCCAGGAAGTTCGCGTCGAACTGCGTCTTCGTGTAGGCGGGCTCGATGACCGAGACCCGGATGCCCCTGCGTGCGCAGCTCATGGTCGAGCGATTCCGAATAGCCTTCGATCGCGTGCTTGGTCGCGGCATAGAGCGCCCCGTACGGCATCGGCAGGAAACCCAGCACGGAGCCGATGTTGATGATGCGACCACTCCCTTGGCGTCGCATGTGGGGCACGACGGCGCGCGTCATCCGGACGATCCCGAAGAAGTTCGTCTCGAAGATCGACCGGGCCTGTTCGATCGAGCTCTCTTCCGCTCCGGCGGGGGCGACACCGAAGCCGGCGTTGTTCACGAGCAGGTCGATGCGACCTTCCAATCGCATCACTTCGTTGACAGCGGCTTCGACCGATTCATCGCTGGTCACGTCGAGGGGCAGCATCTCGAACGATCGCTGGCCCGTTTGCGCTCCGCGTCTGCTGGTGCCGTAGACCTTGTAGCCAGCCGTCGCGAGCCGCTCGGCCGTCGCTTTGCCGATGCCTGACGAGGCGCCCGTAACGAGCGCGATGGAGTCTGTTGAGTCTTCATGGAAATGCCTTTCAGTGGGTGGTGGTCGCGAACTGAGTGACGTACGATCAATATGATGATCATCATATTTATGCTCGAATTAAAGCCGCAGCGATGTCAGGTGCACTCAGGCATCAGTAGGGGCGAGGTGCTTCAGCGCCGCCTCGCGCAGCGCGTCGGAAAGCTTGGGGTCGTCGACGGCGCGCGCCAGCAGCAAGTGCGCCGACCATCGTGGCCACGGTAACGAGCGCGTGCTCGTGCGCGCCCGGTTGCCCCCAGTCGGGCGACTGGCGGGCGACGACGTCGATCATCTCCTTGATGCGGCGCGTGGCCGCGCGCCGCACCTCGGGCGCCTGACGCGGCATCTCCGAGCCGAGGGCCGCAACCGGACAGCCCGTCTCCACGCTTTCTACGTGCTCCTTCGAGAGGTAGGCGCGCAGCAACGCCTGCAACGCCTGCTCCGGCGGCGCGGTGGCCGCGACGCGCGTCGATGCGGCGACGGCCTCGGCGCCGGCGCGGTCCGCCGCCTCGGCGAGCATCGCCTCGCGCGAAGCGAAGTGGGCGTAGAAGCCGCCGTGCGTGAGGCCAGCCTCCTTCATGATGTCGGCGACGCTGGTGCCGTCGTAGCCACTGCGCCGGATGGCGCGCGCGGCGGCCTCGACGATGCGTTCGTGCGTGACTTCCTTGGCTTTGGGGGCGGTTCGCTGCATATGATGTTCATCATACCTAATCCGATGTGAAGCGCAAGGCGGGCCCGGACAGTCTTCGTCGGCTGTGGAGATTTGACCGATCGCTTGGAGGCAAATCTGGTGGCAAATATGGGGACTTTGGGGGATTGCTGGGGACACGGACTACTTTGTCCATCAGCAACTTACTGATCTGTGTAGGGTCACCCGTCGAGGTTCGAATCCCTCTCTCTCCGCCAGATTCTTGGGAATCCAGATTCGGATTCGAACCAGCGATCCACACCTTGTGAGGGCGCCACGCCACGCCGCTGTGCTACTGATCAACGTGGACCCACATGGAGCCGAGGCGCGCAGTCAGGGGCGCAGGTCAGGTATGAACTTGCTGTAATAGACTACTGCGCGGGAATCGTCGTATTGAATGGAGGAACTCCTATGTCCACTCCCGCCAGACAGACAGTTCAGGGCGTATTCGCAGAGATCGAGCGGGTTTTCGCTCTCCAGCAGGCTCATCAATGGGAGGTGAAAGCCACTACCGCCGAGCAACGGAAGGAAAAACTGAGGAAGTTGAAATCGGCCGTGGAGGCTCACGCCGATGAGATCGTGGCGGCGGTGAAACAGGACACTCGCAAGCCTGAAAACGAAATCAGGGTGACGGAGATCCTCGGCGTCATCGGCAACATCGAGAGGAACATCGACAATCTCGACGAGTGGATGAAGCCCGTCGAAGTGGTTCCCTCCCAGAACAAGAACGACAAGGCGAGAATCGTCCACGAGGCGCGAGGCGTATGCCTCATCTTGGGCCCGTGGAACTTTCCGCTCGGGCTGATCATGGGACCTCTCGCGGCAGCCATTGCCGCTGGAAATTGCTGCATGGTCAAGCTCACGGACCTGTGCCCGGCGACCGCCAGGGTCGCCGCCAAGATCATCAAACAGGCATTCGAGGAAAAGGAGGTTGCGCTTGTTTGAAGGCGGTGTCGATGTGGCAACCGCGTTGCTCGATCTCCCGTTCAACCACATCTTCTTCACGGGAAGCACGCGAGTCGGAAAGCTGGTCATGGCGGCGGCGGCGAAGAATCTGGCCACCGTAACCCTGGAGCTCGGCGGGAAGTCACCCGTCATCGTCGATGAAGGCGCGGATGTGAAGAAGGTTGCGGGAGACCTGGCGGCAGCCAAGCAATTCAATGGCGGGCAAGCCTGCATCAGTCCCGACTATGTATTCATCAAGGAGCAGCAGAAGAGGCGCCTTGATCGAGGAGTTTCGCGCGAAGGTAAAGCAGAACCTCTACAGGGACGACGGCAGCATCAAGAAGGAAAGCATCGCCCAGATCGTCAACGACCAGAATTTCGCGCGCATCAAGAAACTCTTCGATGATGCCGTTGCCAAGGGCGCCAAGGTCGCCGTGGGCGGCACGCTGGAACAGGCCGACCGCACGATCCATCCGACGATGCTCACCGATGTCACTCCTGACATGCAGATCATGCAGGAGGAAATCTTCGCGCCGATCGTGCCGGTCGTGACTTACAAGAACATCGATGAAGTCATCGAACACATCTCGGGCCGTGGCAAGCCGTTGGCGCTCTACATCTACAGCAACAATCAAGACAACATCGACAAAGTACTCAGCCGAACTTCATCGGGCGGCGTGACGATCAACGGATTTTTCTCCCATTACCTGGAAAACCAGTTGCCGTTCGGTGGTGTCAATCAAAGCGGCATGGGCAGCTATCACGGCGTCTTTGGGTTCAAGGCGTTCTCTCATGAGCGCGCAATCTACATGCAGGAGAGTCGATAGACGGTCATTTCGAGGAGAACTTCAGGATGCCGTGGGACATCGCAAAGGCAGCTGGCGCCCCGAGAACCGCCTGCAGCGTGTGGACCGATCGGGAATCGACGATCGACCGCGAGCATAGCATCGACGTCATTGCGACCATCCAGAACCTTTTCCGCCAGATAGCGGCCGAGCGCCGCGGCCCAGGGAAGACCGGCCGCACCGGCGGCAAAATGCACCGAGGAATAACGAGGGTGACACCCGACGACAGGCGCGAAGTCTTTCGATATTCCGATGAGACCGGGCCAGCAGGCAGTGAACTTGACTCGCACGCCCGGAAATCGCGCGGCGAGATAGCGCGTCAACCGTCGCACCACTTGTTCAGGTCGATGTTGCTCGCGCCGGGAATACGTGTTCGCCAGGGTGCCGCCGCCGATGAGCAGCCGTCGATCGCCTGTCAGCCGGAAATATTTGTAGGTCAGATCGGTGTCCCAGACCATGAGAGGACCGCGCGGGAACATCCGATCGATGTCTGAACTGCCGAGGCACTCGGAGATGGCGAGGAATGTCTGCACATGATAGATCTCGCGCCGGGCCAGACCGAGCGCCGGCAGAAAACGGTCGGCACAGATGATGACGGCCGGTGCCCGCACTGAGCCTCCTGCTGTCTCGACTCCGTTCTCGAGGATCCGCGTGACCGGACTGCGCTCGAAGATTCGCGCTCCTGCTTCGAGCAATCTGTGGCGCAACCCGGCGCAAGCGCATAGCCGTCGATGCCGAAGGTGTCTCCGAAACGGAGCCCGCCAAAGTAAGCGGTCGAACCCAGAATGTCAGGCAGGCTCTCGCGCGAATAGAGCGTGCTCGGGTAACCGAAGGCATTTCGGGCAGCGTGCTCCGCGGAGATCACTTGGGCTCCGCCCGCCGTGGCCGCTACGAAAAGCGCGTCTTGCACCTGCATGTCGCAATCAATCTGGTCCTCCACAATCGCCTGGCGGATCGCGTTCACGCCACCCAGGGCGAACTCCCACAGCCTGGGTGCCTCGTCGGGCCCAAATTGCCGCACGAGATCGTGGAGCTCGAGTTCGGAGTCAGGCGTAATGAGTCCGGAGGAACGCCCGCTCGCTCCCGCACCGCACGTTTCGGCCTCCACGAGGCAAACGCGCTGGCCGCGTGCCCGAAGCGTTCTTGCACACATCAGCCCCATCATGCCGGCGCCGACCACGACGACGTCTGCGTGTACCGCACCCTCGAGCGCGGGCAGCGGTCGTTGCTTTTCGGTCAAACCAGAAGACCGCGTCTCGCAGTCGTGTGGCATCGGCGTCGTGCATCTTCGATAGAGCTACGATCGGTTCAACGTCGACATGGCTCATCGCCCGCCGGGCCAGACGGGACTCACGAGATCCGTCTGCCAGACCGGTCCTCCCATGAACATCGGCGCTTGCGATCGCACGAAGGCCGGAGCTTCGCCTTCCGATATCCAGACGTGAGAGTCCGGCGGTTGCTTCCCCATGAGTGGGGCGATCAAGCCGGCGATTCCGCCGATGTCGACTTTCAGCACGTAGTGCGTGGCCTTGCGGGCCGACCCGGCAATGGAAAACGGGTCGGTGCCGGCGACGGCTATGGCTATCTTCACCAGTCGGGGTTTGGGCGTGGCGGCGACGAACGACACGCTGGACGGCAACGCGTCCCGCTGCACATTCTTGAGCAAGATGATGATCAGCCCGTTGGCCAGGTCCGGTGGGAGGTCCATGTGCTCGTCTTCGACTTTCTCTTTGCCGTCCTCGTTTTTATAGCGAACCGTGACGTGGCCGCTCGGACAGTCGATCATCATGTCGAGCGGGCGCTCAAAGGCCGGTCCTTTCTGTACGAGGTGATCGCTGATCAGTTGAAAATGCCCGCGCTGCGAGAACACGAACGGTCTCATCCTGCAACGAACCGTCCTCGAAGTGGAACACGAGACGGCTGGTGACGCGATCGCCCTCCGCGCGTCCTGAATGAGATCGCCGTCTGCCAGGACACCGCCCTCGGGTGAACGCAACGAGAGAAAGCCGTGGACCAGCCCTTCAACGTGTCGCACGACGACGGGTTCTGCGGATGCAGCGCAGGTCCAGAGCAAGCGGCCTGGGCCAGCGCGAGGAAGAAAGATTTCCTGGTTTCATGTGTGCGTTACCCCAACTGCGCGGCAAACCAGCGAGACGTTGGTTCCACCAAAGGCGAATGAGTTCGACATGGCCGCGGTCAGCGTGGCGACGGGGCGCGCAGACCCGGCCACGTAATCGAGATCACATTCCGGATCGGCCTGCACGAGATGCATCGTTGGCGGAAGCACGCGCTTTTCGATCGCGAGCACGGTCGCCACGAGTTCCAGTGCACCGGCCGCACCGAGCAGATGCCCGTGCATGGACTTGGTCGAACTGACCGGCAATGCATATGCCGCCGGGACCGAAGACCTGCTTGATCGCCGCAGTCTCCACGGCATCGTTCGCCATCGTTGCGGTACCGTGAGCGTTGACATAGCCCACGTCGCCGGCGGACATGCGCGCACTCTCCAGCGCGCGTGCCATCGCACGCGCCTGGCCCGCCACGGTCGGCCGGGTGATGTGCTCCGCATCCATGCTGAGGCCATAACCCGCAAGCTCGGCGTGAATGCGCGCGCCGCGACTCATTGCGCGGTCCCACGATTCGAGCACGACCATCGCGGCGCCCTCGCCCAGCACGAGTCCGCTGCGATTCTTCGCAAACGGCTTGCACGACGCCGATGCATCGTCCGGATCTTCCATCGCCAGTGTCTTCAGCGCCTCCCATGCCTTCAGCGTACCGAAAGTGAGCGGCGCTTCGCTGCCGCCCGCGATCATCACGTCGAGCTCTCCCGTCGCAATGCGCTTCCACGCTTCGCCGATCGCGACGGCCGACGAAGAACATGCACTCGAATACGTAAGGTTCGGGCCCAGCAGGTGATGGTCGATGCCGATCCAGGCCGCTGCGGCATTGTTCATCGCCATCAGCACGGTATAAGGCTTGACGCGGTCGGACCGTTCTTCGTAGACGGTCTGATAGCCCTCGTCGGTTGATTGTGCGCCACCCATGCCGGTTCCGACGAAGACGCCGGTCGTGTCACGATCGTCGTGCTCGAACAAGGCGCCGGCATCGGCGATGGCCTCGGCAGCGGCGACCAGCGCGAACTGGCTGACACGGTCCAGCATGCGCAGGCGCGCCGCGCCGAAATGGGCCGCGCCATCGAACGACACCGGCGCGACCACACGGCTGATCAGGCGAGGATTGAAGTCCTCCGGCAATCGTGTGACGCCGGAGTGTCCCTGCACGAGTCGATCGAAGAAAGTTCTGCGCACCGTTGCCCAGTGGCGAAACGACGCCCAGGCCCGTGATGGCGACTCGTCTCAAGGCGCAGCAGCTCCCGATGACGCCCGCGCACGTTGCTCCGTCAGCGAGGCGATCAACACAGGACGCGAGATCGCCGACGGTCGGCAGTTCGCCGGGGTCCTGGGGAAAACTGATCTTGAACTCGTCTTCGAGCTGGAACATGACTTCGATCACGGCGAGAGAATCGATCGCGAGTTGGTCCAGGCGCGCCGTCGGATGAATGAGCTCCGGCGCGACTTCGAACTCCTTCGCGAGAATCTGCCGCAGGCGTTCGAACGTTGTGCTTTCTTCCGGGCTCAATTGGACGTCCTCCAGCGATTCGAATCTGCCCAACGGCGGTACGCCCTGGAAGGTGGGTGCGATGCGCGCCTTCCCGGCACCGCGCGCTATCGCGGTCATCAGCCGCGGAGCTCGCATCGATGAGCGGCCAGACAATCGGCGCCAGCCAGGGTTTCATGGCCAGGTGCGCGAGCGTCGCGGCCAGGTGCAGGCGCGGCGCAAACGCCTGCCTCCACTGCCTGGCGTAATCGGCGCCCACGCGTTGCAGCGTATCAGCCGACGCATTCGCGCGACCGGCGGCAATCAGTCGCACGCACAAGAGCCACGCCGACTGCATCGCCATGCTGATGCCTTCGCCGATGATGGGATGTGCCTCGGCCGCCGCGTTGCCGATCATGAACCGCCCATCCGCGCGATGCCACGGGCGCACGGATGCCTGGCTGAATCGGTCCAATGCCAAGCCACGTGCCTTCACGCCGTGCGCCCTGCGAGGGCATCGCGCAGCGCGCCCGTGTCGGTGCGCAAGTAACGTTCGAACGCTTCGCCCGCAGTTTGTCCGGGTGCGGCGGCCCGGCAGGCTTTGAGGGCGTCACGGCGAATGCAGCCCGCAAGCGTGAGCTGACCGTTCTCGGCAATGACGAGACCGCCATATCCGCCCGCAAACGAAATCACGGGCAGCACGACCGGGTGCCAGCTGCGAGCCACTGAAATTCGCCTTGAAGGCGAAGAGGTCGCCGGACCTTCCTGACGGCGCGCCGGTTGCCGTCCGGGATCAGCCTTCCCATGAACCATTGGCCATGATCACGACCGGTGCGCGCAATTCCGTGAGTCGCGGCGCAGGACGCGCTTCGATGTCTGCACCGAAACGCGCCTGCGCTCCCATCGATCGCGCGCATCGACCATGGCTGCCAGACACTGACACCCAGCTCGCGCGCGCGCTCGAGCAATAGCAGGTCGAATGCTTCGCGCCCGAGGGCGCGTCCCCATGGATGGCGGGCATTGGGCACGGCCGGTAAAGGCGCATGCACCACGCGGTCGCCGCAATAGAGGGCGACGTCGCGCAACTCGGGACCGGCCAGTTGTGCAAATGCGTCGCCGATTCCCAGCGTGGCCAGAAGCGGCAGGTTGCTCGCGCCAATGCAGGCGCCACAAACCTTGCGCCGCGGGAAAGGCCTGCTTTTCAATCAACGCCACCGACCATCCCGCCGAGGCAAGCAGAATTGCGGCCGTGCTGCCGGCCGGCCCCGCACCGACAATGATGGCGTCGTAATCGGTCTTCACGCCTGCGCCCGCCGCACTGCTGCAAACGTGTGCGAAAAGAGCCGCGCGTCCGTTTCGCTCAGTGCGCCATCCGCCATTGTTGGGCCAGCATGCCGAAAGCTCCCGGTCGCGAAATCCCGCGCGCACACTCAGCACGGCGTCGCGACGCGTCACCGCGTTGGCGCCGACGACGCCGACAAGATGGCTGCCCAGCAGCGCGACTCGCGCTCGCCGCGGCTCGCACGCGACGAAACATTCCGTGATCCGCGCGATTGCACGGAACAAACGCGACAAAGCATCGGCCTCGAAATGGTGCACGAAGAGATTGGCGACGATGGCGTCGTAGCGCGGATGATCCTCGCGTTCGAGCCAGGCGAAGACATCCATGGCGGCGGCGTGCACCGTCCAGCCGAGATCGGCAAAGGCGGCGCGCGTTGGCGCGCTCAGGAGGTCCTGCCGGTCGACCAAGGTAAGCGTGACACCGGGCCATATGCGCGCCCGACGCTTGGCGAGCCTCAGAAGCAGCGAGCCATCGCCGGCCCCCAGCTCGGCAATGCGCGACGGCGGACGCGCAAGCGAGTCGTTCAAGAGCGAATCGACGATCGAGACGTTGCCCATGATTCGATTGATGCGTCGCAGGTCACGCCGCGAGCGGATCGCGCGCGGGTCGTCTTCGCGCAGATGGTCGAGCGTTTCCGCTTCTACGCGGCGCGTCAGGATCGCTTCGCTCATTCGCGGGCGCCCACCGCAAGCAGCGCGCCGTGACAGCTGAATCCCGCGCCGAAGGCCGACATCCACCACCATCCCTGCGGTGCGTTGTCCTCGAGCGCGGACTTGAGCACGAAGTAGACGAAGGCGCTGCTCATGTTGCCGTATTCATCGAGGATCGCCGCGCTGTATCGCAGGTCGTCGACCGAGAGCCCGATGCGTTCGCGCAGCGCCTGCAAGACATCGCGGCCCCCCGCATGCATGATCCAGCTCACGATGTCGCCAACCTTCAGTTCCGCGCGCGCAAGCTCGGCTTCGAGCACGGTCTGCGCGTGCTCGGCTGCGAGTGCGGGCACCGGGCGAGTGAGGATGTTGCGCAGCATGCCGCCACGCTGCTCGAAGCGCAGCGCATCGCGCTGGCTGGGTTCGAGCACGGAGCTGCCGCTGCGCCATTCGATTTGTCGCTTGTGCTTCGCGGGTCGTCGCGCTTAGTACCGCAGCGCCAGCGCCGTCGCCGAAGAGGCAGGCGCTGACCAGCACGCCAGGGTCGTTGTCCAGGTACATGGCCGCGCTGCTGACTTCGACGCACACCGAAAGCACATGCTGGCCGGCGCCGGCGGCGATGAGCGCATCCGGCAAGCCGCAAGTTGGGCAGCGCCGCGCCGCAGCCCTGGCCGACCAGGTCGAACGCCTGCACGTTTGCGCGCAAACCAAGTCTCTCGGCGAGATAGCTGGTGAGGCCTGGACAGAGATAACCCGTACACGTGCTGACCACGATGGCATCGATGTCGCGGGCGCCGATGCCCGCGTCGCGCATCGCCCCGACAGCCGCCTCAGTCGCGAGCGTTGGCGCATGCGTCGCGAACCGGCGCTGCAGCGTGTCCGGATCGATTGCGAATACTTCCGCGAGAGAATCGAGGGCCAGGCGGCGCGCGGAGATCCCGTTGTCGCGCAGAGGACGGCCTCGGCAATCGCATGCGAGCGCCGGTCGAGGCGCGCAAACCAGTCAGATTCCTGGAAGGCGTTCCAGCATTCCGCCTTGGTATAGCGCCGAGGAGGTGTGGCGGTGCCGATACCCGTGAAGAACATTCAGCTCCTCGCTCAAACAGCGCACTGCTCGATGAGCAGCGCCAGCATGTTAGCCCGCGTTGAGGGGGACCGCGAGCGCACGAGCACTGAGCACCATGAGCCGGGTCTTCAACCGTCTGCGTGCTGGAATTTTTCGGCGAGACGGCTCAGGATCGCGGAGTCCAGGACGCGCAGTTGATCCGCCCGCTCGGCGGGTCCGACTCGCGTGAGTGCGGGATCCTCCGATGGTTCCGGCATTGCGCATGAAAGGCGGCAGGAACCTCATCGAATGCAGGCGAACGCAGAACAAGCCACTCTCAAGTTTTCGATCGCCTTGACGGTCCTCCTGGGCGTGCTCGGTGTCGCAAGCGGACTCGTTACGGGTTCGCAAGCCATCATCTTCGACGGCATGTACAGCTTCGTCGACGTTGTGCCAACGGTCGTGTCGCTGCTCGTGGTGAAACTGATCGCTCGGGGAACCAGTCAGCGTTTCCAGTTTGGATACTGGCATCTTGAACCCCTGGTGGGCGTTCTCCGCGACAGCATCCTGGCGGTGGCCTGCATCTACGCCGCGATCGATGCTGTGAATACGTTGGGGAGCGGCGGTCAGGATGTGGAGTACGGCCTAGCCGCGTTGTGGGCCGGCGTTCTCTGCGTCATCGGAGTCGCGATGACGCTGTTTCTGAGCCGGCGCGCCAAGGCACTTCAGTCCCCGATGCTCAGACTCGATGCACGGAGCTGGCTGGTGAGCGCATTCCTCAGCCTGGCGCTCTTGATCGGCTTCGTCATAGCCACGGCGCTTGCCGGTACGCCATTGCAGGGCTGGGTCCCGTATCTGGATGCAATCGCGCTACTCAGCATGGCGCTCATCATGTTGCCCATGCCGCTGATTGGTTTGTGGCGCTCAATGAGCGATGTACTCCAGGTGGCCCCGGGTGAGCTCGACGCCCAGGTTCACAGGGTCATGGACAGTGTCGTGAAGGAACGCCAGTTCCTCGACTACTCGAGCTACATTGCCAAGGCGGGTCGCGGGAGATTCGTGGAGATTCACGTGCTGGTATCGCCGGAATCCCGGATCGATACCGCAACGGCAGATGCGATCCGGCGCGACGTTTCAGATCGCCTCAATGCGGGCACGCCGAACTTTTGGCTCACGATCGATTTCACCGCGGACCGAAGATGGCTGTGAAGGTTAGTTAACTGATTTGTTCGGCACCGAACATAATTGCTTGTTCTTATTGAAGTAAATCATACTTGCGGTGCAACTTGGAGCTTCGACTCGACCCAGTCCCATTGGTCTTTCGAAGTCGAAGAATAGCTCCAGAAGGAGCTGCACAAACGGCGCACTTGGGAAGCCTCAATGCCTCGCGCAAGAAAAGTCTCGGTTCCGAATCGCCTGCTTGCCGCATTGCCCCGCAAGGATTACCAGAACCTGCTGCCCGTTCTCGAACCGGTCCAGCTGGGCTTCGGCGAGATTCTCTATGAATCCCAAGCCCAGATTCGGCACGTGTACTTTCCCAACGACTGCTTCGTCTCAATGCTGACTACGGTGGAGGCCGAGCCGGGCTTCGGAGGTCGGACTCATCGGCTCTGAAGGCATGGTCGGGATTCCCATGGCGCTGGGTGTCGCTGTCTCGCCTTTTCGGGCCGTGGTGCAAGGCGAAGGCACGGCAATGCGGATGAAGACAGCGGACTTTCGCCGCAATTTCAACACGAGCACTGCGTTGAAGAGAGAGTTGTTCCTCTTTACCCACTTGCTGATGATCCAGATCGCTCAGACCGCGGCATGCAACCGCTTCCATGTGGTGACACAGCGCATGGCCCGCTGGATATTGATGACCCGCGACCGCGTCCACTCCAACGAGTTTCGCATTACGCAGGAATTTCTTGCGCTCATGCTGGGCGTGCGGCGCGTCGGCGTCAGCGCGGCAATGTGCAGCCTGCGGAAACGCAACCTCATCGCCTACCGCCGCGGCATCATTACCATCCTCGACCATGGGGGCCTCGTAGCAGCTGCCTGCACGTGCTACAAGATTGTCAGAGACACCTATGCTCGAGCACACGCTCTGACGGAAATGTCCGAGGCCGCCCGCACAAGTAACACGAGGGCCGCCGACTGACGTGCGTTTCCCGCCCCTTCAATGCGTGCGCCTTGTTACCGAAAGGTCCAAGTCAGCCCCACGGAAACAAGGTTGACGCTGTCGACGTCGCTGATCTCGAACTGTTCGTACTCACCGCGCACCGCGAGACCGCCGAACACCAATTGGGCGCCCCCGCCGAATCCGAAGTCCGTGCCTTCCCTGGTCACCGAGCCCAGACCCTGCACGGAAGTTTCCATCTCCCATGCGAGCAGGCCCGCCTTTGCGAACAGTTCGAGGTGCGCGATGCGCTTGGACAGGACGAGGAATCCGTCGTATCCCTTCGCATCGACCTGCACACGTCGGCCCGCGAATGTCTGTTGTGGCTGGCCGAAATCGACGTAGTTGAACTCGAAGGCGAGAAAATCTGCGCGAAAGCCGAGGATCGCCTTGAAGCAGTTGTCGTCGCTGTCGAGCTCGAACCCGCTCAGCTCATCGGCGTTGCGCACGTTGGCCTGGCCCGTGGCGGCGCCGATGTACACACCGCGGTCCGCTGCGAACGCCGGAGCGGCGAGTAGTGCGACAATCGTTGCTGACGCTGCGCGCATCATGGATGCCTCCCGTTGCTGTCGCCGGCGCAGGCCAGCTACGGGACGGTATACGCGCGCAACAGACGTCGCTCAACGGCTTGTTTGTCGGTCGCGTGCGACAATCTACCAGAATCGAGCCGCACGCCCCCCGCCGGCGAGATATTCAAGCCTCGCCGATGTCCTCATTCCAGACATCGGGATGCGCGTCGATGAATGCCCTGAGCAGGCTCACGCATTCGGGTGAATCCAGGTCGACGACGTCCACGCCTCGCTCGCGCAGCCAGTCGATTCCGCCGCGGAACGTGCGCGACTCGCCAACGACCACTTTACCGATCCGGAACTGGACGATGAGCCCGCTGCAGTACCAGCACGGGGCCAACGTCGTGACCATGATCGTGTCCTGGTAGCGGCGCTGACGGCCGGCCTTCCGGAACGCGTCGGTCTCGCCGTGCACGGATGGATCGTTCTCCTGGACGCGACGATTGTGTCCACGCCCGAGCAGCTTCCCGCTTCGATCAAAGAGAGCCGCGCCGATCGGAATCCCGCCTTCAGCCAGGCCCAGCCTTGCCTCCTCGAGAGCCACGGCGAGCATTGCCTGGACGTCACGTCCGTCTTTCATGCATCACCTCCGCCCCAATGGAACAAGGATAGCGGGGCGCGGCGTGAACCGACAAAGAAAAGGGGCCAGGAGAAAACTCCCGGCCCCGGTCATTCGATCGTCAAATACCGAATCAGAATTCCTTGATGAAACGGACTCCGTACTCGCTCGCATCGTTGCTCAACATCACCAGCACATAGTCGCCGGTGTTGAGCCTTGCGTTGTCATAGCGCTCGTCCGTGACATTGCGACCGTAAGCCCCGATGGTCCAGTCGCCGTCACTGGGCCGGTAGCTAATGTCAACGTTGACCAGGTCGCGGCTGTCGATCAGCGTGAACCTGGCTGGATCTTTGCTGGGCTCGCCGAACATTTCATCCCGGAATGACCAGTCAGCGCGCGCCGTCACCTCTCCGGCGCCAACCGGGATTGTCAGCTCGGGACTCAGGGATGCGGTCAGTTCGGGTGTCAGCGGAGCGACTGCATTTGGATTTGGATCGTCGACGTCCGCGTCGATGTAACCCAGGGACGCGTGAAGACGGAAGTTATCGGTCGCAACCCAGGTGGTTTCCAACTCGGCGCCGCGCGAGGTCTGGTCCACGACGATGCTTTGCGTGTTGAAGCCTGCCCCCGTCGTCGAGCTCACCTGGTAGGGCAGGTCCGAGTATTCCGTATTGAACACGGCGATGCTCAACTGCAGTCTATCCAGCGGCTCTCCCTTCAATCCCACCTCGTAGTTGATTGCCGTGACGTTGTCGGTGGCCACAAAGCAGTTCGCATTACCGAACAGGCAGAACGGACGCGCCGGGTACTGGCCGGCCTGGTAGCCACTCTGGACAGAACCATAGAGCGTCATCCGGTCCGCGAACTTGTATGAGGCCGAGACGTCCCAGGTGGTCTCCGACCCATCGTTGGAATTGGATGCCGCGATCACCCCTACCACGGGCATGGTGTCCGCTGATTTGTCATCCTCCGTCTGCCGGACGCCGGCCGCGATCCGGAACGCATCCGTCAGGTGGAAGCCGACATTGGCGTAGATCGCCTGGCTATCGTACTTCTGGTGAAGGAAGAAGTCGGCGGCGAGGGGGTTGGGGCTCGGGCACGGGGCAGCCGCCGTACCGCAGTTGAAGGCCGTATCGTCCTGGAAGTTCTGTCCTTCCTCCTCGTAGTAGAACAGGCCGAGCACGTAATCGAGCGCACCAGTCGCGCCCGTGACCTGCAATTCCACCGACTGCTGATCGGCTTCGCCGACCTCGGGGAACGAGAGGAAGTTGTCGAAGAAACTGTCATCGTCGAGTCCACTCTCGTATTCCGAGTGGCGGTCGCTCGCCAGCAGCTTGAAATTGAGAGCCTCCGAGATCTCGTAGCCAACGGTCAGCGATACGCCGTAGGCCTCGTTCGTCACCTCGATCTGGTTTACCTGGCCGGTGTTGTTGTCATACGGATCGCTGGCTTGGTCGGAATTGCGGTAGCCGGCATTGAAAACGGCGCCGTTGGCGCCAGCGCAGGTCGCCGGGAGAGGCGGGGGGTTGGCCCGGCACGCGGCGCCAAGCTCATCGATCAGCGTGTCGTACGGCCGCAGGCCGTTGTCGCCTCTGTTGCCATCCGCGGTCACCAGGAAGGACAGGCGTTCCGTCGGCTCCCACAGCATAGCGATGCGCCCGGACTTGTCCTCCATCTCGCCGACTTCCTTGTTCGGATCCTGGACATTCAGAAAGTCCCCGAGCCCATCACGACGCTGGTAGGCCAGCGTAAGGGACATGGCGAACTGGTCCGACAGCCGGAAGTTCGTATAGACGTCGCCGTTCAGGCGTCCGCGGCTGCCCGCCGTCAATCCCAGCTTTCCGCCGGTCTCGTCGCCCGGCTGGCGGGTGATGATATTGATCGCGCCACCGATCGAGTTGCGCCCGTACAGGGTGCCCTGCGGCCCGCGCAGCACTTCCACGCGCTCGATATTGGAGAGGCTCCAGTTCTGGCCGACCTGGCGGCCGAGATAGATGCCATCCACATAGACACCGACGCCCGGCTCGGTCGTGATCAGGTGATCCTGCAGGCCGATGCCGCGGATGAACGGATTGGCTGACGAGGTGTGGCCGGCCGAAAAACCGGTCACATTCAGGTTCGGCACGAACTTGCCGATATCCACGAGATCCGTGATGCCCTGCTTCTCCATCGTCGCTTCCGAGAACGCGCTCATCGCCACGGGGACGTCATAAATGTTCTGCTCGCGCTTCGAAGCAGTGACGATGACTTCCTCGAAAACCTTGCCGGACTCTTCCTGGGCAACCGCGGCCTGACCGATACCGATCGTGCCGATCGGCAGGGCGCTCATGATGAGCGCCAGATTCCTCTTGTTCATTCGAAGTCCCCCATGAATGATGCAGCGGATTAGCACATCGCGGACAGCTTATGTATAAGAATACTCTTTATCAACTGGCAAAAATTTGACCAACCGTATGACTCTTGTGCGAGACAATCTTTGTTGTTCGTAGACGTCATCCGGGCCAAGCGCGATGGCGCAACGCTCTCGGCGGAACAGATCGGGCTCTTCGTGCGCGGTCTCGCCGACGGCAGCATTCCGCCCGAGCAGGTCGCGGCGCTCGCCATGGCGATCTGCCTGCGGTCGATGTCATTCGAGGAAGCGGCGGCTTTGACGAAGGCGATGGCCGCCTCCGGGACGATTCTGCGATGGCGTGCCAAGGACTTGGGCGGCCCAGTCGTGGACAAGCATTCCACGGGCGGCATTGGCGACAAGGTAAGTTTTCTGCTGGCACCGATCGCCGCAGCCTGCGGCTGTTTCGTGCCGATGATTTCAGGGCGCGGCCTTGGTCACACCGGAGGCACTCTCGACAAGATCGACAGCATTCCCGGCTACCGCTCGACACCGGACCTGGCCACGTTCGAGACAGTAGTGCGATCGGTCGGCTGCGCCATCATCGGGCAGACTGCCGATCTCGCCCCGGCCGATCGGCGCCTCTACGCCATCCGCGACGTCACCGGCACGGTGGAATCGATTCCACTGATTACCGCTTCGATCCTGTCCAAGAAGATCGCTGCCGGGCTCGACACGTTGGTGATGGACGTGAAGGTCGGGTCCGGAGCCTTCATGGCGACTACGGAGCAGGCACGGGCGCTGGCACGCAGCATCATCGAAACAGCGAGCGGTGCGGGGCTGAAGACGCATGCGCTGATCACGGACATGAATGAAACGCTGGGGCTCACGGCCGGCAACGCGGTGGAAATCCGTGAGGCCGTGGCCTATCTCACCAACGGGCAACGTGAGCCAAGGTTGAACGAAGTGGTCCTGGCGCTGTGCGCGGAAATGCTCGTGCTCTCGGGCGTCGAGAGCAGCGCAGACGCAGCCCGGGAGCGCGCCGATCGTGCCGTCACGTCGGGCAAGGCCGCGGAAGCCTTCGGCGCAATGGTCGCGGCGCTCGGCGGACCTGCGAACTTCCTGGAGCGGCCCGATCACTACTTGCCGGTTGCGCCTGTGAGAGCGTCGGTTCCACCAGCCAGGGACGGATACCTCGCCGCCGTCGACGCGCGCGCATTAGGCAATGCAATCATCGAACTGGGCGGCGGGCGTCGCCGCGCGGACGACAAGCTGGACTTGTCGGTCGGCTTCACCGATATCGCTCCGATTGGTACGGCGGTCGATCGCGGGCGGCCGCTGGCCGTGGTTCATGCAGCGAGAGATGTGGACGTGCAGCGCGCCATCCACAACCTGCGCGCGGCTTGTACCATCGCGCCGTCACCGCCGCTCTCGAGGCCGGTGATTTACGAAACGCTCAGGCCCGGGCGCGTGTGAGCATCGAAGGGCTCGAGCAGCAGATCACAGCGGCAACGACGCGGCGTCAACGCCTGCGGGGAGAAGGAGAAGAAGAATGAGATGGATGAGTCTTCTGGGGATCGCCGTCATCCTGGGCGCCGCACTGCTGCTATCGATCAACCGCCGAGCGATCAGCCTGCGCATCGTCTTGAGCGCGTTCGCGCTGCAGATCGGAATTGCGGCGCTGGTGCTCTATGTTCCCGCCGGCCGTCGCGCGATCCTGGCGATCTCGCATGGGGTGGAAGCGGTGATCGGCTATTCGCAGGCCGGCATCACCATGGTGTTCGGCAGTCTCGCCAATACCGACCAGGGCATCAGCTTCGCGGTGCACGTCCTGCCGGTCGTCATCTTTTTCGCGGCCCTGATGAGCATCCTGTACCACCTCGGGATCATGCAGTGGGTCGTGAGAATCATCGGTGGCGGGCTGCGCTGGATCATAGGCACGCGCACCGTCGAGTCGCTGTGCGCGGCCGCCACGATCTTCGTCGGCCAGACCGAGTCACCGCTCGCCATCCGTCCCTACCTGCGCAAGCTCAGCGAACCGCAGGTCTTCACGGTGATGGCGACGGGCATGGCCTCGGTCGCCGGTACCGTACTCGCCGCCTATGCGCAGTTGGGCATCAGGCTCGAATATCTGCTGCCAGCCTCATTCATGGCCGCGCCAGGCGGGCTGCTGATGGCCAAGCTCATCTTCCCCGACGATCCGTCCGCCGCGCCCGAAAGCAAGGAAGACGTGATGCTCAAGGATGAAGGCGGCCGGCATGCCAACGTCATCATGGCGGCGGGCGTCGGTGCGCTGGACGGCGTGAAGCTCGCGGTGGCCATCGGCGCCATGCTGATAGCCTTCGTCGGGCTCATCGCCCTGTTCAACGGCCTGGTCGGCTGGCTCGGCGGTGTCATCGGCGTCGAAGGGCTGACGCTGGAGAGAATGCTGGGCTGGGTATTCGGACCGCTGATGTACCTCCTGAGCGTGCCGTGGTCCGAAGCGCAGATTTCCGGCGCGTTCTTCGGCGAAAAGCTCATCCTCA
The DNA here is from genome assembly GCA_963840405.1 of uncultured Gammaproteobacteria bacterium. GTDB lineage: Bacteria > Pseudomonadota > Gammaproteobacteria > Steroidobacterales > Steroidobacteraceae > DATBVX01. The sequence goes on from CAWIYW010000011.1 coordinate 767,663, forward strand.
ATGAGTTCGTCGCCTACCTGCACTTCGGGCAGATCGCTGAGACACTGAGCCCGAGGGCCGAAGCGATCACGACGTTCGCCTTGTGCGGTTTCGCCAACCTCTCGTCGATCGCGATCCAGATGGGCGCGCTGGGAAGCCTCGTTCCGGAACTGCGTGAGTTCATTGCACGTTACGGGCTGCGGGCGGTGGCAGCCGGCTCACTGTCGAACCTGATGAGCGCAGCCCTGGCGGGTCTGCTGCTGGACGTCTGAAATGAAGACCCGGATCCAGCTACGAAACGAGGAGCGCATCCTGGATGGCGCGGTGGAAGTCTTTGCGACCTACGGGTACCGCGGCGCGACGATCGACGAGATCGCCGAGCGCGCCGGGATTTCCAAGCCGAACCTGCACTACTACTTCGAGCGCAAGAAGGACCTGTACCTTGCCGTTCTGCGGCGCACGCTGGAAATCTGGCTGGTTCCGTTGCGGGAACTCGACCGCAACGGCGACCCGGCTGTGGAGCTCGGCAACTACATCGCGCACAAGGTCGAGCTGTCGCGGCAGTTTCCCGCCGCATCGCGCGTGTTCGCCAACGAGATCGTGCAGGGTGCGCCGTTTCTCAAGAAATACCTGCAGACGAACCTGCGGGCGGTGGTGGAACGCAAGGCGGCAGTGATCCAGCATTGGATCGACCAGGGCCAGCTGGCGGCGGTCGATCCGTATCACCTGATCTTCCTGATCTGGGCGGCGACGCAGCACTACGCGGATTTCGTTCCGCAGATCAAGGCGGTGATGAACGTGCCCCAGCTGACACCGGGGCACTTTCGCAAGGTCGAGCAATCGCTGTCGCGGATTATTCTCGACGGTGTGCTCGCGAAGAAGGCCACCGGCAACCGGCGCGCACGTTCGCCGCAGCCGCGGCGTCGATGACTATCGCAGGCGGAACGAGGCGGGGAGGAGTTGCTCCACCGTGTAGGTTCGCGTCTGGCCCTTCTCGTCGAGCAGGATGATGCGGGTGTTGCGGTCGGCGAACTCGGCGATGCGCTGACGGCATCCACCGCAAGGAGTGCACGCCTCGAGTTGTTGCCCGCCGCCCACCGCCGCGACCGCGACGATCCGCTTGCCGCCCGCTGCGACCATCGCGGCGATGGCGCTGGTCTCGGCGCAGGTGCCTTCCGGGTAGGCCGCGTTCTCGACGTTGCAACCACTGTGGATCCGGCCGTTCTCATCGAGAACCGCCGCGCCAACGTGATAGTGGGAGTAGGGCGCATGTGCGCGCGCACGCACAGCCTTGGCGGCCTCGACCAGCGCTTCGTCGTCGTTCTTCATGCGCTCGCTCGCTGCCGCGTCCCCATCCCTGCCTGAGCCTCGAATCCAACGCTGCCCAGGATCAGTCTCACGACTTGTTCTACCCGGTCGCGGTATTGACGCTCGTCGAACGCGCTGCCGCCGTTCAGGATGGCGATCTGTCGCTCGAAGTCCGCGTAATGCTGGGTCACCGCCCAGATCATATAGAGCAGGCTCTCCGGGTCCACCGCGCGGATCTTGCCCGAGCTGATCCAGGTGTGGATGGTCTTGACGCGCGCGTTGACCCACGTCTTGAGCGTGGTACCCAGGAAGCGCTCCATCACCGGAGCGCCGCGCATGATCTCGCTCGCCCACACGCGCGAGCCGTACGGCCGTTGCCGGGAGAATTGCATCTTCGCCGTGATGTACATCGTCAGCGCACGTTCCGGATCATCGTCGGCCTCGAATGCGGCGGCCGCGTCCATCCAGTCCTCGAGAATGCCCTTGAGGACCTGCCGGTACAGATTGGCCTTGGTCTTGAAGTAATAGTGGACGTTGGCCTTCGGCAGCCTTGCCTCGTTGGCGATGCCTTCCGTGGTCGTACCTCTGAAACCGTGCAGGGCGAATTGCTTTTCCGCGGCGCGCAGGATGAGCGCCTCGTTGGCTTCGCGGATGTCGAGCTTTCTCGCCGGCGATGACACGGTGCGGTCGACCTCAGGCGTCGGTTATTCCGGCCGCCGGCCGGGGTTGTTCGGATGGGTGGTCCAATCGGCCTTCTCGCGCGTGATCGGGCGGCCGGTGCGCGGATCGACGCCGCTGGTCATCGGACGCATCGTGATGCAGCTTTCGACCGGACAGACGCTGACGCACAGGTTGCAACCGACGCACTCGGCGTCGATGACTTCGAAGTGCCGCACGCCGTTCGCGGACGCGGTGATGGCCTGATGCGATGCGTCCTCGCAGACGATGTGGCAGCGCCCACACTTGATGCACAGGTCCTGGTCGATCCACGCCTTGTCGACGTGATTGAGGTTCAGGTACTGCCAGTCGGTCACACTCGGCACCGCTTTGCCGACCAGCTCGTGCACCGAGGCGAATCCCTTGCGGTCGAGAAAGTTGCCGAGCCCGTCCACCAGGTCATCGATGATCTTGAACCCATAGACCATCGCGGCCGTGCACACCTGGACGGTCGTTGCTCCCAGCGCAAGGAAATCGACGGCGTCGCGCCAGTCGGTGATTCCGCCGATGCCGGAAATCGGCAAGCCCGCGGTCTCACGCGAGCGCGCGATCTCCGCGACCATGTGCAATGCAATCGGTTTGACGGCGGGACCGCAGTAGCCGCCGTGCGAGCCCTTGCCATCGGTCGACGGATAGATGGTCAGCGTGTCGTAGTCCACGCGCATGATCGAGTTCAGCGTATTGATCAGCGACACCGCGTCGGCGCCGCCGGCCTTCGCGGCCTTCGCGGCGGGCAGGATATTGGTGATGTTGGGCGTGAGTTTCACGACCACCGGCACGCGCGCGTACTTCTTGCACCAGTGCGCGGCGAGCTGGATGTACTCGGGCACCTGGCCCACCGCCGAGCCCATGCCGCGCTCGGACATGCCGTGCGGACAGCCGAAGTTGAGCTCGAGACCATCGGCGCCGGTGTCCTCGATCATCGGCACGTACTTCGCCCAGGTCTCCTCCTGCATCGGCAGCATGACCGAAACGATCAACGCACGGTCCGGCCAGTCGCGCTTGATCTGGCGGATTTCCTCGAGGTTGACGCCCAAGGGGCGATCGGTGATCAGCTCGATGTTGTTGAAGCCGAGCACGCGCCGGTCGTTGCCATGCATGGCGCCGTAGCGCGGACCGTTGACGTTGACGATCGGCGGATCTTCTCCGAGCGTCTTCCACACGGCACCGCCCCAGCCGGCCTCGAAGGCCCGGTTGACGTTGTAGGCCTTGTCGGTCGGCGGTGCCGATGCGAGCCAGAAAGGATTGGGTGATGTGATGCCGAGAAATCGGGTGGTCAGGTCGGCCATGTCACGCACCTCGCCTCAAGAATCTGTCGATGGACAGGGCGGCGATCTTGCCGTCCTGCACGGCGGACACGGTCAGGTCGCTGCCGCCGTACACGCAGTCGCCGCCGGCCCACACGTCGGGTAGCGAAGTCCTTCTTTCCTCGTCCACCGCGATGCGGTCCTGGCGCAGCTCGACGATCTCCGCCGTGTCGGCGAGACGTTCCCACAGCAGCTTCTGTCCGATCGCCTTGAACACGACGTCCGCGTCGAGCACGTAGGTCTGCCCCGTTCCTTCGACCTTCCCGTCCTTCCCGGCCGTGGTCGTTTCGAACTCGACGGCGCGGACCCGGCCACCCGCGGCCAGAAGTTTCCGAGGCCGCGAGCAATACCTCAGCGTCACGCCGCGGATCTGCGCGAATTCCTGCTCGTAGCGGCTGGCGTTCATGTGCTCCTGGCCGCGGCGGTAGACCATGGTCACCTCTTCCGCGCCCAGGGCCTTACTCTGGATCGCGATGTCGATCGCAGTCATGCCGCCGCCAATCACGACGACTCTGCGCCCGACTGGCAGCGATGTCTTGTCGCTCGCCTGGCGCAGCGTTGCGATGTAGTCGACCGCGTTCGCCACGCCCTCGAGTCGTTCGTTGTCGAGGTTTAGACCATTGATTCCCGCGAGACCGATGCCGAGAAACACGGCGTTGTATTGCGCGCGCAGCTCGCCGAGCGAAAGGCCCTTGCCCAGCGCCACGCCGGTGCGCACCTCGATGCCGCCGATGCCGAGGATGTATTCGACTTCGCGCGCGGCGAAATCATCGGGCGTCTTGTACGCCGCGATACCGTACTCGTTCAGGCCGCCCAGCTTCTCCTTCGGCTCGAACACGGTCGCACTGTGCCCCAGCATCGCCAGGCGGTGCGCGCAGCTCAGGCCCGCCGGGCCGCCACCCACCACGGCGACGGTGCGGCCGGTTGGCGGCGCGCGCTCAAAGAGAGGAGTCTTCTCATCGAACACCGGATCGGTGGCATAGCGCTGCAGCAGCCCGATACGCACCGGCCGGTCTTCGTGCGTGTTGCGCACGCACGCCTGCTCGCACAGGACCTCGGTCGGACACACCCGGGCACACATGCCGCCCATGATGTTCGCGCTCAGGATCGTGTGGGCGGAACCCTTGAGGTTGCCGCTGCGGATCTTCTGGATGAAGCTGGGGATATCGATGCCGGTCGGACAGGCTGTCGTGCACGGGGCCGCGTAGCAGAAGTAACAACGGTCGGCGTCTATGATCGCCTCTGACGGCGTCAGCGGCGGGTGCATGTCCGCAAAGTTGGCTGCGATCTGCGCGTCGCTGAGACGGCCCGAACGGATGTCGGCCGTGTCAGCGATCGACTTCTCGTTGCTGACGGACGCCTCGCGATTGCGCTTGCTCGTCATCGTGGGGCGTCAGCGCTTAACCGGCCGTGGTGCGCTCAGCTCGAGCTGTTTCTTGACTGCATCGTAGTACGGCGCAAACGGCGGACGGTCGACGTGCTTGCCGGCCCCGCGTTCGACCCGCAGATCGCCCTTCGTATAGACGAGCTTGCCGCCGCTCACGGTGTGCGATGCACCGCCACGCACGGTCATGCCCTCGAAGATGTTGAAGTCGATCTTCTGGTGATGCGTCTTGACGGAAATAGTCTTGCTCGCGGACGGGTCCCAGACCACCAGGTCGGCATCGGCGCCCACCGACACGCTGCCCTTGCGCGGATAGATGTTGAAGATCTGCGCGGCGTTGGTGGAGGTGACGCGCACGAACTCGTTCATGGTCAGGCGCCCGGTGTTGACCCCGTGGTGCCACAGTACTTCCATGCGGTTCTCGATCCCGGCGGTGCCGTTGGGGATCTTGCGGAAGTCATCCTTGCCCGCCGCCTTCTGATCCGCGCAGAAGGTGCAGTGATCGGTGGCCGTCGTCTGCAGGTTGCCCGACTGCAGGCCGCGCCACAGCGCGACCTGGTGCTCCGGCGAGCGGAACGGCGGGCTCATCACGTGCGCCGCGGCGCGCTCGAAATTCGCGTCGCGATACACGGAATCGTCGATCAGCAGGTGCCCCGCCAGCACTTCTCCGAACACGCGTTGCCCCTCGTTACGTGCGCGCGTGATCGCCTCGAGCGCCTGGCGCGATGAGACGTGGACCACGTAGATCGGCACCTTGATGACTTCGGCGATGCGGATGGCGCGATTGGCGGCTTCGCCTTCCACCTCAGGGGGCCGCGACAACGGATGGCCCTCGGGTCCGGTGATGCCGCGCTTGTAGATCTCGTCCTGCAGCTTGAACACCAGGTCGCCGTTCTCGGCGTGCACGGTAACGATCGCGCCCAGCGTCAGTGCGGTGGAGAAGCTGTTCACCAGCGTTTCGTCGTCGCACATGATGGCGTTCTTGTACGCCATGAAATGCTTGAAGCTGTTGACGCCGTGCTCGCGCACCAGGCTCACCATGTCCTCGCGCACGCTCTCGTCCCACCAGGTGATGGCGACATGGAACGAGTAGTCGGAAACGGCCTTCTGCGCCCATTCGCGCCACTGCCGCCAAGCTTCCATGATCCGCTGCTTCGGATTGGGGATGACGAAGTCGATGATCATGGTGGTGCCACCGGCGAGCCCGGCGGCCGTGCCCGAATAGAAGTCGTCGCTCGCCACTGTGCCCATGAAGGGCAGTTGCATGTGGGTGTGCGGGTCGATGCCACCTGGCATGACGAACTGGCCGCCTGCATCGACGACCTCGCTGCGCGCGGGGGCGGCAATCCCTGCGGCTATCTCGACGATCTTGCCATCTGAGCACAGGACGTCGGCCTGGTAGGTCTGATCGGCGGTGACGATGGTGCCGCCCTTGATGAGTACCGACATTTCGACCACCTCTATATGTCTTCGCGCAGCGGCCTGCGCGCCTGCTACGCCCGGCTCGCGGCAGACTGCGCAGCGGCGGATTTCTGCACGCTGCGTCGGCTGCTCAGGTAGTAGATGACCCCGCCGAGCAGCGAGCCGGTGAACCAACCGTAGGTGTAAAACCACTGCAGGGCGCCCGTGGTGATCGCGACCAGCGTCAATGTGACTGGCACGAGAAACGCCACGAATCCCGCGACGTTCCACGCCGGGTACGGCCCGTGATCCAGGTACAGGCCCGGCAGGTCGTATTGCTGTCTGCGCACCACGAAATAGTCCACGACCATGATCCCGGCGATCGGGCCGAGCAGGCTCGAGTAACCGATGAGCCAGTTGGAATAGAGACTGTCGACGCTCACGTCGGAATCGAGCCATCCCATGCGCTTGAGCAATTCCCAGCTCATCAGCGCGATACCGATGCAGCCAGTCAGCAATACGCCTTTCCTCTGGTTGATGAACCGCGGCGCGACATTCTGAAAATCGTTGGTGGGCGAGACGATGTTCGCGGCCGTGTTGGTCGAGATGGTCGCGATGATGATGATCATCATCGACAGGACGACCCAGAACGGACTGTCGATTCGTCCGATCAGGGTGATCGGATCGGAAATCGTCTCGCCGACCAGCTGGGAGGACGCTGCGGTCATGACCACGCCGAGCCCGGCGAACAGCAGCATCGTCAGGGGCAGCCCGATGACCTGGCCGATGATCTGGCTGCGCTGTGAGCGGGCGAAGCGGCTGAAATCGGGAATGTTCAGCGACAGGGTCGCCCAGAACCCAACCATCGCGGTGAGCCCGGCAAGGAAATACGCGAGAAAAGAGGCATCGGCCGGCCGGTTGCCCGGCCGTGCGAGCAACTCGCTCACCGAAGCTTGCGGCCAGGCCCAGTACAGGAGGCCTGCGCCGACGAGCAACAGGAGCGGCGCCGCGAGTGCCTCGAGCAACTTGATCGATTCCGAGCCGCGGATCACCACCCAGACATTGGCGACCCAGAAGATGAAGAAGCCCAGCACTTCGCCCACGCCGCCGAGTTGAGCCCAGCCATCCCAGAGTGCCGCGAGCATGAGGTGCACCGCGATACCGCCGAACAGTGTCTGGATGCCAAACCAGCCGCAGGCCACCAGTGCGCGAATCAGCGCCGGGACATTGGAGCCGATGATCCCGAACGAGGCGCGCAACATCACCGGAAATGGAATTCCAAACTTGGTGCCCCCGAACGCATTGAGGGTCAGCGGTATCAAGACGATGACGTTGGCGATGAATACGGCCCACAGCGCCTCGCCGACGGAGAGACCAAAGTACGTCGTCAGTACGCCGCCGAGGGTATAAGTCGGAACGCAGATCGCCATGCCCACCCACAGTGCGGCGATGTGCCAGGTGTTCCACGTGCGCTGCGCGACACGCGTCGGCGCGATGTCCTCGTTGTATCGCGGGCTGGCGGCGAGGTCCGCGCCGACTTCCAGCTCGTAGAAGTCGCCGACCTGTACCGCGCGGCTTTTTGCCGGCTCGCCCGCCATCAGTTTTGCACCAGCGAACCGTAGGCTTCCGGCCGTCGATCGCGGAAGAACTGCCACGTGTCGCGAACCTGGCGAATCATGTCCAGGTCGATCTCGTGCACCAGCAGCTCGTCGCGATCGTAGCTCGCCTGCGCTTCGATCTTGCCGCGCGGATTGACGATGTAGCTCGAGCCGTAGAACTCACCCATCTTGTCAGCCCACGGCTCCTCCTTGCCGACGCGGTTGATGGCGCCGATGAAGACTCCATTCGCGGCGGCCGACGCCGGCTGCTCGAGCTCCCACAGGTACTTGCTCAGCCCGGCGACCGTCGCGGACGGGTTCACGATGTACTCGGCGCCGTTGAGCGCGAGCGCCCGCCAACCTTCGGGAAAATGCCGGTCGTAGCAGATGTAGACGCCGAGCTTGACGTATGCGGTCTCGAACACCGGGAAGCCCAGGTCGCCCGGCTTGAAGAAGAACTTCTCGTAGAACCCGGGATCGACCTGCGGAATGTGCGTCTTGCGGTACTTGCCGAGGTACTTGCCATCGGCATCGATGACCGCGGCCGTGTTGTAGTACACGCCGGTCATGGCTTCCTCGTAGACCGGCACGACCATGACCATGCGGTGTTTCTTCGCGTACTCCTGCATGAAGCGGGTCGTGTGACCGTCGGGAACCGCTTCGGCGGCCGCATACCATTTGCGGTCCTGGCTGGGACAGAAATAAGGCTGCGTGAAGATCTCCTGGAAGCACAGCACCTGCACGCCGCTGGCGCCCGCCTTCTCGATCAGCGGCACATGGGCCTCGAGCATCCGGTCCCGGATCTGCTCGGGGCGCATGGACACCTCGCCCTTGAGGCCCATCTGGATCAATCCGCACTTGAGCTTGCGCATTCTCTCTTCTCCAAGATGCCCGCCTCTTGGGCGGGCCCCGGGAAAGTATTCGCCGCTTTGGGCGAAACTTTCCTGGGTGCCCTATTTGTGCGTCGGGAAGACGTACTCGGCGCCCGCGCCGATCGACGTGGGCCAGCGTGAGGTCACGGTCTTCAAGCGGGTGTAGAAGTGCACGCCTTCCGGACCGTAGATGGCGTGACTGCCGAAGAGCGACCGGTTCCAGCCACCGAAACTATGAAACGCCACCGGCACCGGAATGGGGACGTTCACCCCAACCATGCCCACCTGCACGCGCTTGGCGAAATCGCGCGCGGCATCGCCATTGCGCGTGAACACCGCGACTCCATTGCCATAGGCGTTCGCATTGACCAGGTCGACCGCCTCCTCGTAGTCGCGAGCGCGCACGACACAGAGGACGGGACCGAAAATCTCCTCCTTGTATATGGTCATGTCCTTGCTGACGTGATCGAACAAGGAGGCGCCGAGGAAGAATCCCTTCTTGCGTGCGGCCGGCGAGTCGCGACCATCCACCAGGAGGGTCGCCCCCTCGGACACTCCTTTTTCAATGTACGAGGTGATGCGCTTGCGGTGCTGTTCGGTAATGACAGGCCCCATGTCGGCGTCGGGATCGGAGCTGGGTCCGATCCGCAATGACGAAGCGCGATGAGCCAGGGCAGCGACCAATCGATCCGCGGTTTGCTCGCCGACCGGTACAGCGACGGAGACCGCCATGCAGCGCTCGCCGGCAGAACCATAGGCGGCGCCCATCAACGCATCGGCCGCCTGATCCATATCGGCGTCCGGAAGTACCAGCATGTGATTCTTGGCGCCGCCGAGCGCCTGCACTCTTTTGCCCGCCTTGCTTCCCGTCGTGTAGACGTATTCTGCAACCGGGGTTGAGCCCACGAAGCTGACGGCCTTGATGTCGGGATGATGCAGGATGGCGTCGACCGCTTCCTTGTCGCCATGAACGACGTTCATCACGCCTGGGGGCAACCCGGCTTCATGCAGCAATCCGCCTACGAACATAGGTGCCGACGGGTCGCGCTCGGAGGGCTTGAGGATGAAAGTGTTGCCGCAGGCGATGGCCACCGGGTACATCCACAACGGAACCATGGCGGGAAAATTGAACGGCGTGATTCCCGCCACCACTCCCAGGGGCTCGCGGTCGCTGTAGGTGTCGATGTTGGGCCCGACGTTGCGGCTGAAGTCTCCCTTGAGCAGATGCGGAATGCCGCAGACGAAATCCACCACCTCGATGCCGCGAGCCACCTCGCCCAAAGCGTCCGCGTGAGTCTTGCCGTGCTCCGCGCTGATGTGGCGCGCGATATCCTCGCGGTGCTCGTCGAGCAGCGCCTTGAACTTGAACAGGTAGTTGGCGCGCTTCGCGGGCGGCGTTTCCGCCCAGCCCGGATAGGCTGCCTTGGCCGCGGCGACTGCGCCTGCGACGTCCTCGGCGGACGAGAATCCAACCCACCCGGATTGCTCGCCGGTCGCCGGATTGAAGAGCGGAGCGCCGCGTCCACTGGTGGTCGCCGCAGTCTGGCCAGCGACGAAATTGGCGACAACGTTTCCGTTCTGCTGCGCACGCTGTGCTGTAGACATTTCATTTCCCCCGCGGACCCGGGCCCAGGTGGTGATGCGAGGGCCAGGAAAAGTCGGCAGTGCGAGCGAACGGACGGCGAATCTGCTCGACCTGTCTAACTAGACAGGATTTAGGCACAGACCCTGGTGCGGGTCAAATTCAACAGAGCTCGGCAGGCTTGCCACTGTGGAGAGCTTCGTTGCTCAGCCACGCGTCGGCGCCGCGACCGTCTCAGGAACTGCACCGGCGTCATCGATCGGCCTGGCACATACGCGGACCGTCGATGCGTTGACGTCCATACCGCCACGAATCCATCTGCGTGTTCGCGTGCCCGGTCGCGCTGTGTCTCCTAGAAGTGTCGCCGCTTCCAGATTATGTGATCTGCACTGCCCCGAGTGCATCCGCGGAGCGACAAAACCTTCTGACGCACAGGTCATTGAAAAAGTTGACTCGTCGCGACTGCACAAGAAAAGTCAACGGAACAAATTGAGTTCACACGTTCGCGATGTGTGATTCACGTCACGCCCGCCAAGGGAAAAGTGGCGAGGATGGTCGCGGATTTAAGACAGGGCAAACCCACCGAAAGGTGGCGACGCAAAGTCTCCGGTCTAAAGAGCCACGGGCTCCATGACAGCGGGACCGCCGAAATCCAGTCCGCCCATTGGGCTGCCTCGGTGTGGAGACGATGCGTCGTTACCGCAGGTGTGAGGGAGGGGGCGATGACTGGAGATCACAAGACCGCGAGCGCGTTCGTACGCTCACTGCGCCATCCGCGATTGGCGCCTCACTGTGCCCACAGCGCCGCAGCGTTCGCTGCACACACGGCGATGTCAGGGTCAATTCTCAAGACGCGAGCGTGAACGATCGGTGAGCGTCGCGCGGAAAGGCCCGCGCGCTCCCCGCTCCACAAGTTCCCGACTCGATCTCATGAGGCCGAGATAGGCCAGCTGCACGGCAGAGGTACGCGCTCATGTCACAGGCGATCCGCAGTTTCCTGTTGAGCATCGTGTTTTGCGTCTGCGTGGCACCGGTTGCTGCGCAGGACGTTAACCGCGAGCAGATGAAAGGTCTCGGACGAGCAGGTCCAGGAGGTCAAATCCGACGTGCTGAGCATCGCTGCCGAGCTGAGCCAGCTGGAGGAGAAGCTGCTCTATCCGTCGAACACGCACCTCGCTGTCTTCGTGGCGCTCGCCCAGGGCGAGACGTTGCGCCTCGACGCGGTGCAGATCCAGATCGACGGTCAGCTCGCCACGCACTACATCTACAGCTTCAAGGAGCTCGAGGCGCTGCAGAAAGGCGGCGTGCAGCGGATCTACACCGGCAACATCGCGACCGGCGAGCACGAGATCGAAGTCTCGCTCAACGGCAAGCTCGGGAAGCGGCAAGGACTACAGCCGCAGCGAGCGCTTCGCCGTTCAGCAAGGGCGTCGGACCCAAGCTCCTGGGCGTCACGCTCGCCGGGCCCGACTCGGGCAAGCCCGCGATCGACCTCGGGGAGTGGCAGTAGTGCATCGCGCGCTGCACCTGCTGCCTGGTCTCGCGCTGGCGCGCGTCGCTGGCCGCGCATGCCGTCGTCGGCGCGCCGATCTGCAGGACCTCTATTTCGGAGAGGCGCTCTTTCACGCCTACCAGGGCCAGTACTTCGAAGCGCTCGAGCGGCTCGACGCGGAGCTGGCGCAGCATCGCCGCGTCGACGAGCCGCAGCTCGATTCGCTGCACTACCACGTCGGCCAGGCCGAGTTTTCGGTCGGCGACTTCGAGCTCTCCTACCGCATGCATCATCGCGCCGGCCGCGCCATCCGCGCGGTGCTCGAGGGCAACGTCGACGAGATCGTGCGCAACGAAGCCGCGTTCCGTCTCGCGCGCATCCATTTCCAGAAAGACCAGCATGGAGAGCGCGCTCGCAAGCGCTCGAGCGCATCGACGGCAAGGTCCCCGAGGCGATCCGCGACGAGATCGAGTTCCTGCGCGCCAACGTCTACCTGGCGATCGGGCGACCGGCCGATGCCGCCGACGTGCTGAAGGGACTGCAGGACGCGCAAAGGCCTGAGCGGCTTCGTCGCGTACAACCTCGGCATCGCGCTGCTGCAGGCAGGACACTCGAAGGAGGCCCTGCAGCAACTCGAGAAGGCGGGTCAGTCGAAGAACGCCGATCCCGCGACCGCGGCGATCGCGGACAAGTCGAACATGGTGCTCGGCCGGTTGATGCTCGAGTCGGCCGATTTCGAGCGCGCGCAGCGCTCGTTCGATCGCGTGCGCCTCGAAGGACCCTATTCGAACCAGGCGCTGCTCAGCGCCGGTTGGGCGTACGCGTCCGCCAGGAACTACGAGCGCGCGCTCGTTCCGTGGAGCCTCCTGATTCGAGCGCGACGTCACCGACAGCGCCGTGCAGGAAGCGAGGCTCGCGCTGCCCTATGCGTACGGGAAGTTGAACGTGTACGGCCGCGCAGCGCTGCTCTACGACCAGGCGCTCGACTCCTTCGGCGAGGAGCTCGAGAAGGTGGATGCGTCGATCACGCAGCATCCGCGAGGGCAAGTTCCTCCAGGCGCTGGTGCGCGAGGAGATCAAGCAGGACCAGCAACTGGGTGGTGCGCCTGCGGCGCTGCCCGATGCGCCGGAGACGTTCTACCTGACGACGCTCATGGCGTCGCACGATTTCCAGACGGCGCTGCAGAACTACCTGGACCTCGAGGATCTGCGCAAGAAGCTGGTGACCTGGCAGAGCGAGCTTCGATGCCTTCGACGACCTGATCGGCCTGCGCCGCGCGAACTACGAGCCGCTGCTGCCGACGATCGACGCGCAGTTCCGCGAGCTCGACTCGCAGATCCGCCTGCGCATGGAGCAGCGCGACAACCTGCGACAAGCGCCTCCAGGCCATTCTGACGGCACCGCGACCGGAGCTGCTCGCGACTGCCGACGAGCGCATCGCCCTGGAGCGCACTTCGCAGCTCCAGATCGCATGCAGCGTCCACCAGCGATCCGCAGAGCGGCTGCACTGCAGAAACGCATGCAGCACCTCCAGGGCGTCGTTGAGCTGGACGCTGCGCACGGAATACCACGAGCGCCTGACGCAGGCACACAAGCACCTGCGCGAGCTGAACGACGACGTCGCCGTCTTGAAGGCGCGATACGACGCGTTCGTCAGCGCGAGACAGGCCGCCGTGCACAGCTACGTCGGGCTATGACGTGCCGATCAACCGGCTGCGCACGCGCGTGCGCGAGGCGCTTCGAGCAGGTGAACACGCTGATGGCGCGCCAGGGTCAGCTGATCGAGACCGTCGCGATCAACGAGCTCAAGGCGCGCGGCGAGCGCCTCGAGGCTCTACCAGACGCAGGCTCGTTATGCGGTCGCAGACAGCTACGACCGCGCGACGAGATCGCAGGCGACGGCGGTGGAGGAGGGCGCTAAATGCACCGCTCCCGCCTCGCCTGTCATCGCGACGTCGCGCTGGTGCTCGCCGCATGCGCCGAGCACCCGGACAAGGAGACGCTCGCGAGTCTGCGCGAGGTGCAGGCCGACACCGCCGAGGTGCAGGTCACCGACGGCCTCGACAAGGCCATGGAGAGCTACCGCCGCTTCCTCGATGAGACACCGGAGAGCACGCTGACGCCCGGAAGCGATGCGACGCCTCGCGGATCTCAAGATCGAGAAGGAGTACGGCCTTCTGGGCGATGGCAAGCTCGTGGAGGTCGCTGGCGCAGACCGCGTCGCAAGGCGATCGCCGCGTCGCGGCGCAGCGCACCCGGCGCATGCCGGCTCCGGCCGCTGCGACGAAGATCGACGCGTCAGCGGCAGCAAGGCCGCGACCGCCATCGCGAGCGCCGCAGGCTGCACTGCCGATTCCGAGCGCGAGCTCGAGCAGCGCGCCAGCAGCCAGTCGCTCGATCGTGTCGGCCGACGAACTGTCCGAGCTGGCGCTGCCCGAGGGCGCTGATCGCAGTCTCGAACGTGCCGGCCCGGCTCGAGGCGATCAGGCTGTACGACGAGCTGCTCGCGAAGTACCCGTCCTACGCCTATCGCGATCAGGTGCTGTACCAGAAGGCACGCGCGTACGACGAGCTCGGACGTACCGCCGACTCCATGAAGGTGATGGAGCAACTCATCGCCGAGCATCCGCGCTCGCGCTACCTCGACGAAGTGCAGTTCCGCCGCGCGGAGCATTTCTTCACGCAGCAGGAAGTATCGCGACGCCGAGAGCGCCTACGCGGCCATCGTCGACCATCGGGCCGGGCTCGGAGTACTACGAGCTCGCGCTCTACAAGCTCGGCTGGACGCTCTACAAGCAGGAGTTCTACGAGGAGGCGCTGCACCGCTATTTCGCGCTGCTCGACTACAAGGTCTCGAGCGGCTACGACTTCGATGCGACGCACGACGAGGAGGAAGAGCGACGCGTCGAGGACACGTTCCAGGTCGTGAGCCTCAGCCTCTCGAACCTCGGCGGTCCGGAAGTCATCGGCGAGTACTTCGCGACGAACGGTCATCGCACCTACGAAGATCGCGTGTATCGCTACTTCGGCGAGTTCTACCTGACGAAGCTCAGCTACCAGGACGCCGCGACGGTGTACCGCTCGTTCGTCGCGCTGTATCCGCTCCACGCCGCGTCGCCGCGCTTCGGCATGCGCGTGATCGAGATCTACGAGACCGGCGGCTTCCCGAAGCTGGTGCTCGACTCGAAGAAGGAGTTCGCGACCCACTACGGTCTGCAGGCCGAATACTGGCGGCACTTCGACGTGAGCGCGATCGCCCCGAGGTGCTGGCTACCTGAAGAGGAACCTCACGGACCTCGCGAACCACTATCACGCGCAGTACCAGGACGCGGACCAGCTGCAGGAGAAGCCGGCCAACTACGCGGAAGCGGCGCGCTGGTATCGCGAGTTCCTCGAGTCCTTCCACGACGATCCCGAGGCGCCGCCGATCAACTATCAGCTGGCCGATCTCCTGCGCGAGAACGGCGATCAGGCGGGCGCGGCGCGGGAGTACGAGCGCACGGCTTACGACTATCCGGCGCACGCAAAGGCTGCGGCGGCCGGCTATGCGGCGATCTACGCGCATCGCGAGCATCTCAAGGTCGTGAGCGCGGAAGCGAAGGAAGCGGCGAGACGCGACACGGTCGTCGAGCTCACTCAAGTTCGCCGACACCTTTCCGCAGCACGAGCACGCGGCGGTCGTGCTGGGTGCCGCCGCGGAAGACCTGTACGACATGAAGGACTTCGTGCTCGCGCGGACCTCGGCGCAGAAGCTGATCGACGCCTTCCCGACTGCGACGCCCGCGATACGGCGCACGGCGTGGATCGTCGTGGCGCACTCGTCGTTCGATCTGGCCGAGTATCCGCAGGCGGAGCAGGCGTACGCGCACGTGCTCGAGGTGACGCCGCAGGAGGACGAATCGCGTGCGGCGCTCGTCGAGAACCTGGCGGCCTCGATCTACAAGCAGGGCGAGCAGGCGAATGCGCTGGGCGAGTACCGCGCGGCGGCCGATCATTTCCTGCGCATCAAGGTGGCGGCCGCCGACGTCGAAGATCCGCGCCGGCGCCGAGTACGACGCGGGTGCGGCGCTGATGCGCCTGCAGGACTGGACGGCCGCCGCCGAAGTGCTCGATGACTTCCGGCGCACCTATCCCGAGCACGAGCTCAACAAGGAAGCGACCAAGCAGATCGCCTTCATCCGCCGCGAGGCCGGCCAGCTGCCGCAGGCCGCGGCCGAGTACGAGCGCGTCGCCAGCGAGTCCGAGAATCCCGAGCTGCGCGCCGAGGCGCTGCTGCTGGCCGGAGACCTCTACGAGCAGTCGCAGAGCACGGATCGCGCCCTCGATGTCTATTCGCGCTACGTGGAGCAGTACCCGAAGCCGGTCGAGACGGCCGTCGAGACGCGCTTCAAGATCGCGGAGATTCACAAGGGCAGCAACGACCAGTTGCGCTATCGCGAGCAGCTCGAGGCGATCGTGCGCGTCGACGCGGACGCGGGCGAGCGAGCGAACCGACCGCACGCGCAATCTCGCGGCCCGCGCATCGCTGGTCCTCTCCGAGCCGCTGTACGAACACTTTGCGGCGCTCAAGCTCGTGCAGCCCTTCGACCAGAGCCTGCAGGAGAAGCGGCGGGCGATGGATGCGGCGCTCGGGGCTTTCGGCAACCTCGTCGCATACGAGGTGGGCGAAGTGACTGCGGCCGCCACCTTCTACATGGCCGAGGTCTACGCGAACTTCAGCCGTTCGCTCGTCGAGTCAGAGCGCCCCGCGGGACTGAGCGCGGGCGACCTGCAGGACTACGAGCTCGCGCTCGAGGAAGAAGCGTTCCCGCTCGAGGAGAAGGCGATCGCGGTTCACGAAAAGAATCTCGAGCTGATGAGCGGCGGCGTCTACAACGGCTGGACGGAGAAGAGCCTGGCGCGGCTGGCGGTCCTGATGCCCGGGCGTTACGCCAAGTTCGAGATCAGCAGCGGGTTCCTGGGATCGATCGATCGCTATGTGTATCGACAGCCGGAGCGGCCCGCAATCGCGGTTGAGACTGACACCGCTGACACCGCAGAGCCGGCGGCCGTGCCACCGGCGGCGTCAGCGCTGACGGCGCCGACCGCGAGCACCGGCCAGACGATGCTCTTCGACGTCCCACCGAGCGAGGACTAGCCGATGAGGTCGCTTCCTTACACCCGAGTGCTGATGCTCACCTGCCGTGCCGCGCTCGGCGCCGCGGCCGCGGTGATGCTCATTGCTTGCGCGGCAACCACGCCGGCGACCAAAACATCGGCGACCAAACACACCGCGAACGCTGTGATTCAGCAGGACGCCACGGGTTTCACGATCGCCGAGGAAGTGCGAGTCGCGATCGACACACGCAGCAACTACGACAACGCCGTGCGCTTGCTCGGGCAGGAGCAATACGAACAGGGCATCGCGTTGCTGCTCAAGGTCACCGAGAGCGCTCCCGATGTGACCGCGCCGCACATCGATCTCGGCATCGCGTACGGCAGGTCAGGCGATCTCGACAAGGGCATCGCGAGCCTGAAGACCGCGCTCGAGCTCAATCCCCGCCACCCGGTCGCGTACAACGAGCTGGGCATGCTCTATCGCCGAAAGGGCGATTTCGCGGCGGCGCGCTCGAACTACGAGCAGGCGCTGGCGCTTTCTCCCGCGTTTCACTACGCGCGGCTCAATCTCGCGATCCTCTGCGATCTGTATCTCGCGGATCCTGCGTGCGCGCTCGACAACTACGTCGCCTACCAGCAGACGGTGCCGGATGACGGTAATGCCGCGATGTGGATTGCGGATCTGCGCGCCCGGGCGGGCCACTAGGAGGACTCATGTTTCGCACGGTCATTCTCTGCATGGTGCTGCTGCTGATCGCTGCCACTGCCGCGGCTGACGACGCTGCTCCGAACGGCGCAGTGGCGCCATCCACGGAGGCGCCGAAGCAGCCGGCGGCGTCCGAGGACAGCGCCAAGCGCGAAAAACCCAAGGCCGACGGCGAGGCGAAGTCGCAGGAGGCCAAGCCCCAGGGCGACGTCGAGATGACGGGCATGTCGATCCTCGGCAACGACGAGGCGCCCAAGTCGCTCGTCATCGTTCCCTGGAAGAGCTCGCAGCTCGGCGATGCGCCCGGGCTCTCGAGGCTGCTGGATGACTCGACGCAGCCCGTGGACAAGGACGTGTTCCTGCGGGAGCTCGCCTACTACCAGATTCGCACGAATTCGAATTGAAGGTGATCAGGAGGGTGCAACGGTGGACATTTTCTATTCAATCGTGAAGTTCTTCGTAGAGGGCGGCCCGTTCATGCTGCCGATCCTGTTCGTCGGGGCAATCGGCACCGCGATCGCGATCGAGCGTTACGTCAGTCTCACGCGCATGAGCGTGAAAAATCGTAACGTGTGGAACCAGGTCGAGCCGGCACTGGCGGGCGGGGACTTCGACAAGGCCCGCGAGCTCACCAGCAAGGACGAGTCGGCCATCGCCCGTCTGCTCAGCATGGGCCTGGCGCTGCAGGGTGCGGTGCGTCGTCGCGACGACGTCAAGACCGCGATGCAGGAACGCATGACGGAGATCCTGCCGCAGCTCGAGAAGCGCACGCACTACCTCGCGACGCTCGCCAACATTGCGACGCTGCTGGGGCTGCTCGGCACCGTGAGTGGTCTGATCAGCGCCTTCGCCGCCGTCGCGACCGTGAACCCGGCGGAGAAAGCCAACCTGCTCTCGGCCAGCATCTCGGAGGCGATGAACTGCACGGCGTTCGGCCTCGTGACGGCGGTGCCGTTCCTGGTCATGCATGCGCTGCTGCAGACCAAGACCACGCAGTTGATCGAGAGCCTGGAGTCGGTGTCGATCAAGTTCCTGACCGCGCTCACGAGTCGTCAGCGGACCGTGTTGCAAGGCCCCGTCGCGCTGCCGCGCGCGGTGAACGAGTAAGGATCGCCCATGTACGACTCTCACCTGCGTCGCGCGCGCAAGCCGGCCGAGCTCCTGCTGGTGCCGATGATCGACATCTTCACGGTGTTGGTCACGTTCCTGCTGATGACGGCGGTGTTTGCACGCATCACGGTGCTGCAGCTCGACCTCCCGAGCGCTGCGGACAGCAATGCCGCGGCGCCCACCTTCAGGCTCGAGGTGATCGTGCGCAAGGACGGCCTCGAGTTGACCAATGGCACCACGCAGATCGCGGCGCTTCCGGCGACCAACGGCGAGTACGACCTGAAGGCGCTGTCCGATCTCGCGCTGTCCCTGAAGCGCGAGTATCCGCACGTCGACAGTGCGTCGGTGCTGATGGAGTCGGACGTCCGGTATGACAGCCTCATCCAGGTGATGGATGCGATCCGCAGCAAGGATCTGCAGGCGACCAGTGCAGATTCGGCTGTCACGGGTTTGCAGCCCGCGGGAGATCAGCCGGCAAGTGACGACGAGAGTGGCGCTCCGAAGCCCACGAGAGTGGCTTTGTTCACCCGCATCGCGGTGGGAGACGCACCATGAGCACCTTGATCCCCGTTCGCACCCGGATGAAGAACGCGATGCACTACCGTGCTGACGCGGAGCTCAATCTCATCCCGCTGATCGACATCCTGTCGGTGATGGTGGCGTTCCTCCTCGTCTATTCGACCAACGTGGAAATCGTCCAGAACGCGAAGGACGTGGAGGTCCCGCAGTCGACTGCAGAGGCCGCGCCCAAACAGTCGGTAGTGGTGATGATCACCAAGGATCAGCTGTTCGTGCAGGGTGAGCTGATCGCCACACTGGCGGAAATCAGCAGCTCCGGCACACCACTCATCGAGCCGCTGCGCGCGGTGCTCGATCGGCCGATGCTGGTCGGCGGAGCCGCGGACGCCAGGAACGCACGGCTGGCCGCACACGAAATCACGGTGCTCGCCGACAAGTCCCTGCCCTACGAAGTGGTGAGGAAGGTGATGGCGACCTGCACCGCAGCCTCGTACGGCAAGATTTCACTCGCCGTCATCGAGCGCGACACGCCGCTCGATGTCGCTGGTCTCGAGGCCGCGTGAGCTCCGCGCCACGTCCAATCTTTCCACCGGGTGGACTCATGGAAGCCGCAACAGCTCAAGACGCCGCAGTAGCTCAAGACGCCGCGACCGGTCAAGACGTAGTGACAGGTCAAGACGTCGCGACAGGTCAAGAAGCCGCAACCGCCCTGGAGCTCGCGACGCAGCTCGAGGCGGCGCGCGAGAAGCTCGAGGGCCTGGTGCGCGATCTGCGCGCGGTCGAAGCTGAGCTCGAAGCCCTGGCCACCGAGCGCACGCAGCACCGCCTGCTGCAAGACGCGTGTGGCGCACTGGAGGAGCTCAACAAGACCGGCGGAGCGGCGCTCTTCTGGGACGACAAGGCGGCCACCGCCGCGAGCGACGCGCACCTGCGCCGCGTGCGCGAGCGCGTGGAGATCTTCCAGGGCGGCGTGGATGAAATCGAAGGGCGCCGACGCGGACTTCTCGAAGAGATCGACCGGCAGCAGGAGCACACTTACCTGCTCGAGGACGACGTCTTCGAGGCGCTGGAAGAGGAAGACCGGCGCAAGCACGAATGGATCGTCGAACGCGAGATCGAGGTCATCACCTCGCGCGAACCGGTGCCGGCATGGACACGCGGCGTCGAGGACGACCGGCGCTTCCGCAAGTCCCTCGCCATCGCCGTGCTCGCGAGCTTCCTGATCGCGCTGCTGCTCCCGCTGATCGATCTGCCCCTGCATGTCCTCGAAGAGCCGACCGAAGTGCCGGAGCGCGTCGTCACCTTGATGATGGAGGAGCAGCCGCAGCCGCCACCTTCGCCCGTGATTCTGCCGGAGCCGAAAGAGAAGCTCGTAGAGCAGAAGCCGGTCGAGAAGCCGGAGCCGGAGCGCCTGGCGAAGGCCGAGCAACCGGAGCCTGAGCCCGTCGATGCTCCCGGGCCGGAGCAGGGAATTCTGGCTTTCCGGGAGAAGCTCGCGCAGATCAAGGAATCTCCGCTGGTCGCGCTCGGCGCGCAGGCGCGCATCAACAACGCGAACGGGAACTCGGCATCGCGTCCCGAGCGCTCGATGCTGACGACCAACGCGCCGGGATCGAGCGGCGGCATCAGGCTCGCAACGCTCAGCCGTGAGTTCGGTGCTGACGGCGGCGGCGTGCGTGGCCCAATGCAGGGCGCCGCGCTCACGCGCGCTTCGAGCAACATCGACGCGGTCGGTCCCGCGGAACGGCCGACGGGCGCGGGTCCGGGCCCGGCGCGCACGGACGAAGAGATTCAGATCGTCTTCGACCGCTACAAGTCGGCGCTTTATCGGCTGTACAACCGCGAGCTGCGCCGGGACCCGACGTTGCAGGGACAGATGGTGCTGCGCCTGACGATCGAGCCGGACGGCAGCGTGTCCTTGTGCAAGCTGCACGCGACCGACATGAAGGCGCCGGAGCTGGTCACGCAGGTCGTGGACCGCGTGAAGGGCTTCGACTTCGGCGCCAAGGAAGTGCCGGCGATCACGATCGTCTACCCGATCGATTTCTTGCCGGCGGCGTAGGAGCGCCTCGCGAGACGTCAACGGTAGCGCAATGAAGAAATCTTTCACAAGCGCACTGGTTTCTGCATTGCTCGCTCTGGTTCTGACCGGGAGCGCGTCAGCGGCTGAAATCACTTACCTGTCCGTTACCGGACTCTGGCATGACCCGGTGGACAACCTCCCCGGAAGTCAGCCGGGTGATCCCGTCATCACAAACGGTATACCGACCTCGATCATCAGGTGGGGCACAACGTCCGGTACGCCGCAAAGCGGCTATGACTTCACTTCTACGCTTCCGCCGCCGCAGACGTTCCCCGGGCCGATCCCCTTCTTTTCTCTTGGGACATTTACGCATCGGAATTTCGAGGTCGACCCTCCTTCCTTAACTTCAACTCAGCTCGATGTTGTCCTCGTGCTCAGCGTGGATGGTGTCGCAACCGGTCCATTGAATTTCACCTTTACGCTCAACCACGAGGAAACCCCGAACAACCAGACGCCTTGTCCTTATCCGACGCCGCCCTCAGAGGGGTGTACGGACCGAGTGACCATTGTCGCCTCACCCGTGCCCACGACGTTCCAGATCAATGGAGTGGATTACACGTTGTCGATGAGCTTTCTCGTCGACGGTGTTCCGGTGTCCGAATTCATCACGAGAGAGGGCGGAACCACTAATACCTCGGGTCTCGTGGGGCAATTCATACCCGGCACGCCCGAGCTCACGGTCGAGAAGTCGGGCCCGCCGACGATGAACGTTACAGAGTGGGGTGATTTCGTCCTCGACGTGCGAAACATGGGGGTGTCCGCCGCGATCAACGTGACGCTGGTCGACCGGCTGCCTGACGGCCCGACCGGGGGAATGTGCGACACCACGCCGCAAGTGTTGAGCGCGCGCGTTTTCGCAGCAGACGGCGTCACGCCCGTACCCGGCAAAGGTCCTCTGGTCGAGGGGACGGACTATTCGCTCGTCTATAACGGCGCCGCGTGCGAGCTCACGTTCAACACGCTGACCGTCGCTTCGGCGATCGGTATTGGCGAACGCCTGGTGATCGCGTATCGCACGCAGCTCGACTCCGGTACTCAGACCGGCGTCACCCTGACGAACGTGGCCGGCGCGACCCAGTGGTTCAACGACTTCGACGCG
The DNA here is from genome assembly GCA_963840405.1 of uncultured Gammaproteobacteria bacterium. Lineage (GTDB taxonomy): Bacteria > Pseudomonadota > Gammaproteobacteria > Steroidobacterales > Steroidobacteraceae > DATBVX01. Next base: position 789,918 of record CAWIYW010000011.1, read on the forward strand.
AATCCGACCCGCAGCGTCTACACGCGCACCCTGACCGACGGCACGGTGGGCGTCCTGGATCACGAGGACGCGCACACCGTAACGGTCGTGCAACGGCTGTACGCCGAGAAGGCGGCGGCGCTGCAAGTCGACGCCATGTCGCCCGGCATCGTCGACGCGGGCGATGTGCTCCGCTACACGATCAGGATTCACAACAACGGCGTGGGGCCGATCACGCAGACCGTGCTGCGTGACTCGGTGCCCGCGAACACGACGTACGTCGCCGATTCGATGACGCTGAACGGCGAGCCCGTGGGCCAGCCCGATGGCGGCGTGTCGCCGCTCGTCGCGGGCATCGACGTGAGCTCGTCCGACCTGACGCCGCCGCTGCCGGGCGCGGGCGCAGGCACGCTTACAGGCGGCCAGATGGCCGTCGTGCAATTTGATCTGCGCGTGAACGACGGCGTGCCGCCCGGCACGGTGATCTCGAACCAGGCCCTCGTCGATACGGCCGAGATGCCGGATCTCCTGACCGACGGCGACGGCAATCCCGCGACCGGACCCGAGCCGACCGTCGTCGTCGTCGGCAACCTGCAGACGCTCGGCATCGTGAAGCAGGTCAGCGTCGTCGGCGGTGGCCCGGCGCTTGCGGGCGCGACACTCGAGTACACGGTCGAAGTCACGAACATCGGCACGCTGCCGGCATTCTTCGTCGTGATACGGGACGACATCGCCGTGCCACAGGCCGGCTATCTCGAGTTCGTCCCGGGGTCCTGGACGATGAACGGCGCGGCCGCGGGCATCACGGTCGTGGACTCGCTGCTCACGGCCGACTACTCGACCGGCAACGGCCCGCTGCAACCGGGCCGCTCCGTGCTACTGCGCTTCCAGGCGGTGCTGAACGCGAACCTCACGATCGGCACGCGCGTGACGAACACAGGGACGGTCTACTGGAACGATCCGGTGCAGACCGCGAGCGCGAGCGTTTCCATCGACATCGGTGGCATGGTCGGTGTCGGCGTCCTGAACGGCACGGCCTGGCACGACGCGAATTTCAACAACGTGCTCGACGCCGGCGAGCGCCTGCTCGAGGGCTGGGCGGTCGAGCTCTATCGCGATGATCTGCTGGTGCAGTCGGCGGTGACCGATGCCGCCGGCGTCTACCAGATCGGCGGCATCGCACCGAACTACGCGACTGCCATGCGTTACGAGCTGCGGTTCGTCGCGCCCGGCGCCGGACCCAACACCGCGAAGCTCGGCCTCGCGGACTCACCGTTCGCCAACGATCTGCAGCGGATCAGCGACATTGTCATCCGGTCCGGCGACAACCTGCAGAACATCAACCTGCCGATCGACCCGAACGGCGTGGTCTACAACACGATGACGCGCACGCCGATCGCGGGCGCGACCCTGAGAATGCTGCAGGCGGGCAGTGGCGCTGCGCTGCCGGCGAGCTGCTTCTACGATCCGGCGCAGCAGGGTCAGGTCACGCTCGCGAGCGGCTACTACAAGTTCGACCTCAACTTCTCCGATCCGGCCTGCGCGAGTGGCGGCAGCTACCTGCTCGACGTGACCCCGCCGCCCGCGGGCTACGTCGCCGGCTACTCGGAGCTCATTCCACCGACCTCCGGCCCGGCAACCGGACCCTTCTCGGTCCCGGCCTGTCCGGCCAGCGCGAACGACGCAATTCCCGCCACCGCGCAGCATTGCGAGGTGCAGGCTTTCGAGTTCGCGCCCGCCGCTTCGTTGCCACTGCGCAGCGCCAGGCACGAACTATCACGTGCACCTGACGCTCGATGACAGCTTGGTGCCGGGCTCGAGCCAGATCTTCAACAACCACATCCCGATCGATCCGCAGCTCGCTGGCGGCGCTCGCGATCACCAAGACCACGCCGCTGCTCAACGTGACGCGTGGTCAGCTCGTGCCGTACACGATCACCGTGAGAAACACCGGCGAGAGGCCGCTGCTCGAGGGCGTGCAGATCGTGGATCGCTTCCCGGCGGGCTTCCGTTACGTCGAAGGCTCGGCGCGCATCGACGGCGTCGCCGACCGAGCCGACGCTGACGGGCCGCGAGCTCACCTGGAGCGATCTTACGATCGACACCGGCCAGGAGCACACCCTCGTGCTGCTGCTCGCGGTCGGCGCCGGCGTCGGCGAAGGCGAATTCGTCAATCGCGCGCAGGCGGTCTTCGAGATCACCAACGTCGCCCTGTCCGGCGAGGCCACTGCAACGGTGCGCGTCGTGCCCGATCCGACGTTCGACTGCACCGACGTGACCGGCAAGGTGTTCGACGACCGCAATCGCGATGGCCTCCAGCAGACCGGCGAGGCGGGCCTGGCGGCGTGCGGCTCGTGACCGCGCGCGGTCTGCTCGCGACGACGGACGCGTACGGTCGATACCACATCACCTGTGCGACACGTCCGAACGAAGGCCGCGGCAGCAACTTCGTTCTCAAGCTCGACGACCGGACGCTGCCGAGCGGCTATCGGCCCTCGACCGACCAGGTGCGCGTGCAGCGCGCCACTCGCGGCAAGACGCTGCGCATGAACTTCGGCGCCTCGATCTACCGCGTGGTGAGCATGGACCTCGCCGATGCCGGTGTTCGAGCCGGGCACTACCGAGATCCGTCTCCAGTGGCAGCCGCAGGATCGATTTGCTGCTCGGCGAGCTGCGCAAGGCGCCCTCGCTCCTGCGACTTTCCTACCTCGCGGAAGTCGAGGACGCGCAGCTCGTCGAGCAGCGCCTCAACGCGGTCAAGGCAGCAGATTCTGAACGGCGTGGAAGGCGCTGGACGGTCCGTACGAGCTGACGATCGAGCCAGAGGTCTTCTGGCGACTGGGCGGCCCGCCGAAGCAGCGGGCGCGCGCACCGGAGACAGCAGGTGAACGCCATGTGGAAACAGAGTCCTCTTGCCGCTCGATCTGCGGACTGGTGATCGGCCGCGGCCGCCGTGGCACAGACCGTCACTGAGTCGCCGCTCGGACGAGGGCGTCGAACGGCACCTGTCGAGCGACGAGCCGGTCAACGCAGTGGGCGCACGATCCGGCGGTCTACGAGAGCGAAGCGGGCGACCGGTTCGAAGTGCAGGGAAGTCGCAGGCGAGGCGCTCGGAGACCGTCAAGCTCACGAACGTCATCCCGCCGATCCATTTCGAGTCGGGCGTCGCCGACATTCCGTCGGAATACATCGAGCTGCTGCGCAAAGCACTCGATGACATGCGTGACCGTCGCAACGTCCGGTTGCACCTGGTCGGCCATGCGGACGACCAGCGGCTGTCGGAGGCGCTCGCGCGCGTCTACGGCGACAACGCCGGGCTCTCGCGCGAGCGCGCGGGTGAGGTCGCGGAGTTCCTGCAGCGGGCACTGCTCGCTTCCGCCGGAGGCGATCACCTACGAGTGGGCCGGCGACACGCGCCCGATCACCACCAACGCGACCGCAGAGGGCAGGGCGCAGAACCGGCGCGTCGAGGTGGAAGTCTGGTACGACGAGTCGAAGGAACGCCTCGCACAGCAGGAAGTCCTGGTCGCGGAGCAGTTCAAGAAGGTCAAGGTCTGCCGCGATGGAGACGCTCTGCAAGCTGCGCTTCATGGAAGGCCACGAGCGACGCGCGCGGGTGAAGAATCTCGTTCCGCCGCTGCACTATGACGACGAGACCACGGATGTCTCGCCGGAGTTCATCGAGCACATCCGCAAGGCATTGCACAACCTCGAGGGCAAGCAGAACGTCGTCGTCAGGTTCATCGGCTACACCGACGATGCGCCGCTCGCCGGAGCGCAACGACCGCATCTACGGCGACCACCTCGCGCTTTCGAAGGCGCGGGCGCATCGCGTCGCGCTGGCCGTGCAGGAAGCGCTACAATCTGCCGAGCGCGGCACTGGCGAGCGACGGCCGCGGCGCGACGCGCGCCGCTCGCGCGCAACGACACCGCGCAGGGCCGCGCACTCAATCGACGCATCGAGGTGCAGTTCTGGCACGACGATCCGCTGCAGGAGCTGCCGGACGAGCCGCAGCTGTGCCCGGCGACTGACGGCACCGAATGGGTCACGAAGGTCTACGATCCGCCATGGGGCAGCATTGCACCGCTCGAGCTCGAGAGCGGGCGCCCGATCATCCCGGCGGGGTTCACGGAGCAGCTGAGCCGCGCGCTGGCTGATGTGAGCGACAGGAGCAATGCGCGCCTGCGCTTCGTCGGCTACACGGGCAATGAGCGGCTCGACCGTCGTACAGCGGCGATCTACGACGACGACATCGGCCTTTCCGCGGCGCGCGCGCACCGGGCAATGGAAACGATCGCGCGAACAGATGGGCCTCGCTCCGGCCGCAGGCCGAGCACGAAGGCCGTGGATACGTTCAGTCCCCCGACGTGGTCAATGCCGGCTTCACCCAGGGCGAGGACTCGTACGTCGTGGTGCAGGTCGTCTACGACGAGCAGGCGATTCTCGACGACTACGAAGGCGTCGACATCACGCGCATGACGCGTGAGCTCGCCACCAGCAGCTCCTACGGCCTCAACATGATGCACATCAGCGTCGACGGTGTGCCCATCGACGATCCGGACCGAAGCTCATCCGACGTGCAGCGCTGCACGGACGTGGCGTTCGATAAGGCCGATATCCAGTTCCAGTTCGACAATCTCACGGCGCGGCCGCGCCTGAGTGCCGTGGCCTCGCCGACGGCCGTGACGTTTCAGCCGCTCGCGAACGGCGTTCTGATTGCGGAGCCCGTGCGCTTCAGCATGTATGCCAACTATTGGCACTTCATCGAGCGCGCCGAGGTGCGCGTGTTCGCGCGCGGATCAGTCGCTCGAGGATGTGCCGCTGACGGTCGTGGAAGTCGATTCCGGTGGCCTCGCTGAATGGCAGCCCGTGGTGCCGCGAGTGTCGCGGGCTGGGCGCGAGCTGAAGTACGTGCTGCGCGCCTACGGCAAGAATGGCCAGTTCGACGACACGGCGGCGCAATCGCTGTCGATGATTGACGGCGAGCTCGACCCCGAGTACTGGCCCAGAGGCGCTGATCGCGCGAGCTGGCGACGAAGACCCGCCCGCTGCGACGAGCTACTCGCCGGACCGCGCGGCGCGAAGCGGTGTCGACACGACCTACTTCGGGCCGGCCGAGAGGACGCTGCCGGCGCCTGGCGATCCACCGCTGCCGGAAGGCGAGCTGCTGGCTGCCTACGGCGAAAGCAACCTGGCGCTGCAGAACATCCGGCTGAGCAGCGGCACGGTCAAGGTTCAGCGGCAGCAGCATTCCGGCCGGGCACACGGTGTGGGTCGCCGGCCGCCAGATCCCGGTCGATAGCGCAGGGCAACTTCATCGCCGAGACGATCCTGCCCACGGGCATGCACACCGTCGAAGTCGCGGTCCTCGACGAGGCGGGCAACGAAACGCTGTACCTGCGCGACATGCAGTTCGAGCCCAGCGACCGCTTCTACGTCGGTATCGCGGACCTGACGGTTTCCGAGAGTCGCACCAGTGGTCCCGCGGACCTGTTGCAGGGCGAGAATGCGCCTTACGACTTCGACTCATCGTTCGATGGCGCGGCTCGCGTTCTACGTCACCGAGAAGCTTCCCGATCACTGGCGCGTGACGGCGAGCGCCGATACGCGCGAAGGTCCGGTGAAGGATCTGTTCAGCAACTTCCTGGACAAGTCGCCGGACTCGCTCTTCCGCCGCATCGATCCGGACTACCACTTCCCGACCTTCGGCGACGACAGCATCGTCGAAGAGGTCGCGCCGACGCTGGGCAAGCTCTACGTCAAGGTGAGCCACGACGAAAGTCACGCGCTCTGGGGCAACTTCAAGGTCGGCTATCTGCGAGAACGAGCTCGCGCACGTCGATCGCGGGCTCTACGGCGGCAATGCGCACTGGCAGTCCGATGCCACCACGGACTTCGGCGAGCAGCGCGTCGCGCTCGATGCCTTCGCCGCGGAGCCGGGCACCATCGCGAGCCGCGATGAGTTCAGAGGCACCGGCGGGTCGCTCTACTTCCTGCGCAACCAGGACATCCTGACCGGCTCGGAGCGCGTCCGCATCGAGTTGCGCGACAAGGACTCCGGGCTCGTCACGGGCGTCGTCGACCTGCGGCCGGCGCTCGATTACGACATCGATTATCTGCAGGGCCGCGTCCTGCTCGCCGAGCCCTTGTCCTCGACCGAGCAGGACGACCTCGTGGTTCGCACTGACGGGCTGAGCGGACAGGAGGCGTATCTCGTCGTGCGCTACGAATACACGCCAGGCTTCACAGAGCTCGACACGCTGACAACGGGCGGGCAGGGTCACTATTGGCTGAACGATCACATCAAGCTCGGCTTGACGGCGAGCAGCAGCGACGACGGTGCGAGCGACAACAGCCTGCGCGGCGCGGACCTGATCCTGCGCAAGAGCGCGAACTCCTGGTTGAAGGTGCAGACGCGGGCAGAGCGAGGGCCTGGTCTCGACGCTCGCTTCATTCGAACGACGGCGGCTTCGGCTTCGCGAGCGAGGATGCGCTGTCGTTCAGCGATGCGAGCGCCGACGGCTACCGCGCGGATCTCAGCGTCGGGTTCGGTGATTTCATTTCCGGATCGCAGGGGCGCCTGACGCTCTACACGCAGAACCTCGAAGCCGGCTATTCGGCGCCCGGACTCGCGACGCTCACGGACCTCGAGCACTACGGCGGCACTTTCCGGCTGCCCGTGGGCGAACGACTGGAGCTGAGCGCCAAGGCGGACAGGAAGGTGCAGGACCTGGGACTCGAGACCACGGCTCAGGAGCTCGACGTCGCGTTCCAGCTGAGCGACAGCTGGAGCGTGAGCACCGGTGTCAGGAAGGAACTAGCGCCGCGACAACTCGCCGCGTCGTGCCGCTGACGCAGGAGCAGGGCGAGCGCACCGATGCGGTCGTGCAGGTGGGCTTCGACTCGCTCGCGTCCTGGCGCAGCTACGCGTTCGCGCAGGACACCGTGTCGAAGACCGAGGACCGCGAGGACAACGGCCGCTTCGGCATGGGCGGCTCGTATCGCGTTCGGCGAGCGCTTGCGCATGGACATGGAGGTCTCGGACGGCGATGTCGGAGCGGGCGGCAAGTTGGGCACGAACTATCTGCTCTCGGATCGCACGAACCTGTACCTCAACTACGCGCTCGAGAACGAGCGCGCGGACGACGGCTTGCATGGTCCGCCGCGGCAACCTGATCTCGGGCGTGAAGCGTCGCTTGTCGGACAGCAGCAGCGTCTATGTCGAAGAGCGCTACCAGGACACCGACCTGATGTCGGGCCTCACCCATGCGACGGGCGTGACGCTGACCGCGCACGATCGCTGGAACTTCGGCGCCAACATGGAGATCGGCACGCTGAAGGACAGCCTGACCGGCGCCGAAACGGAGCGCCAGGCCGGCGGCATTCGCATCGCCTACGGGCTCGACACGGTGCAGGTCTCGAGCGGCGATCGAGTACCGCTTCGACGAGACCGAGCAGCTCGATGCCACGACGGTGGACCGTGAGACGTGGCTGTTCCGGAACAACTTCAAGTAGCAGATCGACGCCCGACTGGCGCCTGGTCGGCAAGCTCGACCACTCCTTCAGCGACAGCTCGCAAGGGCAGTTCTACGACGGCGGTTACACCGAGGCCGTGATCGGCTACGGATACCGTCCGGTGCTGCACGACCGCTTCAACGCGCTCGCCAAGTACACGTACTTCTACAACGTGCCCACGACGGACCAGGTGACGCCGCAGGGCGAGGCGGCGCAGTTCATCCAGAAGAGCCACATTGCCTCGGTGGACCTGTCATACGACCTCACCGAGCAACTGGTCGATCGGCGGCAAGTACGCGTACCGCGTGGGCATGCTGAGCCTCGAGCGCGAACAGCCGCAGTTCTTCGACAACACGGCGCAACTCGTCATCGTGCGCGCCGACTGGCGGTTCGGAGAGCACTGGGAGGGACTGATCGAGGGCCGCATGCTCGACATGCCCGATCTCAATGAGCAGCGCGCCGGCGCACTCGTCGGCATCTACCGCTACCTCGGCGAGCACGTCAAGGCGGGCGTCGGCTACAACTTCACGGATTTCTCGGAAGACCTGACGGACCTGAGCTTCAATCACCAGGGCGTGTTCATCAACGTGGTCGGGTCGATGTGACGTGCCGGCCCAACGAAACCTGAGCAATGCCGCAATCAGCTGGCGCCTGTACCGGGCGTGGAATCACGCCTGCGTGCTGAACGCGTGGCGCGCGACGCGCAACCACTTCGGCAAGGGCCGTCGCGCCGCACTGGAAGTTGCTCGGGCCCGGCGTGGTGACGATGCTCGCTGTGTACCTGTGGGGCGGCGCCGAACCACGTCTCGACATGGTCGCGGCGATCGCCGCAGGCGCGGCGGCGAGCGCACTGTGGATTCTGATCGTGCTCTGCTGGAGCTTTGTCCTGGCGCCCTATCGTCTGTGGCGCGCGGCGCGGGCGCGTATCACCCATCTGCAGGTGACGATCGGCCGGCGCATCGAGCGGCACGTGATCGCCGCTGAGCTGGAGTTGCGCATCCGCGAGGGCGTCGCCTTGTTGGACTCCGGCAGCCCCTCGCAGAGCCAGCTGACTGAATGGTACGAACGTGTGCTTCGCGTGGTGTCGCGCGCAGGCGAACGCGAACGCGCCATGCTCGAGACGCTGGGACCGGCGCCGGGGACGCGCGGCGGCCCCCTGGAGATGCTGATCCTCAGCAATCGAATCGAAAAGCTCCGCTTGCTCCTCGACCGGCTTTCGAGCCGTGCAGTGAGGAAGCACCGCGTCTCGGGGCAGGTTCCCGGCCATCGATCCAATCACGCGACTTCCGCGCCGGCAGCCCGCGCTGCGCATGTACGACAAGGTCGGCAAGTGCTGGCCTCACGTTGACGAGACCGTAAGAGTCCGTTCGTCAGCGCGGCACAGCGGCTGGGCGTTGCCGCCGATTCACTCTTCCCCGCAGTGTGTGGGTCAAATTGGCCCGGCTTTCCCTGTCAGCCCAGATTTGATCACGAGCTCCCTGGATTTCAGCAACCTGAACGGGCGGTGGCCTGCGGAGGTTAGAGTGGTATTGCCGCTCTGCACCTGGCGCTGTCTGCATACCCATGGACTGATTTCAACGGAGACTACGAATATGCCCAATGAACCCGTCACGGCACGCACACTCTTCGGTGACGTTGCGCCTGCACTTGCCCGCTACACCGATGAAGTCTTGTTCGGGGACGTGTGGGCACGCCCCGGTCTTTCAGCGCGCGATCGAAGCCTGATCACCGTCGCCACCCTCGTGGCGCTTTACCGGACCAACGAGCTGCCTCTTCATTTGAAGAGGGCGCTTGAAAACGGCATCAGTAGGGATGAGCTGGTCGAGCTGATTACGCACCTCGCATTCTATTCAGGATGGCCGACAGCGAGTTCGGCCGTGGCCATCGCCAGGCGGGTCTTCGAGGAAATGAAGGTTTGATCGGCTATTCTCTTGGGGAACAGTGTGATAACGGTGAGGATCGATCATGGCGCAGAACAACACCATCACGCTGTTCGACCTGCAGCTCGCCACCGGCGTCACCATTAGCCCGTTCGTCTGGGCGACGAAGTACGCGCTCCGGCACAAGGGTTTCGACATCGAGATCGTTCCCGGCGGCTTTACCGGGATCAAGGAGCGCACCAACGGGTTCCACGATCGCGTCCCGGTGATCGTGGACGATGGCCGTTGGATCAAGGAGAGCTGGGAGATCGCCGAGTACCTGGATGAAAAATATCCCGAGCGGCCGATGCTGCTCTCCGGCGACAGCATGAAGGTCCTGACCAGGTTCATCGACAGCTGGCTGTGGGCGACCGCCGTTCGCCCGTGGTTCTCCTGCTACATCCTGGACTATCACAACCTGTCCCTGCCGCAGGACCAGCCGTATGTGCGCGAGAGCCGCCAGACCCTGTTTCTCGGCGGACGCAAGCTCGAAGACGTGCAAGCCGGCCGCGAGGAACGCCTGCCACTGGTGCCGCCGCAGCTCGAGTTGCTGCGGCAACTTCTGAAACAGACCCCATGGCTCGGAGGCGAGCGGCCGAACTACGCAGACTATCGCGTGCTGGCGGTTTTCCTGTGGCTCGCGTCAGTCGCGACCATGCCGCCGCTGCATGCTGACGACCCGCTGCGGGACTACCTCGATCGCGGCTTCGATCTCCATGATGGGCTGGGTCGCCACCCGGCGCTGCACACGCTGTTCGGCCTGCCCAAACCGAATGCATGAGGGGAAACCTCGAGAGCGTCTTCCTTATCTCTTCCCGGTCCCTCTGCGGACTCACGCGTGCCACGTAGCCGTAGATGTTGCTGCTGGCTCTCTGTCAAGCGGTTGACAGTGTGCGGGTCCCTGGCCGTGTACAACGGCACCCAAGCATTGATCGATTCCATGGGCACTATGCAACAAACACGCGCATCACTGTCCCCCCGCTTTATGCCGGCCGTGACCGACGCGCAGCTTTTCGAGCGCGCTAATCTCATGGAGAACAATGTCGGAACAGAAAACGAGGCACGCTGGGTCGAATCGACCAGGGCGAGGCTCTGTAACGTACTCGGCATCACCGGCCAACTGGCTGATCTGACAGCGGAAATCTCCTGCGAGTCGGAGTACGCTGCGCCTCCCGCCGCGACTGGCTCGGTGAATCGCACTCGGTTCTGCAATGCACGCGCGTTGCGGCCTCCCGGTCAGCGTTCGGACCCCTGGCGCGGCGCGTTCTGTAATGAGTCGCACCAGAAGGTCCTGAGGCTCCGGCCTGGACTGGTGAAATGGTTGACAATCCGGACAAATACGCCAATGTTGTCACTCGCTGTCACTCGCCGTTCAAATTGGCGGCAGGCCCCCCGCGGCTGCTGTGCGGCGCGACATAGACCTAGAACAATTACAGAGCAACCGAAGCAGCTCGGATGAACCGCGAAATCGAATCCTTGGCCGAACCGATCCCGGGCGGCAAGCCGTGTGGGCAGGATCTGGAGGACACCCAGCCGCTCGCAGCGTTTGACGCCTATCGGATCTTTGGAAACGACGTGCCGCTCGGTGAGAAGACCGATTGGCGCGAGGTCCGTGAGAAGGCGCTCGAGGCGCTTTCCACCAGCAGGGATCTCCGCCTGCTCTCGCATCTCGCCGCCGCGGCCCTGCGGACCGAGGGACTGTCATCTTTCTTCTCTACTCTTTCCGTCGCCGATCGCTGGCTCAAGGAGTACTGGGAGGACGTCTATCCGCGTGTCGATGACGATGCGCTGCTGCGCAAGAACGCTCTCAACTGTTTCGCAGATCGAATGGCAATCGTCGACGCGTTGCGGCGGGTCCCGGTCGTGTCGCATCGCCAGCTGGGTGCGTTCAGTCTGCGGCATCTCGACATCGCCGCGGGCCGGCAGGCCGCTGGAGAGAGCGACTCAAATGCGCCGAACGAGGCGCAGATCAATGCCACGCTCGAAGGCACGCCCGTCGAAGAGATTGCCAACCTGTCAGCGCTGACGACTGAAGCCACTGCTGCGTTGCGCTCGATTGCTGCCAGCATGCAAACGCACGCCGGATTTGAATCCTCGCCTGACTTTGACCCGTTGCTGAGCCAGCTTTCCCGTCTCGAAAAATTGCTCAGGGATCACCTCGCGACCCGGGTCAATGGCGAGGCGCTGGACGATTCCGGCGCTGCCGAGGCTGGTGGTCAGGTGGCGGCGGTTGGCAACATCAAGACCCGCCAGGACGCGGTACGCGCGTTGGACGCGGTGGCCACGTTCTTCAGGAGGAACGAGCCCTCAAGTCCTGTGCCGCTGCTCCTGGACCGGGCAAAGCGCCTGGTTTCGAAAAACTTTCTCGAAGTGCTGGAAGACATCGCTCCCGACAGCATGACGCAGGCGAAGCTGATAGGCGGGATCAAGGGCGATGAGAATTAGCTGGTCAATTCCGGGGAGGTACCGTGGCCAAGCCAAGCAGTCAGAAGTTCATCGCACGCAATCGCGCACCGCGCGTGCAGATCGAGTACGAAGTCGAGCTGTATGGTGCACAGAAGAAGGTCCAGGTGCCCTTCGTGATGGGCGTGCTGGCCGACCTGTCCGGTGACGCCGGCCGATCCGCTTGCCCCGGTCGACGAGCGCAAGTTCCTGTCGATCGACATCGACAATTTCGACGAGCGCATGAAGTCGATGAAGCCGCGCGTCGCGTTCAGGGTGCCGAATACGCTCACGGGCGAGGGCAAGCTGCAGGTCGACATCACGTTCGAGAGCATGGACGACTTTTCGCCGGCCGCCGTGGCGCGCAAGGTCGATGCGCTGAACAAGCTGCTCGAAGCGCGTACGCAGCTGTCGAATCTGGTCACGTACATGGACGGCAAGGCCGGCGCCGAGGAGCTGATCGCCAAGGTTCTGAACGATCCGGCGCTGCTGAAGTCGCTCGCGGACAAGCCAAAGCCGCAGGACCCGGCGAGGGCAAGTAACGCGAACGGGGGAGACACGAGATGGCTGAAGCAAAGACAAGACGCTAGCGGCGCCTGCCGCGCATCGAGGCGGACCAGCTCGCGCTCGCTGCTGCAGAAGGAATTCAAGCCCAAGACGGACCGGGCACGCGCCGAAGTCGAGAGCGCAGTACGCACGCTCGCCGAGCAGGCGCTGCGCGAAACCGCGGTGGTGTCCGACGACGTGGTCGGCACCATCAAGGCGATCATCGCCGAGATCGACAAGAAGCTCACCGACCAGGTCAACCTCATCCTGCACCACGAGCGGTTCCAGCAGGTCGAAGGGTCCTGGCGCGGACTGCAACTACCTCGTCAGCAACACCGAAACGGACGAGATGCTCAAGATCCGGGTACTGAACATCTCCAAGAAGGATCTCGCCAAGACGCTCAAGAAGTACAAGGGCGTCGCCTGGGATCAGAGCCCGATCTTCAAGAAGCTCTACGAACAGGAGTATGGCCAGCTCGGCGGCGAGCCCTACGGCTGCCTGGTCGGCGATTACTACTTCGACCACACGCCGCCGCGACGTGGAGCTGCTCGGACAGATCGCGCAGATTGCGGCTGCAGCGCATGCGCCGTTCATCGGCGCGGCCGCGCCGTCCCTGATGGGGATGGATTCGTGGCAGGAGCTCGCCAATCCGCGCGACCTGGCGAAGATCTTCGGCGCGCCCGACTACGCGGCGTGGCGCTCGCTGCGCGAGTCGGACGACGCCAAGTACGTCGGGCTGGCGATGCCGCGGTTCCTGGCGCGGCTGCCGTATGGCGCCAAGACCATCTCCGGTCGAGGAGTTCGACTTCGAGGAAGAAACCGGATCCGGCGATCACAGCAAGTACACGTGGGCGAATGCCGCGTACGCGATGGCGGTGAACGTCAACCGCTCGTTCAAGCTGTACGGCTGGTGCTCGTCAGATCCGCGGCGTGGAGTCCGGCGGCGCGGTCGAGGGCCTGCCGGTGCACACGTTCCCGAGCGATGACGGCGGCGTCGACATGAAGTGTCCGACCGAGATCGCGATCAGCGACCGGCGCGAGGCGGAGCTCGCCAACTGCGGCTTCATGCCGCTCATCCATCGCAAGAACACCGACGTCGCGGCCTTCATCGGCGCGCAGTCGCTGCAGAAGCCGACCGAGTACACCGATCCGGACGCGACCGCGAACGCACGGCTCTCGGCGCGCCTGCCGTATCTGTTCGCGAGCTGCCGCTTCGCGCACTACCTGAAGTGCATGGTTCGCGACAAGGTCGGCTCGTTCAAGGAGCGCGCCGACATGGAGCGCTACCTGTCGGACTGGATCAAGGGCTACGTGCTCGGCAACCCGGAGAACGCCGGCGACACGCTGAAGGCGCAGAAGCCGCTCGCGGGCGCGGAGGTCAAGGTGGAGGAGGTCGAGGGCAATCCCGGCTACTACAGCGCGAGATTCTACCTGCGGCCGCACTACCAGCTCGAAGGCGTGAACGTGACCCTGAGTCTGGTGTCCCGCCTGCCTTCGCAGAAGGTGGCGTGAACTTGCGCTGATCTGAACGAATCGAACGTCCACAAAACAAGTTAGGAGCGGTGTCATGGCAGTGCGACATGTTTCTGAGCTGGATGGCGTCAAGGGCGAATCCGTAGACGACAAGCACAAGGGAGAGATCGACATCGAGTCGTTCTCGCTGGGGCATGACCAACACCGGCTCCGTTGCCACCGGCGGCGGCGCTGGCTCGGCAAGGTGAACATCAGCGACATCACCATCACCAAGTTCGTCGACATGGCGTCCGCCGATCCTCATGCTGTCTTGCGCTAACGGCAAGCACTTCGCGAAGGGCAAGCTGACCGTGCGCAAGGCCGGCGAGAACGCCGCTCGAGTACCTCACGATCGACCTCGACGAGCATGCTGATCTCGGGCTACCAGACCGGGCGGCAGCGAGGGCGGCAACGACCGGCTGACCGAGAACGTCACGCTCAACTTCGCGAAGGTGAAGGTCGAGTACTGGACGCAGAACGACGAAGGGCGCGCAAGGGCGACGAACGCGAACTTCTCGTGGGACGTGCAAAACAGAACACCAAGTTCTAAGGCGTCCAGCGGCTGACTTCGCATCGTCGCGCGGTCGCGCCGAGCCATCATGACTGCCGCAGAGGCAAAGTTTCGCGCCGGCGATCTCCCGGGCTGCCTCGCGGAGCTGCAGAACGACGTGCGCGGCAATCCGTCGGACGCCAAGCTGCGCGTATTTCTCGCGCAGCTCCTGATGGTCCTGGGCGACTGGGATCGCGCGGTCACCCAGCTGTCGCTGGTCGGCGAAATGGATGCGGGCGCGCTGCCCATGGTGCACGCCTACGCGCAGCGCGATCCAGTGCGAGCAACTGCGCAGCATCTGTTTTTCGCGGCGAGCGCTCGCCGCTGGTGTTCGGCGACCCGGAGCCCTGGATCGCGCCGCTCATCGCAAGCGCTCGCGCGCTGCGGCCAGGGTCGCACGGAGCAGGCGGCGCGCGCTGCGCGACCGAGGCGCTGGAAGCCGCACCGGCAACGGCCGGGCACGCTCAACGGCATCGCCGTTCGACTGGATCGCGGATGCGGACTCGCGTCTCGGCCCGATGCTCGAGGTGTTGCTGAACGGCGCGTACTACTGGGTGCCGTTCCATCGCATTCGGCAGATCGCCATCGAGCCGCCCGAGGATGTGCGCGATCTCGTCTGGCTGCCGGCGCAGTTCACCTGGGCGAACGGTGGCGAGGCGATGGGCTTGATCCCGACGCGCTATCCGGGCAGCGAGGATGCCGAAGACGACGCGCTGCGCCTGTCGCGCAAGACCGAGTGGACTGCCCATCGGCGACGAAGCGTTCTCCGGCCTCGGCCAACGCGTGCTGGCGACCAGCGCCGAGGAGACACCGCTTCTCGAGGTGCGCGAGATCGTGCTGGAACGCGGCAGGCACGTAAGGCGAAGCGTGCCATGGCGGATCTGGCACTGAACGATCGACTCCAGCCGGCGCTGCTCGATCGCCTGATTGACGACGAACGTGTGCGTCGTCCTGGTGCGGCTCGTGACAAGCCTCGCGCAGCTGCCGTGAGCTGGAATTGCCCGTGCAGGCGCTGGTCGACATTCTCGCGGCGCAAGGGCTCACGCGTCAGCGCGAGCATGGCCAATGGCGAGCACTCTGGAACTGCGAATTCACGGCTGTCGCGCGATCACGCGAGCCCGGCGCAGCTGCGCCTGCTCGTCATGAAGCCTCCCGGCGCGCCGGCCGGCGTGACGCTGCAGATCGTTCGCGACGCTCGAATCGCAGCGGTCGTGCCCAACGCGGAGCTCGAGTCGGCAGAGCGACGCATCATCTCGATGCGCAGGCTCCGCGAATGCGTGCAGCGCGATCTCGGCTGGCTCTTCAATTCCGTCAACCTGGACTCGACCGTGGATCTCGCCGCGTTTCCGGAGGTCGCGTCCTCGGTGCTCAACTTCGGCATGCCGTCCTTCGCCGGGCGAATGACATCCTCGATCGATCAGAGCGAGGTGGCGCGGCGGCTCGAAGCGGCGATCGAGATATTCGAGCCGCGACTGAGCGCGGTTCGCGTCAGCCCCGAGCCCGCGCGAGGAGGGCGAAGACGACGGCACGATTCAGTTCGCGATCGAGGCGCGAGCTCTGGGGACAACCGGTGTCGCAGCACCTGCTGCTGCGCACGAGCATCGACGTCGATCACCGGTGACGTCACCGTCGACCGATGCCGGCGGAGATAGCGAGCCATGGACCCGCGGCTGCTCGAGTACTACAACCGCGAGCTGCAGTTCATGCGCGAGATGGGTGCGGAGTTCGCCCGCGCCTATCCGCGCGTCGCCGCGCGGCTGGGCATCGACGGCCTCGAGTGCGCCGACCCGTACGTCGAACGCCTGCTCGAAGGCTTCGCATTCCTGGCGGCCCGCGTGCAGCTCAAGCTCGACGCGCGCCATCCCGGACTTCACGCAGCACCTGCTGGAGATGGTGTATCCGCACTTTCCTGGCGCCAGTGCCGTCGGCCGCCATCGCGGAGTTCGTGCCGGATCTCGAGGAAGGATCGCTCAAGGAAGGGCTGCTGATCAGGCGCGGCAGCTCTCTGACGACGCCGCTGGGCAAGGGCGAGCGCACGGCCTGCGAGTTCCGCACGGCGCACGACGTGACGCTGTGGCCGCTCACGGTCACCGAGGCGAAGTACCTGTCGGGCGCCGGGGCGCTCGCGCACGCAGGGACTGCAGCGTCGATTCGCGTGCCGAAGGCCGCGATCCGCTTGCGGCTCAAGGCAGCGGCCGGGCATGTCCCTCGGATCACTGCCGCTCGACGCGCTCGATTTCTACGTCAAGGCGACGCCCGGCATCGCCTCGCGCATTCACGAGCAGATCCACGCGGACTGCGTCGGTTTGTGTGTGCGCGCGGTCGCGGCCTCGGCAGCTGTCTCCACTCTGCCGGCGAGCATCGGTGGTCGAAGTCGGGTTCGACGATTCTGCAGCGCTGCTGCCGCCTGCCGCGGGCGGGTTACGCAGGCTACCGGCTGCTGCAGGAATATTTCATGCTGCCGGAGCGCTTCATGTTCTTCGGCCTGCGTGGCCTGCGACCGGCGCTGCGCGACGTGTGACGGCGGAGGAGCTCGAGATTTTCTCCTGCTCGACCGAACTCACAGCCGCGCTCGAGAACGCGCTCGACGCGTCCCAGTTCCGCCTCAACTGCACGCCGATCGTCAACCTGTTTCCGCAAGTCGTGCGATCGCCTCGACCTGACCGGCCAGGACATCGAGCATCACGTCGTGCCGGACCGCAATCGTCCGCAGGATTTCGAGGTCTACAGCATCGAGAAGCTCACCGGCATCCGGGCAGCGGCGAAGGCAGTTTCCCGATCGCGCCGTTCTACTCCGCAACCCATCGCTCGGCCGCGAGCGAGCAACGGGCGTATTACACGCTGCAGCGCCGCCGACGCCTGCTTTCGACGCGCCAGCGGCGCACCGGCGAGCGCACGAGCTACGTCGGCAGCGAGTGCTTCGTTTCGATCGTCGATACGGCGGAGCGAATCCAGCGCGGCGAAGCGCGTCAGGCGGACGTGCAAGCCCTCTGCACCAATCGTGATCTGCCCATCCACGCGGCGTTCGGCAAGGGACGTACGGATTTCCTGCTCGAGGGCGGCGCGCCGGTCGAGACGATCCGCTGCATTGCCGGTCCGACCATGCCCCGCGCGGCGCCCGCGGACGGTGAGACGGCGTGGCGACTGATCAGCCACCTGTCGCTCAACTACCTGTCGCTCGAGCCGGCAGGGCATCAACCTGCTGCGGGATTTCCTGGCGCTCTACGCCGACCAGAACGATAGTGTCGCGGCGCGCCAGATCGAAGGCGTACGCAACGTCAGCTTCGAGCCAGTGATCCGCCGCCTGCCGGTGAAGGGTCCCATCAGTCACGGCCGCGGGCTGCGCATCGCGTTGACACTCGATGACGCGGCGTTCGAGGGTGCAGGTCTCCTGCCGCTCGCGGCGGTGCTCGAGCGATTCTTCGGTCGGTACGTGAGTCTCAACTCCTTTACGCAGTTGCGCCTGCTGTCGGCGTCGCGCGGCGAGATCAAGCAATGGCCAGTTCGCCTCGGGACCCGGCACGTTCTCTAGCAATGCTGGAGAAACTGCGCGCCAGCCCGGAACAGTACACGCTGTTCGCTGCGTTGCGCCTGATCGAACAGGCGCACCGCGATCAGCCCGCGCCTGGGCGAATCGCGCAAGGCGGCCGACGATCCGGTGCGCATCGGGCAGCGTCCCCATCTGTATTTTGCGCCGGCCGAGGTCGTCAGCTTCGACAGCAACGACGGATGCCGTGCCGGTGATCGAGCAGCTGGGCTTCGGCGTTTTCGGCCCGAACGGGGCCCTGCCGCTGCATCTGACAGAGCTCGCGTACAGCCGCGAGCGTCAGCTGGACGACCCGACGTTGCGCGATTTCGTCAATGCCTTCCAGCACCGCTTTGCTTCGCTGTTCTATCGCGCGTGGGCCAACGCGGACCCGTGCACGAGTCTCGATCGGGCCGATTCGGATCAATTCCGCTTGTTCCTGGGAGCGCTGATCGGCATCGGGGCGCCCGACGCACGTGATCGCGACGCGGTCCTCGACTACGCCAAGCTTGCGCGCGTCGGGCTGTTCGCGCCGCAGAGCCGGTCGGCCGCGGCGCTCGAGCAGATCCTGGCGGACTACTTCGAGTTGCCGGTCGAAGTGATCGGCGTTCGCCGGCAGCTGGCTCGATATCGCGCGCGATGACCGCTGCCGTCTGGGGGGCGCTCGCGACTGCGCCACGCTCGGTGTCGGAGCGACACTCGGCCGCATGACGTGGCAGTGTCAGTCGCGCTTCGAGATCGCACTCGGTCCGCTGCGCATCGCGTGAGTTCGTGAATTTCCTGCCCGGGGCACGGGGACTCGAACAGCTCAAGGCCCTGGTGCGATTGTTTACCAACGACGAATGGTTCTGGCACGTGCGCCTGCTGCTGCGAGCCCGCAGGATATTCCGCGCATGCGTCTCGGACAGCGGAGCTGGCTCGGCTGGACGAGCTGGCTTGGGCCGCGTCGCGAAGTCGCGCGCGATTGCGTCATCGAAGGAGCCGAGCCCACAGCGCACGGTTAGCGCGACAGGCCGGGGGAGTTCGAACAATCATGAGTGATATCAGCCGCGTCGCGCTGTTCGGCAAGCTCAACAGCCTCGGCTACAAGGCGGTCGAGGGCGCGACGGTTTTCTGCAAGCTGCGCGGGCAACCCCTACGTCGAGCTCGTTCACTGGATCCACCAGATCGTGCAGCTGCAGAACTCGGACCTGCACTGCATCGTGCGAGCCTTCGAGCTCGATGCCGGCCGGCTCGCGCAGGATCTAACGACCAACGCTGGATCGGCTGCCGCGCGGAGCCACCGCCATCTCGGATCTTTCCCCTCACCTCGTCGACGGCGTCGAGCGCGCGTGGGTGTGGGCGACGCTGAAGTTCGGCGACTGCACAAATCCGCACCGGCCACGTGATGCTCGCGCTGCTGAAGACGCCGTCCCTGCACAACGTGCTGATCGGCATTTCGCGCGAATTCGAGAAGATCAAGCCCGACCAGCTGGCGGATGAGCTCGAGCAGATCACGGCCACGTCGCCCGAAGCCGGTCTGGCAGCGACCGACGGCACGCAGCTGGGCGGGCAAGCCGAGCCGGGTGAAGCAAGCGGCGCGATGGCGCCGGCGCAGATGGGCAAGCAGGAGGCGCTCAAGCGCTTCACGGTGGATCTCACCGAGCAGGCCAAGCTGGGCAAGACTCGATCCGGTCGTCGGCCGCGACGATGAGATTCGCCAGATCATCGACATCCTGATGCGACGGCGCCAGAACAATCCGATTCTGACCGGCGAAGCGGGCGTCGGTAAGACAGCCGTGGTCGAGGGATTTGCGCGCCGCATCGCCTCGGGAGACGTGCCGCCGCCGCTCAAGGACGTGTCGCTGCTCACACTCGACGTCGGTCTGCTGCAGGCTGGCGCGAGCATGAAAGGCGAGTTCGAGCAGCGCCTGCGACAGGTCATCGACGAAGTGCAGGCCTCGACGCAAGCCGATCGTCCTGTTCATCGACGAAGTGCACACACTGGTGGGCGCCGGCGGCGCGGCGGGGACGGGCGATGCCGCGAATCTGCTCAAGCCCGCGCTGGCGCGCGGCACGCTGCGCACGATCGGCGCAACGACCTGGGCCGAATACAAGAAATACATCGAGAAGGATCCGGCGCTCACACGTCGCTTTCAGACAGTGAAGATCGAAGAGCCGACGGAGGACAAGGCGTTGCTCATGATGCGCGGCATCGTGTCGGCGATGGAGAAGCACCACCGCGTCCAGGTGCTGGATGAAGCGCTCGAGGCGGCGGTGAAGCTCGTCTCATCGCTACATAGCGGACCGCCAGTTGCCGGACAAGGCCGTGAGCCTGCTCGATACCTCGTGCGCCCGCGTGGCCGTGAGCCATCACGCGACCCCCGCAGAGGTCGAGGACTGTCAGCGCCGTATCGAAGCGCTGCACGACCGAGCGGGAAATCATCGGACGCGGAACGTTCGATCGGCATCGATGTTGTGGCACGGGAAGGCGCCGTGGAGGAGGCGCTGACGCGCGAAAACGCGCGACTCGAGGAGCTCCGCGGTGCATGGGCACGCGAGAAAGAGCTCGTCGATGAGATTCTGGCACTGCGCTCGAAGCTGCGCGAGGCAACGGGTACCGCGGACCGTCCTCCGGCATCCGACGCGTCGAATGCAGCGCCGGCACCCGCGCCAACGATGACCGAGCAGGAGCAGCGTGAAGCGCGCGAGCGACTGAAGGAGTTGCAGGCCAAGCTCGCGGACGTACAGGGCGAGCGCCCGCTGATGCTACCGAGCGTGGACGAGCAGGCCGTGGCCTCCGTTGTGGCGGACTGGACCGGCATTCCCGTCGGGCGCATGGTCAAGGACGAGATCTCCACGGTGCTCAGTCTCGCGGACACCCTCGGTCAGCGCGTCGTCGGCCAGGACCATGCTCTCGAGATGATCGCGCGGCGCGTGCAGACGGCGCGCGCCAGCCTCGAGAATCCCAACAAGCCGATCGGTGTGTTCATGCTGGCCGGGCCCTCGGGCGTCGGCAAGACCGAAACGGCGCTGGCGCTCGCCGAGGCCCTGTACGGCGGCGAGCAGAACCTCATCACCATCAACATGAGTGAGTTCCAGGAGGCGCACACGGTGTCGACGCTCAAGGGGGCGCCACCGGGCTACGTGGGCTACGGCGAGGGCGGCGTGCTGACGAACGCGGTGCGTCGCAGGCCATACAGCGTCGTGCTGCTCGATGAAGTGGAGAAAGCTCATCCGGACGTGCACGAGATCTTTTTCCAGGTGTTCGACAAGGGAATGATGGAAGACGGCGAAGGGCGGCTGATCGACTTCAAGAACACGCTCATCATTCTCACGACCAACGTCGGCACGGATCTGATCATGAACCTGTGCAAGGATCCGGCGCTCATGCCGGACGCGGCGGGCATCGCGAAAGCGCTGCGCGCGCCTTTGCTGAAGACGTTTCCACCGGCGCTCCTCGGTCGCATCGTCACGATCCCGTACTATCCGTTGGGCGATGCCGTGCTCAGCCAGATCATCCGCCTGCAGTTCGATCGCATCGTGGCGCGGATCAGGCAGAACCACGCGGTAGACCTCGCCTACGACGATACGGTGGTCAAGCTGGTTGCGGCACGCTGCACCGAGCCGGAGAGCGGCGGTCGCATGATCGACGCGATCCTCACGAACACGGTCCTGCCACGGATCAGCCATGAGTTCCTGACGCGCATCTCCAACGGGCTGGAGACACGGCGCGTCACCATCACCGCGCGTGATGCCGAGTTCGGCTACGAGTTCGCATGATCATCCGCACTCGCGTTCGAGCGATGCTCAGGGGGCTGCTGGTGATTCCGCTCCTGGTGGTGGTGGCTTGCGGAGAGCGCCAATCAGCTCCCGACGCGGATGCGTCAGGCCCGGCAGCTGACTCGCACACCGCGGCTGGCGGTCCAGACTGCGCGCGGCTCATGCAGCCCATGATCGATGCGCTGTGGGACGGCAAGACAGCAGGACTCGAGAGCCGCGTCGATGCGCGGCTGGTGGTGGTTGAGCAGCGCTACGAGCTCACCGAGTCCGATCCCACGTATGTCCTTGGACCTGCACAGTCCCGTGCCATCACAGACAAGGCACAGCTCGCCACCCTGGTAGGCGAGTTGGCCGCGCGAGCAGGAGAACGCGATGGAGATCTCATTCCCAATCCACGCGACGCCGCTGGAACGGAGTGGGAGGCCACGCTGGCCGGTTTCGTCCCGATTGCAGATGCCGATCGCTGTGCGATCACGCTGGAGATCGGTGACGCGGAGCACGTGCTGGTCGCAGCGCTTGACAAGGCAAGCGCGTCCATCAAAGGGATCTACGCGAACTAGGCGGATCGCAAATGTCAGTGAATCTCCCCGCCGTTCAGTTCCTCCGTGGCCGCATCGCATCGCCCGGTGGAAGTAATTTCGCGGACGATGTGTTGTGGGTGCAGGGACTGTTGAATGGCTGGCTGAAATCGATCAACGAGGACCTGTTGGGTCTCGACGGTGGATTCGGCACGGGCACCAAGGCCGCGCTCACGGAGTTTCAACGCTCTGTCGTCGGGCTGGCAAAGCCGGACGGCGCCGTTTCCGCCGGTGACGCAACGGCTCTGAAACTGCTGGGTGCGCGATCGGCCGGCCGCTCGAAGATCAAGGTCGGTCAGGACTTTCACACGTTCCTCGACGGCGTCACGCTCGCCGGCGCGCTCGTGCAGCGGGTGCAGCGGCTCGGACACTGCCTGATCGACTGCGGGCTCGTGTCCGGTGATATCACGCTCAACCAGGGCGTGCGCAGCCCCAAGGTGGCGCATCGCTGGAGCACGTCATGGAACATCCGCAAGGGCCGTGTACCGCTCGCGGCACTGAGGGCTCTGAAGGACGGGACGGATCTGGACGGAAACCTCTGGTATGACAAGAACTGGGAGAGCGGTCTGCTGAAGGATCGCGCCAGCGAGCTGACGCCGGCTGCAGTCAAGGCGCTGTGGAAGAAGATCAACGCCCACGCCTTCACGTACTACAAGAGCAATGCGATTGCCGCGGAGGGCTACCGGCTGTCGGACGCGCGCATCAAGCCGAATGCTCACAAGGCGGTGAGCAATCACACGGGCGGCAAGGCGATGGACGTCGCCATCCCGTGGAAAGCGGGCGCCCGGGCTTTCGGCCTGACGATCGTCAACGGCGAAACGTCCGATGCTGCGGCGAATCGCATCGTGCGCGCCTTTGACTTGTCGCGTCCGGTCAAGTCCGAGCGTTGGCACTTTCAGCTGCCGATCGACGATACCAAGGGATTCGTCGCGAGCAACAATCTCCGGGCGGGCGCGCCCGGGGCGATCGCCGGGCCCCAGGAAAAGTAGACCGTTCACGCCGTTCTCAGGAGTAGGCACCATGGCTAGTCAGACCCATCGCGTCTTCGAGTTCAAGACCTCGTTGGGCAAGGATGAGCTGCTGCTGCGCCGGATGTCCGGCGTCGAAGCCCTGAGCCAGCCTTATCAGCTGGACTTCGATCTGCTCAGCACGAAGGGAGATGTCGATGCCGACAAGGTGCTGGGCGAAACCGCATCACTGGGCTTCAAGCTTCCGAACGGGGAGAAGCGATTCTTCCACGGCTACGTCACCGAGCTCTCCCAGGGCGGCTGGACGCAGCGGTTTCACGAATACCGTGCGGTCGTGCGTCCCTGGTTCTGGCTGCTGACGCGCACCGCCGATTGCCGCATCTTCCAGGAGAAGACCGTTCCGCAGATCTTCGAGGACGTCGTGAAGGAGTATGGATTCAGCGACTACGAGTTGCGGCTGCGCGGAGCGTACGAGCCATGGGAGTACTGCGTTCAGTATCGCGAGACGGACTTCAATTTCCTCAGTCGGCTGCTTGAACAGGAAGGCATCTACTACTTCTTCGAACATGAAGAGAGCAAGCACACCATGGTGCTCGCCGACGGCCCCAGCTCTCACAAGACGCGCAAGGACTACGAAACGGTGCCGTACTATCCGTCCGACACGCCCAACACGGAGCGCGAGCGCGACCACCTGGATTCCTGGTCGTACACCAAGCGCGTGCAGCCCGGCAACTTCGCCACCACGGATTTCGATTTCGAGAAGCCGCGTAACTCGCTGGCTGCTACCGCGAATATCTCGCGCCCACACGCACAGGCAGCCTACGAGATGTTCGACTATCCCGCCGAGCTCTCAAAGTTGGACGGCGGCCAGTCCAGCCGGACCGCCAGTATCCGCATCCAGGAGTTGCAGGTTCCTTACATGATCGCGCAGGCGAGCGGCGATGCCGCCGGCCTGGCACCGGGGCTCAGGTTCAAGCTCGACAAGTATCCCCGCAAGGATCTGAACATCGACTACCTGATTACTCAGGCGACCTACGACCTCAGCTCCGATGCGTACGAGACAGGTGATGCAGAAGCCGAGGAGGAATTCTTCGTGTCAATCGAGGTGACGGATGCCAAGGAGTCTTTCCGACCCGCGCGGCAGACACCGAAACCGGTGGTGCAGGGCGCGCAGACCGCCATCGTCGTCGGCAAGACGGGGGAGGAGATCTACACCGACAAGTACGGACGGGTGAAAGTGCAGTTTCACTGGGATCGCTACGGCAAGAGCGACGAGAACAGCTCCTGCTGGATCCGCGTCTCGCAGGCATGGGCCGGCAAGAACTGGGGCGCGATCCAGATTCCGCGCATGGGCCAGGAAGTCATCGTGAGCTTCCTGGAAGGCGATCCCGATCAACCCATCATCACCGGACGCGTCTACAACGGCGACTACATGCCCCCGTACGGCCTGCCCGCCAATGCCACGCAAAGCGGTGTCAAGAGCCGCAGCAGCAAGGGTGGCGCTGAGGCCAATTTCAACGAGATTCGTTTCGAGGACAAGAAGGGCTCTGAGCAACTCTACATTCACGCCGAAAAGAACCAGGACATCGTGGTGGAGGCGAGCGAGACACACTCGGTCGGTGCCAATCGCAAGAAGACCATCGGCAACGACGAAACCACCGAGGTCAAGGCCAATCGCACCGAGAAAGTCGGCGCCGACGAAAAGATCACGATCGACGGGAGCCGAACCGAGAAAGTTGGCGTCAACGAGACGATCACCATCGCTGCCGATCGCACCGAGAGCGTCGGAGCGAACGAATCAGTGACCGTCACCGGGAACCAGACGATCACCGTGCTGGGGAACCGCACCGATACCGTCGCCGGCTCCATCACACAGGCGGTCGCCGGCAGCTCCACGCACATGGTAGCTGGCTCGTACACGATGCAATGTGCCTCGGCGGTGACCTTCGTTGCGCTGGGCGGCTACACGCTCCTGGCGCCCGCTGGCACCAAGGTCATCGACAGCTTCCTGTCCAAGCTCGGCGGCGACCTCATCGAGACCTATGGCAAGGCGGTGAAGTTCACGCCGATCAACCTCGAGGTGAACGCGTTCAAGTCCGAAGTTCATGGGATCAAGGTCGATTTCGGCGCCGTGTTCAACAAGAAAGCGGGGGTAGGGCTGAAGAAGCTCGGGGCGCAACTATTGAACTGTGATTCGGCGCTGCTGCAGAAGACCGGCGTGACACTGGCCAAGGCCGGCGCGTTCCTCATCGGCTGAGTGCGCCGTCCGGCGGTAGTCTCGCGATGAGTGACACGAAGACCTGGGTCGGCCTCGCCATCTTGCTGGTCGCCTCGATCCCGTTCTTCATGCACCTGCATCGGTTGGCGACGGGCGAGTGGGTGCGTCGCTACGGAGTGTCCGCGCGCGCGGTCGTAATCGAGGTGCGGGATATGAAACAGCGGTTTGCTTTCGGCCCGGACGTCGAGATCACGGTGCGGTTCGACGCGGGCGGTCATGCCGTGACCGGCGCCTCGCGTCAGCGCTTGTCGGTGGTCGACCTGCAGCGACTACAGCCCGGAGCAGAGGTGCAGATCTACTACGATCCTGGCCAGCCGACGCGCATTGTCCTGGCAGAGTTCTGAACGAAACGTGCGCACCGTGAAGCCCAATTGCCTGAGCGTTCTGCCGCGTCCGGTGGAGCACCGCGGCCAATTCCACTTGTGCGCTTCGGTGTTCGCCATGGTGCCGCTGCGCGGCGCGTCAATGCTCTTCTCCGATCAGAACTTGTGGAAAACGCTGCCGCTCGCGGCTCCCGATTTCATCGAGACGGGCGTGCCCAAGGTGCGCAGCGAGTTCCTGGTGTACGGCTCCGCGTACCCGGCAACCGACGGCGAGACGCCGGAGGCCAGTACCTTCGGAGTGCGATTCGCTGAGCTGACCAAGACCGGCCGCGCACATGGACGACGCATCGCGCGCGGCGGGGATATCCTGGCGCAAGAACCGCTCGTGGCCGCGCCGCTCGATGGCACAGCTTCCTACGGCGGGCCGCAGTACGCACCGAACCCGCGGGGAACGGGGCATCCATCGTCGCAACGACCGGATGGAATGCTGATGCTGCCCACGATCGAGCCGCTCGACCGTCCGTGGCATCCGGACCCCGAGCAAAACCGCGCGCTGACCTTCGGCGCACTCGACATCACCCATCCCGATCGCGCGCGCCTCGCCGGCACTTACGACGATGCCTGGCTCAAGTCCGACTATCCGGGGCTCGCCCGCGACGGGCATTGGACGATCTTCAACGTCGCGCCGTCCGATCAGCAACGCGAAGCGCCGTTCGCGGGGGACGAGGCCTATCACCTCGCAAACCTGCATCCGCAGGTCCCGCACGTACAGGGAAAGTTACCGGGTATCGCCGCCGTTGCACTCGTGCAGCGAAGCGGCGAGGCGGCGGGGCTCGAGCGGCTCGAGATGAAGATGCGCACTGTCGTCTTCCTGCCGGAGCAGGACCGCGCGGTGCTGATCTGGCAGGGATTCTGTCCGTGCGAGGCCGACGACGCCAGCGACATCGCGACGATCGTCGTCGCCGCAGAGCATAGTGATCGCCCGCGCGACCTCGAGCACTACGCGGCCGTGATGCATGCGCGGCTCGAGTCGGAGGATGCATTGCTGGCATCACTCCAGGACGAGGTCCTGCTGCCGGAGGGGATGCCCTTCGAGGGCCTGCTGCCCGCCGATTTTGATCTGAACAAGCCGCTCCCGCCGGACAGCTACGAGGCGCGGTTGCGCCGCCGCGGCGAGCGCCAGATGCAAGCAGCGCGCGACGAAGTCGCGCGCCACGGACTGGACCCCGACAAGCACGCCCCACCGGCAACCTTCGCGCCTGCCGAACCGTTCCCGCCACTCCCGCAGCTTGGTGAATTCCTGCGGCGCATCGAGCGCGAGGCGCAGGAGCGCATCGAGAAGGAGAAGGCCGAGGCGGCGCAGCGCATGGAGACGCTGGCGCGCGAGTTTTCGGAAGCAGGGCGCGACTTCGAGGTCATCCGCAGGGAAATCAGCGGCGTGAATGGCGCCGGGCCGCCGGCAGCGCTCGCCCCGCAGCACCTGGGTACCTTGAGCTCGCTCGACCAGAACGCGCAGGCACAAGGCCGGCCAGTCCAGGAAATTTCAAAGATGCTGGGCGATCATGCGCTGCACGCGCAATGGGCCGAGAACGACGCTGCCCTGCGCGCCAGCTATGTGGCCAATGCGCACTTTCAGGCGCCAGTGCAGCCGGCGATCGGCAGCGTGGCCGAGTCGCAGCGCCGGCAGATTGCCGAGCGGCGTGCACAGGGAGCGGGCCTGCAGGGGATGGATCTTACGGGTGCCGATCTCCGCGGCGTGGACCTCCGCGGGCTGAATTGCGACGGCGTGCTGCTCGAGGCCGCCAATCTCGCCGGCGTCGCCATGGCCGGCGCGAGCTTCCGCGGCGCGGTGCTCGCGCACGCAAACCTGAACGATGCGCAGGCGGCGGGCTGCGATTTCACGCAGGCCAATCTCGGCAGGGCGACGCTCGGACGTTTCTACGCCGCGAACGCGGTGTTCACCGACAGCAACTTGTGGGAGGTCGAGGCGCGAGGCGCGGTGCTGCGCGGCGCGCGCTTCGAGGAAGCCCAATTGCACGGCGCGACGTTTGCTGACGCAGATCTCTCCCACACGTGGCTCAAGGATGCACTGTTGCTGGACTCCGACCTGAGCGGCGCAAACCTGGGGGGCGCACAGCTCGATGGTGCGCAATTCGTCAACGCCAGGCTCGAGCGCACCACGTGGACAGGCTGCGTGGGCAAGGCCGTGGTGTTCATGAACGTCGCATGCCCGGAGAGCGATTTCTCCGACGCGCAGCTCCCCGGTTCACGCTGGGTCGGCACCCTGGATCTTGCTCGCGCGCGCTTCGATCGCGCGGACCTCAGTGATGCCTATTTCGCACAGGGTACGGTGCTCGAGGGAGCGAGCTTCGAACATGCGCGCGCCGACCGGGTCGACCTGACGGCGTGCCTGCTTGCGAAGAGCTCCTGGCGGGCTGCGCGCCTGCGCGAGGCCAGCCTGCGTCGCGCCACGCTCACGCAGGCCGACCTGTCGGGCGCCGATCTCCTCGGTGCGAGCCTGGCGAACGCGTTGCTGTTCGGCGCGCGGCTCATTGGCTGCAATCTCTTTGGCGCTGACCTGGCACGGATTCACACTGATTCGAGCACCCGTCTCGACCGCTCCAACACCGCGAAAGCACGCGTCTACCCGCGCTTGCCCACGCAACAGGCATCGGGCGCATGAAGCGCCTCACCTTCGAAGAGCTGCTGGCGCAGATCGAGAACGCGGATCCGGTGCGCAGCGTGTCGCTACAGGGACTCGATCTGTCAGGCAGGCGCCTGGGAGGAGCGGTCTACGAAGACGTCGATTTTCGCGGTTGCACGCTGCGGGATGCGTCCTTCGCGGATGCGATGCTGGTGAAGTGCCGATTCGACGGCAGCGTCCTCGACGGTGCAGACCTGCGCGGCATCACGGTGAACGAGGGTTCTTGCACGGAAGCGAGCTTCGCGGGTGCGCTGGCCGAGGACCTCAACGTTATCGGCGTCGATCTCACCGGGAGCGCTTGGACAAACGCCGATCTGCGGGATGCGACCTTCCTGAAGTGCAACCTGTCGCGCGTGCAGCTGGGGGGCGCGCGCACCTGGCGCACGACATTTCTCGATGCCGTGACAGACGAGATCGACCTGCGTGGATTGCACCTCGTGGAATCGGTGATGCTCGGCGCCGACCTCACCCGTGCAGCGCTCGACGGGGCGCGGTTCGAGGGGTGCGTGCTCAACAAGACGCGCCTCACTGGCCAGGACCTGAGTGGCCTCGATCTGCGGCGGACGCAGTTCATCGAAGCGGCGCTCGACGGCGCCCGTCTCGACGGTGCGCGGATCCAGCAATGCGGTTTCAAGGGCGCGACGCTGCGAAAGGCAAGCCTGGTCGGCGCGCAGGCTACCCACGCGCTCTTCATAGAAGCGATAGCTGACGATGCCCGGTTCGACAATATCGACCTTTTTCAGGGCCTGATGGTCGACGCCTCGCTCGAGCGCGCATGCTTCGTCGGTGCACGGCTCGAACAGGTCACCCTGCATCGGGCCCGCTGCGCGCAAGCGGACTTCCGTTCCGCCAATCTCGTCTATGCCGACTTTTCATATGCCGACGTGAAGGGATGTCGATTCGATGATGCACGCTGGGAGCGCACGAAATTCCATGCCGCACAGCGCGATGGCGTGAGGCTTCCGGCGGCCGCCAGCATCCTGTTCGACGACGAGGAACTGTTGCGCGCCGAGAGCTTTCCGGCCGGCGCGCAACCCTGATAGCTCAGCACTGGAGCACTACGATGCACCTGTCTACCGAATACTCTGTCGAGACTTCCCCGGCCGTCGGAACGGCGACCTGGGCCACCGGGCAGGTCGTCGACCGGGATGGGGAGCTCGTGTATGTGAGCCTGCGCGAGAGAGTATGCGAAGCGCGGCGCGCCCTGGGTTGCGCTGTCGTGCCGGAGCCGGGCGACCTGGTCGCGGTGCTGTGCGACGAGAGTCGTGCTCATCACGTCATACAGGTCCTGCAGCGTGCCGGCGGCGCACCTTTGATCTGGGCTGCGGCGCAAGCGCTCACCATCAGCGCGCCGGACGGACTCAATCTGCACACCGACGCGGTGCTCACCGTGCAGGGCAGCCGTCTGGAGGGCAAGGTCGACGAGGTGCGCTGGTGGTCCCGCCTGCTGCACTTCACCGGAGTCGAGTTCATCGCCCGGACGCGTCTGACCCGCTGGGTGGGTGAAGTCACCGAACTACTGACGCAGCGCTTGCAGGTGAACGCACAGCGCAGCTACCGCAACATCGAACAGGCCGAGCATGTGCGCACCGGCCTGCTCGACGTGCAGGCCCAACATGCCGTGCACATTCGCGCGCGTCACGCGCTCATTCGCGCCAAGGATCTGGCCAAGGTCGATGGCGCACAGATTCACGTCGGCTGAGATCGATCTGCAGGAGGAAATGAGATGTTCGCGAACTGTCAAATGGCTGGCCAGAGCATGGCCTTCCCCGACGTGTGTCTGACGCCAGCGCCGCCCGCTCCGCCGATCCCGATTCCCTATCCGAACATTTCGATGACGCCGATGGCGGTCGGTGCGGCGTATCACGTGCTCTTCAACTTCGCGCCGGCGCACAACCTTGGGACCAGCGTGCCGCTGACGAACGGCGACAACGCTGGCCTGGCAACCGGCGTTGCGTCCGGATCCGTCATGGGACCGGCACGGCAACTCACCGCCTCGTTCACGGTGCTCGTGGGCGGCAAGCCCGGGACCAAGCTGACAAGCATGAGCCTGCAGAACAATACCAACGCGCCTGGCTGCCAGATCGTCCCGAGCCAGACCAAGGTGCTGTTGCTCGCGCCTTGAATGGACAAAAGAGTATGGGTGGTCAAAAGCAAGGTGTCTTGGGGACTGAGCCGCCAGTACCGACTGGTAGGTCTGACTTCGAAGAGCTCGACATCTTCGGTCACGGCCACCCGCCCGGATTGGTGGGTTCCGATGAAGTGATCCCACTCTCTACGCGAACCATCGCCGCCGTGACGAAGGATTGGGAGCCTCCGAATCCCACCGGGACACCCGAAATCGTGCTCAACGGTAAGACGCTTGAACAGGTTGCGCGCGAACTGAACGCACTTTCCGAATGGGGGCAAGCTGGTGGAAGCATACGTTCAGACCGCATTCCTGCGGGCAACTCGACGGATCTCACGGTCAACCTGCACGCCGGCCTCGTGTATCGCCTGCCGCGCTGGACCAATTACTCGAAAGCATCAGCCGCGGCGAAGGCCGAATGGGATCAGATGTTCTCGCACCTTCGTGCGCACGAGGACCGACATCTCGCCATCGCGATCGAAGAGGCCAATCAGCTCGCGACGGATCTGATCGGCCACGATATCGCAGACATCGCCTCGATGGTGACCGCCGCGAATCGGCGCATGCGGACGCGACAGGATGAGCTGGACGCGGATACCGAGAATGGATCGAAGGCCGGCGTTCAATACGGTGATGTCATCCTGGATACGTCGATCGTGTAGTTCCTCGATCCTCGTGCGACCCGGTTGATGTTGCGCGGAACGTCGGTCTCAGAGACAAATTGCGGGAATCTCTATAGGAGGGTCTATGCCGATCGTAGTGCGCGTCAATCCTTCTCGTGTCACCTGGGCCCACTTTCGGCCGGTTGCTTTCATTCAAGACACCACCGAGGAGGCGCAGATCAACCCCGAGATGGCGCCCATCCGGAACGTGCTTCCTCAGCGCACCAAGGAGGGACGTTTCCGACTGCCTTCACTCACGCTGACTGTCGGGCTCAACAGGCACAACACGGTGGTGTTGCAGAAGGCGAACAAGAACGACGAGCTTCTCAAGCACGAACAGGGTCACTTCGATATCCTCGTACTGGTCACGCGCGCCTTGGCCCGGGAGCTGGAATCCCTCGAGGCGGAATCGGCGCAAGATCTGGGGAATCTGTTCAAGGAGGCGGGTGATCGACATAACGATCGGGCCGTCACCATCGACACTGCCTACGATAGGGAAACGGAACACAGCCGAAAAAAGCAGGCGCAAGCGAAGTGGGATAGCGCGATTGCGGCGGCACTGCGTGATCCCAAGGCGTCAAAAATCTCCGGTATGGAACTCTGATCAAATGATCGCGAAAAGGCGGGGGGAGCGGTCGCCAAAAAGGGGCCTCTGCGCGTGCGCCGCAACGCAGTCTGTCCGGCACGCAGGCGAGTTAAGGGTCCGCTGGTCGGACCTTGCATCCTCCGTTACTTTCAGGTAGTTACGTCATTGTGTTCACACTAAGGGCTACGTGAGTGGCGCGCGCGAAAGTCATCGACTTCGACTACTACCAATTCATAGGCCTATTGCGCCGCGCCACCGATGGCGGAGCCCGCATAGAGAAAAAGGATGGCGCGCGCTGGGACGACTATGTAAAGGCGCACGGAATCAACGAAATAGCGGCCACCGCGATCGCCAACCGGAAGTTCGAAGGCGCTGTGCCTGTCATCATCGCGGAGGGCAAGGAGACCGACGGGCTGTATTTCTATTCGAAGAACGAAGAGGGTTGCCTGCGGCTCGTGCCGGTTGCCGAGTAAGCGGCGCACCCGACAATTCTGCTGAGGCTCAAGCGCGTTTAGACGATCCCGCAGGTCGCCCGCGCAAGTACTTGGCATCTGCTGAATACTGGTACAGTTTGCGGCGGTGCGCGTCGGGGCGAGCACGTCATGTATCTCACGTTGGAAATCGTCAGTCCGCAGGCGGCCTCGATGGGGGAGGAGCGACGCAAGAGCGTTGGCCCCGCCGGACTCACGATCGGTCGGGCACCAGGCAACGACTGGATCATTCCCGACCCCTATATCTCCAAGGAGCACGCGCGGATCTCGTTCATCAATGGCAAGTATTTTGTCGAAGGCCTGGGCAAGAACCCCATCGCGTTGAACAACAGCGCGACACACCTCGCGAGTCGCCAGCCGCACCCGCTCAAGAACGGGGATCACCTGTTCATCGACCAGTACGAGATGGTCGTCTCGGTTGTCCAGGGGGACCTGCCGGGACAGCGGGCCGTGGATCCCTTTAGCGCGTCCGGGACCATACCGCTGGCCAGTGGCGCGGGACAGATTCCCGAGGTTTGGGACAACCTGATTCCCGACGCGCACTCGGACGCGGCGGAGCTCGATCCGCTGGCGGCGCTCGGCGCGAGACCCGAACCGGCCGAGTCGCCGCTGCCTCCCGTCAATTGGCAGCAGGCATCGCCCCTCGCGGATCATTTTGAGCCACCGGCGCCGCGCGCGCCGGCCAGCAGCGGCGGTATTCCAGACAATTGGGATCGCACCGGAATGAATCAGCGCGATCCGCGCGCACCTGCGGCGCCGATACCGCGGCGACCGGGCGCGCAAGCACGGCCAGCCGCGCCGCCGAGCACACCGCCGCGCGTCGACGTGCAGGTCGAGGTTCAAGCTCGTGGACCTGCCCCGCCCGGACGCGCAGTCGAGCGGCGCGTCGTGCCTCGCGCGCCAACGAGCTCACCCGCTCCGCCGGCAGTGGCAGCGCGTCCACCGGCACCGCGCGCTCCGGAAGCAACGCCGCGGACTCCAGCCGCGCCCGCGCCGACCTACGATTCGCGCGCTCCCGGTGCTCCTGCCGCGAGCTTGGGAGCGGATCTGACGGAGTTGTTGCGCGGCGCCGGGTTGTCCGATCGCGACCTGTCGCCGGAAGTCGCGCACACGCTCGGGCAGGTACTCCGTGTAGTCGTGCAGGGCGTGATCGACGTGTTGCGTGCTCGCAGCGAGATCAAATCGCAGTTCCGGCTGCCGATGACGCGCGTGACGGCTGCGGAAAACAACCCGCTCAAGCTTTCGCCCAACGTCGAAAGTGCATTGCATACCCTCCTGGTCCAGCGCAACCCGGGCTATCTCCCCACGGTGCAGGCGTTCGAGGATGCCTTCGGCGACATTCGCAGCCATCAGATGGCGATGCTGGAAGGCATTCGCGTCGCCTTCGACGCCATGCTGAACAGCTTCAATCCCGCGGATCTCGAGAAGGAGTTCGAGCGAGCTACCAAGCGCAGCGGCGTGCTCGGTAGTCTGGGCGGCAAATCGAAGTACTGGGACCTGTATGCGGACAGGTTCGAGCTCCTGACACGGGATGCCGACGATACGTTCCGTCGCATGTTTGGCGATGTTTTCGCCGAAGGCTTACGAGCAACAGCTCGAACGGTTGAAGACGCTCGATCGGCATAACAGGAAGAGATAGCGCGACCGGCATCCCTGCGCGGGACCTGCGCGAACAGGGGGGCACGATGATGTCCAGAAGAACAATCCGCTGTGCCGCGGGGATCGGCGTGCTCGCGCTGCTCGCGGCCTGCGCTGGCGGACCGCCAAAACCCGCGGTCGCCAAGGCGCAGCTGGTCGTGGCGTCGGATGTCAATCCGGATGCGGAGGGGCGCGCCTCGCCGGTCGTGGTGCGCGTGTATCAACTCAAGGAAGAAGGGGCATTCAACAGCGCGGATTTTTTTGCGCTGTTCGACAAGGAACAGGAAACGCTTGGCGCCGAGCCTGCTGGCGCGCGAGGAATATGAATTGCGACCGGGAGAGACGAAGGAGCTGGAGCTCAAGGTGGCTCCCGAAGCGCGCTTCGTCGGTGCCGTGGCGGCTTTTCGCGACATCCGTAACTCAAAGTGGAAGGCGCTGACGCCGGCGCCGGAGAAGGGACTCATGGACTGCTGCGCAAGGACAAGCTCACGGTCAACGTCGCGAAGTCTGACATCTCGATCGTCGTTGCTGACTGATATACCAGCGGGGAAGCTCTCGAATGTCGTCCAACAACCGCAGTCGTCTGGTCGGAGGGACTGTTCCTTCGCCCACAACACTTTCAGCAGCAGGAGCGTTACGTCGAGCGCTACGTCGAAGGTCGAAGCCGTGCGCTGCGCGCGCACTCCTGGGGTTTCACCGAGCTCGAGATCGAGCGGGACCTGCTCGCGATCGGCAAGCTAGAGTCTGCGGCGCGCCGCAGGCGTGTTTCCGGATGGAACACCCTTCAGCATGCCGGACGACGATCCGCTGCCGTCGCCGCTCGAGCTCGGTACGCAGGTACGCGATCAGCTCGTCTTTCTGGCCGTCGCGCTTGCGCAAGGAGGGCGCGAGGGAGTCGGATCGGCGTGAGCAGGTCGACGGCGTCATCCGCTACCAGACGCGCGACGTCGAGGCGCGCGATATCAATTCGGATTCCAGCGCCACGGCGGCGCTCGAAGTGGCGGGCTTGCGTACGCGACTTCTGCTGGCCTCCGAGCCGCATGAGGATTTTGCCTGCGTTCCCGCGGCACACGTGCAGGAATGCCGGGCGGACAAGCTGGTCGTGCTCGATGACCGCTTCATCCCCACCGTGATGAACGCACATCAGGCGACGCGACTTGCGACGTTCCTGACGGAGCTGCAGGGTCTCCTGCACCAGCGCGGCGAAGCGCTTGGGCGTGCGCGCCGTTGCGTCGGGACGCAGCCGGTACGGCGGAGATCGCCGATTTCCTGATGTTGCAGGCCGTGAATCGGTACGAGCCGGTCATCAATCACTACGTCGAGAGTCGCCTGGTGCACCCGGAAGACTTCTATCGCACGTGTCGCGAGATCGCCGGAGATCTTTCGACACTCACGACCGCCAACCGCCGGCCACCAAAGTTGCCGTCCTTACCAGCACGATGCACTTCGAGCGAGCTACGAGCCGCTGATTGCGGCCCTGCGCGCCTGCCTGAGCGTGGTGCTGGAGCAGAACGCAATCCCGATTCCGCTCGAGAAGAAGCGGTTCGGCATCTCTGTCGGCGTGGTCAACGACAAGTCGCTGTTCGAGACAGCGGCGTTCGTGCTGGCGGCGCGCGCCGACATGCCCGCGGAGGGTGTGCGCAAGGACTTGCCGTCCCTGGCAACGATCGCATCGGTGGAGAGCATCGCGAAGCTCGTCAATGAGCATCTTCCGGGCGTGCCGCTGCAGCCACTCTCGGTCGTACCGCGGCAGATCCCGTTCCACGCCGGGTTCACGTACTTCGAGCTGGAGCGCTCGAGCCCGCGCTTCCGCGAGTTGAAGGGCAGTGGTGGGATCGCGATTCACGTGCCCGATACGTTCCCCGGCCTCACCATGGAGTTGTGGGCCATCAGGGGCTAGGAACAATGGGCGAAAACAACTCCGACGACCCGTTCGCCCCTCGCGAGGGCACGATCGTGCGTCCGCGACCCGGCGCCGGTCGGCGCACGGCGCCGGAGCCTCCACCCGGAGGCGAGGCCGCTGCCCCGCCACCGCGACCGCGCGCCCCCGTTGCAGGAAGTCACGGTGCGGCGGGCACGGCGGCGCTGTCTGACTTTCTCGGAACCAGCCGCAACCCCATCCTGCAGGCGGCGGCGCCACTCATGACCCTCGCCGCGCGACTGCAGAGCTCCGTGCAGCAAGCGAATGTCGCGACGCTGCGCCAACAGGCGGTGCACGAGATCCGGTCGCTCGATGAGCGCCTTCGCAGTCTCGGGTGTAGCCACGGAAGATGCGCTGGTCGCGCGCTACGTGCTGTGCACGTTCGTCGACTCCGCGGTCCTGAACACTCCGTGGGGCGCGCAGAGCGACTGGGCCGGCCAGTCGCTGCTCGTCATGTTTCACAAGGAGGTCTCGGGCGGCGAAAAGTTCTTTCAGATTCTGGATCGGATCGCTGCCAATCCGTCGCGCTATGTCGATCTGATCGAGTTGATTTACGTTTGTCTCGCGCTCGGATACGAGGGCAAGTACCGCCTCGACCCCAATGGCCAGGCGCGCCTCGCCGAGCTGCAGCAGAGCCTCTATCGGGTCATTCGCGAGCAACGCCAGATTCGCGATGAGCCCTTGTCGCCGCACTGGAAGGGCGTCCAGGACCGACGCAATCCGATCATCCGGTACGTTCCCTGGTGGATCGTCGGGGCCGCCGGCGCGGCCGCGCTGGTGATTGCGTTCTTCGTGTACCAGGTGCTGTTGGGCTCACAGGCGAAACCGATCAAGGCTGCCCTGGCGGGGACGTCGGCGCCCGTCGAGTACGCGGCGGCCGCGCCACCGCCGCCCGCCAACCGACTCAAGCAACTCCTTGCGCCGGAAGAAAGTGCGAAACGCGTTACGATCGAGGAGTTCGGCGACAAGACGCTCGTGACTCTCACGGCACCGGACCTGTTCCGATCGGGCAGCGCGCGCGTCAATCCAGAGACCTATCCCACACTGCGGGCGGTGGCAGCGGCCCTCAACGAGGTGCCGGGACGCGTGATCATCATCGGGCACACGGACGATCAGCCGGTGCGCTCGTTCCAGTTCGCTGACAATTTCGAACTGTCACGCGAACGCGCCCTCGCGGTTGCGGGAGTCCTCAAGCCCGCCATGGCCGAGTCCGGACGCGTCGAATGGAGTGGCGTCGGGTCGACTCAACCGCGTTATCAACCGGTAGATACCGCGCAGAATCGAGCCCGCAACCGGCGCGTCGAGATCATTCACGTCGCTCGCGCGGAGCGCCCGCCGTGAGAATGCTGTGGCTGATTCTCGCGCTGCTGCTGGTCGCCATCGTGATCTGGGTCGGCGGGCCGTACCTGGCGTTTGGAGACTTCAAGCCGCTCGAGTCGGGATTCGCCCGTATCGTGGCGATTGTCCTGGTCGTCGTGCTGTGGGGCTTCAAGGGCTTCCTGCGCGAGCTCAAGGCCGTATTGGCGAGCAACAAGCTCGCTGCGCAGGTCGCACGACAGGAGGATCCGAGGTCAACGCGCGCTTCGGCCGAAGGCCAGCAGATGCGGCAGCGCTTCGAGGAGGCCATCGAAGCGTTGCGCAAGTCGAAATCGCGCAAGGGCCGCATCAATCTCTACGAGCTGCCCTGGTACATCATCATCGGGCCGCCAGGCGCGGGAAAGACCACTGCCATCGTCAATTCCGGCCTCAACTTTCCGTTGGCCCAGAAATTCGGCAAGGAGGCCCTGCGTGGGGTGGGTGGCACGCGCAACTGCGACTGGTGGTTCACGGACCAGGCGATCCTGCTCGATACGGCCGGGTCGGTACACGACGCAGGACTCGGACGAATCGACCGACGCAGCCGGGTGGACCGAGTTTCTCGGCCTGCTGAGCAAGTATCGCAAGCGCCGACCCATCAACGGCGTGCTTGGTCGCGATCAGTGTCGTCGATCTTGCGACGCAATCGGAAGTCGACCGCGCGCGGCATGTGGCTGCCATCCGCCAGCGCCTGGACGAGCTGCGACAGCACCTGAAGATCACGCTGCCCGTCTACCTCGTCCTCACCAAGTGCGACCTGCTCGCCGGGTTCAGCGAGTTCTTCGACGACCTCACGCAGGAAGGACGTGCCCAGGTCTGGGGCATGACGTTCGACATCGAGCTGTCGCGCTCCGGGAGCGCGGAGGAGAAGTTCGCCAGCGAGTTCGATCTGCTGCTGGAGCGGCTCAATGCTCGCATGATCCCCCGCATGGAGGCGGAGCGCGACGTGCAGCGACGCGCCCTGATCTTTGGCTTCCCCCGCCAGGTCGCCGGCGTGCGCCGGGCGGTGAATGAATTCCTCAAGGAGGTCTTCACGTCGTCAAACCTCGAAGAGCGGGCGCTGCTCCGCGGCGTGTACTTCACGAGCGGTACCCAGGAAGGAACGCCCATCGACCGGATGCTCGGTGCACTGGCGCGCACATTCGGCCTGGGCATGAAAGCGCTCCAGTCCCAGACCGTGCGTGGCAGGGCGTACTTCATCCAGCACCTGCTCACTCAGGTGCTGTTCAAGGAGGCTGGTCTCGCGGGTGTGAGTCGGCGCATGGAGGTGCGCGAAGCGCTGTTGCAGAGCGGAACCTACGTGGCCATTGCGGTGATCACGGTACTCGGTCTCGTCGCGCTGTCGGTGAGCTACGGCCGCAATCGCGCTTACCTCAAGAGCATCGCAACGACGGTTCAACCGCTGGCGGCATTCCGTGGCCCGAGCAGTGGCGACGTGGTCCAGGATCTCCCGCGCCTCGATGCGTTTCGGGCAGTCTTCACCGCCGCAGACAAGCATACGGAACGCGTGCCGCTCACGATGCGCGCGGGCTTGTACCAGGGCCGATCCGTGCGCAACGCTGCTCAGGACGCCTATGTGCGCGAGCTCAACAACGCGTTCGCGCCCGCGATCGCGGCGCTGTTTCGCGAGCGATTGGCGCTGCTGGCGGGCGAGCCCGAAAAGCTCTACGAGTATCTCAAGGCATACCTGATGCTGGGCGAGCCCCAGCGGCTCGATCGCGCGCAGTTCGTTCCGATCACGGATATCGAGTGGAACCAGCGGTTTCCCGGGGATGCCGCGACCATCGAACGCCTGCGCGAGCACGTCGCGGGGCTGGTCGCCGACCCGGGTCGGATGCAGGCGGTCGCGCTGGATCGCGAGGTCATCGAGCGGGCGCGGATTTCGCTGCGCCAGGCATCTCTGCCCATGCTCATGTACAGCCGTCTCAAGCTGATCTATTCGGATGAGACCGAGCGCGCCCCCAATCTGCAGAAGGAAATGGGCCTGCGCGCTGACGAGGTGTTCGTCCGCAAGAGCGGTGCACCGTTGTCGCAATCCATCTCCGCCCTCTACACGCGCCAGGCCTTCGACGAGGTCGCTTCGACCGGGAAGCTCGAAGTGGCCACTGAATTCGTGGGTGACAGCTGGGTGCTGGGGGAGGGCGTTGCGACTCTCGCCGACGTGCCACGCGTCGCCAATGAAATGATGCGCATCTATGAGGATGACTACATTCGCGCCTGGGACGCGTTGCTTGCGGATCTGCAGCCACGGCCCACCAGCGGATCGAGGGACCTGACCGACATGATGGCGCTGCTGGCGAGCTCGGGCTCGCCGCTCAAGGGACTGCTCGTCCTGGTCGAGGCCAACACGAATCTGCTCAAGCCACTCAAGGCCGAGGAGCAGGCCAAGGGACTCAAGAGCGCGATCACCGGCAAGCTCAATCCCGGCGCGTTGGAAAAGCTTTGGAAAGGAGTCAAGCCTGCGGAGACTCCCGGTGCACGCGTGACCCGGCACTTCGAACCCCTGCACAAGCTGATCGACGGACCGCCCGGAGCGGCGCCAATCGATCAGACACTGCGCGCCATCGGTGACATCCAGCGCCAGCTCGCCGCCATGGGCGGCGGCCTCGGAGACAAAGGCGCGCTCGACGCGGTCACCGCGCAGGGTCAGGCGGACGCGCTCGGGCAATTGCGCGTCGAGGCCAAGCAATTGCCAGCGCCGATTTCCGGCATCGTGGCGCAAGTCGGTGGCAAGGGCGAGGCTGTTGCCAAAGGCGCGGCGAGCCGTGAGCTCGCGAATCGGTATCAATCCGAGGTGGCGGCCGAGTGCAGCCAGTTGATCGGCGGACGTTACCCGTTCAGCGCAGCCAGCGGCAACGACGTCGCCCTGGCGGATTTCGGCCGGCTGTTCGGCTATGGGGGAGTCTTCGAGAACTTTTTCCGCGATCGACTCGCTCCGCTCGTGGATACATCCAAGCAGCCATGGCGCTGGAAGGAAGGCGCGGCAGCCATCGGCGGCTCCACGGGACTGCTCGCTCAATTCCAGACGGTCGACCGCATTCGCCAGGTCTACTTTCGCCCCGGCGGGCAGCTGCCCGAGATGCGCTTCAACGCCGTTCCCGACTATCTGGACGCCGCGGTCCGACGTCTCGCGATAGACATTGACGGCCAGATGATCGAGTACCGCCACGGACCGCCCAGGGCGCAGTCGCTCACATGGCCGGGACCCTCTTCGGGACAGGCAGTCCTCATCTTCGAGGAGAGCGGGGGTTCGGGTCCCAACCGAACCTATCGGGGGCCGTGGGCGTTGTTCCGCTTGCTCGACGAAGCGACCGTCCAGCCACAGTCGGACGTGCGCTACCTCGTGACGTTGAAAGTGGACGGTCGCACGGCCCGGGTCGCGCTGGAAGCCACGTCGGTCCGCAATCCGTTCGCCCGCAACGAGCTGCGCAACTTCCGCTGCGGTACCTGAGTCGGGCCGCATGTCCGCTGCGTCGGTCGGCTTCTTTGGCAAACTGCCGAGCCACGGCGATTTCATCGAGCGTCGTATTTCAGGCCAGTTCCGCGACACTTGGGACGCGTGGCTGCAACGCTGCATTGCCGAGAGCCAGCGCGCGCTGGGTACGAGCTGGCTCGACTGCTATCTCACCGGCCCGATCTGGCGTTTCTTTCTGTCCGACGGACTGGCCGGTGATCCGTGCTTTGCGGGCGTTCTGCTTCCGAGCGTGGACCGGGTCGGACGCTACTTTCCCTTCACGGTCGTAGTGGAGCTGCCGACGGAGATTTCTCCGTTGCAGTTCGCCGTGCGCGCTGAATCGTGGTTCCGCGAAGTAGAGCGGCTGAGCACCGATGCGCTGCAGAGTCAGGAATTTGACCTGACGGCCTTCGATGAAGCGCTGATGGCAAGCGCGAGCAAGCTGGCTGGCCTGGATCGCCTGGGCAGCGAGCCGGTGTTTCCGGGGACCTCACTCCAGTGGCGCTGGCCGATCCGCTCGGCGAAGGAACTCGCCGGCGGCCTCGGCCCGTTGTTGTTCGTGGGTGCTGAGCGGGCGCTGCGGCCACTGACGCTGTGGTGGACCGACGGCTCCGATCACGTGCAGCCGAGCGCGCTGCTGGTGCAGGGATTGCCACGACCCGCGTCGTTCGCCGCGCTGCTGGCGGGCAACTGGGGTGACGGTGAGTGGGATGGACGTCTGGAGGCCGAACCGCAGCAGGATCTTCTGACAGCGCCAGTCGCGTATCGCATTGCGAGTGCCGCGGCAACCGATGCGGGAGCGGTTCGCACGGAAAACCAGGACGCCTTCGCGCTCAATGACACGAGTCGGGTGTGGGCCGTCGCTGACGGAATGGGTGGCCACAGTCGCGGCGACGTCGCCAGCCAGATGGTGGTCGATGCGTTGAACGCGATCGAACCGACGCCGACGCTCAATTCCGCGATGGACGCCGTTGGCGTGGCGCTCGACCGAGTGAACTCCGATCTGCGCCGTTCGGCGCTGCAAGTCAGTGACGCCGATAAGAGCGGCTCGACGGTCGTAGCGCTGGTGATCCGTGGCTCGCAGTGGGGCGTGTCGTGGGCCGGGGACAGTCGCGCGTATCTCTACCGCAATGGCGAGCTGGTGCAGCTCACCCGGGATCATTCGGCCGATGAGGTCGGCCAGGGCGACGATGCGGGCTTCCTGGTGGCGCTCATCAGCACCTCGGGTGCGATCACGCGCGCCGTCGGCGGAGATGATGATTTGCAGCTCGACCATGTGGCCGACACGGTGGCCGTGGGCGACCGCTTCCTCCTCTGCAGCGACGGCTTGTACCGGGCCCTGGATGTAACGTCGATCGTCTCCTGCCTGATCCTTGCGACCGCCGAGGAGGTCAGTCGCGCGCTCATCGAAGCGGCACGTGCGGCATCACCCGATGACAACGTCACCGCGGTGATCGTCGACGTGCTGGCGGAGTCCTGAGCTCTTGGACGCAATCAAGCGCGCGGTGGAGTGGTTCAGACGCGGGCAGCTGACTGCCGCCGAGCTCGAGGAACTGATTGCCAACGTGCGCACCGATCAGGCCAGTTCGCGAAACGAGATAGACGCGTATCTCGGCGAGCTGGTGGCTAAAGGGGAATTGGCTCCGGAGTTTGCACTCCGGGGAACCTCACCCGGCTTGGACGATACGCTCGGAACAGCGGCGGCCGGGACATTCGTGCGCGAAGCTCCAGTCGGCGAGCGCCTGCCGCTGTCGAGCGCCACCGATGACACCGCGGCGCGTGCCAATCCCGCGATCGAGCCCGCCGCGGACGTCGATCCCTTCATGCAGCTCCCTGATGTCCCGGTCGCCACTCAACTGCGCGCCACGGTGCCGATCGCTCCCCCTACGATTGCGACTGCACCAGCGGCTGCCGGCGGGAAGCTCCTGGCTGAGGGTGTCGAGCTGCGCGCCCGATATCGGCTCATCGAGCGCATCGGTCAGGGCGCGATGGGGCAGGTCTGGAAGGCCAAGGATCTTCTCGGCGAGGAGGCGCGCGAGCGCAATCCTTTCATTGCCATCAAGGTGCTCAACAGTGACTTCGAGGCCCACCCGGAATCGTTCGTGGCCATGCATCGCGAGGCCAGCCGGGCGCAGAAGCTCGCGCATCCGAACGTCGTGACGGTCTACACGTTCGACCGGGATGACATAAGCGGGCGCGCCTTCATTGCCATGGAGCTGCTCGACGGCGAGCCGCTCGACCGCGTCATTCGCAATCGGCACGGCAGCGGCCTTCCCCGCGAGGAGGCGCTGCCGATCATCGCGGGGATGGCCGAAGGGCTCGGCTACGCGCACCGGCGCGGCATCGTGCATGCGGACTTCAAGCCGGCCAACGTTTTTCTGACACGCGACGGCGTGCCGAAGATTCTCGATTTCGGCATCGCGCGCGCTGCTCAGGTCGTGGAGGGCGTGCGGCGGGAAGGCCCGGACGAGGACGCTGTGTTTTCCGGGTTCACGATTACCTATGCCGCGCCTGAGGTTCTTGAAGAAAAGGAACCGC
The DNA here is from genome assembly GCA_963840405.1 of uncultured Gammaproteobacteria bacterium. Taxonomy (GTDB): domain Bacteria; phylum Pseudomonadota; class Gammaproteobacteria; order Steroidobacterales; family Steroidobacteraceae; genus DATBVX01. Next base: position 833,296 of record CAWIYW010000011.1, read on the forward strand.
ACACGGCGGATGACGTATTCGCGCTCGGCCTGGTCGCCTACGAGTTGCTGAGCGGCAGCCATCCGTTTGCCCGCCGCCCCGCAAACGAGGCCCGGGATGCGAAGGTCAAGCCCAAGCCGCTCAGGGACGTCAAGCGTCGTGAGTGGAAGGCCATCGAAAAGGCCCTGGCTTTCGAGCGCGCCGAACGCTGGCCCGATGCCGCTTCATTTTCCAAGTCGTTGCAGGGTGCTACGCCACTGCAGAAGGTGCTTGCAGGTGCGGTGGCCATCCTGGCGGTGGCCGCGGCTGGACTCTGGTACCAGAACTATCGTGAGACCCAGCCAACGATTCCATTCGAGCAATTACCGGATCAGCAGCGCGCGGATGTGCAGCGCTGGCTTGCGCAGGGCAATGAATCGCTTCGCATCGTCGGCGAGAGCAAGATCATCGAGGCCTCCGCCGACGCGGCCTACGAATTTGCCGAAGCCTATCGGATTCACCCGCGCAATCCCGATGCGGTGAAGGGCCTCGAGGAGGCAGCGGACTACTTCATCGAATGGTGGGATGCGCAGCCGGATAGGAGCGCCGCTGCATTGGGCGAACTCAAGGCCTTTCAGGCCAAGAGCGACTACTACCTCAAGTACCGGCCGTTGGTACGTGCGATCGAAGACCTGGAAGAGCGCTGAGCGTCGCCGCCGGCCCGTTTCACGCCTCGCTGTCTTTGGGCGGCGCCACACGCCGACCTATCCAGAGGGTGACCGGCTGGTGACCGGGTCCGCAGCGCTCTGCTCGTTTGTCGGAGGCGGGCCTGCGCTGCGCCCGGAGTCGAACAGCTCCGATTCCAGTTCTCGCCAGATGGCCGGCCACGCATTGCGCCAGCAGCAGCGGTGATCGAAATCCTCGAGGCGCCACACATGCGCATTCGGCGATCGCTCGAGGTAGCGTTTGACAGAATCCGGCGGTACATCGATATCGCGCCCGCCGACGAGATGCCACTGCTCGATGGTGGGGGGTAGCGGCGCGACGAGGGCTGGATTCAGGCTGGCGGTGAGCGGCAAGTAAGCATGGCTCTGTGTCCACGCATCGGTATCCAGGTTGCCGCCAACGGTGACCACCGCCATCACCTCCGGAATACGCGGGGCCATCAGCACGGCCACGGTGCCACCTCCACTGTAGCCCACCAGCACGACCTTCGCGGCGCCGACCGAGTCCGCGACCCGGCGTACCGCCGCGGACATGCTCTCGACGACCCCCTCCGAGTAGCGCGCGAACGTCCATAAATCGGGCTCGCACCCAGGATCGTGCTTGAGTCCGAAGTAGCACGGACGGCCCACGTACAGGACGGATCCGGGCGTTGCCGCGGCGAGCTCCAACGCCAGAAGGCTGCGCGGCGTGGGATCGTCTGCGATCTCCGTTCCCCCGCGTATCCACGGCGATCCGTCGCCCTCGATGAAGACGATCAGTATTTCGTCCTGCACCCGCGTCACTGCGTATACGCGATGACGGAAGCCGCTGCCCTCGACGACAGATCGCTCGAGGCCGGCGGCGCGCGCGTCGCGGTCTGCCCGCTCCGTCGGCGACACGCAGGCGACGAGACCGCCGCAGATCAAGGCGCCAACCATCAACCTATTGCGACGCAACGAGCTTCACCGAGCGTTGACGTTTGCCGTTGGCAAGCCCGCGTGTGCTTGACACCTCTTCGCGCAACGCGATACGGTCGCCTGCGCTGTAATAATGACAACCAAGCAGCAATCGGTCCCCAAAGTGGCAAGACATTAGGGGTCGACAGAACACAGAACAAGAGAGGCAGGGATGTACGCGCGCCGGTTCCTTTGGTCCGTGTGTGCCTGTCCTTTGAGCCATCTCTAGGGTATCCCATCAGTAACGGGCCGCCAGAGCTCCGACAAGCCCCTCCGGCGCCTCATCCCGGTCACGCAGGAATTCCCATGAAAAGCTCGATTGGCACTCTCGGCGGACTGATCGTCGCCAGCGCGTGCATGTTGCAGTCCGGGCGCGTGCAAGCGGATCTGACCGACCCCAGGATTCTCGATCCTCTGAACTCATTGGAAGAGTTCGCCGCCACCGCCAACCAGTCCGCATTCAATCTCGTGACGGCCGATCCCGACGGGCCCAATGGTCCGCTGACGCCGATTTGCGATCCCGACCAGCGGGTCGCAGGCGGTGCATGCACCGGGAACGTGTTTGCGGTCTTCGAGAACATCAGAGAGCTGGTGCATACCTCGAACGAGCTCGTCGGAAGCGGACAGACCACATTCAGTCTCGGTCTGGACATCGAAGGGTTGGGGTTCGCCCTGCGGTGGACCGCCGCCGAGGAACTGGCAGCGCAGGGTTCCTCGGCCACGGAGTTCTCCAATAGCCAGCTCCACAGCCTCGCGAGCCGGATCTCCGCGTTGCGATTCGGTGCGCGCGGCTTTCGCACGGTTGCCAACAAGTCCAAATCGGACACCGCGGTGGCCGCGGCGGGTTCGGCACCACTGGGCGGTGGCGCGGCCGCCGACACGGACAGCATTGCCAAGCGATGGGGCGGATTCATCGATGGTTCGTTCGGCTATGGCCGCAAGGATGACACGACGTTTGCCAATTCCTTCGAGGATGCCTTCGACTACGACGGTCAAGAGGTGACCGTTGGCGTGGACTACCGGCTCACCGACAGCTTCGTGCTCGGTGGGATCGGCGGCTACAGCGAAAAGGAGGTGGATTTCGACTCCTCCTCCAGCATCGTCGATGGCGCCATCGAGTCGAACGGCATGAGCCTCATCGCTTACGCATTGTGGGAATCCGAGCGCTTCTTCGTATCCGGCTCCGTGGGCGGCCAATGGCTGGATCACGATCTCACGCGCCGAATCGTCTATCCCTCGCTCAACCCCCTCGTTGCCTCCGTCGACTTCACCGCCGAGAGCAGGAGCGAAAGCACTTCCCTGCTCGCCACGTTCGGCACCGGCTTTGATCTGCGCTTCGGCGGCTTCTCGCTCGGGCCATACGTCAAGGCGGATTATCAGGACATCACGATCGACGGGTTTTCGGAAGCAACCGCCGGCGGATTCGAGTTGACCTACGGCGACCAGGACATCAAGTCCTTCGATACGGCTGCCGGAGTTCGGCTGCAGTACGTCTTTCTGCCGAAGTTCGGCGTCCTCGTTCCCTACCTCCGCGGTGAGTATCACAAGCAGCTCGAGGACGACCCGCGTCCGATCGACGCTCTGTATGCAGGCCTGACGTCACAGACCGGGAGCGGGGCGACCAACTTCGCCATTCCCACGGACGAGCGCGACGATGAGTACTACATCGTGTCGGGCGGTTTTTCCGTGGTGCTGAAGGGTGGATTGCAGGGATTCATCCAGTACCAGGAAGTCCTCGAGCTCGACACGATCACTGACAGCGTCATCACCGGTGGATTCCGGACCGAGTTCTAACGTGCACAAACAATACTCGGCGCCCTGCGGGCGCACCTTCAGACAGATTCGCCACCTCGCCGTCTGTGCCATTGCGCTTGTGATAGCGGGCTGCGACGGGCTGAGCGATGTAGGTGAGCAGGAGGACACGCCGCCGCAAGCAGTCGTCACGGTGGTCGGTCATCCATTCACGACTTCCGCCAGCGGTGCAGCGACCACGGTTCGTTCGCAGGGCGAAGTCACGCTGACGGCTAAGGACAGCGTGGAGCTGAGCGCGCCGATCCTGGATTTCGTATTTCGACAGACCGACTCGAATGCGCCCGTGGCATTTCTCATCCGCAACCGGAACACGATCGCTTTCACGGCTCCGACGGTTACTCAGGACACCGAATACCGTTTCAGTCTCACGGTCCGCGACTCGCAGGGCCTCGAGGACACCACCACGGCCACCGTGCTGGTCAGGCCCGTGCTCGACATCAATCACTTTCTCGAGTACCTGAACGCCAACACTAACTACACGATCGTTGCTGCCGCTCAGACCACCGTTCCTGGAGCTTCCAGTGCGCCCGTCGATGCAACGCTCGGTGAATTCACCATCACGATTCGCCGCTTGTTGAGCTATACGCCGCGGCGAGGGCCGCCCCGGATCACTGACGTGGCGCTCGATTCGACGCCCACCCTGATCAACGGGGCCTGGCTCCAGCAAATGGGAGCGAGCAGCTCCTGTACCGCGGCCGAGAATCCGCGCTTTGTGCTTCCCATCCCGACGTTCGACGCCGACGACATCAACCTGCTGGTGCAGGGGCGCGATCGGACCGAGCAGCTCGAGCTCGCCGACATCGACGATGCGGAGCTGACGCTCGAGATCTCGATTGCGCCGACCTCCGGCACGGTGACGCCGAGCGTGTGCGTCATTGACCAGGCCGCGATCCCGGTGCGGGTCATCCGCCAGAACACGCGGCATGGAATGCTGAGCGCAGCCGCGGCGGCTTTGGGTGCGGGCGCGGCACCGTCCGTGACAGTCGGAATCGACGAGCTGCGCGGCGAGCCTACGACAGCACAGGACACACTTGAGTCGGCTCGCGCCTACTACCGCACCATTGGTGAGGAAACCACCAAGACCACGTTGTCCGCCTGGCTGGATGCCAACGGATTCAACCGCTCGGCCACCGACTTTGGCGCCGATGCGCACGTCGTCTACACCAACAATTTCGACCTCGGTTTCGGCCGCGACATGTACCTCAAGGTGGGCGACTGCGATTCGCCCAACCTCGATGTCGGGGCCTGCGACGTGGCCTTCGTCGTCATCAATTTCCCGAGCCTCGAGGCAGCGGGCAAGAAGCTCGGTCCGATCAACGCCGTCGCGATGGAGTACAGCGATACACCCGACCTGCCGGGTCAGCGGATCGTGAAGTTTTATGCGTATGCACCGAATCCGAACAGCACCACGGGCGAGTTCACGCGCATCCACAGTGTGAACCTCGATGCTCGCGGTGAGCGCTACATGCCAGGCTCATGCACCGTGTGTCACAGCGGCACACCGGGAGGCCTGGAAACCAACGGCAGCGGACGGTACACGAACAACGGCGATCTGAATTCAGCCTTCCTGCTCTGGGATCTGGACACGTTGCTCTTCAGCGATACCGATCAGAGCTTTTCCCGCGAGGCCGGGGACACGGCGTTGCGCAATCGCCTGGTGCGCTCCGCGCAGGAAGTGCAGTTTCGCAGGATGAATGCCGGTGCGTACCTGACATACTGGGACCGCGTGCCGGGACGGTTTGCGCTGGCGAGAGAGTTGGCGCAGGGCTGGTACGACGGCGTCGCAACACTGCCGGCTTCGGGCCTCGATCAGGTATTCCGCGGCAGCACCCATTTCGGTGCGTTCGTGCCGCCCGGGTGGCAGCAAGCCGGGCTCGACCAGGTCGCTGGAACGGCCGACGACAATCCAGCGCCGGCTTCCGCGACGGTCCAGGACGGCTCGGCAGATATCTATTCGAGCGTATTCGCACCGCACTGCCGTTCGTGTCACGTCATGCAGATTCCCAACCCCGCGCTCGCCGACGTTCGGCAGGAAGCTCTTTGCGATGACGATCCCCTCACCGGCGACCCAATCAGCAGCGAGGCCCAGCGACCGATGGGCTGTTACTGGCAGTTTGTGCAGACTCCGAATCTCGTTGGGCGCCTCAGCGAAGGGGCAATGCCGTTTGCGCGGTTGACCATGGACCGGCTCTGGGTACCTGGATCGAGCGGACCGTCCCCCGGCGATCAGGCCCTTGCGCATCTGGCACGAGCCGATGTGCTGGGTGAGCAAGGAACCGTCCCCGGCACGCCGGCGGCCGACATCCAGGTCAGCCCAGCGGAAGGCGACGAGATCGACTTCAATTCGGACGTGCTGTTGCAGCCGAGCGCAGCGCGTTTTGCGACATCCTTCTCATGGAGCGTCGATCGCTGTACGCAGGTCGGGGATCCGACGTCGTGCACGATTCCGGTTGCGGTGGTGGGTCCGGCATCGTCCTCGGCGGCCATGCGGGTTACAGGATTCGGCGACCACCGCGTCGAGCTGCGCGTCAACGGCCAGGCCGACCCGATCGCCACCCAAACCTTCAATGTGCAGGACGTGGCGCCGCTCGCGCAGAACCAGAGCGGCGACGTGCAGATCGGAAATTCCACCACCTTCCAGCTCGCCCAGTTGCTGCAGAACCAGGGCGAGGGCAATGGGCCATTGACGGCACACACACTGACGGTGGAAAGCGTGTCCGGCGCCAATACCGTCCTCGGCCAGGACGGCCAGGGCGTGCCGAACATCTCGATCACGCCCACTCTGCTGCAACCGGGAACGGCGACGGTCGCCTTCCGGGTGACGGACATCGACGGCGACAGTTGCGTTGAGCAGTTGACCGGCGGCGTGTGTCCGACGCGGACCATCAGCATCAACGCCACCGCATCGATTGCCGCGGCGGCGCTGACGCGAGTGGTGAATGCCAACTCGGGTGCGAGCGCGATGACGCTGCTCGCGGGCAACGGCTATGGGTCGCGGACAGATCTGCAGGTCCAATTCCAGCGACGAGCGGGCGGCAACGTGGTTCGTAACTTCAATAACAGCGCGGCCACGACCGCCTTCATCGGCGGGCAGACCGATGTCAATTACACGCCGCCCATCAGGGTGGCGACGCAAAACGAGATCGGCGGCAACATCCTGACGCCGGATCAATTCGAGTATCGCCTCGAACGATTGGTCAACGGTTCGGTCGTTGAGATCAGCAACTGGGCCAATCTGGACGTACCCATTCGCGCTACTGTTTCGTTCGGTGGAGACGTGGTTGCAGGCGTGTTCCGCAACGTCAACGGGCCCAATTGCGCGCAGGCGGGCTGCCATACCGCGTCGCACCCGGTCATCGACCTGTCACCCACCAACGGCAACCTCTACAACAGCATTCGATTCGGGAGCGGTCCAACCAACGGAGCGTTCGTCACCTTGTCGAATCCGGCGGGTAGCGGTATCTACTGCACGCCCTTGAGCGGTGGTTCTTGCGCTCACGGCGGGACGTCGTTCACGGCGGGGGAGCTGGCATCGATACTGAGTTGGATCAACCAGGGAGCGAACAACTTCTGAGCCCCGTGCGTAACCGCCTGATGTCGCCGCCTGGCTGGAGCGTTGCGCTGATCGCCGCGCTCCTGACCAGTTGCTCGGCGCCTGGACCTCAGGCTGGCGGCGGTGACACCAAGGCGAAGGAGGGGATGGTCACCCGCGCCGACCTCGAAGTGGTCGAGTGCCTGTTGCCCGGACAGGTACGCCAGCTCGGCAACAAGACCTACCTCGCCCCGCGCCGGCCGACTCGCACCACGGCCTCGGACTGCCGCATTCGCGGCGGTGAGTACGTTGCATACGATCGCTCCGACTACAAGTCCGCGCTGAAGGTCTGGCTGGAGGCCGCGCAGGCGGGTGATCCCGAAGCGCAGACCAACGTGGGCGAAATCTATGAGCGCGGGCTCGGCGCCTCTCCCAATTACGAAGCCGCCGTGATCTGGTACCAGAAGGCGGCCGATCAGGGCAACACGCGGGCCTTGTTCGATCTGGGCACGCTGTACGAACAGGGTCTCGGTGTCGAAGCGGACAAGCTGAAGGCGCTCAACCTCTATCGCCAGGCATGGGGCATTCCGCAGGACAACATCATCTACGAACGGGCGGCGAACGAGGAGCTGGGCAAGCTCCGTAGCGAGCTCGACAAGCAGATCGCCGACAAGGACGCCCAGATCGAGGCGCTCTCGAAGCAGGTGGAACAGCTCAAGTCGCAACTCGGCAAGACCGCGGGCGCGAGCACCGAGCTCAAGAAACAGCTCGATACTCTGAGCGGCCTGATGGCGTCGCTGCGCACGGGGCGCGACGCAGATGCCGGTCGACTCGCCAAGCTACCCGCCATTACGCGCGAGCCGAAAGGCAGCACGCCACCTCCCGCACCGGACGCGGCGACGTTCGAGCGCCTGGTAAAGGGCCTCAACTTCGGGCGCTACTTCGCCATCGTCATCGGCAACCAGAACTACCAGGTGCTGGAGGACCTGCAGACACCCAAGACTGACGCGGAGCGCACGGCGAAGCTGCTCAAGGACAAGTACGGTTTCACCGTGCAGATCGTGGAAGACGCCAATGACGTCGCGATGCTGCGCGCACTCAACGATCTCGCGAGTGTCGTCCAGGATAACGACAACGTTCTCATTTACTACGCGGGTCACGGCACCCGTCTGCAGGCCGCGAGCCGTGAAACGGGGTACTGGCTGCCGGTCAACGCCGAACGCCCGCCCGACGACACCTTCTGGGTTCCCAATGAGCAGATCAGCGCTCATCTCGGGCGATTGCGCGCCAAGCGCGTGCTGGTCGTTGCCGACTCTTGCTACGCAGGGCTGCTCTCCGACGATCCCGCCGTCAACGTGTTCGGCACCGAGACGCAGAGCTCGCTCGACTACCTCAAGTACAAGCTGCCCAAGCGGGCACGTCTGCTGCTCTCCTCGGGTGGCGACCAGCCCGTGCTCGACGTGGGAGGGCAGGGCAATTCGGTGTTCGCCCGCGCATTCCTGGAAGTCCTGGAAGCGAACACCGGCGTGCTGTCGTCACCGGCGTTGTTCGCGCGGTTGCAGGAGCGGGTCCGAGCCAGCGCGGCGCGCAGCAATTTCGTGCAGGTGCCGCAGTTCCGCACGATCAAGAGCGCGGGACACGAAGTCGGCGATTTCTTCTTCGTACCCAGCTCGACAGGTTCCTGATCGATCGATCCCGGCGCGATCATGAGTGCGGCTGAGGAGCGACTGAAGGAAGTGATCGCACTGCACCGCGCAGGCGATTACTCCGCAGCGGAAGCGGGCTATGCAGAGCACCTCAAGCAGTTTCCCAACGACGCGTCGGGCTTGCACTTCCTTGGCCTGCTGCGCACTCACCAGGGGCGCCACCAGGAAGGCGCCCAGCTGATCGGCGCGGCGTTGCAGATCGAGCCCGAGTACGTCGACGCATGGAGCAATCTCGGCATCGCACTGTTTCGCATTCGCGATCTGGAGCGCGCGGAAAAGTGTTGCCGCAGGGCGATCGAGCTCGCGCCGGATTTCGCCAATGCCTGGGGCAACCTCGGCATGGTCCTGCGGGCGCGCGAGTCGTACGAGGAAGCCTTGAAGGCATGGCGCCGTGCGCTCGAGTTGCAACCCGGGATGCACAACGTCGCGATCCCGTACGGTCACCTGCTCTATCGACTGGACCGGATACCGGAGAGCCTCGAGTTCTACCGGCGCTGGTCCGAAGCGGTTCCCGACGACCCGATCGCACGGCACATGCTCGCCGCAGTAGGCGGCGCGCAGCAGCCTGACCGCGCCTCGGATGACTACGTCCGCGCAACTTTCGATGACTTCGCGGACAGCTTCGATCAGAGTCTCGACGGTCTCAAGTACCAGGCTCCGCAGCTGATGTTCGAGGCGATCACGAGCAGCCGCGAGACTGAGCCCGACTCGCTCGAGGTGCTCGATCTCGGTTGCGGCACCGGGCTGTGCGCACCACTGCTTCGTCCGATCGCACGACGTCTCGTGGGTGTGGACCTCTCTCCGCGGATGCTCTCGAAAGCAGCGCTGCGGGGTGTGTACGACCAGCTCAACTGCGGGGAGCTCACCGCATACCTCGCGAGCTGCGGAGCACGCTTCGACGTGATTGTGGCTGCCGACGTGCTGTGCTACTTCGGCGACCTGTCGACCGCATTTGCCCGCGCCGGCGCAGCGTTGACGTCTCATGGTCACTTCGCTTGCTCGCTGGAAGCCGCGGAGGCGGGTGAGGAAGGTGCGCCTTTCGTGCTGCGCGCCCATGGTCGCTATCAGCACACCCGCGCATACGTGGAGCAGGCCGTCGAGCAGGCGGGACTGCGAGCGCTCTCGATTTCCGAACGCATCCTGAGATACGAGCGCAGCGACCCGGTCAACGGGCTCGTTGTCGTGGCGATGCCTGCCGGGTGATCGTCAAGGGACCTCGCCCGACGAATGCAGCGCGCGATTGCGAAGACCTGGCTGGAACAGGGCCAGCTGCGGATGAAAGCCTCCGAGCTGCAGGACGCCGAACGCTGCTTCCGGCGCGCGCTGCGCTCGACGAAAAACCAGGCGGTGACCTGGTTCAACCTCGCAGTGTGTCTGCGACTCAAGGACGATGCGGATCAAGCGATTAACGCGTACCGGCGCGCCATCGAGCACGATCCCGGCCTGGCCATCGCGCGGGAGCAGCTGGGGAGGCTCCTGTACCGCGAGGGTCGCGCCGACGAGGCTGCCGAAGTCTATCGGCTCTGGCATACGCTGGACCCGTCACACCCGATCGCGGCTCACATGGCGTCTGCGACAGGGACCATGCCGCCGCCGCCACGGGCTTCGGACCGCTTCGTACGCTTCGTGTTCGACCGTGCCGCCGATGAATACGACGCGGCGCTCGTTCGCCTCGGCTATGAGGCACCACGCCTGTTGCACGAATGCGCCGTGGAAACGATGAGCGAGAGCTCCGGCCCTCTCGACATGCTCGATCTCGGATGTGGAACCGGCCTATGCGGCGTTCTGTTTCGTCCGATGGCTCGACGCCTGGTGGGCGTCGACCTGTCGCCCGCCATGCTGCAGCAGGCGCGTCAGAGGGCGGTGTATGAAGAACTGCAATGTGAAGAGCTGGGCGCGTATCTCGGTGCGTGTGTCGAGAAGTTTGACCTGGTCGTTGCCGCTGACGTGTTGTGCTACTTCGGCGAGCTGGTGGATATCCTCGCCCGCACGTCACGAGTCCTGCGTCCGGGTGGCTTGTTCCTGTTTTCCGTCGAGGCCATGACCGAGGGTGATGTGTCACGCGGATTTGCGCTGCAGGAGCACGGGCGCTACGCGCACGCGGCGGCCTACGTCCAGAACGGGTTGCGGCTCGCGGGTCTCGACTTGATTCAGGTTCGCCGCGCCATGCTCCGGTTCGAGCGCGGTGCGCCCGTCGACGGCCTGACGGTCGTGGCGCATGCAGGCGGCGCGAGCACGCCCAGGCGGACGCAACCATCCCTCACAAACACGGACTGAATGCAGCCTGAGCGCACAACCTTGCGGTACGCACCGGGGCTGCTGGTGGCGCTGCTCATCGCGGGTATCGCGACACTTGCGGCCAGGCGACTGCATTGGCCCGACATGCTGGTCGCGCTCGGTCTCGGCCTGTTGCTGGCGCAGACACTTCGCGGCGCACGCTGGAGCGCCGGACTCACTTTCGCCTCCCGCACCGTGCTGCGCATCGGCATCGCGTTGCTCGGCTTTCGGGTGACGTTTACGCAGCTCGCGACGCTCGGGTGGGGGACGGTGTTGACCGTGGTAGCCGCGATCGTGTGCGTATTCGCCGCTGCCTGGTTGCTCGCGCGGCTCCTGCGCGTTCGCGCCGAATTCGCGGCCATTGCGGCAACGTCGGTGGCGATCTGCGGCATTTCCGCCGCACTGGCAGCGGCGTCCGTCCTGCCGCAGCGTCAGCAATTGCGCGACGCGACGCTCTTCGTCTGCGTCGCGGTCTCGCTCATTGGCACGATCGCGATGATCGTCTACCCCACGGTCGTGGAGCTGGCCGGCTGGGATGTCGCGGCGTCTGCCACGTTCCTGGGTGCTTCGATTCATGAAGTCGCGCAGGTGGTCGGCGCGGCATTTGCGCTGTCGCCGGAGCACGGCGAGCTCGCGGTCCTCACGAAACTCCTGCGGGTCGCGTTGCTCGGACCGGTGATCGTCGTGTTGCGTCTTTGGTCGATCCGCCGCCGCACGGCCGAGCGTCACACTCCCGAGAAGGCCGACGTCGAGGCAATGCCCGTGTTTCTCATCGTCTTCATCGTGCTGGTGGCGGTTGGCAGCTTCCTTCCATGGCCGCGACCGCTCGTGGACGGCGCTGCCGTCGCATCGCGCATGTGCCTGCTCACTGCGGTCGCTGCGCTCGGAGTGCTCACACACACCGGATCCCTGCTGCGGCTCGGGTGGCAGCCCGTGGTGTTGATGGTCGCGCTGACGCTGGTGATCGCCGGGGCGGCGGCGATTGGCGTCAGTTTCTGAGCGATGCAAAATCCCTCGGCGGCAGAGTTCGAACCCCCCGATGGCGTTAGTGCGCTTCCGACCTGGACCCACTTCTGGCGCGCTTTGCCTCGTCGGCTTCCACCGCGGTCTTCACGTCCTGCTTTTCCTCGGCGGGTGGAAGCTCGGCGTTGAGCCCGAGCGATTGCAGCCACAGTTCCCGACACCATCCCTTGCTGTGATAAAGGTGCTCGTCCTCTTCATCCTCGATCTGATCGTACGCAGCCTGTAACGCGGCTGCCTCTTCACCGTCCAGGGCCTTGGCGCATTCTCCGATCAGTTCCCAATCAGCATGGTCCTTGGTTTCCGCGAGCACCACGCACTCGCAGGCCACAATCTCGGCTGCTGGAGGATCACTCGCGGCCAGGGCCATCTTCATCGCGACGACCAGCGCCCTGCCTGTGTGCTGAACGACCTGGCAGCCCGGCGTCATCTCGGCGGGATCGATTCCCAGCCTGACGCACACATCCACGAGGACGTCCACGTGCGTTTGAGTCTGTTCCAGGTACTTCTCCCACTCTTCGCGCAGATGCTCGTTGATGACACATTCGAGCGCCGTCTGATAGACAAGTACACCGCCGCGTTCGTGGGTAAGGGATTGCAGCAGCAGTTCCTTGAGTTGACCGGATTCCATATGAGTACTCCTGATGTTCAGATCCGTGGAGGATCGGTTTCACGCTCGAAATGGCGGTGCCTGGCGAGCGCGTCCGCAAAAGCCGTCAAGGCGGCGCCGCTTTTGCCCTCCACGAAGACCAGCAGGCCCGGGTCGATTTCGCCAGAGTCGAGCTCCGGCACAATGCCCGCCTCGTCAAGCAAGTCCTTGGCCGTTCCCAGCAGGAGGATCGGCTTGCAATGGCGATACTGGTCCTTCAGAAACTCGAGGGCATGACCGCTCTGGCAAAGGGCGTCGACGGCTTGATCTCCGCCGGGCACCACCATCGCGTCCCATACGACGGACGGCGCGGCTTCCATCGATACTTCAACCTCGATCGGCTCGCCGCTCGCACTTTGCACCTCACCCATCTTGATGCCGACGAAGCGTGGAATTGCACCCTGGTCTGACAACTCGCGGTGGAGCTTCTGCGCCGCCTCACCGTCAACACCGTCGGCAACCACGAGCGCCACTCGACGCGTCTTGATACCGTCGGTGCCCGGGCGCGCCAGCAGTGACAGCGCCTCCGAGGATTTCACTTCGGGCTTCGGCGCTCGTTCCAGCACCTTCGGTAGCGGCTCGGGAAGTTTCTTCATGCCAAGACCATCCGCCACGGCCTGCGCGAGCTCCTCGGCCACGTTGCGCAGCTGCGCCACGACGCGCACGCGCACCGCTGCCGTCTGGACCTTGGTGAGCTCAAAGCGGAAGGCGCGGATGATGTGCTGTTTCTCGACTGCGCTCTGGCTGTTCCAGAAGAGTGTCGCCTGGTTGTAGTGCTCGGCGAACTTCTCCGGTTTGCCTCGCACCTTGTGCTCGTCCGTGGGCTGGGGAAACGACATGAACCCCGCGGGGCCCGCCTGGAACGGACATCCACCGCCGAGCGAGTTGGGCTCATACGCGACTCGTCCACGTGCGATCGCCTGTCGATGCATGCCATCGCGCTGGTTGTTGTGTACCTGCGCGATCGGCGCATTGATCGGGATCTCGTGGAAGTTGGGACCGCCGAGGCGCGATATCTGGGTATCGACGTAGGAATGGATTCGGCCGGCCAACAGTGGATCGTTGCTGAAATCGAGTCCCGGAACAATGTGCGCGGTACAGAAGGCGACCTGCTCGGTCTCGGCGAAGAAATTATCGGGATTGCGGTTGAGCACCATCTTGCCGATCGGGGTGAGCGGCACCAGCTCTTCCGGAATGAGCTTGGTGGCGTCCAGCACATCGAAGCTGAAGCGCTCGGCGTCTTGCTCACTGAAGACCTGCACTGCGAGCTCCCATTCGGGATACGCGCCGGCTTCGATCGCTTCCCACAGGTCGCGGCGGTGGAAGTCCGAGTCCGCGCCGGAGATCTTCACCGCTTCATCCCAGGCAAGGGAGTGCGTCCCCGCGACGCGGGCTCCAGTGGAATTTCACGAATCGCGATCCGCCGTCGGCGTCAACGAAGCGAAAGGTGTGAACGCCGAAGCCCTGCATCATGCGATAGCTGCGGGGGATGGCGCGATCCGACATGACCCACATCAGCATGTGTGTCGTTTCCGGCATCAACGAAACGAAGTCCCAGAACGTATCGTGCGCGGAAGCCGCCTGCGGCATGGCGTGGTGCGGCTCGGGTTTAACCGCGTGAATCACATCTGGAAACTTCATCGCATCCTGGATGAAGAACACCGGGATGTTGTTGCCCACCAGGTCCCAGTTGCCTTCGTCCGTATAGAATTTCACTGCAAAGCCGCGCACATCGCGTGCCGTGTCGGTGGACCCACGCTCGCCCGCGACGGTGGAGAAGCGCACGAATACCGGTGTGCGCTTGCCGGCCTCGGCAAAAATTGAGGCACGTGTCAGTTCCGTGAGAGGCCCGTAGCACTCGAAGTAGCCATGGGCCCCGGACCCGCGTGCGTGTACGACGCGTTCGGGGATCCGTTCGTGATCGAAATGCGTGACCTTTTCGCGCAGGATGAAGTCTTCGAGCAGCGAAGGCCCCCGCAAGCCCGCCTTGAGGGAATTCTGGTTGTCGGCAACCGGGACTCCCTGGTTGGTGGTCAGCGGGCGACCGCCCGAATCCACACGTACTCGATCGAGCGGCCCGTTGCCGGGGTTGAAGCTCAGCTGCGGATTGCCCTTGCCGACCTTCTGCGAGGCATTGACCTCGCTCAGTGTGCTTGCGCTCACCATGGGATCGGGCGGCTCCTCGACCTGTCCGCGTGCCGGCCCACTCGCACCGAATTCGGAAGGCTTGGCGGCGTTATGCGGGAAGGCCGAAGCCAGCGTCTCGGTGCCGGCCAGCTTTGCCGACGCTGCGTCCGTTGCACCACCGCGGCGGGCAGGCCCACTGACCGTGGAGCGCGCAGACGTCTTGGTTTCTGGATCGCGGCGTGTAGGAGCTGCGGCGGGCCGTGGCCGCTGGCGCTTTGGCTTCTGAGGCGATTTACCGCGCCTTGATTTCCGGTCTTGCTTCCTTGCCATAGAGGTTCGCTCCTGATGTGCTGTCGGCGCACTCGCGTACCAAGGTGGATCGCGGCTCGCTTGCGCAGGCTAGTCTCTTTATCTCGCAGCGCTATCGGAGTGCTCGCCCACGGCAGGGTGCTAACGTCCTACACGTCGGCGGGCGCGACGCTGCGATCGAATGACGTCGGCTTAAAACCCGAAGGCACCAGCGCGGAGATTCATTGCGCGCTTACGATGCGTTGGCTGCTTCAGGGGTGCCGCCCAGCAGGCGGCCAAGGGCGAGATCCGCGAGAAAGATGCAGGCAATCGATGCGCCAAGAAGCGGGAAGATCACGCCGAGGGCGATTCCAGTCGGGAGCAGAAAGCGCGGCGCTTTCGCGGTCGCGCGCGGCGGCGCCGCCAACTTGTGGGCCGGGCGCCGTGTCCACCACGAAATCACTCCGGTCACACTCAGCCACAGAAGTGATACGGCGAAAGCGGTGTTGAGCCACAGGTTCCAGGCCCCGAAGTCACCCTGGTGCACATGCACGCCCAGGGCGACGAAGCGTGGAATCGCGGGCAGATCCTCGGTGGTGTAGTCGCCGAGCAGCGCGCCACTCGAGGCGTCACCCATTACGGTCCGGTCCTGCGACGGCGGGATGTGGACGTTCGTCATGAACACAGGTGCGTCGGGCCAGGGAGCAAGCCGTATGTCGAGTGTGCCGGCGACGCCGCGCGCGCGTGACGCTTGCACGATCTCGTCGACCGAGGGCAAAGCGTTCGTCATCTGGGAAATCGACGCTCCGCCGGGAGAGAACCCTGCCGGATTCGTCTGATCCGCCGCGGCCTCGATGCGCGGCAGGATATTTCCACCCCAGAACGCCGTCCACGGCAACGCACTGATCAGGAAAAAGAGCAGCACGATGGAGAACCACACCGCGACGCACGAGTGCAGATCGCGAATCAGCACCCGCGTCCCGGCGCCGACGCGTGGCCACAATCCCGCCAGGAATCCACGTCCCCGGGGCCACCACAAGTAGAGCCCGGTGGCGATCATCAGGATCGCCCAGCCATCTCCCAGCTCGAGCAGCCAGCTGCCCGCGTCTCCGAGCGGCCAGCCGCCGTGCAAGGCGCGTGTGATGCCGGGGATCCAGGCGGGCGCAGACAGGCTCCCGAGCACGCGCGCGGTGTACGGATCGACAAACACGGGATACGGCAGCCCATTCGCGCCGAGCAGAAGAACGGCTGTGCTGCGCTGACGGTCTTGCGCGATCAGAACGCGCTGCACCCGGATCTCGTCCGATGCAGGCGCAGCCGTGACGTGATGAGCGGAGGGGTCCGCTGCCTGCGGTCCGTTCCCCGTTGCGATCGGTAAAAGCAGCCCCGAGCCGAGTGCGGCGCGTATCTGCACGCTCGGGGGCAGTGCCTGATCGCCGGCCGCCACGAATCGCAGCTCCGGATGAATCGCATCGATGAGGCGCTCAGACCACAGATAAAGCGAGCCGGTCGTGCTCTGCCACAGCACGAACGGAATCACGATGAACGCGGCGAAGAAATGCCAGCGCCACAATCGCGCGTACAATCGGCCCGACGCTTGAGCGGAGCTGCTCAGCGCCTCACCCGCCGCAACATTCATGGTCAGGGTTGCACGGATGCCGGTTCAGAACTGCATCCGTACGCCGACGTAAGCCGAGCGCGGCGCGCCCGGGTACAGGACACGCGCGTCGCTCGCTGCCTGATCTAAGACACTGATCGTGGCAACGTAGTCCTCGTCGAGCAGATTCCGCAGTTCCGCAAAGACTTCCCATCGTTCCTGTGCGTACCTGCCGCGCAGGCCGAGCAACTCATAGGAGTCCACCTTGTAGGTATTGCTGAAATCGGCAAAGCGCCTGCCAACAAGGTCGAATGTGGGCCCCAAGTACAAGTGACTGCCGTTGCGATACAGCACTTCGCCGCGGATGGCGTAGTCCGGCGCCGCCGGCAGGTCATTGTCGCCATAGTTCACGTCGTGGTCGAACGAGAAGTCGTTGAGCGTGACGCTGAGTAGCGGCTCCAGGCGATGTGTGTCGCCCGCGATCGCAAAGCTCGCGCCGACCAGGGCCTCGATGCCGGCGTGCACGGTCTTGTCGATATTCGTCGTCAGACTGTTTCCAGGGGCCGACGGATCGTCTACCGACAGGATCTCGTCGCGAAGCTCGGCGTAGTACGCGGCGATGTCCCAATGCCAGCGCGCACCTCCGGGTACTCGGCCACGAGTGCCAATCTCGTACACGGTGCCGTGCATGGCATCCAGCGTTGCGTTGCTGCCGCGCACATCGTCTTCGATTTCGAACGTCGTTGGAGCCTCGAACAAGTGGCTCACGCTGCCGAACAACTCGGTGTTGCCGCTCAGTGCATAGATCGCCCCGACACGGGGATTGACCGCCGAGTAGTCATCTCGCGGGTTGCGGATTGAGCCATCGTCTGCGCTGACGGTGCGGACATCCCGGCTGGCCTCGACAGCCTGCGCCCCGGCGATGAGCGTCCATGCCGAACTAAGGTGCCAACGGTCGATGACGTAGGCTTCCATGCTGTCCGACTTGTTGTCGACCCGCTCGCTCAACCCATTGCGATGACCGGCCAGGTTTCGATAATTACCGCCGGTCACGGTGCCATCGCCGTAGTTCACCCCCACGAGCAGGTCGTGGTCGCCCAAGCGCTGGTTGTAACGCACCATCGCGCTCGCGTCGCGATGATCGGTATCGACGAGGAGGCTGAATACTTCCACTGCAGGCTGCGGGCCGGGACCGTCGAAGTCGACAAGGATAGGCTCGACGATGGGGTGATACAGCGACTGCTCCTCGTACGCGAGACCGAAGTCGAACCATTTGTCGTCCGCAATCTTCCAGGTCGTCTTGTTAGCGATCCGCCAGGTTTGCACGTTCTTCTGAAAGTTGCCGACGATCGCATTCTCGCTGGCCTGCTCGTCGTCCGCCGCCGCTTCTTCACGGGTAAGGGCACCGGGCAGTTGCTCGTCGTTGTCGACGTATGTTGCGAACAAACGCGTGGTGACTGTATCCGAGAGCTGCCAGCCGGCGTTGCCATAAAAGCCTTCCCGCCGCTGCTCGTTATGATCGCGATAACCATCCCATGTTTTCCCCTCTACGGTGCCGAGGCCATCGAAATCTCCACTCACCACACCTGCTGTGGCTCGTCCGTTCACCGAGCCGTGGCTGCCGCCGTTGAAGAAAATGCTGAGCGGAGGGCTGCTGCGCGCCGTAGGCGAGACGAAGTCGATCGCCCCACCCAGCGTGCTCGCGCCATAGGTCAAGGCATTGGCGCCTCTCGCTACGACGGCATAGCGGGCGCTCAGCGGATCGATGATGCGATTGTGGTTGTTACCGTCAGCGGCCGTGACCGACAAGCCATCCTGCAGCAGCTTGATGCCATTCTTGTCGTAGTCCGTCGCATCAAGATTCGAGCCCCGGCTGGAAAAGAACAGTTCGTCCGAGCCGCTGCTGCTTTCCGACCAGACGCCCGGCACATAGCGCAACATGTCTGCGAGATTGGTGACGTTGCGCTCGTATGAGTCAGTCCCGTCGACGATGGTAACGCCACCAGGCGTGAGTGCCTGTTGTGTCTCGAGCTCGTCTTTGATGCGCTGAGCGGTGACGACCACGGTACTCAGTGTTGGGGAAGCAGGCGACGTCTGTTGCCCGAACGCTGTTGAGCCTACAGTCACCCCCGCGAACGCTGACATCATCTGAATCAGCGTCGCGACCTTGATTTGAAAATTCATAGCTCTCTCCTTCCCTTCGCCCAAGTCAGACCACCGCGCCCGTTGGCGCGGCATTCATCCACCCGTTGAGCAACTCAGGCGAGAGCGGGCGGCGCGCGGGGTTGCGCCAGAAGGAAGCGGTGCGTTCCCAGGGAAGGTGAGAGGTACGGCAGGTCGACGGGCTGCTCGCCCGCCATCGAGATCTTGAAAATCGCCAGATCTGCAAGTTGCGGCGCAGCCGCAGCGCCCGCAAACGGACAGTGAGGGATGTGATCGTGGGGCGTTGAGCCGGTGTCATCGGTCGGCACCGACCCGGGAAGATGGTGACCCGCATGAACATGCCGCGCCGAATGATCAGCGTGCGCTGGCAGCAGCCCGATCGGAAATCCTTCCGGACAGATGCTGAGCGCGAACGGGTGCTCCGCCGAAGGCATGAATCCCGCCGGGATGAGCGCGCGCAGGGCGAACGCAATCAGCGCGACCCGGGCGATTGAGGCCTGTACAGCCGAACTTGGGACGCGACGGGTCATGGGTGCGGCGTGAAGGAATGCATGGAATTAATTACACGCATCCCGTGAAAGTTCTCCTCGCACGGCTGCGAAAGTGGAATCCGCATCTGCACGATATCGGAGAAGCCACAAGTTGCGAGCAAGCGGCTCATGTCGAGGAAACGGACCATTTCGCCGGACCGGAATCGGTAAAACGTATGAGCTTTGCACGCGCTTGGCACACCGGAGTCGCGCTTCGGCATTCCTGCCGCAAGGGCTGAGGAGTGTAGTGATCCAAGTTTCGTGCCGATTACGTCTGCTGGATAGAGGCGATGGTACGTTCAATGCAATACCTCTGGCTCAGGCACCCGGGGTAGGGGAGCAATTCGATGAAGGTCAATCCGGCCGGTATCGCTGGTGCGCTGGCAACCTGTGGCTTGCTGGCGACAGCCGCACAGGCGAGACCCATCGTCCTCGCGGACGGGCTGACCGTCATGGGTGAATACGGCGCGGAAACCATGAGCGAGGTGCATGCCTTCTACGCTCCCAATTTTCGGTATTCGTTCGGCGTCGGCCTCCTGTCCCTCAACAGCCACGTGAGCCAGCCCGTCGCGGCCGGCACGGGCGGGCACGGGCATGGCGGTCCGGTCGTGCCGGGACAGGTCCAGGCGCCCCTCGAGCACGACATCACCTACCTGCGCCTCAACTATCTGCCGCTGCGATGGAACCTGGAGTCCGCACAGGCCAACGTGTACGTGTGGGGCGGTCCGGGCTGGATGAACATCGACGAGCGCGGCGATCACCCGGTCATCTGGAACGTGGGTGGACAGTTCGACTACGAGACTCGCCGGGTCTATGCCTCGCTGCGGACCGATCTGTACGAGGCCGATACCTTCGAACATCGCATCGACACCGTGCAGCTCGGCATCGCACCCTTCAAGCACGACTACGACACGCTGGCCGTATGGTTCGTGGTCCAGGCGCGCCAATACGCCGGCGAGACGATCCACGAAGGAACGGAAGTCGCGGGCTTGCTGAGACTCTTCAAGCGCAAGACCTGGATCGAAGCCGGCGTAACAGAGGACGGCAAGGTCCAGGCGATGATGATGTTCAATTTCTAGATGGAGGCACTGACGTGAGCGTTCTGAAAACCCTGCTGGCCCTGGCGGCTCTTGGCGCGAGCTCGATTGCCGCTGCCGAAACCATCGAAATGACCGTCCACGGACTGGTCTGCGGGTTCTGTGCACAGGGAGTCGAGAAGACCCTGCGCAAGAATCCGGCGACCGAGGACGTGGTGATCAGCCTCGAGAAGCGGCTCGTGGCCGTTTCGACCAAACCCGGCGTCGATATCGCGGACGACACGCTGCGCAAGGCACTCGAGGACGCGGGCTACGACGTCAAGGCGATCGTCCGCACCGATCGCACCATGGCCTCGATTCGCGAGGACCTGAAAAACAAGGGATGAAGAACCTGGAGAGGGGCGGCGTCGGGCTTGCGGCGACCGCGCTGCTGACGAGTACCGCCACGCTGGTGTGCTGCGTGTTGCCGGCCTTGCTGGTATCCCTCGGCGCCGGGGCGACGCTGGTGGGCTTGGTTTCCGCCTTCCCTCAACTGGTCTGGCTCAGTGAGCACAAGGCCGGCGTTTTCGGCGTCGCTGCCACCATGCTCGCGATCGCCGGAATGTTCCTGTGGCATGCACGCCGCGTTCCCTGTCCGATCGACCCGCAGGCCGCGCAACGGTGCATGAGGTTGCGGGTGTTCAGCCGGCGGTTGTACATAACGGCTGCATCGGCCTTTGTGCTGGGTGCGGCCTTCGCGCTCGCATTGCCCCGTCTCCTGGCCTGAGTGCCAGCTCCTCGTGGCGGGGTCTGTAAATCCGCCGGGACCTGCTTGACGTTCTATGCAGTGGACGCGCGTCTGCGTCGACAACGAGGGGATCAGACCTGATGAGCGACGAGAGCACATTGCGAGATAAGGCGCGCGAGGCAATCCGGGCCGGGATCCTGCCGGACCATCGACCCGAGCGTATGTGGGGAGGGCCGGGAGCCGGGGTGGGCTGCGCGGTCTGCGGTGAGCTCGTGAGAGACGATCAGCTCGGGTTCGAGCTCGAGTTTGCCCGGGAAGAGCGTAAGAACAGCGTGGGCGCCTGTGCTGTCCACGTCCGATGCCTAGCGGCATGGGGAGTCGAAGAGTTGCACCTGCTGAACGGCGAGCTGTGGATCAACGACCGGAAACTCTATCCCGGTGATTACCACCGGGCGGAGGCCGGCACCGCCCACCGGCGTGTGTGGAGCGAAACCGGCTGCACGTGCGTTCTCATTACCTCGCCTCACGACACGTTGCGCGAGTCCCCACGACAAGACGTCTGAGTGGCGACATCCTCACGACTCGTCCGCGCGGGCGAGCAACGACTGCCAGCGCGGGTCCTCGTGGAGCGGTTGCAGAAACGGAGAGAGGGGCAGTTCCTCCTGTATCCACCATGCCGGCCGGACAGCACGATCGTCGCGCGTTTGCCGGCTGACCAGGTTGAGCCACTCGAATGCTTCATCATTCATTCCGCGGTACGCGTAGACCTCGCCAACAAGCAGCTTTACCTCCACATCGGTGCGCGGTTGTTCGCTCAGCGCTATCAGCCGCGCAAGTGCCGCATCCGCGGGAGCGTTTCGCCTCTTGGCGTAATGCACGAGCGCGAGGCATTGATCCTTCCGGTAGCCGTCGGGTAGCTGCAGGGCCGTGTCGAGCGCGTCGTTGAATCGTTCCTGGAGCACCAGGGTCCTGCAAATGCTGGCGCGAGCCTCATGCTGTGTCGGGCTCATCTCCAGGACTGCGCGAAACGCCGCCTTTGCCTCCTCCCAGCGACCCGCGGCCATCAGGTAGCTACCCAGGTTGCTGCGGTGGACTACCGAGAGTGGGTCGATAGCGACCACGCGCTGCCAATGCGTGATCGTCTGGTCCAGGTCTTCGTCTGAAGCGGCTACCCCCAGTACCAGTGGATCGTTCGGACTGAGCGCTTTCGCGCGCCGGAAGTGCTCTTTTGCCGCCGCAGCGTTTCCGGTCACCAGGTGGTACTGGGCCGCCCTCACGTGGGCTGCAGCGAGATTTGGGCCGAGGGTCAGCGCACGCTCGACAGCCTCGCGCCACTTCGGCGCAACTTCCTCGGGCATCTTCCGGTCCGCATTTTCGCCGACCCAGTACGCGCCGGCCAGGCCCGCCCACGCGCGCGCATAGTTCGGATCGATCTGCACGGCTTGCTCGAAGTGCTCGCGCGCTCTTGCCACATCTCCGGAATCGCGCCGGTTGAAGAAGTATCGGCCCTGCAAGTATTGCTCGAAGGCTACGGTGCTGGTCGTTTCGCCACGAGTGGGTCGATCGGCGATGTTCAGAGTGACGTGCAGCGACTCGGCGACCTTGTCGGCAATCTCCGTCTGCACCTCGAACACATCCTCGAGGTCGCGATCATAGGTCTGCGACCACAGGTGTACGCTGGTTGCGCCATCCACGAGCTGCGCGGTGATGCGGATGCGCTCACCCGACTTGCGAACGCTCCCTTCGAGTACATGGGTGACATCCAGCTTGTCGGCAATCGTCGCGATGTCGGGCGTCTGGTCCTTGAACGAGAATGACGATGTGCGCGCGATCACTCGCAGGGCGGGGGATTGTGCCAGCAGGTTGAGAATCTCTTCCGAGAGGCCGTCGCCGAAATATTCATGGTCGTGCCCGGGACTCATGTCCACGAAGGGCAGTACCGCAATCGAAGGCATTGGTACTGCCGGCGGAGTCGGAGGCCTCTGCGCACTCCAACGGAGATAGGAGTAGAGCAATACACCGACGCCCGCGAGTGACAACGCCACGAGCGCGAGGACCTTGCGGCCAGTTGGCCGTGCCGGAGGCGGTCTAGACCCGTCGACTACGTCCTGCAGCTGTTCGGACGGCGGCTGTTCCTTGACCTCGGCGACAAACCGATAGCCGCGGCCCGGGACCGTCACGATGAAGCGATGCTCGTCGGGACGCTCTCCCAGGACTCGCCGCAGCGTGTGAATCGTCTGCGTCAGGTTGCCTTCTTCGACCACGACGTTGGGCCAGAGCGCCTCCAGCAGCGCGCGCTTGTCGAGCAACTCCCCGGCACGTTCGACGAAGTAGAGCAGCGTATCGAAGACCTTGGCTGTTACCTGCAGGGGCTGGCCGTCCGCGAGCGATGACAGCACGCGGCGCTTCGAATCGAGCTGGAATTGGCCGAATTCGTAGATCAGGGGAGCCTGCCTTCGATGCATCCCTGCCGTTGAGAAGTTTTGAGCCGCAGCCAAGGAGTTTTTAGATGCTGCGGGCCGATTCTACCGCCCATGCTGCTGATGCCAACAACCTTCGGGCATCCAGTTAACAAAACACCCACATCGTCCGAGGAAGCAAGACCATGAAAAGAAACGAATCTGCTCTCAGGAGAAGCGCTTGCGTCGTGTGCGCAGCGACTGTCACGTCTCTGATATCGATATCCGCGCAGGGGGATGGACCCGCCTCGTTCACCGTACCCGCGTCCGAGTGGAGCACTGCGGTCGCGGTAGCGAACGTCAACTCCACGGCCGCGGATGGCTGTCCCATCGAGAGTGCGGACGGACTCTCGCTCTTCATCGCTTCCGTGCGCCCCGGTGGTCTTGGGGGCAACGACATCTGGGCAGCGGACCGCGCCAGTCTGACATCGCCGTGGCAGGCACCACGGCATCTCGGGGAACCGATCAATACGGCCTCAGCCGACTTCTGCCCGACGCCGGTTTACGGCCGCTCGCTCTTCTTCGTTTCCGAGCGGCCCGGCGACGGTATCGCCCCGACACCGTGTGGCGGCGGCGACATGTATCTGTCTCGGCAAAGCCCGGCCGGTGGCTGGAGTCAGCCGGTGATGCTCAAGTGCGCGCCGGAAGGCCCGAACTTCAGCGGCGGGGAGCGTAGCCCTTCGCTCGTCGAGACCTGGTTTGGCACCTTTCTCTTCTATTCGAGCAACGGCAGCGGCGGTGACCAGGACATCTACATGAGCCGACTTGGCGCCGACGGAACGTTCGGGCCCGGCGCGGTGGTGGAGGATCTCAGCACCCCTGATTTCGAAGACATCATGCCGAATGTGCGCGCGCGAGAGGACGGCAGCTTCGAAGTGGTCTTCAGCTCCAATCGGACGACCTGGGGCCGCAATCAGAGCGCCTTCGGCGCGCAGGACGTCTACATCTCGCATTCGTGGTGGCTGACGGGGCGCTGGTCATCGCCGCGCAACCTGGGCAGCGTGGTGAATACTGCGGGCGTGGAGCAGCGCTCGACGCTCTCGCATGACGGCAAGCGACTGCACTTCGGGCGTGACGGCGATATCTACGTCAGCGAACGGGTGAGACGCCACTAGCCACGAATCCACCCGGTTGCGCCTGCGTAAACTCCTGCGCGCACCGCAACCGGGTGATCCATTGCCGCTAGATACCTGCGCAGATCGCCTTGGTTTCGAGATAGTTGTTCAGCGCATCGTGGCCCATCTCGCGGCCCCAGCCTGACTGCTTGTAGCCGCCGAACGGCAGCGCGGCGTCGAAGATGTTGTAGCAGTTGATCCAGACCGTGCCGGCCTTGAGCTTGTTCGCGATGCGGTGGGCTCTTCCCATGTCTCTCGTGAAGACGCCGGCGGCGAGCCCGTACGTGGTGTCGTTGGCGAGGTTCACCAGATCGTCGTCGACCGTCTTGAACGGGATTGCGGTCACCACGGGGCCGAAGATCTCCTCGCGGTACACCTTCATCTCGGGCGTGGTGTCGACGAGCACGGTCGGCTCTACGAAATAACCCGTGTCGCCGCGGCGCTTGCCGCCGCACAACGCCTTGGCGCCTTGCTCTTCACCTGAGCGCAGGAAACCAGACACGCGCTCGAGCTGGGTCTGCGAGACGAGCGGACCCATCTGCGTGCGCGAATCGAGGCCCGGACCCAGGCGAATGTTCTTGGCGAACTGCGTGACGCCCTCGACGACCTGGTCGTACTTGCTTTCCTGGATGAACAACCGCGAGCCCGCACAGCAGCACTGGCCATGGTTGAAGAAGATGGCGTTGGCGGCGCCGGGGATCGCAAGCTCCAGGTCGGCGTCCTCGAGGATGATGTTCGGCGATTTGCCGCCGAGCTCGAGCGTCACCTTCTTCAGATCGTTCGCTGCCGCTTTCACGATGAGCTTGCCGACCTCGGTCGAGCCCGTGAACGCGACCTTGTCGACCTGCGGATGCGCCGCGAGCGGAGCACCGCACGTCTCGCCGAACCCGGTGAGCACGTTCAGCACGCCGTTCGGCAAACCCGCTTCCTGGCACAACTCCGCGAGACGCAGGGCCGAGAGCGGCGTCTCTTCCGCCACTTTGAGCACGACGGTGCACCCCGTCGCGAGCGCGGGCCCGAGCTTCCACGCGGCCATCAACAGCGGGAAATTCCACGGGATGATCTGCGCGACGACGCCGATCGGCTCACGGCGCGTGAAGGCGTGATACTCGGCGCCCGGCGTGTAGGGCACCGAGATTCCGATCGTGTTGCCTTCGATCTTGGTGGCCCACCCGGCCATGTAGTGGAACAGGTCCGCGGCGAGCGGCACGTCCGCTGCGCGCGCGACGCCGATCGGCTTGCCGTTGTCGAGGGACTCGAGCTGCGCGAGCTCCTCGAGATTCTCGAGGATCAGGTCGCCGATCTTCCAGATGATTCGACCACGCTCGGACGGGGTCATGCGCGGCCAGCGGCCCTGGTCGAACGCCTTGCGGGCAGCGGCGACGGCGGCATCGACATCCGCCTTTTCGCAGGCGGCCACCTTGGCGATCGGACGGCCTGTGCTGGGATCGAAGACGTCGAACGTCTTGCCGCTCTTGGCGGCGACCCAACTCCCGTCGATGAGCACCTGGCGTGGCTTGGCCACAAAGGACTCCACCTCGGAGCTCAACGGCGTAACTTGGACTTGTGCATGCATGGTGGGGCCCTCCAGCCAGGTGGGATTGAATTCTCGTAGTCAGCGTGTTGCTGCATCGCTTGCTCGCGCCAAGCAAGCTGTGCGCCGATTCTCTGCCCGCTCGCAGCACCGTGGCAAGCGCTCAGGGCGGTTCAACTCGGCCGCATCGTTGCGCGCATGCGCTGCCGCATTCCTTGCGCCAGGTTCGCCTGGATACGCCTGGTTGGCGCGACTCATGCAGGTTCGCGGGAAGTCTGAGAGTAGGCGGATAACCTACTGTTCTGAATGACCCTTACTCGTAGTACTCCGGCGCCTTCTTCAATGCGGCATTCGTGGGCGGATCGTGCTGGATCCACATCGTTGCGCCAGTCTGCCCGAGGAACTCGTCGACCTTCTTGCGGGTCGCCCGGGTCATGGCCGCATCGAACTCGAACGTCGGCACCCGATCGAGGGTCTTCTCCTCGGGCACATGGTAGAGATCGCCCGCGAGCAGCAGCGGGCCGAGCTTCGCGAGCCTGAGGAACAGCATCTGGTGACCCGGCGTGTGCCCGGGACCCGTCTTGATGATCACGCTGCCGTCGCCGAAGACATCGTGATCCGCATTGTTGAGGGTGATGCGCCTGGCGTTCCTGAGATCCCGGTAGGTCTCGGGCGAGCGGATCCCGACCTGCGCGTCGCTGAACATGATGTCGTACTCGGCCTGCTGCACGATCCAGGTCGAGCCCGCAAACAGGTTGGCGTTGGCCGTGTGGTCCACGTGGTAGTGCGACATCGCCAGGTACGTGATGTCCTTCGGCTGGTAGCCGAGCGCTGCGAGTTGCGGCGCCAGCCGGCGAGTGGCCTTCAGTATGTTTTGCTGCACGACTTCAGTGCCGTCGTCCGGGATATAGCGATCAGGCACCTGGCCGACGTCCCAGATGAGGGTGCCCTGCGGATGCACCACGAGATAGCAGGGTGTCACGAACGTGACTTCGCGATTCACTTCGCTCGCCGTCACGCCGAACAGCGCCGGATCCATCGGCGCGATCGTGCCGCAATCCAGGATGTACAACCGGGGCGAACCCAAGCCCGCCGCCGACTCGACGGATGCGCAGCCGGCGAGCGCGATGAGCATTGCAGCCAGAGAAAGGGCAGCAGTCGACCGAACGAGGCGATGCATTGGACAAACCGAGGGTTCGTTGTTGTTGGACCCGTTATATCCGATGTCAGGCGTCAACGCGCTACGTGCCTGGCGATCTGCTGCAATATCGGATCCTGGAGGTGGCCCTTGAGCTGCGGATCGACGTTCAGAAACACCAGCGAATGCGAGCGTTGTTCGAGCGCCCGCTGCAGCCATTGGCCGACCTGCTGGCTCGCGCCGAGCGCGAGCCAGGCCTTGCCGATCTCGTATGAGGGAAGGTAGCTGTCAGACTGGAGCAGCTTCGTGAGGATGCGCTCCGCTTCCTCGCGCTCGCCTCGCAACGCGTGCACACGCGCGAGCGACGCCGTGCTGATGCCGCTGCCGTTCGAGCGCGTTATCGCTTCGTTGAGCATCGCGAGCGCCTCGTCATAGCGACCGAGCGCTTCGAGCGCCCATCCGCTCCACAGGTAGGCCAGCTCGAACTGCGGATCGAGCGCGAGCGTGAGGCGGTACTGCTCGAGCGCCTGCTCGTGTCGTCCTGAGTAATAGAACGTCCAGCCCAGAGCGGCGCTTGCGATCAGCGACAATGGCTCGAGTTGCTGTGCGGACCGCATTTCGCGCTCGGCTTCGTCGAACCGGCCTGCCGCGGTCAACAGGTTGCCGTACCACTGATGCGCTTTCGAACTGTTCGGATCGAGGATGATGGAACGTCGGAATCGTGTTTCGGCTTCGGTCAGGTCCCAATCGAAGTACAGGGCGGTGTAGCCGAGTGTCGCTTCAGCGGAAGCGTTGTTGGGATCGAGCCGCAGTGCGCGCTCTGCCGACTCGCGCGCCTTCGGAAAGGCCTCGGTTGGCGGCAGGTAATCGTAGAAGGCGAGTACGGCGTATGCGTCGCCGAGACCGGCCCAGGCCGGTGCGTACTCCGGCGCATGCTGCACTGCTGCTTCGAAGTTCTCCACGGCCGCGCGCAGGCCCTGCTCGGTGCGGCGATGCCAGTAGAAGCGACCCTTGAGGTACAGATCGTAGGCCAGCGGATCAGCGAGCGGTGCTTCGGGCGTCTCGCTGCGAGCTTCGCCACGCAGCCGGCCCGACAGCGCGTTCGCAATGGACTGCGCGATCTCTTCCTGGACGCCGATGATGTCGGTCAGGCGGCGATCGTAGGTTTCTGACCAGACCTGCAGGCCGTCGCGCGCATTCACCAGCCGCACGTTGATGCGCACACGA
This sequence comes from uncultured Gammaproteobacteria bacterium, assembly GCA_963840405.1. Lineage (GTDB taxonomy): Bacteria > Pseudomonadota > Gammaproteobacteria > Steroidobacterales > Steroidobacteraceae > DATBVX01. The sequence continues at coordinate 861,853 of CAWIYW010000011.1, forward strand.
TCGCCATCGCGACGTACGGCGCCCTCCACGAGCGAGCCGGTGCCGAGCATCTCGCCGACCTCTCGTGCGCTCAGATTCTGCCCCTTCAGCGCGAACGCCGAAGTGCGCGATACGACGCGCAGCTCGCCGGCGCGCGCGAGCCGATCCATGAGCTCTTCGGTGAGACCATGGCTGAAATATTCGTCGGCGGGGTTGTCGCTCGCGTTCACGAACGGCAGCACGGCCAGCGTCTTCGAGTCTGCGGTGGCTGGCTGCGTTTCGGGTCGATGAGCGACCAGGAAGTAGGCGAGGACGCCCAAGGCGATGACCGTGAGCGCGACCGGCGCGAGGACGCGAACGGACGCCACCCGTTTCACGGGATTCGCCGTGCGAGGCGCCGTTGGAGGCTCCACCGCGGCCGCCGTCTCGAGGGTCTCGCCGTCGCGAGCGACTGGCGCGAGGAAACGGTAGCCGTGCTTCGGCACTGTCTCGATGAGCCGCGGGTGGTGAGCTGAGTCGTTCAGCGCGAGGCGCAGCTTGCGCACCGCAGTGTTCAGGTTGTCGTCGAGGATGCCGGTTTCGTCGTCCGGCCAGAGGTGAGAGAAGAAGGTCTCGCGCGGTACGAGCTCGTTCGGGCGCTCGAGCAGCATCTGCAGGACGCGCAGCGGCATGTCCTGCAGCGGCACACGCCGCCCGTTGCGGCGGAGCTCAAGCGTCGCTGGATCGAACTCGAACGTGCTGAAGCGCAGCAGGCTCACTGGGGTCTCGTCGCCCGGGCTTTTGTTCATCGTAGCAGGTCAGGTGCACGTGCATCTCGTTGAAACGACAAGCGCTTGTGGTTCAGGGAAAGATCATCGCGCGTTCATGGATCGGTGCCTGAAGATCTGCTCCTCTCTGCGGCGCGCGCACCCCGCGCGAAGCGAATGGAGACCCGGATCATGAGCGCCACGGCCGCGGAATGATTTCTCTCGAACTCACAGGAGACCACCATGAAGACTTCACTCAGAACAGCAACCCCGTGTGCGCTTGCCGTACTGCTCACCTTCGGCGCCGGCACCCTGAAGGCGCATGACTCGCAGTCGACCCTTGACCGCGGCGCACATCACGGCGAAGAGTCCTCGGCCTGGACACGCTCGCAGCTGGTGCAGAAAGTGCGCGCCGCGACCCGGCGCTACAAGGACATCAACGTCGCGATCGGCGAGGGCTGGGTACCCGCCACGCCCTGCGTGAGTGGGCCGAACTCCGGTGCCATGGGTGTGCACTACGTCCTGCCGGAGCGCGTAGGCGACGGCGCACTGCGCGCCGATCAGCCGGAAGCACTGATCTATGAGCCGCTGCCAGGCGGCCAGCTGCGGCTGGTCGGGGTCGAGTTCATCGTGATCGCGGCAGACTGGAACACGCAGAACCCTGATGGGCAGCCGGCTCTCGAAGGCCATCTGCTGAATCTGGTCGGCGAGCCGAACCGCTATCGGCTGCCGGCGTTCTATGAGCTGCATGTCTGGGCATGGGAGCACAACCGTAGCGGCAGCTTTGCCGATTGGAATGACGCGGTCTCGTGTGACTCGCAGCCGCTCGACTGAGCGGCGCTGCTCGACGGGCGGACCACTGGCGTCCGCCCGCGAGCCGAGTACAACGCCAAAGTTCCCGAATTTGCCCGCCGGGCAATGCCGAATTACTTATCGCTGGTAGCGCGGCGGGCGACGCCTTCTCTGCTGACCTCGGCTCCGTACGCCTTGAGATACTTCATCCCCGTATCGCACATCACCGTGACGATGGTCGCGCCTGGGCGCAACCGCTCCGCCAGTCGCAGGGCGGCAATCACATTGATTCCAGTGGATGTCCCTGCGAAAAGGCCTTCCTCCCTGGCAAGTCGAAACGCCATGGCGATCGCCTCATCCGTGGAGACACGTTCGATCCGATCGGCGATCACTTCACGCCACAGCGGCACGACGAAACCCGCTCCGATCCCGTCGATCTTGTGAGAGCCGGCCCGGCCGCCGGACAGCACGGGAGATTCGGCAGGCTCCACCGCTACGACTTGAATCTGGTCGTTGCGTCGGCGCAGGGATTCGGCGATGCCCCGAAGCGACGCTGCTGTACCCACGCTCTGTACAAATCCATCGATGCGCCCTCGTGTCTGTTCCCAGATCTCGTCCGCCATCTCGTGGTACGCCGCGATCTGGTCGGTGTTGTTGAGCTGGTCGGTCCAGAAGCCGCCGGTTCTCTGCGGCGATGGCGCGTGCCGCCTCGACCATGTCGCGCGTGAGCTTCTCCGTCATGCCGCCGCTCTCGCTGCGGATGATCTGCAACTCGGCACCCAGGATTGCCATGTGATCGCAGCTTTTCGCGTGCGAAGGCATCCGAGGTGACGAGATGCAATGGGTAGCGCTTGACGGCGCAGACCAGGGATAGGGAGACGCCGGTGCTGCCGCCGGTGTATTCGACGACGGAACCGCCCGCAGCGAGACGCCCATCGGCCTCGGCCGCTTCGATCATGGCGAGCGCCTGGCGGTCCTTCATGCTGCCCGTCGGGTTCTCGCTCTCGAGTTTCAGCAGGATGCGGCAACCGTTGGGCGGCACGATATGGCGCAGCGCCAGCAGGGACGTGTTGCCGATGCGATCCAGGATGTCCCGCGGAAGTTCTTTCATGACGACCGGATGATGACCCGATAAGGGGGTCGCGGTGACCTGTCCAACGTCAGGCCAGACCTGACCTCAGCGATCGCGCGCGTGTCAGCGCGACCTTGATATCCTGCTCCGCTATTAGCAGATGAGAAGAACATGATCTCCATCATCCTGGTAATGGTATGCGCGATCGCCGCCGGCTGGCTGGCGAATCGAATCCTTGTGCCATACCCCATAGTCATGGTCCTGGCGGGGATCGGCCTCGGATTCGCGTACGACTGGCCAGCGCTGAAGCTCGAGCCGCACCTGGTGCTCGCCATCGTGCTGCCCGCTGTGCTGTATCCAGCCGCCATCGACACGTCCTGGCGCGACTTCCGCATCATGCTGCGCCCGATCCTGTTGCTTGCCATCGGCTTGGTGACCACGACGACCCTGGCGGTCGGTGTCGTGTTCAAGTGGCTGGTGCCGGAGGCGCCCTGGGCGGTTGCGTTTGCGCTGGGAGCGCTGGTCTCGCCACCGGATGCGGTGGCGGCGACCGCGGTGCTCAAGCGATTTCGTCTGCCACGCCGGATCGTCACGCTGCTAGAGGGCGAGAGCCTCGTAAACGATGCTACGGGTCTTGTGCTCTATCGGTTTGCGGTGGTCGCTGCGCTGACGGGCACGTTTTCCGGTTGGGCGCTGGTTGGTGATTTTGCGTTGATCGCGCTGGGTGGGATCGCCCTCGGTATCGCGATGGGCTGGCTCACCACGCGACTGCAGCAGCGCCTGCGCGATCCGATGCTCGAGCTGGCCATGTCGTTGACGACACCGTTTGCCACCTACTGGCTGTGCGAGGCGCTGGAGATCTCGGGTGTGCTCGGTGTGGTCGCGGTGGGGCTCTACCGGGCACGGTGGTCCCATGTGTACAGCTCGGCGGTGGCGCGCCTCAACATTCGTACGATGTGGGGCGCCATCGTGTTCCTCGTGAACTGCCTCGTGTTTGTGCTGATCGGGATCCAGTTGCCGGTGATCGGCGAGTCGCTTCTGGGCGAACAGTCCCTGTCATGGCAGCGCGTAATGGGTCTGGTCGCCGTGTTGAGCCTGGTAGCGATCGCCGTGCGATTCCTGTGGATTTTCACCGCGACCTACGGCGTGCGCCTGCTGGTGCCATCATTGCGTCGCCGTGACCCTGCCTCCGCGCGAGTTTCGACCCTGGTCAGCTGGTGCGGCATGCGCGGAGTGGTTTCCCTGGCCGCTGCGGTCGCTTTGCCGGTTGCGCTACCGAACGGGGAGGCTTTTCCACTGCGCGACCTGGTGATCCTGCTCGTGTTCGGCATCGTTTTCGTCACGCTGGTCGGACAAGGCCTGACACTGCCGGCCCTGATTCGCGCGTTGCGTCTCGAGCGGGACAGCTCCGGCGAAACGGAATCCGAGCTGGCGCTCGAGGCCATGCGTCGCGCGGCCGTCAACGCCGTGAACAAGCTGGTGGCCGAACACGGGTTGCCAGCGCATGAAGCCGTGGCGGTGAAGCGTTTCTTCAACAGCCGGCCTCTATCGCGATCGCCCGGTGCAGTGACTCCGGACACTGAGACGCGCTTGTGGCTCGGCGCGGCAGCCGCGCAACGTGAAGCGCTGCTCAAGCTATGGCAGAGCGGTGAAATCGGCGATGACGTACTGACCCGTCTCGAGCGTCAAATCGATCTCGCCGAAGCGCGCCTCGCGCGCGACGAGTGACCTAATCCAGTTTTCCCTCGTCAATCGCGAGAATCGTCCGCAGCAGCACGTTCGCGCCGTTCGCCATGTCTTCAGGCGAGGTGTATTCCTTGGGCGCATGGCTCACTCCGCCGACGCTCGGCACGAAAATCATGCCGGTCGGTGCGATATGGGTCATGTCCTGCGCATCGTGCCCGGCTCCGCTCGGCATAACCTGGTGAGTGAGGCCGAGCGAGCTCGCGGCCGCGGCGATGATGCGTCTCATGCGTTCATCGGTGGGTGCGGGCTCCGAGGCCACGCTGAGCTCCTTGAAAGTAATCGGTGTCTGGCGAGCGCTTGCGATCTTCTCGGCTTCCGCGCGGACAGCGTCGTACACCTGCTGAATCTTCGCGGACGCGAGGTCGCGAATCTCGAGGCTCATGACGACGCGGCCCGGGATGACGTTCGGTGCTCCGGGTTCCGCGCGGATCTTACCCACGGTGGCGACCTGTCGGCCGTGAATCGCAGTGACTACGCGGTTAACCGCAAGCGTGAGTTCGGCGGCGCTCAACAACGCGTCCCGCCGGCGGTCCATCGGCGTCGTGCCCGCATGATTGGCCACGCCCTCTACGGTAACGTCCCACCAGTGAATGCCGACGATGCCTTCGACCACGCCGATGTCGATGTTGCCCGCGTCGAGAAGCGCACCCTGCTCGATGTGCAGTTCAACGAAGGCCTTCAGCTCTCCTGGCTTTCGCAGCGCCTGGTCCAGTCGATCCGGATCACCGCCGACCGCGCGGATGCCGTCCCGAATCGTCTTGCCGCTGTGAGTCATGACATCGAGGGCACTCGGTTGCAGCCGGCCAGTCATCGCCAGGCTGCCGATCAGGCCGCCTTCCTCGTCGGTGAAGCTCACAATCTCGAGCGGATGGCGCAGGCGTCGTCCGCTCTCCTGGAGAAGCTGGGCGACCTCGATGGCACCGAGCACGCCCACGTCGCCGTCGTAGTTGCCACCACCCGGCACGGAATCGATATGCGACCCCGTCATGATCGCCGGTAGCTTCGACTCACTGCCCTCGCGACGGCCGATGATGTTACCCGCGGTGTCGACGCGCACCACGAGGCCGGCACCTTGCATCAGTCTCTTAATGTATTCGCGGCCCGCGATGTCGGCGTCGCTGAAAGCGACCCGGCTGACGCCGCCTTCAGGATTGGCGCCAAATTTTGCCAACTCCGAGATGCGCTGTTCGAGGCGCTGAGCGTTCGCCGTCAATGCCTTCGAATCAGCGGCGACGCCCGCCGGCGATGTCATTGCGACGCAGAGGCCGACCAGCAAGCGGATTCGAAGGGGGTAGGCGGGCATGTCGCGCACCTCTTTGCGCGGAGAAAGGGCCCGCACTTTACACGAATCAGGTCGGGCGCTTGGGCCCGGGCTTGCGCTCGTCCTCCTCTGACGCGGTTCTCTTCTTGTCGTCTTTCTCTGCCTCTTGCGGGGCGTCTTCGCCGATGCCCTTGAGGTTCTTGTTCACGTCCCGCAGCGAGATGCTGCCTTCCAGCGAGCGCGCGAACGCACTGACGAAGGCGTTGTGCAGGACGCTCGCAACGGTCTCGAAGATGCCGGCATCGGGGTTCTTGATCGTGCCGCTGAAGGGAATGCGCGCCGCGACCTGGTCGCTCTTTTCGTTCTCGAGGACGTTGGTGGCGAACTCGACCAGGCCTTCCCACAGGCGTCGCAGTGGATTGTCTTCACGTTCCTCGCTGCTGTAGATGTTGACCTCGCGCATGATGGGCTTGGCGTAACCCTTGAACTTCCCGTCCGCGGCCGCGAGCTCCGTGTAGAGCTCGAACTCGCCGCTTTCGGCATCCGCCTTGATGTATTCACGCAGCCACGGGTTCACCTCGGGCAGCTGTACGTTCTTCACCGTGAGATTCACATCGAAAGTAGGCGTGGGCGCGAGCGGATTCACGCTGCCGCTCACGGAGGCCGAGCCATCCTTGAGCACCGTGGCATTGGTGCGAAACGCCGCGAAGGTTTCCTTGCCGCTGTCGACGACGTTGGTGATGTTGGTGATTTCGCCGCTGAGATGCGTCGCCTTGAGGGCGTCCTGTGTGCTGATTCCGGGGGCGCGAAACGTGACCGTGCCGTCCTTCACGCGCACGGTGTTGAAACGGAATGGAAAGAACTGCTCGAGTCGATCGGGCCAATTCTCTTCCTTGCCGGTCTGGGATTGCTGCTCGTTGCGAGCCTGCACGAGATTCACATTCGGCTTCTCGAACACGCCCTCGGCGACCAGCTTGCCGCGCAGGAGGCTCTTCCACTCGACGGAGAAATCGATTCGATCGGCGCTGAAGAACGGCACCGGCTGTTTCGCGCCCGTCTTGACGATGCGGATGTCATCGACGCGATACGCGCCGCGCCACAGCGCAAGGTCGACGTCGTCCACCCGGCCATCGTAGGCCTTCATGGCCTGCAACTGGTCGTTGACGTAGTCCTTGACGATTGATGGCAGCGCCGCGCGCACGGCGACCAGGATGGCAACGAGGATGACGATGGCCCAGAGAAACTTGTATCGGCGCAACATGATTGCGTTCCCTCACGATGTTGCAGGTGATGACTTGCCGCGCCGTCCCGACTTCTTGTCGCGCGTCCCTCCCAGGCAAGCGGTGAATTCAGCCCCCAACAGGAAGATCTGTGCCGAGTAGTACAGCCACAACAGCAGCGCCGCGAACGATGCAGCGGCGCCGAAGGCCGACGGCTGGGTTGAATGGCCGAGGTAGAGCGAGATGGCCCAGCGTCCCAGGTGGAACAGCAGCGCCGTGACCAGCGCTCCCCACAGGATCGGCCGCCACGCCAGCCGTCTGGCGGGCAGGTAGCGATAGATGAGCGCGATCAGGCCGGTGATGAGAGCGACAGAGATGACGAGATCCAGGATCGCTGCGACGACGACGACCTCGCTGAAGCGTTCCGCGATGACTTCGCGCAAGGCCGCCAGCGCAGTCGAGATCGAGAGCGATACGAGCAACAGGAATCCGACCGCGCCAATCGTGGCGGCCTGGTCCTTGGCCCAATGAGTCAGGGCGCACTTGGTCAACGGCCACGCGCCGGGTGCCGTCGGATGCTCCGGAGCGCTTTTCCGCTCACTGCGCGCCGCCGACTGGAGGCCGTTACGCGGGCTCATGATCGATTCGTCGGTAACACCCCGCGCACTGCTACCTCGCTGGGAATCAGGATTTGACCGGCTCCTCTCCCTGTTCAGGGCTGCAAGCGACGTGCCGGAGCAATGCGGTGAGTTCGGCGGCTGAGGAGAACTGCGCGGAGCTGAGATTGCAGCCCTCGGACTTTACCTCGGGAAAAAAATACAATCTGTTACCTTCCGAAGCGGCAACCGAACCACCTGAACAAGGAGTACCGGCCATGGCCTTCCTGGTGTGCGCAGCGATCCTCGTGATCCTCTACTTCGTGCTCGCGCTGAACGTGTCGCTCACGCGCCGGCGTACGAAAACGGGCATCGGTTCCGGTGACGATCCGGCGGGTCCCATGAGCAAGGCCGTGCGCGCGCATGGCAACGCGGCCGAGTACGTGCCGATCTTCGTCGCGCTGTTTCTGTATTTTCTCTTGTCCGGCGCTGGCGGCTGGATTGCCTGGATGGCGATCATCGTGACCGTCTGCCGCGTGTTGCATGCGCTGGGCATGCTGATGTCGGAGAACTTCAACAGCCCGCCCCATCCCCTGCGCGCGATTGGCGCACTCGGCACCTACATCGGCGGGTTGGCATTCGGCGTGGCGTTGCTGATCGGCGCGCTCATGTAGAGCATCGAGCACCTTCAGCTGGCTGCTTCACGCCGGCCCGTTGACCATGCGTTCAGGTCGTTGCCAGCCCACGATGTCGCGCGAACCGCAGCTCCAGGTGTCGCTTCACGTCGGGCCACTCGCTCGCCAGGATGCTGTACATCACGCTGTCGCGCACCGTGCCGTCACGCCGCGGCCAGTGATGACGGATGACGCCATCCTTCTTTGCTCCCAGCGCCTCGATCGCCTTCTGCGAAGCGAAGTTGAAATTGTCGGTGCGCAGGCCGACGACCTTGCAGCCGAGCTCGTCGAAGGCGTGTGACAGCAGCAACAGCTTGCACACCGTGTTGACCGCCGTGCGCTGACGGCTCTGCGCATACCAGGTGTACCCGATCTCGACGCGATCGATGCCAGCCATGATGTCGTGGAAGCGCGTGCTGCCCACGATCCTGCCGGTGGCGAGCTCGCGCACGGCCCAGGGCAACATGTGTCCGTGCTGCTGCCCTTTGAGCGCATCCTCGATGTACGCCTGGGTCGCGTCGGGGGCCGGAACTGCCGTGAACCAGAGGTTCCACAACTCACCATCCGCGGCCGCGGCGAGGAGTCCGTCGAGATGAGCGGCGCCCAGGGGTTCGAGACGGATACCGTCGCGCTCGAGAGCGATTGGTTTTGGATGTATCACGCTGCTGGCTCCTGCACGGCGATATCAGGGTAGCAGCTTGCACTCTGCCGCCACACCCGGTTCGCTCGGCACGCGGGCGCCACTTTCTCGCACGTCGAATTTCATCGATACTGCCGTCCGCTTGCCTTTCGTCGTGAACGAGCCGTTGGGGGAGTGGCTATGCCCTGGTGGGGGTGGTTGATAGCTGGTATCGGACTGCTGGGTGTCGAGATGTTCGTCATCGATGCGCAGTTCTACCTCGTCTTTCTCGGCGCCTCCGCTGCGCTCGTCGGCTTGCTCGGGCTTGCGGGCGTCGCCCTGCCCGAGTGGGCTGAATGGCTGACCTTCGCCGCGTTGGCAATCATCGCCATGGTTGCGTTCCGGCGACGCGTCTATGAGCTCGTGCGGCGGCAGCAGGGACCCGTGCAGGAACGCATCACCGCCGGCGATCGGGTCGTCGTGCCGACGCGCCTCGAACCCGGACAGAGTTGTCGCGTCGACTACCGCGGCTCGAGCTGGACGGCGCGCAATGCGGGTGGCAGCGCCATCGAGGCTGGGAGCGAGGCGCGCATCAGCCACGTCGACGGCCTGACCTTGCACCTCACCCCGGCCGCGTAAGCGGCATCACCGAAGAAGAAGGGCCCAATGGAAGCACTCTACGTCGTCATCGTCATCGCGATCCTGGTGATCATCGTCGTGGCAAAGACCGCCACGGTCGTTCCGCAGCAGAGCGCCTTCGTGGTCGAAAGCCTCGGCCGCTACAGCCGCACGATCCAGGCCGGCTTTCATATCCTGATCCCGTTCGTCGAACGCATCGCCTACAAGCACAACCTCAAGGAGGAGGCGATCGATATTCCGGAACAGATCTGCATCACCAAGGACAACGTGCAGGTCGGCGTCGACGGCGTGCTCTACCTGCAGGTCCTCGAGGCGAGCCGGGCGTCCTATGGCATCACGAACTACCGCTTCGCCATCACGCAGCTCGCGCAGACGACGTTGCGCAGCGAGATCGGCAAGATCGAGCTCGATCGCACCTTCGAGGAGCGCGCCACGATCAATGCGAACGTGGTCAGCGAGCTCGACAAGGCCTCCGCGCCCTGGGGCGTGAAGGTGCTGCGCTACGAGATCAAGAACATCACGCCGCCGCGCGACGTGCTGCAGGCGATGGAGAAGCAGATGCGCGCGGAACGGGAGAAGCGCGCGGTGGTGCTGACCTCCGAAGGCGAGCGCGACGCGAAGATCAACCAGGCGGAAGGCGAGAAGCAGCGCGTCATCAAGGAGTCGGAGGCGAGCAAGCAGCAGCAGATCAACGAAGCGCAGGGCCAGGCCGCGGCGATTCTCGCGGTGGCCACGGCCACGGCCGAAGGATTGCGGCGGGTGGGCGAATCATTGAGCTCGCCGGGCGGCATGGCGGCGATGCAGCTGCGCGTCGCGGAAGAATACGTGAAGCAGTTCGGCCACCTGGCCGACGAGGCGGCAAGCACACTGGTCGATCCCGGCCAACCTGTCCGACATCGCCTCGATGATCGCCATGGCGACGAGCGTGGTGAAGACCCAGAACAGGCCGGCCTAGCGCGCCGCCGTATCGCGACCCGCGCTCGGGGCGCGTAGCATGCGGACATGCGCGCCGCTGTCGTACTCGTGGTCCTGGCGCTCGTGGTCTGCGTCAACTCCTGTCGTCACTCGGCGAGCCAACCGCCGCCGCCGGTCGTGAGTGCGCCCGCGCCCGCCGCTGAAGTCCCGCCTGTCACGGCGCCTGCACAAGCGGCCGTCCCGGAGCTGGCAACGCCTGCGATCGCGGCGGCCAACAGTGCAGATCAGAAGAACACCGACTTCGACAGCACGGTGAGACCGATCCTGGAGGCGCGCTGCCAACCCTGTCATTTTCCAGGTGGCGTCATGTACGAGCGCCGGCCCTTCGATCGGCCCGAAACGATAACGGCACTCGGTACGAAGCTCTTCACCCGTCTCAAAGACGAGGACGAACAGAAGGTGATTCGCGAGTTCCTGGCCCGGCAATCGCAGTGATCCAGCCAGCGGCGCTGCCCGGGCTCGGATCGGTTGACGCTGACCCGACCAGCCTGGCGGCGGGGCGGCCTAGCCAGTTCGATCGACCGCCCCTATAATTCGCGGCCCTGCACGGCGCCAGCCGGCAGTCTCACAGCGCGCCCGTAGCTCAGTTGGATAGAGTACTTGGCTACGAACCAAGGGGTCGGGAGTTCGAATCTCTCCGGGCGCGCCAATTATTCATCGCACTCCTCAACGGTCTGCGGCTACTGACACTGCGGCGCTTCATACACCGGGCCGCTCCACACCGCCGGATCGCGTACGCCGACGTTTGCGATGTCGACGAACGGCGGGTTCGGCGCGAGTGCCGAAATCTGCAGGTTCCCTCCGGCTCCTGCCTGGACAACCCAGTGCTTGCTGACTGCAGTCAGCGGCACGCACTGCGTGATGGCCTGCCGGAAATACCAGGCGTTGCGAAAGTAGATCGCGAGGGTCTGCGGAGCGCACGGATACGGCTGTACCAGCGTGCCGTTCGGCACCGTGATCTGGATGACGCACCTCGGCTCGGAAAGCCATGACATAGGAGTGCAGGTCACCTGGCCGATGGCGGAGACGCAGTACGGATTCGGTATTCCTTCGTAGTTAGGCGGGAGGATGGTCGGAATCCGAAGCTCGCTTCCATCGATCAACGAGTTGGTCGGCAACGCGGCGAACCCGCCCTCGAACAGATTGGTGCCGTGGCGTTCTATGAACAGCTTCTGCGTGGGTAGCGGTGCGCTGCCGGTCCACGCGACGGACATCGTCCAGGAGGCCGGATCGAACCCAAAGTACGGCAGCAGCCAGTCGTAAGTCGGCCCCAAGGCGGCGTTGCGATTCGCGGTCATCTGGTCGATCGCATGCTCGGCGACTTTCTTGATGACTTCTTCCGTCACAGTCTGCGCAAGCGCCGAGTTGCCCGCGATCTGCGCGGCGAGTTGTGCGGCAAGATAGTCGGTGCCCTGCTGTTTGAGCTCATCCCAGCTGGGAATCGATGGCGGGACTCCCACGGATGCCAGACCAACCTCGAGCCCGGTCTTCACCAGGCCTTCGCAGGTTGTGAGGCCCGAGCTGCCAAGTCCATCGCATAACGGGCCGAGTCCGCTGCTCTCAATCACAGCGACGACGACGTCCGCCACACTGTTCTTGATCTGCTCGAAGCTCTGCGAGACGAAATTCACGAGAGTTCCCGCCGCGCCGATCACGCCGGTCACGAGGGGCCCCAGGGTATCGGTCAGGAACGATAGAGGGCCGCTGCTGCCACTCGAGCCATTGGGCGTGACATAGAACCACTGACCCTTCAGCAGCGTGCCGCCCGGCGGGAGAATGCCCGTGTGGACCAGGACACATCCCATAGGGTCGATCGTGGCAAGAATTTTGGCGAGGGGGCCTTGGGTGGTGTAGCAATTGAATGGCGGAACCTTGTGGTCGCTGGTTGCGATGTAGGCGAGTTCCTGGTGGTTAGGATGGCCGAGGTGCTCGGGCGGAGGAAAGTACGCTGGCGCGTAAACCTGATTGCTGGCAGCCGTGAGGATCGGCGTCGGCGGGAGCGGTCCGAGGGGCGGCGCGTTTCCCGCCGGGAGCTTGGCAACGACGACCTGCCCATGAACACCGTCGTCTTGCACCTCGCACAACGGGCCGATCAAGGTATGGGGCACCACGCGCATGTACAGCGGCGCACCCATCAGCAAGCGTTCTTGCATCTGCTCGGTGAGCGGCCCGGACCGCTGAACCGACAGGACTTGCGAGAAATCGATCGGCGCCAGGCGCGCCCACTGCCGACCGTTGGCCGCTACCCGCTGGCGAAACACAACCCCTGCATCTGGTTCCGCGCAGGGATTCGAAGCGCCTGGAGCGGGAAATGGCGCGACTGAAATCTGCAGCTCACCAGACACGACATCGGGCAAATCCGTGCGCCAACGCAGGATTCGCTTGGCACGCGCGGCATCCGCGAACTGCAGATCGTCCATGCCCAGCCACGCAGGAGTACGCGTGTTGTCGCCGGCACGGTCGGGCAACTCCAGAATCTCGAGGCGCGTCCGCGCCGCAAATCCTTCCAGTCGGGGCGACGCGTCGCCGGCAACGATCAAACCGTTGTGTGGGCCGCGCCAGAAAATCCTGCCGCAGGAGCCCGTCGGCACTCCGATCGAAAGCCGATAGAGGCGTTTGTCAGCTAGCTGCGTGAACTCGACTGTGTATGAATGCCCATCGGGCAGCGCCGTCACGGTGGCGCGACGTGAGCGCAGCCGCGCGAGCGAGGCCGCTTCCGCCGCCCGACCTTGCGCTGGGGCTACGACCCCCTCGGCGTTGCTGCCGCTCGCGCGGCCGCGCCCCCTCACGAGAGCGACGTCGTCGACGAGATCGGCGACCAACTCGATCTGCTGCGCCGGCAGCTCGCAGCCACTGACGTTCAATGTGCCGCGCACGTTGGTTGTCGGAATGGTCGTGGAAGCTCGGGACACCTGGGCAGCGGCAGTGGCTGCGCCGAGTGTCAACGCCAGGAGGCAGAGGCACGACGGAATGGCGTGAATTTTCATAAATCTCCCCTTGTCGTACCTCTAGATACGCAAATCGCGTGGCACGGGGGCCACGGCCATATTGGCGACCAGGGAGTGGGGCGTGCCGGCTCGCGGCGGCGCACCTATACTTCGCAAATGCCGCCGCGCGGACCCCTGCCATGAGCGGAGAGATCACGCAGCTCCTGTCGGCCATCCGGACGGGCGACCGTCAGTCGTTCGACCGCCTGTTCGGGCTCGTGTACGCGGAACTCAAATCCGATGCCCACTGGCAGTTGCGCGACGGCCAGGGGCCGCGAACCCTGAGCACCACCGCCCTGGTGCACGAGACCTATCTCAAGCTCACCGCCGCGGAGTCGCCGGACTGGGCCGACCGCGGGCATTTCTTTGCAGTCGCCGCGCGGGCCATGCGCCAGATCGTCGTCGACCGGGCACGGCGCCGGATCGCGCTCAAGCGCGGGGGCGATGCGGTGAAGCTCGATCTTGACGACCTGCAGGTCGCGGCCGAAGAGCAGGCCGACCAGCTCATCGCGCTCGAAGAAGCGATGCGGCAGCTCGAGCAGACCAACGAGCGCCTGAGCAGGGTGGTTGAGCTGCGTTTCTACGCTGGCCTGTCCGTCGAGGACACGGCGAAGGCGCTCGACGTTTCCGAGCGCACCATCAAGCGGGATTGGCGCCTGGCGCGCGCCTACCTGACGAAGGAACTCGACACGAGTAGCGAGGAGTAAGCGGCGCGGCCGACGGGCGCTTAGATCTCAGCGTGAAACCTTGGCGAGCTCCTGCGCGGCGAGCTGCGTCCACTGATTGTCCGCGCCGCGCAGCCGGACCAACATCTGGTGAGCCGATTCGAGATGCGGCCGCGCGTCGTTCCGACGGCCCAGCCGTGCGAGGCCGACGCCGAGCCAGAGATCGGCTTCGGCTTTGCGGATGTCGTCGCCCGACACCTTGATCTCGAGCGCCTGCCTGGCCTGCTCGAGCATGGGCACGGCCTCGGCGCTTCGGCCCGTGTTGACGAGCACCGCGGCCAGTCCTGTGCGCACGTCAGCGATGCGGGGGTTGTCGTCCGCCAGGGTCTTGCTCAGAAGCGCATCCGCTCGCTCGTATTCGCGCTCCGCTTCCGTGAGCCGGTTCTGCATGCGATGCAGATGAGCGAGTTGTGTCCGTATGACAGCCGTGTCGGTATGGTCCGGCCCGTACGCCTTGATTCGCAGAGCCAGAGCTTCGTTGAGGTTGCGCTCGGCGGCCGCATAGTCGCCCGAGTCGCGCTGGAATCGGCCTAGATTGTTGATTGACGCCGAGGCGCCCGCATTGTTGCCGAACACAGCTCGATTGATCTCGACCGACTCGGTCTGATAGACGAGCGCCTGCTTGAGATCGCCGAGGGAGTACTTGAGTACGCCGAGGGTATTGAGCGTGGCGGCGACTTCAGGATGCGGGGCACTCCCGAACAGGCGGCGGCGAATCGCCAGCGATTTCTCCGCGAGCGGCGCCGCCTCCGTGTGCCTGCCCTGTAGCATGATGTGGCCGGCGAGCTGATCGAGCGACAGCGCGACACGCTGATGCTCGGGTCCGTAGAGCCTGATGCGGATCTCGAGCTCCTCCCGCTGATACTTCTCGGCCTCGGACAGCCGCCCCATCTGGCGGTAGAGGTATCCGAGCACCCCTACGCAATTGGCAGTGTCCTCGCTGTAGTGCCCGGCGGTGCGCTCGAGCAGCGCGCACGCACGCAGGAGCATTTCCTCGGCCTCCGCATGCGCCTCGAGCTGCGCCAGGACAAAGCCGAGGTGTGACAGGTCGTGGCCGACCTCCGGCGTTTCCGCGCCCAGCGTGCGGGTATCGATGGCGATGGCCTCGCGCCACAGGGTTTCCGATTCCTTCCACTCCTGCGTGAACTCGGCCGCGTTGGCGAGCGACCAGAGACCATCGCGCGCAATGTCCGCACGATCGAGCGCCTGCCCGATGGCACGCGCCTCGGCGGCCGCGACCTTCACGGCAGCGTAGTCGCCCTTCTCGATGAGCATCTTCGCGAGGATGTTCAGCACCAGTCCGCGTTCCGCGCTGCGCGGGCCATACAGCGCGGTCGCTTCGTCGCGTGCCCGTGTCAGCAGGGCTTCGGCCGGTTCGTACAACGACAGCTTGAGGTAGAGCTCACCGATCGTGCGCAGCACGTCCACGCGCACGGACGGATCATGCACGGTGTCGATGCGCTTCGCCGCCGCATCGAGGATCTCGCGCGCGCTCACCGTGCGTCCTTTGGCGCTCTCGGGGTCCACCGCCGCGAAGGAGCCGTACAGCAACTCTGACATTGCCTGCGCGCGAACGGCCTCGCGTCTCGCCTCGCGCGCCTGCCAGACGGTGGTGGCCACACCGACGGCGATCGCGATCAGGAGCGCGGCGGCTGCCGAAACGGCGAGGCGATTGCGACGCAGAAATTTCCCGAACTGATAGCCGAGTGAGTCCGGTCGCGCCTGCACCGGGCGGTGCTCGAGGTGACGACGTACATCCGCCGCGAGCGCTTCGGCGGATGCGTAGCGGCGTTCCGGCTCGCGCGCGAGTGCGCGATGCACGATGGTTTCGAGGTCTCCGGAAAGCTGTCGTCGCAAGGCCTTGGGCAGGTCGGGGCGGTGCGCGAGCAGCGGAATGTCGTGGTCCAACACGCGCAGGATCTCGGTGAGCGAGTGCGAGCTGAACTCGTAGGCCCTCTTGCCCGAGAGCAGCTCGTACAGCACGGCGCCGAGCGAGTAGACATCCGTGGCCGTCGTCGCCGCGTCGCCGCGCACTTGTTCCGGTGCCGCGTATTCGGGCGTGAGCAGCAGGAATCCCGTGCGCGTGAGCGCTTCGCCCTCTGTGGCGGTGTCGTCGAGCAAGCGCGCGATCCCGAAATCGAGCAGGCGCACGCGACCCCCACCGCTTACGAGAATGTTCGCGGGCTTGAGGTCGCGATGCACGACGAGCTGGCGGTGCGCGTACTGCACTGCCTCGCACACTTCGAGAAAAAGGCGCAACCGCGCCTCCACGCCGAGCGAGCGGCCCTCTGCCCACCGTGTGAGCGGCTCGCCTTCGACATACTCCATCGCCAGGTAGGGCAGCCGTTCCTGGGTGAACCCGCCGTCGAGGAGACGCGCGATGTTCGGGTGCTGGAGTCGCGCCAGGATCTGGCGCTCACGCAGGAAGCGGCGTTCGAGCGCCGCGGCGATGAGCCCGCCGCGTACGATCTTGAGCGCCACCTGCTGCGAATAGGCGCCGTCGGCGCGCTCGGCGAGATACACCGCCCCCATGCCGCCATGGCCCAGCTCGCGCACGACCCGATACACGTCGATCAGCGTGCCTGGCGGCAACGCGCCTGCCGACGAAGCGTCGGCCGCCTCGCAGGGGGTTGAAAGCACCGCGCCGGCCGCCTGTTCCAGTGGCCGGTCGAGGATGCCGTCGGCGGCCCGATCGGCGCGCAGCAGCGCCTCAACTTCGTGCCGGATGTGCTCGTCGTGCCCGCACTCACGATCGAGGAACGCGCCGCGTCCGCTTTCCGGAAGTTCGGAAGCGCGCTCGAACAGCGATTCGATCAGCGGCCAGCGGTCGGAGGAAGGTGAGGTTGAGGGCATGGTTGAAACTCGACGTTGTTTTCCTCCTACCTTGCGCGCGGGCGGCGGGAATCTCAATCGGTGATGTCCGGGAGATAACGATGTCCGGAAGATCTGGAGAACATACGTATTCCGAAGCCTGCCGGGGCCAGGCGCCGCTGCAAAATAAGCTCGCAATCCCCGTTCTTCGCGAACAGTGGCACCATTGCGCATTGAGCTGGTCGTATGGACCCAGAAGGGGAGGGTCGATGAGGTCTCGGTCGAACGGAATCCTGGCGGTTGCTTGCCTGGTGGTGGCCAGTTGCCGGGGCGGAGAAGGTGACGACCCAATCGACTACGACTGTTCGGTGTTTCCTCCGGCGGCGGCGTCGCCTTTCATCCTGCCGTGGAACGTGGGCACGGCGCACCGCGCCAACCCGCACGCCGCGCGCGAGACGTCGCCGCAGAAATATGCGCTCGATCTGCTGATGCCGATTGACACCGAAGTGCTCGCGATTCTCGATGGCACCGTGGTACGGGTGGTCGAAAATTTCACCGACGACGATCACACGCGCGGCCATGAGAACTACGTCTACGTGCAGCACGCCGACAATACGGTCGCGCGTTACATCCATCTGACTAACAACGGTGCCTTGGTCGCCGTCGGCGATGGGGTGGTGCAGGGCCAGGTGATCGGACTCAGCGGTGATACCGGCAACAGCAGCGAACCGCATCTGCATCTCGATGTGACTGATGGCTGCTGCGCGGTTCCGCCTGACTACAATCAGCTACCCGAAGGCCAGACCAGGCCGCTCAATTTCCGCAACGCTGCCGGAGCCACCGCGTCTATCACCCCGGACTTGAGCTGCGGACTTCGTCTCGGCGTGTCCTACACCGCATTGCCCTACTGAGATATCGAAACAGGCCGACGCCAATGCCGCTGCACGTAAGCAAGCATCCGCTGGTGGCCCACAAGCTCGCGATCCTGCGCGACCGGCGCACCGAGCCGAAGGAATTCCGCGAGCTCGTTCGCGAGCTCACGTGGTTGCTCGGCTACGAGGCGATGGCCGATCTCGCCACCCGCCCGCAACAGATCGAGACGCCCCTCGCGTCGATGACTGCCGCGTGCCTCGAGCCCCGCGTGGGCCTGGTCCCGATTTTGCGCGCAGGACTCGGCATGGTCGATGCGATGCTCGCGCTGCTGCCCACCGCCGAGGTGTGGCACCTCGGTCTCTACCGCGACGAGCGGACGCTGAAGCCGGTGGAGTACTACAACAAGCTGCCCGACGCTGCGACCGTGCAGGTCTGTCTCGTGCTCGACACGATGCTCGCCACCGGCGGCTCGGCGGCGGCCACGGTCGACATCCTCAAGAAATGGGGTGCGGCCCGCATCAAGCAGGTCTCGCTCATTGCGGCCCCCGAAGGCGTAGCGACGCTCAGCCGTGCTCACCCGGACGTCGACATCCACGTCGCGGCGCTCGATTCGCACTTGAACGAGCGCGGCTACATCGTGCCCGGCCTGGGCGACGCCGGCGATCGGCAATTCGGCACGTTCGCGGGGCCCTCGTCGGAGCCGGGCCACGGGCCGGATGACGAGACGGCGGAGGTGGTCCGTCGCCTGCAGCGCCGCCTGGACGATCCCGCGTCCTAGCGCGCGGGGAGGCCAGCTTCCGTGACTATCAGGAACTCTTCCGCGCGGTCTGCAACCTCGGGAAGTAGCGGATCGCGAAGATCAAGTACACCAGCCAGAGTGCGCACCAGACAGACCCGATGGCACGCAGCCCGATCGAGAAGAGGATCAGGCTCGGAGCCAGGAAGAGCAGGGTGTAACCGACCAGCCAGAAGCGATCGCCTCGCCGGGAGTACGTAGCCCGCTCGGCATCATCGATCCGGTCGCCAAGCGAAGAGTAGTAGTAACAGAGGGACGCAAATACGAATGAGAACGTCGCCACACCCATCACGACCAACGTTGCCTGAAACAGCAAGGCGTTGATCTCGCCGCTCGTGAACCTCGGATACAGAAAGAACAGCATGAACGTGAAGATCGCGATGCTCGTCGCGGCGAGCGAATACGAGCGATTGACGTTGGCTGCGGCAAGATCGTCTCCCATGGGATTTCAGCGTACCAGTCGAGTCAGTGAGTGGGAATAGTCGCATGCGCTATCATCGACCCATGAAAACTGCAGCCTGTCTTACGTCGGCGCTCGCCCTGTTGCTGGGCGCGGGTGGGAGCTACGCGGCTGAAACGCACGAGCACGGCTACAGCCGGCTCGGGGCGGTGCAGTTCCCGGTGTCGTGCAGCGATGCCGCGCGCCAGCACATCGACGAAGGGCTGGCGCTCCTGCATCACATGACTTACGAGGACGCGCTGGAGTCGTTCGCCTCTGCCTCGCAAGCCGAGCCCGATTGCGCGATAAGCTACTGGGGCCAGGCGATGACCTACATCCATCCGCTGTGGTCGGATCCGCCGAGCGATGCAAACTTCACGCGCGGCCGCGAGCTGGTGGCGCAGGCGAAGGCGCGAGGCGACAAGACCGCGCGCGAAGACGCATACATCGCGGCGATCGCTGCGTACTACGCGGTCGATCGCAGCGGTCCGGAAGCGCGCAACCTTGTCGCGTGGGATCAGGGCTGGCAGAGCGCTCATGAGCAGTATCCTGACGATCCGGAGGCGGCGCTCTTCTACGCGCTGTCGCAGGTCGCCACTGCCGATCCGAACGACAAGACCTTCACACAACAGGCCCGCGCCGGCGCCCTCGCCGAGGCGATCCTCGCGAAATATCCGGATCATCCCGGCGCGCATCACTACGTCATTCATGCCTACGACTACCCGCCGCTGGCCGAGAAAGCACTCGCGGTCGCCCGCAAATACGGCAACGTGGCGCCCGACGTTCCGCACGCGCTGCACATGCCAAGCCACATCTTCACGCGCCTCGGCCTGTGGCCGGAATCGATCTCGTGGAATACCCGCTCAGCGGCCGCAGCCATGGCGCACGCTCAGCCGGGTGTCGTCTCGAATCACTATCTGCATGCATTCGATTACCTGGTGTATGCGTATCTGCAGCGCGCGCAGGACCAGAAGGCGAGGGCAATCGTCGCGCAGATGCGACCGTTGAAGGGACCGTTCAATCAGCAGATCTCATCGCCCTACAGCCTGGCGGCGGGACCGGCACGCGTCGCACTGGAGCGGCAGGACTGGTCCGCGGCAGCGAAGCTCGAGCCGCGAACCCCGGATGGATACCCCTGGGACAAGACGCCGGCGATGGAGGCAATCACGCATTTCGCGCGCGCCCTGGGCGCCGCGCGGATGGGAGATGCGACCGTCGCGAACGCGTCGCTGGCGCGGCTCGAAGTCCTGCGCGATCAGGCGACCAAGCCCTCTGCGTACTGGGGCAAGCAGGTCGAGATCCAGAGGCTGGCGGCGCTCGCCTGGCTGACCTTCACGACCGGCAAGCGCAATGAGGGCCTCGCGTTGATGCAGAAGGCGGCGGAACTCGAGGCGTCGACCGAGAAGCATCCCGTGACGCCAGGCGAAGTGCTGCCCGCGCGCGAGCTCCTGGGCGACATGCTGCTCGAAGTGGACCAGCACTCAGAAGCACTCGCCGCCTACACGGCCGCGCTGGCGCGGAGCCCGAATCGCTTGAACTCCCTCTATGGTGCGGGCCGCGCCGCGGAGAAGGCGAACGACGCGCCGCAGGCGACACTCTTTTATCAGGCGCTCCTCGAGCAGACGGCCGACGCCGACACCCGTCTCGAGCGCGTGGAGCATGCGAGGCAGTACCTGGAGAAGAACAAGACCGCCGTGGCCACGACCTCTCCGTAGCCACGGAGACCGGTCAAGTCGATTCCGTCAGTTCGCCGTCAGCTGAGGAGCCGTGAATGCGCAGGCTCCTCTGGCTCAGCTCGATCGGGCAGTCGCAGGAATGTGTCTGCGGATCAGCAAAATGCCCACGAACGCCAGCGCCAGCGCACCAGCAATGCCGATGAAGAATCCATGTCCACCGCTTTGTGCAAACAGCGCCCCGCCGAGGAATGCGCTGAGGATTCCGCCGACGCGTCCCGCGCCAAGCGCCCAGCCGACGCCCGATGAACGGCACACCGTTGGGTAGACGTGCGCGGTGATCGCGTACATGCCGATCTGCAGGGCGTTGATTCCGAGGCCCGCTAGCGCGATGCCGGCCATCAACAAGAGCTCCGGCGGCGCCGCCGAAGAGTCGCCTCCGCCGGCGGGACTGAGGTGTGCCAGGAGAAAGAGCGCGGTGGCGGCGATGGCGCTCATCAGGGCGACCGGGATACGCGAGCCCAGGCGCGCGATGAGCCACGCGTTGCCGAGCGCGCCAAAGATGCCCGCGAGGTTGAAATAGAATGAGCCGCGTACGGCGGTGGCGAGATCGAAGCCAAGGCTGGTGAGGACGACCGGCGACCAACTGAAGAACGCGTAGATGGCGACCGAGTTGCTGGCGAAGACCAGCCACGTCGCCAGGGTGTCACGCCAGAGGTCCCGCGAGAACAGCGTGCGCACGCCGGAAGACGACGCGACCGCCTGGTCAGTGACGTAGCGGTGCTCGATGCCATAGGCGGCGGCGCCCGTGATTCGATTGAGCAGGCCCGCGAGCTCGCTCTTGCGATGGCCCTTGGTCGCCAGGTAGCGCGGCGATTCCGGCAACACGAAGTACATACCAGCCGCAACGAGGAGCGGCAGCGCACCACCGATCACGAACAGCACCCGCCATCCATACGCGCTGAGGATCGGCGCGGCGATCGCCGATCCCAGCATGCCTCCGAGCGGCACACCGACGATGGCTGCGGCGATCGCCTGGTTGCGCCAGCGCGGCGGCGCGAATTCCGCCATGAGAGCCGTCGCATTGGGCAGCGCGCCGCCCAGCCCAATGCCCGTCAGGAAGCGCCAGGCGGCGAGCATCCACAGGTCCGCCGACGTTGCTCCGAGCAGGGTCGTGAGACCGAACAGGACCACGCTGCCGAGCAATGCCGGGCGCCGTCCCCAACGATCGCCGACGGGCCCGATGGCGAATGAGCCGATGGCCATGCCAAAGAGCGAAGCGGCGAGCACCGGGGCGAGGTCGTTACGCTGGACGTGGAAGTCCGCTGCGAGGAGCGGCGCGACGAACCCGATGATCTGGATGTCGAAGCCGTCGAGAACCAGCACGAGCATCGCGCAGCACATCACGATGACTGACAGCCCGGCGAAGCGAGCTGAATCGAGCACCCGATCGACGTTGACGGCTTCCTGCAGGTTTGCGCTGACCATCTTCAGATTCTAGATCACATCCCACGGGTACGCGCCGCGCTCGATGATCGAACCGGCGATCGTATCGATGGCGCGATCCTCGTTGGTGGTCATGCCGCGGATGTTGCGATTCATGCGCCGGCGCGCCTGGCGCGTGAACATCGCCGCGATGGCGTACACCTCTCCGGCAGAATCCGGGTTGGATTTCGCGAGCGCATCCGCGCGCGATATCACGCACAGTCCCACGAAGAGATCGATCATCAGGTCGGCGATGCGCTTCTGCAGATGCTGGTCGTCCGCGATGGCCTTACCGAAGGTGCGCAACGCCTCATCGGCGGCGCGCGCGAGCTCATTGGCGTAGCGCTCGTAAGTGCCCGCAAGCGGACGCAGCGGCGGCGCCAGTCGACTGACGATCCGGTCGCGGCCAATACCGGTGGTCTGCGTGAAGCGTCGCTCCGCGTAACCCCCGAGCACGCCGAAGCCCTTGATCGGATCGTTGAAGACCGTGTTGACCGCCGAGCGCAGCTCCGAGAGCGAGGCGCCGACGCCCTTGAGCGCGGACAACGCGATGTACAGGCGCAGAATCTCGTTGGTGCCCTCGAAGATCGGCAGGATGCGCGCATCGCGCACGATCTGCTCGTAGCGGAATTCGCGCATGAAACCGTTGCCGCCGGCGATCTGCAAGCCTTCGTAGGCGGCCCGCTGCATCGCCTCGCTCGCGAACACCTTGCTGATCGCCGCCTCGACGGAATAATCCTCGCAACCCTCGTCGATGTAGTGCGCGACCATCCACACGGTGCTCTCGGCGGCGAAACAGTCGACGGTCATCTGCGCGATCTTCTCGCGCACCAGGCCGTACTGTCCGATCGGCTTGCCGAACTGCTTGCGTTCCTGGACCTGGCCGACCGCGAGCCTGATCAGGGACTTCATTCCGCCGACCGCACCGCCTCCCAGGCCGGTGCGACCATTGTTGAGAATGCTCATCGCGGTCTTGAAGCCCTTGCCGACTTCACCGAGCACGTTCTCAGCGGGCACGCGCACGTCGTTGAACGCCACCGTGGTCGTCGAGGATGCCCGTATACCCATCTTGTCTTCGTGTGGACCGTGGCTCACACCCGGCCAGGCGGCTTCGATGATGAAAGCGCTCAGCTTGCCTTCGGGCGTGTCGGTGCGCGCAAACACGGTGTAGAGGTCCGCGATGCCACCGTTGGTGATCCAGATCTTCTCGCCGTTGAGCGTCCAGCTACCGTCCGCATTGCGCTTAGCTGCCGCACGAATCGAGGCCGCGTCGGAGCCCGCGCCCGATTCGGTGAGGCAGAAGGCGGCGATCATCTCGCCGCTCGCCAGCTTGGGCAGGTAGCGTGCCTGCTGCTCCGGGGTTCCGAACAACAGAATGCCCTTCATGCCGATTGAGCTATGCGCACCGATCGTCAGGGATGTCGAGCTGTCGTGGGCGCTCGTCTGCGCCAGCACGCGCGCATAGCCGGCGTTCGAGAGCTCCAGCCCGCCGAACGCTTCCGGGATGATGAGGCCGAAGAGGCCCAGCTCACGCAGCGCCTGGATGAACTCTTCCGGCTGATGAGCCTCGCGGTCGAAGCGAGCGAAGTCCTCGCGCTTGTCATCGAGAAACCGGTCGATCGACTCCACCATCATTGCCAGCATTTCGCGATCGCGCGCGCGGATCTCGGGATAGGGGAACAGGTTTTCTTCGACGATCTCGCCGAACAGCAGGCTCTTGGCGACGCTGACGTCGTGCCGCAGCGCGGCGTGCGCGGTCGTGTCCGCCGTCGCGTCGTCTGCATCGGGACTTCGATTCATGGGTTCAGCTCCAGGACGCTCGAGGCGCGGCGGCGGGTATCCGCGACGCCGATGTTGGGGCTGAGCGCGCCTCGCGATCAAGCGGCTCTTCCTCCGAAGTACTACGGGAGCATCGCCTCTGCTTATACTGTGCGGGACGCCCAGTCCATCGGGCACTACAACAACTCGAAGGGGACATCCATGCCTGCACACTCCAAGTGGTCGCTCACTGCGTTGCTCGTGCTCGCCGTGACGCTGAGCGCCTGCGCCAAGAAAGAGGAAGCGCCGGCTCCTGCGCCCGAAGCGGCACCGCCCGCGGCACAAACAGCGGCACCGGCGCCCGCGCCAGCACCCGCGCCTGCGGCACCAGAGCCGGCTGCCGCTCCCGCTGCACCCGACCCAGCAGCGGACAAGAAGGCGGTGGCCGTCGCGATGGCGCTCGCGGAGGAGGAGATCGCCTCGAACCCGCGTGGGCAATGGGCGGTCTCGGCCACCGCAAGCTCGACGTATGCGGGTGACAAGTCCCCCGGGGCCACCACGCCATATACCGCCTCACGCGCGACGGGCGCGCCCGACTGCGAACACTTTGGCAACAATGCCAATTCCTGGGCCGCCGAAACCGCTGACAAGGGCATCGAATGGCTGGAAGTGAGGTTCGCCAAGCCCGTGCACGCCACCGAGATCCGGATTCGTCAAAACGACGTGCCGGGCACCATCATCAAGGTCGAGCTGCTCGACGAAGCAGGCGCGAAGCACGCGATCTGGCAGGGCGTCGACGATCAGCCCTATCCCAAGAGCACGATCGTCTGGTTCAAGAAGACGTTCGAAAGCACACCCTACGCCGTCACGGGTGCGCGCATCACGCTGGCCACGAACGCGGGTTCCGGATATGAAGAGATCGACGCGGTCCAATTGCTCGGAGACTGATGCCGAGGCTGCGCGGATGGACGTCGAGCGGAAGTGACGATCGCACTGGTTTCAGCGCGCGCCGCGCGCGATCTGGATGAGGACTTGCCGCCGCTCATCGCCGCGTTGCGCACGCTCGACGCGGCGGTGAGTGTCGTCGATTGGGACGATGCCAGCGTCGACTGGGCGTCCTTCGATGTGGCGTTGCTCCGCTCCACGTGGGACTACGCGACGCGGCTTCAGGAATTTCTCGCCTGGGGCGAACGCGTCGCGCAGCTTACGCGCCTGTTGAACCCGCTCCCCGTCATTCGCTGGAACATCGACAAGCACTATCTTGCGGGTTTCGCGCAAGCCGGAGTGCCGACAGTCCCGAGTGAGTTCGTCGAACCCGGCCAGGATGCGATCCAGGCGCTGCGGGAGTTCCAGACGCGCCACGGTTGTGGTGAGTTGGTGGTGAAACCGGCCATCGGCGCCGGCTCACGCGATGCACAGCGCCATCGGGGCACCGCCAACGCTGCGATCGAGGCACATCTGCGACGCCTGATCGATGCGGGCCGCAGCGCTGTCGTGCAGCCTTATCTCGAGCGCGTCGATGCACACGGCGAAACCGCACTCATCTACTTTGCCGGACGCTGCAGTCATGCGATTCGCAAGGGCGCGCTGTTGCGCACGGGCGAAGGCCCGACGGAGCAGTTGTTCGCCGCGGAGACGATTACACCGCGCGAGCCCACCCGCGAGGAGCTCAGTGTCGGCGAACGGGCATTGCGTGCGATCCCTTTTGGTCCGCTGCTCTATGCCCGCGTCGACCTGATTCGCGACGCGCACGATGAGCCGCTCGTTCTCGAGCTCGAGCTGACTGAACCCTCGGTATTCCTGTTGCACGATGCCGGGTCCGCCGAGCGGTTCGCGCGCGCCATTCTCGCGTGGCTCGACGATTAGCTGGCAGAATCCCCGTCATGAGTGGCGTATCCGGCCCCACGGGCACTCTCGAGGTCGCGTTGGCGCACGCCCAACGCTTGCTGGAGAGCGACCCTGCGCTCGCCGCCGAACAGGCGGGCGAAATTCTCAAGGCAGCGCCGAACCACCCCGTGGCGACGCTCTTGCTTGCAAGCGCACGCCACAAGGCCGGCAACCCACTGGGTGCTCTGGAAATTCTGGAGCCGCTGGTCCGGTTGCAACCTAACTGGGCTGCCGCCCATTACGAGTTGGGTCGCGCGCTCGGTGAGGTGAAGCGCGGTGACGAGGCAGTCACTGCGCTGCGCCGCGCAGTGCAGCTGAAACCGGACCTCACGCAAGCCTGGCTCGCGCTCGGCGATCACTTGACGGCCGTCGGCGACGCCGAGGGCGCCGATGCAGCCTATGCGCAGCACATCAGGACCTCGACCCGCGACCCTCGTCTGATGGAAGCAGCCGTCGCGCTCTGCGAGAACCGCATCGCCGTGGCCGAAACACTGCTGCGCGGGCACCTGAAGGCGCATCCGACGGATGTGCCCGCAATCCGCATGCTGGCCGAAGTGGCGGCGCGCCTCGGCCGCAATGCTGACGCTGAAACCTTGCTCGCCCGCTGCCTCGAGCTCGCTCCCAGTTTCGCTCCAGCACGGCATAACTACGCCACCGTCCTGCACCGGCAGCAGAAGGTCATACAAGCACTGACCGAGGTCGACCGTCTGCTCGCGAGCGAGCCACGCAATCCCGGCTATCGGATTCTCAAGGCCGCGATCTGCACGTCGACCGGCGAATACACGAGCGCGATCGAGATCTACGCGGCCGTCCTTTCCGAGTATCCAAGACAGGCGAAGGCCTGGATGAGCTATGGCCACGCGCTCAAGACCGCCGGGCGGCAGGCGGACTCCGTCAGCGCGTACCGCAAGAGCATCGAGCTCGCGCCGAATCTTGGTGAGGTGTGGTGGAGCCTCGCCAATCTCAAGACGCTGCGGTTTTCGGCGGCGGATATCGAGACTATGCGTGGTCAGCTGCAGCGCACGGACATCGGCGCGGAGGATCGCTTTCATTTCCATTTCGCCCTCGGCAAGGCACTCGAAGATGCCGGCGTGTACGCGGAATCATTCGAGCACTATGAGCAGGGCAACCGGCTGCGCCGCGCAGGCGGTCAAATACGATCCGGATGAGAATTCAGCGCATGTCCGGCGCTCGAAGATGCTCTTTACGCGGGAGTTCTTCGAGCAACGAGCGGGTCAGGGCGCCGACGCGCCCGATCCGATCTTCATCGTCGGTCTGCCGCGCTCCGGATCGACGCTGGTTGAGCAGATCCTGTCGAGCCATCCCGAGGTCGAAGGCACGATGGAGCTGCCCAACATGCCCGCGATCGCGCGCGGCCTCGGCGGACGCAAGAGTCGCTCCGACACTTCCATGTATCCCGAGATCCTGGCGAGCATGACCGCCGAGCAGTTCCGCGCGCTTGGCGAACGCTACCTGGCCGAGACGAGAATTCAGCGCAAGACCCAGGCACCCTTCTTCATCGACAAGCTGCCGAACAACTGGGCGCACGTCGGTCTGATCCACCTCGTGTTGCCGAACGCGAAGATCATCGATGCGCGGCGCCATCCACTGGGTTGCTGCCTCTCGGGATTCAAGCAGCATTTCGCGCGGGGACAGCACTTCACTTACGACCTGGAGGAGATCGGACGCTACTATCGGGACTACGTGGAGCTCATGGCCCACTTCGATGAGGTCCTGCCCGGCCGCGTCCATCGCGTCCTGTACGAACGGATGATCGACGATACGGAAGCCGAAGTGCGCCGGCTGCTGGAATACTGCAACTTGCCGTTCGATGCCCGCTGCCTGCGCTTCTATGAAAATGAACGAGCCGTACGTACTGCCAGCTCGGAACAGGTCAGGCAGCCCATTTTCAGACAAGGCGTCGATCATTGGCACCACTATGAGCCTTGGCTGGGGCCACTCAGAGAGGCGCTCGGTCCCGTGCTGGCCACCTGGCCCGAATCACCGTCGTTTTGACGCCGGCCGGGGTCGGGTTAAACTCCGCCCATCAGGGGGGATCGATCATGAAACGCTCGAAGAAACGCAAATTGAAGAGCGCGCGCTCAATCGCTGTGATGACACCGCTCGCGTCGGCGATCCTGCTGGTCCTGCAGTCGGCCCAGGCACAAGAGTCGGGCCTCGAGGAGGTCATCGTCACCGCGAGCAAGCGCGGTGAGGAATCCCTCCAGGACGTGCCGCTGAGCATCCAGGCGATCGGCTCGGAAAAGCTCGAGGAGTACAACATCACGAAGTTCGACGACTACGTGAAGTTCCTCCCGTCGGTCTCCTACCAGACGTTCGGTCCCGGCTTCGCGCTCGTGTACATGCGCGGCGTTGCGAGTGGCGGCGACGGCAACCACTCGGGCCCGCTGCCCTCAGTCGGGGTGTATCTCGACGAGCAGCCGATCACGACGATCACCGGCGCGCTCGACCTGCACCTCTACGACATCGCCCGCGTCGAAGCACTGGCGGGCCCGCAGGGCACGCTCTATGGCGCGAGCTCGCAGGCGGGGACGATCCGCATCATCACCAACAAGCCAGACCCGTCCGCCTTCTCGTCAAGCTACGGCCTCGAGCTCAACTCGGTGGGCGAGGGCGGCGAGGGCTATCTCGCCGAAGGGCACCTCAACATTCCACTTGGCGAGCGCGCCGCGATCCGCCTTGTCGGCTGGGCGCGCAAGGACGCCGGCTACATCGACAACGTCGCGTTCCAGCGCACCTGGCCCACCTGTGCGACCGTGCTCCCGGCCGAGGACTGCACGAGCGACAGCGGACCGCTCGCTGAAGAGGACTTCAACGAGGTCGATACCTACGGCGCGCGCGCGGCGCTGCGCATCGATCTCAACGACAACTGGACCGTGACCCCGACCGTCATGGGTCAGAAGATGTACGCCGACGGCCTCTTTGGCTACGACGTGACCCAGGGCGAGCTCGAGGTCGCGCACATCTATCCCGACTGGTCGGAGGACAAGTGGTGGCAGGCGGGGCTCACGGTCGAAGGCAAGATCGCGAACCTCGACGTCACCTACGCCGGCGCGTACCTCGATCGCCAGGTCGATAGCCGGCTCGACTACTCCGACTACTCGTACTTCTACGATGACTGCTGCGGCTATTCACTCTACATCACCGACGACGCCGGTAATCCGACGATCGGTCAGTACATCTGGGGAGACGACGGCTACAAGAAGATCAGTCACGAGCTGCGCTTCTCGACGTCGGCCGACCGGCGAGTGCGCTTCGTCGGTGGCCTGTTCTACCAGCAACAGACCCACGACATCACGCAGCGCTACTGGGTAGACAACCTCGCGGCGACGCTCGAGGTGCCGGGCTGGGACGACACGATCTGGCTGACGCAGCAGGAGCGCGTCGATGAGGACCGCGCGGTGTTCGGCGAGCTGTCCTTCGACATCACGGAGAAGCTGACGGCAACGGGGGGCTTGCGCTACTACGAATTCGACAACCAGCTCGACGGATTCTTCGGGTACGGCGCGGGCTTCGCGGGGAATGGCGAGCAGGACTGCATCGACCGCGGCCTGACAGAGCCCTACCGCGGTGCACCCTGCAACCGCATCGGCAAGAGCACCAAGGACGACGACTTCCTCGGCAAAGTCAATCTGACCTATAAAATTACAGGCGACCACATGGTGTACGCCACCTGGTCCGAGGGTTACCGGCCGGGCGGCATCAACCGCCGCGGCACACTGCCGCCGTACCAGACGGACTTCCTGACGAACTACGAGCTCGGCTGGAAGACGACGTGGGCGGACGGGCGCGTTCGATTGAACGGCGCGGTCTTTTACGAGGAGTGGGACGATTTCCAGTTCGCGCTGCTTGGCCTGAACGGTCTCACCGATATCAAGAACGCGGCGGGAGCGGAGATCAAGGGCGTCGAAATGGATCTGACCTGGTCCCTGACCGATACCTTCCAGGTCTCGGGCGGCGTCGCGTACATCGATTCAGAGCTGACCGCGCCTTACTGCGGCTTCGTCGACCCGGCCACCGACCAGCCAGTCGCCGTGGACCCGTGCCCGGACCTGCAGGATTCGGACGGCGACGGCGACACGACGGATTTCGTGGATCCCGAAGCGCGCGAGGGCACGCAGCTTCCGGTCACACCGGAATGGAAGGGGAACCTGACGCTTCGACAGGAGTTTCAGCTCGGCGAATTCGACTCCTACTGGCGCGCCTCCTACATCTACAAGGGATCGAGCCGCGCGGATCTCCGCGACGCGGCGAACGACATCCTGCGCGACCAGCCGAGCTACGACATCATCGATTTCTCGTTGGGTGCTGACAGGGGCAGCTGGGGTCTCGAGCTGTTCGTCAACAACGTCACGGACGAGCGCACCGTCCTGTACCGCACGGTGCAGTGCGCGGAGTCGATATGCGGCGACGAGCCGTACATCTACACGACGCCACCGCGGACGATCGGGCTCAAGTTCTCGCAGAAATTCGGGCAGTAACAACGCCTGCGACGGGGTCAGAATTGAATTCTGACCCCGTCGAGCAATTCTGACCCCGTCGAGCAATTTCACGCCACGCGATTGCGGCCCTCGCGCTTGGCGCGATAAAGCTGCGTGTCGGCAGACTGCAGCAGCTCTGCGACGTCGGACCTTCCATCCCATTGCGACAAGCCGATGCTCAGGGTCACCCGCAGATGCGGGTGGACCCGATGCCAGTCGTGTGTTTCGACGGCGCTGCGCATGGATTCGCAGAAGGCGATCGCCGCGACGCGCGGCATCGACGGCAGGATCAGAGCGAACTCCTCCCCGCCGATGCGCGCCACCAGGTCTGAAGCCCGGCACAGGCGGCGCATCAGCTCGGCGCTCTGGCGCAGCACCTCGTCGCCGACGGCATGCCCGAGGCGATCGTTGACGATCTTGAAGTGATCGAGGTCGGCCACGGCGAGCGTCAAGGGATGCCCCACCGCGCGCGCCACTTCGATTTCCGCGGCGAGCCGCTGCGTGAAGCAACGCCGGTTGGCGATGCCGGTGAGCGGATCCTCCTGCGATTCACGCTCTAGCGTGCGGCTGCGCTCGCCGAGCGCAGCGATCAGGCGTTCCTTCTCGCGGTTGGCGCGGTCGAGCTCCTGCGTGCGCTCAGCCACCCGCTCCTCGAGGCGCTGTCGATAGTCCTCGAGATCTTCGAACGCGCGCGCATCGGCGATGGCCGCCGCGACCTGCTCGGCGAGCCGCTGCATGACGTGCAGATCCGCGTCCGAGTACACCTCGGTGTGCGTGTGCTGGACGCTGAGCAATCCGATCACCGCTCCGTCTTCGATCAGGGGCACGGCGATCAGCGAGCCCGCCTGCCGCTCCTCCGGTTTCGAGCGCTGCCGGAATTCATCGCGCGCGCGCGTCCAGTTCTCGATCAGCACCGGCTCGGCATGCTCCACGATCCAGCCAAAGAGCCCGGCGGCGAGGTCCTGGAAGCGCGCGGGCAACCGCTCGTTGCCGCGCTCGTGCACGCGCAGATCGAGCAGCTGCTGATCGCGGTCCACGAAGGCGAGACAGAACTCGTCAAAACGGAACAGCGCGCGCGTCTCGGTCAGGATTCGCTCGCTCAGCTCGTCGATGCGCCGCGCGCCGTGCAGCGCCCGGTGGGTGCGCGACAACTTCGCGAGCGGCGCGCTCTCGGTCTCGGCCGCGCTCAGTGTCCGGCCGATGCCGTTGAAGCTCAGCACGAACACCACCATCAGCGCCGCAAACAGGCCGAAGGTCGCGGGCGTCCCACTGTTGTAGAGCACCGCCGCCAGCACGCCGGCCGGTACGAAGATGAGATCGAGGAGCGAATACACCGGCCTGATGATGCGGCGCACGTCGCGGCCGTCGAGATGAAAGAACAAGGCGAGCAGCAGCACGTTGACGGCTTGCGCGGTCAGGGCCATGGCGGCCAGGGGCAGGATATCCGCGGTTGTGAGCCCGGCCAGGGGATGACGACCGCCCAGCGCGAGATACACCTGCCCCGCGAGCAGCAGCATGAGTGCCGTCATCGCCGCGTTGTGCAGGCCCCGCAGGGCGCCGACCTTGAGCGAGCCGAGGCTGTAGGCACGGCTGACCAGCGGCCACAGGAGCGATGCCGTCGCGCAAATGGCGGCGGCGACCGCCGGGCTGAAGACGAGCAGCACGCCGATCTGCGGCAGGCGTTCCATCGACGTGAGCCCGACGCGCGGCGCCGGCAAGCCGAACTGCCACACGAAGAGGCAGGCGACGATGCAGAGGAGCGCGACGCCGGCGGAAGGAAAATCGGCTGCCTGTGCCAGGTCTTGTGCCAACCAGATGCCGGCCGCCGCCGCCAGCAGCAGCGAGTACGCGGTCAGCAGCCGGTAGCGCGACGCCATGGGCGTGAACTGTACGCGCAGCCGGCAAAAAAAAGACCCCGCGCGGGCGGGGTCCTGGTATCGGCGTGCTCAAAGAGCGACTTAGGTCTCCTCGGCGGCTTCCTTCGCGGCAATCATGGCCCGCACCTGCTCGGGCGAGTAGCACTGCGTCTGCTTGCCGATGCGCGTGCCGGAATTCTCGACCACCTGGCAGTACTTCTTCTTGCCCTTGACGACCTTGGGCTTGTACCCGGCCTTGGTGAATTCGCGATCCTCGGCCAGTTCCTGTTCCGCCTGGAGCCTGGCGGCCTCGACCGGATCGGCAGGAGTCTCTGCGGGCGCGGGTTCGGCGGCGGTTGCGTCGGTCACGGCTTCCTCCGGCGCAGCCTCTGATTCGGGGGCTACCGCGGGGGCGGGTGGGGCAGCTTCCGTGGCGGCGGTATTCGCCGTGTGCATGTCTGCAGGATGCTCGGCGGCCAGCGCCGTGGAAACCGCCGCCAGCAGGCAGGCCATCAACAATCGCATGGGAACTCCTTCAGCTCGGGTTACAGTCGGGGGAACGGGTGCGATTATAAGGGGCACGAACCCATTCGTACATATGCGCCCGTGCCGTGGGTTATGACACGTGCCGGCCGAGGGCGCTGCGCACGCTGGAGATCGATCGATGAAGCCGCAACGGAGTTTCTGGCTGCTGATTCTGCTGACTCTTGCCGCTCTCCCCGCGCCTGCGCAGGACACACGGGTGCGCCAACTCGAGCTCGACGTGGCGCAGCTGCGGCGCGAATTGCTGGCGCAGACGCGGCGCATCAGCGAGCTCGAGCGGCAAACGCAGCGTGACGTCCAGGACTCGACCCTCCCGGCGCCACTCGCCAGCCCGACCTTGTTGCCGTGGCTCGTCGCCGCCAACTGGGAGCGCATCCGCGCGGGCATGGCTGAAGCCGAAGCAGTGCAGGTGCTCGGCACGCCCACGTCGATCCGCACCGACGGCAGCGCCCCGCGCAAGCTGCTGCTCTACGCGCTCGAAGTGGCGCCCGCGGCGTATCTGGCGGCCAGCGTCGAGATCGTCGAGGGTCGCGTGACCGAGGTCCGCAAGCCGACCTTGCGTTGACATAAGGTTGCCGCGCTGGCGGGGCGCACCTTCATTCTCTAAGCTAGCCTGCAACTCATGACGCCATCGATGACCCGCAAGCGGCCGCGGAAAGAGCCGGCGCCTGGCATCGTCACTTTCCTGATCGCTGCTCTCGCGTCCGTCACTGCGCATGCCGAGTCGCTGCCGAGCGAAGTGCAGGCCAAGGTTCGTGCCGCCACCTTCGAGGTGGTGCTGCGCAAGCCCAAGCCCGACTCGCTCACGTACGAGAAGCCGCTGCCGCTCGATCTCATTCCCTACATTCAACGCACCGACGACTACCTGCCCGTGGGCACCGCGTTTGCGATCGGCGACGGGCGCTATGTCTCCGCGGTGCACGTCCTCGCGGCCGGCATGGGCAGCCAATTCGGCGCGCCGGCACTGCGCGACGGCGCGGGCCACGTCTACGAGATCGACAAGATTGTGAAGGCCTCGCTCCACGAAGACTTCGTGGTGTTTTCGCTCAAGGACGACCCGCACACGCCGGCGTTCGAGATCAATCCGGCGCCCACGCTCAACGAGACGGTCTACGCCGTCGGCAACGCGCACGGCGAAGGCGTCGTGATCCGCGACGGCCTCTACACCTCCGACACGCCGGAACAGCAGGACGGGCGCTGGAAATGGCTGCGCTTTTCCGCGGCCGCCTCGCCGGGCAACAGCGGCGGGCCGTTGCTCGATTCGCAGGGCCGCGTGATCGGCGTGGTACTGCGCAAGTCCGCCAGCGAGAACCTCAACTATGCGGTGTCGATCGCGCAGGTGGTGAAGGCGAAGGACAATGTCGCCACGGTCGACACCAAGATGCACTACCGGCTGCCGATCATGGAGACGATGGAGACGGCGCCGTTGCGCAAGGAGTTCGCGCTGCCGCTCAGCTTTGCCGACTTCGACCGCACGGTGAGCGGGTACTTCGAGCAGTTTGCCGATGGCATGCAGGCGCAGCTGCTGAACAAGAACTCGGCGCGGATGTTCCCGCATGGCGACGGCTCGGCGATGCTGCTGCATAGCGTTTATACGGCCGGGTTTCCCCACCTGATCGCGCAGAAGGCTGACGGCACCTGGGACGTCTTCTATCCCGAGAACGTCGCCGACGCCGAGCTGCCGAAGAACGGCTACGTCTCGCACGGCACGCAGGCGAACAGTGCCTGGGCGCGCGTCCGCAGACCCGATGACGTGACGGCCCAGGCGCTCTACGGAAACTCGAAGCTCTACGCGGACTGGCTGCTCAAGGCGATCACTGTCCAGAGGCGCGTCGGACCGGAGAGCGTGCGCGTGATTTCCTTCGGCAAGGCGCGTGAGGAAGCGATCCACACCGACACCTACGGGCGCAAGTGGCAGGTGCGTACCTGGCCGATCGAATACAACGACACCACCGCCATCTCCTTCGCTCTGCCGACGCCGGAAGGCTACGTGTGCATGCTGCGCACCGTTGCCACGCAGGCGCTCGACAACGTGCGCTCCGAAATGCGCGTGCTGACCGACTTCGTGTACATCTCGTATGGCGGCTCGCTCGGTCAATGGCGCGAGTACCTGGCGGCGAAGGAGCTCCTGCCGGGCGCGTTCGCAAAGATCGACATCGACTTCGAGTACGACAAGCACTTCCGCTACCAGTCGAAGCGCCTGACGCTCGCGCACACGCGCGACCTGCAGAAGATCACCGAGGACAGCTACCTGACGCTGAGCTTCACGTACTTCGACGAGAATGGCGCGACCGTGTGGGACGTCGGCGGCATCTCGCTCATGGAAGACGTGAACGGCGACACGATGTTTGCCGTGTCGCGCCGGCCGAAACCCGCGCAATCGATGCCGGATTCAGACAAGAGCGACTGGGACAAGCTGGCCGCGAAGCAATTTCCGTACAACGCCACGCCGATCGCGGACGACGGCACGACTGCGATTCACAGCCTGTTCAGTGCTGAGAGCGCCGCAAGCGCCGCGCCGGTCCCGCCGACGGGTGCGGTCATTTACGCGGTGAGTTACGTCGCCGAAGGCGAGCAGGGCGGTGACAAGATGAGCTCTTCGCTCGGCACGCTCATGAAAGGTGTGAGCGTTCTCGAGCACTGAGGGCGATTCTTCGGCGGCCGGGAACTGAGCCCGGCGCAGTCCGTCCAACCCCGTGGACGCGACTCACCTCACACCAACCTGATGCACCAATCGAACAAAGGATTGTTCACGCCTGGCGATCCGCGCTTCCGGCGCCTTGCAGTCGTGGTGCTCGCCCTCCTGGGCGCTGCCATCGTGGCGTTCGCTTCATCGCAGCACCTCTATCGAGTGCGAAACGTGGAGGTCTACATCGAGCGCCCCATGTCGCAGCTGCTGGGTTTCCAGGTATCGATTCGCGGCCCGGTGTTCGTGCAGCCATCCGTACGGCCGTGGATCATTCTGCGCGATGTCCACGTGCACGACGGCCAATCCAGGCAAGAGGCGCTCGTCGTGAGCGACATGCGCATCAGGCTGCGCCCATGGCCCTTCCTGCTCGGTCATTGGTCGATTGCACGTCTCGAGATGACGGAGGCGCAACTGTGCGTGTCGGCGCAGCGCGGGTCGCCTTGCGATTGGCGCGGCGCGCTCGACGCCATCGACCAAGTGACGAGCGTCGATCACCTGACGGTCCAGCAATTGAAGATCGTGTGCACAGGCGGCCCGTGCGGCGAACGACTCGAGCGGCACATTGACAGAGTCTCCGCGAGCCTGCCGGCATATCGCGACATGCAGTTGACGGTGCTTGAGAAGGAATCGGGCGATCGGCCGCTCGTTACGTTGTCGGGCGCTCCGTGGAGCGTGTTCCGTGCGGATCGTCCCTGGCGCCTGCAGGGGACGCTCCACTCGGGCAAGACGACAGTCACGCTGGCCGGCATCATTCAGCGGCCACGCGAGCTCGCTGGCGTGACGCTCGACTTCGACGGGCAAGCGGCGCTCGGTCGCTGGCACCAGGTCGAGCTGGGCGAGCTGCGCGTGCATGGCCGGATGGCGGAGAACGCCCACGGCTATCGTCTGCAGATCAACGACGGGCACTGGGGCACGGGAACAGTGAGTGCGGACTTGAACGCGCAGCGTTCCAACCCGGGGCTGGCTGTCAAAGGATCGGTGGCCGCACACCATGTCGATCTCGATGCGTGGGTGGATGCACCGACGCAGGGTCAGGCCGCCGGCGGCTATGCCGACGTCGATGCCCGGTTCACGACCTCCGGCGCCAGCCTCGACCAATGGCGCGAGCACATGCGCGGCTCGGCGCACGTCGCGGCCGGGCCTGCCGAGGTGCCGATCGACCAGGTCGAGCGCTGGTCCAAAGGGCTTCTCAAGTTCGTGTTCGCACTTCCCGCGGAGGGCGCGGCGACTCATGTGAACTGCATCGGTGGCGAGTTCGATGTGCGCGGCGCCAACGCCGTGACCAGCAACCTGCGGCTCGATACCAAGATCACTCAGATGCGGGCGGTGGGGTCGTTGTCGTTGCGCAGCGGCGAGCTGGACTTCCTGGTCAAGCCGCATCTCAAGAAGGGCCACGTGCTGAAGGACGCGCCACTGGTCGCGGTCTCGGGCAAGGTCGAACAGCCCGTGACGCGGCTTGCCTCGGCGGACCAATCGGCCCAGTCGCAGCCGCTCTTTGCGCGCCTGCCCGTAGAGCCCCGCGATCCCAGCCGGCCGTGCGGTTCGTGACCGCTGCGACGCGCTCTCGCTGAGTCGTCGACGGCGCCTAAGACAGACCCTCGCAGCCCGAAGGCCCTTTTGCGGCCAAGCGTGCCATCCGATATTTCGATGTCCTCTGTGCGTGGCCGTGAGACACTTTGATCCTGCAGACGAATCAAGTTCTCAGACTGAACGATATCGGTCAATGAGCGGGGAGGTAACGACCTTGCGAGGACATGTCATTTCCGCAATTGTCGGCCTCGCATTTGTGCTCGCTGCTTTATTCGCATGTGCGAAGCAGGAAACTGCGAGTTCGAATCCCGCGGCGCCCGGAGACCTCGATCGTACGGCGCTGCCGATCGCGGAACCGACCTATCCGGCAATCACCGAGCTCGACGCGCGGACCGCGAAGGCTCCGCCCATCTTCGAGGTGAAGGCGCCGGCCGGTGCGCCCAATGTCATCGTGATCCTGCTCGACAATTTCGGCTATGCGGGCTCCAAGACGTTCGGTGGCGTGATGAATCTGCCGACCCTGGATCGCCTCGCGAAGAACGGATTGATCTACAACAATTTCCATACGGCGCCGATCTGTTCGGCGAGCCGCGTGGCGCTGCTGACGGGCCGCAATCCCCATAGCGCGAACATGGGAACCGTCTCGGAGATGGCCACCGCGTTTCCGGGTCAGAACTCCGTGCTGCCGAACAGCGTGGCACCACTCGCCAAGATCATGAGATTCAACGGCTACAGCACGGCGATGTTCGGCAAGTCCCACGAATACGTGGCGTGGGAAAGCGGCCTCACGGGGCCGTTCGACCAGTGGCCCACCGGGCTGGGTTTCGAGAAGTTCTACGGCAACGTCATCGGCGAGTCGGACCAGTTCTCGCCGGTCGGTGCACGACAATACGACGCCGGTCGCTCCATCGAAGGATCCGAACTACTACTACCAGACGGACATTGCCGACCGTGCCATCCAATGGATCAAGACTCAGAAGACGCTCAATCCGGACAAGCCGTTCTTCGTCTACTACGCTGCGCAGGGCATGCATGACCCGGTTCAGCTACCCGAGTCGTGGCGCGACAAGTACAAGGGCCAGTTCAATCAGGGTTGGGACAAGTACCGCGAGGAGATTCTCGCGCGCCAGAAGCAGCTCGGCATCGTTCCACCCAACACCCAGCTCACGCCCAAGCCCGACGTCATGCCGGACTGGGACACGCTGAACGCCGATGAAAAGAAAGTCGCCACCCGGTATCAGGAAATCTTCGCGGCATTTGCCGAGCTGACCGACTACGAGATCGGCCGGGTGGTGCAGGCGGTCGACGATATCGGCGCGCTGGACAATACGCTGATCATCTACATCACGGGAGATAACGGCGCGAGCCCCAACGGTGGGCGGCTCGGGACGTTCAACACCCTGAGCTCTTTCAACCAAGTGCCTGAGACCTTGCAGTACCAGCTCGAGCATCTCGATGAGGTCGGTGGGCCGCATTCCGCGATGACCGTACCGGCCGGCTGGTCGATCGCCGACAACACGCCATTCGCGTATTCGCAGTTCCATACGCAGTACGGTGGCACCACAAATGGTGCGATCGTTTTCTGGCCGAAGGCGATCAAGGCGCAAGGCGAGATCCGCACTCAGTACTACCACGTGATCGATGTCGCCCCGACGGTGCTCGAGGCGGCCGGACTGCCGCAGCCCAAGACGGTCAATGGCGTTCCACAAAAGCCCATCGAAGGAGTGAGCATGCTCAGCTCCTTCACTGACGCTCAGGCGAAGTCGGCTCGCACGGTTCAGTACTACGAGATCTTCGGGAACCGTGGCATCTACAAGGACGGGTGGTACGCCGCGACCCTGCACAAGGTGGCCTGGGAGGCAGAACCCCGCGGCGCCTATGCGGATGACCAGTGGCAGCTCTTCAACACGGCGGAGGACTTCAGCTGCGCCGTCGACCTGGCCGCGAAGGAACCCGTGAAGTTGAAGGAGATGCAGGAGCTTTTCATGGCGGAGGCAGTCAAGCACAACGTGTTGCCACTCGACGATCGGGTCCAGATGCGATTCAGCGCTGCTATCGCCGGGCGTCCCGACTATATGGGCGGCCGGACCTCGCTGACGCTTTATCCGGGCATGATCGGGATGAAAGAGAATGCCTTCATCGACGTGAAGAACCGCAGCTCCTCGATCACAGCCGACCTCGAGGCGCCGAGAGGTGCTTCGGGCGTCATCCTCGCACAGGGTGGGGCGCACTCCGGCTGGAGTCTTTACGTCAAGGACGGCAAGCCCAAGTTTGCGTACAACGTGCTCGGCGCCGTGACGACCATTACTTCCAGTGAGCGCCTGCCTGCTGGCCCCGTCACCGTCACCTATGATTTTGCCTATGACGGCGGCAAGCCCGGCGCAGGCGGCACCGGGACACTCTCGATCAATGGAAAGAAGGTCGCCTCCGGCAAACTCGACCGCACGATTCCATTCATATACGGAACCGAGACCGCCGACGTGGGCACGGACCTTTACACGGCCGTAACCGATGACTACGCGAAGGACGACAACACGTTCACCGGGACAATCAAGAAGGTCGAGGTCAAAGTCGGCGGCACCGACTCCGCCACATAGACCGCCAATGCTGAGCGGCTATGGATCCCCCTAACGCACGGTCCGGCGCCAAACCAAAGTCAGGTGAGCGCGCCGCGAGAGTGCGCTATCGTTGAGCCGCAGAAGGATTGCCCTCCGAACAATCCCTTAGGTGACGGAACCTCCCATGGCTAAGCACGACAACATTCTCGGCACGGTGGGCCGCACGCCGGTCGTAAGAATCAACAAGTTGGCGCCCAAGCACGCGCAGCTCTACGTGAAGGTCGAGGCCTTCAATCCGATGGGCTCGGTGAAGGATCGTCTGGCGCTTGGTGTCATCGAGGACGCGGAACGGAACGGCACTCTCAAACCGGGACAGACCGTGATCGAGGCCACCAGCGGCAATACCGGCATCGGCCTCGCCATGGTGTGCGCGGTGAAGGGCTATCCGCTGGTCGTGACGATGGCCGAGAACTTCAGCGTCGAGCGGCGCAAGCTCATGCGCTTCCTGGGCGCCAAGGTGGTGCTCACGCCCGCGGCGCTGAAGGGCACCGGCATGCTCGCCAAGGCGGTCGAGCTCGCGCAGACACACAACTGGTTCCTGTGCCGGCAGTTCGAAAACGAGGCGAATGCCGACATGCATTCGCGCACCACGGCGCGCGAAATCATCGCGGATTTCGCCGGCGAGCGGCTCGACTATTTCGTCACCGGCTACGGCACCGGCGGCACGCTCAAGGGCGTGGGGCGCGTGCTGAGAAAGGAATCGCCCAAGACGAAGATCGTCGTGTGCGAGCCCGACAACTCGCAGGTCCTGGGCAGCCGCATTCCGCAGGCGCGCAGTGCCGACGGCTCACCTTCGGGCAGCCACCCGAATTTCCGCCCGCACCTGATGCAGGGCTGGAGCCCGGACTTCATTCCGAAACTCACGGAAGACGCGGTCGCGCTGGAGCTGGTCGATCAGATCATGCCGATCAATGGCAACGACGCATTGAAGATGTCGCGTGAGCTGGCGCAGAAGGAAGGCGTGTTCGTCGGCATCACCGCGGGCGCGACTTTCGCCGGCGCGCTCAAGATCTGCGAGTCGGCGCCGGCGGGCACCACGGTGCTGTGCATGCTGCCCGACACGGGCGAGCGCTACCTGACCACGACGCTCTTTGCCGACGTTCCCGCCGACATGACCGAAGACGAGATCGCGATCTCCAAGTCGACGCCGAACTACCGGTTCGACGCCGCGGCTGCGCCCGCGCCGCCGCCGGCGGCCGCGAGCGCGCCGGCGCCGCAACCGGTTGCAGCGGACGCGCAGGCGTTCGTCGCCAAGGTGATCAACGATCCGGCGCAGCCGGTGGTGATGTTCTCGCTCGAATGGTGCGAATTCTGCTGGGCCGCGCGCAAGATGTTCGGCCGCTACAAGATCCCGTACCGTTCCATCGATCTCGACTCGGTCGAGTACCAGAAGGACAACTGGGGCGGGAAGATCCGCGCGGCGCTCACGTCGAAGACCTCGGTCGCCACCATTCCGCAGATCTTCGTAGGCGGCGAGCTCATCGGCGGATCGACCGATCTCTTCAACGCCTGGAAGCAGGGCGGCGTGCAGAAGCTGCTGGCGAACGCGCGCGTGCCGTACGACCAGAGCGTCACCGCCGATCCCTACTCATTCCTGCCGGCGTGGTTGCATCCGAGATAGACCGGAACGTAGCCTCAGCTGCAGGGAGAGGCGAAGACCGGAACTGCAGTGCAAACAGATCGCTGGACTCGGCTCGCGGAGCTCTTCGAGGCGGCAGTCGCGCTGTCGCCCGGCACTCGTGCAACGTTTCTCGAGCGCGAGTGCGCCGACGATCCCGACCTGCGCACGGAGCTGGAGAGTCTTCTCCAGGCGAACGATGCTTCCGGTGCGTTCCTCGAGCAACCTCCTGGTCCCGCTGCTGAAACGTCAGCGGCGTACGGCCTGCTTCCGGAGGGCACTATTCTCGGACATTGGCGCGTACTGCGGCTCATCGGGCGCGGCGGCATGGGCGAGGTGTATGAAGCGAGCCGCGCGGAAGGCGATTTCGAGCAGCGCGTCGCCATCAAGCTGACGCGGCTGGAATCCGGGCAGCTGGAGCGCTTCAGTGCCGAACGGCAGTTGCTGGCGCGCCTCAAGCATCCCCGCATTGCGCGGCTGCTCGACGGCGGTGTGGCTCCCGACGGCCGGCCGTACTTCGTCATGGAGTACATCGAAGGCCAGGCGATTACCCACTACTGCGCCGCGAGCAAGGCCGATCTGAGCGAAAGGCTTGCGGTGTTCCGCCAGGTTTGCGATGCCGTTGCCTACGCACACCGGCACCTGATCGTTCATCGCGACATCAAGCCGAGCAACGTGCTCGTCGATGCAGAGGGACGGACTCACTTGCTCGACTTCGGCATCGCCAAGCCGCTCGACAAGGGAATCGGCGGCACGGGTGCTTCGGCAGGAATAACCACGCCCGTCCTGACGCCGGACTACGCCGCGCCCGAACAGCTCGCCGGCGAGCCGGTGACGACGGCGACGGATGTGTACGCACTCGGCGTGCTCCTGTTCGAGTTGCTCACGGGACGCAGGCCCTGGGTGATTGAAGGGCAACCCCTTGCGCGCGCCCTGCACACGCTTCTCGAGCGACCCGCGCCACGAGCCAGCCACGTGGCAGCCGAAACGAAAGCAGCCCCGGTGGCGGTGTACCTGATCCAGGGGGACCTGGACGCGATCATCGGCAAGTGCCTGCGCAGGGAAGCCCAGCATCGCTATGCAACGGTCGAAGGACTGAAACTCGATATCGATCGTGCCGTGCATGGCGATCCGGTCGCCGCGCGCGGCGACG
Source organism: uncultured Gammaproteobacteria bacterium (assembly GCA_963840405.1). Classification (GTDB taxonomy): domain Bacteria; phylum Pseudomonadota; class Gammaproteobacteria; order Steroidobacterales; family Steroidobacteraceae; genus DATBVX01. The sequence continues at coordinate 904,115 of CAWIYW010000011.1, forward strand.
CCCGCATGTACGTGTTCGGGCGATTCCTGCGACGCTATCGATGGGTCACGGCGTCGGTCGCGGCGCTGGTGCTGACCCTTTCGGGCGGGATCATCGCCACCACCTGGCAGGCAAACCGCGCGCAGCGCGAAGCGCAGCGCGCCAATGTGACGAAGGACTTCCTGATCAGCGTGTTTCGCGCCAGCGATCCGCGCATCGCGTCGGACAAACCGCGCGACCAGATCACGGCGAAGGAGTTGCTCGACCTGTCGGTAGACCGGGTCGCGACGGAATTCGCCGCCGACCCGAGTACGCAGCTCGAGCTGCTCGGCGTCGCAAGCGAGATCTATGGATTCTGGCTGGACGACGAGCGCTTCATCGCCCTGCAGCGGCAGCGCGCCGACCTTGCCCGCAAGCACTACGGTGCGACTCACCCGGTCGTGATCGAGACACTCACCATCGATGCGTGGGCGGCCATCTACGAGCAGGACTATGGCGAGGCGAATCGCGCGCTTGACGAGGCGGACGCGCTCATCCGCAAGGGAGGACACGAGGACTCGCTGTTGCGGGCGCAATGGTGGCTCGCGAAGGCGGAAGCATTGAAGGGCGCGGCTGGCGGCGCCGAAGGCGCGCGCCGAAGCACTCGATCGTGCAATCGAGTTGTACGCCCGGTTGGCGCCCGCAGACGCCAACTACGCCATCGCGCTTGCCAACTCTGCGGTCGCGCGCTTTGCGCGCGAGGAGTACATGGCCGCTCGGGAACGCAATGAAAGCGCTATCGCAGCCATGGTGAAGTCGCCGAACCGCAGCGATGGCGATCTCGCGATGATCTATGCCAACCTGGCCCGCAGCCTGCAACAGCTCGGCAACTTCGAGGGTGCCGAGCAGGCCTACGAGCAATTCGCCGAGCTGATGCGCAGGACTCACGGCGAGCAGCACGGCGCCTATTGGCAGGGCGCGGCGGATCATGCGCGACTGGTCCACCTGCGCGGCGAGCGTGAGCGTGCCCATCGAATGTTCGATGCGCTGTTCAAGCAGATTCCGGCCGACTGGACCACGACGACGGACAATGTCGTGGCGCGCGAGTATTACGCCGAGCGCCTGGCGGCGGAAGGACGGGCGGCCCAGGCCATCGACCTGCTCGAAGCCGCCGAACGGAGCTACGTCGAGCGACCGTTGCGTGAGTACGACGTGCGGCGCGTCCGGCTGACACTTGGCGACGCCTACGACCGGGTCGGTCGCAGCGCTGATGCGCGCCGCGCGCTGAAGGCGGCACGCGATGAGCGGATGGAGAAGGATGCCGCCGACTCGATCGCGGTGCTCGGTGCGCGCGAGCGCTGGGCTCGCTTCCTTCTCAGCCAGGGTGAGACGGAGCCCGCGCAGGCCGAGCTGGTCGAAATCGTGCGCATGGCCGGGGAGCGCGCCATCGCACCCGCGGCGTTGACCCGTGCCGACCTGGCGCAACTCGCGATCGCTCGCGGGGATGCCGCGACGGCGCTGGAGCAGAGCCGTGCCGCGATGTCGACGCTGGACAGGATCACCGGCCTGTATGACGTGCGTATCGGTCCGCGACTGTGGCGCATTCATGCCGTAGCGCTGGCCCTCAGCGGCGATACGAAAGGCGCCGAGGACTGGAACGACAGGGCGCTCGCGGCCAGCCGCCGCTACGACGATCCCTCGAGCCCCTCGGTGAAGCTCGCGAACGCCGCCAATCAGTAGCGGCCTGGTGTTTCCGGTTGCTGTGGCCGGATTTCGGCCGCAATGCTGTTTCTCCTCACAACGGTCCCGTGAAACGAGGAGAAAGCGACATGAACGCTCCCGCATCCACCATCAATCTTCCTGCCGCCGCTGAGCGCTCCACGTTGGTATCGGTGCTCGGGTGGCTCGCAATAATCTTCGGTGCCCTCGGCGTACTGTCGGCCATCGGACAGGCGGCATTCTTCAACAGTCTGTCCGATCTACCCATCGAGGGAGTGGATCCTGCGCTGAAGGAAGCCACGACCCAGTCGTTGACCGTCATGGCGCTCGTTAGCGTCGCCCTCTCCGGATTCCTGGCGTACGCCGGTTATGCGCTGTGGAAGCGGCGTAACTGGGCGCGTCGCACGTTCGTCGTCCTGCTCGCGCTCGGCGTCATGGCTAACGTCATCTGGTTCCTGTTCTCCATGTTCTTCGGCTCAGTGTTCTCGCAGCTCGGAGCGGGCTTCAGCGTGGTATTCGTCGTCTTGGGGATCTTCGCCGTGGGCGTGGTAGCGCTCTTTGTCTGGCTCATCAAGCGCCTGCGCTCGCCGGCCGTGAAGAGCGAATTCGTCTGAGCTGCGGGAGAATTGCAATGCGCAAGACATCGGCTATTGGCACAACGGCCGCGCTCATCCTGGCCAGCCTCGCACTCATCTCAGGCTGCGGCAGCGATTCCGCGGACGCCGGGCAGGAAGAGGCGGCCGCCGGCGGCTTCGATCGCTGCACTCTGCTCACAGACGAGGAAGTCGAGCAGATCGTCGGCCCCCATGACGGCGGAAAGAGACACATGGACAACACCTGGGGTCTGGGCAGCTGTCGCTGGAAAGCCACGACCGCACAGGTGATGGAAGGCTGGCCGGACGGTTGGTTCGACACGATCGAAGTCGCGCTCTTCGACGAGGACATGGTGGAAACCTGGGCCCGCGGGGAGGCTGAAGGAGAGCGTGTCGATGGGCTCGTTGACGGTGCGGTGTACGACAGCACCGGTGGCCAACTGTGGTTCGAGTGCGCAGGTGATCGCTTCTGCGTCGTCTCCGTAAGGACCGCATCCAGCGACCAACGCGCGGAGACCGCGATGCGGTTCGCTGGCCTCGTCACGAGCAGGCTGCAATAGCAGAGTCTGATGCACCTCGATCGCGAGCTGCGAGTCAGCCCGATCGGGCGAGCTGTCGGTAGAGCCAGGCCTTGGCGAGGGTCCATTCGCGGCGCACGGTGCGCTCTGAAATGCCGAGCACGCGTGCTGTCTCGGTTTCGCTGTAGCCGGCGAAGTATCGACACTCGACCACCTGGGCCGGCCGCGGAGACTGCTGCGCCAGTTCGTCGAGTGCGTCATTCAGCGCAATCAAGCCCTCATCGCTGTCGATCCCGAGCTCGCCCGCCTGCGTGAGCGAGAGGTGTGCAGCTCCGCTGCCGCGCTTCTGCGCAACTTGCGCCTTGGCATGATTGATGAGCGCGTGGCGCATGGCCAGGGCAGCTGCACAGAGGAAATGACGGTCGTCGGTCCAACCCTTCATGTTTCGCAGCTTGAGGTAGGCCTCGTTGACGAGAGCGGTCGTCTGAAAGGTCTCACCCGCACCGACGCGGCGGCGCTCGCGGCGTCCGATGCGACGCAGCTCCTCATAGAACAGAGGCAGGAGCTCGTCCGCCAGGGCGCGGACAGGGTCGGATGATTCACTGACGTCGCGATCCGCTGCACCCATGCCGAGATCATAACCCGTGGTTGGCCGGTTTCTCCCGCGCGCGCTGTTTTGACCATGTATGAAGCACACAGCTGCCTTCCTCGGTACCGCGGCCACCGCGCTCGCATGGTTCGTGGCAACCACTCAGGCCGATGAAACCGCCAAGGAGGTCGAGGTGTGCGTGGGAGCTGACCGCATCCTCCGCTTTGTCGAGAACCCTGTGCCATGCAAGCCCGATGAGCAACGATTTGCCCTGCTGTCTCCGTCAGTTGAGTCCGAGCTCGCCAGGTCCAAGAACGAGAAACCGAACGAACCGGAAAAGAAGAAAGACGCGAAGCCGACAGTGACCAGGGTTACCGCACCCTTCGAGGTCATCGACAGCGCGGGCAAAGTCATCCTGCGCGTGACCGAGGGTGACGATAAGGCCGGCGGAAGAGGCGCCTACCTCTATGACTCAAGCGAACCGGCAATCATCCTGGCTACTTCGGGGCCGCATCTGCTTCTCAACAACGATTCAGCGCTGGGCGCGTGGCTCGGAATCAACGAGGAGGCGGAAGCCTTCCTGTCGCTGCACAAGGGCCAGCAGGTCGCAGTGGAGCTCGGCCCGGGATCCAAGAACAACACGGCGCTGCGAATCTTCGGCGACTCGGGACACCTTGTTGCGGCCATCGGCGTCGATGTCGAGGGGCAGGGGGCCGTGCGTGTCGCGAATACCGCCGGCGCCACTGTTGCAAGCATGCAGGCGGAAGAAGGCGGCGGAGGCGTGTACGCGATCAGCAACGGTGCTCCCGTCGCCGGGATCGTGTCGAGCGAGGGCCATGGGGTCATCGCTGTATACAACAAGTCCACGCCAGTGGCCTTTCTCGGCAGGAGCTCGGGCGGCGATGGCGGCAACGTTACCGTAAGCCTCAACGACGGGTCTGGTGTGTTCTCGGCCGGTGCGGCGCAGGACGGCGCCGGCGAGGCTTGCGTAAATCGCAAGACCCAGGCGGGCACCGCGCGTCTCGCTTGCCTGGGCCTCGGGCTGCCGAGCGCGGGAATGGGCAAGTGAATCCCCTCATCAGGCGAGTCGCCCTGGCCGCAGGATTCCTCGGATCCCTGTCGTCAGCGACCGCAGTCGCGGAAGACCTCGTCGCTCGTGCCCGCGCGGCCTACGGCGCACTCACTTCCTACAGCGACGTCGGCACGGTCGACACGGAATACAACGTGGGGGCCGGGCAGACGATCCGCGAACGTCACACCTTCAGGACGTATTTCCGCGCGCCGCGCCACTTTTTGCTCGAGTTCAACGAGGATCGTGCTGCCGGGGCAGATCGCTTCGTGATCTGGAGCGACGCCGAGACCTTCCGCACGTGGTGGAAGGACGCCGGCATGGAAACGCCGTATCCCCGCGGGCAAGGCGTTGCCGCGCTGGTGTCGGCGTTTGGCCCGACCAAGGGAGTGGCGGGCGTGATCACTCCCTTGCTGTTTCCGCAGGCGAACCTCAAGGGCGCGCTCAACAACTTCGAGGAAGGCGAACTCGATGGCACGGAAGTCATCGGCGGGCGCAAGTGTCATCGCATCAAGGGCGTGCAGCGTTCCGTTTATGGCACGGGCAGGGGCGAGTCTGTGCGCGCCACCGTGCTCTGGATCGACGCCGAAACGTTGCTGCTGAGAAAGATGTTCGAGGACACACCGCGAGGAATGGCTGCAGGAGTGGTAAATCGCGTGACGACGGTGCTCGAGCCTCAGGTCAACCCGCCGCTCAAGGACGAGCAGTTTCGATTCACCGTGCCCGGTGTGGCGCCACGTTAGGGGTAGCGAGATGGGTCCGTGGCGTGCAATCGAAATGCCGCTGTCCGTTCGGGTCCTGACGCCGCTTTTGCTCGCCTCGATGAGCGCCGCAGCGACGCCGCAGATCCCGCTATGTCCGGGCCTCACGGTCGTGACCGCGGTCAGCCAAAGTTCTGGCGACTACGAGTCGATCAAGACGATCCAGGTGGCGGGTCCGAAGGAGATCCGCATGAAGTACACCGCCGAAGGCGTGAACTCGGATCAGCTTTCGCCCACGTTCGGCCAGGTGGTTACGAACACCACCTATCGCAAGCTGCTGCGTGAGGATCTGGCATCCGCCACTCTCTACCAGCAGGTCTTTCCTGCGGGGGTGGAAGCGGACGAGCTCATCCCGGGCACCACCGCCATCGGCACGTCGTCGCAGGTCCTCGGTGCGTTGCGCACCAAGGGCGAGAGCCCGTTCTCGATCTCTCTGCTGCCCCCTGCCACGCCGTTGCGCGCGAATCGCGAGGTCCGGCCTCACGCCTATGACTTCTTTACGGCCGGAACGCTCGCGCGCGTCGGAACCGTCAAGGTGCCAGTGCTGGTGAACAATCGCCTCACCGAGCTGACGGCCATCCAGGCGCGCGGCGAGTTCGCGGGCGAGAAATCCGAGTTCCTGTTCCTCGACGATGACGCCAATCCGTTGACGCTCCGGTTCCGGCTCGGCATCGACGCGCTTCCTGCCATGCGACCGGAGCTTGCCGAAACCTGCGCGTACCTGCGCAAGCACCAGAAAGTGCTCACCGACAATCAATGCCTGGAGCACCCGAAGGATCGCGATGCGCTGCAGGTCATCAAGATTTCGTATGGCTGCGCGGCGCCTCCTCCTCCGGCGGGTGGCGACGGTGGCGGCGGCGCTGGCCAGGCTCCCGACATTAAGGGTGGCCCGGCAGGCAGCGGGGCCGGTATGGAAGCACTCGAGCAGGCACTCGAGAAAACCGGCAAGGCGGACATCTACAGCATCTATTTCTCCTTCAACAGCGCCGAGATTCGTGAGGAATCCGAGCAGATGCTGAAGGACATCGCCGCCCTTATGCGCAAACACCCCGACTGGAAGCTGAGCATCTACGGCCACACCGATAGCATCGCGAGCGATAAGTACAACCTCGAGCTCTCGCAGCGGCGCGCCGCAGCCGTCTCCAAGGCCCTGACGACCCAGCACGGCGTGGCCGCGAACCGGCTCTCGTACGCAGGCCAGGGTGAAGCAAGTCCGAAAGACACCAACGACACGCTCGAGGGTCGTGCCAAGAACCGGCGCGTCGAGCTGGTGCGCCTGTAATGGCTCCTTGATAACGCACGGTCCCGACTTGAAAACCGCACGGCAAACGGGGCGCAAATGCGGGATGCGGACCCTCACCGCGCTGTTGTTGGTCGCGCTCGCGATCTCATGCTCCCGGGAAGACGAGTCGGCGACGTCTAGCGCGATCGAGGCTTACGGCTACGGACCCGATCCGAACGGCAGCGCCAGGTACCAGCCGGATGTTGTACTCATCGGCGGGGGTCCGCGCGCCATCCGTTCCGAGAGTACTGACGGCCTCACGTGGGTGATTGACGCTGGCGCCGCGGGGGGGCGCGACCTCGCTGTCGGCAAAGTCATGTTCGGGACGAGCCGTGCCGTCGGCCGCGTGGTGGCGCTCGAGAAGCGCGACGGTGACCTTGCCGTAACCCTTGCGCCGGTAACGTTCACGGAAGTCGTGCGCGATGCGCACGTCAAGCTCGATGTCACGATGAGCCCCGAGGCGATGTCGTTCCGGCAGGTGCCGGATCTCTTGCATTCGAGTGAGGTTCAGCCTGCCTTACTTCTCGAAGACGCGCGGCCTGCGAGATACATGACGTTGGCGCTGCCAGTCGTGGAAGGTGACGAGATGCTGCTCGTCACGGAACCGTTGCGCCTGTACGGTTCCGCACCGGTCGTGCCGATTCGCAACCGCACCGAAGGCGGGGGAGAGGCGCCAGTCAAGAAAAACTCCGCGAGTGTGACCCTGCACGGATTCGACATCGGCCTCTCGTGGAAAGGGGAGGGCAACAAGACCGCGCTCGGCCTCCAGATCATGCGCAAGCAGATCCCGCTGAAGATCGGCGTGGAGATCAAGTTACTCACTGGCAAGCTGCGCGTTCGAACCGACCTGCCAGTCCATGGCGGCACGATCGACAAGTCGGCATCGTTCGTGATCGAGGGACTCGAGGAGTTGCATATCGGGCTGCAGGCCGGTTCCGAGAACGGCCTCAGTGACAATACGAAGATCCGTATTGAAGTGCCCCTCGAGGCGTTCGTCGACATTCCACCATCACCTGAAACCTTCGGCATGCCGATGGTGGTGATACTGAAGGCAAAGTTTCTCCTCACGACGGCCTTCAGCGCCATGAACTCGACGCTCGGCGCTGCGGGCCAATATGGCCTGACCGGGCCGTTCGGACTCCAGGGCGGCACGCTGCTGACGCCCAAGGTCTCTGTAATCAGCCCGATGACCAAGACGATGCACGGAATAGCGGTCGGTCCCGCCGGCCTCGTCGTCGCCTTCGAATTCAAGTACCAGGTGGGGATCGGCACCAAGGTCGCGCTCGCCGGGCCGTACGGAAAGTTGACGACCGCCGTCGGTGTCACGATGGGCTCGACACTCGGCTTGATTCAATGCAAGGGCATGACTCTCAAGCTCGACGGCGCCGTTGGCATCGGCGCGCAGATCTCCGGGGAACTCGGCGGCGTGCTGGAGAAGATCCTCGGCAAGAAGATTTCGAGCAGTTTCGACATGGCCGAACATTCGGCGACGCTCTTCGATCGCTCGGCTACGGCTCCGGACGTGCCCCTGTGCAGAGGGTAGCCATCTCACGCCGCGTGGTGGCAGCGATTGCGTTCGCCTGGTTCGCGGCGCCGGCAGGCGCACAGACCATCTGGGATGCGGCCGACAAGCCGCATGACAACGTCGGTGAGCTGCGCTGTCGAGGGGGCGCAGGCCTCGAGTTCAAGAGCCTGGGGTTCAAGCAGTTTCCCAGCGGCAACACGCGTGTCGCGGTCGCGCTCAAGTTCGCTCCGAACCCGAACCCCGCTGGAAGCCAGAGTGAAGGGTTGGAGGCGGGAAGTTGCGGGTGGGTGGGTCGCGTGCTTGCCGCCACGGAGCCGCGCGAAGTTCATTTCATTACCCCGGCCTACTACCAGTCCTGGCCAGGTCCCCTCGACACCTCGGCGAGAGCCGCGGAGCGTTTCACCGACGTGCAATCCATGGCGTTGTACCTCAAGTATCCCGACCACTACTGGACCTTCAGGGCGTTCGACACCGGCAACGGTCATTTCGACACGACCACGCACGGCTATTGGACGGATTTCTCGGCGCGCGCGGCGCAACGCGGGCACTACGAGGAAGACCAGCTTCCGCCAGACACCTCTCGCTGGCGGGTGCGCGCGAGCATCGGTGGCGGCATCGACGGACGAAGTGGACAGATTACGCTGGATGCCGATGGAGATCTGCAAGCCAGCGCCTCATGGGGAAACGTTCACTGCTCGGCGAAGGTCGGTGCGAGAGCTGTGCAAAGCATCGAAGCGGCTATCGCGCGGTCGCGCCCCGAGACGTGGAAGAAATCCTACGCGCCGAAGGACAACCCGCACGGCTGCTGTGATCTCATCGGCTTGTCGCTGCGTCTGGAGCGAGAGGATGCGCAGCAGCGGCGCTCCGCGTCTGAAACGGAATGGTTCGCGCCCACGGTGACGACAGCGCTGCCCGAGAGCATTGCGGCACTCCACGATGCTGTCTGGGAAACGAGAAAAGTCTGTGCATTCCCTCAGTAAAGGCACGACTCGGAGGAGGGCGGTGGAGGGCGTCGCCTGTGCCGTGGTACTCGCGGTGACCTTCAACGGCGCTGCATTGGCGCGGGTTCCGGCGTCACCTGAGATCACCGCTACTTGCGGAGGTGGAACCCCCGCATCGTTTGGTCCCGGTGCACACGTTGATCACGCCGACGCCGCGATCTATCAGCTCGATTGGGCGAATGGCGATCGCAAGCGCATCGTGGCACGCAACCGTGAACTCGTTTCGCGCTGGGTCAAGATCCTCGGCCAGATCGGATTCGAAGGGATCCGCTACGACCATGCCGACAAGTCCTGGTGTGGCGTCGTCCTTGCGCGCGGCGAATCGAAGCACGCCGTGCGATGGTCCACGAAGCTCGGTGCCAACGGAACCCTCGAGCATCACTTCGAGGGAATGCCGCCCGAGGTGTATTTCCTCTATCTCCAGATGCAGAACGTCGCGAGGACGCAGGAAGTCTGTGGCGAGGAGGTTCGCGAACAGCGGCCCATCGTCGGCAGCATTGCGGTGAGCTGCCACGAGGGGTCAGGCCCCGACGCCTCGCTTGGAGGAGTCCGCATCCTGGCGGACGGCGAGGTCGTTTCCTGGCGCACACAACAGGCGTCCGGCAAGACTCAGCAATGCTCCTCGGTGATCGGCCGTCATTCCACGGCCATCGCGGACTGGAATGCCCTGTTGAACGAGGCCCGGTTCGAAGGCCTCGAGAGCCCGACTGTCATGACCGGTATCGCGCTCTATTGCGAGCTCGAGCGCAGCAGCGGCACGGGAACGCATTCGGTCCTGGCGGTTGCTCCCGGGACCAAGGCCGAACGCTGGGCAGCGGTGATCAAGGTCAACAGCGAACTGATGAGCCTGGCGCTCGATGCATTCCCGTTCCACACGGTGGGGCGGGCCGAGACCGTGCAGGTCAGACTTCGCGATGCGGGCACGCGCGCTGCACTTGCGAATGCCGAGGTCTACGTGGCGAACGGCGCTGCCGGCAGCTGCTTCACGGAGTCGTGTCCGCGAGACGACCTCTACTGGCGCGGCAGATCGGACGCCGACGGCCTGGTACTCGTCCCGAAGCGGTTCACGACGGCAACGACACGGATCGAGACCGCCCAACACGTCGCCCGGCGCATGGCCGAGGGGTCGCCGGGGAGCGACGGAGCACTGGCCCTGGAGCTGATGCCGCACGGCCGTTGATGGCCGGTTCCGCGCGCGGTTGCTGTTTGTCCTGGTAGCCACCACCAGGAGAGGCACCATGCGCGTTTGCACAGGATTGGCCGTCATCAGCTCTGGCAACGATGTCCGCGGCACTCGCCGCCGACGCCCCCGAGATTCGTCCCGGCCGCTGGGAGGCCACCCTGGAGATGGTGTTTCCCGGCGGGAAGCTCCCGGCGGGAATGCCGTTCGCGGAGCCCATGACCAGCATCGACTGCATCACGCCTGAAGACCTTGCGGAGTTGAAGGCGCCGATCGCCCTGCCCGACGGAGAGGGTTGCAAGATCACCGACTACAAGACGAGCGGCAAGGAAATCGCGTACGCGGCGCAGTGCTGGGACATGTCCATGGAAGTGCAGGTGACCGTCCACTCGCCCGATTCATTCAGCGGGGTCTCGCGATCGCACGGCAAGGATCCGGCGCAGCAGATGACGATGAAGTTCTCAGGCAAGCGCATCGGCGATGCCTGCTCCGCGGAAGAGTTGGCGGAGTCGGAGGAAGAGTAGAAGACCTGGCCTCGTGAGGCGCACGGAGAATCCACATGAGAAGACTGAGTTCGATCAACTTGCATCGGCTTGCGGGCATTGCGCTCGCGGCGCTCGCAGCTTGCCCCGTCCAGGCCGGGATACCTGGCGAGCCAATGCGCCCCCTCCCGCCACTGGATCTCGCGGCAACACCGGAGACCACACACGGCGTCCGGCTCAGCGCCACGAATCCCAGCGAGAAGTACTACCTGCATTTCGAGGTCGAAGTGACAGTTGATGGTGTGCGTTCCACGCCGCCTGATGAACGTGAGGTCTCCCAGCCCTTCAAGTCTCTCGCACCCGGCGAGTATCGCGTCTCCCGCATACAAAAGCTGACACCCGAAACCAAGTATTGCTACCGGATGTGGTCCAGGCTCGTGAAGGACGATGTCCAGTCGGCCAAGCCGTCCCAGTGGGCTTGCGCGGTGACCCTGCCATTTCCGCCGCTCGCGCCACTCGATCTGAGTGCGAAGCTCCCGAGTGACATCGCCAAGCGACCGAGAATTTCCTGGGGCGCGCCGGATCAATCCGGCCACCGCCGCATCGATCGCTTCGTCGTCGAGCGTCAGACCTCCCCGGTCCCCGGCAGGCCATGGCTCCTCGAAGGAAGGGTACCCGGGCCTTCGGGTGAGCAGCACGCCAGCACGCAGCTCGAATTCGCGTTCGAGGGTGCGCGCATCGACACGAGCGCGAAGCAGCTCTATCGCGTACGCGCCGAGAACAGGGGCGGCCACAGCGATTGGGTCACCGTCGAACTGGTTCCGCCGCGCAAGCTGGTTCAGACCGCGGACAGCGCTGTGCTCGACAAGCCTCCCATCGAAACAGCGCCTCGACCGACGCCCCCGCCCGACCTGAAGAGTCCGTTCTCCACCGGATCGACTGCGGCCGCTAACGCAGGCGAGGCACGGCCGCAGGCGCAGTCGAAGGTCGATCCCTCGGGCACCGTCGCACTCAATCCGCAGCCCCTGCCTCCAAAGCAAACCCTTCCCCAGGAGCAAACGGAAACGCTGTTCGCGCAAGATGCCACGATCGGGCTACCGGCGACGGACACCTTCAAGAAGTTCAGCCCGGTCACGCTGATGTGCCGCGGCGGTGAGGCTCTGACCTGGGGTGACTCTCAAGATCGTGGGCCTCCTCGGAGGGACGGGTTTCTCCTCACCTTCCTGCTGGCGCCGGGACCAGTGAGCGCTCAGGGCCTCGGCCTCGCTCCTTCTCAGTGCGGCTTGGTGGGGCACCCCTTTCCTGCAGACAGACACCAACAGCAGGTCTACATCGACAAGGCCACCGCTACGTTCAAGACCACGACCGGCACTTACGCCCCCGTAACGCGGACGACTTCGATCCAGGACTACCTCAAGGACATCAATCATTTCTGGACCTTCGACGTCATGGTCGACGTCACGAGGTACTCGGCTGACTTCACACCAGAGCGTCATGTTCTCGTGGCCAACCTACATCAGCGCCTTGAACTACCGACGCTCGTGGAAGCAGGAAAGACGACCGCGGCGACCACGTCCGGGGAGGCGACGAGCAAGGCGTTCGCCACGACGGGAAAGACGGGCAAGGGTCCTATGACTGGTGGTGGTGCCTCTACGAGCAGCGCAACCCAGCCCAGCCTGTCCCAGGCCAGAGCCGCAACGGCAAGCACGACAGAACCAAGTACGGCCACGGCATCGACCTCGCGCGGGGAGCGCGTCGTCGACGCACCCTCCACAACCGGTGCCGCGAGCCCACAGTCGGCGGGCACCGATCGCGGCATCATCATCGTCGGCGGTAATCAGGCGCAGTCCACCTACGGAACGAAGATTCTCCCTAAAGGCCAGCCCGAGCTCATCCAGGCGCCGACACAGACCCTGGACGGCACCGGCAACGCCAAGCCACAGACGCAGATCCAGGGCACGGCAAGTTCCCGCGCGACGGGCGTGGCCGCAGGCGCGAACGCTCAGGCCATCGACACCGTGGAATTGGTCTGCCGCGGCGGCAGCGGACTGCGAATCGAGAGCAAAGGCGCAAAGGAGAATACGAGCGGTGGCTCATCCGCCTTGGTGCACCTCATTTTCAGCCCAGCCTTCGAGAAGAAGAAGGATGGACACTATCCAGCGGCAGGCCCGGAAGGCACCGGCCTGGTGCCCTCGAGTTGTTCCTTCGCAAATCAGGAATTTCCGGCCGGCGATCCACAGCTGATCGTATTCGAAACCGCCCTTCATTCCGCCGAGACCGACGTCAAGCGGATGCAGCATGACGCCGATCCGCGTGGCAAGGCCGGCCCGGACAACGTGGCCGAAACGCGTCCTGACGAGAAAACCATTCCGCTCTACCTGGCCGTACCCGACCACTACTGGAGCTTCACCGCCTATCGAACGAACTACGGGAGCTTCGTGGCCACTGAGCACCGCCCATGGAAGCCGAAGTCCGGCACGGCGATCCAGGGAACTGCCGGTGCAGATCCCGAGCGCGACTCCCGCGTGGCGATCGGCCGGTTGCACAACATCAAGGTGTTTCCGGAGCTACGCGGTGTCGGGTTCCAGTTCATCGCACGTCCGGACGCAGCGCCGTTCGTGGAGATCGGCAAGGAGAAGCCGGTGCAGGGCAGAGACGGAATCTGGGTCCTGCGCGACCCGCTGAGAATGAAAGTCGATCGCGACAACCGGACGAGCAGCGCGACCGTCACCACCTACGTCGGCGCGAGCCGTCCGCAGAGTCTCCTGCTCGATCCGGCTACGCAGTACCACTACATCATCACCGTGCCTGCCGGTGGTACCGCCGCACAGTCACAACAGACGGGCGCGTTCAAGACGTTGACGCGGACGGCAAAGATCAAGTTCACGGGAATCCACGTGCTCAACGACAGCGATGAGGAGAGCGACGGCGACCTCACCTTCGGCTTCTTCGCCAATCCAGGCGAACCGACGTCGGTCCAGAGGCTCTGGGACGAACAATCCTGGGAGGCTGGTCCGCGTCGACGCATCAACGAGGAGCTCGTGGTGAGCAATGCGCCTGATCGCTTGCGAATAGTCGTGTCCGCATTCGATGACGACAAGGCACCGAATCAGGGCTGCACGCTCCTTCAGTGGCAGGCGTACGACTACGACAGCCTTCAGCCACGCAAGAACAATTGCCGCGAGGTCAACTTCGCCAAGGCCGAGATCGACCTGTCGAAGCCGTCACCCGCGGGCGGGTCCTTCAACCTCAATTCCTTCGGTCCAGGCCCGCACGGAGTCACGCTGATCTACTCCGTGAGTGGCTACGTCGAGCTGGCGCAGACGCCGTGACTGGAAGGCGATGAAGGTCATCCGGAACATGATCGTCGGACCGGCACCGAGGCCCGGAGCCGGTCGGCGAACACTGGCGGCGTTCGTCGGCGCGATCGCGTGCGGATTCGGCGTGTTCTGGCTCCTCGGCGCGCTCGATTCTCCGTGGTCGGTCTCGCTGCCGGGACGGCCGGCGCTGATCGGCGAATGGCTTGGCGAGCTCATCCTGCCAGCGGGGCGCAAACAGTGGGTCGCGCTCGACCTGAGCGCAGAACCCTCCGGGCGTCACGGCAATCTCAGGCGACTCAAGGGATTCGCGCAGGTGTGCGGTGCGCAGGGAATGCGCGGCTATGAAGGCTCAGCCAAGCCGCAGAACTGGCGCGGGACGCTGTTCAACCTCGCGCTCGGCGCAACCGATGCGCGCACAGACGGGCTCGCACTCATCAAGCTCGATGGCGAATGGGACCACCAGGACATCATTCGCGTGACGGCGCGCTTCGAATCCCGCGGGCCGGTAACCGTGATCGCCGATCGCGATGGAACCGTGACGCGCCCTGGCGCGGACCCCGACACGCTGTTTCCCGTTTCATTCACGCTGCGCCGGGGCAGTGAACGCGACTTTGCAACTGCGTGCGCTCGCCTGAGCTCCGATGCGGTTTCCAGACTCGACAGGAGAGGATCATGATTCGCGGAAGAACCACGAACAGCGCCGGTACAATCGCCGCCGCACTGGTTGCACTGTCATTCGTTTGCGGGTCGGTTACCACGTGGGCGCAGGACACATTGCCCGCGAAACAGGCCGGCGTGATCCGTATCGGGATCGTGAAGCCCAAGGTGCAGGTGGGAGCGGAAGACGCGCCGCAGGCAGCCGATGCCGTGCGCAACATACTCGCCGAATACCTGCAAGGCCCGACGATCGAAGTGGCGCTGCTGAGCGCCCGCCTGTCGTCGCAATACACCGTCGAAGCGAAGCAGGCCGATTGCGACTTCGTGTTGTCCAGTTCGCTCACTCACCGACGCGGAAGCCAGGGCAGTGGGCTGGGAACGACGCTGGGCAAGCTCGCCAATTACGCGCCCTACGTTCCGGGCGGCAACTACGCGCAATCCGCCATCGTGACGGGCGTGCTGCAATCGGCAGCCGACTTCGCATCTTCCGTCAAGGCGAAGGACGTCATGCAGCTCGATATTCGACTCGAGGCTGTCGGGGACGACAAGCCGCTCCTCGAGAAGAGCGCGAAGGGCCGCGCGAAGTCCGATGGCGAGGATCTGCTCACACCGTTGGTGGAAAACGCGGCCGAGGCAGTGGGTGGTGCAGTGACTCACCCATAGCGAACGACCGGAATATCTGCGGAAAAAACGCCGTGTGGTTCCTGCCGTTCGTCCGCTTGTCACTCGACTCTCATCATTCTCCGGATGAGCTGCTCGACGAGCTCCAGCGCGTCACCGGCCCACCTGCCCCAGCTGAATTCAGACTTGTTCGCCCGAAGCAAATCGCGACCACACCCTTCGTTGGTCAAGTGTCCAGGGAGCGTCTCGAGTTTCGCAGCGCGTTCCACCGCCGAAACTCCTTTGCGCCATACCTCGTCGGGCGGATCGTCCCGGGCCCAGGCGGCGCGAGAATCGAGGCGGTCATGCGTCCGCACACGATCGTCCTGGTCTTCATGGCTGCATGGCTGGTGTGGCTCACGCCGTTCGGCCTGATCGGGGCATCTGAACTCATCGAGCAGGGAGCGAACAGCGAATTGAGCGCGTGGATCCCCGTGCTGCTGTGGGTTGCGATCTACCCCATGTGCATGCTCGGGTTCCTGCCCGATGCACTCAAGATGCGCAATATTCTCCGTGAGATCACCAGCGGTGGCTTGCCCTTCGAATGAACGTGCGCTGACCGCGCGACACAAGTATTGACAAGCCCGGCACCGGGACCGAATCATCGCAACCGATTGGCGCCGCCCTCGAACAACAACGGCGCCCCGCACGGAGATCGAACGATGCTACGGATCCCGCAGAACGTCTGGTCGTGGATGGTGGTCGCGGTGCTGGCGGCAATGTCGGCGCATGCCGACACGCGCCGCGCGAGCGGCAGCAGCCTGCAAGTGGCGAGCCCGGAGACCACAGGCCTTTCGGTCGAGCGGCTCAGGCGCCTGGACCAGGCGATGCAGGCGACGGTCGACAGCGGCGAGCTCGCCGGCGTCGTCACGCTGGCGGCCCGGCATGGCAGGCTGATTCATTCGAAGGCGTATGGCCGGCAGGACCTCGCGACCAGCAAGCCGATGCCCACGAATGCCATCTTTCGCATCTATTCGATGACGAAGCCGGTCATCGGCGTCGCGATGATGATCCTCTACGAGGAGGGCAAGTGGCATCCCGACGATCCGATCGTGAAATACGTGCCGCAGTTCGCCGACCTCAAGGTATTCACGGGTGTCGACGCGAAGGGCAAGCCCAAGCTCGAGGCACCCGCGCACGCGCCGACGATGGGCGAGCTGATGACGCATACCGCCGGGTTCAGCTACGGCGTCTTCGGCGACACCTGGGTCGACCAGCAGTACGAGAAGGAGATCCTTTCGCGCCAGGATTTTGTCTTCAAGACGGCGACGCTGCAGGAATTCATCGACAAGCTCGCGCGCATTCCGCTCCTCTATCAACCCGGCACGCGCTGGGAATACAGCGTGAGCGTCGACATCCAGGCCTACATCATCGAACGACTCTCGGGCAAGACGCTCCCGGAGTTCCTGCGCGAGCGACTCTTCACGCCTCTCGATATGCGTGACACGGACTACTACGTGCCGGCCGACAAGCTCGCCAGGCTCGCGACGCTCTATCAGGTCGATCCGGTCAAGAAGACGCTCGTGGTCCGCGATCAGCCACCCGACCCGGCTGTGATGCCTTCCATGACTCCCGGCGGTTTCGGCATTTACTCGACGGCGATGGACTTCCTGCGTTTCGGGCAGATGCTCCTGAATCACGGCGAACTCGACGGCGTGCGGATCCTCGCCCCGCGCACCGTCGAGCTCCTGCGCAGCGATCAGCTCCCGGAGAAGGTGCGGGAATCGGTGTCCGGGCCGAGCGCGGGCATTCTTCGCCCCGGAATCGGCTTCGGCTACGACTTCGGGATCCAGACCGATCCTTTCCGTGTCGGAGCGCTGTCGGGTACGGGGACGTACTACTGGATGGGCGCGGCGGGGACCTGGTTCTGGATCGATCCGGAGCTCGACGTGGTATTCGTTGGTATGACCCACACCTGGTTCGCATTCCCCCATATTGAGCGTGCGCGCGCCACCTTCTACCAGGCGCTCGTCGATCCCGCCAAATGAACTTGATGGCCAGGCGCGCCACGGATATCTCGCTCGAGCTCTCCGCGGCGGAGATCGTCGGTGGCATTGCGCAAGGTGAGATTTCCGCCGAGGCATTCGCCGCGCGTTGCCTGGCGCGTTTTCGCGCGCTCGAGTCGCTCAACACGGTGACGTGGGTCGATGAGACGCAAGTCCTCGAAGACGCGCGCGCTTTCGATCGCCGCCGCGGCAAGGGCGAGCAGCTGGGTGCGCTCGGGGGCCTGCCCGTCATCATCAAGGACAACATCGATGTCGCCGGCACGCCGTCCGCCGCCGGGTCACGCACGCTCGAGGACAATATCGCCACGCGTCACGCACCGGTCGTGCAGCGGCTGCTCGATGCCGGCGCGATCTTTTTTGCGCGCGCCAACATGCACGAGTTGGCGGGTGGTGGGACCTCCAGCAATCCGGGCTATGGCGCGGTCGCCAACCCCTACGATCTCAAGCGTGTACCCGGAGGATCGAGCGGCGGAACGTCCGCGGCGTTGGCGGCACGCATCGTCCCGGCTGGACTCGGCAGCGACACGGCCGGATCAGTGCGCATCCCATCGGCGCTCAGCGGTACCGCGGCGCTGCGTCCGACGATCCTGCCAAGGAAACTCTACCCGGACGCCGGCGTGGTGCCCCTCGCGCTCGATCTCGACACCATCGGGCCGATGGCGCGCACGGTTGCAGATGTCGCGCTGCTGCACGCGGCGATCATGGGCGAGCGTGTCGCCGCAGCGCCGGCGCTCCGCGGAGTTCGCATCGGCGTTCCGCAACAACCCTACTGGCAGGACCTCGAGCCGGAAGTCGAGCGTGTCGCGCGCGAGGCGCTCGAGACGCTGCGCGCAGCCGGTGCGGTGCTGGTCGATGTCGATACCGACAGCTACTACCCGGCTGCGACGCTCCTCTACCGCACGCTGGTCATGAACGGTATCAAGGAAGATCTGCGCCCGTACCTGGCGAGCGCAGGCCTAAAGCTGCGCGTCGAAGAGGTGATCGCGGGCATCGCGAGCAAGGACACCAGGACGCTCTTCGAAACCGCACGCGACCTGGAAACGCCAGCCGCGGTCATCGATGAGGCGCGCACCACGCTGCGCCAGCGACTCGCGGGCGCTTACGACGAGATGTTTCGCACGCACGGCATCGTCGCGATTGCCTACCCGACCGAGCCGATCGTCGCTCCGCTCATCAAGGCGGGCGGTGACCTGCGCGACGATGAGATCGATCTCAACGGGCGCAACGTCAGCAAGGTGTTGACGCTCATCCGCAACACGCACGTCACCGGCGCACTCGGAGTGCCGGGCATCAGCCTGCCCGCGGGGCTGAGCCGGCAGGGTTTGCCGGTGGGACTCGAGCTCGACGGCCGGTCGGGTCGCGACAGCGAGCTGTTGAGTCTGGGAATCGCGGTCGAGAATGCGCTCGGCCGTCTGGCGCCCCCCACGCTTGGTGTCCTCTCATGAATCGACTTCCCGCCATGCTGGTGATGGTCCTCATGAGTTCGTCTCTCCCGCTTGCGGGAGAGGGTAGGGTGAGGGTCCCAGAGGCGGTCGGCGCCGGACCTAGAACAGGCCGGTGATCTTGCCCTCATCGTCGACGTCGATCGAGTGCGCTGCCGGCACTCTCGGCAAGCCGGGCATCGTCATGATCTCGCCGCAGATCATGACCACGAACTCGGCGCCCGCCGCGAGCCGCACCTCGCGCACGTTGACGACGTGGCCGCTCGGCGCGCCGTGCAGGCGCGGATCGGTCGAGAACGAGTACTGCGTCTTCGCCACGCACACCGGGTAGTGCCCGTAGCCTGACTCCTGCAGCTGCTTGATCTGCGCCCGCACCTTGCTGTCGGCCGTGACCTCCGAGGCGCCGTAGACGCGCGTCGCGATCGCTTTCATCTTGTCCCACAGCGTCGCCTTCTCGTCGTACACGAACTTGAAGTAGTTGGCGTGCTCGCAGAGCTCGACCACTTCCTTCGCGACGTCCACTGCTCCCTTGCTGCCGTCCGCGTAGTGGCGCGCCACGATCACCTTGATGCCGTGGTGCGAGGCGCGATCCATCAACCAGTGCAGCTCGGCGTCGCTGTCCTCGGCGCGGTGGTTGATGGCAACGAGGCACGGCAACCCGTAGACGTCGCGCACGTTGTCGATGTGCCGGTCGAGATTGGCGATTCCCTTCTGCAAGGCCGGCAGGTTCTCCTTCGCCAGGTCCGCCACTTCCACGCCGCCGTGATACTTGATGGCGCGCACCGTGGCGACGATCACCGCCGCCGAAGGCTTGAGGCCCGGCCTTGCGGCACTTGATGTCGATGAACTTCTCGGCGCCCAGGTCCGCTCCGAACCCCGCTTCGGTCACGACGTAGTCGGCGAGCTTGAGTGCGGTGCGCGTCGCCATGACCGAGTTGCAGCCATGAGCGATGTTGGCGAACGGCCCGCCATGGATGAACGCGAGGTTGTTCTCGAGCGTCTGCACCAGGTTCGGGGCCAGCGCCTCTCTCAGAATGGCAGCCATCGACCCGTGCGCCTTGATGTCCCGCGCCAGCACGGGCTTTTGCTCGCGCGTGTAGCCCACCACGATCTTGCCGAGCCGCTCTTTCAGATCCCGGAGACTGGTCGCGAGGCAGAAGATCGCCATCACCTCGGATGCCACCACGATGTCGAAGCCGTCCTGGCGCGGATAGCCGTTGGCAGGGCCGCCGAGGCCCGCCGTGATGTCGCGCAGCGCGCGGTCGTTGACGTCCAGCACGCGCCGCCAGGTCACGCGGCGCAGGTCGAGGCCCAGCTCGTTGCCCCAGTGGATGTGGTTGTCGATCAGCGCGGCCAGCAGATTGTTGGCGAGCCCGATGGCGGCGAAGTCGCCGGTGAAATGCAGGTTGATGTCTTCCATCGGCACGACCTGCGCGTAGCCGCCGCCGGCGGCCCCGCCCTTCATGCCGAAGACGGGGCCCAGGGCGGGTTCCCGCAGGCAGATCACGGCCTTCTTGCCGATGCGGTTGAGCGCATCCCCCAGGCCGACCGTCATCGTGGTCTTGCCTTCCCCCGCCGGGGTGGGCGAGATCGCCGTCACCAGCACGAGCTTGCCGTCCGGCCGTTCGCCGATGTGCTCGCAGTAATCGAGCGACAGCTTGGCCTTGTACGGACCGTAACCGTGCAGATGCTTTTCAGGAATGCCGAGCCGCTCCATCGCCAGTGGGACGATGGGCTTCATCTGCGCGTGTTGGGCAATTTCGATGTTGCTCAGTGGGACGCCGCTACTCTTCGCTGCTGGCATGGGCCATTGTTCTCCGCTGGGTGTCTACGCAAACACATAGCATGCTTCCGCCGGGCCTGCCACAGGCGCGGCGATTGAATGAGCGAGTCACGTCAGTGACAATCGACGCCCCTCACGCACACCAACGGACAAACCGCCATGGCCATCTCGATGTACGACCTCTCCGTCAAGCGCTTCGCGCACATGCTCACCAACCTCTCCGGGTTCATCGACAAGGCCGAGGCGCATGCCGAGGCGAAGAAGTTCGACGGCAAGGTGCTGGTCGAAGCGCGGCTGGCGCCGGACATGCTGCCGTTCGCTGTCCAGGTGCGCATCGCGTGCGACTTCGCGAAGGGCTGCAGCGCGCGCCTCGCTGGCGTCGAGCCACCCAAGCACGAGGACAACGAGACCACGCTCGCGGAGCTCAAGGCCCGCATCGCCAAGTGCCTCGACTTCGTCCGCTCGATCAAGCCCGAGCAGGTCTCGGGCTCTGAGAGCCGCGACATTACGCACGCGCTGCGAACCTTCACGCTCAACATGAAGGGGCTTCCCTACCTCACTTCGTTCGCCTTGCCGAACTTTTACTTTCACGTCACTGCGGCATACGTGATCCTGCGTCACAACGGCGTGGATCTCGGCAAGAAGGACTACATGGGTCCGCCGGAGGCCTGAAGCCGGCCCTCACCCCGCAGGGTGAGGGGTCTTAAGGTGATGCCAGCGCCGCGGTGATGTCGGCGGTGTGCGCTTTTTTGAGCGCGACGCACAGGTCGATCTTTTCGAGCGCGCGGGCGAGCTCGAGCTCTCCCTCGCCCAGCTCGCGCACCTTCGGCCTGAGGAATTGCTCGACGCTGCTGCGATGAGCCGGATCGCAGAAATACCCGACGGGGCCGAACGTCGCCGAGCGCGCGAAGCCCGGCAGTCGATGCAGCAATGACTCCGCGTTCTGCTGGTACCAGGTCCAGGCGTCGTTGCGCGTCACGGGTGAGTCGAACTGGGAGTAGGCGATCGAGAAGATCTCGCCCAGCCGCGCCCGCTCATCGAGCGTGAAAGCACGCACCTTGGCGGCGACGTCCGGGTCCTCTGCGGCACCGAGTGCATCCACGGCCTGCTCGCGCCAGAGCCCATCCTCGCTGTCCAGCGCGCGGCGCATCAGCTCATCCGCGAACGCCTTGCCGTCTTCCTGCACGGCCACGGTCCAGGCCCGGTCTCGAATACCGGTGTCCAGCGCTTCCGGTTGATCGAGCGATGCGCGCGCCGCCCGCGCAAGCTCATGGCGGACCTCCGGGTCGCGGGCGTCGATCGCGACCAGTTTCAGCAGTGTTCGCCGCAACAGCTGTTCCTCGGCAGGGCGGTTCGCGTACGCGCCGGCACGCAGGTCGAAACCCAGGTCCTGCAAACCAGGCTTGTAGATCTCTGCGAGCTTGCGTCGCAGGCCAGCGCGCTGCGAGGGTTCGAGGATGGAGTCGCTCAGACGCGCGAGCTCGAGACCGATCGCCGTGGCGACCTGGCGCGCAGGATGCCCGGACAACGCCTGCGCCGCTGCGAGCAGCTGCTCGAGCGTCAGGACGCCGGCCTTGAAGCTGGCGGAAACGCTGTCAGCGAGCGCCAGACCCTCGCCCTCGGACAGGGACATGGCATGCGCCAGCAAGGCCTCGAGTGCTGCGGGCTCGAGCGCGAAGCGGTAGTAACCGGCTCCCGCGGCATTGGGCATGATCGCGATCGGCTTGACGTCCGCCGGCACATCGATCGCTGCGCGCGCGCCCGTCATCAGGGTGCAGACCTTTTGCGGATCCCCGTCCGTGAGCAGCGTCGCGCAGAACGGCACCTTCCAGCTGGCGCCCGCCGGGATCTTCGACCCCACCGGCCGATAGCGCGATTGGGAAAGCTCGATACGGCGCTTGTCCGCCGCCAGGCGCACCGTGACCAGCGGAACGCCTGGCTGATCGACGAACGAGCGGAAAGCGTCGACCACCGCGGGCTGGTTGGCAGCCTGCGCCAGCGCACGGAAAAAATCCTGCGCATCGGCATTGCCGTGCGGATGCGCGCGCAGGTGCTGCTGGATGCCGCGGCGGAAGACATCCTCACCGAGATACGACTCGAACATCGCGAGCACACCGCCGCCTTTCAGGTAGGTGATGGCGTCGAAGGTGCTGCTGATGCGCGTGTTGTCATCGATGGCCTCGTGGATCGGCCGGCCGGCGAGCTGGGAGTCGAGGTTCATCGCCTCGAGTGCGTCGATGATCAGGCCCGCCTTCAGGCCGAGATCCGGCCGCCAGGCGTGCGCGATCTTGATGCCGGCCCACTCCGCAAAGGACTCGTTGAGCCAGATGTCATCCCACCAGAGCGGAGTCACGAGGTCACCGAACCAGTGATGCGCGATCTCATGCGCATTGAGCTCGCCAAAGGTGCGCAACTGCTGCAGCGGGGCGTCGGGCGCGAGCAGGATCAGGTTCTCGTTGAACAGCACCGCGCCGGCATTTTCCATGGCGCCGGCCATCTGCGTGGAGGCGATCAGGTCGAGCTTCTGATAGGGATATGCGATGCCGAAATACTCCTCGAGCCGGCGGATCAGGTCGGGCGTCTCCTTGAGTGCGTACGCCAGGTTCTGTCCCTGGCCACGCCGTGCGATGCCGCGCAGGGGCAGGGGGACGTTGCGAATCGAGGTGGGTGGGAGCGAGGGCGCGCCGACGACTTCGAGCGGGCCCACCGCGAGCGCGATCAGGTAGGTCGGCAGCGGGAGCGTGGGCACAAAGACGTGCTTCACGCGTCCGTCCTCCTGCGGAGTCATGGAAGCGAGCGGCGCGTTTGCAATCACCTTGTTGCCTTCCGGCGTGATCACCGTGACGTCGAAAGGCGTCTTGAAGCGCGGCTCGTCGAAGCCGGGAAACGCGCGTCGCCCGTCGATCGGCTCCATCTGCGAAAACACGTACCAGTCCTCGCCGACCTGTTCGCGAAAGAGACCCTCGGCACCGGCGTTCAAGGGCGCGCTGTAGCGGATACGCAGTGTCGCGGGCCCGGCCGGCGCAGCTTCCTCGAGGTCAAGTCGCGCCACGCCGGACACCGGATCGACCTGCGCATAGCGTGCGGACCGCGACTGTCCGGCCACTTCGAGTGTCGCCTCCGACACCGAGAGCCCATTGCCGTGCAGCCAAATGCGCTGCGTCGGCTCATTCACGCGCAGTGCGATTTCGGCCACAGCGGAGAACTCGGGCTTGGTCGGGTCGATCTCGAAGGTGAGCGTGTAGCGCTCGGGCGCCACGGTGCGGGGCAACTGTGCGCGCGGAAAGGCTTCATCGGCGGGCGCGGCCGGCCCGGTGCTCCCGGTGGAAGTGGCGAGCAGCAGGGCAGTCAGAGCCAGCGATGTGGCCATCGACACGCGGACGGTCATGTGGCGCCTCCGGACGGTACTGGCGCACATTATCGTCGGGCTCGCGCGCGCTCTTCTACTCCGGATTGATCTGCCCGCCCTGGGTCGGCGGGCCGGCTACTGCTTGGCGAGCTCCAGCAGCGCCAGCTTCACCGCCTGCAACCGCGGCCTTTCGCCGGGCTGCCCGGTCATGTTTTCGCCTTCCGCTTTCGACAGGAGCTCTGCATCGAGCGCCCAGGATTCGAGGATCTTCTGTTTCTCATCGCGGGTGAAACGAGTATCGATGAGCACATCGGTCGGGGACACGAAGTAGTCCCACGGGTCCTTGACTACCAGCTCCAACTGGGGCCGGGCGCCCATCTATTTGGCCCCGACGCGCGTCGAGCTCGCATCGGTCACGCGCCAGACGACGTTGCCCACATCATCAGCGACCAGCAACGCCCCGCGCTTGTCGATCGCGACGCCCACCGGCCGGCCCTGTGCGTGTCCCTCCGCATCGACGAACCCCGTCAGCACATCGACCGGGTCGCCCGCGGGCTTGCCGCTGCTGAACGGAATGAAGATGACCTTGTAGCCGCTGCGGGGCTTGCGATTCCAGGAGCCGTGCTGACCCACGAACATGCCTTCGCTGAATCGCCCGGGCAAGCTCGCGCCTGCGGATGTCGTCAGGCCGAGCGAGGCCGTGTGCGGTCCCAGGGCATAGTCGGGCTTGAGCGCCTTGGCAACCAGGTCAGGCCGCGGTGGCTCGACGCGTTCATCGACGTTCTGTCCGTAGTAGCTGTAGGGCCACCCATAGAAGCCGCCGTCGCGCACCGAGGTCATGTAGTCCGGCACCAGGTCGCCGCCGATCTCGTCGCGCTCGTTCACCACTGTCCACAGCACGCCATCGCGCCACGCCATGCCGTTGGGGTTGCGCAGGCCGGTGGCGAACACGCGATGCTTGCCGGTCTTTGCATCCACTTCCAGAATGGCAGCGCGCTCGTCTTCCTTGTCCATGCCGTGCTCGGCGACATTGCTGTTCGAGCCGACGGTGACGTAGAGCTTGCTGCCATCGGCATTGGCGATGACGTTCTTGGTCCAGTGGTGATTGAGCGGTCCGCCGGGGAGATCGGCGATCTTGGTGCCGCTGCCCGAAATTTGTGTCTGGCCAGGACTGTACGCAAAGCGCACCAGCGCATCGGTGTTGGCGACATAGAAATCGTTGCCCACCAGCGTCATGCCGAAGGGCGAGTTCAGGCCCTTGAGGAACTCGGTGCGAACCTCCGCCATGCCGTCGCCGTCGGCGTCGCGCAGGAGCGTGATGCGGTTGGCGCTCGGCACCGCGGAGCCGGCCTTGGTCATGGCCTTCTTCATGAACCAGCCCTTGATGCCCTTGCCGTCCTCGGGTCGCGGCGGAGCGGCGGTCTCGGCGACCAGCACGTCGCCGTTCGGGAGCACGTAGAGCCAGCGCGGGTGGTCGAGCTTGTCGGCAAATGCGGCGACCGCCGTACCCTCGTTCGCGACGGGCTTTGCGCCCGACGGCCAGCCCCTGGCGGGGGCGATTTCGACCGTTGGAATGACTTCGCGCTGGGGCGACGGCAAAGTCGGTTCGGGACCCATGCCCGCTGCCTCGGGCAGCCGGGCCGTGGTGCCGCAGGAAGTCACGCCCACGGCCGCGAGAATGCACACCACCCAGCGTTCGAGACGCATCGACATACTCCTTCGTTTCGTGCTCGCGATCCCTTGCAAAACTTGCACGCGCCCGGCCGCCGTCAATTGCCGGATCAGGCAGTTCCGCTGCCTGAGAGTTCATAGGAGACAGGGCTGCTATTCTTTCACCCAAGGCCTGCGGGGGCGGGCTGGAGGGCTTCGATGAGGTGGCTGCCGCTGCTGATCCTGGTGGCGATCGCGCTCGTGGGTCTGCGGGTGTTTCTCAGCGCGCGCCGGCGCAGGGCCACGCGCCGCGAAGACTGGGATGCGAAGCTCATCCGGCAACTGCGCCAGCAGGGGCTCGATCCGTTCGCGGCGCACGAGATCGATTTCTTCTTCGATCTGCCGAATCACGGCGCGGCGCGCTCGGTGTCCGAGACGCTCAAGGCGGAAGGATTTTCGACCGACATGCAAGGACACTCCGACGAAGATCGCGAGCGCATCAGCCTGCACGCGCGCAAATCGATGCGGCTCGTGACGGAAGAAGTCACCGCGTTGTCGGAACGCTTCAAGGCGCTCGCGGAAGGCCTCGGCGGTCACTACGACGGCTGGACCGTGCGACGCGGCGCGTGAACGTCGTCGCGACGGGCGTCAGCGCGCGCCGTTGACAAAATCGGCTCTTCTCTATCTTCTGCGCCATGGCCGCGAGCCGTCTTTCCAAGTCGAAGCTCTTGTCGTTTCTGCAGTGTCCCAAGCGCCTGTGGCTCGAGGTGTATCGTCCGGAGCTCGCGCAGATCACTCCGGCGAAGCAGGCCCTGTTCGACACCGGAAACCGCGTCGGCGAGATCGCGCGCACTCTCTACAGTCAGGGCCGCAATGTGCACGTCGAGTACACGCAGGCTCAGGCGAGCGCACCGCAACTGAGTCTCTTCGATGCTGCGCCAACACCGGGTCCTGCGTCGCTCGCGGGAGCCGAGGGGCCCCGGGTCTTTTTCGAAGCGACCTTCGAGCACGCGGGCGTCCTGATCCGCACCGACGTTCTCGAGCAATCCTCCGCCGGCACACGACTCGTCGAGGTGAAAGCCGCCTCGCAGATGCGGGAGGAATACATCCCGGATGTCGCCATCCAGACCTGGGTGCTCGAAGGTGCTGGCGTGCGCGTCAACGAGGCATCGCTCGCTCACATCAACAGCGAGTTCATCTATCGCGGTGACGGGAGCTATGCGGGGCTCCTCGTCGAGGAACCGATCCGCGACCTCGCGCTGCGGGTGGCGACGCGCGTGCCCGACTGGTCGCGTGATGCGATGACCGTCATCGCGGGTCCCGAGCCCGCGGTGCCGATCGGCCAGCGCTGTCGCACGCCGTTCGAGTGTCCCTACATCCACTACTGCTGGCCGAAGACCGAGTATCCACTCACCGTCCTGCCCAGACTCGGGCCCAAGCTCGATGAGTACGTGGCACGCGGGTATCGCGATGTGCGTGACGTGCCGGAGGGTGAAGTGAACGGCGACGCACGGCTGCGTGTCTGGCGCGCCACGATGGGCAATCGCGCCGAGGTCCTGCCCGCCCTGCGCAGCGAGCTGCAGGCCATCGCTTACCCGCGCTTTTACCTGGATTTCGAGACGATCAGCGATGCCGTGCCGATCTGGCCCGGTACGCGGCCCTACCAGGCCATCCCATTCCAATGGTCAGTCCATGTGGAGAAATCCCCGGGTGCACTCGAGCACTTCGAGCATCTGGACCTGAGTGGTGAGCTGCCGGCACGCGCACTCGCACAGCGCCTGCTGGCGGTTCTCGGGCACGATGGACCGATCGTTACGTACTCCGACTACGAGCGCCAATGTCTGCAAACACTCGCGCGACTCGTGCCCATGTTGGCGGACGCGCTGCACGCGCTCGAGCCGCGACTGGTCGACCTCTTGCCGCTCCTGAGGAACAACTACTATCACCCCGCGATGCGCGGCAGTTGGTCCATCAAGGCGGTGTTGCCGACGGTGGTGCCGGAGCTGCGCTACGAGAACCTGGGCGAAGTGCGCGCGGGTGACGCCGCGCAACGCGCGTACCAGGAGGCCATTCACCCCGCTACCACGCTGCTGCGCCGGCACGACCTCGAGCAGGCGCTGCGCCGTTACTGCCGCTTCGATACCGAAGCGATGGTGCGGCTCGTCGGGGCCTTTACGCGATAATCACAGCCGCCGCCTGTCGCCTGCCGAGCGAGTACGAAACATGCAGATCCATCACTCGAGCGCCTCGACCGAGCACGACCCTCCCACCTTCTTCCGGCGCGGGAAGCTGATCCCTCATCTCGAGAGCGCGGAGCGCTATCGGGTTCTGAAGAGCGCCGTGGCCGCCGCAGGCTTCCGCTTGTCCGAGGCCGCCGACCATGGGCTGGAACCGCTGTCGGCGGTGCACGCGCCCGGGTATCTAGAGTTTCTCGCCACGGGCTGGAACCGGCGCGCCGAAATCGACAGCGCAGCCGAGGAAATTCTCGGCACACAGTTCGCGCGCACGCAGATGCACCGCCAGCCGACCGGATTGGTCGGTCTACTCGGCTACTACACCTCGGATACCTCGACCCCATTGCGTGCGGGTACCTGGCGCGCCGTGCTGCACACCGCGCACGCCGCAGTAGAAGCTGCTGACACGGCACGCGCACAGGGTGTGGCCTACGCCCTGTGCCGGCCACCGGGTCATCACGCGTTCAAGGATTGCGCGGGCGGGTTCTGCTACTTGAACAACACCGCTGTGGCTACTCAACGGCTGCGGGAGACGGCCGGAGCGCGCGTGGCCGTGATCGACATCGATGTGCACCACGGTAATGGCACACAGGGCATCTTCTACGAACGGGCGGACGTGCTGACCGTTTCCGTGCACGCCGATCCGTCCAACTACTTTCCGTTCTTTGCGGGTTATGCCGACGAGACCGGTGCCGGTGCAGGCCGCGGCTTCAACCTCAACCTGCCGCTGGCGCACGGCTCCGGCGATCGGGAGTTCCTGCGCGGGCTCGACGAGGCGCTCGCCCGGGTCACTGCCTTCGCCCCGGGGGCGCTGGTGGTCGCGCTCGGGCTCGATGCCGCGGAGGGTGATCCACTCGGTGTCTTCAAGGTAACCACCGATGGCTTCAGTCGAGCGGCGCACGCGATCGCAAGCCTTGGATTGCCCACGGCGCTCGTCCAGGAGGGCGGCTATCTCACTCCGACGTTGCCGCTCAACCTGGTGGCCTTTCTGCGCCAGTACGACAAGACCCGGGGCGAGGAATAGGCGACACCGGGGCCACCAACGCGGGGCCGGTGGGACATCGTGTGCGACCGGCGCGGAGCAGCGAGTACAATGCCGGTCTGCAGGGAGCGGGTTGCGTTGCGGCGAAAATCAGCCCCACGACTCCCGCTCGCGCGCATCAATACACCTGGAACATGAGCCTGCCGGCGACCGCGTCGCGGCATCCCGGCGATTCGACGATGGAGGGAATGTCATGACTCTGCGTATTGGCGATACCGCACCCGATTTCGAGGCCGACACCACCGAAGGACACATCCAGTTTCACGACTGGATCGGGAGCTCCTGGGCGGTGCTGTTCTCGCATCCGAAGGACTTCACGCCCGTGTGCACCACCGAGCTCGGCTACATGGCGAAGCTCAAGCCCGAGTTCGACCGGCGCAACGTCAAGGTCATCGGCCTGAGCGTCGATCCCGTCGACAGCCATTCCAAGTGGGCGGCCGACATCAAGGAGACCCAGGGCTACGCGCCCAACTATCCGATGATCGGTGATCCGGACCTCAAGGTATCCAAGCTCTACGGCATGCTGCCCGCGGAGACGGCGGGCACCTCGACTGGACGCACACCGGCGGATAACCAGACCGTGCGCAACGTGATCGTGGTGGGCCCCGATCGCAAGATCAAACTGATCATCGCTTACCCGATGACCACGGGTCGCAACTTCGACGAAGTGCTGCGCGTGATCGATTCACTGCAGCTGACGGCCAAGCATCGCGTCGCCACGCCCGTCAACTGGAAGCAGGGCGAGGACGTAATCATCGCCGGCTCGGTCACGGACGAGGAAGCCAAGAAAATCTATCCGCAGGGGTGGAAGGCGCCGCGGCCCTACATCCGCATCGTGCCGCAGCCGAAATAGACTTGCGGGAAGCGCGGGCCGAGAGTTCTACTCCCTCTCCTGCCTTGCGGGAGAGGGTTGGGGTGAGGGCAGCATGATCTTCGAGCAGGTCGCCACCGGTGGCTGTCAGTCGTACCTCATCGGTTGCAGCGAGACCTGCTCGGCGGCGCTGATCGATCCCGAGATTCGCCAGATCGACCGTTACCACACGCTAGCGGCGCGGGCCGGAGTCCGCATCCGTTTCGTCATCGATACGCACACGCATGCGGATCACTTCTCGGCGGCCCGGCAACTCGGCGAGGTGCTGGGCGTGCCGGTCGTGATGCATCGTGAAAGCCCGGCCGCATTCGCGAGCCTGCGCCTCGACGACGGCGACATGCTGACCATCGGGCAGCTGCGCGTGCGCGTGATCCATACGCCCGGCCACACGCGCGATTCGATGTGTCTCGTGACCGAGGACCGCGTGTTCACCGGTGACACGCTCCTCATCGGGGCGACGGGGCGCACTGACCTGCCTACCGGTGATCCAGACGCTCTCTACGACAGCCTGTTCGGGAAGGTCCTGAAGCTCGACCCTGCGCTCAAGGTCTTTCCGGCGCACGACTACAAGGGCCGCAGCCACTCCACCATCGGCGATGAGCTGAGTGCCAACCCCCGGCTGCAGGAGCGGGATCGCACGGCCTTCACCGCGATGATGCGCCAGCTCAACCTCACCGCACCGACGCACATCACCGAGGCGCTGCGCACCAACCTGAGTGGCGGAAAAACTGTCACGCAGCTCTTGTCCGAAGCCGCGGCGATGGTGCCCTTCATGGCACTCGCGGAGCTGGATTCACGTCTTGCCTCCCGGCCTGACGATCTCGTCGTGCTCGACGTGCGCGAGAAAGATGCCTTCGAGGCCGGCCACATTCCGGGCGCGCGCCACTTGCCGCGTGGTCAGCTCGAATTGCGCGTGAACGAGGAGCTCCCCGATCCGACCGCGCGCATTGTCGTTTACTGCGAGTTCGGAAAAATCTCGACGCTCGCGGCCGCGACCCTGCGGCAGCTCGGCTTCATGCGCGCGACCGCGCTGGATGGCGGCATGACGGCGTGGCGTGAGCGGGGCCTGCGCGTCGAAACGAAGCCCAAGGACTAGGGAGCCTTGGCGACGCCCATCCACGCCTCGAGCGCCTCGATCCGCCCACGGCTCACGCTCAACTGCGCGCCGCCCTTGAGGCGCACCGCGTAGTCACCACCCGCATCGCGGAGCAGCGTGTCGATGCGGTCGAGGCGTACGATCGCGGAGCGGTGCACGCGAAAGAATAGCGTTGGGTCGAGCCGCTCTTCCAGCGTCTGCATGCGTTCGCGGATCACATAGGTCTTGTCACCCACGTGCAGCTCCGCGTATTGGCCGCTCGCGGTGATGTGATCGATGTCGGCGACCGGCACCACGCGCACCTGGCCGCGCATTTCAACCGCGATGCGTTCGAGGTAGGCGGACGGTGGTTTGCCAGCGGCGCGCTGCCCCGCGCCCGATTCGACCTGCCGCAGCAGCTCGAGCAGCTGGGTCGAGAGGCGTCCGAAGTCGCGCAGCTCGATGAGACGCCGCGCGCGCTCGAAGGCCTGCTCGAAGCGCTCATCGTCGAAAGGCTTCACCAGGTAGTCGAGGGCGGCCAGGTCGAAGGCCTTGAGGGCGAACTGGTCGTACGCGGTGACGAAGATCGTCGCTGGCATGCGCTCGGGACCGATCTCGCGCACCACGTCGAGCCCGGTCCTGCCCGGCATCTGTACGTCGAGAAACACGAGGTCGGGCTCGAGCTCGCGGATCGCGGCGAGTGCCGCATCGCCGCTGTCGGCGGTACCGATGAGTTGTGCCGGCAGGGAGCGCAGCAGGTCCTCGACCCGCTGTTGCGCCAGCGGCTCGTCATCGACGATCAATACGCGAATGGGCTTGTTCGCCATCGCGCCGCGATCAGTGCCGGGTCGCGATTCCCGCGGTCCGCAGGTCGTCGCCCGTGTGGTAGGGAAGCGAGATTTCCACGATCAGTCCGCCCTCCTCGGGAGAGCGTAGCAGCAGGCTCTGATCGCTGCCGTAGAGCTGCTCGAGACGAGCGCGGGTGTTGCGCAGCCCGACGCCTTCGGTGGCCGAGCCCACGCCATCGATGCCCGGGCCATTGTCCCGCACGGCGAGCAGCAGCCGCTCGTCCTCGCGCCGTGCCTCGATCGCGATGTGGCCGACGCCGTCGAGCTTGCCGATGCCATGCTTGAGAGCGTTCTCCACCAGCGGTTGCAGGATCAGGTTGGGAACCAGCGCAGTCTCGAGTCCCGGCGGAACGCGGATGTCCACCTCGAGCCGGCCCTGAAAGCGAATCTGCATGATCTCGAGGTAGCGGCGCAGGAATACCAGCTCCTGCGTGAGCGATACCTCCGCCTCATCCGCGCCCTCGAGCGTCGTGCGCAGGAGCTCCGAGAGCCGCGCGATCATCCGGCGTACGCCCCTGGGATCGCGCTCGACGAGCGCGGACACCGCGTGCAGCGTGTTGAAGAGGAAATGCGGGTTCACCTGCGCGCGCAGGGCGGCGAGACGTGCGTCGGCGAGCTGTGCCTGCAGGTGCGCGGTATCGGCCTGCAGCCGGGCCGCTTCCTCGCGGCGCGCGCGATAGCGCAGGAAATAGTCGCGCGCGAAGGCCGCGGCGAGCACCGCGATGTAGACGATGTACTCGTTCACGAACCACAGGCGCCGCACGCGCAGGAACGGCGTCAGGTCAGTCGGTGGGCGGCGCGGGATGAACAGGACCTCGAAGCGTAAGAAGCCCACGATCTGGTCGACGACGATCGCGAGCACCAGCCCGACGCCGAGGAACAGCGCGATGCGGGCCACGCGATTGGTGCGCTCGATGCCGTAGCGGCTGACCAGCCAGAACACGAAGGGTGTGATCGCTGCCCAGAGCGCGGACTCGATGAACGCGAGCGCGATCGGCGCCGAGGGCCACACCGGCTGCAGGCCGCGCCCGCGCGGGTCGATCAGGCCATTCACGGCCGCCAGCACGGCGATGAACGCCCAGAAGGCCAGGATCAGCAACACGTCGTTTCGCCGCAGCGAAACGCGATCCGATGCCGGCGGCTCCGGCTTCACGGCCACGTTCATGCGCGCAAGCATAGGGAACGTCGGCTGCGAGCGGCAATGGAAAGTCACCAACTGCACGCCGCGATACACGAACGGCACCACGCTCCCGGAGCGCGCCGCTAGCATGCCCACATGAACAGGATGCGGCTCATCATCGGCGCCGCGATCGTCCTCGTCGCGATCGCTGCTGTCTGGGCGTACCGGCACAACGGGCAGGAAGAGGCGTCGCCGTACCGTTTCGCCGTAGTGGAACGCGGCGACCTCGAAGCCACCGTCTCGGCCACCGGCACGCTCAGCGCCGTGACGACGGTGCAGGTCGGCACGCAGGTGTCGGGCCAGATCGCGGAGATCTACGTCGACTTCAACGACCGCGTGAAGAAGGGCCAGCTCATCGCGCGCATCGATCCGACGCTGCAGCAGCAGGCGGTGCGCGATGCGCAGGCCGGGGTCGAGCGCACCCAGGCGGAGCTCGAGCAGGCGCAGCGCGAGTACGACCGCAACCAGAAGCTGTTCGAGCGCAAGGTGCTCACCGAGATCGAGTTCAACACGGCGAAGTACGCGCTCGCGGTGGCGCAGCGCCAACGTGAAGTCCGCGCAGGTCACGCTCGATCGCGCGCGCAAGAACCTCGCCTACACCGAGATCTACGCGCCGATCGACGGCGTCGTCGTCGAGCGCAACGTCGACGTCGGGCAGACGGTCGCCGCGAGCCTGTCGGCGCCGCAGCTCTTTCTCATCGCCAACGATCTCGTCGCAGATGCAGATCCTCGCCGTCGGTCGATGAGAGCGACATCGGCATGATCCGTGACGGCCAGGCGGTGCGCTTCACCGTGCAGGCGTATCCCAACGAGCACTTCACCGGCACGGTGCAGCAGGTGCGCCTGCAGTCGACGACGGTCGAGAACGTCGTCAACTACACGGTCGTGGTCGCGGTCGAGAACCCGGACGGCAAGCTGCTTCCCGGCATGACGGCGACCGTCGAGTTCGTCACCGGATCGGCGACGAACGTGTTGCTGGTGCCGAACGCCGCGCTGCGCGTTCGCCCGACCGAGGCAATGCTCGCGCAGAGCCGCGCGCCGCACGCGGCGAGCGGCAGCGGCGACCGCGACAGCCGGCGGCAGCGACGCCGGCCGCGACAGTGACGAGCGGTGCGCCGTCGGAGGGCAGCGGCACATCCCGGCGTGGCGTCGGCAGCGGACGCGCGGCCCGCCAACGCGGCCATGCTCTGGTACCTGGACGACAACGGCAAGCTCGCGCTGGCGCGCGCACGCACGGGCCTCACCGACGGCCAGCGCACGCGAGGTCGAAGGCGACGAGGTGCGTGAAGGGATGCAGGTCATCGTCGGCGTCACGCAGGCGGCGCTGGCGAACGAGCGCCTCGAACCCGTTCCAGGCGCCGACGCAGGGCCGGCCGCAGGGTCCGACCCGGCGGCGTTCTGAGCATGAGCGGTCATCCACGTCGTCGAGCACGTGACCAAGGTCTACCGCACCGGACGAACCGAGGTGCACGCGCTGCGCGGCGTCGATCTCGAGGTGGAGCGCGGCGAGATGGTCGCGATCGATGGGCGCCTCGGGCTCGGGCAAGTCGACGCTGATGAACATCCTCGGCTGCCTCGACGTGCCGACCTCGGGCCGCTACTGCGCTCGACGGCGTCGCGCGTCAACGGTCTGAGGCGCAACCAGCTCGCCGACCTGCGCAACCAGAAGCTCGGCTTCGTGTTCCAGGGCTTCAACCTGCTGGCGCGCACGACCGCGCTCGAGAACGTCGAGCTGCCGCTGCTCTACGACCGCAGCGGCGCGACAGCCGCGACACGCGCGCGCTCGCGGCGCGAGGCGCTCGAGCGCGTCGGGCTCGGCGATCGGCTCGATCACCAGCCGAGCGAGCTGTCCGGCGGGCAGCAGCAGCGCGTCGCGATCGCGCGTGCGCTGGTCACCGCAGCCGACCGCTGCTGCTCGCCGACGAGCCGACCGGCAATCTCGACAGCCGCACCTCGATCGAGGTCATGGCGCTGTTCCAGGAGCTGAACGACCAGGGCATCACCATCGTGCTCGTGACGCACGAGCCCGACATCGCGCGCTACGCGAAGCGCATCGTCGAGGTGCGCGACGGCCGCATCCTTCGCGACCACCCGGTCGGCAACCGGCAGCGCGCGGCCCGCCGATCTGCCGAGGCAGCCGAGCCCGACGCGAGGTCGCACATGAAGACGCGCCACGCTCGATCAAGGTCGCGGCGCAGAGCATCCTCAAGAACAAGATGCGCACGCTGCTCACCATGCTCGGCATCGTCATCGGCGTGGCGGCGGTGATCGTCATGGTGGCGGTCGGCCACGGCGCGCGCAATCGCGCATCACCGAGCAGATCCGCAACCTCGGCACCAACATGATCGTCGTCACGCCGGGCATCGAGCGCAGCAGGGCGGCGTGAGCCAGGGCGCGCGGACGTTCAACCGGCTGCACGGTCGAGGACGCGGAGAAGCTCAAGCGCGAGAGCGCGCTGCTCGCCGCGGTGTCGCCGGTGGTCTTGACGCGCACGCAGGTGATCGGCGGCGCAGGGCAACTGGCGCACGATCGATGCAACGGCGTGTCGACGACTACTCCGACGATCCGCGACTGGCACGGTGACGTCCGGCGCGTTCTTCAGCGACGCCGACGTGCGCGCCGATGCGCAAGGTCGCGGTGCTCGGCAGCACGGTCGCCAACAACCTCTTCCCGGGCGGCGATCCGGTCGGGTCGCAGATCCAGCTGCGCGAGCGTGCCGTTCACCGTCGTCGGCGTGCTCGCCGCGAAGGGCCAGACGGCCGACGGGCAGCGACCAGGACGACGTCGTGCTCGATGCCGTACACCACGGCGCAGCACGCGCTCTGAGCGGCTGGAACTGCGTCGGCGCAGATCCTCGCCAGCACCTACTCGCCGGGCGACATTCCCGCGGCGCAGGACGAGATCCGCGCGATCCTGCGCGAGTCGCACCGGCTCGGCGACGACGATGAGGACGACTTCACCGTCCGCAACCAGGACGAGATCGCCGATGCGGCCCGGGCACCACCAAGGTGATGTCGTGGCTGCTGGCGGCGATCGCGTCGATCTCGCTGCTGGTCGGCGGCATCGGCATCATGAACATCATGCTGGTGTCGGTGACCGAGCGCACGCGCGAGATCGGCATCCGCATGGCGGTCGGCGCGCGCGGCTCGGACGTGCTCACGCAGTTCCTGGTGGAGAGCGTCGTCATGAGCGTGCTCGGCGGCGTCATCGGCCTCGCGGTCGGCTTCGGCGGCGCGGCGCTGCTCGGACGCCTCACCGGCTGGAGCACGGCGACGCCGCCGGAAGCGGTGTTGATCGCCGTCGGCTTCTCGGCCGCGGTCGGCGTCTTCTTCGGCTTCTATCCGGCGCGGAAGGCGGCGTCGCTCGATCCGATCCAGGCGCTGCGCTACGAGTAGGCGTCTCGGACTGGCTGCACTCGTTTCGGTGTTGCTGCTGGCGCTGCGGCCCGCTCTCGCCGCAGACGCGCGCATCATCACGTTCCGGGACGCGCTGCAGATCGCGCTCGAGCAGAACAGCACGCTGCGGCTCGCAGAGAATGCGGCCCGGGCGACCGACATCACCGTGAACCAGGCGCGCGGCCAGTTCTATCCCGACCTCGCCTTCGGCGCCCGCGGTGCGCAGAGCTACGGCCGCAACTTCGACGAGTCCGAAGGGCGCGTATTCGAGACCACCACCAAGACGCTGAGCGTCGGGCTCTCATCGAGCGTCACGCTGTTCGACGGCTTCGGCAACACCGCGACCCTCAACCAGGCCAAGCTCGACGAGCAGGCGAGCGACCGCGACCTGACGCGCACGCGTGAAACGGTGGTGTTCACCGTCGCGGCGAACTTCCTGCTGCTCGTGCAACAGCAGGAACAGCTGCGCGTACGGCGCGAGAGTCTCGCGGCAGAGAGCGAGCTCGAGCGGCAGATCCAGAATTTCGTCGATGCCGGGGCTCGCACGGTCGCCGATCTCTATCAGCAGCAGTCGAATGTGGCGGCCGCGCGGCTCGCCGTCGTGCAGGCCGAGCGCGCCGCGCAATTGGCCGAAGTCGACCTCATGGAGACGTTACAGCTCGATCCGGCGGGCGCTTACCAGTTCGAGCCGCTGCCATACGATGCGGCCGCGACGCGCGATGCGCCGACGCTCGATGCCATGCTCGCGAGCGCCTACGCACAGCGGGCGGACCTGCGCGCCGAGGAGCATCGCCTCGAGGCGGCCGGACAGGGCATACGGATCGCGAAATCCGCCCGCTGGCCCACGCTTTCACTGGGCACCGACTACGGCACCAACTACACGAGCGCTGCCGATTTCGGCGTGAGCGATCAGTTCGACCAACGGCGCGGCGGTGCCGTGGGCCTCTCCTTCACGCTGCCGATCTTCAATCGCGGCAATACCAGCGCGGCCATCCGGCGCGCGGAACTCGAGGCGAGCAACGCGCAGATCGAGTTCGATACGCTGCGTACGCAGGTCGGGTTGGACGTGCGCCGCGCCTACCTCGACTTCAACGCGGCCCACGAGCAACTGAGTGCCGCCGACTCTCAAGTGAAGGCGGCCGAGCTGGCTCTGCAGGCGGCGCAGGACCGCTACCAGGCGGGTGCGGCAACGCTGGTCGAGCTCACGCAGGCACGCGCGGCCCAGGTGGAAGCTGCGAGCGCGCTGGTGACCGCCAAGTCGAACCTCGTCTTCCAGCGCACGCTGGTCGACTATTTCACGGGCGAACTGACGGTCCCGGCGAGCGGCGCAGGCTGAGTGCCGATCTTCCCCGGCGGGCGCGCGGCCCGCTGTCGCTGCATTAGAATCTGCCGGCTCATGGGAGGACTTCAGTGATCCGTCCAATCCTGCTGGCCATGGTCGCGCTGGTGACGGCGTCCGGCGCACGAGCCGAGTCGAGCGCGCGAATCCTCGAGACGCATCCGGGCCCGGACGCCGCGCTGGGACGCAACGAATCGTTCTACGTCCGCATCGGCTACACCACCGATGAGCCCATGAACCTGTGGGCTCGCCCCTACCGCAACGGCAAGCCGGTCGAACAGGCGATGTCGAACGCGTCGGCGAAGTACGTGGGCGAGGGCGAAGCACTCGGCTGGTTCGCGCTCATCGAGCCGGGTGAGGTGGATGAAGTCCGCATCCTGACCAGTGGTGACGGGCCCTATCGCGAACGGGAGCTGGCCCGGCAGAGCGTGCAGCTCATCTGGACGACCGCAAGTGCTTCGACCGCTGACGAGCCGGCGTGGGTCGACCAACTGAAAGCGGCCGCCGAGGCGCGCATGCGCGAGGATGCGCAACGCCGCGCGAGCGAACCCGTCACGATCGGTGCGACGGTGTTCTTCGGTGGATTCATGTTGCTGATGGGCGCGCTCGGCCTGGCGGGCATCGGCGTGCCGCTCTGGTGTGTCTGGAAATGGCGCGGCGTGTGGCGCATCGCCGCAGCGATCCCCGCGGCCGTGGTGCTGTTCATTGTCCTGCGCATCGTGATCGACACCGCCCTCGATCCCACCTCACACAATCTCTGGCCGTTCGAGGTCCTGATGGTTGGCACGGGCGCACTGGTCGCGGTCGGGGCGCTCAAGCTGGCGCGCCGCATGTGGGGCGTCGAGGGAGGTCGATCCTGAGGCGCGGACGACCGCGCTTCGCGACTACGGGCGAGCGATGCTGCCGCCGCGGTTGGACTGGCTGCGTGAGCCCGACATGCGTGATTCGCCGCCACCGCCTCCGGAGCGCACGGCGCCGCCGTGTCCGGACTGTGACCCCGAGCCCGAGACGCGCGCTTCACCGCCGCTGTTCCCCGAGCGCTCCGACCGGCCACTCGGTTGTGTGGCGCCGCCGCCGCTGCGCTCCGAGTTGGAGCCTGCGTTGCGATTGTTCTGACCCGAGTCGCGCTGCGGCCGGCGCCAGGTATCAGCCGGCGCGGCACGCTGCTCATACAGACGCTTCGGCGGCTGCTCGGCGCGGCGGTCCTTGCGGTCATCCATGGCGGTGCTCGATTCAGTGGGAACGCCTTGAACCGTGCGCCGGTCTGTCGGCACGCGCGGCACGGAACGTCGCGGATCCGCGGCCGCTCGCGGCGCACTCCCTGCCGAACGCATCACCGCCGCCGGATCGCCGCCCACTTCTGCGCGCCGCGTATTGAAGCCCCCTCGCAAGCGTGTCTCTCCGCTGGGCTGCAAGGTCGTGAGGTGGGGCACGCCGCGGCCCGGTTCGATCGGAGTCGTCCGCACCACGTGGCCTGCCTGCGATTGTCCGCCGGCGAAAGCCGCGGCGGGGAGAGAGCTCATTGCATTCGGCACATCGCGATTGGCGTGACGAGGGTCGCGCAACCGGCCGCGCCAGGCGTTGGTGATCCGTGCGTTGTTGTCGATGGTGGTGTTCGACACATTGACGGCGCGCACGTACCGCGGGCTCGCGCTATGCGTCGGCACGTACACGTCGCGTGGGCCCAGCGGGAACCAGCTCACTGAACCGGGCCGCGACGGGTCGCGCACGCCCGGCATGCCGTGCCAGCCGACCAGTGCCGGCGCCCACACCGGCCGGAAGTGACGCGGTCCCGGCACCCAGCACCAGCGATTGCGCACATGCGCCCAACGCCCGTAGTGAAACGGCGCATAGCCCCAGGGCGTGTGATCGATCCACGTGAAGCCCCACGGCCCGATCCACTTCCAGTGCCCGAATCGATAGGGCGCCCAGCCGATCGAGATGTACGTCGGTGCCCAGACGTGTCCATAGCCAGGCTCGTTCCACCAGATGCCGTGGCGGTCGAGGTCCTCGTAGCCCACCACGTCGCGTGAAACATAGCGCGTCGACTCGCGGTCCGCGAGCGTCTGCTCACGTTCGATGCACCACTCGTCGAACCCGGTGAGTGGTCCGAGTGCCTGCACGTCGGCAACCTGTTCCACGCCCGTGAACCGCAGTTCCTGGTGATCATCCAGGCGAATCGGACCGGCACCACCGTCGATTTCGGCTGCGCCGGTGCGCACCGCGAGCACCGTCGCGTTCTGCGAATCCACGGTGATCCGGTAGTCGCCCGGTTCGCGCAGCAGAACCGCCGCATTCGGTGTGTCGATCTCGAAAGTCTCCGCCTCACCGAGCTCGCGCACGTGAATGCCGAGCGTTCCGGAATTGAGCTCGAGCTGCACGATGTCGGAGTCGAGGTTGGCGAGCGACAGGTCGGTGTTCTCGTCGAGCCGGATGGCCGCGATACCGACGCTCATTTCGGCGCGCGAGCCACGCTCGGTCATCAGTCGGTCGCCCCACGTGAGCGGCCGGTTGAGCTCGGCAGTCTCGGGCGCACCTTCGCCCGCGGCCTGGAAAGACACCGCTCCCTGCGTGAGGCTCAGGCGCGCGACGCGCGCCGGCGGATCGTCCTCGGCGAAGGCGGTGGAGGAGACGGCGAAGGCCAGCAAGAGGGCGAGCACAGGGGGGCGCATGATGGCCGAGTTTACTCCCGCGCGCTTAACTCAGGCTGAATGGCGAACCTGAACAAAGGTCCGCTCTACATAAGCACCTGTCAGACGCGTCTGACTTCGTCGGCGCCCGGTGCATTGGCGATCGGCGCTGTCGCACTGCCGCCCGTGGCGAGCGCGGTGCCAAGCAGGATCACTGCGCAGGCTGCGAGCATGGCGGCTGTGATCGGCTCATGCAGGAAGATCAATCCCCACAGCATGCCGAACAACGGGATCAGGTAGGTGACGGCGATCGCCCTGGCGGGGCCGATGCGGGCGATCAGCCGGAAGTAGAACGCGTTGGCGATGCCGGTGCCGACCGTCCCGAGTGCAATGACACTCAGCCAGCTCTTGAGCGAGGGCATGGCGCTCGGCCAATGCGCAACCGCCAGGGGCAGGAGCAGCAGCGCCGCGGCGATCTGACTGCCGGTCGCCGCCGCGAGCGGGGACACCTGTCCCAGCTTCCTTTTCGTGTAGTTCACGCCGACGCCGTACGAAAAGGAGGCGCCCAGGCCCGCGAGAATGGCGAGCGTGCTGCCGCCGCCGTCGAACGAAATTTTGTCCCACGCGAGCAGCGCGACACCGCCAAAACCGGTGGCGAGCCCCAGCACCCTCGGCACGGTCAGCTTATCGCGCGAGCCAGGCATAGGCCACGAGCGCGCCAAAGAGCGGCGCAGTGGCGTTGAGCAGCGCGGCAGTTCCGGCCGTGATGGAGAGCGTCGCGTAAGCAAACAGGACGAAGGGCAAGGCCGAACTGAACACACC
This sequence comes from uncultured Gammaproteobacteria bacterium, assembly GCA_963840405.1. GTDB lineage: Bacteria > Pseudomonadota > Gammaproteobacteria > Steroidobacterales > Steroidobacteraceae > DATBVX01. Next base: position 945,095 of record CAWIYW010000011.1, read on the forward strand.
GAGGATCGTCAGCGGTAGTGCTGCTCCCGGCAAAGCACCCATGCCGCGGCGCCAAGCGAGCACGGCGACGAGGAACACCGCGGCGGTAGCGACCCGGATCTCGACCAGCGCGAGCGCGCCGAACTCCGGGGCAGCGACGCGCATGAAGAGGAACGAGGCGCCCCAGATCACTCCGAGGATCAACAGCTCGAGCCGATCGCGATTGGTCATGAGGAGTGTGCCAAAAAAATGAGCCTGCCGTGGTCGGACAGGCTCGAGGCAGGGGGACTACTTCCAGAAGCGATTCGAAGTCTGTGCCGTCGCAACCGTCACCGCTGCGGTGCGCCTGGCCGTGACGGTGAGCGCGCCGAGGTCGGCGACGCGCGTGTCGGCGATGCGTGAAGCCGTCACGGTCATCGAGCCCAGGTCCGCGAACCTCACCGCCTTGAGTCGCGGCGCGCTCACGACCAGGCTGCCGAGATCGGCAACGGCCGCCTCACGGCGCGCGCGCACGGTGATCTGCCCGAGGTCGGCGAAGGTGCCTGCAACGCTCTGGGCGTCGCTCGCCGGCTCCGCGATCGCCGGCACGGCCGATGCCGTCAGCGCGCTGAAGCCCAGGGCGGCTGAGAGTGCGAACTGTCGAATTCCGTGCAGCGTGTTCATGACCTTCTCCTCGACTTTTCCCGTATCCGATGCGTGTGCAAAGGTGTTTTCAGGTGTGTGCACTTTCGGCCCAGCGGTCCAAACCAGCAAACGCAGTTGTTGAAGCCTGGTTAAGCAAACCTTTCCTCGACCTGGCGGGTAGCGTACCCTTCACTGGTCCAAAACATAGAGCCACTTTTGTGTCAAATAGCAAGACCACTTTGCAGAGCGCCGTGGCCGCCCCCGAGCTCCTGATCCGTATCGACCGCGCGTCGGACGAAGCACTGCGCGTGCAAGTCGAGCGCGAATTGCGCGAGGCGATCCGCGCCGGCCGCCTGCCTCCAGGCGCCGAGCTGCCCTCGACGCGGGCGCTGGCGTCCGACGTCGGGGTGTCGCGCGGCATCATTGTCGAGGCCTATGAGCAGCTGCTCGCGGAGGGATATCTCGCGGCGCGCCGCGGTTCGGCTACGACCGTGGCCGCGGGCCGCGGGCTGCCCGCTCGCGACGTCGTTGAGCGCGCGCGGGCATTCGGCGCAGAGCCAGCGCCCGTCGAGTTTCGCTACGACTTCCGCCCGAGCGTCCCTGACACCGGCGCTTTCCCGCGGCGCGCGTGGCACAGATCGCTGCGCAAGGTGCTGGCGACCGCATCCACCGCGGCGCTCGACTACCCGGATCCGCGCGGTGCGCTGCCGCTTCGCACTGCGCTTTCGACCTATCTCAATCGCGTGCGCGGCACCGCCGCGCACCCCGCACACATGGTGATGTGCAACGGGTTCACGCAGGGGTTCCGGCTCATGTGCACGCTGCTCAAGCAGCGGGGCGCGCGCGCTGTCGCGACCGAGGATCCCTCGCACGAGGAACAGCGCGCGGCGATCCGCGCCGCCGGTCTCAAGGCGGTCGCGGTCCCGGTCGACGAGCAGGGCCTGATCGTGGAACGACTGGAGCGCAGCGAGGCAGCGGCGGTCCTCATCACACCCGCGCATCAATTCCCGACGGGCTCGGTCCTCGCCCCGCAACGCCGCGCCGCGTTGCTCGAGTGGGCCAAGGCGCCGGCAGGCGTTCGTGATCGAGGACGACTACGACGCGGAATTCCGCTACGACCGCGAGCCGATCGGTTCACTCCAGGGCGTCGCGCCCGAACGCGTGGTGTACGTGGGCTCTGCCAGCAAGACGCTGGCACCCGCGCTGCGTCTCGGCTGGCTGGTGGCGCCCGCCGAGCCTGGCCGGCGCGCTGGCGCGAATCAAGGAAATGGAGGACCGCGGTTCACCGGGCATCGAGCAGCTCGCGTTTGCGGACTTTCTGGAACGCGGCGAGCTCGACCGGCACCTGCGACGGATGCGCTTGATCTATCGACGCCGGCGTGACCGGTTGACCAGGGAGCTGCGCACGCACTTGCCGAAGCGGCGCGTGTTCGGGATCGCGGCGGGTCTGAACCTGATGCTCGAGCTGCCGGCGGGCGCAGACGAGCAGTCGATCACCGCCGCGGCCGCGAAACTCTCGGTTCGCGTCGGCGGCGTGCAGGCCTACCGTGTGCGGGCCAAGACACCGCCGGCACTCATCCTCGGGTACGGCGCGCTGCGCGACAGCGCCATCGCCGAGGGCATCAAGCGCCTCGCGTCCGTGGTCGAGCAGCGGCGCTAGGACATCGGGCCTCCACCATGAAAACGCGCTGCGCAGATTGCCTCGCCCGGATTGGCGAGTCCAGCACCATGAGGAGCAGCTGAATGAGTTCCGGCGGCGGTGCTCTTCACACCGCTCCATCCAGCCGGAGACGCATCAGGACTCGAGCGAGGAATTCATCCAGTCGGCGGAGGCCTGCACCAGCTCATGCATGACTTCGGTGCTCTTCTTTCCGGAGCGCGCCGGCAACTGAAAGGAGTGGTTGGCATCCTCGAACACCTTCAACGTCGCGCGCTTGCCGAGCTTGCGGGTCACCGGCTCGAGCAGGTCGAGCGCTGCGAGCTCGTCGCGGCTGCCCTGCAGAAACAGCATTGGGATCTTGACGTCGGCAAGATGCTCACCGCGCTCATCCGCGCGTCGCCCCGGAGCGTGCAGTGGAAAGCCGAGAAACACCAGGCCGCGCACGCCAGGCAGGGGAGATTCCGCCTGTGCCTGCGAGGTCATGCGTCCACCGAAGGACTTGCCCCCGGCAAAGAGCGGCAGATCGGGCGCCAGCCGGGCCGCTTCCGCGACTGCCGCGCGCACGGTCGCCTGGCAGATCTTCGGTGCATCGGGCCGGCGGGCGCGGCGTTCCATGTAGGGAAACTGGTAACGCAGGGTGGCGATGCCTTGCGCCTGGAGCTCGGTCGCGACCGCCACCATGAACACGTGTTCCATGCCCGCGCCCGCACCGTGTGCGAGCACATAGCAGGCGCGCGCCGGTGTCGGCGACTGCCACAGTGCCGAGACGCGCGTCGCGTCATCCACGGTGATGTTGAGGCGCCTGATCATGGATGCCGTCCAGGTTGGTTTGTCACGTGCGCATCGTAGACGATCTTTCCTCTGCGGAGGGCGGGACCGCAGAGCGACGCCGACAGTTGTGGGAGGTGTGTCACGAAGAGCTCTTCAAAGAAGCCGGTACTTGAAGATCAGCCAGGCCAGGAGGCCGATCAGCAGCACGATGATGGGCAGCACGATGCGGGTGATGCGCTGCACGCGCTCGATGCCGGCGCGCTGCAGCGCCACCGACTCATCGGCGATGCGACGCATGCGCTCCGCTTCGCTGCGGGCCAGCTCGAGCTGCTCGTGCTGACGCGCAAGCGTTTCGCGTTGGCCGTCACGCAGGTCGGTGAGCAGTTCCACGATCTGATCGTCGCGCGACATCGGCGCTCCTTGCATGACTTCCGGGGGTGAGGTCAGGGCCTGGATGGGGAGTATGATGCCCCGCCCGGCAGAAGGGACAGGAGTCAGACATGAGCACATACACCGCCACGGTGGCGTGGACGCGTCCGTCGAGCGCGGCGTTCAAGGACAACAAGTATTCGCGCGCGCACGAATGGCGCTTCGATGGCGGCGTGGTCGTACCGGCATCCAGCTCTCCCAAGGTGGTCCCCGCACCGCTTTCGAAACAGGAGGCGGTGGACCCGGAGGAAGCGTTCGTGGCCTCTCTGTCCTCCTGCCACATGCTCTTCTTTCTCTTTCATGCAGCCAAGGCGGGCCTGATCATCGAGCGTTACGAAGACCAGGCGGTCGGCGAGATCGGCAAGAACGCGCAAGGCGCCATGGCCATGTTGAAAGTGACCCTGCGCCCTGAGGTCGTGTGGGGCGACAGGACACCGTCCGCCGATGAGCTCGACGACCTCCATCACCGCTCGCACGAGGATTGCTACATCGCCAATTCGGTCAAGACGGAAGTCGTGGTCGAGCCACGCTGAGCGGCGCGCCCGGATGCCCGGCATCGCGAGCTTGCTTATGATGGCCGCTCCCGGAGGATGACTCGAATGATGAAACTGATCGGAATGTTCGATTCGCCGTTCGTGCGGCCCGTGGCGGTGAGCGCCAAGCTGCTCGGCATTCCGTTCGAGCACGTCAACTGGTCGGTCGGCAAGGACTTCGAGCGCATCCGCCAATTCAGTCCGCTCGGCCGCGTGCCCACCCTGGTGCTCGAAGACGGAGAGGTGCTGGTCGAGTGTTCGGCGATGCTCGACTACCTCGACGACCGCGTCGGGCCGGAGCGTGCGTTGCTGCCGCCGACCGGTGCGGAACGACGCACGGCGCTGCGCCTCATGTCGTTCGCTTATGGCGCCGCCGAGAAAGCCCGTGAGGAGATCGTTGACCGGGTGTTCCGACCGGCGGAAAAGCGCCATGCACCCTGGATCGAGCGTTGCCGTTCGCAGTTGCGTGGCGCGCTCGCCGAGCTCGAGCGGCACGCCGCGCAGAAGCGCGATGCCCAGTGGCTGGTCGGCGCGCGGATGACGCAGGCCGACGTTTACGTGAGTTGCATCTTCACCTTCCTGACCGAGGCTGTTCCGGCGGCGTTCAAGCCCGAGGACTACCCGATGTTGCGCGCCCACGTGGCACGCGTCGAAGCGATGCCGGAATTCCGGCTGACGCGTGCGGCCTGGTCGGCACCGAGCACGCCAACGGCAGCGAAGGCTGCCGGAAAGAGCGCCAACGCTGCCTCACGCGCGCGCAGAAAGCACGGGCGCAAAGCCGCGGCCAAGAAAAAAAGAGCAGCGGTCAGGCCGGTCGCCCGGGCTGGCCGGAAACGCAGTCGCTGAAGGCGAAGAACCGGCCACTACTTGCGGCGCACCCTCCGGGCGCGCGTCTTGCTGGCCTTGATCTTGCGTGGCTTGCGCGACCCTCGTTCTTTCGACTGGCGCCCTCGAGCGGGCGCACCCATTGCGGGGGGCCTGGCATGCCGTGGCGCGTAAATGCCCAATTTTCCGCCACCAGGCAATGTCAGGTGCGTGAGCAGGCCCCATGGCAGGCTCTGGACCGGCTCGCACTCGAAGCCCGCGTGCCGGAGCTTCGCGATGAGCGCTTCGACGTCATCACACATGAGGTAGAGCTCGTGCACGCTGTTGGTACCAGAAGGGTGAACGGCGACTTCGGCGGGCGGCAGGCCGAAGATCAGCCAGCCGTCGCCGACGTCCACGTGAGGGAACTGCAGCACGTCGCGCAGGAAGGCGCGATCGGCCTGCGGCTGAGTGCTGTAGATGATCGCGTGGGCGCCGATGATCATGGCATTCACCTTTTCCGCGCGGAGCGCACAAGGTACCCTACACCAGAGAGGTGACCCGATGAAGTTCCTGCTCTGGCTGCTGCTGCTCGTGGTGTGCTGGCCGCTGGCGCTGCTCGCGCTCGTGCTGTGGCCGCTGGTGTGGCTGATTTCACTGCCCTTGCGGCTCGTCGGCATCGCCGTCGAGGGCGTATTCGCGCTGTTGCGAGCGATCTTCTTTCTACCGGCGAGAGTGCTGGGCGGCAGGCCCTGAACACGCGGCGGCGTGCCTGCGCATCGCCTTCGCCTCTGCGCCCGACGACGGGAGTGCTGACATGCCGAGCAAAGTGACGGAAATCGCGCCCGATACCTTCCGTATTTCGGCGTTTCATCCGGACTACGGACTCCAGTTCAACCAGTTCCTCATCAGGGACGATGAGCCATTCCTGATGCACACCGGCTTCAGGCGCATGTTCGATTCGACCCTCGAGGGCGTGAAGTCGCTCATCGATCCAGCGACACTGCGCTGGATCGGGTTCAGCCATTTCGAAGCCGATGAATGCGGCGCCTTGAATGATTGGCTCGCTGCCGCACCGCGTGCCCAGGCGGTCTGCAGCATGGTGGGCGCCATGGTGTCGGTGACCGACTACGCTGATCGGGCACCGCGGGGCCTGGAGGATGAGGAAGTGCTGCCGATCGGCAAGCGCCGGCTGCGATTCCTCGCCACACCCCATGTGCCACATTCGTGGGATGCGGGACTCTTCTTCGAGGAGACCGAACACACGCTGCTCTGCTCGGATCTTTTCTTTCAGCCGGGCGATCCAGCCGCGTTGACCGTCGATGTGGTCACGCCCGCGCGCGAATCGATTCGCGCGAGCCTCGAGGGGCCGCTCGCGAAGGACATGCCGTACACGCCGTACACGGATAGCACCTTCCAACGCCTGGCGACGCTCAGCCCCAGGGTGCTCGCCGTGATGCACGGCTCGTCATTCCGCGGCGATGGGGCGCGCGCCCTTCGCGATCTCGCCGGCGTCGTCAAGGAGTTCCTGGGCTAGCGGGCCGATCGGGTGCGCACGATTATCGGCTGGCTGTGCGCACTCTTGCTGGGTTGGGCCGGTTGGTGGCTGGGCGCGCATGTCGCACTGGGTGCAGCAGTGGTCCTGAGCGCCATCGCCGGCGGCGCGGGGCTCTACCTCGGTTACCGCTGGTTCGACAACAACCTGCGCTAGCTCAGCGCGACGGCGTGAACCGGCTACTCGGATTTCGCCGGTTCCTCGTCCGCCTCGTCATCCGACTCAGGTGAGCAGTCGGGGATTCCCGCAACGGCCGGCAGCATGCCACCGATGTCCTCGAGGTCGCGGTCCAGGTTGTCGATGGCCTGCTTTGCGAACGTCGACGTGCTGGCCGAGGCGATACGGTTCACGTCGGTCGAAAACCGGCGTACTCGGCTCTTGAAGTCCTGGCCGAGCTTCTTGCCATCCGCACCGCAACGCGACGCCAGCGTGTACACCCTGTTGCCAATGTCCGTGAAGCGTGTGGCGCTGCGCTTGAGCTCGCGGTATTCGTAGCTGTTCGAGAACATGCGCGACGTGTCACCGGTATTGGCCAGAGCGCGCTGCAGCGCATAGTACAGATCGTTGATCTGGCTGCGCGTGATGGGAAGCAGCTCACGCGCCTCGCTCACCAGTTGCTGAATTCCCTGCGATGACTTCTGCGCCTCGATGGCGCTGACGGCCAGCGGCGTCCCAGCGGCAGCAAGCAAGCACGCGAGCTGCAGCGAGCAGCGCGCGAGGCGCAAGGCATTCATCCGATGGCGGCGATCAATAGCCGCGTGCGGCCCGCTTGGCGCGCTTCTCGGCGCGCTTTTCCTCCAGCGTCTTGGCCGGCTTTTTCCTCGACTCCTTCTTCTTGTCCATGCCCTTGCTCATGGTCGTCGCTCCTCTACAGGTTCCTGACGTACCTATCGTACCCAGAAGGGGCCGCGTCGTGAATCCGCCGGAAGGGGCTCGCGCCGTGCGAGCAGGACGAGGAGCGTCAGCTCTTCTTGCCTGGGCCGATGATCAGGTTCTTGCGCCCGGTACGGAAGCCGCGGCGCTCGTTCAGACGCACCACCAGGTCCTCGGCCGCCAGGCGTACGAGTTCCGCGCTCCCGGGCCGGTGGCCGACGATGTTGTTCACGCCCTGGGTGATCACGTACGAGTGCCAGTCCCGCGTATCGTCCGCGATCGGTGAGGGCGCCCGGGTAACCGAGGCCAGAATGTACGGGAGCTCGAGCACCGAGGCGGTCGATGGGGCAGGAGAATTGGTGGTCATGGCGCGACCATACGCGTCCCATTGGGCATTGGCCAGCCCCTTCTAGGGTGTTGGCCGGGCGCAGGTTATTGGGCGTCTGGGCTGGATTTAGGCTATAGTCCGCGCCCGCTCGTGCGCGTCTTCGTGACATCTCGACTCATCCTCTGACCGATTGACCGGTTCTCACGCCCATGCGTTCGCGCGTCTTTTCGATCCCTCATTTGGAGTTTCTTCAGTCATGACCAAGATTTACGTGGGTAATCTGCCGTTCAGTGCCAACGAGACGGAGGTGCGGGCGTTGTTTGCGCAGTTCGGCACCGTCGAATCGCTCAGCCTGATCACCGACCGCGATACCGGCCGGCCGCGCGGATTCGGTTTCGTCGAGATGAATAATGCTGATGCTGCCCGGGCGATCCAGGGGCTCAACGGCAAAGACATGAATGGGCGCGCGCTCAAGGTTAACGAGGCGCAGGAGCGCTCGAATAATCGCGGCGGCGGACGCCCGCGCCGCTTCTGACGGAGCGGAATGGTTGAAGGGGCCCCTCTCCCTATGGACGGGAGAGGGTGCCTCGTCGTGGATCGCCGCGCGAGCGGCGAGGTGTTCTGATCCCCTTCAGGCCAACGCAAACACCGCGACCACGAGAATCACGAACGCGATTGCCGCGATCATGCCGTGAATCACGATCACGCCGCCGGGCAGGGGCCTGCCGCGGATGTGAAAGCTGACGAGATACAGTCCGCCGAGGGCGGCGATCACGAAGAGTCCCAGCGCCCACGAATGCACCGTGGCGCCCAATCCAAGCTGCAACACGCCGAGTAAGAGTATGACGGTGCCGCACACGGCTAACACGCCGTGCAGGACCGCAGCGAGCACCGGTGGCGGTGTGCGCCCCCGCGAATGCAGTACGCCCATATACACACCGACGATCGCGGCCACCGCGAACAGCCACACGGCATTGGTGAGCATGATCCCCTCCTGCGTTTTAGTGAGTGGTCGATATCCCTCATTAAATGCTGCAGGCGCGATTGTGGTTCCCGAGAACGGCGATCGCAACACCTGCGGCATTGAAGGCGCACGCCGAGCAGCGTGGGGCGAAACGACGCAGTTGAAAGGTCGGGCTGCCGGCTGGCCCAGGCGGGCCGCCGAGGCAAGCGATCAGCGGCTCAGCCGATCAGGCGGTGCCAGAACCGACGGATGGCGGATTCGCGCTTGGACGCAGCCACGCCGGGGTGCGGCTCGGCCGTTTCCGCCTGCGGGTCGTGCCGCCTGAGGGTCGAGGACCGCTCCGTGGCACGAAGCGCCGCGACGAGCTCCTCGTTGCTGAAGGCCGGGCCGCGACGCTGCGCTTCCTCGCGCATCTTCATGGTCGCTGACTTGGCATCGGGCGTTGTCGCTGGCGCGCTCGCGACGGGTCTTTCCGGGACCACGATGGCCGCCGGTTGCGGAGCCTGTCTTTCCGGCGCGGATACGGGCGTCGATTGCACGAGCCTCGCTGACACCACACGCAGCGGCTCGAGTAGCGAGGGCGGCTTCTGCTCGTAGCCCTCCGCTGCAATGGGAGCAGGCGCGGGCGCTGCAGCAGCGACGTTCGGCGAGACCGGCGCCGGTTTCGCCGGTGCAGGCCCGTCCGCTGCCGGCGTCGCCACTGTGGATACCGCGGGCGTCGTTTCGGACGTGATTTCGGATGGGGACTCCGCATTCACGTTGCTGCGAGCGTCACGATGCCAGGCGATCGTGCGCGCGACGTCAAACTCGCGACTGCTCACCGGAACCACCGCGACGGTCGGAAAATCCGGGCGCACATAAAGGGCAATCTGGCGGGCCGAAATCACGCTCGTGAAGAAGCCGAGGCGAATCCCGTAATAGCGGATGCCGCCGCGCAGCAGCGTGACGGTGTACATCGTGTAGGCGTCGTAAATCGCGAGCTGCGGAATCTGGTTCGGATCGACGCGTTGATCCGACCATACTAGTTGCACGACAAATCTCTGCGGTGCGGCGACCGGGATCTCACCGGGCTGCGCATCCGCTGCGGGCGCAACCACATCGGGCCGCGCAGGCTGCGCCGGCGCGTGGATGATCCGGAACTCGGAAACGTTGGTGTCGTCGAGCGAACCGAGTCCGCTGCGGGGCGCGGCCGCGATCCAGGCCGTGGGGTAACGCCGCTGTACGGCGGGTAGCGCCCGCTCGGCGTCGGCACGCGACTCGAAATAGCCGAGATGCAGACGGTAGCGGTCGCGTCCATCCTCGAGGCGCCGCGAGCGAAACACGGCGAGCCCGAAGAAGCCGCGAACGTCCGGCATTTCGAGCGCCATCGGCGTGTTCGACGAGGTGAGATTGATCACGTACAGCGCGCGCGCGTTCTCGGCACGCGTCGGCATCAGCCGTACCACTTCCGACGCCGGGTCGGACGGTGTTTGTGAATCGCGCATCGAGCTTCCCCTAAAAAGTCGCGCGCACGGATTGGACGCTCCGACTATGCAGCACTCCGGGTGCCAGCCTCAAGTCAACGTGCGTATGTTTTTGGCGACAGCGCGCGAAGCTCTCCCGTACACTGCCGCCACACCAATTGAGGGAGTTCCCTAGTGCCCCCGGCTGAAATCCACAACATGGCGCTGTTCTGCGACTTCGAGAACATCGCGCTCGGCGTCCGCGACGCCAAGTATCAGAAGTTCGATATGCAGAAGGTGCTCGAGCGCCTGCTGCTCAAGGGGAGCATCGTCGTCAAGAAGGCCTATTGCGACTGGGACCGCTACCGCGAGTTCAAGTCCGGCATGCACGAGGCGTCCTTCGAGCTCATCGAGATCCCGCACGTGCGCCAGTCGGGAAAGAACTCGGCCGACATCCGCATGGTCGTGGACGCGCTCGATCTCTGCTACACGAAGGCGCACGTCGATACCTTCGTGATCATCAGCGGCGATTCGGATTTCTCGCCCCTGGTGAGCAAGCTGCGCGAAAACGCCAAGGTCGTGATCGGCGTCGGCGTCAAGAACTCCACCTCGGACCTCCTGATAGCCAATTGCGATGAGTTCATCTACTACGACGACCTGGTGCGCGAGGCCCCAGGCCGGCGCCGCGCGCCGCGCAAGGGTGCGGCGAAGCCGGCGGCGGCGGAAGCCGTGCCCGCACCGCGCAAGAGCGAGGACGACAGGAAACAGGAGGCCTTCGACCTGCTGCTGAAGACGCTCGATGCGTTGATCGCCGAGCGCGGCGAAGACGAACGCATCTGGGGCTCGATGATCAAGCAGGCGCTCAAGCGGCGCCTGCCCGGATTCAACGAGTCCTATCACGGCTTCGGTGGTTTCAACGAGCTGCTCCTGGAAGCGCAGGCGCGCGGCCTGGTCACGCTCGAGCACGACGAAAAATCGGGCGGCTACATCGTTCGCCCGCCCAAGTGACCGCGCCCCAGTGCCCTGAAGCGGATGAGACTCAGATCTTGGTCACGCGCGCCGCGCCGCGCTGACCCCGCAACACCTTGACTCGTTCGCCCACCGCGAACGGCTGATCAGTGGCCTGGACGATGGCGACTGTCGCGCCCTCGTCGAGATCCACCGTGATCTGCAACCCCGGCTGGCGCGTAGCGCGTTCCTCGACCGCATCACCCGCCACGGCACCGGCGACCGCTCCCACTGCGCCGGCCACGCCCCGGCCGGAGCCATCGACCACCGCACGGCCGACCTCATAGCCGACATAGCCGCCGCCGGCACGGCCCAGGTAGCTGCGTTCGCCCTCGATGGTGACCTCGTCGACTCCGGTGACCTTGCCGTACTCGACCGTCCAGGCCTGCTGCGCCTGTTGCCTGGGATAGACCTTGCTGGAGGCGCTCGACGCACAACCGGCGCCGACCGATATGACGAGCAGCGCCGTCAGAACAGACCGCAACATGGCACACCTCGCGCGAGACTCACTCAACCGGGTGATAACGCGCACCGGGCTGCGAGGTTGACAGCACGCCGCGATAAGGAGCGTCACTGCGGAAGTCCTTGATAATCCCGCAATCTGGTACGCCCGGACCGCGCTGTTCATTATCCGCGTGCGGGCACGCGACACCGCTGGTGCGCCGGTCATGCGGCCAGGCACGCGCCGATTTTCGAACGCCGTCCTTGCCACGGCTGTCTGACAGGCTGCACCCTTCCCGCCGTCACTCCTGAGGACTGCACGCGAAATCATGTCATCGTCGAAGCGCCGCCTGGGGCGCGTTCTACTCGTCATCGCGCTCTTCGCGGTTCTCGCCGATGTCGCCTTCATCATCTACCTCGATCGCCAGGTAACGCCGCAGTTCGAGGGGCGGCGCTGGACGCTCCCCGCGCAGGTACTGGCGCAGCCGCTCGAGCTCTACTCCGGGCTGGCGCTCTCCGCCAAGGGCCTCGAAGAGGAGCTCGCGCGTCTGCATTACGTGCCGGCCGCGCAGCTCACGCGGCCCGGCAGCTATCACCGGCGTGGCGCACGCTTCGACATCGCCGCGCGCCGCGCGCAGTTCGTGGATGAAGTGCGCGAGGCGCAGACCATCAGCGTAACCACCTCGGGGAGCACGGTGGCGCGCATCTCCGACACGAAGGGCGACGAACTCCCGATCTTCCGGCTCGACCCGTTGCTGATCGGGAGCATCTTTCCCATTCACGGCGAGGACCGGATCGTGGTCGCGCCGCAGGACGTGCCGCCGCTCCTGCCGACCGCGCTCATGGTGATCGAGGATCGCAAGTTCGAGACCCACCACGGCATCGACCCCGAAGGAATCATGCGGGCGGCATGGGTCAACGTGCGCGCACGGGCGATCGAGCAGGGCGGCAGCACGCTCACCCAGCAACTCGTGCGCAGTTATTTCCTCGACGATCGGCAAACGCTGTGGCGCAAGATCAAGGAAGCGCTGATGGCGGTCATTCTCGACGCGCGCTTCGGCAAGACCGATCTCATGAACGCGTACATCAACGAGATCTACCTCGGGCAGGACGGCCAGCGCGCGATTCATGGCTTCGGTCTCGCCAGCCAGTTCTATTTCGGCAAGCCGCTCAAGGAGCTCGAGCTGAGCGAGATCGCGTTGCTGGTGGCGGTCGTGCGCGGGCCTTCCTTCTACGACCCACGCAAGCACCCGGAGCGCGCGCGCTTGCGACGCGACCTGGTGTTGCGACTCCTCGGGGAGTTCGGCGCTGTGGGAGAAAAGGCAGCGCTGCAGGCCATCGAGCAGCCGCTCGGCGTAACCGCGAATGTAGCCTCCGGCTACTACCCCGCCTATCTCGCTTTCGTGCGGCGGACGCTGCGCCGTGACTATCGCGAGGAGGACCTGACGGAAGCCGGCCTGCAGGTGTTCACCACTCTCGATCCACGCGTGCAGGCGACCGCGGAAGCGGCCTTGATCGAAGAGCTCACCCGGCTCGACAAGCGATACAAGGACAAGGAGGCGCGGCTCGAGGGCGCGGTTGTCGTAACGGCCCCGCAGAGCGGCGATGTCGTCGCGATCGTGGGTGGTCGCGAGACCGGGCTCGACGGCTTCAATCGCGCGCTCGACGCCAAGCGCGCGATCGGCTCACTCGCCAAGCCGGTGGTGTATCTCGCAGCGCTGGAAACGGGCCGCTACAACGCCGCGAGCCTGATCGACGATGCGCCGATCGACGTGAAGCTGCCGAACGGCAAGCGCTGGCGACCGGAGAATTTCACCCACGAGGTCAACGGACTCGTGCCGCTCACGCGTGCGCTCGCCGATTCGCTCAATCTCGCGACCGTGCACCTCGGGCTCGATGTTGGCGTCAGGAACGTGTCCAAGACCTTCGCACGCCTCGGTCTCGACAAGGCACCGGCCGAGAATCCCGCGCTCATCCTGGGTGCCATCGATCTCGCGCCGATCGAAGTCGCACAACTCTACAACAGCCTTGCCAATGGCGGCTTCCGCACGCCGCTGCGCGCCGTGCGCGCGGTGGTGAGCGCGGACGGCAAGCCGCTCAAGGCATTTCCGCTCGAGGTCACGCCCGTGGCCGATTCCGCCACGGTGTATCAGCTCAATCGCATGCTCACCAAGGTGACCCAGCGCGGCACCGGCCGGGCTGTCTATGCGCGACTGCCCCCCGATGTGATCGTCGCCGGCAAGACGGGCACGTCGGATGACTTTCGCGACAGCTGGTTCGCGGGTTTCACGGGCAACTATCTCGCGGTGACCTGGGTGGGATTCGATGACAACCAGCCCACCGGGCTCACGGGCTCCGCGGGCGCCTTGAGCGTGTGGTCGAAAATCATGCAGGAGCTCGGTCCGATCTCCTGGGATGCGACCTTGCCCGAATCGCTCACGGAGGTCTGGATCGAGTATCCGACCGGGTACATGGCGAAACCGGGCTGCGCCGAGGATGTGGTGTCGGTGGCCGTGCCCGCCGATATCGTGCTGCCGATCAAGCCGGGTTGCGGGAACGATCCGCTGAGCGAGTTCGCGGAGCGTACGCGCCAGTGGGCCGAGGGTATCATTCGACAATGAGACGAACGGCTCTCCTCTGCGCGCTGACCCTGGCGCTCGCTCTATCAGCTTGCAAGCTGCCGAATCCCTATTCGCCGCCACCGCCACAGCAGCCGCAGCCCGCGCCGGGTGGCGCGCCGAATTTGCCGCCGCCAGAAACGCCGCCGACTGAGCCCACGCCTTCGCCCGAGCCGGTCGAAGAGCCTCCGGCCCCGCCGCCCACGCGCGAATATCAGCTCGGCTCGGCGAGCCGATCGCTGGTGAGCCAGGCGCGCACGCAGGCGGCCGCCGGCAACTTCGCCGTGGCCGCCGGCTCGATCGAGCGCGCGCTCAGGATCGAGCCCAACAATCCGCTGCTGTGGATCGAGCTGGGGCGGGTGCGCCAGGCCGAAGGCAATTACGCGCAGGCGGAGAACCTCGGCCGCAAGGCGTTGTCGCTCGCCACCGGCGATCCGCGCACGCAGTCCTCCGCCTGGCGATTGGTCGCCGAGGCGTTGCAGGCTCGCGGCCGCATGCCCGAAGCACAGGAAGCGCAGGCACGCGCGGATGCGCTCGCGCCGCGCTGAAGCGCGGCCACCCTCAGTACTTCGAGTGCAGCGTGGCCGGCTCGAGCTCGCGCTTGAGCTGCTTCTGAAAGAGCGCCGGCCCGACCCAGGTGTAGATACAGAATCCGAGCCAGGTCAGCGTGAGGAGCGTCTGCACAACTGTGTACCCGAGGTCGCCTGCAACCAGCGCGCCCACGCGGTAACCGAGATAGATGCCGAGCAGCATCACCACGCGCCGCATGATGGAGCCCGCGCCGAAAAACGCGTTGAAGCGCCACCACAGGCCAAGGATCGGGCTCTCGCGCGCCTTCACCGCGGTGAGCAGGTGGATGCCACCCTGGTGGTTGGCATTCTGACGCAGCACCAGCAACGCGTGCTCGCGAGCGCCAGCGGTGTCACCCCGTTGCAGCAGCACTTCTCCCATCACCAACAGTGCGTCGGAGTTTTCGGGATTGAGCTTGAGCCCCTCGCGCGCCAGCTGCTCGGCACGGTCGAAGTCGCGTTGCGATTTGTGGTAGTCCGCGAGCGCTGCCCAGGTGTCGGCGTCGTCAGGCGCGAGCTCACGCGCCTTCTCGAGCAGCGGCAGTGCCTCCTGCGGCCGGTTCCACAGCAGGTAGAGGCGCGCCAGGCCCAGCAGCGAGTGCGTGTGTTCAGGCTGGAGCGCGATCGCGTGACGCAAGTGCTCCTCGGCGAGTGCGAAATCGCGCCGCGCCAGCGCCACCATGGCCACGGCGTAGTGCGCCAGCCCACTGTCCGGGTCGAGACTCACCGCGAGTCGCGCTTCGTGCTCCGCAGCGTGCAAGCGGCGCTCGTCATGCAGGCACAGCGCGAGCAAGGCGTGCGCGCCGCTGTGATCCGGGTCGGCACTCAAGGCCTGGCGCAGCGACTCGATCGCCCCGGTGAGGTTGCCGTGGCCGATCTGCGCGTGCGCGCGTTCGATGAGCTGTGCGACGTCACGCGCCATCAGGACACCATGATCTTCCACACCGGATGATCCACGGCGTTGACGACCAGGCGGCGCAGCAGCAGCCCGCCCACCAACACGATCGGCAGGCCGTTCTGGGCCTTGCCACCGAAATACTCGAACAGTGCGAAGCCGGTCTGCTGCAGGTAGTAGATCCAGTACGTCACCGCGAGCTTCCAGGCGACGACGATGAGAATCGCGTACTTCACCGCTCCCGGTTGCAGCGCGCCGCTCGCTTCCGCCTGCACGATGAGAAAGCCGAGGATCCCGGCGCCGAGGAGCATGGTCGCGGCCAGCTCGAGCTCGCGCTTCCAGGTGGGGCCGCGCAGGAAGTATGCATTCACCGCGAACAGCAGCGCGCCGAGCGCCGCGCCGCCCAGCATCACCGCGAGCAACGACCAGAACGGATCGATGACCAGGCCGCGCGGGCTGTTGCCGAGCGGTTCATCCTGGATCCGGTAGTCCGCGCTCACCGGCGGCCTCCGTGGCGCTCGAGGAACTCGAGCACCTCGTCGTACTGGCCGCCCTCGTTGGCGTAGCGCGCGTAGTTGCGCGCGGTCGTCAGCCACTCGGTGGTGGTCGACTTGCCGTTTCCTTGAGGGCCGCTCGCAGGTGATCCATCGTGCACCGGGCTACTCGCGCCCGAGCGATCGAGGCCTCGATCGCCTCGTCCACGGCCGTCTCGACCAGGTCGCGCAGGTCGGCGCCGGAGAATCCAGGCGTGAGTTCGGCGATCTCGCGGCACCGAGAGCGCCCCCGCGGTCGGGCGCTCCGGCAGCAGGCGCGTCGAGGATCGACTGCGCGCGCCGGCCGATCCGGCGGCGGCACGAACAGCACGCGATCGAAGCGCCCGGGCCGGCGGAACGCCGGATCGACGGCCCACGGCACGTTGGTCGCGCGCCAGGATCAGCACGTTCTGGTTGTTCTGTGCGAAGCCGTCGATCTCGGAGAGGAACTGGCTGACGAGCTTCGAGGAGGTGGCCTCGCGCGAGTACTGGCGCTTGCCGCCGAGCGCTTCGAGTTCGTCGAAGAACAGCACCGCCGGCGCGCTGCGCCGCGCCTGCTCGAACAGCGCGTGGAGCTTGCGCTCGGACTCGCCGATGTACATGTCGAGGATGTCGGAGATGGCGACGTTGAAGAAGCGCGCGCCGCACTCGCCGGCGGTGGCGCGCGCGAGGAGCGTCTTGCCGCAGCCCGGCGGACCGTAGAGCAGGATGCCGCCGCCCGCCTTGCGCCGAAAGCGCTGAAACAGCGACGGCTTCTGGAACGGCAGGATGATCCGCTTGTGGATCTGCTTCTTGATGTCGTCGAGGCCGCCGACGTCGGCGAACGTGACGCGTTCCGTCTCGGGCAGCAGCAGCCGCACGACCTCGCTCGCATCGGTGTCGTCATTGGCGTCCTGCGTCACCTTGCGGGCGGCCGCTCGGCGCGCCGCGTCGAACGGCACCACCTGCGCCGTGAGGCGCGCCTCGAGCGCCCGGTCCTCGAGCGCCGGGTTGGCTTTCACCGCGCGACGATACTCGGCGAGTCCCTGTGCGAGATCGCCGGTGCGCGTGAACGCGTGCGCACGCAGAACGGCGGTATCAGGCTCCTCGCCGGCCAGCATCTCGAGCGCACGTTGCGCATCCTCGGCGAGCAGCCAGGCGCGCCCCAGCTCGCGGCGGTCAGACTCCGGCCACGCGCGCCCGTCGATGTGCGCCTCGGCGAGGATGTCGCGTGCGCGCGCCGCATCGGCCCGCTCCAGGCAGGCGCGTATCAGGATGAGGGCGAGCTCACGATTGCGGGGGTCTGCGCGCAGCGTCTTACGCAGCGCCTCGAGCGTCGAATCGTCCATCCGGAGTGCTGTCAGCCGGCCGCCGCCACCTGGCTGCGATGTCCGGTGGTCAGCTCCTTCAGGCAATCCTCGACGATCTGCAAGCCTTCATCGAGCAGCGCTTCCGGGATGGTGAGCGGGGCGAGAAAGCGGATTACGTTGCCACGCACACCGCATGACAGGAGCACGAGGCCCTTGCGCCCGGCCGCCTGCGTGAGCGCCTTGGTGAGCTCGGCATCCGGCGCATTCGCGTCGCGATTCCTCACCAGCTCGATCGCGACCATCGCGCCGAGGCCACGCACGTCGCCGATGCAGGGCAGACGGGCCTGCATCGTCTTCAGCCGCGACACCATGCGTTCGCCAAGTGTGCGCGCGCGTTCCACCAGGTTCTCGTCGCGGATCACATCGAGCGTGGCAAGGCCGGCCGCGCACCCGAGCGGCGAACCCGCGAAGGTTCCGCCCAGGCCTCCCGGTGGCGGCGCATCCATGATGGCTGCCTTGCCGATCACCGCCGAGATCGGCACGCCGCCCGCGACGCTCTTGGCGATGGTCATCAGGTCCGGTTCGACGCCCGCGTGCTCAATCGCGAACATGCGCCCGGTGCGCGCGAAGCCCGTCTGGATCTCGTCCGCGATGAGGACGATGCCATGCGTGTCGCAGAACTGGCGCAGCTTCTGCAGGAACGAGGCCGGTGCGACATAGAAGCCGCCCTCACCGAGCACGGGCTCGATGATGATCGCGGCCACCCGCGCGGGATCGACATCAGCCTTGAAGAGATTCTCGAAAGCCTGGAACGAGTCATCGGCGCTGATGCCGTGATACGCAATCGGAAAAGGCACGTGGAACACTTCCGGCGGCATCGGGCCGAAGCCCGCCTTGTAGGGCTGCACCTTGCCGGTGAGGCCGATGCAGAGCAGCGTGCGACCGTGAAACCCGCCCGTGAAAGCGATCACCGCGGAACGGTTGGTGTGGTAACGCGCGATCTTCACGGCGTTCTCGACCGCCTCGGCGCCGGTCGACAGGAAGATCGTCTTCTTGGGCGTCGCGCCGGGGGCGAGTGCGTTCAAACGCTCAGCGAGGGCGATGTAGCCCTCGTACGGCGTGACCTGGAAGCAGGCGTGCGTGAGCTTCTCGATCTGGCGCGCGAGGGCTGCCTGCATGCGCGGATGCACATGGCCGGTATTGAGCACCGCGATGCCGCTCGCGAAGTCGATGTAGCGGCGGCCCTCCACGTCCCATATCTCGGCGTTCTGCGCGTGGTCGGCGTAAACGCCGAGAAGGTTGGAGACGCCGCGGGGGACGGCATTGGCGCGGCGGCGATGCAGTTCGTCGTTGGTGGCCATGGAGCGTGAACCCGGAAGGATTGCGGACGCACATCCTACCGCCTTCTCCCGGATTGGTCATAACGCGCCACCTTTAGGGGCGATGCTGAGACGTATCGCATGGACGCGGGCAGCGGTCCCTGACATGGTCGCGCGACCGGTTTCGCGGCGTTTTCCATGAAAGAACTTGCCCATCAGGGTCGGCCCGAGAGTGAGCCGTCGGCGCAGGCCGATGCTCCGAAAGCGTGCCTGCGTCACGTTTTCGCCTCTCGTTGACCGCCTGGCTGGCCTTCGGGCTGGGCGGAATCGTGGTCGCCTTCCTCGCCGGCAACCTGCTGGTTCAGCGCAGCACGCGACTCGCCACCGAAAACGTCACCCGGGTGCAGCAGGAGCTCGAGCCCCTCGCGCGTCGCGCGCGCGGATTGTCGGACGCGATCTCCAACTACGAGCGTGCCGTGCTGGGCTACCTCAAGCCCGGAACGCCGAGCGAGCATACGGCGGTCGATGCGGCGCAAGCGCGCCTGCAGGCTGCCATCACCGAGCATATTCGCTACAGCAGCGCGGATGCGGATCTGATCGCGGTGCGCAGCCTCGCCGATGCCGTGACGCGCCACGAAACCAACGGCAGCGAGCTGGTGCAACGCTTCGATCGGCGCAGCGCGCTCATCGGAACCTGCTGGACGCTCATGGACGGCCTGCGCAAGCGCATCGACGGTGCGGGTGCCGATGGCCTCACGGTGGGCGAGAACGTGTTCGCGCGGCGCTCGCTCTCCGAACTTGCCAACGCTCTCGATGCAGTGCGCACGGGGTTCACGGCGCAGCTGACGCAACCCAGCGTGAAAAACGCCAACGAGGCGGCCCGCAGCGAGGTCGGCTTCCGCAAGAAACTCAAGGAGTACAGCGAGGAGTTCAAGCGCTCACCGGGTCTCGCCTGGTACGAGCTCGTCCAGGAAGACTTCGAACGCGCGGCTCGCCTGCATCGCTCGGTGGGCCAGCTCGACTCCGAGCTCGAGTCGGGACGGCGCGACTTCGCGGGCAGCGGCACCGCGCTCATCGAGCAGGTGCGCGTGAGCCTGGAAGAGCCGGCGTTGCGGGCGCTTGCGGCATCGGCGACCGAGGCGCGCACCACCACGCAGGATGCCGAGAAGATGATCGCCGCGGTGAGCTTCGCGGTGGTCTGCGTGATCCTGCTGGTGACGGCGGCAACCCTCTACGGCATTACGCGGCCGGTGCGGCGTCTGACGGAAGCGACGCGTGACCTCGCCGGCGGCGAGCTTTCGACGCGCGTGCCGCGCGGTGGCGTGCGCGAGCTCGATGAGCTCGCAATCGCGTTCAACCAGATGGCGACGGAGCTGCAACTCGGCCGAACAGGCCGTGCGCACGCACCAGGCACAGCTCGAGGAGCGCGTCGCGCAGCGCACGCGACAGCTGCGCCTGCTGGCGCACCACGATGCGCTCACGTCGCTCCCCAATCGGCGTCACCTCTTTGCCTACCTGCACAGTGCTCTGCGGCGCGCCGCGCGCGAGCAACAGCGCATCACCGTGCTGTTCGTCGATCTCGACAACTTCAAGATCGATCAACGACAGCCTCGGCCACGAGTTCGGCGATCGCGTGCTGCGGCTCATCAGCGAACGGCTGCGCGAGGCAGCCGGCGACCGCGGCTTCGTGGCGCGGCTCGGTGGCGATGAATTCACGCTCATCTGCCGGGTGTCAGCACAATGGAAGAGGTGGAGGCGAGCGCCACGCGTATGGTGGCGGAGTTCCAGCGTCCGATCGCGATCGACCAGCGCGAACTGCTGATCGGCATGAGCATCGGCGCCGCCGTCTATCCGGAGCATGCAACCGATGGCGCCGCGCTGTTGCGTGCCGCGGACGCAGCGCTCTTCCGGGCCAAGGAGCTGGGCCGCAATCGGGCCTGCGTGTACAGCCCGGAAATGCTCATCGCCACCTCGAATCGCTTTCAGACCGAGCAGGCGTTGCGGCGCGCGATCGAGGTGGACGATCTGGTGCTGCACTTCCAGCCGCAGGTGTCGCTGGCGAACGCACGACGCCACCGCCGTCGAGGCATTGCTGCGCTGGCGGCAGGGCAACGGGCGCATCGTGCCCGCGGCCGAGTTTCTGCACGTCGCCGAGCAATCGGGCCTGATCGTCGAGCTCAGCGCCTGGGTGATGCGCCGGGCGGCGCACGCAGTCGCGCTGTGGCGCAAGGCCGGCTGGCCGCAGGCGCGCGTGGCGCTCAACGTGTGCTCGCAGCAGTTCATGGCCGGTGAGTTCGTCGACAGCATCGAGCGGCTCCTGCGACGACGAACGACCTGCCCCCGGTGTGTATCGAGCTCGAGCTGACCGAGACCATGCTGCAGACCGGGGCGGTGACCATCGATACGCTGCGCGACCTGCATGATCTCGGCGTTGGCATCGCGCTCGATGACTTCGGCACCGGCTATTCCTCGCTGACCTCGCTCGAGAAGCTGCCGCTCAACCGCGTGAAACTGGATCGCAGCCTGGTCGACAGCGTGGATTCCAACACGCGCGCCGCGGCGATCGCCCGCTCGATTATCAGCCTGTGCCGCACGCTTGGCCTGCACGTCACCGCCGAGGGCATCGAGCGGCCGGCGCAGCTCGACTTCCTGGCGGACTGCGGCGACGTGAGCGTGCAGGGCTACTACATCGAGCGTCCTGCCCCGGCGTCCGAGGTGCTGGGCGTCGTTGCCGCGATGCCCGCCCGCATGAAGATGCTGCTCGGCACCGATGTCCGTGAGCAGGAAGAGGTGGATATCTCGGCTTCCGGCGTGGTGCGACTGCGTCCACGACGACGCTAGGAAGTCAATTCCGACGAGCGGTGGAGTAAGATGCGCGCCCCGATCGATCTTCGAGGCGCGTCGTGTCGAGCCGCTATCACCTCGATATCGCCCACGCCCGGACTCCCGAGGCGGCTTTCTACACCGATACAGCTGGATACGCTCGCGAGATCGGGCAGGTCATCGGCCGCTCCTGGCAGATCGCCGGCCACGCAGGCCAACTGGCCGAATCCGGAGACTTCTTCACGACCGAGGTGTGCGGCGAGCCGCTGCTCCTAGTGAACGATGCCGGCACGTTGCGGGCCTTCTTCAACGTGTGTCGTCATCGCGCCGGCCCGGTCGCGGCGGGCAGCGGCCGGCAGCGGCTGTTCGCCTGCCGTTATCACGGCTGGACCTACGATCTCCGCGGTCAGCTGGTGCGCGCGCCGGAGATGGAAGGCGCCTGCGATTTCGATCCGCAGCAGATCCAGCTCGAAGCGGCTCGCATCGAGCGCTGGGGTCCGCTGCTCTTCGTGACGCTCGAGCGCGAATCTGCCGCCGCTATCGGAATTCTTTGCCGGGCTGGACGCCGATTGCGCGCCGTTCGAGCTCGAGCGCATGCGTCACGGCGTGAGTCGCATGTACCCGGTGAACGCCAACTGGAAGGTGTACGTCGACAACTTCCTCGAGGGGTATCACATCCCGCTGGTGCATCCGGCGCTCAATCGCGAAATCGACTATCGCAGCTACGAAACAGTCTTGCGCACACGCCACGTGGTGCAGTCCGCCGCGGTCCGGGAGCAGGGCACGGCTCACTTCCGCGCGCAGCCCGGCGAGCCGCCGGCCAGCTATCTCTGGCTCTATCCCAACATGATGCTGAATCTCTACCAGGGCCAGCTGCAGACCAATGTCGTGATCCCGCGCGGCGTCGATCGCTGCGACGTGCAATTCGACTGGTATGCGCCGGAAACGCTGGCGGCGACCTGCGCTGGCGCGAGCTGGTGCGATTCGGCGACGAGATCCAGGCGGAGGACGCCGCAATCTGCGAGCGTGTGCACCACAACCTGCGCTCGCG
Organism: uncultured Gammaproteobacteria bacterium; assembly: GCA_963840405.1. Classification (GTDB taxonomy): domain Bacteria; phylum Pseudomonadota; class Gammaproteobacteria; order Steroidobacterales; family Steroidobacteraceae; genus DATBVX01. The sequence continues at coordinate 967,603 of CAWIYW010000011.1, forward strand.
CGCCTATCGACCGGGCGCCTACTCGCCGCGGCGCGAGGGTGGCGTGCATCATTTCCACGGCCTCTGCTGAACGCGCTCAAATAGGAAGCGTTCTCATCTGCCCGTATAATGACGCGCCCCTAGGTCGCAAGGTTCGCGAATGACCCATGATTCACGCTCAACTGCGTGCCCTCGCGCTGCTCGCGAGTGGCGCACTGGTCGCCTGTCAGCCCTGACCCGCATCGTCCTCCGGGCCCGGCTCCACCGGAGCTCGAGGCGCGCCTCGCCGCGCGCGACACACAGATCGCCACACTCGCCGAGCGTGTCGAAGCGCTGACGCCGGAAACCGCAGTGCTCATGGCACAGGTGCAGACCCACCACGCCAAGCTCTACTACGCCGGTCACGCGCGCAACTGGGAGCTCGCGGCCTACTCGCTGCACGAGATCAACGAGGCGCTGCAGGCCGTGCAGACCTTCAACGACCAGTTCGAGGACTTTCCGACGCCGCTGAGCGAGGTCGTGCCGTCGCTCGTCGGCCCGCCGCTCGGCGAGATCCACGGCGCGATTCGTGCGCGCGATGGTGCGCGCTTCGACACGGCCTTCAAGTCCCTCACCGCGGCCTGCAACGCCTGCCACGCGATGCTGCGAGCACGGCTTCGTTCGGTGGCACGCGCCGAGGGCGGCGAGTTCACCAATCACGGCGTTCGTGTCGCCGTGATATACCGCGATCCGATTGCGACGTCGTCATCGTGGGCGCGGGTCCCTGCGGCCTGTTCCAGGTGTTCGAGCTCGGACTGCTCGGAATCTCCGCGCACGTCGTCGATTCGCTGGCGCATGCCGGTGGACAGTGCACGGAGCTCTACCCGGACAAGCCGATTTACGACATTCCGGCGATTCCGGTCTGTGGCGCACAGGAGCTGGTCGACCGGCTCATGCAGCAGATCAAGCCGTTCAATGCGACGTTTCATCTCGGCCAGGAAGTCACCGAGGTCGCGGCACAGCCCGACCGGCGATTCCGTGTCGGCACTGCGCTGGGCACGACGTTTCACACACGTGCGATCGTCATCGCCGGTGGCGTAGGCTCGTTTCAGCCCCGCCGGCTGGGACTCGAGGGCGCGGAGACGTTCGAGGGCGCGAGCATCCACTACCGCATCAAGAATGCCGCGGCCTTGCACGGACAGGATCTCGTCATTTTCGGTGGCGGCGATTCGGCTCTCGATTGGACGCTCGACCTGTGCGGCAAGGCGCGCAGCGTCGTGCTCGTGCACCGGCGCAGCGAATTCCGCGCCGCGCCCGCCTCCGTCGCACGCATGCGCCAACTGGTCGGCGAGGGACGCATGCGCTACGTCGAGGGTATCGCGGACAGGCTCGCAGGTTGCCGATGGCCGGCTAAAGGGGGTCGTGATCGCCGGGACTGACGGCGTGCAACACGAGCTGCGCCGCGGATCAGCTGCTGGCATTCTTTGGCCTGCATCCGAAGCTCGGCCCGATCGCGGAATGGGGCCTCGATCTCGACAAGCGCACCATCCGCGTGGATACCGAGAAGTTCGAGACCAGCATTCCCGGCATCTTCGCGATCGGCGACATCAACAGTTACCCGGGCAAGAAGAAGCTCATCCTGAGCGGCTTCCATGAAGCGGCGCTGGCGGCTTTCGGCATCCAGCATCACCTGTATCCGGAAAAGAAGCAGTTTCTGCAGTACACGACCACCAGCCCGATCATGCACAAGCGGCTGGGCGTCACGGGTTCAATGTGGACGAGGAGAGGAGAGATGATGAAGAAGCTGATCATTGCACTGGGGTTGCTGCTGGCCGCGGACGCGGCGCTGGCGGCCAAGACCTGCACGCTGAACATCGAGGGCAACGACCTCATGAAGTTCAACGACGCCGAGCTCAAGGTGGCGGCTGACTGCACCGAAGTGGAAGCTGGTGCTCAAGCACGTCGGCAAGCTTCCTGCGGCGACGATGGGTCACAACTGGGTGCTCACCAAGACCACCGACATGACGGCGCTCGCGAATGAGGCCGCGAAGGCAGGGCTCGACAAGGATTACCTGCCGCCCGGCGACAAGCGCGTGATCGCGCATACCAAGGTGATCGGGGGCGGGCAGTCGACATCGGTCAAGTTTTCCACCTCCACGCTGACCAAGGGTGGTGACTACACGTTCTTCTGTTCCTTTCCCGGCCACTACGGCCTGATGAAGGGCAAGTTCGTCTACTGAGCGCGAAACAACGGCACTGATTCGACACGTGTGGGGGCTGTAGAGCGCGCCCGCGCTTCGAGCAGGTCCCACACGTCGCCCATCACTGCGAGCGCCGTCGGCCAGCGTCCCGCGCCCTTGCCGGCGAGGCGCCGCGTGTCGCTCTCGTCGTGACGAGCTCGACGCGGTTCTCCTCGCGGCGCGCGCCCGCCAGGTAGTCGCTCGCCTCCAGCTCCTCGGGACGGACGCAGGCGCGGAACACGCCGTGTTCATTGCGGCAACTCGCGACCAGGCGGATGCGACGCCCACGTGCTGCCGCCGCCGCAATGGCGGCACGCGTGAGGTGCTCGATCCCCTGACACTCGATGCTTGCGGGATCGATGCTCGCGACGTTGGGGTCAGACCCCAAGGTGCTGTTCTTGGGGTCTGACCCCAAAGACGTAGCGCGCGATCAGGCTGAGCTTCTGCGCGGCATCGGTTCCCGAGAGATCCGCACGCGGGTCGGCTTCCGCAAAGCCATTGCGCTGCGCGAGTGCGACGGCGTCGGCAAACGGCGCGCCTCGCGCCAGCTCATCGAGCACGAAATTGCAGGTGCCATTGATGACCGCACGCACGCCGACAACCGTTGCGTTCGCGGCGAGATTGGCGATGCGTCTCGAGGACCGGTAGCGAACCGCCGACTGCGGCCGAGAACCGCAAGCGGGGACATGCGGTGTGCACGTGACGGTCGAAACTGTCCCAGCGCGTGGCGATCAGCGCCTTGTTGGCACTGATGACGGCGCGTCCACGCAGCAGCGCAGCGTGCACCACGTCGCCCACCGGGTCGATGCCTCCGACGAGCTCGATCACCAGATCGGCCGGCTCGTTGATCGCATGCCACAGGTTGGTGGAGAAACGCTCGGCGGGTACTCCGTCGGCGCAATGCTCGGCGGGGTCGCGGACCACGACGCGATGGACTTCGAAGAGATCGGGTCGCGCAGCCAGGTGACGATAGACTCCGAGCCCCACCGTGCCGAGGCCGAGCAGCACGATCTTGAGTGGAGCCGCGCAGGCGGGCGCGCTGGGCGCCGCAGGTCGCGGCGGATCGTTCGAAGCCACGATGCGCAGCGGCGTTTCCTCCGCTGCACCGCTCGGTGCCTGTTCAGGCACGGACTGTTCGTCGAGCGTGTACGGCACTCCCGCCTGTTCGAGGGCGTAGCCGAGCCAGCGTGCGGCTTGCGCGCTCCACGGCGAGCCGCGAATCAGCGCCACGACGCGGTGCCCGCGTCTGAGCTCGCGGTAGATGTCGTGCACCGCTGTCGCAATGGTGACGGGTGAGTTGAGGCGTGAGCTATCGAACTCGAGCACGTTTGATCCGGACATGAGCCACCTCCACAGCGAATCGGGCGCCGGGAGGAGCTTGCGGGTGCGATGCGAGCCGGCAGCGGCTCGAGCGGGGACAAAAAAACCCGCTCAAGCCAAAGCTCAAGCAGGTCGTGCTTCGCTTTAGCTGTATTTCTAAGGCGCCCGCAAGCTGAAACTCAAATCGGCGCGAGCGGAAGACTAATGAGGCCCCCGGGGGCTGTCAAGGTAGAATCCCGGCATGGACCGTCGCCTGGCCGATCTGCTGAAGCTGCTCGAGCTCGAGCGCATCGAGATCAATTTGTTTCGCGGCGAGAGTCGCGACATCGGCGCGCCACAGGTGTTCGGCGGACAGGTGCTTGGCCAGGCGCTGATGGCGGCCTACGCGACGGTGGAGGCGCGCATCGTGCACTCGTTGCACGCCTACTTCCTGCGGCCGGGCGATTTCAACGCGCCGATCGTCTACGACGTGGATCGGGCCCGTGACGGCAGCAGCTTCACCAGCAGGCGGGTGATCGCGATCCAGCACGGGGAGCAGATCTTCAACATGGCCGCATCCTTCCAGGTCGTGCAGCAGGGACTCGAGCACCAGATCAGCATGCCGCAGGTGCCTGCGCCCGAAGACCTCAAGGATTTCGATGCCTACCGCCGCGAGATCCTGCCTCGCGTTCCCGAAAAGCTCCGGGGCATGCTGCAGCACGAGCGCCCGTTCGAGTTTCGCCCGGTGCGCCTGCCGGACTACTTCAAGCCCGAGAAGCTGGAGCCGACCAAGCAGGTGTGGTTTCGCGCCGTCGATCGCGTGCCGCAGGAGCAGACGCTGCACCGCTGTCTGCTGGCCTATGTCTCCGACTATCACCTGCTCGATGCGGCCATGCTGCCGCACGGGGTTTCCTGGTTGCGCGACAACGTCCGCCTGGCGAGCATCGATCACGCCATGTGGTTCCACCGCGACGTCAGGGTCGATGACTGGCTGCTCTACTCCATCGACAGCCCGAGTGCTTCGGGCGCACGGGGTTTCGCCCGCGGCAGCATCTTCGCGCGCGACGGGACGCTGGTTGCGAGCACCGGGCAGGAAGGCCTGATCCGGGTGCTGCCGCCGAGCAGCTGAGAACGGACGATGTGGCGCGCCTTACTTGCCCTCGCGTTGGTGCTCGGTGTGGTGCTGGGCGGGTTGCTGCTCCTGCGACGCACCGCCGATATGCCACCCCCGCGGTTGCCGCGCGAACCCCAGCCACCCCGCATCGAGGAAGAGGACGACGACGCGAGCGGCTGGTGAGCATGGCAGGCCGGTGCGCGTCCCTCAGCGTAACGAGAGATCCATGCGGATCAGTCCGCCCTCATTGGGCGCGGGCTCGCCGGTGATCACGAACACGCGTGCCGGTTCGATCTCGCCGCTCGGCGAGCAGCAGCTCCTGGACGACCTGCGCGCGCCGCCTGCCCAGCTCGGCGAGATCCGTGTCGGGAACCTCGACCTTCGGTCGCACCAGGTCTTCAAGCGCGGTGATCTCGAATTCGATCTCCTCCGCCTTGGGGCGCTTCTTGCGATTGGCCTTGGCTTCGTCCTCCGTGATGACCTGCTGCTGCAACGCGAACTCGTTCAGCAGCCGGTAGTACTCGTTGCGGTCGGCGAGCACCGTCGCATCGAGTGTGTCCACCGGTTTGCGCTTGGCGAGCAGCTCACGCCGCTTCACGGCGATGAGTTCCTCGTCGAGCGCGCCGCGCTGCAGGACCGGTTGATCCAGCTCCGCGTTGCTCGCCATCGGGATCTCGAGCTCGAGTCCGGGGCGCTCCTTGAGCGCCTTCGAGACCGAGTCAATGCGTGTGCGGCTGTCGCCCTGCAACTCGCTGCCGCCGGGCGCGAAGGTGAGCTGGTTGACCTCCTCGCCGCCGCCGAAGAGCTTGCCGATCAGTGCGAAGGGCGCCGTGACGATCTTGGTCACGACGTTGACCACCACCTTCCAGATGAGGGGCCCAGTCGGAATTTCGGATCGTCGAGACTGCCGGTCACCGGCAGGTCGAGATCGATCACGCCGTTGCGATCCTTGAGGAGCGCGATCGCGAGCTTGACCGGCAGCGTGGTCGCATCCTTGCTCTCCACGCGCTCGCCGAGCTGCAACTGGTTCAGCACCACCTTGTGCTGGGCGTTGAGCTGGCGATCCTCGACCTTGTACACGAACACCACCGAGAGCTTGCCTTTCTCGATGCGATAGCCCGCGAACTTGCCGGAGTAGGGCGTGAAGGTGGTGAGCTCCATGTTGTCGAAGGCGAGACGCAGGTCCGTGTAGGTATCGGCGCTGAAATAATTCACCTCGCCCTCGATCGTCACCGGGGCGTAGGCGTCGACCTTGCCGTCGAGCTTGACCTGGGCACGCGAGCCCGCCTTGGATGAGAGCCCGGTGACCGTTCCGGACAGTTCCTCGATCCCGGTGGCGAAGCTCGGAAAGGGCTCGAGGGAATAATCCGCGAAATTGGCGGAGGCTTTGTCGATACGGATGAGGCCGACTCGAACGTCGAACGGCTTCTCCTCCGCGGCCGGTGCCTGGCCTTCGGCAGCCGGTTCGGCAGTCCGCGCGGGATTCAGGATCTTTGTGACGTTGACCGTGCCGTCCGAGGCGATGATCACGCGCGCATACGGGCGGCGCGCCGCGATTTCCTTGACGATGAGCCGCGACCGTACGCCGTCGTACTCGATACCGACCGCGCGCAGCGCGTCCCAGCGGACAAAGTCCTCTTCGAGCGCGTTGTCGATGGTGTGAAGCTTGGCGACGTCCACGGTGCCCGCGAACGTGGGCATGCAACGCATCGTCCGGTGGCACGGGCACGAGCTCCAGCTTGCCCTTCACGCCGAGCTTGCCGGAAGTGAGCGTCATGTCGGTGACGCGCCCGATGTAGGGCTGAAAGCCGCGCAGGTCGAGATTCTTGAGCTCGACGTCGAGCTCGGTCGCGTCGGTACTGAGATCGACCGTGCCGCGCGCCGTCAGGTCGCCTGCCTCATCGATGCCGATATGCGCTTCGACGCCGACCGGCTGAGCGAACGTCGTGTCGTAATCGGTGATCTTGACGTCAACCGGCGCGAACTTGATCGGCACGACCGGCTCGATGCTGCGATCCTCGAAATGGATTTCGAGCCCTGAGGTCTCTATCAGGGGCAGGGCGACCACCCAGTCGTGCTCGCTCGTGCTGCCATCCGTGGTCTTCGCTGCCGTTTGCGCAGCCGGTGCCGCAGGCGCGGCGGCGGATGCTACCGGCGGTGGCGCTGCAGGCGCATCAGCGCTGCTCGCTATAGCGGGCTGCGGGTCGGAGGTCTGAGTACCACCCAGCACTCGTGGAAGGCTCATCTCGCCGTTGGCATCGAGCCAGGCCTGGATGAGTCCGCCCTTGAGGCTGATCTGTGCCACGGAGGTGCGCCGATCCGCAACGTTCGCGCGCGCGTCGCGAATCACGACCTCATCGAGGCTGATGTCATCGGTCGTGGAACCCTTCGGACGCACGATGAGCTTGCGCACCGTAATCTGCTCGCCCACTACTTCGAGGTCGACGGGCTCGCGTGCGAGTGAAAAGGTGTAGCTGCCGGTGAGCTCGAGGATTCCTGCGGGTATTTCGAAGGCGACGGAATCGCGCAGGTACTCCCACAGCGTTTGCGCCTGGATATTGGTAAGTGTGAACGAACCCTGCGAGCTCACGGGATTGGCGTTGAGCGTGCCGTGCCACTCCAGGCGCTCGCCGCGAGTCGACTCGGCATCGAGCGCGTAGGAATTGGCGCCTGCGCCCGTGGTGCTGAAGTCACGCAATACGAACGTGATCGGCTTGAGCGCGCTCTTGAACTCGCTCGAGCGGCTGTGATCCTCGAAGTCGATTCGCCCGGTGTCCACGGTAAAGGTTTCGATGAAGAGCCGCGGCACTTCGGCAGGCTCGGGCGGTTCCGGCGGCGGTTCGGTCTCGCTCTCCTTGGCCAGGTCAGCCAGGTTCAGTGAGCCATCGGCACGGATGACCGCGAGGGCCGCAGGTTGATGAAGAGCGATGGCGCGAAAGGAGGCGCCGCGCCGCACGATCGAGATCAACTCGAAGTCGACCAGCAGCTTCTTGAAGCCGAGGAGCGGCCGCCCGTCGGTGTCGGGCATCGAGAAGTCCTCGATCTCCAGCACGAACGTGAACGGGTTGAAGCGGACGTTCCCGACCTGGGCCTGGCGATCGTAGGTCTCGGCAATCCCGCCGATGAGCTGGCTGCGCACGATGCGTGGCACGAGAAAGAAGCCGGCGGCCGTGTAGGCGATCACGACGCCAGCCACGGTCAGCCAGAAGGCCCAGCGGGTGAAGATGCGGGGTAGGAATTTCATGGAGAACTTCAAGGACGTCACTCTGTGGCGGCACCATCTCGCCGGCAATATCACTTTGGTGCTAGGTTCGTAGTTTCGCGGCCTCCCATTCGGTACGGGCCATCGCCAGGACGTGACAGTCGCGCCACTGGCCGCGCACCTTGCGCAGGCGACGATGAGTGGCTTCCCACCTCAGGCCGGTTTTTTCAAGCACCCGCAATGACGCGCGGTTGCGTACGTCGACCGTCGAACTGATGCGCCGGAGTCCGAGCGCCTCGAACCCCGCGTTCACCAGTGTCGCGGCGATCTCGGAGGCCAGTCCGCGTCCCCACACGCTTCGCGCGAGCAGGTAGCCCAGGTCCGCCTCGCCCGGGGCAAGAAAAGTGAGCGTGCACGCGCCGATCAGCGCGCCGTCCTCACGGTCGTCGACGGCGAGCTCCCAGGCGCTGCGCGGCTGCTCGCGCTGAAAACCCATCACCTGCTCGAGGTAGGCCTCGACTTCGGCGCGATTGCGAGGCGAATGCAGCATGTAGCGCGTCACGCGCGGATCGCACAGGAACTCGCACAGGGCCTCGAGATCCCGCTCGACGAACTCGCGGATTTCGAGTCTCGGGCTCGCGAGTGGCAGCGCAAGGCCCCGCGTGCGCGGCCGGCGCTTGCCGAGGGCCGGTTTGGCTGCGCCACTCATGGCATCTCGAGTGCCGGGATCCGAAGCTCAGGGAGCGGGTGACGCAGGGTTTGCGCCCAGCAGCTCCTGCACGGTCTGTTCCAGCAGTGCATTGAACCGCGGCGCTTCCTCGATCATCAGGAAGTGACCCGTGCCGGGCATGAGCTTGACGCTGAAAGTGGGCGCGTGCAGACGGATGCGCTCGAGGTCGGTCGGCAGGCGGTCCGAGTTGATGGCGATGATCGGTATGCTGAGGTCGCCGAGCGCCGCAGCGTAGTTCATGTTGTTCATGCCGATCATCGCGCCGACCCCGATACCGGGCGGCTCGGAAGCCATGTCATCGGCGATTCGCCGCACCAGGTTCGGATCGGAAGTCGGCTTGAAGAAGCGTTGCGTCACGTTGTCGCGCGTGGTCGTGGCGAAATCGCGGCGATAGGGTTCGAGGCGCTGCTCGAGCTCGCGCGGTGACAGGGGCGGCAGCCCGATGTTGGTGAACGTGTCGACGCCAATGATCCCGATGACGCGATCGCGCAGCCTTCTCGCCGCTTCGAGCGCCACCGGACCGCCCATCGAATGCCCGACCAGCACGATTTCGCGGTTGGGTATCCGCCCCGCCGCGGCCGCCACGTCAGCGCCGAATGCCGGTATCGACCAGTCGCCGCGCGTCGTGCCGGACTCGCCATGCCCGGCGAGATCGAGCGTCAGCATCGTGTAACGCGCCTTGAGCGGATCGAGTTGCTGGTCCCAGTAGCTGCTGTCGCACGCCCAGCAATGAATGAAGATGAGTGCGGGTTCGCCCGCGCCATACACGCGGTAGCGGATCGGGACGCCATCCTCGGATGCCACCGTGAGCGGCACGCCGTCGGCTGTTCGGGCCGCGCTGGTGTCGGCGGCGGGCGTTTGCTCATCGTCGCGCGAACAGCCCGCGACGAGGGCAGCGGTCAGCAGGCCGAGGACGACGCCGATTCCACCAAGGAAGCGGCGGCTCGCTTGCGAAGTCATACCGGGATCCGCGCTCACGGCGGTGAAAGGGCGATCGCCATGCTAGTTATTGTGTCGTCTGTCGATCGTCTGCCGCTCTGAGGCTGACGGATTCTTGCACATTTTTCACGGCGCCCGTTACCGGGGCGACCCTGATTCGTCTTGCACAAGACTTTCACGGGAACGCGATGAGCGCGCGAGCAGCCGCAGCCGAGTCCGTTGCGCGCGACGCGGTGGACCGCTGCACTTGGGCGGCTCGAGTCTTCGGCGTCTTGATTGCTACGCGGCCAGTTCAGCCGCGCGGGTTGCCGGAGCGATTGAGGGCGAACTCGATGGGAATGAGGACGTACACGCGCTGCGCGAACCCGTTGGCGAGGTAGGGCCTGAATGCGGCGCGCGCCACCGCGTCCTGGGCTGCGCGGTCGAGCCGCTCGTGGCCGCTCGATTCGTGGATGCTCACCTGGTGAGCCCGACCGCGCTCGTCCACCAGCACGCGCAACACCACGAGTCCTTGCTCACGCAGGCGACGCGAGACGCTCGGATAGCCCGGTTGGGGCGCAACTACGTATTCAACCTCGGAGACCAGCTGCGGGACGCCACCACGGGCCGGATCGGAAGCCGGTTTGTGCTCGAACGCCACCGTGATCGCCGTGCTGGAAGCGGGCTCGGGCAGATCGATCGCACACGATGGGTGGCTCGATCTCCACGCTGGGGCGGCTCGAATTCCACCGGCGGCGGTGGCGGTAATTCGACTGCCGCCACAGCTTCGGACAGCAGCATCACCTGCAGGGGCGGGGGGCTGATCGCGCCGAGGAAGTCGGGATTGGCATTCGCCAGTCCGTAAATGGCAAGCAGATGCACAGCGAGCACCGCGCACGCGGCTCCCGCGTTGCGGGCCAACCCGCGACGTGGGCAGGCGCCGTCATCACGCACTTGCTCTTGCACCAGCCCGATACTCGCTTGCGAATGCGAATGAATCTCATTTATATTGTGCGCCTGAATTCAGGCTCGAGCAAGCCCGCCAGCCGTTCCCGGTCAGCCAGCCAGCTAAACCCGCCCGTAATGGGGCCGAACGACTGTCAGGAGACCAAAATATGTCAATCCAATGGCGCAGCCGGAATGTCGCAGCGGTGCTGGCGGCACTGTGCGTATCCGGCCCTGCCTCGCCACCGGCCATCGCGCAGGATTCGGCGCCCGAGTCACCGCGTCCCGCGTCCACTATGCCGAAGGTGCGCGTCGAGGCCGATGCCGAGGGCTACACCGTAGAGACAACGGCCAGCTCGACCAAGACCAACACGCCATTGCGCGACGTGCCGCAAGCGATCAGCGTGGTGACGCGCGATCAGATCCAGGACCAAGCCATGCAGAGCCTGACGGACGTGGTGCGCTATGCACCGGGCGTGGGCGCGGCGCAGGGCGAGGGCAATCGCGACAACCCCATCTTTCGCGGCAACGCCAGCACGGCGGACATGTTCGTCGACGGCATCCGCGATGACGTCGAGTACTTCCGCGACCTCTATAACGTTGAGCGCGTCGAGGTGCTCAAAGGGCCCAACGGTATGATCTTCGGGCGCGGTGCCGTCGGCGGTCTCATCAATCGCGTCACGCGCCAGGCGAACCGCGAAGCAGTGCGGGAAGCCACGCTGCAGGCATATTCGGAGGGTGGCGGCCGAACGACGGCCGATTTCGGCAACGCGATTGGCGAAACGCTCGGCCTGCGCGTGACTGCGCTGTACGAGGACAGTGACAGCTACCGCGACGACGTCACCTTCGAGCGGGTGGGTATCAACCCGACAATGTTCCTCGCGCTCGGCGCGAACACCACGCTGAGACTCGGCTACGAGTACTACGACTACGACCGGGTGGCCGATCGCGGGATTCCCTCTTTCCAGGGTCGCCCCAGTGCTTCGGCGCCGGAAACCTTCTTCGGTGATCCGGACCAGAGCACGACCGGGGCCACCGTCAATTCAGCCACCGCAGTGCTGGAGCACCGATTCGCGAATGGCGCGTCGCTAACCAACCGGACCCGCTGGGCCGACTATGACAAGGCGTATTGGAATGTCTACCCGGTGACGGCAGTAACGCCCGATGGCACGGTCGGTATCGAGGCGTATGGTCAGGAGAACCAGCGCGAGAATCTCTTCAACCAGACCGACCTGGTAGTGGATTTCCAAACCGGAGGCATGGCGCACACCTTCCTGGTTGGCGTGGAACTCGGCACGCAGGACTCGGACAATCGCCGCGACAATGGCCTCTTCGACTTTGGCGGCGGTACGCCGCCGGTGACCACGCCGGCGTCCAACGACCAGCGCGTGTACGTTCCGTTCAACGATCCGCGGACGACTTTCCCGGTGACCTTCGCTCATGTGTCAACTGCCGCGAGCGCCAATCCGGCGTTCAATCACATCGACACGACGCAGGCAGCGGTCTACGTGCAGGACCAGATCAAGTTCTCGTCACGCTGGCAGGCGATCCTCGGCGTGCGCTATGACAACCTCGAGATCGAGTTCAACAACTTCAACCCGCCCACGGCCACGACGCCGGCGCGGATCGTGACCCAGGATGATCTGATTTCGCCGCGGGCCGGGTTGATCTACCAACCGACGGACGCGATGTCGCTTTACGCGAGCTACACGGTGGCCACGTTGCCGCGCGCGGGCGCGCAGATGACGAGCCTCACGCCGACCAATGAGGCGTTCGATCCCGAGGAATGGGAGAACGTGGAGGTCGGTCTCAAGTGGGACATCCACCCGGGCCTGTCGGCGACTGCGGCGATCTACGAGCTCGATCGGACGAATGTCATCGTGCCGGATCCCAACAACGCCACGCTGTCGATTCTTGTCGATGGACAACGCACCCGTGGCGCCGAGGTGGGCCTGACCGGCCGGGTGTTGGAGGCTTGGAGCATCGCGGGCGGCTATGCCTACCAAGACGCCGAGATCACGGAAACGCAATCGGCGGCGGTCGTGGACGGTGCGCGCATCGGGCAGGTGCCCGAGCACACGTTCTCGCTGTGGAATCGCTACGACTTCACGCCGAGCTGGGGCGTGGGCCTGGGAGTCATCTATTCGTCGGATCAGTTCGTGGCCGTCGAGAACGTGCTGACTCCTGCCAGCAACGTGACTCTCCCCGATTACACGCGGGTCGACGCGGCACTCTACTGGACGATCAACCCGAACATGCGCCTGCAGGCCAACGTCGAAAACCTCCTCGACGAGGAGTATTTCCCGAACGCTCACAACAACAACAACATCACGCCCGGATCGCCCCTTGCGGCGCGAGTATCTTTCGTCACGAACTTCTGACGGTGTGTTCAGCCTGACCCTCTCCCCACGAGGCGGGAGAGGGTCAGGGTTGGCTGGTATCGAGGCTCAGCACTTTTCCCGGATTGAGGATGCCGCGGGGATCGAGCGCGCGCTTGATCTGCTGCATCAACTCGAGCGCCGTCGCATCCTTGTAGAGGCGCAGCTCTCCGATCTTCAACTGTCCGATGCCGTGCTCGGCGCTGAAGCTGCCGCCATAGCCCGCGGCCAGGTCATGGATCGCGCGATGCGCTTCGTCCGCACGCGCCGAGAAAGTCTTGTGCGTTGGTCCCGGGACGCTGCTGGATATTGAAATGAAGGTTGCCGTCGCCCAGGTGGCCATAGGCGATCAGCTGCCCGTCGGGCACGTGGGCCGCGATCCACCGGGCGCCGCGCTCGATGAACTCCGCGATCGCGGAGATCGGTACGGAGACGTCATGCTTGATGCTGGCTCCCGCGTGACGCTGCGCCTCGGGAATCGTTTCGCGCATGCGCCACAACGACTCACGCTGCCGCTCGCTCGAGGCGATTGCGGCATCGAGGACCTCGCCGCCTTGCACTGCCTCGGCCAACCGATCTTCCAGCACCGCGGCGAGTCCGCTGCCCACGCGCGAAGAGCTGAGCTCGATCAGGACGTACCAGTCGTAACGCTGCGCGAAGGGATCGCTCACGCCCGCGATATGCCGCGTGGTGAGGTCCACCGCGAGGCGCGGTATCAGCTCGAACGTGGTGAGGGTGTCATCGCTCGCAGCGCGCAGCGCCGTCAGGAGTCGCACCGCCGCGCCGGGATCGCGTACTGCGGCGATGGCGCTGGCCTCCTCGCGCGGCTTGGGAAAGAGCTTCAGACAGGCCGCCGTGATGACGCCGAGCGTGCCTTCGCTGCCGATGAAGAGATGCCGCAGATCGTAGCCGGTGTTGTCCTTGCGCAGACTCTTCAGGCCGTCGAGGATGCGGCCATCCGCCAGCACCACCTCGAGGCCGAGCACCAGGTCGCGCATCATCCCGTAGCGAAGCACCGCGGTGCCGCCGGCGTTGGTGGCGAGATTCCCGCCGATCTGACAGGAGCCTTCGGAACCCAGGCTCAAGGGGAACAGCCGGTCGGCGGCTTCGGCGGCTGCCTGCACCTGAGCGAGCACGCACCCGGCTTCTACGACGATGGCGTGGTCGAAGGCCTCCACCCGGCGAATGCGGTTCAGGCGCTTCAGCGCCAGCACGAGCTGCGCACCGCTCGCATCCGGGGTGGCGCCGCCACAATAGCTGGTGTTGCCCCCGTGAGGCACCACGCCGATGCCGTGCTGATTGCAGATCGCGAGCACGGCGGAGACTTCCTGCGTGTCCTTAGGGCACACCACGAGCGCCGCTCGACCGCGGAACAGCCCACGAAAGTCCTTGAGGTAGGGCTCGGTGTCGGCGGGTTGCTCGAGACAGCCGGCGGAGCCGACCACGGCGCGGATCTTCTCGAGGGCGGTGTCAGCCATTCCCGCTAGATGCCTGCGAGCCTGGGCGCGTGGCGGTCCCGCTCAGCCGGGCGGCAGCGTCTGGAGGGCGGAGATGCGCTCCTCGAGCGGCGGGTGGCTCATGAACAGCCGCTTGAAGCCGTGCGGCACGCCGCCGCTGATCCCAAAGGCCTGCATCTGCTGTGGCAGCCCGGTGGGTTGGCGGCGCTGCACCTCGGCTCGCAGGACCTCGAGCGCACCGATCATGTTGGGCGTGCCCGCGAGCTGTGCGCCACCTGCGTCGGCGCGGAATTCACGCCGGCGTGAAAACCACATCACGATCATGCTGGCGAAGAGACCGAGCACGATCTCCGCCACGATGACGGTGGCGAAATACCCCAGGCCACGGCCGTCTTCGTTGCGGAGCACCGCACGATCGACGAAGTTGCCGATGATGCGCGCGAGGAAGATGACGAACGTGTTCACCACCCCCTGCAACAGCGCGAGCGTCACCATGTCCCCGTTGGCGACGTGCGAGATTTCGTGACCGATGACCGCTTCGGCTTCGGTCTGCGACATGCCGTTGAGCAAGCCCGTGCTGACCGCGACCAGGGCCTTGTCACGGCGCGCGCCGGTGGCGAAGGCGTTCATCTGCGGCGTGTCGAACACCCCGACCTCGGGCATGCCGATGCCCACCCGGTCGGCGTGCTGCTTGACGGTATTGACGAGCCAGCTCTCGGCCGCTGTGCGGGGTTGCGAGATCACTTGCACTTTCATCAGACGCTTGGCGGTCCACTTCGACATGGCAAGCGAGAGCAGTGCGCCGCCGAAGCCGAACACCGCGGCGAAGGCGAGCAGGCCGCCGAGGTTCATGCCGGCGCCACGCAGGTACTGGTCGAGCCCCAAGACCTGCACCACGATGGAAAGCAGGACCAGCACGGCAAGGTTGGTCACGAGAAAGAGAAAAACGCGCTTCATGAACTTGTCACCTGGTGTCGAATCGGCTGAAACCCGTGGACGGCAGGCCCGGAAGCGTGCTTGCCACAATCCGCCGGGTAGTTGGGAGGCCAAATACTAGCAAGCAGCAGACCGGGGCGCATGATGGCGCCGTGCCGTGGCTTTTCAAGCCTTGCGGTCCTGCCGTCCGAAATGCGACTTTTGGCGACTGGAGCGCGCAATGGAATACAAGGACTACTACAAGGTACTGGGTGTCGGCCGCGAAGCGAGCGCTGAGGAGATCAAGCGCAGCTATCGCAAGCTCGCGCGCAAATACCATCCGGACGTGAGCAAGGAGAAGGACGCTGAGGAGAAGTTCAAGGAGGTGCAGGAGGCCTACGAAGTCCTGCACGACCCGAAGAAGCGCACTGCCTACGACCAACTCGGCAAGGACTGGCGCGCGGGCCAGCAATTCCGGCCGCCACCCGATTGGGGTCAGCGCTTCGAGTTCTCTTTTGGCGGTGGCGGAGGCGCCCAGGAGGCGGCCGACTTCAGCGACTTCTTCTCGAGCCTGTTCGGTGGCGGGGCGCGCGGCCAGTTCGGGTCTCGCGCACAGCGTCCGCGTCATGGCGAAGACCGGCACGCGCAGATCGAGATCGACCTGGAAGAGGCGTATCACGGCGGCGTCGCGCAATCTGCGCATGCAGCAACCCGAAGTGACGCCTGAGGGCGAGATCGCGGTGCAGGAACGTGAAATTCGCGTCACCATCCCGGCCGGCGTGAGCGACGGGCAGCAGATCCGGCTGCGCGGTCAGGGTGAACCCGGCGATCGCGGCGGGGTGGCGGGCGATCTGTATCTCGAAATCCGCATCCGGCCGCATCCGGTGTATCGCCTCGAGGGCCGCAACGTCGTGCTGACCCTGCCGGTGGCGCCATGGGAAGCCGCGCTTGGCGCACAGGTGGAAGTCCCCACACTTGGCGGTCCCGTCCAGATGACGATTCCCGCGGGTGCGCGATCCCATCAACGCCTGCGGCTCAAGGGTCGGGGCCTGCCAGGGAAGCTGGCCGGCGACGAACTGGTCGAGCTCGAAATTGTCACAAGCCCGGCCGATTCCGCCAACGCACGTGCCCTCTACGAACAGATGCGCCGTGAGCTAAACTTCGACCCGCGTGCAGAACTCCGGCACCGCCTGGAACAGCACCAGGGCGCAGCCGGTCGCCGCACCACGAACTGACGAGCCCATAAGCGAACTCTCTGAGCATGGCCGGTACCTCCGCCGTCGTCCGTCTATTCAAGCGGCTGCACCGTGAGCTGCGCCGCGAAGCCGCGCTGGTCGCGCGCCATCCCTCACCGGCCGCAATACATCGCACGCGTGTTGCGGCCCGGCGACTGCGCTCGCTCACTGCTGTTCTCACGGGACTGCGTGAACGACGCGCCGCGCAGCGCTACTTGCGGGACCTGCGCGCGCTCGCTCACGAGCTCGCGGCCGTGCGCGAGACGGACGTGATGCGCAAGGAATTGCTGGATGCGGCAGGCGACCTCAAGGACGACATGCCGAGCGCCCATCGCTACCTCGCGCACATCCTCGAGCAGGAACGATCCGCCGCGCGGAAACTGCTGCACCGGCATACCCGCTCGGTCAGCTGGGCGGAGCGAGTCGAGCGTCTGGACCAGGCCTCGCGGGATTTGCGTCGCGAGTTGGCGCGCTCGGGCGATAGCCGCGTACTGGCGCGCGCGATGCTCCTCGAATCCGCGCAAGCGCTGGCGCGTAGCCGACGCCAGGTCAACGGCCGCGCGCGGACGCTCCACCGCCTGCGTATCCAGGCGAAGGGAAGCCGTTACGTGACCGAGGTGCTCGGCAAGCAACTGGGTCTCGACGCCGAACGTCTTGCGGCGCCAGCGCGTGCGACGCAGCAGGCCGTCGGCCGTTATCTCGACGGCCGTGACGCGCGCAAGTGGATCACGCGTCATCGCGAAGCGCTGGATAATCCGCTATACGCCGAGCTTCGCAAGCGGCTGGCGCGCGATGAGAAGCACGCGCTCAAGACGTCGCACCGCGAGCTGCGCAAGCTCGCGAGCTAGCGCCACTCGGCCCGGGCCCTCAGGCGATCGCGACCCCCAGCAGCCGCCCAATCAGCCAGGTCGCAGTGGCCGCCGCCGCGCCGATCGCGAGCATGCGCAGGCCGCTGCGCCACGCGCTGCGACCCGTAAACAGACTGATCGCAAGACCGACGATCAATAGTCCGCAGGCACTCACGGCTGCGACCGCGATTAAGAGGTGTTGCGGGTCAACCCGCGCCAGCAGCGGCACCAGCGGCAGCGCCGCCCCGACCGCAAACGAAATGAAGGAAGAGAGCGCCGCACCCCAGGGTGACCCGAGGTCGGCCGG
The DNA here is from genome assembly GCA_963840405.1 of uncultured Gammaproteobacteria bacterium. Taxonomy (GTDB): domain Bacteria; phylum Pseudomonadota; class Gammaproteobacteria; order Steroidobacterales; family Steroidobacteraceae; genus DATBVX01. The sequence goes on from CAWIYW010000011.1 coordinate 985,149, forward strand.
ATTGAGTCCCAGCTCCTCGCGGGCGAGTACCTCGAGGGCGTGCGTCGGTTGCGCCATGATCTGTCGGCTCAACTCGCGCGCACGCTCGAGCGCCATCCCGCGCGCGCTGTAGATCAGCGCCAGCTCCTCCGCTTCCTCCTCCGGATACTCGGCGAGCTCGGCACGCTCGAGGCCAATCTGGTATTCGTACATCTCGCGCTGCGAACGCACCGACACGTACTCGCCCGCCGCCATCGACAACGCGCCGGCCAGCAAACCTGCCACGCCGCCCGTCATGATGAAGTCAGCGCCCGCACCTGCGCCCGCGACTCCCATGATCAGGCTGGTGTTGGAGATCAAGCCGTCGTTCACGCCGAACACGGCGGCGCGCAGATTGCCGCCGGAGACGCTCTTGTGCCGGAGTCCGACCTGCTCGACCGAGGTCGGCATGTCGTGCCCGGGCAGCGCCCCGGCGTCGTATACGGACAGGCCGCGCAGTTTCATCGCCACGAGTGCGGCGCGCAGCGAGCGCGGACCCACGCGGCGGAGCAACCAGGCCACGATGCGCGCGCGCAGTGTCGGTGAGAACGTCGGCACCGACCCGGTGGTGCGTTCCCAGCGCTCGGCCTGCCGTTCCGCAGCTGCGGCCAGTGACTCGAACAGGGCCTTGCGCCGGGTGTCAGGCTCGCAGGCGGCCACGTGCCGGTACAGCCAGGCGGACTCGCGCTCGTGAAACCAGCTATCGAGGTGGTCGACCGAGCCCATGGGGGTGTGCGCCAAGTGCGAAACTTCGACGGCGCAAGCGCCGCGAGCGTGCCGTCGATCCAGGGGGGTCAGCGTTCAGTAGTTTTCGCGCTCTTCGTCGTCCTCATCTAAGTCATCGTCATCGTCGTCATCATCATCATCGTCCCAGTCGTCATCGTCGTCGTCCTCGTCCTCTTCTTCCTCTTCCTCCTCGTCCTCGCCCTCACCCTCGGAGCCCGACCAGCCTTCCGGCTCGTCGCGCTTTTCGAGGTCCATCTCCGCCCAGGTTTCGAGATCGATCTCCTCCACGTCGCCGTCGAGATACTGAATCTCGATGAGCTCCGAATCCTCGTCCACGTTGAGAACCTGGAACGTCTCTTCCTCCTCGAGGTTCTCGTACCACTGGCGGGGAACCGGATCGTAGTCTCTGCCCACTGGACACCTCGGGACGGCGGGATTCGCACCGGCACCGGAGTTTAGGGTGTCGCGCGCAGGCAGGCAATTGGCCGAGGCCCGCGAATTCCGCGGGTTGCGGCTGCCTTGACCGGGTGCACGTGCGGCGGCATGGTGCCTGTGGAAAAAATTGCCTGAGAGCCAGCCGATGAACGATCTCGAGGTGATCATCACGGGACTCGGTGTCGCGTTGGGCATCGGGTTTTTCATCGGCGTCGACCGCGAGCGGCGCAAGGGAAGCGGACCGGAGCGCGCCGCTGCCGGTGTGCGCACGTTCGTCCTGGTGGCGTTGCTGGGAGCCGCAGGACAGATAGTGGGCGGCACCCCCGGTCTGCTGCTGGCCGTCGCGGTGACGACCGTATTGGCGGCGATCGGGTACTGGCGAGGCTCGGAGAACGATCCCGGGCTCACCACTGAAATCGCCCTGGTGCTCACTTGCTTCCTGGGCGGCCTCGCGCAACCGATGCCGGTCATCGCCGCCGGAGTGGGAACGCTGGTCGCACTCCTGCTCGCATCCCGCACCTGGCTGCACAAGTTCGTCCGCGAGCGCCTCTCGGACCGCGAGATCATGGACGGGTTGTTGCTCGCGGGCGCCGGTCTCGTAGTGCTGCCGATCCTTCCGGATCGCGCCATCGACCCCTATGACGTCATCAACCCGCGGCTCATCTGGACGCTCGCACTGCTGGTGATGCTCATCAACGCCGGCGGCTACGTTGCGCTGCGCACTCTCGGTCCGACAGCAGGACTGGCGCTCTCCGGCCTCGCCGGCGGCTTCGTCTCCAGCACGGCGACGATCGCGACGATGGGCAGCCGCAGCCGCGAGCAGAAGGATCTGTTGCGGCCTGCGGTGGCGGGCGCCGCCTTGTCATCGGTGGCGACCGTGATCGAGCTCGCGATCATCATTGCCGTGACGAACCGTGAGCTCCTGCGGCACCTGTGGCCTGCACTGAGTGCAGCGGGGGTGGCCGCCGTGCTGTACGGAGCCGCGTTCTCCTATCGTGCGGCGCGCGCCAAGAAACCGGCGGAGGCAGCGCCGGGGCGGGCGTTCGAGTTGCGCATTCCACTCATATTGGCGGCCGCGATCACCCTGGTCTCGTTCGCCGCCGCTTTCCTGTCAGACCGCTACGGCAGCACCGGCGGTCTGCTCGGCATCGCAATCGCTGGCTTTGCCGACTCGCACGCGGCGGCGGCCTCGGCGGCCAATCTCGCCAGGACCGGGAGCCTTTCGATCAACGCGGGCGTCCTCGCGGTGCTGCTCACTTTTTCGACCAACACGCTGACCAAGGCCGTGGTGGCCTGGATCAGCGGCGGTCCCGCGTTTGCGCTGCGGGTCATTCCGGGTGTGCTCCTGATGCTGGTGGCGGCCGGTGCGGGTGCGCTGTTGGCGGGCGGAGTCGCGTCCGACTGACGTCATCCGGCGACGGCTCACGATCTGGCGCGTCATCGTCCCTCACGTATAGTGCTCAAATGACCGTCGCCGAGCGCAAAGAGATGGCACGCACGCTTGCGCAGGCGCGGCGCGTGATCGTCAAGGTGGGATCGGCGCTGCTAGTCGACCAGGTGAGCGGGCGCCTCAATCGCAGCTGGCTGGACACCCTCATCGATGACATCGCGCGCGCGCGTCGCCGCAAGCAGGAAGTCGTGCTGGTGTCTTCGGGAGCCATCGCCCTCGGACGGCGCCACCTGAAGCTGCCGGCGGGCAAGCTCAAGCTCGAAGAGAGCCAGGCGGCAGCCGCTGTCGGCCAGATCCGCCTGGCTCACGCGTGGAAGGAGGCACTCGAGGAACGCGGGCTGACCGTCGCGCAGGTATTGCTGACGCTCGACGACACCGAAACGCGCCGGCGCTATCTCAATGCCCGCACCACGCTTAATACCCTGCTCAGGCTCGATGCGGTTCCCGTCATCAACGAGAACGATACGGTCGCGACCGCAGAAATCCGCTACGGGGACAACGATCGCCTCGCTGCACGCGTCGCGCAAACGATCAGCGCCGATTGCGTGGTGTTGCTCTCCGATACCGATGGCCTGTACACGAGCGACCCGGCCAGGGATTCGCAGGCGCAGTTCGTGAGCAAGGTGTTCCAGATCACTCCGGAGATCGAAGCGATGGCGGGCGGCTCCGGAACGGACGTCGGCACCGGCGGCATGGCGACCAAGCTCGCGGCGGCACGCATCGCGCTCAATGCCGGTTGTGCGCTGTGCATCGCGAGCGGACGCGTAGCGCATCCGCTGCGCCGGATCGAGGAGGGCGCACGCTGCACGTGGTTCCTGCCGTCGAATTCGCCGGCGAGCGTGCGCAAGCAGTGGATCGCGAGCACGCTGCGTCCCGCAGGTGCGCTTTGCATCGATGCGGGCGCCGTGGCGGCTCTGGGAAGCGGCAGGAGTCTCCTGCCGGCAGGCGTCGTCAAGGCCATCGGACGCTTCGAGCGCGGCGACACCGTGAGCGTGCTGGCGCCCGACGGGACCGAGATCGCGCGCGGGATCAGCGCCTATTCCGACCACGATGCCGCGCGCATCATGGGCCGCAAGAGCGCGGAAATCGAATCGATCCTGGGGTATCGTGGCCGCGACGAAATGATTCACCGGGACGACCTGGTGTGGCTCGGCAAACGCACCGAGCCGCACACAGTCGAGCAGGAAGCGGCCAGGACGGAAACATGACCACGGAAGTGCTGGATGCGGACGGTGCGTCGCCCGCGCAATCGCTTGGCGAGCTGATGGATTCCATGGGGCGCGCGGCGCTCGCCGCGGCGCAGGTGCTGGCGCTGGCCACGCCGGAGCAAAAGAACGAGGCGTTGCAGCAGGCGGCCGACGCGCTGCTCCGCCGACGCAACGAGCTGCTGGCCGCCAACGCGCGCGACGTCCAGGCCGCGACGCGCGCCGGGATGACCAGCGCGATGCTCGACCGGCTGCGCCTCGATACCGCGCGCGTCGAGGCGATGGCCGCGGGCATCGATGCGGTCGTGCAACTGCAGGATCCGGTGGGAGCGGTGCTCTCGACCTGGAAGCGACCCAACGGCCTCATCATCCAGCGCGTGCGTGTGCCGCTCGGGGTGATCGGCATCATCTACGAGAGCCGCCCGAACGTCACCGCGGACGCGGGGGCGCTGTGCCTGAAATCGGGCAACGCCGTGATTCTGCGCGGCGGCACCGAGAGCCAGCAGTCGAGTCGTGCGATTCACGAATGCCTGCAACAGGGCCTGGAGGCGGCGCAGCTGCCGCGCGCGGCGATCCAGATCGTGCCGACCACAGATCGTGCGGCCGTCGGCTACCTGCTGGCGGGCATGGGGGACTACATCGACGTGATCGTGCCGCGCGGCGGCAAGAGCCTGATCGAGCGCGTGCAGAAGGAAGCACGCGTCCCCGTCATCGGGCATCTCGAGGGCAACTGTCACGTTTATGTCGATCGGGACGCCGACATCAACATGGCGAGCACCATCGTGGTCAACGCCAAGATGAGACGCACCGGCATCTGCGGTGCGGCGGAGACGCTGCTGGTCGACCGCGCCTGCGCGCCGACGCATCTCGCGCCCATCGTCAAGGCATTGCTCGAAGCGGGGTGCGAGGTCCGCGGCGATGCAGCGACCCAGAAAGTCGATCCACGGGTGCGCGCGGCGAGCGAAGACGATTGGTACACGGAGTACCTGGATGCCATCATTTCGGCCCGCGTGGTCGACGGCGTCGACGGCGCGATCGAGCACATCTACAAGTACGGCTCGGCACACACCGAGTCGATCGTGACCGAGAACAAGCTCGCCGCCGAGAAGTTCCTGGCGCGCGTCGACAGTGCCATCGTGCTGCATAACGCTTCCACGCAGTTCGCCGACGGCGGCGAATTCGGCATGGGCGCGGAGATCGGTATTTCCACGGACAAGTTCCACGCGCGCGGGCCCGTCGGCGTGGAGCAGCTCACGAGCTACAAGTACGTGGTGCGCGGCAGCGGACAGATCCGCGCATAGTCGCATTCCTACTGCGCGCTTCCCGTCTCCGGGGTGAACGCGAACAAGCCGGGTGTCGCGGGATCGATCCTGACACGCACCCAGTGGACATCCGGATGGCCGAACGTTTCGAGCCGCGTGAAATGATCGATCACGCGGCCGTCGGCGCGCAGCAGCGGCTTGTCGACCCTCAAGATATGGGTGTCGCCGTGGATGAGCAGCACCGGGCGCGTGAACCCCTCGAGCTCGCGCTCGAGCGCGGTGCGAAACTCATCGAACCCGGTCGGGATCCGCTGTTCGGGCAGTGTGACCGGCAGGCCGGGCAGGTAACGCTCGACCTGCGTAGCGGACCAGCTGGTCGGGAACTTCGGATCGGCCTGCATCACGATGATGAGCGCGCGCGCTTGCTCGGCCTTGGCGCGCTGAAACGCACGCGCCAGCCACGCGAGGTTGGCGGCGGTGCGTTGCGCATGCTCACGGTCCATCTCGGGCGTACGCCCCTGGTTGTCGTTGCTGCCGACGATGTGCAGCGTGGTGAACAGCACACCTCCATGCAGCCACTGTCGGTTCTCGACGTAGCGCGAGTGGGCGTTGTCGGAAGCCTGCGTCACGAGTGTCATGCGCCGCTGGCCGAGGCTCTGGTCATCGGCGAAAAAGAGCGCGCGCAGTTTGTCGAGACGTTCGAGCGGGTCGACGGTGCGGTCTTTGACGAAGTGACAGTCGGTCCACTCGTTGTCGCCTGGTGTCAGGATGAACGGGTGGCGCGAGGCCGCGAACAGCTGCAGGCGCCCTTGCAACGATTCGTCGGTGCACGTCGGGATGCCGCCGGCAAACGGCAAGCGTGCATCGGCCTGGATATCGCCGACGTCGAGGACGAAGGCGAGGTCGGCGCGATTCATGTCCGCGATCATGTCTGCGAATTGCGCTTCCGTGGCCTGGACGTAGGGTCCATCGCCCACCACGCCGAATTCGAACGCCGCCGAGTCAGCGCCGTTGCGCACTGAGGCGCAACCACTGCCGGCGCAGAGGAGGGCGGACAGACCCAGGGCGCACCAGTGGGTCGACGTGAAAGACCGCATCGAGCTCATTGGAGTGACCTCCCGTGCGAAGCTTCGAGTGAGCATCCTATTGTCTCCCCGGCGCGAGGCGCAGGCCATGTCACTCTGCGCCACAGGGCTTTTCGTGGCGTTCGTCCCGAAAGTATTGCGCTTGGTTCTGCCGCCGGGTCTCATTGCGACAACCGCGCTCTGAAGCGAAGCGCGACCCTGCCAAGAAGATAGGGAGACCGGATCATGAAACTCGGTGTTTTTCTCGGCCTGTCGATTGCCCTCGTCGGGTCAACGGCTCGCGCCGACACTCTGGACGAGCTCGCTCAACAGGTCGCTGCGGCAGAAACCGCCTTCGCGCGCTCCATGGCGGACCGCAGCCTCGACGCCTTTGCAGCGCTGGTCGCCGAGGATGCGGTGTTTTTCGGGCGCGACAAGGCAACGCATGGCAAGGAGGCCGTGGTCGCGAGCTGGAAGCCTCTCTTCGAAGGCAAGGATGCGCCTTTCTCCTGGGAGTCAGCGCAGGTTGAAGTCGCCGACTCCGGCACGCTCGCACACAGTAGTGGGCCGGTCTACGACGCTGCCGGCAAGCGCGTGGGCACTTTCAATTCAATCTGGCGGCGCGAAGCGGACGGAAAGTGGAAGGTGGTGTTCGACAAGGGGTGCGACGCCTGCGAATGCGCCGCGGCCCAGTAGGTGGCAGTCGATGGGGTCAGACCCCATTTCCCGTGAAAATGGGGTCTGACCCCATCTTGCTAGAGCGCAGCGATACCGCCGCGCAATGAGAACACGCGCGGCAGTCCGTGATGCCGCAACTCCAGCGCGGTAGCGCGGCTGCGTCCGCCGCGCGCGCACACCAGCAGGTAACGGCGCTCCGGGTCGAGCGTGCGATGATCCTCGAGGAGCGCGGACATCGGAATGTGTGCGTGTTCCACGCCGGTCACCGGCGCGCTGGCCACTTCCCGGTCGTCACGGATATCGATGATGGCGTAGCCGTCGCGGGCGGCGTTCGCGAGTGAGCCGACGCTCACCTCGAGATCGGCCGGCGCATCGGCCGGGGCCGCGATGGCGGTGATGCGCGTGCACGCCCCGTTGCGGCACGGTGCAGCACGCGGAGCACGAATGCGCCGCGTCGCGAGCGACAACAGATCCAAAATCAAGAGTTCTCCGCGCAGTTGCCCCGGCAGGTCGAGCAGCAACTTCAGCGCCTCGATCGCCTGCAGGCTCCCGAGCACACCAGGAACCGGACCCAGGACACCGGCCTCCGCGCAATTGCCGACCAACCCGTCGCGGGTCGCTTCGGGCCACAGACAGCGCAGGCAGGCTGTGTCTTCCTGCGGCCGATAGACCTGCAGTTGCCCCTCGTACTGGTACACGCTCGCGAAGATCGCGGGCTTGCGCGCCAGCACGCAGGCGTCATTCAGCAGGAACTTGGTCGCAAAGTTATCGCTGCAATCGATGACGAGCTCGTACGGCTCGAGGAGCTGACGGACGTTCTGTGCCTCGAGGCGCAGCGCATGCACGTGCACATCGACCTCGGGATTCAATGCGCGCAAGCGCGCCGCCGCGAGCTCGGCCTTCGGCCGGCCGACGTCGTCCAGGGCGTAGAGCGGCTGGCGGTGCAGATTGCTCGCCTCGAGCCGGTCGCCATCCACGACGCCCAGCGTGCCGACGCCCGCGCCTGCGAGATACGAGAGCACCGGGACACCGAGCCCGCCTGCGCCAACGACCAGCACCCGCGCCGCTCGCAAGCGCGCCTGGCCTGCAGTTCCGACATCCTTCAGCGCAATCTGGCGTGAATAGTCGGCTGCGGGAGAGGGCTGGGGTGAGGGGGTGTGTACGTGCTCGGCGCAGCGCTCGCAGTTCACCCAGCCGGAATCGCCGTTGACGTAATGTTCCTTCTTCCAGATGGGGACGCGGTGCTTGACCTCGTCGATGATGAAGCGGCATGCCGCGAACGCTTCGTCCCGGTGATGCGCGCTCACTCCCACCCACACTGCGAGCTCGCCGACGGCAAGCGACCCCACCCGGTGGACACAGGCGGCGTCGAGGATCGGAAACTTCCGGCCCGCTTCCGCGAGAATGCGCTCACCTTCCTTCACCGCGAGTGCCTCGAACGCCTCGTACTCCAGGCGCGTGACCGCGAGCCCTTCGTTGTGGTTGCGCACCCAGCCCTCGAAGGCGGCATAGCCTCCCGCGGCGGGGTGGGCGAGTGCCCGGCGCATTGCCGCGGGCTCGAAGGGCTCAGCGCTGAAGCGAAACGCGCTCATCCGCCGGCCACCGGGGGAATGAACACCACGGCATCGTCGTTCTCGAGCGCGCTCGACCAGTCGGAGAACTCGGAATTGACGGCCACCTTGAGCTGCTCACGCGCGAGGTGAAAGGCGTGCCGCGACTTGAGTTCGGCATAGAGCTCGGCAGGGGTCGTCGCTGCGGTCTCCACGACTTCCTCGCCGCGGCCCGCCTGTTCACGCAACACTGCGTAGTACTGGACGTGGATCCTGCGCGTAGCGGCCATCTATGCCTCGAGGATGCGGGTCGCCGCCCGGTGTTCCTCGACCGTGTTGACGTTGTCGAGCGAGCGCGGATCGGGCTGATCGAGCAGCCGCACGTCGGCTTCACGCAGGAATCTGCGCGGGCAGTGCTTGCCAGCCGTTACGTATTCATCGATCGCCAGCCGGCTGATGGGCTCGTAGATGGCGCACAACGGCTCGGGCAAGCCGTCATGAGCGCTGCGATAAGCGGTCGCCAGACGCGACCGGTCGCGCTCCGCAACGAGGTGCTCGAGCGTCGCGCGGTTGAGGAACGGCAGATCGCAGGCGACGACCAGCCAGGCGGCCTCCGGAACCTCGGCCTGTGCCGCCGCGATACCCGCGATCGGCCCCTTGTCGCGCAGGCGGTCGACGATCTGCGGAAAGCGGCTGCGCACTTCGTCCGCGGATTGCTCCTCGCGCACCGAGACGAACACGCGCTCGCAGATTTCGCTCAGCAGGTCGAAGGTCCACGCGAGCTGCGGCCGGCCGTGATAGTCGAGCACGGCCTTGTCGCGCTGCATGCGCGTGCTGGCGCCACCCGCAAGCACCAACCCATAAAGAGGAGCGCTCATCGCTCCACTCCCTCTCCCGCTTGCGGGAGAGGGCTGGGGTGAGGGCTGCCGCTCTTGCCGCCACGCTTTTCGAGCAGCCGGGTCTCGCCGATCACGATGTCGTGCGATAGCGCCTTGCACATGTCGTAAATCGTGAGCGCGGCGATGGATGCACCGGTGAGCGCTTCCATTTCCACGCCGGTCTTGTGATGCACGCTCACGGTGCAGCGAATCACGATCTCGGTGGGGCTCTGCATGCGGATTTCGATCTTGCAGTTCTCGATGCCGAGCGGGTGACAGAACGGGATGAGCTCGTGGGTGCGCTTGGCGGCCATCACACCCGCAATGATGGCGGTGTCGAACACCGGGCCCTTGGCAGTCCTGAAGCCGGCTTCCGCCAGCGCTTCCGCCACCGACGGGGGGAGGATCACGAGCGACTGGGCGACTGCCGTGCGATGAGTCGCGACCTTGTCGCTGACATCGACCATGGTCGGCCGGCCGCTCGAATCGATGTGCGACAGGGTGCTCATGCTTCAGCCGCCGATGTAGTACATCTCGACTTTCTTCTCCGCGCTTTCGTGCAGCGTGGAGCGCAACTCGCTGTAGCGGTCGGTGCGCGCCCGCCAGGTGCCGCGGATCCGCTCGAGCAACTCCTCGTCATTGGCACCCGCGCGGAGCGGCGTGCGCAGATCGTGACCGCGCGTGGCGAAGAGACAGGTGTACAGCACACCGTCGGAGGACAGGCGCGCCCGCGAGCACGCGCCGCAGAAAGGCTCAGTGACGGAGGAGATGAAGCCGATCTCGCCGGCGCCGTCCTCGAACAGGTAACGCTCCGCCACCTCGCCGTGATAGTTCTCCGCCAGCGCGCGCACGGGCCAGCGTGCGTGGATTCGTTGCATCAGCTCGCGCGACGGTACCACGCGATCCAGGCTCCAGTGGTTACGGTTGCCCACGTCCATGTACTCGATGAAGCGCACGATGACCCCCGTGCCGCGGAAGTGCTCGACCATGTCGAGCACGGTGTGATCGTTGAGGCCACGCTCGACCACGGCGTTGACTTTCACCGGCGTGAGCCCCGCTTCCTGTGCGGCGCGGATACCCTCGAGCACCTGGTCGCGGCCGCCGAACCCACCGCTCATCTTGCGGAAGACTTCCTCGTCGAGACTGTCGAGGCTCACAGTTACGCGCTGCAAGCCGTTGGCCTTGAGCTCGGCCGCATTTTTCGCGAGCAGCATTCCGTTGGTCGTGAGTGCCACATCCTCTACGCCGGCGAGCGAAGTGAGCTCACCCACGAGGTCCGGCAGATTGGCGCGCAACAGCGGCTCGCCGCCCGTCAGGCGAACCTTGCGGACACCCAGGGTGACGAACAGGCGCGTGAGCCGCACGATCTCTTCGAAGGAGAGGCGCTCGCTGCCCTTGAGAAACTGGTAGTCCTCGTGAAACGTCTCGCGCGGCATGCAGTATGGGCAGCGAAAATTGCAGCGGTCCATGACTGAGATGCGCAGGTCGTGCAATACGCGCCCGCGCGTATCCACCGGCACCGCGCTGCCGCCCAGGGCTACGAGCTTGAATTCAGAACCAGCTGACATTTGCCTACCACCGGTATAGACGGGTCACGAAACCCTTCGGCCAGACATTGGGTCCGGGAGGGAGTTCCACGAATCCATCGGTCGCCGCGAGGGAGACGAAGTCACCGGATCCGTGCGTGGGTCGCGGGACGGCCCATGGCCGGCCCCAGTCGTCGTATTTCACCGCGACCGGGAGAAAGTACGACATCGGCGCCTTGAACTCCACCGCCTCCGCGATCGCGATGCGCTCGGGTGGGACGGGATCGCGCGCCATGGCGCGATCGAGCGCAGGCAGGACATAACGCGTCATGCACATGAGCGTGGAGACCGGATTCCCGGGCAGTGCGAACACGGCCTGACCGCTGCTCGCAACGCCAAACCACATCGGTTTGCCGGGGCGCTGGGCGATGCGATGAAACACCAGCCGCACGCCGAGCTCCTCGAGTACTTTCGGCACGAGATCGAAGCGACCCATCGAAACCCCGCCGCTCAACACCAGCACGTCGTGCGTGTGCAGGTGAAGCGTGAGCCGCTCGCGCAGCACTTCGACATCGTCCGGCAAATGATCATCCGCCACCCGTGCGAAACCGCGTTGGCGCAGCGCCGCCGCCACTCCGTAGGAATTGGAGCGGCGCACCTGGTGCGACAGGATCGGCTCCCCGGGCTCGACCAGCTCGTTGCCGGTCGAGATCACGATCACGGCCGGTTGGCCGCTGACCCGTACCCGCGACATCCCCGCGGACGCCGCCACAGCGACTTCTGGCGCGCGCAGGAGTGTTCCGACCTTGAGAAGCAGCTCGCCTTGCTGGCTGTCGGAGGCGCGTCGATGGACGTTCTGCCCGGCGGTTGCTTCCGTACCCGACTTGATGCGCGCTTCGCCATCCGCGAGCTCCAGTTGCTCGACCGGGATCACGGTGTCGCAGCCCTGCGGCAGTACTGCGCCCGTCATCACTTCGATGCAACCCTCGGCGGCGATCAGGCGGATCTGCGGATCGCCGGCGGCCTGCGTGCCTTGCATGCGGAAGCTGCGCCGGCCGCTGCGCCAGGCGACGCTTGCGATCGCCACGCCGTCCATCGCGACGCGATCAAACGGCGGTTGATCGCGCTCGGCGTAGACGTTCTCGCGCAGGACCGCGCCCATGCATTGGGCAAGCGGGAGCGATTCGATCGGCAGGCAGGTGAGGTGCTGATCGATAAGCGATTCGGCTTCTGCTGGAGACAGCATGGCTCATGCGGGCGCGCGCCCGCGACACCTCAGCATCCGGGCATTGCGTCAGCCGCTTTGCTTCTTCTTGTAGGCGCGAACCTGCGTGTTGAAGCGTTCGACCACGGCGGAGACCTCCTCCACGGCGGCGTTGTGCTTCTCCGTCTGTTGCCGCTCGAACTCGAGCTTCTTGGCTTCCAGCGCCTTCTTCTCTTCGTCCGTCGCCGGCTGTTCCTTGCTCATCGCGGCCAGCGACTCGTCGGACTCGAGCTTGATGCAGTTGAGATAGGCCGTCATGTCCTCGTTGTACTTGGTGAATTCCTGTTTCGCGGTGATCATCTGTTCCTTGGTGGCGGTTTCCCCGTCCGGGATGTTCTGGGGTGCCGTCGGATAGACACACGCAGCCTGAGCCGCGGCACCAAAGAGACCCCAAGCTGCCAGCAACGCAACAATCAGCGATTTCATGTTGTTCCCCTATGCTCTTCTACGCCCCGCCCAGAGCGGCACGGATCGTGTCTGGACCGGCCCCGTATCTTAGTACAAATGACTAATATGGCCAGATGAGCCTCATCCGCTTCCGCATCGACCTGCCCAACGGGCAATCCGTTGGGCCGGGGAAAATTGAGCTGCTCGACCTGGTGGGCCGGCATGCCTCCATCAGCGCGGCGGCCCGGGTCATGAAAATGAGCTACCGGCAGGCCTGGCTCAAGCTCGAGAGCCTGAACCGGGCCCTGGATGAGCCAGTGTTCGAAACGGCCACCGGCGGCGCCCACGGCGGCGGCGCACGGCTCACCGAGACGGGCCGCAAGCTCATCGCGCGCTTTCAGGCGCTGCAATCGAGCGTTGAAAAAATTGCGCGGCGCGAGTTCGGCGCGTGGATCCGGGGCCCGACATCCGCATCTCCCCGGCGCTCCGGCGCGCGCGCCGAGCATCGCCCGCTGAGTGCGCGTCAGGTCAAGCGCTCCCGTCCGTCGAAACGCCGCCCCTGAGCGGCGACTGCCTTCACCAGTGCGAAGCACGGCTTGCCGGGCGCGAGGCCGAGCTCGTGGACGGCGCTGTGCGTGACGCGCGCGAGCAGCGGCTGTGAGGCGGCTGCGATCACGTGCACCAACACCGATCCGTCGAGTGGCTCGAGCCGCGTGATCACGACCGGCAGCACGTTGCGTGCGCTCACGGCGCGGGGCGCTTCGAGCGCGATCAGCACATCGTCGGCCGGCACATAGAGGCGCACGCGGCTCCCGGGCTCGATCGCGCCCAGGGCCACCCGCAGCGACAAGGCGCCACAGCTCAGATGGGCGAGACGCTCGGTGCTATCCACGCGTTGCACACGACCCTCGAGCAGCGTGCCGATCACCCCGGGACCGACGATGGCGTGCAGCGGCGCCGACAGGCAAATCTGCTGGAGCTGGCCCGCGGCGCTCACACGGCCGTGATCGAGCAGCACCACCTGCTCGGCAAGGCGCAGCACTTCATCGAAGTCATGGCTCACATAGATGATCGGGATCCTGAGCTCGTCACGCAGCCGCTCGAAATACGGCAGGACCTCGTCGCGACGTTCAGCGTCGAGCGAAGCGAGCGGCTCATCGAGCAGCAGCAGGCGCGGCTGCGCCAGCAGCGCTCGTCCCAGCGCCACGCGCTGACGCTCACCGCCCGAGAGCTCGCGGGTGCGGCGGTCGAGGAGGGCGCCGAGAGCGAGCAGCTCCACGATCGCCTCGAAGCGAATCGGCGCGGGCCGTCCCCGCACGCGGCGCAGTCCGTAGCGAAGGTTGTTGCGCACATCGAGATGCGGGAAGAGCCGCGGGTCCTGGAATACGCAGCCCGTCGCGCGTTCCTCCGCTGGCACGTCGAGCCCGGCACGTGTGTCGAGGAGCGTCACCTCATCGAGCACGATGCGTCCGCGCTCGGGTGTCATGAGGCCCGCGAGCAGCGAGATGACGGTCGATTTGCCGGCGCCCGAGCGACCGAAGAGCGCAGTCACACCGGGCGTGGCGACGGAAAAAGCCGCCTCGAGCTCGAACCCGCCCCGCCGCAGCCGGCAATCGAACTCGAGCATGGCTCAGGAGCCCAGGCGCCGGCGCACGCTGCGCGCGAGCCATTCCGAGAGCGCGAGCCCAGCCAGTCCCAACCCTACCGAGAGCGCCGCCAGCCGGCCGGCGGCCGCGTCTCCGTCGGGCGTCTGGATCGCGGTGTAGAGCGCGAGCGGCAGGGTACGGGTTTCACCCGGGATGTTGGAAACGAAGGTGATGACGGCGCCGAATTCACCGAGGCTTGCCGAGAAGGCGACGATCACGCCCGCCAGGATGCCCGGCAGCGTGAGGGGCAGGGTAATCGTGAGGAAACGATCCCAGCTGCGTGCCCCGAGCGTGCGCGCCGCCGCCTCGAGGTTGGTGTCGATGTTCTCGATCGAGAGCCGGATCGCGCGCACCACCAGCGGAAAGGACATCACCGCCGTCGCGAGGGCGGCGCCAGCGGTGGTGAACACGAGCCTGAGGCCAAAGTGCTCGGCGAGCCACGCGCCGAGGGGTCCGCGAGAACCGAAGATCAGCAGCAGGAAATAGCCGACCACCACCGGCGGCAGGACAAGCGGCAGGTGAACCGCCGCATCGAGCAATGTCCTGCCAAGGAAGCGCCGCCGCGCGAGCAACCACGCCATGGCGATCGCAAACGGCAGGCTGAGCGCGACGCTGCGTGCAGCGACCTCGAGGCTCAGGCGGAACGCCTGCCATTCCTCCGGTGTCAGCCAGGCGCTCACGGCACGACGAATCCCTGGCGGCGGAAGGTCTCGAGGGCCGCGGGAGAAGTGAGGTACGCAAAGGCGTCACGCACCTTGTCATTGTCGTGTGCGGCGACGATGGCAAACGAATAGCGGATCGGCGAGTGACTCTCGGCGGGAAACTCCGCGACCACACGGACGGCCTTCGCCACGCGCGCGTCCGTCGCGTACACGATCCCGAGCGGCGCCTCGCCGCGCTCGACCAACGCGAGTGCCGCACGCACGTTTTCCGCGCGCGCGAGCCGGGGCTCGACAGCCTTCCATGCCCCAAAATACTCCAGTGCCTGCTGCGCATAGCGTCCCACGGGGACATGCGCAGGATCGCCCGTCGCCAGGCGTCCATCGCCCAGCGGGGCAAGGAGATCGACACCTTTCTGCAATTCGACGGTCGCCGCCGATTCGGCGGGCGCGACGAGCACCAGACGATTGCCGATTGCGCGTGAAACAGAACCGGGTGTGACGAGCTTGCGCTCATCCAGGTAGGTCATCCATTCCTCGTCCGCCGACAGGAAGATGTCAGCCGCCGCGCCGTTCTCGATTTGTCGTGCGAGCGTCGAGCTCGAGGCGAACGAGAGCGTGAGGTGACGACCCGACTTCTGCTCGTAAGCTTGCGCGATCTCCCCGACAGCGTCGGTGAGCGAAGCTGCGGCGAACACGACAATAGCGCCGCGGGCCTCGTCGGCGTGCGCGCCCCTCGCCGGAGCCCAGCACAGCACGGGCACCAGCAAGGGCGCCAGCAGGCGGAAATACCCGAACATTCGACTCACTTGGGGATCTCGCTCATCGACGGGACGCGCCCCTTCAAGGTGGGGCGCATGCGTCGCTATATCAGCAAGAATATGACGAGAGACGCCCTGCGGCCAGCCGTGAAGCGCATTCAGCCGAAATAAGCGTAGGCGCGGATCTCGACGCTACCGCGTGGGGGGACGCCCACCGGGCAGTCCGGGTCGTTGAAGGCGCTGTGCGGACAGCCCTGGATGCTGCTGCGATCGGAGTCGAAGGCCTTGAACACCAGGGCCTCGTCGGGCCACATGTTCGAAAAATAGAACCAGCGGTGCGCCGGATTGAAGCGGTAGAGCGAGGACTCGAACCGCAATTCGGGACCGTTTGGGGGGTCGATCACAGCTAGTCCCGTGACGACGTCCTCAAGACGGGTGCTCCGCGCACTGCAGATGCCGAGCGGCACGTCCTGCGGTGGTGGCGTCAGCACGCGCCAGATGTTGTAGGCGGCGTAGCGGCCCTGCAGCCAGCGATCGATATCCTCGACGCCAGCCGTTGCCAGGTGTGTGCGTGCGAACTCGTCGAAGGACTTGCGGCTGTAGTCGACGTGAACGAAGCGCGCCGGCCGTGAGTTGAGCAAGGTGCCAGAAGCGGGTGAGTTCTCACTCCAACGCAGCACGGGACCGGTGACCAGCACCTTGGGCGCGCCGGTCAGCCTGGTCAGTAGCCGCTCGATTTCGGCGCGATAGACGCGCAGCACTTCCTCGGTGTCGCGGAAGTTGGCTACGGCGCTCGGATGGTGGAACAGTCCGAAGCCCTCGCGTTCGAGCGTCTGCGCGGATGACAGCACGCGCGCGTCCTCGACCTGGATGTTGTGCGCACTCAGCTTGAGGTTGTTCTTGGTCTTCCGCGCGTAGAAGACGGGCAGCTCGTCCATTTCGTCGAGATAGTTGACGCTCGATTCGACCACCGCCCAAGCCTCGTCGCAGATTGCTCAAATCATCATGGACTGGGCCGGGAGCGCTCGCAATGGGTAGCGCCGGGAGCGCTCGCAATGGTTACAGTAGCGACCAGCACGAGGGCCGCCCATGCCATCACCGTCCGAGCAGGTCTTGCCGCGCGTTGCCGTCAACGGAATCGAGACGAGCCACCGGCGAGTCATCTTCGCGTCATCGCTCGGCACGGTGTTCGAATGGTTCGATTTCTACCTCTACGGCACGCTCGCGGTCTTCTTCGGAACGCTCTTTTTTCCGCCCGGGAACGACACCGCGGCCTTCCTTGCAAGTCTCGCGACCTTCGGCGCGGGATTCGCGGTACGTCCACTCGGGGCCCTGTTCTTCGGCCGCATCGGCGACATGGTCGGCCGCAAGTACACCTTTCTCATCACCATCGTGGTCATGGGACTCGCGACCGCCTTGGTGGGCGTCCTGCCGACGTACGCGCAGATCGGCCTGTGGGCGCCGGTGTTGCTGGTGTCGTTGCGTCTCGCACAGGGCCTGGCGCTGGGCGGCGAATATGGCGGCGCCGCGACCTACGTGGCGGAGCACGCGCCCGCCGGTCAACGCGGCTATTACACGAGCTGGATTCAGACCACTGCCACGCTGGGGTTCTTCCTGTCGCTCGCGGTGATCCTCGGTTGCCGTCTTGCCTTCGGTGATGAGGACTTCAAGGCGTGGGGCTGGCGCGTGCCGTTCCTGTTCTCGGTGTTCCTGCTCGCCGTATCGGTCTACATCCGCCTGAAACTCGCCGAGTCGCCCGTGTTCGCGGAGCTCAAGGCCCAGGGCAAGCATTCGCGTTCGCCGCTCTCGGAGAGCTTCGGCCAGTGGCCCAATCTGCGCATCGTGCTGCTCGCGCTGCTGGGAGCGACCGCGGGCCAGGGCGTGGTCTGGTACACGGGACAGTTCTACGCACTCTTCTTTCTTCAGAACACGCTCAAGCTCGATTTCAGGCTCTCGTACGTGCTGGTTGCGGTCGCCCTGGTCATCGGTACGCCGTTCTTCATTCTCTTCGGCAGGCTTTCCGATCGCATCGGGCGCAAGCCCATCATGGTCGCCGGTTGCCTGCTGGCGGCGCTCACGTACGTGCCCATCTTCAATGGGCTGAGCCACTACGCGAATCCGGCGTTGGCCGATTTCCAGGAGCACGCGGCGATCACAGTCGCGGCCAAGGACTGTCATTTCAATATCTTCGCGAAACCCACGACGCCGTGCGATCGGGCACGCGATTTTCTGACCAAGTCGGGATTGAGTTACGCATCGCTGCCGCACGATGGCCGTGACGACGTCGTGACAACCATCGCCGGACAGAGGCTCGCGGGCTTCGACGAGGCGCAGTATCGAGGGGCGCTCGAGGCGAGCGGTTATCCCGCGGCCGCCGATCCTGACCGCGTCAACCGCCCCATGACCGTGCTGCTGCTCGTCGTGCTCATGCTTTACGTCACCATGGTCTACGGACCGATCGCCGCTTTCCTGGTCGAGCTTTTCCCGACGCGCATCCGCTACACCTCGATGAGCCTGCCGTATCACATCGGCAACGGCTGGTTCGGTGGCTTCCTGCCATTCGTCGCTGCGGCGCTGGTCGTGAAGTCGGGCGATATCTACTACGGGCTCTGGTATCCGATCGTGGTGGCGGCGATGACCGGAGTGATTGGACTGCTGTTTATCCGCGAAACGAAGGATGCGGATATCCGCCGCTAGCTCGGGTCAGCCGGGACGCGCGTCCAAGTGCGCGCCCCGGCTTAAGCGGATTACTGATCGGGTGAACCCGCGGTGCGCGTGAATTTTCCCGATTGGTCGGAGAATACGATCTCGACGCGACGATTCTGTTGACGGCCTTCGGCACTGCCGTTGTCCGCCACCGGATAGCCCTCACCGCGGCCGAGGATTTCAAACCGGGACGACGAGATACCCCGGCTCACGAGCTCATCTGCGACCGACCCGGCGCGTCGCTGCGACAAGTCCTCGTTGTATGCGTCGGAACCTCGATTGTCCGTGTGTCCCTCGATGATCACGCGCGTATCGGGGTTCGCCGCGAGAAACTCTGCGAGCCGATCGATGTTGAGCTTCGCGCCCGGCTTGAGCGTCGCGGCTGCGGTATCGAACAGCACATCGCCCAGCGTAAGGACCATGCCACGCTCGGTCTCCTTTGCCTGCATCTCCGCCAGCGCACGTTTTGCTGCATCCGCCTCTTCGGCCTGCGCTGCTGCGGCGAGCTGTGCCTCCGCAGTCTTCTGCT
This sequence comes from uncultured Gammaproteobacteria bacterium, assembly GCA_963840405.1. Classification (GTDB taxonomy): domain Bacteria; phylum Pseudomonadota; class Gammaproteobacteria; order Steroidobacterales; family Steroidobacteraceae; genus DATBVX01. The sequence goes on from CAWIYW010000011.1 coordinate 1,003,893, forward strand.
TCGCCATCTCCACCTCCTGGGTACGCGCATCGAGCAGCACGGTCGTGCGATTCGCTTCGGCCTTGGCCACTTCCTCGCGCGCTTCAGCCTCGTCGATCCGCGCCTGGCCGATGTCGGCATTGCGCCCGGCGAGATACGCGAGATGCGCGACTCGCTCCTGCGGTTCGCCCGCGTCGAGCGCGGCGTCCGCCTGCTTGAGGTTTTCATGAGCCGCCGTCAGCTCGCGACTGGCAACCTCCTGCACTAGAGGTTCCTGGCCCAGCGCCGTGACCTTGGCGCGGGCCTCATCGAGCTGCGGCACTTGCTTCGGCTGCGAGGCGCACGCCGCCACGAGGACGCCGGCAGTGATGATTGCGATCAGGTGTGGATATTTCATGACGAACTCCTTACGGCTGGCCCGTGCCTTCTGATTCGGGCTTGCGCGCCGCCTCTTCGCGTAGCGTTTCCGTGGACTTGCCCACTTCCTTCGCCGCTTTCTGGGCTTCGCCGGCGGCGGCACGTGCGGTGGCCAGCTCGGCATCGAGCGCGGCTTCCGTCGCCAGGTCGCGCGCGACATCCTGGTCGCCCTTGTCCGCGGCCTTGTTCGCCTGCTGTAACTTGTTGCGGGCACTCTCGAGATCGGCCGCGGCGTAACGCTGCGCGCCGGCCTTGTCGGCCTGCTCGATGAGCGTTTGTGCCCGGGTGAGCTGTTCGGTGGGCTTGGGCTCGCTCGCGCAACCGCTGGCGAGCAAAGCGCAGAAAACCAATGTGATAGACCGCTGCGTGGTGACATGACTGCCTCCCCCGGTTTTCGGGTTGGCAGTTATTTCAATCCTTGCGGTGTTCTATTGGTGTCAGTGGGGCGGCTGTCGGGGGCGTAATGTGCCGCGATTCATGGGGTAGGAGCACTCTGACGCGACTCGGCGTCAGCCTTTTGGCGCAGTCTTTTGTTGTTGCTGCCGCTCCTGCACCCACTTGGCCATCGCGGCCTGGCGCTTCGCCACGCCCTCGCGATCCGAGTCCTCGGGCGGCAGTGCGGCGAGCACGGCGTCAAAGTGCGCTTTGAGGCTTGCGCGCACCTCGGGGTAGGGAATGATGTAGAGCTGGTTTTTCTTCACGCCCTCGAGCACGTGCCGCGCCAGCTCCTCCGGATCCATCCCCGCGGCATACAGAGTCCTGAGCGAGTCGACGACTTCGTCATCGATGCGGTAACCGCTGTCGCTGAGATGCTGCCGGCCGCGTCACCACGGATTCCGCGATGTTGGTGTTGACGTTGGCCGGACACAGCACCGATACGCCGATGTCGTACTTCGCCAGCTCCGTGCGCAGTGCCTCGGACAGGCCGCGCACCGCGAACTTCGAAGCCGAATAGATGCCCGCCGGTCCGCCCGCGAGGAACGCCGCCACCGAGGCGGTGTTGACGATGTGCCCACCCTTGCCGTGGCGGATCATGCGCGGCACGAAGGTCTGGATGCCGTTGACGACGCCCCCAAAGTTGACGCCCATCATCCAGTCGTAGTCCGCGTAGGTCGATTTCTCCAGCGGCCCGAAGACGGACACGCCGGCGGTGTTGAACAACAGCTGCACCGGGCCGAAGACCCGTTCGGCCTCGTCCGCGGCGCGTGCGTACGCGGCGCGATCGGTGATGTCGAGCTTGATCGCGTGTGCGGCAACGCCCTTGCCGCGGAAGTGGGCCAGCGCCTGGTCCAGGTGATCCTGGCGAATGTCCGCGAGCACCACCTTGGCGCCGGCGGCCGAAAACACCCTGGCCTGGCCGAGGCCGACGCCGCTCGCGCCCCCGGTGATGAATGCGACCTTGTCTGTAAAGGAATCCATGGGCTGCTCCACCTGAAGGCTCGGCGTCGGATGCTAGTCGGGTCCCGCACCGCGTACTCCACCGAGAGCGCAAAACAATTGCCGACACGAGTTGTGGGCGTTTAGGCTGGCGCGGTGTTGCCTCGGTCCTGCCGGCTCAAGCTACTGGAGAGAGACTCATGATGGATGAAGCGGTGTTACGCGTGCTGAAAGAATACGAAGCCCGGATCGAGCGCGAGCGTCCGCTGTTCGAGTCGCTTGGCCCGGAGATACACAAGCGGCGCGACGAGTTCCTGCTGGCGGTGGGCCCGGAGACGGCCACGATCCTCAACCTGCTGGCGAAGGGCATGCGCGCCCAGACGATCCTCGAAGTCGGCAGCTCCTATGGCTATTCGACGGTGTTTCTCGCGGAAGCGGCGCGCGCAACCGGTGGCAAGCTCATCAGCCTCGAGCTCGTGCCGGAAAAAGTGCGTTACGCGCGTGAGCGCCTCTCGCAGGCCGGCCTCGAAAAGTTCGTCGATTTCCGGCTCGGCAGCGCGCTCGACACGCTCTCGCAGCTCACGGGTCCGTTCGACTTCGTGCTCGTCGACCTGTGGAAGGATCTGTACGTCCCTTGTCTCGAGCTCATCTACGACAAGCTCGCTCCGGGTGCGTTGGTGGCCGCCGACAACATGCTCTATCCCGAAGCGGTGCGTGCCGATGCCGAAAAGTATCAGCGCCGCGTTCGCGAGCTCGAGTTCGACACGCTGTTGCTGCCGGTCGGCAGTGGTGTCGAGCTGAGCCGGCGCCGCTAAGGCCATGAGGATCTACGGCGCGGATGGCAAGGAAATGATGACCGTCAGCGCGATCGAGCGCGACGGGTCGGAGCTCCTGGTGAAGGGCAAGATCTTCGGCACGATGCCGCTCAGCGCGCGGCTCAAGCCGGAGGATGCGCGCGCAGGCATGAAGCTCATGAGCTGGCGGACGCGCTGGTTCCTGCTTACGCTGCCGTTTCGCCGCGGCTGACCCCAATCAGTTCTCAAGATGGGGTCAGAATTAAATTCTGACCCCGTCTTTGGCCAGCGCGTCGAGGAACAGCCGCGCGAACTCGGGTCCCTTACCCGATTCCTCGTGCTTGAAGTACACGTAGACTTCCTTGCACGCGGCGGTCTGTTCGGTCACCGTCTGCGCCCAGCGCGCGATGTCTTCGGGCGCATAGCCCTCATCGCGTAGTCTGAAATACGCGTAGTCCGCGGTGATCTTCACCGGCGTGGTCAACTTCTCGCTGTCCGCCACGCAGAGCGCGAGGTTGCGGGCCTTCAGCCGCGCGTAGACCTCATCATCGAGCCACGAGTCGTGGCGAAACTCGAACGCGGCCACAACCCCGGGTGGAAACGCTTCCAGGAACGCATCGAGCACGGCGAGGTCCTTGCGGAAGTTGGGCGGAAGCTGAAAGAGCAGGGCACCGAGCTTCGGCCCAAGCGTCGCTGCGACCTTGAGGAAATAGCCCAGCGGCTCGGCGCAGTCGCGGAGGCGCGCAATGTGCGTGATGCGCTTGGGCGCTTTCAGCGTGAGCTTGAAACGCTCCGGCGTCGCCTGGTTCCAACCGTCGAGGGTCTTTTCATTCGGCGTGCGGTAGAAGGTGTAGTTGATCTCGACCGTCGACAGGCGCTCGGCGTAGTAGGGCAACATTTTGGCGGCCGGGAGGGTCTCAGGGTAGAAGCTCCCTTTCCACTCCGGATAGTTGTAACCGGACGTTCCGACCCAGATGGCCATGATGCGCTCAGGTTATGCAATTCTTGCCAAGCTCGACGTTATAGAGGGGTCAGATTTGTTTTCCAAGATGAGTCATGCCCTGCCGGTAGATAAATCTGACCCCTCTTCCCGGCACGCACGGGCTGGGAGAACATTGCTCCCATGAAGCGCTCGCTGGACCGCTACGCCGAGAAGCGCACCTTCACCAAGACGCCCGAGCCCGGCCCCAAGGCCGTGACCGGGCGCCGCGGGCCGCTGATGTTCGTCATCCAGAAACACGCGGCGTCGCGGCTGCACTACGACTTCCGCCTGGAGCTCGACGGCGTGCTCAAGTCGTGGGCGATCCCCAAGGGGCCGTCGCAATCGCCGAGTGACAAGCGCCTCGCCGTCGAGGTCGAGGATCACCCGTTCGACTACGGCTCGTTCGAAGGTGTGATCCCGGAGAAGCAGTACGGCGCCGGCAACGCCATCGTCTGGGACTGCGGCGTCTATTCACCGGACGAGGACGATGAGTACGCGTTCGACGATCGGCGCGAAGCCGAGAAGCGCGTCCGCAAGGAGATCGAGGAAGGCAAGCTCAGCATCTTCATGCGCGGTGTGAAGGTGAAAGGCTCCTACGCGCTGGTTCGCACGCCGGACCACCAAGCAGTGGCTGCTCATCAAGCACCGGGATCGCTTCGCCGCGAGCAACGATCTGCTGGCGCATGCACCCTCGGTGCTATCGGGTTACACGGTCGAGGAGTTGTCACCGGAGGCCAAGCTCGTGCGACTGGACGCGAACCAGCTCGCGCCCTTTGGTCCCGGCGAGTCAATGCCGAAGACGCTGGCACCGATGCTGGCCGAGATCGGCGAGGGCGCCAGCACGAAGACCCGATTGGGGCTACGAGCCGAAGCTCGACGGCTATCGCGTGATCGCCTTCATCGACCACGGCAAGGTTCGCCTGCAATCGCGCCGCGGGATCGATCTCACGGACGCGTTCCCCGAGATCATTAAGGAGCTCGCCGACCAGGCGGTGGACCAGATGGTCCTCGACGGCGAGATCGTCGCGTACGGGCCAGACGGCCGGCAGTCGTTCAACGCCTTGCAGAATCGCGTTCAGCTCAAGAGCGAGAAGGAGATCGCAGCTGCCAAGACTGAAACGCCGGTCGCGTACGTGTGCTTCGATCTGTTGCACTTCGCCGGTCTCAATCTGAGAGGAGCACCGTACAGCGATCGGCGACGCTACCTCTCGCAATGCCTCCTGCCGGGGCGGCACGTGCAGCTGGTGCACGCCTCCAACGATGCGGAGCGCCTGTACGCCGCCTCGGTCGAGAGTGGCTTCGAGGGCATCGTCGCCAAGCGCAAATCGAGCGTGTACACGCCGGGAAAGCGCACGCCCGCGTGGCTCAAGATCAAGGCGGTCAACAGCTCCGAATTCGTCGATCGGCGGCTACACCCAGGGCAAGGGGGCGCGCGAGTCGCTCGGTGCCTTGCTGCTGGGGTATTGGAGTGGCAGCAAGCTGAAATACGTGGGGCATGTCGGTTCGGGCCTCACGGATGCGTCTTTCAAGGACCTGCAGAAGCGTTTGAAGCCGCTCGTGAGAAAGACTTCGCCCTTTGCCGAGAAGCCTGACCTGCATCGGCCCACCACGTGGGTCGAGCCCAAGCTCGTGGCCGAGGTCAACTTCTCTGGCTGGACGCCCTCGGGAAACCTGCGCGCGCCGGTGTTCCTGCGGCTGCGCGACGATGTGCCGGTGCGCAGCATTCGCAGCGGCCCGCAGGCAGGCGCGGAGGCGCGGCAAGGTCAAGAAAGCGACTGACGACATTGGCGCGGTCCTGCAGCAGCTCGAGAACCCGGCGAAGCGTCTCGACATCTCGGTCGGCGGAGCGAAGGTCAGCCTGACCAATCTCGATCGCGTGTACTGGCCGGGCGATCCGAATGCGAAACACCCCGCGATCACCAAGCGCGACCTCATCCGCTATCTCGCGCGCATGTCGCCCTACATGCTGACGCATCTCACGAATCGCCCGCTCACGATGATCCGCATGCCCGAGGGCATCCACGGCGAGCGCTTCTTCCAGAAGCACTGGGGCCAGGCGCTGCCCGAGTTCGTCGAGAAGGTACGCGTGTTCTCGAGCAGCAAGGACGAGCAGCACGACTACCTGCTCGCGAACAACCTGCCGACGCTGCTCTGGCTCGGCCAGGTCGGCACGCTCGAGTTTCACGTGTGGCATTCGCACGCGACGGTCGAGGATGACGCGATCAGCAAGAGCACCGATTTTTCGAGCTCGCTCGAAGCGCTCGAGTCCTCGGTCCTCAACTACCCCGATTTCCTCGTGTTCGACATCGACCCGTACATCTACTCGGGCAAGGAAGCGAAGGGCGCGGAGCCCGAGCTCAACAAGAAGGGATTCGCGATGGGACGGCGCGTCGCGTTCTGGATCCGCGAGCTCCTCAAGGAGATGTCGCTCGAAGCCGTGGTCAAGACCTCGGGCAAGACGGGCCTGCACCTCTTCGTGCCGATCGAGCGCACCGTGACGTTCGATGAGGCGCGCTCGATCTGCGAGGCGGTGGGCCGGCACCTGCTGCGCGAGCACCCCAAGGACATCACCATGGAGTGGGCGACCGACAAGCGCACCGGCAAGATCTTCATCGACTACAACATGAACGTGCGCGGCAAGACCCTGAACGTCGCCTACTCGCCGCGCGGCGTGCCGGGCGCGCCGGTCTCGATGCCCCTTACCTGGGAGGAGCTCGAGGCCGCCGAGCCCACGCGACTTCACCATAACCAACGCCCCCGACCGTTTGGACAAGACGGGCGACCGGTGGCATGATGTGGACTCGATAAAACAGAGCCTTACAAAGGCTTTCGGAAGTAACAGGCGAAAAGAGGCTTAAAGGCAAAAGAGGCAGCCATGGCCGCACCGCGCTCGATCGGATCCCTCACCGTCTCGTTTGGACTCGTCGCTATTCCCGTGAAGCTTTTCACGGCGACGCAATCCTCGGGACAGATCTCCTTCAACATGCTGCACACCACGTGCGGCTCGCGCCTCAAGCAGCAGTACATCTGCCAGAAGGAAGGCGTGGTGGTGGAGCGCGACGACATCGTGAAGGGCTACGAATTCGCCAAGGACCAGTACGTCAAGTTCACGCCGGACGAGATCAAGGCGCTCGAGGAAGTCGGCACGCACGCGGTCGAGATCTCGGAGTTCGTGCCGATCGAGTCGATCGACCCGGTGTACTTCGACAAGACCTATTACCTTTCGCCTGACAAGGGCGCCAACAAACCGTATGCGCTCCTCACCCAGGCGCTCAATGACTCCGGGCGTTGCGCGGTCGGCCGCTGGGCGGCGAAGGGCAAGGCCTACATCGTGATCCTGCGCCCGATCGGCAACGTCCTCACCATGCAGCAGCTCCACTTCTCGACTGAAGTGCGCTCGGCTACCGAGATCGAGATTCCGAAGCCCGAGGTGAAGCCGGCCGAGCTCAAGCTCGCCGAGCAGCTGATCGGGCAGCAGACGTCCGAAAAGTTCGATCCGACCGCGTACGTCGACGAAGTCCGCGGCCGCATCGACGCGGCGATCCAGAAGAAGGTCGGGAGCGGCGAGGAGATCTCCCTGGTCGAGCCGCCGGTCGAGGGTAAGGGCAAGGTCATCGATCTGATGGAGGCCCTGCGGGCCAGCCTCGAGAAGACCGAGAGCGCCCGGGCGCAGTCCTCGAAACTCGGCAGCCGCAAGGCACCGAAACGCGTCGAGCAACCTGCAGCAAAGGCTGCCCGCAAGTCGAGCAGGCGGTAAACTCAGAGAGTGCCGATGCAGACCTACAGCGTGCAGGACGTGGAACGAGTCCTGCACCTGTCGCGTAGTTCCATTCGCAGCCTGATCGACGGCGGCTTCGTCAAGCCGGCCCGCGGCCCACGCCGCGAGCTTCGCTTCTCCTTCCAGGATCTCATCGTGCTGCGCGCCGCCCGCGCCTTGACGCTCGCCAAGGTCTCGCGCCGGCGCATCACGCGCTCGCTCAAGGATCTGCGCAAGAATCTCCCCGAAGAGATGCCGCTCTCGGGCCTGAGCATCGCCGCGGTGGGCGATCAAGTGGTGGTGCGCGAGGGCCAGAAGCGCTACCAGGTCGATGACGGGCAGTACCTGCTCGAGCTCGACGTGAGCCTCGACTCGGGCGAGCTGCGTGTCGTCGAGCGCAAGGAGATAGAGAAGCAGCCCGCCGCGCGCGAAGAGCCCACGGATTGGTTCGAGGAAGGGCTCGAGCTCGAGGACACGGATCCGCGTGCCGCACAGAAGGCTTACGAGCATGCAGTGAGCGCCGATCCCGGCAACGCCGCCGCTTGGATCAACTGGGGACGGCTGCTGCACGAACAGGGCAAGATCCGCGATGCCGAGCGCATCTACCGCCGCGCGCTCGATCAATGCGGAACGGATTCATTACTCATTTTCAACCTCGGTGTCGTGCTCGAAGACCTGGGCAAACCCGGCGCGGCGCTCGACACCTATCAGGTCGCGATCAGCGAGGATCCCACTCTCGCCGACTGCCACTTCAATCTCGCGCGACTCTACGAGTCGATGGGCAAGCCGCAGCACGCCATTCGTCATCTCGGCCAATACCGACGGCTGCTGGCGAGCGATAGTCGCTAAGACTCAAATCGCCCGCTAGATGACCGATAGAACATCCTGCTTCGACCTAGGACCAGAAGCTCGTGGCTCAGCTGCCGGCGGAAGCTGCGCGTACGGTTTCCCCAGTGGACAGACCCTCCTTAACGAAGCGCGTAAGGAAACAATAGAGAACCTTTCTATCTGCACCCACTTCCTTCTTGTGACGTGCGCTTCGCTCGTGATTGCGGCCGCCGCGTCGGCGCAGACTGCTCGCACGACGGACCTGGAAGGCCTTTGGGTCGCGCACGCGCGTTACGGCCCCGATGTGCGCGGGAGGCTGATGATCCTGAAGCGCGGGGACAACCTGGTGGCCGACATTGCAGGTTTTTCCGTGCCGGTGAAGCAACAGGGCAAGAAGCTCAGCTTCGACCTGCCCGACGGCAAGGGCAGCTTTCGAGGCGAGCACGTCGGCAATGAGATCGAAGGCCACTGGATCCAGCCCGCGACGATCGAAAGCGGCGCGCGCTACGCTACGCCGCTCGTTCTTCGCGCGGACGGCGACGATCGCTGGGCCGGCAGGGTCGCGCCGCGCGAGGACCACATGACCTACTATCTCCCGGTCACGCGCGGCACCGATGTCCGCTATTCGACCTATCTGCGCAACCCGGAGCGCAACCAGGGCGTGTTCTTTGGTGTGTCGCGGATCGAGCAGGACGGCGACACGGTCCGGCTGCTCGGGACGCGGGGCAGTCAGCAGGAAGAGAGCGTCGTCGCCACCGGGCGGCGCGATCTCGAATCGGGCACCTTCAGCCTTCCCCTGCCCCGGGGCACCTTCAACTTCGCTCGCGAGACGGACGGGAGCAGCCCATTCTACCCGCGCGGCAATCCTCCGGAGCGCTATCGCTACTTTCCGCCTCTACAGCTCGACGACGGATGGCCGGTGTCGACGCTGGAACAGGTAGGCATCGATCGGGCGACGATCGAAAAGTTCGTCCAGAAGCTGATCGACATGCGACAGGAAGGTATCAGCACCTCGCAAGTCCACAGCGTGCTGATCGCGCGGCACGGCAAGCTCGTGCTCGAGGAGTACTTCCACGGGTTCGACCGCGACACGCCGCACGACACGCGCTCCGCCGCGAAGAGCTGGACCAATGTGCTGATCGGCGCGGCGATGCAGGCGGGCGTCCCCATCCGTCTCGATACGCCGGTGTACGAGACCATGCTGGGCTCCGTGCCGGCGGATCTCGACCCACGCAAGAAGGCGATGACGCTGGAGCATCTCATCTCGATGACCGCGGGCTTTGACTGCGACGATTCGGGGGAAAGGCCGGGCGACGAAGACCCGATGCAGGAGCAGACCGCGGAACCGGACTGGTATCGCTACTCGCTGAACGTGCCGATGGCGTGGAATTCCGGCGAGAAGATCGTGTATTGCAGCATGAAGCCGAACCTCGCCGCGGGCATGCTGGAAAAGATCGCCGGTGAGCCGCTGCCCGAGATGTTCTACCGGCTGGTTGCGAAGCCGATGCGCATGGGCAAGTACCATCTGTTGCTTCAGCCGACCGGCCAGCCCTACGGCGGCGGAGGGCACCTTTTCACGACGCGGGACTTCATGAAGCTCACTCAACTGTTCCTGAACGACGGCCAGTGGGAAGGCCGGCAGATCGTCAGCCGCGAGTGGGCGCGAAAGTCCGGCGCGGCGCTGCGCGTGCTTTCGCCGAGAAGCGGCCAGACCTACGGCTATCTCTGGAACTCGTTCGAGTATCCGTACCGAGGGCGCAAGCTGCACGCCTATTTCCCGGGCGGGAATGGTGGGCAGGTGTACATCGGGATTCCCGACCTCGACCTGCTGATTGCTTTTACCGGCGGCAGCTACGCCGACGCGGTGCTGTTCCGACCGCAGCGAGATTTCGTGCCGCAGGACATCCTGCCGGCTGTCAGCCCTTGAAGTTCCGCTCTTTGTCTTGGGCTACGCCGTAGGATCCGAGCTTCCTGGCGCGAGGCCGAGGGTGCCCATACGGGGAGTATGATTCGGCCATGACGCATGCTGCCATCACCGGTTGGGGCAAATGCATGCCCCCAGCCGTGCTAGACAACTCCGCGCTCGCGAGCTTCCTCGACACCACCGACGAGTGGATCACGACCCGGACGGGCATTCACGAGCGCCGCGTCTCCCACGTCCCGATGACGATACTGTCGCATGTGGCTTCGGTCCGCGCGCTCGCGTGCGCCGGCGTCGATGCCAAGGACCTGGACCTGATCGTGCTCGGAACGTGCTCGGGCGATGAACAGGTACCGAACACTGCTTCGGCGATTCAGTTGCTGCTGGGCGCGAGCAATGCCGCGGCGATGGATATCAACACAGCGTGCACCAGCTTCCTCTATGGATTGTCGACCGCGACGGCGCTGATTCGCACCGGAGTCGTGCGCAACGCGCTCGTGGTCGGCGTCGAGGGCATCACGCCGTACATGGATTGGAGCAATCGCAACGTCGCCGTGTTGTTCGGCGATGGCGCGGCCGCCGTCGTCATTCAATCGAGCGAAGAGCCGCTCGGCATCATCGCGGAGAAGCTCGGCTGTTATGCCGATGCGCGCGCGACGCTGCGAGTGCGCGGGATGGGCACGATCTACGGCAACGCAGGCGTGCAGCTCGGCGATACCACGTGGGACTTTGACGGCCAGGAAATCTTCAAGCGCGCCGTGCACGGCATGGCAAAGGCATCCGACGATGCGTTGAAACGTGCTGGCATCGCGACCACGGATGTCGACCTCGTCATTCCGCACCAGGCGAACCTGCGCATCATCGAGGCCGTCGCGAAACGCGCCGGCGTGCCGATGGACAAGGTGTTCGTCACCGTGCAGCGGTACGGCAACATGTCTTCGGCGACCGTTCCGGTCGCACTCGTCGAAGCGCTCGAGGAAGGGCGCGTAAGGCCCGGCGCGATTCTGCTGACACCGGCTTTCGGCGGCGGGCTCACATGGTGCTCGCACGTGATCCGCTGGGGCGAGCGCGTCACGCCGCTCGGCACCACCGACATCGACTTGCCGCCGTGCGAGAAGAGCGCGCTCGAGCTCGTGCAGGACATCATCCGCCGCAAGGGCAGCAGCGGCGACGCCCTGCAAAACGTCGCGCTGCCTGCGTAAGGTGCCGCGAACCGGGCCACATCCTGTGACATAACTCAGCGGCGTGGCGCGAACTTGCCGACCATGTGTCCAACGCCTATAAATAGCCAACACCCAACAAGAACAAGAAACAAAGACGGTGCACGCGATGCGATCATTCGCCAATTCTTTGACCCTCGTTGTGCTGCTTCTATGCGGCGATTCGTCGGCGACAGGCTTGTCAGGCCTGAGTGGCTACGAGGACTGCATCCTCGAATCAATGAAAGGAGTTACCAAGCCGCCAGCGGTTCACGCCGTCAGGCAGGCGTGTAGAGAGAAGTTCCCTCAGAGACAAGCTGCCTTAGCGCCTCGCGAGGATCGCCTCCTATCGCGGGATGAGCTTGGCGCGCTAACGATCCGCGAGGGTGAGTTCGTCGCCCAGATGACGAGCCTCAACGCGGCGAGCAACGCTCCGGTCGCCGCGAGACGTTTCAAGATTCATAACCCGCACGAGAGTCTGAGTATCACTGAACTGACCGTATCCATAACCTCAACAGCCAGTGAGAAACCGCTCGAATACCGCGCGACTTGCAATGTGCCCCCGAAATCTACGGGTGAAGTCGTGGTTACCTTCCTGAAAACCGAGAGAGAAGGCTTCGGCTGGGACGTCGTGGCCGGCCGCGGCCGAGAGTGAGTTGCCTGCTTTCCGAGCGATCTCCCGTTGACGCGGGTTCTTCCCGTCAGCACCGGCTCGCCGGCTGACTTGCCGTGCAGCCCTCGGGGCGGGGCGCCCCCGAGTCACGCGAACTGTCGACGTGGAGGACCAGGGCGAACAGCCGCATGCCGCACGCCTCCAGGATGCCTTCTGAGCTGCAGCGAACGGACACGCAGTAAGCGCCACGTTGCACGTTGGTCCATTCCGTCGCAGCATCGCCCGCCGTGAGTCCTGAAACTCGAATAGTGATCAAGTGATGGAACCAAGCGCTCAGGAGGAATTTCGCGGCCAGATCATCAGAACCTGCGAGTTCGCTGGATTGCGACTGATTGAAGGCGTCTATTCCGCGCAAACCAAAGTTCCAGAGCATTCGCATCAGCAGGCCGTTTTTTGCGTTGCCTTGGCCGGGATGTGCAGAGAAGTCTTTGCCGGAAGGGTGCGGCAGTACGAAGCCTCGACGGTAGAGTTTCTTCCGGCCAATCAATGTCATTCGCTGGACTTTCCTTCTGCAGACACTCGCGCCTTCAGCATCGACATCGCCAGTTGCTGGATCGAGCGAGCGCGCGAGTTCTCGTTGCGGTTGGACGACTCAGTGCATGCTCATGGCGACGGGCTGAGTGGATTGATGATGAAAATATACGACGAGTTCAGGCGCCCAGACAGTGCGTCGCCTCTGGCTATTCAAGGCCTGACGATGGAGATGCTCGCCGCAGTTTCCCGTAATCATTCGAACCTGTCTGTCCGCCGGCGGCAACGCCGGCTCGTGTGGGCCGCAGAATTTCTTCGCGAGAGTTTTACCGACCGTGTGACGCTCGCGCAGGTCGCTTCGGCCGCCGGGGTTCATCCTGTCTACCTGGCGCGCGAATTCCGTCGCTTTCATCGCTGCACAATCGGAGAGTACATTCGGCGGCTTCGTATCGAACGAGCCTGTCGTCAGTTGAGCTCGTCCGACGAATCTCTGGCGACGATTGCCGCCAGCGCCGGATTCTCCGACCAAAGCCATTTGTCGCGAACTTTCAAGCGCCTCATGGGAATGACGCCGGCGCAATACCGCGCAACCTTCCATACGCGCTAAGCAAGATCCCTCCGATGCATGACGCGCCGCTGGCGCGCGCGTTAATCCCGTTCAAAAGAGTTTGTTGTGTTCAACGCTATTGCGGCGCGCCGGTTCAAACTGGGTTGAATACAAACGGAATCGGGTCCAGAAGCATCTGAACTGGTTTGTCTTCGGCTATAGAGAGGCAATAGAGACATGTTTCTCATCAGAACTATTGCGGGAGGAGTATCGCAGCGGCTGTTCGTTCTTGCCCTTCTCCTCATGTCGGCGGCGCCTTGGGCTCAGACGGCCATGGAAACGGCGCGGCTCGAGCCGATCCTGCCTTTTACCCAGTTCACTCTCGACAACGGACTGACGCTTCTCGTCCGCGAGGACCATAAGCTGCCGATCGCCTCCGTCGAGGTGGTTTATCAAGCCGGATCGCGCAACGATCCGCCGGGCAAGGCGGGGCTGGCGCACCTGTTCGAACATCTGATGTTCTACGGATCGCAGCATCATCCGCACAATTTCCTGGTGACAATGCAGAGGCTGGGCGGCACCAACGTCAATGGCGGCACCGGCCCTGACCTGACAACCGTCTATGAGACTGTGCCGATCTCGCACCTCGATGCTGTGCTTTGGCTGGAATCGGACCGGATGGGCTACCTCCTGCCCGCTCTCACTCAGAAGACGCTCGACGAACAGATCGAGCTCATCCGTAACGAGATCAATATGGGTCGGGATGAACCCGGGGGAGATGTGCGCTACCACATTTCGGCTGGCGTCTTTCCTCCGGACCATCCCTATCACAAAGAACCGGTCGGCGATCCGCAGGAATTGGGCAACATCACCCTCGACGACGCTCGGAATTTTTTCAAGACCTATTACGCGCCGAGCAATGCCGCCGTCGTCATCGCCGGCGACATCACCCCTTCCGAAGCGTTCGAGAAGGTCAAACTTTATTTCGGCGGCTTGCGGACAGGCCCGCGCCCCGGTCGGATAACGACGTGGGTACCCGAGCTGAGCCACGACAAGCGCGAGCGCATCTTCGACGCTGCCCCACCGAAGCTTTTCCTCGCCTGGCCGATGCCGAACTTCGGCTCGATCGACGATGTTCAACTGAGGTTGGCCGGGTCGATCCTGATGGATGGCGACTCATCGCGGCTGCGGCGCCGCCTTTCGGCTGCCGGGCTCGATGCGTCGGACCTGTCCTGGTTCGCTGGCGCCAACGCAATGGCGGGTGTTTTCGGGATTTCAACCAGCGCGGCGTCTCCCACGGAGTTCCGGACCATCGAGCGCCTCATCCGGGACGAAATCGCGGCGCTAGCGGCGAAGGAACCGACGCGCGAGGAGCTCGAACGGGCGAAACGCTCGAGAATCCTTACGTTGCGCCGGCTCGCGCAGCGAACCGCAGACTCTAACGGGCAGGCTGACCTACTCGCCAACACTTGGGGGCTGGGCGACCGCAATGCCGGCTTGCTGGACGCCAACATGCAGCAGATGCTCGCGGCGACACCAGCGGACGTTTCGGCCGCCACACGGCGCTGGCTCGATCGCGCCGCCCATGTCCTGGACCTGGAACCGACGGCGCAATATCGGTCCACCTCAGCCGACGTGGATAGGAGTCGGATCCCGGGAGCTACGGCATTCAAGCCTCCGGTCTTCCCCGAAACGCACGTCACGACCCTGCCCAACGGCCTCAAGATGCGCCATGCGCGTTGGCCAGGTGGACCGGTCGCGGTCGCCTCGCTGATCGTGCGCGGTGGCGCCGGTATCGACCCGAGCGACAAAGCGGGGCTGGCCAGGCTTACCGCTTCGCTACTGACCGCCGGCGCCGGCACGATGAGCGAGGAGGAGCTTGCCGACGCGATGGCCCGGCTCGATGCCACGATTCAGGCAACGACCGATCTCGATACGATTACTTTGACTCTGGTCGCTCCGAAGGAGCAGATGAAGGAAGCGCTCGACCTTCTCGGCACCGTGGTGGTCGCGCCGACATTTCCTGCCGCCGCGGTCGAGCGCGAGAAGAAGAAGCAGATCCATGAGCTGCAGAATCTACCAAACGAGTCGCGGCTACTTTCCCGCGCGACCGTGCGCCGGCTCGTTTACCGGACGGGCACTGCCTACGCCGCCCAGGAGAATGGTCTGGGGACGACGAGCGGAGTGAGCAATATCACGAGTGCGGACGTAGTCGGTTACCACCGCTCATGGTTCAACCCTGCCAACAGCGAAATCGTCATCGTCGGCGATATCGGCCAGGCCGAGGCGGAGGCCGCGCTGACCGGCACTCTTGGCCGCTGGAGCAACGCCGGTTCACAGGCGACGGTCGTGTCGGTGCCCGCTCAGGTGGCTGCCCCGCGGCTTTATCTGATCGATCATCCAGGGATGGAGCAGGCCGACCTCACCGTCGCGACGCTGCTCGACGCTCCCGCCAGCCCGGCGAACGCCGCCAACGCGGTGATGACGAACATCCTCGGCGACTCGACTTCAGGCCGCATCAATCTGGATCTGCGCGAGCAGAAGCAGTGGGCGTTCTGGGCCATCGGCTATGTCGAGGGCGGCCGTGCCGGACAAGTGCTGTTGATCCGGACCCAGGTTCAAAGCCAGCGAACGGCCGAAGCAATCGCGGCGATCAAGGGCCATCTCGACAGCGTGAAAGGCAGCAAGCCGATTTCTCCCGACGAAATGCAGCTTGCAAAGGACACGTTGACCCTGTCTTTGCCGCTGGAGTGGGAAACCGATGAAGGGATCGCAAACGCCATCGCGACTTCGGTCCGCCGAGGTCTGCCGGACGGGGCGATCGAGAAATATGTGACCGATGTTCGCGCGGTGACGAAAGAGCAAGTCGAGCAGGCCGCACGCCAGATCCTTCGCCCCGACGCCATGGTCTGGCTGGTCATTGGCGACCGGTCGAAGATGGAACCCCAGCTCAAGAAGGCCGGCATCGCCTATCAAGTACTGACTCCGGAGCCATGATCATCATCCGGCTTGCGCGCGCCCGTAGCTGAGTCGGATAGAGCATCAGGCTTCGAACCTGAAAGCGCGACGTTGCACCTTGCTCCATTCCGTCGCAGCATCGCCCGTCGTGGGGCTTGAAAGTCAATCGCGACAGCTGGGAGCCTTCCGCACGGTTCGCGGCAGGATGCTGTTCTGGACGCTCGCCGTGACCGTGCCGATCTACGCGGCCGCGCTGTACCTGTCGTATCAAGCAACGGCCCATGGACTGGAGGTCGGAGCCGAGCGTGATGTGGATGAACTCGCCGCGCGGCTTGCCTCGGGCCTTGATGCGGTGATCCGCCCGATCGAAGGTGGCATTCGCACCGTGGCAGGTCAGCTCGAGGAAGCCGATCCGCCACGCGAGCAGTATCTCGCACACATTCGCGGCATTCTGGCGGCGTGGCCAGACGTGTACGGCTCCACCATCGCTGTCGAAGTCGATGACACGAGCACCAGCCTGAAACCCTTCGCGCCCTATCTCTTTCGGCGCGGCGGCACCATCGCGTACTCCGATCTTGCGTCCGACAGCTACACCTATCGCGAGCTTCCGTGGTACCGGCGAGCCGCCGATGGACAGCAGCCTGTGTGGTCGCTGCCCTATTTCGATGCCGGCGGCGGCGATGCCTGGATGGTCACGTACTCGGTGCCGTTTTATCGCAAGCCCGCTGAGGATCGTCGTGTACTCGCCGGAGTCGTCACCGCAGACCTCGCGCTGAACTGGATGGAGCGTGTTGCAGCGGACGTCACTCCGGGACCGATCGCCATGGGTTGGCTCACGTCACCGCCGGATACGGAATCCTTCATGACACCGATCGGCGCGACGGCCAGCCGAGTAGTTGCATTCGATGCGTCGATCCAGCAGGACACGTTGCGTGGCATCGCGGAAAAGATGCTCGCGAACAGGACGACGTTCATGCTCCTGCCGCCGGGAAGTGCATCTCAGCCCGCGTATCTCGCCGTCCGCGATCTTGAAACACTGAACTGGCGGGTGATTCTCGTCATCCCGCGCGCCCAGTTGCTCGCCGAGGCGCGCGATCTGCTGAATCGGCAGCTGTTGCTGGGCGTCACCGGCCTTGTCCTCCTCATCGCAGCGATTTCCGTGGTGGCCGCGGGCATCTCTCGCCCGCTCCACGCCCTCGCAGAGGCGGTAGGGAAAACGTCCGAAGAGGATCCGGACTTTCAGCTGCCCGAGTCTCGCGGGCGCGATGAGATCGGCGTTCTTGCGCAAGCGCTGCGACGAATGCGCGATTCGCTTCGCAAGCACATCGAGTTGCGCGCCGAGACACTGGCGGAACAGGCGCGGGTCGAAAACGAGCTGCAGATTGCGGCGAGCATTCAGCAATCGATGCTGCCGCGACACGACTCCAGGGCGTTGCCCCCATCAGCCAAGGTTGCAGCTGCACTGCTGCCTGCAAGGCAGGTCGGCGGCGACCTGTACGACTACTTCCAGGCCCTGGACGACAACGTGCTGTTCGCCATCGGTGATGTCTCCGACAAGGGTGTTCCAGCGGCGCTGCTCATGGCCAGGCTGTCGGCGCTACTGAGAATACTCGGCGCAACCGGCGAGGTCCCGGATCGCCTGCTCTCCGGCATCAACGATCGCCTGGCCGATGGCAACGATGCCTGCATGTTCGTAACGCTCGGCTGCGGACTGTTGAACGTGCGTACCGGACAGATCCGCTACGCAAGCGCCGGACACGAGCCACCACTGCTGCGGCATCCGGACGGAACGGTGCGATTGCTGGCTACCGAGAACGGGCCCGCGCTTGGCATCGACGCTGGCGTCGACTACCGGCTGATAGAAGGATTCATGGCGCCCGGCGATACGCTCGTCCTGTTTACGGACGGCGTGACCGAAGCAGAGGCAAAGGATGGTTCGCTACTTGGGCTTGACCGCCTGAGCGCACTCCTGAGCGAGAGTACCGATGCCGAACCCGCGACCCTTGTGCAACGGATCCTCGCCACGGTCGCCGCCCACTCCAGTGACTATCACGCGACGGACGACCTGACAGTATTGGCGATCAGCCTGAGCCCGCCCGGCGTGACAGTTCGCTGCGAGGGCCGGTCCACGGGGTGGCGAATCGAGCCGGAAGTCTCTCTCGCCGGTGTCCGGCAAACACAGCTGTGGTTACGCGCCATCCTCGCCGCCCGCGATGTCGCAGCAGACGTCATCAACAATGTCGAGCTGATCGCAGAGGAGCTGTTGACCAATATCGTGCGAGCCGGCGAAGGGCGCGCGACGCGCATGTCGTTCGATTGCGCGCTCACGCCTGAAGAAATTGTGCTGACCGCAACCGACGATGGACCACCCTTCGATCCGCTCGGGCGCGAAGCACCGCAGCTCGATGTCGACATCGCCGATCGCGGGATTGGCGGGCTTGGCATCGAGATCGTCCGGCGGCTCGCCGATCGCTGCCACTACTCGTACGTCGATGGCTGCAACGTCCTGGAAGTCCTCCTGCAACGAAGTACTGTGCAATAACGAGGTGCCGACATGTCCCTGACCATCGCGATCGAAGGATCACTCACACCGACGATTACTCTCGGCGGGCGCCTCGACAGCAATACCGCCCCCAAGCTCGATCAGGCGCTCGACCGTCTGCTCCCAGACCCGACGATCAAGCGACTTGTCTTCGACATCGGCACTCTCGACTACGTGAGCAGCGCTGGCATCCGTTGCTTCATCCGCGCACGCAAGGCAATCGAGCCGCGGGGCGGCACGGTCGCCGTCATCAATCCGCAGCCCGCGGTAAAGAAGGTGCTGGATATCGTGAAGGCCATTCCCGCCGGCGGCATCTTCCGCAATGTCGCGGAGCTCGATGAATATCTCGACGCCATGCAGAAACAGGTCCGCGATGAGGAATAGAGCCATGACGGCCAGGATGGACGGCCGGATGCCCCAGTCCTCGGCCTGCCGCAGCATCCCAAGGCGCTACAATGAACGTTGTCGCGCCCGTAGCTCAGTTGGATAGAGCATCAGGCTTCGAACCTGAGGGTCGGGAGTTCGAATCTCTCCGGGCGCGCCAGATGTCTAGCGACGCGCGTAATAGTCGGCAACGATCGAATGCACACTGCCGAAATGCAAGCCCTGCAGGGGCTTCGGCGGTGTCACATCAGGCTCAAGCGGGTGAATCTGAAACCTCTCGCCGCGCTTGTTACGCAGCGCCAGTCTCCATTCCCATTCGACCCAGGTCGACGCCGCTGCAGAAGCTGACCAGAACAACATGAAGAGGTCGCGCTTCTTGATCTCTCTGCCCAGTCGTGGCTTCCATTCGTCGCCGGGATTCAGGTCGAGGCAGTCCTCGAACACATCAATGCCCGCGGCGCGCTGGATAGCGCCAATCATGTGGGTAACGACCGAGCGATCGGGTTTGGAATACGACGCGAACGCTGTGCGCGGCGCGTACGCTGATACAGAGGTGCGCTTGTCCCGTCCCGGTCGGGCAGTCACCTTCATGGTGAGACGCAATCCTGCTACGACAAAACCTTCGACCAACACGTCGTATTTGACGACTACCTCTCTCTGAGGTGTGCCCTTCACGACTCTTGCAGCGAAATCGAGGGATTCGATGTCCCCTTTCCAGGTAAACGTCTGCTCGGGTTGCTCGATCTCGAGACATTCGCCCCGGACGCGCACCGCTACCGTGATCCCGCGTCTCCAGCGACAGGTTCGCGCGCCAAGGACTGGCGTGGCCTTTGGACTCTGCGCTTTGAGAAGCTTGCGAACCTCCCGCTCGCGGCCCGCCGGGTATGCGACGAAGTGCGCCACGAACTCCTGCCCGGACGACACCGACTTCGGCGTTGCGGCGCCGAGCTTGACCTCTTCGACCGGGCCGACACCTGCGCCGCGTCCGCGGGTCGCGGAGTTCACCCATCCGTCGCCCTTGAACCAACGTTTGAGTGCTTTGAGCTTTTGGTTCGCCTCAGATCCAACGTCATGCCGGTACACGGGCAGGTCCACTGGCATAGATGCGGAGGGAGGCGGTGCCGGGGCGAGTACAACGGCAGAGCCGCGCAGGAGCGTTCCAAGATTTCGCACGTCCGCATTCCAGTTCTCGTAGCGCACGTCAGCGAACTGCATGAGTCTCAGAGGCCGCAGATTGTCCGGCAGATCGTGCAAAGCTGGCCTCTCGCCGCGTCCGAGGAGCACTGGCACGACCCTCGTGTCGTTCCTGAGCGCCGCCTCGATTTCGAAGCGAAACTCCTTCCGTGTGCTACTGGGCGCCGGGTCCCAGTCGCTGCTGTCGAGTACAGCAAGGAACACGTCGCAGGAGCGTACCGCGTCGACCATTCGGGGCTCATGGGCCACCCAGTCTTCGTTTGACCGTGGGTCCACATCGACATCGCTGAGAACGAACTGATACGGGTGACCGAGCGTAGTCTTCAGCGTGTCGAAGAGTCGACGTGCGGAGTCGGCGTTTTCCCGGCGGTAGTAGGTGAGAAAAATGCGCGGCATCAGGCGGCCCTACCTTGGCGAGTCAACGCGATGAAGTCTAGCGGCTCGACGCTGGCTCGCAAAGCAATAGTCCGGAGGCCGATCTCCCCGGGCGCTCCGTCACCCCGTTCTTCACCAAGCACCTGAAGAACTGAGAAGGCTCTCGGTCCGACTCCCTTCGTCGACAAGGCACGGCGTTTGAGCGCGCCGCTCGACTCATTCGTCCCACCGTCGTTTGGCGAGCCGCCTGCGCCTGCTAGGGTGCCGCCGCGGTGACCTCTTGCGTCACTCGAACGGAGAAGAAGATGAAGCGACTCCACCTGGCATGGTTGGTCATGGTCTCCACGAGCCTCGGCGCCGCGGAGAACACCGAAACGTTTGTTGAACGCTCACAGACGCAAGCCCGGGCAGTTCTCGATCGCTCAGTGGCCGCAACGGGCGGCGAGGAAGCGCTGCGGGGGGTCAAAGCCCTGCGCCTGCGACTGAGTGGCGAGAACTGGACGCGCCTGCAGATGCCCACGACGACCCCACCCTTCGAGGCGGGAACGCAGGACGAGACGCTGATGCTCGATCTCGAAAACAATGTGATGGTGCGCGAGCAGCGCACCACTGGCGCGGGGTTCGAAGGCCACAACACGGTCGTGATCCAGGCCGGTTCCGGCACGATCTACGACCACCGTGCGCGCACGGCCACACCGATTCCGGCCTCGCAGGCAAGTCAGCAGCAGTTCACCCAGTACTATCGCCGTCTGCCCAATCTCATCCTGCTGCAGGCGCTCAACAACACCAACTCGCTGCGGTACCTGGGGCGCGACAGCTTCGACGGTCGGCCGCACGAGATCATCACGTTCGTCATGGCGGACACGCAGCAGGTGGCGGTGTACGTGGACGCGAAGAGCGCGCTGATCTCGAAGTACGAGCTGATCTTCGTTGATGCTCTGGAAGGTGAGGAATCGAGCGAGATCCTGTTCGGCGGTTACGCACCCGTCGGCACGATCCAGGTCCCGCGGACGTTCACGCAGCGTCTGCTCGGCGTTGATGCTGCCCGACTCAAGATAGAGGTCGAATTCAACCCGCCGGCGGCCGAGCGTACCGCCAGCGTTTCCGCGGACGGCTATACGAAAGTCGACGCGCCGCCCGACACGCTCAAGGCCAACGTCGAGAAGCTGGCCGACGGGGTGTACGCCATCCAGCACACCGCGGGCCAGAACCAGAATTCACTCGCGGTCGAGTTCACTGACTACGTGGCGGTGGTCGAAGCGCCTGGCACCAGCGGCGGCAGCGATACGGTGATCGCCAAGATCAAGGAATTGATTCCCGGCAAGCCGATCCGCTACCTCGCCGTGACGCACCATCATGGCGATCACATCGGCGGGCTGCGCGGCTACGTGGCGGAGGGCGCGACGATCATTACGACGCAAGGCAACGTCGAGGTCGTGCGCGCCATGGCATCGAGCGCGCAGAACGATCGGCTCGGGAAGAATCCGCGCAAGGTCGAAATCTCTCTGATCGAAGGCGGCAAGCGCGTGCTCACCGATGGCCGCCAGACGCTCGAGCTCATCGACATCGGCCCGAATCCTCACGCCAAGGAAATGGTGATCGCCTACCTGCCCGCGCAGAAGATCATTTTCCAGGGCGACCTGTTCATCGTGCCGAACGACAGCGCGCCGATCGGTCCGCCGCAAGAGACGACGCTGGCGTTTGCACGCAGAGCTCGATGAGCTGAACCTCGACGTCGAGCGGATTGTCGGCGTGCACGGCCGCACTGCGACGATCGAGCAGTTCCGCAGCAACACTGCGGGCGGGGGATGACCCAACAGATCGCGTCTATTTGCGCTCGAACACCAGCTCGCTTCTGATGGCCTGGCCCTTGTCATTCGTGCCGGTCGTCGTGACCGTCATTTGCTTGCCATCGGTCGAGATCACGCGCGTACTGGTCGAGACGACCTTGCCGTCCTTTTTCAGCGTAGCTTCGCTGGTCGACTCGTTGATGCGCTTGACCGAGATCGTGTCCGCGATTGGGCTACCGCTTATCGCGGTTTCCTTGCCGTCGTAGCTGGCCGTGTACTCGACCTGCGTCTCCTTGCCCTCGGCATTCACTGACTTGCTCGTCATGCGCACGGTCTGGCCATCCGACTCGTAGGTGCGCGTCTGGCTGCGAGGCGGCGGGCCGGGATCGAATTTCGACTTGGCGACGTTGAGCTCCCAGGTGCCATCGAGCGGATCCGTCGGGTTGGCGAGGAGCGGGCCCAGCGACAGCAGCAGAATTGTTGCCGCCAGCACGAGGCGCGATCTTGATTGCATGTGACTTCCTTTGCCCGGTTGCCGCTGCGCAGGGCTGTTCTTGTGAGCGCCTTCAGCATGCGCCCCGCCCGTATGCACCACAAGTGAGACCACGAGCGGGCGGGGGCCGTTAGAGTTCCTCTTGCATGTCGGCTAAGGTGGCCCTCGCACGTCCTTGGGGTGAGAGTAGGGCGCGGAGGAGCAACGATGATCAATCTTCCCAAAGTGGTATCGCCGGCCGAATGGCAGGCCGCGCATGAGGCACTGCTCGCCAAGGAAAAGGCCGCCACTCGCGCGCGCGATGCGCTCGCCGCAGAGCGCCGCCGCCAGCCGATGGTCAAGATCGACAAGCACTACGAGTTCGAGGGTCCGAGCGGCAAGGCAAGCCTCCTCGATCTCTTCGAAGGCCGGCGTCAGCTCATCCTTTATCACTTCATGTTCGGACCGGGCGCGGGCGGGTGGCCGGACGCGGGTTGTCCGGGCTGCTCGATGATGGTCGATCAGTGGGGGCATCCCGCCCACTTGCATGCGCGCGACACGTCTCGCGTAGCGGTGTCGATCGCGCCGCTTCATAAGATTGAGGCCTATCGCAAGCGCATGGGATGGAGCTTTCCGTGGTACTCATCCGCCGGCAGCACCTTCAACCGCGATTTCGGTCGCACCGACGATGAAGGCAACGAGATGTTCGGGCTCAGCGTCTTCATTCGCGATGACGACGGCAATGTCTATCGCACCTACTTCACCGTACACCGCGGCGTCGAAACGCTCGGGCCCGTGTGGACATTTCTCGATCTCACGCCGCTCGGCCGGCAGGAGGATTGGGAAGACACACCCGCAGGACGGCCTCAAACGAAGCCCTACACCTGGTGGTCCCGCCACGACGAGTACGGGAAGGGAAGTTGATACCTAACATGTCAGGTAGATGCCAACGCTTCGATTTGTCTGTGGTTTTCCGTGGGGCGGACGGAGCGACGGCTGCGACCCTGCCTGGTCATCGCAGTTCTTCGCCACAGGCCCGGCGTACGCACAAACAGCGTCTTTCCTAGCGCCTGGCGGCGTTCTGAGCGATCCGTCCGATGTCCCTCGGATCTCGCACCCACGCCCTTCTGCCCACAACGCTCGACCTACGGGGGTGGGCCAGCTTGCGCTTGACGTTGCTCATGACTGACATGTTAGCAAGCACACACGCTCAGGCACACATGAAGGGAGGGTGCAGCTATGGAGTACGCGGCAATGGATCAACAAGACCGTGGCGAGGGTGCTGTTTGGACTGGTGGCGACGCTCGCATTTTCGATTTCCGCCCACGCGCAGGACGAGCACGGAACCCTTCGACCGATCACCGTCGACGGGCTCGGCGATCCCAACGATTACGGCTTCCATCGTCTCTATCACTTCCAGGGCTATCTCTGGATGACGGCCGGCAACCGCATGCAGGGCGGCATCATCTATCGCTCGCGCGACGGACAGAATTGGGAAGCGGTGAGCCCGCCGGGCATCGACGGCGATCTCGCGAACGATTCGATCGTGAGCCTCGCGTGGTTTAAGGGCGCGGACGATGCACCGTCGTCTAAAGGCAAACTCTACGCCGCAACTTTCAGCTTCCGTCCGCTCGCGGGCAACAATCAGAACGGCGGTGACATCTGGCGGGCGAATGCGGACGCCACGAATCCCGCGGACATCGTCTGGGAGAACATCACCAAGGATGCATTCGGTGACGCGCGCAGACAGGCGTTCGTCGGATTCGTGGTGCTGAAGGATTACCTCTATGCGAGTACGTTCAGCTCATCCGGCAGCGAGATGTACCGTACGAAGACCGGAGGCGTCGGCGACTGGCATCACGTGTCGCCCAAGGGCATGGACGATCCGGGCTGCAACACCGATTTCCATCTCAACATAGTTTACGGGGATCACGCGTACTTCGGATCGGAAGAGGCAAGCTGTCTCTTCACCAAGGGCGGCGAGATCTGGCGCACCAATGGCGATGACCTGATCGACGGGCAGCTCACGCTCGACGGCTGGGAGAAGGTGACGTCCGCGCCCGGCTTCGGTCACGCGTACAACAACAACATCTTCGGCATGGACGTCTTTCAGGGCCACCTCTACGGCGGGACGTGGGCGTGGACCGCCCCCGGCACCGATGTGTTTCGTGCGCCGGTGGCGAAGGTCTGCGAGGGGCCGACGCCAGTGCCGTTCGAGTTCGAGCGGGTGAACGTGAGCGGCTGGGGAATCCGAAGTTCAACACCAACACCGGACTGATCCACCTGGGCGACACGCTCTATGTCACGGGCATCGACCTCATCAGCCCGGGGCCGCGCGGTCGGGGGTATCTCTTCCGCACGAGTGGCGCGCCCGAAACGGGCACTGCCGAGGAACATCTCAACACCTGGACGGAGATCACTGCGCCGGGATTTCCGCCGACTGTTGGCCCTGGATTTTTGCCGGATGACGGACCGTTCTGGATCGAGGTGTTCAAGAACAAGATCTACGTCGTGGTCGAGCAGGGCGGCAAGGGCGCGAACGGCCGCGGACAACTCTGGGTGTACGAACCCAACAACGTGCCGTTCATGACGGTCTATCACGCGAGCGACAGCGTGCGGCAGGGCTGCCCGATCACGATCCTCGGCGAAGGCTTCGACGACTACCAGGGCAGGAATTACCCGACGCTCAACGGGCAGCAGCTCAAGGTGATCGACTGGACCGACTTGGAAATCACCGCGCTCGTGCCCGCCGATGCGCCCGAGGGCAAGCTTGCCGTCGCGGTCTATCGCGACGGATTCACGCTCAAGGGCGGCTTCACGAAGGTGAAGAAGGGTAAACAGGGCAAGAACGCCTGCAAGTAAATTGCTTCGCCTGATTGCAGATGGCGGTCACCTGCGCGGTGACCGTCATCTGGCATGGCGGGGCCGGCCCCTCTGAGACTTGCTATCGGCAGCTGCGCACTCCAACCCCAGTCTGCTGCCCGATAGCCGCGCTCGTAGCTCAGTTGGATAGAGCATCAGGCTTCGAACGTGAGGGTCGGGAGTTCGAATCTCTCCGGGCGCGCCAGTTCTCGCAACGATCGGCTATCGATAGAAGACGTGATTGCCGACCGTCGCCACTGACTTCTTGGTCCTCGCCCAGGACGGCTTGATATAGGTCGCGTGGTAGTAGAGCGCGCGGGGCACAACCGGGGTGTGCCTGCGATCGTAGACCGCCGTAGCGGCGGCCTTGGCCTCGCGCCATGCAGCGCCTCGCGGCGAGCGTCTGTCGTCGAGCTCCGTCCATGAAAACGCTCCGACCATGCGCCGGCGTATCGGGTCCCAGCGGGCCTCGTGCACCACTTCGCAGATCGTGTCCGGGAAATAAGGTGACGCGACTCGATTCAGCGTGACTTCAGCGACCGCGTACTGGCCCTGCAGCGGCTCGCCGCGCGATTCGTAATAGACATTCTCCGCGAGACACCGCAAATCGGTCGCTCGCTGGCGCGCGGCCTCGATGCGCACCGCGAGCTGGTCGGCATACGCGAAGTAACCGAACAGGCCGAGCGCGACAAACGGCAGCCCAAGCATTGCGAAGAAAGCGATGCTGCCCTTGTTCCGCTTGAACCAATAGAAGACAAGCCTGCCTCGCCACACGAGGGGCCAGTTGCGGGCCTGGTAGAAGAGGGCGCTGAACATAATCGCGGCGGCACGCCGGCGGCCGCGCGGAATCGTAGTTCAGTAAGGCGGCACCAGGCGCCTGCATCTGGTGAGAAATGTGACGCAGCGTGCAAATGCTGCGCGCCGGGCGCGTGATGCGTCCGGCCGCAATCCGCGCGTGCCGCAGCCGCATCGGCGGCACCACACGTCGCGGGCCGCCGATCGACCCGGAGAAAGGCGCGAATCAGTTCAACGCGCTCTGGATGCGCTCCAGCGCGCGCTGTTCTTCGGCGCTCACCGTAGTTCCGCCGATTCCGAGGAAGCCGCCTTCCTTGGTGGCCTCCGCGGCCCTTTGAGCGACCTTTACCACTAGGTCGCGGAAGGCCGAGGCTTCGGGCGCGCCCTTGCGAGATACGACCACGTAGGCGTCATGAATCTCGGCCAGCAGGTGCTCCATATCGGGCATCTCTTTGCGGAATGCTTCGAGGTCCTCCTTGGCGATGCCATCGCCGAAAGCATTTGCCACGAGGGAAGCCGGTTCCGCTCCTTCCCCGGCACTCGCGATGGTCTCCTCCGCCGCCGAGAATTCCTTGAGTAGCCCCCTCACGCCCGACGGAGATGCGGTGGCGATCACGTACATGGCCGCTACCGGCGCGCGCCTGACCTTGGCCCACTCTGCTTCCTGGAAGCTGCTGCGCAGAGCTTCCGCGCGCTCGCCAACCTGGAATGCCATCCTGACAATGTTGGCCGTCCCGGCGTTCGCCGGGTTGTTGAGGTACTCGCCGCTTTCCTTCTGCAGCAGGCTGCTCAACCCAATAGAGGAGAGATTCTGCTCGCGCAGGAACTTGCCGACAATTCCACCGACCATGGGTACAGCGATGGTCAGCAGCGGGCGGATGTTGAACCCCAGCCGCTGAGAGACCGAAGCGCTGATGGCGTTCGCGCCGCTACCGAGCAACGTCGTCGTCAGGTCCGTCGGTTCGCCACCCACCCCACCGAGCAGGCTCTTGAACAAATCGGGCGACGTGTCCTGTGGCAGGTTCTTGACGAGGGCCTCCGCGCCCGAGGGCGTACTCGCGCGGCGCGCAAATCCAGCCAGGACCAATGGCCCGACGACGCCGGCTCCCTTTTGCACCAGGTTGGAATCCACACCGAGCGCGCTTGCCAGCCGGTGGCTCACATCTGGCGTCATCATCGATTGCAATGAGTCGAGAATCCCGTTCATGGCGTGCCTCCTTGTCCTCGAGCCGACGGGTTATTAATGATCAGGAAGATGACGGTCGTGCGATGGGTGCCGGGCGCGGTGGGTGTGATCAGCAGGCAACGTGCTCGCTGTTCGCAGCCGTCGTCCACAGCATATGCACACGCAGGCCGTGCAAACTATTGGCAGTTAGTGCAACGCTCTGATCGCTGCGCGCGCAGTGCACGGACCCGGCCCGACGGAGTCGCGTTGCAGCAACGCGTGTCCTTGGCCGCAGGCTCGAACCTGAAGCAGGTTACGGAGTCGGTCCAGTTCGATCCTCATCGCGATTCGGCCTCAAGGTTCACCGATGGCCTCGAGCTGGCCTCGAGGTCTTGCCGGGCCCTGAGCGCTAACCGCAGGTTGTAGAGCGCCACCGCGAAGGGGAAGGCATTGGAGAGAATGCCGACGGAGTCGTTCTTGCCGAATATGAAGTAGGCGAGGCACAGCAGGCTTCCCAGGATGCTCATGTGCCAGAACAGCAAAGGCACAGTGGGGCGACGGCGAGCCCGCGACGCATGCAGTTGGACGAACCAACGGCCGGCGAACAGGGCTACTCCAAGGTAGCCAATGACTTTCCAGGGGGTGACGACGGCGCCGAAGGTTTCAAAGAGTACGGTGTCCACACGGGTGAGACGGCCGGGCCTCTGAAATCATTCGCCACACTGCCGCTCAACGCGCCAGCCCGGAGAAACCCTTGCTCCCCGGGGGAGGGTGGGGTTCGAGTTTCTCCGGGCGTGCCAGCACGGTACCCCGGTCTATCAGTCATCGTCGTGATCGTCGCCATAGATGGCCGCCAGCTCGAGGTCTCCGTCGATCACGAGCCCGACGTCGCGACAATAGACCTTGGTCGATTCCTCTTCCGGATTGAGCGGCGTCGTCTCCGTCACCTCGATGCAGTCTTCGAACACGCCTGCCGGTACCGTGATCTCGAGCCCCGTTCCCACGTGCTCGGCGCGATCCAGCGCTACGCCGGGTGCGACCTCCTGGAAATAGCGCGACCCCAGCACGAAGGCCGAGTCGACCATGATGATGCCCGGCTGCGCGCCGTTCCTGCCGGCGAGCCACGCGCCGCCGTGACCCACGATGACGCCGTCCTCGTAGTCGTCGACGTCTTCGCCGAAGTAGTACACGTCGTGCATCGGTGCGCAGTCGGAAAAGAAGTTGCGCGAAACCTCGACGAGCTCCGCGTTCTCGGTCTCGCGCTCTTCCACCACGCGCGTCCACACGTTGCGCATCCGCCCGTCAATTTCGAGCCGCACCTTGCGCAGTTGCGGCTTGACCGTAATCCAGACCTCCTCGAGGTCTTCACATTCGCCCGCATCGACACAGCGGGCGTTGTTCAGATAGAGCTGGCGGTGCGGTTTCAGGATGAAATAGGGATTGCCGCCGCGGGTCTTGAAGTGGCAGTCCTCGAGTGGAAACTCGTCGGTGAATTCGGACTCCTCCTCCTGCGCGAGGACTGCGCCCGGGGGAGCCAGCATGACGATCAGGGCGCCGATGAGAGGAAGGGAGCGGGACATGAGTGTCTCCTTCACAAGCGAGTAATCTGTGCGTGCTTAGACGGCGGCCAGCGGCGAATCCTTCAAATGGCGCGAGCGCGCCCGATCCGACGTCTCCGCGAAGGTATTGCGGGCGGGGGCCGTCTAATGAACCGATGGCGGAGCGAATGCATGCGTGAGTGACGCGATCCACGTGGATCGGGCGCTGGCCCGCAGAATCCTGGGCGGCGACGAGGCAGCTTTTCGCGGCCTGTTCGACAGCTTTTTTCCACGACTCTATCGCTTCGCGCTCGCGCGGCTCGATGGCGACCACGAGACTGCGCGGGAAGTGGTGCAGCAGACTTTCTGCAAGGCGATCGAGCGCCTGGACAGCTACCGGGGCGAAGCCGCGCTCTACACCTGGTTCTGCCAGGTGTGCCGCAATACGCTCATCGATCACCAGCGTGCAATGAAGCGTGAAGCGCGCACCGTGGTGCTGCTCGAAGACCAGCCCAACGTGCGCGCGATACTCGAGTCCTTCGTTGCGCCCGCCGCCGAGCAACCGGACATGCGTGCCTGGCAGCAGGATGTGCGGCGGCTGGTGCAGGCGACGGTCGACACGCTGCCGGATCACTACAGCGAGATTCTCGAACTGAAGTACGTCGACGGGTTGTCGGTGCAGGACATCGCCGAGCAACTCAACGTCGGCACCAAGGCCGCCGAATCGCTCCTCATGCGCGCGCGCACTGCGTTTCGCGAGGCGATCCTGGCCGTCGCCGAAACACCCGATGCCCTGCAAGCGCCGCATGGCGAGTCCGGGAGGTGAGAGACCCATGACCGCTGACCCACATGATCCGACCGCTGGCACCGACGACCGGATGGACGGAGTTGCGCAGCTGATCCGCGTGGCCGGCCGCCGCGCCGAGCCCCCGGCCGAGGCGTACGAGCAGACTCTCGCGGCCGCAATAGCGACCTGGGATCAGGTGCAGTCCCGCAGACGGCGGCGCTGGCTCGCGACGCTCGCAGCCTCGGTGGTCCTGGCGATCGGCGTGGCTTTTCTCGTCATCAACCTGTCGCCGCGAACCCCGCCCAGCATCGGGCACACCGATCGGATCATCGGCACCGTCGAAGTCCGCAGCGACTCCCAGCGCGAATGGTCGGCGCTGCGCGAGGAGCTGCAGAGCCTTCCGCCCGGCACGCAGTTGCGCACATTGGCGGGCAGCCGCGCCGGAATCATGCTGGAGCCTGGCGTGTCGCTGCGCCTGGCGGAAGCCACGGAGATCGTGCTGGAGTCTGGCTCGCGGCTGCGCGTGCTCACCGGCAAGATCTATCTCGATACGGGTGGCGCGCGCTCCACGAGCGCCATTGAAGTGATCACCGAAGCTGGCACCGCCACCGATATTGGCACGCAGTTCGAAGTGCTCTACCAGGGTCGAGACTATCGGTTGCGCGTCCGCGAAGGACGCGTCTTGCTCCGGCGCGACGCCGGCGAGGTTGACGGTCGGGCGGGCGACCAACTGACGATTCGTGCCGGCGGCGCCCTCGAGCGCTCGCACGTCGGACAGGACGACCCCGATTGGGACTGGGTCGAGTCGCTCGCTCCGGCTCCCGATATCAACCAACAGCCGGTCACCGTTCTGCTGACCTGGGTCGCACGTGAAACAGGTCGAGCCGTTCGCTTCGCAACCCCGGATATCGAGCGCAAGGCCGGCACCACCATTCTTCACGGCAACATCCGCCATCTTTTGCCGCTCGAAGCGTTGTCGGTCATGCTCGCGACCACCGATCTCGAGTACGCCCTTCCCGATGAAGCTACAATCCTGATCAGGCTGAAAGACATTCAATAGCAGCGGTGACAGCAGGGACACGGAACAGGTGCTGGCCCAGACCGGCGCGCTCTCCGTGCTCGGAGGTCGTGCTGCTCGCCGCCTGCGCGCTGCTCGCATGCCTCGCCGCACAGCCGGCGCTGGCCGATGCCTTTCGCGATCTATCGCTCGAAGAAGCGCTGCGACGCCTCGAGGGGCGCGGCCTCTCCATTCTCTACAGCAGTGATCTCGTCCAGCCCTCGATGCGAGTACGTGATGAGCCGCGCGCGACCGATCCGCGGGCGATCCTCGAGGAAATACTGGCGCCTCACGGACTGAGGGTGGCGGATGGACCGAACGGCTCAGTGATGCTGGTGCGCGCGCCGCGGCCAGCGCCACCGGCGAGCCAGGCAGCCGCAGCACCCACTCAGCAGCCTGCACCGCCATGGCGCGATGTCGAGGAAGTCATCGTGAGCGCGAGCCACTATCAGTTCGTGCGCGAGCCGACGCCGTCGGTGACCGCACTGACGTCAGCCGAGCTCGAGATGCTGCCCGACCTCGGTGACGACCCGCTGCGCGCCGTGGCCCGGCTGCCGGGCGTGGCCAGCAGCGACTTCAGCGCCAAGTCGAACATGAGGGGTGGCGAGACGGATGAAACGCTGTTTCGTTTCGACGGCCTGCGGCTGCAGAACCCGTTTCATCTCAAGGATTTTCAGAGCGTATTCAGCACCATCGATCCCAGCGTTATCAGCGCAATGCGCATCTACGCGGGCGGCTTTCCAGCACCGTATGGCGATCGCATGAGCAGCGTCATCGATATCGAGCCGCTGCTACCCGCCGAAAGCAGCCTGCGCGAGCTATCGCTGAGTTTTTTCAACGCGTCGGGCCTGGCGACCGGCCGCGCCAATGAAGGACGGACCGACTGGCTGGTGTCCGCGCGCCGCAGCAACCTCGACCTGGTGGTCGAGGCCCTGAATCCGGACATCGGATCGCCCAGCTACTACGATCTGTACGGCCGTGTACGTCATCAGTTTTCCGAAGCACTGCTCGCTTCCGGTAGCGTGCTGGTGTTCGACGACGACATCAACCTCTCCGACAGCGACCAGGAAGAGCAGGCAGAGGCTGACTACCACGACGAGTACTACTGGCTCCGATTCGACGTGCAGCCCGACGCGCGCCTTGAGGGCCACGTACTGGTGGCACGCAGCGATATCAAGAGCTCCCGTCAAGGGCGCGCGGACCAGGACGGCATCGGGCGCGGCTCACTCGACGACAGGCGCGACTTCGGTATCAACTCGCTGCAGACAGACTGGGCGTGGCGATTCGGCGCAGCCGTCCTGCTGCAACTCGGTGGCGAGTGGCGCGTGATGAAGGGCCGATACGACTATGAGGACCAGGTCGAGTTCGACATGTTGTTCCTCGCCCCGGGTGCCGCAACCGAAACCAGCCGGGCGCGGCAACTCAGCGCGAGACCCGACGGTGATCAGGTGGGCGCCTACGCGAACCTGCGCTTCGACGTGCCTGGCGGTCTCACCGCCGAGGTTGGAGCGCGCTGGGACAAGGAGACGCTGAGCCCTGAACACAACGATCAGGTCAGCCCGCGGCTGAGCGTGCTCTATGCCCCGGGCGAACAGTTCCAGGTCCGCGGCAGCTGGGGCCGCTATTTTCAGGCACAGGCGGTGAGCGAGCTGCAGATTGCAGATGGCGTGAGCGATTTTCTGCCGCCCCAGCGCTCCGATCATCTCGTCACCAGCTTCGAGTATCGGCATCCGAATGGCCTGGGGGTACGCCTCGAGGCCTACCGCAAGGAGTACCAGCAGGTCCGTCCGCGCTTCGAGAACCTGCTGAACAGCTTCGTGCTCCTGCCGGAGCTCAAGCCCGATCGAATTCGCATCGCACCGGAGCAAGCGATCGCCGAGGGAGTCGAGCTGACCGTGCGCGGCGAACGCGAGTCGCTCGATTGGTGGGTGAGTTACACCTGGTCCGAGGTCCGGGACGAAGTCGCGGACACCGAAACGCGTCGCAGCTGGGACCAAACCCACTTCGCGAGCGCCGGGCTCGCCTGGCAGAGTCCTCGCTGGGAACTGAGTATGGCAGGCACCTACCACACCGGCTGGCCGACGACAGAGGTCACGCTGGTCGAAACGGATCCGGTCGTGCTGGTCGCTGCCGCGCCTCGCAATGCTGCGCGTCTGCAGGACTTTGCCACGCTCGATGTGCGGGTGGCGCGCAAGTTCCAGTTCGAACGCGCCGGCTCCCTCACCGTCTTTGCCGAGATCAGCAACGTGACCGGACGGACGAACCCGTGCTGCGTCGAGTATGAGGTCGAGGACGAGACGGGTGTCGGGCCCGTACTCGACCTCCACACCCTCGACTACCTGCCGACCACACCGTCACTCGGATTCGTCTGGCGCTTCTGAGCCAGGCGACTTCCGGGCACGCCGGCGCGCGCCCGGAGGCCTGGCGCATTCGCTACTGCGTAGTGACCGCGCGAATCACTCCGTAGGCGCCTTGCGAGCCGGCGCCCGGCGCGGCGGTGAAGAACAGATCGTTGGTGGGTTGCGACTGCAGACCGTTGCCGAACTGGATCGCCCGCAGCCCTTCGATGCGTAAGCGGCGGTGCCGATCATCGCGTAATGGGCCCAGGAACAGGCCGGACCGCAACGAATACGCATTGATGGTTCCATCGCCCACGTTGCTGACGAGCAACGTCCCGCCCCACTTCCCGAAGCTCGTGGGCGCCAGCGTCAAACCCCAGGGCGCATTGAGCGCCCCACGGGAGACTAGTCGGCGAATCAGATTGCCTTCGGCATCGAAGACACTGATGTAGCCGAATCCGGCCCCGGGGACAGGGTCATGCGCATTGGCATCCTGCCGGGCGTAGGTCACATAGATGTCGCCGTTGATGTTCCCGATACCGAACGGCGAATAGCTGAGCGGTATGCGGGGATCCTCGAACGCCCCCGTGCGCCGCACGGACATGAAAGGAACTCCGGTCGCATCCGACCCGAGGACCTCGATCCGGCGGTTGCGGAAGTCCGTCGCGTAGATGCGCCGCGCCGTACCCTGCGTTCCCACGGCAACGCCTTTGTAGACTGCGGTTTCATCGAGATAGATACCCATGGTCTCCGTTGAAGTCGCCGGTGGCCTGTCCCAGATGGAGATGAGCCCACCCTCGTCCACGAAGACGAACTTGGCGACTCCGCAGGAGGCGTGGATGTTGCAGAACGAGAAGTCGTCTCCCTCGCGGGCGCGCGCCGTGGCGCCCGTGTACGCGACTCCGGTGGGTGTGCTGGTAAGCTCGCCAAATGGCGGAACTTCCGTGCCAAGCACGAAAGAAATCGGTGGGATACCAGCCAGTTGCGGATGGAGTGCGCCGCTTCCGTCGTAGAGGGTTACCTTTCCCGATCCGTGGTTCGCCACCCACGCGTAGCCGGCCGGATCAAATGCGAGTCCCCACGGACTTACCAGGTCGGGATCGACGTAGTTCGCGATGACACCGCCGTTCGAGGCCAGGTATTCCAACTCGTAGGCCTGGTGACGCACGTGCGCGCGTTGAATAGCTTGGTCGGCGCGGGCGGGGAAGGAAAGGGAAAGGGTGGTGAAAAAAATGCAGGCTGCACGAAGTAGCGTGGGCGAAGTAATCATGGCGTGTCCTCCTTGACACCGGCAAACATACGACCGGTCGTTCGCCGCCTTCGTTCCGCGGCGACTGTCAGGAAGACTCAGGCGATTTCTGGAGCGCGCTCCTGGCGCACCCGGAACAGCACGGCGAGGCCGGCGATCAGCAGGATGATGAGCGAGGCGAAGCCTGCGCGCTGGCTGTGGAAGGCGCGGGTGAAGGCGGCAACGAGCGCGTGCCCCAGAAACGCGGTAGCGGTGCCGGAGAGAGCGTAGAGACCGAAGAACTGATTCATCATCGACACCGGGGCGATGCGCGCCAGCATCGTGCGGCTGGTGCAGAACGCGGCGGTGATCGTGATCGCGAGCAGCGCGAAGGTGAGCAGGTAGACGACCTCGGGCAGCGTCTGGAAATACGGGAACGACCACAGAGGTCCTGCGCTCGCGGCGTCATATGGATAGATGAACAGGATCTGGGTCGGAGTCGTGGCGACAGCGCCCACCATCCCGATGCAGGTCAGCCCGACGCTGATCTGGATGGCGCGCTTCGAGCCGAGCGTGTTGTCGAGCCAGCCGCCGATGAAGCCGCCGGAAATCGAGAACGGCGCGAGCAACACCGCGAACAGCAGCAACTCCGCGAGCTCCCAGCCGAACACGCCCGCCGCGTAGATGCCCGCGTAGGCGAGGATCGCGACCTTGGCGTCGGTGTAGAGCATGCGCGCGAGCAGGTAGAGCGCCACGTTTGATATACGGCGCGCGCGCTTGATCGTGATCCAGAGCTGCTCGAGCCCTTCGCGGACCGCGCGCCGCATCGAAACGCCCGTCGCCGGACGGTCCGGCGTCCAGAGCAGCAGTGGAATGATGAAGATCATGAACCAGACGCCCGCCACCGGCCCCGCGATGCGGCTGTGCTCGTGTGTCGCGGGGTCGAGGCCGAAGAGCGGCGTATCGCGCAGCAGTCCGCCGAATGTCATGCCGAAGGCGGGCAACGCCACGCCGAAGAGCATCACGATCATCGCGGTCAGCGTGCCGAGATTGCCGGTCGCGATGCCAAGCCCCGAGAGACCGCCGATGCGCGCCGGTGTCGCGATCGAGGCGAGCATCGCGTTGTGAAAAACCTCCGTAAACTGAAAGCAGGTCGCCAGCACGACGATCAACACCAGGATCGTGTTGACGGGCAAGCCGCCTTGCGCCCCGGGCATGGCGAACCAGAGCAGGATGCAGCTCACCGACATGATGAACGCGATGGCGGCGAGCCACGGCTTTCTCGGGCCCGTGCGATCGGAGACCGCGCCGATGAGCGGCGCCAGCAGCGCGACGCAGATACCGACGATGGTATTGGCGAAGCTCCACGCCTCCTGTCCACGTACGGGATCGCCGATCACGACGCTCGCGAAGTACGGCGGGAACACGAATACGTACACGAGGCTGATGTAGGGCGAGCGCGCAAATTCGAACAGCGCCCACGAGAGCTGACCGCGCAGGTCCGCGGGACGCTCCCCAGTCGTGGAAAGCTCTCTGTTCGGATCCGCTGAGGCGAGAGCCGGGTCTGCGATGGCGGAGGTCAAGAGGTCAGGGCGGCGGGATGCCGCCGGGGAATACCGCGATAGGCCTCGGTATCCCCCGACGGGAGGAGCAACCCTTTAGAAGTTGAACTTCAGTCGCACGCCGTACAGCGCCGGCGGCGCCGCATAGTAGAGCGTGCCGTTGTTCTGAATACCCGAGACGTACTCCTCGTCTGTGATATTGGTGCCCCAGGCAACAGCCGACCACCTGCCGGAGTCGGGCCCGAAGGTCAGCTGTGCATTGACGAGATCACGCGCCTCGAGAGTAACTTGCGGGTCCGGCCACAGCGCCGCCTGAGTTTCGTCCTGGTGGGAGAAGTCGACGCGCGGCGTCAGGGTGAACTGGCCCAGCTTGATGTCGTAAGCGATGCCGATATTGCCGGTAAACGGCGGCGCGAACGGGACTTCGGCACCAGACAGGTTGACGACATTATCGGGGGCGGTGCGGAACGGGTCGATCACAGCATTGAACGTGCCGAGCTCGCTCTCCAGATAAGCGAGTCCGAAGTCGAGCGAGAAGTTGCCAACCCGCGCCTGGCCGCTGAGCTCGACGCCCCAGATGGTGCTCTCGGTTTCTGCGTTTCTGAGCGTCGGGTTATTGAGCCCGGGGACGAGGGAGTCGAACGCGAAGTTCGCCTGGTAGTCGTCGAAGGTCTCGTAGTAGGCGCTGAACTGCGTGTGGAACTGGTCGTCGGCGAGGCGCGCTTTCCAGCCGACCTCGTAGTTGATGACCTCCATCGATCCGTATTCGTCGAACGGCGGGAAGATATTCACGCCGCTGCTCACGTGCCCGCTGGAGACGAGGCCGTAGAAGTATTGCGTGGCGCTCGCGTCCCAGTTCAACGCCACCTGCCAATCGACGTCGTCTTCCTCGATGTGTTGCGAGTCGCCGCCAGGCGTGGCAAACGGGATCGTCGGAGGCGCGCTGCCGTCGCCGAACTCGTAATTGGTGAACTGATCCCGTTCGTATTCGCCGTAGCGGACGCCAGCCTCCAGCTCGAATTGCTCGTTGATCTTGAACCGGCCGTGGGCGAAGACCGCCCGGTCCTCTTCCTCGTTGATCCAGGGGCTGGTCAGCCAGGGAAAGGCAAGATTCGGGAAGAAGGGACCACCGATAAAATTGAATCCGCCCTCCTGCCAGGGTGGCAGCTCGGAATCCTGCTTCTGGTAGAACACACCGAGCGTCCACCTGAAGGCCTGGTCGTCCGCCGACAACAGGTTGAATTCCTGTGACCAGAAGTCGGCGTCGATGCGGCTGTTGAAGATATAGATGTTGGTGGGCACCGGCGGGCTGATCGTGGCGTTCAAGTCGAGATTGTTCACCGACTGGATGTCCTGGTAGCCGGTCAGCGAGCTCAGCGTGGCGCCGTTACCGAACGTGTACTTGACATCGAGCACCGCGCGCGTCGATTCGTCGGTATAGACGAAGTTCGCGTACTGCTCGACCGTGCCCAGCGGTTCCTCGCCGAACACGGTCGTGGGGTTGCCGCCGAAGTCGAGGTCGTGATAGTCGAGCTTGACCACGGCGGAGAAGCTCTCTGACGGTTGCCAGAGGAAACTCGCCCGGTAACTGTTGTTGTCGACTTCCCCGGGATTGCCGGTGTAGTCGCCGGTGATCGCGTCGTAGTAGTGATCGCGCTCGTAGTGTCGGTAAGCGAGGCGCAGCGCCGCCGTCTCACCGACCGGAATGTTGACGATGCCGGTTCCCTCGAGGGACGAGTAATTGCCACCTCCCAGCTCGACGCTGCCGTCGAACTCTCCGAGCTTGGGATCGTTCGTGTTGATGAAGACAGCGCCGCCGGCGGCGTTCTTTCCGACGAAGGTTCCCTGCGGGCCGCGATAGACCTCGACCGACTCCATGTCGAAGTAGGGCTCGTTCTGGAAATAGCCGGCCAGGGTCGGCGTGCCGTCGCGATAGATCACCACGCCCGAGGGCACGTCGATGTCGACCTGGCTGCGCCCGAGGCCGCGGA
This sequence comes from uncultured Gammaproteobacteria bacterium, assembly GCA_963840405.1. Taxonomy (GTDB): domain Bacteria; phylum Pseudomonadota; class Gammaproteobacteria; order Steroidobacterales; family Steroidobacteraceae; genus DATBVX01. The sequence continues at coordinate 1,041,877 of CAWIYW010000011.1, forward strand.
TGTTGAACACGTTCGCCGACCCGTATTGAGTGACCGTCACCGCGGGCGCGGCGTACTGCAGCGCGAACAGATCCGTGACGCCCTTGCTCTCGAGGAGCTGCTGGTTCAGATACGGTCGCGGAAATGCTGGTCGTCTGTATGTCTTCGCTGCGGCGCTTGGCCGTCACGATGATCTCTTCGAGCCCTTCCGTGTCTTGCGCTCCCACGTCGAAGGCAACGAGTGCAGCCATGCAGGAGATCGCCAGGATCGAAAAACGACTCCAGAGCGAAATACCGTCATTCATTTGAAGTCCCCCCAAATCTGAAATCCCACTCAGGTAGCGACCGTTCATGCGGACGGCTTTCATGGCGATACTAACATGTTAGCGAAACGCGATTCAAAGCATGGAAGGCCGATTTCGGGGGGATCGCGCCAAGGGCAGGTTGTCTGCAGCGCGGCCCGAGTCGACCCGCGTCGCTTTTGCGCCACCGAGTGTGCGACTCCGTGAGCTCGATCGCGCCCCAGCGTCAGTTGATCAAATCTCGACAAATACTAGCTCCCGCAGCGCCTGGAGCCTTGGGCCGAGCCAGCGTCCGGCGCGCCGCGCATACACCGGCCGAGCGATCGGGATGGCTATCGCGCCTCGCGCGCTGTCATCGCGTGCGCTTGGGCAAGGGGTAATGTCCTTCAAAACTAACATGTTAGGATGGGAAAGTGCCTTGGGGCGATGTGAACGCTAAGATTAGGCGCGCCCTTTCATCGACCACGGCAATCGCACCCACAAGGTCGAGAAGCACAGACGATGAGCAAGACCCAGCCGGTTACCGACTCCACCGAGCATTCGAAAGCCGAACGCGTCTACCGTGAATTGCGCCGCCGCATCCGCGGGCTCGAACTGCAGCCCGGCTCGCGGCTGCAGAAGAACGAGATTGGCGAAGAGTTCGGCGTGTCGCGCGCGCCCGTGAGCGAGGCGATCGCGTGGCTCGCGGAAGAGGGCCTGGTCGATGTCTTTCCCCAGAGCGGCAGTTTCGTCGCCCCGATCCGGCCCGAAGATGTGCGCGAGGCTTTCCTGATCCGCACCGGTCTCGAAGTCGAGGCCGTCCGCCGTGTCACGCAGATGGCGGATGCGCAGTTGCTGCAGCGGCTCGATGAGAATCTCGAGGCGCAGTCAGCCGCCGTGCGTGCCAACGACATGGCGCTGCTCGATGACCTGGACGAGGCGTTCCACGCCATCATCATCGGCGCGCTCAAGTCACCGCGCGCGCAGCGCCTGCTCGATTCCGCGCGCGCACTGCTCGATCGGCCGCGTTTTCACGCACTGCCTGAGGACGGCCGTCCCTACGCGACGGTCTCCGAGCATCGGCGCATCGCTGACGCCATCCGCACCGGCGACCCCGAGCTCGCGGGCGCCGCGATGCGCGTGCACATCTCGATGGTGGCGCGCGCCATCGAGCGCGACACCGCGGAAACCGAAGCCCAATCGAGGTTGAAGAGCGTCAAGTAACAAATGAAGGTTACCGGCGTCAAAGTCACTCCCTATGCCTGCACGCCGGAACGCCTGCCCGCCGGAAGGCTTGCGAGCAGTGGCTGCGTCATCGAGCTGCACACCGACGCCGGGCTCACCGGCATCGCGATCGGTGTCGATGGGGCGCGCGCGCAGATCGAGCGGCTCGTCGAAGGCTTGCTGGTCGGTGAGGATCCGCGCGGCGTGACTGGAATCTGGCGACGCATGGCGGACGTGCAGGCCGCACGCCGGCGAGAGGGACTCTTGAGCACCACGATCGCCGCGCTCGATATCGCGCTCTGGGATCTGAAAGCAAAGGCGAACGACGAACCGTTGTGGAAGACCCTCGGGGGTGCGCGACCGCGGGCAAATGTGCATGCCGGCAGCGTCGGCCTGACAGCCAGCGATGCGGAGCTCGCCGACTGGTACGGCGCGATGGCACGCGACTACGGTCTGCGCGGCGCCAAGCTGCAAGTGGGTCTCGACGAAGACGCGGATCTCGGGCGACTCGGCTTGATGCGCACGGCCTTCGAGGCCGGAAACGACGATCCCGTACTGATCGTCGACGCCAGACAGGGTTGGTCGCCGAAGCAGGCGATCCGCCACTTGCGCGACATGGAGGAGGAGTTCGACGTCGCGTGGGCCGAGGGGGTCACGCGCAGCTGGGACTTCCCCGGTCTCAAGCAGGTCTCGAACGCCATCCGCGGCGCGGTCTGTGTCGGCGAGGATCTCGCGACCGTGGGCGAGTTCCTCCCGCATTTTCATCACCGCTCGGCGGATGTCATCCAGATCGAGCTCAGCGCAGTGGGTATCACGGGCGCGCTCGAGCTCGCCGATGCGGCCTACGGCTTCGAGCTTCCCGTCACGCTGTGCGAAGCGCCCGGCAACATTCACGCGCACCTGGCGGGCGTGATGCCCTATTTCATGAGCCTCGAAATCATCGATCCGCTGCCCGCGATACCCATCTACACGACGGACGTCCGCATCGAGCAAGGCTGGGCCGTGGCCGGCGACGCGGCAGGCAACGGTCTGCGCGTCGACAACGAAGCGTTGCAAAGAGTTGCGACGCGGACATTGAAATGAAAATCACCGGCTACCGCGTCGAACAGTACCTGATGAAGATGGATCGCCCGGTGGGCGATGCCAACTTGCCGAGCGGCGTGGAGATGCTGCCGGGGTCGATCCTCTTTCTCGAGACGGACGAGGGTGTCACTGGCATTTCCCTGGGCTATGGCGGCGGCATCGAGGGGCTGTTCGGCGTAATCGACGGCGCCGATCCGCGCGAGGTGGTGGCGCTGTGGATCCGGATGAACGACTGGCTGCACAAGGCCGGCAACGAAGGTGCGGCGAGCTTCGCGTTGAGCGCCATCGACGTCGCACTCTGGGACATCAAGGCGAAACTGGCGGATGAGCCGCTGTGGCGCACGCTCGGCGCGCAAGCGGGGCGAGTGAAAGCCTATGCCAGCGGGCTCGACTACTGCCTCTCGGATGAAGACCTGTTCGCTTTCTATCGCCGCATGGCGGAGCAGGGTATCGACAGCGGCAAGCTCAAGGTGGGGCTCGACCTCAACGCGGATCTGCGCCGCCTCGGCATCATGCGCGAGGCCTTGAGCATCGCCTCGCCGCGGCCGGGTCTCATGATCGATGCCAACGAGTACTGGTCGCCGAAGCAGGCGGTGCGCTATGTGCGGCAACTGGAGGAGCACTTCGATCTCGTCTGGGTCGAGGAGCCCGCGCGGCGCTGGGACTACGATGGCTTGCGCCTCGTGTCGCAGCAGGTGAGCACGGCGGTGGCGAGCGGCGAGAACCTGCACAACCTGGCCGACATCTATCCGCTGATCGCCAATCGGGCCGTCGACGTGATCAACGTCTGGACCGGGCAGTCGGGCGTCACGGGCCTGCGGCAGATCGCGCACATGGCGCAGGCACATGGCCTGCAGGTCTCCATGATGAATGCACAGGCCAACTACATGGCGCAGATCGCCGCGGCGCTCCCCAACCACAACATGATGGAAGTCGTCGATCCGGGTCGAGAGCATTGCCTGAAATGGGACCACGCGGTCGAAGACGGATTCATCGTGCTGAGTGACGCGCCGGGCTTCGGGATCGAGGTGGACGCGGTGAAGCTGAAGGAATTGCAGGCGAACCCGCCGACCGGGCGCGGCAAGTTTCCGTTTCCGCGCCGCGAGGGCGCCGGCCGTTATCTCGTACCACCCGCCCCAGGTGAGGTGCCGTGGCGCTGAGTTTCGTTTCCGGTGCGAGCGACAAGCCGCTCCTCTACCGCACCGTCGGCGACGTGCTGGGCGATGCCGCTGTGTCCTTCCCGGATCGCGATGCCGTCGTCGTCTGCCACCAGGGGGTTCGCTGGACGTTCGCTGAGTTCGATCGGCGCGTAGATGCGGTGGCGCGCGGGCTGCTCGCGTGCGGCCTCAAGCACGGCGAGCGCATCGGCATCTGGGCGCCCAACTGCGTCGAATGGGTTCTCACGATGTTCGCGGCCGCTCGCGCCGGCCTGATCCTCGTCAATATCAATCCGGCCTATCGCGTCTCCGAGCTCGAGTTCGCGTTGCGCCAGGTCGGCTGCCGCATGCTGGTGTTCGCACCGGCGTTCAAGACCAGCAACTATCGCGGCATGCTGGGCGAGCTGATTCCCGAGCTCGAACACGCGGATGCCAACGCTTTGCAGGTGGCGCGGTTTCCCGAGCTGCGGCAACTGGTCCAGCTCGGCTCGGCGAGAAGCCCCGGATGTCTCGCCTTCGACGATCTGTCGGCGCGTGGCGGCAAAGTCGATGACGACGCGTTGCAGACGCGAGGCCGCGACCTCGATCCCGATCAGCTCTACAACATTCAGTTCACCAGCGGCACGACCGGCACGCCCAAGGGCGCCACGCTCACGCATTTCAACCTGGTCAACAACGGCTTCTTCGTCGGCGAGTGTATGCGCCTCACGCACGAGGACCGCTTGTGCATTCCCGTGCCCTTGTATCACTGCTTCGGCATGGTGCTCGGCGTGCTGGCCGCCATGACGCATGGCGCGGCGAGCGTCTTCCCGGGCGAGGCTTTCGACCCCTTGAACGTGCTCGAGGCCGTGGCCGGCGAGCGTTGTACGGTGCTGCACGGCGTTCCGACGATGTTCATCGCCGAGCTCGGCCACCCGCGCTTCAAGGAGTTCGACCTCGCGAGCCTGCGTACCGGGATCATGGCCGGCGCGCCCTGTCCGATCGCAGTCATGCGGCGCGTGCTCGACGAAATGCACATGCCCGAGGTCACGATCTGCTACGGCATGACTGAAACCAGCCCGGTGAGCTTTCAGACGCTCACCGACGACCCGGTCGAGAAACGCGTCACGACAGTCGGGCGTATTCATCCGCACGTGCAGGTCAAGATCGTGGACCTGGACGGCAGGGTGACGCCGCGCGGCGCTTCCGGCGAGCTGCTCACGCGCGGCTACAGCGTGATGCGCGGCTACTGGAACGAGCCGGAGCGCACGCGCGAAGCGCTCGATGAAGCGGGCTGGATGCACACCGGCGACCTGGGCGTGCTGGACGAGGAGGGCTACTGCAATATCGTGGGGCGGGTGAAGGACATGATCATCCGCGGCGGCGAGAACGTGTACCCGCGCGAGATCGAAGAGTTTCTCTACCGGCACCCGGCGGTTCTCGATGTCGCGGTCGTGGGTGTGCCGGACGAAAAATACGGCGAAGCGGTGTGCGCCTGCATCCGGCTACGCGAGGGCGCCACGCTCCAGGCCGAGGAGGTGCAGGAATTCTGCCGGGCGCAGATCGCACACTACAAGGTGCCGCGCTACGTGCGCTTCGTCGACAGCTTCCCGCTGACGGTCACCGGCAAGGTGCAGAAGTACCTCATTCGCGAGCAGCTGTGCCGCGACCTCGGTCTGCAGGAAGACGCGCACGCCTGAGGACTAGTTCAGCGGCAGGCCGTCGGTCCCGACGTCGATGATCTGCACCGTGCCTGTCTCGACTTCGGTGACGTAGATCTGCTTCTCGCCCTTCGGACCGAAGGCGAGGTTGGTCGGCATCGACCCCTGGATCTTGAGTCTTTTGACGGGTTTTCCGCCTGGATCGAGCACCGTCACGTCGCCTTGTCCGAACACGGCCACGTACAGGTGTCCGTCGGCTCCGAACTTCATTCCGTCGGGTCCCTTGAGCTGCGCCGGGTCGTAGTGCTCGATGACGTTGCCGAAGAGTTGCCGCGGTCCGGCCGCGCTCCCCCGGGCCGCCTGGTAACGGTAGATATTGCCGCTCAGCGTCTCGGCGACATACAGGTTCCCGTCCGGCCCGAAGGCGATTCCGTTGGCGAAGAGCAATCCACGGTCGATGCACTCGACCGCGCGGCTCCCGACGTCGACGCGATACACGCGCCCGTCATACGCGAGGTTGCGCCAGTTCGGATTGAGCTGCCCCTTGGGCGCCAGCTCTTCGATCTCGATGCCAGAATCGGTCAGGTAGATGTCGCCATTGGGGGCGAGCGCGAGGTCGTTGAGAAAGAGAAAGTGCTCGCCATCACATTCATTCGCGAAGATCTCGTAGTTGCCGTCGAGGCGCATGCGCAGGAGCGCCCGCATCGCGGTCTCCGCCACCCAGATGTTGCCGTCGCGATCGCGCGCCAGCCCGTTCGGCCGGCCCGTGCGCGCGACGACGGTGCGCGTGTGGCCATCTTTGCTGAAGCGGATCGTCCAGCCCTTGGCCGGATCCATTTCCACGAACAGGAAGCCGCCGTCCGGCAGCAACACGGGTGCTTCGGGAAACCCCAGTTGATCGGCGAATATCCGGTTCACGGTGACCTGCGCTTTAGGCCCGCTCGGGCCATCTCAGCTGATGCGGAATTCTTCGAAGGCCCTGGCAGTGAAATCGGTGGACGCACCCGGCTCCATCGGCGTGAGGCACTTGCCGTCCTCGAGCCGGACCTGGTGCTTGAAAGGACCCTGTGGCCAGAGCGGGATGACCTCGAGCAGCCAATGGTTGGGGATCACTTTCACGAGGTGCTGATGCACCTGCATCAGGTCGCCACAGTGCGGGCAGACGCGGATGTTGAAGGCGTTGGCCATGGCCGCGACTTCGAGCCACGGAGTGATCCCGCCGATACGGCACACGTCCACCTGGATCAGGTCGACCGCGCGGCTCTCGATGTAATCGCGGAACGCGTGCGTCGTGTAGACGTGCTCGCCCAGCGCGATCGGAATGGAGGTGCTCTCGTTGAGAATCCGATGCGAGCGGATGTCGTCGGGGTGCAGCGGTTCCTCGAGCCAGGACAGGTCGAAGTCCTGCAACAGCCGCGCCGCCTGGCAGGCGTGCATCAGGTCCCATTTCTGATTGGCATCGACCATCAGGAGCGTCTCTGCGCCGATCGCCTTGCGCACGGCTGCCACGCGGCGGCCATCTTCATGCGCATCCGGCAATCCCACCTTCATCTTGAGCGCGCCGTAGCCCTGCTCGAGCAGACGCAGCGCTTCGTCCTTCAGCTGCTCGATCGAATAGTTGAGCCAGCCCGCATGCGTGTTGTAGATGGGGATGTCGGCTTGCCGCGCGCCGCCGAGCAATTGCCACAGCGGCAACTCCGCGGCCTTGGCGTTGATGTCCCAGAGAGCAATGTCGATGGCCGATTGCGCCATCGTGGTGACGCCAGCCCGGCCGATCCAGTGGGACTTGCCGAAGTAAAGCTGTTGCCAGATCTCGCGGACATTGCGCGGATCCTTGCCCTTGAGATCGTCGATGAAGAGCGCGTCGAGCGCTTCCTGGATGACGCTGCCGCCGTGGCCCACGGTGACCGTGTACCCGGTACCGGAAATGCCCGCGTCAGTCGCGATCACCAGTCCGGCGAACTCGAGGTGCGTGACGGACTGCATGCTGTCGGCGATCGTCGAGCCGATCGGGACCTTCAGCACGAAGCTCTGGGCCGAGGTGATCTTCATCGGGTCAGCGTTTCACGGGCGGGGGCGTCATCGGGTAGCCGCGGCCGCGATAGTCGAAGTCGCCAATCTCGTGGGTGCGCTTCTCCGCCGCCGGCGGGCACGAATAGTAAGCACGGATTTCCTGGATCAATCCGCGCTTCGAGAAGATGTACCACTCGTCGCCGCGCAGGTGCAGGCCCTGCTTCGGCTTGAAGTGTGTCCATTCGATCACGGCCTCGAGCTTTGAAGCGTCGATGATCAGGCGGTCGATGGTCCAGATGGAGCCGAGATTGGCCACGCGCGGTCACCCAGCCCGCCGCGATCGCCGTGGCGCCGACGAAAGTGCCCTGTGGCGCGCCCGCCGGAAAGTAGTGCACCCCGTCCGGCTCGAAACACGCGCTGATCTTCGCGGCATTCGCTTCGTTACAGGCGTCGAAATACTCGCGGATCGTCGCCTCGAGGCCGGCAGCGGTCGTGTCGCGCATCGTGCTCTCCTGAAAACCCGCGCCGGGTGTCGCCCCGGGGTGGGAGGCAGTTTATCTGGCTCTCTTGTTGGGTATCGAGGGGTCGCCGGTGAGTCGCAGGGAGACTTCGCCGAGACCCGCGATGCGCCCGACCACGCGGCGATGGCCACCGATGCGCACGGAGCGCGTGCAGGTGCCGGGAAGGACGATGTGTCCCGGCTCCAGCGTGATGCCGAACTCGGAAATCCGGTTCGCGAGCCACGCGATGCCCTTGGCTGGATGGCCGAGAATGGCACTGGTGTTGCCGGTCTCGACGACCACGCCGTCGAGCTCGAGCTCGGTATCGAGGGTGTCGAGGGCGAGACTGGTCGGATCGACTCGCTTCGATCCCAGCACGACGCGCGCACTCGAGCCGTTGTCCGCCACCGTGTCCTGCAAGCGGATGCGCCAGTCGATGATGCGCGAATCGATCACTTCGAAACACACGCTCACATAGTCAGTGGCGGCGAGCACGTCGGCGACGCTCACGTCGGGTCCCTGCAGGCGCCTCCCCAGCACGAAGGCGGGCTCGACTTCGATCTGCGGATCGATCAGCTCGCCGAGATCGAGTGGCTCGCGCGCCTGGTGCAGCATCGTGTCGAGCAGGTGGCCGTAGTCGGGCTCGTTGACGCCGAAGAGCTCCTGCATGGCCTTGGCGGTGAGGCCGATCTTGTGACCCACCACGCGCTCGCCGCGCGCCAGGCGGCCCTGCACGTTGGCCTGCTGGATGCGATAGGCATCCGGCACGCTGAGACTTGGGTGTGCCTTGGTAAGCGGTTCAGTCGGGCGCCGGGTCGACTCGGCTCCGGACAACTGCGCGGCGCACTGAGCGATGACGTCCGCGGAGCTCACGTCCGCCGTCATGCCACAGCGCTCACGCCTTGACATCCTTCTTTTCCATCGCCAGGCGGGCCTGGGTCACGACGGCGCGCGCACCGTTCGCCAGCATGCGGCCATCGAAGCTCACGCACTGCAGGGCAAAGCGCCGTGCGCTCCAGTCGCCGCACTTCGCGGGATCGTCGATGTAGATGCCGAGAGCGACGCTGCGCGGTACGGACTTCGCCAGTTGCTCGGCAGCGGCGAATACCTGTGGGCTGCCGGGTGGCACGCCGAGCGAGAGCGCCAGATCGTAGGGCCCCACGAATACCGCATCGATGCCGCGAACCGAGGTGATCTCGGCGATGTTCTCGAGGGCGCGGCGCCCCTCGATCTGCACCACGACATAGGTCGACTCATCGAGCGCGCGCAGCGGCTCGCGTAAGGCGTCGTACTTGGTCAACGGCGAGAAGCCGCGATTTCCCAGCGGAGCGAACCGCGCCTGTTCCACGACTGCGCGCACCCGCGCGGCCGATTCCACGCGCGGCGCCATGATCCCGTTCGCGCCGATGTCGAGCGCCTTGCCGATGAGACCGACGTCCTCGCCCCACGGACGTACCAGGGTCGCGAGACCCGCAGCGTGCGCCGCGGTGACCAGCGGTTCGAGCGTGGAGAAATCGACGGCCGAATGCTCCATGTCGATGACCACGAAGTCGAAGCCTGCGAGCGCCATCGCGCTCAGCGTCGCCGGCGCCGGATTCTCCAGGACGAACGTGCCGAGCGCCCATCCCGCTGTGACCTTGCTGCGCAGCTCACCGCCCAAGGTCAGCGCCCGCGCGATTTTTTCCGCGCCGGCGTTCTCGACGGCGAGCGGGTTTCTCCACTGGCTGGCGCCAGGCTTGTCGTTCATGAGCGGGTCCAATCCACGGCGATGATCGGAAGAGTGTGGCTCGTGCCCGGTGCCCCTCTTCTCTAGTGCAGCGCTGCTCTCTACACGAGCACCGGATGCTAACATGTCAGCTCGAACCCCATCAATTTGCGCACACGACAAAGCTTGAGTCGTGTGAAGTGATCACTACTTCAGGATTCGACGCCGGAGACGTGTATGGAACGTCCGTAAGCAGCGGTCGAGCGCGTCAATGGTATGTCGTCGTGCTCGTCAAAATTACTGATTGTCAAGCGATTTGCAGACGCCAGTCAGGTGTCGAGCTTCACAGCGTCGAGCGCTCGAAGGCAAGTCCGACCGAATACGGAGGTGGCGAGACCACCGAAGTGGTCATGCGAAGCCGGACGCAGCGACCCGGTTGCAACCCATGAGTGACATGTTAGATATTAGCTCCGTCAGGCCCCGCACTAGCGTCAGCACAGGACAGGGGCGATTGCCGATGTCGAGGTCATCCCATGGCTGATGGGTTGCGTGCGTCCGATCGACGCCGCTTCGTCACGCGCGGCGGGCGCGAGCTGAATTTCACCGCGCTTGGCTTCGGCTCCGCACCGCTCGGCAACTACCTGCGTCCGCTCAGCGAGGCGGAATGCGACCTGACGCTCGCGGCGGCCTGGGACAACGGCATGCGCTACTTCGACACGGCGCCGCTCTACGGCCTCGGCCTTTCCGAAATGCGCGTCGGGCGGCTGCTCGCGCAACGCCCGCGAAACGAATTCATCGTGTCGACCAAGGTGGGGCGGCTGCTGACGCCGTGCGCGAAGGAGGAAGTGAACGGCTTCTTCTTCGTCGAAACACCGCAGGTGCGCTTTCACTACGACTACTCCTACGACGGGGTGATGCGCTCGTACGAAGCGAGCCTGAAGCGCCTGGGGCTCGATCGCGTCGACATCCTCTACGTGCACGACATCTGCGGCCTGGTGCATGGCGGGCGCGAGGCTTCCGAGGCGCGCATCCAGGAGCTCGTCGACGAGGGCGGCTGGCGCGCGCTCACCGAATTGCGTGACAGCGGCCAGGTGCTCGCGATCGGCGCCGGCGTGAACGAATGGGAACCGTGCGCCCGCTTGCTCGAGCTGGTCGATCCCGATCTCTTTCTGCTCGCGGGCCGCTACACGCTGCTCGAGCAGGTGCCGCTCGAAACACTGTTTCCCGAATGCGAGCGCCGCGGCGTGAGGATCGTCGCCGGCGGGCCCTACAACTCCGGAATCCTCGCGGGCGGCTCGACCTACAACTACGCGGAGGCGCCGGCCGATGTCGTGACGCGCGCGCGCGCCATCGACAACGTCTGCCAGACGCACGGCGTCACGCTGCCGGCGGCCGCGCTGCAGTTCATCCTCGCCAATCCGGTGGTGGCCAGCGTCATTCCCGGTGGCCAGACGGCGGCGGAAACCAGGCACAACGCCGCGGTGCTCGATGAGCCCATTCCGGCTGAGCTCTGGCGGGACCTCAAGGACCGGCAACTGCTGCATTGGCAGTCGCCAACCCCCTAGCTCGGGGTCAGAGTCGGGGTCAGAATTGAATTCTGACCCCGACTCTGACCCCAGGAGACGACGATGCATTCGATCGGAAGCGCCGCGACAGGCGTACTCCTTGCCTTGCTGGCTGCATGCGGCGGCGCCGACCGGGCGCCGCCGGTGCAGAGCGCTTCCCCGGAGCCGCTGACCGTGTCGACCGTTTATCTCGGTCCTTTCGCCGGCGACCAGGCGCCGCTGCATCCCGACAACGTGACGCCGCAACGCATCGAGTTCTACGGCACCGATCTCGGGTTCACCTACCAGCACGGCACGCAGCTGCAAATCTTGTTCGGCGACAGCTGGGCGACCGAGAAATACGCACCCATCGAGGCCTCCACCGGCTCGCGCTTCGACGACGCGTTCGGCAGCATCGATCTGCGCGAATGGCCCGATTCGAGCCGCATCAGCTCAACCAGCATCCCGCTCATCAAGCTCGGACAGAACCCGGGCACCACGGAAGCTTCCGCCATCGATCCCGGTCACGTGATGGACCTCGGCAAGACGCCGATGGCGGGATTCAGCAATGGCACGCACGAATTCGGCATCTTCAATCTCACCAAGCCGCAGGGCTGCACCCGGGATGCCGACTGCAGCAACGGCCTCACGTGCGACCCGACGCTCGGCTATATCGGCGCGCGTGCCGCGCAGGAAGAAAGTCTCACCCTCGGTTGTCGCGAGGGCAGCCCGGCGTGCGCCGCCGACACCGTCGTGGACGCCGCCGGTGCGCCGGTGGCGGCGAGCGGCTTCTGCATCGACGACACGAGTCCGTTGCGCGGCGAGAGAGTCTCGAATCTGCTGAGCGCGGTCGGCTACCGCGTGCGCATCGGCGTGCGCGACCCGGCGACGCCCAAGAAATACGGCAGCACCTTCGATTGGCTGACGAACAAGTTCATGAACGTCACCGTGCGCACGGTCGAGGCCTTCGACGCGGCGAAGAGCGGCAGCGCTAACCAGGACTATCGGGTCGCGCAGGGCAGTGGTGGCGCGCGGCGCCTGTTCCTGTGGGGACGACCGGGGTTCATCGGCGTGACGAAGAACGGCCGCAGCCTGCCGCTGTACTTCGCGTATGCGGACCTGCCGGCGGGCCCCGGCGAGTGGAAGCTCAACTACTACACCGGCAGCGCGAACGGTGTCGTCCAGTTCAGTGCGCAGGAGAAAGACGCTCAACCAGCCGACCTGGATTCGAGCCGTGATGGCGTGCAGCCAGAGGAAGTTCACGACATCACGAACCAGATGAGCGTCGCCTGGGTCGAGCCGCTGAAGAAGTGGGTGATGTTCTACGGCGGGGGCCTGAGCAACCTGCCGACCGCGGTGTTGCAGCAGTGTGGCGTGCTGCAGCTCTTCACCGGCGCCGAATGCAAGGACGCGAACATGGGCAACGGCGCTGTGCGCATGCGCACGGCCGAAGATCCGTGGGGCCCGTGGACGCCGCCGCAGGATGTCATCGTCGGTGGCATCGTGAGCGAGGGTCCGGTGGGACAGTTCGGACCCGGCGGCGCGCTGCGACACCCCGCATGCACCGAGGCAAGCTGCGCCCCGCACAGCGACATGTTCGCCTACAGCAAGGATGAATACGGGTTCTTCTACAGCGCCAACATCATCGAGCAGTGGACGCGGCCCGCCGGCGACGGCGTGGACATCGTCTGGAACGCTTCGACCTGGGACCCGTATCGCGTGGTCCTGCTCAGAACACACATCGCCCAGTGAGCACGAGCACCCGAGAGAAATGAAAACTCACACCCGTGTCGTTGCGGCCAGCGTGCTGCTGGCGGCCATTCAACCGCTTGCCGTGGCCGATCCCACCCCCGGTCAAACCACCGTGCTCGGACCCTTCACGGGAGTTGGCGCGAAGCTCCATCCGAAGAATGTTTCGCCGCGCACCATCGAGTATTACGGCACCGACCTGGGCTGGACCTATGAGCACCGCGGCCAGCTGCACTTCCTGTTCGGCGACACCGCGGCCACCGAGAAGGGCGGAATGATCGAGCCGTCCAGCAAGGGCGTTTACGACGATGGTTTCGGCACCATCGACCTGGCGGAGTGGCCCGATCCGACGCGCATCACGCCGACGAACATTCCGCCGCTCTACCTGGGGCAGAACCCCGGCACGACCGAGATGTCCGCGATCAATCCGGGCCAGGCGATGGAGTCGTTCAAGACGCCACTCGGCGGATTCAGCAACGGCAAGGATCAGTTCGGCCTCTTGTATGCGGCCAAGCCGCAAGGCTGTCGCACGGATACCGACTGCAGCAACGGATTCACCTGCGACACCGGGCTGGGATTCATCGGCGACCGCCCCGACACCGACAAGGGTGCGACCGTCGGCTGTCTCGACGGCGCGCAGGCGTGCAACGCCGACACGATGATGGTCGACTCCAAGCCGGTCGCGGGCAGCGGCTTCTGCACCGATCCGAGCAGCTCCGCCTGGGCGGATACGGAAGTGGGCCGCATCAGCGGCATGGCCGTGAAGAACCTGTTCGGGGCGCGCAGCACCGAGGACGCGAGGCGCTACGTGCACGTCAGGGAATGGTTCACGAACAAGTTTTCCAATGTCACGCCGCGCACCGTCAGGGACTTTGCGCCGGCTCGCGCGTCCGGTCACGACTATCGCAGCGCGGACGGCGCTGGCGGCAATCAGCGCGTGTTCCTGTGGGGCCGCCCCGGATTCATCGGCGTGGGCGCGCGCGGGCGTTCGCTGGGCCTGTATTTCGCCTATGCCGACATGCCGGCCGCAGCGGATGCTCCGTGGCAGCTTCACTATTTCACCGGCACCGATGCCAAGGGCCTCCCGCAGTTCAGCCTGAAGGAGCGCGAGGCCGCCGCCGTCGATCTCGATTCTTCGCGCGCCGGCGTGCAGGCCGACGAGCGCTATGACGTCGTGGACCAGATCTGCCGTTTCATGGGTCGAGCCTCTCGGGAAGTGGGTGATGTTGTATGGCGGCGGGATGATCAATCTGCCCGGTCCGATCCTGGCGCGCTGCGGTGTGCTGGAATTCTTCACGCGCTCCGAGTGCAAGGAGGTCGTGATCGGCAATGGCGCGATCCGCATGCGCACGGCGGAGCACCCATGGGGCCCGTGGACGCCGCCGCAGGACGTGATCGTCGCTGGTGACCCGGACAAGACGCCGCCCGAACTCCAGTACGGGCCGGGCGGCATGCTGCGTCATCCCGACTGCACGCAAGCGAACTGCGCGCCCCACACCAACTGGGAAGGCGTCAATCCACGCGAATACGGCTTTCTCTACGGCGTCAACATCATCGAGCAGTGGACGCGGCCGGCTGGCAACGGCGTCGACATTCTCTGGAACGCCTCGAGCTGGGATCCGTATCGCGTGATCCTGCTGCGCACCCGCATCAACCGTTAGAGGGGTCAGAGTCGGGGTCAGAATTGAATTCTGACCCCGACTCTGACCCCAAGGAAGCAATCCTATGAGCCGATGGCTGAGCCTGATCTGTGGTGTGGCGGCGGTGAGTGTCGCTGCTGGCGCGCCGAGTCCCGAAAAGACGGAGGTGCTCGGCCCGTTCGTCGGCTTCGATGCGAAGCTGCATCCCGACAATGAAAAGCCGCACCGGATCGACTACGAGGGTACCGATCTCGGATGGAGTTACCTGCACGACGGCAAGATCCACTTTCTGTTCGGTGACACGCACGCCGGCAACAAGGGTGAACCGATCGACCCGGTGTACGACGACACCTTTGGCAGCATCGAGGTGGACGCGTGGCCGGACCCGGGCCAGATGAGGCCGGGCAATATTCCCGCACTGAAGCTCGGCCAGGACGCGGGATCGAGCCGGGCCTCGGGCATCGATCCGGGTCAACCGGCGGAAAGCTTCAAGACGCCGCTCGGCGGATTCAGCAACGGCACGCGCGAGTTCGGCATGTTCATCACCGGCAAGCCGCAGGCCTGCCGTGCGGATGCCGATTGCAGCAAGGGCTTCACCTGCGATAGCACAGTGGGCTTCATCGGTGTGCCGCCGAACCAGCAGCCCGGCCTCACGCTTCCGTGCCGCGACAACGCGCCCAACTGCAAGGCCGACACGATGTTCGATGCGGGCGGCGCGGCCATCCAAGGCACCGGACTCTGCACCGACAAGACCAGCAGCATCTGGGCCGACACCGATTTTGGCCGCGTGGGCGCGTACGCGATCTACCAGCTCGTCGGCATGCGCAGCCTCACTGATCCGCGCAAGTACACCGACATGCGCGAGTGGCTCACCAACAAGTTCACCAACCCCGCCTCGCGCGCCGTTGCGGATTTCGTCCCCGAACGCGGCTCAGGCCGTGCGAAGCAGGACTATGGAAATACCGGCAAGGCGGGTGGGAATCGCCAGGTGTTCCTGTGGGGTCGTCCGGGGTTCATCGGCGTGAATTCCAAGGGCTCGACGCTGGGACTGTATTTCGCGTACGCCGATATGCCCAAGGGCCCCGGATTCACCTGGGACGTGCACTATTACACCGGCACGGGCCCCGACGGCGTGCCGCGTTTCAGCTCCAGCGAGAGCGAGGCGGTCGCGCTCGATCTCGATGCCTCGCGAGACGGCGTTCAACCCGAGGAGAGTCACGACATCGTGAACCACATGAGCGTCGTGTGGGTGGAGCATCTCGGGAAGTGGGTGATGTTCTACGGCGGCGGCATCAGCGCGTTCCCCATTCCGAACCTGCTGCCCACTTGCGGCGTGCTCGAAATTTTCGCGCGCACCGAGTGCAAGAACATCGCCGTGGGCAATGGCGCCATCCGCATGCGCACCGCGGATGATCCGTGGGGCCCGTGGACGCCGCCGCAGGACGTGATCGTCGGTGGCGATGCGGCGCAGCGGCCGGTCGCGGACCAGTACGCCCCCGGTGGCTCGCTGCACCATCCCGCGTGCACCGGTGAGCGCTGCCAAGCGCCGGCGGTGTACATGCTCAAAGGCGACTACGGCTGGTTCTACGGCGCAAACATTGTCGAAGAGTGGACGCGGCCCGCCGGAAAGGGCGTCGACGTTATCTGGATCGCCTCGACCTGGGATCCGTATCGCGTGATCCTGCTGCGCACCCGCATCGAGTAGGGGTCAGAGTCGGGGTCAGAATTGAATTCTGACCCCGACTCTGACCCCAGTCAGAACAGGACATACCTGACGACGAGCGCAGCCAGCACCAGCTGGAACAGCAAGGTCAGCCACAGCAAGATCTGAGCTGGCCGCCCCGGGCGCAGCCGTTGATCCATTCGCTGCCGTTGCAACCACAACGTCGCGCCGCTCTGCACCGGCAGCAACAGTGTCGCGCCCAGCGCGCCGATGCTCAGCAATGCGACCGGGTTCGGAATCGCCAGGTAGAAGATCACGCTGACGAGAGGCAGCAGGGTGCCGAAGGCGCGCGTCCAGCGCAGCCGTGCTTCGAGCCGCGTGCGATCGAGCAGCCCGAACTCGACCAGGTAGTCCGCGCCGATGCGACTGATGCCGCCGAATCCCGCCACCACACTCGAGAACAGGATGCAAAACGCAGCGCCGCCAAAGAGCCACAGCGACCAGTGGCCGAGCGTCTCGGTAAACATGGCGGAGAGCACCGATACCGTTTCGAGCCCCTGCGGCTGTTGCCCGGTTTCGTGCAACACCGCGGCGCCCAGCAGGTAGAACGGCAAGGTCGCGCAGGTCAGGATGACCAGCGTCACCGAGATGTCGAGTTGCAGCACCCTGAGCCAGCCCCGGGCGCGCGCCAGCCAATCCGGATCGTTGCGCCGATCGCAGATGTGGCGTGAATAGCCCTTCTCCACGCACCAATAGGTGTAGGTGGAGATTTCGGCGGCGTTGACCCCCGTGGCGCCGTACACCGCCAGCGCGAGCACCAGCGCCTGCGCGGGGAAGTCGAACTGGAAGCCCGCGCCGATATCGCTCCATGAGACGCGGAAGGGAGTGCTCTGCAGCGCGAACGCGGCGATGAGCGTCGCGAGCGTGAAGCCCGCGACCAGCAGCAACATCGACCATTCGATCCGCCGATAGCTGCCGCTGTACAGGATCGCGGAAGCGGTCAGCGCCGCGAGCACGCTCATCACGCGGTAGTCGCTGTCGGGAATGAAGAGGCTCAGGGCCTGGCCGGTACCGCCCACGATGCCGCCCATGCCGATCACGCCCGGGATGAAAGCCAGCAACGTGAACCACAGCGTCCACGACACCGGCCCGCGCGGTCCGGGCAACTTCCCGGGGATGCGGTTGAGCGCGCGCAGATAGGTGTCGCCGGACACGATCACATAACGCGCGAGCTCGGCCTGGACGATGGACTTGCTCCAGCAGCACACCAGCGTCCACCAGAGGAGCGCGAAGCCGGCGACGGCGCCGAGACTCGGCGTCAGGATCAGCTCTCCGGATCCGACAATGCTGCCCGAGATGACTATGCTCGGTCCGAGATGCTTCAGCCGCGCTGCCCACGTCGTGGGAGGCGGCGCAACTCCGTCGGCGCGGATGGTGTAGGGATCGTCGCCTACCACAGCTCGTTGGAGGCGAGGCGGGCGCCCTCGGCGAGCGCGGCGAGCTTGGCCCAGGCGATCTCGGGCTCGACCAGCGCCACACCGACGAAGGTGCCGAAGCCACAATCGCTGCCGGCGACGACATTCTCGCGGCCGACGATCTCCGCAAAGCGAACGATGCGTTGTGCGATGAGCTCCGGGTGCTCGATGCGGTTCGACATGGATTCGATCACGCCGGGGATCAGGAGCTTCTCTTCGGGCACGCGCACCTTCTCGAACACTTTCCACTCGTGCGCGTGGCGCGAATTGGCGGCCTCGAACACCAGGCCCTGCGCGCGTACGGTCAGGATCAGATCGATGATCTGCTCGAGCGGCACGTCGCGATGGTGTGGGCCCGGATAGTTGCCCCAGCACAGGTGCACGCGCAGGCGGTCAGCGGGAATGCTCGCGGTCGCCGCATTCAGCACCTCGATGTGCAGCCTGGCGTACTCCCTGAACTCCTCCAGCGGCCGGTGAGCGAACTCGCGGTGGCGCGTCATGGCGAGATCCGGGCAATCCAGTTGCAGCAGGAAGCCCGCGCGATGGATCGCCTCGTACTCGGGCTTCATCGCCTCGGCGACCGCCCAGAGAAATTCCTCTTCGGTCTTGTAGTACGTGTTGCCGAGAAACATGGAGACCAGACCCGGCGACGCGGCTGTCAGGAAGGCGTCCTCGTACCTGGCCTCGGTGAGCGCGTGCTTGAAATTCGCGATGTCGACCTCCGCGTCCGCCATCCCGGTCCTCGCGACCGGGCCGTTGCAAGCCGGGCGATTCATGTTGAGCCGCTGCACGCCGGGATCGTTGAAGTAGTGGCTGGCAACGTTCGGGTGCTCGAGGATGTCGCTCAGCTTAGGTCTCTCGGACTTGCCGGCGAAGCCGCTCAGCCGCTCGGTGACATAGGTCGCGTAGCTCGGCTTGCTCATTTCGCCGTCGCTCACGATGTCGATGCCGGCTGCCTGCTGGCGCTCGACGATCTCGCGCACCGAGTTGCGCACGCGCTCGGCGAGCAGGCGCGCATCGACCTCGCGTCCTTCCTCTTTCGCGAACATGAGTTCGACCAGTTGGTCGGGCCGCGGCAGGCTTCCCGTGTGCGTGGTGAGTATGCGGCCGATGCTGCGTTTCATGATTGCTTTCCCTGGGTCAGAATTAAATTCTGACCCCTTCAGAATTGAATTCTGACCCCTCTTCAGTACGTCGCGCGGCCGCCGCTGACGTCGAAACATTGCGCGGTGATGAAGCTCGCGTCGTCGGAGACGAGAAACTGCACCACCGCCGCCACCTCGTCCGCGGTTCCGAAGCGCCCCATCGGCGACTTGCTCAGCATGAGTTGCGTGGCCTCGGGCGGGAGCTGCTCGAGGAGGGGGGTCTCGACGACGCCCGGGGCCACGCAGTTGACACGGATGCCTTCCGAGATGACTTCTTTGCCGAGCGCCTTGGTGAACGCGATGATCCCGGCCTTGGCGACCGAGTAGGGAATCAGGCGCGGCGTGCCTTCCTTGCCCGCGATCGAGGCCACGCTCACGATGTTGCCGCTGCGGCGCGCGCGCATGTGCGGAATCACCGCGCGGCTCACGAGAAAGACGCTGGTGAGATCGATCGCGATCACTTCGTTCCAGTCCTCATCGCGCAGCTCCCAGAGCGGCGCGGTGCGTCCCATGCGGCCGGCGTTGTTCACCAGGATGTCGATGCGTCCATATTCATCGAGCACAGCACGCGCGAGTGCATCGGCATCCGCCGCGCGGCTGACATCGCCACCCAAGCCGATGGCGCGTTGACCGTGCACGCGGAGCGACTCCGCCGCCTGCCGCGCGGCCTCCATCCGGATGTCGGCCAGTGCGAGGTGCGCGCCGGCACGTGCGAAGCGCTGGGCGATGGCGAGCCCGATACCGCCGGCCCCGCCCGTGATCAGCGCGACGCGATCGCGCAGCGGGAGCCCAGGAGCGGATGATGCCGGGATTTTTTCTTCTGACATGTTAGCAGCCTGCAAAACAGGCCATGCAGACGCATTGATCGCTGGATTATCGGTAGGCTAACATGTCACTGAAACGCGCAACAAGTCTGCAGGGGATCCCCGGAGCAACACCGTGTACGACGCAAAACTCCCTGCCGAGCACAGGGCGATTCCGCTGTGGGGCTGCGAAGACTTCTATTGGGAAGACTTCGAGATCGGCCACCGGATCCGGACGATTCGCCGCACGATCTCCGAAGGCGAGTCGATGGCCTTCAACACCCTCGTGGTCGACATTCACCCCTACGTCGCGGACGAGGTGTTCGCGCGCGAGGAGGGGAAATTCGGCAAGCGGCTCGTGGCTGGCGCGTTCGTCTTCAGCGCCGGCATCGGGCTCGTGGCGACCAACTGGTTGCAGGCTTTTTCCTACGGTTACGACCGGCTGCGCTTCATCAAGCCCGTGTTCATCGGCGATACCATCTACACGATCCGCACCAACCTCGCCAAGGAACCGAAATACGAGGATCGCGGGCTGACGCGCGCCAAGTACGAGGTGTTCAAGGGCGAGGGCGAGCTGGTGCTCTACTGCGAGCACCTGCAGACGGTGGAGTACCGGGATCCCAAGACGGCGCGCCAGGCCCGTTGAACGCCCGGCCGCCGCGGGGATCCCATGCGCGTCTCTGATCCAGGAACAGTCCGCTCATGACCGTCGCGCTGCGCGGCATGGCTTGGGATCATCCGCGTGCGCGCAATCCGCTCGAGGCGATCGCGACCGCGTGGATGCGCGAGCACGACGCGCGGGTCGAATGGGATGTGCGGCCGCTCAAGGCGTTCGAGGATCAGCCGCTCGAGGAACTCGCGAACTCGTACGACCTGGTGCTGATCGACCATCCCTTTGTCGCGACCGCGGCAAGGTCCGGACTCATCGCGGCGGTCGAGGACTGGGCGGATGCGAACTATCTCGAGGACCAGGCCGCGCACAGCGTGGGTCCGAGTTACGCCTCCTATTCGTGGGACGGCAAGCAATGGGCGCTCGCGATCGATGCGGCGTGCCAGGTGAGCGCGGTGCGCGACGACCTGTGGGAGGCGTCGCAACCCGGGCCACTCCCCGACAGCTGGGCAGAAGTCGTCAAACTTGCTGAGCGGGTGCGCGAGGCGGGCAGCCAGGTCGCCGTGCCGCTCAACGAGAATCACGCCTATTGCGCCTTCCTCTCGGTGGGCGTGAGCCTGGTCGGCCCCAGGTTCTGGCGCCCGGGCAAGGCGGTGGATCCGGCCGCCGGGCGTGAAGCGCTCGAATTGTTGCGCCGGCTGGCCAGGGACGTGCACCCGCTATCGCGCGAGGCGGATCCAATCGCCATCTCGGAGCGGATGTCCCGTTCGGACAAGATCCTCTACGTGCCGCTCATGTTTGGGTACTCGAGCTACACGCGGCAAGGGTTCCGGCCGCAACTGCTCACCTTCGGCGATGCGCCCCGCGGGCCGAGTGGCTCGCGCGGTACGGTGCTCGGCGGGGTGGGTCTCGCGGTGTCGGCGCGCAGCGCCCATCGCGAACAAGCGGCAGAGTTGGCCCGCCACATTGCGTCGCCGGACGTGCAGCGTGGCACTTATGCAAGCTCCGGTGGACAACCGGGTCATGCCGCCGCGTGGGAGTCCTCGCTCGTCAACGATCAGACCCGGCAGTTCTTCGTGACGACCCGGCGCAGTATCGAGCAGGCATTCGTGCGGCCGCGAGTGAGCGGGCACCGGCAGTTTCAGCCGCTCGCCGGCGCGCTGGTTCACAAATTCATCTGGACGGAGGAGAGCTCCGCGGAAGCGTGCCTGGGAGAATACGCACGCCTCGCCGAGGAGTTGCTTAAGGATTGGCGGGAGAGCCCATGAGCGAACAGGCAGACAAGGTTCCGGGGCCGCTGCACGGCTTGCGCATTCTCGACTTCACAGCGCTGCTGCAGGGCCCGCTCGCGACACAAGTGCTGGCGGACCTCGGCGCAGACGTGGTGAAGCTCGAAAAGCAGGACGGCGAATGGATGCGCAAGTACGGCATCTTCATGACGCGCACGCATGGGGAGACCGACGCCTTTCTCGCCTTCAATCGCAACAAGCGCAGCGTCGAGGTCGACCTGCGCGATGCGGCCGATCGCGAGCGCATCCTGGAGCTGGTCGATCGGGCCGATGTCGTCGTGGAGAATTTTCGCCCCGGCGTGATGGATCGCGCGGGCCTGGGCTACGAGGCGCTGCGCAAGCGCAATCCGCAACTCATCTATGCCGCATCGTCCGGCTATGGCCAGACCGGCCCCTACGCGAAACGTCCGGGCCAGGACTACCTGGTGCAGGCGCTGACCGGCGCGACCTGGCTCAACGGGCGGCGCGGCGATCCTCCTTTTCTCAATGCGCTCGCGGTCACCGATCAGTACACCGGCCTGCACCTCGTAGTCGCGATCCTGGCGGCGCTGCAACACCGCAACCGCACTGGTGAAGGCCAGCGCGTCGACGTCGATCTGCTCTCCTGCGTGCTCGCCCTGCAGCAGCAGGAGCTCACCGTGTACCTGAACCACGGCAATTCCTTCGAGCGCCCGCAGGAAAACGTCGGCCACCCGGGCATCACCGCACCGTGCGGGATCTATGCGACGCAGAACGGCTACCTGATGCTCGCGATGTTCCCGTGTCCGAAGCTCGGAACCATCCTCGGTGTCGACTGGCTCGCGCCCTACGACACCAACGAAAAGATGTTCGAGGCCCGCGATACCGTGCATCGGCTGTTGTCGGCGCACTTCGCGACCGACACCACCGCGCACTGGATCGAGCTCTTGTCGGCGAACGACGTGTGGTGCGCGCCGGTGCAATCGTATGCGGATCTCGAGAACGATCCGCAGATCGCACACAAGCGGCTGTTCTGGGACATCCCGTACGCCGATTCGAACCAGACGTATCGAACCGTCGGCTCACCGTTCACCTTCTCGGTAAGCCCGGTCACGGTGCGTCGCGGTGCGCCGCGAGCCGGCCAGCACACGGCGGAATTCAGGGCGCGCGAGATCTGGAAGGACTGACCGTTAGGATGGGGTCAGAATTGAATTCTGACCCCGGGAGGGCTCTATGCCTGACTTGTTTGCTCCAATCAGAGAAGCGATCGCCATCCGCGTGGCCGACAAACACAAGGTTCCGATCGCCGTGATCGGCGCCGGTGAGATCGTCGACCTGGCGCACCTGCCGGCTTATGTCGCGCACGGCCTCAACGTGCTCGGAATCTTCGATCTCAACCAGCAGCGCGCCAGGGAAGTGGCCGAGCGGCACCGGATTCCCAAGGTCTACGAGTCCGTGGAAGAGATCGCGCGCGACAAGGACGTCGCCGTGGTGGATATCGCGGTGTTTCCGTGGGTCCAGTGCGAGATTGCCGCGCCGCTGCTCGATGCGGGCAAGCACCTGCTTTGCCAGAAGCCCATCTCCTATGACCTCGACGAGGCGGTACGCCTGGTCGAGCACGCGGGCAAGAGCAAGCGGCTCATGGCGGTGAACCAGCAACTGCGTTTTTCGGAGAGCGTGGCCGCAGCGCACGCGATGGTGAAGGCGGGCTGGATTGGCGAGCCCTTCGAGATGAGCTGGGACTTCAACGTCTACACGCCGTGGGAGCACTGGGCCTGGGTCACGAAGCTGCCACGGCTCGATCTCAACCAGTTCACCATTCACTTCATCGACGCCGTGCGCTTCATCGTCGGCAAGAACCCGCGCTACGCCTTCGGCACGCAGGCGCGTGAACCCGGGCAGCCGGAAGCCGGCGAGACGCGCACCATCAGCGTGCTCGAGTTCGAAGGTGAGACGCGGGCGTTCCTGCGCAGCTTCCACAAGAACCGCAGCGGCGATCCGCGCGCGGAGTTTCGCATCGACGGCACGAAGGGCAGCATCCGCGGCACCATCGGTCTCATGTACGACTATCCGCGCGGGCGCGCTGACACCCTCGAGCTCAACTCGCGCGTGTTGCCGACGGACGGCTGGCTGCACTACCCGGTGACCACGCGCTGGATTCCCACCGCGTTCATCGGGCCGATGGCGAACCTGCTCGAAGCCCTCGCGACCGGCGGCGTTCCGCTCACCAATGGCCGCGACAACCTGGACACGCTGCGCATCGTGCATGCGCTCTATCGATTCGGCGAAGAGCACCAGCTGGTCAAGTTGACATAATTGTTGGGGTCTGACCCCAAGGCGGGCTTGGGGTCTGACCCCAACTTAGAGGACAGCCATGAAAGAGAAGAGAGTGTTTCCCACGGAAGCCGAGCTCGATGCGCTGTTCGAGGACCTCAATAACGCCGGTCGCTGGGGCCGGGACGACGAGCGCGGCACGCTCAACTTCATCACCGACGCGAAGCGCGTCGCCGCCGCTTCATTGGTCCGCTCGGGCCGCGCCTTGTCGCTGGCGCGCGATCTGAGCACCGCACAATCCGCCAACAACCCCTCGCCGGTGCGTCACACGATGTGTTTCCAGGCGCACTATCCGATCGGCGCGGTCGATGCCCTCACGCTCGACATGCATGGCTTCGCGCTGACCCACCTCGATGCCGTCGCGCATGTGTACCGCGATCAGGATGTCTACAACGGCCGCAAGGCCGCCGACGTCACGCTCGCGAGCGGTCTCACGTTCGCCGACATGCTCGCGCAGAAGGACGGCATCTTCACGCGCGGCGTGCTGCTCAACATCGCCGCTGCACGGGGTGTCGATTGGCTGGCGCCGGACGAGGGCGTGTACGCCTCGGATCTCGACGCGGCGGAGAAGCGCCAGCGTGTGCGCGTGGAGTCCGGCGACTGCATCTTCGTGTACACCGGCCTGCAGAAGCGCGAGGCGGTGGAGGGCCCCGAAAACCTGGGCCAGCGCGTCGGCATCATGCCGGATGCGATCAAGTGGATGCACCGGCGCGAAATCGCCGTGTATTCGGGCGACTGCGTCGACGCGTTTCCCAATCCGTACGGCGCCCGCTATTGCATCTACTTCCACGCCATCGCGCTCGCGGCCATGGGGCTCATCCTGCTCGACATCCCAGCCCTCGAACCGCTCCTCGAGGTGTGCAACGAAGAAGACCGCAGCGATTTCCTGGTTACGATGGCGCCGCTGCGCATCAAGGGTGGCACCGGTTCGCCGGTGAATCCGATTGCCCTCTTTTAGCGCCAAGCAACAACAACCCAGGGCGTGAGCTCACCATGTACGTGCCACAAACCTATCTGACCGCGCTCGTCCTTATGCTGACTTCGATGGTGTGCTGGGGCTCGTGGCCCAACTTCCTCAAGAAGCTTCCGGGCTGGCGGCTCGAGTATTTCTACCTCGACTACACCATCGGCTTCCTGGTCACGGCGCTGCTGTTCGGAATTCTCATCGGCCCGGGCGACGGATTCGGCTTCTTCGAAGTGATGTCGCAGGCGGGCGGGCGCGAGATGACGTTCGCGGTGGTGGGCGGGTTCATCTGGAACATCGGCAACATCCTGCTGCTCAACGGCATCGTGATCGCAGGCCTGGCGGTGGCGTTTCCGATCGCAGCTATTCCGGCCATCGTGCTCGGCATCGGCGCCGCCTACTGGCTGCAGCCGATCGGCAACCCGGTGGTACTGGGCTTGAGCGCGCTGATCCTGCTCGCCGCGGCGCAGACGACTGCGATGGCCTATCGGCGTCTCGGCCACGTCACTACGGGTGATAAGACCAAGGGGATCGTGATCTCACTCATCTCCGGATTGCTGATCGGGTTCTTCCCGCCGTTCGTGACCGCGGCCATCAGCGGACCGGGAGCGCTCGATGCCTATACGGTGTCGGCGTGGTACATGGTCGGCGCGAGCGTCGCGACCCTGATCGCGATCCCGATGCTCCTCAGGGGACCGCTGGTCGGTGAGCGCGGTGAGCTCGGCGGATATTCGCGCGGTCCGCTGATGTGGCACGTGCTCGGCTGGCTCGCCGGTGCCGTCTGGTGCAGCGGAACAGTCTTCAACTTCATTTCCGCGGGCATGGTGGGTGTCGCGATCAGCGTCGGCATCGGCAGTGGCGCGCCCATGATCGGTGCGCTGTGGGGCGTGTTCGTCTGGGGTGAATTCTCCAAGGGGCCGCCGAGCTCCCGGGCATTCATCGCGGCCTCATTGATTCTCTACGCCATCGGCGTCGCCATCATGGCGATTGCTTACACGACGTGACGTGAAGATCTATCGCTCGCCCTCGGCGACCGCCGTGCAGTCGGAACGACGCTGGTTTCAGCCGCGTGACTTCTCCTTCGATCAACTCTTTCGCGAGAGCGACCCCCAGGCGTGGCTGCGCGAGCGCCTGGTGGAGAGCGGGCAGTGCCGGATCTCGGGCCGGCTGCACCCGCCGCTCGAAGGGCAGGAGGTGTGGGCGGCCGGCGTTACTTACTACCGCAGCCGCGAAGCACGCATGGAGGAATCGGAGCGCGAAGCAGACGTCTACGACCGCGTCTACCAGGCGGCCCGGCCCGAGCTCTTCTTCAAGGCGACGCCGCATCGCGTGGTCGGGCAGGGCGGTGAAGTGAGGATCCGGGCCGATTCGCAGTGGAACGTGCCCGAAGCGGAGCTCGCCCTCGCCATCAACCGCGAAGGCCGCATTTTCGGCTACAGCATCGGCAACGACATGAGCTCACGCAGCATCGAGGGCGACAACCCGCTCTATCTGCCGCAAGCCAAGATCTACGACGGCAGCTGTGCGCTCGGGCCGTGCCTCCTGATCGGGGACGGACCGCTGCTCCCGTCAACGGAGATTGCCATCCGGATCACGCGTGGGCAGGCGGAGGTGTATCGAGGCTCGACGCAGCTCTCACACATGAAGCGCCGGCCCGAGGAGCTGGTCGAGTATCTCTACCGGGAGAACTCCTTTCCGAACGGCTGCTACCTGCTCACGGGTACCGGCGTCGTGCCGGGCCGGGAGTTCACGCTCGCCCCGGGGGATGAAATCGAGATCACCATCGAGCCGATCGGCACCCTGACCAATCGCGTCGCCTGACCACCAGTCGTTCAGGCCGCCGTCCGGGACCACCGAGTATTATTTTCAACGGCTTGAGGCCCGGTGTGCCGGGAACCTCGAGCCCACAACCGTCATTTAGTACAGATACCCTCACCTCGGACGGATATGAGTCGCCGGCCGACGGCGTTATGCTTGGCGGGCCGGGAAACGCTGTCACACGAAACAAGAACGACACTGTCAGCGCAACAACTGCGCAGGAGCATCACACATGAGAGTTTCAAGGAAAGTTTTAGCAGTGCTCGGTCTGGCTGTGGCCACGGTATGCGTGGGCGCGGCCAGTGCGGACAACCGCCGCCACCGCGACGAGGTCGTGAGCGCGCGGCTGATCGGTATTAACGAGGTGCCGTCCGTCTCCACGGTCGCGCGTGGCCGCTTCAAAGCGGTCATCGACGAGGAAGCGGGCACGATCACCTTCACGTTGAGCTATTCCGCGCTCGAGGCGCCCCCCACGCAGGCGCACATCCACGTCGGCCAGACGCACACCAACGGCGGCGTCAGCGTGTTCTTTTGCACGAATCTCACCCCGCCGCCAGGGGTTCCCGTGCCCCAGGCTTGCCCGCAGGGACCGACCGAGATCACGGGCACGCTAACGCAGGCTGACGTGCTCGGTCCGGCCGGTCAGGGCGTCGCCGCGACTGAATTCGCGGAGCTGCTCAGGGCCATTCGTGCCGGCGCGACTTATGCCAACGTGCACTCGGAGAAGTTTCCGCTAGGTGAGATTCGCGGTCCGATCACGACCGACGATTGATCGTTTCAGATACCGCCTGACGTCCCTTAAACAGCGCGGTCTGCATCCTGCAGACCGCGCTCTGTTGCGCGCCCCCACCCGAGTCGCGCTATAACCCACGCTGCCGCGGACAATTTTCGCGGCGCTCGCGGACATCACGTTCCGCTGGAGGTCGCATGGCGCAGGAGCAGGACACTTCGTGGATCGACCTGGGCGCGGTGGACGAGTTGCGCAAGCGACCGCTCCAGGAAGTCGCGGCGGGCAAGCTGCGCATCGCGCTTTCCTATCTCGACGGCAAGTTCGGTGCGGTGTCGAACATCTGCAATCACGTCGGCGGTCCGCTCGGAAAGGGAACGCTGGAGGGCGAATATGTCGTGTGTCCCTGGCATCACTACAAGTTTCACCGCTGCACGGGCGACGGCGAGCCGGGCTTCGAGGACGATCGCGTGCCGCAGTATGCGGTCAAGGTCGAGAACGGACGGCTGCTCCTCAACCCGAAGGCGGTGAAGGCGCGCAACAAGCTGCCGCACGATCCGCATCCGCTCGCTCGCAAGCCGAAACGCGAGCCGGGCCCGATCCGGGTGGTGGGCATCTCCACCACCGTGATGGACGAGAAGTATCCAAGGCCTTCTGCCTCGGAGCTGCTGCTCGATGTCGCACTCGAACACGCGCGCGACGCCAAGTCCGAAACCCGGCTCATTCGCCTGAACGCGCTCAAGTTTCGTCACTGCGAGGGCTACTACTCGAAGGCGGCGAAGGCGTGCACGTGGCCATGCTCCATCACGCAGATGGATGACAAGGACCAGATGGAGCAGGTGTACGAGGCGCTGGTGCACTGGGCCGACGTCGTGCTGATCGCGACGCCGATCCGCTGGGGTTCAGCCAGCTCGCTCTACTACAAGATGGTCGAGCGCATGAACTGCATCCAGAACCAGATCACGCTGCGCAACGAGGTCCTGATTCGCAACAAGGTAGGCGCGTTCATCATCATGGGTGGGCAGGACAACGTGCAGGCCGTGTCGGGCCAGATGCTGATGTTCTTTTCCGAGATCGGCTTCGTATTTCCACCGTTTCCCTTCGTCGCGCACACGCTCGGCTGGCACTTCGAGGACATGGAGCGCAACGCCGAGTACGTGCAGCAGAGCGAGGCGCTGAAGGATGGCACGCGCCAGCTCGTCGAGCGTTCCATGAGCATGGCTCGCGACCTGATCGAGAGGAACGCCTGTCCGCCGCAGATCGAGCGCGGCGGCCGCAAGGCCCATTCGCCCGCGTCACCATCCGAGACCGCAGAAACCTGATCACTCCCCGACGACGGGGTGCGGCTTCGAGGGCGCCGGGCGTGCGGTGAGGATGCGCGCCACCTTCGGACCCATCCAGCGCTCGAAGTCGTCGACCAGCGTGAACGCGGCCGGCACGATCACCAGCGTCAGCGCGGTGGAGGTGATGAGACCGCCGATGACCGCCATGGCCATCGGTGCGCGGAACGCGTTGTCGCCGTGGAAGCCGATGGCGACCGGCAGCATGCCGGCGACCATCGCTACGGTCGTCATCACGATCGGCCGCGCGCGCTTGTGGCCGGCTTCGACCAGCGCCGTGAGGCGATCCTTGCCGGCACGCATTTCCTCGATCGCGAAATCCACCAGCAGGATCGAGTTCTTGGCGACGATGCCCATCAGCATCAGGAAGCCGATGACCGCCGGCAACGACAAGGCGTAGCCGGTGATCAACAGTGCGACCGCGGCGCCGCCGATCGAGAGCGGCAGCGCCGAGAGAATCGTGATCGGCTGGAACACGCGCTGGAAGAGCAGCACCAGCACCGCGAACACCATCAGCACGCCAGTTCCCATGGCGATGCCGAAGTTGGCGAAGAGCTCGCGCATGACCTCCGCGTTGCCGGTTTCGACCAGGCGCACGCCGCGCGGCAGGTTCTTGAGCGTCGGCAGCTCGTAGATCTCTGCCATCGCCGGACCCAGCTCCACGTCCTTGAGGTCTGCATCGATCCACAGCCGGCGACTCTGGTTGTAGCGGCGAATGCGCACCGGCCCCTGGCCGAAGCTGATGTCCGCGACGGCCTTGAGCGGCACGCTGCCGCCGGCTGCGGTCGGCACCGGCAGGTTCTCGAGCGTGGTCAGGTCGCGGCGCGCGGCTTCGATGAGGCTCACGCGGATCGGGATCTGCCGGTCGGCGAGCGAAAACTTGGCGGCGTTCTGCGGCAGGTCGCCGAGCGTCGCGATGCGGATCGTCTGGCTGATGCTCACCACCGTGACGCCCAGATCCGCGGCCAGGTCGAGACGCGGCCGGATGACGATCTCCGGGCGCTGCAGGTCGCCATTGATGCGCGGTTCGCTCAGCATCGGAAGCGTGCGCATCTCGTCGACCACCTTGTGCGCGGTCTCCTGCAGCAGGACCGGATCGTCGCCGGTCAGATAGATGTCGATGTCGCGGCCGCCGCCGGCGCCCGACTGGTTGGCAAACGAGATGCGCGCATCGGGAATCTTCTTGAGCTCGATGATCGCCAGGTCCTGCCACTCCGCCTGCGTAATATCGCGCTCTTCGCGCGGCACCAGCGTGATGTACTGCGTCGCCCGGCGCACCTCGCCGGTGTCGTCGGTGCCGACGAACTCGACCACGTCGGTGACTTCCGGATACTTCTTGAGGATGTCGTAGGCCTGCTTCGAAACGCCCGCGGTCTGCTCGAGCCGCACACCCGGCGGCAGTTCGATGTTGAGTGCGGCGCTCGCGAGATCGGACTCGGGGATGAAGGCCGTGGGCACCATGCCGAGCGCGAAGATCGAGAGAATGAAGAACACCGTCCCGCCGGCGAGCGTGCGCCAGCGATGCGCGACGCACCAGCGCAGCCACGTGAGGTAGCGCGTCATGATCGGGCCGTCGCCATGCGTGACGTGCGCATCGGCCTTGAGCGAATACGCGGCGAGCACCGGCGTGATGAGTCGTGCGACCAGCAGCGAGAAGAACACCGCGGCCGCCACCGTCAGGCCGAACTGGATGAAGTACTGACCGGTGATGCCCGGCATGAAGCTGACCGGCACGAACACCGCGATGATCGTGGCAGAGGTCGCCACCACGGCGAGCCCGATCTCGTCGGCGGCATCGAGCGCGGCCTGGAAACCGCTCTTGCCCATGCGCATGTGCCGCACGATGTTCTCGATCTCGACGATCGCATCGTCGACCAGCACGCCCGCGACCAGCGACAACGCCAGCAGGCTCATCTGGTTGAGCGTGAAGCCCATCCATTGCATGAAGGCAAAGGTCGGGATCGCCGACAGCGGAATCGCCAGCGCCGAGATCGCGGTGGCGCGCCAGTCGCGCAGGAAGAACCACACCACCATCACGGCGAGGATCGAGCCCTCGATCAACGCGCTCATCGAGGAGCTGAACATCTGCTTGGTGTAGTCGACGGTGGTGAAGACCTGCTTGACCTTCACGCTCGACGTCTCTTCCGCGATCTTCGCGAGCGCGGCCTCGACGTTCTCGAGCACCGTCACGTCGGAAACACCCTTCGACTTGAAGACACCGAACGTGGTCGCCGGGCGGCCATTGAGCCGCGACAGCGAGCGCACCTCCGCGATGCCGTCGTGCACGTCGGCGATGTCGCCGAGCCGCGCTACTCGTCCGCCCGGCAGGGCGATCTGCGTTTCGCCGAGCACCTGCGCCGAGGACGCGCCACCCAGCACGCGGATCGATTGCTCGCCACCGCCGACTTGCGCGCGGCCGCCGGGCGCATCGAGGTTGAGTTGCCGCAACTGCTGGTTCACTTCGACCGCGGTGATGCCGAGCGCCTGCATGCGCGCCGGATCGAGCTCGACGCGGATCTCGCGATTGACGCCGCCGCCGCGCGTCACCTGGGCGACGCCGTTGACCTGCAGGAGCCGCTTGTTGATCGTGTTGTCGACGAACCAGCTGAGCTCTTCCTCGGTCATCGCCGTGGTGCTGACCGCGTAGTACGCGATCGCGCCTCCTTCGATGTCCTGGCGCTGCACCAGCGGCTCCTCGATGTCCTCCGGCAGGTCGCTGCGCACCTTGGCGATGGCATCGCGCACGTCGGTGACCGCGCGGTCGACCGGCGTGCCGATCTGGAACTCGACGAACATCCACGCCTGGCCCTCGAGCGCGGCCGAGGTGATGCTCTTGACGTTGCCGACGCTCGAGATCGAGCCCTCGATCTTCTGCAGGATCTGGGTTTCGATTTCCGGCGGGGCGGCGCCCGGTTGCGAGACGACGACCTGGATCAGGGGAAAGGAGATGTCCGGCGACAGGTTCACGGGCAGGCGGATGAACGCCACCACGCCCATGAAGAACAGCACGACGAACAGGACGATCGGCGGAACCGGGTTGCGGATTGCCTTGGCTGAAATATCGCGGATCACGGCGTCGCACCCTCCGGCGAGGCGACCGCGACCTTCTCACCGGCGCGCAGGAAGCCGCCCGCGGTGCTGATCACGCGCTCGTCTCCCTTGAGACCCGAGTCGATGACGAAGCCATCGACGGTGGTGTCGGCCACGTGGACGGAGCGGCGCTCGGTCTGTTGCTCGGCATTGACGATCAGGACGTAGTTACCTTGCGCGTCCGCCAGCACCGCCGTCTGCGGCAACACGACGCGTTGCGCCTCGCTCACGCTCACCAGGGCACGCGCGAACGCGCCCGGCCGAAGCGAGGGATGCGGCTCGAGCGTGATGCGGATGTCGCCCAGGCGCGTGGCCGGATCGATCACCGCGCCGAGCAGTCGCACGCGGCCCTTGAAGGGCTCTGCGATTCCGCTCAGATAAACCACCGCCGACTGGCCGACCTGGACCTGTGCCAGGTCCTGCTCGGCGATCTGTCCACGCATCTCGATTTCCGAGCCGCTCGCGAGCCGGAAGAGCGGTTGGCCGCCCGCCATCGCCATCTGGCCGACTTCGGCCGTACGCGTGAGCACGACGCCGGCCGCCGGCGCGCGGATCACGGTGCGACTCAGCCGCGCTTGCGCTTCCGCGAGTTGTGCCGAGGCGACCTTGGAGCGCGCCGCGTCGGTGACCGCGGCGGCGCGGCGCCGCTCGATCTCTTCGTTGGAGAGCGCACCCGCGGCTTCGACACCTTTCGCGCGCTGATACTCGGCCTCCGAGAGCGCCGCTTGCGCGACCGCCTGTTCGACCGAGGCCGCGAGCTGATTCACCTGCGGCACCAGCACGGACTGGTCGAGCCGCGCCAGGACCTGGCCTTCCTTGACCGCATCTCCCGCCTCGACCAGCACCGCGATCACGCGGCCGCCTTCGCCCTCGGTGCCGATCGGCATGTCGTAGCGGGCCGCGATCGTGCCGGTGAACATGACATTCGCCGTGACGGACTTGAACTCGGGCTTCATCACCGTGACCAGTGGCAACTCCTCGTCGCCGCCTGCAACCGGTGGCGCACTGGGCGAGGACGTGTGAGTGGCCGCCCAGACGATCGCCACGATGGCGAGCAGCACGCCGATACCAATGGCGAGAAACTTGCGCGGGTTTTCGCGCACCCGGTCGCCCCAGGACTTGTGCCCAGTCGATCCCGGCACCGCCGGCTGAAGACGGGCCTGATCGAGGCTGATCGGCTTGAATTCACGGGGTCCCAGATTGTGTTCAGGCTGAGCGCTCACGGGCATCCTTGGACTGATGGGGCGGCCGGATTTCGGCCGGCACGGGGCCGCAAAGTTTACCGCACTGCGGGTGTCAAGGACATGTCAACGCGGCAAAGCGGTCGTCCGCTCAATCGAGCGGTTGAACCCATCCTGCGGCGTGGTCAGGCCTTGGGCTTGATGTTTGCGTTCAACCGGAAGAGGTTGGTGGGATCGTACTTGGCCTTCAGTTGCGCCAGGCGCGGGTAGTTCAGGCCGTAGTTCTCGAGCACCTTGCGCTCGGAGATATCGGCATTGTTGTCGTTGACGTAGAAGCCACGCGTGAAGGGCTCGAGATTCTTCCAGGCCGCGCGCGCCCAGGTCAGGTGCGCCTCGTCGCCACTGCTGTCAGGCCACGCTGCGGCCACCAGCAGGTTGTGGCGCGCGTCGCGATACGGGTAAGCGGTTGCATCGGGCGCTATGCGCGAAATCGCGCCACCCTGGGGAGCTGTCAGCACCGGCGTGGCCGGCAGCGTCGAGGTCAGGAAGGTTTCGATCATCGCTTCGATCAGGTCCGGCGGGAGATTGCGCACGAAGCCGGCCTTTACGTAGTAGTGCCGTCCGTAGGCGAACACGTCGTCCACGCTGCTTTGCTGCTTGACGTAGGGGATGGGCGCGATCGCATCCACGATCGGCTTGCGGAACTCGCGCAGCGGCTTCAGCACGCGCTCGCCCGCTTCGATCGAGCCGCAATACGTCGCGTCCAGGACCAGGACCTTGTGACCGTCGGGACCGGTGACCAGGGTCGTATCGACGTAGAGCTCGTCCGGCGCCGTCTCGAAGAAGCCGTCGAAGAACCCGAGCACTTCCTTCGCCTGTTCGATGGGGTAGACCATGACACCGCCCAGCAGCACGGGCGCGACGGGGTAGAGCTCATACTCGAATGACGTCACGACGCCGAAGTTGCCGCCGCCGCCGCGCAGTCCCCAGTTGAGATCGGCGTTCTCCTCGGCGCTGACGCGCAGGAATTTTCCGTCCGCGGTGACGATGTCGTAGCCGCGCACGTTGTCGCAGGTCATGCCGAACTTGCGACCGAGTCGTCCGAAGCCGCCGCCCAGCGTCAGTCCCGCTACGCCGGTGTGCGACACGGTGCCGGCTGTGGTGGCGAGCCCGAAGGCCTGCGCCTCGCGGTCGAAATCGCCGAGCAGGGCGCCGCCCTCGACGCGACCACGCCGCGCGACCGGGTCGATGCGCACGCCGTTCATCTGTGCGAGATCGATCATCAGGCCGCCTTCGCACGCCGATTGCCCCGAGATGCTGTGACCGCCGCCGCGTACTGAAACGAGCAGCTCGTGAGCGCGGCCAAAGTTGACGGCCTGGATGACATCGGCGGTGCCGGCGCAGCGCGCAATCAGTGCGGGTTTGCGATTGAAGCTGCCGTTCCAGACCTTGCGCGCCTGCTCGTAGCCCGCATCGCCTGCGAGCAACAGCTGCCCGCGCAGACTCGCACGCAGGTCCGCAACGTCGCCGCGCGGCAGGATGATCTGCTTGCCCGTGCCGCTGATCGCCGGCACATCCGCCGCGACGGTGGAGCTTTCCGCAGCGGCCAGGAGACGGCTTAGGGGAAGTGACGCGGTGGCGAGGGTTGCGAGCGCTGCGCCGCAGAATAGTCTTCTCTTCATTCTTGTCCGCTCCCCGTTTCGAGGCGGCCAAGCATAAAGGAGCCGTTCCGGGATTCAAGCCGCCCAGGGCCGCCGCTCGATGCACCCGCCGCACCGGAGCACTGCCTGCCGCGTCAGGGTGCGGGCGGCTCCGCAGTCGCGAACGCAAAGACGCGCCCGGTCAGATCGGCCGCGTAAACGGCCGTTGCGCTCGCCACGGGCGACGCTCCGAAGCCCCATTGCTTCGCGCCTTCGACGGGCGTCACGGAATGCATCCACTCTATGGCGCCGCTCGAGCGATTGACGGCGACGAACGCACCGTCACGAGGTGCCGAATAGGCTTTCGCGCCCACCACTGCCGCATATACGCGCTGTTCGCTCACGGCGGGGCGCGACCAGCTCCATCCCGGCAGCGGCCGTTCCCAGACCTTGCGCCCATTGCCGGCGTCGTACGCGAAGAGCTTGAGGGCATCGGAGGTACCGAAGTAGGCGATGCCGTCGCGGATGTTGGGTGGCGACTCGATCCACGAGAACCACACGTAGCGGTGCCACAGCACCTCACCGCCCGCGAGGTCGACGGCGTTCAGCTCGTAGGCACGACTGCCGATGAGCGCCACCTTGTTGGCGATCACCACGTCGGAAGGCAATTCGCCCTGCAGATCGCGCTTCCACTTGAGCGAGCCATCGTCCGCGTCGACGGCGTAGGCGTGCTTGTCGTAGCTGTTGTAGATCACGGCGCCTTCGTACAGCGCCGGCGTGCCGGTGATCATGTCCCCGGCCGGAGCGCGCCAGATCTCGCGACCGTCTTTGGCGGCGAGGGCGTAAACGTTGCCGTCGCGGCTGCCGACATAGAGGCGCTTGCCGTCGGTGACGACGGCGGAACCATAGCGATCCCAGCGGAATTCTTTCTCGCCAAACTCGAGGCGCGGCTTCCCGCCGTTCACGATCTTCGTCCGCCACGCCGTGGCGCCGTCGCCCTTGTCGAGCTTGTAGAGAAAGCCGTCATCGGAGGACACGTACACGTGCTTGCCCACGATCGTAGGCTGCGCGCGGATCTTGCCACCGGTGGCGATGGACCAGAGCTTCTTTCCCTGCGCGTCAAGCGCGGTCACGGAGCCCGCGTCGGTGGCGATGAAGAGCTGGCCGCTGTCGGCATCGCGTTCGAGTCCAGCCCACACCGGTCCGTCCGCCTGGAACTCCCAGAGAACCGTCGGCCTTGGATGGTTCCATTGCGGCAGCGCAGGCTTTGAGCGCGGTTCGGTGCGGTGGAATTCCGCCTCGACCTTGAACACCGGAACGAAGTCCTCCGACAGCGTTCCCTGCAGCACCTGACGAGCAGGATCGTGAGTCAGCGTGAGGTGCAGGTCCGGCATCGTGACCTGGTTGCCGTTTACCTCGAAAGCACCGAAGGGCATTTCCCAGAAGCCGAGCGCCGGCAGTGTCAGCAGCGTGGTGCGCTTGCCGTTCTCCTCCGCGAGGTGGATGACGATCTCCGCCTGTTCGCCCCCGTGAGTGGCTTGCGCGGACCACCACCCCACGACCTGGTCCGACTGTGCGCGGGCGGCCTGCGGCGCCAGGCCGATCACCAGCGCGGCCAGCACTGTGCGCGGCATCGCGCTGCCATTCGTCATCCTCATCAGGAATCTCCCGATCGTTTGCGTGAGCGCAACCTAAGGTAACGGCAGTTCGTTGGCGAGCGTGGCGCGTTGGTGGCGTCGTCCACGCACTTCGCACGCGCGCCGAGGTCGTCTGTCCCAGCTACGATTTTCCGGACCGCGCCGAGGCGCGCGCTTACCCGCTGCGGTTGCATCCCGCGACAGCCTGTGCGCCGTATGCGCGCACATACTGGTCGCCCATGAGCTTGGCATTCGCGAGTTGATAGGGAGAAAGCCCCCGTTCCGCCGCCTGGATGCGATGCCAGTTGTCGGGTCGAGCCCGGGCGTAGCTCGCGGGTGACACGCACCCGGTGTCGAGTGTTGCGGCCTCGAACAGGAGCCAGGCGTACTGCTCTTCGTTGGTGAACGATCCGGTGCCCGCCGTGATCACGTCCGCGAGCTGCTTCAATGCGAAGCCGTCGCCGTAACGCGCCGCTTCGCGCATCAAGGCCAGCCCACGCTCGACGTCCGGTGGTTGCCCGTCGCAACCCTTGAGCCGGCAATCGCCCAGCAGGTATTTTCCGTGCGGCGACACTCTGGCGGCGGCGTCGAGCCACTGCTTCATCTCTTCGAGGTGAGCGAGGTTGTTGTTGGTCACTTCGAAGTAGTAGGTGGACGCGACCGCGACCATGGCCTCCTGGTCTCCCAGGAGCGCGGCTGACGTGAGCAGTCGCAACCGATCCTCATCCCGGGTGGAGGAGAGATCCGCAAGCGCCCGCAGGCTCGCTTCATCGCCACTCTCCGCCTTGAGACGCAGCTGCTGCTCGATCCCCGCGGCGTCTAACTTCACATCGCCGCAGGCGTCCAGCCACGCATCGGTATATTGACGCTCGACAACGAGCGCGGTCTCGATGTTCTCGCGCAGGCCGGCCGGAAGCTTGGCGGCGTCTGCGCGAGCACTCGATTCGCTCTCGTCAGTCTGGGCCCGTGTGTTTTTCTTGCCGTCCCAATTGCGCCAGCGGCAGACCTCGTTCATCTGGGACAGGATGATCAGGGCGTCGGTCGACCCGGCGGCGGCCTGTTTCTGGGTGAGGGTGATCGCCTCCCTGACTCGAAACTCCGCGAGCAGCGACCGGATCTCGGCGTCGTTCACTTCCTGCGTGAAGACGTACGCGGCGACCGCGCGCTGAAACCCTTTCCGCAACTTGTCCTGTGCAGCCTTGGATGCCGGACTCTGCGTCCTCCCCGCACGCGCGACGGCGGCAGGTTCGGGATCGTTCGCAGCGTCGGCGATGGCTGCGGGCTCGTCAGTCGAGGTCGCTGCCGTGGGTGGCGGAGCCGGTTTGATGAGCCACCACGCACCGAGCGCGATGACGATGATCGCGATGACAAGCGCAATTCGTGAACGCGCACTACGGCGCGGAGCAGGAGGTTCGGGTGTGTTGCGCTTCACGGCGCATAGCGTAACGCAGAGAGCGCAGAGTCTCAGCCGCGCGTGGGCAGGACGGGCAGGGCGGTCGTGTACTTCAGACGCCGCAGCACGAAGCTCGTGCTCACGGAACGCACGGCGGGATTCGGCAACAGGTGCTTGGTGAGGAATTCCTCGTAGTCACGCATCGTGTGCGCGACCACCTTGAGGAGGTAGTCGTACTGACCCGACATCATGAAGCACTCGAGCACCTCGGCCTGGTCCTGGACGAACTCGTTGAAGAGGCCGAGTGAGTCGGGATGCTGCTTCTCGAGCGTGACGTGCGAGTACGCGGTGATGCTGAACCCGGCGCTCTCGGGATCGAGGATCGCCGCGTATTGCGAGATGTGTCCGGCGTCTTCGAGGCGCTTCAAGCGACGCCAGCACGGCGCCGGACTCAGGCCCACGCGCTCGGCGAGCTCCTGGTTCGTCAGGCGCGCATCGCGCTGCAGCTCTTCGAGGATGCGCACGTCCGTGGAGTCGAGATGAACCATGCGAGCAAGGATATTGCCCAATGGCGCTCGCGTCTGCAAGAATATTGCTGGATGCCAGACCGACAGGCAACAAAAGAAAGCCAATTGCCCGCAAACACTTTTACTATGCGCGGCACTTCGTCTCGATCCCGGGGAAGCTCTCATGCGTGAACGCCACGCCGTCGTCCGGTCCCTGCGTCGCGATGCCAACCACGCGCCGACCCAGGTGGACTGGTCGCGCGTCGCTTACCGCGTTCTCGTCTCGCGCGCGCTCGATGATCTCGAGAACGGCCAGTTGCTCGCGAAGCGCGAAGTGCTGTACCAGTTCTGCGCGCGCGGTCACGAACTGAGCCAGGCGCTCCTCGCAGAGCACCTCACGGGCGCCAACGACGGTGTCTCTCCTTACTACCGCGGCCGCCCACTGCTGTTGTCACTCGGCGTGAGCGTCGAGCAGGCGCTCGCCTCCACCATGATGCGCTCCGGCGGCCTCAGCGAAGGACGCGATATCGGCGTGGTGTTCCACATGCCGCGCATTCGCAACGTCACCGTGATGCCCGCCGCGGGCGGAGTCGGCACGCAGTACACGCCGGGCGTCGGCTGGGCGCAGGCGCTCGTGTACAAGGCGGACACGCTCGGAGAGGAGGAGAACCGCGGCAGCATCGCGCTGATTCATGGCGGTGACGGTTCGATCGCCGCCAATGGCTTCTGGTCGGCGCTCACCATCGCGACCACCGAGCGCCTGCCGGTGCTGTTCTTCATCGAGGACAACGGCTACGGCATTTCCACGCCGGGCAGCTACCAGACGCCGGGCGCGAACATCGCCGCCAATCTCGCTTCATTCCGCAACCTGCGCGTTTACGACGGCGACGGCACGGATCCCGAGACCACTCCCGACCTCATCGCGCGCGCGGTGGCGGGGGTGCGCGAATGGAACGGGCCCGCGCTGATACGGCTGGTCGTGCCGCGGTTGAGCGGCCACTCGGGCCAGGACACGCAGACCTACAAGCCGCCCGGTCTCATCGAAGCCGAGAAGGCGCGCGATCCGCTCCTCAAGCTCAGGTCATTCCTCGTTCCCGAGCGAATCTCCGCAGGCTCGTGGACGCAGCTTGAACAGAAGGCGCAGGCGGAAGTGGAGCAGGCGCTCGCGCGAGTGCGGCAGATGCCGCCGCCCGAGGGACACACGGTCACGCGCAACGTTTTTTCCGAGACCGATGCGAATGGGCGCATGGTCCTGCAACGCCAGGGTGGTCTCGCGCCCGAGGGCCACGTGCATGCGCCGAGCTCCACGGTGCCCCGGCCCGAGCCAACGCGCATCAACATGCTCACGGCGATTCGGCGCGTGCTCGAGCACGAGCTCAGGGTGAATCCGAAGCTGCTGATCTTCGGTGAGGACGTCGGCATCAAGGGCGGCGTGCACGCCGCGACGCTCGGCCTGCAGGAAAAGTTCGGCCGCACGCGCGTGTTCGACACCAGTCTTTCCGAGGAAGGCATCATCGGGCGCGCCGTCGGCATGGCCATCGCGGGCCTGATGCCGGTGCCTGAAATCCAGTTCCGCAAGTACGCCGATCCCGCCGCGGAGCAGATCGCCGATTGCGGCTCGCTGCGCTGGCGCTCCGCGAATCGTTTCGCGGCCCCGATGGTGGTGCGCATTCCGGGCGGATTCTTCAAGGTCGGCGATCCCTGGCACAGCCAGACGAATGAAGTGCAGTGGGTGCACGGCACCGGCTGGCGCGTGGCGATGCCCTCGAACGCCGAGGATGCGACGGGCCTCCTGCGCGAGGCCCTGCGCGGCAACGACCCGACGATGTTCTTCGAGCATCGCGCCATGCTCGACGGCGCCTGGGCGCGCCGGCCGTATCCGGGCGACGAGTACGTCATCCCGTTTGGCGTCGCACGCACGATCCGTTCGGGCAACGACCTCACGGTGGTGACCTGGGGCGGGATGGTCGAGCGCTGCGAAGCGGCGCAGACGCAGGCCGGAGTGGATGCGGAGATCCTCGACCTGCGCACCGTGATGCCCTGGGACAAGGAGGCGGTGCTGACGTCGGTCAGGAAGACACGCCGCTGCCTGATCGTGCACGAGGACGGTCTCACGGCGGGTTTCGGCGCTGAGATTGCCGCCATGCTCGCCAAGGAGGCATTCTTCAGCCTGGACGCGCCGATCGAGAGACTCGCCATGCCGAATATCCCTGCGCCGCACGCGCTCTCACTCCTCGAGGCGGCGCTGCCCTCGGTTGAGTCGATCGCGCAGACCATGCGCACGCTGACCGAGACCTAGCTAGTGGCGCAGCAGCCGATCGACATCATTACGCCTCCCGACGAGGAAGGCACCGAAGCCGTCGTGCTGCGCTGGTTCAAGCGCATCGGCGACACCGTCACGCAGCACGAGCCGCTGCTCGAGCTCGAAACCGACAAGGTCACCGTCGAAATTCCCTCGCCCGCGAGCGGCAAGCTGCTCGAGATCCTCAAGGTCGAGCAGGATTCCGTCGAGCCGGGCACGATCCTGGGACGCATCGGCGCGGGGACAGGAGCCACTGCCCAGCCGCAGGCCGCGCCAGCCGCGGCGCTGCGCGCGGCACCCAAGGGGTCGGGCGACAGTGCGCTGCTGAGTCCGGCGGTGCGCCGGTTGCTGGCCGAGCACAATCTCGATCCTGCGCAAGTCACGGGCACCGGCAAGGACGGGCGCATCACGGCGCAGGACCTGATACGCCACGTCGAGCAGGCGGCGACAGCGGTGCGCGAGCCGCAGCCCGCCGCACGGCCCAGCGACACCGCGCGGCGACCGGCCGTCAGCGCACCGGCGCGTTCGGCCCCGCTGCGTGAACAACCACGTCCCTCGGTCGGCAGTGAGCCGGCGGTTCCCCATGCCGCAAAAGGTCCGGCAGGTGCCAGCCGGCATGTACCGCACAGCCAGATGCGCAAGCGCATCGCCGCTCACATGACCACGAGCATGGCGACCGCTCCGCACGTCACCACGGTGTTCGAAGCGGACATGACCCGCGTGGTCGCTCACCGCCAGCAGCATTTGAAGAACTTCGAGTCGCGTGGCGTCAAGCTCACGTACACCGCCTATTTCGTCGCCGCCGCCGTCAAGGCGCTGCAGGCCGTCCCCGAGGTCAACGCGACGTATCACGCGGACAGTCTCGAGATCTTCGGCGATTGCAACGTCGGCGTGGGCACCGCGCTCGGCAATGAAGGGCTGATCGTGCCGGTGATCCATCGCGCGCAGATTCTCGATCTCTTTGGCATCGCGCGACGCCTGGGCGAGCTGGTGGAAGGGGCGCGCACCGGGAAGCTGCCACCCGACGCGGTCCGGGGCGGAACCTTTACGATCTCCAATCATGGCGTGAGCGGCAGCATCCTGGCGGCGCCGATCGTGATCAATCAGCCGCAGATCGCCATTCTCGGCGTCGGCAAGCTGCAACGGCGCGTCGTCGTGCACGAGACGGACGGCGTGGAGTCGCTGAGCGTGCGCCCGATGTGCTACCTCTCGCTCACCATCGACCACCGCGCCCTCGATGGTTACCAGGCGAATACCTTCCTGGCCGCGCTCGTCAGCGAGCTGCAAGAATGGGGTCAGAATTGAATTCTGACCCCGATTCAGACCCCGGAAATTAGGGTCTGACCCCAATTCATCCCGAAGCGCCGAAACGCGGTTTCTGACGGCGGCGCGAGCTTCCCGGTTGCGGTGCTCGCGCTCTGTGACAGGTGAGCATCCGCGGCTGCGAACACGCGCGCATAGAGCGCACGGCACAGCTCGTAGGCTTCCGTGCCGACCCAGTCGGCGGGCAGGAGCGAGGCGGGCAGGAGCGGATCGCGCAAGTGGATCTTGCGATACTCGTGGATGAGGAGGGTGCGCACGATGAAGGCCGGGAGCGGCGCGGGCCGCTCGGCCGCGAGCGCCTTCTGGACAGGGCGGAAGAGGTCGACGAAGCGACGGTAACTGCGGCTCAGCTCGCTCAGGTCCCAGCTCGCCGCGGCGATGCGCCGGTCTTCCGCTTCATCGCCCGTGACGGCCTGCAGCAGCGTCGCGCGGCCGGGAATCGCCAGCTCGCGCACTTGCCGGCGCGTCTCCTCGAGCTCGTGTTCCGGGTGCACCAGCACGGCTGGCGCGAGTTGACCGAATCCGAGCCACAGCATCTCCTCCCGCAAGCGTTCACGCCGTGCGCGGGATCCCTTCGGTAGCAGCACCAGCGTCCAGCGACCATTCCAGTCACGCGGGTTCTCGCTGTAGATGCGCCGCGTCGCCTCCTCGAAGCGTGTGCGCGCCCGGCTTGGCGAGCCGGTAGAAACTCAGCCGCCCGCGTCGCTCGGCTTCGAGCCAGCCATCCTTGGCGAGCCGCGCCACGGAGGTGCGCACCAGTCTCTCAGTCAAGCCGAAGGGGCGCGCCAGCGCGATCAGGCTGGCGAGCGAAATCGAGCCGCCGCGGGGCGCGATCGAGTCGCCGAAGATCGAAATGATCAGCGACCCGCCGCGCAGCGGCCGTTGCCGGCGGAAATGCCGGATCAGCGCTGCAACCGGTTCGTTCGCCATGCCGTTATTCTGACACAGGAAAAATTGAATGACAGGCGTTTTTGTGTCAGATTTGGCGCTGTCTCGCGAGGAGGCCACGCATGTATACCCAGGGCCTGGATTCACTGGGCAAGGATTGTCTGCACCAGGGCGCCACCGACAGCGCGGCGCTGGAAGGCCGCTTCCAGGCCAAGGTCGACGCCGACGACAAGATCGAGCCCAAGGACTGGATGCCGGATGCCTACCGGCAAACCCTCATTCGCCAGATCTCCCAGCACGCGCACTCGGAGATCGTCGGCATGCTGCCCGAGGGCAACTGGATCACGCGCGCGCCGACGCTCAAGCGCAAGGCGGTGCTGATCGCCAAGGTCCAGGACGAGGGCGGCCACGGGATGTATCTCTACAGCGCCGCCGAGACCCTCGGTATTTCGCGTGACCAGATGATGCAGCAGCTGCTCACCGGCGCGGCCAAGTACTCGAGCATCTTCAACTACCCGACTCCCACGTGGGCCGACGTCGGCGCGATCGGCTGGCTGGTGGATGGCGCGGCGATCATGAACCAGATTCCGATCTGCCGTTGCTCCTACGGCCCCTATGCGCGCGCCATGGTGCGCATCTGCAGGGAAGAGAGTTTTCACCAGCGCCAGGGCTTCGAAATCATGATGTACCTGGCGCGCGGTACACCGGAGCAGCGGGCCATGGCGCAAGGCGCGCTCGATCGCTGGTGGTGGCCGTCGCTGATGATGTTCGGTCCAAGCGATGCACAGTCGAAGCACACCGCGCAGTCGATGCGCTGGAAGATCAAGCGCTTCACCAACGACGAGCTGCGGCAGAAGTTCGTCGACATCACCGTGCCGCAGGCGAAATTCCTCGGGCTCACGGTGCCGGATCCGGCGCTCGTGTGGGACGAGGCCGGGCAGCATTACCGTTTCGGCGAGATCGACTGGAGCGAATTCAACGCGGTGCTGAAGGGCAACGGCCCCTGCAATCGTGAGCGGCTGGAAGCACGGCAGCGCGCGCATGAGAACGGACGCTGGGTGCGCGAGGCGGCGCTGGCGTATGCCGACAAGCAACGCACGCGCGCCGCGCGGGCGGCGTGAGGAGAGCGACATGAGTGAACAGGAACGCGAGTGGCCGTTGTTCGAAGTCTTCATCCGGGCGCGCTCCGGTCTCGAGCACAAGCACGTGGGCAGCATCCACGCGGTGGACGCGCGCATGGCGATCGAGCACGCGCGTGATGTTTACACCCGTCGCCAGGAAGGCGTGAGCATCTGGGTGGTGCCCTCGGCCGCGATCATGGCGTCCGATCCGCAGGATGCGGATGCGCTCTTCGAGCCCGCGCGCGACAAGGTGTATCGCCACCCGACCTTCTATGCGATACCGGACGAGGTCAAGAACCTGTGAGCGAGGCGCGCTTTCGCTACGTCCTGCGACTCGCCGACACGAGCCTGGTGCTCGGGCAGCGTCTCGGCGAGTGGGTCGGGCATTCGCCAGCGCTCGAGGAAGACCTGGGGCTCGCCAATCTCTCGCTCGACCTGATCGGGCAGGCGCGCCTGTTACTCACCTACGCCGCGGAGCTCGAGGGCAAGGGTCGCGACGAGGACCAGCTCGCTTTCCTGAGGGACGGCACGGAGTTCTGCAACGCTACGCTGGTCGAGCAACCCAATGGCGACTTCGGGCACACCATCGTGCGCCAGCTCCTCATCGATGCCTGGCAGCTGGAGCTCTACGAG
The DNA here is from genome assembly GCA_963840405.1 of uncultured Gammaproteobacteria bacterium. GTDB lineage: Bacteria > Pseudomonadota > Gammaproteobacteria > Steroidobacterales > Steroidobacteraceae > DATBVX01. The sequence goes on from CAWIYW010000011.1 coordinate 1,086,232, forward strand.
GAGCTGCAGCATTCGAGCGATCGGCGTCTCGCCGCGATCGCTGCCAAGGCACTCAAGGAGACGCGCTATCACTTCCGCTATAGCGCGAGCTGGGTAGTGCGACTCGGCGACGGCACCGAGGAGAGCAAGGCGCGCGTGCAGGCGGCGCTCGATGAGCTGTGGCGGTTCACCGGCGAGCTCATCACGCCGGATGCGATCGACGCCGACATGGTCGCGCAAAAAGTGGCACCCGATCTCGCCACGCTGCGGCCCAAGTGGCTGGCGAGGATCGATGAAGTGCTGCAGGAAGCGACGCTCACGCGTCCGACAGACACACCGTATCCGTGGCATGGCAAGAGTGGTCGTCACACCGAGCATCTCGGCTACCTGCTCGCGGAGATGCAGTTCCTGCAGCGTGCCTATCCGGGAGCGCAGTGGTGAAGAGACAGAGCCCCTCACCCCGACCCTCTCCCCAAAGGGGCGAGGGGGCAAGAAATGTGGCGGGAGAGGGTGGGGGTGAGGGCACGCAAGCGGAGCAAGCCGTCTGGCGGCTCCTCGAACGCGTCCCGGATCCCGAGATCCCGGTGCTGTCGGTCATCGATCTCGGCATCGTCCGGCACGTGCGCACGACCGACACGGGTGCCATCGAAGTCGGCGTGTCGCCTACCTATTCGGGTTGCCCCGCGACCGAGGTGATCCGCCGGTCGATCGTTCGCGCGCTACACGGTGCCGGACTTGCCGACGCGCGCGTAGCCGACGTGCTGTCGCCGCCCTGGACCAGTGACTGGATTACGCCGGCGGGCCGCGAAAAGCTGCGCCACTACGGCATCGCTCCCCCCGCCGCCGCCGTCTCAAATACGCGCGACTTGGTGGGCCGGCCGCCCATTGCGTGCCCGCGCTGCGGCTCGGAAGTCACCGAGCGCGTGAGCGAATTCGGGTCCACACCCTGCAAGGCGCACTATCGCTGTCACGACTGCGCTGAGCCCTTCGACTACTTCAAGTGCATCTGAGCTTCCTGTAAGCCGGCATGCTGAAGTTTCACGCGCTCAAGGTGGCTGAGGTCTCTGCGGAAGCGGAGGAGGCCGTCCAGATCAGGTTCGAGGTCCCGCCGAATCTGCGCGAGGCCTTTCGTTTCGAGGCCGGTCAGCACTTGGGGATTCGCCTGCAGCTCGGCGGCGAAGAAGTGCGGCACACCTACTCGATCGTGAGCGCGCCAGGCGATCCCGACTTGCGCATCAGCGTGCGCATCCATCCGCAGGGACGCTTGTCGCGTCACCTCGCGCAGAACGTCCGCGCCGGCGAAGCGCTCGAGGTCCTGACGCCGAATGGCAGCTTTCACACGACGCTTGCAGCGGGTGACCGCAGAACCTACGTCGCCTTCGCTGCCGGATCCGGCATCACGCCGGTCCTGTCGATCATCAAGGCCACGCTGGCGAAGGAGCCCGGCAGCCGCTTTCTCCTCTTCTATGGCAACCAGAATGGCGTGCGCACGATGTTCATGGAGGAGCTGCTGGCCCTCAAGGACGTGCACCTCGCGCGCTTGTCGCTCAGTTTCCTGTTCACGCGCGAGCCGCAGGACGTGGAGCTGCTCAATGGACGCATCGATGCCGGGAAGGTGCGCGAGCTCGCCGGCGCGCTGTTCGATGCCGTGAAGGTCGATGAGTACTTCCTGTGCGGGCCGGGAGACATGAACGACCAGGTGACGGCGGCGCTCATTGGCCTGGGCGTGAGCGCCGGGCACATCCATAGCGAACGCTTCGCCGTGACCGAAACGGCGAGCGCACCGCAACCGCACGCTGTGGCGCCCGCGGCTTCGGACGAGACAACGCGGGTTTCGGTCGTCATGGACGGTCGCCGGCGTACGTTCACGATGGCGCGCGACGGCGAGACGGTGCTCGAGGCGGCCGAGCAGGCGGGACTCGATCTGCCCTTTTCTTGTCGTGCCGGGGTGTGTTCGACTTGCCGGACCAAGCTGGCGCAAGGGACGGTCGAGATGGCGGCGAATTACGCGCTCGAGCCCTGGGAAGTGGAGGCCGGCTTCATCCTGGCCTGCCAATCACGACCGACGACGCCCGAGCTCGAGCTCGACTACGATCAGCGGTGAGAGATCGAGAGGGTTGGGGTGAGGGTGACAAATGAGCTATCAGAACATCCTGTTTGACGTGCAAAGCGGCATCGCGCGCCTGACGCTCAACCGGCCCGACAAGCTGAACAGCTTCAACACCGACATGCACGCCGAAGTGCGCGATGCATTGTCGCGGGTGGTGAAGGATGGCGCGCGCGTGCTGGTGCTCACCGGCGCGGGCCGCGGGTTCTGCGCGGGCCAGGATCTCGGGGATCGCGCCGTCGCGCCGGGCGGCGCACGCGTCGATCTCGGCGAGTCGATCGAGCGCAATTACAAACCGCTCATCCTGGGCTTGCGCGACCTGCCGATGCCCGTGATCGCGGCCGTCAACGGCGTGGCGGCGGGCGCCGGTGCCAACATTGCGCTCGCCTGCGACCTCGTGATCGCGGCGAAGTCCGCCAGCTTCGTGCAGGCCTTCTGCCGGCTGGGACTGGTGCCGGACTCCGGGGGCACGTGGTTCCTGCCGCGCCTGGTCGGTAACGCCCGCGCCCTGGGACTCGCGCTGCTCGGCGACAAGCTCACCGCTGAACAAGCCGCGCAGTGGGGATTGATCTGGCGCTGCGTGGAAGACGCCGAGCTTGCAGGCGCCGTCGATCAGTTGGCCACGCGGCTCGCCGCCGCGCCGACGCTCGGACTCGCGCGCACCAAGCAGGCGATCCATGCGTCCTGGAACCGAACCCTCGATCAGCAGCTCGACCTCGAGCGCGACCTGCAGCGCGAGCTGGGGTATTCGGCCGACTACATCGAAGGTGTGGCGGCCTTCACGCAGAAACGCGATCCAAAGTTCGTCGGTCGCTGAGGCATTAGCGATGTCCGCAAAATCTCCCGCCGAGAACAGTGGCACCGAATCGCCGGCTGAGCGCGCCCGCCGTGCTGGCCGCGCCTTGTACGAGAAGGACTCGGCCGCCAGGGCCATGGGAATCGAGATCGTCGAAGTCACGCCAGGCGGCTCGCGTCTCACGATGCAGGTCAGGGCAGACATGACGAACGGCCATCGCGTGTGTCACGGCGGCCTCGTGTTCGCGCTCGCCGACACCGCGTTCGCGTACGCCTGCAACTCCTACGGCGACAATAATCTCGCGGCGGCCGCTTCGATTGACTTCCTGGCGCCCGCGCACGCCGGGGACGCCTTGACCGCCACGGCCCGCGAGCTCTGGAAGGCGGGTCGCTCCGGTCTCTACGAAGTGGACGTGACCAACCAGAGAGGCGAGCGCATTGCCATGTTCCGCGGGCGCTCTCACCGCATCACCGGCCAGCTCATCGAGTGACCCCATGACCGATGCATTCATCTGTGACGCCATCCGCACGCCCTTCGGCCGCTACGGCGGCGCGCTCGCAAGCGTGCGCACCGACGACCTGGCTGCGATCCCGATCCGCGCCCTGGTGACCCGTAATCCGGGTGTCGAGTGGGCGGCGATCGACGACGTGATCTATGGCTGCGCCAACCAGTCGGGTGAGGACAATCGCAACGTCGCACGCATGGCGGCGCTGCTCGCCGGACTGCCGGTCGACGTGCCCGGCGTCACGCTCAACCGCCTGTGTGGTTCGGGACTCGACGCGGTCGCGAGCGCCGCGCGCATGATCAGGACGGGCGAGGCCGAGCTCGCGATCGCGGGCGGCGTGGAGAGCATGTCACGCGCACCGTATGTCATGTCGAAGGCGGAGAGCGCCTTCGCACGCGACGTGCAGATGTTCGACACCACCATCGGCTGGCGCTTCGTCAATCCGCTGATGAAGAAGCAGTACGGCATCGACTCGATGCCCGAGACCGGCGAGAACGTAGCGGAGCAGTTCCGGGTGGCGCGTGCCGATCAGGACGCCTTCGCATTGCGCAGCCAGCAACGGGCGCTGCGCGCGCAGGCGAACGGCGAACTGGGCGAGGAGATCACTCCGGTCAGCATTCCGTCGAAGAAGGGCGAGCCGACCGTAGTGAACCGCGACGAGCATCCGCGCGAGACCAGCCTCGACGCGCTCGCGAAGCTCGGCACGCCGTTTCGCAACGGCGGCACGGTGACCGCGGGCAACGCGTCGGGCGTGAACGACGGCGCCTGCGCACTGTTGCTCGCGAGCGAGGGCGCCGCGAAACGCTACGGCCTCAAGCCGCGAGCCCGGGTCGTGGGAACGGCTGTCGCCGGGGTCGAGCCGCGCATCATGGGGATGGGCCCGGCGCCGGCCTCGCGCAAGTTGCTCAAGCGGCTCAAGCTGGACGTGGGCGCGCTCAATGTCATCGAGCTCAACGAGGCGTTTGCCTCGCAGGCGCTCGCGGTGCTGCGCGAGCTCGGCATCGCGGATGACGCCGCACACGTCAACCCGAACGGCGGTGCGATCGCACTGGGTCATCCACTGGGTGCCAGCGGCGCGCGCCTGGTGACGACGGCGAGCTATCAATTGCAGCGCACGCAGGGGCGTTACGCGCTCTGCACGATGTGCATCGGTGTCGGACAGGGCATCGCGATGGTCATCGAGCGCGTCTGAGGGGTCTGCCATGCAACTGAAGAGCTTTGTGCAAGGCCGCTGGCACGCGGACGAGCGTGACGCGGTGGTCCTGCGGGACGCGACCACCGGTGAGGTGATCGCGCATGCCTCGGCCGCCGGTATCGACTTTCGCGGCGTGCTCGAACACGCCCGCAGCGTCGGCGGAAAAAACATGCGGCGGCTTACGTTCCACGAGCGCGCCGGCATGCTCAAGGCGTTGGCGAAATACCTGACCGACCGCAAGGACGAGTTCTACGCGCTGTCACCCGCGACCGGCGCCACCAAGACCGACTCGTGGATCGACATCGACGGCGGTATCTCGACGCTCTTCGTCTACGCGAGCAAGGGCACGCGCGAGCTGCCCAACGGCCGCGTCTACGTCGACGGCGCCACCGAGGCGCTTTCGAAGACCGGCACCTTCGTCGGGCAGCACATCTGCGTGCCGCTCGAGGGTGCGGCCGTGCACATCAACGCGTTCAATTTCCCGGTGTGGGGCATGCTCGAGAAGCTCGCGCCGACGCTGCTCGCGGGCGTTCCCGCGATCGTAAAGCCCGCCACTTCCACTTCCTATCTCACGGAGCTGGTGTTCCGGCGCATCGTGGAGTCCGGCATCCTGCCGGCAGGCGCGGTGCAGCTGATCTGCGGCGGAGTCGGGAACCTGTTCGATCACCTCACCGGGCAGGACGTGGTCTCGTTCACGGGCTCGGCCTCGACCGCGCGCTCGCTGCGGCAGCATGCGAGCGTGATCGATCGTTCCACGCGCTTCATCGCGGAAACCGACTCGATCAATTCCTCACTGCTCGGACCCGACGCCGTCGCCGGCAGCGCCGAGTTCGATCTCTTCGTGCGCGAGGTGGTGCGCGAGATGACGGTGAAGGCGGGCCAGAAATGCACGGCGATCCGCAAGGCCATCGTTCCCGCGACGCACGTCGATGACGTGGTCGCCGCGCTCCAGGCGGCGCTCGCCAAGGTCGTCGTGGGCGATCCCCGGCTCGAAAACGTCCGCATGGGTCCGCTGGTTTCTCTGGCGCAGCGCCGCGAGGTGTTGCAGCAGGTCGAGCTGATCAAGCAGGAAGCGCGGCTCGTCGCGGGCGATCCGCAGCTTGTCGAGCCCGTTGGCGCGGATCGTGAGCGCGGTGCGTTTGTTCCGCCGATGCTGTTGCTCGCTTCCAATCCGATGGCGGCGCTCGCCCTGCACTCGATCGAGGCCTTCGGGCCGGTCTGCACAGTGATCCCGTATCGCGATCTCAACGAGGCCGTCGCACTCGCACGACGTGGCGAAGGCAGCCTTGCGGGTTCGGTGTTCACGGCCGATGACGAGGTCGCGGCGCGCCTGGTGCTCGGATTGGCTCCGTTTCATGGCCGCGTGCTGGTGGTCAATCGGCACTGCGCCAAGGAATCGACCGGCCACGGCTCGCCGCTTCCCCATCTCGTGCACGGCGGACCCGGACGTGCGGGCGGTGGCGAGGAGATGGGCGGCATTCGCGGTGTGTTGCATTACATGCAGCGCACCGCCGTGCAAGGCACGCCCGATGTGGTCACGGCGACCATGGGGCGGTGGGTCAAGGGCGCCACGCAGCGCGATCCGGGCAAGCATCCGTTCCGCAAGCCCTTCCACGAGCTCGTGATCGGCGACACGTTCAATTCCGGTGAGCGACAGGTGACGGTCGAGGACATCGAGCGCTTTGCCGCGCTCTCCGGCGATCATTTCTACGCGCACATGGACGAGCGCGAGGCGGCCCGCAATCCGTTGTTCGGCGGCCGCGTGGCACACGGCTACTTCCTGGTCTCCGCGGCGGCCGGCCTGTTCGTCGATCCGCCCTACGGGCCGGTGCTCGCGAACTACGGTATCGACGGACTGCGCTTCACCAAGCCGGTGAAACCGGGCGACCGCATCAAGGTGCGGCTCACCTGCAAGGAAAAGAGCTTGCGGCAGGGACAAGGCTACGGTGAAGTCCGCTGGGACACCGAGATCAGCAATCAGAACGGCGAGTCGGTGGCGAGCTATGACGTGCTCACCATGGTGAGCGAGCACGCCATTCCCGATTCCGTCCAGGCCTGAGTATGGCGATCGACGTCAAGAAGTACGCGCAGGACTTCGGGAGCCTCAAGTTCTCCGAGCCGGCCCCCGCGGTCCTCGAGATCGTGCTGGCGAATCGCGCGCGGCTCAACGCCGCCGATGCCTCGATGCATCGCGACCTGGCGCAGGTGTGGCGGGCGATCGACCTCGATGACGAGGTGCGCGCGGTCCTGGTGCGGGGCGAGGGTGAGCATTTCTCGGCGGGCGGGGACTTCTCGCTCATCGAGGAGATGATCAACGACGAGGCGGCGCTCACGCGCGTGTGGAAGGAAGCGAGCGACCTGGTCTACAACCTGGTCAACTGCTCCAAGCCCGTCGTCTCCGCGGTGCGCGGGGTTGCGGTCGGGGCGGGGCTCGCCGTCGCACTGCTCGCCGATATCTCCATCGCGGGTCGCAAGGCGCGCATCCTCGATGGTCACACCCGTCTCGGTGTCGCGGCGGGCGATCATTCGGTCATCATCTGGCCCTTGCTCTGTGGCCTCGCGAAGGCTCGCTACTACCTGCTCACCAACGAGCCCCTGTCGGGCGAGGAAGCGGAGCGGATCGGGCTCGTGTCGAAGTGCGTGGACGATGACGCCGTACAGGCGACCGCGCTGGCGACGGCTCGCACGCTTTCGCAAGGCAGCACCACGGCGATCCGCTGGACCAAGCACGCGCTCAACAACTGGCTGCGCCTCGCGGGGCCGAGTTTCGACGCTTCGCTCGCGCTCGAATTCCTCGGCATGCGGCTGAGCGACGTGCGCGAAGGACTGAGCGCCGTCAAAGCCAAGCGGGACCCGCGCTTCAAGTAGTTGGAGCTTGGGGTCTGACCCCGAGTCTGAATTGGGGTCTGACCCCAAGTAAGATGGGGTCTGACCCCAATGCCCAAGGGAAGCATTCCGTGTCTCGAAGCAACCTCAGTGTCGAGCTCAACCGCATCGACCTGGATCGAGGCGGGCGCCGCGTGCTGCGCGAGGTGACGTGGCGGATCCGTCCGGGTGAGCGTTGGGGACTGCTGGGCCACAACGGCGCGGGCAAGACGCAGTTGCTGAAACTGATCGCGGGCGACGTGTGGCCCAAGCCAACGCGTCACGGGCGGCGTGCGTACGTGGTGGGTCGCGAACGGCATGCGGAATCGCTGCTGGCGAAAGAGCTGATCGCATACGTCGGCGCCGAACGCCAGGACAAGTATGCGCGCTATGGCTGGAATCCCACCGTGGCGGAGTTGATCACGACCGGCGTCTTTCGCACGGATCTCCTGCTCGACACGCCCAATACGCGCCAGCGCGCACAGGTGGCCCGGCTCATCCGGCGGTTCGAGTCTCGAGAGCCTCGCTGAGCGCCGCTTTCTCACGCTTTCCTACGGCGAGCGCCGGCTCGCATTGATCGCGCGCGCCATGGCCGCGCGGCCGAGCCTCCTGTTGCTCGACGAGGTGTTCAATGGCCTCGACAGCGAGCGCCGCGCGGCGCTCATGCGCTTCCTGCAGGGCTCACGGCGCTCGCGGATGCCGTGGGTCCTGGCGGCGCATCGTCTGCACGACCTGCCGGATTCGCTCACGCATATGCTGGTGCTCGATCAGGGCCGCGTGCGTCACAAGGGCCGGCGTTCGCAAGCCCTTCTCGAACGCGTCTTCGATGCGCCCGCGCGCGCGACGCGCTCCGCGGCGACTCCCAAAGCCGGCAAGCGCCCCCGCAAGGGGCCGCCACTGATCGCAATCCGCAAAGCGGATGTCTACGCAGACGGTCACCGCGTGCTGCAGCAGGTCTCATGGGAAATCCGTCCGGGCGAGCACTGGGCGGTGCTCGGACGCAACGGCGCGGGCAAATCCTCGCTCATCAAGCTCGTTTACGGTGACCTCACGCCCGCGGCGGGTGGCGCGCTCGAGCGCCGCGGGTTCCCGCAGGGCACTCACATCGAGGACTTCAAGAAGACGGTGGGGTTTCTCTCGCCGGAGTTGCAGAGCGACTACGCGCGGGATGACGTGTCGGTGGAGGACATCGTCATCTCGGGGCGGCACGCGAGCATCGGTTTGAACGCGCCGCCCTCGCGCGCGGATCGACGCGCGGCCCAGCGCTGGTTGCGCACGTTCGAGCTGGCGCCGTTCGCGAGCCGTCGCCCACGCGAGCTCTCGTACGGGCAACTGCGCCGCGTGCTGCTCGCGCGCGCGATGGTGAATTCACCGCGCCTGCTGCTCCTCGACGAGCCCTGCGCCGGACTCGACGCGGCCAGCCGTCGTGAAGTGCTCGCACAGCTCGAGCGTCTCACGCGCGCCGGCGTGCAACTGGTGATGGCCACGCACCAGGAAGCCGACCTGGTGCCCGCCATCAACCGGGTGCTGCACCTGAGGCAGGGCAAAGTCGTGGCCGCATGAAGCCGCTCCTGGTGCTGTTCTTCATCGTCGTGGTCGACCTGCTCGGCTTCGGCATCATCATCCCGCTCTTTCCGTACATGGCTGTGCGGCTCGGTGCGACGCCCGAGCAGATCACGCCGATCCTCGGCGTCTATTCGCTCTGCCAGTTCATCGCGGCGCCGCTCTGGGGGCGCCTGAGCGATCGCATCGGGCGCCGGCCCGTCCTGATGAGCAGCATGCTGGGCGCGGCGGTCTCCTATCTCATGCTCGCCTATGGCGACAGCATGAGCTGGCTGATCGCCTCCCGCGTCCTCGGCGGTTTCATGGCCGGCAACATCTCGGCTGCGATGGCGTATGCCACGGATGTCACGAGCGATGAGGATCGCGCCCGTGGTCTCGGCACGGTGGGCGCGGCCATCGGCATCGGTTTCATGCTGGGGCCGGCGCTCGGCGGGCTGCTCGCGGGCGAGAACCTGCAGAGTGCGAGTTTCGAGCTGCCGGCGCTGGTCGCCGCCTGTTCCAGCGTGCTGGCCTTCATCGCCGTGTTCCTGTGGCTGCCCGAGAGTCACACCGCGGAGCAACGTGCGCGTCACGATCGTGTACCGCGCACCGCCTGGCGTCAGGTGCTGGCCCGGCCGCCGCTGCTCATGTTGATCGTGGCCGTGTTGCTCGTGACGATTGCACACTCGATGCTCGAATCGATCATCGCGATCTGGGCGATGGATCGATTGAATCTCGGGCCGCGCCGGCTCGGCTTTTTCCTGCTGCTGATGGGCTCACTCGTGGTGCTGATGCAGGGCGGTGCGGCCGGGCGCCTGGCGCGCACATTCGGCGAACGGAAAGTGGCCGCGAGCGGCGTGACGAGTTACCTGCTCGGCCTCGCCCTGCTCGCGCTCGCCGATGATGTCGCGCTCATGATCGGCGGCGGTATGCTCTGCGGGCTCGGGCTCGGCGCCTATCTTCCGAGCCTGTCGAGCCTCGCCTCGAAGCAGGCGAGCCCGAGCGAGCGCGGCGTCGTCATGGGCACGTACCAGTCCGCGACCAGCCTGGCGCGCATCATCGGGCCGATGGTGTCCGGCGGACTCTACGCGGCGGTCTCGTTCCGCGCGCCCTTCCTGGCCGGCATCGCCGTGGCGCTGCCGGCACTGTGGCTGATCATGCGCTCGCAACGGTTGAGCGCCGAGTCACCCGCGGCCGGCAGCCATGTCTGAGCGCAGCTTCCAGCAGACGGAGTCCCAGGCCGGTCTCGTCATGCTGGCCGCTGCCGCCGTGGCGCTCATCCTGGCGAATTCGCCGTGGGGCGCACTCTACGAGGCCGCTCTCAATCTTCCGTTCGAAGTGCGCCTGGGCGAATGGCGCCTGGGCAAGCCGATCCTGCACTGGATCAACGATGGCCTGATGGCGGTGTTCTTCCTGCTCGTCGGGCTCGAGATCAAGCGCGAGATCCTGGAGGGCGAGCTCTCTACGCCGGCGCAAGTGACTTTGCCGGTGGCGGCGGCGATCGGCGGCATGGCGGTGCCAGCACTCCTCTATGCGGCGGTCAACTGGGGCGATCCGCTCGCGTTGCGCGGCTGGGCGATCCCCTCGGCGACCGACATCGCCTTCGCGCTCGCGGCGCTGTCGCTCCTCGGTCGCAGCGTCCCGCTCGCGCTCAGGCTCTTTCTCGCCACTGTCGCGATTGCCGATGACATCGGTGCGATCGCGATCATCGCGCTCTTCTACACCGAGAACCTGTCGTTGCCGATGCTGATCGCCGCGGCGATCGCCATCCTTGTCCTGGTGACGCTGAACGTCGCCGGGGTGAGGCGCCTCGCGGCGTACATCGTCGTCGGCAGCGTGCTGTGGGTGTGCGTGCTCAAGTCCGGCGTGCACGCGACTCTCGCCGGGGTCGTGACGGCGTTTGCGATTCCATTCGGTGCGGCACGCGCGGCGAACAATCCGGGCCACCAACTCGAAGATGCTCTACATCCGTGGGTGGCGTTCGGGATCCTGCCGCTCTTCGCGCTCGCCAACGCGGGCGTCTCCTTCGCGGGCGAGGGGTTCAAAACGCTGCTCGAACCCATCCCGCTCGGGATCATTCTCGGGCTCGTCGTGGGCAAGACCCTGGGGATCTTCCTCGCCAGCTGGCTCGCGATTCAGCTCAAGGTTGCGACATTGCCTTCGGGCGCGCGCTGGGCCGACCTGCTCGGCGTCGCAGCGCTGTGCGGCATCGGTTTCACGATGAGTCTCTTCATCGGCACGCTCGCGTTCGCGAATCAATCCACGGAGCTCTTCGAGAGCGTCAAGATCGGCGTGTTGGCGGGATCGGTCCTGTCGGCGCTCGCCGGCTGGGCGATTCTCAGGGCGGGTCAGGCGCGCGGCAGTTCCAGCACCGTCTGAAAGACGATCACGGCGGTGCCCGAGATCCGCACGCTCAGCGGTTCGCTGCCGCGCAGCTCCACTTCCACGCTCACTTCGCCCGGGCGCCCGACCGAGCGACCCTGTGCGCCGTGCAGGTGCGCGACGCCGCCCGATCCCTTGAGCAGGCCATGGCGCACCAGCAGCGTCCCAAGCATCGAGTGCGCGTTGCCGCTCACCGCATCTTCCGGTACGCCGATCGCGGGGCAGAACATCCGTGACTCGCAGCGCGCATGCTCACGATCTTCGTTGAGCGCAAACACGAAGTAGCCATCGGCGCCCAGGTGCGGCGTCAGGCGGGCGAGGGCGTCGAGATTGGGCCTGAGCGTCTCGAGTGACTGGATGTGGCGCAGGCCGAGCAGCAGGCGTGCATTGCGCGTCGCGTAGATTTCCACGGGAATGCGCGGATCGATGTCGACGTGACTCACGCCAAGCGCATCGAGAAGTGAGTCGAGCTCCTGGGATTCGAGCGCACGCACCGCCTTGGGCGCCGGCATCCGCATGCCGATCTCGATCGCGCCCTTCGACTCACGCGCATCCACCGTGATCAGGCCGGTGCCCGACTGCTGGCGCAAGGGTTTCGTGGCAGGCCCGGACAACGTGGCGCGCACGTAATGTGCGGCGAGCGTCGCGTGGCCGACGAAGGGCACCTCGCACTTCGGGGTGAAGAAGCGCATCCGCAGGTCGTGCTCGGGGCTCGAGGCGGTGAGCGCGAATGCCGTATCGCCGCGCCCGACTTCGCGCGCGATCTGCTGCATCTCGGTGTCGCTCAGGTCGTCCGCCTCCAGCACCACGCCCGCGGGGTTGCCCGCGAACATCTTCTGCGTGAAGGCATCGACCTGGAACACCCTGTAAGAACGCTGCGGCATCGCCGATGACCTCTCGCCGGGGGATGCCGGGAAAAGCGGACTGAGCTGTTTGTAAGCGTGCGGCAAGACGTGATCTGTCCTCATTTACCCTTCCGGTGTCAAGTTCCGGCTTGTACAATTCGTCGCGACCTTGGGGTGGTCTGAATGGACCTGAGATGCTGACGGCCCTGGCGGCTCATCAGCGAACCCGTTGAACCTGATCCGGTTAGCACCGGCGTAGGGAGCAGGTAATGAGCCTTTCCCACATTCTCTTTCGGGCCGCCGCGGCGCTCGGCCTGGCGTTGCCCGCCCTTCCAGCACTGGCGCAGGGCACGCCGCGCGCGGTCGAGCCACTCGGCGAGATCACCGTCACGGCCACCTGGCGGGACACGGCAATCGCCAAAGTCCCCGCGAGCATCAGCGTTATCGACCAGCGCGCGCTCGCGGATACGGGGGTGCAGCACTTCCAGGACGTGCTTGGGCTGGTGCCCAACCTCAACTGGGCGGCGGGCAGCTCGCGGCCGCGTTACTTCCAGCTGCGCGGCGTCGGCGACCTCGAGCAGTACCAGGGTGCGCCCAATCCGTCGATCGGATTCCTGATCGACGAGATCGACCTGAGCGGCGTGGGCATGGTCGCGACGCTCTTCGACGTCGAGCAGGTCGAGGTGCTGCGCGGTCCGCAGGGCACACGTTACGGCGCGAATGCACTCGGCGGGCTCATCAAGGTCCGGACGCGTGAGCCGCGCCGCGAGCTCGAGTTCCTCACCGAGGCCACGGCGGGGCAGGACGATGCGCGTGGGTCTCGGCGCGGTCCTGGGCGGTGCGCTCGCGGGCACCGAGACCGGTGCGTACCGAATCGGAGTGCAGCAGTTCGAGAGCGGCGGATTCCGCCACAACGCCTTCCTCGGAAGCGACGACACCAACGGGCGCGACGAGCTCACGGCGCGCGCGCGGGTTCGCGTGGAGCCCACGGAACGGTGGCGGCTCGATGTGACGGGGCTGTGGGTCGATCTCGACAATGGCTACGACGCGTTCGCGATCGACAACTCCCGCACGACGCAATCCGATGATCCGGGGCGGGACGTGCAGCGCACGGCTGGCGCCTCGTTCGACGCGCGCTACTTTGGCGATGAGCTCGAGGTCACGAGCATCACCGCGTTCGCAGATTCGGACATCGAGTACGGCTTCGACGGCGACTGGGGGAACGAGGTGTTCTGGGGCGTGCCGTACGATTTCGTCTCGAGCATCGCTCGCGACCGGCAGACGCTCACGCAGGATCTGCGCGTGGCCTCGCCGGCCCTGGGGGAGGATCAGCGCCTTTCATGGCTCGGCGGTGTCTACGTGCGCCGGCTCGACGAGAGCAATGATCAGTTCGACAGCGGCGTCTATCTCACCGACGTCACGGAGCGCGCGCTCGCCAGCGACTTCGAGGCGCTCAACTACGCGCTCTACGGACAGCTCGATTGGCGTGCGTCGCCGCGGCTCGACCTTTCGCTGGGGCTGCGCGCCGAGCGGCGCGACGCGGACTACGCGGATTCGGACGGTATGTCCTTCGATCCAAGCGACGACATGCTGGGAGGACACCTCGCGGCGACCGTAGCGCTCAGCGACACGCAGCGCTGGTATGCGAGCCTGACGCGCGGCTACAAGTCGGGCGGGTTCAATATCGGCGCAGGGGTGGAACCCGAGCGGCGGCAGTACCAGCCGGAATACCTGTGGAACCTCGAGACCGGCATTCGCTCGACCTGGTCCGGCGGCCGGCTCGAAACCAGCGTCGTGCTCTTCTATATGGAGCGGCGCGATCAGCAGGTGGATTCCTCCGTACAGGCCGATCCCAATGACCCGCTGACCTTCGTGTTCTACACCGACAACGCGGCGCAGGGCCGCAACTACGGGCTCGAGGCGAGCCTGCGCTGGCAGGCGTCCGATCGACTGCTGCTCGAGAGCGCGCTCGGTCTGCTCGAGAGCTACTACATCGACTACCAGTACGGCGACCGCGACCTCGACGGACGTGAGCAGACGAATGCGCCGTCGTATCAGTACTCGCTGGCCGCGACCTGGCGGCACCCGCTCGGGTTCATGGCGCGCGCCGCAGTGTCGGGGCGCGATGCGTACTACTACAGTGCGAGCCATGACGAGCGCGCGCGCGTCGCGACGCTGGTGAACATGAAGGTCGGTTACGAGGCCGAGCAATGGTCCGCTTACGCCTGGGGCCTCAACGTGTTCGACGAGGACTATAGTCAGCTCGGGTTCTTTTTCGAGAACGAGCCGCCGGATTTCCCGACAAAGCGCTACACACAGGCCGGCGACCCGCGACAGGTGGGCGTGACGGTGCAGTGGCGATTTCAAATGAAGGAGAAGGGAATGGATGTTGCAGTCGAGCTTTCGCTCTATCCGTTGCGCGATGACTTCATTCCGCCGATCACGGCGTTCATCGAGCGCCTGAACGCTCATCCCGGCCTCAGGGTCGAGACCAACAGCATGAGCACGCAGGTGGTGGGCGAATACCTGCACGTGATGCACACCCTGACCATCGAAATCGAGCGCACCTTCGACCTCGCTGCCGAAAGCCGTGGTGGTCATGAAAGTGATCGGCCCGATGGCCGTCGCCTAGCCGCCGATGGACTCCTTCGCGAGCGAGTTCGGCAACTGGTCGCCGCTCGAAGTCGTCGCCGTCATCCTCGGGATCACGTACGTGGTGCTGGCCGCGCGCCAGGTCATCTGGTGCTGGCCCTGCGCCATCGTGAGCACCGCGCTGTTCTCCTGGATTTTCTTCCAGCAGGAGCTCTACCAGCAGGCGGTGCTGCAGATTTTCTACATCGGCCTGGGTGTGTATGGCTGGCACCAGTGGAGCCGCGGCGGAGAGCAGGGCGGGGGGCTCAAAGTCTCGACGTACCGGCCGGGACGGCACGCCATCATCATCGCCTCCGTGTTCGCACTCACGGTGATCACCGGCTGGCTCGTGAGCTCGCTACACCTCGTCGACCTCGCCCTATCTCGACGCCTTCACGACCTGGGGCAGCGTCGCCGCCAGCTGGATGATGGCGCGCAAGGTGCTGGAAAGCTGGGTGTACTGGTTCGTGGTCGACATTCTCATCGTGGTATTGACCCTTCGCTCGGGTCTCCCGGCCACGTCCGTCCTGTACGCGGTGTACGTGGTCATGGCGATCGTGGGCTTCATCGCGTGGCGCCGCTCGGACAAAAACGCACTCGCCGCGGGATGAGTTATGCAGCAGTCCGCATCGCTGTTGCTGCCCGAACCTGCGCTCGCGCTTCTAGAGACACAGCTCGGACCCCACGCGCGCCAGGCGCCAGCGGAGTTGATTCCGGGGTCCACCAATCTCGTCGTGCGCCTCTGGCTCGCGGATGATTCCTTCGCGGTACGCGTGCCGCGGCCGGAGAGCGCGTTTCTCGCCATCGATCGGCGCGCCGAGTGCGCGGCACTCGCGGCCGCGGCAACGGTGGGTCTCGGTCCCGACGTCATCGTCTGCGAAGCCGCATCCGGGACCCTGATTACGCGTTGGATCGAAGGCGAGCTCTGGACTTCGCAGCGCGCGCATGAGCCGGATGCCATTCGCGTGGCGTCGGAGGCGTTGACACGATTGCATGCGGTGCCGCCGTTCGTTGGCGCTCGCTCGCTTGCGCCACTGCCACTGCTCAGGAGCTACTGGCAGGTCGTCGGCATGCGCGCCGCATCACTCGCGTCGCGCCTGCAGAGCCTGCATGCACGCGTGCTCGCGCGGGCGGCAGAGGTGCAGGGCGGATCGACGGTGTTCTGTCATGCGGATCTGCATCATCGCAATCTCATCGAGGCGGGCGGATTGCGCATGCTCGATTGGGAATATGCGGGGGCGGCTGAAGCCTATTTCGATCTCGCGTCGTTCGCGCAATCGAACGACCTGACGCAGGCTGAGCGCTCGCTTCTCTTGGAGACTTACGGACTCCGCGGTCGAGGACGTCGAGCGGCTCGCGCTCTATTGCGCGCTGTTCGACTGGATCTGCGTGCTGTGGCTCGCGATGACGGGCACGGCCGAGCGAGCGCCGGATCGCCAACGCTTCGAAGTTCTCGTTCAGCGCGTCAAATCGGCGTTGGGGTCAGACCCCAAGAAATAGTTGGGGTCTGACCCCAACGAGCGCTGGCGCACGGTCGTGTCGATGCTGGCGATGGGCCCAAGCATTCGGCACACTGACGCCCGTCGAATCTGCACCGACCCATGCGCGACGACGTGAGAGGCCTGAAAGCCTACTCGACACGTTCTTGATAATCACCTTAAGTTATTGATCGTTAAACTTTATGCCGCTGCTGAAGGTCGTCGATCGGGATGGCGTGGAGCACGAGGTGGACGCCAAGGCCGGACTCAAGGTCATGGAGACGCTGCGCGAGCTCGAATACGGCGTGGCGGCCATCTGCGGCGGCATGTGCTCGTGCGCGACCTGCCACGTGTACGTCGATCCCGAGTGGTTTCAGAAGCTGCCGCGACGGCAGTCCGACGAGCAGGACCTGCTCGCGGAGCTCTCTCACACCAAGGAAAATTCCCGCCTGAGCTGCCAGGTCGAGATGACCGACGATCTCGCCGGACTCAAGGTCACGATCGCACCGGACGAGTAATCTTGGGGTCAGACCCCAAGTCAGACCTTGGGGTCTGACCCCAATCAGTGATGTCCGTGGTGCTGGTGAACCAACGCATGCCCGCGGCCGCGCGCGATCAGCCACCGATTCGCTGGAAAAGCCGCGACTGCTGCGAGAGCAAGCGAGATCAAGAGGCTTATCCAGAATAGCGGCTGCGTCAGCGCGGCATCCATCGCGCCTGGAATCACGAGCATCAGCAGGTTGTCGACGATCTCCATGATCGTGATGGAGAGCGTGTCGGAAGCGAAGGCGAGGGCCATCGCCGTCCCGAACGCGAGGCGGGCGCGCAGGAGCGGCAGCAGCGTGAATGCGTAGCCAAACAGGAAGGCGAGGATCACTGCGGCGGCGACCGTCTGCCAGTTGCCCCAGCCGAGCGCCGTGCCGATGACCATACCGAGGACTTCGCCGATTGCGCAACCGGTGAAGCAGTGCAGCGTTGCGCTGAGCGCGAGACGATTGAGCGATGGCGCCGCCGTGCCGGGCTTCACGGGTGCGCGGGTTGGCTGCTCGGGGCGCCGACGAGCCAGGCTACCGCCTCCCGCACGTTGGGAAAGACGCGCATGTTCACGCCACGATTGACCGCCACCGTTTCGGCGAACTTCATGTCCGGACGGGAGTGGTCGGGGTTCACGTCGACGTAGGCGATGCGACGAATGAACGGCCATGTCTTCTCGCTGTGGTCCGTGACCACCTCGAAGATTTCGAACAGGCCGAGTCCGGGACCAGTCAGGTTTTCTTCGATCAGGACCGCCGGGTATTCGCCCTGGGCGCAGGCGTAGTAGATATCGCCGAGGTAGCCGCGAACGACTTCGGGGGTGTTGGGCCCGACGACGCGGAAATGAATGTACTCAGGCTTCTTTTCGATCGTCAGCTGGTACGACTTGGCCATGTCCCTGTCACCGTCCAGGCCGGTCCGGCGATCGTCGTCCGGCCTTGCTGTCACTGCCGTTCCTCGGCAAGCGCCACCAGAATAGCAGCCGCCCGCTCGCATTGCTCGCGCGACACATCCAGATGGGTGACGGCGCGGATCGTGCGTGCGTCGAAGGCAAAAATGAGCAACCCCCGCTCGCGGGCCCGGGCCACCACGGCATGCGCATCCGGCGCATCGGGGGTCAGCCGGAACACCAGGATGTTGGTCTGCACCGTGGCGAGGTCGATCTCGATGCGCGGGCTTTTCGCGAGCCGCTCGCCAATCCGTTTTGCGTTCGCGTGATCATCCGCCAACCGTGGCAGGTTGTTTTCGAGCGAGTAGAGCCCGGCGGCGGCGAAGATGCCGACCTGGCGCATCGCACCGCCCGACATGCGCCGATACCGCACGGCGCGAGTGATCAGGTCGCGCGTGCCCGCGAGCAACGAACCTCCAGGCGCGCCGAGACCCTTGGACAAGGCCACCGATACGAGGTCGAAGGGAGCCGCCAATGCTGCCGGCGTCTGTCCGGTGGCCACGGCCGCGTTCCACAAGCGCGCCCCGTCGAGATAGGTCGCAACCTCGTGCTCGCGCGCGACGCGGCAGATCTCTTCGGCATTGTTCAGAGGAAAGATCACGCCGCCGGCGCGATTGTGCGTGTTCTCGACTTCGACCAGCGTGGTCGGCGGGTAAATAATGTGCCCCCGTGGCTTGCGCGCGGCCAGGAATTCTTCCGCGGTGAACACACCGTGCGCGCCGATATCGGTGAACTGCACACCCGCATTCGCCGCCGAGCCGCCGGTCTCGTGCAACACGGCGTGGCTGCCACGGCTCACGATCACGTCATCGCCCGGCCGCGTGAGCAATCGTAATGCCACGTGGTTGGCCATCGTCCCGGTCGGAAGCCACAGCGCCGCTTCTTTCCCCAGCAGCGCCGCAATGCGTTCCTGCAGCAGGTTGACCGTGGGATCCTCGCCGAACTGGTCATCGCCCACAGGCGCCGCACCGATCGCAGCGCGCATGGCGTCGGACGGCCGCGTGACGGTGTCCGATCTCAGGTCGATGACTGCTGGCGGCTGGGAGGGCATTGCCTATTCCTTCTTCCTGGCCCTTTCGAGGCGCCGTTCCAGGTGCTGCTGCCAGTCCACCCGCTCCCACGGGTGCAATTCGTAAACAAACACGCCCAAACGCACGGCCGGGTCGTTCTCCACGAAGGCGGTCGCAGCAGCTAGATCCGCGGCGCTCAGCACGACCGCACCGCCGCTGTCGTCGAGAAACCGTCCCGCGGAGGTGAGTGCGCCCTGCGCATAGAGATCGAGCAGGTACGGTCCGTGCTCCTTCAAGTCCTGTTCCTTCATCGGCTTGCCCACCCGGAACGCGGGACCCGGCTTGTACACGACGAGAAATGTCGCGGGCGCGGTCGTCGCCACCGCCGCCCCGGCACTGAGCTCGCGATACGCGGCCGCCGTGATGAACTGCGAGAACGACTCGCACCACACGACCACCGTGGTGAACTGCGACACGTCCACCGTTTGCGGGACGGCGACCACGAAGTTCTCGAAGTTCTTCACGTCGCCCACCCGGGCCGACGCGGCCCTGACCCGCATGAAGTCCGCTTCGGTCTCGACGAACTCAGGCGTCAGGTAGAGCTTGTAGTCGGGGCCCGGTGCGATCTTCCCGGCGAGCGAGATCGTGCGGGGACCGACCGACACGGTGCCTTCGCCCCAATGAAGCGCATCGCTGTCCTCGAGGTCGCGGCGGAACTCGCCCCGGTACAGCGCGCTCTGCGCCAGCGACTGGATTTCCGCGGCCGGGCGCGCGTTCGGCGCCGTGAGGATGGGGAGCGTGTAGATGCCCGCGATGAACCCGATCGAGAGCGCGGCGGCGAGAAGGACGATGACGAGCAGCAGTCTTTTCATGAGAAGGGCCGGCGTCAGGACGAGGCGCGATCGATCCACTTTTCGACGTGGGGCGGCTTGTAGGCCGCGAGCCGCTCGAGCAGGTCCGCGGGCGAAGTCGCGGTGATCAACAGGCCGCGGTGCTGGTTGCGGACGAAGCTCTCTTCCACCGTGTGATCGAGAAATCCGAGCAATCGATCGTAATACCCGCTGACGTTCAACAGGCCGCAGGGCTTGGCGTGCAGGCCCAGCTGCGCCCAGGTGAGCACCTCGAAGAGCTCCTCGAGCGTGCCGAGGCCGCCGGGGAGCGCGACGAACCCGTCGGAGAGCTCCGCCATCATCGCCTTGCGCTCGTGCATCGATGCGACCACTCGCAGCTCCGTGAGGCCTGCATGCCCGATTTCCTTGGCGAGCAGCGCCTTGGGGATGACGCCGATGACCTTGCCTCCCGCGGCAAGTGTGGCATCGGCGAGCACGCCCATCATGCCGACCTTGCCCCCGCCGTAGACGACGTCGATGCCACGTGACACGAGCTCGCGCGCGAGCTGTTCGGCGGCCTGCGCATAGTCTTCGCGCGCGCCGCGATTCGAGCCTGCGAATACACAGAGGCGTTTCATTCAGGTGGGCTCGAGATGCTTGACCATCAGGAGCGCGTCGCCGGTGTAGTGGATGAGGGGGTGCGGCACCGCGGGATGTCGGTTCTGTTCGACGTAGCCGGATCTTTCGTAGAGGCGCCGCGCGCCGGCATTCTGCTCGAACACGATCAGGCTGAGCTTCTGCAGCCCCAGGGCACGACACGCGCGTTCCGCTTCGGCGAGCAGCTCGGTGCCGATGCCCTGGCCGCGAAAATCAGATTCCACCGCCATGCCGCAGACGTAGTAGCTCTCGTCTTCCTCGAGGACGCTGTAGGGCAGCAGGACGGGGTCGGTTTCGACGTAGTCCGCATCGACTTTCATGGGAAAGGCCACGAGCATGCCGATGATCATGCCGTCGCGCTCGACCATCCGGCAGTTCTGGTAGCTGAACGGGATACCCTCGCGCTCGTAGCGGCGCCGGCCGACCTCGAGAATGTCCTCGCCTGGGGCCGCGAGCTTGGTCCAGATGTAATCGGCGACCCCGTCGGATGAGATCCGGTAGAGCTCCGCGATGCGGCGGCAGTCACTCTTCGTCGCAGGTCGTAACTTGTAGTTCATGGCGCAGGTGTCACGCGCTGGGGTCAGAATTCGCGACAGTGATGGGGTCAGAATTCAATTCTGACCCCATCATTGGGCGGGCAGGGCGTCTTGGCGTGCACGCGTTCGGTGGACGCCGGATACTTCACCAGCAACTTCTCGGGCCGGTGCGGTCGCGGCTCGAGATTGCCACCGCAATTGGGGCACTTGCCCCGCAGCCGCGTCTCGACGCAGTTGCGGCAGAACGTGCACTCGAAGGTGCAGATCATCGCCTCGAGCGAGTCGGGCGGCAGGTCCCGGTCGCAGCATTCACAGTTCGGTCTCAGTTGCAGCATGTGCGCGCGTTACTCCTTCACTCTTGTCGCATCACCGTCTTCCTGAACCGCGCCGGGCCGGCCCAGTACAGGCTCACCTCATGCCCGTCGGGATCGTGCAGATAGGCATGGCGCCATCCCCACGGCATGTCCTTCGGCATTTGCTCGAACTTCACTCCTTTCTTATCGAGCGCGCTGCAGAAGGCGTCCAGGCCCTTCACCTCGAAATAGAGGCGCACGCCCTCGGTCCGCGGGTCCATTTGCTGACCGGGATCCAGGCTGTGCAGCGCCAGGGTCGTGCGGCCGGTCGGGCTCTTGAGCCGCGCGTACATGCCGGGATAGGTGTCGAGCACCTGCAGCCCGAGTACTTCGCTGTAGAACTGCAGCGCTTCCGGGAACCGGGCCGTGTAGATCATCGCGTGGTTGAAGGTCACTGCCGCGCTTCGCCCCTTGCGGGCACGCGCCGGTCGCTTCTTCTTTCTCTTCGTAGCCATCGTGAACTCTCACCACCTCGCGCGGGGGACACTAGGGCGGGACGGTTGGCCCGGTCAAGTGACCCTCAGCACCGCTGCTGGGTAACCAAAGTGGTAGCCCTGTCGCCGGCTTCCGCGGTGACAATTTCGACGACCATATGTGACACTCGACTTGCGCCATTCACAGAGATGAACCCATGAGGGCTGCCACCCGCCGCTCCCGACGACAAACCGACGACGCTGCCGTCAGCGCCGAAGCCGAGCGCGCGCGTTTCCGTCTCGAAGTCACACGCCAGCGCGAGCGCATCACGAAGGAAGCGCTGCAACGTGCACGTGCTCTTTACAAAGAGGCGCGCAAGGAAGCCCGGCGTGCGCGCAAGAAGGCCGCCAGTGCGCGCCGGAAGTGGCGCACGATGCGCAAGAGCATGAGTCGCGGCGCGGCCAGGGCTGTCAAGCGCAAGGCGAAGCGTTCGGCGCAGCGCAGGAAATCCACGGCCAGGAGGAAGCGCCGTCGCTAGCGCAGCAATCCGCGAAGGTTTTCCACCGAAGTGGTGTGTTTGCTGTGGATAACTACCGGTGAAGGGACCGAAGGGCGGCCTCTTTCAGCGGGAACTGACAGATTGATCAAAAAATCAGCACCGCACCCTGGCGCACCCAGATCGTCACCATGGCCAAAGACATCAATGCAGCAGTCCGCGAGGTCTGCCTGTCTTTTCCCGAGGCCGAGGAGTTTCTCTCGCACGGCTCGCCCAACTTCCGGGTGCGCAAGGGGAAAACCTTCGCCACTTACGTCGTCAATCATCACGGCGACGGGCGCATCGCCTTGTGGTTGAACGCGCCTGACGGCGCACAGGCGCACTACACCCGCGCCGAGCCGAAGCACTACTTCATCCCGCCCTACGTCGGTCCGCGCGGCTGGCTCGGTGTTCATCTCGACAAGGGCATCTCGTGGAAGCGCGTCGCCCAGCTCACCCGCGAGGCCTACGAGAAGGTCGCGCCGCCCAGGTTGAGCGCACGCATCGGCAAGACCATCGAGATCACGCCACCGAAGGCGACGCTCAAGCCGGAAGAGTTCGATCCGATGCAATCCGCTCGCGCACAGCAGGTGCTCAAGTCGTTGCGCAAGATCTGCATGTCGCTACCGGAAACCTCCGAAAGCAAGCAGTTCGGCTCACCGGTGTGGCGTGCGGGCAAGCGCGTGTTCGCGCAAGCCTACGGCTACGACAAGAAGCTGCGACTCGCATTCTGGGTGGGCGTCGATCGCCAGGGCCTGCTCACGGCGGATTCGCGCTACGAGATCCCGCCCTACATGGGCCACAACGGCTGGATTGCGCTCGACGTGACGCGCCGCTGCGATTCAGACGAGGTGCGCGCGCTCACCCTCGACAGCTACCGGCACTTCGCGCTGAAGCGCATGCTGACGAAGCTCGACGCCTAGTGCTTGGGGTCAGACCCCAAGGCTCACCCTAGGGTCTGACCCCAAGGGTCACTGGGGTCTGACCCCAAGCTAAAGGTTCGTGGCCAGGAAGGTCTCGAGCTCCATGAGGACCCGGATGCGGGTGTCGCTGCGCGATAGCCAGTGATCCTCGCCCGGCAGCTTGACCAGCGTGTACGGCTTGTCGAGCTTCTTGAGCGACTTGGCCATCTTGTCCGCCTGCGCGATCGGCACCACGGTGTCATCGGCGCCGTGAATCAGCAGGATCGGTACGCGGATGTTGGCGGCCACGCGCGCCGGCGACCTCTTCACGACCTTGTCGGAAGTGGGTGGGCCGATGTTCTCCAACACGTAGCGATAGCGGTCGGACTCCGTACCTGACTTGTTCGCGATGTGCTTGATGAAGTCGTGAAGGTCGGTGACGCCGTTGATGCTCGCGGCGCACTCGTAGAGCTCGGGGGTGAGCGCTGCGCCGGCAAGCGCCGCGTAGCCGCCATAGCTCGCGCCGACGATGCAGACGCGCTCGGGATCGGCGAGACCCTGTTCGATGAGCGCCTTGACGCCGTCCGTGACGTCATCCTGCATCAGGCCGCCCCATTCGCCGTATCCCGCGAGGCGAAACGCCTCGCCGAAACCGGTGGAGCCGCGAAACTGCGGTTGCAGCACCACGTAGCCGCGCGTGGCGAGAAACTGTGACAGCCAATCGAAGCCCGCGTGATCGCGAGCCTCCGGACCGCCATGCGGGAGCACGACGAGCGGCAACTTTTCCTCTTTCAGACCGGGCGGAAGCGTGAGGTAGGCAGGAATCTCCAGGCCATCCCGCGCCTTGTAGGAGATGGTGCGCTGCTCTCCCAGTGCCTTGTCCGCGAGGTCCGGATATTCCTCGCCGATGATGTCCGCTTTCTTGGCGGTGAAATCCACCAGGTAGTAGGTCGACGGCAGAGAGTTTCCGTCGACATCGACGATGACGCGCGTGCCATCGGCGGAGCGTGAGGCGATACGGGTGCGCTTGCCCTCGAACGCCCGCGCGATCGCCTTGTGCTTGTTTTCCGCCTGCGTATCGATCCAGCGAGTCTCCTCGATCGCGCCGCCGAGCCTGGCGCTCACGGGATCGCCGTTGAACGGATCGAGGCGCACGCTCACGACGTCACGCTCAGGATCTTCCAGCAGTAACTTGGCGCCCGATCCGTCGAGCGGGATCGCCCACAGCACATCGCGTTCCTTGCCCATGCTGCCAACCGCCACCACGGCGGTGCCGTCCGCTGTGAGGCCGTAGATCGCGAGGTCTCCCTGGTTGACCTGGCGGTGAAACTCGCGCCACCCACCTTCGACCTTGGTCACCAGGCGGTAGACGCCGGAAGCGGAATCGGAGCGCACGATCGGCCGCCCGGACCGGTCGACGAGCCAGTCCTCGGTTGTCATGCCGCCCTGTGCGATCAGCGTGCCGGCGCCCGTGCGCGTATCGACCTCGAAGACGCTCGGGAGCCAGATGTTGATCTGGTCACCCGCCATGCGCGAGCCCAACTCTTCGCGGAAGTTCACGGCGGGGCGGTCGAGCGTCCACATGGTGACGGTCTTGGGCTTCGGCGTGCGCGCGGCGAGCAGTACCGATCCACCGATGATGCCGCGCTGGTCCGCCATCAGCAGCGTCTGCGCAGGACCGCCCCTGACATCGGCGGCGAGGGTGCGGAACATCTCGGAGAGGTAATGCAGGCGCCCGCGTGGACGCCCGAAGTCGTAGGTGAGGCTGACTTCGAACAGCACCGTCTCGTCGTCGGTCCAGGTAATCCCACGCAGCTTCAACCCGGGATCGATCCCGAGCGTGCGTACCTGGCGGTTCTCCTTCAGATCGAAGATCACCACTTTCTGCGTCGCGCCCGAGTTGTCGCCCCAGGCGGCGAGCTGGCCGTTCGGGCTCAGCTCGACATCGATGACTTGCGGAATCCGGCCGAACGCCTCTGGGGGCGGGGGTGCTGATGCGGCTATTGGCGTGACGCACGCCAGCGCTGCAAACGTCAGGAAAGTGCCCGCGTGACGGGTCTTGATCATGCGCATTTGTTTCTGGGACCTCAGAGCTTCTGCGCCAGGAACGTTTCGAGCTCCATCAGGACCCGAATGCGAGTCTCGCTGCCGGCGAGCCAGTGATCCCCGCCTGGGAGCTTCACGATGTTGTAGGGTTTCCCCGCCTTCTCGAGTGCCTTCGCCATCCTTTCGGCCTGTGACACCGGCACGACTTTGTCGTCGTCCGCGTGGATGAGCAGGATAGGCACGCGGACATTGGCTGCGGACCTGGCAGGCGATTTCTGTATGACGAAAGGATCGGAAGCCGAACCGACGTTGTTACGCATGTACCAGTAGGCGTCAGACTGATTGCCCGACCGCAGGGCGATATGGTCGAGAAGCGCGGGCAAATCGGAGATCCCATTGATGCTCACGGCGCACTTGTAGATTTCAGGCGTAAAGGCCACAGCCGCGAGTGCCACGTATCCGCCATAGTTGGCGCCCACGATGCAGACGCGCGCCTCATCCACAAGACCTTGCCCGATGAGGGCTTTGACCCCGTCGGTGACGTCGTCCTGCATCACACCACCCCATTGCCTGATACCCGCGGCGTGATGTTGCTCGCCGAATCCCGTCGAACCTCGAAACTGTGGCTGCAGCACAGCATATCCGCGTGTAGCGAGAAACTGTGCGAGCCAGTTGAAGCCAGGCTCGTCACGCGACTCAGGACCTCCATGGGGCAGAACGACGAGGGGCAACTTCTCCACTTTCACGCCGGGCGGAAGCGTTACATATGCGGGAATCTCGTAGCCGTCGCGCGCCTTGTAGGAGGTCGTACGCACCTCGCCGAACGTCAGGCCCTCGAAGGTCGGGTATTCCTCGCCGATGATGTCCGCCTTCCCGGCGGCGAAATCGACCAGGTAGTAGGTCGTCGGTGTGGACGCGCCCGATACGTCGACGATCACGCGCTTGCCGTTTTCCGAGCGCGAGATGATGAGCGCCTGACGATCCGGAAATGCACGGGCCACGAGCTGATGCCGCGCTCCGGTCTTCGCTTCCAGCCAACGGACTTCCTCGCTTGACCCACCGAGCCACGCGCCCACGGGAACGCGCGTGTAGGCATCAAGGCGTACGCCTTTGACGTCGCGCTGCGGATCCTCAAGCAGGACGCTTGCGCCAGATCCATTGAGCGGTATCGACAAAAGCTTGCCGTGGTCTTGCCCCAAAGAGCCAATCGCCACTACGGAGGCGTTGTCCGCCGCGACACCCTGGAGGGCAAGCTCTCCCTGGCCGACCTGTCGGTAGATCGTGCGCCAGCTGCCATTAAGATCCGCCAGCACCAGGTACGTATCCAGCTTGGGGTTGTGATCAATGCGAACGAAAGGTCGGCCGGCTCCGTCGACCAGCCAGTTCTCTGTAAACTGCGATCCCTGCATGATTGGTTGACCGACACCTGTACGCGTGTCCACCTCGTAGACCGAGGCGACCCATCCGGAGTCCTTGCTACCTCCCCAGATGTTAGTGCCGGTGTCCTCGCGGAACTTCGTAAGCGGATCATCCCACGACCACATGATGACCGTCTTGGGCTTGGCTGTTCGCACCGCGAGCAGATTGGATCCCGAGGTGAAGCCCACTTGCTTGTCCGCATCCATTAACAGGATGCGTGCCGGACCACCGCTGACATCCGCTGCGAGGGTACGGAAAACTTCAAACGAGTACTGCCCGCCGTGATAGCTGCCATAGCTCGTCGTCGCGCTGACATTGAACAGCAGCGTCTCGTCGTCGGTCCAGACAATGCCACGCAGCTTCATCTCGGCATCGATCGCGATGGCGCGCACGATCTTCTGCTGCTCCAGATCGAGCACCTTCACCACCGTGCCGGTGCCGCTGTTGTCGCCCCACGCTACGAGATTGCCGTTCGGGCTGATTTCAACCGCGACAACGGCCGGGACGCAGCCGAAGGCCTCGGCCGGCGGTGGTGCCGCGAACGCCTCGCTTGTTGTGCTTGCGAAGGCGACGAGCGCGAGAATGTTGCCCGCGAAGCGGGTGGTCCTCATGCGCATGGGTTCGGGTACCTCAACTTGTCCGGTCGCTGCAGCGCCGTGCTTCTACATCCCGCGGGTCGCCAGGGTCGGCGCCGACGGTGTGCAATTCTAGTCATCTCAAGAGAAAAAAGGCGCGATGTGTTCCCTTTCGCCGGCGCGTCAGGCAGATGCGCGATGTCGCCGGGGCGCGGGGATATCCCGGCCGAGCTCCTTTGCGGTTTCGATCCACTCCTGGATGGCGACTTCAGCGGCCGCGAGCGCGTCCTGGTAGCTCGGTCCGTCGGCCATGCAACCGGGCAGATCGACGACTTCTGCTACGTAGGCGCCGTCGTCTTCGCTCCAATAGATTGAAATCTCGTACTTACTCGACATCGGGAAGTTCCAGGCTGTAACGCTCGATCAGGGATCGCACTTGCCTTACTTGATACGGCTTGGCTTTTCCACCACGTGACTGCAGGTTGATGATCTCTGCAACGCCGGCCTTGAAAAAAATATGGTGCCCACCCCGCACTCGCTCCTGAAAGCGCAGGGCGAGCAGCAAACCCCGTAGGTCTTCGAAGCGGATACTAGCATCAGACCGAGCGCTCAGTATTTGCGCGAGCAGACGGGAGCGACGAACCATGCGCTCCATCGTGAGGAGCGCTGGCGCGCAGGATCAAGCCGAGTATTTGGCGGCTTCGTTCACTTCCGATCGAGTCATTCCGCGATGACGCGGTCAGCCCATTCCACCATGCCGACAAAGATCGTCGGATTGCCAAACTTTGCCCCGATGCTGGCGAGATCCGCCTCGGTCACGCCACGCGCGCGCGAACAGGCGCCGCAGGCATAGACCGGGATCTTCTTCTCGACGACCTTGGCGAGGATCGCACTGAGCGGCTCCCAGCCGACCGGCACGACGGCATCCGCGACCGCCTTGCGCATCAACGTCACGGCCTCGCCGAGCAGGAAGATCTGCACCTCGTGACCGGCCTCGGCGAGCGCGTGCCCGTGCAGGAACGCAAACGCGGCCTTGGTCGGATCGTCCGAGCCCCAGGCGCTCTTCATCATGATCTTGAGCGGACGCTTGCCGGTCTCCGCCGCCACCGTTGCCGTGGCAGCAGCAAGCAGCGGCAATCCCAGGAGCTGTCGCAGGAAAGATCGTCTGGCCATAAGCCCTCCCCAATGTGGAAATCAACGGTGCGTTTGGCGATGCCTGCGTGGCTTGCGTGTCATTCGCTGAGCGCCCAGCGCCGGCTTTGCCCGCGCCCTGTGGGCTAGCCTAGCAAACGGCGATCGTCGAAGGAGGGGGCGCTACAATCGCGCCGATGACGACGAACGCACTCCGCGAGACCCTCGGGCGCGGTATCAACGCGCACCAGGCGGGGCAGATCAAGGAAGCGCTCGCGTGTTACCGCGAGGCTTTGGCCATCGCGCCGCAGGACGCCGAAGCGGTGAGCCTTTGCGGCCTCGCACTCCTGCACCTCGGCGAGACCACGGAGGCGATGACGCGCCTCATCCGTGCGGTCGAGCTGGAACCGAACGTGCCGGGATTCCGCCTGAACCTCATCGAGGGTTTTGAGAAGACGAAGAACTTCGACCGCGCCCTGGGCGAGTTGCGCATTGTCGCCAACGCCGATCCCAACAACCCGCGCGCCCTGGAAAAGTCCGGCGACATCTTTGCCCAGACAGGTGACACGGATGGGGCGGTGGTCGCCTGGTTGCGCGCGTACACGATTCAGCCTGCGCATGTGGCTCCAGCGCTCAAGGCTTCGCAGACCGAAATGGCACGCGGTCGCGCAGACTTGGCGCTGCGCATTCTCGATTCGGTCGCCACCCAGGTGCCGAATCACCCGACCATGTTCGCGCTTCGGTGCGAGGCGCTGATCGCGCGGCGTGACTGGCAGGCGCTTCGAGCCACTGCGGTGGCCTGGAGCCGCGCGGACCCGTCGAACGCACTGCCGTGGCGAATGACGGCCCGCTCGGCGTTCGAGCAAGGTTTTCACGTTGAAGCTGCGGCCGCGTTTGCAGCCGCCATGCAAATGGGCACGCCCACCGCAGCGGATCACGCGGCGTATGCGAGCCTGTGCCTGCACGCGCTCAACATCGATGAGGCCGCCAAAGCCCTGGAGCAGGCGGAAGCGCTCGATTCAGAGCACACCGAGATGCTGTCGATGAAGGCGCTGCTCCTCATGTATCGCGGGCGCTTCGAAGAGGCGGAGTCCTATGCGCGCCGCTGTCTCGCGCGCGATCCGCAATGCGTGCCCGCCTATACGACCCTGAGCCGGCTGCGGCGCGGGAATCTCGCGGATGCCGATCTCACGGCCGTCACCACTATCGCCCTGCGACATGCCGTGCACATCGACCGGCGCATTCCGGCGGCGTTTGCCACGGCGCGCGCGCGCGAGGAGCGTGGCGCTTACGAGGCCGCCTTCGCTGCGTACGAATACGCGCATGAGCTCGCGATCGAACGCGATGCGCAGGAGGGTCGGCGCTACGATCCGGCGCAGATCGACAAGCGCGGCGAGCGGCTCATCCAGATGTCGGCCGCATCGCTCCCCGACCGTCCTCGCGCGGGGGGTGCACCACGTCCCATCTTCATCGTCGGCATGCCGCGCTCGGGCACCACGCTCATCGAGGGCGTGCTCGGTGCGCATTCACGTGTGCTGGCCTGCGGCGAGCGCCCGACGATGCAGCAGATCCTGCGCGCGTATCTCGCGCTCGACGATGCCGGCCAGGTCCCGGATGCCGATACGCTGCAGCAGTGGTCGAACGCCTATTTTCAGGAGTTGCCGAATCTCGGCAGCGCCGACCAGGTGACCGACAAGCATCCGCTCAACTTCGAAGCCGCCGGCCTCATCGCGCGCCTGTTTCCGGACGCCGTGATCGTCAACGTGCGCCGTGACCCGGTCGAGACCTGTCTCTCGATCTATTGCCAGGAGTTCAACAAGCACTGGGCGTTCGCGCATCGGCTGGAAGACATCGGCCACTACTACAGGCACTACGCGCTCCTGGCGGCGCACTGGCAACGGACGCTCGCGGATCGCTTCGTGACCATCCAGTACCAGCACTTCGTCGAGAACTTCGAGCGCGCAGCGCGGGCGCTGGTCGAGTCCTGCGGACTTGCGTGGGAACCGCAGTGCCTGCAGTTCCAGGCGACGCCGCGCGCGATCGCAACCTTCAGCACCGTGCAGGTGCGCGACCCGATCCGGCTCGGAGAGAGCCGGGCAGGGCGCTACGCACAGCATCTCGCGCCGCTGATGGCAGCTCTCGAGCGCTAGGTTCACCTTGGACCTTGGGGTCAGACCCCAATTCAGACCCCGGGTCAGAATTCAATTCTGACCCCAATCCAGGCGAATGCAGGGGTTTTGCGTGACACCGCTTGAGGCGAGGACGGTAGGCTCCATGCGATGGCGCGACAACCCAGGTTGGCCTTGGTGGGCTACCCGCACCACATCGTGCAGCGAGGTCACAATCGCCGTGACGTGTTTGTCATCGACCGCGACCGACTCGCATACCTCGCCACGTTGCGCGAATTTCGCGAGACACTTGGCCTCAAGGTGCATGGCTATTGCCTGATGTCGAACCATGTGCATCTGATCATCGACC
Source organism: uncultured Gammaproteobacteria bacterium (assembly GCA_963840405.1). Lineage (GTDB taxonomy): Bacteria > Pseudomonadota > Gammaproteobacteria > Steroidobacterales > Steroidobacteraceae > DATBVX01. The sequence goes on from CAWIYW010000011.1 coordinate 1,116,926, forward strand.
CCGGTGACGATGCGGCGAACCTCAGTCGACTGATGAAGCACCTCGCGGCACGGCATACGCGTCGAATCAATCGCATCGAGGGACGCACCGGTAGCGCGTGGGAAGGACGCTTCAGATGCAGCCCGGTCGATTCAGAGAAGTATCTGTTGGCCTGTACGCGCTATGTGGATTTGAACCCGGTCCGGGCCGGACTCGTGCAACGGCCGGAGGACTATCGATGGTCAAGCTATCGAGCGCGGATCGGTCTTGATCCCTGCAACTGGCTCGATCCAGACCCCTGCTACTTGGCTTTGGCCGCCAACGCCGAGGGCCGCGCGCAGCGGTACCGGCTGTTCGTGGAGCAGGGTATCCACGCGCAGGAATTGCGATTCCTGCGTGAAGCGATTCAGTGCAATCAGTTCATCGGCGACAGGCAATGATGGGATGGGGTCAGAATTAAATTCTGACCCCATCAACCGTGGCAGCGTCCGCGCCGTTCTGGACCGCTATTCCTTGAGCGCGATGTTGTTGTGGACCTTGGTGACGCCGCTGATGGACGCCGCAATCTTGCCGGCCTCGGTCCTGTACATCTCGCTCGGCACGAAGCCGCTCATGAGCACCTCGCCCTCGCGCACCTCGGTGTTGATGGACCAGCCCTTGCCGCCCATGTCACTGTCGATCAGTTTCGCCTTGAGCTTGGTCTGCGTCGTCTCGTCATCGAGCGTGCGGCCGAAGCTGCGCTTGCCGCCGCTCTGCACGACCATGCCGTCGAGCACCTTGACGACGCCCTTGACCTTCTCTGCCACTGCGATCGCTGCAGCGCGCTCTTCTTCCGAGCCGACAAAGCCCGCGAGCTGCACTTGCCCCTTGTAGACCTCGACGTTGATCGAGTTGCCCGGCGCCACTTTGTCGGCGAGCAGGTCGGTCTTGGTCTTGGTGGCGATGGTCGAGTCGTCGATCGTCTCGCCCGTGGTCTTCTTTTCATCGGCATACGCCGGCGCCGCGGTCAGCAGTACGAACGCACAGGCGGTGAGCAGTGAAAGTCGGCTGAACATTGGTCGAATCCTCCTCAAGTGAAATGTCGCGCACCGGCACTTATACGGCTACGGCTTCAGGTACTTCTCGAACCAGGCCACCGTGCGCCGCAGCGAATCGATCTGGTTCTCGCGCTTGACGAACCCGTGCCCCTCCGCGGGATAGAACACGGTCTCGACGTCGGTCCCGCGCGCCTTGAGGATATCAGCGACCTCTTGCGCCTGGCCACGGGGCACGCGGATGTCGTTTTCGCCCTGCAACGACAGGAGTGGCGCCTTCGCCTGGCGGATGTAGGTCATCGGTGACGAAGCATCGTACTTGGCCTTGTCCTTCACCGGATCGCCGAGAAGCGAGATCAGGTACTGCTGCAGGAGCGGATCCGAAGTTTCATACATCGTGAACCAGTTGATGATGCCGAAGAGTTGCACGCCAGCAGCGAAAGCATCCGGCGCCTTGCCGAGCGCCATGAGCGTCATGTAGCCGCCGTAGGAGCCGCCGGTGATGCCGACGCGTTTCGGATCGACGTAGCCCGTGGCGATGATGAAGTCGCGCGCGGCGAGCACATCTTTCAAATCACCGCCGCCGAGATCGCCCACGTTCGCCATCTGGAACTCGCGTCCGTAGCCGGTCGAACCGCGGAAATTGGGCTGGACCACGAAATAGCCGCGCGAGGCGAGCGCTGCGGTGGTGCGGCTGAAGTTGTCCTCCGCCTGGCCCGTCGGTCCGCCGTGCGGAAACAGGATCGCGGGATTCGAACCGTCACGCTTCAGGTTGAACGGGACCGTGACGATCGCGCTCACCGGCGTGCCATCGAAGCTTCGATAGGTGACGATCTCGGAGCGCGCGAGGGCCTCCGGATCGAGGCTCGCCATGGCGAGGCGCGTCAACGAGCGACTCTCACCCGTCGCGACGTCCGCGATCCACAGGTCGGTCGGCGTATTCACCGCACTGTGCAGCACCAGCAGCCGTTTCGAATCTGGCGCGAAGGACGGTGTGAGCGACGTCGCCTCGCTGTTGTTGCCCCGCGGGAAGGCGAGGGTGCGTTCGGCTCCGGTCGCGACATCCACGAGCCCGAGCGTCGCGCGGCCATCCTCGCTGGTGCGCGTAATCAGGAGTCGGCCATCCGGTGAGAACTGACCGGCCACCTGCTCCCACGGCGTGGGCTTGAACCACCGATACTTCTTTGTCGTGACGTCGAGGATGCCGGCCCGCAGTTGACTGTTCCCTTCATTCGATGACACCGCGACCAAGCGTCCGTCGGATGACACGCTGGTGGCTGCGATATAGACCTGCTCCTTCTCGGCGCTGAGCAGGGTCTTCGTGCCGCTCGCGACATCGATCTTCCAGATGCTCGAGGTGCTCCCATCGACCTTGCCGCGGTTCGCAAAGAGCGACTTCCCATCCGGCGCCCAGCCCGCCACGTCCCAATTGCGGTCCGCCACGGTCTCTTGCGTGAGCATGCGGATCTGGCGCGTCGCCAGGTCCATCACGCCGATGTTGTAGGTCGCACCGGTCACGGGCTTGATCTCGAGCGACACACTGCGTCCATCGGGTGAGAAGCGTGCGTTGTCCTCGGACACATCGGGCGTCGCCGTGAGCTGCGTCACCGGGCCGCCGCTGGTCGGCACCGAGTACAGATCCTGGCGTTCATTGCCGCCGACGTCCTGGTTGAAGAGGAGCGAGCGTCCGTCGGGCGATGGGCTCAGTGCGCTCTGATATTCCTCCGACTGCGTGAGCTGCGCGGGCCAGCTCCCCGCGGCATCGACACGCCACAGGTTGTAGCGGCCCGTGATGTTCGTGGAGATGAAGACGTACTTCCCGTCGGCACTCCAGGCGGCATCCGCGACGCCACGCGTGAGCCCCAGGTCCTCGATCGGAACGGGCGCGGCCTTCGGATTGGCGGGCGAGGTGATGCTCTTCGGATCGGTGAGCGCGCGCTCCGGCACGGGAATAGCGGCCTGCGCGACGGCCGAGACCAGGACGAAGGAGGCAACGACGGCTCTCATGGTGCACTGCCTCAGTTCGAGTGATGGGCGCGATGATACGGCGTCGTCAGCACAAACGGCCAACTCGTCCCCGCGCATTACCCTATACTCGCCGCCTTCTTAAGCCGGGCCAACACCGGCGCCGGCATGGGGTACCCAATGACAAGAGCGAAGATGAGAACAATGACCATCAGCGCGAGCCTCGCGCTGCTCGCCGGGCTCCCGCTCGGCACACTGGCGCAGGCACAGGACGAGCGGCCGCAAAGCTTCATCTACGCGACGTACGCGCAGTGCGATGTCACGAAGCAGGAGCGCGCAGACGAGATCTTCGATCAGCTCGACAAGCCCTTCTGGGACGCCGCTGTCGATGACGGCACGGTGACCGGCTATGGCTACCTGGCGCATCACACGGGTGGCAAGTGGCGCCGCGTGCAGTACTACCGCGCGCCCACGATGGAAGCTCTGCTCGCGGCTGGAGACAAGGTGCGCGATCAGATCGAGGCGAAGAACAAGAAGCTCGATACCGAGTCGGGCGTGATCTGCAATTCACATGATGATTACATTTGGCAAGCCGTCGCTGGCAAGGGCGCCGAGCAGCCTCGTGGCAAGGCCGCGTTTTCGGTGTACTACGTGTGCGAAGTCAATCGCGAAGTGGAAGCCGATGCGCTCGTGAAGCTCGTATACGCGCCGATCTACGACAAGCTGGTCGCGGACGGCAAGCTCATCTCCTGGGCATGGAATGAGCACATCGTCGGCGCTCAGTACCGGCGACTGGCGACCTTCACGGCGGCTGACGTGAACGCGCTGATGCAGGCGCGGGCCACGGTCGTTGAAGCGATCGACAAGGAACCGCTGACAAAGACCTTCGACAGCATCTGCACGTCCCACGCCGACTACATCTGGGACATCAAGGCCGAGAAGTTCAAGTAAGGAAGCCTTGAGTCGAGTCGTAAGAGGGGGCGGCTATCGCCCCCTCTTCATTTCTCCGCTTGGGGTCAGACCCCAAGTCTGAACTGGGGTCTGACCCCAAGCATCAGTTCCTCGGCTCACTCTCGGGAAACACACCGCCCGGCCCACCGGTCTCAAGGCCTCCGGCGTCCTGACGGATGCTGAACCTGAGTTGATCGTCCTCCGACGAGCCCCCGGCTGTACCGCTACTGCCCAGGCAACCTTCCAGACATTCGAAGTCATAGTTGCCATCAGGTCCGGTTACGAGAATGGTGAAGTAAACGGGCTCGAACGCCCTTGCAGCCTTGAGCCGCTCCGGAGTGGCCACCGCACACGCGCTGGGGGATCCGTCGACGAGCAGTTGAATACCGAAGTTGCCGGTGAGCGTCATCGGCACGCCATCCCGCTCGATCAACGCGACGAATGGCTGCCCGGCCTTGGCGCCCTTGAGGATTTTCGCCAGGTCCGAGCTCCATTGCATGGGAATGTCATTGATGCTCACGAGAATGTCACTGGCCTCCAGGCCAGCCTGTTCGACGGGAGTGTCCGGCCTGACATCACCGACGTAGCTACGGCTGCCCGGTGCGGGCTCTGCCCTGCAGCGCGTACCCGAATCATTTTCATCGGCAAAGCTCTCGCATTTCTGCACCATCGGAAACTCGGGCTGGAGCCGAAAACCCGTGCAGACAGATCCCAACAGGGGCAGGGGCTCAGACACGATGGGCTTTCGCTCATAAGCACTGCGACTCGCGATCAGCGCGTGACACTCCTCCGGAGCTTTGGGACACGTAAAAGTCTTCTCCTCCCAATCACAACCCTGGACGCAGCGAATGGTTAGCGGGACCGACTCACCCGCCTTCGGAGCCATCGTCAGGTCCATCGCAAAGTCTTTGGGTGCGGCCGCTTCATCAGCCTGGCCGGCGACAGGCAGGAAGAACGCCAGAGCGTTGAGAAGAAGGAGTGGACGCATGGTCGGCCTCCTCGTGCATCGCGGCGGATGCATATGTCACAAGCCTCCGGAGTGGAGCGCCTCATTAGAATACAGCGCCGCCCGCGAGCATGGGATACTGCATTGCGAGCCACCCAGGGGAATCTCCGTCTGTGAACGCCGATCCGCGCGAAACGCTCGCCAATGCGCCGATGAGCCGGCTGCAGTTCATCGCCATTGCCATCACGATTGGTTTGAACGCGTTGGACGGATTCGACGTGCTCTCGATCAGCTTCGCCTCACCCGGCATCGCAAAGGAGTGGGGCATCGACCGCGCCGCCCTAGGCATCGTGCTTTCGATGGAGCTCATCGGCATGGCGCTGGGCTCGATCTTCCTGGGCGGGCTCGCGGACAAGATCGGGCGCCGTCGCACCATCCTGGGCTGCCTCGTGCTGATGACGTTCGGCATGTTCATGGCGAGCACGGTCAAGAGCCTCATCGATCTCTCGGTCTGGCGGGTGCTCACCGGCATCGGCATCGGCGGCATGCTCGCGGCCATCAACGCGGTGGCGGCGGAGTTTTCCAACACCAAGCGCCGGCACTTGAGCGTATCGATCATGGCGATCGGCTACCCGATCGGCGCGGTGCTGGGCGGCCTGATCGTCGCGCGACTGCTCAAGACGCAGGACTGGCGCGTCGTCTTTCATTTCGGTGCCATGATCACCGCGGCTTTCATTCCGCTCGTGTACGTCTTCGTTCCGGAGTCGGTGCATTGGCTCGCGCGCAAGCAGCCAGCGGGTGCACTCGAAGCGATCAACCGCACCTTGAAGCGCATGGGCCACGCCGTGATCTCGGCGCTCCCGGTCATTTCGGCGGAGGCGCGCAAGCGTTCGATGAGCGACATCTTCGGACCCGGGCTGATCGCCGCCACACTGCTCGTGACACTCGCGTACTTTTTTCACGTCACCACTTTCTATTTCATCATCAAGTGGGTGCCGAAGCTCGTGGTCGACATGGGCTTCTCGCCCGCATCCGCTGCGGGCGTGCTGGTGTGGGTCAACGTCGGCGGCGCCACCGGCGGTGCGGTGCTCGGGCTGCTCGCCATGCGCTACGGCATCAAGGCACTCACGATTGGCGTGATGATCCTGTCGACCGTCATGGTGACCGTCTTCGGCAACACGCCCGCGGACCTCACCAAGCTCTCTCTCATTTGCGCGGCCGCGGGTTTCTGCACCAACGCCGCGATCGTCGGCATGTACGCGATCTTCGCGCAGGCCTTCCCGACGCACGTGCGCGCCTCCGGCACCGGCTTCGCGGTGGGCATGGGGCGGGGCGGCTCGGTGTTGTCGCCGATCGTCGCGGGATTTCTGTTCAAGGCCGGCTACGAGCTGCCGACCGTGGCGATCATGATGTCCGTCGGCTCACTCGTCGCCGCGGCCCTCATCATGAAGCTCACGCTCAAGCCCGCTCAGTCCGATGCGGATCTCGAAAGAGCCCTCCCCAAGGCCGCCAGCACCGCCGGGGAATAGCATCTCTTCCCCTCTCCCGCTCGGCGGGAGAGGGCAGGGTGAGGGTTCTCTGGCGTTCGCGGTAGCCGGTGGTTCAAGCTGCCCGCGTCAATGCCGCTCAACGCCGGCGAAGCAGATCCCGGACCGCGGTGGAATCAACCAGCTGATTGCGGTCGGCTTCCTCCATCGCGGCGATCAAGTCCGCTTCTTCGTCAGGTCCAAGCTCGAACGCGGCTTCGTCATCGGGAGCGATGACCGTCACGATCGACCCTTCCGGCAACACCTCGCCCTCGAGATCGATGGCACCGTCGCGAACCTTACCTGTCGTGATGCGCATGGCCTGATACTACCATTCTCGATCCGCGGCGATCCTCCGAGGGTCGGTTCCATTATTTCCGCGATCCGGGTCGTGCGACTCCAGCCACAAATCACGTGCAATTCCACGGATTTCGGAACACCCCCAGGATCTTTGCGTTGGAGGCGGTCCTGTCTCAACCTCGCGCCGCACGCACCTTTGTCCACCCTTGCCAGGCGAGATACGCGCCAGCGATAAACGCGAGCCAGGTACCAAATCCGATGGAGACGGCCTTGCGCATCTCGGCGGCCGCTTGCTCCGCCATCTCGCGCATCATCGCCTGGTACTCGGCATTGCCAACGGCTTCTTCACCGCCCGAGAACTGCGAAGACGCCTTGAAGTAGGCGATGAACACGACCAGCACCATCAGGATCAGCGGAGCCGCCATGCCATAGCCGGCGCGCCGATTGTTCCAGAACTGCGGCAGCAGCACGGCAATGAGCGCCAGGAAACACAGCAGGCCATAGATGCCCGCGCCCCCGCCCTGCAGCGCCATTGCGCCGCTGTTGAGGAATTTCAGGCTCTGATAGAACGTCACGGAATTCTTTCCCAGAAATCCCGCGTCGATGGACGCCGCCGGCATGAAGAACCAGGCGATGATCACCGCGCCCAGTGCGGCCAGCGTCGGGTATCCGATGCGCTGCGCGTATTCCTGGATGACTGGCAATCCCTTGGCCTGAAATTCCGCCGCGATCTTCTTGGCGCTCTCCTGCGCAGCGCCCAACGCCTGGGCCGCGTGCTCTCCGACCACAGCCTGACCGTTGACACTGCTCACCGCGACGATCTTGTCCTGATCGTCGAACTCCACGTCCACGGGCATATTCACCTTCGGTGAGTATTCGGACCTCCACATACCCTCGAGGCGAAACGGATACTGGCTGCCTTGAACGAACACGAGACCCTCACCAGCGCTCGTGTCTCGCAGGATTCGGCCCCTTCTGATCGTGCTCATGCGGACCCCCCTTTTACTGTTGTGGTTATCTTCGACGCTCACCTTGCAAGGCGAGCAGGCATGAAAGCGCTCGAGTCACTCCGTAAGGAAACCCTTCGTGCCATGGGTATAGACGAGTACCTCGGTCCATTTGCAAGGGTGGCGCAGACGGTTTCTTTATTCGTGTTGTGCGTCCCCGCTGGTGCGGAGTGCGCGCCGATGTTCGAGCCCGATCATACACGCGCGTGTGGGCAATGCCGATTCTCAGGCATATCAAGTCAATGCGCGACGATCTCAAAGAGCAATACGAAGTGCGGCAAGGTGAACGCCTGGGGTCAGACCCCAAGAGCAAAGTTCCCGGTTGACCATTAAGAAACGCTGAAACAACCTTCAGTCATTCTGGTTAATGCCGGCACACCATCCCGCTAGGCTCCTGCGTGGTCGTATTTCCGAACACCACCTGACAAGGGGCAGACGATGACCAACGCCTCTGTGACCCTGGCCTCCACTCCTCGTGTGGCTTCGACCACGAGAACGCTTTTGACCTGCGGCGTCGTCGCGGGTCCCTTGTTCGTTATCGTCGCCCTGCTTCAGGCCTTTACCCGCGACGGGTTCGACCTGAAACGCCATCCCTTCAGCATGCTGAGTCTGGGCGACTTCGGATGGATCCAGATCGCCAACTTCGTCATCGCCGGTCTGTTGTTCGCTGTCAGCGCGGTCGGGATGCGGCGCGTGTTACGCGGGCGCCGCGGAGGAACGTGGGGGCCACTGCTGATCGGCGCATTCGGCGTATCGCAAGTCTTCGGCGGCGTCTTTCTCGCCGACCCCGGATTGGGTTTCCCGCCCGGCGCTCCAGCAGGCCAGCCGGCGAGTGTCAGCGTGACCGGCATCGTGCACGGCCTTGCCTTCGCGGTGGGCATGTCCTCGCTGATCGCTGCCTTCTTCGTACTCGCCCGCCGATTCTCGGTCGCAGGCGATCGCAGTTGGGCGCGCTACAGTGTGGTGAGCGGTGTTCTCTTTCGTATTACTCACCGGACTCGGTGTGCCCGGTGGTGACTTCCGCATCGTCGCCGTCGCAATCGTGATCGGCTGGGCCTGGGCCTCGCTCACCGCGGCCCGGCTCCGCGCTGGTCCACCGGGCGCTTCATAAGCGTTCTCTGGGGTCAGAATTCAATTCTGACCCCATTCCTCAGAGAAGCTCCTCCACCGCCGCGCGTTCGCCGTCCGTGAGCGTGAATTCGAAGATCGCGAGGTCCTCGCGCATGTGCGTCTGGGAGCGGGTTCCGGTCAGCGGCACGACGCCGCCCTGTGTCAGGTAGCGGAAGAAAATCTGCGCGGGCGTTCGTCCGTATTTCGACGCCAGAGACTTGATCGTCGCATGAGCGAGCACGCGAGGATTGGCCGTGAGCGTCCAGAAGCTCTGATAGACGATCCGTTGTTTCGAGCAGAACGCGCGGATCTCGCGATCGTAGCCCGTGGCGGCGTGGAAGCGGTTCTGCACGACCGCGGGCTTGACGCGAGCTGAGCGAAGCAAGCCCTCGAGCTCTGCGAGGTCATGACAGTGGCTGATGCCCAGCTGCCTGACACCGCCGCTGTCCACCAACGACTCCATGGAGCGCCACACCTCCATCGTGTCTTGCTCGCTCGCGAGCGCTGAATGCAGCACCAGACAGTCCAGGTAATCGGTCTGCAGGTTGCGCAAAGAGGCAGCAAAGGACTGCGCCACCTGTTCGGTCAACGGCGCCTTTGGATCGTAGGGAACCCTGGCAGGATCCTGGCCTGAGAGCGGCGTGAATTTGGTTTGCAGATAGAGCTCAGCGCGCGTCAGCTCCTCGCCGAGCAATGCGCTCACACCGGCGCCCACACCCGCTTCGTCGTAATGCTTGGGCTGACAGGCGGTATCGATGCCGCGAAAACCCTGGTGGATCGCGAGCCGGACCAGTCGTTCGGTGTCCTCCTTCTTCCAGGCGGTTCCATAGATGATCCGCGGTACCTGCACGCCGGCGAGTGAAGTGATGAAGTCGGGCACACCTCATTCTAGTAGGGCGTGTTGGCCGCTGGGTCGTAGCGGGGGTCTGAATCGGGGTCAGAATTGAATTCTGACCCCGATTCAGACCCCGATTCAGAACTCGAGGTCAGCCAATTCTCGGGTCTCCTGTCGGAACCCGGGACGCCTCTTCGTCCTTGGAATGGGGTTCTTGCGGGGTCAGAATTTAATTCTGACCCATCCGGAGCAAACATGGCGAGCAAGCGTGACACCTTCGTTCCCTCGATGAGCGACGCGGCCGTCAAGACCAGGACGGGCAAGGACTGGGGCGGCTGGTTCGCCGCGCTCGATGAGGCCGGTGCCGCGAAGCTCGATCACCCGGCGATCGCGAGGTTCCTGTCGGAACAGCACGACCTCCCCGGATGGTGGTGCCAGTGCGTCACCGTCAACTACGAGCAAGCACGAGGCCGGCGCGTCCGTCACCAGACCACCAGTGGTTTCTCGGCGAGCGTTTCAAAAACCATCGCGGCGAGCCTCTCGGACCTCTACGCGGCGACCGCGGACCCGGCCAGGCGCAGGAAATGGTTCCCCAAGGGCGCCTTCGAGCCTTCATCGCAGACGAAGAACAAATACTTTCGCGGCGCGTGGAAGAAGGATGCGCGCCTCGAGATCGGGTTTTATGCGAAGGGGCAGGGCAAGTCGCAGATCGCGATGGCCGTCAACAAGCTGGCGAAGAAGGCTTATGTCGAACGGGAGCGCAAAGCCTGGAAGGCCGGTCTCGCGAAATTGCAGACCATGCTCGAGGCCGACGCTGGTTAGCGGTGGCCCACTGCTCGTCATGCGGTTGCGCGGGGTTGACCGCCTCGCGGGCAATCAGATCAGCGCGCGGCGCGCGAAATGCGCTACGCTGATCCGCCGCTCGCGTTCTGAGACTGCACCAGTCACAGGCCCGAACGGCATCACCAGAAGAGTTCTTTGGCCAAACCCAACTACCGACACCAGAAGAAGCAGCGAGAGCAGGCCCAGAAGAGGAAGCAAGAGGCCAAGCTGCGGCGCAGGCACGAGAAAAAGGGCGAGCCCGATCCGGTCCCGCTCGATCCAAGAATCGATGTGCCCCCTGGGAGTGCGTAGTCCCAGGAGCAAACGATGTCATTCGATAGACAGATGCCACCCATAGTCGGTGCACCGCTACCCCTTCCCGGCGAGTTCGGAACGCCGATCACCGCGTGCAGCGCGCGGCGATCGAGTTCGAGGCGCGTGAGCAGCGCCGCAAAGAGCTCTCGGAACAGGTAGCCGTTCACCACACGCCCGAGCAGCGCATCGAGATCTGGGAACGGCTGCACGAGCTGAAGCTGCCGAAAAAGCCCAATCATCCGCTGATCAGGATCATCGCCCTCGACACGGAGCTGACGATCGAGGCCATCCGCGATGAACAGCACCGGCGCCGGACCCCGGTGTCCAGGGTGAGCGCGGAGATCCCCGGCAAACTGCCGTCCGCCTGACACGAGCTCTCACGCACCCGCAGGAGCTTCGATCGCTCTTCCTGTCTGGCGTCGCATGTCGCCTAGAGCCGCTGTTTGCCCAGCCCGCGGTCATCCAGATCCACGCGCTGGCTGCGATGGCGGCATTGGTCGTGGGGCTCACTCAGCTTGCCCTGCCCAAGGGCACTTCCAGGCATCGCGCGGTCGGCTACTTGTGGGCGGCCTTGATGGTCCTGGTCGTGGTGCCCTCGTTCTGGATCCACGAGATCCGCATGTGGGGGCCGTGGAGCTGGATCCATCTGCTCTCGATCTTCACGCTCGTCACGCTGCCGCTCGCGATCGTGCACGCGCGCGCACACCGTGTCCGAGCTCACCGCATCGCCATGATCAGTCTTGTCGTGTTCGCCCTGCTCATCACGGGGCTCTTTACCCTGACGCCCGGACGCGTGATGCACGAGGTGGTCTTCGGCAGTTGATTCCCCTCTCCCGCTTGCGGGTCACTCACACCTCGTCGATGGTCACCATTCGGTCGTACCAGCCGCTGTCGAGTCGGATCTGCGGGACGTTCGGATCGTCGACACGAAGCGAGATCGTGAACGTTCCCGCCTGCGCCGGCCGCCAGGCGTGAGACCAGAGCGTCCATGTCGCGTTCTGCACGTGAGGCGGACACACTTCCACGGGGTGCCACTCACCATCACCGAAGGTGATCTGGAGCCTGTCCGTCGGTGCGTCGCCGCCCCACAGGATGCCGACGATCCGATAGAGGACCGCACCGCTCACGTTCCACTTCTCGATGCGCACCGGCATGGCAGCCTGCTGGATCTTTGCCGGTGCGTAGCTGGCCGCCAGCGCCGGAACGCCGACCTGATGAGTGCGCGAGGCGAACTCCTGCATCTGACTCGTGGCAGGTGCGGTGTCGTCGACCAGCACGATCTGGTTCACCCACTTGATGCAGGTGCATCCGAACCAACCGGGAACGAACAGTCGAACTGGCGCACCGTGATCCGGCAGTAGTGGCTCGCCGTTCATCACCGTCGCGAGGAACGCGCCCGCAGCCTCGAGCTCCTCGAAGGTGAATATCCAGCTCGCGCCGGGGGTCGACTGACCGCCGGCGGAGGGCTGCGAGTGCTGGTCGAATCCGGACACCAGCACTCGCGTCGCTTCGGCCCGTACGCCGAGCAGTGCGAGCACGTCCGCCATCGGCGCCCCCGACCACTCGCAGGCGCTCAAGAGGCCGAACTTGCCGCCGCGCGTATTGCCGGAGCACTCGAGAAGCTGCGCGCCCATCGGTATCACGAGTGGCTCGATGTCCGATAGCAAGAGCGACCGCGGCGCATCCACGAGGCCGCTCACGTCGATCTGCCAGGGAACCGTCGGATCGAGGAGATCCGGACGGCGTGTTCGTACATAGAACAGCTCGTTCGGCGTGATCAGCGCATCCGGCGCGAGCTGGGAGAGGTCGAAGTGGACCCGTCCATCCAGGCCGTCGCCGATCGGCGTTCCGAACGCGACAGGATCCTCGTTCGCGAACGCGAGCTCGCCAACCTGCTGCCCACCAGCGAACGCATTCGGGCACTGTGGTGTTGGCTCGGGATCGTCGCCGCCGCCGTCGCCGCCGCCGCACCCGAGCACGAGTCCACCTGCCGACGCCAGCGCGCCCTGCAGGAACGTGCGCCGGTTGCAGCGCTCGAGCAGTGAGATCCCGTGACAGTGCATCAAGGGGGATTTGGCCAGTGGCCTTCAGCTGAGTTCCACTGCCCCGATTGTCGGTTGCGGTTGAGAAACAGATCTTCTTTCCCGAGAATGCTGCGGAAATCGTTAAGGTCCCGTCCACGCTTCTTGGGGTCAGAATTCACATTCTGACCCCTCTTATAGGTGCCCCATGACAACCGACGCCGATCCTGCAAGGTCGCCGCCTGCCCGTCAAGGTCGATACGACGACCAATGGCGAATTCGCGCCCATTCCGCTCGAGCCTGCCGCACGCCACGCCAATGCGCTGGCCGATGAGCGGGCGACCGAGCTCGCGAAATACGTGGGCAAGTCGCGCCGCGCCTTTCTCGTCTCGACCTGCGGGGCTGCCTCGTCGCTCCTCGCGCTCAATGCGGCGCACGCGGCGGCCGGCCGCACCGGCGGCTTCTTCGAGGTGTCGAGAGACGCCGCGCTCGATGAGCAGCTCGCGGCGGCGGAGCTCGGCAAGAAGGAATTCATCTTCGACGTGCAGGGCCACTACGTGAACCCGGAAGGCGCCTGGCTCAAGAATCCGCCGGCCATTGCGGCCGGGCTCAAGGGCTTTCCGAAGGCCCAGTGCGCGCTCAAGGATGCACCCGGCGAGTACAGCTACCTGCGCTGTCTCGGACCTCAGGAGTTCATCAAGGACGTCTTCATGGACTCCGACACCGACCTGATGGTGCTCTCGTTCGTGCCGTCGCCGCGCGACAAGGAGCCGCTCACGATCGAGGAGGCGGCCGCGACCCGCGAGATCGTCGAGCGCATGGAAGGCTCGCACCGCCTGCTGCTCCATGGCCGCGTGAACCCGAACCAGCCCGGCGACCTCGAGGACATGGAGCGGCTCAAGGGTTTCGGCGTGGTCGCGTGGAAGACCTACACCCAGTTCGGGCCGGACGGGAAGGGCTTCTTCATGACGGATGACGTCGGCATCGCGATGTGCGAGCGCGCCCGTGCGCTCGGCGTCAGGAACATCGCCATTCACAAGGGCCTGCCGTTCGGCCCCAAGAGCTACGAGCACTCGACCTGCTCGGACATCGGCCCGATCGCGAAGCGCTTCCCGGACATCAATTTCCTGCTCTATCACTCGGGCTGGGTCTCGGACGGCGATCCCGAAGGCCCGTACGATCCCAAGCGCACCGACGGCATCGATGCGCTCGTCACCTCGCTTGCAGAAGGCCGGCATCAAGCCGAACGCCAACGTGTACGCCGAGCTCGGCTCGACCTGGCGCTTCCTCTCCATGCGCAAGCCCGACGAGGCGGCGCACGCGCTCGGCAAGCTCTTCAAGCACGTCGGCGAGAACAACGTCATCTGGGGCACCGACTCGATCTGGTACGGCTCGCCGCAGGATCAGATCCAGGCGTTCCGCACCTTCCAGATCGCGCCCGAGCTGCGCGAGAAGCACGGCTATCCGACGATGACGCCCGAGCTGCGCCAGAAGGTGTTCGCGTTCAATGCCGCGAAGCCCTACAACCTGTCGATCGAGGAGATGAAGAAGAAGGCGGCGAGCGATACGGTCGCGCGCCACAAGCTCGCCTACGAGCGCCCGAATCCCGTCGTTCCGCACCTACGGCCCGCGCACGCGGCGCGAGTTCCTGAATCTCACGAGCTGGAGTTCGAGGTAAGCTCAGGTTTTGCGCCGGCGCGCTCGACGGGTAGGGACATCGAGAAGCGCCTCACCGATGAGGACGTTCAGTGACCGTTACCGAGACACGGACTGAAAATCCGCCACCACAGCTCATCGAAACTGGAACTTAGACACTGCAATACGCACGCCGCGGCTCGCCGTCTTAGAAAGACGGTCGAAAGACGGGCCCGCGCCAAAGCGGAGAGAGTAGGGAGCAACGATGAACTGGCTTGAGTTCTTCGCCAGCATAATTGGTTCGTTGGTATGGCCTGCGTTGCTAATCGCGTTGCTAATCGTGCTCCGCAAGCCACTCGCGGACCTGATCCCGCTGCTGCAGCGTCTGAAGTTTAAAGAGATCGAGCTGGAGTTCCGCCGGCGCGTTGAGGATGTCAGCGCCGAGGTCGCGGAGGAGCTTCCCCAAGTCGCGGCGGCTGCCGTTCCACCGGAACTCGCAGCGGTGGCGCGCATGGCGGAAATCTCACCGCGCGCCGCGGTGCTGGAGGCTTGGCGGACGGTAGAAAACGCGGCTATCGAGGCGGCTCGGCGGCTGCAGCTCGGTCCCCTCACTGAGAAGGCTGGAACTCTCTCACGCAGCGCTATCTGGTATCTGGAGCGTGATCCAAACTACGACCGTAGCATCGGCGCTGCTTTGCGGGAGCTTCGCTCTCTCCGCGAACCGCCCACGCCCCGGAGTTCGCTTTAAGCAAGGATGCCGCGCTTGAGTACGCAGCCTCTGCCTCGCGCGTAGCGCGCTATCTAGAAACGCTCGAAAATCCTGGGTAGGCGAGCAGCCGGTGCCGCGCGACGCCGCGCAGAGCGGCGCCCACCGGGGATCGAGATTTTTGTGCGGGTCCACGGAATGAGGCCTTTGTCTGAGGACAGAACTCCGGTGCTCTTGGCGGCCGGGAGTGCGCCGCCACGCGACTTCCGGTACCACCGCGACAGTCATTGCCGAGCGCTCGGATCCTCCTCCTTAGACTCCTCAGCATCCCCGGGAATATCACGCTGGTCGAGCCCGCGGCTCCGAAATCCTTGACGTAGGGGTACAAGAACATTCCGAGGCGCTGCAGCTCCAGCCTGGTGATCCCATCACGCGGGAGGTGGACGATCACCTCAAAGTCGGGCCGCAACGGGAACGTCAGCACGCGCGCGCTGCTGTTGACCTTGATGTCTTCGGCGAGTGGTTGTTGCTTCTTCTCGGAGTGAGAAGTGCGAGCCTTCTTTTCCGTGTCGCCATTTGCAGCTCGTGGCTCGCGGACACCACGCGCTGTGATTTCACGCTCCCAGCCGGCACGATCCGACTGCCAGAACGTGAAGTCCTCCAGTGTCGCCTCGATACGGCGCGCGTACTCATCGACTGTCGTGCCGCGAACGTCCGGGTTGAGGTGCTGGAACCTCGTCTTGATCACAGTCAGGTTCTCGCGGATGTACTCCACGTTCTGCTGATCTGCGTCGAGCACGGTGAGCAGCTTGTTGAAGGCGGTGCGACGCCCGCCGACCGTGTTGCTGTTCATGAAGCCCTTCTCGCCTGCGATGCGCAGGAACTCGAAAACGTCGTCTAGTTTGTTCGTCGTCATCGAAGGATCCTTAGGTCTACTCGACCAGTTCACTCAAATGCCAGCCGTGATAAGCGCTGGTCGCCACGAGATGAAGACGGTCAGCGTCCCTTCAAGGGTCGATGGGTCGTTTCGCTGAGGATGCTTTCAGAAACTTTTTAAGCTCATGAAATAACTGGATATTCGTTGCGTGCACACGACGAGAGACGATTCGTCAGATGCTCTGTCGCTCCCCGGTGATCCTCGAGTCGAATCATCTGGCTCGGCGCACGCGCCGTCAGCAGCGCCATTGGCGTATAACGTTTTTCATGAATGCTCGGGCACACAACCCGCCGGCGCCCAATCCGGCATACCCCAAGACCAAGAGGGTTAAGCCATGTCCGATGGCCATGAGGGATACCAAGTCCTGCCCGATGTATTGGTGCGCAATCAGAAGCGGCTCGCGCTAACCAACACGGACATGGGATGGTGCTCGTGAACATCTTGATGCACTGGTAGGAGAGGAAGCAGAACAAACTTCCGCACCCTCGTCCGTCGCAGATCGCTCAGCGCATAGGAGTCAGCGCGAGGACCGTGCAGAGCGAGTCTCTCGAAGAAAACGCGGTGTAGCTCGGCCTGGATAGAAGCTGTCATGGTTCCCAGGAGGACGTTGTTCTGTGGAACTGCCTCGTCTTCGCTATCGATTTGCTGTCGAGGCACCTAACTCGCCGTTCGCACTTCGCTGCCACACGAAGTCATAGACCCGATCCGTAAGGTCCTCGGTGTCTTCTTCCGAGTACGGCGGACGCGGCAGGGATTCCCACAACGTGTCAAGGATCAAGACCTTCACCTGGGCCTGCGTGGCGCTGTTGTGAGCCCAGTTCGGCATCGGTTCGAGCACTACTCGCAGCGACTGCAACAGGGACTTGCTTGCCTGCTTCAGTCGCTCCCGATCCGCTTTGCTGATTCTCTCCCTGAACAGCAGGTCGAACAGTGCAAGCTCGTCATCTGTCAATCCCTCCGCCGCAGCTCGTTGCTGCTCAGCATCTAGTTTGGCGGCAAGGGTTACCAGCTGCGCGAAAGTTGCTTCTACCGTCGTCCTGTCCTTTTCGCGGTTATAGTCCGCGACGATCTGCTGATATTTCTTGTAGAAGTCCATCCGCATCGGGTTTGAGCAGCATCTGCGCAGCTTCTTTTCGACGACATCGCGAATATCCTGGAGCGCAGCGTGCCTGCGACGCACCTTGCTGGCGAACTCGTCGCGCAGCTTCAAAAAATCAATCTGGCTTAGGTCCACCGTTAGCCCCTCAGCATGGTCTTCACCCGGCGCTGCAGCGCGGATGGCCTCGTTGACGATGCGGTGCAGCTCCTTCAGCACCTCGGTCACGTCGGCTGTGTCGCGCCGGTCCTGCAGCTTCTTGTAGGTGGCCTCGATGTTGTCATGGCGCTCCGCATAGGCTAGGGCGGTCGGCTCCATGAGCAGCGCCTTGAAGCGTATGAACATCTGCCGGGCCATGATTTCGAAGCGGCGTTTGGCTTCGTCCGAGGTATAGAGCGCGTCCACCGCGTCGCGGAGCGCTTCGATGCGGTCGAACCCCGTTGCACCGTGGAGCCGGGTCGCATCAAAGCCGAGTCCGACGAAGGTGCTTTCCGCGGCTTCGATGGCCTGGAGCAGGGCCGCAACCAGGTCCTCGATCGGGGCCACGATGCCACCGCCCCCGGCGCCGTCGTCCTCATCGCCCAGAGCGTACTGCGCCAGCGCCTCGCGCAGGCTCTTGAGCATGCCGTTGTAGTCCACGATGACGCCGCAGTCCTTCCCGGGGAACACGCGGTTGGCGCGGGCGATGGCCTGCATCAGGTTGTGCGCCTTCATCGGCTTGTCGATGTAGAGCGTCGCTAGGCACTCGACGTCGAAGCCGGTCAGCCACATCGCGCAGACGATCGCGATGCGGAAAGGATGCTGCGGATCCTTGAAGGCGTCCTCGATTGCCACCCGCTTGCCGTCGAGTGTCTGGAAGCCGGTCTTCATCACCATGCGGTGCGGGATGATGTCGAAGCCCCATTTTTGGAAGTCGCGGGTTTCGTTCTGCGCCTCGCTAATGACGATCTCGATGATCGTGGTGTCCATCCACTGCGCCTGATGGCGCACGGACTCGAGCTGACCGGCGAGGCGCTCTCGCACGTCCGGGTCGGTGGCAGCGACAAGCTCCGCCTCGATGTAGGGGATTTGGCCTTGGAGCCTGGCAAGCTTGGCCTTCCAGCGCGGCTCGATGCGCTGGAACATCCGGGCGCAGGTGATCTTGTCGATGCACACCAGCATCGACTTGCCCGTCTGCCAGCAGGTGGAGCAGTGCTCGACGAAATCCTCG